>NZ_JAPVBH010000001.1:0-484927 GCF_026967795.1 Modestobacter sp. VKM Ac-2986
CCGTAGATGATTTGATCGCAGCTGAGACCAAGAGTTGGCACTCTCGTTCAATCAACCAAAGGAACCCAACGACATCCGAAGACATCGCATGGGGATTTGTTACTTGGCACTGACTTTCGGCACGCTGTTGAGTTCTCAAGGAGCGGACGCGCACGTTCCCCGACCGATTGCTCGGCCGTTCTTCGTAGCGGTGATTCCACCTTACACCAAGTTCCGCAGCAGTCGAACCTCAGGGGTTCTGTCCGGCGGTTTCCCAGGCCCTGCGGCCCGGTCCGTTCTCGCTTGGTGCATGGAGAACGATACACGCCTTCTGAGGGGGTCTGCACGGGGGGTCTGAAGGGGGGTCCAGCCACCCCGTCGCACGGGCTCTGAGCAGGGCCTTCACGGCTCAGGCGACCCCGCGTGGGCGGTACTGGACGCTGACGCGCGGTCCGACCGCCCGCGTCGTCTTCGGGATGCAGTGCTCCCACGTGCGCTGACACGAGCCGCCCATGACCACGAGGTCCCCGTGGCCGAGGGTGAAACGCAGGCTCTCCCCGCCACCGACCGGACGGAGCAGGAGCGGCCGGGGCGACCCGAACGAGACGATCGCGACCATCGTGTCCTCGGTGCGACTCCGGCCGATCCGGTCGCCGTGCCAGGCGACGCTGTCCCGGCCGTCCCGGTACAGGCACATGCCGGCGGTCACGAAGTCCTCCGTGAGCTCGGGGCGGTAGTGCGCACTGAGCGCCGACCGGGCAGCGGTCAGGGCCGGGTGCGGCAGGGGCTCCTCACCGCCGTACCAGCGGAGCAGCCGGGGCACGGCCACCTCGCGGTCGTACATCTGGCGGCGGTCCTCCCGCCAGCCGATGTCGCCCAGCAGGACGTCGAACACCTGGTCCGAGCCCTCGACCCAGCCGGGCAGGTGGTCGACCCAGGCCCACTGGCTCAGCGGGTGCCGGACCACCCGCCCGGCGAGCGGGGTGGGCGAGGCCTCCTCAGCGACGTCCCACATGGACGGCTGGTGCGCGAGCGACATGCCGGGAGGCTACTACCGGTTTCGCACAGGTGTTCGAAAACCTGTGGACAGTTGAAGGACCCCGCCCCCTCCCCCCTCGGGAGCTCGGGGCGAGCCTCTGGGACGGGGCCGTTCAGGCGGAGAGGGCCAGGACGAAGGGCAGCACCGAGGCGGCGCCGGCCAGGCGCAGCTCGCGGCCGGCGACCGTCATCGTCCAGCGGGAGTCGGCCAGGTCGTCGACGAGCAGGACCGGGGCGTCACCGAGCTCGGCCAGTCGGGCACGCAGCTCCGGTCCGACCACGATCCGCTGCCACACCCCGGCCAACCGGAAGGCGCTGTTGCCCCCGGGCCCGCCGGTCGGGCCACCGTGCACGAGGTCCAGGGCGCCCAGGTAGGGCAGCCGGCCGATCCGGGCCAGGCCCTCGGCCACGCCGCTCACCAGGGCAGGCCGGCGCCGGGAGGGGACGGCCACGACCGCACCGGGGCGCTGGGCCCAGTCCCAGGCGCCCAGCACCCGGGCACAGGCCTTGAGCAGCTCCTCGTCCGGCGGCGCGTCGGAGGCCAGGCCCGGCTTCATCACCCGGTGCGCGACGTCGAAGGCGGCATCCGGGTCCTCCTCGATGGAGGGGGCCTCGAGGTCCTCGGCGAGGGAGGCGACCCCACCCACCCCGTCGTCCCCCAGCAGGGTGCGGAGCTTCTGTCCCCAGCCGAGGTCGGTGAGGCGGGCGACGGCGCGGCCGGTGGCCACCTGCTCCCCCGCGGCGATCTTGCCCTTGACCTCGACGCCGAGCCGGTCGGCGCCGGTGGGCCACTGGGCGCGGGGCGCCAGCTCCACCCCGGGCCGGTCCAGCCGGGCCGAGGCGGCCTCGGAGGCGCCGGCCGGCACGTCGGTCGGGTACCAGGGGCCGGCGCACACGTCGCAACGCCCACAGGGGGCCGCGGTCGGGTCGTCGAGGGCCTCCTGCAGGAAGGCCATCCGGCACTCGGCGGTGTCGACGGGCTTGGCGTAGTCGAGCATCGAGCGCTGCTCGGCCTCCCGGGTCGCGGTGACCCGGGCGTACCGGTCGGCGTCGTAGACCCACGGCACGCCGGTGGAGCGCCAGCCGCCCTGCACCCGCTCGACCGCCCCGTCGACGGCGAGCACCTTGAGCAGCAGCTCGAGCCGCGAGCGCCGGACGTCGGCCACGGTCTCCAACCGGGCGACCGACCACGCCTTGCCGTCGGCCATGGCGGTGAGCACCGCGGCGGCGTGGTCCTCCCGCGGCATGGACGAGGTCGCGAACCACTGCCAGATCGCGATGTCCTCCGGGCCGGGCAGCAGCAGGACGTCGGCGTGGTCGACGGCGCGGCCGGCGCGGCCGACCTGCTGGTAGTAGCTGACCGGGGACGACGGCGCCCCTAGGTGCACGACGAAGCCGAGGTCGGGCTTGTCGAAGCCCATGCCCAGGGCCGAGGTGGCGACCAGGGCCTTGACGCGGTTCTCCCGCAGCGCCTCCTCGGCGTCCTTGCGGTCGGCGTCGTCGAGCCGGCCGGTGTAGGCCCGCACCTCGTGGCCGGCGTCGCGGAGCAGGGCGGCGGTCTCCTCCGCCGCGGCGACGGTGAGCGTGTAGACGATGCCGCTGCCCGGCAGGTCGCCGATGTGCGCGGACAGCCAGGCCAGCCGGGCCCGGTCGGAGTCCAGCCGGAGCACGCCCATGCGCAGCGAGTCGCGCGCCAGCGGGCCGCGGACGGTGGTGACCTCGACGCCACCGGCGCCCAGCTGCTCGGCGACGTCGGCGACCACGCGCTCGTTGGCGGTGGCGGTGGTGGCGAGCACGGGCGTGCCCGCGGGCAGCTGGCCCAGCAGGTCGCGGATGCGGCGGTAGTCGGGCCGGAAGTCGTGGCCCCAGTCGGAGACGCAGTGCGCCTCGTCGACCACCAACAGGCCGCACCGCTCGACCAGGGCGGGCAGCTGCTCGTCTCGGAAGCGGGGGTTGGTCAGCCGCTCGGGGGAGACCAGCAGGACGTCGACGTCGTCGGCGGCGAGCCGGGCGTTGATGTCGTCCCACTCGGTGACGTTGGAGCTGGAGATCTCCACCGCCTTGATGCCGGCGCGGCTCGCGGCGGCCACCTGGTCGCGCATCAGCGCCAGCAGCGGGCTGACCAGCACGGTGGGGCCGGCGCCGCGTCGGCGCAGCAGGGCGGTGGAGACGAAGTAGACCGCCGACTTGCCCCACCCGGTGCGCTGCACCACCAGCGCCCGCTGGTGCCGCTCGACCAGCGCGAGGACCGCGTCGTCCTGGCCCTCGCGGAAGACGGCGTCGGGGCGGCCGGTCAGCTCGCGCAGGACGCCCAGCGCCTCGTCGGCGAGATCGGGCTGCACAGCGGTCGTCATGACCCGACCGTAGGCGGCGGCACCGACACTCCGGGACCCGGCGTGCGCTCGCTGTGGACGGGCGGTTGGATGGGCAGGATGCTGCCGCCCGACAACCACGTGCACTCGGAGTTCTCGTGGGACACCGGGCCCCGGGCCTCGCTGTTGCGCGCCTGCGAGCACGCCGTGGCGATCGGCCTGCCGGCGATCGCCTTCACCGAGCACCTGGACTTCACCGTGTGGAGCCCCGGCGACCGCGCCACCACCGACGGGCTCACCGACCGGCACCCGGCCAACCAGCTGCCCATCGACGTCGACGTCTACGCCGAGACGATCTGGGAGGCCCGGCAGCGGTTTCCCCAACTGCGGGTCTGGTCCGGTGTGGAGGCCGGGGAGCCGCACCTGTTCGGCGCCAGCGTCGCGGCACACCTGCAGGCCTCGCCGGTCGACCGCGTCCTGGGGTCGCTGCACTCGCTGCCGGTCGACGGGCGGCTGATCGGGGTCAACCGGGTGCTGCACGCACCCGACGTCGACCTGGTCGCCACGATGCGCCGCTACCTCACCGAGATGGTGACGATGATCGAGAGCAGCGACGTCTTCCAGGTGCTCGCGCACTGCGACTTCCCGCGCCGCTACTGGCCCGGCGGGCGCGACGCGTACCCGGAGGCGGTGTTCGAGGAGGAGTACCGGGCGGTGTTCCGCGCCCTGGCGGCGGGCGGCCGCGCCCTGGAGGTCAACACCACCAGCCCGCTGTGGTCGGTGGAGCTGCTGCGCTGGTACCGCGACGAGGGCGGCGACGCGGTCAGCTTCGGCAGCGACGGGCACCAGCCGCAGCTGGTCGGGCAGCGGTTCGACCTGGCTGTCGACGTCGTCGAGCAGGCCGGCTTCCGCCCGGGCCGCGACCGCTTCGACTTCTGGCGCCGCTGAGCCACCGGTCGTCAGGGTCGACGTGTCGACTGCCGATGACCACGGCGTGACTGGACTCCTCTTCGACGGCACCTTCTCCACCGAGGCGGTCGCGTCCGCCGGCCACGCACTCGTCGAGCAGCTGTTCGACGAGGCGATGGCGACCATCGCCGCGCTGGCCGAGAACTGGGACGCCCCGGTCACGGAGGCCACCGAGGTGGAGGACGACGAGCCCGTCGCCCTGGTCGAGCCCGCCAGCTGGTCGGCCACGGACGACGACGAGGACGACGTCCGTGCCCTCGCCGGTCTCGCGCTCCCCGTGCTGCTCCCCCGCCGGTCCGAGGCCGTCGCCGCCTGAGACCACGCCCGCCCCGCCGTCCCGGGCCCACCGGACGGCGTGGGCGGGCTCACGCCGTCCGGTCGCGCGGACGGCGGTGCGGCTCGGGGAGCATCAGCGGCGACGGGGCCGACGGCCGGCCTGCCGACCCCGGAGTCACTGTGATCATCTCGCGCCTGCCCCGCCCCGTGCACGCCCTGCGGAGCATCGCCGTCCCGTTCACCCTGCTGCTGGCGTGGGACGTGCTGATCACGGCGCTGTACCTCAACGACGCGACGCACTTCTCCAGCCTGGAGATCCCGACCACGCTGTTCGGGACGGCGATCGCACTGTTCGTCGGCTTCATGGTCAACGCCGCCTACGAGCGGTGGTGGGAGGCCCGGACGCTGTGGGGCCAGGTGGTCAACAACTCCCGGAGCCTGGCCCGGGAGGCGCTGGTGCTGATCGACGAGGACGTCGACGGTGCCCGGCGCGGCCTGGCCGGTGGTGTGGTGCAGGCGCAGATCGCCTACGTCCACGTGCTGCGGACGGCGCTGCGGGGGCAGCCGTTCCCGGTGGAGGCCCGCCGCCACCTGCCGGCCGACGTGGCCGCTGCGGTGGAGGGGTCGACGAACAGGCAGAACGCCGTGCTCACCCACGTCGGCCGGCTGCTCGGCGCCGGGGCCCGCCAGGGGAAGATCAGCGACCTCCGGCTGGTCCAGCTGGAGTCGACCCTGGTGGCCCTGTCCAACGCCCAGGGCGGGCTGGAGCGGATCAGGAACACCCCGATGCCGGTCCAGTACCGGTTCCTGCCCCGGTTCTTCAGCCAGCTGCTCGCGGTCGTGCTGCCCTTCGCCCTGGTCAACGACCTGGGCTGGGCCACCCCGATCGGCTCCGGGCTGGTCGCGCTGATGTTCCTGCTCGCCGTCCAGGTCGGCGACGACCTCGCGGAGCCCTTCGCCGACACGGTCTACGACGTCCCGATGACGGCGATCACGCGCACCGTGGAGATCGACCTCACCGAGATGATCGGCGCCGAGCCCCCGACCGCGGTCCGCCCGGTCGACCGCGTCCTCTGGTGACGTCCGCCGTCCCGGGGGTCCGGGACGGCGGGGGTCAGGCGATGCAGCTGGTGTCGTCCGCGGTGCGCTCGCTGGAGGCGTAGGTGCCGGGCTCGACCGGGACCGGGGGCGGGGCGTCGACCGCCTGGCCGACGGCGTTGAAGTCCTTGCCCAGCGTCAGCTGCACCGTGCCGGCCGCGAGCGTGGCGTCGGCGGTCACCGCAGCCCCGGGCACCTGGGCAGCCAGCGCCGCGGCCTTGCCCTCGTCACCGGGGGCGTGGGCGATCGCGGTGCGGTCGGTGTTCGCCGGGGCGTTGCCGCCGCTGCTGGCCACGAAGCCGGCCGTGCCCAGCGCGGTCGCCGCGGTCGCCGCAGCGCCGGTGACACCGGAGCCGTTGAGCACGCTGACGGTCACCTCGGACGGCGCGACCGGGGCGACCGGCGCGGGGGTCTCGGCGGCCGGCTCCTCCGCCGGCTCGCTCAGCGACGCGAAGAAGTCCTTGAGCGCGGCCGGGTCCGCGGGCACCAGCACGGCGGCGCCGTCGATGGTGTCGTCCTTGAGCCCGGGCAGGGTCTGGAAGCTGATGTCGCTCGGCTGCACCGACTGCAGCTGGGCCGCCAGGTCGAACACGTCGAGGCCGTCGTCGAAGGTGACGCTGCTGCCCACCTGCTTGACGATCTGCTGCTGCTTGGACAGGTCCAGCAGCAGGTCCTTCGACAGCAGGTTGCGCAGCATGCCGGCGATGTAGACCTGCTGGCGGCGCTGCCGGTCCAGCTCGTTGGGCAGGCCGTGCCGCTGCCGCACGAACAGCAGCGCCTGGCTGCCGCTGAGGGTCTGGGGGCCGGCGTCGAAGTGCGCGCCGGTGACGGTGTCGTCGACGGCCTCGCAGATGTTGACCTCGACGCCGCCGACGATGGTGCTCAGGTTGATGAAGCCGAGGAGGTTGATCTCGGCGTAGTGGTCGATCTGCAGGCCGGAGAGCTGGCTGACCGTGCGGATCAGCGCCTGGGCGCCCGCGGCGTCCCGCTCCGCCTCCTCGCCCTCGGCGGCGTTGTAGCCACCGCCGTAGGCGGAGTTGAGCTTGCCCTCGCCGCTGCCGGGGATGGGCACGTAGAGGTCTCGCGGGAGGCTGACGAAGGAGGCCGCGGACCCGTCGGCGGGCACGTGCACCAGCATCATCGTGTCGGTGTTGAGCAGCCCGGCGGTGTCGCCGGTGACGTACTCGGCCTGCTGCTCGGGGGTCAGCCCGGCGCGGGAGTCCCGGCCCACCAGCAGCAGGTTCATCGCCTCGCCGCCGTTGCCCGCGGCGTCGACGTTGCCGTCTGTCGGGATGGCGTCGGTGCGGCTCAGGCTGGCCTCGGCGACCTTGGCCAGGTACCAGCCCCAGCCGCTGCCGGCGAGCACCAGGACGCTCAGCACGGCGGCCAGCGCCCGGACGCCGACGGCCAGCCGGCGCGTGGGGCTCACCGGCTCGACCTCCGCGGACCGGGACGCCGTGGCGCCGCGGGGCGTGCGCGGGGTCTTCCCCGCGCGGGGGTCCAGCCGGGGAGGCAACGGCCTCGCGGACTCGCCGGGCTCCATCGACGACCTCCGGGGCGCGCTGGGGGATGGGGTGCGATCGACCAACCCCCAGGATCACACGCCCGGCTGTGGAACCGGTGCAGCCGCAGCCCGCGACGCGCCGGGATCAGGGCAGCGGGACGCCGCTGAGCTCCGCACAGGCCGCGAGCAGGCCGTCCTGGACGGCGACGTCGGACACCGCGGGGTGGGTCGCACGCCGGGCGCGGTGGTACCAGTGGCCACCGCTGGTGCGGGCCTCGTCGTCGGTGGAGACGGCGAGCCAGGCCTGCGTGACCGGGCCCTGCGCCAGGTCGTCCGACGCCCCGGGCCCGCCCATCCGGGTGGCCACCCACCCCGGGTCGACGGAGTTGGCGAGCACGTCGGGCCGGCGCCGGGCCACCGCCGCGGACAGTACGGCGTCCCAGAGCTTGCTGTCGGCATAGGCCTGCGACCCGTTCCACCGACGGCGGGTCCACTGCAGGTCGCCGAGGGACGGGTCGCCGCCGCGGTGCATGCCCGAGCTGAGGTACACCAGCCGGTCGGGCGGGGTCATCAGTGCGGTCAGCAGGTAGGGGGCCAGCACGTTGACCGCGAAGACGTGGGCCAGGCCGTCGGAGGTCTCGACCCGCTGCCGCTCCTGGTACCCGACGGCGGCGTTGTGGACGACGGCGTCGAACCGGCCGGCGTCCTCGGCCTGCGCGGCGACCGCCCGCACACCGGCGATCGTGGAGAGGTCACCGACCAGCACCCCCTCGGCGGCCGGCAGCGCGGCCCGGGCGTCGTCCGCGCGGGCGTCGCTGCGGGCGTGCAGGGTGACGGCGTGGCCGTCGGCGGCGAGCAGTCGTCCGGCCAGCAGGCCCAGGCCGTCGGTGGAACCGGTGATCAGGACGCGGGACACGCGCCCCACGCTACGACCGGGCGGCGAGCACCCGGGCGGCCTCGCGGTCGGCGGCGGTGTTGACCACCCCGGCCCGGGAGCCGCGCAGCTTGGCGGCCACGTGCTCCCCCACCGTCAGCGGGAGGTAGCGCGGCTCCTCACCGGGCTCCAGGCAGGAGGGCAGGGTGGTGATCAGCGCGTCGACGTCCCCGTCGTGGAAGAAGGCCGCGGACCGGCGCCGCTGGATGGTGCCGTCGACGATCGGCGGCTTGACCCGGTGCAGCGTCGACAGCCACCGCTCGTTGGTCAGCCGGGCGGTGACGTCGCCGAGGTTCACCAGCAGGGCGCCCTCGGCCGGCATCACGTCGTACCAGCCGCCGTCGCCGCCGAGCACCTGCAGGCCCGCGACCTGGTCGGCCCACAGCACGGTGACGATGCCGTAGTCGGTGTGCTCGCCCATGCCGGTCAGGTCGCCGTCGAGGCGCACGGTGCCCTCCGGGAGGGCGTAGTTGTTCATCCGCAGGACGTCGAGGGAGTGCCCGGTGAGGCGGTCGAAGAAGTCCGGTGCCAGGCCCAGGGCGTCGGCGAAGACCCGGGTGAGGGTGCGCGCGACGCGGGCGGCCTCGGTGAACCAGGCCTCGACGGCGGGCTCGAAGCCGGCGACGTCGGGCCAGGTGTTCTCCGCGTAGTCCGGCTGCGGCAGCCCGGGCGCGTGCGGGTAGGTCGCCTGGGAGGCGCCGACGTTGAACGCCTCGAAGAAGTCGTTCATCCGGCTCGCGGCCTCCACGCCCAGGGACAGCGACAACGACTCGCTCTTGGGCGGGCTGTAGCCGCGGTTGACCTCCGGCGGGGTGCGCCAGCCGTTCTTCGCCGCCAGCGGCAACCCGAAGAAGTCGTCCATCGCCCCGGCCAGCCCGGCGGCGACGGCGTCCGGGACACCGTGGCCCACGACCTGCACGAACCCGACGGTGCGGCAGGCGGCGTCCATCGCCGCCGCGGTGGCCGCGAGCTGCTCCGCCGTCCCGTCGTGCACGTAGCTGGAGATGTCCACGACCGGGACGGCGAACGTCATGCCGCCCAGGGTGGCGGGCCCGCGTTACGGCAGGATCGCGTCCACGTAGCCGCCGTCGACCCGCAGTGCGCCGCCGGTGGTGGCCGAGGCCAGCGGGGAGGCCAGGTAGACGCACATGTTCGCGATCTCCTCGGGCTCGATCAGCCGCTGGATCAGCGACTGGGGCCGGTGGGTGCGCATGAACTCGCGCTGCGCGTCGTCCCAGGACAGGTCGTCGCCGACCAGGGAGCGGACGAAGTCCTCGACGCCGCCGGTGTGCGTCGGGCCGGCGATCACCGAGTTGACCGTGACCCCGGAGCCGGCGGCCTCCTTGGCGAAGCCGCGGGAGACCGCGAGCAGCGCCGTCTTGGTCATCCCGTAGTGGATCATCTCGGCCGGCACCACGACGGCGGAGTCGCTGGCGATGTACTGCACCCGGCCCCAGCCGCGCTCGACCATGCCGGGCAGGTAGGCGCGGGTGAGCCGCACCGAGGTCAGCACGTTGGTCTCGAAGTAGCGGCGCCACTCGTCGTCGGTGATCTCCAGGGCGGGCTTGGCGCCGAAGATGCCCAGGTTGTTGACCAGGACGTCGACGTACGGCACCTGCTCGAGCAGCTGCGCCGTCCCCTCGTCGGTGGTGACGTCGCCGGCCACGGTGGTGACCTGCCCGTCGATGCCGGCTGCGGCGGCGTCGAGCTTCGCGGCGTCACGTCCGGTGAGGACGACGGCGGCGCCGGCCCCGGCCAGACCGGTGGCGATGGCCAGGCCGATGCCTTGCGAGGAGCCGGTGACGAGGGCGGTGCGCCCGGAGAGGTCGATCTGCATGCCCGTCCCAAGGCGCCCGGCGGCGGTGGGATTCCACCCGGGACGCGAACGGGGGAGGGCAGGCCCTGACGGCACCACCCTCCCCCGGGTCTCAGCAGCCCCTGCGTGGAGCGGGGCCGGTCATCAAGCCGTCTCGACCTCGAGGGTGACCGGGATGTTGCCGCGGGTGGCGTTGGAGTACGGGCACACCTGGTGGGCGGCCTCGACGAGGGCCTCGGCGGCGGACTGGTCGATGCCACCGAGCTCGACGTGCAGGGTGACCTCCAGGCCGAAGCCGCCGGCGTCGTTCGGGCCGATGCCGACCTCGGCGGTCACGGCGGAGTCGGTGAAGGCCACCTCCTGCTTGCCGGCGACCATCTTGAGCGCGCCGTGGAAGCAGGCGGCGTAGCCGGCGGCGAACAGCTGCTCGGGGTTGGCGCCACCGCCGGGGCCGCCCATCTCGGCCGGCACCTTGAGGTCGAGGTCGATGGAGCCGTCGGAGGTGCGGGTGTGGCCGTTGCGGCCCTCCCCCGTGGCGGTGGCGAGGGCGGTGTAGACGGCAGCCATGGCTGGGCCTCCTGGTCGGACGTCCGGGAGAGAGAACGGTCGTTCTCCCTGCTCCCCCTGATTCCAGCACGCGCCCTGACCAGCGTCAACAGGGGGTTACCGTGATCACCATGACCACCGCGACTCCGACGTCGGAGGCCCGGGAGCGCCTGCTGCGCACCGCCTCGGCGCTCTTCTACGCCGAGGGGATCCGTGGCGTCGGGGTCGACCGCGTGGTCGCCGAGGCAGGCGTCACCCGGGCCACCTTCTACCGGCACTTCCCCGGCAAGCAGGACCTCGTGGTCGCCTACCTCCGGGGCGTCGACGCGACGGTGCGCGAGCGGGCCGGCGAGGTGCCGGCCGACGCCGCCGCAGCGGCCGGCTGGCTGCGCGCGCTCACCTCGCTGGTCGGGGACACGGTGTGCGGCGTCGGCTTCCGCGGCTGCGCCTTCATCAACGCCGCCGCCGAGCACCCCGACCCGGCCAGCGCGGTGCGCCAGGCCGTGCGGGTGCACCGGGAGTGGCTGGAGGGCAGCGTCCGGACGGCGCTCACCACGGTCGGCCACCCCGAGCCGGCCGACGCCGCCCGCCGGTGGCTGGTGCTGCGCGACGGCGCCATGGTGGCCGGCTACCTCGCCGACCCGGTGCAGGCACAGGCCGCATTGGACGCCGGGGTGGCCGAGCTGATCGCCGCGGCCGGGCAGCCGGTCGGCTGAGCGTCAGGTCCGCGCCAGGTACCGCGGCGGGACGGCGTCGACCAGCCAGACGCCGTTGGGCGAGCGGGTGAAGGTCGCGCCGTCCCGGGTCATCGCCGCCGCGTCCACCCGCAGGACGACCGGTCTCCCCCGCCGCGCCCCCACCGCCGCCGCGGTCTGCCGGTCCGGGCTCAGGTGCACCGCGTGCCGGCCCATCGGGCGCAGCCCCTCGGCCAGGACGGCGGGCAGGAACCGCTCGACCGTGCCGTGGAACAGCTCCGCGGGCGGGACGGCGGGGGCGTGGCCCAGGTCGACCGGGACGCTGTGCCCCTGGCTGGCCCGGATCCGCGTGCCGGTCTCGTCGTAGGCGTACCTCCGCTTGTCGTTGCCGGCCACGACGTCGTCCAGCTCGGCCCGCGTCAGCCGCAGCGCGGTCAGCAGGTCGGCGACCGGCACCCAGCCGTGCTCGTCCAGGGCCAGCCCGACGCTGCACGGGTCGTGCCGCAGCACCCGGGACAGCCGCTTGCTGGTCCGGACGACGTCCACGGCTCAGCGCTCGTCCGGCGCCAGACCCGCGTGGTCGACCAGCTCCTGGGCGCTGGCCAGCTCACCGTGCATGCGCGCGCAGGACGCGCAGCAGAAGAAGACGCCGTCGGCCTCGACGCCGTGGCCGACGACCTTCACGCCGCAGTGCTCGCAGATGGGTGCCATCGCGTGGATCGCGCACTCGAAGCTGTCGAAGGTGTGCACCGCGCCGGCGGCGTGCACCTCGAAGCTGAGCCGGTAGTCGTTGCCGCAGACCTCGCAGGCAGCCATGGCCAGTCCCTCCCGTGGGCGTCGTGACCGGGACCGGTCACCTGCGTGCCCGACTACCCGGGCCGGCCCCGCGGTGAACGAGGCTCACGTGCGGGCGAACCAGCTGTCCGCGGGCAGCTCGGGCCCCGGCGGGGGCTGGGGCGGCTCGACCCCCCGCGGGGAGACCCACGGCCAGAGGGTGACCACGCGCTCGGCGGCGGCGCGGAGTGCCGTCCCGTCCAGCTCGGTGACGGTCTCCGGGAGGCCCAGCGCGTCACAGCGGACGACGAGGCGCAGCGGCCCGGCCGGCGGCAGCGGGCTCAGCCACCACACCTGTTCGGCCGACAGCTGGCCACCGGACCCCGAGCCGTGGTGGAACACCAGCCCGTCGAGGTCACCGGGGTCGGCGAAGGCGTGGACGCTGCCCGGCACGTTGCTCGCGCGGCGGCCGTCGGCCAGCTCCACCCCGACCAGCACCTGCGGGCCCGGGCCCCGGTGACCCCAGAGCAGGTCACTGATGTCCCCGGACCCGAGCGCCTCCGGGCGGCACCGGACACCGAGCGTGAAGGTGAGGCCGGTGGTGAACACCTGCACCCCGGTCAGCGTGACCGCCGCCGTGTCGCTGCGGGCGAGCACCGCGCTGACCGGCACCGCCACGGGCGCCTCGTTCTCCGGGGCGCTGTGCCGGCGCTCCCACTCGTCGTCCGGGCCCTCGCTGCCGTCCAGGAAGTGCATGCGGCGCAGCGTGGCCGCTCCGGTGGTCGCGGGCAAGGGAGTTCGGCCCGTATCGCCGGCCCGAGGGGTCAGCCGGGGGTGCGGTAGAGCAGGAACGCCACGTCGTCGTCGGGTGCGTCGGCCAGCAGCTGGTCGGTGAGCAGGTCGGACAGGACGTCGGTGGCCAGGTGCCGGCCGGCGACCAGCGCCGTCACCGCCCGGCCGATGCCCTCGTCCAGCGCCTCCTCGCGGCGCTCGACGAGCCCGTCGGTGTAGAGCAGCAGCGTCGAGCCCGGCGGCAGGCTGACCCGGGCCTCGGGCCGGTCGGCGCCCTCCAGCACCGCCAGCGGCAGACCGCGCGCACCCTCCAGCAGCTCGGCCCGGCCCTGCTCGTCGGCCAGGATCGCGGGTGGGTGCCCGGCGCTGCTGTAGCGCAGCGTGGCCGCCGAGGGGTCGACCACGCCGCAGAACACGGTGCTGCACGTGGCGCCGGGCACCAGCGCGGCGAACCGGTCCAGCGCGGAGAGCACGTGCGCCGGGGAGCGGCTCTCCAGCAGCAGCGCCCGCCCGGCGCTGCGCAGCTGGCCCATGACGGCGGCCGCGTCGAGCCCGCGCCCGACGACGTCGCCCACGACCACGCCGAACAGCCCACCGGGCAGGTCGACGACGTCGTACCAGTCGCCGCCCACCTCCAGCGTGCCCGCGGCCGGCTCGTAGTGGACCGAGAAGCCGGCCGGGAGCACGGTCGGCCCGAGGACGGCGCGCTGCAGGGTGACGGCGACCTCGGTGAAGAACTGCGCCCGCGAGTGGTCCAGCTCGGCCCGCTCGGCGGCGCGCCGGCGCTCGGCCAGCACGGCCTGGGCGTCGGCGACCGCTGCGGCCACCTGTCCGGCGGCCAGCTCCAGGAAGGTCAGGTACTCCGCGTCCACCCGCAGGTGCGGGCTGGCGCCGAGCACGAGCGCCCCGACCGGGCGGTCGCGGCCGGCCGCGGTCAGCGGCAGGGCGAAGGCGGTGTCCACGGCCGCCGGACCGACCGGGCCGGCGCCGGTGCCGGTGAGACCGGGCAGTCGGGCGCCCAGGTCACCGATCGGGACCACCGCGCCGGTGGCGACCGCCTGTCGCACGGCCGCCTGGAGTGCGTCGTCGGACGGCGAACGCCCCGGGTCCAGGCCGAAGGCGCCGGTCCGCCGGGCACCGTGGCCGTCGTCCTCCACCAGGTGGACCAGTCCGAACGGGCAGTCGGCCCGGGCCGAGGCCAACACCTCGAGCGCGGCGGCGCAGGCCGCCTCGGTGCTCCCGTGCACCGAGCGCGGCAGGCTGCCCAGCTGCTGCAGGACCGACATCCGGCGGGCGGCGAGCACCCGCGACGTGGTCTCCACGACCGTGTCGAGGATGCCGGCCACGTGTCCGCCGGGCTCGACGACCGGACTGAAGGAGAAGGTGAAGTAGGTCTCCTCCTCGAACCCGTCCCGGCTGGTGACGAGCAGGAGGTCCTCGCTGAAGGTCGCCTCCCCGCCGTGCACCTGCTCGACCATGCCGCGCAGGGTCGGCCAGATGTCGGCCCACACGTCGGACAGCGACCTGCCCAGCGCCTCCGGGTGCCGCGCACCGAGGAGCGGGGCGTAGGCGTCGTTGTAGACCATCACGAGGTCCGGGCCCCAGATGAGCAGCATCGGGAAGCGGGAGTTCAGGCACGTGCCCACGGTGGCGAAGAGCGTCGGCGACCAGGTCTCGACGTCGCCCAGTGCGGTGGCCGCCCAGTCGTGCTCCAGGACCGCTCGCTGGTGCTCGGACCGCACACCGCGGGACAGCAGCTCGGCCAGTCGACGGGTCAGCGTGACACCTCTCCCCCGGGACACGGGTGTGCGCGCGGCACGGGACACCGGCGGCCGCCGTCGAGATCATGGCACGCCACCGGCACCACCCGGTCCGGCCCGCGGGACCGGCTGTGTCGCGCCGGGCCGGTCACACCCCGCCCCGACGGGGATCGCCGGCAGACGTCCAGCCCTGGTCCCGGAGCCGCTCGAAGCCGTCGAGCAGCAGGTCCAGGGCGAACTCGAACTCGAACTGCTCGTCGCAGCCCCCGCCGACGGCCCCCAGGTCACCCCGGGTGGCGGCCACCGCGATCTCCAGGATGGTCGGGAACCGCCGGCCGAACTCGGCGGCCCGCGCCTCCTGCTCGGCCGGACCCGGGGCTGGTGCGGCCGGGTCGTGCGGCGCGTCGAACAGCTCGGGGCTGAAGCCCCAGATCCGGTTGCCCAGGGTGTGCATGACGTGGTGGGTCAGGTCGGCGGAGAAGCCACCGGCGCGGAAGGCCGCGGCCAGGGCCTCCATGTGGTCCAGGACCACGGGCGTCCGGGAGGTCCGCGACTCGATCGCCCTGCGCGCCCACGGGTGCCGCAGCACCGCCCGCCGGGCCCCCAGCACCCGTTGCTGCACGGCCGCCCGCCAGTCCGCCCCGGGGGCGCCCGGCTCGATCTCACCGAGCACGGCGTCGACCATGCCGTCGAGCAGCGCGTCCTTGTCCGACACGTGCTTGTACAACGCCATCGGGACCACGCCGAGCTCCTGGGCCAGGCGCCGCATGCTCAGCGACTCGATGCCGGCCGCATCGGCCAGGCCGACGGCTGCGGCGAGCACCCGGTCGCGGTTGAGCGGCACCCGCCGCGCCTGGTCGGCCACCGGCGCACCGTACCCCGTTGACAGGTGTACGTCGTACACCTACCGTCCCGCCATGCGGGTGTACGCCGTACACCGCCGACGAGAGGTGACGTGATGGACAGGGGCAACGCGCGGGCGGCCGGGGTCTTCTTCGTGGTGGCGGCGGTGGCCGCGATCGCCGGGCTGGTGCTCTACCAGCCCGCGCTGACCGACCCGGGCTACGTGCTGGGGGCCGGGGCCGACGGGCGCGTGCTCCTCGGCGGCTGGCTGGAGGTGCTCTTGGCCGCCTCGTGCATCGGCACCGCGGTCTGCGTGTACCCGGTGGTCCGGCGGGAGAGCGAGAGCCTCGCGCTGGGCTACGTCTGCGGCCGGGTCCTGGAGGCCGCGGTCATCACCACCGGCGCCGTGGCCACCCTGTCCCTGGTCACCCTGCGGCAGGGCGGTGGCCCGGAGGACGTCGCCGTCGCCCGGGCCCTGGTCGCCCTGCACGACTGGACCTTCCTCGTCGGCCCCGGGCTGGTCATCGGCGTCAACAGCCTGCTGCTCGCGCTGCTGGTGCACCGGGCCCGGCTGGTGCCGCGCTGGATCGCCGTCCTCGGGCTGGTGGGCGGGCCGCTGGTGCTGCTGTCCTCGACCGCGGTGATGGCCGGGCTGGTCGACGACACGTCCCCGTGGCGGTTCGTCGCCGCCCTGCCGGTCACCGCCTGGGAGATGAGCCTCGCCGTCCGGCTGGTCACCCGGGGGTTCGGGACGCCGTCCGCCGTCCGCCCGGCCACCGCGCTGACCCCCGCCTGACCTGGGCGGCACCCGACCGGGTGAGGCACGGGCCGGCCTCTGCAGGTCCGCACCCGCGCTGCCGATGGTGGGGTCGGGCAACCACCTCGAGACGACGGGGCGGGGGGCCACCGACCAGGGAGACCCTCGTGCGCAGACAGCGCTCGGAGACCGAGCAGCAGATCGCCGACCTGCTGCAGACCGCGCGGCGATCGCTCGGCCTGAGCGTGGCCTTCTTCAGCCGGCTGGACGGCGCGACCCAGCACCTCGAGATCGTCGAGTCCTCGATGCCGCTGGTGTTCCGGGACGGGCTCACCCAGCCGCAGGACACCAGCTTCTGCCAGGCCGTGCTCGACGGCGACCTGCCCGCGGTGATGCCCGACGTGACCGACTTCCCCGCCGCGATGAGGCTGCGGCCGGCCCGGATCCCGCGGATCCGCAGCTACGTCACCGCCCCGGTGCGGCTCAGCGACGGCACGGTCTACGGGACCTTCTGCGCCTTCGGCCTGCGCTCGGACCCCGAGCTGTCGACCAGGGACCATGCGCTGATGGAGGTGCTGGCCGACGCGGCGTCGGTGATCATCGAGCCGGGGCTGCGCGAGGAGCAGCGGCGCACCGAGATCGAGCAGCGGATCCTGCCGGTGATGGCCGCCGGCGGCCCGGTCGTCGTCCTGCAGCCGATCGTCGACCTGGCCACCGGCGAGCGCCGGGGTGCCGAGGCGCTCAGCCGCTTCCCCGGCGAGTGGGACCGCGCCCCCGACACCGTCTTCGCCGAGGCGCACAGCGTCGGCGCGGGCGACCGGCTGGAGCTGCAGGCCCTGGCCCGCGCGGCCGCGCTGCTGGACCACGTCCCCGGATACGTCTCGATGAACGTCTCCCCCGCCACGCTGCTCACCCCGCAGTGTGTGGACCTGCTCGCCTCGCTGCCCCTCCCGCGGGTGCTGCTGGAGCTCTCCGAGCACGACCAGGTGGCGGACTACGCCGCGCTGGAGGCCGCGCTGGCGCCCCTGCGTGCCGCCGGCATGCGGCTGGCCATCGACGACGTGGGCGCAGGCTTCAGCAGCCTGCGGCACATCGTGGTCACCGACCCCGACGTCATCAAGATCGACCGCAGCATCGTCAGCGGCCTGGACACCGACCCGGTGCTCGCCCGGCTGGTCGAGTCCCTGGTCGACTTCGCCCACGGCGGCGGCGTCCGGGTCGTGGCCGAGGGCGTGGAGACCGCGGCCGAGCACGCCGTGCTCCGGGTGCTCGGCGTCGACGACGGGCAGGGCTGGCACTTCGGGCGCCCGGCACCGGCCGGCGTCCTCCCCGTGCTCCACCAGGACACCCAGGCGCTGGCCGGCTGACCGTGTGACCTGGATCAACGCAGGCAGTCACCTGCCGGACACCGGGCGGCCCTAGGGTCCGCAGCCGTGCCCGTCCCGACGCAGCCAGCCGTCCCCGTCACCTTCCTGGTGCACCCCCGTACCGACGTCGCCGCCGAGGTGGGCCGCTTTGTGCCGGCACTGCGCCGGGTGCCCGTCCCCGCGTTCGAGTGGGCCTTCCGGCACCTGCCGCTGCCGCCGTTCACCCTCGCCACCACCGCCCTGGCCGAGCGGCCCGACTCCCCCACCGGCCAGGTCGTGGGCGTGCCGCTCACCCCACGGCAGCTGCTCGGCGACCGGACCCTGGCCCACCGGCGGATCACCGCGGCCGTCGACCGGGCCGCGGCGGCCGGCGTCGGCGTCGTCGGCCTCGGGGCGCTGACGGCGACGGCGACCGATGGCGGGGAGCTGTTCCGCGCGCGCACCGACGTCGGGGTGACCAACGGCAACGCCTTCACCGCCGCGATCACCGCCGAGTCGGTGCTGCGGGCGCTGCCCTCGGCGCCGCGGCCGGGCGTCGCCCTGGTCGGCGCCACCGGGTCGGTGGGCTCCGCGGTCACCCGGCTGCTCGCCCGGGCCGGCGTCCCGGACCTGCTGCTCGTCGGCCGGACGGCGGCGACGCTCACCGCCCTGGCCGCGGAGGTCGACGACCTCGGGGCGGGGGCCGTGCGCACGTCGCGGGACATGGCCGACGTCCGGGGCGCCGGGCTGGTGGTGCTGCTGACCAGCGCCACCGACGCCCTGCTGCGCAGCGAGCACCTGGGCGAGGGGACGGTCGTCATCGACGACACCCAGCCACGCAACACCTCCCCCGACCTGCCCCGCCGGCGGCCCGACGTGCTGGTGCTGGACGGGGGCATCGTCGCCACGCCCGGCATCCGCCGCCGCGGCGGGGACATCGGCCTGCCGGGGGACCAGTCCTTCGCCTGCCTGGCCGAGACGCTGCTGCTGGGCCTGGCCGGACACCGCGGGCACGGCACGCTGGGCCGCCCGACGCTGGCCGAGGTCGACCACCTGGTCGCCCTGTCCACCCGGTTCCGGCACCTGGGCTTCTCCCTCGCCGCCCCCACGTCCTTCGGCGCCCCGGTGACGCGGCAGGTGTGGCGGGCCGACGAGCCGGCGTTCTCCCGGCTCGCGGCCGGCCCGCTGGTGCTCGAGGACGCCGCCTGAGCCGGCGTCAGCCGCGGCGGTCGACCATCGCCTGCACCAGCCGGACCAGCAGGTCGCGCGGCAGCGGGGCCGTGTGCCGGAGCTGCACGGTGTCCTGACCGCTGCGCAGCGGCGCCACCTCGGCCTCGAGCTCCGGGTCCAGCCGCGGGACCGGGTAGAGGCCGAGGTGGTGCTTCCACGCGCCGACGTGCAGCAGCGGGGCGCCGTCCAGGGTGAAGACCGGCATCGCATAGCTGATCGCCTCCCCCGCCTGCGGGACGACCTCGCGGACGACGCCGCGCAGCTCCTCGAGCCGGGCCCGGACGTCGGCGGGCAGCCCGGCCAGGTACTCCTCGACGGTGGCGGCCACTCAGCGCCCCCGGACCAGGACGGCGGCGAGGACGGTGGCCGCGGCGGCGCACCCGGCCGTGCGGGCGCCACCGACCGAGCGCCAGGCCCGCACCGACGTCACCGACTGCGCGGACAGGACGGAGCCGACCGAGAGCCAGCTGCCCACGGAGAACAGGGACGTCGAGGAGCCCACGCTGCCGATCGAGAGGACCGAGCCGACGCTGCCGATGGAGAGGAACGACCCCACCGAGGCGATGGACAGCGCGGAGTCCTGCGACCACAGCGACAGCCAGGACCGGGTGCTCACCCCCGGCAGCCTGGCACTGTGCCGCCGGCACCGGAACCCGTTCCGCCGCGCCGTCCGCAGATCGCCCGGCCCGGCCGGTACCGACCGGGCCGAGGACTGCCGATGGAGGAGGACATGAGCATCAACGCCGTTGCCGAGGCCGGTCAGGCGACCACGGACGCGCAGGTCATCGCCGAGCTGGCTGCCGGCGCCCTGGAGTCCATCGCCCGCATCCACGCCGCGGGGCTGGCCGAGGTCGTCGACATCGCCGAGAACCCGGTGGTCCTCTCCCCCGAGCCGGTGGCCGAGGTCCCCGCGCCGGTCGAGGCCTCGACCGACACCGAGGTCACCGACGAGGCCGAGGCCGAGGCCGAGGCCCCGGTCGAGGACGAGACCGAGGCCCCGGTCGAGACCCCGATCGAGGCCGAGACCCTGGCCGAGACCGACGTCGAGGTGCAGGCCGAGGTGCCGGCCACCGACGCGGAGCCGGCCACCGCCGAGTTCGCCACCCCGGCCGAGGCGCTGCGGGCCGTGCCCGTGTCGACCCGCGGCCGGCACTTCTCCGAGGCCGAGACCACCGAGTTCGCCGCCCAGCGCGCGGCCTGACCTCTCCCCCGCAGTCCCTCGACGGGCACCGTGCGCCACTGCGCACGGTGCCCGTCGGCGTCCCCGGACCCGCTCGGCCGCCCGGACGCCAGGAGGGCCCCGTGGCGGCTGCCACGGGGCCCTCGAGGGCCGGAGCCCGGGTCGGTCAGCGCCCGCAGTACCCCGCCGGGTCGCTGGTGGTGCAGCGGTTGCCCTGGATGACGACCCCCGGTCCGGTCCCGCGCAGCAGGGTGTTCGGGATCGGCCGGGTCACCCAGATGTCCACGGGCGCGTTGTCGGCGAAGGTGTTGCCGGTGACCTTGACGTGGGAGACCAGGCCGGGGTCCGGTGCGCCGGCCGGGCTCGTCCCCGGCGGGGGCGAGAAGCTGACCAGGCTCAGGCCACCGGCCGGGTAGTTGATCGGTGCGGCACCGCTCGGGACGACGGGGCGGTTGCCGGTGATCGTGTTCCTGGTGATCCGGACGGAGTCGGCGTTCGTGACGGACACCCCGACCCCGGAGACCAGCTGGCTGCCGTTCCGCCCGGCGATGCAGTAGCGGTTGTTGGCGACCGAGGAGTTCTTGTGGATCGTGACGTCACCGCCCTCGACGCTCCCCCGGGTGTCGGGGACCTCGGTGGCGGAGTCGTCGAAGACCAGGATCCCGACGCAGTTGCCGGTGACGGTGTTGCCGACGATCTCACCGCCGCGCGACTCGCGGAAGAAGACGCCGAGGTTGAACCCCTCCACGCGGTTGGCGCGGATCACCGCCCCTGCGCGGTCGGAGTCACCGATGCTGATCCCGGCGGTGCCGCCGAGGACCGGCGCGGCACGCACGACCCCCCGCTCGCGGTTGCCGGTGATCGAGATGTGCCTCGACGCGGCAGCGAGCACGCCGTAGCGCTCGTGCCCGATGCTCGCGGTGTCGTGGACGTCGAAGCCGCGGGCCCGCCACGTGGCGATCCCGTTCGCCGGGTGGTTCTTGGTCGTCAGCCCCGTGACGGTGACCGGCCGGTCGGGGTCGAGGAAGAACAGACCGGAGACGTCGTCGGCCAGCGTGGTCGGGTCGCCCTCGGCGTCGGCAGCCTCCTGCGCGGTCCAGCACGGGGTGCTGGGGACCGCCGGCAGGTCGCTGACCCTGTTCCACTCCGGCCAGCTGATCGTGGTCCGGCCCGCGCCGGCTCCGACGACGGTCAGCCCCTTGCGGTGGACGCAGACCGCCTCCTGGTACGTGCCCGCCTGGATCTTGATGGTGTCCCCGGACCGGGCCCGGTCGACCGCTGCCTGGATCGACTCACCCTGGCGCACCACCAGCGTGGAGCCCCGGTGACCGCCGGCGGCCGCGGTGGTCGCCGGCAGCGCGGCGAGCACCAGTGCGGCGGCCACCATCACCGCCCGACCGCGGGCCCACCACGGACCTCTGACCTTCCGGACCTCGTTGGTGCCGTGCATGACTGCCTCCCGATCGAGCCGCGCTGGTCGACGAGCCGGGTGGTCCGCGGATCCGCACCCGGTCGCTTGGCGAGGACCACCCTGTGCGACGCGACCGGCTGGTCCAAGCCGACGGGAGTCGAGTCCTGGGCCCCTCTCAAGTGGCAGACCCGACCTCCGGCCGGACCCGACCGCGACCTGAGGACACGACCGGGCAGTGCCGAGGTCGTACGCGCAGGGGCCCCCGGGCGGGACGGTCCCGTCCACGCGGTGGAAAGCGCGTCCTCCTCCGGCGGAACGGTCGACAGGTCACCGCTCCCAGGGGCACAGTCCCGCCCATGCAGCCCGCACACGAGACGACCGGCGGCACGTCCGGCCCCGGGACCGCGGTCCGTGACGACGTCGTGGTGCTGGACGGGCTCACGAAGCGGTACGGCAGCCGCACGGTCGTCGACGACCTGTCCCTGACCGTGCGGCGCGGGGAGGTGTACGGCTTCCTCGGCCCCAACGGCGCGGGCAAGACGACCACCCTGCGGGCCGTGCTGGGGCTCATCCGGCCGACCAGCGGCACCGCGACGGTGCTGGGCCGGCCGGCGGGCTCGCCGGGCGCCCAGGTCGGCGCGCTCATCGAGAACCCGGGCTTCTACCCCTACCTCTCCGGCCGGGACAACCTCCGCGTCCTCGCCCGGTACGCCGGGGCGCCGGCAGGCCGGGTCGACGCGGTCCTGGGCACCGTCGCCCTCACCGACCGCGCCGGTGACCGCTACAGCACCTACTCGCTCGGCATGAAGCAGCGCCTCGGGGTGGCTGCCGCCCTGCTCAAGGGCCCCGAGCTGGTCATCCTCGACGAGCCCACCAACGGGCTGGACCCCGCCGGCATCACCGACGTGCGCGCCCTGCTGCAGCGGCTCACCGCCGACGGCTGCACCGTCGTGCTGTCCAGCCACCTGCTGGGCGAGGTCGAGCAGGTGTGCGACCGGGTCGCGGTGGTCTCCGCGGGGCGCCTGGTCGTGGAGAGCAGCGTCCGCGACCTGCTCGGGCTCCGCCGCCTGGTCGTGGCGGCCGAGCCCCTGGACCGGGCCGCCGCGGTCACGGCCGGGCTGCTGGGCGCCGAGCGGGTGGCGGTGCAGGACGGCGTCCTGGTCGTCCAGGCGGGCGCGGAGGACGCCGCGCGGATCAACCGCGCGCTCGTCCTGGCCGACGTCGAGGTGACCGGTCTGCGCCAGGAGGCGCAGACCCTGGAGGAGGTCTTCCTGCAGATGACCGGGTCCGAGCTCGCTGCCGCACCGCCGCCGGACGCACCGCACGAGCGCGCCCAGCGGCTGCCCCAGGGCGCCGTCCGATGAGCACGGCGACCGGGACCCGGACGCCACAGGGCGGCTCGCCGTCCCCGGAGCCGACGGCGGCACCCCTCCGGGGGATCGTCGCCGCTGAGCTGCTCAAGCTGCTGCGTCGCCCCGCCACCTGGGTGCTGCTCGGGCTGTGGCCGGCCCTGCAACTGGTGTTCAGCACCCTCGTCCCCTACATCAGCTACAAGCGCGGCGCCTCCTACGAGGGCAGTCCACCGGAGGCGCTGCTGGCGAGCACGCTGCCCGACCGCCTGGTCGAGAACTCGCTGTCCGGGCTCCCGCTGTTCGGCGGCGCCCTGCTGCTGACCCTCGGCGCGCTGCTCGCCGGGAGCGAGTACACCTGGGGCACGCTCACGACGCTGCTCGGGCAGGGGCCGCGCCGGCTGACGCTGCTCGCCGGCCAGCTGCTGGCGCTGGTCGTGGTCCTGGCCGCGACCGTGCTGGTGAGCTTCCTGCTCACCGCGCTGGCGGCCCGGGCCATCGCCGGCGGGGCCTCGGCAGCCGTCGACTGGCCGGGTCCCGCCCAGCTGGTCCGCGCCCTCGGTGGCGGGCTGCTCATCGCCACCACCTGGGGCGCGCTGGGGATGTTGCTGGGGACGGCGCTGCGGAGCACCGCCCTGCCGATCGCGCTGGGGCTGGTGTGGGTCCTGGCCGTCGAGAACCTGATCGTCAACGTGGCCGCGCCGCTGCTCGGCGTCTTCGACGCAGCCCAGGCGGTGCTGCCCGGGGTCAACGCCGGGTCGCTCGTGGCGGCGTTGGCCGGGGAGGGCGCGGCACTGCGCACCCCGGGTGTCGCGGCCATCGTCGACGGTGGCCAGGCAGCGTGGGTGCTGGCGGCCTTCCTCGCGGTCTCCACCGCGCTCACCGGCCTGCTCCTCACCCGCCGCGACATCGCCTGACCTCCGTCGCCCCCCAGGCCTCGTCCTCCCCGCCCTGAGCTCGCGCAGGGCGGGGAGGACGGCCCTCCCTCAGGCCGCCGGGGAGTGGTCGCGGTTGAGCAGGATCGCCAGCTGCGTCCGGGTCCGGACGTCCAGGCGGCGCATCACGGCCGTGAGGTGGCTCTTGACCGTCGCCAGGCTCAGGAACAGCCGGCTGGCGATCTCCTCGTTGCTCAGGCCCTCGGCCACCAGCGCAGCCACGTCGCGCTGCCGCTCGGTGAGCCGGTCCAGCGCCCGGTCCTCGGCGTCGGCGGGGACGACGTCACCGGTCAGGTAGCGCACGAGCTGGCTGGCCACGGCGGGGTCGAGCGCGGTCTCCTGCCGGGCGAGGGCGCGGACGGCCTCCACGAGCCGTGGGGCCGCAGACCGGCGGGGCAGGTACCCCCGGACACCCGCCTGGAGCAGGTCCATCAGCCCCGCGTCGGGGGCGTGCCCGGCGTCGGCCAGCATCAGCACCGCGGTCCCGCGCCGGCACAGGTCACGCAGGACGGGCAGGCTCGAGCAGCCCACCAGCCCCTGCCCGACGACGACCACCTGCACCCCCGGGCCGTCGATCACCGAGAGCGCCTCGGTGAAGCGGCTGGTCTCGGCGACGACTGCCATGTCCGGCTGCGCCTCCAGGACCACCCGCAGGCCGAGTCGGAAGACCTCCTGGTCCTCACACAGCACCACCCGCACGAGCGGTCGCGGCGGCCGGGTCGCCCGCGGCCGTGCAGCCCCTCCGGCCGCGCGCAGCCCCGGCGGGCTCGCCCCGTCACCCCGCAGGCGGCTCCTCGGGTCGTCCGCCAGGGGCTGCAGCTCCAGCCTGCCGCGAACCGTCCCGGACCCGCCGTGGTCCGTCCTCATCACGTCTCCCCCGTCCCGCGAGCGCCGCCGTCGTCGTCTCTCGTCTCAGCGAGCGATACGGCAGGCCCCCGTCACGTAGTCGGCGAGACCGTAGCGCACAACTGGACCGCACAGACCGTCTCCGCTCGCCCCGGACACAGCGGACGCACAGGTGGCCATCGTCACGTGGACGGTCCCGGTCCGGCAGTCACGGGCCCGGACTCGGGGTCGGCGCCGCCGTCCCCCTGCCGGCCGGCCCGGTGCAGGTGGATCGCCAGCTGCGTCCGGTCCCGGAGTCCGAGGCGGCGCAGGGCCACGGTGACGTGGCCCTTGACCGTGGCCCGGCTGACATTGAGCCGTTCGGCGATCTCGGCGTTGGTCAGGCCCTCGGCCACGAGCCGGGAGACCGCCTGCTGCCGGGCGGTGAGCGGTCCGCCGGACGGGGACTGCCCCCCGGCGGCCGGCCGCGGCCAGTCGTCGAGACGGTGCAGCAGCTCCCCGGTGGCGGCCGCGTCCAGCACCGTCTCGCCCTGGGCGACGGCCCGCACCCCGTCGATCAGGCGCTGGGCGCTCACGGTGGTGTGCACGTACCCGCTCGCGCCGGCCTGCAGTGCGTCGATGAGGTCCCCGCCCGGTCCGGGCTCGCCGAGGAGGACCACCCGCGTGCCCAGCGCGGTCAGGGTCCGGACGAGCTCCTGGACGACGGGGCCGCGCGCCCCCAGCCCGAGCAGGGTCACGTCCGGGCGCGTGCTGGTGGCGAGCAGGAGCGCCTCCGCGGCACCGGCTGCCTCGGCGACCACGGTGACGTCGGCAGCACGGAGCAGGACGGCGCGCAGACCCCGGCGGAGCACCTCGTGGTCGTCGCAGATCAGCACCCGGATCGACGGCGCCGCGCCCCGGACCCGTACCGGCCCGCCGGGCACCGGTTCCTCGCCCCAGCGGGGTGGCCCGGGGCCACCGCCGGTGCGCGAGGTCGGCGCCTGCCCACCCGGCTCCGCACCGGCCGCGCCGGGAACCGGGTTGACGCCCATGCGCTCGACTCCGCTCTCGCAGGCACCCGACCTGGCAGGGGGCCCTGGGTCGGTGCCACCGCAAGCTAGGGGATGCCCCAGCACAGCGCCACCGGCTGACCGCGCGTCGTCGCCGACGGGCCACCGGTTCATCCCGGAGTAGGGGGTGCCCGGCCCCAGGAGGTGGCAGACGGGCACCTCGGGGAGGGGCCGTCGACCGACCGCCGGGCGTCCCCGTCCGGTCCGGAGGGCGGTACCACCCCCTCGCCTGCCCCTCCGGGTGGGGCCCGCACCGACCGGCCCCACCACCTCCGGCGCAGCCCGGAAACGGCCCTTCCGGCCGATGCCGGCGGCCCGGACACCGCCCTAGCGTCTGCGGTGTCAGTCCGGTCCCGCCAGCGCCGCAGGAGCAGCCGTGCACGAGACGATGATCATCGCGAAGATGGCCCCCACCGACGCCGACGAGGTGGCCGCCGTCTTCGGCCGCTCCGACGCGACGTCGATGCCCCACGACATCGGGGTGCGTCACCGGTCCCTCTTCCAGTTCCACGGCCTCTACGTGCACCTGATCGGCTTCGACCGACCGCCGTCGGAGTCGATGCAGGTCGCGCAGTCGCTGCCGTCGTTCCGGGCGGTGAGCGACGAGCTCAGGCCCTACATCGAGCCGTACGACCCGAACTGGCGCTCACCGCAGGACGCGATGGCGCACCGCTTCTACCACTGGACCTCGTCGCCCGCGTGAGGGCGACGAGACTCGGTTGAGAGGCAGTCATGACCCGTTCCTCGTTGACGACACCCGGGGTGCCCGCCCCGCCGGTGCACACCGGCTGGACCTCCTGCCCGTCCTGCGGCTGGCTGCTCTACAACAAGCGGCTGGAGCGCAACCTGTACGTCTGCCCGGAGTGCGACCACCACCTGCGGCTGAGCGCCCGGGCCCGGATCGACATGCTCGTCGACGCCGGCAGCTTCACCGAGACCGACGCGGTCCGCGGCGACTCGGACCCGCTCTGCTTCACCGACCTGCGCCCCTATGCCGACCGGCTCCGCGACGCCGCGCACCGCTCCGGTGAGTCCGAGGCGGTCCTGGTGGGCGAGGCGCGGATCGGCGGGACCCCGCTGGTGCTCGCCGTCATGGACTTCGGCTTCCTGGGCGGCAGCATGGGCGTCGAGGTGGGCCGGCGGGTGAGCGGGGCCGCGGCGCTGGCGCTGGCGCTGGGTCGACCGCTGGTGGTCGTCTGTGCCAGCGGTGGCGCCCGGATGCAGGAAGGCGTCTTCTCGCTGTTCCAGATGGCCCGTGCCAGCGAGGCCCTCGGACGTCTCCGCGAGGCCGGGCTGCTCTCGGTCTGCGTGCTCACCGACCCCACCTACGGCGGTGTGTCCGCCTCCTTCGCGACCCTCGCGTCGGTGCTCATCGGGGAACGCGGCGCCCACGTGGGCTTCGCCGGCCCGCGGGTGGTGCAGGAGACGATCCGCGCCGAGCTCCCCCGCGACTTCCAGACCTCGGAGTTCCTGCTCGCCCACGGGCTGGTGGACCGGGTCGAGAACCGGGCGGACCTGCGACCGGTGCTCATCCGGCTGCTCACCCTGCACGGCCAGGACGCAGCCGGCGTCCCGGCCGAGGACGCACCGGCCGACGGACCGGACCCCGTCCTCGCCGAGGTCGCCGGCCCGCCGCCGGCGGAGACCGACCCCTGGGACGTCGTCCAGCGGGCGCGGGTCGTCGAGCGGCCGACGACGCTGGACTACCTGCACACCGCCTTCGACGACTTCGTCGAGCTGCACGGCGACCGGGCCTTCGGCGACGACCCCGCCGTGGTGGGCGGGGTGGCCGCCATCGGGGGCCGGCCGGTCGTGGTGATCGGCCACGAGAAGGGGCACTCGGTCCGCGAGCGGGTGGCCCACAACTTCGGGATGCCGCACCCGGAGGGCTACCGGAAGGCGCTGCGCCTGCTGGGGCACGCCGAGGCCCACCGGCTGCCGGTCGTCACCCTCGTCGACACGCCGGGGGCGCACCCGGGGCCGGAGGCGGAGGAGCGCGGGCAGTCCCACGCGATCGCCGAGATCATCATGCGCAGCAGCCGGCTGCGGGTGCCCGTGGTCGCCGTGGTCACCGGCGAGGGCGGCAGCGGTGGCGCGCTGGCCCTGTGCACCTCCGACCGGCTGCTGGTCCTGGAGAACGCCTACCTGTCGGTCATCAGCCCGGAGGGGTGCGCGGCGATCCTCTGGCGGACGGCGGCGGCGGCCCCCGCCGCGGCGCGGGCCATGCAGCTGGGCGCCACCCACCTGTACCGGTCGGGCATCGCCACCTCCGTCGTCCCCGAGCCACCGGGCGGCGCGCACACCGACCCGGTCGCGGCGGCGGACCTGCTCCGCGCAGCACTCGTCCGCGAGCTGGACGAGCTGTCCGGGACCGACGTGGACACCCTGCTGGCCGAACGGTCGCGCCGGTTGTCCGGCATGGACGGCCACGGCGGCCGCCGCGTGCGCTCGCTGCAGCCCGTCGTCCCGGCGGGGTGCTGACCGTGCACCCGAGCGAGTTCGCCCCCCGGCCCGTGCTGAGCGGCGCCCCGGTGCCGGCGGACGACACGACCCGGTCGCTGAGCGAGGAGGTGGTCGAGCTCGCCCGCAGCCTGCCCGGTGACCTGCGCCGGCTCACCGTGCGCAGCGGTGACATCGCCATCGAGGTCGAGTGGGCGGCCGAGGACCGTCCCGCCGGCGAGGGCGGGCCTGCCCTGCGGAGCACCCCGGGTGGCCGGGACGTCCCGGCCGGGGCCGTCGCGCCCGCTGTCCCGGACGACGTGGTCGCCGTCACCGCACCCCTGGTCGGGACCTTCTACCTCGCCTCGGCACCGGACGCCGACCCGTTCGTCCGGGTCGGCGATGCCGTCGAACCCGGACAGACGCTCGCGATCGTCGAGGCGATGAAGCTGATGAACCCGATCGTGGCCGACGAGGCGGGTGTCGTCACCGAGGTCCTGGCCGGGGACGCCGAGTCGGTGGAGTACGGGCAGGTCCTGATGTACCTCCGTCCGACGGGGGCGGCGCAGTGATCAGCCGGCTGCTCATCGCCAACCGCGGCGAGATCGCCGTCCGGATCGCGCGCGCCTGCCGGGAGCTGGGCATCGAGGTCGTCGCCACCTACTCCACGTCCGACCGGCACTCCGCGGTGGTGGAGATGGCCGACGAGGCGGTGCACATCGGCCCGCCCGCCCCGCGGCACAGCTACCTGCACGTGCCCAACCTCATCGAGGCCGCGCTGCGCACCGGCGCGGACGCCGTCCACCCCGGCTACGGGTTCCTCTCCGAGGACCCGGACTTCGCCGAGATCTGCGACACGGAGGGGCTCACCTTCGTCGGTCCCCCGCCGGAGGTCATGCAGCAGATGGGCAACAAGGCCACGGCCCGCCGGCTGATGGCCGAGGCCGGCCTGCCGCTGCTGCCCGGTGTGGTCGAGCCGGTCCGGACGGCGGAGGAGGGGCTGGCGATCGCCGACGAGATCGGCTACCCGGTGATCATCAAGGCGGCCGCCGGGGGCGGTGGCCGCGGGATGACCGTCGTGTCGGCACC
Source organism: Modestobacter sp. VKM Ac-2986 (assembly GCF_026967795.1). Taxonomy (GTDB): domain Bacteria; phylum Actinomycetota; class Actinomycetes; order Mycobacteriales; family Geodermatophilaceae; genus Modestobacter. Next base: position 28,968 of record NZ_JAPVBH010000001.1, read on the forward strand.
CGAGGAGTTCGCCGAGGCCTTCACCGCCACCCGGGCGGTCGCCCGCGCGGTGTTCCGCGACCCGGCCGTCTACGTGGAGCGCTACCTGACCGGCGCCCGCCACGTGGAGGTGCAGGTCCTCTGCGACGGGCACGGCGCGGGGATCCACCTCGGCGAGCGCGACTGCTCGCTGCAGCGCCGCCACCAGAAGCTGCTCGAGGAGGGGCCGGCGGCCCACCTCTCCCCCGAGCGGCGCGCCGAGATCGGTGCCCTGGCGGTGCGCGGTGCGCTGTCGGTGGGGTTCACCGGCGCGGGGACCGTCGAGTTCCTCGTCGATGCCGCCGGCGCGTACTTCATGGAGATGAACGCCCGCATCCAGGTCGAGCACCCGGTCACCGAGGCACTCACCGGCGTCGACCTCGTCCGGGAGCAGCTGCTGGTCGCCGGCGGCCGCCGGCTCCAGCTGCAGCAGGAGGACGTCGTGACCCGGGGTGCGGCGATCGAGTGCCGGATCAACGCCGAGGACCCGGCCCGCGGGTTCGCCCCGGCCCCCGGCCACCTCGACGTCCTGCAGGTCCCCGGCGGGCCGTGGACCCGGTTCGACACCGGCTACCGGCAGGGCGACGACGTGAGCCCGCACTACGACTCGCTGCTGGGCAAGCTCGTCGTCTGGGCCCCCGACCGCGACCAGGCCGTCCGCCGGATGGACCGGGCGCTGGCCGAGCTGCGGGTCGAGGGCCCGGGCCTGCGCACCACCATCGCCCTGCAGCGCGCGATGCTCCGGCACCCCGAGGTGCGCGCCGACCGGCACGACATCGAGTTCCTCGACCGCAGCCTGCCCGAGCTCCTGGCCTCCGCGGCTGCCCTGGCCGCGTCCCCGGCGACGCCCATGCCCGCCGCCCACGGTCCGCTCCAGCTCGTCCCCGCGCCGTCCGGCACCGACCGGCCGGGGTCGTCCCGTCCACCCACCGATGAAGGGAACACCGCCATGCCCGACAGCCCGTTCACCCTCGAGGACCTGATGGACCTGCTCGCCGCGAAGGCCGGGCTCCCGCCGGAGTCGCGCACCACCGACCCCGACGCCCACTTCGCCGACATCGGCCTGGACTCGCTCGCCTTCCTGTCCATGCAGACCGAGCTGCACGACCGCTTCGACACCGAGATGCCCGACGACGACCCGGACCGCTACACGCTCGGCGAGATCGTCGCGACCGTCTCCTCGGCGCAGTCGCAGATGGCCTGAAGAAGGACCCCGTCCCCCTCACCCCTCGTGCGCTCGGCGCGAGCCCCTGGAGGGGGCCGCCCCCGCCAGACCCCCTGACCCAGGCACACAGCCGGAGGACCCAGTGAGCACCCTCGAGAACGACAGCCGCACCGTCGGCCACACCGACAACTCGATCCTCATCGACGCGGACATCGACCACGTCTGGCGGATGACCAACGACCTGCCGTCCTGGCCGGACCTCTTCACCGAGTACGCCGAGGTGGAGGTGCTGGCCCAGCACGGCTCGACGTTCCGCTTCCGGCTCAAGATGCACCCGGACGAGTCCGGCCGGGTGTGGAGCTGGGTCTCCGAGCGCACCCTCGACGAGGACGCGCACGTGGTCGTGGCCAAGCGGGTCGAGCCCGGCCCGTTCGAGTTCATGGACATCCGGTGGGACTACGCGCCGGAGGGCACCGGCACCCGGATGCGCTGGCAGCAGGACTTCCGGATGCGGCCGGAGGCGCCGATCGACACCGCCGGCATGACCGAGCGCATCGACGCCAACAGCAAGGTCCAGATGGCCGTGATCCGCGACAAGGTGGAGGCCGCCGCCCGGCGCGCGGAGCCGGCGACATGACCGGCGGCGCGGGCGCCGCGGTCGTCCTCCCGGGCGAGTGCAGCGCCCGTCCCGGCGGCCTGGACGCCTGGCTCGTCGACGGGGTCGCCCGCGAGGTGGTGGCCGAGGCCTCCGACGTGCTCGGGCGCGACGTCGTCGCCTGGTGGGGCGACCCGCTCAACCTCTCCGACCCGCTGGCCGCGCACCTGGCGGCGCTGGTCACCGGGGTGGCGGGGTACCGCAGCCTGGTCGCGGCCGGCCTGCAGCCGGTCGTCGTGGCCGGTCACGGCGTCGGGGAGTGCGCTGCGCTGGTCGCCGCCGGCGCCCTGCCGCTGGAGCAGGTGGTGGCCTTCGTCGGCCTGCGTGCGGAGGCCCTCACGCACGCGCCGCGCCCCTCCTGGGCGGGCATGGCGGCCGTGGTCGGGCCGGGTGCCGAGGAGGTCGCCCGAGCGGTGGTGGCGTCCACCGGGGCGGACGGCGGGCTCTGCGTGGCGTCCCTCGACGGCCCGGCCCAGGTGGTGCTCTCCGGCCGTCGGGAACAGCTGGAGCAGGCCCGCGCAGCCGTCACCGCGGCCGGGCTGGACCTGGTCCGGCTGTGCGGGCGGGCGCCCTGCCACGGCCCACTGGTCCAGTCGGTCGCCGACCACCTCACCGCCGCGCTCACCGACCTGGACTGGTCGGTCCCGGTCGTCCCGGTGGTCCCCAACGCCGACGCGCAGCCGACCCGCGACCCCGGCCGGCTGGCCCGGTGCCTGCAGGCACAGCTGACCTCGCCGGTGCAGTGGGAGGCCACCTCGCACGCGCTCGTCGGCGCCGGGGCCACCTGGGTCGTCGAGGTGGGCTCCGTGCCCGTGCTCGGGCCCCTCGTCCGGCAGGTCCACCCGCGCCTGCCCCTGTACCTGGCCACCGGGCCCGGTGCGTCCACCCCCATCGCAGCCCCCGAACCCGCGCTGACGGGTCCGGCACCCACCGGAGGAGACAGATGACGACGATCCAGCACCCCACGGCGCAGGTCCGCTGCGGGCCCACCGTGTCGCGGGCCGACACGGTCCCCAACCGCCGCCGCGGCGGTGACATCCGGGTGCTGCTGTCCCCCACCAGCGTGGGGGCCACCGCCGGGTTCCTGGGCACCCTGACCCTCGAGCCGGGGGAGGTCGTCACCGAGCACTGGCACCCCTACTCGGAGGAGTTCCTCTACTGCGTCTCCGGCGACGTGCTGGTGACCCTGGACGGCGAGGAGCGCCGGCTGGTCGGGGAGTCGGCGCTGCACGTCCCGATCGGGGTGCGGCACCGCATCGTCAACGACGGCGCGGCCACGGCCTTCTTCGTCTTCCTCGCCGGGCCGCTGGCCCCCCGGCCGGAGCTCGGCCACGTCGACACCGAGCCCTCCCCCGGCTCCATGGGCGTCCGGTGAGCGCCGACCGGCGCCGGGTCGTCATCACCGGCATCGGCGTGGTCGCGCCCGGGTCGATGGGCCGCGAGGGCTTCTGGGACATGATCACCGCCGGCCGGACGGCCACCCGGCGGATCACCTTCTTCGACCCCAGCCGCTTCCGGTCGCAGGTGGCGGCGGAGGTCGACTTCGACGGGCGCAAGCTCGGGCTCACCGCCCACGAGGTGCACCGCAACGACCGGTTCGTGCAGATGGCCATGGTGGCCGCCGACGAGGCCGTCGCGGACAGCGGGCTGACCCTCGGTGCCGGCGGCGCCGACGACGCCCCGGACCCCGACCGGGTCGGCGTGACCCTGGGGAGCGCGGTCGGGGCGACCATGCGGCTGGAGAACGAGTACGTCGCGGTCAGCGACGCGGGGACGCACTGGCTGGTCGACCCCCGGTACGCCTCGCGGTTCCTGCACCAGGCCCTGGTGCCCAGCTGCGGGGCCACGGAGCTCGCGGTGCGCTTCGGCGCCCACGGTCCGGCCACCGTGGTCTCCACCGGCTGCACCTCGGGCATCGACGCGGTCGGCTACGGCGCCCAGTTGATCGAGGACGGCGACGCCGACGTGGTCATCGCCGGTGCCAGCGACGCGCCGATCTCGCCGATCTCGATGGCCTGCTTCGACACCATCCGGGCCACCACGGCCAACAACGCCGACCCCGAGCACGCCTCCAAGCCCTTCGACGCCCGCCGGGACGGCTTCGTCATGGGCGAGGGCGCCGCCGTCCTGGTGCTGGAGGAGCTCGGACACGCACGGCAGCGCGGCGCGGAGGTCTACTGCGAGGTCAGCGGCTACGCCAACCGCTGCAACGCCTTCCACATGACCGGGCTGCGCCCCGACGGCATCGAGATGGCCGAGGCCATCGGGCTGGCGCTGGACCAGGGCCGGATCGACCCGGACGAGGTGGGCTACGTCAACGCCCACGGCTCGGGCACCAAGCAGAACGACCGCCACGAGACCGCCGCGGTGAAGCGCAGCCTCGGCCCGGCCGCCCAGCAGGTGTCGATGAGCTCGATCAAGTCGATGGTCGGCCACTCGCTCGGCGCGATCGGGTCGATCGAGATCGCGGCGACCGCCCTGGCGGTCAAGCGCGGTGTGGTGCCGCCGACGGCCAACTACGGGGTGCCCGACCCGGAGTGCGACCTGGACTACGTGCCCAACACCGCCCGCGAGCAGAAGGTGGACGTCGCCCTGTCGGTGGGCAGCGGCTTCGGCGGCTTCCAGTCGGCCATCGTGCTGGCGTCCCCGACGAGGAGGACCGCATGACCGGGCTGCTGGTCACCGGGATCGGCGTCGTCGCGCCCACCGGCGTCGGCGTCGAGGCGCACTGGTCCTCACTCCTCCGCGGGGAGCCGGCCATCCGGCCGATCGAGGGCTTCGACACCGAGCAGTACGGGGTGACGCTCGCCGGGCAGGTGCGCGACTTCGACCCCAAGGAGTTCGTGGCACCGCAGCTGATGGTGCAGACCGACCGCTGGACCTGGACGTCCCTGGCGGCCGCCACCCTGGCCGCGCAGGACGCGGGCTACGAGGCCCCCGAGGACGCCTACGCGACCTCGGTGTTCCTGGCCGCCGGGTCCGGCGGCAACGAGTTCAGCCAGCACGAGATCCAGGGGCTGTGGGCCAAGGGACCCAAGTCGGTCGGCGCCTACCAGTCGATCGCCTGGTTCTACGCCGCCAGCACCGGCCAGCTCTCCATCCGCGACGGCTACAAGGGCCCCTCGGGCGTCGTGGTGAGCGAGGGTGCCGGCGGCCTGGACAGCATCGGCTGGGCCCGCCGGGTGGCGCGCCGCGGCACGCCCGCCGTCCTGGTCGGGGGCACCGAGGCCGGGGTGACGCCGTACGCGCTGCTCTGCCAGGCGACCAGCGGCCGGCTGTCGACGGCCACCCGGCCCGAGGACGCCTACAAGCCCTTCGACCGCCGGGCGAACGGGCACGTCATCGGCGAGGGCGGCGCGATCCTGCTGCTGGAGGAGCCCGGCGCCGCCCGGGCACGGGGCGCCCAGCACGTCTGGGGTGAGGTCGCCGGCTACGGCGCCACGCACGACGCCCACCACCACGAGGACCCCGCACCCGACGCCACCCAGTACGCCCGGGCGATCCGGATCGCGCTGGCCGACGCCGGGATCACCCCGGACGACGTGGACCTGGTCCTCGCCGACGGGGCCGGGCTGCCGGAGCTGGACGCGCTGGAGCTGGAGGCGCTCCAGCGGGTGTTCGGCGGGCGGGCCACGCCGGTGCCGGTGACGGCGCCGTCGTCCTGGACCGGGCGGCTGATGGCCGGCGGCTCGGCGCTCAACGTGGCGACCGCGCTGCTGGCGATCCGGGACGGCATCGTGCCCGGCACCGCGCACCTCGACGACCCGGTGGACGCGCCGGGCGTGGACCTCGTGCAGCAGAGCCGGGTGCAGGACGTGCGGACCGTCGTCGTCCTGGCCCGGGGCTTCGGGGGCTTCAACAGCAGCCTGGTGCTGCGCCGACACCAGCCAGAGGGGACGTCATGACGACGGTGCAGGACACGACCGCCACCGGGCAGGACACGGCCGGGCAGGACACGACCGGACAGGACACGGCCGGGCCGGGTGGGGCGGTCCGCACGCTGCTGCGGATGCGCGTCCGCGAGGGCTGCGAGGAGCGGTTCGAGGAGGCGTGGCGCACCGCCGCGGTCGCCATCGCCGGGGAGCCGGGCAACGTCCGGCAGGAGCTGATGCGCGACGCCGACGACCCGCGCACCTTCCTGATCGCCGGCGACTGGGCCGACCGGGCGGCCGCGGACGCCTTCGGCCGTTCCAGCGCCCGCGAGGCACTGACCGCGGCCATGCGGGACCTGCGCGAGGACGCCGACCGCAGCACCTACGAGCTGCGCTACGGCATCGCCGGCGGGGAGCAGGCCGCCCACGTCCGCATCGACATCAGCACCCGGGTCGGTGAGGGCGAGGAGGAGGCGTTCGAGCGCGCGTACGCCGTGGTCGCCGGACGCCTGCAGGGGACGCCGGGGCTGATCCGGGAGGAGCTGCTCCGTGAACCCGGCACGGGGCTGTACCACATCTTCGCCGAGTGGGAGTCCGACCAGGACTTCCGCAACTGGGTCGACGACCCCTCGCACGCCGACCGGACCGGCCCGATCATCCGGTGGCTGTCGGTGTTCTTCGAGCGGAAGCTCTACGAGATCCGGCACCGGCCACCGGAGGCCGGCGTCCGCGGCGTCGGGGGCGTCCTGAGGACCGCGACCGAGCGGGCCGTCCCCGTACCGGCTCCCGTCGCACCGGCACCCCGGACCCCGGTGCCGGTCGCGGCCGCCCCCGCCCCTCCGCGGGCCGCAGCGGCCGTCGCGACCCCACCGGCCGCCGAGGTGCTCGTCGTCGGCGCCGGGCCGACCGGGCTGACCGCCGCGATCGAGCTGGCCCGGCGGGGGATCGCCGTCCGGGTGGTCGACCGGCGCAGCGAGGCGTCCGCCCAGGCGGACAAGGCGATCGGCGTCCACTGCCGCACGATGGAGATCTGGGAGGACCAGGGCATCGTGACCGAGGCGATGGACGTCGGCACGTGGCTGCACGGCCAGACGGTGTTCGTGAACGGCAAGCGGACCCACCAGGTGGACTGGTCCGGGCTGGAGGAGCTGCCCTTCGCCCACCTCGGGCTGCCGCAGTACGAGACCGAGCGGCTGCTGGGCGCGAAGCTGGCGTCGCTGGGGGTCCGGGTGGAGCGCGGCGTCGAGCTGCGCGGCTTCCTGCAGGACGACCAGGGGGTGACCGCCCAGCTGGAGCACCCCGGCGGCCGGGCCGGGACCGTGCGGGCGCAGTACCTGATCGGGGCCGACGGTGCCGGCAGCGCGGTCCGCGAGCAGCTCGGGCTCACCTTCGAGGGCGGCCTGTCGATGTTCCCCCAGCTGTTCATGCTCGGCGACGTCGACGTCGACTGGGGCACCGGGGCGGAGGAGGTGCCGGCCGGCCACCTGGTGCGCTGGGTCCGGATCGAGGAGGACGGCGACTTCACCGGGATGCTGGTCTGCGTGCCGCTCGCCGGCCGCAACCGCTACCGGGTCGCGACGCTGGCCCCCCAGCGGCTCCAGCAGACCATCGGGTCCGGCGTCGTGCCGCCCGGGTTCTGGAAGGAGTACGACCCGCCCGGCCTCGCCGACATCCAGGCCGCGATCGACGACCTCGGTCCGGCGGGCACGACCGCGACCGACCTGCGCTGGTCGTCGGTCTTCCGGGTCAAGCACGGCATCGTCGACCGCTACTCCGACGGCCGGGTGTTCGTCGCCGGCGACGCCGCGCACCTGCACCCGCCGGCGGGCGGGCAGGGCATGAACACCGGCATCCAGGACGCCTGGAACCTGGGGTGGAAGCTGGCGCTCGCCGTCCGGGGACTGGCCGCCCCCGGGCTGCTGGACAGCTACGACACCGAGCGGCGCCCGGCGGGCAAGGCGATCGTCGACCGGGCCGTCGCCGTCGCGTTCACCGACGAGATGGACATGGACGACGAGCGGGAGCAGTTCCTGCTCGAGATGCAGATGACCATGAACTACGCGGACAGCCCGTTGGTCGCGGAGGTCACCGACGGCACGGCCTTCACCGGTGGTCCACTGCCCGGCCACCGGGCGCCGGACGTGCTGGGACTGCGCCGGTTCGGTGTCGCTCACGACCTGCGGTTGTTCGACCTGACCCGGGGCACCGCGGCCACCCTGCTGATGTACGCCGGGTCCGGCGTGGACGCGGAGCAGCTGGCCGCGCTGGAGGAGCTGGCCGGGTCGGTGCGCCGGTCGACCGGCGGTCAGGTGCGCCCGTACCTGGTCGCCGCGCCGGACACCGTCGTCCCGCCGCTGGTCGACCTGCCGGTCGTCCGCGACGCACGGGGCGGCTTCGCCGCCGCCTACGGTGTCGCGGGCCCGGGGACGGCGGCCTACCTGGTGCGACCCGACGGGCACGTCGGCCTGCGCACCCGGCCGGTGTCCGACCACGCCGTCCGGGCGCACCTCATGGAGGTCTTCTCCGGGTGACCGGAGGCGGCGGGGCCCGGCGCCGGTCGCCGCCGGGCCCCGCCGTCCTGCGTCAGCTCTGGCTGAGCTGCAGGGACGGGTAGTCGGTGTAGCCCTCCGCGCCCTCGGCGTAGAAGGTCGCGCCGTTCGGCTCGTTCTCCGGGTGCCCGCCCTGCCAGCGCTCGACCAGGTCGGGGTTGGCGATGGCCGGGCGGCCGACCGCGCAGGCCTCGGCGTGCGCGGCCTCGATCAGCGCCACGGCCTCCTCGCGGGTGGTCACGGTGGAGAAGCCGCTGTTGGCGATCAGCGGGCCACCGAAGCGGCGGCGCAGCTCCTGGACGAGGTCACCGGCGGGCTCGGCGTGCAGCACCGACAGGTAGGCCAGGCCCAGCGGGCGGAGCTGGTCGAGCAGGGTGCCGTAGGTGGCCAGGACGTCGTCCCGGTCGGTCTCCAGCGCGCCCTGGATGTTGTGCTCGGGGGAGATGCGCAGCCCCACCTTGCCGGCGCCGATGGCCTCGGCCACCGCGGTGACGACCTCGACGACGAAGCGGGCGCGGTTCTCCGGCGACCCGCCGTAGACGTCGTCGCGGGTGTTGGCCGCCGGGGAGAGGAACTCGTGCAGCAGGTAGCCGTTGGCGCCGTGGACCTCCACGCCGTCCAGGCCGGCCTCGATCGCCCGGCGGGAGGCGGTCACGAAGGAGTCGCGGACCTCGGCGGCCTCCTCGACCGTCAGCGCGTGCGGCACCGGGTAGGGCTGCTTGCCCCTCGTGGTGTGGGTCTCGCCGTCGATCGCGATGGCCGAGGGGGCCTCGACCCGGTGGCCGTTGTTCGTGTCGGGGTGGGTGACCCGACCGCCGTGCATGACCTGCATCACGATGCGGCCGCCGCGGGCGTGCACGGCCTCGGCGACCCGCGCCCAGCCGGCGACCTGCTCGTCGGTCACGATGCCGGGCTGGCCGACGAAGGCCTGCGACTCGAACCGGGGGTAGGTGCCCTCGGTGATGATCAGGCCGATGCTCGCGCGCTGCGCGTAGTGCTCGACGACCAGGTCGTTCGGCACGCCCGAGGCACCGGCGCGCATGCGGGTCAGCGGGGCCATGACGACGCGGTTGGCGAGCTCGAGGTCGCCGAGGGTCACGGGGGAGAACAGGTCCATGTCCTGGGCAAGGTCGTTGCCCTCGCTCAACATTCCGGGGTGCGGTCTTCCTCACGTCCCGGCGCCGGAAGTGGTTGCAGGACGGAACACCGGGGCGCCGTCCGGTGCTGGGCACCTCCGGAGGGGCGAGGACGACGCCGTCCCGGGCCCGTGCGCCCCCGACGCCGCCTCCCCCGGACCCCACGACGAGAGGAAGACCCATGGCGAAGACCTGGTTCATCACCGGCGCATCCCGCGGTTTCGGCAAGGAGTGGTCGATCGCGGCCCTCGAGCGCGGCGACAACGTGGCGGCCACCGCCCGCGACACGGCGACCCTGGGCGACCTGGTGGCGCAGTACGGCGACCGCGTGCTGCCGATCCAGCTCGACGTGAACGACCGCGCAGCCGACTTCGCCGCCGTCCAGCAGGCGCACGACCACTTCGGCGGCCTGGACGTGGTCGTCAACAACGCCGGCTTCGGCCAGTTCGGCATGGTCGAGGAGATCTCGGAGACCGAGGCCCGCGAGCAGTTCGAGACCAACGTCTTCGGCGCGCTCTGGGTCACCCAGGCCGCGCTGCCCTTCCTCCGGGCCAACGGCGGCGGGCACGTACTGCAGGTGTCGAGCATCGGCGGCATCTCCGCGTTCCCGAACATCGGCATCTACAACGCCTCGAAGTGGGCGCTGGAGGGCTTCACCCAGTCCCTCGCCGCCGAGGTCGCCGACTTCGGCATCAAGGTCACCCTCATCGAGCCCGGCGGGTACTCCACCGACTGGGGCGGCGCCTCGGCGAAGCACGCCGCCGAGAACCCGGCCTACGACGAGTTCCGGGTCAAGGCCGCCGAGCAGCGCAAGGCCCGGCTGGGTGGCACGCCCGGCAACCCGGTCGCCACCCGCGAGGCCGTGCTGGAGATCGTCGACGCCGAGGACCCGCCGCTGCGCGTGTTCTTCGGCGACGCCCCCCTCGGCATCGCCACCGCCGACTACGAGTCGCGGCTGGCCGAGTGGAACACCTGGGACGCCCTGTCCAAGAAGGCCCACGGCTGATCACCGCCTGACGCACCGAGGCCCGGTCCCCCCGCGGGGGCCGGGCCTCGGTGCATCCCGGCGGGGTCCGGCCCGCGGGCCCCGGCCTCGGCGCACTCCGTCGCGAGCGGGTCCGCCGTCGTGCGCTGGTGGTCGTCTCCCCGGCCCGGAGGCAGCCATGAGCGCACGACGGTGGGCGCAGGACCCCTGCGCCGACGCCCGGTGCGCGCTGTGGCAGCCGTCGACTGTGCGCCGAGCGGGGTCCCGGCGGGCCGGGGAGCCCGCTGAGTGCACGGTCGGCGGGTCAGGCGACGAGCTCGGCCTGGCGGACGGCGGCGCCGGCGAGCCGCGCGTAGCGACCGCCCTCGGCCAGCAGCTGCTCGTGCGTCCCCTGCTCGACGACCCGACCCGCGTCCAGGACGGCGATGAGGTCGGCGTCGCGCACCGTGGACAGCCGGTGGGCGATGGTGATCGTCGTCCGGCCGCGGCTGGCCTCGTCGAGCGCGGCCTGCACGGCCCGCTCGGTCTCGTTGTCCAGCGCGCTGGTGGCCTCGTCGAGCACCAGCACCCGCGGGTCGCGCAGCAGCGTGCGGGCGATGGCCAGCCGCTGCTTCTCCCCGCCGGAGAACCGGTGCCCGCGGGCGCCGACCACGGTCTCGTAGCCGTCGGGCAGCGCGGCGATGACGTCGTGCACCTGGGCGCGGCGGGCGGCGTCGACCATCTCGGCGTCGGTGGCGTCGGGCTTGGCGTGCCGGAGGTTCTCGGCGATGGTGCCGTGCAGCAGGTAGGTCTCCTGCGCCACGACCCCGACCACCCGGGCCAGGTCGGCCAGCGTGAGGTCGCGGACGTCGACGCCGTCGATGGTGACCCGCCCCGACGTCGGGTCGTTGAGCCGGGCGACCAGCGAGGCCAGCGTGGACTTGCCCGAGCCGGTCTCCCCGACCAGCGCCAGCGTCGCGCCGGCGGGCACGGTGAGGTCGACGCCGGACAGCGCGTCGCGGTGGCCGTCGGGGTAGCGGAAGCCGACGCGGTCGAACCGCACCTCGCCGCGGACGTCGTCCAGCCGCACCGGCGACGCCGGGTCGTCGATGTCGACGGGGAGGTCCAGGTACTCGAACACCCGGCTGAACAGCGCCATCGAGCTGGTCAGCTGCACGCCGATGTCCAGCAGGCCCATCAGCGGGCGGAACAGCGCGCCCTGCAGCGTGGTGAAGGCGACCAGCGTGCCGATGGTCATGCCACCGGAGGTCGCCGGGAGGCCCGCGGCCAGGTAGATCAGCGCCGGGATGCCGGCGAACACGATGCTCATCGTCGCCATCCGCCACCGCCCGGCCAGCTGCGAGCGCACCTCGAGCCCGACCAGGTCGTCCGACGTCGCGGCGAAGCGCTGGGACTGCGCGGGCCCGGCGCCCAGGGTCTTGCCGAGCAGGACGCCGCTGACGCTGAGCCCCTCCTCGACCTGGGAGTGCAGGTCGGCGAGGTGCCGCTGGCGCTGGGCGGTGATCGAGCGGCGCATGACCGCCACCCGGCGGGTGAGCCAGATCGCCGGCGGCAGGACGACGAGCGAGAGCAGCGACAGCCGCCAGCTCAGCGCGGCCATCGCCACCGCCGTCCCGACGACGGTGGTGAGGTTGGCGGCGAAGGAGGTCGCGGTGGAGGTGACCACCGACTGCATGCCGCCGATGTCGTTGGTCAGCCGCGACTGCACCTCCCCGCCCTTGGTGCGGGTGAAGAAGCCCAGCGACTGGCGCTGCAGGTGGGTGAAGACCGAGGTGCGCAGCCCGTGCATGACGTGCTGGCCGACGGTGGTGGAGATCCAGGTCTGCAGCACGCCGAGGACGGCGGTGGCCGCGGCGACGGCGAGCATGCCGCCCACCGCCCAGGCCAGCAGCCGCACGTCCTGGCGGGGCAGGGCCTCGTCGATCACCAGCCGGACGAGGAACGGGCTGGCCAGGGCGATGGCGGAGCTGGCCACGATGAGCCCGACCACGAGGGCGAGCTGCCAGCGGTACGGGCGGAAGAGCCCGGCGACCCGGCTCCAGCGCACGGGCGAGCGGTCGAGCTGGGCGCGGTCGGCCGGGTCGGGCCGCCCGCCCGGGCGCCCGCCTCCCCGGCCCGGGGTCGTGGTGTCGGCGATGGCGACCACCCCTCTCTGTCGATGGTGAGGTTACCTCACGGTGTGGTAACCGCACCGATGTCGCTAGGATTCCCGCATGACCGCCTCCCCGCCCGACGACGGGACGGCGGTGCTCGGCGAGCTGGTGATGGGCGTGGCCCGCACGCTGCGCCGCCGGTTCATGGCCGCCCTCGCCCCCTGGGACCTCTCCCCCCACCAGGCCCGCGCGCTGCGGGTGGTGTGCGGGCGCGACGGCGTGCGGTTGTCGGAGCTGGCCGAGGCGCTGCGGATCGCCCCGCGCTCGGCCACCGAGGTCGCCGACGGGCTGCAGGAGCGCGGGCTGGTCGAGCGCTCCCCCGACCCGGCCGACCGGCGGGCGGTGGTGCTCACGCCCACGCCGGCCGGCCGGCAGGTGCAGCAGGAGGTGGACGCCGCCCGCGGCGCCGACGCGGGCGAGCTGTTCACGCGGCTGTCGGCCGACGACCGCGCCGAGCTCGCCCGGATGCTGCGGGCGCTCACCGACTGAGCTCCCGCCCCGCAGGCGGTGGTGCGCAGTCGTCGGGCTCTCCGCATGCGGTGTGACCCCGACGTCTGCGCAGTGGCGGGGCCCGGCGGCGACCCGCGCGCGAGGGGGTCTCGACCGCGGGCACCCGGTGGGTCCACCATCAGGCGATGACAGTGCCGTCATCCCCCGACTCGTCCCCCGACGTGCTGGCCGGCTGGACCGAGGAGTCCTTCACCAACGCCGGCCTCACCCACACGATCCACTCGCGGGGCTCGGGCCCCGGGGTGGTGCTGTTGCCCGAGCTCCCCGGCATGACGCCGGCGGTGCTGGGCCTGGCCGACCACCTGGTCGGTGCCGGCTTCACCGTCGACGTCGTCAGCCTGTTCGGTGAGCCCGGCCGGCCACTGTCCCCCGGCTATGCCGCCCGCAGCATCGCCTCGGCCTGCATCAGCCGGGAGTTCCGCGCCTTCGCCACGCGCGCCGACCGGCCGGTCGCGGAGTACGTGCGGGCCGCCGCGCGCCGGCTGCACGACCGGGTGGGCGGCCCGGGCGTCGGGGTGATCGGCATGTGCTTCAGCGGCGGCTTCGCCCTGGCCTCGGCCGCCGAGCCCGCCGTCCTGGCGCCGGTGGCCAGTCAGCCCGGCGTGCCGTTCCCGCTCACCGCCGGCCACCGCCGCGACATCGGGATGTCGGCGCGGGAGGCCGACGTGATCAGCGAGCGGGTGCGCAGCGAAGGGCTGTGCCTGATGGGCCTGCGGTTCAGCGAGGACACCGCCTCGCCCCGGGACCGCTTCCGCGCGCTGCGGGCGACCTTCGGCGACGGCTGGCTGCCGGTGCAGCTGAACTCCCGGCCCGGCAACGAGGCCGGCATCGGGCCCAACGAGCACAGCGTGCTGACCAGCGCGGACGTCGAGACGCCCGGGCACCCCACGCACGAGGCGCGCGAGCAGGTGGTCGCGTTCCTGCGGGAACGCCTGGCCGCGGTCCCGGCCGGGCCGAGGCGCTGAGCACCCCGGCCCGGGCCGGCCGGCGGGTGGTCACCAGCGGCGGCTGACCACCCGCCGGCGGGCCAGCACCAGCAGCAGCAGCAGTGACCCGAGCAGGACCGACAGCGCACCGAGCACCAGCGGCGGACCGACGTCCGTGCCGGTCGACGCCAGGGCCGCGGGCGGGACGGTCGGCGTGCTGCCGGACCCCGCGGCCGCCGGGGTGCCACCGGGTGCCCCGGTGGCCGGGGTGCCACCGGCTGCCCCGGCGGCCGGGGTCTCCTGGTCGGCGGGGGCCGCGACCGGCGCGAGGACGTCGATCGACGGGGCGGGCACCGGAGCCGGGGCCGACGGGACAGCGGGGTCCGGCAGCGGGACCGGAGGGGCGACCGGGGGGCCGACCGGCGGGGCGGTGTCGCCGGGCGCGGGGACCGGGTCGGGCGGGACCACCGTGACGGCGACCTCCGCCCAGTGGCTGGCCAGCAGCGCACCCGACCCGGCCGGCGGGTCGGCGGCCGCCGTCGCCGACCGGACCAGCCGGCCGGTCCGCGCGTCCTCGGCGGTCACCCGGTAGGGCGCCGACACCGCGCACGTCGTGGTCTCACCACGCGCCAGCGTCACCGCCTGGCAGGTCGTGGGCACACCGGCGGAGTCCCGCACCTCCAGCGAGGTGAGGCGGACGTTGCCGTTGTTGCGGACCAGGAACCGGTACAGCAGCTCGTCACCGGGACGCACGGCCTCGACCGGGTCGGTGCCCGAGGCGGTCGTGACGGTGGTCGTCATGCCGATCTCCGCACGGACCGCGGCCAGCAGCACCGAGGCGGTGTCGGGGAGGGACTCCACCGACGTCCCGGCGGCGTCTCCGCGGGCGGTCGCGGTGTGGGTCACCCGGCCGGCCAGGAGATCGGCCTCGGTCACCACGTGGGTGACCTGGACGGGGCACAGCACCGAGGCGCCGGGCTGCAGCAGCGCGGCCGCGCAGGCGGTCGGGCCGCCGTCAGCGTCGACCACCGCGACGTCCCGGACGCCGACGTTGCCGACGTTGGTCACCCGGTGGCGCCACTGGACGACGTCCCCGACGTCGGGGAGCGCGGCGCCGCCCGGCACCCGGGACACGGCCGTCTCCAGCGCCGGCGCGGGATCGGACGGGCTCGACACCCACGACGACGCACTGGCCCGCGGGCCACCGCGCGGCTCGGCCGCGGTCACGGTGGGCCGGTACTCGAGGACACCGGCCGTGACGTCGGCAGGGGTGACCGAGTACGCCGCTGCCGTGCAGGTGGTGGAGGCGCCCGGGGGCAGGCTCGTCCGGGCGCACACCGCCGCCGGTGACACCAGCGCCTCGACCGTGAGGTCGCTGAGGGTGACGTCCCCGGTGTTCGTCACGTAGACGCTCCACAGGACCGACTGCCCGTCGACCAGCGCGTCCCTCGGACCGACACCGGGGCGGTGGGCCACCGCGACCGCGGTCAGCGCCGGGGTGGCCGGGCCCACCGGCACGGTGGCCACCACGGGGCCGAAGGCCAGCGGCGTGGTCGAGTCCGGCGCGCTGCCGGTCACCGTGGCGGCGGAGACGACGCCCTGCCCGGCGTCGAACTCGCCCTGGGTCACCCGGTGGGTCGCCAGTGCGGTGCAGGTCATGGCGGTTCCCGGTGCCAGCGACGACTGCGGGCAGGTGGCTGCCCCGACGAGCTGGTCGGTGACCTCGACACCGGTCATCTCCACGTTGCCGTCGTTGGCGACGAGGTACCGGTACGCGATGCCGTCGCCCGACCGGACCCCCGCGGCATCGGCCGGCGCGGCCACCGTCGACAGGGGCGTCACCGTCAGCGAACGGGCTGCCGGGACGACGTCGACCGTCACCGAGGCGGTGTCGTTGCCGCGCACCGGGTCCGCGTCCTCCGCCGACAGGAACAGCGCCTCGTCGACCACCGGGTCCGCCGACTGCACGGTCCCGACGACGTCCAGGGTGACCTCGTCGCCGACCGCGAGGTACGGCACCCGCCACGACCCGTTGGCCGCGCTGTAGGCACCGGAGCTGGGGGCGCCGGAGGTGACGAGGACACCGGGGTGCGGGGCGTTGCGCAGCAGCAGGTCCCGCGCGTCGGAGGGACCACGGTTGGTCACCACGACCTGGAAGGACACCGACTGGGTCTGCACCACCCGCTGCGCGCTGGCCGTCATGCGGACGTCGATGTCGGAGCGCCGCACCTGGGGCCGGTCGAGCACGTGCACGTTGTCGCCGGTGTCCGGGTCGGGTGAGGCGGCGGAGACCCGACGGGTGCGGGTGAACCGGTCGTCCTTGGACGAGGCGCGCAGCACCGTGTCCGAGGTGACCGTCCAGTCGGCGCCCACCGCCAGGGTCTCCAGGGTGCAGACCACGACGGCCCCGTCGGCGGAGACCCCGCCGACGACGCTGCCCTCGTAGTGACAGGTCCCGCCACCGGCGCCCAGCTCCGGCACCGGCTGCCCGGTGGGCACGGGCATCCGCAGCACGACGCCGTCGGCGCGGGTCCGTCCGGCGTTGTGGACGGTGACGACGGCGTGCACCGGCTCGCCGGCGACGAGGTCGGGCCCGCGGGGGTCGGCCGCCTCCTGCGTGACCGACAGGTCCGCCTCCAGGTACACCTCGAGGGAGACGGTGGCGGTGTCGTTGCGCGGCTCCACGTCCTGCACCGGGGACACGGCGGTCGCCGTGGCCGACGCGAGACCGGCCGGCGCCGTGGGACGCACCGCGGCGGTGCCGGTCAGGGTCTCGGTCCCGTCCACCGCGATCTCCGGGATCGTGCAGCCGGACGTCGTGGTGCTGCACGGCACCCCGGCGACGTCGGTGATGTCGATGCCCGGCGGCAGGACGCTGAGGAACGACACGTGCTGGGCGGTGGAGGGACCGAGGTTGGTGACGGCGAGGGTGAAGGTGAAGGTCTCGCCGGGCCTGACCCGGCCGGGGACGGCGGTGTGCAGGTCCAGGGCCACAGCGAGGTCGGCCCGCTCGCCCACCGGGTCGGCGTAGGAGGCGTTGTTGTCCGTGACGTCCGGGTCGGGGGTCTCGGCCAGCACGACCACGCTGTTGTCGACCACGTCGCTGCCCGACGCCGACAGCCTGACCACCATCTCGACGGTGGCCGAGGCGCCGGGGCCGAGGTCGGGGAGCGGGCACTCCACCGTGCCGGTCCCCGGGTCGACCACGCAGCTGACCGGGGTCCCGTCGACGCTCGCGGAACGGAAGGACGCCCCCACCGGCAACGGGTCCACCAGCCGGACGCCCCGGGCCACCGACGGCCCCTCGTTGGTGACCACGGACGTGTAGGTGACGTCCTGTCCGGCGATGGCCCCGCCGCTGCTGTTCAGGGTCACGCCGAGGTCGGCCGAGGTCGTGACCGTGTCGCTCGTCGTCCGGACGTTGTTGCCGGCCACCTGGTCGAACGTGCCGGAGGCCGTCGCGGTGAGGAACGCGTACTGCGCGCCCGGCGCCGCGCCCGCCGGCACGGTGCCGGTGATGGTCAGCGACCGGGACTGCGCGACGGCGAGGGTGTCGTAGTCGCACGTGACCGTCTGCCCGGACAGCGTGCACGTGCCGTCCGCCGTGCTCACCGTGGCGCCGTCGAGCTCCGGGAGCGTGGCGGTGACCCGTGCGTCGGGCTCGGTGCTGGGCCCGTTGTTGACCAGCGCGACGGTGTACTCGGCCGTGCGTCCGGCCACCAGCGGACGGGTGACCTGGGTGGCGGTCACGGCGAGGTCCGCTGCCGGGTCGACCCGCGTGACCACCTGGTTCGACGTCGAGGTGCGCCGCTGGCCGGCCAGGTCGTCGTCGAAGGAGACGGTGGCGTCGTCGGTGATCGTCGACTCGGCGCTCGCGGTGTCCACCCGCACCTGGTAGGAGATGCTGCGGTTGTCGTCGGGCCGGATGACGCCACCGGCGGTCGCGGTCGACCCCAGCCCCACCCGCACGCGCACCGTCCGGGTGGCCGCGTCGTACTCCCCCTGGTCGTCTCCGGCGGCGTCCGAGCGGACCTCCGTCGCCGAGGCGGTGATCGCCCGGATGGACCCGGGCACGAAGGTGACGCCGGCCGGGAGCACGTCGGTGACGACCGCGTTCCTGGCCGGGTTGCCGCCGGCGTTGGCCGCGCTGACGGTGTAGGTGAGGAGCTCACCGACGTTGGCCGTCGGGCCGCCGTAGCGGGTGGTCGCGGTGGTGGTGGCCACCACGCACGGCCCGGTGCCGAAGGAGATGTTGTCCAGGAAGTTGCCGACGGAGGGGTTGCCGCCGGCCGACGTGACGGCGCGGAAGCCGAACCGGGTGGTGGTCTGGCCGGCCGGCACGGTGTAGGTGCCCGAGTGCACGCCCCACGCCGTCCGTCCGTCGCTGAGGTTGCCCTGTCCGGTCAGCAGCCCGCTCGGTGCACCGAGGACGACGGACATGACGTCGGTGCCCGACCGGCCGCGGTGCGCGAGCTCCCAGCGCAGCGTCTGCCCGGGGGTGGTCGGCAGGTCCTGGTAGAGCGTCGACGGCTGGGTGGCGTTGAGCTCGGCGAACTGGCTGCCCGCCGCGGCCGGCACCCCCTGGAAGGGCGCCCGCCACAGCTCGATGAGGCCATCGGTGGCCGTGGTCCGCCAGCCCGGCACCTGGTTCTCGGGGAGGAACGCGAAGCTGTTGTCCGGGATGACGGGGAGCTCGAAGCCGCCGTCGGCCAGTGCCACGCTCGCGCTGCACGACGCGGGGGTCTGGGCAGCGGCGGCCGAGGTCGCCGACGTCACAGGGACGATGCCCACCACCAGCCCGGCCAGGAGGGCACCGACCGCACCGGGCGCCGTCCGTCGTGGCCGCGCGCCCCATCGAGCACCACGCATCCCGTCACCCCCGCACCGTCCGTCACAGCGACCCCACTGGTCACGCGACGCGGTGGACCTTGACAGCCCGCGTGGTGCCGCCACGCACGCCGCGCGGCACGCCGCGGAGATGTCGCGACGACCGTTCCTGCAGGTCGACAAGGCGATCGGGCGTCAGGCACCCACCGGCCCGCGTGGCCAGCGCTGGCCTCCCGGGGACGGGACGGGCAGGCTCGGTGCCGTGACCGGACCCGCGCACGACCCAGACCAGGTCAACCTGCACCCCGGGCAGCACGACGAGGGCGGGGAGGGCGGCATGGCCACCCGCGAGCTGGCCGCCCGGCACCAGGCGGAGGACGACGAGGAGGACTGAGCCTCAGCCCGCCCGGCGCCGCCACCAGCCCCGGCGGCGGGACGGCGCGGGTGGCGCCGGCACCTCGACCGGCGGCTCGGGCACGGCGGGGTGCTCCGCCCGCCACCGGGCCAGCTCCTCGTCCAGGTCGGCCATGCCCACCGCGATCCAGACACCCTCGACCGGCCGCCGGTAGTACTGGTCGACGCGCGCGTTGTGCGCCTCCACCACCGCCCGCGCCCGCTCCTCGGTGGGCTGGGCGGCGACCAGCGCGGGGAGGTCCTCGCGTTCCTTGCGCAGCACCAGCCCCGAGGGCAGCATCGACACGGGGTCGGCCTCTTCACGGCGGGCCCATTCCAGGGCCCACTCGTAGCTGCTCTTCTCCCTGTCCCGGCGCGGCAACGGCTTGCCCGCCCCCGCCAGGCCCTCGAAGGCACCCCGTTCCCGGCCCTGGGCGATCTGCTGCTCGACCCAGGACCCGAACGACATGCCCTCGGGCTTGCGCTCGGTCATCGTCGTCCTCCCGGTCTGCCAGGCTAGGTCGCGTGCGGACGACGAGCAGCCGAGAGGTCTACCGGAACCCCTGGATACGGGTGCGGGAGGACGCCGTGGAACGACCCGACGGCTCCGCCGGCATCTACGGCGTGGTCGAGAAGCCCGACGCCGCACTGGTGATCGCCGCCGAGCGGGGCGGCTTCTGGCTGGTGGAGCAGTTCCGCCACCCGCTGGGCCGCCGGTCCTGGGAGTTCGTGCAGGGCACCTGGCCCAGCGGTGGCGGCGGGACGGCGGAGGAGCTGGCCCGCGCCGAGCTGGCCGAGGAGACCGGCCTGCGTGCCGGGGCGATGCGGCTGCTGGGACGGATCGACATCGCCCCGGGCCTGACCGACCAGCAGACCGACGTCTGGCTGGCCGGTGACCTGACCCCCGGCCCCACCGCGCGCGAGGACACCGAGGCCGACATGCGCCAGCAGTTCGTGTCCGAGGCCGAGCTGCGCGCGATGGTCGGCGACGGGCGGTTCACCGACGCCCCGTCGCTGGCCGCGCTCTCGCTGCTGCTCCTGGACCGCGGCGCGGCGTCCGAGGAGTGAACCGGGGCACTCCCGGGCAAGGACGGGGCATGGACGATGCTGAGGACACCGTCGAGGTCACCGTCACCGAGCACGACGCGGAGACCGCCGAGATCCGCGTCGTCGGCGAGCTCACCGAGGGTGCCCGCCGGCCGCTGGTCCGGGCGATGACCGACCTGATGCTCGGCGCCCCCACGCTGAAGAAGGTCCAGCTGGACACCTGCGGGGTCACCTTCATGAACTCCGCCGGCATCGCCTCGCTGGTGCAGCTGCACAAGATGGTCCAGCCCCGCGGGATCGAGCTGCCGCTGGTCGTGCACTCCACCACGGTCGCCCGGCCGCTGCAGCTGTCGGGCCTGTGGCACCGGTTCACCGTCGTCGACCGCCGGGACGACGGCCCCGACGTCGTCCACGAGTCCACCCACCGGCGCACCGAGCACAGCTGACGCACCCCCTCCTCGGAGGGGCGCCTACAGGTCCAGGTCGGCGAGGTGCTCGGCGTAGCCGCGGGGCGGGCGGCCGAGCAGGCTGGTCAGCACGCGGGGACTGCCCACGAACCCGTGCGCCCGGTGGTGGTCGTACGTGGTGCGCCGGCAGCGGGCCACGTACGAGGTGGGCACCTCGCCACCCGGGACGACGTCGTCGGCGACGACCTCACGCCCCAACCGCTCACCGATCAGCTCGGCCATCCGCGGGGCGGTCAGCGCCTCGGGCCCGGCGGCCTCGAACGTGCCGCCGTCCAGGCCGTCCTCCAGGAGGAGCACCGCGGCGGCCTCGGCGACGTCGCGCAGGTCGACCAGCGACTGCCCGGTGCGCAGGCCCCACGGGCTGCGCAGCACCCCGGACGCCCGGACCGCGGCGAGCTGGTCGTCGTCGGTGCCGGCGTAGGTGCAGGGCCGCAGCACCCGCCACGAGCGCAGACCGCTGGTGTCCAGCGCCTCCTCGGCGCGGTCCTTGGCGGCGTGGTGCGGCAGCGCGCGCAGCTGCGGGCGCAGCACCGAGTGGTAGACGACGCGGGGGACGCCGGCCCGGCGCGCCTCGGCGAACAGCGCCGGCGCCCCCTCGGCCTCGTCGGGGTCGAAGGCGGGCCAGACCAGGTACAGCGCGTCGGCGCCGGCCAGCACGGACGACCAGGACATCGGTGCGGTCAGCTCGGCGACGACCACCTCGGCCCCGAGGGCGGTGAGCTCCGGGCGGGGGCCGCGGCGCGAGACGACCGCACGCACCTGCTCGCCCCGGCTGCGCAGCTCACGGACGGCGGCCGTGCCGGTGGGCCCCCCGGCCGCGGTGACCACGATCACCCCGCCACGGTAGCTGCCGGGCACCGGCACCACGGGGCGCCACGACCGAGCGGGCGGGTCAGCGCAGGGAGGTGCTGAGCCGCACGGTCAGGCCGGTGGGGGCCGCGACCAGGTCGACGTGGTCCCACAGCTTGCGGGCCAGCCACAGGCCCATGCCGCCGCGGGAGAGGTCGGTGCCGTGGGCGGGCTGGAAGCCGGCCAGCTCGTCGGCGGCCCCGGTGCCCCGGTCGGTGATCGTGCAGACGACCCGGTCGGCGGAGGCCCAGACGCGGGCCGAGACCGGGGGGACGCCGTGCCGGAAGGCGTTGGCGGCGATCTCGCTGACCGCCAGGTGCAGGTCCTGGCACCGCTCCCGGTCGGGCACGTGGGCGGCCAGCGCCGCGCGCAGCTGGTGCCGGAAGTGCGGGAGCGACCGGGCGCCGTCGACGGCGAAGGCCGGCGGGCGCTCCTCCATCGGCTCGCGCGGGATCGGCAGCGACCGGACGTACGTCTCCGGGCGCCGGTAGCCGCGGTTGGTGAAGACGTTGCCGCCGGCCAGCAGGTGCGGGTGGGTGGCGGTGGCGCTGGCCACCGCGTCCGGCGACAGCACCCGCCGGTCGTACACGCACAGGCGGTCGACGGGGGCCCCGGCGAAGAGCAGGTTGAGCACGGCCTCGAAGCGCTGGGTCTCGTGCCGGTCACGCGCGGCGGAGCCGAAGGAGGGCATCCCGAGGACGCGCACCCGGCCCGTCGTGCACTCCCCCGCACGCTCCACCAGCAGGCGGAGCGCACCGACGGCGTCCGGCGGGCGGGTGCCGTGCAGGGCGATGCCGGGGTCGCTGACCAGGTCCGCACCGTCGGCGCCGAGCGCGTCGCGCAGCTGGTCGGTGGTCTCCGGGTCGCAGGCCAGTACGGTGAGGTCGCCGTCGGCGAGGCCGGTGGCGAGCCACGGCAGCGCCACGTCCAGGAGCTCGGCCGAGGACCCGACCACGGCTGCGGTGTGGCCGTGGGTGCGCTCAGCGGTCAGGGCGCCGGCGCCCGCCCCGGCACTGCCGGCCCGGGCGCGCTGCAGCCAGCGCGGTGGATGACCTCCGAGCACGCTCACGACACCTCGCCTCACGCCGACTCCTCGCAGGGACGGGTGGCATCTTCGCCCCACCCACCACTGATCTCGGCAGCCGGGGGCCCGGGCCTGACCCCCTCGTCCGGGTGATCCGGACCATCGCTGGACCCAGCGCGACCGGCCCCCTGCCCACGGTCAGCCAGGACCACGTGTCGTCCCCCGCCGGCCGGCGAGCGTGTCGAGCACCGTGCGGTCCAGGCCGGTCGCCGCCTCGACCTCCGCGACGTCCAGGGCACCGCAGTCCAGCCCCCGCAGCACGACGGAGGCCAGCGCCCGCGCGGTCGCGGGCTCGTCGAGCACGCCGCCCTCGACCCGGCCGACGTAGGCCGACAGCCGGGCGGCGGCAGCGGGGAGGGCGGCCCGGTAGAAGGCGTAGGTGGCCAGGTACCGGGTGACCAGCTGCGCGGGGTGCAGGTCCCAGCCCTGGTGGAAACCGCGCTCCAGGGCGCGGCGCACCAGCCCGGCGTGCAGCCGCCAGGCCGCGTGCACCTCGGCGGTGCCCCCGACGGGCAGCACGTTGGTCGAGCCGTCGACCGCCCGCGCCCCGGTGCCGGCCACCGCGACCTGCATCGCCTGCTTGGCGACGTCGGCCGCGGGGTGGTCGGAGGACTGGTGGGCCGCGGCGATGCCCAGCGCGGCGCTGTAGTCGTAGGTCCCGTAGTGCAGCCCCGTCACCCGGCCCGCGCCGGCGTGCAGCATCCGGGCCAGCGTCGTCGTCCCGTCGGCACCCAGCACCGCCTGGGGGGTCTCGACCTGCAGCTCCAGGTCCAGCCCCAGGCCGGTGCCGGCCTCGAGGGCGTCCAGCACCGGCAGGAACGCGGCGACCTGCTCGACCGCGGTGACCTTGGGCAGGGTCACCACCGCGCGCTCGCGCCCGGCCGCGGCCAGGCCGGTGAGGAACAGGTCCAGGCTGCGCACCCCGCGGTGCCGGGTCGGGCCCTCCAGCGACTTGGCGCGCACCCCCAGCGACACCGGCAGCCCCGGCTCGGCGGCCAGCACCGCCGCCGCCGCGGTCACGTCGCCGTCCTCGGCGTCCGGGCCGCCCCGGTAGCCGTCCTCGGCGTCGACCCGCAGGTCCTCCACCGGCTCGGTGGCCAGCTTGGCCCGCACCCGCGGCAGCACGTCGGCGACCAGGGCGGCGTCCAGGCCGAGGTCGGGCAGGCCGTGCTCGTCGAGCGCGGCCAGCGCCGCGGCCCCCCAGTGCCCGGTCAGCCCGGGGACGACGGCGTCGGCCGGGACGTAGCAGGTGTGTACCGGCTGCCGGGACGACGACTCCCCCGGGTAGGCGGCCAGCCGGGCGGCGTCGACCGGGTCCAGCCGCCGGTCGAGCTCGGCGAGGACGTGTTCGGGGACCACCGGACCTCCTCAGGTGCTCGTGCAGGGCGACTGAGCTGGCATCCTGCCCCACGTGACCAAACCCGGTGGCGACGATGCGCTGGCCCGTTTCAACGACGCACCCCAGGCGGAGGCGGCCGAGCAGGCGTTCGGCTGGCTGGGCGCCCCGGCGTTCGCCATGGTGCTGACCGCGGGCCGGCCCTACGCCTCGGTCGGCGCCCTGGTCACCCGGGCCGCCGAGCTCGCACGGGCGCTGTCCTGGGGCCACGTCTCCGCGGCGCTGGACGCGCACCCGCGGATCGGCGACCGGGTCGAGGGGGCGTCGGCCTCGGCGGAGGCCTCCCGGCGGGAGCAGAGCGGCATGGCCGACGCCGACGACGAGGTGCGCACCGCGATCGCCGAGGGCAACCGGGCCTACGAGGAGCGCTTCGGGCACGTCTTCCTCGTCCGGGCGGCGGGGCGGTCGCCCGAGGAGATGCGCCGCGAGCTGGAGCGCCGGCTGTCCAACACCCCGGAGGCCGAGCGGGTCGAGGTGCAGGCGCAGCTGGTGGAGATCACCGCGCTGCGGGTGCGCGAGGCGATGCGGTGAGCGTCTCGACGCACGTCCTGGACTCCGTCACCGGCCGGCCCGCCGCCGGGGTCGCCGTCGCGCTGCACTCGGCCGAGGGGCCGGTGGCCGAGGGGACGACGGACGCCGACGGGCGCTGCCGGCTCGTCGAGGGCCCGACCGGCGCCGGCCCGCACCGGCTGGTGTTCGGCACCGGCGCGTGGGCCGCGGCGCGGGGTGAGGAGACGTTCTGGCCGGAGGTCGTGCTGACCTTCGCCGTCCGCGAGCCGGCCGAGCACCACCACGTCCCGCTGCTGCTCTCCCCCTTCGCGTACTCCACGTACCGAGGCAGTTGACGGAGTGGATCCGTCGGCGTGACCGCGACGGGTCCACTCCGGTTCCACGTGCAACATCGGCGCAACGCGAGCAGGGCAGGGTGCACTCATGGCGATCGTGCTCGGACCCAACCAGTACGGGAAAGCGGAGGTCCGCGTCGTCGCGGTCGACCGCTCCACCCCGCGGCACTCCCTGGTCGACCTCAACGTGAGCTCAGCGCTGCGGGGTGACTTCGCCGCCGCGCACACCGCCGGGGACAACGCCCACGTGCTGACCACCGACGCGCAGAAGAACACCGTGTTCGCCTTCGCCCGCGACGGCATCGGCTCCCCCGAGGAGTTCGGGATCCGGCTGGCCGACCACTTCACCGGCTCGCAGCCCTGGGTCACCGGCGCCCGCGTGGCGATCGAGTCCTACGGCTGGGACCGGATCAGCGTCGGCGGGCAGCCGCACGACCACGCCTTCCGCCGTCCCGGGGGCGAGGTGCGCACCGCCGTCGTCACGGTGGACGGGGACGACGTGCACGTGCTGGCCGGGCTGACCGACCTCGTCGTCCTCAAGAGCACCGGCTCGGAGTTCTGGGGCTTCCCCCGCGACCGGTACACGACCCTGCCGGAGACCACCGACCGGATCCTGGCCACCGCGGTCACCGCCCGGTGGCGGTACACCGGTACCGACGTCGACTGGAACGGCACCTACGACGCCGTCCGGACGACGCTGCTGGAGACCTTCGCCGCCACCCACTCCCTCGCGCTGCAGCAGACGCTGTTCGCGATGGGCGAGGCGGCGCTCACCGCGCACCCCGACGTGGCCGAGATCCGGTTCTCGATGCCGAACAAGCACCACTTCCTGCAGGACCTGTCGGCGTTCGGGCTGGACAACGACCTCGACGGGCCCGGCGCGGTCGTCTACCACGCCGACGACCGGCCCTACGGGCTGATCGAGGGCACCGTGCTGCGCGACGAGGTGCCGGCCGCGCCGGTGGCCTGGCAGGCCACGCCCGGGTTCTGCTGACCGGGAGGACCGACCGTCAGCTCTCGGCCGGCCGGCCGCCGACCCGACCGGCGGACCGCCTCCGGACGGCGGCTCTCCCGGCTGCGTGGCGCCCCCCACCGGTGGTGCGCCGCCGGGGACTGGTCCCCCCGGCCGCGTGCCGCCCCCGCGGGGACCGGTCGCGGCCCGCCGGACCGGCCGGGTGGGTGCGCGGAGCCCGGCCGGCGACCAGCAGGACCAGGCCGAGGGCGACCGACGCCACGCCCTGCCCGGCCAGCACCTGCAGGTCGGCGCCGGTCCAGGCCAGCTCGGGTGACCCCGGGGTCACAGGGGCCGACGTCGGCTCGTCCGCGGCGCCGAGGGTGGGCGGGGTCGGGGCGGACGGGGTCGATGCGGGCGCCGCCGAGGCAGGCGCGCGCGGGGCAGGTGGGCTCGAGGTGGCCGGGCCCGGGGTGGGTGAGGTCACCACGGGCGACGTCGAGGTCGGCCGGGTCGAGGTGGCCGGGATCGGGGCCGGGGTTGGGGCCGGCGGGAGCGGCGCGTCGGCGGGGGGCGCCGCCGCGGTGACGGTGGCCGACCAGTGGCCGTCGGCGGTCTGGCCGTAGGCGTCGGTCAGCCGGTAGGTGATCACCGTCGTGCCGTCGTACCCGGGCGCCGGCCGGAACACGGCCGACCCGGTCACGGGGTCGAGCTCGACCGTCCCCCGGCCGGGGAGCACCACCGTCGCCGCGGGGGCCCCGTCGACGTCCACCAGCGTCCGGGCGCCGCCCACCGGGGCCTCGGGCAGCAGGACCGTATGGACCGAGCTCCCGACTCCCGTCGACGTCCGTGGCTCGGCGACCGGTGGAGCGGGCGCCAGCACCGTCGGGGTCCAGGTCGCGTCGACCGACTGCCCGTAGGCGTCCGTCACGCGGTAGGTGAGCGGTGACGCGGCGCCGTGGAACCCCAGCTCCGGGTCGAACACCGCCGAGCCGGCGGGCGCGTCCCAGCGGTAGGTGCCCTGGCCCGGCAGGGTCACCGACGTCGCGGGCCGGCCCTCACCGTCGAGGACGGTGACGACACCACCCTCGGGGACCGTCGGCGAGGTGGTCTGCTGCTGGGCGGTGCCGACCCCGGTGGTGGCCTCCGCGACGGGGGCCGGCGGCTCCGGCCGGAGCACCTCCGGTCGGTAGGACCCGTCGGACCAGGACCCGTAGGCGTCCGTCGACCGGTACGCGACGCTGCCCACGGCGGCGAAGCCCAGCACCGGGGAGAAGGAGACCGTGCCGCTGGCCGGGTCCAGGACGTAGCGGCCCTCGCCGGGCACGTCGACCACGGCGGCCGGCATCCCAGCGCCGTCCAGCAGCGTCCTCGACCCGCCGGCCGGTGCCGCGGGGAGGACGACCTGCTGCGGCGTCGTGCCGACGTCGCGGGAGGTGAGCACGGCGCCGGCCGGTGGCCCGGCCGGCCGGCCGACGACCGGGGCGTCGGTCCCGGTGGCCGACTGGCCGTAGGCGTCGGTGAGCCGGTAGCGGACCGGGGTGGCCGGCCCCTGGAAGCCGAGGACGGGGGTGAAGGTGACCGTGCCGGAGGACGCGTCGTGGTCGTACGTGCCCTGCCCGGGGCGGACGACCCGCGACACCGGGGCGTCGTCGTCGTCGAGCAGGGTGCGGGAGCCACCGTCCGGGGCCGGCGGCAGGACCACCTGCTGGGGCGCCGTCCCCGTGCCGCTCGAGGTCAGCGCCGGCGCCGCGGGAGGTGCCGGGGGCTGCACGGTCGCGGTGTACCCGCCGACGCCGGTGGCACCCGAGCCGTCGGTGACCCGGAACCTCGCCGTCGCCGCGGTGCCCGACCAGCCGTACGCAGGGGTGAACGTCAGCGCGTCGTCGTCCACGGCGTAGCGCCCGCCCGGGACGTCGAGGGTCGGGACCGGGGTGGTGCCGTCGAGCAGCGTGACCGCGCCGCCGGCCGGGACACCGGGGAGGACGGTCTGCTCCTGCGTGCCGACGCCGCTCGAGGTGAGCACCTGGTCCGGGGTGAGGACCAGGAGCGCGCTGCTGACGGTGGGGTCCTCCTCGTTGCCCAGCACGCCGATCGGCGCGGACACCGACACCGCTCCGGCGGCGGGGGAGGTCGCGGTGAAGGTGAAGTCGTCGGAGCCACCGTCGACCAGCGGGCCCACCACGCAGGTGACCGTCCCGGCGGGGACCGTGCACCCGGGAGGGAGCTGGAGCGCGGTCAGCCCGGTGGGCACCGCGAAGGTGACGGTGGAACCCGAGGAGGGACCGGGGCCGGCGTTGCGGACCGTCACCGTCCAGGAGACCGGGCTGGACGGGTGCACGGGACCCGGCGTGGGGGCCGCCAGCACCAGGTCGGCCGGCTGCGTGGCCAGCGTGCTGGCGCCGTCGTTGCTCCCCCCGGGGTCGGCCTGCACGTGTGCGACGGCGGTGAGCGTCGGGGAGGCCGACGTCGGACCGCCGATCCGGACCTGCGTGATGACGCCGCTGCCGTTGCTCAGCAGCGCGATGTTCCCGTTGCCGTACCGCCATGCCGCCCCGTAGTCGCCGGAGTCGTCGGCCGGGAGGACCGACCCGGCGGGGATCCGCGTGACCGCCCCGGTCGCGACGTCCAGCCGGACGACGCTCCTGGTGCCGCCGTCGACCTCCCCGCCCCACAGGTGGCCCGCGCTCCAGGTGAAGTCGAACAGCCGCACGGTGGTGGACGGCGCGACCGACCCGGTCACCACCCGGTCGGCGACGTCGACGAGGTACAACCGCCCGGCCCCGTTGTTGTCCTTGACGATGAGCGTGTCGGCGTAGGCGCCCTCACCGAAGGTGCCGCTCAGGTACGCATCGCTCCCCGGCGTGGCCGGCAACCCGTCGACCGGGCCGAGCAGGGTCACCTCGCCGCCGGACCCCACGCGCACGAGCTGGTCGCTGCTCGGGCCGGAGCGCACGATCCCGTAGAGGTGCCCGTCGGCCGCCCGGTGTCCGACCGCGTTGTACTCGTAGGGCGACTCCCCGCCGACGTCGGACACGGTGACCCCGCCCGCCCCGGCATGGGCGTACCGGTCCTGGGCGAGCACCCGCAGCGTCGAGCCGCTGTCCCCGGACCGCACCTGGCTCATGAAGAACGCCGGGACGGGCGAGGTCACCGGAGCCGCGGCCACGGTCGGCGCCACGGCGGCAGCCGAGGTCAGCAGCACGGTCAGCAGACCCACGGCTGCGGACGAGCGGCCGGCGCGCGACGGACGGGGTGACACGTGACCTCCTCGAGTGGTGTCCCACCCTCTGCATCGGCCCCCGGTGCAGCTGCTTGAGCAGGTGACCGGTCCCCGCCCCCCGGGACGGCGGTCAGGCCGACCTCGTCCGGTGTGTCGGACCCCGACCGGCCGGGGTAGTGGCCACTGGCGCGGCGCCCTCGCTGTGGCGGGGGGTCCAGCAAGCGGCCGGTCCTGCCCGGGCCCCGCCGGGAGGACACCATGGACCTCGCACGGGAGTTCGCTGCCCAGGTCACCGCCGCCGAGCTGGAGCTGCCCGGCCCCGAGCTGCTGCCCGACCGGTTGGCCCGGGCCTGCGCCGCCGTCCTGCCGGTCGACGGCGTGGGGCTGAGCGTCTACTTCTCCGCCGAGCGGCGGCTGCCGCTGGGCTCCAGCGACCCGACGGCAGCCACCGCCGAGCGGCTGCAGTTCACCCTCGGGGAGGGTCCCTGCCTCAGCGCGCACGCCACCGGGATGCCGGTGCTCGCCGACGAGGCGGAGCTGCGGGCCCGCTGGCCCAGCTACCACGACGTGCTCGTGGCGCACACCCCCGTGCGCGGGGTCATCTCCCTGCCGCTGCACGGCGGCCTGCAGGACGTCGGCGCGCTGGACATGTACCTGCACGCACCGGGCGACGTCCGGGCGCTCGGGCTGGCCGACTCGCTGACCGTCACCGCCGCGCTGTCCGACGCGTTCGCCGCTGCGATGGCCGCCGAGCCGCACACCGAGGACGGCCCGGCCTGGCTGGACGCCCCCGGCGCCGGCCGCCGGGCACAGGTCTGGCAGGCGGTGGGCTTCGTCAACGTGGGGCTGGGACTGCCCAGCCCCGACGCGCTGGCGCTGCTCCGGGGCTGGGCCTACGGGCACGACGCGGTGCTCGACGACGTCGCCGAGGCCGTGCTGGAGCGGCGGCTGACCCTCGAGGAGCTGGCCATGACGACCGGCACCTCCGCCTCGTGAGGACGGCGGCCTGGCCCCCGTCCGCGCGGACTGCGACGATCACCGCGTGAGCGCACCGGAGCCCGCCCGCGAGACCCTGACCTACGAGGACTTCGGGCGGGCCGCCCGTGAGCTCGCCCAGCAGGTCGCCGACGACGGCTTCGAGCCCGACATCATCCTGTCGATCGCCCGCGGCGGGCTCTTCCTCGGCGGGGCGCTGGGCTACGCGCTCGACGTCAAGAACCTGTTCGTGATGAACGTGGAGTTCTACACCGGCGTCGACCAGCGGCTGGACCTACCGGTGGTGCTGCCGCCGACCCTCGACGTGGTCGACCTGACCGGCGCGAAGGTGCTCATCGCCGACGACGTCGCCGACACCGGCAAGACCCTCGAGCTGGTCAAGGACTTCTGCGCCGGCCACGTCACCGACGTGCGCACCGCGGTCGTCTACGAGAAGCCCCGGTCGCTGGTGACCTGCGACTACGCCTGGAAGCGCACCGAGGCCTGGATCGACTTCCCGTGGTCGACCCTGCCCCCGGTCGTCTCCCGCGGCGGTTCCGGCCACTGAAGGAGGACCCCGTCCTCCTCATCCCTCGCACGCTCGGGACGAGCCTCTGGACGGGGCCGACGGCACGTGCGGGCGAGGGGGCCGTCAGCGGCGGGTGCTGGCCGTGACGGTGAAGGTGGGGTTGCGGGTCACCTGGCGGGTGGGGCCGACGAGGCGGGTGAGCGCCTGGCGGTGCGGCAGGTGGGAGTTGTAGACGCACCACAGCTCCCCGCCCGGGCGCAGCGCCCGCGCCGCCCCCTCGAACAGCCGGTGCGCGACGGTCTCGTCGACCGCGACCCCGGAGTGGAACGGCGGGTTGCAGACCACCAGGTCCACGCTGCCCTCGGCCAGGCCGCTGCCGGCGTCGTCCCGGGTGACCGTGACCCGGTCGGTGAGCCCGTTGGCCGCCGCCGTCGCCTGCGCCGAGGCCACCGCGGCCGCCGACTGGTCGACGGCCAGCACCCGCAGGCCCGGCCGGGCGGAGGCCAGCGCCGCGGCCAGCACGCCGGTGCCGCAGCCGAGGTCCAGGGCGGTCGCGGCGTCGGGCACCGCACCGGCGAGCACCGCCAGCAGCGCCTGGGTGCCCCGGTCGACCTTCGCGCCGGCGAACGCGGCGCCGTGCGCGCAGACGGTGAGCCCCAGCTCGGCGTGCTCGCGGCACTGCGGGAACGACGGGGTGACGCCGGCCCGCGGCCCGCGGGCGACGAGCACCCGGGACTTCTGCCGCCCCAGCGAGGCCCGCACCTCGGTGAAGGACTCGGCCAGGACGTCGTTCATCGCCCGCGTCATGTGCTTGACCCGCCCACCGACGAACAGGGTCACGTCCGGGTCGGCGTCGGCGGCGACGACCTCGGCGAGCTCGCGCAGCGCGTCCAGGCCCTTGGGCGCCTTGGCCAGCACCGTGGTGGCCCCGCGCACCAGCTCCGGGCCCAGCGGCAGCAGCCGGTAGCTGCCGGCGTGGCCGGTGCGCTCGGCGTTGGCGGCCAGCGCCAGCTCACCGAGCAGCAGGTCGGTGCCCACCCGTGGGGAGACGGCGCCGTGCAGCACGACCGCACCCAGGGTCAGTGCGCCGTGCGAGTCGTCGACGACCGCGACCGCGTCGGGACCCGCGGCCAGGGCGTCCGCGGCCTCGTCGAGCAGCAGCCGGTCGGTGGCGTCGACGGCGACCAGCTCGGGGGCCTCGACGTCCGGTTCGCGGCGGAGCTGGGCGAACAGGTCGGGCGCGTCGCTGGAGGTCACGCCGTCCACTCTCCCCCGCGCGCCCCCAGGGGCCAAAGTCGTCGCGACCCCGGCCCCTGGGGAGCCGGGGGCGCGACCCCGGCCGGGCGGGAGGTCCGGGGACCGGGCCGCGGCGCGGTCAGAGGCGCAGCTGCACCGACGCCGCCCCGGTGGCCGGGACGGCCGTCGCGGCGTCGCCGGCGACCTGCACGCTCCAGGCACCCGGCGCGTGCGCGGCGGTGACGGTCACGAGGTCACCGGTGCGCTCGACGGTGAAGACGGCGTCCGCGCCACCGCTGCCGTCACCGGGGACGACGACCTGCGAGCGGTGCCCGTCGCGCAGCCGGTACAGGCGCAGGACGACGCCGTCGGTCCAGTCGTAGTCGGGCCGGTCGCTGCGGGCACCGACCGGCAGCACGGTGTCCGGGCGCACCAGCAGCGGCAGGCTCAGCGCGTCGTGCTGCTCGGTGACCCAGCGCGGGCCGGCGACGACGTCCCCGGACAGCAGCGACGTCCACTCCCCCTCCGGCACGTAGTACCGGACGGTGCCGTCGGCGGAGAACACCGGCGCGACCAGCAGCGACTCGCCCAGGTGGTACTGCCGGTCCAGGAACGACGTCGTCGGGTCGTCGGGGTGCTCCAGCAGCATGGCGCGGGCCATCGGCAGCCCGTCCTCGCTGGCCTGCCGGGCCACCGCGCCCAGGTAGGGCATCAGCGACAGCTTCAGCTGCGTGAAGGAGCGCAGCACGTCGACGGCCTCCTCGTCGAAGGCCCACGGCACCCGGTAGGAGCTCGACCCGTGCAGCCTGCTGTGCGAGGACAGCAGCCCGAACGCGACCCAGCGCTTGAACACCTCCGGGTCCGGGGTGCCCTCGAAGCCGCCGATGTCGTGGCTCCAGTAGCCGAAGCCCGACAGCCCCAGGCTCAGCCCGCCGCGCAGCGTCTCGGCCATGGCCTCGAAGGTGGAGAAGCAGTCACCGCCCCAGTGCACCGGGAACTGCTGGCCGCCGGCGGTCGCCGAGCGGGCGAAGACGACGGCCTCGCCCTCGCCGCGCTCCTCGCGCAGCAGGTCGAACACGGCGGCGTTGTAGGCCTGCGCGTAGTAGTTGTGCATCCGCTGCGGGTCCGAGCCGTCGTGCCAGACGACGTCGGTGGGGATGCGCTCACCGAAGTCGGTCTTGAACGCGTCCACGCCCATGTCCAACAGGCCGCGGAGCTTGCCCTGGTACCAGGCGACGGCGCCGGGGTTCGTGAAGTCGACCAGGCCCATGCCGGCCTGCCACATGTCCCACTGCCACACGCTGCCGTCGGCCCGGCGCACCAGGAAGCCCTGCGCGGCGGCCTCGGCGAACAACGGTGAGGCCTGGGCGATGTAGGGGTTGATCCACACGCAGACCCGCAGGCCACGCGCCTTGAGCCGGGCCAGCATCTCCTCGGGCTCGGGGAAGACCTCCGGGTCCCACTCGAAGTCGCACCAGCGGAACTCGCGCATCCAGAAGCAGTCGAAGTGGAAGACGCTCAGCGGGATGTCCCGCTCGGCCATCCCCTCGATGAACGAGGTCACGGTGGCCTCGTCGTAGTCGGTGGTGAACGACGTCGACAGCCACAGCCCGTAGGACCAGGCCGGCACCTGCGGCGGCCGCCCGGTGAGCGCGGTGTAGCGGCGGAGGACGTCCTTCGGCGTCGGGCCGTTGACGACGTAGTACTCCAGCGTCTGCCCCGGCACGCTGAACTGGGTGCGGGACACGACCTCGGAGGCGACCTCGAACGAGACGTGCTCCGGGTGGGCGACGAAGACCCCGTAGCCGCGGTCGGAGAGGTAGAACGGCACGTTCTTGTAGGCCTGCTCGCTGGACGTGCCGCCGTCGGCGTTCCAGACGTCGACCACCTGGCCGTTGCGCACGAACGGGGTGAACCGCTCCCCCAGCCCGTAGACGTGCTCGTCGACGGCCAGTGCGAGCTGCTCGTGCACGTGGTGCTCACCGGCGTCGGTGGTCACGATGCCGACGGACTTCGACCCGCTGGAGGTGAGCACCCGGCCGTCGGCGACGAACTCGGCCAGCCAGCCCGGCCCGCGCGGCACCCGCACCGACAGCCCGCCGGAGGTCAGCACGCCTGCCTCGGCGTCCACCTCGACCTTGACGTGCTGGGACGGGTCCTCGGCGACCGCGAACTCCGGACGCCGCGGGACGCCGCCGGCCCAGTGCTCGATACGCACCCGGATCACGTCCGGGGCCGGCGAGCTGTAGGTGATCGTGACGGCCGGCTGGTTGAGCGTGTTGCCGCGCTCGCGGATCACCGCGGTCGGGGCCAGCACGGTCATCGAGTCGGCCGCGGCGGTGATCGCCCGGACGTCGCGGGGGCGGAGCACGGAGAAGCCCGCACGGTCCTGCCAGTAGCCGTCGGTGAACTTCATGCGTGTGCGTCCGCCTCGTCGTCGAGTGGCCCGTCGATACGCTTCGACGGCTGCTGCGGAGGGACGGTAGGGCACCGCCCCGCGCCTCGGCAAGCCGTCGCCCGCGAGAGCTCCCAGGTCAGCCGATCGTCGTGGAAAGAGGGTCTTGCGCTGCCGAGCGTGACGTTGCTAACGTCCGGTTCCGCAGTCGATCCGTATCGATGATGATCGGAGGGGGTGGTGATGGCCGCGTTCACCAGCCGGGACGTCGCCCGCCTCGCGGGCGTCTCGCAGAGCACCGTCTCCTACGTCATGAGCGGCCGCCGGCCCATCTCGGCCGACACGCGCAAGCGGGTCCAGGCGGCGATCGACCAGCTGACCTACCAGCCCAACGCCGGCGCCCGGGCCCTGGCGAGCCAGCGCACCCAGGTCGTCGGCCTGGTCGTCCCCTTCGGGACGGCCGGGGACACCACCGCGCTGCTGCCCTTCATCGAGACGATCGCCGGGTGCGCGCGAGCGGAGGACCACGACGTCCTGCTGGTCACCGACAACGAGGGCACCGCGGCGCTGACCCGGCTGGCCGGTCGGTCGCTGTGCGACGCGATCGTGCTGATGAACATCGCCGCCGCCGACGCCCGGCTGCCGGTGGCGGCCGCCAGCCGGGTCCCGGTCATCCTGATCGGCATCCCGGACGACCCCCAGGGCCTGCCCTGCGTCGACCTGGACTACCCGGAGGCCGCGCGGCTGTCGGTGGCCGAGGTCGTCGCTGCCGGCCACGACCGCGTCGTCGTCCTGGGCTGGTCCGCCGAGGAGATCGCCCGGGGGGCCAACTACGTCGGGCGCTTCGAGCGGGCGGCGGTGGAGGCGGCCGCCGCCGCCGGGGTCGAGCACCTGGCGGTGAGCCCGGTCGAGGTCTCCCGCGAGGGAGCCCGGGCGGCCGTCGCCGAGGCGCTGCGGATCGGCGGCCCGCGGCCGGCCCTGCTGGTCCCCGCCTCCTCCGCGGTGCCGTGGGTCGTCCAGGCGCTGACCGAGCGGGGCGTGCTCCCCGGCCGGGACGTCACGGTCGTCGGCCTGTGCACCGACGCGGTGGCCATGACCACCGTCCCCCCGGTGACCAACGTGTCCACCGAGCCGCGGGACGTCTCGGCCCGCGCCATGCAGATCCTGTTCCGGCACCTCGAGCGCGGCCGCGAGGGCCCCGCCGGCGGGGTGGAGCTGGTGGCCCCGCGGCTGACCCGGCGGGAGACCACCCTCGCCGCCCCCTGACTCCGGCGGCCGCACGGCCGCCCGATGCAGGCCCACCCGGGCCTGAGCTCGACCGGCGTCGATACGCATCGACGTCGTTCCGCACCACTGTGGCGACGCCGTCGCCACAGCCCGTGTGACCGGCGAGGCTGCCGGCACTCCCGGAAGGACCGGCAATGGCTCAACGTGGAGCGAAGAACCGCACCGTCGGCGCGGCAGTACTGGCACTGACCGCACCCCTGGCCCTCGCGGCCTGCGGCGGGAGCGACTCCGACGCCGCCGCCGGCGGCGGCGCGGGCGGTGAGGTGACCAGCCTGACCGTGCAGGACACCTTCGTCACCGACCCCGGCGCGACCTACTACGGCGAGCTGCTCGACAGCTGCGGCCAGGCCAACGGCGTCACCATCGAGCGCAACTCGGTGCCCGGCGGCGACATCATCGCCCGGACCCTGCAGCAGGCGTCGTCCCAGACGCTGCCGGACATCCTCAGCATCGACAACCCCGACGTCGGCCAGCTGGCCGCGGCCGGGGCCCTGGCGCCGCTGGGCGAGCTGGGCGTCACCGCCGAGGGCATCAGCCAGGGCGTCGTGGACGCCAACACCTTCGAGGACGAGCTGTACGGCCTGCAGCCCACGACGCAGAGCCTGGCGCTGTTCTACAACGAGGACATCCTCACCGAGGCCGGCATCCAGCCCCCCACCACGTGGGACGAGCTGAAGACGGCGGCCGCGGCGCTGACCGAGGGCAACCGCTACGGCATCGCGTTCTCCGCGCCGCCGACCTACGAGGGCACCTGGCAGTTCCTGCCCTTCATGTGGTCCAACGGCGGCGACGAGACCGACATCGCCACCCCCGAGACCGCCGAGGCGCTGCAGCTGTGGGTCGACCTGCTCTCCAGCGGGTCGGCGTCGGAGTCGGTGCTCAACTGGGGCCAGGAGGACGTCAACGACCAGTTCATCGCCGGCAACGCGGCGATGATGATCAACGGTCCGTGGCAGTTCCCGGTGCTGGCCGAGAACCCCGAGGTCAAGTACCAGGTCGTGCCGCTGCCGGCCCCCGAGGCCGGCGGCACCGTCGTCGCCCCGCTGGGCGGCGCCACCTGGACCGTGCCCGAGACCGGTGACGACGCCCGCAAGGCGAAGGCCGCAGCCGTGGTCCAGTGCGTCAACTCCGACGAGAACATGGTCGACAACGCCCTGACCAACAGCTCGGTGCCCACCAAGGCCGAGCTCGGCGAGCAGGTCGTGGCCCAGGACGAGCGCATGCAGGCCTTCGTCGACGTCGTCCCGGACCTGCGCTCGCGCACCGCGAAGCTCCAGGACGAGTGGCCGACGGCCGCCACCGCGATCTACACCGCGGTGCAGACCGCCCTCACCGGCGGCGCCTCGCCGGAGGAGGCGCTCCAGCAGGCACAGAATGGCTGACACCCAGCAGCGGGCGGGCGGCGCGACCAGCGCCGCCCGCCCGGCGGGGCCCGAGGTCGAGGAGCCGCGTCCGCGCCGGACCTCGACCCGGTCGCGGGAGCGGCTGCTGCAGATCGGCTTCCTCGTCCCGGCCGTCGTCTACATGCTGCTGTTCTTCGGCTACCCCGTGGTGCAGAACGCCCTGATGGGCTTCCAGCGCTACACGACCCGCACCTTCGTCACCGGCGAGGCGCCGTGGGTCGGCCTGGACAACTACCGCGAGGTCATCGGCTCCTCGGTGTTCACCAAGGCCGCGGTCAACACGGTGCTGTTCACCGTCGGCTCGATCGCCGGCCAGTTCGTCATCGGCCTGGCCATCGCGCTGTTCTTCCGCAAGCGCTTCCCGCTGTCCGGGCTGCTGCGCTCGCTGCTGCTCCTCCCCTGGCTGATCCCGCTCATCGCGGCCAGTGCGGTGTGGCGCTGGATCCTGGACAAGGACACCGGCGTGCTCAACCAGGTGCTCGGCGGCCTGGGCGTCACCGACGCCAACCCGGGCTGGCTGACCAGCACCTCGCTGGCGCTGATCACCGTGGTCGCGATCAACATCTGGATCGGGATCCCGTTCAACACGACGATCCTCTACGGCGGGCTGCAGGACATCCCCGAGGAGCTCTACGAGGCCGCGGCCCTGGACGGCGCCACCCGCTGGCGGGCCTTCCGGCACGTCACCTGGCCGCTGCTGCGCCCGGTCGTCACCGTCGTGCTGGTGCTCGGCGTCGTCTACACGCTCAAGGCGCTGGACATCATCCTGGGCCTGACCCAGGGCGGGCCGGCCAACTCGACCCAGACCATCGCCACGCAGTCCTACAACCTGAGCTTCCAGGAGTTCGACTTCGGCCAGGGTGCTGCTGCCGGCAACATCCTCATCGTCGTCTCGCTGGTGTTCGCGGTCCTCTACCTGCGCGCCAACCGCCGCGCCCTGGACGAGTGAGGTCCCCGTGTCGCTGAGCACCGCCCTCCCCCTGCCCGACACCGCCCCCGCGCAGAAGAAGTCCGGGCGGCGGACCGCCGGCGCCCGCGGTCCGTGGGGCTACACCGTCGCCGGCATCGCGATCCTGGCCGTCCTGCTCTTCCCGCTCTACTGGATGCTCAACGTCTCGCTGCAGCCCTCGGGCTCGGCGGCGCAGACCTCGTGGTTCCCCTTCTCGCTGAGCTTCGAGGGGTACGCGACCGCGTTCAGCGACCAGGGCGCCAACCTGATGACCAGCCTGGTCATCTCGGTGGGCAGCGTCGTGGTCAGCCTGCTCATCGCCGCCCCGGCCGCCTACGCGCTGGCCACCTTCAAGGTGCCCGGGGCCGGGATCGTGCTGTTCGGCATCCTGATCAGCCAGATGATCCCCGGGATCGTCGTGGCCAACGCCCTGTACAGCGCCTACAACGACCTGGGGCTGCTCAACTCGATCCCCGGGCTGATCCTGGCCAACTCCAGCGCCGGCATCCCGTTCGGCATCCTCATCATGCGGTCGTTCATGGCCAGCATCCCGCCCTCGCTCACCGAGGCGGCCCGGATGGACGGCGCCGGCCCGATCCGCGCCTTCTTCTCCATCATCCTGCCGATCAGCCGGAACGCCCTGATCACCGCCGGGATGTTCACGTTCCTCTTCACCTGGGGCGACTTCCTCTTCGCCCTGACGCTGACGACGAACGCCGACGTCCGCCCGATCACCCTCGGGCTGTACCAGTACATCGGGACCTACGTCAGCGACTGGAGCACCGTCATGGCCGCCGCCGTGCTGTCCTCCGTGCCGGCCGTCGTCCTGCTCGTCCTCGCCCAGCGGTACATCGCCGCGGGCGTCACCGGAGGTGCCGTCAAGTGACCGTCCCCGCCCAGCCCCTGCGCGTGACCGTGTGGGGCGAGAACGTGCACGAGCAGCGCGAGCCCGAGGTGGCCGCCCGCTACCCCACCGGCATGCACGGTGCCATCGCCGAGGGCATCGAGGCCAACCTCGGCGAGCGGGTCGTGGTGCGCACCGCGACCCTCGGCGACCCCGAGCACGGTCTCACGGAGGAGGTGTTGGCCGGCACCGACGTCCTCACCTGGTGGGGCCACGCGGCGCACGCCGACGTCTCCGACGAGGTCGTCGAGCGGGTGCACCGGCACGTGCTGTCGGGGATGGGCCTGGTCGTGCTGCACTCCGGCCACTGGTCCAAGATCTTCACCAAGCTCATGGGGACGACGTGCACGCTGCGCTGGCGCAGCGCGCACGACCGCGAGCTGGTGTGGACGGTCGACCCGACGCACCCCATCGCGCGCGGCGTCCCGCACCCGATGGTCATCGACGAGGACGAGATGTACGGGGAGTTCTTCGACATCCCCGCCCCCGACGAGCTGGTGTTCCTGTCGACCTTCTCCGGCGGCGAGGTGTTCCGCTCCGGCTGCACCTTCCGGCGCGGGCACGGGAAGATCTTCTACTTCCGCCCCGGCGACCAGGACTACCCCGTCTACTTCCACGAGGGCGTGCGCCGGGTCATCTCCAACGCCGTCGAGTGGGCCCGGACCGACCGCCCGGAGCGGGCGTACCCGACCCTGTTGCGCTACGACACCGAGGACTTCTTCACCGGCCACGGGTACGGCGGAGCGTGACCCACCGCCGGATCGACTGCGGGGAGCACGCACCCCTGCCGGTGGTCGCCGTCGGCGCCGGCGCGATGGGCCGGGCGTGGCTGCGCACGCTCGAGGCCTCGGCCGAGGTGGAGCTGGTCGGCATCGTCGACCTGGACACCGCCGCCGCCGGCCGGGCCGCCGCCGAGCTGGGCCGGCCCGAGCTGCCGATCGGCACCGACGCGGTCGCCCTGGCCGCGCAGACCGGTGCGGCCGCGGTGGTCGACGTGACCGTGCCGGTCGCCCACCACCCGGTCACCACCGCGGCGCTGCTGGCCGGCCTGCCGGTGCTGGGCGAGAAGCCCGCCGCGGACACGCTGTCCCGGGCGCTGTCGCTGGCCGCGGCGGCCGAGGTCAGCGGCGAGCTGTTCATGGTCAGCCAGTCGCGGCGGTGGAACCCGCGGGTCGCGGCACTGCACGGCCTGGTGCAGGACCTGGGCGCGGTCGGCACGCTGACCACGGAGTTCTTCAAGGCGCCGCACTTCGGCGGGTTCCGGGACGCGATGGACCAGCCGCTGCTGGTGGACATGGCCATCCACGCCTTCGACACCGCGCGGTACCTGCTGGGCGCCGAGCCGGTGTCGGCGTCCTGTTCCACGTGGAACCCGCCGTGGAGCTGGTACGCCGGGGACGCCAACGCCACGGCACTGTTCACGATGGCCGACGGCTCGCGGTACTCCTACACCGGCTCGTGGTGCGCCCCCGGCGCGGAGACGTCCTGGAACGGCAGCTGGCGGGTCAGCGCCGAGCGCGGCACCGCCCTGTGGGACGGCGAGACCGAGCCGGTGCTGGACGCCGACGGGCTGGTCGCCACCGACCGGCCGCGCTCGCCGCACAGCGACATCGCCGGCGCCCTCGAGGTGTTCTGCGCCGCGCTGCGCACCGGGGAGACCCCGATGGGCGAGGTGCACGAGAACGTGATGAGCCTGGCCATGGTCGAGGCGGCGGTCGAGTCGGCTGCCACCGGTGCGCCGGTGGAGCTGGACGACGTGCTGGCCCGGGCGCACGCGCAGGCGCTGGCGGAGGAGGCCCACCCCGCGGTCCGCGAGACGCTCGCCGGCTGGCCGTCGGTGCGCGAGGCGCTGACCGCCGCCGGGTAGTCCGGCCACCCGGACCTCCCCTGGCCGCTCGACCGCCGGTCGGTCGTGCGTCACCTACTGTTCGACCATGCACGGAGCACGTCACGGAGGCCCCCCGGTGCCGAGCGAGGAGCAGGCCGGGGGCCCTTCCGCAGGTCCGGTCGACCCGCGCCGGGACCGGCTGACCGCCGCCCAGCGCGACGCCCGGGCGGACGTGCTGGCCCAGGCCACCTCGGCCGCCGCCACCGGGCCCGGGGACGCGGGGACGCTGCCCGCCGTCCTGGGCGGGTCCGTGGTCGCCGTGCTGCTGGTCGACCGGCGCGACGGGACGGTGACCTTCGCGAACCGGGCCGCGATCGCCCTGGCCGGTGACATCGGGCTGCCCGTCGGCCTCGACGCCTGGGCGGCCGCGGCCGGCCTGACCGACGCCTCCGGCGGCGCCCTGGACGGCGCCGACGCCCCGCTGTCGCGCATCACCCGGGGGCTGCCGGTCGACGGCGAACCGGTGCGGCTGCCCGGCGTGCACCCGGCCGCGGGCGCCGATCCGGAGCTGCTGTCGATCACCGGCCTGCCGCTGGACCGCGACCCGGCGCCACCCGGCGCCGACCAGCACGCCCACCGGGACCTCTCGCTGGTGGTGCTGCTCCCGCTCGACGGCGGCGGGCCCGCCGGGGCACCGGTGGCGCGGGACACCGACGAGGAGCTGCGCCGGCTGCAGGAGCAGGCGATCCAGGCCACCGAGGTCTGCTTCACCATCGCCGACGCCCGCCGCCCCGACAACCCGCTCGTCTGGGTCAACCCGGCGTTCACCGCGGTGACCGGCTACCCCGCGGACCGGGCGATCGGCTTCAACTGCCGCTTCCTGCAGGGCCCGGACACCGACCCGGACGCGGTGACCGCCGTCCGCGAGGCGGTCGCGGCCGGGCGTCAGGAGACGGTGACGCTGCTGAACTACCGGGCCGACGGGTCCACGTTCTGGAACCAGCTGACCCTGACGCCGATCTTCGACGGCGCCGGCGAGCTGGCCAGTTTCGTCGGGGTGCAGCACGACGTGAGCACCCAGGTCCGGCTGGAGCACCAGCGTGAGGCCGCGCTGCAGGCGGAGCGGCAGGCCCGGCAGACCGCCGAGACCGCCCGCCGGCGGCTGCAGCTGATGAGCGAGGCGTCGGCGACGCTGACCGGCACGCTGGACGTCGACGACCTCATGCAGCGCATCGCCGAGCTGTGCGTGCCCACCCTGGCCGACTCGGTGTTCATCGCCCGGCTGGGCAGCGACGACGTCGTCACCTCCACCGTGCTCCGGCACCGGGACGGCCTGGACGACGAGCTCTCCCGGCTGGGCAGGAGGGTCACCGGCCGCCCGCTGACACCGCACTCCCCCGCGGCCGACTCGCTGCGCAGCGGGGGCGCCACCGTGGTCCCGGACGTGTCCGCGGCCGACGCCCGGGCGCGCTACCCCGACTCCGCCGTCCACCAGCTCATCGACCAGCTCGCCATCGGGTCCCTCGTCGCCCTGCCCCTGCAGGCGCGGGACGCCACCCTGGGGGTGCTGGTGCTCACCAGCGCCCGCACCGGCGCCTTCGACCGCGACGCCGTGGAGCTGCTCAGCGACCTGGCCGGCCGGGCCGGGCTGGCCCTGGACAACGCCCGGCTCTACCAGGGGCAGCGTTCGGTCGCCGAGGCCCTGCAGCGCGCGCTGCTGCCCACCCTCCCCGACCTGCCCGACGTCCAGGCCGCGGCCCGGTACGAGTCGGCGTCCGCCGCCGCGGCCGTGGGCGGGGACTTCTACGACCTGCTGCCCCTGCCCGACGGCAGCATCGGGATCAGCATCGGCGACGTCGCCGGCCACGACGTCGACGCGGCGGCCACCATGGGCCAGCTCCGCGGCCTGCTGCGGGCCAGCGCCCACGACGCCACCCGCCCCGACCCCGCCGACGTGCTGGCCCGCGTCGACGAGCTGATGGACGTGCTCTCGGTCCCGGGGCTGGCCACCCTGACGCACGTGCACGCCCACCGGCCCACGGGCGGGAAGGACCGGTGGCGGCTGGAGGTCGCCAACGCCGGGCACCCGCCGCTGGTCCTGCGCCACCCCGACGGCACCGTCCACCTGCTGGACGACGTCCACGGGCTGATCCTCGGCGTCGACGCGACCACGACCCGCGCCTCGGCCACGGTCTGGGCACCGCGCGGGAGCACGCTGGTCGCCTACACCGACGGCCTCATCGAACGCCACGACCAGTACCTCGACCAGGGGATCGACCGGCTCCTGGCCACCCTCACCGCACAGCCGGACGACGCCGACCCCGCGGACCTGTGCGACGTGCTCATGCGGCTGGCCGACACGCCCTCCGACGACGTCGCCGTCATCTGCGTGCGACTGCACTGACCCCGGCGCCCGGTCACGCCTCGGCGGGGGGCGACCGCTCCCGGCCGGCCCGGTTGCGCAGCCGCCGATCCGGGCAGAGGGCTGATCATGTGGCTCTTCCTCACCCGCCGGTTCCGCACCTGGGTCCTGCTCACCTTCATCGTCCCGATCGCCAGCGGCCTGCTCCGCAAGCTCGGCCAGACCCTCGAGCGGCGCAACGGGCCCACCTCGGTGAGCAAGGGGCTGCTCAAGGCGGGCGCCCTCGGTGACCGCACGCGCGACCGGCTGCGCGGCGGCCGCAAGCGCCGTTGAGGTGACGGACCCCGTCACCCCCGACGCCGACCGGCCCGCACCGCGCCGGCCCGCGCTCGAGCAGCGTGCCGCCACCGGGGAGACCCGGGGCATCGCCCTGTTCTGTCACGGCGGCACGGTCGCCAGCATCGAACCGCCCAAGGAGCGGGCGCTGTCGCTGGTGCGGATGCGCGCCATCGAGACCTACGTGCACGCGGCCACCGCCGAGCGCGGCATCGCCACCGCCCTGCTCCGCTACCGCGTGGCCGGGTGGAACGGTGAGGCCGCCGACGCGCACGCCGACGTCCGCTGGGCGATCGGGCAGCTGCGTGAGCAGCACGGCACCGACGTCCCGATCGTGCTGGTCGGGCACTCGATGGGCGGCCGGGCCGCGCTGCGCGCCGGCGGCGAGCCATCGGTCACCGCGGTCTGCGCCCTGGCCCCCTGGACGCCGCCCGGTGAGCCGGTGATGCACCTGCGCGACCAGACGGTGGCCATCCTGCACGGCCGGGGCGACCGCTGGGTGCCCGCCCGGCTGTCGGCCGAGTTCGCCGTGCGCGCCCGCCGCGCCGGCGCCCGGGTCGCCCGGTTCACCGTCGTCGGCGGGCACGGCATGGTCCGCCGCTCCGGTGCCTGGCACGCCTTCGTCCGGGACGTCGTCCTGGCCGGCACCGGCCTGGAGCCGATGCGGCCCTCGATCGCCGAGGCGCTGCGCCAGCCGAGTCCGGAGGGTCTCGCCGTCCCGCTGTGAGGAGGGGCGCTGCCCAGCCGAGTGGCCGGGCAACGCTCACTCAGGAGAAGAGCGCGCTGTAGCCGTTGAGGGCCGGCTGGCCGCCGAGGTGGGCGTAGAGCACGGTGGACGAGCGGTCGATCTCGCCGCGGCCGACCAGGTCGATCGTCGCGGCCATCGACTTCCCCTCGTAGA
The DNA here is from genome assembly GCF_026967795.1 of Modestobacter sp. VKM Ac-2986. Taxonomy (GTDB): domain Bacteria; phylum Actinomycetota; class Actinomycetes; order Mycobacteriales; family Geodermatophilaceae; genus Modestobacter. The sequence goes on from NZ_JAPVBH010000001.1 coordinate 73,125, forward strand.
CCGGGTCGGTGACCATGCCCTCGGTGCGCGCGGCCAGCTCCATCGCCGCGATCGTCGTCGCGTCCGGGATGCCGTAGATCCCGGCGTGGTACCGCTCGTCGAGCTCGACGTCGTCGAGGGTGAGCTCTCGTTCCACGCCGATCGCGGCCGCCGTCCGTTGCGCGATCCGCAGCACCTGGTCGCGGGTCTCGGTCGGCTTGGCGGAGGCGTCGATGCCCAGCACCCGGCGCGGCCGGGCACCGGCCTCCTCGAGCTGGGCGAAGCCGGCGACCATGCCGGCCTGGGTCGAGCCGGTCACCGAGCAGACGACGACGGTGTCGAAGAAGACGCCGAGCTCGGCCTCCTGCGCGGCGACCTCGTGCGCCCAGTTGGCGAAGCCGTGCCCGCCCAGCGGGTGGTCCGAGGCGCCGGCCGGGATCGGGTAGGGCTTGCCCCCGCGGTCGGTGATCTCGGCGAGCGCGGTCTCCCAGCTCTCCTTGAACCCGATGCCGAAGCCCGCCTTCACCAGCCGGACGTCGGCGCCGGCCAGCCGGGAGATGAGGATGTTGCCGACCTTGTCGTAGACGGCGTCGGGCCAGTCGACCCAGCTCTCCTGCACGAGCACGCACTTCAGCCCGACGTGCGCGGCGACGGCGGCGACCTGCCGGGTGTGGTTGCTCTGCACCCCGCCGATCGAGACGAGGGTGTCGCAGCCCTGGGCCAGGGCGTCGGCGACCAGGTACTCCAGCTTGCGGGTCTTGTTGCCGCCGTAGGCGATCCCGGAGTTCACGTCCTCGCGCTTGGCCCACACCGCGGCACCACCCAGGTGCGCGGTCAGCCGGTCGAGACGGTGCACCGGTGAGGGTCCGAACAGCAGCGGGTGGCGGGGGAAGTCCCCCAGGGAGGGCCGGGCGGGGTCAGGAACGCTCATCGGGGGTCTCCTCCAGCTCGGACAGCAGGGCGGTCCAGATCTCGGTCGTGGTGGACACGGCGGCGGCGACGTCGCCGTTCGCGCAGGCGCTGATCAGTCGCTCGTGCAGGACGACGGACCCGTGGCCGTGCGCCGCCGCGAAGCGCTGCCGCTCCAGCCGCCGGACGGCGGGGGTGAAGCGGTCGATCGTGGCCCGCACGGCGCCGTTGCCGCAGCGGGCCAGCAGGACCTCGTGCAGCTCGTCGTCGGCGGCCAGCGCGGTGTCGAGGTCACCGGTGGCCACGGCGACGGCGAACCGCCGGTTGGCCGCCCGCATCGCGGTGACGTCCGCGGCGGTCACCGCGGGAGCCGCCTCGGCGACGGCGAGCTCGTGCATCGCCCGGACCACCACCGCGGCGTCGCGCACCTGCCGCAGGACCAGCGGGGTGACCCGGGTGTGGCTCTGCGGCTTGCTCTCCACCAGGCCCTCGTCGGCCAGCCGGGCCAGGGCCGTGCGCACCGGGGCGACCGAGAGGCCCAGCCGGCCGGCCAGCGCGCTGTCCTTGACCACCGAGCCGGGCGGCAGCTCACCGCTGAGGATCGCCGACCGGATGAGGGTCACCGCCTGGTCGCGCAGCAGCACGCGGGAGACGGGTTCGATCGGCACAACTGACATCTGACATGTCAGTTGGCCGTCGTGTCAAGGCCACGCACGACAGCAGGGGCGGGGACCGCGGTCCCCACCCCTGCTGTCCGTCCCGTGCCGCAGTCGGCTCAGCCGACGGGAGCCGGGCGCCGTCCGCGCTGCACCAGGAGCACCCCGGCGACCGCCACCAGCACGCCGATCACCGGCGGGATGCCCCACTCGGCCTCGTTGCTCGCCCAGGCGGCGAGCGAGGCGACGACGTAGACGCCGACGTTGCGCCACTCGACGCCGGGCAGCAGCGCGGTGTCACCGGACATGCCACCGCGCCACCGGGCCAGGAAGTCGCCGATCACCACGCCGCCGAGCGGCGGGATCAGGATGCCCAGCCACACCAGGTAGTCGATGAGGTTGTCGTAGATGCCGGTGACGGCCAGCAGCGTGCCCAGGACGACGCCGCCCACGACGAAGGGCTTCTTCGACCGGGAGTCGGCGATCTCAGCGCCGGCCACGCCGAAGTTGTAGGCCGTGTTGTCGTTCGTCGTCCAGAGGTTGGCGACCAGGAAGACCAGCCCCCACCCGACCAGCCCGAGCTGGTAGAGCACCAGCACGAAGTCGCCCTCGCCGAAGGCCAGCGCGCCGATCGAGCCGAAGCCCAGCATCAGCAGCTCACCGAGGAAGAAGGCCACCAGGCAGGCCCAGAGACCGGCCGACGGGGTGCGCGCGAAGCGGGTCCAGTTCGGGACCTGCGTGCCGCCGGAGGCGAAGGTGCCGACGACGATCGTCACCGCGACCGCCACGGTCATCGACTCGGTCGGCACGATGGCCGCCAACCCGCTCCAGCCGCCCACCTCCTGCAGCGACCGCCAGGTGACCCACCCGGCGAGCACCAGCAGCAGTGGGACCGAGACCAGCGACAGCGCGTACATGCCGCGGTAGCCGAAGTACGCGGTCGCGCCCATCACCGCGCCGCCGACCACCATCAGCGCGACCTCCGGCCCGCGGCCCTCCCAGCCCAGGGCGCTGGCGGTGAGCTGGGCGAGGGTGGCGACGGTGACGCCGTACCAGCCGATCTGGGTGCCGCCCAGCAGCAGCGAGGCGAGCTTCGAGCCACGGGTGCCGAGGGTGTAACGGCACATCATCACGGTGGTCAGCCCGGTCCGGGCGCCGATGCCCCCGATCACGGCGACGTAGACGCCCAGGACCGCGCTGCCCAGGAGCAGCACCCAGACCAGGCTGCCGGCGGTGAAGGCCGCCCCGATCTGCGCGCCGGCCAGCATCGTCGGGGTGAAGAAGGTGAAGCCCAGCAGCACCACGGACAGGGAGAACAGTGACTGCCGCGCGGACGCGGGCACCGGGTCGATGGGGTAGTCCGGGTCGACGGCACCGGCCGGGGCCCCGGCCTGGTTGCTCGTGCTGGTGCTCATCGGCCGGCCTCCGACGGGACGACGTCCTCGCCGATGTCCTCGTTCCACACCGCGGGCTCGGCGGCGATGAACTCGGTCATCAGCTCGGTGCAGGCCGGGTCGTCGAGGACGACGACCTCCACCCCGTGCTCGGCGAGCCAGTCGTGCCCGCCGGAGAAGCTCTGCGCCTCACCGATCACCAGCCGGGTGATGCCGAACTGGCGCACCAGCCCGCTGCAGTACCAGCAGGGCGACAGCGTGGTCACCATCGTGGCGCCGCGGTAGGAGGGGCGGCGCCCGGCCGCGCGGAACGCCGCCGTCTCGGCGTGCACGGACGGGTCGCCGTCCTGCACGCGCCGGTTGTGGCCGCGGCCCCAGACGGTGCCGTCCGGGCCGATCAGCGCGGCACCGATGGGCACGCCGCCGGTGGCGAGCCCGGCCCGGGCCTCCGCCAGGGCCACCTCCAGCCACGCGCGGTCCTGGTCCTGCTGCCGGGGGTCGGTCATGGGTGCCTCCTCGGGTGCTGCACACCTCCGCGGGTGCGGGTTGCGCCTGAGGGGAGCGTTGCTGAACAGCAGGGGGTGGGCAATGAGCACCCCGTCAGGGATCATCGCCCCGGTCCAGGACGTCCTGTCCGGCCGGGAGGGGACGTCGTGGCGCTGACGCTGGCCGAGTTCCTGCTGCTCCCCTCGGTCCGGCAGGCCCGGCCCGAGGTCGCCGTCGCACCGGCCCAGCTCGGCACCGCCGTCCGCTGGGTGCACTCCAGCGAGATCTACGAGATCGGCCCGCTGCTGTCGGCCGGGGACCTGCTGCTCACCACCGGACTCGGCCTGGCCGGGGTGGACGCCGGGGCACGACGGCACTGGGTCCGCGAGCTGGCGGCCCGGCGGGTGGCCGCGGTGGCGATGGAGCTGGGCCGGTCGCTGACCGACCTGCCGGACGAGATCCTCGACGAGGCCACCCGGCACGGCCTGCCGCTGTACGTGCTGCGCCAGGTCGTGCCCTTCATCCGCATCTCCGAGGAGGCCAACGGCGCGATCCTGCACGCGGAGGCGCCCCGGCTGCGGATGGCCGACCACGTGGTCCACCAGGTGCACCAGGCGCTCGCGGCCGGCGGGGGGACCCCCGCCGTGGTGTCCTGCGCCGCGGCCGCGACCGGCGGCCCGGCCGCGCTGGTCACCCGGTCGGGCCAGGTGGTCGCCGCTGCCGGGCTGGGCGACCAGCGGGCCACCGAGCGGCTGCTCCGCCGGCCCGCAGCGAGTTCCCCGGTGCGGATCTGGGACGTCGACTGGGGGCAGGTCCTCCTCGGCCCCGGCCCGGCCACCGACCTGCCCGGGCTCCGGGTGCTGGCCGCGCGGCTGGCCAGCGTCGCGGCGGTGGCGGTCGGCCAGTCGGGGACGGGGTCGCCGGGGGACCTCGCGGCGCCCCTGCTGGCCGACCTCCTCGCCGACGCCGTGCCCGGGGCCCGGGAGCTGCTGGTCCGCGCCGGCCTGGCGCGCTTCCACCCCTCGCCGGACGCGCGGGTGCTGGGCATCGCCGCCTCGGCCCCCGATCCCCGGCAGGTGCTGGCGACCTGGGCCCACCTGGCGCAGACCCACGGCCTGGAGCTGCTCGCCGACCGGGTCCGCGGCGAGGCCGTCGGGCTGGTCGCCGTCCCGCCGGCGCCGGACCGCCCGGACCCGGCCGGGTGGCTGGCGGCGGTGCTCCCCTCCGCCGGGGCGGTCACCACGGTCGGTCCCGAGGTCCCGGTGGCCGACGCCGGCAGGTCGCTGCGGGAGGCGCACGACGCGCTGCCGGTGGCCACGCTGCTCGGACGCGGGACCGCGGCCACCCGCGACCTGACGCTGCTGCGGCTGCTGGGCCGGCTGGACGACGGCGCGCTGGCCGTCCTGGTGGACGACGCACTGGCGCCGCTGCTGGCCTGGGACGCAGCGCACGGCAGCGACCTGGTGCAGACGCTCGCCGTCCACCTCCGGCACGGCGGGAGCAGGACCCGGACCGCCGAGGCGCTGCACGTGCAACGCCAGTCGCTCTACCAGCGGCTGGCCCGCATCGAGTCGCTCCTGGGGCGCCCGGTCGACGACCCGACGTCCCACGAGCACCTGGTGGTGGCCACCAGTGCCCGTGCCCTGCTCGACGCCCGAGCCGCCCAGCAGCGCCCCCGGCGCCGCCGGCCGGGCGGCTGACGTACTGACATGTCAGTCGGCGTCGCGCCCTGGCCGTTTCCTTGCGGAGGACGGCGGTCGGGAGCCTCGCCACGACTCCGGGCAGCTCGCACGATGGGCGGCATGAGCCTGGACTGGACGACCCTGCCCGCCGTCGCCGCCGCCCACTTCGCCCGTCGGCTGGCGGTGGAGACCGACGTCTCCGACGTCTCCGCGGCGCTCGAGTCCGGTGCGCCGGGCTTCGTGCTGCTGGACAGCCGCAGCGCGGAGTCCTGGGCGCAGGGGTACGTCCCCGGCGCGGTCCACCTGCCCGGCCGGGAGATCGGCGCACGGGCGGCGGCCGAGCTCGACCCCGCCGTCCCGGTGGTCACCTACTGCTGGGGGCCGGGCTGCAACGGCGCGACCCGGGCGGCGCTGGCGCTCGCGCACCTCGGCTACCGGGTGCGGGAGATGATCGGCGGCTTCGAGTACTGGGCCCGCGAGGGCCTCGCCGTGGAGACCGCGGACGGCGTCGAGCACTCCCCCGTCGACCCGCTGACCGCACCGGCCGCGGTGAGCTGCGGCTGCTGACCTGTCAGCAGCGGCCGGTGCACTCCTGCTCGGGGAGGCTGGTGCGGGCCCAGGTGGCGAGCTGCTCGAGGACCGGTGACAGCGACTGCCCGGCCTCGGTGAGCTGGTAGCCGACCGACACCGGCGGGCCGTCGTCGACGGTGCGCTGCACGAGCCCGGCCCGGGTGAGCTCGGTCAGCCGGTCGGACAGGACCGAGTCGCTGATCCCGCCCACGGCCCGCCGCAGCCCGGAGAAGGTCGCGGGACCGCCGGCCAGCACGCCGATGATCAGCCCGTTCCAGCGCTTGCCCAGGAAGCCGAAGGCCCGCACCAGGGCGCCGTCGCACGCGGTCGGCGTGTGCAGCAGCTCCTCGGTCACCCCGCCATCGTACGGCGTGGCGACCCCGTGCACTTCGCTTCTCGTAGTGCTAGCTTTCCCGAAGTACTAGCAAACGGCTAGCGACTAGCAATCGGGGAGTCAGTCATGTCTCTGTTCCGTCTGGACGGCAGCATCCGGGTCGAGGGGTCGGCCAGCCGCGCGATCGCGGACATCGTCGAGCGCGAGTGGCGGGCCGGGAACCCCGACGCCCCGGTCACCCGCCGGCACGTCGGCACCGAGCCCCTCCCGGCCACCGCCTGGGCCGACGCCGTCAGCGGGTCCTACCTGACCGCCGACCAGCGCACCCCGGCCCAGAGCGAGGCCGCCGCCCTGGCCGCCACGCTCGCCGACGAGCTGGCCGATGCCGAGGCGCTGCTGTTCGCCGTCCCGCTGTACAACTTCGGCGTCTCGCAGCACGTGAAGACCTACGTCGACATGGTCATCACCGACCCGCGGTTCGGCCCGCGCGCCGAGGCCCCGACGATCGGCAAGCCCGCGGTGCTGGTCACCGTGCGCGGCGGCAACTACAGCGCCGGCACCCCGCGCGAGGGCTGGGACCACGCCACCAGCTGGATGCGCCGCATCCTCGAGGACGTCTGGGGCATGGACCTGCGCGTCGTCGAGCGGGACTTCACCCTGGTCGGGGTCAACCCGGCGCTGGACTCCTTCACCGAGATGGCCGCCGAGCTCAAGGAGACGGCCGAGCGGGAGGCCGCCGAGCACGGCCGCCTGCTCACCAGCGCCCGCGCCGCCGCCTGACGGAGGACCCTGCTGCCCCCCGCCCTGCAGCGGGGCCGATGGAGTCCCAGCGCTCACTTCCTGACGCGCTGGGACTCCATGAGCGGGGTCAGCCGTCGCCGAGCCCCACGGTCATCTGCACCTCGTAGCGGTCGCCGCGGTAGGTCGTCTCGGCGTGCTCGACCGGGCGGTCGCCGCTGTAGGAGACCCGGTCGAAGACCAGCACCGGCCGGCCGGTGGACATCCCCAGCAGCGCCGCGCGCTCCCGGTCGGCGTCGGTGGCCCGCACCGTCTGCTCGGCCCGGTCGATCGTGCAGCCGTAGGTCTCGGCCAGCAGGGTGTACAGCGAACCGGTGAGGTCCTGCCGGTCCAGGTCGGGCAACCTCTGCGCGTCGTACCAGCCGTCGTCGATCGACATCGGCTGCTCGTCGGCCAGCCGCAGCCGGCGCACGTGCCAGGCCTGGGCACCGGCCGGCAGCTGCAGCGCGCGCCGGGTCGCCGGCGGCGGGGCGAGCCGGGCGACGTCGAGGACGACGGTGCCCGGGCGCAACCCCAGCCGGCGCATGTCCTGGGTGAAGGACGCCAGGTGCAGCTGCGAGCGGGCGGCCCGCTCGGCGACGAAGGTCCCCTTGCCGCGCACCCGCACCAGCACGCCCTCGCTGACCAGCTGCCCGATCGCCTCGCGGACGGTGATCCGGCTGACCCCGTGCTCCACGCACAGCTGGCGCTCCCCCGGCAGCGGCGACCCGGCGGGCAGCCGGGCGGCCAGCTCGGTCAGCCGGCCCCGCAGCTGCTCGTGCTTGGGCACCACCCCGTCGACGATGAGGGGCTCGGACACGGCCGTCATCGTGCCAGTGCGGCCGGGTCCCCACGCCGCCGCGCTCACCACCCCTGGGAGGCCAGCTTGTGGGCGAGCACGTAGCGGTGGTGGTCGGCGCGGACCAGCCGGCTGCCGGCCGCCTCGTCGACCACGAGGGTCACGTGCGGGTGCAGCTGCAGGACCGACCCCGGGCAGGACGCGGTCAGCGGCCCCTCCACGGCGGCGGCGACCGCCTCGGCCTTGCCCTCCCCGGTCGCCACCAGCACCAGGTGCTGCGCGCCCAGGATCGTGCCCAGCCCCTGGGTGATCACGTGCCGGGGCACGGCGTCGACGTCCCCGCCGAAGAACCGCGCGTTGTCGGTGCGGGTCTGCTCGGTCAGCGTCTTGACCCGGGTGCGGCTGGCCAGCGAGGAGCCGGGCTCGTTGAAGCCCACGTGCCCGTTGCTGCCGATGCCCAGCACCTGGACGACGACCGGGCCGGCGGCCAGCAGCTGCGCCTCATAGTCCCGGGCGGCCTGCAGCGGGTCGGCCGCGGCGCCGTCCGGGCCGTGCACCACCGCCGGGTCCAGCCCCAGGGCGTCGGTGAGCTCGCGGCGGATGACCTCGCGGTAGGACTCCGGGTGTCCGGCGGGCAGGCCGACGTACTCGTCGAGCAGGAACGCCTGCACGCCGGTGAGCGACAGCCCCTCGTCGCGGTGCCGGCGCAACAGCTCCTGGTAGGCCAGCAGCGGCGAGGACCCGGTGGCCAGGCCGAGCACGACCGGCCCGCTCCGGGCCAGTGCGGGCAGCACCGAGCCGACGACGGCGTCGGCGACCACCCGCCCGCAGTCCTCGGGCGTGGGCAGCAGGACGACCTCCACGGTCAGCTCTCCTCTCGGGGCACCCACGCACCGGCCCGGAGGACGGCGGTGGGGATCAGGTCGGGGTCGGTGACCAGCACGTCGGCGCGGGCACCGGGGACGAGGCGGCCGACGTCGTCGCGGCCCAGCAGCCCGGCGGGCGTGCCGGTCGCGGCGAGGACGGCGTCGGCCAGCGGCACACCGGCGGCCACGGCGCAGCGGACGACGTCGACCAGCCGCGCCGTCCCGCCGGCGATGGCGCCGGGGCCCTCGCCACCGGACAGCCGGGCCACTCCCCCGCTGACCTCGACCGACAGCGCCCCCAGCCGGTAGGCGCCGTCGGGCATGCCGGCGGCCGCCATCGCGTCGCTGACCAGCGCGACCTGTCCGGGACCGACCAGGTCGAACACGGCGGCCACCGTCTCCGGGGCCAGGTGCACGCCGTCGGCGATCAGCTCGACGACCAGCTCACCGCGGGCCGCGGCGGCCAGGCAGGCCGCGACCGGGCCGGGGGCGCGGGACAGCATCGGGGGCATCCCGTTGAACAGGTGGGTGGCCGACAGCGGGCCGGTCGCGGATGCGGCCCGGACCGCTGCGGTGGTCACCCCGGCGGTGGCGTCGGTGTGCCCGAAGCTGGGCAGCGCACCGTGCTCCCGCAGGACGGCGACCAGCTCGGCGGCGTGCGCGGTCTCCGGCGCCAGCGTCGTCGAGACGACCACCCCGGTGGCCAGCAGCGACCGCAGCAGCTCCGGGTCGCCGGGCACCAGTGCGGCCGGGTCCTGTGCGCCGCAGCGGGCCAGGGAGAGGAACGGCCCCTCCAGGTGCACCCCGGCCAGCTCACCGGCGTGCACCAGCGGGGCGAGCAGCGCCAGCCGCTCGTGCAGCACCGCGGCGGGGGCGGAGACCAGGCTGGCGACCAGCGTCGTCGTCCCGTGCGCGCGGTGGTGGGCGGCGGCGGTCCGCACCCCGTCGACGTCGTCGTCGGGGAACCCGGCACCGGCCGCGCCGTGGCAGTGCAGGTCGACCAGGCCCGGCAGCAGCAGCCGGTCCGGGGCAGGCGGGGGCAGCTCGCCGTCCCAGTCCGCCGCCGACCCGGCCCAGGAGACCCGGTCACCGACGACGGCGACGATGCCGTCGTCGGTGACCGAGCCGCCGGTGACCAGCCGGCCCCGCAGCACGGGGGCGGGCCGGTCGGTCAGGACTGCGTCCTGGGCTCGGTGGTGCTGCTCGGCGCGACCGTCTCCGGCGTCGCGGCCGGGGCGGCCCCGTCGTCGGTGCTGCTCACGACGGCCTCGGCGTCGGTCTCGCGGCCCGGCGTCTTGAGGTTCCACTTCCGGATCACGAAGCGGAACACCACGTAGTAGATCGCCGCGTAGCCCAGCCCGATCGGGATGAGCAGCAGCGGCTTGGTGGCGATGCCGAAGTTGAGCAGGTAGTCGATCGCGCCGGCGGAGAAGCTGAAGCCGTCGTGGATGCCGAGGGCGTTGGTCAGCGCCAGCGAGGTGCCGGTGAGCAGCGCGTGCACCAGGTACAGCGGCCAGGCCACGAAGAGGAAGGAGAACTCCAGCGGCTCGGTGATGCCGGTGAGGAAGGCGGTGAGCGCGGTCGACAGCATGATGCCGCCGACGATCTTCTTCTGCTCCGGCCGGGCCTCGTGCCAGATGGCGATGGCGGCCGCGGGCAGGGCGAACATCATGATCGGGAAGAAGCCGGTGGTGAACGTCCCGGCGTCCGGGTCGCCGTTGAGGAACCGGGGGATGTCGCCGCTGAACGTCTCGGTGCCGACGGTGAAGTCACCCAGGGAGAACCACACGACGGTGTTGACGATGTGGTGCAGCCCCAGCGGGATGAGCAGGCGGTTGACCGTGCCGAAGATGCCGCCGCCGACGACGGTGTTGCCGTCCACGGCCTCGCCGAGGCTGGTCAGCGCGCTGTCGAAGGGCTTGTAGAGGAACGACATGACCACCGCGAGCAGCATGATCACGATCGCGGTGATGATCGGGACGAACCGCCGGCCACCGAAGAAGCCCAGGTAGGTGGGCAGCTTGATCCGGTAGTAGCGCTGCCACAGCGTGGCGGTGATGATGCCGACCAGGATGCCGCCGAGCACCCCGAAGTTGATCAGCTCCTGGTCCTCGCCCTCGGCCGCGGCGCCCAGGACGACCGGGCTCATCGCCTCGAAGACGTTGGACAGCACCAGGTAGCCGACGACCGCGGCGAGCGCGGTCGAGCCGTCGGCCTTCTTCGCCCAGCCGATCGCGATGCCCACGGCGAAGATCAGCGGCAGGTTGCCGAACAGGGCGTTGCCGGCGGCGGCCATCACCGCGGCGACGGTCTCCAGGGACTCCCAGCGGCCGATCATGTCGTCCTGCCCCAGGCGCAGCAGCAGGCCGGCGGCGGGCAGCGCGGCGATGGGCAGCATCAGGCTGCGGCCCAGGCGCTGGAGGCCGGCGAGGCCTCGACGCTCCTTCGGTGGTGCGGCGGTCAGGCTGGCCATGGGGCTCTCCTCGGGTGGGTGCGCGGGACGGGACGACACGAACTGCCGAGCTGTTCGCCGGCCATTCCCTCGGACGTCGACCAACCGGTACCGTCCGGTCATGACCAGTTGATCCGGGAGGATGGTGGGCGCGCCCACCGCCTGTCAACACCCTGGACGCCGCCGGTCGGATGCCGTTACCTGTACGACTCCACGACGTGATCGCGGCCCCCGGGCCGCCGGGAGGAGAGCTCCATGGGCAAGGCCGAGCAGATCGTCGCCGGACTGGGTGGCGCCGCCAACATCGACGACGTCGAGGGCTGCATCACCCGGCTGCGCACCGAGGTCAAGGACCCGTCCCTGGTCGACCAGGTCGCGCTGAAGCAGGCCGGCGCCCACGGCGTGCTGGTCGCCGGGCGGATCGTCCAGGTCGTCGTCGGACCCGAGGCGGACTCGCTGGCCGACGACGTCAACGACCTGCTGTGAGCCTGCTCGTCACCGCCCCGCTGCCGGGGACCGTGCTGCCGATCACCGACGTGCCCGACCCGGTGTTCGCCGCCTCGATGGTGGGCGCCGGCGTGGGCATCGACCCGGCCGCGGACGCCGGGCTGGTCGACGTCGTGGCCCCGGTGGGCGGGCGGCTGCTCAAGGTGCACCCGCACGCGTTCATCGTGCTGACCCCGGAGGGCCGCGGCGTGCTGGTGCACGTCGGCATCGACACGGTGCGGCTGGACGGCGCCCCGTTCACGCTGCACGTGACCGAGGGCGACGACGTCGCCGCCGGCGACCGGGTGGTCACCGTGGACGTGGCGGCGGTGCGCGCCGCGGGCATGTCGCCGGTCAGCCCGGTCGTGGTGATGGACGCCGCCGCCGACTCGATGCCGCCGGTGACCGCGGGCGCCTCGGTGGCCGCCGGCGACGAGCTCTTCCGCTGGCCCGCCGGAGCCTGACGAAGCACCCCCCGCCCCCGCCACTCGCACGCTCGCGGCGGGCCCTGCAGCGGGGCCGGGATACGGTCCGCCGGGTGAGCAGTGAACCGATGCGCGAACGGACCTACTCCTGGGGCGATCCGAGGGCCTCGGTCGCCGCCGCCCGCACGTCCTCGGGGATCGAGGTGCTGCGGGCGATGGCGGCCGGCGAGCTGCCCGCCCCGCCGGTGATCGCCACCCTGGGCTTCGAGCTCGAGTCGGTCGAGGAGGGCCGGATCGTCTTCGCCCTGGAGCCCGCGGAGTTCCACTACAACCCGATCGGCTCGGTGCACGGCGGCGTCTACGCCACCCTGCTGGACTCCGCGACCGGCTGCGCCGTGCACTCGAGGCTGCCCGCCGGCGTGGGCTACACCAGCCTGGACCTGACGGTGAAGTTCCTCCGCCCGATCACCGTCGACACCGGCCGGGTGCGCTGCACCGGCACCGTCACCCACCTGGGCAGCCGGACGGCGCTGGCCGAGGCGCGCCTGGTCGACGCCGCCGACCGGCTGCTCGCCACCGCCGTCAGCAGCATCCTGCTCCTCCGCCCCTGACCCACGGACGGCGTCCGTCGAGATCTGCGCTCTCGGGGCTTCCCCGCCAGAGAGACCACGAGAACGCAGATCTCGGCCGGGTGGCAGGTCGCGCCGCCCGGCGCGCCGCCTCAGGCGGGGACGCTGACCCCGATGCCGCCGCGGGTGTCGGCGCCGTAGCGGGCGATCTCCCCGGCCAGGTCCAGCGCGCGGGTGGTGGCCCCCAGCGCCTCGATCTCAGGGGTGATGAGGTCGGCCGGCAGCAGCCAGGAGACCTCGAACTCGATGCCGTCGGGGTCCTGGGCGTAGAGCGCCTTGGTGGTGGCGTGGTCGGAGGCGCCGGTCAGGGCACCGGCCTCGGCCAGCGCGCCGCGGATGCGGGCCAGCTCGCCGAGGGTGTCGACCTCCCAGGCCAGGTGATAGAGCCCGACGGTGCTGCGCCCGGCGCCGGACGGGCCGGCCTGCTCCCCCACCGCGAACAGGCCCAGGTCGTGGTCGTTGGTCGACCCCTCGGCCTGCAGGAACACCGCCCGGCCGGGCATCTCGACCTTGACGCGGAAGCCGAGGACGTCGCGGTAGAAGGTGGCACTGCGGTCGACGTCGCGGACGAAGAGGACGGCGTGGTTGAGGCGCTGGACGGGCATCGTGAGGCTCCTGCGGGTCGATGGGACCCCAGTGTGCGCGCAGGTGATTGAGACTTCAAGTACCTGCCGGGCGGGGTGTCATCGACCCGACGTGGGTAGCGCGCCCGCATGGACCACTCACGCGTACCGGTGATCGAGTCGCTGCAGGCCTTCCGCGAGCGGGGCGACCTCGTGTTCGGGCCGCCCGGCCACAAGCAGGGCCGTGGTGCCGACCCGCGGGTGGTCGAGGTGGTCGGCGAGGGGGTGTTCGCCTCCGACGTCCTCACGCTCAACGGGCTCGACGACCGGCGGGAGTCCCAGGGGGTGGTCAGCCAGGCCGAGGACCTGATGGCCGACGCCGTGGACGCCGACACCACCTTCTTCTCCACCTGTGGCAGCTCGCTGTCGGTCAAGACCGCGATCATGTCGGTGGCCGGGCCGGGCGAGGAGCTGCTGATCAGCCGGAACGCGCACAAGTCGGTGATGGCCGGGGTGATCGTCAGCGGCATCGTGCCGGTGTGGGTGCACCCGCACTTCGACACCGACCTGGCGATCGCCCACCCGCCGGAGCCCGACGACGTCCGCGCCGCCCTCGAGGCGCACCCCGACGCGAAGGGGATGCTGTTGATCACCCCGACCGACTGGGGCAGCTGCGCCGACATCGCGGGCGTCGCTGCGGTCTGTCACGAGTTCGACGTCCCGCTGATCGTCGACGAGGCATGGGGCGCCCACCTGCCCTTCCACCCCGACCTGCCGGCGTGGGGCATGGACGCGGGCGCGGACCTGGTGGTCACCAGCGTGCACAAGATGGGCGCGGCGATCGAGCAGAGCTCGGTCTTCCACCTCAAGGGCGACCGGGTCGACCCCTCGGTGCTCAAGCAGCGCGAGGACCTGCTGGGCACGACCAGCTCCTCCTCGCTGGTCTACCTGACCCTGGACGGCTGGCGGCGGCAGATGGTCGAGCAGGGCGAGGAGCTGCTCGGCGCCGCCCTGCAGCGCGCGGCCCGGCTCCGGACGGCGGTCGAGGGGATCGAGGGGCTGTCGCTGATGGGCCGCGAGGTGGTGCGCCCCGGCGGCGCGTTCGACCTCGACCCGCTGGTGTTCACCATCGACGTCCGGCCGCTGGGCATCTCCGGCTACCAGGCCGGTGACTGGCTGCGCGCGGAGTGCCAGGTCGACGTGGGGTCCGCGGACGCCTGCCGGTTCAGCGCCCGGCTCACCCACGCCGACGACGACACCATGGTCGACCGGCTGGTCGAGTCGCTGCAGCAGCTGGTCGCGGCCGCGCCGTCGATGGAGCAGCAGGCGCCGGTCGTGCTGCCGCCGGCGCGCTCGCTGGAGCTGGAGAGCGTGATGCGACCGCGCGACGCGTTCTTCGCCCCGGTCGAGCAGGTGCCGGTCGACCAGGCCGTCGGCCGGGTGGCCGCCGAGATGATCAGCCCCTACCCGCCCGGCGTCCCGGTGCTGTGCCCCGGCGAGCGGATCAGCCAGGAGGCCGTCGACTACCTGACCAGCGGGGTGGTCGCCGGGATGCTGGTCCCCGACGCCGCCGACCCGTCGCTGCAGACGCTGCGGGTGGTCAGGCGGTGACGGCCCGGCTGCGGGGCCGGACCGCCCGGGCGACGCCGGTGGCCAGGGAGCGGCGGCCCGCCGGCGGCAGCGCCCGGGCGACCCGCCACATCGTGGCCGCGACGTCCGCCGGAGAGGACCCGGTGTCGAGGTAGGCGTTCCAGGCCGACGGGGGCAGCGTGAAGAAGGTCGAGAAGAAGGTGTCGGTCTGCTCCTCGTCCAGGCCGAGCAGCACCTCCCGGCCCAGCGCGAACAGCCCGAGGGTCGCCCGCCGGCGGGCACTGCGCACCAGCGCCCGCACGGCGTCGGCGTCGGCCCCGGCCAGCACCGCGTCGGCGACGGCGGCCCCCGTGCGCAGCGAGGTGGCCACGCTGTAGCCGGTCGCCGGGTGCACCAGGCCGGCCGCGGCCCCGACCGGGACGCCGGCGCCGCGCCGGACCGCGGCGTCCAGCGGGATCGCCACCTTCTCCGGTTCCTCGGCGGTGCGCAGGCCGGCCTCGGCCATCAGCCGGTGCAGCCTGTCGCGCAGGTGTGGCAGCGGCACCGGCGGGCGGGCGGCCAGCGACGTGGCCTCCAGCAGGGTGGTGCCGTCGTCCAGGGCCATCCCGTAGAGGAAGACCGGCGGCTGCGGCACCGCCGCTTCCCGCAGCGTGACCCAGTCCATGAACAGGGCGCTGCCGGGCGGGACGAGGTCGCCGACGTCGCCGGTGACCCGCTCGCCCCAGGCCCGCTGCTGGGCGCTGCCCGGTCCACCGCCCCGGGCATCGACGACCAGCCCGGCGGTGAGGGTCGTCCCGTCGGCCAGCGTCACCTGGCGGCCGTCGTCCTGGACGCCGGTCACCGTGCCCGGCACGGTCACCCCGCCGCCGGTGGCGAACTGGTCGAGCAGCAGGCCGTGGACGACGTCGTTGTGCAGCCGGGCGTAGCCGCGGCCGAGGTCCCGCTGCCCGGTGCTGGTGCGCACGACGGTGGCCGGGTAGCGGGCGCCGAGGGCGGGTCCGCCCGCGGGACCGGCCAGGGCCGTGGTCGCCGCGTCGAGCTCGTCGGCCCACAGGCAGTAGGTCTGGTGCCAGGGCCGCAGGTGCGGGGCGACCAGCGCCACCCGCAGCCCGCGGACCGCGCACGCCGCGGCGACCGCGAGCCCGGCCGGCCCGGCACCGGCGACGACGACGTCCCAGCGCCCGCGGGAGCTCGGGGGCGGTGTCATCTCCTGCCCAGGAGACCACACGCCGCCGGTGGGCGTCAGCCGATCGCCCGCAGGCTGCTCGGCCCCGCCTCGGCCGGGCGGGCCCGGTCCTCGGGGTGGCAGCGCACCGCGAGCAGGGCGATGTCGTCCTCGCGGCCGTCGCCGTTGCGGTCCACGACGGTGTCCAGCAGCTGGTCCAGCGGCAGGTGGTGGTGCTCGGTGAGCGTGCGGCGCAGCGCGGCGATGCCGAGGTCGATGTCGGCGCCCCAGTCGCGGTGCTCGATCAGGCCGTCGGTGTAGAGCACGACGGTGTCCCCGGGCGCGAGCTCGACGGTCCAGTCGTGCCGGCGCCGGCCGGCGTCGACCCCCACCAGCACGTCGGGGCGCCGGTCCAGCAGCGTGGTCGTGCCGTCGGGGTGCAGCAGCACCGGCGGCGGGTGGCCGGCGTTGGACCAGCGCAGCAGCCACGCGCCCTCGGCGCGGGCCCCGGCGTCCTGCTCGATGCGGGCCAGCAGCACGGTGGCGAGGCCCGCGACGTCCAGCCCGGTCATCGCCCGGTCCAGCCGGCTCAGCGTCTGGGAGGGCTCCTCGCCGCGGTCGTAGGCGAAGGCGCGCAGCAGGGTGCGCAGCTGGCCCATCGTGCCCGCGGCCCGGATGTCGTGGCCGGTCACGTCACCGATGGCGAGCACCGTGGCCCGCTCGGCGGTGAGGAAGGCGTCGTACCAGTCGCCGCCCACCTGGTCGCCCGCGTGCGAGGGCACGTACCGGGCGCGGATCTCCAGGTGGTCGGGCTCGGGCAGGTGGGTGAGCATCGCCTGCTGCAGCGTCTCGGCGACCGTGCGCCGGTCGGCCAGCGACACCTCCGCCCGCGCCTGGGCACGGGCCGCCCGCAGCGCGGCCTCGGTGGCCCGGGCGCGCAGTGTGCGCAGCTGCAGCTCCGAGCTGCAGGCGTCGGCGAGGTCCTGCAGGACCGCGACCTCGGTGCCGGTCCAGTCCCGGGGCCGGTCGTCGATCGCGCACAGCGACCCGACGACGTCGCCCTCGGCACCCACCAGCGGGACGCCCAGGTAGGCGATCACGGACAGGTCGCGGATGGCGAGGTTCTCCCACACCAGCGGGTCGAGGCGCGCGTCGGTGACCACCAGCGGCGCGCGGGTGCGCACCACGTGCTGACAGAAGCTGTGCGACAGCGGCGTCCGGCGGGTGCCCTGCCAGGGCTCGGGGAGCCTCAGCGCGCCGGGGAAGACCTGCTCGTCGGCGGTCACGAAGGAGACCAGGGCCACCGGCACGCCCAGCGTCTGCCGGGCCAGGCGGGCGAACCGCTCGAACGCCGGGTCCGAGGCCGCCCTGACCGTCTCCGGCAGGACCACCGGGAGCGCACCCACCACCACGTCGTCCACGGTCGTGCCCCCTGCTCCCGGTCGATCAACCCCGGCGCACGCTACCCGCGCCGTGTGTCAGCGGCGGTCCTCCCGCGTGCGGCGGCTGGACCGCCCCGCACGTGGTCTCATCGGGGGCGTGAGCACTCCCCCCGTCGTCCGGCTCGCCACCCGCGCCGACGTCCCCCGCATGGCCGCCACGCTGTCGCAGGCCTACCCCGACTACCGGTGGACCGGCTGGGCGCTGCCGGAGGACGGCCGCACCCAGCGACTGTCCCGCTGGTGCGAGCTGTGGGGCGGGCTGGTCCCGGTCCTGGCCGGGACGGCGTGGGTGACCGACGACGTGAGCGCGGTCGCCGCCTGGGTCGCCCCGGACGCCGGGGAGCCGGCCGCGGACCTGCAGGCGGTCATCGACCGGGACCTGCCGCGGGTGTTCGGTGCCCGCCAGCCGGTGGTGCTGGCCAGCCAGCGGCTGGGCGCGCTGGGCCGGCCGGACGAGCCGCACTGGTGGCTGCACGCGGTCGGCACCCGGCCCTCGGCCCGGCACGCGGGACTCGGCGCGGCGGTGCTGCAGCCGGTGCTCGACCGCTGCGACGCCGAGGGGGTGCCGGCCGCGGCGACGGTCTACACCTCCACCGTCGTCCGCTGGCTGCAGCGCTCGGGCTTCGCCGTCACGCACGCCACCCGCACGGCGGTCGACCACGAGCTGCCGATCTGGACCCTGGTCCGCCAGCCGAATCGAGGCTGACCCCGGGGGGCCACCGGACGGCACGGGGAGGACGGTCCGGGCGGGGATGACCGAGGTGTCCGGTTCCGACCCGAGGAGACCTCGTGCCCGAGTACACCCTGCCCGACCTGCCCTACGACTACTCCGCCCTCGAGCCGCACATCAGCGGCCGGATCATGGAGCTGCACCACGACAAGCACCACGCCACCTACGTGGCCGGGGCCAACACCGCGCTGGAGAAGCTCGCCGACGCCCGCTCGACCGGCGACTTCGCCACGGTGAACCTGCACGAGAAGAACCTGGCCTTCAACCTGGCCGGGCACGTCAACCACTCGGTGTTCTGGCCGAACATGACCCCGGACGGCGCCGGCCGCCCCGACGGTGAGATCGCCGCCGCCATCGACGACCAGTTCGGCGGCTTCGACGGCTTCCAGGGCCACTTCACCGCCACCGCGATGGGCGTGCAGGGCTCCGGCTGGGCCGCGCTGACCTGGGACTCGGTCGGCCAGAAGCTGCTGATCAACCAGCTCTACGACCACCAGGGCAACCTCGCGGCCGGCCTCGTGCCGCTGCTGCTGCTCGACATGTGGGAGCACTCGTTCTACCTGGACTACCAGAACGTGAAGGCCGACTACGTGAAGGCCTGGTGGAACGTCGTGAACTGGGCCGACGTGCAGCAGCGCCTCACCACCGCCCGGACGGCGACCAGCGGTCTCATCGTCCCGGCCTGACCGCCACGGGGCACGGGCGGGCAGCGATCCGTCCGTGCCCCGGCCAGGTGAGCCTGGCCTGACCCCCGGGGGCCACAGGTCGGCCCCGATGGCCCTCCCGCGCCGGGCAGGACAGGAGGGACGACCCCGCACCCCAGCCCCGGGAGGGCACGTGTACCTGTCGAAGACCGAGGCCGCCGTCCTCCCCAGCACGCTGCCCCGCGGCCCCCGCCCCGCCCCGCAGGCGAAGCGGCGGATGTGGCCGCTGCTCGGACCCGCGTTCGTCGCCGCCGTCGCGTACGTCGACCCCGGCAACTTCGCCACCAACTTCTCCGGCGGCGCCTCGTTCGGCTACACGCTGCTGTGGGTCATCGTCGTGGCGAACCTGATGGCGATGCTCATCCAGACGCTGACCGCCAAGCTGGGGCTGGCGACCGGGCGCGACCTGGCCACCTGCTGCCGCGAGCGCTTCCCCCGGCCGGTCACCTGGGGGCTGTGGGCGCAGGCCGAGGCGGTGGCCATCGCCACCGACCTGGCCGAGATCGTCGGTGGGGCGGTCGCGCTCAACCTGCTCTTCGGGGTGCCGCTGTGGATCGGCGGGATCATCACCGCGGTCGTCGCCTTCGTCCTGCTCGCCGCCCAGTCGCGCGGCTTCCGGCCCTTCGAGCGGGTGATCACCGGGCTGCTGCTGGTCATCGGCGGTGGTCTCGGCTACACGCTGGTGGGCGCCGGGGTCGACCCGAGCGGCGCGGCGTCCGGCCTGGTGCCCAGCTTCGCCGGCACCGACAGCCTGCTGCTGGCCACCGGCATCCTGGGCGCGACGGTCATGCCGCACGTCATCTACGTGCACTCCGCGCTGACGCCGGGCCGGTACGGCGACACGGTCACCGCCGGGAAGACGCACTCCGGACGGCGCGGGCTGCTCCGGGCCCAGCGCCTCGACGTGGTCCTCGCCATGGGCCTGGCCGGGCTGGTCAACGCCGCGATGCTGGTGATCGCCGCCCAGCTGTTCACCCCCGGCGACGGCATCGAGTCACTGGAGAGCGTCCACGCCGGGCTCGGCGACCGGCTCGGCAACGGCGCGGCGCTGGCCTTCGCCGTCGCCCTGCTGGCCGCCGGGTTCGCCAGCTCCTCGGTCGGCACGCACGCCGGGCAGGTGGTGATGGCCGGCTTCCTGCGCAAGCACATCCCGGTGCTGGTCCGTCGGCTGATCACGCTGGCCCCCGCGCTGCTGGTGCTGGGCCTCGGCGTCGACCCGACCAAGGCGCTGGTCTGGTCTCAGGTCGTGCTGTGCTTCGGCATCCCGTTCGCCCTGGTGCCCCTGCTGTGGCTCACCTCGCGCAAGGACCTGATGGGCGGCTGGGTCAACCGCCGGGTCACCACGGTCGCCGGGTCGGTCGTCGCGGCGCTGATCATCGCGCTCAACGGCTACCTGCTGGTCAGCACGTTCCTCGGCTGACCAGCCCGCTCTTGCGGTCTTCCCCCCGCTCCTGCGCTGCTGCAGGACCGCAGGAGCGGGGGGAAGACCGCACGAGGCACGAACGGGACAGCGGCGGAGCGGGACAGCGCCCTGGGGTCCGCGCCTCGGGGGCCCCTCGGCGGCCGACGCCTCGACGGCGCGAGCCAGGGTCAGGAGGTGGCGTCGGGGGCGCCGGGCTCGAACAGGACGCTGAGCCGGCCGCGCTCGTCGGTGCCCACCAGCGCGCGCACGCCGTAGACCCGCGCGATGAGCTCGGCGGTGAGCACCTCGCGCGGTGGGCCTCCGGCCACGGCCCGCCCGCGCTCGAGCACGACGACCTCGTCGCAGAACAGCGCCGCCAGGTTCAGGTCGTGCAGGGCGATGACGCTGGTGACCGGCAGCCGGGCGACCAGGGCGAGCAGCTCGAGCTGGTGGCGGATGTCCAGGTGGTTGGTCGGCTCGTCCAGCAGCAGCTCCCGCGGCTCCTGGGCCAGCGCCCGGGCGATCTGCACGCGCTGGCGCTCGCCCCCGGAGAGCGTGTGCCAGAGCCGGTCGGCCTTGTCGGTGAGGCCGGTGTGCGCGAGTGCGGCGGCCACCGCCCCCTCGTCCCCGGCGCCGGCCGACCCGAGGAACCCCCGGTGCGGGATCCGGCCCAGGCGGACGACGTCCCGCACCCGGATGTCGGTGTCGGTGTCGGCGTGCTGGCTGACCACCGCGACCGCGCGGGCGACCTCCCGGCGGGGCAGCGAGCCGAGCGCGGCGCCGTCCAGGGTGACCACGCCCGCGTCGGGCCGGGCGGTGCCGCTCAGCAGCCGCAGCAGCGAGGACTTCCCCGAGCCGTTGGGCCCCAGCAGCCCGACCGTGCTGCCCGGGGCCGGGGTCAGGGTCACCCCGTCGACGACCAGCGCCCCGCCCCGGTGCCAGCGGACCCCGCGCGCCTCGAGCGTCACCGCGCCCGCCGGCGCCGCAGCAGGATCAGCACGAACGCCGGCACCCCGACCAGCGCCGTCCCGACGCCGACCGGCAGCGGGGTGGGCTGGAAGGCCACCCGCGACACCGCGTCGACCCAGACCATGAAAACGGCGCCGATCAGCGCCGTGGCCGGCATCAGCCGGGCGTGCCGGGGGCCGACGAGGAAGCGCGCGGCGTGCGGCAGGACCAGCCCGACGAAGCCCACGGCGCCCGCGACGCTGACCAGCGCCGCGGTGAGCACGGCGGTGAGCACGAGCAGCAGCATCCGCGCCCGGGTCACGTGCACGCCTAGGGAGGCGGCGACGTCGTCGCCGAAGGAGAAGGCGTCGAGGGTGTGCGCCGAGCCCAGGCACAGCGCCAGGCCCAGGACGACGACGGCGCCGCAGAGCGCGACGTCGTCCCAGCGCACCCCCTCCAGCGAGCCCAGCAGCCAGAACATGACGCCGCGGGTCTCGTCGGAGTCGGCGAAGGCGAACACCACGAAGGAGGTCAGCGCGGAGAACAGCTGGGTGCCCGCCACCCCGGCGAGGATGACGCGGTCGGTGCCGCCGCCGGAGAGCTGGGCGAGCAGGACGACGAGACCAAAGGCGAGCACCGCCCCGAGGAAGGCGCCGCCGGACAGCCCGATCGCCGTGCCGCCGAGGCCGAGCACCCCGACCAGCACGGCACCGGTGGAGGCGCCGGAGGAGATGCCGAGCAGGAACGGGTCGGCCAGCGGGTTGTGCAGCAGCGACTGCAGGACCGCCCCGCAGATGCCCAACCCGGCACCCACCGCGGCCGCGGTCAGGGCGCGGGGCAGCCGCTCCTCCCAGACGATCGCGTCCTTCGCCGCCCGGACCGGGACCTCGGCCAGGCCCAGGTGGTTGAGCAGCACGTCGCGGACGTTGACCAGCGAGACGTCGGCCGGGCCGAGGGTGATCGCGGCCGCGACGGACAGCACCACCGCGACGAGCCCGACGGCGACCAGCGCCGTCCCGAGCGCGCGGCGCGGTCGCCCGCCGGCCGCCGGCGTCGTGGCCCCGTCGGTGGTGAGGACGGCGGGACCGGTGCTCAGGACGTCGTCCCGAGCCGTGCCAGCCCGTCGGCGATCTTCTCCAGTCCGTCGACGAACCGGATGGAGGGGTTCATCTCGGCCCCGTGCAGGGCGATGTAGCGCTCCTCCTGCACCGCCGGCATCGTGCTGGTCAGCGGGTCGGCCGCCAGGAAGGACTCCTTGTCGGCCAGCCGGTCACCGGGGAACCGGTCGCGCAGCAGGTCGCCGAGGACGAGGACCTGCGGGTCGCGCTCGACCACGGTCTCCCAGCCCACGGCGGGCCAGTCCTCGGCCAGGTCGCCGAACACGTTGGTCGCGCCCACGGTGCTGGCCAGCAGGTCGGCCGAGGCGAAGCCACCGGCGACGTAGGGGCTCTTGGTGTCGGCGAACCAGAACGCCATCGTCACGTCGGACTGCTCGATCCGGGCGGTCGCGGCGGCGGCGCGCTCCTGCAGCCGGGTGACCAGCGCCTCGCCGCGGGCCGGGACGTCGAAGACGGCGGCCAGCTCGCGGATCTCCTGGTACAGGGCGTCGACCGTGAGCGGGCGGGTGCGCGTGCCGCCGCCGTTGATGCTCCGCCCGTCCTCGCAGTCGGTGGGCGAGAGGTAGGAGTCGATGCCGGTCTCGGCGAAGCGCGCGCGCTCGGCGACCCCGCCGGTGAGGTAGTGCCGGCCGAAGGAGGCGGTGACGAAGTCCGGGTCGGCCCCGAGGACGACCTCGTAGCTCGGCGCGTTGTCGGCCAGCCGGGGCACCGAGGCGTTGGCGTCGGCGAGCTCGGGCAGCACCGGGTCGGTCCAGGAGGCGGTGCCGACGACCCGGTCGCCCAGGTCGAGGGAGAGCAAGATCTCCGTGGCGCCCTGGTCGAGGGAGACGACGCGCTGCGGCGGGGCCTCGACCGTCACCTGCTGCCCGCAGTTGTCCAGCACCAGCGGGTAGGTGGTGCCGCCCTCGCCGGCCTGCGCGGCGCTCGCCTGCGGGACCGGCTCGGAGGCACCGCAGGCGGTGAGCGCGCAGACGGCGGCGAGGGCGGTGGCGAGGAGGCCGGACCGGCCGATGGGCGTGCTCATGCGGGTGCTCCTGGTGCTCGGTACGGGCGTGCGCCCACCTGCGGGACGCCCAGCGGGTCGACACGGCGGACGCCGGCTGCTGGGTGAGTGTTGCCTAACCTAACGCACGCCACCCCGGTCCCCGACCGCCGCTGCGTGATCCGGGCGACCACCGCCGCGGTGCTGTCCTGACGGGCGGACCGATGAGAAACTGCGCCGTCCGACGTCTGGACGGGTGACGTGACCGGCGCCGGCCGGTCCTGACGCTGAGGAGCCACCGCACATGGGCGCGATCAAGGTCCACGAGTTCACCACCGTCGACGGCGTGGTCGACGTCCCGATGTGGACGATGGACTTCGGCTTCCCCGACGACCTCGCCGCCTCGATCGGCGTGCTGACCGGGTCCTCGACCGGCATCCTGCTGGGTCGCACGACCTTCGAGATGTTCGCCCCGGCCTGGTCGACGCGCACCGTCGAGGACGACCCGGGCGCGCCGTTCTTCAACGACACCCGCAAGCACGTCGTGAGCTCGACGCTGACCGACGCCGAGTCGGTCTGGCGGAACTCGACCGTGGTCGGCGGCTACGACGCCAACCGCATCCGGGCGCTCAAGGACGAGGCGGACGGCGACCTGTACGTCAGCGGCAGCGCCACCCTGGTGCGCGCGCTGCTCGCCGACGGCCTGGTCGACGAGCTGCACCTCTACGTCTACCCGGTGGCCGTGGGCACCGGGATCCGGCTCTTCCCCGAGGGGACGGCGCAGACGCTGGCGTTGCTGGGCGTGGAGTCGCTGAGCAACGGCGTGGCGCACCTGACCTACGGCCCCGCCGCCGGCTGACGGCGTCCGCCGGGCTCCTGCGCGCAGGGGCCCGGCGGGTCGCTCAGTCGGTGCCGGACTCCATGGCGGCCCGGTCGAGCAGCTCGTCGTGGGCGGAGATCCCGCCGCGGGAGGCGATGGCCTCGGCCCCGCCGGCCTCCGAGGCGTCGATCAGCCCGGTGGACGCCGCCTGCGCCGCACCGATCGAGGTCGGGGTCGCCCCGCCGACCATGCCCATCGCGGCGTACTGCTCGAGCTTGGCGCGGGAGTCGGCGATGTCCAGGTTGCGCATGGTGAGCTGGCCGATCCGGTCGACCGGGCCGAACGCGGAGTCCACCGTGCGCTCCATCGACAGCTTGTCCGGGTGGTAGCTGAACGCCGGGCCGGAGGTCTCCAGCAGCGAGTAGTCCTCGCCCCGGCGCAGCCGCAGCGTCACCTCACCGGTGACCGCCATGCCGACCCAGCGCTGCAGCGACTCGCGCAGCATCATCGCCTGCGGGTCCAGCCAGCGGCCCTCGTACATCAGCCGGCCCAGCCGGCGGCCCTCGGAGTGGTAGTTGGCCAGGGTGTCCTCGTTGTGGATGGCGTTGACCAGCCGCTCGTAGGCGGCGTGCAGCAGCGCCATCCCCGGCGCCTCGTAGATGCCCCGGCTCTTGGCCTCGATGATCCGGTTCTCGATCTGGTCGGACATGCCCAGGCCGTGCCGGCCGCCGATGGCGTTGGCCTCCAGCACCAGGTCGACCGGGGAGGCGAACTCCTTGCCGTCGATCGTGACCGGCCGGCCGTACTCGAAGCCGATCGTCACGTCCTCGGTCGCGATCTCGACCTCGGGGTCCCAGAAGCGGACGCCCATGATCGGCTGCACCATCTCCACGCTGGCGTCCAGGTGCTCGAGCGCCTTGGCCTCGTGCGTGGCCCCCCAGATGTTGGCGTCGGTGGAGTAGGCCTTCTCCGCGCTGTCCCGGTAGGGCAGGCCGTGGGCGACCAGCCACTCCGACATCTCCTTGCGGCCGCCGAGCTCGGTGACGAAGTCGGCGTCCAGCCAGGGCTTGTAGATCCGCAGCGAGGGGTTGGCCAGCAGCCCGTACCGGTAGAACCGCTCGATGTCGTTGCCCTTGTAGGTCGACCCGTCGCCCCAGATCTGGACGCCGTCCTCGAGCATGGCGCGCACCAGCAGCGTGCCGGTGACCGCGCGGCCCAACGGGGTGGTGTTGAAGTAGCTGCGGCCACCGGAGCGGATGTGGAACGCCCCGCAGGTCAGCGCGGCCAGGCCCTCCTCGACCAGCGCGGCGCGGCAGTCGACCAGCCGGGCGATCTCGGCGCCGTAGGTCGTGGCGCGACCGGGCACCGAGCCGATGTCGGGCTCGTCGGCCTGGCCGATGTCGGCGGTGTAGGTGCAGGGCACCGCGCCCTTGTCGCGCATCCAGGCGACCGCGACGGAGGTGTCGAGACCCCCGGAGAAGGCGATGCCGACGCGCTCGCCGACGGGCAGGGAGGTCAGGACCTTGGACACGAGACACATTATTCACACGACTGCATGATCATGCAAAGCGGTGGGGTGTGACCTGCCGGACGACATACGCCCCGGCACGGGGGCTCAGGGAGCGGGCGCCTCGCCGGCCTCGGCGACCAGCGGGAAGGCGGCCCGGACGCCGGCCTGCTCGAGCGCTGCACCGGCACCGCCGGCGGCCTCGGCGGCGGGCGGGGCGACCAGGACGTCGATGCCGTCACCCTCAGGGCGCTCCCGGGCGCTGGTGACCAGCCCGGGGTGCTCGGCCAGCAGCCGCCCGGCCTCGGCCCGCAGGTCGGCGGGGCGGAACTCGGTGCGCGCGACGGTCAGCTCGAAGCCCTCGGCGCTGTCCAGCACCCGCTGCACGGCCGCCGGCGGCTCGCCGAACCAGCGGACGGTGAGCCGCTTGCGGTCCAGGCTGATCCCCGGCGTGCCGTACTCGGGGGCGTCGGCGGCCGCCTCGGACAGCCGCTCCAGCAGGTCGTAGATCGCTGTCGGCCCACCGGGGTAGGCGACGAACTCGCCGTGCCCGACCGAGCCGGACGGCGCCTGCTTCCCCGACCCCTTGCGCGCTGCCATGCCCGCCATCCTCCACGCTGTGCCCATGGAGCTGTCCGGAGCACGCATCTGGGTCACCGGCGCCTCGACCGGCATCGGCGCCGCGCTGGCCCGCGAGCTGGCCGACCGCGGCGCCCGGATGGCGATCAGCGCCCGCAGCGCCGACCAGCTGGCCGAGGTGGCGGCGGGCCGGATGGCCGTCGTCCCGGTCGACGTCACCGACCGGGCGGCCACCGTCGCCGCCGGGCAGGCGGTGCGTGAGGCGCTGGGCGGGCTGGACGTCGCGGTGCTCAACGCCGGCACCTGGTCGTCGTTCCACGTGGAACCGTGGGACTCCCAGCTGTTCGCCGACCACCTGCAGGTCAACGTGATGGGCGCCGTGCACACGATGGAGGCCGTCGTCCCGCAGATGATCGCCGCCGGGTCCGGGCGGGTCGTGGGCGTGGCCTCGGTCGCCGGGTACCGCGGCATGCCCGGCTCGGAGGCCTACAGCGCGGGCAAGGCGGCGCTGATCAACCTGCTGGAGAGCCTCCGCGGGTCGCTGGCCCCGCGCGGGGTCGTCGTCCAGACGGTGAACCCCGGCTTCGTCGCCACCCGGATGACCGACCGCAACCGCTTCCCCATGCCGTTCAAGGTCAGCGCCGAGGCCGCCGCGCGCACCATCGCCGACGGCATCGCCCGCGACCGCGCCGAGATCGTCTTCCCGCTGCCGATGGCGGTGCTGATGAAGGTCGTCCGGGTGCTACCGGTCAACGTCTGGACGGCGCTGACGGCGGCGATGGCCCGACGGGGGCTGCACGGCGGGCCGGAGCGTCGGCAGGGCTGAGCCACCCCGCCGACCGGTGGGCCGCCCCGGGGCGCGGTGAACCGGTCGGTCAGGGAGCTCGACCCGCGCGGTCGGGCGCCGTCGGTCTAGGCTCCGGCCACACACACGACAGGGGAGCGCCTTGGCGCTGAGAGTGCGGGAGACCGCAGACCCTCGAACCTGATCCGGGTCATGCCGGCGCAGGGAGTCTGGAGGAGCACCATGGCCGAGAAGGCCGTCCGACCGATCGACGCTGCCCCCGGGACGTCCTCGTGGCGCACCGTCGACATCATCGTCACCGCCGTGCTGGGCGTGGCCTTCGGCCTCGTCTTCTGGCTGTGGGCCCTGGTCTTCGCGGCCACGGGTCCCGCGTTCGCCGGCTTCCCGCCCGCCCAGGCGGTGCTCTACGGCGTCTTCCTGCTGCCCGCGGTGGTCGCACCGCTCGTCGTCCGCAAGCCGGGCGCGGCGGTGTTCGCCGAGCTGGTCGGCGCCGTCGTCGAGGCGCTGCTCGGCTCGCACTTCGGCAGCACCGTCATCCTCTACGGCCTGCTCCAGGGCCTGGCCGCCGAGCTGGGCTTCGCCGCGTTCCGCTACCGCCGCTTCGGCTGGCTGCAGGCGCTGCTGGCCGCGGCGCTGGCCGGGCTGGCCGCCACGTTCCTGGACTTCGGCTACTACTACCCGGACTGGACCGTGGGCTGGAAGACGGTCTACCTGCTGCTGGTCGTCAGCAGCACCGTGGTGATCGCCGGCATCGGCGGCATGGCGCTGACCCGCGCGCTGCGCGCCAGCGGCGCGCTGTCCTCCTTCACCTCCGGCCGCACTCGCGCATGACGGCGCCGGCCGCACTGCGGCTGGCCGGCTGGGGGTTCCGCCACGCGACCCGCGAGGCGTGGGCGGTGCGGGACGTCGACCTGACGGTGGCCCCCGGTGAGCGCGTGCTGCTCACCGGGGCCTCCGGCTCGGGCAAGTCGACCCTGCTGCGGGCCCTCGGTGGCCTGCTGGACCCCGAGGCCGGCGACCCCATCGGTGAGCTGACCGTCGACGGCGCCGTGCCCGACCGGCGGCGGCAGCGGGTCGGCATGGTCTTCCAGGACCCGGACTCCCAGCTGGTGATGACCCGGGCCGGGGACGACGTGGCCTTCGGGCTGGAGAACACCGGCACCCCACCGGCGCTGATCTGGCCGGCGGTGGACGCCGCGCTGGACGCCGTCGGCTTCGACCTCGGCCGCGACCGGGCCACCGGCGCGCTGTCCGGCGGGCAGAAGCAGCGGCTGGTGCTGGCCGGTGCCCTGGCCGCCCGGCCGGGGCTGCTGCTGCTCGACGAGCCGACCGCCCAGCTCGACCCGGACGGTGCGGCCCAGGTGCGCACCGCGGTGCTGCGGGCCGTCGACGCCCGGGACGCCACGCTGGTCGTGGTCGACCACGACGTCGAGTCGTGGCTGCCGCTGGTCGACCGGGTGGTGGAGCTGCTGCCCGGCGGCGGCACCGTCGAGCACGGCCGGGACTGGCGGCCGGCGCCCCCGCGGCTGCCCGCGCGGCAGCAGCACCCCCCCGGCGAGCAGCTGCTGGCCACCGAGGGAGCCGGGTACACCCACCGCGGCAGCGACGCCCCCGGGCTGCTGCCCACCGACGTCGTCCTGCGCGCGGGCCGGACGCTGGCCGTCACCGGCCCGAACGGCACCGGCAAGTCCACGCTGGCGCTGCTGCTGGCCGGCCTGCGGGCGCCGACCACCGGCCGGGTGACCGCCGGCCCGGCGCTCACCACGGGGCTGCGCCGCCCGGAGCGGCCGCCGCACCGGTGGCGGGCGGGTGAGCTGGTGCAGCGGATCGGCACGGTGTTCCAGCAGCCCGAGCACCAGTTCCTCACCGGCCGGGTCCGCGACGAGCTGTCCCTGGGCGCCGGTGACACCGCGCGTGCCGAGGAGCTGATGGAGCGGCTCGGGCTGGCCGCGCTCGCCGAGGCCAACCCGTTCACCCTCTCCGGCGGCCAGCAGCGGCGGCTGTCGGTGGCGACCGCGCTGGCCACCGACCCGCGGGTGCTGGTGCTCGACGAGCCCACCTTCGGCCAGGACCGGGAGACCTGGGCGGAGCTGGTGGCGCTGCTGGCCGAGCAGCAGGACGGCGACCGGGCGCTGTGCCTGGTCACCCACGACGCCGGCGTGGTCACCGCGCTCGCCGACGACGTGCTGGCGCTGGGCGCGGCGGTGGCCGCGTGAGCCTGCCCCTGGCGCTCGGCCCGGCCCGGCCGGTGCCGCTGTCGGCGGTCAACCCGGTCGCGCAGCTGACCGCGATCGTGGTGGTCACCGTCGTGCTGCTG
Organism: Modestobacter sp. VKM Ac-2986; assembly: GCF_026967795.1. Taxonomy (GTDB): domain Bacteria; phylum Actinomycetota; class Actinomycetes; order Mycobacteriales; family Geodermatophilaceae; genus Modestobacter. The sequence continues at coordinate 102,241 of NZ_JAPVBH010000001.1, forward strand.
GTGAGCGGTGACCTGGTCACCCCGGCGGTGCTGCTGGCCGCGGAGCTCGCGCTGCTGCCGGCGGCCGGCCTGACCCGCCCCGGCGACGTCCTGCGGCGCACCTGGCCGCTGCTGCTCAGCGCGGTCGGGGTCGCCTGGGTCAACGTGGCGTTCGGGTCGCTGTCCGGCGCGGACGCGTGGGTGAGCGGCGCGACCTGGGGGCTGCGGGTCGTCGCCCTGTCGCTGCCGGGCATCCTGCTGGTGGCCTCGACCGACCCGGTGCGGCTTGCCGACGCGCTGACCCTGCACTGGCGGGTGCCGACCCGGTTCGCCTACGGCGCGCTGGCCGCGCTGCGGCTGGTACCGCTGCTGGCCGCGGAGTTCGAGACGATCCGGCTGGCCCGCCGCGCCCGCGGGGTGGACGCCGGCGCGAGCCCGGTCGCCCACGCCCGGCTGCTGGCGAGCACGTCGTTCGCGCTGCTGGTCGGGGCGATCCGGCGGGGCACCCGGCTGGCCACGGCGATGGACGCCCGCGGCTTCGACTCCGGCACCGTCCGCACCAACGCCCGCGGCTCACAGCTGCGCCCGCAGGACACCGCCTTCGTCGTCGCCGTGGTGCTCGTCTGCGCCGCCGCGCTCACCGCGAGCGTGCTCACCGGCCACTGGGACGCCGCCCTCGGCTGACCGCCGTCCACGGTCCCGGGGAGGTCGACCCGCCCGGTGCAGGGTCCAGCCGCTTGCGCCGGCGGCTGGACCCTGTCTGCGGCGGGTCGAGCCGGGCCGGGTCCCGTCAGTCGGGCTGCCCGGAGGTGAGGACGGCGAACGCGGCCAGCGCCGCCGACCAGCCGAGCTGGACGGCCACCAGCCACCACGGCACCGCGCCGAGCAGCAGGGCCAGCCCGACCGGCACGGTGCCCAGCACCCCGACGTCCGGGCCGCGCACCAGGGTCGCGCCGACCCCGGTCGGCAGCGCGCCCATCGGTGAGGACACCACCGGGCCCGACCAGTCCAGGTCGGGGCGGTAGCCGGCGCGCACCGCCGCGCCGGCCCAGGCCGGGGCGGCCGCGACCCCCAGGGCCAGCCAGGCCACCGGCGAGCCCGCGCCCTGCCCGACCAGCAGCGCCGAGACCCCGAGGACGACGGCGAGGACGGCGACCGGCACCACCGCCCGGCAGCGGACGACGACCTCGGCGGCCAGCGGCAGCGACCGGTCGGCACCGGGTGCGGACGACGCCCGGCGGCTGGGCTCCCCCACCGCCGTCGCCGCGGTCCACCAGCCGAGCACCACGGCCACCGCCACCAGCGCCGGCAGCTCGCCGAGCCCCTGGGTGCGGGCGGCGAGCACGGGCAGCGCCGCCCCCACGGCCAGCTGCCCCCAGCGCCACGGCGAGCGGGCCAGCACTGCGAGGTCACCGGCGACGACGGCGTGCTCGGCCCGGCGCACCCACCGCCCGTGCAGCGCCCGGCGCGGACGGCGCACCGGGCTGCGCAGTGCGCGGCCGATCTCCCGGGTGTCCAGGGAGAACACCGAGGCGGTCGCGTACTGCACGGTCTCCCCCGACGCCCGCAGCGCAGCGGCGGACAGCTGTTCCAGCCGGCGGTCGGCGCGCACGACCGCCAGCACGGCGCCGGCGCCCAGCACCAGCAGCAGCGCCGCTGCCGCCCCCCACGGCAGCGCCGGCCCGGCCGGCCAGGCCACCCGGGCACCCGCCGCCGCGGCCAGGCAGCCGACCACCGGCGGGAGGACCAGCGTGGCCGCCACCACGCCCCCGGCGGCGGCAGGCACCCAGCGGGTGCCGCTCCCGGCCTGCCGGACGACGAGCGCGCCGACCGCGACCACCGCGAGCAGCCCGCCGGCGACCAGCCCGGTGAGCACCCCGCCGAGCGTCCGGGTCGCGGTGAGCGCCACCGGCAGCGCGACGCCGACCGCCACGGCGGCGGCCAGCCCCAGTCCCCGGCGCAGCTCCCCGCGCAGCAGCGCGCGGCGGCCGGCCGGCAGCGGCAGCCACCAGGCGGCCACGCCCGGGGTCGCGCTGACCGGCCCGAGCCGGGCGAACAGGGCGACCAGCCCGGCCGCCACCGCCACGGCGACCGCGGTCGCGGTCAGCCCGCCCGGCAGCACCGCCGCGGGGACCGGCGGCCGGGCGGCGATCTGCTCCTGGAGCCCGGAGACCAGCCCACCGCCCACCGCGACCGCGATCGCGGCCGAGGTCAGCCCGGAGGTCAGGTCACCGAGCCGGGTCCACCAGCGGGTGTCGGCGCGGGCCGCGGTGGCCCGCCGGGTGAACCGGCGGACGGCGGCGCCGTCCCACTCCTCCGCCGTCCGCGCCAGGACCGCCATCAGTCCTCGCGCAGCTCGGCGACCGCGTCCGCGGGCTCGACCAGCCGGCACTCGTCGTCGCCGACCACCAGCACCGCGTCGGCGAGCGTGTCCAGGAAGGCCGGGTCGTGCGAGGCGAACAGCACGGTGGCGCCCGCGGCCACCAGGGCCGCCAGCCGGTCGGCCAGCGCGCGGCGCATGACGGTGTCCAGCCGGCGCTCGGGCTCGTCGAGCACCAGCAGCCGGGCCGGGCGCACGAGCGCCCCGGCCAGCGCCAGCCGCCGCCGCTGCCCCGAGGACAGCGCCGAGGGCAGCGCACCGGCCCGCTCGGTGAGCCCGAAGGCGGCCAGCTCGTCGGCCACGACCTGTTCCGCGTCGACGACGCCGTGCGCCCGCGCGGTGAGCAGCAGGTGCTCCGCGCCGGTGAGCGAGGGGAAGAACGCGTCGTCGTCCAGCACGCCGGCGACGGCGCGGCGGAAGTCGGCGGATCGCTCGTCGACCGGCTGCCCGGCGAAGGTGACCGTGCCGGCCAGCGCGGGCAGCAGGCCGACCATCGTCTGCAGAACGGTGGACTTGCCGGCCCCGTTCGGGCCGACCAGCCCCACGGCGGTGCCCGGCAGCATGGCCAGCGAGACCGGCGCGCAGACCGGCTCCCCGCCGTAGCCGACCGACAGCCCGTCGGTGGCCACCAGCGGCTCGTCGGTCACCGGACGGTCCCGTCCTGTAAGGGCACGGAGAGCACCCTACGGACCGGGCTATGGTGGCCGGGCACGGCTCGCGGCCGTGTGCGGGAGCTCGGCGGGACCGGGCTGAGAGGGTGGCTGACGCGCCGCCGACCGCCTGGACCTGCCGGGTAATGCCGGCGTTGGGAGCAGCCCGTGGCATCCACCGACGTCGTGGTCGCCGGCGGCGGGCTGATCGGGCTGTCGGTCGCCTGGCGCGCGGCGCAGCGCGGCCTGTCGGTCACCGTCGTCGACGAGTCCCCCGGCGCGGGCGCCTCCCAGGCGGCGGCCGGCATGCTCGCCCCGGTCACCGAGGCCGCCTACGGCGAGACCGACCTGCTCCGGCTCTGCCTGACCTCCCTGCGCCGCTACCCGGACTTCGCCGCCGAGGTGGAGGCCGCCGGCGGGCGCCCGGTCGGGCTGCGCACCGTGGGCACCCTGGTCGTCGGGTTCGACGAGGACGACGTGCGCGAGCTCGACGCGCTGCACGGCTACCAGCGCGAGCTGGGCCTGGCCGCCGAGCGGCTCACCCCGCGCGAGACCCGCCGCCGGGAGCCCTCGCTGACCCCGCGGGTGCGCGGCGGGCTGGCCGTCGACGGCGACCACTCGGTCGACGGCCGGGCGCTGCACGCCGGCCTGCTCGCCGCGGCCGAGGCCGGCGGCGTCGAGGTGCTGCGCGCCCGGGTGCGCGAGCTGCGGGTCTCCGGCGGCCGGGCCACCGGGGTGGTCCTGGACGGCGGCCGGGAGCTGCCGGCCGGCCAGGTGGTCCTGGCCCTGGGCGCGCACAGCGGCGGGCTGCCCGGTGTCCCGCCGCTGCCGGTGCGGCCGGTCAAGGGGCAGATCCTGCGGCTGGCCGGCGCCGAGGGGCTGCTCGAGGGCACGGTGCGGGCGCTGGTGCGCGGCCGGCACGTCTACCTGGTGCCCTACGCCGGCGACGGGCTGATCATCGGTGCCACCACCGAGGACCGCGGCTTCGACGCCACCGTCACCGCCGGCGGCGTGCACGACCTGCTGCACGACGCGATCGAGGTCGTGCCCGGGGTGACCGAGCTGGAGCTGGTCGAGACGCTGGCCCGCTGGCGGCCCGGCACCGCCGACAACGCCCCGCTGCTGGGCCCCTCCGGCCTGCCCGGGCTGGTGCTCGCCACCGGTCACCACCGCAACGGGGTCCTGCTCACCCCGGTGACCGGGGACGTCGTCGCCGAGCACCTGGCCACCGGCGAGGTCCCGGAGCTGGCCGCCCCCTTCACCGTCGACCGCTTCGCGCGCGCCGACCCGCTCGAGAGGACCTCGCCGTGAACGTCACCGTCAACGGCTCCCCCGTCGACCTGGCCGAGGACGCCACCGTGGCCGACCTCGTCGCCCAGCGCAGCTCCGGCCACGACCGGGTCGCGGTGGCCTGCAACGGCGACGTCGTCCCGCGCAGCACCTGGGCCGCCACCCGGCTGTCCCCCGGCGACGCCGTCGAGGTGCTCGCCCCCACCGCAGGAGGCTGACGCATGACCACCACCCCGTTGACCGACGAGCTGGCACCGGCGCTGGCCGCCGAGGAGGCCGGCGACCCGTTCACGATCGCCGGGGAGACCTTCACCTCGCGGCTGGTGCTGGGCACCGGTGGGCTCCCCAGCATGGACTCCCTGGAGCGGGTCGTGCGCGCCTCGGGCACCCAGCTGGTCACCGTGGCCCTGCGCCGGGTCGAGGCCGTCGCCGGCAACTCGATGATGCAGGTGCTCGACCGGGTCGGCGTCCGACTGCTGCCCAACACGGCCGGCTGCCGGACCGCCCGGGAGGCGGTGCGCACCGCCGAGCTGGCCCGGGAGGCCTTCGGGACCGACTGGGTGAAGCTGGAGGTCATCGGCGACGAGCAGACCCTGCTGCCCGACGCCGTCGAGCTGCTCGACGCCGCCGAGCAACTGGTGCTGAAGGGCTTCAAGGTCTTCGCCTACACCACCGACGACCCGGTCCTGGGCCGCCGCCTGGAGGACGCCGGGTGCGCCGCGGTGATGCCGCTGGGCTCCCCGATCGGCAGCGGCCTGGGCATCCGCAACCCGCACTCGATCTCGCTGCTCCGCGAGATGGTCACCGTGCCGGTGGTCCTCGACGCCGGGATCGGCACCGCCTCCGACGCCGCCCTGGCCATGGAACTCGGCTGCGACGCGGTGCTGCTGGCCTCGGCCGTCACCCGGGCCCGGGACCCGGAGCGGATGGCGCTGGCCATGCGCCAGGCCGTCGAGGGCGGCCGGCTCGCCCGCGGGGCCGGCCGCATCCCCCGCCGCTTCCACGCCCAGGAGTCCACGGCCACGGCCGGGCGCCCGGAGCTGTGAGGCTGCCGCGGCTGCTGGTGCTCACCGACCGCACCCAGTGCGCCGGGGGCCTGGTCGACACCGTGGCCGCGGCCGTCGACGCCGGCGCCCGGGCGGTGGTGCTGCGGGACAAGGACCTCCCGTCGCCCGAGCGCGCCGCCCTCGCCGAGCAGCTCGCCGGCCTGCTCGCCCCGGTGGACGGCGTCCTGGTCTGGGCCGGTGCGGCGGGCGGCGCGGGGCGGGCGGCGGTCCACCTGTCCGCGGCCGACCCGCTGCCCCGGGACCGCCCGGCGCTGCTGGGCCGGTCCTGCCACTCGGCGGCCGAGCTGACCCGGGCGCGGGCCGAGGGCTGCGACTGGGCCTTCCTGTCCCCGCTGGCGGCCACGGCGTCCAAGCCCGGCTACGGACCGGCACTCGGGGCCGCCGGGCTGGCCGCGCTGGTGCCGCTCGGCCCCCCGGTGTTCGCCCTCGGCGGCGTGACACCGGAGGACGTCGCCGGGTGCCGCGCCGCCGGTGCCCACGGCGTGGCCGTGATGGGGGCGGTCATGCGGGACCCCTCGGTGGTGACGCGCTACCTCGCCGCGTGTGCCTGAGCTGCTGCGGAGGACCGCGGTGCTCTACGGTGCCCGCAGGACGTCCGTCGGCCCCGACCCTGCCGCGCCCAGGACGGTCGCACCATGAGTCGCAGATCACAGGCGTGTCGTGGTTTGGGCTGCCGCCGTGGAGACAAGACAGGGGTTCGCCGTTGAGCACACAGCGGCCAGAGCGCAAGGAGACCGAGTGACGGGCGAGTCGGCCGGCCTCGCGTGGCCGTCGTCCCCCCCGCCACCGGGCGAGGACGGGTGGTCGTGGGAGCTCGCGCACGTCGCTGAGCTGCCCCGGGTCCGCTCGGAACTGCGGCGCGGTCTGGCCGCCCAGTCCGCCGGTGACCAGGAGGCCACCGACCTCGACGAGGCCGTCGTCCTGGCCTTCGACGAGATGGCCTCCAACGCCCTGCGGCACGGCGGCGGGGGCGTGCAGGCCCGGGTCCGTCGCACCCCCGACGCCTGGCTCATCGAGGTGCGTGACGCCAACGCGCAGCAGCCGCCGCAGCCCGCGGTCGGGCGCGACCCGAGCCAGGGCGGCCTCGGCCTCTACCTGATCGCCGAGATGGCCGACGCGCACGGCTGGCACAGCGCCGACGGGCACAAGAGCGTCTGGGCGCTGCTCCCCCGCCGGTGAGCCCGTCCGTTCACGGGGTGGGCGGCACGACCTCCGGGCCGGCGGCCTGCGGGCGGGGGCGGTCCTCGCGGTGCAGCCGCACCGCCACCAGGGCGACGTCGTCCTCCGAGCCGCCCGGCCGCATCCGCTGCAGCAGCTGGTCGCAGAGCTGGTCCAGCGGCAGCTCCCCCAGCTCGCCGAGCAGCTGCCGCAGCCGGGACACCCCGTCGTCCAGGGGCAGGTCGGGGCCCTCGACGAGCCCGTCGGTGTAGAGCACCACCGTCGCCCCACGTCGCAGCACCTGCACCTGCTCCCGGCGGGGGCGTTCAGGCGCCACGCCCAGCAGGAGGTCGGCCCGCTCGGTCGCCAGTTCCTCCACCCGGCCGTCGGGGTGCAGCACCAGCAGCGGCGGGTGGCCGGCACTGGACCAGCGCAGCCGGGTCAGGCCCTGCGCGCGCTCCTCGGCCGTCTGCTCGAGCCGGGCCACCGCCGCGGTGGCCAGGGTGCGCACCTGCAGGCCAGCCATCGCCCGGTCGAGGTCGGACAGGACGGCGGCCGGGCCACCGCCGCTGCTGTAGGCGATGCCCCGCAGCAGGCTGCGCAGCTGGCCCATCGCGGCCGCCGCGACCGTGTCGTGCCCGACGACGTCACCGATCGCCAGCACGGTGGCGCCACCGGGCTGCAGGAAGGCGTCGTACCAGTCGCCGCCCACCTGGGCGGCCTGGACGGCGGGGACGTAACGCACCACGATCTCGGAGTGGTCCGGCTCCGGCGGGGCGGTGAGCAGGCTGCGCTGCAGCTCCTCGGCCATCCGGCGCTGCTGCTCGTGCAGCGCGGCACTGTCCAGCGCCAGCGCGACCCGGTCGGCGACCTCCTTCAGCAGGGCCTGCTCGGCGGCGTCCATCGGCGCGCGGTCCCGCGACCGGTAGACGCTCATCGCCCCGAGCACGCGGCCGCGGGCGATCAGCGCGACCGCGACGGCCGTCGCGGGGTCCAACGTCCAGTAGGCCTCGGAGACGGCACCGGGAGGCAGACCGTTCCCGACGGCGGCGGCCACGTCCGGTACGACCGTCAGCTCACCGGTCGCCAGGGCGGCCACGATCGGGGCGGTCGACCGCAGGGCACCCAGGCGCAGCTCGGCGTACCGGTCCACCACCGGACGCAGCTCGGGGTCGCGGTGCCAGCCGCCGACGTCCCGCAGTCGGCCGTCGTCCTCCACCAGGCTGCCGATCACCCAGTCGCCCAGCCCGGGGACCACGGCCTGCATCAGCTGCGCCAGCGCCCCCCGGCCACCGCGGCGGGAGATCAGTGCGTCGGACAGCGAGTCGGTGACCCGGGCGAGCAGCGCCAGCCGCTCGGTCTCCTGGCGCGCGGTCTCCTCGGCCCGGTGCCGCTGCGTCACGTCCAGGAAGTAGACCGACAGCCCGTCGGCGCTGGGCCAGGCCCGGACCTCGTACCAGGCGTCCAGCGGCGCGGGGTGGTACGCCTGGAAGACCGCCAGTTCGCCGGTGTCCATCGCCCCGCGGTAGTGCACCTCGAAGTCGCTGTCGACCGCAGACGGGAAGAGCTCCCAGATGTCCCCGCCGATCAGTTCCTCCCGGGTGCGACCCAGCAGGCGCTCGGCCTCCGCGTTGACGTAGCTGAACCGCCAGTCCCGGGCCAGGGAGAAGAAGGCCGCCGGCATCGACTCCAGCACCCGTGCCACTGCCGCCTCGCCGTGGCGCTGCCGGGTCACGTCCTGGACAGCGCCCAGCAGCCGCGTCACCGCCCCGGTGCCGTCGCGCAGCGCCCGCCCGCGACTCGCCATCCAGCGCTCCTCGCCGGAGGGCAGCAGGGCGCGGTACTCCAGCTCGAACGGCCCTCCCGCGGCGACGGCGGCGTCGATCACCGACCTGACCCGGTCGACCTCGTCGGGGTGGAGCCGGTCGAGGAGGGCGCGGATGGTGCCCGGGAACCCCTCGCGGTCGTAGTCCAGCAGCCGCAGCATCTGCTCGTCCCAGTCGAGCCGGTCGGCTGCCAGGTCCCAGTCGAAGATGCCGATGCCGGCCGCCTCGATGGCCAGGTCGCCGCGCAGCCGGCTGCGCTCCAGCTCAGCGGTCATCGCGGTCAGCTCGAGCTCGGAGACGACCGGCCCGGCGAGCTGGACCAGCATCGCCACGTCGGCGTCGGTCCAGGTCCGCGGCTCCGGCCCGAAGGCCGCCAGGACGCCGACCACGTGCTCGCCGGTCGCCTCGAACAGCGGGACGCCGAGATAGCCGACCACGTCGCCGGCCCGCACGGCCGGGAGGTCGGCGACCCGGGGGTCGGCACGCGCGTCGGCGTAGGCCCGCGGCGCCCGCGCGGCGACGACGGTCCTGCCGAGGGTGTCGCTCAGCCGACGCTGCACGCCGACCTGCCAGACCGGCCGGCCCGACGTGCCGACGACGGTCTGCACCTCACCGACGAGCGCCACCCCGACCGAGGGCGCGGCCAGCAGGGCGGCGGCGAGGTCCAGCAGGCGCTGGAGCCCCGGCCCGCTGGTCGACGCGACCGCCATGCGACCGCCGGCCGCGATCCGGTCGCGGTCCTGCAGCGACATCGCTCGACCCCCGCTCCAGCCTCACACCGCGGCACCGTGGCACCGGCGGCGTCCTGCGCGCCCGTGCCCGGGCCGATCATGCCGGAGTGCCCCGGCACCCCCCGGCGCGGCCCGCCGGGGAGCCGAGGTCGCTGCTCAGCGGCCGACCGCGTACCCCTGCATGCCGCGCGGGTTGGCGCCGGCCCGCAGCACGCCGGTCTCGTGGTCGATCGACACCGCCGACATCCGGCCGAGCGACCAGGCGTCGGAGACGCTGACCTGGTGGCCGCGGCGGCGCAGCTCGGCGATCGTGTCCTCGCCGAGCCGGGACTCCACGACCAGCTCCCCGGGCGTCATCTCCCGCGGGTAGAACGAGGACGGGAAGCTGGTCGTGTGCCAGGCCGGCGCGTCGATCGCGGCCTGCAGGTCCAGCCCGCCGAGGGTGTGGGCCAGCCAGAAGCACAGCTGCCACTGCTCCTGCTGGTCACCACCCGGCGTGCCGAAGGCCATCGTCGGCACACCGCCGCGCAGCGCCAGCGACGGCGTGAGCGTGGTGCGGGGCCGCTTGCCGGGCGCCAGGGAGTTGGGCAGACCCGGCTCCAGCCAGAACATCTGCGCCCGGGTGCCCAGCGGGAAGCCCAGCGACGGGATCGTCGGCGAGCTCTGCAGCCAGCCGCCCGAGGGGGTGGCGGAGACGATGTTGCCCCAGCGGTCGACGACGTCGACGTGCACGGTGTCGCCGCGGGTGGTGCCGCGGGTGTCGACGGTGGGCTCGCCGACCCCGGCGACCGCTGCCGCCGACGGCCGCTCCCGGCCCGAGGTCTCGGTGACGAACCGGGGCAGCCGCGGCGGGCGCCCCCCGGGCGAGCCGGGCCGCAGCTCGGTGCTGGCCCGGTCGCCGATCAGCGCCCGCCGCTGTGCGGTGTAGTCGGTGGACAGCAGGTCGTCCACCGGTGCCTCTGCCGTGTCGCCGTACCAGGCCTCGCGGTCGGCCATCGCCAGCTTGACCGCCTCCGCGCCGGCGTGGACCAGGTCGGCATCGGCGGTGCCCGATGCGTACCCGGCCCCGGGACCCGCCGCCGGGACGCCGTCCAGCATCGCGAGCGCCTGGAGCAGCGCCGGGCCCTGGGACCACGGCCCGGCCTTCGCGAGCGTCCACCCACGCCAGTCCAGGGTGACCGGCGGCTCGTACGTCGGGCGCCAGCCGGCGAGGTCTGCTCCGGTGAGGAAGCCGCTGTGGGCACGACCGGAGTCGTCCATCACAGCGGACCGGGAGAACTCGTCGATCGCCTCGGCGACGAACCCCTGGTACCAGGCCGCCAGTGCCGCGTCGATCTGCGCCTCTCGGGAGGGTCCGCGCGCTGCGTCGAGCAGTCGGCGGTAGGTCGAGGCGAGGACCGGGTTGCGGAACAGGCGGCCGGCGGTGGGGAGAGCTCCGTCGGGGGCGAGCCAGGTGGCGGCCGAGGTCGGCCAGTGGGAACGGAAGTGCGCGGAGACCGAGGCGACGGTCGCGGCGACCCGCGGGAGGAGCGGGTGGCCGTGCTCGGCGTACTCGAGGGCGAAGCGGAGGACGGCGTCCAGCGGCAGGGTGCCGTGGTCGCGCAGGAGGGTCAGCCAGGCGCCCATGGCGCCGGGCACGGTCGCGGCGAGGAGGCCGGTGCCGGGGACCAGGTCGAGACCCAGCTGGCTGTAGGCCTCGATCGTGGCGCCGGCGGGGGCGGTCCCCTGTCCGGACAGGACGACGGGCTCCCCCGCGCCGGAGGCTGCCCGCGGGCCCCGGGCGAAGAGGACCGGGACCTCGCCCCCCGGCCCGTTGAGGTGCGGCTCGACCACCTGCAGGGTGAGTCCCGCAGCGACCGCGGCATCGAACGCGTTGCCACCGGCCTCGAGGGTCGCCATGCCCGCGGCGCTGGCGAGCCAGTGCGTGGAGGCGACCATCCCGAACGTGCCGGCGAGCTCCGGCCGAGTCGTGAACATGCCGCCACCCTAGAGAGCGGCGACCGGACGCCGCCGGTCCACGCGGAGCGCTGCGGTGGGGCCGGGCGCGTGGGGGTGCCGGGCTGCTCGCGCAGCGGCACGGGCTCGTCGCCGTCCGGTGCGCGGTGCCGCAGGTCGGCCGGGAGGGGCCGGGGCGCGGCGGGGCCGGCCGGCGACTGCTCGGGGGCGAGGGTCAGCCGGTGCACCGGGGGCAGCACGGGCCGGTCCCAGGCCAGGTGGGCGCCGGCGGGTCCGGCGCCCCAGCCGGCGGCGGCACGGGTCAGCCGGCGCAGCCGGGCGAGGACCCCGCGGACCGGGGCGGTGAGCCGGAAGGGCCGGGGGGCGAGCCGGGCGCGGGTGGTGAGCAGGTCGGTGTCGAAGTCGGTGGCGAAGGCGATCGCCTCCTCCAGTTCGGCGTCGAGGACGGCCGTCCGGGCGACGTCGGACCGGACCGGGACGACGGCACAGGGCGGGACGGCGGCACGGGGCGGGGCGGCGGCCACCGGCCGCACAGGGGCGGCCGCGGTGGGCAGGAGCCGGTCGGCGCCCTCGGTGAGCCGGTGGACCCGGGGGGCGGGGCCCCACGCCAGGTGGGCGCCTCCGGGGCCGGCGCCCCAGTGGGAGGCGCGGGTGGTGATCGTCCTGCGCCGGGTCGCGACGACCACGGGCACGGGGGACCCGGCGGTTCCGGCCGGAACGGTCGACGGCGCGCAGGCCGTCGGGGTGGGGGCGGTGGCGCCGGGCGCCGTGACCGCACGGGGCGCGCCAGCCGGCGTGGCCGCACCGGACCCACTGGTCGCCGTGTCGGTGCCACACGCCTCGGCGGTGCCCGACGCCGTGGCGGCCAGCTCGGCGGCGAGCCAGGCGGCCGCGAGGTGCCCGGCGGCCAGGAGCTCGAGCGGGTCGACCGCGGGGCCGGCGGGCGCCGTGCTGCCGTCGACACGGCGGCGGACGGTCCCGCTCGGGTCCGGGACGGTGCGGACCGGCGCGGTCCGGGCGTCCGCCTCGCGCTGGGCGAGCGTGCGGCGCGGAGCCGGGCGGGCGGCCAGCTCTCGTCGCCGTGCCGCCTCACGCTGGGCGGCGCTGCCGCGCACCGCGTGGTCGCGCACCAGCACGCGGACGGCGACGGGCGAGTCGCCGGGAACCGGTCGGACCTCGTCCATCGCGTGCCTCCCTCTCGTCGTCGCCGCGGTCGGGGAAGGGACCGCGGCTGAGGGAGAAGTTACGGACGCGGACACCTCGCAGAGCCCGTCCGGGACACCCCCGCCGGGGCGCGTGACCGAACTGTTGTGCGACCCCCGCGCAGCGGTCGACGACCCCCCTCAGGCCCGGCCACTTGTCGACAGCACGGGCGTGAAAGCCCAGGTCGAGCGCGGATTCCGGGGTCGATGACCTCGGCGGCCCGGGCGGCACACCGGCGTGTCGGCGCGTCTGGTGGGATGACCGGGTGCCCGACACCCCTCCCCCGCTGCCCCTGGTCGTCGACACCGACCCCGGCATCGACGACGCCCTGGCGCTGCTGCTCGCCCTCGCCAGCCCGGAGGTCGACCTGCAGCTGGTGACCACCGTGCACGGCAACGTCGACCTGGCGCAGACCACGGAGAACGCGCTGCGGGTGCTGCACCTGGCCGGCCGCTCCGACGTCCCGGTGGCCGCGGGTGCCCGCAGCTCCCTGGTGGTGCCGCTGGCCCGGCGGGCCGGGCACGTGCACGGTGAGGCCGGGCTGGGCGGCGTCGTGCTGCCGCCCTCGGTCGCCGCGGTGGACCCCCGGCCGGCCGTGGTGGCGCTGGCCGAGCTGCTCATGGGCAGCGACCGCCCGGTCACGGTGGCTGCGATCGGCCCGCTGACCAACATCGCGCTGCTGGTGTCGGTGTACCCCGACGCCGCCGCCCGGATCGGCCGGCTGGTGGTGATGGGCGGCTCGGCGGGCCGCGGCGGCAACGTCACCGCGGCCGCGGAGTTCAACATCTGGGCCGACCCCGAGGCCGCCGCGGTCGTGTTCGCCGCCGGGCTGCCCACCGTGCTGGTGGGGCTGGACGTCACCCTGCCCACGGTGCTCACCGAGGCCGGCATCGCCCGGTTCGCCGCCGCCGGGCCGATCGGCGCCCAGGCCGCCGCCGTCCTGCGGCAGTACCTGGACCACGCGCGCACCAGCTACGGCATCGACGGGGTGGTGGTGCACGACGCGCTGGCGCTCACCGAGGCGATCGTGCCGGGCACCCTGCGCACCGTGCCGCGGGACGTCGTGGTGGACACCAGCCCCGGCGCCGGGCGCGGGCAGACGCTGGTGGACCGCCGGTCGCCGTCCACCTCGGACACGGCGGTCGCCGTCGCGGAGGGCGTCGACAGCGACGCCGCGGTGGAGTTCCTGGTCAGCCGGCTGGCCTCGCTGGACTGAGCGGAGTGGGTCCGTCGCGGTCACCGCTACGGACCCACTCCACCTAGGAGACGAGACCGACGCTGCGCATCCACTCGTAGGCGACGTCCGCCGGGTCCTCGCCGCCGACGTCGACCCGGCCGTTGAGCCCGATCATCACCTCGTCGGTCAGCAGCGGGGTGATCTCGGCGAAGACGTCGGCGATCTCGGGGTGCTCGTCCAGCGTCTCGGTGCGCACCACCGGCGCCATGTTGTACGCCGGGAAGTACCCCTGGTCGTCCTCGAGCACGGTCAGGTCCAGGGACTCGAGCCGGCCGTCGGTGGTGAAGACCTCGCCGAAGTTGCAGTCGCCGCGGTCGGTGGCGGTGTAGACCGCACCGGTGTCCAGCACCCGCACGTTCTCCCGCGGAACGCCCTGCGGGTCACCGAGCGGGATGCCGTAGGTCTCCAGCATCGGCTCGAAGCCGTCGCTGCGGGTGGCGAACTCCGACTCCACGCAGAACGTCCGCTGCTCGACCGGCAGCGCGGCCACGTCGGACAGCGAGGCCACCCCGCCCAGCTCGGCGATCGCCTCGCTGCGGATGCCGAAGGCGTAGGTGTTGTTCGCCTCCGCCGGCGGCAGCCAGCTGATGCCGTTGGCGGCGTCGGCGTCCCGCACCGCCGCGTACTGCTCCTGCTGGTCCGGGATGCCCTCGGGCATGGCCAGGTAGTTCAGCCACCCGGTGCCGGTGTACTCCCACTGCATGTCGATCTTGCCGCTGAGCTGACCGGCCCGGGACGGCGCCGCCCCCGGGATGCTGGTGCTGTCGGCGACGTCGAAGCCGGCGACCTGCAGCGCGATCACCGCGATCTTGCCCAGGACCAGCTGCTCGGTGAAGTTCTTGGACCCCACGGTGATCGGGTCGCCGTCCACCCCGGCGATCGGCTGGATGGCACCGGCCGAGGCCTGCGGGGTGAAGGTGCTGGCGCTCTGCAGGCCGCAGCCGGTGAGCAGGACGCCGACCAGCGGCAGGACGACGGCGCACGTGCGACGGGTGCCCATCACAGCCCCTTCGGTCGGGCGACGTGCTCGACCACGCGGCCGAGCCAGTCGACGGCCAGCGCCAGCAGGGCGACGAGCACGGCCCCGGAGACCAGCAGCGAGTTCAGGTTCAGCGTGATGCCGGTGTTGATCAGCACGCCCAGGCCACCGCCGTCGATGAAGGTGGCCAGCGTCGCGGTGCCCACCAGCAGCACCAGCGCGGTGCGCACCCCGGCGAGCATGACCGGGACGGCGAGCGGCAGCTCCACCCGGAACAGCACCGCCGCGGCGCTCATCCCCATGCCCCGGCCGGCCTCGACCAGCCGGGCGTCGACCTGCTGGATGCCGACCATGGTGTTGCGCAGCACCGGCAGCGCGGCGTAGAGCACCAGGCCGATCACCGTCGTCCGGAACCCGAACCCGAGCCACATGGCCAGCAGCACGAACAGGCCGATGGCCGGTGCGGCCTGGCCGGTGTTGGCCACGGCGAGCACCAGCGGGCTGAGCCGGCGGAACGGGCCGCGGGTCAGCGCGATCCCCAGCGGGATGGCGATGACCAGCACCAGCACCGCGGCGACCAGGGTCAGCGAGAGGTGCTCGCGGATGCTGGTCCACAGCGCGGTGGCGTTGAGCTGACGGGCCTCGGTCTCGGTCAGCGTCGCGGTGGCCCGCCACACGAGGTACGCCGCGACACCCAGCAGGACCAGCAGCGGCTGGACGGCCAGTGCCCGCCAGCCACCACGGGCCTTCGCCGGGGCAGCGGTGTCCCGGGCGTCGGCGGCCGCGCCGGCCCCGGCGGTGTCGACGCCGGGCCGGCCGGTGGTCGCCGCGGTCACCCGGCGACCGCCGCGCGGGCCTGCCGGATGGCGGCCATGACGCTCTCGATGGTGAGCACGCCGGCCAGGCTGTCGCGGTTGCCCATCACGACCACTCCTGCCTGGCTGGCGGCCAGCATGGTGTCCAGTGCGTCGTTGAGGGTCGAGCGCAGGCCGACGACCGGCAGACGCGCGTCGACGGTGCCCGGCACGGACGTCGTCCGGCCGAGCTCGGCGAGCGTGGGCCAGCTGACCGGACGGCCCCGCTGGTCGAGGACGACCACGAAGTCGTCGCCGGCCGCACGGGCCACGGCGACGGCAGCCGCGGAGTCGCCGCCGACGGTCGCGGTGGTGACCTGCCGGAGCTCGACGTCCTCGACCCGGGCCAGGGTCAGCTGCTTCAGCGTCGCCCCGGCGCCCACGAAGTCGGCGACGTACTGCTCGGCCGGGTCGCTGAGGACCTCCTCCGGCGTGCCGTGCTGCACGACCCGGGCCCCGACGTCGAAGACGACGATCTTGTCGCCGAGCTTCACGGCCTCGTCGAAGTCGTGGGTGACGCAGACGATGGTCTTGCCCAGCTCGTCCTGGATGCGCAGCATCTCGTCCTGCAGGCGCTGGCGGGTGATCGGGTCGACGGCGCCGAACGGCTCGTCCATCAGCAGCACCGGCGGGTCGGCGGCCAGCCCGCGGGCGACGCCGACGCGCTGCTGCTGCCCGCCGGAGAGCTCCCGGGGGTAGCGGTCGCGGTAGACCGTGGGGTCCAGCCCGACCAGGTCCAGCAGCTCGTCGACGCGGCCGGCGACCTTCTTCTTCTCCCAGCCGAGCATCTTCGGCACCAGGGCCACGTTGGCGCCCACGGTCATGTGCGGGAAGAGCCCGCCGGCCTGGATGACGTAGCCGATCCGGCGGCGCAGCTGGTCGGGGTCCTGCCCGGTGACGTCCTCGTCGCCCAGGAAGATCTTGCCGCTGGTGGGCTCGATGAGCCGGTTGATCATCTTCAGCAGCGTGGTCTTCCCGCAGCCGGAGGGGCCGACGAACATCGTCGTCCTGCCGGCAGGGAGCTCCAGGGTGACGGCGTCGACGGCCGGCTTGTCCTGCCCGGGGTAGCGCTTGGTGACGCCCTCGAGCCGGATCGGCAGGCCGCTGGCCCGCCGTCCGCTCGAGGCGACGGTGGCGCCGGCCGGCGCCTTGGTGTCAGACACGGATCCCCCTGGGGGTGGTGAGGCGACCGGCCAGCACGAGCAGCAGGTCGAGGACGAGGGCCAGCAGGACGACGGCCATCGTCCCGGTGAGCGCGGAGTTGACGGCGTTGGCGCCACCGAGCCGGGAGAGCCCGGTGAAGATGAAGCCGCCCAGGCCCGGGCCGAGCACGTAGGCGGCGATCGCCGCGATGCCCATGACCATCTGGGTGGACGTGCGGACGCCGGCCAGGATGACCGGCCAGGCCAGCGGCACCTCCACGCGCAGCAGGGTGGCCAGCCGGCTCATGCCCATGCCGCGGGCGGACTCGACCAGCGACGGGTCGACCCCGGCCAGCCCAACGACGGCGTTGCGCAGCACCGGCAGCGCGGCGTAGAAGGTGACGGCGATGACCGCCGGGGTGATGCCGAAGCCGAAGGGCGCCAGCAGGATGCCCAGCAGCGCGAAGGCCGGGATGGTCAGCCCGACGGCGGACACCCCGTTGGCCAGTGCGGTGGCCCGGGGGCTCCGGTAGACCGCCATCGCGACCAGCAGCGCGATCACCGTGCCCAGGAGCACGCACTGCACGACCAGGCTGAGGTGCTGCAGCGCCTGCTGGGCGATCTGGCCGCGCCGGTCCAGCACGTAGTCCCACATCCGAGGTGGCTCCTCCTCCGCCCGGCTCGAGGGTGCCGGGACGTTCGTCGCCACGGGGGCGCCCGGCGGTCCTCCGGCGGCACGGTGGCCGCGCCCGAGGAGCCGCACGCGGGAGGCCGTCCCCCGCGCGGGACGACGGGCCTGGGCTCGGCCCTCGTCGTCCGGGTGTGTCACGGTGTCACAGCCTGCGGGGGACCGCGAACGAGGGGACGGAACGCCACCGGAGCGGAACCCCAGGTGATCGACGGCCGGCAGGCGTGGCGCACCCCCATCGGGGTAGCGGAGCAGGGTCGCCCTCCCGCTCCACCAGCGCCGGAGCAGAGGATCACCCGGGGCACGACGTCCCGGACGGACGAGGAGGAACCATCAACACCGTGAGGCCGGCAGCTGAACCAGCGTCGTTCGACGTGGCGCTGACCGACGGGCCCGAGCCCGGTCAGCTCGTCGCGCAGGTGCACGGCGAGCTCGACGCGGCCGGCAACCCGCTGCTGCAGGCCACCCTCCTCAAGGCGTTGCGCCGGGCCGCGCGGGTGCTGACCATCGACCTGTCCGGGGTCACCTTCTTCGGCTCGGCCGGCGTGACCGCGCTCGTCTGGGTCAGCCAGCACCCCGAGGCCGCCGGCAAGCACGTGCGGGTCGTGGCCACCAGCCGCATCGTCACCGGTCCGCTGGAGCTCACCGGGCTGCTGGAACGACTGGACGTGGAGGGCATGCCCGAGACGCCCGACGGGCCCGCCGGCAGGACCCCCGGCGCCGTCGACGAGAGCCCTGCCCCGCCGTCCCGCTGAGCGACACGACTCCCGTCGGGACCCCCCTGTGGTGCAGGAGACGTCGGCGTCGGCCACGATGGGTGCCGGAGACACCGACCCAGCGGGAGGACCGAAGAGTGAGTGCACTGGTCTGGCCCTCCGCACCCGTCCCCTCCGAGGAGGGCGACGTCTGGCGGTGGGAGCTGCCCACGGTGCACGACGCCTCTCGCGTCCGGATGGACCTGCGCGCCCGCCTCGCCCACCCCTCACTGGCCGCCCGGTCGACCGAGGACGCCCGTGAGGGCCTGCTGCTGACGTTCGAGGAGCTGAGTTCCAACGCCCTGCGGCACGGCGGCGGCTCGGTGGAGGCGGTGATCCACGCGCTGCCCACGGGCTGGCTGATCGTGCTCACCGACGGCAACCCCGACTCCCCGCCGCAGCCCGCGGTCGACCGCGACCCCGCCTACGGGGGCATGGGGCTGCCGATGGTCGCCCAGCTGTCGGTCGACTACGGCTGGGCCGCCGAGCCCGGCCGCAAGCACGTCTGGGCGATGCTCCCCTCCGGGATGGCCGCGGCTGCGGTCCCCCGCCCCCGCTCCTCCTCCGGCCCGGCGGCCTGAGGAAGGACCCCCTCGCCGCCCACTGCACGGACGACCGTCACCTCGGTGAAGCCCTCGGCCGTCGTGGGGGCGACCAGCCGGCCCGCGGCAGCATGCAGCCCGACCAGGGGCACGCGAGCAGCACCCGTGCGGGCGTCGTTGCGTTCCCGGCACGTCCCCAGCGGGACGTCGAGGAACACCGCCCGCACGGGGACGCAGGCCGCTGCGGCGATCGCGATCAGCGGGGCGCGTTCGGCGACCGACGGCGAGGTGTTGTCGACGACGACGCTGCGGCCCTCGGCCAGCAGCTCCGCGACCACCCGCTGCTGCCGCGCCTCGCGGTGCCGGGCGCGCGGCCAGTGGTCCTTGCTGACCACGACGTGGGTGCCGGCCAGGTGCCCGGCCACCCACGTCGACTTCCCCGACGCCTGCAGCCCGACCACGACCACCAGCTCCTGCGGCCGGGCCGCCGGTCTCACGCGGTGGCGCGGAGCCGGGTCACCGGCGCGTCGTCGTCCTCGGCGCCGGGGCGGGGCGCGGGGTGCTCGACCAGGGCGAGCACCCGGCCGGACATGAACCGGGCGGTGCGCACCGTCGTGCCGCCCCGGGTCACCTCGGCGACTTCCACGACCCCGCGGCCGTGCGTGGTCTCCACCCGGCGACCGGCCCGGGTCGCCTCGATGTCGTACGTGCGCACGCTGCCGCCTGCATCGACGACGACCTCCACGCGGTCACCCTTCACGGCGTCCTCCTCGTTGCCTCGTCCACACCAGGTGGAACACCCCCAGGGGGTACCGGATTCCCAGGTCAGCGGCCTGCCAGGGGTTGATCACCGCCGGGGATGGGCACACGGGAGCAGTTGCCCGCGATCGAAGGAGACCCTGTGTTCCCGGCCGAGAACATCCGTGACTGGCGCACCCTCAACGTCGTCGACCCCACCGGCGCCAAGATCGGCACCCTGGAGTCGGTCTACGTCGACACGACCACCGACCAGCCGTTCTTCGCCGCCGTGGTCACCGGCTTCATCGGCCGGCACAAGCTGACCTTCGTGCCGCTGACCGACGCCACGGTCGCGCCCGACCACATCACGGTCCAGGTGAGCAAGGACCTGGCGAAGAACGCCCCGTCGATCGACACCGACGGGGAGCTGCCCGCGGAGTCCGAGCCCGAGGTGTTCAACTACTACGGCTTCGCGTACACCCCTGGCGTCCGGCGGCTCGCCCGCCGCTGACGAAGGACCCCCTTGCCCCCCACCACGAGCGAGCTCGCGGCGGGACCCGGCAAGGGGGCCTTCAGCCGCGCCGGGCGGTGAAGGCGCTGGCGGCGTCGCGCAGGCTCTTCGTGGGCTTGAGCCAGGCACCGTCGACGGGCAGGGCGTCGAGCCGGACACGGTCCAGCGGCGCGGCGAACGCGCCGGGCACGTCCTCGATGTCGATGAAGCGCAGCAGCTCCGAGCTGATCGCGTAGCCGGCGACCTCGCTGAAGGCGACGACGACGACCTCGGTGCCCGAGCGGGCGAGGTCCTCCAACGGCTCGGCGAAGTTGCGGCCGTCACCGGAGAACACCACCAGGCGGCGCAGCTGGTGGCTGTGCGCGCGGACGCTGATGTGGTCGAGCATCGACTGGTCGATGTCGTCGTCCTGCTGCAGCTTGGGCCGGGCGAAGACCGCGTACCCGAAGCTGCGCAGTGCCTCGACCCAGCGCTGCAGCGAGGTGGCGTGCTGCGGCGGGACGTTGGCGAAGACCGCGGCCTCCACCTCCGTCTGCGGCTCCGAGGCGCCGTCCACGAACCAGGCGGCGATCGCGTCGAAGCGCGGCCGGGACGCCGCGGTCGGCCGGGCCCCGATGACGTTGGACAGCGTCATGTCGATGTTCGGCGCGTCCCAGACCAGCAGGTCCAGCGGCGGGCGGGCGCCGTCCAGCGAGGGCTGGTCGTACCCGTCGGCCGGTCGGGTCTCTTCGACGAGGCTGTCGGTCACCCGCCCAGTGTGCCGGTCCTCGCCCGTGGTGCGGACCGGCGGGCGGGTCGGCGCCACCGGTGTGCCCGCCGGGGCCGTCGCCCGGCGGCGGACGCGCGCGGTCACCGCTCCACCTGGGACGCGGGACGGTGAGCTCACAGGGCGCACGGTACGAGGCCGCGGCGACGGGGCCGCACTCAGGCGCGCACCAGCCCGTGCAGGGCCAGCAGCGCCACCGGGGCGTAGCCGACCACCAGGGGCAGCGGCCCGCGCACCCGCAGGCCCGTCGTCGTCCCGCCGTCCGGGCCGGGGGTGACCCAGTGCAGCAGGGTGAGCCGGGCCGGGCCGACCTGCACCGTCCACCGCCAGCGCCGGGTGGCGGTGTCGACCTCGTCGACCAGGAAGGGCACCGAGACGCCCGCCGGACCGAGCACCCGGCCGGTGACGCCCTGCGTGATCGTCGCCGCGTCGGTGTCCGCGCCGGTGATGTACGGCGACCAGCTCGACCAGCGGGCGGGGTGCAGGTAGCGGTCCCAGGCCTCCGCGGGGTCGACGGGGCCGGTGGCGTGCAGGGTCAGCGTGGTCACCTCGGGCCAGTGCCCCGGTCGTTCCACGTGGAACCGCGGCCGGTCACGCCGGCGGCCCGCCCAGCAGCAGCTCGCGCAGCAGGTGCAGCACCAGGGTCGTCGTCCGCTCCCGGACGGCGTCCCGCCCACCCCGGAGGACGACGGACCGGGTGAGCACCTGCTCCGGCGCGACGACGGCGAGGTGCACGGTGCCCACCGGCTTGTCCGGCGTCCCGCCGCCCGGCCCGGCGATGCCGGTGACGCCGATCCCGACGTCGGCGCCGAACCGGTGCCGCGCCCCGTCGGCCATCGTGCGGGCGACCTCGGGGCTGACCGCGCCGTGGGCGGCGATCAGCTCGGCAGGGACGTCGAGCAGCTGCTCCTTGGCGCTGTTCGCGTACGCGGCCACGCCGCCCAGCAGCCAGGCCGAGGCGCCGGCCGGGGCGGTGAGCCGGGCGGTGACCAGGCCGGCGGTGCAGGAGTCGCCCACCGCGACCCGCAGGCCGGCGTCGGCCAGGGCGACGGTCACCAGCTCGTCGAGGGTCGGACCGTCGCTGTACAGGGTGGCGCCGAAGTCCTCCTCGACGGCCGCACGGAGCCGCGCGTGGGCCGGGGCGGCGTCCGGGCCGTAGCGGGTGACGATCTCCAGCTCGCCGTCGCGCAGGCAGGTGGTGACCTCCAGGCCGGCGAGCTGGTCGTCGACCCGGCGGAGGGTGGCGGCCAGCTCCGACTCCGGGGTGCCCCACAGCCGCAGCGTCGACTGCCGCAGCTCGGTGGCCCCGGCGAGCGCGCGGCGCACCGGCTCGGTGGCCAGCGCGGCCGGCCACATCCCCTGCAGCTCCGACGGCGGGCCGGGCAGCACCAGCACCGGCGGGCCGCTGCGCCCCTCCGCCACCGGGACGACCAGCCCGGGTGCGGTGCCGACCGGCTCGACGACCGTGGCCCCCGCGGGCACCATCGCCTGCTTCGCCGTGCCGGCCGCGGTGGCCGCCGGGTCGGTGTGCCAGCCGCGGCGGGCGCTGAGCCGGGCCACCACGTCGGCGATCCGCTGCTCGAGCTCCGGGTCCAGCACCGAGGGACGCCCCTGGTGGTCACCGACCACCGCGGCGGTGAGGTCGTCGGCGGTGGGGCCGAGGCCGCCGGTGGTGATCACCAGGTCGACCCCACTGCCGGCCAGGAAGGCCAGCGCCGCCGTGAGGTCGTCCGGCCGGTCACCGACCACCACGACCGCGCCGACGTCGACCCCGAGGCCCCGCAGCGCCTCGGCCAGCCACGGCCCGTTGCGGTCGGCCACCCGGCCGGTGAGCACCTCGGTGCCGGTCACCACGATGCCTGCGCGCGCTGTCACGCACCGACCCTAGGCGCGCGACGGCGGCCGGGCAGGGTGGCCCCGACCGGCGCGGGACGGCCTGCGGCCGACGGGCCCGCGGTTACGGTGGCTCCCGCCCTGTCCAGCTCTCCGCACCGGTGGGGACCGGGGCCGCCGGTGCGTCCGGCGCCCACCGAGGAGGTCCGATGAGCCAGCCGCACCCGCCGATCCCCGAGCCCCAGCCACACACCGACGGCAGCACCGGGAGCACGGCCGCGTCCGCCGGCGACCTGCCGGGTGCCCCGCCGCCGGCGTCGGGCCCACGTACGCAGTCGATCCTGGTGCCGCCGAGCCAGCAGCAGGCCGCCGCGCCGGAGCCGTTCCGCACCGCCCAGTTCCCCGCGGTCCGCGACGAGCCGCCCGCCGGCGACCAGCACCCCGGGCCGGCAGCCGACTCCCCCGCCGCGGGGCTGCACTCCCCGCCGCCGGTGCCCGGACCGCTGACCGCCCCGGTCGCCGCCTCGGAGCCGCACCCGCAGACCGACCCGGTCACCGCGCCGGGCCACCCCGCCGGTGACGAGCCCACCGCCGGGCCCGGCGCCGCGCACCGCGCCGGCGAACGGCTGGCCGGCGTGCGGCGCGCGGCCGGTGGCCGGGGCAGCCGCGTGCTGGCCGCCCTGGGCCTGGGCGCACTGGCGCTGATCCTGCTGCAGACCGGGCTGGTGCTCGAGGACGGGACGACCTCGCTGTGGGCCGCGGTGCCGACCTGGTCGGCCTTCGCCACCCTCGCCGCACTCGTGGCCCTGGTGCCGTCGGTGGTCGGGCTGCTGGGCCGTGGCCTGCCCGTGCGCACGGCGTGGCAGGTGGGTGCCGGCGGCGTCGCGGCGCTGGGTGCCTTCTGGGTGCTGGTCGGGCTCCCGCTGGTGGTCAGTGACCGCGGCTTCTGGCTGACCGCCGCCCTCGCCGCCGCGGCAGCGGCCGTGTGGCTGGCGCCGGGGCGCACCGAGTGACCCCGGCGCGGGGCTGGTCGGCCGCCGCGGCGGTGCTGGCCGCCGCGGCGTTGGGGCTGCGCTGGGACGGTCCGTTGACCGGCGCCGACGTCCCCGCCCGGGTGGCGGTCGTCGCCGCCGTGGTCCTGGCCGTGGCCGGGCTGCGGAGCGGACGGGACCGGCTGCTCACCGCCGCACTGGGCGCGGTGGCCGCCGGCGTGCTGCTGGGCGGGCCCGAGGCGGGGCCGGGACAGGTCGCGCTGGCCGCGGCTGGTATCTGCCTGGTGCTGGGCGGCCGGGCCGCCGGACGCCGGGTGCTCCCGGGGCGCAGGGCCCGCGGTTGACCGTCAGCCCTGGGCGCTGACCTCGCCGTCCTTCGGCTTGCCCTTGTCCTCGCCCCTGCCGTTCCCGTTCCCGTTGCCATTGCCGTTGCCGTTCCAGTTGCCCGCGTCGCCGTCCTCGTCGCCGGTGGTCGGCGCCGGGGAGGTGGGGCTGGGGGCCGGCTCGGTCTCGCCGGGGTCGGTGGGCTCCACGGTGCCCTCGGTGGGCTCGGTGGGGTCGGACTCCTCGACCGGGGTCGTCTCCTCCGGCGCCGGCTCCTCGGAGGGCTCGGTGGTCTCCTCCGCCGGGGCGCTCGTCGTCGGGGTCGGCGTCGGCGTGGCGGGCTGCGGGGCCGTCGTCGAGGGCGCGGGGGTGGACGAGGCGGTGGTGGGCGTGGCGGCCGGGGTGTCGACCGGGCGCTGGACCACCTGCTCGGCGGACCGGCGCGGAGCGGTCGGCGACGGGGCGACCGCGGTCTCCGGGGCCACGGCGTAGCTCAGGACCACGGTCGTGCCGTCGGCCAGGACGACGACGGCGACGACGGTGCCGGGCTCGGCGTCGGCGGTCACGACCTCCTCGAGCTGCACCCGCAGGCCGAGGCCCTCCAGCTGCGTCTGCACCTCGGCGACGGGGCGGCCGACGTGGTCGGCGGCCACGACCTCGACCGTGGCGGAGGTGGGGGCGACCGGCCCGGGCCCGCCGGCGCCGATCGCGGCGGCCGTGGCGGTCGTCTCCCCGCTCGGGGCGACGGTCTGCAGGACGGCCGTGGCCACCCCGGCGCCGACCAGCAGCGCCAGCACCGGGACCAGCATCCGGCTCAGCCGGCTCCCGCCGGCGGGGGCCGCAGCGGCGCGCGCGGTGGAGGCACCGGAGTAGGCGGCGGCGTCGGGCAGCAGCCAGAAGCTCTGGGTGTCGGTGCGCTGCACGGGCGGGAGCTGACGGCCGGCGAGGACCTCGTCGACGGCGGCGACCACGGCCGCGCCGTCGGGGTAGCGCTGCGCCGGGTCCTTGACGATCGCCCGCTCGACCAGGGTGCGGATGGCGGCCGGGACGGCCTCGGGCAGCGGCTCGGGCTGGTCGCGCAGGTGCCGCAGGGCGATGGTGACCGAGTTGTCGCCGTCGAAGGCCCGCCGGCCGGTGAGGCACTCGTAGCCGACCATGCCCAGGGAGTAGACGTCGCTGGCGGCGGTGGCGTGCGCGCCGGCGGCCTGCTCCGGGGACAGGTACGAGGCGGTGCCGACGACCTGGCCGGTCTTGGTCAGCGGCACGCTGCCCGCGGACCAGGCGATGCCGAAGTCGGTGATCTTGACGACGCCGTCCTCGCGGACCAGCACGTTGCCCGGCTTGACGTCGCGGTGCACCACGCCGGCCTCGTGGGCGGCGGCGAGGGCGGCGGCGGTCTGGCGCAGGACGTCGACCGTGCGGTCGGGGGTCAGCTTCCCGACGCGGGCCAGCTGGACCGACAGCGACTCACCCTCGACCAGCTCCATCACCAGGTAGGCCAGGTGCTCGTCGGAGCCGTCGACCGCGGGCTCCTCGCCGTAGTCGTAGACGGCGGCGATGTTGGGGTGGCTGAGCGCGGCGGCGTGCTGGGCCTCGGAGCGGAACCGGGCGAGGAAGACCTCGTCGCCGGTGTACTCGCTGCGCAGGACCTTGACCGCGACGGGCCGGCCGAGCAGCTGGTCCTGGGCGCTCCAGACCTGCCCCATGCCCCCGGCCGCGAGCAGCGTGCGCAGCTCGTAGCGGTTCCCGAGGACCTTCCTCATGGGCTCCGTCACGTGCGCCGTCCCCTCGTCACTGCCTGCTCGTCCGGTGCTGATCCCGACCGTCCGGCGCTGGCGGGCTGGACGCACCGGGCGGAGGGATGCCCCCGGAGGGGCGGTCGTACACACCTGGGACGCAACAATCGTCCCAGGCGCCCCAACGTCATGTCGAGAGGGGCTGTTCCCGGGCCAGCTGCGCGGCTGCGGCGGTGAGCCAGCGCGCCGGGTCGGCCATCGCCGCGGCCCCGGAGCCGGCCAGGTCGGTGAGCGACAGCGCCCGGGCGACCGGCAGCGCGCCGTCTCCCGCGACCCGGCCGGCGACGACGGCCACCGGGACCCCGGCGGCCCCCGCCCGCTCGACCAGGTGCCCGACGACCTTCCCGCGCAGCGACTGGTCGTCGAACTGGCCCTCACCGGTCACCACCAGGGCCGCACCCCGCAGCGCGGCGTCCAGTCCGGCGGCCTCGGCGACCGCGCGGGCGCCGCTGACCGAGCCCGCTCCCCAGCAGGTCGCGAAGCCGTAGGCGGTGCCGCCGGCCGCGCCCGCCCCCGGCGCCTCGCGGTCCCCGCCCAGGACGTCGGCCAGCCGGGTGAGCGCGGCGTCCAGCTGGAGGACCTCTGCCTGCGACGCGCCCTTCTGCGGCCCGAACTGCCCGGCCGCACCGAGCGGGCCGAGCAGCGGTGCGGTGACGTCGACCAGGCAGCGCACCCCGCCGGGTGGCGGGGGCACCAGGCCGGTCAGGTCCACGTGCGCCAGCCGGGCGAGCGCCGCGCCCCCGGGCGGCAGGTCGGCGCCGTCGGCGTCGGTGAAACGGGCGCCCAGCGCCGCGAGTGCGCCGGTGCCGCCGTCGGTGGTGCACGAGCCGCCGAGGGTGAGCAGCACCCGGTGCACGGCCGGGTCGGCGACGACCGCGGCGAGCAGCTCCCCCAGGCCCCGGGTGGTGGCCCCGAGCGGGTCGAGCTCGGCCAGCAGCGGCAGGCCCGCGGCCCGGGCCATCTCCACCACCGCCGTCCCGTCGGGCAGCAGCAGCCAGGCGGCGTCCACCGGGCGGCCGTCGGGGCCGGTCACGGGCTGGGTGCGCCAGGCGCTGCGCGGGACGTCGTGGCCCAGCGCCTCCAGGGTGCCCTCACCGCCGTCGGCCAGCGGCACGGTGAGCAGCTCGTCGTCCGGGCGGACCCGGCGCCAGCCGTCGGCCAGCGCGTCGGCGGCCTCGGCGGCACCGAGGGTGCCCTTGAAGGAGTCCGGCGCGAACACCACGCGGGTCATGCCGGCAGCCTGGCCGCTCGGGCACCGGCAGGGCAAGCCGGTGCGGTTCCCCGCCGCGGCGCCGGGGTAGTCGGGTCCGTGCTCCTCGCCGACTCCCCCATCCCCGAGCTGCAGACGCTGAGCCGGGCCCAGTACGACCTGGTCGAGTACGCCCTGGCCGGTGCGGGCTTCGCGTTGCTGGCCTACACCCTGTACAGCTGGACCAGCCGGGGCGAGGTGGGTGTCCGGTACCGCCCCGCGGTGCTGGCCGGCCTGTGCATCGGGGCGGTGGCCACGGTGTCCTACCTGCTGCTGTTCCTGCGCTGGGGCAGCGGCTTCGACCTCACCGACGCCGGCTACGTGCCCAACGACCGGGCCCGGCTGGCGCTGTCGCCGCGCTACGTCGACTGGTCGGTGACGGTGCCGCTGCTGACCGCCGAGCTGCTGGCCGTGTGCGCGCTGGCCGGCGCCCGGGTCCGGTCGCTGCGGGCCAGCTCGATGACGGCGGCGTTCCTGATGATCCTCACCGGCCACCTGGGCGCCCAGGTCGTCGACGAGGGCCGGGACACCACCGCGCTCGTCGTGTGGGGCCTGGTCAGCTGCGTCTTCTACGCCTACCTCTACGTCGCCCTGATCGGCGCGGTGCGCTCGTCGCTGCCCGCGATGGGCCGCGAGGCGGCGGTGAGCCTGCGCAACGCCACGATCGTGCTGCTGGCCGGCTTCGGCGTCTACCCGCTGGTCTATGCGATCCCGGTGTTCGTCGACGTCACCGCCGCCTGGTTGACGACGATCCAGCTGGCCTACTCCGCGGCCGACGTCGTGGCCAAGGTCGGCTTCGGCGTACTGGTGCACAAGGTCGCGAAGCTGCGCACCGCCGAGGACGTCGTGGCCGGCGTCGACACCCACCCGGAGGCCGTGTGGGTCGGCAACGTCGAGCACAGCCGCGCCGTGCTGCCGGCGGTGCGGTCAGGAGAAGAGCGCGCGACCCCACCAGTCGTCGGGGCCGGTGACCCCCGGCGGGCAGGCGAACACCGCTGAGGAGGTGTGCTGCACGTACTCGTTCATCGCGTCGGTGCGCAGGTTGCGCTGCACCTGCACGAACCCGGTCCCCGGGTCGCGCTGGTAGGCGATGAAGAACAGCCCGGCGTCCAGCCGGCCCAGCCCGTCGGTGCCGTCGACGAAGCTGTAGCCGCGGCGCAGGATCGCCGTCCCGGAGTTGGTCGGGTGGGCCAGGGCGACGTGCGACCTCGCGGGCAACGCGGCCAGGTCCACCGGGTCGAACTCCGCTGCGTGGCCCAGCGGCGCGCCGGCCTTCTTGGTGCGGCCGATCGTCTCCTCCTGGTCCACGAGCGTGGCGCTGTCCCACTGCTCGATCCGCATCCGGATCCGCCGGGTCACCACGTAGGACCCGCCGGCCAGCCAGTCGGCACCCGGGTCGCCGTCGGCCACCCAGACGAACTGGTCGAGGGCCTTGGGCGCCTCGGCCTTGAGGTTGTCGGTGCCGTCCTTGAAGCCGAACAGGTTGCGCGGCGTGGCCTGCGCGCTCGAGGTCGACGACGTCCGGCCGAAGCCCAGCTGCGACCAGCGGACGCTGACCACGCCGGCGCCCAGCCGCACCAGGTTGCGGACGGCGTGCACGGCGACCTGCGGGTCGTTGGCGCAGGCCTGCACGCACAGGTCGCCGCCGCTGATCGCCGGGTCGATCGCCTCGCCCGGGAAGGCCGACAGCTCGGCCAGCGGCGCGGGACGGCGGTCGGCCAGCCCGAAGCGGTCGACGCCGTCGGCGGTGGTGAACAGGGTCGGCCCGAACCCGATGGTCAGGGTCAGCCCGGACGGCGGGAGGTCCAGCGCCTCACCGGTGTCGTCGGGGACGGCGTACGGGCCGCCCTCGACCGCACCGACCTCGCCGGCGTCCTGCCCGGCGGTCATCCGCCGCGCCGCCGCCGTCCAGGCCTGCAGCACCTCGACCAGCTCGGCGCGGTCGTCGGTGATCACGTCGAGGGCGACGAAGTGCAGTCGGTCCTGCGCCGGGGTCACGATGCCGGCCTGGTGCTCCCCGGTGAAGGGGACGGCGTCGGTGGCCGTGGACGCCGCGGGCGCCACCGGCTCACCGGCGGTGGCCCGCCCGATCGCCCCACCGGCGGCGCCGGCCGCGATGACCCCCGCCGTACCCGCACCGGCCAGCCCGAAGAACCGGCGGCGTGACAGACCCTCAGCGCTCATGGCAGACGTGGACTCACTTCTCGGCGACGACGGCGGCGACCTGGCTGACCGACTCGGTCAGGGCGGTGATGGAGTCGCTGAGCCCGCGCAGCTGGTCCTGCGTGAGCTGCTCGTAGGACGTCCACCCGTCACCGGAACGGTACTGGGCCAGCTCCTCTTCCGTGGCGGCGAACCGTTCGTCGATCTCGGCCACCAGCTCGGCGTCGTGCGTCTCCAGGTAGGGCCGCAGCGCCTGGACGGCGGCCTCGGAGCCCTCGAGGTTGGCCGAGAAGTCCCACAGGTCGGTGTGGCTGTAGCGGTCCTCCTCGCCGGTGATCTTGCCGGTGGCGATCTCGTCGAGCAGCGCCTTGGCGCCGTTGGCCAGCTGCAGCGGGTCGAGGGTCACGTCGTTCGCCAGCGTCACGATCTCCCCGACGTCGACCTTCAGCCGGTCGGCGTAGGGCCCCATGTCCGAGACGTCGCCGGTCTCCCACAGCGCCTTCTCGATGCGGTGGAAGCCGGTGAAGTCCTCACCCTCGGCCTGGTCGCCCTCGCGGCCGTCGATGACCGGGTCCAGGTCACCGAAGACCTCCGCGACCGGCTCGATCCGCTCCCAGTAGGTGCGGGCGACCGGGAACAGCGCCTTGGCTCCCTCGATGTCGCCGGCCTTGACGGCGTCGGTGAAGGCGGTGGTCCGCTCCAGCAGCGCGCCGGTCTGGGACTGCACGTAGCGCTGGTAGTCCACGCCGGCCTGGGCCAGCGACTCGTCCTGGCTCAGCGCGGGGGCCTCGCCGGAGACGACGAGCGCCGAGCGGATGCCGTCGCCGATCATGCCGGGCTTGCAGGCGGTCTCGTACTGACCGGCCGGCAGCTCGACGCGGAGCTCGCGGGCCACGCCGGGGGCGATGTTCTCGACCTCGGCCATCACCCGGTCGCCGTCGGCGTAGACGTAGAACTCGGTGACCTTGCTGCCGGAGTTGGTGACGGTGAACTGGTGGACGCCGGCGGGCAGCTCGGTCGAGGCCACGTCGCAGGCGTCGTCGCTGGCGGCGACCGCGATGTCGTCGGCGGCCGGGGCGGCGGCGCCGGGGGCGTCGGCCCCCTCGTCCCCGCAGGCGGCGAGGGTGAGGGTGGTCAGCCCGGCCAGGACGGCCAGGGCGGTACGCCTACGAGCGGGCTTCGACATGCTGCGGGGTCTCCGAGACGACGGGGGCCGGCGTGCTGCCGGCCGTGTTCTTGCGGGCGGGGAGGAGGAAGAGCACGAGCACCGGCACCAGGTAGGCGAGCCAGGCGAGGGTCTCCAGCACGGTGGGCTGGGGGGTGATGTTGAACAGGCCGGCGGCCAGGGCGCCGTACCAGCTGCCCGGGTCGAGCCAGCCGGAGGCGTCGAAGGCCAGCGTGGACAGCCCCGGCAGGACGCCGGCCTCCTGGAAGTCGTGCACGGCGTACTTGAAGATCCCGGCGGCGACGAGGACGAGCAGCGCACCGCTGACCATGAAGAACCGGGACAGGTCGATCCGGATCGCCCCGGCGTACAGGCCGACCCCGACGACGACGGCGGTCAGCAGGCCGGCGCCCAGGCCCAGCAGCGGCGCCGAGGTGGTCGCGCCCTGCGCGGAGGCGAAGAACAGCAGCGTCGTCTCCAGGCCCTCGCGGGCCACGGAGAGGAACGCGATGCCGACGACGGCGCCGACACCCAGCCCGATCGCGCCGTCCAGCTTCCCGCGCAGCTCACCGGACAGCCGGCGGGCGGTGCGCCGCATCCAGAACACCATCCAGGTGACCAGCGCGACGGCGAGCACGGAGGTGACCGCGTCGAAGAGCTCCTGCTCGGGGCCGCCGAGCACGGTCGTGGACACGTAGCTCAGCGCCCAGCCGAAGCCGATCGACAGCGCGGCCGCCGCGCCCACCCCGGCCCACACGGGCAGCAGGTGCCGGCGACGTCCGGTCTTGACCAGGTAGGCGACCAGCACGCTGACGATGAGGACCATCTCCAGGCCCTCACGCAGACCGATGAGGTAGCTGGCGGCGAACACCTGCCCCATGGGGACCTCCGGATCCAGATCCCGCGCCGTCCGACGTAGGGAAGGCTCACCTTAGGTGGCCGTCGTCCGCCGGTACAGCCCCGGTCCCCGGAGACGGCCCTGCCGCCCACCTCGCCGGTCGGCGGGGTGGGCGGCAGGGTCGGCCGGCTGGGACGGTCAGCGCTGGTTGGGCACGATCGCCAGGTCGCTGACCTGGCGGTCCCGGGGGAAGTCGCCCTCCGCCGTGACCCGGCCGGTCAGCAGCGACACCTCGTAGAGGCCGTACCGGTTCCCGACCCGCAGGGTGACGTAGGGGAACAGGTCCACCGTGCTGCCCTTGCGCACCGAGCTGTAGATGTCGAAGCCGGCGTCCCCGGTGGCGTCGACCCCGAGCTTGCCGGTGGCGGCCAGCACCCCGGCGTTGGCCGGGGACTGGATGACGACCTGGTCCAGCGCGGTGTCCACGTCGAACAGCGTCGTGGCCGTCGCGGCGTCCGCGTCGTTGTTCGTGTAGGCGGCCGCGGTGACGCCGGTGGCCGTCGTGGGCGTGGTGGCCGGGGCCACCGCCGGGTAGCTGAGCGTGCCGTCGACGAGGGTGCCGCCTTGTGCGTCGACGTTGTGCCGCAGGTTCTGGCCGGTGTTGCTGACGATCCGGAGCCGGTCGACCACGGGGTTGAAGTCCACCCCGAAGGCCGTGCCGGCCAGGGCGGTGCTCAGCTGGGAGACCTTCGTGGCCGTCGCGTCGACCAGCGTGTAGACCCCACCCTTGTCGCCCACGCCGTACAGCTTGCCGTTGGCCGGGCGGTGGTCGATGCCCACCAGCCGGGTGTCCCCGGCCAGGCCGCGGACGCCGCCGAGGTCGCGGGCCCGCTCCGGCCGGTCGGTGTCGAAGGAGACCAGCCGGAGGCCGTCGGGGGTCAGGCCGACCGCCTTCAGCCGGTCTCCCTGGGACCCACTGGCGGCGGGCTGGCTCCCGGGCTGGCCGTTCCCCGTGGCGAGGGCGGCGGGCGCGGTGACCAGCACGAGACCGAGCACAGCCGCTCCGGTGGCGACCCGCGTGCGCATCCTGGACATGGTGATCTCCTGGTGTCGGTACTGCCTGGACGGACCAGGGCCGGGCCGTCCGCGCCGGCCCCGTGGAGGACCGTCGTCAGGGAGTACGCAGCCCGAGGCCCGGGCGTTGAACCGGGGCCGGAGAATTCTCGGGGACGCCCCACCGCGCCGCACGACCGAGAGGACGACGATGTCCGAGCCCACCGTCACCCGCACCGACACCGGCGGCGTCGCGACGCTGACCCTGCTGCGACCGGCGCTGACCTCCCGGCTGCGCACCGAGCTGCTGGCCGTCGTCCGGGAGCTCTCGGCCGACGCGTCGGTGCGCGCGGTCGTGCTCACCGGCAGCGGTCGGGCGTTCTGCCTGGGCCAGGACCTCACCGAGCACGCCGAGGTGCTCCGCGGCGGGGCCGCCGACTCCCTCGGGGTCGTGGCCGCCGAGTACAACCCGCTGCTGCTGGCGCTGGCCGCGGTGCCGGTGCCGGTGGTCGTCGGGGTCAACGGTGCCTGTGCCGGGGCCGGGCTGGGGCTGGCGCTGGCCGGTGACCTGCGGGTCGCCGCCGCCGGGGCCAAGCTCAGCACCGCGTTCGCCGGCATCGGGCTGTCCAGCGACTCGGCGGTCGCCGCCCGGCTGGTGCACTGCGTCGGCGGGTCCCGGGCCGCCGAGCTGCTCCTGCTGGCCGAGCCCTTCACCGCCGAGACCGCCGCCGGCTGGGGTCTGGTGCACCGCGTCGTCCCGGTAGAGGAGGTGCACGCCGAGGCGCAGGCGCTCGCCACCCGGCTGGCCACCGGACCGACGGCCGCGTACCGGGCGGTGAAGACGGTGCTGGCCACCGCCGGCACCGACACGCTGAAGACGACGCTGGCCCTGGAGGCGGGACTGCAGGGCGAGTTGGGCGCGACCGCCGACCACCGCGAGGCCGTCGAGGCGTTCCTGGCCAAGCGGCCGGCCCGGTTCACCGGCCGCTGAGGCCTCAGCCGGCCAGGACCGGGTGGGTGGGGCCGCTCGTCCTACCGGCCACCGACGCGGTCATCTCGGTGGACCGCACGCCCGCGCCGCGTCAGGATGAACCGGTGTCCGGCGGAGAGGACGTGCTCCACGCCCCCGACGGGGAGCTGCTGACCCACGGACGCCGGGTGACCCACCGCGCAGCCCGCCCGTGGCTGAGACGGGACGACGCGCTGGTCGGCGTGTGGCCGTGCGACTCGCTGGTCGAGTGGGTCCCGGCGGCCGACCGACCGGCGTTCGCGGCACAGGAGCGGCGGGCGGAGGGACGGGACTGCAACGTCGCCGGCGACGTCCTGCTGTTCCGTCTCGCCGACGGGCGACCGGTCGTCGTCGTCCAGGGGCCGCCCTGCTGAACGGTCCGCTACCGCTGACGCCGCAGGGCCAGTGCGGTCATGCCCCCGTCGAACAGGACGAAGTAGAGCGGGAAGACCAGGGACTGCGCCGGCTCCCCCAAGGTCGCGAGCAGGCTGAACACGCTGGCGACGAAGAACAGCGACCAGAAGCCGGCGCTCTCGCTGGCGGGTCGCCGCCACGCGCGACGGTAGGTCGGGACGCCGCCGACGAGGTGCGCCAGCAGGCTGAGGACCAGGCTGACCACCGGGGCGTCGAAGACCAGCCACACCAGGACGCTCACCGCGAGGATCGCCAGGCAGGCGTACTCGAGGCGGCCGACCTCGCGGGTCCCCTTCCACAGGCTGAGCAGGCACATGACGGCGTTGCCCACCAGGAAGACGCCGGCGAGCAGGACCGCTCCCGAGCCGCTCCCGCTGGCGACGACCCCGGCCGAGCTGATGCCGGCCAGCAGCAGCCAGACGACCCGGCTGAAGACGCTCGGCGCGTACCCCCGGACGAGGACGTCGCGGGCGCCGACGACGTAGGAGGCGCTGCCGAACGCGAGGACGAGCAGTTCGAGCGCCAGGTGCACCCGGGAACGGTAACGAGGCACCCGGCCGGCGCCTCACCGGCAGCGGTGGCGCCCGGTCGCCGCGGTGCGCGGGGTCAGACGGTGGCGCAGGCCGGGCAGACGTCGGGCGCGGCCGGCGGCCAGTGCTGGTCGGTGTCCACGCGCGCCAGCGCGCCGCACAGGGTCAGCTCGCACGCGGCGTCGACCTCGGCCGCGGGCCGGTGCACCTCCACCGCGTGCCACAGGGCCGCCGCCGGTCCGTGCGCTCGACTGCGCGCTGCCACCAGGGTCGGGGTCGAGGTGCTCATGACCTCTTGTCGGCAGCCGACCGCCCGTGGTTGAGCGTGCAACCCGGACGTCACACGACCGGATGCCTGCCCGACACGTGCGCGCCCCGGCATGCGACGGTGCAGACCCCACCCCACCCCCTGGAGGTCCCGGTGCAGCTCACCAAGCACGGACACGCCTGCGTCGTCCTCTCCGCCGACGACCGCCGGCTGGTCGTCGACCCCGGCGCGTTCACCGCGGACGACGCCTGGGCCGGCGCCTCGGCGCTGCTGGTCACCCACGAGCACGCCGACCACCTCGTCCCGGCGAAGGTGCGGGCCGCCCTGGACGCCGACCCGGCCCTGGAGGTGTGGACCAACACCTCGGTCGCCGAGCAGCTGGACCACGCCCGGGTGCACGCCGTCGGCCACGGGGACACCGTCACCGCCGCAGGCTTCGAGGTCTCCGTGCACGGCGAGTGGCACGCGGTCATCCACCCCGACCTCCCGCGGGTGCGCAACGTCGGGTTCCTGGTGGAGGGGCAGGTGTTCCACCCCGGCGACGCGCTGACCGTCCCGGAGGTCGCCGTCCCGACGCTGCTGCTGCCGGCGCACGCGCCCTGGTCCAGGACCGGGGAGCTGATCGACTACCTGCGCGAGGTGCGCGCCGAGCGGGCCCTCGCGGTGCACGACGGGCTGCTCAACGACACCGGCCTCGGTCTGCTCGCCGGCCTGTTCGGCGAGCGCGGCCCGGGTCAGCCCACGCCCTACGAGCGGCTGAGCCCCGGCGAGTCCGTCGACGTCTGAGCCGGCAGGGGCACCCGGGCGCTCCCGAGCCGGGCGTCCAGCCGGGCGAGCTGGAGCTCGTAGCGCCGGCTGCGCTCCTGCTCGGTGACCAGGGCGCGCTCGGCCTCCACCTGCGCGGTGACGTCGGTCTGGACGCCGATGTACCGCGTGACCCGCCCGTCGGCGTCGGTGACCGGGGTCAGGTGGCACTCGTTCCACCACGTGCTGCCGTCGGCCCGGCCGTTGAGCAGCACCTCGCGCACCTCCTCCCCCGCCTCGATCGCGGCGCGGAGCCGGCCGACCGCAGCCGGGTCGGTGTCCGGCAGCTGGAGGAAACGGCAGTTGCGGCCCAGCACCTCCGCGGCGGGATGGCCCGACATCCGCTCGAACGCGGGGTTGACGTAGACCAGGGGCTGGTCGGGCAGCCGGAGGTCGACGACGGTGACCCCGGTGTCGATCGCGGCCAGCGCCCGGTGCAGCAGCCCCTCGCCGGGGTCACCGGCCCCGAGCGGGACGTTCAGGCGGGGGACGGCCGCCGGGGCGGGTGCCGTGGGCTCCTCCGGCCGGGGCGCCACCCGGGACAGCAGCGCCCGCGCGGCGCGCACGACGGTGTCCCGCTCGTAGGTCAGCGCGAAGGCGAAGCGCCGCTCGCTCTCCGCCCCGGTGTCGCCCAGGTCGCGGGCCAGCAGGGCGGCGCTGAAGTGCGGGCTCAGCACCACGATGTCCCACTCGCTGCGCACCGGGTCGTCGGCCCGCAGGTCGGCGTTGCGCAGGCCCGGGATCGGCTCGCCGGTCAGGTCCTCGGCCAGCGCGGCGACGAACCCCACCCGCTCGACGACGTCCCGGTAGCGCAGCCGGGTGGCCGGGGTGACGTGCCCGGCGGTCTGGAAGGCGGTGACCAGCACCGAGGTCTCCCCCAGCCGCATGGCCTGCCGTTCCAGCTGCTTGCTCACCTCGACCAGCAGCGCCTTGGGCGCCTCCCGCACCGGCGCACCGGGCGGCAGGCACGCGAACGGCGACACGGCGTCGCACGGCGGGTCGACGGGGTGCGGTGGGGGCAGCCGCAGCGCACCCGCCCGCCGGCCGGCCGCGAGCCCGGTGCCGGGACGGCCGAAGAGCCAGCCCTGCCCGAGGGTCGCGCCCAGCGCCCGGGCCGTGGCCAGGTGCTGGTCGTTCTCGATCCCCTCGGCCAGCAGCACCGCGCCGCTGGACTCCGCGTAGGCGTTGACCGCGTTCATGATCTCCGCGATCGCCGGGCCGGGGCGCTCCTGCACCAGCCGCAGGTCCAGCTTCACCACGTCCGGGCGCAGCAGCGGCATGAACGCCAGGGACAGCGACTCCGCGCCGACGTCGTCCAGGGCGACCGCCCAGCCGTGCTCGCGGACCCGGGCCACGGTGCGCAGCAGCTCCGCCGGTCGGGCGGCCAGCGCCCGCTCGGTGATCTCCAGGACCACCTGCAGGCTGCCGGCCCAGCGGTCGGTCCGGTCGAACAGCGTGGCCAGCGGCTCCTCGTCCAGCGCGTCGGGCTCGACGTTGACGAAGACGGTCAGCGGCGCGAGCAGGCCCGCGCGGACCGCGCCCCGCAGCGCCGCGGCCCGGCAGGCCTGGTCCAGCTCGGTCAGGCACCCCTCGGCCCGGGCGGCGGCGAACAGGTCGTCGGGTGCGTGCAGCGGACCCTCCGGGCCCCGGGCGAGCGCCTCGTAGGCGACCACCGTGCCGCTGTCGAGCTCCACGATCGGCTGGAAGACGCTGGTCACGGACCGGTCGTCGAGCACGGCGCGCACGCCGGACACCGGACGTCCACCCAACTGCTGCACATCGCCCCCTCCCGGCGTCCGGCACAGGCACCTGGAGTCTGACAGCATCTGCCTGCTCCCAACGGGTGAGCGTTCTCAGGTCGGCCGACAGCGACGACACGAGGCAGGGGGACGCGATGGGCACCGACTACGAACTGCCCACCTGGGCCCCCCTCCCGGCGGTGGCCGACGAGGGATTCGACCGGCTGGCCGCGACCGTGGCCCGCACGCTGGGTGT
Organism: Modestobacter sp. VKM Ac-2986; assembly: GCF_026967795.1. Lineage (GTDB taxonomy): Bacteria > Actinomycetota > Actinomycetes > Mycobacteriales > Geodermatophilaceae > Modestobacter. Next base: position 139,126 of record NZ_JAPVBH010000001.1, read on the forward strand.
CGACCGGTCGCTCGTCGTCCTGGTCTCCAAGGCCGGCCAGGTCCTCCCCGGGGCCTTCGGGCTGCCCGAGCCGTGGGCGACCCGCCGGTCGATGCCGCTGAGCCACTCGCTGAGCCAGCGGGTGACCGCGACCGGGCGACCACTGGTGCTGCGGGACGCGCGGGAGGACCCGGCGACCGCGGAGAGCCCCTCGGTGCAGGAGCTGGGCGTGGTCGCCTACGCCGGGATGCCGCTGTGGGGGGCGCAGGGCCGGCCGATCGGGGTCCTGGTCGCCTGCGACCTGCAGCCCCGGGACTGGACGGCGGCCGAGCTGGACACGCTGAGCCGGCTGGCCGCCGAGGGCTCCCGCCAGCTGCAGGTGCAGGCCGTCGAGCTGGCCGAGCGCGAGGCCCTGGCCGCCGCCGTCCGGGACGACGGCACGGCCCGGGCCGCGGCCGAGCGCGCGCGCAGCATGCTGGTCGAGGCCGAGGCCGAGGCCGACCGCACCCGGCTGGTCGCCCGGCTCAGCGGCGCACTGCTGACCGCCGGCTCGCTGCCCGAGGTGCTCCGCGCGGTCGACCGGTTCGTGCGCTCACCGCTGGGCAGCCGCACGGTGCTGCTGGGCGTGGCCGAGTCCGGCTGCACCGACGTGCGCGTCTGGTCGGTGACCGCCGGCGCCCCGCCCCCGGCCGAGCCGGTGGCGACCCTGGCGCTCACCGACCCGCACCCGCTCACCGCCGCGATGACCGAGCGCCGGCTGGTCACCGTGGCGACCCGGGCCGAGGGCAGCGGCGAGTTCCCGCAGCTGGCGCCGCTGGGCCCCGACACCGAGACGGTGCTGGCCGCGCCGCTGGTGCTGGGCCAGCACAGCGCGATCGGGGCGCTGGCGCTGGGCTGGACCCAGCGGCGCGAGCTGGACGCCTCGGTGTGCGCGGTCGCCGCCGACCTGGCCCTGCACGTGGGCCACGCGCTGGACCGGCAGCTGCTGCAGGAGCACCGCCGGTGGCTGGCCACCGGCCCGGCGGACCCGGTCACCTGAGCTCTCCGAACACCCGGGCCCTCGAGCACCCGGGCCGGGCGTCTCAGCCGGGGTCCACGGCCCCCGCACCGTGCGGCCGGGCCGCGAACATCGCCACGGAGTCCGTCCCGCCCGGCACCTGGTCCCACGCCGAGGCCCACTCGGCGGAGGCCAGCGCGGCGTCCAGCGCGTCCTGGGAGTCGAAGACGAACTCGGCGACCAGGTGGTACGCGGGCCTGCCGACGACCTGACGGGTGACCGAGTGGACGCGGTTCTCGACCAGGCCGGCGGTCGTCTCCACCAGCCCGGCGTGGACGGCGGCGTACCGCTCCTCGAAGCCGGTCGGGTCGTCCGGGGTCTGGTACAGGGCGAAGTAGCTGACGGTCATGACAGCCCCCTACCCCGGCGACGGGCTCACCGACCGCCGACGGAGACCTCGAACTCGACCTGGCTGACGTCGGGCCGCAACCGGGAGAAGGAGTGCACCAGCGGGTGGCCGCTGCGGTCGCGCACGGTGGTGCGCACGACCAGCAGCGGGGAGCCGGTGGTCACGTCCAGGACGCCGGCCTCGTCGGCCGCCGCGGTCCCGACGTCGACCATGATCCGGGCGTGCGCCAGGTCGGCCTCGTACTCCCGGCGCAGGAACTCGTACAGCGAGCCGTGCCCGAAGTCCTCGGTCGCCGCCTTCGGGTAGCGGGAGGCGGGCAGGAAGCTGCGGACGACGTGGTTGGGCAGCCCGTCGACGCTGCGCAGCCGGACCAGCTCCACGACGTCCTCGGCCGGCCCCATCGACAGCTCGGCGGCGATCGCGGGCGCGGCCGGCACCACCCGCTGGGTCAGCACGGTGGTGCCCACCTGCGCGCCCTGCTCGGTCATCACCGAGTGGAAGCCGGCGATCCGGTGCACGAAGCTCTCGCGGTACTCGTGCCGGATCCCGGGCCGGCTGACGAAGGTGCCGCGGCCCTGTTCACGCACCAGGTGCCCGTCGGCCACCAGCCCGTCGACCGCGCGGCGCAGGGTGATCCGGCTGACGCCGTACTCGGCGCACAGCACCGGCTCGGGAGGGAGCAGGGTGTGCTCGGGCAGCGCCGAGGCACGACGCCGCAGCGCCTCGCGCACGGCGAGGTACTTGGGTCCCCCTTCGGAGCTCGACACGGAGCGCAACGGTACGGCACACGTCCGGTCGTCAAGACGTCATGACGTACGGTGTGGTCTGGACCACTGCCTGGCCCGGAGGAGAGAGCTCATGCGCATCGGAGTGCTGACCGGCGGAGGCGACTGCCCCGGCCTCAACGCCGTCCTGCGGGCGGTGGTCCGGACGTCGGTGATCGAGTACGGCAGCGAGGTCATCGGCTTCCGCAACGGCTGGCGCGGCCTGCTCGACGACGAGGCCACCCCGCTCGACATCGGCAAGGTCGACCGGCTGCTCACCCGCGGCGGGACGACGCTGGGCACCATGCGCGCGGCGCCGAAGGCCCTGCACGACGGGCTGGGCCGCACCCGCGAGGTGCTCGAGTCCCACGGCATCGACGTGCTGATCCCGATCGGCGGCGAGGGCACGCTGACCGCCGCGGCCTGGCTCGCCGACGAGGGCGTGCCGGTGGTCGGCGTCCCGAAGACGATCGACAACGACATCGACTGCACCGACCTGACGTTCGGGTTCGACACCGCCGTCAGCATCGCCACCGACATGATCGACCGGCTGCACACCACCGCCGAGTCCCACCAGCGGGTGCTGCTGGTGGAGGTCATGGGCCGGCACGCCGGCTGGATCGCCATGCACGCCGGGATGGCCGCCGGGGCCCACCTGATCCTCATGCCCGAGCAGCCCTTCGACGTCGAGGAGATCTGCCAGCTGATCAGCGCCCGCTTCGACCGCGGCGACACGCACGTCATCGCGGTGATCAGCGAGGGCGCCACCCCCAAGCCCGGCACCATGGAGCTGCGCGACGGCGGCATCGACGAGTTCGGGCACCGGCGGTTCACCGGCGTGGCCCAGCAGCTGGGCTGGGAGCTGGAGGCGCGCAGCGGCAAGGAGGTGCGCACCACGGTGCTCGGCCACGTGCAGCGCGGCGGCACCCCGACCTCCTTCGACCGGGTGCTGGCCACCCGTTTCGGCATGCACGCCGCCCACGCCGCGCACCGCGGCGACTTCGGCAACATGGTCGCCCTGCACGGCACCGAGATCGCCCTGGTGCCGCTCAAGGAGGCCGTCGCCCGGCTCAAGACCGTCCCGCCGGACCGTCTCGCCGAGCTCTCCGCCTTCACCGGCTGACGGGGCCCGTCCACGCGCGGTGGGGCCCGGACCGGGCCGGTGACCCCGGGGACCACCTGGTCCTCACGACAGTCGAGCCCTGCCCCCACCTGGGGGCAAAGCTCGACTGTCCGCAGGACACCTCCCGCAGGTCAGCGGCGCGGGCGCACCGGCTGGCCGGGCTGGAGCTCGATGACGGTGACCTCCGGGCGGGCGCCGACCCGCATCGGCGGGCCCCAGTACCCGGCGCCGGTGGTCACGTACAGCTGGGTGGGGCCCTGCTGCGACCAGCCCTCGGTGACCGGCTGGTCCAGCTTCACCAAGTAGTCGAAGGGCCACAGCTGGCCGCCGTGCGTGTGCCCGGACAGCTGCAGGTCCACCCCGGCCAGCCGCGCCTGCTCGACCTGCACCGGCTGGTGGGCCATCAGCACCACCGGGACGGCGTCGTCACGGCCGTCCAGCGCGGCGTCGAGGTCGGCGCCGTGGCCGACCAGCCCGGAGGCGGCCGCCGTCCGGTCGTCGATGCCGGCCAGGTCGAAGGTGGCCCCGCCGCGGGTGAGCGCCACCCGCTCGTTGCGCAGCACCTCCACGCCCAGGGTGGGCAGGTGCCGCAGCCAGGCGGCGGTGTCGACGAAGTACTCGTGGTTGCCGGTCACGAAGAACACGCCCTGGTCGCTGACCAGGTCGCCCAGCGGCGCGACGTCCTCGCGGAGCTCCTCGACCGAGTCGTCGACCAGGTCACCGACGATCGCCACGACGTCCGGGCGCTGGGCGTTGACCGTCTCCACCACCCGCTCGAACCGCCGCCCGCCGTAGGTGGCGGACAGGTGCCCGTCGGAGAAGGTGACGATCCGGAACCCGGCCAGCGCCGGGTCCAGCCGCGGGACGTGGATCGGGATCCGCCGGACGACGGGCGCGGAGTTGGCGAAGACCGCACCGGTGCCCGCCGTCCCCACCGCCACCGCGCCGGCCCCCACCGCGAGCGTGCGGGCCAGGAACAGCCGCCGCCCCGGATCGGGGACGGCCGAGCTCCCGGCCGGGGCCGCCGCGACCGGCTCGACAGCGGGGGACTCGACGGCGGCCGGCTCGACGGCGGCCGGCTCGACGGTGGCGGGCCCGGGCACCGCCGGGGCCCGCCGGCGCCGCACGGTCTGCACCACCCGGGCCACCAGGCGCACCGGCTCGGTCACCAGGACGGCGAGGAACAGGTAGAACGCCAGCCCGAGCCAGCTGTAGCCGACCCAGTTCAGCGGGGTGGCCACCGCCAGCGGCACCTGGCCGCGCAGCACCACGGTGAGCACGACCAGGAGCATGAGGCCGGCCAGCAGCAGGGTCAGCCGCCGCCGGGTGCGCCCAGGGGTGGTCGTGCCGCGGACCAGCCGCCACCAGAGGTAGCCGTGCAGCAGGGCCATGGCCAGCAGCACGACCGTGCCGAACCCCAGCAGTCGGATCAGGGACAGCGGGGACTCCTCGGGCGGTGGCGGACGGTCCGCCCGACGCTACTTCGTCGCGGCCCGCAGCGCGGGGCGCAGCTGGGGCCAGCGCACCCAGAACTCCCGCTCGGCCTGCTCGGACCGGGCCTGCTCCAGCGCGTGCAGGCGGCCCCAGGTCCAGGCGTTCTCCCCGGCGGCGAAGGCCTGCAGCCCCAGCTGGACGCACAGCGGGCGGGTGATGAAGGTGTCCTGCCGGTCGCCGAGCACCTCCTGCACGCCCTTGATCGCGGTGACCAGCTCCGCGACCGGCCGGCCCAGCACCGGCACCGCGGCCTCGGCGGTGTAGCGCAGCCGCTTGGCGGCCTTGCGGACGTCGTGCAGCGCCTCGTCCTCGGTGGCGCCCTCGGCCAGCTCGACCGACCGCTGCAGCCGGCGGGTGGTGCGCGCGAGCACCTCGCGCAGCACCTCGTCGGCCGGGCGCACAGCGGTCTCGGTCAGCGGCGGCTCGGCGACCAGGGCGTCGAGGTCCTCCCGCAGCCGGAGGTAGGCCGCCCCGGAGAGCACCTTGCGGGCCGCCGCGTCACCGGCGGCCTCGTCCTTGACCGCGGCCTGCTGCAGCCGGGCGGCGACCGGACCGAGCACCAGCTCGACGGGCTGCGCAGCGACCAGCTCGCGCAGGTGGGCCACGGCCACCTCGGCGTCCCGGGTGGGCGACAGCGCCGAGCCGACGACGGCCAGCTCCTCGCGCACCGGGTCGGTCTGCGTGCGGTCGAGCACCGGCCGGAAGGCGGCCAGCGTGCTGCGCAGCCGGCGGCAGGCCACCCGCACCTGGTGCACGCCGTCGGCCTGGCCGGTGCGGACCATCAGGTCGGCGTCGGAGAGCGCCTGGACCTGGCTGCGCAGGGCCGCGGCGACCACGTCGCCCGCGGCCGCAGCCGGTGCGCGCCGCTCGCCCTTCCCCTTCTTGCCCTTCTTCCCCTTGTCCTTCTTCCGCGGCGCCTCGGCGGCCGGTCGCTCCGGCACCAGCGCGGTCAACCGGTCACCGAGCACCCGGGCGAGCTTGGACGGGGAGTCGGCCGGGCGGGCACCGGCGTCCAGGAGCGCCTCGGCGACGGCCCCGAGCACCGCCTCGTCACCGTCGACCAGCTCCACCTCGACCTCGCGCCACGTGGTGACGACGGCGGCCTCGCCGGGGCCGGCGGGGTAGGCGGTGCCGGTCACGTGGTCGTCGGCGACCTCGACCAGGACCCGGCCCTCGGCGTCGGCCAGCTCGGTGACCACCCGGCGGGTGCGCAGCAGCGCGACCTGGGCGGCCGGCGCCTGCCGCACGATGCCCAGGACCGGCTCGAGCACGGCCTTCGGCGGGGTCTTGGCGGCGCGGCCGACCGGGGAGTGCAGCTCCCGGCGGGCGCCCGCCACGGCCGGCAGCTTCACGTGCCAGCCGGCGTCCGTGCCGCCGGTGCGCCGGCGCAGGGTGACCCGGGCGCGGGCCAGCCGCAGGTCGGCGGTGTCGTAGTAGGCGGCGTCGAGGTGGTGCTCGACCGGCTCGCGGACCTCGGCCACACCGGGCACCCCGGACAGGTCGGGCAGCACGAACGTCTCCTCGACGTCGAACTTCTGCTCGATCTCCAGCTGCACGTCAGCCATGGCGTTCACTCCTCGTTCAACTCTGCGTCACCGTTGCGTTGCCCTCGTCCGGCGTCCGTCCTACAGGACCAAGATGAACACGGCACCGCTGCACGACGGGTCCGCCCCGGCCCGGCACGATGACACCGTGAGCCCCTCCCCGCGTGTCCCTGCCCGCGTCGCGCTCGCGCTCACCGCTCCGTGGGCCGGGTTCGCCGCCCTCCGGGCGCTCGGTGCCGAGCGGGGCTTCCCGCTGGTGCCGGCACTGTCCTTCACCCCGCAGGCGGCGCTGACCTCGGTGCTGCCGCTGACCGCGGCCCTGCTCAGCCGGTCGCGGGGCGTCACCGCACTGGCCGCCGGGTCGGCCCTCGTGCTCGGCGCCACCGTGCTGCCGAGGGCACGGCCGAGCGCGCCGGTCTCCGACGCCGCCGGGCCGCGACTGCGGGTCGTCTCGCTGAACACGCTGCACGGCCGCGCCGACGCCGCGACGGTGGTCGCCCTCGTCCGGGAGCACGACGCCGACGTCGTGGCGCTGATGGAGGTCACCCCCGAGGGGGTGACCTCGCTCGTGGACGCCGGGATCGCCGACCTGCTGCCGCACGGCCACGTGATGCCGGCCGGGCCCGACCAGCCGCCGGGGTCGGGGGGTGCGGTCTGGACCCGGCTGGAGGTCCAGCAGCGGACGATGGTCCCGGGCCGCTTCGGCCAGCCCGCGGTCCGGCTGACGGTGCCCGGCGCCCTCGACGTCGAGCTCACCGCGGTGCACACCCACCCGCCGCTGCAGGGCCCGGCCCGGGTCGCCGACTGGGAGCAGGACCTGCGCGAGCTGCCCGACCCCGAGGACGGAGTCCTGCGGGTGCTCACCGGCGACTTCAACGCCACGCCCGACCACGCCTCGTTCCGCCGGCTGCTGCGCCACGGCTGGGTCGACGTGGCCCGCGCGACCGGTGCCGGGCTGCGGTCGACCTGGTCACCGGTCCGCGGTGGCCGCCCGCGGCTGACGCTGGACCACGTGCTGGTCGACGAGCGGATCACGCCGCAGTGGCTGCAGGTCGTGCACGTGCCCGGGAGCGACCACCGGGCGCTCGTCGCCGAGATGCGCCTGCCGGCCCTCGCCTGACCGACAGGGCCGACGAGGGGGAAGAGTGTCCCGGGCGGCGGGTTCCGCAGCACCGCCGCCCGGGCTGCCCCCAGCTTCCCTGCTCGCCCGGAGTCCGCTCGCCAGTTGTGTGACATCTGTGTGAACTCACCCGCGCACCGCCGCGTCGGTCACCCAGCGCGCCCGGGTCGTACCGGTCAGCTGACCTGCACGTCCTCCTGATCGGTGACGGAGACGACGTCGCCGCGGTGGACCTGCCGGCCGCGGCGGTCCTCGACCTCACCGTTGACCCGCACCTCCCCCGCGGCCAGCACGTCCTTGACCTGGGCGCCGGAGGGCACGGCGTCGACCAGCTTCAGCAGCTGACCCAGCCGGATGGACTCCTCGCCGGAGCGGAGCTCGATGGTGCGCACCCGCCCATCCTCCCCGGCTCAGCCCGCGGCGACCTCATCGCCCACCGTGACCGTGCCCGGCCGGGTGACCAGCGCGCCCACGGCGAGCGCCCCACCGCGTTCCCGGTGGACGGTCTTGAGCACCCCGGTGTCCCGGGCGATCCCGCCGCCCTGCGGCCGGGTGGTCATCACGCAGCGCGGCACCCGCCGGACGACGTCCAGCTCCGCGGTGCCCACCTGCACGCGCCGGCCCACCAGCTCGTCCTCCCCGGCACCGGCCAGGACGAGGTTGGCCCGGAACCGCCGCCGGTCCCAGTCGCCCAGGGTGCCGGTCGACAGCAGCGTCACCCGGGCGTCGGCGTTGTCGTGGAAGGCGCCGTCGGCCCCGGAGAAGGGGTTCCACCGCCCGCCCTCGTCGTCGACGTCGGCGGGGTCCTCGTAGCGTCGGTCCCCGTGCACCTCGGTGGCCGGCCGCAGGGTCACCCGGCGACCGGCCCAGTCGGAGAGGACGTCGTCCTCGGCGGTGGTGGTGCCGTCGGGCAGCACCACCTCCGCGGTGCCGTCGGCGCGCAGCCGGCCGGCGGCGAACAGCAGCTCGGGCACCCGGCGCGCGGTGAGGCCGAAGCCGGTGGTCACGTCGAACAGCGCCCAGCCACGGTCACCGCTCACGCCCTCGGGCCCGAGGTCGGCCCGCTCCAGGCGCTCGCCCAGCAGCGACTTCACCGGGAACCGCCAGACCTCGAGGACCTCGAGCGGACCGGTCACGCCGGCGTCCACTCCAGCGTCCAGCTGCCCGACCAGGTCTCCCCCGGCGCCACGACCAGCACGTCCACGTCGTCGGCGAGGGCGTTGGGCGGGCAGGTCATCGGCTCGACGGCCACGCTGCGCCGCCGCTGGTCGGCCGGCAGGGTGTCGCCGGTGTAGACCTGCAGCCACGGCCAGGCGCCGTCGACCGCGACGGTCAGCGCACCGGCCGGGCCGCTGAGCCGGGTGCGCGCCCAGCCGTCGTCGTCGCGCACCAGGTCGGTCACCGCCGTGTCGATCGGGAGGTCCCCGATCCGGCCGATCGCACCGTCGAAGGGCCGGCTGTCGCCGGTGGGCAGGCCGCCCTCGAGCACCAGGGCGGTGCGGGCCGGCACGGAGAGCTCGGCGGCCGACACGTCACCGGGGGCGTCCGCGCCGACGGAGAAGTAGGGGTGCATGCCCGCTCCGAAGGGGGCGTCCTGGTCGCCGGCGTTGCGCACCCGCACCGTGACGGTCAGCTGCCCCGGCGCCAGCGCGTAGTCGACCGCCGCGGCCAGCCGGAAGGGCCAGCCGGTGCGCTGCTCGATCGTCGTCCCGACGGTGACCGCGTCCTCCCGCTGCGCCAGCACCTCCCACCGCTGGGCGGTGACCAGGCCGTGGACGGCGTTGGGCGAGGCCTCGCTGACCACGTCCAACTGCAGGTCCCGGCCGCGCCAGGACCACTGGCCGCCACGCAGCCGGTTGGGCCAGGGCAGCAGCACGCCGCCGCGCCGTCCCGCGGGCACGGTGCCGGCGGGGTAGCCGTCGAGCACGGGCCAGTCGCCCACGACGAGCTCGCGCAGCCCCCCGCCGCGCAGGTCCACGACCAGCCGGGCGTCGCCGGCGGTCACCTCGGTCTCCAGCGGCTCGGTGCGGGGCCAGAGCTGCTCGGGCGACGACGGGTCCAGCGACATGGGGTCCTCCAGGGGAGACGGCCGGGGAGGACAGCTCACCACAGCCGACCGGCGTCCGTTCCACGTGGAACGTGCCGTCAGGTGGTGACAGACGTCAGTGGTCCCGCGGCCGGGTCCGGCACCACACTGAGGACGCCGATCCGAGGAGGACCCCGTGCCCGAGCCCCACCTGCGTGCCGCCGACGTCGACCGGGCCGCGGTCGCCGACCGTCTCGGTGCCGCGATGTCCACCGGCCGACTGACGGTCACCGAGTACGACGAGCGGCTGTCCCGGGCCTACGCGGCCCGCACCTACGGCGAGCTGGCCGAGCTGACCACCGACCTGCCGGTGACGCCCGCTCCGGTGGGCCTGGCGGCGGCGGAGCCCGTGGCGGCGTCCGGCGCCTGCGCGCGGACTGCCCACGCCGGCGGGGACGACCTGGCCGCCGCGTGGCGGAACTGGGCGGTCACCGCGGTGATCGTGCTCGTCGTGTGGACGGTGACCTCGGTGAACGCCGGGCAGGTGCTCTACCCGTGGCCGGTGTGGGTCATCGGGCCCTGGGGCGCGGTCCTGCTCAGCCAGAGCCTGGCCGCCCACCGGGGTGCCGGCCGCGACCGGCTGCCCGGCTGACCCGGCCGGCTGCCAGGCTGACCCCGGACGCACGAGAGCGCCGGTGCCTGTCGGCATCCGGCGCTCTGTCCCCGCTCCCGGAGGAGCAGTCTGGGTGGGCAAGGGGGGACTTGAACCCCCACGTCCTCTCGGACACACGGACCTGAACCGTGCGCGTCTGCCATTCCGCCACTTGCCCTGGCGAGGGAGAACTCTAGCAGCCGCCCGCCGGGCTCCCGTCCACCACCCCCGACACGGGTCCCCCGGCGCGGCCCGGGGCGCCCGGGGCGCCGTCCTGGTAGAACGGTCCAGCGAGCCCGGGCGGACGTCCCCGTGCGCCGGACTCGCGCCTGCGCGCACGGTCCGGCGACCCTCCCCCGGTTACGATCGGCGCTCAGGTGCAGGGGAGGTCAGCCGAACGCGAGGGAGCGACTGTGGGTGTGCTGCAGCGCTTCGAGCGACGGCTCGAGGGCATGGTCGGGCTGGCGTTCGCCCGCGTGTTCAAGGGCAAGGTCCACCCGGCCGAGATCGCCCACGCCCTGCAGCGCGAGGCCGACGAGCAGCGCTCCGTCCTCGGCGGTGGCCGCGTCCTGGCCCCCAACGTCTTCGTCGTGACCCTCGGCCCCACCGACCACGACAACCTGGCCGAGTGGTCCGAGCAGCTGTCCGGCGAGCTCGCCGACATGGTCCGCGAGCACATCGAGGGCGAGGGCTACCAGACCTTCGGCGACGTCGAGGTCCGCCTCGAGCGCGACGAGGACCTGCGCACCGGCGTCTTCGAGGTCGCCTCGCACGTCGGCGACGACGGCCCCCGCGCCGCGCCGGCCGCGATGGCACCCCCGCCGCCGGGTGTCCCCCCGCTCCCCCCGTTGCGCGGCGCCGCCCCGGTCGCGGGCCCGCCGGTCACCGGCCACCCCGCGGCCCAGGTCACCCACCTGCTCGTCGTCGACGGCCCGGGCACCAAGCACGTGCTCGAGCAGGGCAGCAACGTGCTGGGCCGGGGCACCGAGGCCGACATCCGGCTGCCCGACACCGGGGTCAGCCGCAAGCACGCCGACGTCCAGCTCGACGGCGACCACGTGGCCGTCCAGGACCTGGGCTCGACCAACGGCACGCTGGTCAACGGCCGGCGCGTCGGCTTCCAGGAGCTCTTCGACGGCGACGTGATCCGCGTCGGCCACTCGGTGCTGGTCTACCGCCAGGACGGCGCGTGACCGGGTCGGTGCACACCGTCGCGAGCGGGATGGCATCGTGACGTCGGAGATCGTGCTCCAGGCCTTCCGCTTCGGCTTCCTGCTGTTGCTGTGGCTGTTCGTCTTCGCCGCCTTCCGGGTGGTGCGTGCCGACCTCTTCGGTGGCCGCACCGGCCGGGTGGCGTCGGTGCCGCCCCGCGCGGCACCGGCCCGCAAGCGGGGTTCCCGGGGCCCCCGGCACCTCGTCGTCACCGCCGGCCCCCTCACCGGGACCCGGATCACCCTCGGGGAGCAGGCCATCCTGATCGGCCGCGCCGACGACTCGACCCTCGTGCTCACCGACGACTTCGCCTCCTCCCGGCACGCGCGGCTGACCAACCGCGGCGGGCAGTGGTACGTCGAGGACCTCGGGTCCACCAACGGCACCTACCTGGACCAGCAGCGCGTGCAGGGTCCGCTGCTGGTCGGGTCCGGGCAGCCGATCAAGATCGGGCAGACCGTCCTGGAGCTCCGCACGTGACCGGGCTCGTACGGTCACGCAGCAGCAGCGCACCCCGGGTCCAGGCACCGACGAGCCCCAGCGAGGAGGGACGATGACCCTGGTCCTCCGCTACGCGGCCCGTTCCGACCGCGGGCTCATCCGCGGCACCAACCAGGACTCGGTCTACGCCGGGCCACGGCTGCTCGCCGTCGCCGACGGCATGGGCGGCCACGCGGCCGGTGACGTGGCCAGCAAGGTGGTCATCGCCGCGCTCGAGCACCTCGACGACGACGCCCCGTCCGGCGACCTGCTCCAGGCGCTGCGGCAGGCGGTCTTCGACGGCAGCGAGCACCTGCGCGAGGTGATCCGCGAGTCCCCGCAGCTGGAGGGCATGGGCACCACGCTCACCGCCGTCCTGTTCGCCGGCGGCCGGCTGGGCCTGTGCCACGTCGGCGACTCCCGCGCCTACCTGATGCGCGAGGGGCAGCTCTCCCAGATCACCCACGACGACACCTTCGTGCAGTCGCTGATCGACGAGGGCCGAATCACCGAGGAGGAGGCGAACAGCCACCCGCAGCGCTCGCTGCTGCTGCGCGCCCTCAACGGCCAGGACGTCGAGCCCGACCTGTCGATGCGCGACGCCCGGTCCGGCGACCGCTACCTGCTGTGCTCCGACGGCCTCTCCGGCGTGGTCAGCCACGAGACGATCGCCCAGGCGATGCGCGACCCCGACGCCCAGGCCACCGCCGACCGGCTGATCGAGCTGGCGCTGCGCAGCGGCGGCCCGGACAACATCACCTGCATCGTCGCCGACGTCGTGGAGGACGACGGCCGCGGTGCCCGCATCGACCCGGTCATCGACGGCGCCGCCGGGGACAACGTCGGCCAGCGCGAGGTCGACCCGCGCTCGGCCGCCGGGCGCGCCGCGCTGTCCAAACCGCCGGCCGGCACCCCGACCGCCGTCCAGGCCACCGTCTCCCCGCCGGTCCGCCGCCGCCGTCCGCTGCGCACGGCCCTGATCGCGCTGACGGCGGTGGTGGTGCTCGGCGCGGCCGCGATCGGCGGCTACCTGTTCGTGATGGGGCACTGGTTCATCGGGGTCGCCGAGACCGCGGACGGCGACCGGGTCGGTGTCTTCCGCGGGCTGGACACCTCGGTCGTCGGGGTGGACCTCTACCGGCTCGACACGGCGACCACCCTGGCCACCGGTGACCTCACCCAGGCCGCCCGCAACCGGGTCGCCGGCGGGATCGACGCAGCCGACCGGGCCGACGCCGACCGCATCCTGGCCAACCTGGAGGGTCAGCAGCTGCCCCCCTGCCCCTCCGCCGGCCCGACCCCCACCTCCAGCCCGGCCACCACGAGCCCGGCCCCCAGCAGCACCCCGCCGACCGTGGGCCTCCCCGGCGCCCCGTCGGTCACCGACCCCGCACTCCCCACCACGTCCGGCGGCGCGCCCACGAGCAGCGACCCGGTCCTCACCTCCTCCGCGACCACCAGTTCGGCTCCGGTCACGGGACAGTCCCGCTCCGGTGAGCCGGGGGTGGACTGCCGGGAGTCCGACTAGTGGCTGGGCTGACGAGCGCTGCCGGCACGGACCCGAACGCGGCCCCGGTCGGCACCGGACCCACCCCGAAGCGGCGCAACACCGAGCTGCTGCTGCTGGGCTTCGCCGTCCTGCTCACGATGGCCGCGCAGTGCATCGTCGACCTGACGCTGACCGACGCGCTCCGCCCGGAGCTGGCCACCTTCGGCATCTGGTTCAGCGCGCTGTGGCTGGTCGCCCACCTGGTGGTGCGCCGCTTCGCCCCCTACGCCGACCCGCTGCTGCTGCCCTGCATCGCGATGCTCTCCGGCCTGGGCCTGGTGATGATCCACCGGCTCGACATCGCCGGGAACACCCTGGGCCGCAACAACTCCGGGGAGGACGCCCCCGTCCAGCTGCTGTGGGCCACGGTCGGGCTGGCGCTGTTCATCGCCGTGCTGGTGGTGGTCCGCGACCACCGGGTGCTGGCCCGCTTCGCCTACACGCTGGCGCTGGTCGGCCTGGTGCTGCTGGCCATCCCCGCGGTGCTGCCCAACTCCGAGATCAACGGCGCCAAGCTGTGGATCCGGGTGGCCGGCTTCTCCATCCAGCCCGGTGAGTTCGCCAAGATCTGCCTGATCGTCTTCTTCGCCGCCTACCTGGTCGACAAGCGCGACGTGCTCGCCCTGGCCAGCCGGCGGGTGGCCGGCCTGGAGCTGCCCCGGGGCCGTGACCTCGGTCCGGTGCTGCTGGCCTGGGTGGCCTCGATCCTGGTGCTGGTCTTCGAGCGCGACCTGGGCAGCTCGCTGCTGCTGTTCGGGATCTTCGTGGTGATGCTCTACGTCGCCACCGAGCGGGCCAGCTGGCTGGTCATCGGCCTGCTGCTGTTCTCCGGCGGCGCCTACGTGGCCTACCAGGCCTTCTCGCACGTCCGCGTGCGCGTCGACACCTGGCTTGACCCGTTCGCCTACGCCGACACCGGCGGCTACCAGATGGTCCAGTCGCTGTTCAGCCTCGGCACCGGTGGGCTGTTCGGCGCGGGCCTGGGCGGCGGGCGCCCCGACCAGGTGCCGGTGGCCAAGAGCGACTTCATCGCCGCCGCGATCGGCGAGGAGCTGGGCCTGTTCGGCCTGGTCGCGCTGATCGTCCTCTACCTGGTGCTGGTCGAGCGCGGCCTGCGCACCTCGCTCGTGGTCCGCGACGGCTTCGGCAAGCTGCTGGCCGCGGGGCTGGCCTTCGCCCTCGCCTGGCAGGTGTTCGTCGTCCTCGGCGGGGTCACCGGGCTGCTCCCGCTGACCGGCCTGACCACGCCGTTCGTCGCCTACGGCGGCTCCTCGCTGGTCGCAAACTTCGGCCTGATCGCGCTGCTGGTCCGGATCAGCGACGCCGCCCGCCGCCCGTCCGCACCGCCGGCGGCACCGGTGGCCAAGCTGACCGAGGCGCCCACGGAGGTGGTCGGGCCGTGAACGCCCCGCTGCGCAAGGTGGCCATCGCCGTCCTGGTGCTGTTCACCCTGCTGATCGTCAACGTCAACGTCATCCAGGTCGTGCGGGCCGACGGGTTGCGCGACAACGAGCGCAACACCCGCCGGATCTCCGACCAGTACAACCGCGAGCGCGGCGCCATCGTGGTGGCCGGCAACGAGATCGCCTCCTCGGTGCCCAGCGCTCCCGACGACCCGCTGCGCTACACCCGCACCTACGCGCAGGGCCCGCTCTACGCCCCGGTCACCGGCTACCAGTCGATCCTCGGCACCGCCGAGGGGCTGGAGGAGGCGGAGGACGCGGTGCTCAACGGGGACGACGACCGCCTCTTCGGGCGCCGGGTGGCCGACCTGTTCACCGGCCGCGACCCCTCCGGCGGCAACGTCGAGCTGACCCTGGACCCCGCGGTCCAGCAGGCGGCGATGGAGGGCCTGGACGGCGTCACCGGCGCCGTCGTGGCCCTGGACCCGGCGACCGGCGCCGTCCTGGCCCTGGCCAGCACCCCGACCTACGACCCGAACCGGCTGTCGGTGCACGACCCGGACGCGGTGCGGGCCTACGACTCGGAGATCACCCCCGAGGAGGGCTCCGGCGCCGTCGACCCGCGCAGCAACCAGGCGACCGACGAGCGCAACCACCCGGGCTCGATCTTCAAGGTCGTCGTCTCGGCCGCGGCGCTGGCCGGCGGTGACTACACGCCCGACACGGTGATCGCCGCCCCCCGCGACTACGTGCTGCCCGGCACCACCACCGACCTGCAGAACTTCGGCAACGAGGCCTGCGACCCCTCGGGCCAGCAGCGGCTCATCGACGCGCTGACCATCTCCTGCAACACCGCCTTCGCCCAGCTGGGCATCGACCTCGGCGAGGACCGGGTGCGGGAGATGGCCGCGGCGTTCGGGATCGACGATGAGACCCTCGACATGCCCTTGGAGGTCGCGGGCAGCACCCTCGGCACGTTCGAGGGCGACGCCCAGCTCGGGCAGAGCTCGATCGGTCAGTCCAGCGTGCAGCTGACCCCGATGCAGGCGGCGATGATCGCCTCGGCCGTGGCCAACGACGGCAGCCTGATGAAGCCGTTCCTGGTCGACTCGATCCAGGCGCCGGACCTGTCGGTCATCGACCAGACCGACCCGGAGGAGATGTCGCAGCCGGTGTCGGCGGAGGTCGCCGAGCAGCTGACCACGATGATGCGCAGCGTGGTCGACAACGGCACCGGCCGCCGGGCCCGCATCGACGGCGTGCAGGTCGCCGGCAAGACCGGGACGGCGGAGACGGGCACGGACGCCCCGGACCACAACTGGTTCATCGGCTTCGCGCCGGCGGACGACCCGACGATCGCGGTCGCGGTCTTCGTCAAGAACGGTGGCGGCACCGGCGGCGACACCTCGGCACCGATCGCGCGCGCCGTGCTGGAAGCCCGCCTCGGACAGGGGAACTGATGGCCGTCCGCGTGGGCACCGTGCTGGCCGGCCGGTACCAGGTCACCGAGCCGATCGCGACCGGCGGCATGGGCGAGGTCTGGCAGGCCCGCGACCGCACGCTGGGCCGGATCATCGCCGTCAAGGTGCTCAAGAGCGAGTACACCGGTGACTCCAGCTTCCTCATCCGGTTCCGCAACGAGGCCCGGCACACCGCGGCGCTGTCGCACCCGAACATCGCCTCGGTCTACGACTACGGCGAGACCACCGAGGACGGCCAGCGGCTGGCCTACCTGATCATGGAGTTCGTCGAGGGCAAGCCGCTGGTCACGATCCTGGCCGAGCGCGGCCGGCTCACCGCCGAGCAGACCCTCGACGTGCTGGGCCAGGCCGGCGACGGGCTGTCGGCCGCGCACGCGGCCGGGATGGTGCACCGGGACATCAAGCCGGGCAACCTGCTGGTCCGCCCCGACGGCGTGGTGAAGCTGACCGACTTCGGCATCGCCTACGCCCGGGACGCCGCCCCGCTGACCCGCACCGGCATGGTCGTGGGCACCGCGCAGTACCTGTCGCCGGAGCAGGCGCAGGGCCACGTGGTGACCGCGGCCTCCGACGTCTACTCCCTCGGCGTCCTCGGCTACGAGTGCGTCGCCGGTGTGCGCCCCTTCGACGGCGAGTCGCAGGTGGCCATCGCACTGGCCCAGATCAACCGGCCGCCGCCCCCGCTGCCGGGCGACGTGCCCCCCGCGGTGCGCCAGCTCATCGACCGGGCGCTGTCCAAGGACCCGGCCGCCCGCTTCCCCGACGGCGGCGCCTTCGCCGCGGCCGTCCGCGAGGTCGCCGCCGGTCGCGCGGTGCCCCCGCCCACCGGCGTCACCCAGGTGCTCGCCGCCGACGGCGCGGCGACCACGGTGATCCCGGTGGCGGACGCCGCGACCGGGGTCATCCCCGCCACGGGCCCACGCACCATGCCCCCGCTGCACGGTCCCCCGACCGGCGGCGGGGCGACCCCGGCCGAGGACTGGGACGGCGAGGACGACGACCCCGCGGGCGGCCGCCGCACCCGCGCACTGTGGGCCGCGGCCGTGGCGCTGCTGCTCGCGCTGGCGGTCGCCGGCGTCGTCGTCCTGAACTCCGGCGGGGACGAGCGGGACGCCGACGGCACCGCTGCCCTCACCGGTTCCACACCGTCCGCGGTGACCTCGGCACCGGCCGGCCCCACGGGCACCGACCTGGTCACCATCGACCCGGCGTCCTACATCGGCGAGAACCTCGACGACGTGACCGACCTGCTCGAGACCGCGGGGCTGGTGGTCGCCGCCGAGGAGGCCACCGACGAGCAGCTCGCCGCGGCCGGGATCGAGCTGGCCGAGGACGACGTGGCCGCGGTCGACCCCGACGTCTCGCAGGTGGACCGCGGCTCGATCGTCACGCTCTACTACGCGACCGAGGACTACGCGCCCCCCGCGGAGGAGACCAGCACCGCGCCGACGAGCGACGCTGGGCAGCAGACCACCAGCGCGCCCACCTCGGCTGGCGGCGGGGCCCCCGGTGGTGGCGGCCGGCCGGCACCCGTCCCCAGCGCCACGTCGACCAGCCGCACGCCCGTCGCGCCTGTCCCGTCCGGCGGCAGCAGCAGCGCTCCGGTGACCACCGCCCCGACGACGACCGCGACCACGGCGAGCACGAGCGCAGCGCCCACGAGCTCGGCCGCGCCCACGACGACCGAGTCCACGACGACCGAGTCCACCGCGGCGCTGGGCGAGGCCGTGGGCACGTCGACCGCCCCGTGAGCCACCGGTGACACACGCGTTCCGCGCCGTCCGCGTCCTCCCGGTGGGGCTCCGGCCAGCGATTAGGCTCGCCGACGGCCCGCCGCTCCGCGGTCGGGTGGTCCCGGCGTCGCGACCACCGCTCCGCACTCCCCGAGAGGACCCCCGATCCCGATGACCACCCCCCAGGTGCTCGGCGAGCGCTACGAGATCGGTGGGGTGCTCGGCCGGGGCGGCATGGCCGAGGTGCACCGCGGGCGGGACCTGCGGCTGGGCCGTGAGGTCGCGGTGAAGGTGCTGCGCCAGGACCTCGCCCGCGATCCGTCGTCCCAGGTGCGCTTCCGCCGCGAGGCCCAGGCCGCGGCGTCGCTGAACCACCCGGCGATCGTGGCCGTCTACGACACCGGCGAGGACCGCACCGCCACCGGCGCCACCCCCTACATCGTCATGGAGTACGTCGAGGGCGAGACGCTGCGCGACCTGCTGCGCACCGAGGGGCGCCTGCCCCCCGAGCGCGCGATGTCGCTCACCGCGGACATCTGCGCCGCCCTGGACTTCAGCCACCGGAACGGCATCGTGCACCGCGACGTCAAGCCCGGCAACGTCATGATCACGCCGCAGGGCACGGTCAAGGTGATGGACTTCGGCATCGCCCGCGCCGTCTCCGACTCCGCCGCGACGATGACCTCGACGGCCGCGGTGATAGGGACCGCCCAGTACCTCTCCCCCGAGCAGGCCCGCGGCGAGGGCGTCGACGCCCGCTCCGACGTCTACTCCGCCGGCTGCCTGCTCTACGAGCTGGCCACCGGCACCCCGCCGTTCACCGGCGACTCCCCCGTGGCGGTCGCCTACCAGCACGTGCGCGAGGACCCGCGGACGCCGTCGACGATCAACCCGGAGATCCCCCCGGCCCTCGACGCCATCCTGCTCAAGGCGATGAGCAAGAACCCGGCCAACCGGTACCAGTCGGCCGCCGACATGCGGGCCGACCTGCTGCGCGCCGTCGCCGGCCAGCGGGTCGAGGCCACGCCGGTCATGAGCGAGGCCGACCGCACCACGATCATCGGCGCCACCTCCGCCGGCCGGTACGACGACCAGTGGGACGAGCAGGACGACGGCCGCGGCAAGCGGCGCACCCTCATCGCCGCCGTCGTCGGCGGGCTGCTGCTGCTCGGGCTGGTCATCGCCGGGATCGTGGTCTTCAACAGCGGCGGCGACCGGGAGCCCACCGCCCCGGCCGTCGTCCAGGTGGCGGTCCCCAACCTGGTCGGGCAGACGGAGGAGGAGGCCACGACGGCGCTGACGACGGCCGGCCTGACCGTCGGCGAGGTCACCGACGAGGCCAGCGCGACGGTCGCCGAGGGCCAGGTCGTGCGCACCGACCCCACCTCCGGCACCCAGCTGGCCGAGCGGTCGCCGGTCGCCCTCGTGGTCAGCGCCGGCCCGGACAGCCTGACCGTGCCGGACCTGGCCGGCCGGGAGACCGCCGACGCCCGGGACCGGCTCAAGGCCACCGGCTTCACCGGCAGCATCAGCACCGACCAGGTCGACAGCCTCCAGCCGGAGGGCACCGTCGTGGAGAGCGACCCGCCCGCCGGCACCCAGGCCGCCCCGGACGCCGACATCACGCTCCAGGTGTCCACCGGGACGATCGACCTGCCCGACGTCCGCGGGCTCACCACGGCCGCCGCCCGGGAGCGGCTGATCAGCGCCGGCATCGACAACGGGCTCATCACCGAGTTCAACCGAGAGGACGACACCGTCGCCCCGGGCAGCGTCATCGACACCGACCCGGGCCCGGGCTCGTCGGTCTCCGTCGACGACTCGATCGAGCTGCAGATCGCCGTCCCCGTCCCGGTCGAGGAGGAGCCGGCGCCCAGCAGCACTCCGCCGGCCACCAGCAGCAGCCCGGCGACGCCCAGCAGCACCCCGCCGTCGAGCTCGGCACCGGCGACCCCCACCACCACCCCCGCGGGCTGACCCCCAAGGAACACAGCGGGCCCCTCTCCCGACCGGGTGAGGGGCCCGCTGTCGTCACCGGCTCAGACGGTGGCGGTGCTGAGCCTCCGCGTCGCGGCCGAGGCCGCCTCGACCAGCGCCGGGTCGGGGGCCAGCCCGCAGCCCACCAACCAGTTCGCCAGCAGCTGGTGGCCGCCCTCGGTGAGCACCGACTCCGGGTGGAACTGCACGCCCTCGATGGGCAGCTCACGGTGCCGCAGCGCCATGACGATCCCCGACGGGGTGTGCCCGGTGACCTCGAGCTCGTCGGGGACGGTGTCGGCCTCGACGGCCAGCGAGTGGTAGCGGGTGGCGGTGAAGGGCGAGGGCAGGCCGGACAGCACGCCCACGCCGTCGTGCACGACCTGGCTGGTCTTGCCGTGCAGCAGCTCCGGTGCGCGGCCCACGACGCCACCGAAGGCCTCGGCGATGGCCTGGTGGCCGAGGCAGACGCCCAGCACGGGCAGGCCCGCCTCGGCGGCCGCCCGCACCATCGGCACGGTCACCCCGGCGTCCACGGGGGTGCCGGGGCCGGGCGAGAGCAGCACCCCGGCGACGTCGAGGTCCTCGAGCTCAGCGACGGTGACCGCGTCGTTGCGCCGGACCAGGCTGGGCACGCCCAGCTGGCCCAGGTACTGGACGAGGTTGTAGACGAAGCTGTCGAAGTTGTCGACGACCAGCACCGGGCGGACCGGTGCGGGCTCCGTGCCGGCGGCAGGGGCGTCAGGGAGGCTCACGGCTGGTTCAGGGCTCCAGGGGACGACGACGACAGGACCGGCGGGCGCCAGGGCGCGCGCTGCCGGGTCCAGGTGTACACGCCCGGCCCGCGGACGTCACCCGCCGCCCGGCTCAGTCGGCGCGGGCGTACTGCATGTCCAGGGTGCCGTCGTAGGGCGCCAGCGTCACGGTGCGCTCGTCCTGGACGTCGTAGGTGAGCCCGTAGCGGTCGGCGGCGTCCCGCAGCACGCGGACCTGCCCCGAGGCGTCGAGCTGGTCACGCATCTCCTCCGCGCTGCCCACCGCGGTCACCACGAAGGGCGGCGAGTAGGTGCGGCCCTGCAGCAGCAGGGTGTTGCCGACGCAGATGACCGCGCTGGTGGCGGTCAGCCGCCGGCCCATGATCGACACCCCGTCGGCGCCGGCGGCCCACAGCGCGTTGACCACGCCCTGGACGTCGGACTGGTGGATGACGACGTCGTCGGGCCCGGCGCCGGTGGGCAGCGCGCCGTTGGGCTCGAGCTCGGCGTCGTCCAGGGTGACGGTGAGCCCGGGCCCGGCGAGGGCGGTGAGACCGGCGGAGGGCTGCCCCGAACGGCCGAGCGCCTGCGCCTCGGCGACGGCGCCGTTGCGCCCGGCGGCCTGGTCGGTGAGCGCCTGCACGTCGGCCTGCAGGGCGGCCAGCGTCGCCTGCTGGTCGGCGACCGAGCCCTCGCGCTGGGCGATGAGGTCGGTCAGCCGGGAGCTCTGGCCGGCGCGCAGGTCGGTGCCCTGGGCCGTGGTGCTCGAGGTGGCGAAGATGAACCCGGCCACCAGGGCGACGACGGGCACCAGCGCCGTCCACGGGCTGATCCGCAGCGAGCCGACCGACCGGCGCACGTCGACCTCCCCTGCTGGCTCCGCGCGGCTCCGCCGGGCGCCGGATCAGGTGACCCGGCCCGCACGGGAGAGCTGCTCCGCTCGCCCTGCAGCTTAGGCTGGACGCAGTTCACGCCGGGGCGACAGGCCACGGCCCGGGAGGGAGTCCGCAGGTGCCGAAGTCGAAGGTGCGCAAGAAGTCGGTGTACACGCCGCCGGAGGGGGTCCTCCCCTCGTCGGCCGCCCGGGCGCGCGCCGTCCAGCCGAGCCCCCGCTGGTACGCCGTCCTGATGGTCGCGCTGATGCTCGTCGGGCTGCTGTGGATCGTCGTCTACTACGTCGCCGGCGACCGGATCGGCCTCATGACCACCCTGGGCCCCTGGAACTTCGCCATCGGCTTCGGCCTCATGGTGGCCGGCCTCATCATGTCGATGCGCTGGCGCTGACCGCGCCCTGACCCTCGGTCCGACAGGCCCCCGTCCGCTCCGGACGGGGGCCTTCGTCGTCCCCGGGGCACGCTCCCGGGGCGCCTCCAGGACGGGCTCCCGGCGGTCCCGTCGTCCGCCGCGCTGGGGACGACGACGGTGACCGTACGGAGCGCTGCGGTCACCCCGCGACAGAGTCGACAAAGCGGTCAACGTGCAGGTCAGACGCTCGTCAGCGGTCGGCGCCGACATCGTCTGTGCACAGCCGCGGCATTTGTCCACAGGCTGCCTGGCGGTCCGTCCACGGGGTTGTCCACGACATGTGGAGTCTGCGAGCCCGGTCATGCGCGGCTGACCTGCACGGATGCCCCTGGTGTGACCACTGGGGCGCAAACCACACGGGGGTGACTACACCCGTGGAAGTCCGTCCCCAGCTGTGTACACAACTGTGGGAAAACAGGGGTGTTCCCCTGGTCGGCGGCGCCCTACTACCCGCCTCCGGCGATCGCAAACCAACAGCGTGACGGCTTGTTCGTCGGCGTGTCCCGGCCTCTTGTCGACAACTCCAGCCAGTGAGCGAACGACGCTGTTCGGTGAGGATCCGGCCCTTCGACGGTGGGTCCGCCTGTGGACGACGAGCCCGCCGGGGCCGCGCACGCGCCGGGTCGGCAGCCGGGCCGTACGGGGTGACAAGCTGGCCGGGTGCAGTGGTCGCCCCGCGTCGGCGAGACGGTCGCGGTGGCGGTCGCTGGCCTCGGACTCGCGCTGGCCGCCCTGGTGGTCGACCCGGTCGGCCGGGTGCTGGTCGGGGGCGCCGCGCTGCTGCTGCTCGGCCTGGCCCTCCGCGACGCCCTGGTGCGGCCCCGCCTGCGGGCCGACGCGGTCGGCGTGACCGCGCGGGCGCTGACCGGCAGCACGGCGATCGCCTGGCCGGCACTGCGGGCGCAGGTGCGCAGCCAGCGGCGGTGGGGCGTGCGGTCGACCACGCTGGAGCTGGAGGACCGCACCGACGACACCGTCCTGGTCGTGCTGGGGCGCCGCGAGCTGGGCGCCGACCCCGGCGTGGTCGCTGGTGTGCTGCACGCCGCCGGGGCCGGCTCCTGACCGCTGGTCTCCGCGGCGGGAGGGGCTAGCGCAGCCCGCCGAACACCAGGACCAGCAGGACGACGACCAGCAGGGCCGTCCCGCCGAGGACGACCGGGCGGTTGCGCCGGCCGAACACCATCACCGCGGCCACCAGCGCCCCGGCCACGAGGCCGCCGAGGTGCCCCTGCCAGGAGATGCCGGGCAGGAAGCTGACCACCAGGTTGATGGCCAGCAGGGTGAGCAGGCCGCGCAGGTCCTCCCGCCGGGACAGCAGCAGTACGCCCAGCCCGCCCAGCAGGCCGTAGATGGCCGCCGAGGCGCCCACGACCCCCTGGTACGGCGGGGCGAAGAGCTGGATCGCCGCGGCGCCGCCGAGGGCGGACACCAGGTAGAGCGTGAGGTACCGGCCGCGGCCGAGCTGGCGCTCGAGCTCGGAGCCGAAGACCAGCAGCGCGAGCATGTTGAACACCAGGTGGACCAGGCTGACGTGGGTGAAGGCACTGGTGACCACCCGCCACCACTCGCCCTGGTCGATGGCGACGGGCGCGGTGGCAAAGGCGTTCTGCAGCGGGGAGGCGAAGCTGCGGAGCGGGTTGACCCCCTGGCTCACCGCGGAGACGGCGGTGGCCAGCGCCACCAGCACGTTGACCCCGATCAGGGTCAGCGTGACCGGGCCGAAGCGCCGGCTGGCGACCCGCAGTCCGGTGGTGCGCTTGGGCCGCCGGACCCCGGCGTTGCCGGCCTTGACGTCGTCCGGGCACTGGAAGCCGACCGAGGCCGGGTTCATGCACTCGGGGCAGATCGGCCTCCCGCAGCACACGCAGGAGACGCCGGTGGGTCGGTCGGGGTGCCGGTAGCAGGTCGCGGCAGGGGGCGCCGGCTGCGGGTCTCCCGCGCCGGCGCCCCCGTTGCCCTCAGCCGTGCTCAGCTGCGCTGCACCTCGACGGACTCGATGACGACCTCGTCCACCGGCTTGTCGCCGCGGGAGGTGGGCGTCGTGGCGATGGCGTCGACGACCTTCTTGCTGGCCTCGTCGGAGACCTCACCGAAGATCGTGTGCTTGTTGTTCAGGTGCGGGGTGTTGGTGACGGTGATGAAGAACTGGGACCCGTTGGTGCCCGGACCGGCGTTGGCCATGGCCAGCAGGTAGGGGCGGTTGAAGGCCAGGTCGGGGTGGAACTCGTCGCCGAACTTGTAGCCCGGGCCGCCGGTGCCCTGCCCGAGCGGGTCGCCGCCCTGGATCATGAACCCGTCGATGACGCGGTGGAAGACGGTGCCGTCGTAGAGCTTGGCGGTGGTCTTCTCCCGGGTGCGGGGGTCGATCCACTCGCGGGTGCCCTCCGCCAGCTCGGCGAAGTTGGCGACCGTCTTGGGCGCGTGGTCGGGGAACAGGTCGACGGTGATGTCGCCACGGTTGGTGTGCAGGACGGCACGCCGTGCTGCGGGAGTCTGCTCAGTCACGGGACCACTCTCCCACTGACCACCCCCGCCCCGCTGGGTGCCCGTTCCTGCAGCCGCCCGGGCAGCCGTGCCGCGCACGGGCGGGCGGGCCGCCGGGCCCCGTCGGCCCGGGTGCGACCGCGGACGGGGCCGGTGCCCGGCGTCGACCTGGACCACACGCGCCCCTGCTCGCACCCGACTCGACGCACGGTGGACCCTCGACGTCGCGGAGGTGGTCGTCGGCCGGTGCACGCCGCGGCACCGACGTGGTGCGGGGTCGGCGGCGGCCGCGCAGGAGGACGGCCCCGGGTCCTGCACGGGGCCCCGTCGTCCTGGTGAGGGAGTGGAGACGAGGGGAATCGAACCCCTAACCCCCGCCTTGCAAAGGCGGTGCTCTGCCAATTGAGCTACGTCCCCGGGCGGCGCGGCGGGCGCACCGGGTGGTTCAGTGCAGGTGGATCACGAGGAGCGGGGGGTGCTGACCGCGTCCGGGCCGCTGGTGGCCTGGGCCCAGAGGTCGGCCTCGCCCTTGGTGGACGTGCGCTTGCGGACCGCCACCACGGTACCGGCAGCGAGCGCTGCCACCACCAGCTTCTTCAGCACGCGGGACCTCCTCGGACTGTGGTGGCCACCGCGGCGCTGGTGACCGCTCGGGGGACCTCGGGCAGGGGAACCGGACCGCGTGGTCCTGGGTTCCCCCGCCGTCGGTGCACGGGTGGGCGTGGGAGGACTTGAACCTCCGGCCTCATCCTTATCAGGGATGCGCTCTAACCGCCTGAGCTACACGCCCGTGGACCGATGAACAGCTTACCTGGCCCCCCGGAGCCCCCTGACAGGGGGCTCCGGGGTCGGCCCCCTCGCAGGGCCCCACCGTGAGCCTGCGAGCGGTGGGGGGCGAGGGGGTCCTTCATTCGCGCTCGGCGAGGGTGAGCTCGAGGCCGCCCACCAGGTCGGAGCACAGGTTGTAGACGAACGTCCCGACGGTGCACAGCGCGGTCAGCAGCAGGATGTTCACCGCACCGATCACGGCGGCGCCGGTGAAGACCAGGCCGGCGGTGATGGTGAAGGACTCGGTGGCGACCCCACCGGTGGAGGTGCTGACCTGGCCGATGAGGTCGTTGACGCTGTCGAAGACGCCCAGCCCGCTGAGCACGCCGTAGAGGACGCCCACGGCGACCATCCAGACGAAGAACAGCGCGATCGACACGACCAGCGAGATCTTCAGCGCCGACCAGGTGTCGATGTGGCGCAGCTGCAGCCGGGCCCGGCGCGGGCCGCGACGGCCCTTGCCGGCGGGCCGGGTGCCGTCACCGGCGGTCCGGGGACCAGCGGTGGGGCGCGGGGTGTCCGCCGGGCGGGCGGTGTCGACCGGCCGGGTCGGCTCGGCCGGGCGGACGCCGGCCGGGGGCAGGCTGACCGACTGCGTGGCGTCCACCGGGGCGGCGCTGCGGGCGGCGGACCGCACGCCGGCGGAGATCCGGTTGCCCTGCCCGGTCGCGGGCGGCGTCACCGGGGGCACCGGCGTCGCGACCGCGCGGGTCTCGTCGGCCGGCGTGGGCTGCCCGGCGAGCGGACGGGCGGTGGCGGCGGTGGACCCGCCCGCCACCGGGGGCGCCGGCGTCTCGGCCGCGGCGCCGTCCGGTCCGTCGGCGGGTGCCTGCTCCGGCACGTCGCTGACCTGGGGGGCGCCGGCCGGATCCGCGTCGGCCGTTCCCGACCCCTCACGGGAGTCGGTACGCACCGAACTACGCGCCCGGTCGCTCATCCCAGTCTCCTGTCCGCCTGCGGCCCTCGCCGCGTTGCTTCACCCACCGGCGCCGTCCCGGAGGGGACGGCGACGCGGTCGGTGCGGTGGTCGTCGCGCAGGCCGGGACCAGGACGCCGTCGTCCCGGGACCCGACCTGGCATCCGCCCCACCCTAGGCTTCGGGCTCGTCGTTGTCCGTCGTACGCGCGATCGCCACGATGGAGACGTCTTCCGGCAAGTTCATGAGCTTGACGCCCATGGTCGCCCGGTCCCGGGTGTGCCGGACGCCGTTGACCGGCGTGCGGATCACCCCGCCGCCGGAGGTGATCGCGTAGAGCTCGTCACCGAGCACCACGGCCAGCGCACCCACGAGCGCGCCCTTGCGGGCCTTGGGGTCGGCGGTGAGCACGCCCTTGCCGCCGCGGTTCTGCTCCGGGTAGTGCTCGATGCCGGTGCGCTTGGCGTAGCCGCCCTCGGTGGCGACCAGGACGTCGACACCCTCCTGGACGACGATCATCGACAGCAGCGTGTCGTCGTCGGCCAGCGAGATGCCGCGAACGCCCTCGGTGGCCCGGCCCATCGGCCGCAGCTGCTCGTCGGTGGCCTTGAAGCAGATCGACATGGCCTTGCGGGTGACGAGCAGCAGGTTCTGGTCCTGGCTGATCAGCGCGGCCCCGACCAGCTCGTCGTTCTCGCGCAGGTTGATGGCGATCACGCCGCCGGTGCGCGGGGAGTCGAAGTCGGTCAGCCGGGTCTTCTTGACCTGGCCGCGGGCGGTGGCCAGCACCAGGTACGGGGCGACCGTGTAGTCCTTGATCTGGATGACCTGGGCGATCTTCTCGTCCGGCTGGAAGGCCAGGATGTTCGCCACGTGCGCACCGCGGGCGGTGCGGGCCGCCTCGGGCAGCTCGTAGGCCTTGGCCCGGTAGACCCGGCCCTTGTTGGTGAAGAACAGAATCCAGTCGTGGGTCGAGCCCACGAAGAACTGCTGGACCAGGTCGTCCTGCTTGAGCTGGGCCCCCATGACGCCCTTGCCGCCGCGCCGCTGCGAGCGGTAGAGGTCGGCCTTGGTGCGCTTGGCGTAGCCGGTGCGGGTGATCGTGACGACCACCTGCTCCTCGGCGATGAGGTCCTCCATGGAGACGTCACCGTCGTTGGCCACGAACTGGGTGCGCCGGTCGTCGCCGTACTTCTCGGCGATCTCGGCCAGCTCGTCGCGGATGATCTGCCGCTGCCGCTCGGGGTCGTCGAGGATGGCCTGCAGCTCGGCGATGCGGGCCTCGATCTCGGCCAGCTCGTCCAGGATCCGCTGCCGCTCCAGGGCGGCGAGGCGGCGCAGCTGCAGGTCCAGGATCGAGACGGCCTGGATCTCGTCGACGTCCAGCAGCTCCATCAGGCCGGTGCGGGCGGCCTCGGCCGACTCGCTGGCCCGGATGAGGGCGATGACGGCGTCGAGCTGGTCGAGGGCCTTGGCGTAGCCGCGCAGGATGTGCGCGCGCTCCTCGGCCTTGCGCAGCCGGTAGCGGGTGCGCCGGACGATGACCTCGATCTGGTGCATGACCCACATGCGCACCAGCTCGTCCAGGCGCAGCGTGCGGGGCACGCCGTCGACGATGGAGAGCATGTTGCAGCCGAAGGTGGTCTGCAGCTGGGTGTGCTTGTAGAGGTTGTTCAGCACGACCTTGGCGACGGCGTCGCGGCGCAGGGTGATGACCAGCCGGCGGCCGACGCGGTCGGAGGACTCGTCGGCGATCTCGCTGATGCCCTGCAGGCGGCCGTCGCGGACGCCGTCGGCGATCGCCTCGGCCAGGTTGTCCGGGTTGACCTGGTAGGGCAGCTCGGTGACGACCAGCTGCACCCGGCCCCGGGAGTCCTCCTCGACGGTGACGACGGCGCGCATGCGCACCGAGCCGCGACCGGTGCGGTAGGCGTCCTCGATGCCCTCGCGGCCGACGATCAGGCCGTGGGTCGGGAAGTCCGGGCCCTTGACGTGCGTCATGCAGGCGGTGAGCGCCTCTTCGGGCTCGGCGTCGGGGTGGTCGAGCATCCAGAAGACGGCGGCGGCGACCTCGCGCAGGTTGTGCGGGGGCATGTTGGTCGCCATGCCGACGGCGATGCCGGCCGAGCCGTTGACCAGCAGGTTCGGAAACCGGCCGGGCAGGACGAGCGGCTCGGCCTTGGTGCCGTCGTAGTTGGGCTGGAAGTCGACGGTCTCCTCGTCGATGTCCCGCAGCATCTCCATGGCCAACGGGGTCAGCCGGGCCTCGGTGTAGCGCATGGCAGCGGCGGGGTCGTTGCCCGGGGAGCCGAAGTTGCCCTGACCGTCGATCAGCGGGTAGCGCAGCGCCCAGGGCTGGGCCAGCCGCACGAGGGCGTCGTAGATCGCCGAGTCACCGTGCGGGTGGTAGTTGCCCATGACCTCACCGACGACGCGGGCGCACTTGACGGTGGCCCGGTCGGGGCGGAAGCCCTGGTCGTACATGGCGTAGAGCACGCGGCGGTGCACGGGCTTGAGGCCGTCGCGCACCTCGGGCAGCGCACGGCCCACGATCACCGACATCGCGTAGTCGATGTAGCTGCGCTGCATCTCCTGCTGGAGGTCGACCGGTTCGACGCGGTCGCGGCTGGGGGTCTCGGTCACGTCTGGTTCTCCACAAGTCGATGCACAGCGGTGGACAAATGCCCAGGTCAACCAGCGAGT
Source organism: Modestobacter sp. VKM Ac-2986 (assembly GCF_026967795.1). Classification (GTDB taxonomy): domain Bacteria; phylum Actinomycetota; class Actinomycetes; order Mycobacteriales; family Geodermatophilaceae; genus Modestobacter. The sequence goes on from NZ_JAPVBH010000001.1 coordinate 168,060, forward strand.
GGGAAGTCATCGCCGGGGCGGTCGCCACGCCGGGCAGCTGGTCACTGCCCCGGCGTGGCGTCAAAGACGGTCACCCGTCTGGTCGATCGGGCCCTTGGATGGGGCCCTTCGGCCCCCTCGCAGGGTCCCGCCACGAGGTACGAGTGGCGGGGGGCGAGGAGGTCCTCACACGTCCAGGAAGCGGACGTCCTTGGCGTTGCGGGTGATGAAGCTGCGGCGGGCCTCGACGTCCTCGCCCATCAGGACGCTGAAGATCTCGTCGGCGGCCGCGGCGTCGTCCAGGGTGACCTGGCGCAGGATCCGGGTGTCGGGGTCCATGGTGGTCTCCCACAGCTCCTTGGCGTCCATCTCGCCCAGGCCCTTGAACCGCTGGATGCCGTCGTCCTTGGGGATCTTGCGGCCGGCCTCGGCGCCGGCCTTGAGCAGCGCGTCGCGCTCGCGGTCGGAGTAGGCGTACTCCAGGCCGACCTTGCCGCCCCACTTGATCTTGTACAGCGGCGGCGCGGCCAGGTAGACGTGGCCGGCCTCGACCAGCGGGCGCATGAAGCGGAACAGCAGGGTCAGCAGCAGCGTGGTGATGTGCTGGCCGTCGACGTCGGCGTCCGCCATCAGGATGATCTTGTGATACCGGAGCTTGGTGAGGTCGAACTCGTCGTGGATGCCGGTGCCGAACGCGGTGATCATCGACTGGACCTCGGTGTTCTTCAGCACCCGGTCGATGCGCGCCTTCTCGACGTTGATGATCTTGCCGCGGATGGGCAGGATCGCCTGGTACATCGAGTCGCGGCCGGACTTGGCCGAGCCGCCGGCCGAGTCGCCCTCGACGATGTAGACCTCGGAGTTGCGCGGGTCGGTGGACCGGCAGTCCGAGAGCTTGCCCGGCAGCCCGCTGACGCTCAGCAGGCTCTTGCGGGCCAGCTTGCGGGCGTCCTGCGCCGCGCGGCGGGCGCGGGCGGCGGAGGCGGCCTTGGTGATGATGAACTTGGCCTCGGCCGGGTTGGACTCGAACCAGTGGCCGATCTGGTCGTTGCAGACCTTCTGGACGAAGCCCTTGACCTCGGTGTTGCCGAGCTTGGTCTTCGTCTGACCCTCGAACTGCGGGTCGCCCAGCTTCACCGAGACGATGCAGGCCAGGCCCTCACGGATGTCGTCGCCGGTCAGGGCGTCGTCCTTGGCCTTGAGGATGCCCTTGTCCTTGGCGTACCGGTTGACGATCGAGGTGAGCGCCGCCCGGAAGCCCTCCTCGTGCGTGCCGCCCTCGTGGGTGTTGATGATGTTGGCGAAGGTGTGCACCGACTCGGAGTAGGCGTCCGACCACTGCATCGCGACCTCGACCGACATCGCGGTGTCGTTCTTGCCCACGCCCTCGGCGGAGAAGCCGATGACCGACTTGTGGATCGGGGACTTGCGGCGGTTGAGGTAGGCGACGTAGTCGACCAGGCCCTGGTCGTACTGCCAGGTGACCTCGGTGGGCTCGAAGGCCTCCTCGACGGTCTCGACCGGGGCGGCGTGCTCGGCCAGCGACTCCTCGCCGACGCCGGACTCGACCTTGCTGTGCCCGGGGCGCTCGTCGCGCAGGACGATCTTCAGGCCCTTGTTGAGGAAGGCCATCTCCTGCAGGCGGCGGGCGATCGTGTCGTAGGAGAACGTGGTCGTCTCGAAGATCGACCCGTCGGCCCAGAAGGTGATCGCGGTGCCGCGCTTGTCGGTCGGCCCGACCTTCGTCAGCGTGCCCGGCTTGGCCAGGTCGTAGTGCTGGTGCCACTCGGACCCCTTGGTCCAGATGGTCACGTCGAGCTCGGTGGACAGCGCGTTGACCACGGTGACGCCGACGCCGTGCAGACCACCGGAGACGCCGTAGCTCTTGCCGTCGAACTTGCCGCCGGCGTGCAGGATCGTCAGCACGACCTCGACGGTGGGGCGCTTCTCGACCGGGTGCATGTCGACCGGGATGCCACGGCCGTTGTCCTCGACCCGGACGCCGCCGTCGGCCAGCAGCGTGACCCGCACGGTGTCGCACCAGCCGGCGAGGTGCTCGTCGACGGCGTTGTCCACGACCTCCCACACCATGTGGTGCAGGCCGCGCTCGCCGGTCGAGCCGATGTACATGCCGGGGCGCTTGCGGACCGCCTCCAGCCCTTCCAGCACGGTGATGGAGCTGCCGGAGTAGGCGGTCTCGTTCTGGGGCGCTGCGACCACGTGGGGCCCTTCTCTTGCGCAGCCGCTCGGCCGGGGGCGACCACGTCGACGCAGGCGTCGACCGGCGCAGGGCGGCTCTGAGAGGGCTGCTGGCGGTGTGTCACCTCCAGAGTACCGGGTCGCGGACGCCAGGACCGGCCGTCCACGCCCTCACGTCACGCGAGAGCCCCTCACGACCCATCCGCCACCACCGGTCTTGCCCCCCACCCGGACACGCCGTCCTCGGTCGGCACCGGCGGCTCCCGCACGGGCACCGTCGGCCCCCTCGCAGGGTCCCGCGACGAGCGTGCGAGTCGTGGGGGGCGAGGGGCTCCTTCAGTTGACGGGGCCGCCGGAGGTGAACCGTTCGGGGTCCAGCGGCGGGACGGCGGGCCCGGTGCGCCGGTTGACCAGCACGGTGACCACCCACAGCAGGACGCCGATGCCGAGCAGGACGCCGGCGATCCGGTACTGCTCGGTGGGCCGACCGGCCCACGGCGTGGCCAGGAATGCGCAGGCCAGCGCCCCGACGACCGGCAGCACGGTGGGCGTGCGGAAGTGGTCGCCCTCGACGGGGTCCTTGCGCAGCACCAGCACGGCGACGTTGACGACGGTGAAGACGACGAGCAGCAGCAGCGCCGTCGTCCCGCCGAGTGCGGGGACGGCGCCGACGAAGGTGATCAGCCCGAAGGCCAGCGCGGTGGTGAACAGGATCGCCGTGGTCGGGGTGCGGCGGGTGGCGCTCACCCGGCCCAGCAGCGGGGGCAGCACGTGCTGGTTGCTCATGCCGTAGACCAGCCGGCTGGCCATCAGCATGTTGATCAGGGCGGAGTTGGCGACGGCGAACATCGTGATGACACCGAAGAGCCCGATCGGGAAGCCGGGCGCCCCGGCCTCGACGACCTGCAGCAGCGGCGTGTCGCCCTGGCTGAGCTGGTCGGCCGGCACCAGCGCGATCGCCGAGATCGACACCAGCACGTAGATGAGGCCGGTGGCCAGCAGCCCGGCCAGCAGCACCTTGGGGAAGATGCTCCGCGGCTCCTTGCACTCCTCGGCCATGTTCACCGAGTCCTCGAAGCCCACCATCGCGAAGAAGGCCAGCCCGGTCGCGGCGATCACCCCGCCGACCAGGGACCGCTCACCGGTGTCGAACTCCGTCACCCGGGAGAAGTCGCCCTCCCCCGCACCCAGGGCCCAGGCGCCCACCCCGATGACGATGAGCAGGCCGGTGAGCTCCACGCAGGTGAGCACCACGTTGGCCTTGACGCTCTCCCCCACGCCGCGCAGGTTGACCAGCGCGACCAGGCCCATGAAGCCCAGGCCGATGAGGGTGATGCCGATGCCGGAGTCGAAGCCGAGCCCGAACACGTCGGCGGCGTTGGCGCTGAACGCCCGGGCGGCGGTGGAGGCCGAGGTGATGCCCGAGCTCATCACCGCGAACGCCACGAGGAACGTGACGAAGTGGATGCCGAAGGCCTTGTGCGTGTACAGCGCGGCGCCGGCGGCCTGCGGGTACTTGGTGACCAGCTCCAGGTAGCTGAAGGCGGTGACCAGCGCGACGAGGAAGGCGACCAGGAACGGCAGCCACACCACACCGCCCACCTGGGCGGCCACCTGGCCGGTGAGGGCGTAGATGCCGGTGCCGAGGATGTCGCCGACGATGAACAGCAGCAGCAGGCCCGGCCCCATCACCCGCTTCAGGCTCGGCTGACCGTTCGCGGACTCGTCCTCGGTGCGCACGGCCTCGGCCATCGTGGTGCCTCCCTGTGTCGTGCCAGGGATGTTCCTGTGCCTCCGGTCACCTGTCGACCCCCGAGCGCGTCTTCGTTCCACGTGGAACGAAGACGCAACGCGCCCGCTACACGAGCAGCTGGGCGGTGGCGAGCTCGCGGTAGAGCGGGCTGGTGTCGACCAGCTCGTGGTGGGTGCCCGAGGCGACCACCCGGCCGGCGTCCAGGACGACGATCCGGTCGCTGTCGAGCACGGTCGACAGCCGGTGGGCGACCACCAGCAGGGCACGGTCGGCGGCCGCGGCGGCCAGGGTGTCCCGCAGCAGGCCCTCGTTGCGGGCGTCGAGGCTGGCGGTGGGCTCGTCGAGGAGCAGCAGCGCCGGCCGGGACAGCAGCGACCGGGCGATGGCCAGCCGCTGGCGCTCCCCGCCGGACAGCAGCACGCCGTCGTCCCCGACCGGGACGTCGAGCCCGAGCGGGGAGCGCTCGACGACGCCGGTGAGCCCGACGTCGGCCAGCGCCGTCCACAGCTGCTCGTCGGTGGCGTCCGGGGTGGCCAGCTGCAGGTTCTGCCGCACGGTGCCGGCCAGCACCGGCGCCTCCTGCTCGACGTAGCCCATCCGGGCGCGCAGCGCGGCCCGCGGCAGCTCGCGGGTGTCGGTGCCGGCCCACCGGACGGCGCCGGCCGACAGCGGGTAGAAGCCCTCGACCAGCGCGAGGACGGTCGACTTGCCCGCACCCGACGGGCCGACGAGGGCGACCCGGCTCCCGGCGGGGACGGCGAAGGAGACGTCGCTGAGCACCGGGGTGCCGTCGGGGTAGCCGAAGCCGACGCCGTCGAGCTCGAGCAGCGGCACCGGGTCGGCGGCCGACGGCACGCGGAGCACCACCGACGAGCGGCCCGGGCGCTCGGGCACGTCGTCGTGCTCGGGGTCGAGGGCGAGCACCTCCTGCACGCGGGCCAGCGCACCGAGCCCGGTCTGCAGCTGGGTGTAGCTGCTGATCACTTCACCCAGCGGCCTGATCAGCAGGAACAGGTAGAGGATGAACGCGACCAGGTCGGCCACGGCGATCGAGCCGGTGGCCACCCGGTACCCGCCCAGCCCGAGGACGGCGAGGAACGCGCCCTGCACGGCGATGCCGGCGGCCGGCGAGACCAGCGCCTGCAGCCGGGCGACCTGCACCCCGGCGCCGTAGGCCCGCTCCGCGCTGGTGCCGACGGTGGCCACCTCCCGCTCCGTGGCCCCGCTGGCGCGGATGGTGCGCACCGCCGACAGCGCACGCTCCACCGCCGAGCTCATCTCCCCGACCTGCTCCTGCGCCTGCCGGGACAGCTCACGGACCCGGCGGGAGGCCAGCACCGCCACCGTCACCCCGACGCTCACCGCGAGCACGGTGACCAGCAGCAGCCAGACGTCGACCACCGCCATCGCGATCAGCGCACCGACGCCGACCACCACCGACCCGGCCAGCTCCACGACGCCGCTGGTGACCGTGGCCCGCAGCAGGGTGGTGTCCGAGCCGACCCGGGACATCAGGTCACCGGTGCGCCGCCGGTCGTACTCGGCGACCGGCAGCCGGAGCAGCCGGTCGGTCAGCAGCCGCCGGGTGCTCAGGACGACGCCCTCCGCCGTCCGCTGGAGCAGGAACTGCTGGCCGGCGCCGAGCACCGAGGCCAGCACCAGGACGACGACCAGCGCCAGGACCCCGGGCAGCACGGCCTCCCCGGAGCCGACCGCCCGGATGACCCGGGCGACCAGCGCGGGCTGGGCCAGCGCCGCGGCAGCGGAGACCAGCGACAGCGCGGCCGCCGCGGCGAGCGCGCGGCGGTGCGGGCGCAGCAGCGGCAGCAGCTCGCGCAGCCCCGCCGTCGGCGGCTTCCCCCCTGGCGCCTCCTCCCCTCGCGCCTCCTCCCGTGCTGCCGTCGGCCGTGCGGTCTCCCCGGTCGTCACCCGGCAGCGGCCAGGGCGCCGGCGAGGGCGGCGAGCAGGCGGGCGTGGTGCTCGATGAGCTGCGGCCGGTTCGGGTCCGGGCGGACGGCGGCCACGAAGCCGGCGGCCGACCACAGCTCGTCGCCGTCGTCGGTGCCCAGCAGCGACTGGCGGACCAGCGGGTCGGCGACCAGCCGGCGCACCTGCGGCCCGTCCTCGACGGCCATCAGCAGCCAGCGCCGGTCGAACTCGGGGTCCGGGCTGGGGATCTGCAGCATGCCGCCGGTGCCGTGCCGCCACAGCCGGGCCGGGGAGAGCCGGAAGGTGGGCACCGCGCCGAGCACCGGGGCGGCGGTGACCGCGTGGGTGCTGACCCAGGAGCGCCCCACCGGGGAGGCGATGTCGAAGGCGACCAGGTCCAGGCCGTCGCCACGGCCGCGCAGCACGCGGCTGGGCCGGTCCTCGCGCCCGGGCCGCACCGGCGCGCTCTGCAGCAGCGGGAGCAGCTCGGCGTCCTGCGGGCTGGTGCCGTCGGAGGGGACCCAGCCCCACTGCTGCGCCCACTGCAGGGTGCCGAAGGGGTCGGTCGGGTCCGGCGCCGGGCCCTGGTCGTACTGCTCGAGCTCGTCGGCCGGGCGGTCGTCCTCGGCCGGGTCCTTCCGCTCGTCGTCCCCGGCGCGCGACCGGCCGCCGAACAGGCCGCCGAGACCACCGAGACCGCGGCGGGGGCGGCCGGCGTCCGGGTCGTCCTTCGTCACCGGCTCGTCGGCCGGCCAGGAGGTCGGCGCCGGCGCGGGGGCCGGGGCAGCGGCGGGCAGGCCGGGGCGGTCGGGCTCGACCGCCGGCAGGTCCCACCCGGCCGGCTGCCAGCCCGCGCCGTCGGCGGCGGTGCTGCCGGTGGACCCGGTGCCGCCGGGCGTGCCCGGGCCGGCCGGGTCGCTCGAGGCGGGGTCACGCGGGGTCGGGTCACCGGGGACCGGCCCGCCGGGGACGGGGTCACCGCCCAGGTGAGCCGGCTCCTGCCAGCCGGCCGGTCGGCCGTCCTCGAAGCCGTCGCCGTCACGGTCGCGCGGGCTGCTCATCGCCGGGTGCTCCTCGTCTCGCTGTGCGTCTGCGTCTCGCTGTGCGTCTGCCTCGCCGGGTCCCCGTCGCGGGCACCTCAGCCGTACGTGTCGCGCGGCCCCCGGCCGCGGACGGTGCGCGGGCCCTTCTTCCAGCTCGGCGCCGTCGGACCCACAACGCGCAGCCGGGTCACGACGTCCCCGCCCACCCCGGCGCGCAGCCGGCCGAGGATGCTCGGGGCCAGCAGCCGCAACTGGGTGGCCCACGCGGTGGACTCGGCGACGACCAGAAGCTCGCCCTCGCTGAGCGACTCCGGCCGGCAGTGTGCGGCGATGTCGGCCCCCACCAAGGCGTCCCACCGGCCGAAGACGCTGCCGACCCGGGTGCGGGCGGTCCAGTCCTGCTGGCTGATCAGGGAGTCGACCAGCGAGCCCAGGGTCTGCGGGTCGTCGGCGCCGGGACCCGGGCCGGTCCACCGGCGGCGGGGCCCGGCGATGCGGCGGCGGGTGGGCTGGGGCCGGGACGCCGACGCCGCGCGGGCGGCCTCGAGCGCGGCCCGGGCGATGTCGGAGGGGCGTGCCGGTCGTTCCTCAGCCACCGTGGACCTCTCCCGTCTCCTCGTCGTCGGACACCGACCCGGCTCCCGGGTCGGCCTCGGCGGGCAGCACGGTCGCCCGGCCGTCGGCGACCTGCACCCGGGTGCCGCGCAGCGCCACGGGCACGTCCTCGGCGACGGCGGCGGTGATCAGCGTCTGCTCGGCGCTGCCGGCGACCTCGGCCAGCGCGGACCGCCGTCCGGCGTCCAGCTCGGCGAAGACGTCGTCCAGGACGAGGATCGGGTCGTCGCCCTCGGCGCGCAGCAGCGCGAAGCACGCCAGCTTCACCGCGAGGGCGAAGGACCAGGACTCCCCGTGGCTGGCGTAGCCCTTGGCCGGTGCCGGGCCCAGGTGCAGCACCAGGTCGTCGCGGTGCGGGCCGACCAGGGTGATCCCGCGGTCGACCTCCTCCTTGCGGCGCTCGGCGATCCGGTCGCGCAGGGCCGCGGCGAGCTCGTCGGCGCGGGGCAGCGCGCGGTCGGGGTCGGCCGGGGTGCCGTCGCCGGCCAGCGGGACGCTGCTGGTGTAGCCCAGCGCGGCCCGGTCGGCGCCCGGTCCGGCCACCCCCGCGTAGGCGTCGGTGACGTAGGGGGCGAGGTCGGCGACCAGCTGCAGCCGGGCGGCCAGCAGCTGCCCGCCGAGCTCGGTGAGGTGGCCGTCCCAGACCTCCAGGGTGGCCAGGGCGTTGCCGCGGGCGAGCTTCGCCGTCTTCAGCAGGGCGTTGCGCTGCTTGAGCACCCGGTCGTAGTCGCTGCGCACGCCGGCCAGCCGCGGCGTGCGGCTGACCAGCAGGTCGTCGAGGAACCGGCGGCGCTCGGCCGGGTCGCCGCGCACCAGCGCGAGGTCCTCGGGGGCGAACAGCACGGTCCGGACCAGGCCCAGCAGCTCACGCGGGCGCTGCAGCGGTGCGCGGTTGACCCGCACCCGGTTGGCCCGGCCGGGGTTGATCTCCACCTCGACGAGCAGCTCGCGCTCGTCCTTGCGCAGCGCCGCCCGGACGACGGCCTGGGTGGCGCCGTGCCGCACCAGGGGGGCGTCGGCGGAGACGCGGTGGCTGCCCAGCGTGGCCAGGTAGCCGACCGCCTCGACCAGGTTCGTCTTGCCCTGCCCGTTGCGGCCGACGAGCACCGTGGGCCCGGGGGTCAGCGCGAGGTCGGCCAGCTCCCAGCTGCGGAACTGGCCGACCTGCAGGTGCCGGAGGTACATCGCTCGGACCTCCGACGACGTGCTGGAACGGACTGCGTACGGGTCCCCGCGCTCGACGTGCGTGACGGGGTCAGGCCCCCTCGCAGGGTCCCAGCACGAGCCTGCGAGTGCTGGGGGGCGAGGGGGTCCTTCGTCAGGCGGGCTTCTCGGCTGCGCCGGTGTCGATCGAGCGCACCGCGTGGCCACCGAACTGGTTGCGCAGCGCGGCGACGGCCTTCATCGTCGGGGAGTCGTCCTGACGCGAGGAGAACCGGGCGAACAGCGAGGCGGAGATCGCCGGCATCGGGACGGCGTTGTCGATCGCGGCCTCGACGGTCCAGCGGCCCTCGCCGGAGTCCTCGGCGTAGCCGGTGATCCGCTCGAGCTCCGGGTCCTCCTGCAGCGCACGGACCAGCAGGTCCAGCAGCCAGGAGCGGATGACGGTGCCCTGGGTCCAGGAGGCGACGACGCCGGGGACGTCCTGGATCAGGTCGACCTTCTCCAGCAGCTCGTAGCCCTCGCCGTAGGCCTGCATCATCGCGTACTCGATGCCGTTGTGGACCATCTTGGCGAAGTGGCCGGCGCCGACCGGGCCGGCGTGCACGAAGCCCGCGCCCGGGTTGACCGGCGCACCCTCGGCGGCCTCGGCCGGCGGCTTGAGGGCGTCGAAGACCGGCTGGACCTTCGCGACGTCCTCGGCGGTCCCGCCGACCATCAGCGCGTAGCCGTTCTGCAGACCCCAGACACCACCGGAGACGCCGGCGTCGACGTAGCCGATGCCCTTCTCCGCCAGCTCGTCGGCGTGGACCTTGTCGTCGGTGTACTTCGAGTTGCCGCCGTCGACGACCACGTCGCCGGGGGACAGCAGCTCACCGAGCTCGCGGACGGTCGCCCGGGTCGGGTCACCGGCGGGGACCATCACCCAGACCACCCGCGGTGCCTGCAGCGCGTCGACGAGCCCCTGCAGGCTGTCGACGTCGCGCGTGCCCGGCGCCCGGTCGTACCCGACGACCTCGATGCCGGCGCGACGCACGCGCTCGGCCATGTTGCCGCCCATCTTGCCCAGCCCGATCATGCCCAGCTGCACGCCGGTCCTCCTCGTACTCGATGTCTGCGCCGGCCCGCGGTGTGCCGCGGTCGGTCCCTCGGTCGTCGTCCTGCGTGTCCAGGAGTCCCCGCCACGCTGCCGGGTCCTGTGCCGCCGGCCGCAGGGGCCGGGGCTCACCGGCGCCCATCGTGCTCGCCCGGTGCCCCGGACGCGCGCCGGGGTCCCCGGACGCGCCGGAGGCCGGGTCCGCTGCGGCCTCGCTGCAGGGACCCGCGCCGCGCGGAGCGTGGCGTGGGGGCCGGAAGGACCCCGTCCTCCTCATCCCTCGCGAGCTCGGGACGAGCCTCGGGACGGGGCCTCAGCCGGGCAGGCGCACCGGCATGATCAGGTAGCGGTAGCTGCCGGGGCGCTCCGCCGGACGGTCGTCGTCCCCGGTCTGCTCGCTGACACCGGAGAGCACCGCGGGCTTGAGCGCGGTGGTGAAGTCCATCCGGGCGCGCGGGGTGTGCACCGCGGCCAGCCCGTCGAGCAGGAACGTCGGGTTGAAGCCGATGGTCAGCGGGTCGCCGTCGAACACGACGTCGCAGCGCTCCTCGGCCTGGCCCTCGTCGTCGGTGCCGCCGGCCTTGAGCGTGACCTGGCCGGGGGTGAACTCGCAGCGCAGCGGGGTGCCGCGCTCGGCGACCAGGGCGACGCGCTTGGCGGCGTCGGTGAACAGCCCGACCGGCAGCTCGGCGAAGGAGGACGACTCGTTGGGCATGATCGCGCGGTACTTGACGAACTCGGCGTCCAGCAGCCGGGTGGTGGTCTGCCGGTCCTTGCCCGACATGCCCAGGATGCCCTCGCCGGAGCCGCCCGAGGACAGCGAGAGCACGACCTCCGGTCCGCTGGTCAGCGTCTTGGCGGCGTCGGCCAGCGTGCGCGCCGGGACCAGGACAGCGGCGGACAGACCCGGGGTCTCCGGGCGCCAGGCGAACTCGCGGACGGCGAGCCGGTAGCGGTCGGTGGCGGCGAGGGTGACCACGTCGCCCTCGATCTCCAGCCGGACGCCGGTGAGCATCGGCAGAGTGTCGTCGCGCCCGGCCGCCACGGCGACCTGGCTGACCGCCTCGGCGAAGGCGTCGCTGTCGACCACGCCGGCGGCCGAGGGCATCGACGGCAGCGAGGGGTAGTCCTCCACCGGCAGCGTCGGCAGGCTGAAGCGCGCGTTGCCGCAGGTGATCGACATCCGTGCGCCCTCGGCGACGACGTCGACCGGGTGCGGCGGCAGGGCCCGGGTGATCTCGGCCAGCAGCCGGCCCGGCACCAGGGTGCGGCCGTCCTCGGTGGACTGGACGTCGATCTCCGAGCGGGCGGAGACCTCGTAGTCGAAGCCGGAGACCGACAGCTGGCTGCCCTGGACCTCCAGCATGATCCCGGCCAGCACCGGCACCGACGGCCGCGGCGGCAGGCTGCGTGCCGTCCATGCCACGGCCTCGGCGAGCACCTCGCGTGCCACCCGGAACTTCATCTCGTGATCCACCCCTTGCTGGTGTGCCGTGCTGGTCTGCGCTGGGTCCTGCGGCGCGGTGTGGGCGTCATCCTCCCCCGAGCGCCCCCCTGCTTGACCAGTCCCCCGCTCCCGGACTCCCCGGGTGCTGTCTCTCGTCCCTGGTGGAGCGTGCTCTTGCCCTGGTGCCGGGCAGCGGGCGGAGCCCTGCCCGGCACTCCCCAGCCTGAATGTGGTTCGAGAACTCCTCGGCAGATATAGCTCATCTTCGTCATCACGGGTGTGGATGCTGGGGAACGACGCCCTTCTCGCAGGTCAACCGCGGTTTCCCCCTGTTGGCCCGCTGTGGGCCCAGAGCCCCGTACCTGTGTCGACACGTGGACAACTCGACAGTTCTGCACCGTCGTCGGCGTCTCTCCACCCCGTCTCCCCCGGAAACCCGCAGGTCCGTCCCCATCCCCAGGGGAAGCACGGGTTGTCCACCGGCCGCAGGTGTCGACATGTGGACTCCCGGGGGACATCACGGGGACGACGGGTGACGGCCTGACCTGCGCGGACGGGGTGCGGGCCTGATCGGTCCACGACGACGACCGCTCTCCCCAACCTGTGTACAGATCTGGGGACAAGGCGACACGGGACGTCGGTGGGCGACCGTCCCGGGGGTCGGAGGACCGCCTGCTGCACCCCCTGGACCGGTGAACGTGCAGGTCGAGCGCGGGATCGGCGATGTGGACGGACGCCGCGGCGACCCCGGGACGGTGTTCCCCCAGCCTGTGTCGACAGCTGGGGACGGCGGTCCGGCGGCTCGATTGTCGACAACCGGTGACCGTCCGACCCCGTCGCGGAGGCGTCCGTGTCCCCTGTGGGCGGACGCCGAGGCCCCTCGCCTGTGGGCAACGGGCTGGGGGCGGGGGGACGTCGGACGTCGTCCCCCCGCCGGCCGGGACGGGCACCCGGCGCTCGGCGCTACTGGCGGGCGCGGCTCTTGATGCGGGCGGTGAGCTCGGTGACCTGGGTGTAGGTCGCGCGGCGCTCGCTCATCAGGCCGGTGATCTTCTTGACCGCGTGCATGACCGTGGTGTGGTCCTTGCCGCCGAACGAGGCCCCGATCCGGGGCAGGGACAGCTCGGTCAGCTCACGGCACAGGTACATGGCGATCTGCCGGGCATTGACCAGGGTGCGGCTGCGGTTGGCGCCCTGCAGCTCCTCCATGGTCACCGAGAAGTACTCGGCGGTGGCGGCCATGATGATCGCCGCGGTGATCTGCGGGCCCTGCTCGTCGCTGATCAGGTCCTTGAGCACCAGCTCGGCCAGCGCGAGGTCGACCGGCTGCTTGTTCAGGCTGGCGAAGGCGGTGACCCGGATCAGCGCGCCCTCGAGCTCGCGGATGTTGGTCTGCACCTTGCTGGCGATGAACTCCAGGACGGCGTCGGGTGCCTGCAGCCGCTCCCCCCACGCCTTCTTGCGCAGGATCGCGATGCGGGTCTCCAGGTCCGGTGCCTGGACGTCGGTGATCAGGCCCCACTCGAAGCGGGTGCGGAGCCGGTCCTCCAGCGTCGTCAGCTTCTTCGGCGCCCGGTCGGAGGTGATCACGATCTGCTTGCTGGCGTTGTGCAGCGTGTTGAAGGTGTGGAAGAACTCCTCCTGCGTCCGCTCGGCGCGCTCCAGGAACTGGATGTCGTCGATCAGCAGGAAGTCGATGTCCCGGTAGCGGCGGCGGAAGTCCTCGGCCCGGCCGGAGTGCACCAGGTTGATGAACTCGTTGGTGAACTCCTCGGTGCTCACGTAGCGCACCCGCACGTTGGGGAACATCCGCGCCGCGTAGTGCCCGATCGCGTGCAGCAGGTGGGTCTTGCCCAGCCCTGAGTCGCCGTAGATGAACAGCGGGTTGTAGGCCCGGGCCGGCGCCTCGGCCACGGCGACCGCCGCGGCGTGGGCGAACCGGTTGCTGTTGCCGATGACGAAGCTGTCGAACACGTACTTGGCGTTGAGACCCGGGTCCAGCCCACCCGGACGGCGGTCGGCGAACAGCGGGACGGCGCCACCGCCGCGGGCCGAGCGGTCGGCGGGCCGGCGGTCGTCGTTGCCGGCCTGGCGGTCCCCGCGGTCGTCGGACTCCCGGTCCCAGGGGGCGAGGCGGGCCTGGACGCCGACACCGGCTCCGCTGTCCTCGCCCGCGGCCTCGCCCGCGGCCTCGCGCGGGGTCTCCTCGGCCACCGACCCGCGGGACCAGTCGCGGCCGTCGCCGGACTCCGGCAGCCAGGCCTCGGCCCGGACGGCGTCGGTGCGCACCCCGAAGGCGCTGCGCCCGTCGTCGACCCGGTCACGGTCGGCCCGGTCCTCCGCGGCCCGGTCGGAGGCGGCCCGCTCCCGGGCGGCGAGCTCGGCGGAGGCTCGGTCGTGGGCGATGCGGTCCTGGGCGAGCTGGTCCTGGGCCATCCGCTCGTCGGCCGACCAGTCCGGGGCCTGACCCAGGGGGGCGAGGCGCTCGCGCTCGGCCGGGGCCCAGCGGCGCTCCTCCTGCCCGCGGGCGGGCGCGGTCGCCTCGGTGGCCTGCGTCGCCGGCACGTCCTCCAGCTGCACCGCGACCCGGATGGCCCGCCCGAACTCGGCCGAGAGGGCCTCGGCGAGCTGGATCCGCATCCGGGACTCCAGCACGGTCTGGGTGAACTCGTTGGGCGCGGCGAGCACGGCGGTGTCCTCCACCAGGCCCAGCGGCCGGGTGAGGTTGAGCAGTGCGTTCTGCTGCGGGGACAGGCTGGTCGCCAGACGCTCGCGGATCTGGTCCCAGACCGTCGCCAGGTCGACCGTGGAGTCGGCCATCGACTGTGTCCCTCCTCGTGCTCCGGGTGCTGCGCCCCGGTCCCGCCGGGTGCGTCCGTCCACAGGGGACGGACGACGATCGGTGAACGGCTGGATCCCCCGTCCACTCCCCAGGTGTGGACACCCGGGAGGGCGTCGTCCACATGAGTGTCCACAGTCTGTGCACGGTCGGCGACGCGGGTGCCGGTGTCGGTGGTGCCGACGGCCGGGTCCTGCGTCGCCGCTGGTCAGCGCAGTGGGTGGGTGGTCGGGGAGTGAGCTGGTGACCGGTCGGACGACGGCGTGGGCATACGGACCGACGACCATTCGTCCAACACGGGGCGACGGCGACGCTAACAGCCCCATCCACAGCCCGGCAACGAGCCGCGCACACGTCCCGGCGCCCGGGCACCCACCGTGGCCGCGTCCGTCGTCCCCAGGCCCGGACGGCGGTGCGGTGGGGACGGGGACGGTGAGGGCGAGGGCGGTGTACCAGCGCCCGCACGGCGGTGCGGCACGGGCGGGTGGGCCGACCGCCCGGCACCTGCCGGTCCTCGGCTATGCTGGTCGGAGTCTGTGTGCAGGACCCGTCGCACCCGCTCCACCCGGGGTGCGGCCCGGGGCCCGCGCGCAGCAGACCAGCCCCGGGGTGCCGGGTGCCGGTCGCGGGCCCCCGGGGTCGGCGACCTGCCCGTCCCCCGCGCGTGCGCTGCCCGTCCGGGTCCGCGCCGCACCGACGTCGTCAGCAGTAGGAGTCCCTCGTGAGCAAGCGCACCTTCCAGCCGAACACCCGCCGCCGGGCCAAGACCCACGGCTTCCGGCTGCGCATGCGCACCCGGGCCGGCCGCGCCATCCTCGCCGCCCGCCGTGGCAAGGGTCGCGACAAGCTCTCCGCCTGAGGTGCTGCCGGCGCAGGCACGCCTGCGCAGGCGGCCGGACTTCACCGCGGTCGTGCGGTCCGGCCGTCGTGCCGGGCGCCCGACCCTGGTGCTGCACTACCTCCCCGAACGGCCCGTCGCCACGGCCGGGCGTCCGCTGGACGTCCCGGCCGGGCCGCGGGCCGGTTTCGTCGTCGGCAAGACGGTGGGCAACTCCGTCTGCCGGCACCGGGTGACCCGGCAGCTGCGCCACCTCGTGGCGGCAGAGCTCGACCGGCTCCCGGCCACCGCCGACCTCGTCGTCCGTGCCCGTCCCGAGGCGGCCGACGCCGGCTCGGCGGTCCTCGCGCGCGACCTGGACGCCGGCCTGGACCGGCTGCTGGGCAGCCGCCCGCGGGCCGCACGGCCGTGACCGCCTCCCCCGCCCGGGCCCTGCTGGCCGCGGTGCGCTTCTACCAGCGCGCGATCAGCCCGGCGTTCCCGCCGCGCTGCCGCTTCGAGCCCAGCTGCAGTGCCTACGCCGCCGAGGCCCTCGAGGTGCACGGCGCGGCGCGGGGCAGCTGGCTGGCCGTGAAGCGGCTGGCCAAGTGCGCCCCCTGGCACCCCGGCGGTCTCGACCTGGTGCCCGCACGACCTGCCCGGTCCGAGGCCGATGGAACCGTCGGGGAGGGCCGCTCGTCGTCCACCTCGGCGCAGTCGTCGGCACCTCCCGCGGCACCTGCTCCACCGGCTCGGGGCGCACGCCGCCCCGGCCGAGCCACCCCGCCGGCTCCCCGCCGGTCCGCGCAGCAGGAGGCTGGCGTTGCTTGACTGGATGTACACCGCGATCGCCTGGGTGATGAAGACGTGGCACTCCGCGTTCTCCACCTTCCTGGACCCGGCGAGCGGGTGGACGTGGGCGCTGTCCATCGTCTTCCTGGTCATCACCATCCGCGTGCTGCTGTTCCGCCTGTTCGTCAAGCAGGTCAAGTCCCAGCGCGCGATGCAGGAGATCCAGCCGGAGATGGCCAAGCTGCGCAAGCAGTACGGCAGTGACCGGCAGGGCCTGAGCCAGGCGATGATGGCGCTGCAGAAGGAGCGCGGGGTCAACCCGCTGGCCGGCTGCCTGCCGCTGCTCCCGCAGATCCCGGTCTTCATCGCGCTCTTCCACGTGCTGCGCCGGCTCGCCCCGGGCAAGGACGGGCTCTACAGCTGGGACGACGAGCTCACCGACCAGGCCGCGAGCGCCAAGCTGCTCGGTGCGCCGATCTCCGCCTCGTTCAACATGGACGGCGCCAAGGAGCAGGCCATCCTCGGCCTGACCGGCGGCAGCTACAGCAACATCCGCATCGTCGCGCTCGTGCTGATCGTGGTCATGTGCTTCACGACCTTCTTCACGCAAAAGCAGATCCAGAAGCGCTCCGGCCCGGTCGAGGGCCAGGCGGCCATGGTGCAGAAGCTGCTGCTCTACGGCATGCCGATCAGCCTCTTCGTCTCCGGCTTCTTCTTCCCCATCGGCGTGCTGCTCTACTGGTTCACCAACAACCTGTGGACGCTGGGCCAGCAGTTCTACATCCTCAAGGCGCTGCCGATGCCGGGCTCCCCGGACGCGCTCGCCAAGGCCGCCGCCGAGAAGCCGGCCATCGACCCGAAGACGCTGGCCCCCAAGCCCGGCGCCAAGCCCGTCCGCCCCAAGGCCGGCAAGCCGGCCACCGTGGCCCCCGCCTCGACGGTGGACGCGAACGGCTCCGTCGTCGACCCCTCCCCGGTCGAGGGCGATGTCGTCCCCCCGGCAGCGGACGCCGTCGGCACCGGCTCGTCCGCGACCGGCGCGACCGCGGCGGGCTCGGCCAACGGGCGTCCGTCCGGCAGTGCCAACCGGCCGCGGTCCGGGTCCTCGGGCAGCCGTTCGGCCGCCGGCCCGGCCAACCGCGGGAAGCGCAGCAAGCGCCGCTGACCGGCCTGGGCACCCGGGCCACCACCCGTCGCGTGCCCGGCTCTCGACCACCGGGTTCGCCCGGCCGCCTGCACCACACGGAGGACCTGACATGAGTGCACCCCACAGCGACACCGCCACGACCGCCGAGGCGACCTCGGACGCGGTGCTGACCCCGGTCGGCGGGTCCGGTGACCCGGCCCTGCCCGACGCCGACGCCGCCTCGGTCGACGCCGTGGTCGAGCCCGTCGACGTCGACGAGGACGACCAGGACGAGGACGACGACAGCGGTGAGGGCCTGCTCGTCCGCGAGGGCGACGTGGCCGGCGACTACCTCGAGCGCCTGCTGGACATCCTCGACGTCGACGGCGACATCGACCTGGACGTCGAGGGTGACCGGGCCTCGGTCGCGGTCGTGGGCGGCGAGCTCAAGACGCTGATCGGGCCGGAGGGCGCCACGCTGGAGGCCCTGCAGGAGCTGACCCGGCTCGCGGTCGCCCAGTCCACCGGCATCCGCAGCCGGCTGATGCTCGACATCGGCGGCTTCCGGGCCAAGCGGCGCGCCGACCTCACCGCCCTGGCCTCGGCCGCGGCGGAGCGGGTGGGGCAGAGCCGGCAGCCCGAGCGCCTGGCGCCGATGAACCCGTTCGAGCGCAAGGTCGTCCACGACGTCATCGCCGGCGCGGCCGGGGTGCACAGCGAGTCGGAGGGCGAGGAGCCCAACCGCCGCGTCGTGGTCCTGCCCGACCGGTGAGCGGCCAGGCCAGCGGCCCGGCGCCCCGGCGACCCGGTGTGCCCGCCGGGGTGACCGCGTGACCGGCCCGGACACTCCGGTCGAGCAGCAGGACGATCCGGCCGATCACGTTCCGGAGATGCCCGCGGTGGCGTCAGCGGTGTTCGGTGCGGCCACCGACGCGGCGGTCCGGTACGTGGCCATGCTGGCCGGGGACGGGGTCACCCGCGGGCTCATCGGGCCGCGCGAGGTCCCGCGGCTGTGGGACCGGCACCTGCTCAACAGCGCGGCGCTGGCCGAGGCCGTGCCGGCAGGTGCCCGGGTGGTCGACGTCGGCAGTGGCGCCGGGTTGCCCGGCATCCCGCTGGGGCTGGCCCGGCCGGACCTGACGCTGACCCTGGTCGAGCCGATGGCGCGCCGCGTCGAGTTCCTCACCGACGTGGTCACCGCCTTGGAGGCCCCCTGGCGGATCGTCCGCGGCCGCGCCGAGGAGCGCTCCGTCGTCCGGGCCGTGGGGCCGGTCGACGTCGTCACCGCTCGGGCGGTCGCGCCGCTGCCCCGGCTCGTGGGCTGGTGCAAGGGACTGCTGGTCCCGGGCGCCCAGCTGATCGCCCTGGTGGGCGAGCGGGCCGCCGCGGAGGTACCCCGTCTGGTCCCCGAGCTCGAGGCGGCGGGGATGCGGGACGTCCACACGCGCGCGGTCGGCGGGGAGCTGGGCTCGGCAGCCACTACCGTGGTCGTCATGACCCGGAGTGGTCCTGCCCGGACCGCACGCAGGTCCGGGTGAGCTCGTTCCACGTGGAACGAGCACGATCGACACATCGACGTTCCACGTGGAACACGGTGGTGAGGAGGACGCACCGATGACTGACCCCGGTGAGCGGCTGCGCTCCAGTCTCGCCGCCGACCAGGCCGTCGGTCCGGACTTCGACAGCCCGATCGCCATGGAGGCCATGCGGGCCACCCGGGTGCTGCACGCGGCCGACCAGGACCCGTTCCCGGCGCCCGGCCGCATCCGTGTCGTCACGATCGCCAACCAGAAGGGCGGCGTCGGGAAGACGACGTCCACGGTGAACCTCGGCGTCGCGCTCGCGTTCTACGGGCTGCGCACCCTGGTCATCGACCTGGACCCGCAGGGGAACACGAGCACCGCCCTCGGCGTCGAGCACACGATCGGCACCCCCTCGATCTACGACGCGCTCGTCGGCGACAACACCCTCGCCGAGGTCACCCACCCGACCACGGCCAGCCCCAACCTCTTCTGCGTCCCGGCGACGATCGACCTGGCCGGCGCGGAGATCGAGCTGGTCTCCGTCGTGGCCCGTGAACACCGGCTCCGCCGGGCGATCGAGACCTATCTGCACGAGTTGCCCGCCACCGAGCGGCCGCACTACGTGCTCATCGACTGCCCGCCGTCGCTGGGGCTGCTCACCCTCAACGCGCTGGTGGCCGGCGACGAGGTGCTCATCCCCATCCAGTGCGAGTACTACGCGCTGGAGGGCCTGGGCCAGCTGCTCTCGAACATCGACCTGGTGCGCCAGCACCTCAACCCGGGGATCGCGGTGAGCACCATCCTGCTCACCATGTACGACGGGCGCACCAAGCTCGCCGACCAGGTGGCCGACGAGGTGCGCAACCACTTCGGCGACCTGGTGCTCAAGTCCGCGATCCCCCGCAACGTCCGGGTGAGCGAGGCGCCGGGCTACGGCCAGTCGGTGCTGACCTACGACCCGGGCTCCCGTGGCTCCACCAGCTACGTGGAGGCGGCCCGTGAGTTCGCCGAGCGCGGCGCCCTGCTCCCGGCGGCCACGGCCCAGCCCACGACGCCGCCTCCCCCGCCGCCGGTCGCCGGTCCGCCCTCGGTGGCGGCCATGGTGCTCGGTGAGCCGGTGACCGCGCCCACGCCCCGTGGACGGCACGCCACGTGAGCCGCGCTGCGGCCACGCCGGGCCCCATGGGCCCCAGCACCACCCCCGGGCCGCGTCAGCGGACCACGGGCACGAGCGAGGAGGACCAGTGACGAAGCGCGGCGGTCTCGGCCGGGGCCTGGCGGCCCTCATCCCCACGAGCGCGCCTGCGGCGACGGCCACGCCCGCCGCCCGGGCCGCCGAGGCGGC
Source organism: Modestobacter sp. VKM Ac-2986 (assembly GCF_026967795.1). Lineage (GTDB taxonomy): Bacteria > Actinomycetota > Actinomycetes > Mycobacteriales > Geodermatophilaceae > Modestobacter. The sequence goes on from NZ_JAPVBH010000001.1 coordinate 187,724, forward strand.
GGAGGCGGCCGTCACCGGTGCGGCGGAGGGTCGCGCGGCGTCGGTGCACGAGCTGCCCGCCCGCGTGTTGGAGGAGGTGGCCGGCGTCCCCGGGGCGCAGCTGCGCGAGCTCCCGGTCGGCGACGTCGTCCCGAACCCGAAGCAGCCCCGCCAGGTGTTCGACGACGAGGCGCTGGAGGAGCTCACCCACTCGGTGCGGGAGTTCGGCCTGCTGCAGCCGATCGTCGTCCGGGAGGGCGCGAGCGGCCGGTACGAGCTCATCATGGGCGAGCGCCGGTTGCGGGCGGCCCGGGCCGCGGGGCTGGAGACGGTCCCGGCGATCGTGCGGGACACCACCGACGACGCGATGCTGCGCGACGCCCTGCTGGAGAACATCCACCGGGTGCAGCTCAACCCGCTGGAGGAGGCGGCCGCCTACCAGCAGCTGCTGGAGGAGTTCGGCGCCACCCACGAGGAGCTGGCCAGCAGGATCGGCCGCAGCCGGTCCCAGGTCACCAACACCATCCGGCTGATGAAGCTGCCGGTGAAGGTCCAGACACGGGTCGCGGCCGGGGTCATCTCCGCCGGTCACGCACGTGCGCTGCTGGGCCTGCCCGAGGCGGAGGCGCAGGACGCGCTGGCCACCCGGATCGTGGCCGAGGGGATGTCGGTGCGCGCCACCGAGGAGGCCGTCGCGATGGCGGTCGCCGACTCCCCCACCGCTGCCCGCCGGCAGACCCGCAAGATCAGCGCCCCCGGGGTCGAGGACCTCTCCGGCCGGCTGTCGGACATGTTCGAGACGAAGGTGAAGATCCAGATCGGCCGGGCCAAGGGACGCATCGTCGTGGAGTTCGGCTCCGTCGACGACCTGCAGCGCATCATCGGGATGATGGCCCCTGAGATCACCGGACGCTCCGACCAGGAGTGACTCCTCACCCACCGACAGTTCCGTCAATGACGGAACTGTCGGTGGGTCGTCGTCAGAGGGAGGGCTCGCCGCCCTCGGCGCCGTTCGCCGGCCCGATCACCGGCGGCGGGTAGGCCGACCGGGACGACGACCGAGGCGTGGAGGTGACCGCCCGGAAGGTGCCGGTGTCGACCGAGCCGAACGTCGAGTGCAGGTCCAGCTCGGCCTCGATGACCCGGGCCAGCCGGCGCACGCCCTCGCGGATCTGGTCGGGCTCGGGGTAGCAGTAGGACAGCCGCATGTGCTCACGGCCCGAGCCGTCGGCGTAGAAGCCGATCCCCGGGACGTAGGCCACGTGCGCGGCGACCGCGCGGGGCTGCATCAGCTTGGCGTCCAGGCCCTCCGGCAGCTTCAGCCACACGTAGAAGCCGCCGTCGGGCTTGCTCCAGGTGGTGCCGCGGGGCATCAGTGCCGCCAGCGACTCCAGCGTGGCGTCGCGGCGCTCCCGGTACAGCTCGGTGAACACCTTGATCTGCTGCTGCCAGGGCTGGGTGTCCAGGTAGCGGGCGACGGCGTACTGGGTCAGTGAGGGCGGGCAGAGCACCTGCGCCTCGGTGGCCAGCACCAGCTTCTCCCGCACGGCCAGGGGCGCCAGCACCCAGCCGACCCGCAGGCCCGGGGAGAACGTCTTGGAGAACGAGCCGAGGTAGATGACCCGCTCGTCGTTGCGGGCCCGCAGCGCGCGCATCGGCTCGTGCTCGAAGCCCAGCAGGCCGTACGGGTTGTCCTCGATGACGAGCAGGTCGTACTGCTCGGCGATCGCCATGACCGCCTCGCGTCGCTCCTCGGAGAGGGTCACGCCGGCGGGGTTGTGGTAGTTGGGCACCGTGTAGAGGAACTTGACCCGGTCGCCGCGCGCGCGGCACTCGATGAGCGCCTGCTCGAGCGCCTCGGGGATGAGCCCGTCGGTGTCCATCTCCACGTGCCGGACCTGCGCCTGAGCGGCCTGGAAGACCCCCAGGGCGCCGACGTAGGACGGCCCCTCGGCCAGGATGGTGTCACCGGGGTCGACGAACACGCGGGTCACCAGGTCCAGCCCCTGCTGGGAGCCGACGGTGACCACCACCTCGCTGGGTGAGGCGTCCAGGATGCCCTCGAGGGCCATGACGTCGCAGATCCGCTCACGCAGCCGGGGGTCGCCCTGACCGGAGCCGTACTGCAGTGTCTGGGCGCCCATGCCGGAGACGAGCTCGCCGATCATGGAGCCGACGACGTCCAGCGGCAGGGCGGTGACGGCGGGCATGCCACCGGCCAGCGACACCACCTCGGGCCGGCTCACCACGGAGAACAGGGCCCGGATCTCCGAGCTCTTCATGCCGTGGGTGCGTGCTGCGTACCGGTCTGCCAGGGGGTCCAACCGCGGATGCCGCAGCGAGACGTGCGAGGGCGCACCCGGTGAGCGCGCCCCGGCCTGACCGGGACCGACCGAGGGGTCGGGCACAGGAGGGGTCACCTGTCGAAGTGTAAGCGGCTGGAGCGCAGCCGGACCGGTCCGTCCCCGGCGAGCCGCCCGGCCCTGCGTCGGCCCGGCCTCCCTGCAGGGTCCCGCCGCGAGTGGGGGGACGACGTCCTCCTCACCCCTCGCAGGTTCGGGGCGAGCCTCGGGACGCGGCCGGGGGCCGGGAGGTCCTTGGTCAGCGCCGGGCGGGGAGGAGGAACGTGCCGGTCGCCGGGTCGGCGTCGGCCGGCAGGAAGAGCCGCTGCACGGCGGCGACCACGGCCTGGGCGATGGTGCTGCGGGTGCGGGCGTCCAGGAGCAGCAACCGGTCGACGGGGTGGGAGAGGTACCCGCAGTCGACGCGGACGGCCGGCATCCGGGTCATCCGCAGGATGTCCCAGGTCTTGGGGTGCGAGCCACAGTCGAGCAGGCCGGTGCGGGCGATGACCTCGCGCCGCACCAGGTTGGCGAACTCCTCGCCGACGGTGGAGCTGGCCCCGGACCCGGTGCCGTAGTAGTAGCTGGCCACGCCCCGGGCGTGCGCCGAGCCGTGCGCCTCCATGTGCAGGGACAGGAACAGGTCGGCTCGGGTGTCGTTGGCGAACGTGGTGCGGTCACCGGCCGCGGGGTCGCCGTCGCGCCCCCGGGTCAGGTAGACGGTCGCGCCCGCGGCGGCCAGCCGGCCCTCGATCCGGGAGGCGAGGTCGAAGACCAGGTCGGCCTCGGTGGTCTCCCCCGCGGTGAACCCGGTGTCCGGGCCGCCGTGACCGGGGTCGATGACGATGACCCGGCCGATGAGGTGCGAGCCGGACGCCACCATCGACGCGCTCTGCCGCAGCAGCTGAGGCCGCCCGCCGGTGACCCGGCGGCCCAGCTGCTTGAGGGCGCGCAGCGTGGCCGGCCCGCAGGTGCCGTCGGCGGTCAGGCCGTAGTCGCGCTGGAAGGTGCGCAGCCCCGACTCGGTCTCGGCGCCCAGGATGCCGTCGGCGCGGCCGGCGTCGTAGCCCAGCTCGAGCAGGAGCTCCTGCAGCCGGCGGACGTCGTCGCCGCGCACGGGCCGCTCGGGGTCGTACCGGAGGAGGCGGTCACCGAGGGACCAGCGGGCCTCGTGCAGGGCGCGGTAGGTCTCGTCGCCCACCCGCCCGTCGACGGAGAGCCCACGGACCTGCTGGAAGTGCCGGACGGCGAGCTCGGTCGCCGGGTCGTACTCGGCGGTGGGGCCGGCGGGCTGGGCGGGGTCGCCGTCGAGCAGCTCGAGGGACCGGAGGACCGCCTGCACCTCGGCCACCGCGGGGCCGGTGCTGCCGGGTCGCAGGACGTCCATGCGGCGCTCGTCGCTCCTCTACGGTCGGATTCCGGTCGGGGGACGGCCGGCGTACGGACGTCGATTGTGGCCCGTGGTGACCGACGTGTGCGCACCGGGTGACCTGACGCCGTCAGACCACCCGCCCACGGACGCCGCGACCCCACCCCGGGAACGGACGAGGCCCGCCCGTCCCGAGGGACGAACGGGCCCATGGCCTGCTCGCAGGGGCCCACCATGAGCCTGCGAATGGTGGGGGGCGAGCAGGTCCTTCGTCAGATGTAGTCGGACAGGTCCGAGAGGATGGCGCCCTTGGGCTTGGCGCCGATGATGCTCTTGACCGGCTTGCCGCCCTGGAAGACCGTCATGGTCGGGATCGACATGACCTGGTAGTCGCGGGCGATCTGCGGGTTCTCGTCGATGTTGAGCTTGGCGATGGTGAGCTTGTCGGCGTGCTCGGCCGCGATCTCCTCCAGCACCGGGGCGACCATCTTGCACGGGCCACACCACTCGGCCCAGAAGTCGACGAGCACGGGCTTGTCGCTGCCCAGCACGTCGGTGGCGAAGCTGGCGTCGGTCACGGTCACGGTGTTCTTGCCTGCCATGGTGGCTCCCTTGGTTGCTCGGAGGTGCTGGTGGTGGAACCGGCCGGTCGCCGGTTCTATGCCCTCGGCCCCTTCGTAGGGCCCCGCGCTGAGCTTGCGAAGCGTGGGGGACGAAGGGGTCCTGCTACTTCGTCAGCGCTCGTCGAAGGTGTCGGCCAGCCAGCGCTCGGCGTCGATGGCGGCGGCCGCACCGGTGGCGGCCGACGTGATCGCCTGGCGGTAGATGTGGTCGACGACGTCACCGGCAGCGAAGACGCCGTCGATGCTCGTCCGGGTGGTCGGGTGGTCGACGACGACGTACCCCTCGTCGTCCAGCTTCACCTGGCCGGCGAACATCTCGCTGCGCGGGTCGTGGCCGATCGCGACGAAGAGGCCGGTGACCGGGAGCTGCTCGGTGGCGCCGGTGGCGACGTCGGTGAGCTCGACGGCCGAGACCGCGCCCTCGCCGTGGACGTCGGTGACCTGCTTGCCCAGGGCCCAGCGGATCTTCTCGTTGTCCTGCGCGCGCTTGACCATGATCTTCGACGCGCGCAGCTCCTCGCGGCGGTGCACGACGGTGACCGTCTTGGCGAAGCGGGTCAGGAAGGTGGCCTCCTCCATGGCGGAGTCACCACCACCGACCACGACGATGTCCTGGTCGCGGAAGAAGAAGCCGTCGCAGGTGGCACAGGCGGAGACGCCGTGGCCGAGCAGGCGCTGCTCGTTGTCCAGGCCGAGGTACCGGTACTTCGAGCCGGTCGCGATGATCACCGCGTGGGCGCGGTGCTCCACCCCACCGACCTTGACGATCTTGGGGTTGACGGTGAGGTCGACCTCGGTGACGTCGGAGGGCACCAGCTCGGCGCCGAAGCGCTCGGCCTGGGTGCGCATGTCGTCCATCAGCTGCGGGCCCTGGATGCCCTCGGGGAAGCCGGGGAAGTTCTCGACCTCGGTGGTGGTCATCAGGGCGCCACCGAACTGCGAGCCCTCGAACACCAGCGGGTGGAGGTTCGCGCGGGCGGCGTAGGTGGCAGCGGTGTAACCGGCAGGGCCGGACCCGATGATGATCAGGTCACGGACGCCGTCGTGCTCCGCCGGGGGGATCGCCGGGTGCGCCGGGTCGGTGGAGACCGCGGGGCCGGGGGCGGGCTGGTCGTTCGTCACGGTCGGCACAACCGACAGCCTAGGTCGGGCATTCCCCGCAGACCCTGCTGCCGGGCCCGTGGCGGGCGGCCCGCCACCCCGGACGGGGTGGTCGGTGGCTCGCGCTCAGCCGGCGGAGCGGGGGGTGACCTCGGCGAGGTCGGCGCTGAAGGTGCTGCCCTGGGGCACCAGGCCGGTGACCCACACGAGCACGTAGCGGGTCGTGATCGGCGCCTGGAAGGCCAGGTCGTCGGTGCCGGTGAGGTCGCCGCTGGCGGCGACCGTGAAGTCCTCCAGGTCGCTGTCGGGGGTGCCCCCGGTGCGGATCTCCACGGAGGAACCGGGCCGGGTGGTCCGCAGCTCGACGCTGCTCACCGGCTGCTCGCTGCCCAGGTCGTAGAGGACCCCGACGCCTTCCTTCAGGTTGCCGAAGTCGGCGGAGTTCCGGTAGTTCAGCGTCGCCCAGGCGGTGGCGGGGTCGCCGTCGGTGGTCAGCGGGACGTCGCCGTCGTTCTCCGGCTCGCCGTCGCCCAGGGGGTCGAAGACGGTGGCGTCGGTGACCGGCAGCGGGGTGCCCGGGGTGGCCGCCGGGGGCGCCGGCGCTGCGGCGGAGGAGCCGGCGGTGGCACCGGCGCCGGGCACCGTCCGGCCACCGTTCGAGTCGACGTTGCTGGAGGCGACGGAGAGCACGTTGCTGCCCACCCACCAGCCGATCGCGATGATGACGGCGAGGGCGAGCAGCGGCAGCCCGATGACGGCCAGCCGGCGACGGGCGGTGGGAGCCGGCTCGTCGTCGAGCTCCTCCTCGTCGTCGGGGAAGGTCGTCTCCCAGTCCAGGTCGTCCTCGTCGTCGACCTCGGCCGCGTGGCGGGAGGCCAGCGGGCGGGCCATGGCGCGACCGGGGACCGGCGGGAGGGTGTGCGGGTCGAGCCGGACGGGACCGCCGGTCTCCTCGGCGTCGGCGAGGTCGCGGCGGTCGCGCAGCCGGCGCATCCAGCCGCTGTCGGTCAGCCCGTCGGGACGGGCGGCCTCCTGCGGGGCGGTGCGCGGGCGCTCGGCCAGCAGGGCGACCATCGCGCCGGCACTGGACAGCCGGTTCGCGGGGTCGGTGGAGCGGGCCCGGCGCACCAGGGCGGCCAGGTCGGGGGACGCGATCGGGGTGGGGCCGCCGCCGGTGAGGCACAGCTCCAGGAGGGCCCCGAGGGCGGCGATGTCGCCCTCCTCGGTGCTGGTCGCGGCCGGCACAGACAGCAGCCCGACGAGGCCACCGGGGCGCAGCACGACGTGCTCGGCGGTGAGCCCGCCGACGGCGAGCCCGACCCGGTGCGCCTCGGCGACGCCCTCGGCCAGCCGGCGGACCACGGCGCTGGCCTCGCGCTCGCCCAGCGGGCCGCTCTCGGCCAGCCGGTCGGACAGCCGGGTGCCCTCGATCCACTCGTTGACCACGTAGGCCGCGCCACCGGGCTCGGTGCCGCCGGTGCCCTCGGCCGCGTCGTAGACCATCGCCAGTGCCGGCGTGGCCAGCCCGCCGGCGGTGAGCGCGCGGGTGATCCACTCGCGGGCGGCGGGGCCGCCGGGGGTGTGCACGCGCAGCGCGACGTCGCGGTTGAGCACCCGGTCCCGGGCCCGCCAGGAGCGGATGACGCCGGTGGGCGTCTCCTCGTCCGGGGCGACCTGGTCGAGCGGGCGGTACCGGTCGGGCAGGCCTGTGGTCGTCGACGTCACGGACGCTGCCGACCCCCTGCCCTGTCCTGCCGGGGACGGCGCCCCCGTGCTCGGCACCGGTGGTCTGGTCACCGTGATCGCCCGAGCTTCGCCCGGACACCGGCCAGACCGTCCCGCACCTCGGGGACACCGACCACCACGGCACCCGCGACCACCGCGCTGCCGATGACCACGGTACCGAGGAGGACCGTTCCGAGCGAGCCCGGGACCGACTCCCCCAGCGATCGGCCGGCGAGGGACACCGCGACCCAGCCCAGGACGCCGGCGACGGCGGAGACCAGGGCCATCCGGGCGACCGTCCGGCCTGCGTCCGGGCCGGCGCGGACACCGAGCGCGCGGTGCAGGGCGACGCTGCCGGCCAGCCAGCCCATCAGGTAGGTGGTGCTGGTGGCGATCATCAGCCCGGCGACGACGTGCTCGGGGCTGACCAGCACCGGCACCAGCAGCAGCAGCGGCACCCGGACGGCGACCATGGCCAGCTGGATGAACGTCGGCGTCCGGGCGTCCTTCATGGCGTAGAAGACCCGCAGCTGCAGCAGGGTGACCGCCATCGGCAGCAGCCCGAAGGCCCCCCAGGCCAGCGCGATCCCGATCGAGTGGGCCTGCTCGACGCTGGTGTTGCCCCAGCCGAAGGCGACGGTGGCCACCGCCGGGCCGAGCACCACCAGGACGGCGGTGACCGGCAGCAGCCCGGTGGCCGACAGGCGGGTGCCCAGGGTGAGGTCGGCGACGACGCCGTCCAGGTCCTGGCGGGCGGCGGCGCGGCTCATCCGGGGCAGCAGGGCGGTGAGCAGTGCGACGCCGATGATCCCGTAGGGCATCTGGAACAGCAGGCTGGCGATGGCGAAGGCGCTGGACCCCAGCCCGCCCTCCCGGCCGGCGGCGTTGGCCACGCGCATCGCGATGATCACGCCGACCTGGCTGATCGCCGCGTAGGCCACCACCCAGATGCCCAGCGAGCCGGCCTCGCGCAGCCCGGTGCCGCGCAGGCCCCAGCGCGGGCGCAGCGGCACGCCGACCTTGCGCAGCAGCGGCAGCAGGATCAACGACTGCACGGCGATGCCGGCGGTGGTGCCGATGCCGAGCAGCCACACCTGGTAGTCGCTGATGGTGACCGGGGTGAGCTCACCGGGGCCGCTGGCGGCGATGAACAGCGCACCGGTGGCGATGACCACCAGGTTGTTGAGCACCGGCGCCCAGGCCGGTGCGCCGAACACCCCGCGGGAGTTGAGCACCGCGGCGGCCAGCGCGCCCAGGCCGTAGAAGACGATCTCGATCAGCAGCAGCCTCGCCAGCCAGTTGGCCAGCGACACCTGGTCGGCGTCCCCGCTGATGTCGGCCAGCCGGGTGAGCAGCGGTGCGCCCAGCACCCCCAGGCCGGTGATCACCAGCAACCCGACGGTGGCGATGGTCATCAGCCGCTGGGTGTAGCCGACGCCGCCGTCGCGGTCCTTGACCTGCGCCTGGACCAGCAGCGGGACGACGACCGAGGACAGCACGCCGCCCAGCAGCAGCTCGTAGACCAGGTTGGGCAGGGTGTTCGCGGTGTTGTAGGCGTCGTTGACCAGGGTCACGCCCAGCGCGGCGGCGATGACGACGGTGCGCAGCAGCCCGGTGAGCCGGCTGACCAGCGTCGCGACCGCCATGGTGCCGGCGGCCCGCAGGATCCCCTTGCTGCCGCCGGGGGCGCCCTCGCGGTCGGCGACCTCCTCGTCGTCCTCGTCGACCTGCTGGACCGGCGGGAAGGCGGGGATGAGCTGGGTGTCGTCGGGGCCGGGGACGAACCGCCGCACCCGGGTCGGCGGCGGGACGGGGGGCAGGTCGGTGCGCCGGCGCGGGACGACGGGCGGCAGGCCGGCCACCGGGGCCGGGTCCAGCGGCGTGACCGGCGGGAGCGGACGACGGACCTGGCCGGGTGCCTGGGGCAGCTCCGCGCCGGTGCGGGGCCCGGCACCCGAGGGACGGGCCGAGGGGTAGTTCGGCGGCAGGGGCAGCGGTCGCGGCGGCACCCGGTCGCGCGAGGGCGCCGGGGCGGCGGACCGGGCCGGTCCGGGCCCGGCGTCGCCGGCGGGACCCGTGCCCCGGGACGGCGGGACGTCGCGGGACGGCGGCGGCACCGGGACCGCCGGGGCAGCGGCCCCGGCCGGGGACGACGGGGGGACGCCGCGGGCGCCGTTGTACGGGGGCGGCGGAAGGGGCACGGGCGGGACCGGGCGATCCGGCCGCGCGGGTGGGCGGGCGGCGCCGTCCGGACGGGGACGGTCGCCAGGCCGCTGCTGGTCGTCGTGCCGCTGCGGGTCGGCGGGCTGCCAGGACCCGGCGTCGGCGCGCTGGTCCTCCGGGGAGCCGGCGCGGGAACCGTTGCTCACACCGGGCTCCGGGTGGGCGGCACGCCGGCGCCACCGGCCGGGGACTCGTCCCCGGTGGTCTCGCCGCGACGGCGGGCCAGTACGAAGAGCACGGCTCGGCGCAGGAACAGCAGGCCGAGCAGGCCCGCGGCGCCGATGGTGAGGCCGAGGGTGATCGGGCCGTAGGCGGTGCTCCTGACCTGCATCCGCACCTCCTCGCCCAGCAGCTCACCGCCGGGCGTGGTCAGCCGGGCGGTGACGGCGAAGCCGCCGGACTGCTGCACGCGGGCCGGCACCTCCAGCAGGCGGCGGGACTCGGGCTCCAGGGTGGTGACGCCGATGTCCTCGGTGGTCAGCTGCACGTTCTCGCGGGTGATGAGCTCGAGCTCCACGTCGATGGGGAAGGGCAGGTCGTTGCGCACGGTGAGCACCAGGGGGGCGTCCCGTGAGGCGAGGCTGTAGGTGCCGTCGACCGGGGCCACCAGGGTGACCTGCCGGCGCAGCGAGTCGATCGAGTCCCGCAGCCGGGCGGCCGAGGCGGTGAACCCCACCGGGTCGCCCCGCCAGCCGGCCGAGGCGGCCCGGGCGATGGCGGCGTCGTAGCCGGCGAGCACGCTGGCCGGCTCCCCGACGGCGGCGGTGAAGTCGTCGCGCACCCGCGCCGCCGCGGCGATCACGGCCACGTCGTCGGCGGACAGCGGCGCGTCGGTCCCGGCCTCGGGCACCAGGTCGCCGGCGGGGCCGGGGCCAGGTGCGTCGGCGGCCGCTCCCGCGCCGACCAGGTCGGGGACCGGGACGGCGGTCAGCCACGGCTGTTCGACCGTGTCGGTCATCATCGCCGCGACCGTCGCCGGGTCGGGGTCGACCCGGCGCGAGGGGACGACGAGCAGGGTCGCCGGGGCGTCCGCGGCCTGGGTGGCCAGCGCGCCAAGCTCGGCCAGGAAGCTCTGCTCGGTCAACCGCCCGCCGGCCGACCCGCCGGTCGCGTCGGTGACGAGGTCGGTGAGCCGCTGGTCGGCGACCAGGGCGGTCACCGGCCCCGCCGCGGTGGGCAGGCTGCTCGCTGGCACGGCAGAGCCCCCTTCAGCACCGACGGCGCGGTCGCCCTCGGTCAGCGAGTCCTGGGCCAGCACCACGGCGCGCGCCCCGCCGGTGCGCAGCGCCGCGAGGGTGTCGGGGCGGACCGCGCCCTCGACCGGCCAGGCGACGTCGGTGCGCGGCTCGACCCCGAGCACGTCCCGGACGATCGCGGCCCCCGCGCTGCCGGTCGTGGCCTCGGTGGCGCCGGGGACCCCGGGCTGGCGGGCGGTGCCCTCCGGCGTGCCGGGGAGAGAGCGGGCCAGCACCTCGGTCAGCCCGCCGGCGGCCAGCGCGTCGCCGTCCACGTCGGCGTAGGGCAGCACGACCACCGAGGGGTCCGCCGCGGCGCGCAGCCGCTCGAGCAGGGCGGCGGCGGCAGCGGTGCCGGTGCCGTCGGCGTCGCCGACGCGGTAGGGGCCGGCGGCCATGACCGCCAGCTCCTCCAGCAGCGCGGGGTCGACGGCGAGGGTCACCGGTACCGCCGGCCGGGTCCCACCGGGCACCCGGGGCAGCCGGTCCAGGACGTCGAGGGCGCGGTCGAGCCGGCCGCCCTCGGCCACCTCGGCGGCGAGCTGGTCGTCGACGAAGGCACCGGTGGGGTCGCGGTGCGGCCGGTCGGTGATCGGCCAGAGCCAGGCGACCGTCGTCCGCCGGGGCGGGTCGGCCGGCGGTGCGACCCGGGAGACCAGCTGGGTGGCCAGCTCCCCCACCCGCTCCTCGGCGCCGTCCTCGGGTCTGCCGTTGACGTTGACCAGCACCGGGTAGACGCCGTCCTCGGTGAGCTGCAGGGCCTCGGCGGTGGTCGCGTACTCGACGGTGCGGGACTGCCCGGGGGCCAGCTCGCCGGCCACCTCCTGCCAGGGTGCGGCGGCCGTGGCCCCACCGGTGTCGGCGGAGTCGAGCTCGGCGTCCAGGCCGGCCCGGGTGCGCAGCACGTCGCCGCGCTGCAGCCGCACCGACAGGTCGCGGTAGGTGGTGGTGCCGTCGTTGACCAGGGTGAGGCCCAGCTGGACCGGTGCGCCCGGGACCACCGTGCGCGGCTCGAGCCGCTGGACCACCACCCGCACCGGGCGGGGGGCCTCGGCGGCGGCGGTGGTGCGGACGGGCCCGCCCGGCTCGGCCTGTGCGGCCGGCAGGCCGACCACGCCGGTCAGCACGGTCAGGACCGCCCCGAGGACGGCGGTGCGCCCGGCGGCCCGGGACGACGTGCAGGAGGCGACGCCGAGGCCGGGGCGGCCGTCGGCGCGGCCGGCGGCCCGCCGCCTCACGCGGTGTCGGCCAGCAGGCCCGGCGCGCGCTCCACCAGGGCGCGCTCGTCGGCGTAGGCCAGCCGGCCGCCCAGTTCGGTCAGCGGCACCCAGGCCACCTCGGTGACCTCCACGTCCTCGTCGGACAGCGCGCCACCGGTGGCCCGGAGCAGGAAGTGGTGGACGGTCTTGTGCACCCGCCGCCCGTCGGCGACGAACCAGAAGTCGATGATCCCCAGCGGGGCGACGACCTCGCCGATGATGCCGGTCTCCTCGGCGACCTCGCGGACGGCGGTGTCCTCGGGCGTCTCGCCCTCCTCGATGTGGCCCTTGGGCAGGGACCACAGCAGGCGGCCGCGCCGGTCGGTGCGCCCGATCAGGGCAGCGCAGGGTCCGGTCAGTGCGTCGTCGGCCACCACCAGGCCGCCGGCCGAGGTCTCGTCGACCCGGCGCAGTCGGCGGCCGGGGCGCTGTCGCCCGCCCGTCCCAGCCATGCGGAGAGGGTAGCGCGCGCGACCGCACTACCCTCGCTCGTCGTGTCAGTCGAGCATCCGCGTCGCCCTCCCGCCCAGCCCGTCCCCGCGGCGGTGCAGGCGACGGTCCGCGAGCTCGTGGACCTCTCGCCGGTCCTCGCCGAGGTGGGCCGCCGGTTCACCGCGGCCGGGTTCGAGGTGCACCTGGTCGGCGGGTCGGTGCGCGACGCGCTGCTGGCCGCCGCCGACGACGCCGCGCTGCCCACGGGCGACCTGGACCTGACGACCGACGCCCGCCCGGAGCAGACGCTGGAGGTGCTGCGCGGCTGGGCCAGTTCCACGTGGAACACCGGCATCGCCTTCGGCACGGTCGGCGCGGAGGTGCGCGGGGAACGGCTGGAGATCACCACCTTCCGGGCCGACCGGTACGACCGGGAGTCCCGCAACCCCGAGGTCGCCTGGGGCGACTCCCTGGTCGACGACCTGGCCCGCCGGGACTTCACCGTCAACGCGATGGCCGTCTCCCTCGGCGAGGACCGCACCGTCACCGACCCCTTCGGCGGCCTCGGGGACCTGCTGGCCCGCCGGCTGCGCACGCCCGGCCGGGCCGAGGAGTCCTTCGCCGACGACCCGCTGCGGATGCTGCGCGCAGTGCGCTTCGTCGCCCAGCTGCAGCTGATGCCCGACCCCGAGGTCGTCGAGGCGATGACCGCGCTGGCCCCGGAGCTGGGCCGGATCACCCCCGAGCGGGTGCAGCACGAGTTCTCCCGCACCCTGCTCAACGACTCCCCCAGCGAGGCGCTGGACCTGTTCGTGTCCACCGGGCTGGCCGACGTCGTGCTGCCGGAGCTCTCCGCGCTGCGGATGGAGATCGACGAGCACCACCAGCACAAGGACGTCTACGCCCACTCGCTGATCGTGCTGGACCAGGCGATCGCGCTGGAGAAGGCCGACCCGCAGGCGGGGTCCCCGGACCTGGTGCTCCGGCTGGCCGCACTGCTGCACGACATCGGCAAGCCCGCCACCCGCCGGCACGAGTCCGGCGGCCGGGTGTCCTTCCACCACCACGAGGTGGTCGGCGCCAAGCTGGTGCGCCGCCGGCTGACCGCGCTGAAGTACCCCAAGGACGTCGTGGAGGCCGTCAGCCGGCTCACGTTCCTGCACCTGCGGTTCCACGGCTACGGCAACGGCGAGTGGACCGACTCCGCCGTCCGCCGCTACGTCACCGACGCCGGTGACCTGCTCCCCCGGCTGCACAAGCTGGTGCGCTCGGACTCCACGACCCGCAACAAGAAGCGGGCGGCGATGCTGTCGGCGACCTACGACTCCCTCGAGGAGCGCATCGAGGACATCTCGCAGGCCGAGGACCTCGGGCGGATCCGGCCCGACCTCGACGGCAACCGGATCATGGAGCTGCTGGACATCCCGCCGGGCCGCGAGGTCGGCGAGGCCTGGCGCTTCCTCAAGGACCTCCGCCTCGAGCGCGGCCCCCTGGACCCCGACGTGGCCGAGGCCGAGCTCCTCACCTGGTGGCGCAACAAGACCTCGTGAGCGGAGTGGATCCGTCGCGGTGACGCCGACGGATCCACTCCACTTGTGGACGGCGCCGGCGCGGGTGACCGGTTCGCCGTCACCCTGCCGTGGTGCCCAGCGCCTCCGTCTTCCCCACCGACCGCTGCGTCGCCCACCGGCGGGACCTGCGGGCGGCGGGCATCAGCGACCAGCGGGTCCGCACGGCGGTGCGCACCGGCCGCTGGCAGGAGCCGGTCCGCGGGGTGGTCGTGTCGCACGGTGGCGGGCTGACCCGCCGTGAGCGGTGGCAGGTCGGCCTGGAGTTCGCCGGGCCCGACGCGTGCCTGTCCCACCACAGCGCGCTGGTGCTGTGGGGAGCACGCGTGGACGAGTTGCCGCCCCGTCGCCGCACGGCGGGGGTGACCGGCGTCTTCGCCGCACCGCCAGAGACGGGGATGGTCGAGGTGTCCCGCCCCCACGGTCAGCACATGGCCTCGCACGGCTTCGTGGTCGTCCACCAGAGCCGGCGTCCCCTCGAGCCGGTGGTCGTCGCTGGTCTGCCGGTGACGACCGCTGCCCGGGCAGTGGTCGACGTCAGCCTGGGCGCACGGCGCCGGTCCGACGTCGAGCACGTGGTCTCCGACGCGCTCCAGCGCGAACTCGTCTCGGTCGACGACCTCTTCTCCGAGGCGCGGGCGCTGGGCCGGCGACTCGGGCCCTGGTTGCGGTCCGCGCTGGAGGACGCCCGCCGGGGCATGCGCTCGGTCGGCGAGAGCGACCTCCGCCGGGTCGTCGTCGCCGCCGGACTGCCGGAGCCGGAGTGGAACGCCCCCGTCGACACACCAGCCGGCCGGTTCTCCGTCGACGCCCTGTGGCGCGAGCACGGCGTGGGCGTGGAGGCCGACGGGCGTGCCTGGCACCTCAGCACCGAGGACTGGGCCGCCGACCTGCGCCGGCAGAACGCCCTGCACGGTGCCGGGCTGGTGCTACTGCGCTTCCCGGTGCAGCGGCTGCGAGCCGACCGGGTGTCCTGCGGCCGGGAGATCGCGGCCCTCGTGCACTGAGCGGAGTGGATGAGCCGGTGTCAGCTCGACGAATCCACTCCGCTTGGACCAGCGGGAGAAGGCGAGGGCGGTGAGGAGGTAGCCGGCGCCGACGGCGATGAGCACCGGCCAGCTGACCCCCGAGGCGGGCAGCAGCAGCGCGCCGACCAGCAGGGCGACCACGTAGGTGACGTTGAACAGGGTGTCGTAGGCGGAGAACACGCGGCCGCGGAAGTCGTCGTCCACCGACTCCTGCAGGGTGGTGTCGACGCAGATCTTGATGCCCTGCGCGACGAAGCCCAGGGTGAGCACGGCGGCCACGACCGCCGGCGGGGTGAACAGCCCGCCGAGCACGAGCTGGCCGACCCCGGCGAGCAGCAGCAGCCCGATCACCCACGGCGCCTTGCCCCACCGGCGCACTGCCGCCGGGGTCACGGCCGCGGCCAGCAGGGTGCCGGCCGCGCCGGCGGCCAGGACCTCGCCCAGCCCGGCCAGCCCACCGGGGAAGAGACCGGACTCGTCGGTGAACTCGTTGCGGTAGAGCAGCAGGGTCATCAGCGTGAGCAGCCCGTAGAACACCCGGTGCACGGCCATCACCGACAGGACGGCGGTGGCCGGGGGGTGGGCGAGCATGTGCCGGGCGCCGGCCACCATCCCGTGCAGGACGTCGCGGGCGCTCACGGTGGCCGCCAGCGTCAGGTGGTCCGGCCCCAGGTAGGGCCGCGGGAAGCCGGAGACGACCGCCGAGGCCACCAGGTAGGGCACCGCCGAGACCAGCGCCAGCAGGGCGTAGCTGCCCGCGCCGGACCCGGCCAGCTCGGTCGACCCGATCGCCAGGCCGCCGCCCAGCACCGCGGCGATGGCGCCCGAGGTCGTGGTCAGCGCGTTCGCCGAGACCAGCGACGGCTCGTCGGTGACGTGAGGCAGCCCGGCCGACAGCGCCGAGAGCACGAACCGGTTGACCGAGAAGACCAGCAGCCCCGCGACGTAGAAGCCGGGCCCGGTCACCCCGGCCAGGATCAGCGCGGCCACGCCCAGCACGAGCACCGCGCGCACCAGGTTGGCGACCATCAGCACCTGCCGGCGGCTCCAGCGGTCCAGCCACACCCCGGCGAACGGTCCGACCAGCGAGTACGGCAGCAGCAGGACGGCGAACCCGGCCGCGACGTCGACGGGGTCGGTGGCCTGCGAGGGGTTGAACAGCACCGTCCCGGCGAGCGCAGCCTGGAAGACGCCGTCGCCGAACTGGGAGGACAGGCGGGTGGCCAGCAACCGGCGGAAGTCACCGCGCAGCAGGAGGTGACGCACGGTGGTGGGCGCCTGCTGCACTCCGACAACACTACGTCGCTGCTGGTGAGGTGCCAGCCCGGCGCGGGCGCCTGGGGACGGCGGGCACGCTCGCAGGGAGCGGGTCGGTGTGCCGCCCCTCACCGCCCTGGCTGATGCACACTGGAGGGGATGAACCCGGTGCCCTCGTCACCCGATCCCGAGCGTCGTCCCGCCGCCGAGCAGGCAGCCGGACGACGCCGGTCCAGTGACGTCCCCGCGCTCTCCGTGGGGTGCCTGGACGACGTCCGCCCGGGCTCGCTGCTGGTCGCGCTGCCGGGTCTGGTCGACCCGACCTTCGCCGGCGCGGTGGTCTACGTGCTCGACCACGCCGACACCGGCACGATCGGCGTCGTGCTCGGGCGGCCGAGCGAGGTGCGCATCGGCGACGTCCTGCCGGGCTGGTCCGAGCTGGCCGTGGCGCCGGAGGTCTTCCACATCGGTGGCCCGGTCGAGGCCGACACCGCACTGTGCCTGGCCACCCGCCGGGGCAGTGACCCGCTGCCCGCGGACAGCGGCCTGCGTCAGGTCGCCGGCGCGGTGCACCTGGTCGACCTGGACAGCGACCCCGACGAGCTGGACGGCGAGATCGGCGGCCTGCGGGTCTTCGCCGGGTACGCGGGCTGGTCCCACGGGCAGCTGGCCGACGAGCTCGCCGATGGCGCCTGGGCCTGCGTGACCGGGCTGCCCGGCGACCTGCTGACCGGCGCGTCCGGTCCCGAGCTGTGGCGGTCGGTGCTGCGCCGTCAGTCCGGCCGGCTCGGCGTGCTGTCGACGGCCCCCGCGGACCCCTCCGCCAACTGAACCCCCCGTGTCGGGTCGACTCCCTCGCGTGTCGACTCCCGCTGCGGGCCGTGGGCTGGTAGGAAGGGACCCGCAGGAGGGGGCGACCTGGGGAAGAGGCCGCCCCCTCCTGTGCTGTCCGGGGTCCTTCGTCAGAGGCCCAGCGTGCTGGCGATCTCCGGGTGCGCGGTCAGGTCGACCGTGTCGGCGTCGGCGGGCAGCGGGATCTCCCGCTCGCCGTGGTCGGACAGGTCGATCGTGACGTCGAAGTCCTGCAGCCGCGTCACGTACTGCAGCAGCAGCCGGCTCTCCGTCCCCACGGCGATCGTGGCGCCGGTGCCGCTCTGGAACAGCGAGGCCAGCTCGCCGTCGATCTGCTGCGCGCCCCGCCAGGTGTACTCACCGAAGGACCCCGGGTCGTCGGCGGTGTCGGCCGACAGGCGGGTGACCATCTGCACCAGCACGTCCAGCAGCGAGGCGGTCCCGTTGGCGCCGGTGGCGGTGACCGGCCGGCGGACGTAGGTCGCGGCCGGGAGCCCGGCGCCGCTGAGCGCCTCGGCCAGCCCCGGGACGTCGCCCTGGTAGAGCTCCTCCTCGCTGAAGAACAGCGTGCGGGTCTCCTCGGGCCGGCCGTCGCCGTAGGTGGTCACGGCCTGGGCACGGCCGATGCCGCCCTGGAAGTCGATCTCGCCGGTGAGGGTCAGCTCGGCGCCCTGGGCGTAGGGCGCGCGGACCTCGAAGTCGGCGCCACCGGCCTCGCGGTCGGCGTACAGGACCTGGCTGAGGACCTCGGCCTCCTGGGTGCTGACCGGGTCACCGGGCGTCCGCTGCGCGGCCTCGTCCGCACCACAGCCGGCCAGCAGTGCGGCGACCACGCCGAGGACCGCGACCCGGGAGGACAGGCGCGCGAGCGGACGAGGACGGCGGAGGGAGCGCATGGGCTCAAGCGTAAGGACCTCCTCGCCCCCCACCCCTCGCGAGCTCGGGGCGGGCCCCTGCGAGGAGGCCGAACAGACCAGGGCCCCGGACCGTGAGGTCCGGGGCCCTGTGTGGGACCTGCGTCAGCGCTCGACGTCGCCGCGGATGAAGGCCTCGACGGCGTCCCGCGCGGTGCTGTCGTCGTACTGCTCCGGCGGGCTCTTCATGAAGTACGAGGACGCCGACAGGATCGGGCCACCGATGCCGCGGTCCTTGGCGATCTTCGCGGCGCGGACGGCGTCGATGATGATGCCGGCCGAGTTCGGGGAGTCCCAGACCTCGAGCTTGTACTCCAGGCTCAGCGGGACGTCGCCGAACGCGCGGCCCTCGAGGCGGACGTAGGCCCACTTGCGGTCCGACAGCCACGGCACGTGGTCCGAGGGGCCGATGTGGACGTTGTCCTTGCCCATGTCCCGGTCGACCTGGCTGGTGACGGCCTGGGTCTTGGAGATCTTCTTGGACTCCAGGCGCTCGCGTTCGAGCATGTTCTTGAAGTCCATGTTGCCGCCGACGTTGAGCTGCATGGTGCGGTCGAGCTGCACGCCGCGGTCCTCGAAGAGCTTGGCCAGCACGCGGTGGGTGATGGTGGCGCCGACCTGGCTCTTGATGTCGTCGCCGACGATCGGCACACCGGCGTCGGTGAACTTCTGCGCCCACTCCGGCGTCCCGGCGATGAAGACGGGCAGGGCGTTGACGAAGGCGACGTTCGCGTCGATGGCGGCCTGTGCGTAGAACTCCGCGGCCTGCTGCGAACCGACGGGCAGGTAGCAGACGAGGACGTCGGCGCCGGACTCGCGGAGGGCGGCGACCACGTCGACCGGGGTCTCGTCGGACTCCTCGACGATCTCGCGGTAGTACTTGCCCAGCCCGTCGAGGGTGGTGCCGCGCTGGACGGTCACGCCGAGCGGCGGGACGTCGGCGATCTTGATCGTGTTGTTCTGGCTGGCGGAGATCGCCTCGGACAGGTCGCGGCCGACCTTCTTGCCGTCGACGTCGAACGCGGCGACGAACTCGATGTCGGAGACGTGGTAGTCACCGAACCGGACGTGCATGAGGCCGGGGACCGTGGCGGTCTCGTCGGCGTCCTTGTAGTACTCCACGCCCTGGACGAGCGAGGCGGCGCAGTTCCCGACGCCGACGATGGCGACCTTGACCGATGCCATGGACTGTCTCCCTCCGGCGGGCCCCGCGCGGGGCCCGGACGATGTGCGGTGCGGATCAGGTGGTGCTGGTCGAGCTGTGCGGTGCGGGTGGTGCTGTCCGAGGGGCCGGCGGCTCGGTCGCCGGCGGTGCGGCACCGGGGTCGGTGCGCTCGCTGTCGATCAGCTCGGTCAGCCAGCGGACCTCGCGGTCGACGGAGTCCAGGCCGTGCCGCTGCAGCTCGAGCGTGTAGCGGTCCAGGCGCTCCTGCGTGCGGCGGAGCGACTCCAGGAGCCGGTCGCGTTGGCGCTCGAGCGTGCGGCGGCGGCCCTCGAGGATCCGCAGCCGGACGTCGGCCGCGGTGTGGGCGAAGTTGGCGAGGTGGACCCCGAAGCGGCCCTCGTCGTCGTAGGCCTCGGGGCCGGCCTCGCTGACCAGGTCGGCGAAGCGCTCCCGCCCCGCGGGCGTGATCGTGTAGACGACCTTGCCGCGCCGGCCGGTGAGCGTCGGGGCGTCGGCGGGCAGCAGGGCCCGCGGGGTCGGCTCGTCGCTGGAGATGAGCCCGGCGGCGTGCATGCGCTTGAGCGCGGGATAGAGCGAGCCGTAGGAGATGCTGCGCCGCCCGCCCAGGACGGCGGCGAGCTCCTTGCGCAGCTCGTAGCCGTGCACGGGCGACTGGTGCAGCAACCCCAGGATGGCGAACTCGAGCACCGTGTCACCTCACTCTCGGCTGGTCGATGTATCGAGACGATACATCGGAGTGTGGCGCAGACCGCAAGTCGGGACGTCCCGTCGCGTGGCCATGGCGACATCGCGGGAGTGCCTGCACGGGCCGTGGGTTGCGTACATTGACGGCGGTGCCCGGACGACGGGCGGTGGCGGACCCCGGGGTCCGGCCGGCCCGGGACGGCCACCACGCAGCGCCGGCGCCGCGTCGCGACGGAGCGGTCGACGCCGCACGGCTGGGTCCGGTGTGCCGTGTGGTGCACAGGAGCCGGATCCCGGTCCGTGCGCTGCCCGCACACAGCCAGAGACGGCATCCTGGGTGATGCCGGGCGGGGCGACACCCTCGCCACCCGACATCCCTCGAGCAGCAGGAAAGGGGCCACCGCGTGCCTCCCTTCGACGAGACCAGTCGCGTCGGCCCCAGTGCCGGCTCGGTGCGCCGCCCTCCGGCGGCGCGGTCGGCGAACGGTGGCGGCGGCGCCGCACCGCGTCGGCCCGCGCCGCCGAGCCGCACCCGGGCGACGGCCTCCCGCAGCGGTGAGGCACGTCCGCCGGCGGCCCGGTCCGGTGGCGGCAGCGGGCGACCCCCGGCCAAGCCGCCGACCGGGGGACGTCGTCCGGGTGGCTCGGGCAGTGGTGGCCCGGGCCGTCCGCCGGGTGGGGCGAAGCGCAAGCGCACCGGCAAGCAGCGGCGGCGGCGGTTCCTGAAGTTCCTCGCCGGCGCCTTCCTCAGCATGCTCGTGCTGCTGGGCGTGTTCGTCGGCGTCGTCTACGCCTCGACCGACGTCCCCTCGCCCGAGTCGATCACCAACAAGCAGACGACGGTCCTCTACTACTCCGACGGCGTCACCGAGATGGCCCGGCTGTCCGACGGGGAGAACCGCACCAGCGTCCCGCTCGCGCAGATCTCCGAGCCGGCCCGGAACGCCGTGCTCGCCGCGGAGAACAAGGGCTTCTACTCCGACCCGGGCATCTCCTTCACCGGCATCGCCCGGGCGGCCTACAACAACGTCACCGGCGGCTCCACGCAGGGCGGGTCGACGATCACCCAGCAGTACGTGAAGAACGCGATCCTGAACTCCGACCAGACCTTCAGCCGCAAGTTCAAGGAGCTCTTCCTCGCGGTCAAGCTGGACAACGAGTACTCCAAGGACGAGATCCTGGAGAACTACCTCAACACCATCTACTTCGGCCGCGGCGCCTACGGCATCGAGACCGCGGCGAACACCTACTTCGGCGTGCCGGCGTCCCAGCTGACCGCCGAGCAGGGCGCGGTGCTCGCGGTGCTGATCCGCAACCCCAGCGCCAACGACCCCGAGACCAACCCCGAGGGCGCGCAGAAGCGCTGGGGCCTGGTGCTCGACGCCATGGTCGAGTCCGGCTGGGTCGACCCGGCCGCGCGGACGCCGATGGTCTACCCACCGGTGCAGCCCAAGAAGGGCGCCAACCTGGGCATCCCGTCCGGGCCGGAGGGCCTCATCGTCGAGCAGGTGCTCGACGAGCTGGCTTCCCCGGACATGGGCTTCGAGAACGTCGAGGGCGCCGGCCTGCGGGTCACCACCACGATCAACAAGGGCCACCAGGAGGCCGCCGTCGCCGCGGTGAACGACGTGATGGAGGGCGAGGACAAGGACCTGCGGCAGGCCCTCGTGGCGATCGACCCCCGCACCGGTGGCGTGCTGGCATACTACGGCAACAAGCAGCACGGCAGCGACGACCCGACCGTCGACACCACCGACTACGCCCAGGCATACAAGCAGCCGGGTTCGTCGTTCAAGCCGTACACGGTCGCCACGGCGCTGCAGAACGGCTTCAGCGTCGACTCCAAGCGCGACGGCACGTCCCCGCAGGAGTTCAAGGACCGCGAGCGCGAGGTCGTGAACTCGAACAACGCGCAGTGCGCCGCCTGCACGATCAAGGAGGCGGTCACCCGGTCGCTGAACACCACCTTCTACGGGCTGGCCTTCGACATGGGCCCGGCGAAGGTGGCCGAGCAGGCGCGGGCGGCGATGGGCATCGACGCGACCTGGCCGGACGACGCCACCGTGCCGGAGACGCTGCGCGGCAAGCCGACGCTGGCCAGCCCGCAGAACGGCCAGACCGGTGGGGCCATCGGCATCGGTGAGTACGAGGTCCGCCCGATCGACCAGGCCGTCGGCTTCGCCACGCTGGCCGCGGGCGGGATGTACCACGAGCGGCACTTCGTGGCCCAGGTCGCCGACAGCACCGGCGCGGTCGTGCGCACCGTGACCGGTGCCGAGAACGCCCGGTCGGTCATCCCGGCCGACGTCGCCAGCGACACCACGTTCTCCATGGACGGGGTGGCCAAGGCGTCCAAGCGCCTGCTGGAGGGCAACCGCCCGGTGGCTTCCAAGACCGGCACCCAGGGGCTGGGCGCGGAGAACTCCGACGCCTGGATGGTCGGGTTCACCCCGTCGATCTCCACGGCCGTGTGGATGGGCACCCAGGGCATCGCGCCCATCCGCAACGCCCAGGACGACATCATCTACGGCTCCGGCCTGCCCGGTGCGATCTGGCAGCAGTTCATGGACACCGTGCTGGCCGGCACCCCGGAGGAGCCGCTGCCCACCAAGGCGGTGATCAAGGCCGACTCGTCGGTGACCGACGCCGCCGAGGAGACGACCGAGGCGCCGGCCACCAGCAGCGAGGCGCAGGCGACCCAGGTGCAGCAGGAGCGCCCCGCACCGGCGTCCTCGACCGCCGCCGCCCCGACCACCGGAGCGGCCGAGCAGCGGGCTCGGGACCGGGCGAGGACGGAGGCCGAGCGGGCGCGTCAGGCGGCAGCCGAGGCGAGCAGGTCGGCCGCGGCGGCGAGCAGCTCGGCAGCGGCGGAGACCACGCCCGCGCCCGTCACCGAGGAACCCGACACCGAGCAGCCCGTGCCGTCGGGTCCGGTGCAGCCGGTCCCCACCCAGAGCACCAACTGACGCGGGCACACTGACCGCGTGACCGCACCGTCGACGGGCCCGTCCTCTGCACTCCCGGAGGGCGGGCCCGTCGCGTCGGGCGCCTCCGCGGTGACCCGCCGGCGGGCCGACGCCGCCGTCCCGGGTGAGCCCGACCGCGTCGTCCCCAGCTGGGTGGACCCGGTGGTCGCGCAGGCCAGCGAGGCCGTCGGTGGCCCGTGGGGCCGGCACGCCGTCACCGGTCAGGCGCTGTTCTGGACGCCGCTGCGGGTGTGCCTGCTGTTCACCGTGGCGGTGCTGGGGCTGGCCTGGGCCAAGCAGGCGCCGTGCGCGGACGGCGACTGGTCGGGCTCGAAGCAGTACACCCACCTCTGCTACAACGACGCCGTCCCGCTGTTCGGCATCCACGGCCAGGACGAGGGCCTGGTGCCCTACCTGGACTCCGCGGTCGAGTACCCGGTGCTCACCGGTGGCCTGATGCAGCTGGCCGCGGTGGTCGGCCGGGCCTACGACGCGCTGGCCGCCGGTCCGGGCCTGCTGCCGGACACCGTGCCGGTGGAGACGTACTACGTCGCCACCTGCCTGCTGCTGTCCGCGCTGGCGCTGCTGGTCACCCGCGGCGTCCTGGGCCTGACCGGACGCCGTCCCTGGGACGCGGCGATGGTGGGCCTCTCGCCGTTGCTGCTGGTGCACGCCTTCACCAACTGGGACGCACTCGCCGTCGCGCTGACCACCTTCGGGATGCTCGCCTGGGCCCGTCGCCGTCCGGTGCTGGCCGGTGTGCTGATCGGCCTGGGGATCGCCGCCAAGCTCTACCCGGTGCTGCTGCTGGGCGCCCTGCTGGTGCTGTGCCTGCGCGCCGGCCGGCTGCGGGCCTGGGCGGCGACCACGGTGGCGGCGGCTCTCGCCTGGCTGGTGGTCAACGTGCCGGTCGCCCTGGCCGCGCCGGAGAACTGGGCCCGGTTCTTCAGCCTCAGCGACACCCGTCCGGCCAACCCGGAGAGCATCTGGGCGATGCTGCTGGACCTCACCGACGGGCAGGCCCTCGACGGGCCGCTGGCCACCGGGCAGACGCCGTCGGTGCTCAACGCGACCGTCGCGGTGCTGATGATCGCCACCTCGGCCGGGGTGGCCTTCCTGGCGCTGGCGGCACCCGTGCGCCCGCGGGTGCCGCAGCTGGCGTTCCTGCTGGTCGCGGCCTTCCTGCTGTTCAACAAGGTGTGGAGTCCGCAGTACTCGCTGTGGCTGCTCCCGCTGGCGGTGCTGGCCCGGCCGCGCTGGCGTGAGCTGCTCGTCTGGCAGGTCACCGAGGCCCTGGTCTGGCTCACCACGATGCTGTACTACCTCGGCACCGACAACCGCGGCATCGGCGTCGAGTGGTTCTACCTGTCCGTCGGGGTGCGGGACGTCGTCGTCCTGGTGCTGGCCGGCCTCGTGGTGCGCGACGTCTGGCGCCCGGACGCCGACCTGGTGCGGCGCAGCTGGCCGGGCACCGACGACCCCGCCGGCGGGGTCCTCGACGGCACCCCCGACCGGTTCGTCCTGCGCCGCCGGCGGCTCGTGGCCGCCTAGGCGAGGGCCTCGCGGAGCAGGCTGATCTCCTCGGCGTGACCGGCGGCGTCACCGGGGGTCTCCAGCACGACCGGGGCGCCGGCGGCGCGGGCGACGCCGACCAGCAGCTCCAGCGGGATCTTCCCCGCGCCCAGCGGTGCGTGCCGGTCGCGCCCGGAGGCGGCGGGGTCGCGGCTGTTGTTCAGGTGCACCAGGTCGATCCGCCCGGTGACCGCCCGGACGTCGTCCACCACGCGGGTGAGGTCCCAGCCGGCGGCCCAGGCGTGGCAGGTGTCCAGTACGAACCCGGCGCCGAACACCCCCACGGCGTCCCAGAGCCTGGCCACGGCGGCCAGCTCACGGGCCATCGCGTTGTCCCCGCCTGCGGTGTTCTCGATCAGCACCGGGACGCCGAACCCGCCCTCGTCGGCCTGCCGGGAGAACGTCTTGCGCCAGTTGTCGACGCCGGCTGCCGGGTCGTCCTTGGCGAGCACGTGCCCGCCGTGCACGACCATGCCGGTCGCCCCGACGGCCGCCGAGGCCGCCGCGTGCTGGGCGAGCAGCTTGCGGCTGGGGATGCGGATCCGGTTGTTGGTCGAGGCGACGTTGACGATGTAGGGCGCGTGCACGAAGACGGCGACGTCGGAGGCCAGCAGGTCCGCGGCGTCCGGGCGGGGCAGCGGCTTCTTCCAGCCCTGCGGGTCGGCGAGGAACACCTGGACGGCGTCGGCGTCCATCTCCGCGGCGCGGGCCAGCGGGCCGCCGTCGTCCAGCTCGTTGTCCTCGGTCAGGCCCGGTCCGACGTGCACACCGATCAGCTGCTCAGCCACCCGGCGACCCTAGTGCGCGCGCCGGTGCCCGGGCCCGCTGAACCGGCCCGTCCACAGCGCGGAGGACCTGAGGTGGCCGCGCTGGTAGCCTGTGCGGTGCTCGTCCCGTCTGCTGCCCGCTCCCGTGGGTCACGGCGGGGTGGGCGACGCGTGTACGACCCTCCTGCTGCAGATCCCCTGCGGCCGCTGAGACCAGAGGAGGTGGGGTTCTCCGTGCGTCACTACGAACTGATGATCATCCTCGACCCCGAGCTCGAGGAGCGCACCATCGCTCCCAGCCTGGACCGTTTCCTGACCGTCGTCACCAACTCCGGTGGCACCGTCAAGACCGAGATCTGGGGCCGCCGTCGGCTGGCCTACGAGATCCAGAAGAAGGTCGAGGGCATCTACGCCATCGTCGACATCCAGGCCGAGCCTGCCGCTGTCGCCGAGCTGGACCGCCAGCTGAACCTCAACGAGTCCATCCTGCGCACCAAGCTGATGCGGCCCGAGGTCCACTGACCATGGCCGGCGAGACCGTCATCACCGTCATCGGGAACCTGACGGCCGACCCGGAGCTGCGGTTCACCCCGTCCGGCGCCGCCGTCGCCAACTTCACCGTCGCCTCGACCCCCCGCACCTTCGACCGTCAGTCGCAGGAGTGGAAGGACGGCGAGGCGCTGTTCCTGAGGTGCAACGTCTGGCGTCAGGCGGCGGAGAACGTCGCCGAGTCCCTCACCCGCGGTTCGCGGGTCATCGTGTCGGGGCGGCTCAAGCAGCGCTCCTTCGACACGAAGGAGGGCGAGAAGCGCACCGTCATCGAGCTCGAGGTCGACGAGATCGGCCCCTCGCTCCGTTACGCCACGGCCAAGGTCACCCGCGCTGCACGCAGCGAGGGTGGCGGCGGCGGCGGTGGTTTCGGCGGCGGCAACGGTGGCGGTGGCGGCGGCGGCGGCTTCTCCGGCGGCGGTGCGAGCGACCCCTGGTCGACTCCCCCGGCGTCCTCGGACGAGCCTCCCTTCTGAACCGGGCCCCTCACGGGCGCCCACTCACATCTCTGAACTGATCTCCCAGGAGAACCCCAAGTGCCGAAGCCTCCCCCCCGCAAGATCAAGAAGAAGGTCTGCCAGTTCTGCAAGGACAAGGCGACCTACGTGGACTACAAGGACACGACCCTGCTGCGGAAGTTCATCTCCGACCGCGGCAAGATCCGTGCCCGCCGCGTCAGCGGCAACTGCAGCCAGCACCAGCGTGACGTCGCCGTGGCCGTGAAGAACAGCCGCGAGATGGCACTGCTGCCCTACACCTCCACGGCGCGCTGACCATGAGCACCATGAAGCTGATCCTGACCGCCGAGGTGACCGGTCTCGGTTCCTCCGGCGACACCGTCGAGGTCAAGGGCGGCTACGGCCGCAACTACCTCCTGCCGCGTGGGCTGGCCATGATCGCCACCCGCGGGGCCGAGAAGCAGATCGCCGGTCTGCGTCGTGCGCGTGACGCGCGTGACGTGCGCACGCTCGAGGAGGCCCAGGCGCTCGCCGCCCGCCTCTCGGGGCTGACCGTGACCCTGCCCGCGCGCTCCGGTGACGGTGGCCGTCTGTTCGGCCGCATCACCACCGCCGACGTGGCCGCTGCGGTCACCGCCGCCGGTGGCCCGGAGCTGGACCGTCGTCGCATCGAGCTGCCCAGCAGCATCAAGAGCGTCGGCACCCACACCGTCACGGTGCGGGTCCACCCCGAGGTCAGCGTCCCGGTCACCCTGGACGTCGTCGCCGGCTGAACCACCACCTCCTGCTCCTGCAGGAGGTCGCCCGAGGGGCGTCGGACTCCGGTCCGGCGCCCCTCGTGGCGTTCCCGGGCCCGGTCACCCGTCCCCCGTGTCGACACGGCGCCTCCGACGGCCCGTGGACGGCGGGGTCGACCCGGGCGGTCCGCAGGTGGTGGTCGGTGTGCTCCGCCACCCGTGGCCGAGCGGCTGGACCACCGCGTGCGGTGCCCGTGTGACCAGCGGTGACGACCCGACACGCCGGTGGTGGAGAACACCCCGCCGGTCGGCGGATTTCTCCTGTCCACACCCCGGGACAGAGCGGAGTGCAGGTGACGGGCGGGTTGACGGCACCCGACGGACTCCGGTCCCCCGCCGTCTCCACACGGTGACCACCGCAATCCACCGACTTGTCCACAAGTTGTGCAGAGAGGCGTGCACAGCGGTGTTGGACGGACCCCCTCCCCGGTTCCTACCGTCGTCCCCAGCTCCCGCCGGACCGAGGACTGTCGGCACCCGGTGGTAGTCGTGTGCCGAACACATGTTCGAGCAGGACGCGCCGCGCCGAGGAGCCCCCGGGCACCCCGAGCACGGCAGAGGAGGGTGGGACCACGTGGCGGTACTCGACGACATCAGCAGGCCGCGGGCCGCGGCTCCGGAGTACGACCGGCAGCCCCCTCAGGACGTCGCTGCTGAGCAGTCCGTGCTCGGCGGCATGCTGATGAGCAAGGACGCCATCGCCGACGTGGTGGAGGTCCTGCACGGTGCCGACTTCTACCGCCCGGCCCACCAGATCGTCTTCGACGTCGTCCTGGACCTCTACGGCCGCGGTGAGCCCGCCGACGCGATCACCGTCGCCGCCGAGCTCAACCGCACCGACCAGCTGTCCAAGATGGGCGGCGCGGTCTACCTGCACACCCTCATCGCCTCCACGCCCACCGCGGCGAACGCCGGCTACTACGCCGCGATCGTCGCCGAGCAGGCCGTGCTGCGGCGGCTGGTCGAGGCCGGCACCCGCGTCGTCCAGCTCGGCTACGGCGCGGCGGGCGGCAAGGGCGACGTCGACGACATCGTCGACCGCGCGCAGCAGGAGATCTACGACGTCACCGAGAAGCGGATGAGCGAGGACTACTCGCGTCTCGCCGACGTCCTGCAGCCCACCATGGACGAGCTGGACGCCATCGCCTCCCGCGGTGGCACCGCCCGCGGCGTCCCGACCGGCATCCGCGACCTCGACGAGCTGACCAACGGCCTGCAGTCCGGGCAGATGGTCGTCATCGCGGCCCGCCCCGGTGTGGGCAAGTCGACCCTGGGCCTGGACATCGCCCGGTCGGCGTCGGTGCACCACCACATGCCGGCGGCGATCTTCTCGCTCGAGATGAGCAAGCACGAGATCACCATGCGTCTGCTGTCGGCGGAGGCGAAGGTCCCGCTGCACCACATGCGCGCCGGCTCGCTGTCGGACGAGGACTGGTCCAAGCTGGCCCGCCGGATGGGCGAGATCGCCGACGCCCCGCTCTACATCGACGACTCACCGAACATGACGATGATGGAGATCCGGGCCAAGGCCCGGCGGCTCAAGCAGCGCAACGACCTCAAGCTGATCGTCATCGACTACCTCCAGCTGATGACCTCGGGCAAGAAGGTCGAGAGCCGCCAGCAGGAGGTCTCGGAGTTCTCCCGTGCGCTCAAGCTGCTGGCCAAGGAGCTCGAGCTCCCCGTGATCGCGATGAGCCAGCTCAACCGTGGGTCGGAGCAGCGTCAGGACAAGAAGCCGATGCTGTCCGACCTCCGTGAGTCCGGCTCGATCGAGCAGGACGCCGACATGGTCATGATGATCCACCGCGAGGACATGTACGAGAAGGAGTCCCCGCGGGCCGGCGAGGCCGACATCATGCTGGTCAAGCACCGCAACGGCCCGACCGCCAACGTCACCGTCGCCTTTCAGGGCCACTACAGCCGCTTCGTCGACATGGCGAACTAGCCGACCGGTCACCGCCCCGAGTCGACTCGACACGCCGCCCTCACCAGGCGGTTCCCTCCACGCCTCTCCTCCGGCTACCTTGCCGCGGCACACCTCGTCCGCCCGGGCGCCGGTCGTCGCACGAGGGCAGGAGAGTGCACGTGTCGGTGCCCACGGGGCTGCGTCGTCGTCGGTGGTCGTGGGCGGTGGCGGCCGCGGCCGTGGTGGGTGTGCTGTGCGGGACGCCGGGTGTCGCGTCGGCGGCTGACGACAACGAGCCGGCGAGGGTCGCCGTCGCCGCGAAGTACGCCGCCCTGGGTGGGCCGTCGGGGACCCTGGGGGCCGCCGTCGGCTCGCTCTCCTGTGACGGGCTGGACTACGCGTACAGGTGCGTACAGGACTACGAGCGCGGTGCGATCAGCTGGGCGCGGCTCGGGGGGACCTACGCGGTCACCGACCCCGCGGTCTTCGCCAGGTGGGCAGCCAGTGGCGCCGAGCCGGCCTACCGCACCATCGGCCAGCCCACCGCGGACACGTTCTGCGGGCTCGCCGGTGGCGGTTGCGGGCAGCACTTCGAGCGCGGGTCGATCTACTGGTCACCGCCTGTGGGTCGTGCGCTGCTGGTCGACGAGGAGGCGAGGGACGACTGGCGCGTTCTGGGCTGGGAGCGCGGCCCGATGGGCTTCCCGGTGACCGAGGAGGAGTGCACCCTCCGTGAGGACGGCTGCATCCAGCGCTTCACCGGAGGAGCCGTCTACTCCAGCTCCGACCCTTACGTCACGAGCGCGGTCGTCGCCGGCCCGGTGGCGGACCGATGGGCCGCGCAGGGCTGGGAGCGGGGCCCGCTGGGCTACCCGACCTCGAGCACGTTCTGCGGGCTGCGCGGTGGCGGCTGCGGTCAGCACTTCCGCGGCGGGTCCGTCTACTCCACGCCGGCTGGCACCTTCGTCGTCGACGGTGCGCGGCGAGAGTTGTGGGCCGCGCAGGGCTGGGAGAACGGGGCGCTGGGCTACCCGACCAGCGGCGCCTTCCGCACGCAGTCGTGGGGCGACGGTCAGCACTTCGAGGGTGGGTCGATCTACGCGTCGGTGGGTCAGACGATCGTGGTGCCCGACCCCATCCGTGCCAAGTGGGGTTCACTCGGCTGGGAGAGGAGTGTCCTCAACACGCCCACCACGCCGGCCTTCTGCGGGTTGCGCGACGGGGGCTGCGGCCAGCACTTCATGGGCGGTTCCGTGTACACGTCCCGGTCGGGGACGTTCACGGTGATGTTGCCGTTCCGCGACCGCTGGGCGGCCGAGGGCTGGGAGAACGGACGACTGGGCTACCCGACCAGCGACAAGTTCGAGGGCCTGTACACCCGGGGACAGGCCTTCCAGGGTGGGACGGTCTACACGTACAACGGGAACCTCCACCTCGTGCCGAGCTCGCTCCTGGGGGCCTACGCCGCGCAGGGCTGGGAGCGTGGCGGGCTGGGGCTGCCGACGTCCGAGGCGTTCTGTGGACTGCGCAACGGCGGCTGCGGGCAGCACTTCCGGGGCGGCTCGATCTACACCCGCGCGGCCGGCGCCGGGGGCGTCGCGGTCCCGACGGTCATCGAGCGGGCCTGGGCAGCGTCGGGCTGGGAGTCGGGCCGGTACGGCTACCCGATCGGAGCCGCCTACGCCGTCCCGAACGGCACCGCGCAGGCCTTCGAGGGTGGCGTCCTCACCGTCGGCTGACCGACCCCACGAACCCAGGTCTTCAGAGCGGCACGCTCACCGCCCGCTGACCAGCGCCGCAGCAGGACGGCGTGCACGGACGGGTGAATCGCCTTCAGGCGAGACCGGGTGGTGTCGATACCACCGTGACGCCCCCCGTCCACCAATCCAGGGAGTTCCCTCGTGCACGCACTTCTCACCGGTCTGCTGGGCAAGGTCGGCACCGCTGGCCTCGCCGCGAAGGTCGCTGCCGGCGCCACCGCACTCGTCGTCGTCGGGGGTGGGGCTGCGGCCACGGCGCAGGCCGTCGAGTCGAACCCCGTCGCCAGCATCTCCGACGTCTCCACGGAGCCCGCGGACCCCCCGGTGAGCGAGCCGGTCGTCACCGAGCCGGAGGAGACCGAGCCCGCGCCGACCGACCCGGTCGAGCCCGCACCGGTGCCCACGGAGCCCGCACCCACCGAGCCCACGCCGGAGCCGGCGCCCACCGAGCCGGCTCCGGAGCCGGTGCCCGAGCCCGAGACCCCCGAGATCCTGGAGCCCGAGACCCCCGAGGTCCCCGAGGCCGAGACGCCCGAGGTCCCCGAGGCCGAGACGCCCGAGGTCCCCGAGGACGGCGCCGAGGAGACGCACCCGGACAACCACGGGGCCGCCGTCTCCGCGGTCGCCCATGACAAGACCCTGACCGGCCGCGACCACGGCAAGGCCGTCTCGGAGGCCGCCCGTGCCGGCAAGGACTCGGACGCGGACGACGAGGTCGAGGAGCCCGAGACCCCCGAGGTGGAGGCCGGGCAGGACACGTCCGACGGCGGCCACGGCAAGGGCGGCGGCAAGGACAAGGGCGGCAAGGGCTGAGCCCCACCGCAGCACGGTGAACCGACAGGGGCCGGGCGAACTCCTCGCCCGGCCCCTGTCGCCGTCCTCACCCGGGGTGACCGCGCGTCGCTGCGGAGGATCGGCCCGGTCCGCTCGTAGCGTCGGGAGCTGATCGACTCCCGGGGGATCCACGTGAAACACCGCATCGCCGTCCTGCTCGCCGCCACGGCGCTGGGCACCGCAGGCTGCCAGACCATCACCCCCGCCACGACCCCGGACGCCGTCTCCGAGGCGGCCCGGCAGGCACAGCCCGGCGCACCCACCGCGGGCGAGCCCGCGGTCGACGTCCTGGCCCGGCTCGCGGTCAAGGGCCGCGCCCCGGAGACCGGGTACGACCGCGACCAGTTCGGGCAGCAGTGGGCCGACGTCGACCGCAACGGCTGCGACACCCGCAACGACGTCCTGGCCCGCGACCTCGTCGACGAGGCGTTGAAGGCCGGCAGCGACTGCGTCGTGGTCACCGGCACCCTCGCCGACCCCTACACCGGGCAGACGATCCGCTTCGAGAAGGGCGACGGCAGCAGCGTCGACATCGACCACGTGGTCGCGCTGAGCAACGGCTGGCAGACCGGCGCCTTCGCCTGGGACGAGGCCCGTCGCACAGCCTTCGCCAACGACCCGCTCAACCTGCTGGCCGTCGACTACTCCGCCAACCGCCAGAAGGGCGACGCCGACGCGGCCACCTGGCTGCCCGACGTCACCGGGTACCGCTGCACCTACGTCGCCCGGCAGGTCGCGGTGAAGGCCACGTACGGGCTGTGGGTGACCCAGGCCGAGCACGACGCGATCACCCGGGTGCTGGACACCTGCCCCGACCAGCCGGTCCCCGGCCCGGACGCCGCACCGGCGGCCGGGACCGCCGCGGCACCGTCCAGCGCCCCCGTCACCGAGCCCTTCGCGAACTGCGCTGCGGTCCGGGCCGCCGGCGCGGCACCACTGCACCGCGGCGACCCGGGCTGGTCCGACACCATGGACGGCGACGGGGACGGCGTCGCCTGCGAGTGACCCCGGCGCCGCGGCGCCGGGGTCACTCCCCCGCTCAGCCGCGCACCACGCGGCCGTCGGCCAGCCGCACCAGCGTGCCGCCCTGGAAGGACTGGGCGAGCATGCCGCGGTAGTCGAAGGTCTCCCCGGTCGGGTAGCCGAGCTGGCCGTTCTCCCAGCCCTGCGCTGCCCAGGCGTCCCGGAAGACGGTCGGGACGACGACGGCCGGGGTGGACGCCGACCGGTAGACCGACCCGCCCTGGAAGTGCTGGCCGCACCCGCCGTCCCGCAGCCCGCAGAAGGTGTCGCTGGTCGGGTAGCCCAGCGGGCCCCGTTCCCAGCCCTGCGCGGCCCACCGGTCGCGGATCGCGGTCCTGACCACCACGGGGCCACCGGCCGGCGTCGAGTAGATCGAGCCGCCCTGGAAGTGCTGGCCGCACCCGCCGTCGGGCAGGCCGCAGAACAACTCGGTGGTCGGGTACCCGAGCACACCGTTCTCCCAGCCGGTGGACGTCCACTTCTCCAGGACGACGCTGGTCACCCGGGACGCCCCGGTGGCCGGGGACCAGTAGATGGACCCGAACTGGAAGTGCTGACCGCAGCCACCGCCTTTCAGACCGCAGAAGGTGTCCCGGGTCGGGTAGCCGAGGCCCATCTCCCAGCCCGTGGCGGCCCAGCGGTCACGGACCGGCCCGGTGACGATCCGGGCGTCCGTGGTGGGTGACCAGTAGATCGAGCCGCCGGCGTAGTGCTGGTAGCAGCCCGAGCGGACCAGCCCGCAGACCTCAGCGGTGGTCGGTGCCCCCAGCGGGCCCGAGGGCCCACCGGAGGCGGCGTACTTCACCGCGATGGGGCTGGCGTCCGCCACCGCCGCCGGTGCGCCGAGGGCGGATGCCCGGGCCGGTGCCGCGGACAGCAGCAGGACGGCCAGCAGGCCCAGGACGAGCGTGACGGTGGCCCGCGCGGGCCGCAGCAGGTGGGGTCTCCCCGGGGCGAGGGTGGTCATCGCGGTCTCCCGTTCGTCGTCGGCGCCCTGTGCGCACGTACCGGACGACGCCGGACCGTAGCGGTGGTCGCACGCCGCGCGCAGCCCCTTTCCGCACGGCCGACGGTGCCGGCTGCGCGGCGTTCAGCCGTCGGTGCGCAGCAGCGGCGGGTGCAGCGCCGCCGCCGGGCCACGGCGGTACAGCTGGGCCGGCCGGCCGCCGTCCCGGGTGGTCGTCTCCCCCGTCGGCTCCAGGAAGCCGGCGGTGCCGGTGACCTTGCGGTGGAAGTTGCGCGGGTCCAGCCGGCGTCCCCACACCGCCTCGTAGACCCGGCGCAGCTCGGCCACGGTGAACTCCGGTGCGCAGAACGACGCGCCCAGCGAGCTGTACTCCAGCTTGGCCCGGGCCCGCTCGACGCCGTCCCGCAGCACGGTGTCGTGGTCGAAGGCCAGCCCGGGGGACACCTCGGCGACCGGCGCCCAGCGGGCCGCCGCCGCGTCCGAGCCGGCCCGTGGCGCGGGCGGGTCGGCGACCAGGGCGAGGTGGGCGACGGTGACCACCCGCATCCGCGGGTCGCGGCCCGGCGTCCCGTAGGAGGCCAGCTGCTCGAGGTGGGCGCTGGCCGGGCCGACGCCGGTCTCCTCGGCCAGCTCCCGCTGCGCCGCGGCCAGCAGGTCCTCGTCCGGCTGCACGAACCCGCCGGGCAGTGCCTCCTGCCCGGCGAAGGGCTCCTCCCCCCGGCGCACCACCAGGACGGCGAGCTCGTCGGCGGCCACCGTCAGCGCCACCAGGTCGACGGTGACGGCGACGGCGGGGAAGTCGGTCGGGTCGTAGCCGGGCACGGCACGAGACTAATCGTCGGCTTGACGAGAAGCGAGGTGAGCACTTATCGTCATTCCGACGACAACGGCACGACCGAGGAGTCCCTGATGGCCGACATCACCCGCTACCCGTTCACCCGCCACCTGCGGGGCTCGGCGACGGCGCACGTGCAGCACGTCCGCAACGGCCGCACCGTGCACGCCGGCACCGGCGCCAGCTTCTGGTTCCGCCCGCTGTCGGCGGTGCTCAGCGAGATCCCGGTCGACGACCGCGAGCTGCCGCTGCTGTTCCACGCCCGGACGGCGGACTTCCAGGACGTCACCGTGCAGATGACGCTGACCTCGCGGTTCACCGACCCGGCGCTGGCCGCGGCCCGCGTCGACTTCTCCATCGACCCGGAGACCGGCCGGTGGCGGGGCACCCCGCTGGACCAGGTCGCCGGCCTGCTCACCGAGTCGGCCCAGCAGCACGCGCTCGACCTGCTCACCGTCACCGATCTGACCACCACCCTCACCCGGGGCGTCACGCCGGTGCGCGAGGCCGTGGCCCGCGGGCTGGCCGCCGACGCCCGGCTGGCCGAGACCGGGATCGCGGTGATCGACGTCCGGGTGGTGGCCATCCGGCCCGAGCCGGAGCTGGAGCGGGCACTGCAGACGCCGACCCGCGAGCAGGTGCAGCAGCAGGCCGACCGGGCCACCTACGAGCGCCGGGCCAACGCCGTCGAGCGCGAGCGGTCGATCAGCGAGAACGAGCTGGCCAACCAGATCGAGCTGGCCCGCCGCGAGGAGGAGCTGGTCGGCCAGCGCGGCGTCAACGCCCGGCGGGAGGCCGAGCAGGCCGCGGCCGCCGCGGAGGTGGCCAGCGAGGCCCAGGCCCGCCGCGACGAGCGGGCCGCGGCGGTGCGGGCGCAGACCCAGCGGGTGCTGGGCGCGGCCGCCGCCGAGGCGAAGGAGGCCGAGCTGGCCGCCTACGCCGGGGTCGCGCCGGAGGTGCTGGTCGCGCAGGCGGTACAGCAGCTGGCGGCGAACCTGCCGCGGATCGAGAGCCTGGTGCTCACCCCCGACCTGCTGGCCCCGGTGCTGGCCAAGCTGGGCGCGCGATGAGCCTGGCCCCGCGGGTGGTCGTCGTGTCCCGGGCCACCGAGCTCACCGAGCTGGTGGCCCGGCACGGCACCCCGGCCGCCGCCGCGTTCTTCCTCCGCACCCGCGGCCGGGACGTCGACGACGTCCGGGCCCGGGACGCCGCCCAGACGCAGGCCGTGGCCACCGCGACCGCCGGGATCCCGCTGGACTGGCGCCGCGGCAGCGTGGAGCGCGCCGACCTCCCCCGCTTCCTGTTCGCCCCCGACGACGTCGTCCTGGTGGTCGGCCAGGACGGGCTGGTGGCCAACGTCGCCAAGTACCTCGACGGGCAGACCGTGATCGGCGTCGACCCCGAGCCCGGCCGCAACCCCGGCGTGCTGGTGCGGCACCGGCCGGACGACGTGGCCGCGCTGCTGCGCGACCGGCCGGCCCCGACGCCGCTGACCATGGTCGAGGCGGTCACCGACGACGGGCAGTCGCTGCGGGCGCTCAACGAGGTCTACGTGGGCTCCCCCACCCACCAGACCGCCCGCTGGCGGCTCACCGCCCCGGGGGCCGAGCCGGAGCGTCAGGCGTCGTCCGGGCTGATCGTGGCCACCGGCACCGGGTCGACCGGCTGGTGCCGGTCGGTGTGGCTGGAGCGGCACAGTGCGCTGCGGCTGCCCGGCCCGGTGGAGCCCCAGCTGACCTGGTTCGTGCGCGAGGCGTGGCCGTCGCCGGTCACCGGCACGTCGTCCACCGAGGGGCTGCTCGGCCCGGACGACGCGCTGCGGGTGACCGTCGAGAGTGACCGGCTGGTCGTCTTCGGCGACGGCCTGGAGGCCGACCACCTGGACCTCTCCTACGGCCAGACGGTCACCCTCCGCCGGTCCGCCACCCACCTCTCCCTCGCCTGAGCCCCCTGAGGGCGAAAGTGGCCACTTTCGCTCCCGGAGAGCGGTCAGTCGCGGAGGTTGAGCTGGTCGTGCTCCAGCGCGAAGGCGTCGAGCTCCTCGGTGGACGGCGTCCGGCCGTCGGCGTGCAGCTCGACCAGCCCGGTGAAGTACTCCTCCCGCGGGATGCCGGGGGTGAACAGGATCAGGAAGCGGGCGCCGACGTCGGGCCCGGCCGACCGGAAGCCGTGCACCCCCGAGCGGGGCACGTACACCAGGTCACCGGCGTGCGCGGTCGTCCACGCGCCGTTCGCGAGCACGGCCAGCGACCCCTTGAGCACGTGGAAGGACTCGCTGAACGTGCGGTGCAGGTGCGGGCCCGGCCCACTGCCGCCCGGCGGCATGGTCACCTCGAACAGGCCGAGGTCGCCGCGGGTCTGGCTCCCGGTGGCGATGAACCGGGTGCGGCCGGCGGACCCCTGGTCTGCGGCGCGGGACCAGGTGGCCGGGTCGGGCAGGTACGTCATGCCCCGTGCCTACACCGGGGAGAGCACGGCCACCAGGAGGGCGCCGTCCCGGCTGGCCCCCACGACGGGACGAAAGTGGCCACTTTCGCCCTCAGAAGGTCAACGGAGGACGGCGACGAGGAAGTCGGCGTCCGGGGTGAACGGACGCAGGTCCCACGTGGACAGCAGCAGGTCGGGCTCCCAGCCGGTCGCCCGGGCGTCGGTGAGGAAGTCCTCGAACTCGTAGCCGCGGCCGGCGCCGAAGCCGAACGCCGCCCGGCCGCCGTCGGCCAGGTGCGCCCGCAGCCGTCGCAGCACCTCCTGCCGGGTGCCGGGCGCCAGGAACGCCATCACGTTGCCGGCGCAGACGATGCCGTCGAACTGCTCGCCCAGGTCCAGCTCGGCCAGGTCGCCGACGAGCCACCGCGGGCCGGGGTGGTCGGCCTCGGCGGCGGCGATGAGCACCGGGTCGCCGTCCACGCCCACCACGGTGTGCCCGGCGGCGTGCAGCACCGCACCCACCCGGCCCGGGCCGCAGCCGGCGTCGAGCACCCGGGCCCCGCGCGGCAGCATCGCGTCGACCATCCGCGCCTCCCCGGCCAGGTCCGCGCCGCGGGCGGCCATGGCGCGGAACCGCTCGACGTAGCGGTGCGAGTGCTCCGGGTCGGACTGGGTGATCTGCGTCCATGCGCTCGGCTCGACCATGGGGGCATCATCGACGGTCGGCCGGGACGCCGGCGGAGGGGGGAGGAACGTGCGGCGCGAACCGAGCATCCTGCACCTGGACCTCGACGCCTTCTTCGCCGCGGTCGAGCAGCGCGACAAGCCCTCCCTGCGCGGCCGGCCGGTGGTCGTCGGCGGCACCGGCGGGCGCGGCGTCGTGGCCACCGCCTCCTACGAGGCGCGTGCGTTCGGCGCCCGCAGCGCCATGCCCACCGCGGAGGCCCGGCGGCTCTGCCCACCCGGGACGGCGTTCCTCGGCGGCCGGTTCGCCGCCTACCGGCGCACCTCCGACGTCGTCATGGCGCTGCTGCGCGACCTGTCCCCGCTGGTCGAGCCGGTCTCCATCGACGAGGCCTACGTCGACCTGGCCGCCGGCGGGCACGACCTGAGCGTCGCCGGGCTCACCGCGATGGCGACCGACCTCAAGGCGCGCCTGGCCGCGGCCACCGGCGGGGTCACCGGGTCGGTGGGCATCGGGACGTCGAAGTCGCTGGCCAAGATCGGCTCGGAGCTGGACAAGCCGAACGGGCTGACCGTCGTCCCGGCCGGGACGGAGCTGGCGGTGCTGCACCCGCTGCCGGTGCGCGCGCTGGGCGGCGTCGGCCCGGTCACCGCCGAGCGGCTCGCCCAGATCAAGGTGAAGACCGTCGGCGACCTGCACCGGCTCTCCCTCGTCGACCTGACCAGTCTGGTCGGGCAGGCCAACGGCGCCGGGCTGTACCGGCTGGCCCGCGCCGACGACGACCGTCCGGTGGTCGCCGACCGGGAGGCCAAGTCCGTCAGCGCGGAGGAGACCTTCGCCCGCGACGTCACCGACCCCGCCCGGCTGGCCGCCGAGGTCGACGCGCTGTCGGCCCGGGTCGGCACGCGGCTGCAGCGCTCGGGCACCTCCGGGCGCACGGTGACCCTCAAGGTCCGCCGCTACGACTTCAGCACCCTCACCCGCTCGCAGACCCTCGCGCACGCCCTCGACGACCCGCGGCAGATCGCCGAGGTCGCCCACCGGCTGCTGGCCGCCGTCGACCGCACCGGCGGGCTGCGGCTGCTCGGCGTCGGCGTCTCCGGGCTCTCGCCCTACGCCCAGGGCGACCTCTTCGCCACCGAGGCCGCACCGGTCGTGGAGCCCGTCGCCGACGAGCCGGACGTCGAGCCGGTGCCCGACGACCCGCGGCCGGGACCGGCGGTGCACGCCTGGTACCCCGGCCAGGACGTCGTCCACCCCGAGCTGGGCGCGGGCTGGGTGTGGGGCAGCGGGCTGAACCGGGTGACGGTGCGCTTCGAGGGCCCGCTGACCAGGCCCGGCCCGGTGCGGACGCTGGCCGCCGACGACCCGGCGCTGCAGCCGGGCGACCCCCCGGACTGGACCCCCTGAACGGGTGGACCAGCCCGCTGGGGTGAGGCGCGCGGGCCCCCGGGCACGCCAGACTCCCCACGTGCCCCTGGACCCCCAGTTCCCCTCGGACGACGACCACCTCGTCGCCCGGTCCCCGGGCGACCCCGCCGCGTCCGCGCAGGGCCCCACCGCCGACGGGCCCGACACCGTCGAGACCCTCCGCGAGCGGTCGCTGCGCCAGGCGGCCGAGCGGGGTGACGCCCCTGCCGCGCTCGAGCTGGCGCACCTGCTGCGCGAGGCCGGCCGGCACCTGGAGTCCTGGCACTGGGCGCAGCTGGCCGCCGACGCCGGCAACCCGACCGCCGCCGGGACCCTCGCCTGCTGGCGCTGGGTGGAGAGCCGCGACCCGGCGCTGGAGCCGCAGCTGCGCGCCGGCGCCGACCACTCGCACTCCGCCCGCGCCGGCCTGGCCGACCTGCTCCGCGTCACCGGTCGGGTCGAGGAGGCCCGCAGCGTCCTGGAGCGCGGCGCCGTCCGCGGTGAGGTCGCCAGCTGGCTGCCGCTGGGCAACATCTACCGCGAGGAGCTGGACGACGTCGTCGCCGCCGAGGCCGCCTACCGGGCCGGCATCGAGGGCGGGGACATCCACTCCCACCACAACCTCGGCGTCCTGCTGCTGGGCGCCGGTGACGTCGAGGGTGCCATCGAGCACTTCTCCATCGCCGCGGCCGGCGGCGACGAGCTGGCCGCCCGGGTGCTGCGCGAGGTCCTGTACGAGGGCTGAGTCAGCCCAGCGGGTGGGCCCAGCTCTCCTGCTCGTGCGCCGACCGCCAGAACTCCAGCTCGTACCGGGTGGCCAGGGCGAACGCCCGGTGCATCGCCGGCACCGCCGACGGCGTGGCCGCCGCGGCGTCGTCGACCAGCTGCCGCGCCCGGCGGGTGGAC
Organism: Modestobacter sp. VKM Ac-2986; assembly: GCF_026967795.1. Classification (GTDB taxonomy): domain Bacteria; phylum Actinomycetota; class Actinomycetes; order Mycobacteriales; family Geodermatophilaceae; genus Modestobacter. The sequence continues at coordinate 227,363 of NZ_JAPVBH010000001.1, forward strand.
TCCTGGAACGCCGGGTCGTCGTAGGTGGCGACCCAGCGGGCGTAGGGGTGCCCGGGCGTGCTGCGGGCGGTCGCGGCCAGCCGCACGCCGGTGTCGGCGTAGACCCAGTAGCAGGGCAGCACCGCCGCCGCGGCCACCTCGTAGGACGCCGTCGCGGCGGTGGCCACCAGGTAGGAGACGTAGCCCAGGCAGGTCGGTGAGTGCAGCAGCTCCGCGGACGCAGGGCCCAGCAGCTCCGAGCCCAGCAGGTCGGCGTGCAGTGCCGTCTCGACCGTGCGGGTCACCGACGCGGAGTCCGCCCAGAAGGCGGCGGCGTCGGGGTCCGGTGCCCGGGCGGCCAGCAGCGCCAGCGCCCGCGCGTACCCGGCGAGGTAGAGGGCGTCCTGCTCCAGATAGTGCCGGAACGCCGCCGGGGCGAGCGTGCCGTCGCCCAGCTCGGCGAGGAAGGCCAGCTCCTCGATCGCCGTCCGCAGGGCCGCCGTGGCGGCCCAGGCGTCGTCGGTGAAGCTCACGCCGCCCACCACCCGGCGAAGTGGTGCACCGGGCCGTGGCCGGAGCCGACGCCGAGAGCAGCACCCGCCTCCAACATCGACTGGAGGTGGTCGCGGGCGCGGTCGACCAGTGGCGCCCAGTCCGGCTCGCGGCCGGCCAGCCGGTCCTGCGCGGCCAGTGCGGCCAGGGCGGAGGACAGCGTGCAGCCGGTGCCGTGGGTGGAGGTGGTGTCCACCCGCGGGCGCCGGGTCTCCAGCACCCCGCCCGCGGTGACCAGGACGTCGACGCTGGTGTCCCCGCCCAGGTGGCCGCCCTTGAGCAGCACCGCCGCCGGCCCCAGCGCGAGCAGTGCCGTGGCCTGCGGGGCCAGCTCCTCGACCGTGGTGGCCGGTGCGACGTCGAGCAGTGCGGCCGCCTCGGGCACGTTGGGGGTGAGCAGGTCGGTGACCGGCAGCAGGTCGGCCCGCACGGCGTCCACGGCCTCGGCCGAGATCAGCCGGTCACCGCTGGTGGCCACCATGACCGGGTCGCAGACCACCGGTCCGCCGGGCCGGCCGGCCAGGACCCGGGCGACCTCCCGGACGACGTCGGCGGTGCCGAGCATGCCGAGCTTGGTGGCGTGCACGGTGACGTCGGCGAACAGCGTCTCCAGCTGCTGCGCCACGAAGTCCGCCGGGACGCCGTGCACCCCGGTGACCCCCCGGGTGTTCTGCGCGGTCAGCGCGGTGAGCACCGCGGTGCCGTAGGCACCCAGTGCGCTGAAGGTCTTCAGGTCCGCCTGGACCCCGGCGCCCCCGCTGGGGTCGCTGCCGGCGACGGTCAGCGCGACCGCGGCCGTCATCGTCCGATCTCCTTGCGCAGCAGCCGGGCCGCCTCGGCCGGGTCGTCGGCCGCACAGACGTCGGAGACGACGCAGAGGCCGTCGACGCCGGTCACGAGCGCGGCGTTGTCGGCGTGGATGCCGCCGATCGCCACCGCGACCAGGCCCGCGGCCCGGGCGCGCGCGGCCAGCGCGCGGACCCCGGCGGGCTCCAGCGACTCCCCCGCGTCGGGCTTGGTGGGCGTGGCCCACACCGGGCCGATGCCGACCAGGTCCACGGTGCCGTCGGGGAGGGCCAGGACGGCGTCGAGCTCGGCGTCGCTGCCGGTGGAGACCCCGATCAGCGCGTCGGGCCCGAGCAGCGCCCGGACCTCGTCGGCGGGCAGGTCGTCCTGGCCGACGTGCACGCCGTCGGCGCCGGTGATCAGCGCGACGTCGACCGCGTCGTTGACGAACAGCGGTACGTGCGGCGTCATCTCGAGCACTTCCTGCACGGCGCGGGTCAGCGCCAGCAGGTCGCGCCGGCTGGCGGTCTTGTCCCGCACCTGGACGGCGGTGACGCCGCCGGCGACGGCCTCGGCCACCACCGCGGGCACCGACCGGGGCGCGCAGAGCAGGGTGTCGGTGACCAGGTAGAGCGTGGGGTCCAGTCGGCGGGTCACCAGCTCACCTGTGCCCGGGTCAGCGCGTCGCCGTCCACGGCGTCGAGGGCGTCCAGCCACAGGGCGGCGAAGGTGCCCGGGCCGGCCGCGGTCGCGGCGGCGGCCTCGGCGGCCAGTGCCACGTGGGCGTGGGCGGCGACGGTGCCGGTGAGCGCGTCCCCGGCGGCGGCGACGTAGGCGGCGACCAGCCCGCCCAGCGCGCAGCCGGCGCCGGTGGTGCGGGTGAGCAGCACCGAGCCGCCGCCGACCCGGACCACCCGGTGCCCGTCGGTGACCACGTCGACCGGGCCGCTGACCGCGACGACCGCCCCGGTGCGCCGGGCCAGCTCGCCGGCGGCCTCCAGCGCGTCCTCGGGACCGTCGACGCTCTCCACGCCGCGGCCGCCCGTGCCGGCACCGGCCAGGGCCATGACCTCCGAGGCGTTGCCGCGGACGACGGCGGGCGACAGCCCGACCAGCTCGGCCGCCAGCCCGGTGCGGAAGGCGAGCCCGCCGACGGCGACCGGGTCCAGCACCCACGGGGTGCCGGCCTGCCCGGCGGCCCGTGCGGCGATGCGCATGGCCTCGGCGGTGCGCTGGTGCACCGTGCCCACGTTGACCAGCACCGCCGAGGCGACCGCGGCGAACTCGCCGGCCTCGGCCGGCTCGTCGACCATCGCCGGCGCCGCGCCCACCGCGAGCAGCGCGTTGGCGGTGATCGTCTGGACGACGGTGTTGGTCAGGCAGTGCACCAGGGGGGAGCTGTTGCGCAGCGCCGCGTGTGCAGCGCGCAGAGAGGTGGCGTCCACGCCGTGACATCCCTTCGCCAGCCGGAGCTGGAGCAGGTTCGACGGGTGTGCTCTCAGTCCCGGGCGGGACACCCCGTGTCAGCGGGCGACGCTAACACCACCGCCGGGACCGCCCGCGCCGTCGTGCTCCGGCCGACACCCCCTGCGACACGGCCACAACTGCCCGGTTCCGTATCCGGCCCGCCCTATGCTCGGCCGCCGGGAGGACTCCCGACGGCTGGTCGGCGGAGGACCCCGGTGACCGGCGCCGCTCACGTCCACCCCGTCGAGACCACCGCGTCCCCGGACCGGCCCCCCCCTGAGCGCGCCGGCCCCGGCGTGGTCCCCGTCCCGAGAGCACCTGCCCATGACCCCTGCCGTCCCCTCCGCGCCCGGCGCCGTGCGCACCGGTCTGCGCGGCACCGCGGGGGCGCTGGTCGTGAGCGTGCTGGCCCGCACCGTGCTGGGCGCGCTCGTGCTGGCCGTGCTGGTCGCCGCCGTCCCCACGGTGGTCGGCTGGCAGGCGGCGGTGGTCACGTCCGGGTCGATGGCACCCCGGGTGCAGCCCGGGGACGTCACGGTGGCCCGGCCGGTCGACACCTCCGACCTCGCGGCCGGGCAGGTGCTGCTCGTCGACGACCCGGACGGCGCCGGCGGACTGCTGCTGCACCGCCTGGTGTCGGTGGAGGACGGCGGTCTGCGGCTGCGGGGCGACGCCAACCCGACGGCCGACGGCTCGCTCGTCGACCCGGCAGCGGTGCACGGGGTCGCCGCCCTGCGGCTGCCCGGCCTCGGCCTGCCGGTCCTGTGGGCGGCACAGCAGCGCTGGGTGCCGCTCGGTGGCGCCGGGCTGGCGCTGGCCGCCCTGCTGGGCCTGTCGGTGCTGCACCGCCCGTCGGTCGACCAGCGGCCCGACCGGGGTCCCCGGCGGGTGCGGCGCCGGTCGGTGGCGGTCCTCGCCGTCGCCGTCCTGCTGCCGGGCACCGGGGCGGCCGCGTACGGGACCGCCGCGGCGGCCTACACCGCCGCCACGGCCAACGGGCCCGACGTGTTCCGCTCGGCGCTGTACTACACCTGCACCTCCGGGTCGGCCGGCGCGGCGCAGTACCTGGACCTCCAGGAGAGCAGCGGGACCGTCGCGCGGAACCGCGGCTCCGCCACCGGTGACGGCACCTACGCGGGCGGGGTGACGCACGGGGTGGACGGTCCACCGTGCACCGGGGCCTCGCGGGCGGTCCGGCTGGACGGCTCCTCCGGCTTCGTCCACACCGGCGTCACCGTCGCGCTGCCGCCGGGCCAGACCTTCTCCACGCAGCTGTGGTTCTCCACCACGACCACGCGCGGCGGCCACCTGATCGGCTTCGGCAACGGCACCAACGGCGCCACGTCCAGCGTCAAGGACCGGATGGTCTACATGACCACCACCGGGCACCTCCGCTTCGGCGTCTTCGACGGTGTCCCGAAGACCGTCATCTCGCCGGCGGCCTACAACGACGGGAAGTGGCACCTGGTGACCGCCACCTTCTCCACGGACACCGGCATCCGGCTCTTCGTCGACGGCTCGATCGTCGCCTCCGACGCCACGATCACGGCGGCGGAGAACAACACCGGGTACTTCCGGGCCGGTTACGACAGCCTCCAGGGGTGGCCCGACGTGCCCACCAGCCACTGGTTCGCCGGCTCCATCGCCCACCTGAGCGTCTTCGCCGGCCGGCTGACCCGCGCGGAGGTCGCCGCCCAGTACGCCGCTGCCGGCTGAGGACGCGGACGGCACCGTCCGTTTCCCGCCCCCAGAGGGGTGAGACAGGTTGTCCGCGATGCGCTGACCTGGGAGTCTGGCCGCCCGAGACCCCAGGAGGAGGCCCACGTGGACCCCGTCGCCGTGGCCTTCCTCGCCGTCGGCGGGCTGGGTCTGCTCGTGCTCGTCGTGTCCCTGCTCGCCGGGGAGATCGCCGAGCTCGGTGACGCCGACGGCCCGTTCTCGGTACCCGCGATCGCGGCCTTCCTCGGCGGCATCGGCTTCGGCGGGGCCGCGGCGACCGCGTTGCTGCCCGAGCTGCCGGGGGCGGCCACCGTGCTGCTCGCCCTGGTCGCCGGGCTGGTGGTCGCGCTGCCGCTGGCCGCCGGCGCCGTCCGGCTGTCGGCCTCGCTGCGCGACATGCCCACCGAACCGACCCTCACCCCCGACCGGCTGCTCGGCGCCCAGGGCGTCGTCGTCAGCCGGGTCCCGGCCGGCGGGTTCGGCGAGGTGCGGCTGGCGGTCGCCGGCCAGCAGCTCAAGTACCACGCCCGCAGCGACGTCCCGTTGCCCGCGGGCACGCCGGTCTACGTCGTCGACACCCCCACGGAGACCTCCGTGCACGTCGTCTCGACCGCCCCGGAGACGACCCCCTTCCCAGACACCGGAGGAACCCCGTGACCCTGCTCATCGCCATCGGCGGCATCGCACTGCTGGTGCTGCTGCTCGTCCTGCTCGTGCTCTCCCGGATCAAGGTCGCCGGCCCCAACCAGGCGTTCCTGGTCACCGGCCGGCAGGGCCGCTCGGTCACCAGCACCGACGGCGCGGTCAGCCGGGACATGAGCGGGCAGAAGGTGGTGATGGGGGCCAGCGTCTTCGTGCTCCCGGTCGTGCAGAAGCTGCACTCGATCGACCTGTCCAGCCGCCGGATCCCGGTCGGCATCCGCGGCGCGGTGAGCCTGCAGGGCGTCAAGTGCGACCTCGAGGGCGTGGCGATCGTCAAGGTCGGCGGCAACGAGGGCGCGATCCGGGCCGCCGCCCAGCGGTTCCTCAACCAGCAGGAGGGCATCGACACCTTCACCTCCGAGGTGCTGGCCGGTGCGCTGCGCTCCATCGTCGGGCGGCTGACGATCGAGGAGATCATCCGCGACCGGGCGGCGTTCGCCTCCGCCGTGGCCGAGGAGGCAGAGTCCTCCCTCACCGGCCAGGGCCTGGTGCTGGACACCTTCCAGCTGCAGGACATCCAGGCCGAGGGCACCTACCTCGCCGACCTGGGCCGGCCCGAGGCCGCCCGGGTGCTCAAGGAGGCCTCCATCGCCGAGGCCCGCGCCCGGCAGGCGGCGCAGCAGGAGCAGCTGCTGGCCGACGAGGCCATCGCCATCTCCCAGCGGCAGCTGGCGCTCAAGCAGGCCGAGATCGACGCGGAGATCGACGCCGCCAAGGCCCGGGCCGCCGCGGCCGGCCCGCTGAGCCAGGCCGCCCAGGACCAGGAGGTGCTGGCCGCGCAGGAGAAGGTCGCCGAGCGCACCGCCACCCTCACCCAGGCGCAGCTGGACACCAAGGTGCGCCGTCCGGCCGACGCCGAGCGCTACCGGGTGGAGCAGGAGGCCGAGGGCCGCAAGAACTCCGCGATCCTCACCGCCGAGGCCCAGCGTCAGGCCACCATCGCCGCAGCCCAGGCCGCCGCCGAGCAGGCGCGGCTGTCCGGTGAGGGTGAGCGCGCCCGCCGCAGCGCGCTCGCCGAGGCCGAGGCGATCGAGGGCGCCAAGCGCGGTGAGGCCGAGAAGCTGCGCCGTGAGGCCATCGCCGACGCCGTCGAGCGGGAGGGTGCGGCCGAGGCCGCCGCCATCCTGGCCCGCGGCAAGGCCGAGGCCGAGTCGATGGACGCCCGGTCCGACGCGTTCGCGAACTACGGCGAGGCCGCGATCCTGGACCTGCTGGTGAAGGTGCTCCCCGACGTGGTGTCCGCGGCGTCGGCCCCGCTGGCCGCGGTGGACAAGATGACGGTCATCTCCGCCGACGGCGCCGGTGCGCTGGGCCGGTCGGTCGCGGCGAACGTGGCACAGGGCATGCAGATCACCGGTGACCTCACCGGCCTGGACGTCGCCGCGATGCTGCGCCGGCTGGGCGTCGGCGCGTCCGACGGGAGCCCCGCGGCCCCGGTCACCCACGTGCCGCTGGACGGCGTGGTCCTGGACGGCGCCAGCAGCAACGGTCCCAGCAGCAACGGCGCCTCGGCCGACGGGCACCGCTGACCGCTCCGTCCCCCCCGCCCCACCGGGTGGCCCGGCGTCCCGAGGCCACCCGGTGGGGCGTCGTCATGCCCCGGGATGGTCACCCTGCGGGGTGACCGAGTCACTCAACGTCTGCCTTGATCCGGTCGTTGCCCCTAGCGTCACTGCTGCGGGACCACCGCAGGAGCCGTTGACCCACCGACGCCGGGAGGACCGAGGATGCGCAGCGCCACCGCTCGTCGCCCCAGGTCCCGCCGCGCGCGGGCCCGGCTCGCCGCGGTCGCGTCGGCCACCGGCGCCCTGCTGCTGGCCGTGACCGTGGTCTGGCAGTCGGCCTCGGCCGGCTTCACCGACTCGACGGCCGCCCTGCGGGCCACGGCGGGCGCGGCCACCATCACGCTCACCGACGACGACGCCGAGGGCCGGCTGTTCACCGTCACCGGTCTCAAGCCGGGGGACAGCGCCGGCACCCGGTGCATCGTCGTGCGCTCCACCAACTCGACCGTGGCCCCGACCGCCCGCACCTCCGACGTCCGGCTGTACGTCACCGGCGCGACCAGCACCCGGTCGCTGGCCAGCTGGCTGAACGTCGGCGTCCGGATCGGCACCGGCGGCGGCACCGCCGGCTGCACGGGTTTCCAGTCCCAGTCCCAGGTCTTCTCCGGACGCCTGGCCGACCTCCCCGCGGACAGCTGGTCGAACGGCCGGGCGTCCTGGAGTGCGCCCGCCGCCGGTCAGACGCGGACCTACGAGATCACCGTCTCCCTGGACCAGGACACCCCGCTGTCCGCCCAGGGCGGGACGGCCGGCGCGACGTTCGTCTGGGAGTCGAGGTTCTCGTGAGCGCCTCCCTGCCCGCGCTCCGGGACTCCCGTGGCGCACTGGTCATCAGCGCGCTGGCCCGCACCGTCCTGGGCGCGCTGGTGCTGCTCGTGCTGGTCTCCGTCGTCCCCGCGGTGGCCGGCTGGCAGTCCACCGTCGTGATGTCCGGCTCCATGGCGCCCAGCGTCCAGCCCGGCGACGTCACCCTGGTCCGCCCGGTGGCCACCGCCGCCCTGGAGCCCGGCCAGGTCCTGCTCGTCGACGACCCGGACGTCCCCGGTGGCCTCCGGCTGCACCGGCTGGTCGCCGTCACCGACAGCGGACTGCTCCAGCTGCGGGGCGATGCCAACGTCACCCCCGACGCCTCGCTCGTCGACGCGGCGGCGGTGCACGGCGTCGGCGCGCTGCGGCTGCCCGCCCTGGGCCTGCCCGTGGTGTGGGCCGCGGAGGGCCGCTGGCTCCCGCTGTCCGGCGCCGCACTCGCGCTGGTCGCACTGATGGGCCTGGCCCTGCTGCACCGCTCCCCCGACGACGCGCCCGACGACGCGGCGGCCGACGCGTCCCCTGGTCCTGGTGTGCCCCCGGGCGACGACGGCCCCCGGCCCCGCCGCCTCGCCCGGACGGCGGTGCGCGGGGCGACGGCCGCGTTCGTCGTGGCCGTCCTGCTGCCCACCACGGCGGTGGCGGCGTTCAGCGGGACGACGGCCAACCACGCCAACTCCTTCGCCGCCGTCCCCTGGTTCACCTGCTCCTCGGCCGCGAGCGGTGAGTCCGCCGCTCAGTACCTCCCGCTGCAGGAGACCAGCGGCACGGTGGCGGTCAACCGCGGCAGCTACCCCGGCAACGGCACCTACGCCGGGGGCGTGACCCTCGGCGCCCCGGGACCGGCCTGCAACAGCGCCTCCCGCGCGGTGACCCTGGACGGCGCCTCCGGCTTCGTCCACACCCCCATCAACGTCGCCAACCCGCAGACCTTCAGCACCCAGCTGTGGTTCCGCACCACCACCACCCGCGGCGGGTACCTGGTCGGCTTCGGCAACGGCACCGACGGGGACACCTCCACGACCAAGGACCGGATGGTCTACATGACCAACGCCGGCACTCTGAAGTTCGGCGTCTACCGGGGCAGTCCGCAGACGATCACCAGCCCGCGCACCTACAACGACGGCGCGTGGCACCTGGTCACCGCGACGTTCTCCCCGTGGACGGGCGCGCGGCTCTACGTGGACGGCAAGATCGTCGTCTCCAACCCCGCGATGAACGCCGCCGAGCCGGTCTCCGGGTACTTCCGGGCCGGCTACGACAGCCTCGAGGGCTGGCCCGACATGCCGACGAGCCGGTACTTCGCCGGCTCGATCGCGCACCTGGGCATCTACGCGTCGGCCCTGACCGACGCCGAGGTGGCGGCCCAGTACGCCGCCGCCGGCTGACCGACCCGACGCCGGACGTCGTCCGGGCACCGGTCACCATCTCCCGGTGACCGAACTGCGCACCGCCCGCTTCGCCGAGCTGACCCCCGCCGAGCTGTACGGCGTCCTGCGGCTGCGGGTCGACGTCTTCGTGGTCGAGCAGGCCTGCCCCTACCCCGAGCTCGACGGCCGGGACACCGAGCCCACCACGCAGCACCTCTGGGTCGCCGACGGCGACGGCACGGTGCTGTCGACCATCCGGCTGCTGCACAACGGCGAGGACCGCGCCATCGGCCGGGTCGCCACCGCGGTGTCCGCGCGCGGCCGCGGGCTGTCGGCCCGGCTGGTCGAGCGCGGCATCGAGCTCAGCGAGGGCCGGCAGATCGACATCGGCGCCCAGGCGTACCTGGAGGGCTGGTACGAGCGCTTCGGCTTCCGCCGCTCGGGCCCGGACTACGACGAGGACGGCATCCTCCACCTCCCCATGCGCCTCCCCGCCCGCTGACCCCCGCGCCCCGAGGGGGCGGGAGTGGCCACTTCTGCCCTCTGCCCTCCCGGGCACCCCGGGGCGGGAGTGGCCACTCCCGCCCCGGGGTGCGTCAGTCGGTGCCGGTGAGGGACGCCGGGGGCAGCCAGTCGGCCTCGAGCAGCTCGGCGATCTGCTGCAGCCCGGCGGTGTCGCCGCCGGCGGTGGAGCCGGTGACCGCGAGCCGCTCGACCATCACCCGGGCGACGTCCTCCTCGACGGTGTCGGCGGCGAAGGCGACCCGCCACGGGGAGACCTGGTGGTCGCGGTGGGTGCGGCCGGTGAGCTGGCGGGCGGCGATCCCGGAGAACCGCGGCTGGTGGAACAGCCCCACCCGCGGGGTCGTCGAGGCGGTCAGCCCGCCGGGCAGCTGCTCGGCGGCGTGCAGGCTGATCGAGGCGGTCACGGTGAACACGCACACCGGTGCCTCCCCGGTCTGGAACCGCAGCCGCTCGGCCTCGACGTCGAAGCGGTCCCGGCCGTAGATGCCGGCGACCGCGATGCCGCCGTCCAGCAGTGCCTCGCGGATCGGGTCGGCCGCGGTCTCGACGAACTCCACGGAGACGGCGACCTGCCGGTCGGCCTCGACCTGCGCCTTGACCCAGTCGACGGTGGCCGCGGCCCGGATCAGCCCGGCCTTCTGCCGGAACCGCAGCAGCGCCGCCCGGCCGCGGGCGCTCTGCCGGGCGCGGCGGGCCAGCTGCATCTCGGCCCGGAACTCCGACCACTCCGCCTCGTACTGCGCGCGCTCGGCGGGGGTGAGCTCGACCGGGGTGCCGGTCACCGACACCGGACCCCACGGGGCGGGGCGGTGCAGCGTGGCCGGCGGGTCGGTGTCGGCCAGCCAGCTGCGCAGCCGGGTCAGGTCGGCGCGGCGCTCGTCGGCGTCCTCGGTCCAGCTCCACCCGTAGCGCGCACGTTCCACGTGGAACCCGTGCGCGGCCAGCCGGGTGGGGAGGTCCGCCCACTCCTTCAGCGGCTCGCCGTGGACCGCGGCGAAGTGCGGGGCCAGGTAGGGCAGCTCGAGCGGTGAGTGCGCCGGGGTGGCGGTGGCCAGCAGCACGTAGGGGGCGTCCTTGACCCGGCCCGCGCCGGAGACGGCCTTCCAGTGCTTCCACCGCTGGGTCGTGGTGTGCCGGACCATGTGCGCCTCGTCGGCGATGACGACGTCGAACCGGCCGCCGGTCGCCTTGAGCGCGCCGTTGACCTTGCCCAGCCGGTCCCAGGTGGTCACGCACCAGCGCAGCCCGGCATCGCCGAAGGCCGCGATGGACCGCGCCCAGTGCGGCACGGTGATCGCCGCGGGCCGGTCGGCGACCACCAGCACGGTGCGCACCGGGCGCTGGGCGGCGATCTGCTGCACGGCCAGGACGGCGGTGCCGGTCTTGCCCACACCGGGGTCGTCACCCAGCAGGAACATCCTCCCGCCGGCGGCGGCGTGTGCGGCGATGACGGCGGCCCCGGTGGTCTGCTCGGCCCGCGGGGTCATCGGCCGGCCCGGCGGCACCGGCCGGGGGTCGGCGTTCAGCTCGTCCTCGACGAACCGCTCGAAGCTGTGGGGGGCCGGGTCGTAGGGCGCCAGCGCCGCGGGCAGGGACGCCCCGACGTACACGTGCGTCGACAGCCCGGCGTGCCAGGTCGCGCCGGGCGCCGGGGCGCGGAACGGCACGGCCAGCGCCCACACCCGCTGCCCGGCCGGCGCGGTCGGCAGCCCGGCGGCTGCCTTCGCGGCCGCCGTCGTCCGGGGGGCGCTCGTGCGGGACGCCGCCTTCGCCGGGGTGGCCTTCCGGGCGGGAGCGGCCTTGTTCGCGGCGGTCGCCTTCTTCGCCGGCGTGGACTTCTTCGCCGGCGCGGCCTTCTTCGCAGGTGTGGTCGCGCGTGCGGTGGTGGTGCGGGACGAGCTGGTGGAGCGCCGTCGGCGTCCGGGCACGGGTTCTCCTGGGGTCGAGCGGCCGGTCGCTGCGACGGTAGGCGGGGCCACCGACGATCCGCGGCAGCGACATCGGGTCCGCGGCGTCTGATGGGATGGGGGCATGACCGATCCCGTCCGGCTGGCCGCCCGCACCCTCGGCGACACCGGACCGCGGGTGGTCTTCGTGCACGGGCTGTTCGGCCAGGGCCGCAACTGGACGACGATCGCCCGGCAGCTCGCCGAGGACGGCCACCGCGTCACGCTGCTGGACCTGCCGAACCACGGGCACTCGCCGTGGACCGAGCGGGTCGACTACCTGGACATGGCCGAGCTGCTCGCCGCCGAGCTCGCGGCGTTCGGCGAGCCGGTCACCCTGGTCGGGCACTCGATGGGCGGCAAGGTCGCCATGCTGCTCGCGCTGCGCTCCCCCGCCCTGCTGCGCGCCCTCGTGGTCGTCGACATGGCCCCGGTCGAGTACCCGGAGACCGGTGGGCGCACCGAGGACCCCGACGAGGAGGCCTCCCCGTTCGCGGCGTTCATCACCGCGATGAAGGCGATCGACCTCGGCTCGCTGGCCACCCGGGAGGACGCCGACGCCGCACTGCGGCCCGCCGTCCCGAGCACGATGGTGCGGTCGTTCCTGCTGCAGTCGCTCGTGCGGGACGGCGGGGGCTGGCGGTGGCGGCTCAACCTCGACGTCCTGGGCCGGGACCTGGCCACGTTGCGCGGCTTCCCCGAGCCCCCGGCCGGCGCGCACTTCGACGGGCCGGTGCTGTGGATCGCCGGCGCGAACTCCCACTACGTGCTCGACACCGACCGCCCGCGGATGGCCGGGCTCTTCCCGCTCGTGCGGCTGGTGCGGGTGAAGAACGCCGGGCACTGGGTGCACTCCGAGGCCCCTGAGGTGTTCGTGGAGACGCTGCGTCGGTTCCTGCAGCAGGTCGAGACGTGACGGTCCACCCCCGGCCGGTGCCGCTGATCGGTGACCCGACGGCGGCCTCGGAACGGGCGGCCGACCCGGCCGGCTGGGCGTTCGACCCGGCCGAGCGCGACGCCCTGCACCGCGTGGTCGCCGCGCGCCGCGACGTCCGCCGCTACCGCCCGGACCCGGTCCCGGCCGACGTCCTGGAGCGGGTGCTCACCGCCGCCCACGCCGCACCCAGCGTCGGGCACAGCCAGCCGTGGCGCTTCGTCGTCATCACCGACCCCGGAGTGCGCGACCGCGCGGCCGTCCTCACCGACCGCGAGCGGCTGCGCCAGGCCGCCCAGCTGGAGCCCGACGCCGCCCGCCGGCTGCTGGACCTGAAGCTGGAGGGCGTCCGCGACGCCCCGCTCGGCGTCGTCGTCTGCTGCGACCGCCGCACCGCGGCCGCCGGGGTGCTCGGCCGGGCCACCTACCCCGACGCCGACCTGTGGAGCTGCGCCGCGGCCATCCAGAACCTGTGGCTGGCCGCCCGCGCGGAGGGCCTGGGGATGGGCTGGGTGACCCTGTTCCGCCCCGCCGACCTGGCCGAGCTGCTCGGCCTGCCCGAGGGCGTGGAGACCCTCGGCTGGCTGTGCCTGGGCTGGCCCGACGAGCGCCCGCCCGCGCCCGGGCTGGAGCGGGCCGGCTGGTCGCAGCGGCTGCCGCTGGCCGACGTCGTGATGACCGACCGCTGGGCCGGTGCGGCTCCCCCGCCGTCTGCGCTGCGCGGCCCCGACCAGCCCGACGTCGTCGCCGCCCGGGACGGCGGGGACCGGCTGCTCACCCCGCCGGGCTCGCTCGGCGTGCTGGATGCCGCCGTCGACCGGGCCGTCGCCCTGGGCCGGGGCGGGGTCACCGGCGGCGTGCTGGTGCTGGCCACCGCCGACCACCCGGTCACCGCCCACGGCGTCTCCGCCTTCGACCCCCGGGTCACCCGGGACGTCACCGAGGCCGCCGTCGCCGGGACGGCGGTCGGGGTCACCGCCGCCCGCGGCGCGGGGCTGACGGCGGTCGTGGTGGACGCCGGCGTGGCCGGTGGACCGGTGCCCGGCGCGGTCGGCGCGCGCCCGGCCGGCCCGCGCGGGGACCTCGTCGACGCCCCTGCGATGACCGCCGAGGACACCGCGGCCCTGGTCGCGGCCGGCCGGGCGCTGGGGCGGGAGGCCGGCGCGACCGGTCTGGTGGCCCTCGGCGAGGTCGGCGTCGCCAACACGACCGTGGCCGCAGCGCTCGCCTGTGCGTTGTTGCACGTGGAACCGGCGGCCGTGGTGGGTCTCGGCTCGGGCGCGGACTCGGCGATGCTGGCCCGCAAGGCCGCGGTGGTCACCGCCGCCGTCGCCCGGGCCGGCCGGGTTCCCGACCCGCTGACCGGGCTGGCGCAGCTCGGCGGTCCGGAGCTGGCCGTGCTCGCCGGGGTCGCCCTGGGGGCGGCGGAGGTGCGGGCGGTGGTCGTCGTCGACGGGTTCGCCGCGTCGCTGGCCGCGCTGGCCGCCGTCCAGCTGGAGCCCGCGGTACAGGCCAGCCTGGTCGCCGGACAGCGCAGCCGGGAGCGCGGGCACGACCTGGTGCTCCAGGCGCTGGGCTGCGAGCCGCTGCTGGACCTGCGGCTGCGCGCCGGCGAGGGCGTCGGGGCCGTGCTCGCGGCGAGCCTGCTGCTGCAGGGCCTCGCCGTCCGCCGGACCGCGGCCCGCGTCGACCGCTGAGCCGTCCTCCGCGGGTGGACCCGCACGAGGCAGGGTGGAGCCGCGTGCGCACGCGGTTCCACCCTGCTCGGCCCGGCTCGACCCGGGTGCGGCCGCGCTCACCCCTCGGAGCGTGGCGGGTGGTCGGCGGTCGCGCGGGCTCCTACAGTCCGGGCCACAGTGGTCCGACCCGCCGGGGCGGCACCCGAGCGCGGGGGACGAGCAGATGAGCCAGGACGACGAGGCGGCGAAGCGGCACCCGACGGAGCCGTTCGACAAGCCGCTCCACGGGCAGGAGCCGTACGGGCAGGCTGCTCAGCCGTACGGGCAGTCGTCCCAGCCGTACGGGCAGGCTGCCCAGCCGTACGGGCAGGCTGCCCAGCCGTACGGGCAGGCTGCCCAGCCGTACGGGCAGGCGCCCCAGCCGCACGGTGCCACCGCCCAGCCCCACGGACAGGTCCCGCCGTACGGCCAGCAGCCCCAGGTCCCGCAGCCCTACGCCCAGCCCTACGGCCCGCCGCCGTACGGGTACGGCTACCCGCCCCCGCAGCGCACCAACGGGATGGCCATCGCCTCGATGGTGCTGGGCATCCTCTGGCTCTACTGGATCGGCAGCGTCCTGGCGCTGGTGTTCGGCTACGTCGCCAAGCGGCAGATCCGGGAGCGCGGCGAGAGCGGCGGCGGCATGGCGACCGCGGGCATCGTGCTCGGCTGGGTCGGCATCGGCTTCCTCGCGGTCTTCCTGGTCGTCTTCGTCGCAGCCGCCTCCTCCGACTTCAGCTGATGTCCGGCGCCGAGGCCCAGGCCGCGGCGCTTCTGCCGGTGGGCGGACCTCGAACACCGACCCACCAGGGGTCGAGCCGCGTCACTGACCGTTGAGCCGCGTCACGGCACGGCTCAACGGTCGGCCAGGCGGCTCAACCCTCCCGGACGACGACCTCCGGACGTCCCGCAGGTCAGCTGAACAGGCCGCGGACGTCGTCGGCGGTCAGTGCGCCCGAGGCCAGGGCACCGTCGTCCACGACGCGGGAGAACAGGGCCTGCTTGCGGGCCTTGAGCTCCATGACCTTCTCCTCGATGGTGCCCACCGCCACCAGCCGGTAGACGATCACCGTCTTGTCCTGGCCGATCCGGTGCGCCCGGTCGACGGCCTGGGCCTCGGCCGCCGGGTTCCACCACGGGTCGAGCACGAACACGTAGTCGGCCTCGGTGAGCGTCAGCCCGAACCCGCCGGCCTTGAGGCTGATCAGGAAGACCGGGGCTGTCCCGGTGCGGAAGTCCTGGACGGCGGCGTCCCGGTCGCGGGTGCTGCCGTCGAGGTACACCCAGTCGATGCCCTCGTCGGTGAGCCGGTCGCGGATGCTGCGCAGGAAGCGGGTGAACTGGCTGAAGACCAGCACCCGGTGGCCCTCGGCCACGACCTCGCGTACGTGGTCGAGGAAGGCGTCGGCCTTGCTGGACCGGACGTCGGCGTAGGCCGGGTCGATCAGCACCGGGTCCAGGCTCAGCTGCCGGAGCAGGGTCAGCGACCGGAAGATGGTCATCCGGTTCTTCGACATGTCCTCGACCAGGCCGAGGACCTTGCTCCGCTCCCGCTGCAGGTGGGTCTGGTAGAGCTTCTCGTGCTCGGGGTTGAGCACCACCTCCAGCACCTGCTCCTGCTTCGGCGGCAGGTCGGCGGCGACCATCTCCTTGGTGCGCCGGCGCACCAGTGGCCGGATCCGCCGGCGCAGCAGGGCCAGCTTCTCCGCGTCGTCGTCCCGCTCGATGGGCAGCCGGTAGAACTCGGTGAACCGCGACGGGTCGGGGAACAGCCCGGGCGCGACGATCGAGGTCAGCGCCCACAGGTCCATCACGCTGTTCTCCAGCGGCGTGCCGGTGAGCGCGAACTTCACCGGGGCGGTGAGCTGCCGGGCGCACTGGTAGGTGCGCGACTGGTGGTTCTTCACGAACTGCGCCTCGTCGAGCACCAGCGCCCGCCACGGCAGCCCGGTCCAGGACTCGGCGTCGATCCGGAACAGCGCGTAGGAGGTGATCACCACGTGCGCCCCGGCGACCTTCTCGGCCAGCGTCCGGCCGGTGCGGCGCTCGGTCTCGGCGATGGTGACCACCCGCAGCCCCGGGGCGAAGCGGGCGGCCTCGCGCGACCAGGTCGACATCACGCTGGTCGGGGCCACCACCAGCACCGGGGCCTCGTCGAGCTCACCGGCCTCGTGGGCGCGCACGAGCAGGGCGAGGGTCTGCAGCGTCTTGCCCAGGCCCATGTCGTCGGCGAGCACCCCGCCGAGCCGGTGGTCCCAGAGGAAGGACAGCCAGCCGTAGCCCTCGTGCTGGTAGGGCCGCAGCTCCGCGGCCAGCCCCGCCGGCACCGGCGGCGGGGTGGCGAGCTCGGCGTCCAGCAGCCCGCGCACGTCCCGCGTCCAGCGCTCGCTCTGCGCCTCCACCACGCCCAGGCCCATCAGCTGCTCCCACAGCCCCACGGCGTAGCGGCTGACCTGCACGCCCTCCCCCGGGACGTCGCGCAGCTCGCGGGCCTCCTCGATCAGCAGCCGCAGCTGCTCGAACTCCGGGCGCATCAGCGAGAAGTGGGTGCCGCTGAGCAGCACCA
Organism: Modestobacter sp. VKM Ac-2986; assembly: GCF_026967795.1. Lineage (GTDB taxonomy): Bacteria > Actinomycetota > Actinomycetes > Mycobacteriales > Geodermatophilaceae > Modestobacter. The sequence goes on from NZ_JAPVBH010000001.1 coordinate 243,999, forward strand.
GCCGGGTGCGGCCGGCGGCGAGGGCCTTGTAGAGGGTCTCGAACGGCACGCTCTGGCCGTCGACGGTGACGCTGACGCCCAGGTCGAACCAGTCGGACTCCCCGGTGTCCCGGGCGGTGAAGCTGATCTGCGGGGCGGAGGTGTTCTGCCGGTAGTCCGGCGGCGTGCCCTCCACCGTCACGTCGACGCCGGGGTCGGCGCGCAGCGCGGCCAGCACCTCGGTGGTGAACTCCAGCGCCTCCACGCCGGCCAGCTCGACCGACGCGGCCAGCTCACGCTCCGTCGTCCACAGCTCGGGCAGGCCGCCGACCGGACCGGGCAGCGCCTCGACCAGGGCCTGCTCGGCGGCGGGGTCGCGGCCGTCGCCGGGGGTGGACGGCGAGCCCGGTGGGTGCGACCGGTCGGGGCCGTACCGCACCTCCCAGGACACGCGGACGGTGCCGTCGCCGGGGTACCGGGCGTCGACGGCCAGCCGGGGCGGGGCGACGTCGGGCAGGTCGACCGAGCCGTCGACGGAGACGACCGGCACGGTCTGGGCCAGGCCCGGGTACCAGTCGCGGAGGAACCGGTCGACGTCGGCGGCGGGGATGCCGATCGACCCGCCGCGGGCCACCAGGCCGGCCAGCGCCGGCGGCACCGGTGAGTCCAGCCGGGCGAGCACCAGCCCGGGGGCGCCCTCGGCCGCCTGGTCGCGGCGGGGGCCGTCGACGGTGACCCCGTGCGGCGGGACGCCGAGGAAGGACAGCGCCGCGGGGTCGACCGGTCGGCCGTCGACGCGCAGCAGCGCGGACAGCTCGGTGCGCTCCTCGCCCTGCCGCAGGTCGACGGCGACGTCGGCGTCCGCGGCGGCGAGCACCACCGGCCGGGGCGGGCGGTCGGCGGTGACCAGCGCGACGCCGTCGGCCACCGCCTCGGCCAGCAGCCGCCACAGGCCCGGGCCGAACTCGTGCAGGTACACGTCGACCGGCGCGTAGGAGTAGTACTGCCCACGGGCGGCCTGGTGGGTGGCGTACAGCGCCCGGAGCGCCGCCAGGTGGGCCCGGTCCCAGCCGGCCTGGACGCTGTCGTACTGCAGCTGCTTCCAGGACACCCCGCTGCGCACCCACTGACCGCGCTGTCCCGGCGTGACCGGACGCAGCCGCACCAGCCGCTGCCGCGTGCCCGGGGCGCCCACCGAGGCCCGTCCCCGGCCCGGCTCCTGCTCGACCGCCTCGAACTGGAGCCCGAGCGGGACGGCGGTGCGCGGGACGCGCTCGGCCGCCGCCGCCACCAGCTCCTCGAGCTCCTGCTCCCAGGTGCGCCCGGGCCGGGACAGCACGCCGCCCGGCGCACGCTGGACCTGCGGGCGCAGGTAGAGCAGCACCGCCACGGCGTGCTTGCAGTCGTCGCCCACGGGGCAGGTGCAGGCGCCGGCCCAGCCCACCCGGCCGCCGTCGGTGCGCACCACCGTCGTCCGGTAGGGCACGTCGCCGCCGCCCTGCACCAGCCCGGTGACCCGCCGCGCGTCCTCGGCGACCCGGACGTCGAGCACCGCGCGGGCCACGTACCGCCGGGCACGGTCGAGCACGTCGGGCCCGACGGCGTCGGCGAGGGCCGAGTCGGTGACCATCTCCCGCCAGTCCCCGAGCACCCCGACAGGCTACGGCGGTCCGGCGACAGTCCGGCCGGCTCGCCGGGGAGGCCCGCCCCACGCGTGGTCCGGTGCGGTCGCCGGAGGTAGGCGATGATGCTCGGGGCGCGGCGGTCGACGGCGCGCCGACACGGACGGACACGGGCGGGGACCAGCTGGTGAGAGACGAGACGGGCGCCCGGGGGGTGTCGACTGCGGTCGACTTCGCCGCGGTGTTCGCCAGGCAGCCGACCGCCTACCTGGTCATGTCGGCAGACCTGGTGATCGTGGAGGCCAACGCCGCCTACCTGGAGCTGCTCGGCCGGACCCGCGAGGAGCTGGTGGGGCGCTACGTCTTCGACGCCTTCCCGCCCGCACCCGAGGCCCTGGACCCCGACGGCGTCAACCCGCTGCAGGCGTCGTTCGAACGGGCCCGGGACACCGGTGTGCCCGACCACATGCCCCTGTTCCACTACGAGGTGCACGACCACGCGCTGGGCCGGTCGGTGCCGCGCGCCTGGTCGCTGATCAGCGCGCCGGTCCTCGACGCCGCGGGGCGCACGCAGTGGGTGCTGCAGCGGGTCGAGGACGTGACCGAGTTCCTGGCCGAGCGGGAGCGCCTGGCCGAGCGCCGGGACGACGGCGGCTGGGCCCGGCTGGACGTGCTGGAGGCCGATCTCTTCGCCCGCACCCAGGAGCTGCGGGCCGTGCTCGCCGCCCAGGAGGAGACCGCGCGCCGGCTCGCCGCGATGGCCCAGGTCGTGCTGCAGTCGACGGCGGCCGAGACGGTCGCGGACGTCACCGACGTCCTCGCCGGCGCCGGCCTGGCCGCGATCGGTGCCGACGGCGGCGGGATCGCCCTCCGCGACGACGAGCGCGGGGTCGTGGACCTGACGCTCACCCCGTCGATGGGAGAGGGGGCCCAGCGCCGGTACGGCACCCTGGGCCTCGGTGGCCGGTTGCCCGCGGCCTGGGCCGCGCGTACCGGGGAGACCCTGGTCTTCGCCGGCCGGGCCGAGGCCGAGGCCTGGGACCCGGGGATGCGGGAGGCGTTCGAGCAGACCGGGCAGCAGGCGTGGATCGTGGTGCCGCTGACCACCGCGGGGCGGCTGCTCGGGTCCCTGTCCGCAGGCTGGCGCGAGGAGCGCAGCTTCTCCGACGCCGAGATCGAACTGGTGCAGGCCTTCGCCGCCCAGTGCGCCCAGGCGCTGGACCGGGTGCAGGTGCTCACCCAGGAGCGGAGGTCGGCCGAGCGCAGCCGGCGGCTGGCGGAGGACCTGCAGCGCAGCATGCTGACCGAGCCCGTGCAGCCCGACCACTGCCAGACCGCCGTCCGGTACCTGCCGGCCACCGGCACGGCCCAGGTGGGCGGCGACTGGTACGACGCCTTCCGGCACGCGGACGGCTCCGTCGACCTGGTCATCGGCGACGTGGTCGGCCACGACATCGGTGCCGCCGCCACGATGGGGCAGTTGCGGAGCCTCCTGCGCGGCATCGCCATGTCCGGTGCGGCGGGCCCGGCGCAGGTGCTCGACACCATGGACACCGCGATCGCCCAGCTCGGGCTGGCCACCTACGCCACCGTGGGCATGGGCCGGCTCGAGCGGTCGGCGTCCGGCGCCACCCGGCTGCGCTGGGCCAGCGCCGGTCACCCGCCCCCGGTGGTCCTGGACACCGACGGCGTCCCGGTCCCGGTCCCGGAGGCGCCCGGCCGGCTGATGCTCGGCGTCGACGCGTCCAGCACCCGCGGGGAGAGCGTGCTCGACCTCGACGACGGGGCGACCGTGCTGCTCTACACCGACGGTCTGGTCGAACGGCCGGGCAGCGACCTGGACGCCGGGGTGGCCGCGCTCCGCGAGGTCGTCGCCGAGGCCGCCGACCTGCCGCTGGAGCAGCTCTGCGACCGGGTGGTCGACCGGCTCGTCGACGGCCGGCCCGCCGACGACGTCGCGCTCGTCGCCGTCCGGCTGGACCGGGCGTCGGCGGGCACGTCCGGCCGCGCCCCCGCGCAGTACGCCGCAGCGCACGCCGGCTGGCACAGCGACAGCCCGGTCCCGGCGGTCTCGGGCTCCCGGCTGACCCTGGAGCTGGCGTCCCTGCGCGGCCTGAGCGGGGTCCGCCAGCAGCTGCGGCACTTCCTGCAGTCCTCGGTGGAGCCGGGACCGACCGTCGAGGACGTCGTGGAGCGGGCGGTCCTGGTGGTCGACGAGCTGGCCTCCAACGCGCTGCGCCACGGCGCGCCGCCGGCGAGCCTGCACATCGCCGACGAGGAGACCCGCTGGATCGTCCTGGTCACCGACAGCGCCCCCGGACGGCGGCCCACCCCGGCGCGCGGCCGGCGGGAGGGGCAGGGCGGCTACGGCCTGTACGTGGTCGCCGACCTGACCCTCGACCACGGCGTCCACTACGCGGCCGACCGCAAGGTGGTCTGGGTGGTCCTGGACAAGCAGCCCCAGCTGTCCTGAGGGCGGCCCGCCTCGCCGGAGAGGGTGACCCGGGTCGCGCGGAACGGGTCCGGGGAGCCAAGATCGGACCATGAGCTCCGACCGCGCCGGACAGACCGCGCAGCCCTCCGACCTGGTCGACGTCCCGCACCTGGTGACCGCGTACTACGCGGTGCAGCCGGACCCGGCCGACGTCGCCCAGCAGGTCGTCTTCGGCACCTCCGGCCACCGGGGGTCCTCGCTGGACGGCGCCTTCAACGAGGCGCACATCCTGGCCACGACCCAGGCGATCTGCGAGTACCGGTCGCAGCAGGGGTACGACGGCCCGCTGTTCGTCGGCCGCGACACCCACGGGCTGTCCGAGCCGGCCTGGGTCAGCGCCCTGGAGGTGCTCGCCGCCAACGACGTCACCGTCCTGGTCGACGCCGCCGACCGGTACACGCCGACCCCGGCCGTCAGCCACGCGATCCTCACCGCCAACCGCGGCAGGACCACCGGGCTCGCCGACGGCATCGTCGTCACCCCCTCGCACAACCCGCCCCGCGACGGCGGCTTCAAGTACAACCCGCCTTCGGGTGGTCCGGCCGACACCGACGCCACCGGCTGGATCGCCCGCCGGGCCAACGAGCTGCTGGCCGCCGGCCTCGACGGCGTGAAGCGCATCCCGTTCGCCCGGGCGCGCGCCGCCGCGCAGTCCTACGACTTCCTCGGCACCTACGTCGACGACCTGCCCACCGTGCTCGACATCGACGCGATCCGCGGCGCCGGCGTGCGCATCGGTGCCGACCCGCTCGGTGGCGCCAGCGTCGACTACTGGGGCGCCATCGCCGAGCGGCACCGGCTCGACCTCACCGTCGTCAACCCGTTGGTCGACCCGACCTGGCGCTTCATGACGCTGGACTGGGACGGCAAGATCCGGATGGACTGCTCCTCGCCGTCCGCCATGGCCTCGCTCATCAGCGCCAAGGACGACTACCAGATCGCCACCGGCAACGACGCCGACGCCGACCGGCACGGCATCGTCACCCCCGACGGCGGGCTGATGAACCCCAACCACTTCCTCGCCGTCGCGATCTCCTACCTGTTCGCCCACCGGCCGGAGTGGGGCGCGGGCACCGCCGTCGGCAAGACGCTCGTGTCGAGCTCCCTCATCGACCGGGTCGTGGCCGACATGGGCCGCACGCTCGTCGAGGTGCCGGTCGGGTTCAAGTGGTTCGTGCCCGGCCTGCTCGACGGCTCGGTCGGCTTCGGCGGCGAGGAGTCCGCCGGCGCCTCGTTCCTCCGCCGGGACGGCAGCGTGTGGACCACGGACAAGGACGGCATCCTGCTCGCCCTGCTGGCCTCGGAGATCCAGGCCGTCACCGGGAGCTCGTCCTCGCAGCTGCACTCGTCACTGACGGAACGCTTCGGTGAGTCGGCCTACGCGCGCATCGACGCGGCGGCCACCCGCGAGCAGAAGGCGGCGCTCGGCAAGCTCTCCCCCGAGGCCGTCACCGCGACCGAGCTGGCCGGTGAGCCGATCACCGCAAAGCTCACCCGCGCCCCGGGCAACGACGCCGCGATCGGCGGGCTGAAGGTCACCACCGAGAACGCCTGGTTCGCCGCCCGCCCGTCGGGCACCGAGGACGTCTACAAGGTCTACGCCGAGTCGTTCAAGGGCCCCGAGCACCTGGCCCAGGTGCAGGTCGAGGCCCGCGAGGTGGTCAGCGCCGCCCTGAAGGGGTGAGGCGTGCTGTGCGACACGGCCGGGCGTTGACAGACTCCCGGCCGTGACCGCATGGGAGCAGGGGCGACCGCAGGACGGGCAGCCTGCTCCGTACGGGCAGTCCCCGTACGGGCAGCCCCCGTTCGGCCAGCCCGCTCCCCACGGGCAGCCGTACGGACAGGGTCCGTACGGCTCGTCCTGCCGGTCGTCACCGCGTCGCTGAGCGGGCAGCGCGTCGTCCAGCGGTGGGCCGCCGCGGGGAAGGGCTGAGCGGTCGGCCTCGGGTCACCGGGTCAGCAGGCCGCCGGCGACCATCCCGACCAGCATCAGGAGCGGGAGGCCGACCAGGAGCGCGACCTGTCGCCCGCCGAACGGGACCATGTCGGCACCGTCGCGCGGGTCGACCACCGGGTCGGCGTCCGGGCTGTGCCGGGCCTGCAGGACGAAGCGCAGCGCGCAGCCGCCCAGCACGAGCGCGGCAGTGAGGGCGACCAGCCAGGTGGGCAGGCCGACGGTGGTCGGCTCCCCCGCCCCCAGCGCCCACAGGGCGGTGGCGAAGGCGTAGCCGGACAGGCCGCACACGACGGCGAGGCACAGGTCCCGCCAGGACAGCCCCGAGCGCACCTGCGCCCACGGGCCCACCGGGGTGACCCCCAGCGCGGCGGCGACCTGACCGGCGTACTCCTTCGGCGTCCCGAAGGCCTCCCGCGGGCGTTCACCGGTCTCGGCCACGTGGCTCTCCACCTCGGCGAGCACCTCCCCGATCCGGGCGCCGGGCACGTCCAGCAGCCGCAGCCGCAGCAGCAGGTCGTCGCGCCAGGCCTGGTCGGTGCTGTTCAGGACGCGTCCCATGACGGGCTCCTCAGACGGGGAGGGAGGGGGTGGACAGCAGGCCGGCGGCCCGCTCGGTGAAGACCTGCCACTGCTCCGACCGCTCGCGCAGCGCCTCGGCGCCGTTCCCGGTCAGCGTGAAGAACTTCCGTCCCGGGCCCCCGTCGCCGGCCTCCCAGGACGAGGAGACCAGCCCCTCGGCCTCCAGCCGGGTCAGGATCGGGTAGAGGGTGCCGCCCTTGACCGAGCCCAGCCCGGCCTCGCCCAGGCGCGCGGCGATGGCGTAGCCGTAGGTGGGCCCGTCGGCGACGACCCGCAGGACGCACAGCGACAGCACGCCCCGCATCCACTCCCCGGGCCACCGCTCGTCCGTCACGAGCTAGACAGTACGGCTGACTAGTCAGTCTGACAAGCTAGTTCTTCCGCGGGTCGTACTGCGGACACGGCACCGCCCCACCGGCGTGGCTCGCCGGCGGGGCGGTGGCAGGACAGCGGTGGAGCGGCGTCTACTCGCCGGCCACGTCCTCGGCCTCGGCGAAGAGCCGCCGGGCGTCGGAGGACGTCAGGAAACCGGCCTCCTCGAGGTCGTGGACGCTGTCCCAGACCTGCGACACGTAGTCCTCCGGCGTCGGGTACAGCGCGTCGAGCCTGGCCTGGTCGAAGGGCACCTCGTAGCCGGCGATGTAGCAGAACGAGGCGCCGGTCGCGGTGCCGAACCAGGTGCTCCGGGGGACGTCGAGGTACGGGGAGCGCAGGCCGCCCTGCACGTTGCCGAACTCGTCGAGCACCGGCTCGCCGTTGCGCACGACGATCGGGTCCGCCCTCGGCGGGGCCACGTCGTCCCGGACCCAGCGGTCGAGGTTGCGCAGCGCCGCGTCGAAGAAGATCGAGCTGGGGAAGCGGCTGCGCGGGCCCTGGTCACAGGCCACCGGCGGCACCGTCCGGCCGGCCGCGACGATGTCCTCCGACGAGGCGGAGAAGTACAGCTCGTCCGGGGTGGCGTGACCGGCACCGGCCATCTCGTAGTGCCGGAAGCGGTCCGGGGCGGTGTCGCTGTCGGGACGGCGCGAGCCGATGCCGCGCAGGTAGTCCGACTGCGACATCAGCTGGACCACCGGGACCCCGATCCCGTACAGGTCCCGGCGCGGGTCGTCGGCCGGCGGGGCGGCCTCGCACTGGTTCATCGGGTAGGCACCGGCGAAGCCGCCGCCGGCCACGCCGAGGAGGTAGCCGTCGTAGGTGGGCACGCCCTGCTCCGCCACGACGAGCGGGTGCACCGCCTTCATGTAGTTGACCAGGTACCCACCGGTCTGCGAGTAGCCGAAGCCGTACGCGTGCTCCACCCGGGTCTCGGCTCCCCCGTAGGTGAGCGGGTTGGTCGGGTCGTCCTCCCGCAGCCAGTTGCCGACCTGCGTGTAGACGTCCCAGATGAGGCCGTTCTCGGTGGCCTGGGTGGTGTCCGCGGGGAGCGGCGTCTCCGGCGTGGCGGGATCGGCGTCCGCGTCCACGGTCGTGCAGTTGGCCGGGTCGGTCACCGGGAGCGGGTTGGCGAAGGACAGCTGCCCGTACCGCTCGGCGTCGAAGGTCTGCAGCGCATCGACCGCCACGGGCTTGGCGGTGATCCCGACCCAGGCGTCCCCGTTCTCGACCAGCTGGCGATGGGTCACCGCCCAGCCGATGTTCAGGTCGAAGAGGTTGGAGGGGTTGAGCATCTCCACCACGACGTTGCCGCTGAAGTGGGCGCCCTCGGCGGGGCGTCGCACGAGCACGCGGGTCGTGTAGGGCGCATCCGCGGTGCGCACGACCGCCGGTGCGTCGGCCGGCCAGCTGTACACGTTGGACGTGCCGCTGGCCAGGAACTCCTCCTCGACGTAACCGGACGCAGCCAGGTCCTCGGGGACCTCCGTCCGGTCCGCCGCGCCGAAGGGGTACGACTCCGCCGTCACGGGCAGCGGCCCGGTGACGGCGGCTGCTGCGCCGAACTCCCCCGGCGGGGCCGGTTCGGCGTCGGTGGCCGCCGCGACCGGCGCGAGTGCTCCGGTCAGGCCCGCGGCCAGGGCCATCGTGAACAACGTCTTCGGTAGAGCAGCCTTCATGTTCGATCCTCTTCCTCGAGGGCTCGAGTGCAACGAGGCCCACGCGGGACGCGGGCCGGTCGGGGGAGGTCTGCCCCCGGGTGTGCCCCGTCGTGCTGTGCACGACGGGGCACACGGTCGTGTCCGGGACGACGGGCGCCCCGGCGTTCAGCTGACGTCGTCGTCGACCCAGTCCAGGGACTTGGTGACGGCCTTCTGCCAGTTGCGGTACAGCCGCTCGCGCTCCTCGGTGGGCATGGCCGGCGACCAGCGCTTGTCCTCGGCCCACTTGGCGGTCAGCTCGTCCAGCGAGGACCAGAAGCCGACGGCGAGCCCGGCCGCGTAGGCCGCGCCCAGCGCCGTCGTCTCGGCGATCTCCGGCCGGATGACCGGGACGTCGAGGATGTCGGCCTGGAACTGCATGAGCAGCTCGTTGCCGACCATCCCGCCGTCCACCCGCAGCTCGGTCAGGTCGACCCCGGAGTCGGCGTTCATCGCGTCGAGCACCTCGCGGGTCTGGTAGGCGGTGGCCTCCAGGACCGCGCGGGCCAGGTGGCCGCGGTTGACGAAGCGGGTCAGGCCGACGACGGCGCCGCGGGCGTCGGCCCGCCAGTGCGGGGCGAACAGACCGGAGAACGCCGGCACGAAGTAGGAGCCGCCGTTGTCCTCGACCTCGCGGGCCAGGGTCTCGATCTCCGGGGCGCTGGAGATCATCTTGAGGTTGTCCCGCACCCACTGCACCAGCGACCCCGTGACGGCGATCGAGCCCTCGAGGGCGTACACCGGCTTGGCGTCGCCGAGCTGGTAGCACAGCGTGGTGAGCAGCCCGTTCTTGCTCGGGACGGCCTCCTCGCCGGTGTTGAGCAGCATGAAGTTGCCGGTGCCGTAGGTGTTCTTGGCCATGCCCTTGGTGAAGCAGACCTGGCCGAAGGTGGCCGCCTGCTGGTCACCGAGCGAGCCCGCGATCGGCACCCCGGCGAGGAAGCCGGACTTGCGGCCGACCCCGTACTCCTCGGAGTTGGACCGGATCTCCGGCAGCATCGACACCGGGATCTTCATCTCCGCGGCGATCTCGGCGTCCCAGGCCAGCGTGCGGTAGTCCATCAGCATCGTGCGGGAGGCGTTGGAGACGTCGGTGAGGTGCTTGCCGCCGTCGACCCCGCCGGTCATGTTCCAGATCAGCCAGGAGTCGATGGTGCCCATGAGCAGGTCACCGGCCTCGGCCTTGGCCCGCGCGCCGTCGACGTTGTCGAGGATCCAGCGCACCTTCGGCCCGGCGAAGTAGGTGGCCAGCGGGAGGCCGACCTTGTCCTTGTACCGCTCGGCGCCGCCGCCGAGGGCGCCGAGCTCCTCGCAGATCTTCCCGGTACGGGTGTCCTGCCAGACGATCGCGTTGTAGACCGGCTTGCCCGTCGTGCGGTCCCAGACGACCGTCGTCTCGCGCTGGTTGGTGATGCCGACGGCGACGATGTCGGAGTTGCTGGCGTTGCCGCGGGCGAGGGCCTGGCCGACGACCTCACGGGTGTTGACCCAGATCTCCTCCGGGTCGTGCTCCACCCAGCCGGCCCGCGGGAAGATCTGCTCGTGCTCCTTCTGCCCGACCGCGACGACCTTCCCGTCGTGGTCGAAGAGCATGCACCGGGTGCTCGTGGTGCCCTGGTCGATGGCTGCGACGTACTGCGGCATGTCGGTGTCCTCCTGGTCGGAGAGGGCGAAAGTGGCCACTTTCGCCCTGTGGGGGCGGGTGGGGGAGGTCAGAGGGAGACGTGGGAGAAGGCGCCGGCGAGCGCGCCACCGATGAGCGGGCCGACGATCGGCACCCAGGCGTAGCCCCAGTTGCTGCCGCCCTTGCCCTTGATGGGCAGCAGGGCGTGGGCGATGCGCGGGCCGAGGTCGCGGGCCGGGTTGATGGCGTAGCCGGTGGGCCCACCGAGCGAGGCGCCGATGCCGACGACGAGCAGGGCCACGGCCAGCGGGCCGAGCGCGACCGGGGTGTCGCCGAAGCGCAGGATGATGTAGATCAGCACGAAGGTGCCGATGATCTCGGTGACCAGGTTGTCCACGGGGCTCTTGATCGCCGGGCCCGTGGAGAAGGTGCCGAGGATGGTGCCCTGGTCGGGCTCGGCGTCGTAGTGCTTGCGGTAGGCGGCCCAGGCGAGGATCGCGCCCAGGATCGCGCCGACCAGCTCGCCGGCGAAGTAGACCAGGGTGGCCGTGAACGTCACCGGCACACCCGGCGCGTACTCGTCGGCCCCGCTGGCCCACAGACCCACGGTCACCGCCGGGTTCAGGTGGGCTCCCGAGGTGGCCGCGGCGTAGACGCCGGCGAAGACGGCGAGCCCCCAGCCGAAGATGATGACGATGTAACCGCCACCGAGGCCGCCGGACTTGGCCAGCAGGACGTTGGCGACCACGCCGACGCCGAGCAGGATCAGGATGGCGGTTCCGGTGACTTCACTGGCGAAGACGGTCAGCAGACCGACGCTGTCCACGTGTAGGCGCTCCTCACAACGGGCCCGCTCCGATGCGGGCCGTGGATGTCCCACCCGGCGTGGTGATCACCGTCACCGGGTGTGGTGCGGACCGTATGAGGGCCGGTGTGACCCGGACAACACGAGCGGTGCGACATGGTCGTACCAGGTCAGGGAGCACCCCACGCGATGCTGAGCTGGACCGCCCGCTCCCACGTCGGGTACTCGGCGGTGAGGGCGCGTGCCCGCTCCGGGGACGGCGACCACTGGGCCGCCCGGTGCCAGTTGCGCCGCAGCGCCTCCACGTCCGACCACAGCCCGACGGCGAGCCCCGCGGCGTAGGCCGCACCCAGGGAGACCGTCTCCCCCACCATCGGCCGCACCACCGGGGTGTCCAGGGCGTCGGCGACGAACTGCATGAGCAGGTTGTTGGTGGTCATCCCGCCGTCCACCCGCAGCGCCGGCAGCGACAGGCCGGAGTCGGCCGCCATCGCCCGGACGACGTCGCGGGTCTGCCAGCCGGTCGCCTCCAGCGCGGCGCGGGCCAGGTGCCCCTTGGTGACGTAGGAGGTGAGCCCGGCGACCAGCCCGCGGGCCTCGCCACGCCAGTGCGGGGCGAGCAGCCCGGAGAACGCCGGGACGACGTAGCAGCCGCCGTTGTCGCTGACGGTGCGCGCCAGCGTCTCGACCTCCGCGGCCGAGGAGATGAGCCCGAGCCCGTCGCGCAGCCACTGCACCAGGGCGCCGGCCACGGCCACCGAGCCCTCCAGCGCGTAGTGCACCGGCTCCCCCGTCAGCTGGTAGGCCACCGTGCTGATCGACCCCGAGCGGGTGTGCACCAGCTCGGTTCCGGTGTTCTGCAGCAGGAAGCTGCCCGTGCCGTAGGTGCACTTGGCCTCGCCGGGGGCGAAGCAGGTCTGGCCGAACAGGGCCGCCTGCTGGTCGCCGAGTGCCCCGGTGATGGGCAGCGCCGGCGACAGCGCCGTCGCCGTCCCCAGGACGCCGACCGAGGGGCGGATCTCGGGCAGCATCGCGGCCGGGACGTCGAAGAAGGCGAGCAGGTCGGGGTCCCAGCGGCAGCTGCGCACGTCCATCAACAGCGTGCGGCTGGCGTTGGTCACGTCGGTGACGTGCACGCCGCCGTCCGGGCCGCCGGTGAGGTTCCAGATCAGCCAGGTCTCCATCGTGCCGAACAGCAGCTGCCCGGCCTCCGCCCGCTCCCGGGCGCGCGGGACGTGGTCGAGGATCCAGCGCAGCCGCGGCCCGGAGAAGTAGCCGGCGATGGCCATGCCGCTGCGCTCGGCCACCAGCGCGGCACCCGGCCGCGCGGCCAGCTCGGTGACCAGCTCGTCGGTGCGGGTGTCCTGCCAGACCAGCGCCCGGGTCACCGGCCGGCCGGTGTCCCGGTCCCACACCACGGTGGTCTCGCGCTGGTTGGCGATGCCCAGCGCCATCACCTCGCCGGTGCCCGGGACGTCGGCCAGCACCTGGGCGGCGGTGCGCTGGGTGTTCGCCCAGATCTCCATCGGGTCGTGCTCGACCCAGCCCGGGCGCGGGAAGTACTGGCGGTGCTCCCGCTGGCGGACCGCGACCATCCGCCCGCCCCGGTCGAAGACCAGCGACCGCGTCGACGTCGTCCCCTGGTCGACGGCGAGCACGTACCGCTCAGGCACCGGGGGCACCCAGCTCGCGGGAGACCGCGTGCGCCGCGTCGGTGACCATCGACAGCACGAGCGGGCGCGGGGTGCCGCGGACGTCGAACAGCGCGCTCTGGGCCCCGGTGATGCCCAGGGCGGCCACCACCAGCCCGCCGGCGCCGCGCACGGGGGCGGCGATGCCGCCGACCCCGGGCTGGTGCTCGACGCGGTCGGCGGCCCAGCCCCGGGCCCGCACCTCGGCGAGCTCCGTGGCGACCGCGGACGAGCGGGCCCCCGATCGGGACCCGGTGTGCGGGTGGCTGTGCGCGCGCAGGACCTTGCCCAGCGCGCAGCCGGACGGGAGCGCGGTGCCGACCTCCAGCAGCTGGGCGGAGTCGTCGGGCCGGAAGACGTGGTGGACGACGACGACCTCGTCGCCGGCCAGCGCGGCCAGCCGGACGGCGTGCCCGCTGCGGGCGGCCAGGGCGTCGGCCCAGTTCGACGCCCGGGCGCGCAGCTCGTTGGTGTCGAGGGTGGACCCCAGGCGCAGCAGCGCCACCCCCAGGGCGTAGCGGCCGGTCGCCGGGTCCTGCTCGACGAAGCCCACCTGCAGCAGGGTGCGCAGCAGGCTGTGTGCGGTGGTCTTGGCCAGCCCCACGGCCTCGGCGATGTCGGTGACCCCGAGCGTGCCGCCGGAGCCGGCGACGACCTGCAGGATCGCCGCCGCCCGCTCGATGGACTGCACGCTGCCGGGCACGGCGCGACCGTAGGCCATGACGCACCGCGGCGGAGCGCCACGAGCTGTGCGACATCGTCGGACGGCGACCCTCGGCGTGGACGCCGGTCCCGACCTACCGTGGGATGCCAGAGGCCACATCGAGGTGTCCCGGGTCCGGCACGAGGAGCATCACACATGACCGCTGTCCCCCCGCTCGGTCCGCAGCAGCGCGCCGAGGCCTGGGCCGAACTGGCCAAGGGCGAGTTCGAGGTCCTCGTCGTCGGCGGCGGGGTGACCGGCGCCGGTGTCGCGCTGGACGCCGCCACCCGCGGCCTCCGCACGGCGATGGTCGAGGCCCGTGACTTCGCCAGCGGGACGTCGTCCCGGTCCTCCAAGCTGTTCCACGGCGGGCTGCGCTACCTGGAGCAGTTCGACTTCGGCCTGGTCCGCGAGGCGCTGCACGAGCGCGACCTCTCGGTGAACCGGATCGCCCCGCACCTGGTCAAGCCGGTGCCCTTCCTCTACCCGCTGACCCACCGCGGCTGGGAGCGGCCCTACGTCACCGCCGGCCTGGCGCTCTACGACGGCCTGGCCCGCTTCGGTGCGCTGTCCGAGCCCATGCCCGGGCAGAAGCACCTGACCCGCACCGGCGCCCGCCGGATGTTCCCCGCGCTGAAGGAGCACGCGTTCGTCGGCGCGGTGCGCTACTACGACGCGCAGGCCGACGACGCCCGGCACACCCTCACCGTGGCCCGCACCGCGGCCGCCTACGGCGCCACCGTGCTGAACTCCGCGGAGGTCGTCTCCTTCACCCACGCCGGCGGCCGCGTCGTCGGCGCCCGGGTGCGTGACGTCGAGACCGGCCAGGAGGTCGACGTCCGCAGCGAGGTCGTGGTCAACGCGACCGGCGTGTGGACCGACGACCTGCAGACCCTGGTCGGCGGCCGCGGCCGGTTCCACGTGCGCGCCAGCAAGGGCGTGCACATCGTCGTCCCGCGCGACCGGATCAACGGCGAGGCCGGGCTGATCCTGCGCACGGAGAAGTCGGTGCTGTTCGTGATCCCGTGGGGCAGCCACTGGATCATCGGCACCACCGACACCGACTGGTCGCTGGACAAGGCGCACCCGGCGGCGTCGAAGGCCGACATCGACTACATCCTCGAGCACGTCAACGAGGTGCTGTCGGTGCCGATCACGCACGCGGACATCACCGGCGTCTACGCCGGCCTGCGCCCGCTGCTGTCGGGTGAGGAGGAGTCGACCAGCCAGCTCTCCCGCGAGCACGCCGTCGCCCGCCCGATGCCCGGCGTCATCGCCGTCGCCGGCGGCAAGTACACGACCTACCGGCCGATGGCCGCCGACGCCGTCGACGCGGTGGCCGAGGACGTCACCCGCCGCGTGCCGCCGAGCGTCACCGAGGACATCCCGCTGGTCGGCGCCGAGGGCTACAAGGCGATGGTCAACTCCCTCGACACGCTCAGCCAGCGCTGGGGCATCCCGCACTTCGCCGCCGAGCACCTGCTCAACCGGTTCGGCTCGCTGACCCCGGAGGTGCTGGCCCTGGCCGACGCGGACCCGGCGCTGCTGCAGCCGGTGCCCGGCGCGGAGGAGTACCTCATGGTCGAGATGGTGTACGCCGCGGCCAACGAGGGCGCCCTGCACCTGGACGACCTGCTGGCCCGGCGCACCCGGATCTCCATCGAGACCCCGCACCGCGGCGTGGAGTCGGCCGAGCCGGTGGCCCGCGCCGTGGCCGGGGTGCTCGGCTGGGACGCCGATCGCATCGCCAGCGAGGTCGACAGCTACCGCGCCCGGGTCGACGCCGAGCGGCGGTCCCAGGAGGCCGGCGACGACCTGGCGGCCGACGCCGTCCGGCTCGCCGCCCCCGACACCCGCGCCGTCGCCGTGGGCCGCGCCCTGGCCTGACGGGCGCCCCGCCCGGGCCGGCCGCGCTCGGGTGAGCTCAGCAGAGGCCGTCCTCCTGCACCGACCCCGGTGCCGGAAGGCGGCCTCTGCTGCTGGCCTGGGGAGTCCCGGCCGGAGGACGTCGACAGTGAGCCAGACGGCAGGTCACGAGGACACCGATGCACCGCTGCATCCAATACAGTCCTGCATCGTGACCGACGCGGAGGCCGAGCGGCCCAGGCGGCGCCGGGAGGACACCGTCGAGCGACTGCTGGACGCTGCGCTCGAGACCTTCGCCGAGCAGGGCTTCGCCGCCGCCAGCGTCGAGGACGTCTGCCGCCGCGGTGGGTTCACCCGCGGCGCCTTCTACTCCAGCTTCCGCAGCAAGGACGAGCTGTTCGCCGCCCTGATGCACCGTGAGGTCGAGCGCGACCTCGCCCGCGCCGCGGACATGCTCACCGGCCTGGTCGACGAGCCGGACCCGGTCACCGCCGCCGTCGACCGCAGCCTCGCGCTGTTCCGGGTCGGCCGGGTCTGGACGCTGGTCACGACCGAGTACGTGCTGCACGCCGCCCGCCACCCCGAGGCCGCCGAGGTGCTCCGCCGGTACCGCCGGCAGCTGCAGGACAGCCTCGTCGCGCTGATCACCCCGGCGCTGGCCGAGGCCGGGCTGCACCTGCGGGTGCCCGCCGCCGAGCTGATGCGGGCGGTCTTCGCCCTGCACGCCGGCATGACCGTGCTGTCCCTGACCGACCCGGCCGAGGCCGACAGGATGCGGCGCGACGCGCTGCTGATGCTCGTCCGCGGCGCCGTGAGCACCACTCCGACCACCTCCCGACCCGGCTGATCCTGGAGAACCGATGTCCACCCTGCTCTACCGCCTGGGCCGTGCCGCCTACCGGCGGCGCGCTCTGTTCTCCGCGGCCTGGGTGGTGGTGCTGGGTGCCGTCATCGCCCTGTTCCTGACCGTCGGCGGGGAGTTCGACGACGAGTTCACCATCCCCGGCTCGGAGTCCCAGGCGGCGCTGGACCAGCTCCGCGAGGCCTCGCCGGGAGCTGCCGGCGCCGGTGCCCAGCTGGTGTTCATCGCCCCGGAGGGCGCGACGGTCCTCGACCCGCAGTACGCGGCGGCGATCGGCGAGGTCGTGGCCACGGCCGGCACGGTCGAGCAGGTGGCGGCGGTGCAGGACCCGTTCGCCACCCAGGCGGTGAGCCCCGACGGCCGGGCCGCGCTGGCGTCGGTGCAGTACGGCGTGAGCGCCGACCAGCTCTCCGGTGACGCCCTCGAGCAGCTGCAGGAGGCCGCGGGCGCGGCGACCGCGGCCGGCATGGAGGTGGAGGTCGGCGGGAACGCGTTCAACACCGGCGCGGTCACCGTGGGCCCCACGGAGCTCGTCGGCGTCGTCGTCGCCGTCCTGGTGCTCGTGCTGACCTTCGGCTCGCTGCTGGCGGCCGGGATGAACCTGCTGACCGCGCTGGTCGGGGTGGGGATCGGGCTCACCGGGCTGCTGGCGCTGTCCGGGGTGATCACGCTGTCGTCCACCGCCCCGACGCTGGCGCTGATGATCGGCCTGGCGGTCGGCATCGACTACACGCTGTTCATCCTGTCCCGGCACCGCTCGCAGCTGGCCGCCGGCATGGAGCCGGAGGAGTCGGCCGCCCGGGCCACCGGCACCGCGGGCTCCGCCGTCGTCTTCGCCGGCCTGACGGTGATCATCGCGCTGTCCGGGCTCGCGGTGGTCGGCATCCCGTTCCTCACCGTGATGGGCCTGGGTGCGGCCGGCACCGTGCTGGTCGCCGTCCTCGTCGCGCTGACCCTGCTGCCGGCGCTGCTCGGCTTCGCCGGTGCCCGGCTCGTGCCGAAGCCCGGCTCCCGGGCCGCCCGCCGGGAGCAGGCGCTGGCCGAGCACGCCGGCGCCCCCGCACGCACCGGCGGCGCCCGCTGGGCCGCCCTGGTCACCCGGCGTCCGGCGCTCACCGTGGCCGTCTGCGTGGTCGGCCTGCTGGTGATGGCGATCCCCGCGCTGCAGCTGCGGCTGGCCCTGCCCGACGCCGGCACCGCCCCGGCCGAGACCACCGAGCGGCAGGCCTACGACGCGGTCAGCCGGTACTTCGGCCCCGGCGTCAACGGGCCGATCCTGGTCTTCCTCAGCGACCTGGACCCCGCGACCGCCGAGCAGACCGCGAACGAGGCGGCCGTGACCATCGGCGGCACGCCCACGGGCACACCGGGGCAGTTCGACGGCGGCCTGGACGACGTCGTCTACGCCGCACCGCAACTGCTGCCCGGCGGCACCAACGCGATCGTGCAGGTGGTCCCCGAGAGCGGCCCACAGGACGAGGCCACCACCGACCTGGTCACCGCGCTGCGTGAGACGGGCACCGACCTGGAGGCCCGCACCGGCGCCCAGGTGGCGGTCACCGGGCAGACCGCGGTGGCCATCGACGTCTCCGACCGGCTGACCCGGGCGCTGCTGCCGTTCACCCTGGTCGTCGTCGGGCTGGCGCTGGTGCTCCTGCTGCTGGTCTTCCGCTCGGTCCTGGTGCCGGTGAAGGCCGCACTCGGCTTCCTGCTGTCGGTCGGCGCCTCCTTCGGCGCCGTCGTGGCGGTCTTCCAGTGGGGCTGGCTGATGGACGTCTTCGGCGTGCCGGCCACCGGTCCGGTCATCAGCTTCATGCCGATCCTGCTCATGGCGGTGCTCTTCGGCCTGGCGATGGACTACGAGGTCTTCCTGGTCTCCCGGATGCGCGAGGAGTTCGTGCACGGCGGGGCGCCGCGGGAGTCGGTCGTGGCCGGCATGCGGCACGCGGCCCGGGTCGTCGTCGCGGCTGCGCTGATCATGTTCGCGGTGTTCGCCAGCTTCGTGCACATCGACGACGTGACGGTGAAGGCGATCGCCTTCGGCCTGGCCGTCGGCGTGCTGGTCGACGCCTTCGTCGTCCGGATGACCCTGGTGCCGGCGGTGCTGGCGCTGGTCGGGCGCTCGGCCTGGTGGCTGCCGCGCTGGCTGGACCGCCTGCTCCCCGACCTGGACGTCGAGGGCGCCCGGCTCGACGCCGTGCGGGAGCCGGTGCCCGCCGGGCGCAGCTGACCGGTCCGGGGTTCCACGTGGAACCCCGGACCGGTCATGATCGGGCCGTGAGCACCGCACCGGACGTCGTCGAGCTGGTCCGCGAGCTGGTGCGCCGGCCCACCGTCTCCGGTGACGCCGCCGCCCAGCGGGACGTGCTGGGGGTGGTCGCCGAGGTGCTCGGCGCCGCCGCCCCGCACCTGCAGCGGCAGGAGGGGACCGACCGGGACCAGCCGTGGACGCTGCTGACCTCCCCGACCGACCCGGGACGGCCACGGCTGCTGCTGGCCTGCCACGTCGACACCGTCCCGGCCACCGACCCCGGCGGTTGGCAGCGCGACCCGTTCGGGGCCGAGCTGGACGGCGGCCGGGTCTGGGGCCGCGGCGGGTCGGACATGAAGGCCGGCCTGGTCGCCGCGGTGGCCGCCCTGGCCGCCGCACCGGAGGGGACGCCGGTGGCGCTGCTGCTCACCAGCGACGAGGAGATCGGCTCGCGGGGGGCGGCTGCGGCGTCCGCGGCCGTCGCCGAGCTCGCGGTCGGGGCGGTCGTGGTGCCCGAGGCCACCGGCAACCGGGTGGTCCTCGGCCACCGGGGTGCGCTGTGGCTGACCGTCCGCGCCGAGGGCGTGGCCGCCCACGGCAGCACGCCGGAGCGGGGCCACAACGCGCTGCTGGACCTCGTCGCCGTCCTCGGCCGGGCGGGGGGTGCGCTGCCGCTGGCCCGTGAGCCGTTCCTCGGCCAGGAGACCTGGAACCCGGGGGTGATGCGCAGCGGCACGGTGCCCAACGTGGTGCCCGACCGCGCCGAGGTGGTGGTCGACCAGCGGACCGTGGGCGACGGCGCCGCCCTGCTCGGATGGTGGCGGGCCCAGCCGGAGGTGGCCGGGGTCGACGTGCTGGTCGACCTCCCGCCGGTGCGCACGCCCGCCGGGGACCCGTGGGTGACGGGGCTGCCGGCCCCGGTGGAGTCCGCCCCGGCCACCTACTTCACCGACGCCTCGGTCCTGCGGCCGGTGGTCGGCGAGGCACCGATCGTCGTCTGGGGCCCGGGGACGCCGGCGGCGATGCACGCGGTCGACGAGCACGTCGAGGTCGCCGAGCTGCAGCAGGCCACGGCCGCGTTCGGCGAGGTGCTGCGCCGCTGGCCGGGCTGAGGCGCCGGTCCGGGCTCAGCCGCCGGTGCTCTCCCGCACGGTGAGCGAGGGGGCCAGGGCCACCCGGGACGGTGGGGCGTGCCCGTTGCCCAGCACCCGGGGGAACAGCCGCACCGCCTCGGCGGCGACGTCGGCTTGCGGAACGGAGCCGCCCCTCGCGGGACGGGCCCCGGGCCCGTGGTGGGATCAGCGGTGTGACTGGTGAACCGGACGTCCCCGCCCAGGTGATCGACCCGAGGGTGATGCGCGACGTGCTCGGGCACTTCGCCTCCGGGGTCACCGTCGTGACCGCGCTGGGCACCGAGGGCCCGGTGGGGTTCACCTGCCAGTCGTTCAGCTCGCTGTCGCTGGACCCGCCGCTGGTCACCTTCGCCCCGTCGCGCACCTCCACCACCTGGCCGCGGCTGCGCGAGGCGGGGCGCTTCTGCGTCAACGTGCTGTCGGAGGACCAGCGGGCCCTGTCGGGGCAGTTCGCCCGCTCGGGCACCGACAAGTTCGCCGGCGTCGACTGGGCGCCCAGCGCGCACGGCTCGCCGGTGCTCGAGGGGGTCGTGGCCTGGATCGACGGCGAGCTGTTCGCCGAGCACGACGGCGGTGACCACACGATCGTCGTGGCCCGCGTGCTCGACCTCGGTGCGGACGCCTCGCGCACGCCACTGCTGTTCCACCGCGGCGGCTACGGCCTCCAGGCGGCCCTGCTCAGCGGCGGGACCCCGGAGACGACCTGACGGCGGCCCCCTCGCAGGGGCCCGCCGTGAGCGGTGCGAGCGGTGGGGGGCGAGGGGGTCCCTCCTCAGGCGAACTGGACGGCGATGACCGCGACGTCGTCCCGGCGGTCGGGGTGCGGCCCCACCGCGTGCACGCACAGCTCGACCGGTGAGGCGTCCACCGGTGCGGTGCGCAGCCGGCTCACCAGCGAGGCGATCCCCTGGTCGAGGTCCTCGCCGGGCCGCTCGATGAGCCCGTCGGTGTAGGCGACCAGCGTCGAGCCGGGCGGGATGGCCACCTCGCGGGAGGCGCGCACGTGGGTGGCGTCGACGCCGATCAGCAGTCCGGTGATGCCGTCGAGCATCTCCACGCTGCCGTCGACGTGCCGCAGCAGCAGAGGCGGGTGGCCGGCGTTGGCCAGCTGCATCCGCCACGGCTCCCCCGGCCCGGTCGGGCGGACGGCGCGCCCGTAGAGCATGGTCGCCATCGGCGCGACGTGCAGGCCCTGCACCAGCCGGTCGACCCGGCCGAGGATCTCCCCGGTGTCGCCCTCGCCGGCGTCCCAGGCGCAGGCCCGCAGCAGCCCGCGCAGGTGGCCCATCGCCGCGGCCGCGGCGACGTCGTGACCGACCACGTCGCCGATCGCGATCCCCACGCTGCCGTCGGGCAGGTGCAGCATGTCGTAGAAGTCGCCGCCCACCTCCGCGCTGCTGGACGCGCTGAGGTACTGGGCCGCGGCGGTGACCCCGGGGATCGTCGGGAGCTCGGGCAGCAGCGACCGCTGCAGCGTCTCCGCGACGGTGTGCTCCTGCTGGTAGAGCCGCACGTTGTCCATCGCCATGGCCGCGCGCCGGGAGAGGTCGCGGGCCAGGTCGACGTCGTCGGCGCCGAAGCGTCGGGCCTGGGACTCGGCGACGAGGGTGAGCGCACCGAGTGTCCGGCGGCGGGCGACCAGCGGCACCGTGAGCTGCGAGGAGGTGCCGAGCTCGGCCATCAGGGCCCGCAGCGCCGGGTCCGGGGCGGCCGCGACCATGACCTCCGGCGGGATCTCCGGGAGGAGCACCGGCTCCTTGGAGGTGAGCACCTGGCGGATGGGCGCGGCCTCGGGCAGGTCGGCGACGCGCAGCGCGGCGAAGCGGCCCAGTTCCTCGTCCAGGCCGCGCCGGTGGGACGCGGAGGTGCCGGTGACCGCACCGTTCTCGTCGACCAGGGTGATGAACACCCAGTCGGCCAGCAGCGGCACGCACAGCGAGGCCAGCCGGCCGAGCAGGTCGTCCATGTCCAGGGTGGCGCTCAGCGTGCTGGTCGCCTCGGCCATCAGCGCCAGGCGGCTCTGCGCCCGCTCGGCCTGCACCCGTGCGGCGTCGGCGGCGGCGTGCGCCTGCTCGGCGTCCCGGCGGGCGGCGCGCTCGGCGGCGAAGGCGGCCCGCCGGTCGTCCTCCACGCGCACGCGCTCGGTGACGTCGGTCTGCACGCCGACGAAGCTCACCAGCTCGCCCTCGCCGTCGAAGACCGGCGTGATCGACAGCTGGTTCCAGAAGGCCGTGCCGTCCTTGCGGTAGTTCAGCAGCGTCGTGGTGACCGGCTGCCGGCCCTGCAGCGACTTGCGCAGCTGGTCGACGCTGTCGGGGTCGGTCGCCGGGCCCTGCAGGAAGCGGCAGTTGCGCCCGACGCTCTCCTCGTAGGAGTAGCCGCTGATCCGGCTGAACGAGGGGTTGACCCAGACCAGCGGGTCGTCCTCCTGGCGCGGGTCGGTGATGGTGAAGGCGATGTCGGTGGCGATGACCGCGCGCTCGCGCAGGGCCTGCAGCTGGGCGTCGGGGTCGTCGGAGGCGCCGGGCTCGTCGATCTGGAGGAAGACCACCAGCGACAGCCGCTGCTCGCTGCCGTCCTGCGACAGCGGGAAGCCGGTCACCCACAGCACCTGGTCGGGCTCGGCCTCGGCGGCACGGCTCTCGTCGGAGCTGCGCCGAGGGGACAGCCGGACCGCCTCGCCGGCGACCGGGCGCCCGGCGGCGACCAGGGACAGCGGGCTGCCGGTGTCCTCCAGCGGGGCGCCGCCCAGGTCGGTCAGCCCGGCGGAGGCGCCCCAGGTGTCGACCGGGACCGGCAGCCCGATGTTGCCGGCGAGCTCGTTGGCGGCGGCGTTGGCGTAGGTGACGGTGCCGGCCGCCTGGTCGATCACCAGGACGGCGACCGGGACGTCGGAGAGCACGCCCGGCAGGGCCGCCTGCGCACCGCGCTCGGAGTCACTCCCCGTGACCACCGCCTCGGCAGCGCCCACGACGGACGCCTGCTGCGTGCGATCGGTCGGGTCGGTGCCCGCAGTCAGGGTGCTGGCCAGAGCGGCAGCGGCCTCGGGGGGGACCTGGCCAGGGACGTGGTCCCCCGGTCGTCTGTCGGACGGCACCGCACGAGCCTACCGAGGCGGTCCGTTGCGTACCACTGACCCCGCGCCTGAGCACGCCTTTCGGGTGGTGCGTCACCCGGCGCCGTGCGGGGTAGGGACGACCGACGCCGGCGCCGAGCGCCGGACGAGGACCACGAGAGAGGACGCGTCATGGGACTCCTGGACCGGCTGTTCGGGCGCGGCCAGCGCAGCAGCTCGCCGTACGGCCCCGGGCAGCAGTACGCCGGGGAGGAGCGGGGCTACGGGTACGCCCGGCAGCCGGCCCCCGCGGCGCCCACCGGCGGGCAGCGGCCGGCCCGCTCGGCCGACGAGCAGGCGATCGAGCGCTACAGGTACCTGCTGCGCACCGCCCCGCCGGACCAGGTGGAGGCCGCGCACGCCGAGGCGTTCGCCAAGCTGACCCCCGAGCAGCGCGCGCAGGTGCTCGAGCAGCTGGCCTCCGCGAGCCCGGCGTCCGAGCGGCCCCGCGGGGACGACGCCCAGAGCCTCGCCCGCGCCGCCACCCGCGCCGAGATCCGCCAGCCCGGCACCCTGGAGCGCGTCTTCGGCGGGGGCGGCGGTGGTTACGGCCCCGGCTACGGCCAGGGCGGCTACGGCGGGGGCGGGTACGGCCAGGGCGGCTACGGCCCGGGCTACGGCGGGGGCGGCTACGGACGGGGCGGCGGCTTCGGCGGGGGCGGCATGGGCATGGGCAGCATGATCGGCGGCAGCATGCTGGGCACGATCGGCGGGCTCGTCGTCGGCACCGCGGTGGCCGACGCGCTGTTCGACACCGGCCTCGGGGACGGCGGCCTGTTCGGGGGCGGCGACGAGGAGGCCTACGCCGAGGGCTACCAGGACGGCGAGCAGGCCGACGACGGTGGCGGCGACAACGGCGGTGACGGCGGTGGCGCCGACTACGACGCCGGCGGGTACGAGGACGGCGGCGGCTTCGACGGCGGTGGCGGGGACTTCGGCGGCGAGTTCTGACGCCGGTGGCCCGGCCCGGTCAGCCCGGGCCGGGCCGCCCCTGCGTGGCGTCGAGCTCGGCCAGGTGGCGCAGCCACAGCAGCCCGAGCACCGGCAGCACCAGCGGGACGTAGCCGTACCCCTGGCCGAACCCCGACCAGACCGTGGCGTCGGGGAAGGCAGCCGGGTCGAGCAGGGAGAGCGTGCCGACCACGAGCACCCCGGCCAGCTCGACCCCGCAGGCGGCCATCGCGGTGCGGCGTCCGCTGCGCCCACCGCGGGCCAGGCCCACGGTGGCCACGAGGTAGACGACCGCGGCCACCGCGGATAGCAGGTAGGCGACCGGCGCCTCGTCGAACTGCACCGCGAGCTGGACGACGGCGCGGGCGCCGGCGGCCAGGGCGAAGACGCCGTAGACCGCGACGAGCACCCGGCCCGGACCGCGGGCGGTGTCGGTGCCGGTCGGCTCGGGCGCGGGCCCGCCCAGCGGGGAGTCAGCCACCGGTGACCGCCCAGAGGTCGACCAGCCGCCACAGCATCACCGCGACGGTGAGCGCGGCGACGCCGAGCACGGTGCCGGCCCAGCGGGTGGGCTCGGTGCGCGCCCACAGCACGCCAGCGATCGGCAGCAGGACCACGCTGCCCAGGTAGGCGGCGAAGGTGGTCAGCTCGGCCGGGCGGTGCCCGCCGACGAGCCGCACGACGGCGAGCACCCCCTGCACGACCAGCAGCAGCTCCAGCACCCCGGCGACGGCCAGGTGCGCGGTGCCGATCCGCCGGCGCAGCACCGTGCTGAGTGCACCCACCCCGGCCAGGGCGACGGCGACGACGGTGAGGACGACGACCAGGGGCGTGCTCATCGGCGCCGGCCGGGAGGTGAGGACTGCACGCCCCCATCCTCCCGCGCCGTCAGACCACCGTTCACACGCCGTGGTTCTCGGCCACCGTTCAGGGGCCCGCGCCGAGCCTGCGAGGTGTGGGGGGAACGGTGGTCCTTCTTCAGCGGTGGACGGAGGACATGTCCGGGTAGCGGTCGCCGGCGGTGGACCCGGCGGGGGCGGCCTCGTCCAGGGCGCGCAGGTCGTCGGCGGTCAGCTCGACGTCCGCGGCCGCGGCGTTCTCCTCCAGGTAGGACACCCGCTTCGTGCCCGGGATCGGCACGATCGTCGGGTTGCCGTCGCGCCCGGACTGCGCCATCACCCAGGCCAGCGCGAGCTGGGTGGCGGTGACGCCCTTGGCCTCGGCGATCTCCCGCACGCGGTCGACCAGCTCGAGGTTCTGGGCGAACGCCTCGCCCTGGAAGCGGGGGTTGTGCCGGCGGAAGTCGTCGGGCGCCAGGTCGTCGATGCTGCGGATCTGCTCGGACAGGAAGCCGCGGCCGATCGGGGAGTAGGCGACGAAGCCGATGCCCAGCTCCGCGCAGACGGCCAGCACGCCGTCGTCCTCGGGGTCGCGGGACCACAGGGAGTACTCGGTCTGCAGCGCCGTCACCGGCTGGACGGCGTGTGCCCGGCGGATGGTGTCCGGGGCCGCCTCGGAGATGCCGGCGTGCCGGATCTTGCCTGCCTCGACGAGCTCCGCCATCGCGCCCCAGGTGTCCTCGATCGGGACGGTGGTGTCGACGCGGTGCTGGTAGTAGAGGTCGATGACGTCGACGCCCAGGCGCTGCAGCGAGGCGTCGCAGGCGGCGTGCACGTACTCGGGCCGGCCGTTGATGCCGAGGAAGGAGCCGTCCTCGCCGCGCTCGTTGCCGAACTTGGTGGCCAGGGTGACCTCCTCGCGGCGGCCGGCGATCGCCTGCCCGACGAGGCGCTCGTTGGTGAACGGGCCGTACATGTCGGCGGTGTCGAGGAAGGTGACGCCCAGGTCGAGGGCGCGCTGGATCGTCCGCTCGGCCTCCGCCTGGTCGCCGGTCCCGTAGAACTCGCTCATCCCCATGCAGCCCAGGCCCTGGGCTGCGACGGTCAGGTCGCGGAGCTGTCGCATCTGCATGACCGGTGGGTGCCCGCGATGTGCACGGGTCAACCAGTTGTGGCGACCCGGCGGACCGGGCAGACCACCGGCGTCCCGGATGTCGGGTCGCGCAGCACGGCGGCCTCGACGCCGTACAGCTCGCGCACCAGCCCGGTGGTGACGACCTCGGCGGGCGGGCCCTCGGCGACCACCCGCCCCTCGCGCATGGCGACCAGGTGGTCGGCGTGCCGGCAGGCGGTGGACAGGTCGTGCAGCACCAGGACGACGGTGCGGCCCTGGGCGGCCAGGTCGTGCACCAGCTCGAGCACCTCCAGCTGGTGGCCCAGGTCGAGCGCGGAGGTGGGCTCGTCGAGCAGCACGACCGCGGTCTGCTGAGCGACGACCATGGCGATCCACGCCCGCTGCCGCTGCCCGCCGGAGAGCTGGTCCAGCGGCCGGTCGGCGAGGTCGAGCAGGTCGGCGGCCTCGAGTGCCCGCTGCACCGCGGCGGCGTCCTCGGGCGACCACTGGCGCAGCAGCCCCTGGTGCGGGTGCCGGCCGTAGCGCACCAGGTCGCGGACGGTCAGCCCGTCGGGAGCCGCGGCGGTCTGCGGCAGCAGCCCGATCCGCCGGGCGGCGTCCCGGGGCCGCAGGGTGGCGAGGTCGCGGCCGTCGAGCAGGACGGCGCCGCCCTGCGCCTCGTGCACCCGGGCCAGCGCGCCGAGCAGGGTCGACTTGCCGCACCCGTTGGGCCCGACGATCGCCGTCACCTGCCCCGGCGGCAGCCGCAGGTCCAGGGCGTGGACGACGCGGGTGCCGTCGTAGCCGAGGTCCAGGGCCTCGGTGGCGAGGTCGGCGGGGTCGGCTCCGGCGTCCTCCCGGGTGGGGCGGGGTGCCTCCAGCGTGCTCACGCGAGCCTCCTCGATCGGGTGGTCAGCAACAGCCACAGCAGGTACGGCCCGCCCACCACGGCGGTGACCAGGCCGGCGGGCAGTTCCAGCGGCGCGGCGACGGTGCGGCCGGCGAGGTCGGCGAGCAGCACGACCAGGGCACCGGCCAGCGCCGCGCCGAACACCGGCACGACCCGTGGCCCGGCGGCCTTGCGGGCGATCTCCGGGGCCAGCAGGGCGACCAGCCCCAGCGGCCCCGCGGTGGCCACGGCGAGCCCGGCGGTGACGACGGCGGTGGCGATGACGGCCAGCCGGACCCGCTTCACCCGGGTGCCGAGCCCGACCACGACGGCGTCGGCGAGCCGCAGCAACCGCAGCTGCCGGCCCAGCACGATCGCCACCGGCAGCGCCACGGCCAGCCCGACGGCCAGCACGGCCACCGAGGTGGCGGAGCGGCTGTTGAGGCTGCCGACGCTCCACGGGAAGGCGGCGTTGGCGTCGTCGATGGCGGCCCGGGCGAGCATCAGCTGGGTGACCGCGCCGAGTGCGGCGCCGACCCCCAGCCCGACCACGAGGAACCGGTAGCCGTGCGTGCCGGCGCCGCCGGCGAGCCCGAGCGCCAGCGCGGCGGCGGTCGCCGCGCCCACGAGCGCGAACGCCGACGGCGAGACGCTGGTGGAGACGGCGACGACGCTGGCCACGGCGAAGGCGGTCGCGCCGTCGTTGAGGCCGACCGTGTCCGGGGTGGCCAGCCGGTTGCGGGCCAGGGTCTGCAGCAGCACCCCGGCGGTGCCCAGCGCGGCACCGACGGCGAGCGCGGCGGCCACCCGGGGCAGCCGCAGCCGCTGCACGAGCAGGACCTCCCGGTCGCTGCCGGAGCCGAACACCGCCGGCAGCGTGTGCGCCAGCGGCAGCCGGGCCGTGCCCACGGCCAGGCTCACCGCGACCGCGGCGACCACCAGCGCCGCCAGCACGACGGCGGCCAGGGCGGCCCGCCGGTCGAGGAGCACCGAGCGGCCCAGCAGCGCCAGCCGCCAGGTGCCCGGGGGCGCGGGCGCGGCGGCGGGGCGGGGCAGGGTCGCGGTCACAGCGCCGGCATCCGGGTCGACCGGACGACGGCCACCAGCACGGGGGCGCCGATCATCGCGGTGACCACGCCCAGCGGCATCTCGTAGGGCCGCACCAGCAGCCGGGACGCGACGTCGGCCAGCAGCACCACCGCGGGGCCCAGCAGCACGGTCACCGCCAGCACCCGGCGCAGGTCCGGGCCGACCAGCGCGCGGGCCAGGAACGGCACGACCAGCCCGATGAACACGACCGGGCCGGCGGCGGCCACCGCGCCCCCGACGAGCAGCGCGACCGCGACCATCGCCAGCGCGCGGGCCCGGGCCGGGCGGTGGCCCAGCCCGCGGGCCACCGTGTCGCCGAGGGCGAGGGCCGACAGCGGCCGGGCGGCGAGCAGGGCGACCAGCAGGCCGACGGCCAGCACCGGGCCGACCTGGGTCAGGGTGCCGAGGTCGCGGCCGGCCACCGAGCCCACCGTCCAGAACCGGACCTCGTCGGCGGTGCGCTGGTCCAGCAGCAGCACCACCGAGGTCGCCGCGGACAGCAGCGCGGACAGCGCCGCACCGGCCAGCACGAGCCGCACCGGGTCGTCACCGGCGCCGCGCAGCCGGGCCGCGCCCACCGCCAGCAGGCACCCGGCCCCCGCGCCGAGGACGGCGACCCACGGGCCCAGGGAGGCGGCGCTGGCCCCGGAGGCGATGACCAGCACGACGGCGAAGGAGGCCCCGGCGCTGACCCCGAGCAGGCCGGGCTCGGCCAGCGGGTTGCGCGCAGCGGTCTGCAGGACGGCGCCGGCCACCCCGAGCGCGACGCCCACCGCGACGGCCACCACGGTCCGCGGCACCCGCAGCTGGAGGACGGCGAACCGGGCGTCGGCGTCCCCGCCACCGGCCAGGACGGCCAGCGCACGCGACGGTCCGACGTCCCCGGCGCCGACGGCCAGGCTGGCCAGCACGGCCACCGCGAGGACGACCAGGGCCGGCACCAGGCCGCGCACCACCACCGGACGCACCCTGCTCCCCCGTTCCGCCCCGGCCTCGTCGGCCGACTGTTAGGCCAGGCTAACCTACCGCCGCGGTGCCGACGGACGGTGCCGTACCCGAACCGTGGAGGACCCCTGTGACCCATCTGCCTGGAGCGCGCCGCCGTCCGGTCCGCACCGCCGCGACCCTGGCCGCTGCCGCCCTGGCGCTCGCTGCGTGCGGGAGCGCCGAGTCGGCCGCCTCGGCGCCCGACGCGGCCAGCGAGGCGGCATCGTCGGAGACCACGGTCAGCACCGCCTTCGGTGAGGTCGCCGTCCCGGCCGACCCCCAGCGCGTGGTCACCCTCGCCGAGAACGCCCTCGACGTCGCCCTGTCGGTCGGCGTCACCCCGGTCGGCACCACGGCCAGCCGCGGCGGGAACGCCGCTCCGGCGTACCTCGGGGAGGCCGCCGCGGCCGTCCCGGTCGTCGCGACGGTGGCCGAGCCGAACCTGGAGGCGGTCCTGGAGGCCGAGCCCGACCTGATCCTCGCCGCGGCCGGCCTGGCCCAGGAGCAGTACGACGCACTGACGGCGATCGCGCCGACCGTCGTCCCGGACACGGCCACCGGCGGGGACTGGCAGGAGCCGCTGCACGTCTACGCCCA
The DNA here is from genome assembly GCF_026967795.1 of Modestobacter sp. VKM Ac-2986. Lineage (GTDB taxonomy): Bacteria > Actinomycetota > Actinomycetes > Mycobacteriales > Geodermatophilaceae > Modestobacter. The sequence goes on from NZ_JAPVBH010000001.1 coordinate 273,221, forward strand.
GGCGCTCGGCGCCGACGACGAGCTCACCGCCGACCTGGACGCGATCACCGCCCGGGCCGAGGCGGTGGCCGCCACGGGCTCGCTGGACGGCAGCGCCGCCGTGCTGCGCTGGATGGCCAACGGCGCGGTGGTGATGAACTCCGCGCTGATGCCCGGCTCGCTGCTGCAGGCCGCCGGCGCCGACCCGCTGCCCGTCTCCGACCTGGGCGCGAAGCCGCACAGCGACCCGCTGTCGCTGGAGAACCTCGGCCAGGTCGACGCCGACCGGCTGTTCGTCGCCGCCTTCGGTGCTGACGGCAAGGGCGCGCTGGAGGCCGCGAAGAGCCAGCCGGCCTTCACCCAGCTGGGCGCCGTCCAGGCCGGGACGACATCGGAGGTCGACGGCTCGGTGTGGAGCAGCGCCTCGGGCCCCACCGCCGCGGAGCTGGTCATGGACGACATCGAGGCCGCCGCCTCCTGACCCACCCGGACGCCGCCCCGGGCCGGGGCGGCGTCCGTTCCACGTGGAACAGCGCCCCCGGTGGCATGCTGCCCCCGGTCGCCGTGGAGGCGGCCGGGGGCCCGGGGAGGACCGCTGATCGGCTACGTCGCCGCTGCCTTCGGCGGTGCGCTGGGCTCGCTGGCCCGCTGGGTGCTCGGCCTGGCCCTCCCCCACGACCCCGGCGCCTGGCCGACGGCCACCCTGGTGGTCAACCTGACCGGCTGCCTGCTGCTCGGGCTGCTGGCCTCCGCGCTGTTCACCCGGCACCCGCGCTCGCCCTGGCTGCGCCCGTTCCTGGGCACGGGTGTCCTGGGCGGCTGGACGACGTTCTCCACCTTCGCCGTGGACGCCGTGCAGCTGGCCGACGCCGGCCGCGGGGCCGCGGCCGTCGGCTACGTGCTCGTCTCGGTGGTCGGCGGGGTGCTGGCCGCGGCGGCCGGTGTCCGGCTGGGCCGCGCGGTCCCGGTCCCGCGGGAGGCGCGCCGGTGACCGCGCTGCTGGTGGTGCTCGGCGCGGTCGTCGGGGCGCCGCTGCGGCTGTTCGCCGACCGGGTGGCCGGTGCCCGGCGGGGCGGGGCCAGCGTCCTGGGCACGCTCACCGTCAACGTCGTCGGCAGTGCGGTGCTCGGCGTCCTGCTCGGCCTGCGCGACGTCCCGCCCGCCGTCGTGGCGCTCGTGGGCACCGGCTTCTGCGGCTCGCTGACCACCTTCTCCACCTTCGGCACCGACGTCGTCCGGCTGGTCGAGCAGCGGGTGGTGCTGCGGGCGGCCGGCTACGTGGCCGGGTCGCTGGTGCTCGGCGTGGGCGTCGCGGCGCTGGGCTGGCTGTCGGTCCGGTGACCGTTCGCTCCACCGCGCGACGGGACGCGCGCGTCCCCTAGGGTCGGCGGCGATGAGCGATTCAGCGGGAACGCAGGTCCGGGCCGACAGTCCGGTGGTCGTGGTCGCCAACCGACTGCCGGTCGACCAGGTCACCGACGCCGACGGGACGACGCGCTACCAGCGCAGCCCCGGTGGCCTGGTGACGGCACTGGAGCCCTTCGTCGCCGGTCGCGGCGGCGCGTGGGTGGGCTGGTCGGGCGCGGCCGGGGACGCCCCGGAGCCCTTCGAGTCCGGCGGCATGCAGCTGGTCCCGGTGCCGCTGTCGGCCGAGGAGGTCGACCGCTACTACGAGGGCTTCTCCAACGCCTCGCTGTGGCCGCTCTACCACGACGTGGTGGAGAAGCCGGAGTACCAGCGCAGCTGGTGGAACAGCTACGTCGAGGTCAACAAGCGGTTCGCCGACCGCGCCGCCGAGGTGGCCGCCGAGGGTGCGGTCGTGTGGGTGCACGACTACCAGCTGCAGCTGGTGCCGGCGATGCTGCGCCAGCGGCGTCCCGACCTGACCATCGGCTTCTTCCTGCACATCCCGTTCCCGCCCTTCGAGCTGTTCACCCAGCTCCCGTGGCGCTCGGCGATCATCGAGGGCCTGCTGGGGGCCGACCTGGTCGGGTTCCAGCAGCCGGCCGCGGCGGCGAACTTCCTCGACCTGGCCCACCGGCTGCACGACCTCCCCACCGAGGGCAGCACGGTCTCCTACGAGGGCCGCACGGTCACGGCCAAGTCGTTCCCCATCTCCATCGACGTCTCCTCCTTCGACGAGCTGGCCCGCTCCCCCGAGGTGCTGGCCCGCGCCGCGGAGATCCGCGAGGAGCTGGGCCGGCCGGACAAGATCGTGCTCGGCGTCGACCGGCTGGACTACACCAAGGGCATCGGCGTCCGCCTGGAGGCCTTCGGCGAGCTGCTCGACGACGGCGCCGTGACCGCACCGGGCACCGTGTTGGTGCAGGTGGCCACGCCCAGCCGTGAGCGCGTCGAGCACTACGTGACCATGCGCGAGACGATCGAGCAGCAGGTCGGGCACATCAACGGCCTGCACGGCTCGACCGCGGGGCCGGCGGTGCAGTACTTCAACCAGTCGATGCCGCGCGAGGAGCTCGCCGCGCTCTACCGGGCCGCCGACGTCATGCTGGTGACCCCGTACCGCGACGGCATGAACCTGGTCGCCAAGGAGTACGTGGCCGCCCGCGGCGACGACCAGGGCGTGCTGGTGCTCAGCGAGTTCGCCGGTGCCGCCGCCGAGCTCACCCAGGCGCTGCTGGTGAACCCGCACGACATCGACGGGGTGAAGCACCAGCTGCTGCGGGCGCTGCGGATGGACCCGGCCGAGGCCGCGGAGCGGATGCGGGCGATGCGCGCGCACATCACCGAGCACGACCTCGACCACTGGGCGAACTCCTACATCGAGTCGCTGCAGGCCCAGGTGTGACGGGTGCGGGTGTGACGACGCTGGAGGCCGCGCTCGACGAGCTGGCCGTGCGGCGGCCGCTGCTCCTGGCCAGCGACTACGACGGGGTGCTCGCCCGGCTGCGGGACGACCCGGGCACGGCCGTGCCCGAGCCCGGGGTCGCCGACCTGCTCACCCGGCTGGCCGTCGTGGAGGGGGTCACCGTCGCCCTGGTCAGCGGGCGCGGGGTCGCCGACCTGCAGGCGACCAGCGGGCTCACCGGGCCCTTCCGCTGGGTCGGCAGCCACGGTGCGGAGTTCGACGGTCCGCTGCCCGGCGACCTGGCCGCCCGCCGCGACGCGCTGGCCGACGCGCTCGCCCCGCTGGTGGCCGCCGTGCCCGGCGCCCGGCTGGAGGTCAAGCCGGCGAGCGCCGCGGTGCACGTGCGCACGGTGACCGACCGGGACGCCGCCGCCGGCCTGCTCGCCGCTGCCGCCGCCGGCCCCGGGTCCGACTCGTCGCTGACCGCCAAGCCCGGCAAGGACGTGCTGGAGCTGGCCGTCACCGACGCCGACAAGGGGTCGGCGCTCGTGCGGCTGCGCACCGAGCTGGGTGCGGCGGGCGTGCTGTACCTCGGCGACGACGTCACCGACGAGGACGGCTTCGCCGCGATCGCGCCGGACGGCGTCAGCGTCAAGGTCGGCGACGGCGCGACGGTGGCCCGCTTCCGGGTGCCCGACCTCGACGGCGTGCGCGACCTGCTCACGCGACTCGCCGGGGCGCTGGACGCCTGATCCGGGGCGGGGGTGACTCGGATCTGCCCAGGGCATAGCGTGCGGTGGGTGATCACCGTCACCTCCGGACCGGAGGTCCCCCGACCGTGCCGCTGACCCGCAGGTCGTTCCTCGCCGGCGCGCTGGCCGCCCCTGCGCTCGGGGTGCTGGCCGGCTGCGCGGGCACCGTCGTGCAGCCCGGGGACCTCTCCCGGCTGCGGATGATGGTGCCGGCCAGCCCCGGCGGTGGGTGGGACACCACCGCCCGCACCCTGCAGCGCGTGATCCAGTCCAGCGGCGTGGCCCGCAACGTCCAGGTCTTCAACGTCGAGGGCGCCGGCGGCACCATCGGCCTGGGCCAGCTGGCCCGCCAGGACGACGACGCGCTGCTGATGATGATGGGCCTGGTCATGGTGGGCGCCGTCGACACCAACGACTCCAGCACCCGGCTCACCGACGTCACCCCGATCGCCCAGCTGATCGGTGAGACCGAGCTGATCGTCGTCCCGGCGGAGTCGCCCTACGACGACCTGGCCTCCTTCGTCGAGGCGTGGAAGGCCGACCCGCGCGGCACCCCGATCGCCGGCGGCTCGGCCGGTGGCACCGACCAGATCCTGGCCGGGCTGCTGGCCCAGGCGGCCGACATCGACCCGCGCGAGGTCAACTACATCCCCTACTCCGGTGGCGGTGAGTCGCTGTCGGCGCTGCTGGGCAACCAGGTCGCCGCCGGCATCTCCGGCACCGCCGACTACGGCTCGCAGGTCACCGCCGGGACGCTCAAGGGCCTGGCGGTGTCCACGGCCGAGCGGTCCGGGCAGGTGCCCGACGTCCCCACGATCATCGAGAGCGGCTTCGACGTCGAGGTCACCAACTGGCGTGGGCTGATGGCCCGCCCGGGGATGAGCGAGGACGCCCGGGCCGACCTCATCGGGGTGGTCCAGCAGGCGCACGACACCGACGAGTGGGCCGAGGCGCTGGCCAACCGGGGCTGGCTGGACACCTTCCAGACCGGCGACGAGTACGGCGAGTTCCTCGCCGCGGAGGAGACACGGGTGCGACAGGTGCTGATCGAGATCGGGCTGATCGAGGAGTGAACGGGCTCGCGAGTCCACCCATGTGCACAGCAGCTCCGCGAACGCGGCCGACCAGCGCCGGCGAGGAGGTCTCGTGAGCACCGCGGTGACTCCCCCGCAGGCGCCGGAGCAGACCGGACGGCAGACCGGCGAGCTCGTGATGGCGGTGCTGCTCGGCGCGCTCGGCGTCTACCTGCTGGTCGACGCCGGCGCGATCGCCGTGCCCGGCTCGAGCAACACGGTCGGCCCGCGCTTCTTCCCCTATGCCGTCGGCGCGCTGACCCTGGTCACCGGCGTCGGGCTCGCCTTCCGCGTGCTGCGCGGCGACCGCGGCCCGGCCGACGACAGCGAGGACGTCGACCCCGACGCCCCCACCGACTGGCGCGCGGTCGCGGTCATCGCCGTCGCGTTCCTGGCCCACGCCCTGCTGATCAACGTGATCGGCTGGCCGCTGGCGGTGGCGCTGATGTTCGCCGCGGTGTCCTGGGCGCTGGGCGCCGTCGGCGTCGTCCGGCCCTTCCTCATCGGGCTGACCCTGGGCTGCGTGGCCTGGATCGTGTTCGTGAAGGCACTGAACGTGGCGCTGCCCGGCGGCACGGTCCTCGAGTTCCTGACGGGCTGGTTCTGATGGCCTTCGACGACCTGCTGGGCGGGTTCGCCGACGCGATCACCCCGCTCAACCTGCTGTTCGCCCTGCTCGGCGTCCTGCTGGGCACCGCAGTCGGCGTGCTCCCGGGCATCGGGCCGGCGATGACGGTGGCGCTGCTGCTGCCGGCCACCTACGTGCTGGAGCCCACCAGTGCGCTGATCATGTTCGCCGGCATCTACTACGGCGGCATGTACGGCGGGTCGACGACGTCGATCCTGCTCAACACCCCCGGCGAGTCCAGCTCGATCATGACCGCGCTCGAGGGCAACCGGATGGCCAAGGCCGGGCGCGGGTCCGCCGCGCTGGCCACCGCGGCCATCGGGTCCTTCGTCGCCGGCACCATCGCCACCCTGCTGCTGGCGCTGGTCGCTCCCACCGTGGTCGACCTGGCCATCGGCGTCACCGCCGCGGACTACTTCGCCCTCACCGTCATCGCCTTCGTCGCGGTGGCCACCGTGCTGGGCTCCTCGCCGCTGCGCGGGCTGGCCTCGCTGTGCCTGGGCCTGTACCTCGGGCTGGTCGGCACCGACGTGATCACCGGGCAGGAGCGGTTCACCCTCGGGGTGCCGCAGCTGTCCGACGGCATCGACGTCGTGGTGGTCGCGGTCGCGCTGTTCGCCGTCGGGGAGGCGCTCTACGTCGCCTCCCGGCTGCGCCGCGGCGCGGTGCACGTGATCGACCACAAGGGCAACTGGATGACCCGGGAGGACTTCCGCCGGTCGTGGAAGCCGTGGCTGCGCGGCACCGCCTACGGCTTCCCGTTCGGGGCGCTGCCGGCCGGCGGTGCGGAGATCCCGACGTTCCTGTCCTACGCCACCGAGCGGAAGCTGACCAAGCACCCCGAGGAGTTCGGCAAGGGCGCCATCGAGGGCGTCGCCGGGCCGGAGGCGGCCAACAACGCGGCCGCCGCCGGCGTGCTCGTCCCGCTGCTCACCCTGGGCATCCCCACCTCGGCGACGGCGGCGATCATCCTGGCCGCCTTCCAGGGCTACGGCATCCAGCCCGGCCCCACGCTGCTGACCACCGAGGGCCCGCTGGTCTGGACGCTCATCGCCTCGCTGCTCATCGGCAACGCGATGCTGCTGGTGCTCAACCTGCCGCTGGTGGGCGTGTGGGTGAAGCTGTTGCGGATCCCCCGGCCCTACCTCTACGCCGGCATCCTGGTCTTCGCCTCGCTCGGCTCCTACGCGGTCAACGCCGACCCGCTGGACCTGGTGCTGCTGCTGATCCTGGGCCTGCTCGGTTTCGTCATGCGACGCTACGGCTGGCCGGTGGCGCCTGCGGTGATCGGGCTGATCCTCGGGCCGATCGCGGAGGCCAACCTGCGCCGGGCGCTGGCGATCAGCGACGGTGACCTGGGCGTGCTGGTCGACACCTGGTTCAGCCGGATCGTGCTCCTCCTGGCGCTGCTGGCCCTGGTGGTGCCGATCGTGCTCCGGGCCGTGCGCGGCCCCCGGACGACCCCGCACGACCTGCAGCACGCCGATGCCGAGATCGAGGAGAGGAGCGCACGATGACCCAGCAGCACGACGCCGTCGTGGTCGTGGGGCACGTCCCCAACCCCCGGGGCCAGGCCGCCCTGGCGCACGGGATCCGGGAGAGCCGGCAGCGCGGTGCCCGGCTGGTGGTGGTCAACGCCTCCCGCGGTGACTCCCTGGTCGACGAGGACTTCCTCCAGGGCGACGCCCTGACCCGGCTGCACGAGGAGCTGGCCGGCTCGGGGGTCTCGTTCGAGGTGCGCCAGCCGGTGCACGGCCGGGACGTCGCCGAGGAGCTGGCCGCGGTGGTCGCCGAGACCTCCGCCGAGCTGCTGGTGATCGGCCTGCGCCGACGGTCCGCGGTGGGGAAGCTGCTCATGGGCAGCGCCGCCCAGCGGATCCTGCTCGAGGTCGACTGCCCGGTGCTGGCCGTCAAGAGCCCGCCCCGGGAGGGCTGAACCCGCCCGTCCCACCCGCCTCACCGGGCCTTCTGCGGCCCTGCTCCCCCACCGTGACCGCCGTTCCCCCAGGGACGGCGGTCACGGTCGTCCGGGGCCCTGCCGATTGACTGCTGTACGCCGCAGTCCCGCCGCTGACCAGCGCGGACGGTCACTGTCAGGAATTGTCGACAAAGCCACGAAGAACCATTCCGAGTGTCTGACCAGGCCATTCCAGAACGGCGTGCGCATTCCCGTTGATTCACCTTCAGGTGGACCCGGGGGCGCCGAAACAGCCATCACCGGACGGGACAGGCCCGCACGGCGCACCAAGGGAAGAGGCAGGCGTGGAAGGTCTGGACGACATCGTCGAGGAGTTCCTCGTGGAGAGCCACGAGAACCTGGACCAGCTGGACCAGGACCTCGTCGCCCTGGAGCAGGACCCTCGGTCGCGGGACCGGCTCTCGAGCATCTTCCGCACGATCCACACCATCAAGGGCACCAGCGGCTTCCTCGCCTTCAACCGGCTGGAGGAGGTCGCGCACGTCGGGGAGAACCTGCTGTCCCGGCTCCGCGACGGTGCACTGGACCTGACGCCGTCCCGCACCAGTGCGCTGCTGATGATGACCGACATCATCCGGGCGCTGCTGGCCGCCATCGAGGCCACCGGTGGTGAGGGCACCGTCGAGGTCGCCGACACCGTCGCGGTGCTCGCCGCCGCCCTCGAGGACGTCCCCACCCCCGCCGCCGAGACGGCCGTGGTCGAGGCCGCCGAGGCCGTCGTCGCCGCCGAGTCCGTGGTGGAGGCCGCCGAGGCCCCCGCCGCGGCGCCCGCGAAGGCCGAGAAGCCCGCCGCCAAGCGGGCGCCTGCCAAGCGTGCCTCCCGCGCCAAGGCCGCCGTCCCGGCGCCGGCTCCGGTGCCGGCGGTGGAGACCGTCGCCGTCCCGGCACCCGTCGCCGCGGTGCCGCCGGCCCCGCCGGTCACCCCGCCGCCTGCCGCCGTTGCGCCCGCCGCCCCGCTCGCCCCCGAGCCGGGCACCGCCGAGGCCGGCCCCAAGGGCCGCGGCGTCGCCGACAGCACCATCCGCGTCGACGTCGACCTGCTGGACAACCTGATGCTGCTCGTCGGTGAGCTCGTGCTCACCCGCAACCAGATCGTCCAGTACGTCGGCCGGCAGAACGACCAGGACCTGATCCGCGCCTCGCAGCGGCTGAACCTGATCGCCAGCGAGCTGCAGGAGAGCGCGATGAAGACGCGCATGCAGCCGATCGACCACATCTGGTCCAAGCTCCCCCGCGTCGTCCGCGACCTCGGCCTCCAGTTGCAGAAGAACATCCGGCTGGAGATGGAGGGCAAGGACACCGAGCTGGACAAGACCCTGCTCGAGGCGGTCAAGGACCCGCTGACCCACCTGGTCCGCAACTCCGTCGACCACGGCATCGAGGCCACCGCCGACCGCATCGCCGCCGGCAAGCCCGCCGAGGGTGTGCTCACCCTGCGCTCGCGGCACGAGAGCGGCCAGGTCGTGGTCGAGGTCGCCGACGACGGGGCCGGCATCGACCCGGCCAAGATCGGCCGCAGCGCCGTCAACAAGGGCCTGCTCACGCCCGAGACGGTGGCCCGGATGAGCCCGCAGGACCTGCTGAACATGATCTTCGCCCCGGGCTTCTCCACCGCCGCCGCGGTCACCAACGTCTCCGGCCGCGGGGTCGGCATGGACGTGGTGAAGACCAACATCGAGGGCATCGGCGGCACCATCGAGGTCGAGTCGGTCGTCGGTCGCGGCACCTGCATGCGGCTGCGCATCCCGCTGACCCTGGCGATCGTCCCGGCGCTGACCATCGAGTGCGCCGGCGACCGCTACGCCATCCCGCAGATCAGCCTGCAGGAGCTCGTCGCCCTGGACGCCGAGAAGGCCTCGGCCGCGGTCGAGGAGGTCGGCGGTGCGTCGGTCTACCGCCTCCGCGGCGAGCTGCTCCCCCTCGTGCGCCTGGCCGACGTCCTGGGCCTGCCCTCCGACCGGCACGACGGCCACGTCGTCATCGCCGTCCTCCGCTCGGAGGGGCGCCGCTTCGGCCTGGTGGTCGACCGCGTCATCAACACCGAGGAGATCGTCGTCAAGGCGGTCAGCAGCCAGCTCAAGGCGATCGGGCTGTACTCCGGCGCCACCGTCCTCGGCGACGGCGCCGTCGCGCTGATCCTCGACGTCCAGGCGCTGGCCCGCCGCGCACTGCGCGCCGAGTCCGCGGACCGGCAGGAGACCCGCGCGGCGATCACCGCCGCGATCGCCAGCCAGGAGCGCCAGCGGATGCTGCTGGCCGCCATCGGCGGCGGCCGCCGGGTCGCCATCCCGCTGGACACCGTCACCCGCCTCGAGCAGGTGCGCAGCGACACCGTCGAGCGGGTCGGGTCGCGGGAGGTCGTGCAGTACCGCGGCGCGATCCTGCCGATCGTCCGGCTGGACCGGCACCTGGGCGCCTTCGGCAACGACGACCGCGAGACCCTCGAGGTCATCGTCTACGCCGACCGCGGCCGCAGCGTGGCCATCGTGGTCGAGGAGATCCTCGACATCGTCGACGGCGAGGCCTCGGTGCACAGCGACATCGACGACCTGGGCCTGCTCGGCTCGGCCGTCATCGGCGACCGGGTCACCGAGCTGCTCGACGTGCGGGCCGCGATCCTCGCCGCCGACCCCGCCTTCTACAACCCCCCGCCCGGCATGCCCGACGCCTTCGCCGCCCTCGAGGCCGCCGGCGCCCACCTGATGGAGGTCTGACGTGAGCACCGCCACCGACGCCCGCACCGTGCCCGTCACCAGCCAGCTGGCCACCTTCTGGCTCGACGGCGACCTCTACGGCGTGGAGGTCGAGCACGTCCAGGAGGTGCTGCGCAGCCAGAGCATCACCCGGGTGCCGCTGGCCCCGCCGGCCGTCGCCGGGCTGATCAACCTGCGCGGCCAGGTCGTCACCGCCATCGAGCTGCGCGAGCGGCTCGGCCGCCCGGCCCGCCCGGCCGGGGAGCAGCCGGTCGTGATCGTCGTCCGGCTGCACGGCGAGGCCGTCAGCCTGCTGGTCGACAGCATCGCCGACGTCGTCGACGTCAACGTGCGGGACTTCGAGGCCCCGCCGGACACCCTCGACGGCAGCGCCCGCGACCTGATCCGCGGCGCCTACAAGCTCGCCGGCCAGCTGCTGCTGTCCCTGGACGTCAACCGGGCCGTCGGCACCTGAACGAGGACCCAGTCGCCCCACCTCCCGGTCCGCCGGGGGTGGGGCGGCACCGCTCCACCCGCACCACTCCCCCGGCCGCCGAGCCGGCACCCCGGGGGCCGCACGAGACCCACCCCGCCCGACGGGCCCGGACCGACCACACCAGCCAGCCAGGAGCCAGACCATGACCAACGCCGCCTCTCCCGCCCGGTGGACCCGCTGGTTCACCGACCGGCCGCTGGGCCTGAAGATCGGTGCGGTCCTGGCGCTGCTCGTCGTGGTCGTCGCCGGCACCAACGTGCTGTCGATCTCCCGGATGCGCGCCATGCACGCGGTGCAGGAGGAGATCTACACCCAGAACCTCCGGCCGCTGAACGACCTGGCCGCCATGCAGCGCGCGGTCGCCGCCTACCGCTCCCGGGTGCTGCAGTACCCGGTCTACACGCCCGCCGACCGGCCGGCCATCAGCGAGCAGGCGGCGGAGAAGCTGGCCGACCTCCAGGCCGCCGTCACCTCCTACACCCCCTTCGTCATCGACCAGACCGCCGCTGCGACGTTCGAGACCGAGTTCAGGAAGCTGGTCGAGATCAACGAGACCCAGCTGATCCCGGCCGCCGACGCCGGTGACCTCGAGGGCTTCGGCCGCATCTACAAGGACGTCGCGTCCCCCATCGTCAGCGACTTCTCCCAGGCGCTCGAGGACGAGGGCGTGGCCCAGTCGGCCCAGGCCCAGGCCCGCAACGCCGAGGCAGCCGCCGAGGTCGACCAGGCGGTGGTCCTCGTGGTCACGACCGCCCTGGTCGGGGTGCTCCTGGCCGCCGGGCTCGGCGTCTTCATGATCCGCCGGCTGCTGTCCACCGTCCGCTCGGTGCAGGCGACCGTCGAGGCGATGGCCACCGGCGACCTGACCGTGGTGCCCGACGTCCGCGACGCCGACGAGATCGGCCAGATGGCCACCTCGCTGGCCGCCGCGCAGGAGTCGCTGCGCTCGGTGATGGCCTCGGTCGTCGCCTCCTCCGACGCCGTCGCCGCCGCCTCCGAGCAGCTGTCCGCCTCCTCCGCCCAGATCTCGTCCTCGGCGCAGGAGACCTCCGCCCAGTCCGGCGTCGTCTCCGCCGCCGCCGAGGAGGTCTCCCGCAACGTGGCCACCGTCGCCGCGGGTGCCGAGCAGATGGGTGCCTCGATCCGGGAGATCAGCCAGAACGCCAACGAGGCCGCCCGCGTCGCCGCGCAGGCCGTCGCCGAGGCCGAGACCACCAACGCCACCGTCGTGAAGCTGGGCGACTCCTCCCGCGAGATCGGCAACGTCGTCAAGGTCATCACCTCGATCGCCGAGCAGACCAACCTGCTGGCCCTCAACGCCACCATCGAGGCCGCCCGCGCCGGGGAGGCCGGCAAGGGCTTCGCCGTGGTCGCCAACGAGGTCAAGGAGCTGGCCCAGGCCACCGCCCGGGCCACCGAGGACATCACCCGCCGGGTCGAGACGATCCAGGGCGACACCAGCGGCGCCGTCACCGCCATCGGCCGCATCTCGGAGATCATCGGCTCGATCAACGACTTCCAGCTGACCATCGCCAGCGCGGTCGAGGAGCAGACGGCCACCACCAACGAGATGTCCCGGTCGGTCCAGGAGGCCGCCGGCGGCTCGACCGAGATCGCCATGAACATCACCGGCGTCTCCACCGCGGCCAGCTCGACCACCGAGGCGCTGGGCCAGACCCGGCAGGCCGTCGACGAGCTGTCCCGCATGGCCAGCGACCTGCGCACCACGGTCGCCCGTTTCACCTACTGACGAAGGACCCCCTTCCTCCCCGCCCTTCGCAGGCTCAGGGCGGGCCCCTGGAAGGGGGCTGCACCCCCCCGACCACACCGACCCCCGCGGCCGCTGTCCCGTCCCCTTCCCCGGGCGGACAGCGGCCGCGGTCGTGTGTGCCGGGTGCATTCCCGGAATGGTCGGGGGATTGTCGACAAGAACCCTCTCCTGTCGGGTGGCCGCCCTTTCTCCGCCGCACTCTGCGACACGGCGCGGGAAGCGGTAACGCGCGTTATCGATTGCCCCACGATGGCACTCGGAGAACACAGGTCGACCGCGCGGTGAACGGCGGTGTGTGGTGCTCTCCGCCCCCCACCGTCCACCCAGGACCGGGGGTCCGTCGTCGTCCTGGAGAACCGCCATGAGCTCCTCTGCACCCTCCGGCCCGCTCGCCTGGTTCGCCGGCCGCCGGCTCGTCGTCAAGTTCGGCGTCCTGCTCGGCGTCGTCCTGGTGGCCTTCGGCGCCCTGCTCGCCAGCCTCCTCACCTCCAACGCCGCCGTCCGGGACGCCAGCGCCACCCGGTCCGCCGTGGCCGAGGCGGAGACCCTGGTCCTGCAGCTGGACACCCGGGCCAGCGAGCTGAAGGTCGACGGGCTCAAGGCGCTGGTCAACCCCGACCCGCGGGAGCAGCTGGCCGACCTCGCGGACGACACCCAGACCGCCGACGGCCTGCTCGCCGAGCTCGCTGAGGTGCCGCTCACCGGGGAGTCCGCCACCGCTGTCGCCGGGCTGCGGGACACCTTCGCGACCTACACCGCCGCGATCGGCACCTTCACCGACGGCGCGGTCGCCGACCAGGCCGGCGCCCGGCTGCGGTACGAGGAGATCCAGGCCGCCAACGACGTCTCCGACGTCGCCGTGAGCGAGGCCAAGGACGTCATGCACGCCGCCTCGGACGCCGCCGACGCCGAGGTCGAGGCCGCGATCGCCCGCTCCGCCCGGCTGGGTGTGCTCACCGCGGTCGCCGGCCTGCTGGTCATCGCCGGCATCTGCCTGCTCACCCAGCGCTCGCTGTCCCGCCCGATCGGCCGGGTCCAGGCCTCGCTCGCGGCCATGGCCACCGGCGACCTGACCGTCGACTCCGGTGTGACCGCGCAGGACGAGGTGGGCCGGATGGCCGCCGAGCTCCGCACCGCCCAGCAGCACCTGCGTGGCGTCGTCGCCGCGGTCGTGGCGTCCTCGGACGCGGTGGCAGCGGCGTCGGAGGAGCTGTCGGCGTCGGCGGCGGAGATCTCCGCCTCGGCCGACGAGACCTCGGTGCAGTCGTCGGTGGTCTCTGCGGCCGCCGAGGAGGTCTCCCGCAACGTGGCGACGGTCGCCGCCGGCGCGGACGAGATGGGCTCGGCGATCCGCGAGATCAGCCAGAGCGTCAACGAGGCCACCCGGGTCGCCTCGCAGGCGGTCGTGGCGGCACAGACGACGACGGAGACGATCCAGGCGCTGGGCACCTCGAGCCAGGAGATCGGCGCGGTGGTCAAGGCCATCACCAGCATCGCCGAGCAGACGAACCTGCTGGCGCTGAACGCCACCATCGAGGCCGCGCGGGCCGGTGAGGCGGGCAAGGGCTTCGCGGTGGTGGCCAACGAGGTCAAGGAGCTGGCCCAGGAGACCGCCCGGGCCACCGAGGACATCGCCCGCCGCGTGGAGGCCATCCAGGCCGACACGACGCGCGCCGTGACGGCCATCGGCGGCATCTCCGGGGTGATCGGGCAGATCAACGACTTCCAGCTGACCATCGCCAGCGCCGTGGAGGAGCAGACCGCCACGACCAGCGAGATGTCCCGGTCGGTGCAGGAGGCCGCCGGCGGCTCCACCGAGATCGCCACGAACATCACCGGGGTGTCCGCCGCGGCCTCGGCGACGACCTCGGCCCTGGGTCAGACCCGGCTGGCCGTGGACGAGCTGTCCCGGATGGCCAGCGACCTGCGCGGCAGCATCGCGACCTTCACGTACTGACCCGTCGGACCCGCGTCTGCGTCGGCCATTCCCGGGGATTGTCGACAAAGCAGTTCCCCGGGACGGTCGCCGTCCTTTCTCCACCGTTCCCGCGACACGCACACGGACGTCGGGTGCGCCATTCCCCGACCGGTCCACCATTGTTCCGGAACCCGCCGGTACCCACACTCCCCGGCGGGCCCACTCCCCCTGTTCGACCCTTCCCCACCCCACTCCCAGGAGAGACCCATGTCCGTACACCCGCTCGCACGATCCGGCTCCGTCTGGGGCGACCGCAGTGTCCGGACCAAGGTGCTCGCCGCGGTCGGTGCCGCCGCCGTCGCGGGCACCTGCATCGGGGTCGTCGGCATCCAGTCGGTGAACGAGGGTGCCGCCAACACCGCTGACCTGGTGGAGAACCACGTCGCCGCGGTCGCGGTCGTCGGGGACATGGCCGACGACATCCAGCAGCTGCGGGTCGCCTCCCGCAACGCCGCTCTCGCCCAGACCCCCGCCGACACGCAGCAGGCACTGGACCGGATCCCCGAGATCCTCTCCGCCTACCAGGGCGACGAGGACGCCTACACGGGCCTGGACGTGGACGCCGACCGCGCGGCCCTCGCCGCGGAGGCCGGCGGCCTGGTCGACGACTGGCAGGCCTTCTCCCAGAGCACCCTCGCCCCGCTGGCCCTCGCCAACGACGTGCCCGGCTGGGTCACTGCCAACAACTCGAACCTGCTGCTGACCGAGGCCACCGAGGTGCTCGACGAGCTCCGCGCGGCCGAGACCCAGCTGGCCGTCGAGGCGTCGGAGGAGGCCGCCGGCGCCGCCGACTCGGCGCGCACGCTCGTCCTCGTGGTCCTGGTCGTCGGGATGGCCCTGGCCCTCCTGCTCGGCTGGTTCGTCGCGACCGGGGTCGCCCGGGCCACCCAGCGGGTGCGCGACGTCATCGAGGGCCTGGCCGCCGGAGACCTGACCCGCAGCAGTGGGCTGACCACCACGGACGAGCTGGGCACGATGGGCCGCGCGCTGGACGACGCGGTCGCCAGCCTGCGTCAGGTCATGACCGCGGTCGCCGCCTCCTCCGACGCCGTCGCCGCCGCCTCGGAGGAGCTGTCCGCCTCCTCCGCGCAGATCTCGGCCTCGGCCGAGGAGACCTCCGCCCAGTCCGGTGTGGTCTCGGCCGCCGCCGAGGAGGTCTCCCGCAGCGTGGCCACCGTCGCCGCGGGTGCCGAGGAGATGGGTGCCTCGATCCGGGAGATCAGCCAGAACGCCAACGAGGCCGCCCGCGTGGCCGCCCAGGCCGTCGCCGAGGCCGAGACCACGAACGCCACCGTCGTGAAGCTCGGCGACTCGTCGCGGGAGATCGGCAACGTCGTCAAGGTCATCACGAGCATCGCCGAGCAGACCAACCTGCTGGCGCTCAACGCCACGATCGAGGCGGCGCGGGCCGGGGAGGCCGGCAAGGGCTTCGCGGTCGTGGCCAACGAGGTCAAGGAGCTGGCCCAGGAGACCGCCCGGGCCACCGAGGACATCGCCCGTCGCGTGGAGGCCATCCAGGGCGACACCTCCGGGGCCGTGGCCGCGATCGGCCGGATCAGCGAGATCATCGGCTCGATCAACGACTTCCAGCTGACCATCGCCAGCGCCGTGGAGGAGCAGACCGCGACGACGAACGAGATGTCCCGGTCGGTGCAGGAGGCCGCCGGCGGCTCCACCGAGATCGCCACCAACATCACCGGCGTCTCCACCGCCGCCAGCTCCACCACCCAGGCCCTCGGCCAGACCCGGCAGGCCGTCGACGAGCTGTCCCGGATGGCCAGCGACCTGCGGGGGAGCGTGGCCCGCTTCACCTACTGAAAGGACCCCGTCCTCCTCCCCCCTCGCAGGCTCGGGGCGAGCCTCTGGACGGGGCCGGGAACGCCTGATGACGGCCGTCGCACCTCTCCGGAGGGGCGGCGGCCGTCGTCGTCGTGGGCGGGTGGCGGTGCGGTCACCGGCCCGTGTCGACTCGTCGCCCGGGAGCGGTGGTCAGTGGTCTTTGTGCAGGTCGACGCGCCGACACGCCGCTGAGGAGCAGGTCCGTGCCGGTCGGGCTGCCCGACGATCCACCACACCGCTGCCGGCCTCGCCGGCACCACCGCCCCAGGAGGCACACCCGTGAGCGCACCATCCGTCCTCGCCCGGTTCCGCGTGCGCGGCATCCTGGCCAAGATCCTGTCGGCGGTGGCCGTCGCCGTCCTGGTGGCCGTGGGCGTGGGCCTGGTCGGGCTGACCAGCCTGCGCGGCTCGGCCGACGCGACCGAGCGCATGTACCGCGACGAGCTGGTCGGCACCGCCGACGTCGAGGCCGTGCGGGCCGAGCTGTACGCCCTGCGGCTGTCCTCGGTGAACTACGCCGTCGCGACCGACTCCGCCGCCCGGCAGCGGTACATGGGCGACCGGCAGGAGGCGTTCAACATGCTCGCCCGGGCCGCCTCGCACTACCTCGCCACCCACCCGACGGCGGAGAGCCGCCAGCTGATCGACAGCGCGCTGGGCAGCCTCAACGAGTACAAGGCGGCCCTCCCGGCGCTCGACGCCCTCGCCGACAGCGGCGACCTGACGGCCTGGGCCGCCCAGCGGGACGCCGAGGTCGCCCCCATCGCGGAGGCGATCGTCAGCGACCTGGACCGGCTCGCCGCGCTGCGCCAGGAGAACGCCTCCGCCAGCGCCGCTGCGGCGACCGCCTCCTACGAGCACACCCGCTGGGTCCTGCTGGGCACCGTGGTGGCCGGCGCCGTCCTCGCCCTGGCCATCGGTGTCGTCATCGCCCGGCGGATCACCGCCGGCCTGCAGCGCGTGCAGCACGCCGCCGAGGGCCTGGCCGTCGGCGACCTCACCCGCACCGCCGACGTCCGCTCCCGTGACGAGGTGGGCCGCACGGCGGCCGCCCTGGACGACGCGATGACCGGGCTGCGCTCGGTGATGACCTCGGTGGTGGCCTCCGCCGACGCGGTCGCCGCCTCCGCCGAGGAGCTGTCGGCGTCCGCGGCGCAGATCTCCGGCTCCGCGCAGGAGACCTCGGCGCAGTCCGGTGTCGTGTCCGCCGCCGCCGACGAGGTGTCCCGCAACGTGGCGACGGTGGCCGCGGGTGCCGAGGAGATGGGTGCCTCGATCCGGGAGATCAGCCAGAACGCCAACGAGGCCGCCCGGGTCGCCGCCCAGGCAGTGGGGGAGGCCGAGTCGACGACCGAGACCATCACCGCCCTCGGCGCGAGCTCCAAGGAGATCGGGGCCGTGGTCAAGACCATCACCTCGATCGCGGAGCAGACGAACCTGCTGGCGCTCAACGCCACGATCGAGGCGGCGCGGGCCGGGGAGGCCGGCAAGGGCTTCGCCGTGGTCGCCAACGAGGTCAAGGAGCTGGCCCAGGAGACGGCCAAGGCCACCGAGGACATCGCCCGCCGGGTGGAGGCCATCCAGGCCGACACCACCCGGGCCATCGCGGCCATCGGCGGCATCTCCGGCGTGATCGGGCAGATCAACGACTTCCAGCTGACCATCGCCTCGGCGGTCGAGGAGCAGACCGCGACCACCAGCGAGATGTCCCGCTCGGTCGCCGAGGCCGCCAGCGGCTCGACCGAGATCGCCACCACCATCACCGGGGTGTCCACGGCGGCCTCGGCGACGACCTCGGCGCTGGGCCAGACCCGGCTGGCCGTGGACGAGCTGTCCCGGATGGCCGGCGACCTGCGGGGGAGCGTCGCCCGGTTCACCTTCTGAGGACCCGGCCCCTCGCCCGGCACCGTCGCACCCGTGCCGGGCGAGGGGCCCTCCCGCTGGACCCGGTCGGTGACCCGGCCGGTTTACGTTGTAAACACAGACGGTCTACCCTCGTCGCCCGTGGACCTGGACGAGCTCGCGCGGCTGACCTCCGACTTCGGGGACGCGGCGGACGAGTTGAACGACGCCGCCCGGCGCGCCGGGCAGGACGTCCCCGGGGTGCCGCTGCAGCTGCGGGTCGGACCGGACCCGCTGCGGGGCCGGGTCGAGCGGGTCCTGACGCTCCAGGAGGAGATCGTCACCCTGCTGGGCGCCCAGGACGGCGCCCCCGGGCCCGTGGAGACGGTCACCGTCGGGCTGGTGGTGCCCCCGGGCGTGTGGCAGGTGTCCGCGGGCGACCGGGGGCTGGTCCGCGACCGGGCCCGCGCCGCGCTGGACCGGGCGGCCGCCCGGCTCGGGCTGGTGGTCGTCACCGAGCCCCAGGAGACGGTCGCCGAGGACGAGCGCGGCGGCGTCGTCTTCACCCTGACGGCCGGCGGCCGACCCGGCTGACGGGTCCCCGGCCGCCGTGCCGGCCGCTCAGCCGTCGGCGGGGTCGGGACCGACGGTCGGCGGGACGGCGCGGGGGCCGGCCTCGGCCGGGCGCCGGCGGTCCTGCCGGTGCAGCCGGATGGCGACCAGTGCGACGTCGTCGTCGGGGGTGGTGTGCACCAGCTCCTCGACCAGCCGGTCGCACAGCTCCTGCAGCGGGCGGTCGGCGAGCCGGGCGGCGGCGGCCCGGAGCAGGGCCATGCCGTCGTCGAGCACCGAGTCCCGGCGTTCGATGAGCCCGTCGGTGTAGAGCAGGACCGTCGTCCCCCGGTCCAGGCTGATCACCGACTCGCTGCGCTGCACCGTCGGGTCGACGCCGAGCATCAGGTCGCCGCGCCAGGTGGCGAGCTCGGCGACCGTGCCGTCGGGGTGGACGACCAGCGGCGGCGGGTGGCCGGCGTTGGCCCACCGCATGCGGGTGATGCCGCGGTCGAGGTCGTCGGTGCTCTGCTCGAAGCGGGCCAGCGCCACCGTGGCGTAGGTGTGCAGCTGCAGCTGGGTCATCGCGGCGTCGAGCTGGGCCAGCAGCTGCGCCGGGCCGGCGTCGCCGGTGACGGCGATGCCCCGCAGCATGCTGCGGAGCTGGCCCATGGACGCCGCGGCCGCGGTGTCGTGGCCGACGACGTCGCCGATCACCAGCGTGGTCGCGCCGTCGGGCTGGACGAACGCGTCGTACCAGTCGCCGCCCACCCGGGCGGCCTGGGCGGCCGGCAGGTAGCGCACCACGATCTCGGCGTGGTCGGGCTCCGGGGGCGCGGTGAGCATGCTGCGCTGGAGCTCCTCGGCCAGCCGGCGCTGCTGCTCGTACAGCCGCGCGTTGTCCAGGGCCAGTCCGGCCCGGTCGGCCACCTCGGCGGCGGTGGCCAGGTCGGCCGGGTCGACCGTCCGGTGCCGGTCGTGGCCCAGGGTGAGCGCCCCGAGCACGTGGTCGGGGCCGCGGACGGGCAGCACGGTGAGCGTGTCCGGGCCGAGCAGCCGCAGCATCTCGCGGGCGTCCCCGGTGGCCACCGTGCCCAGGGCCGGGCCGGTCAGCTGGGTGCCGGACAGGGTCACCGGGGTGCTGGTGGTGACCGCGCGCAGCAGCGGCGCCGTCGCGGGGGAGGACTCGAGCACGGCAGTGGCGTACCGGCGCACCAGCGGGGTGCGGGCGGGGTCGGCGTGCACCCCGCCGGCGTCGGTCAGGCTGCCGTCCTCGCCGAGCAGGGTGAGCGTGGCCCAGCTGGCCAGCGCCGGCACCAGCAGCCGCGGGATGCGGCCCACGGCGGCCGGTGCGTCCAGGGTGCCCACCAGCTCGTCGCTCACCTGGGCCAGCAGGGCCAGCCGCTCGACGGCCGCCCGGCGGGCGGTGATCTCGGAGAAGTACAGCCAGAGCCCCTGGGCGGTGGGCACCGCCTGCACCTCGTGCCACTGGTTCAACGGCTCGGGGTAGAACGCCTCCACCGTCTGCGGCTGCCGGGTGGAGACGGCCCGGTGGTACGCCCGGCCGAACTCGCTGTCGACGTTGGCCGGGAAGGCCTCCCAGTACGACCGGCCCACCAGCCCCTCCCGTGGGACGGCGAGCATCGACTCCGCCGCGCGGTTGACGAACCGGATCGTCCACTCCGTGTCCAGCTCGACGAGGCCGATGGGCATCGTCTCCAGGGTCTGGGCGTCGGTGTCCGTGCTCTCGTCGTCCGTCCGCCACCAGCGGGCCATCGCACCTCTTCTGCCAGTTCGTCAGTTCGATGACTTGACGACTCTCTCAAGTCGGTCAGACGCTACCCGGCCGCCCTATGCTGGGCGTATGCCGTTCACCCCCGGCCGGCCGCTGGCCGAGGCCAAGGCCGACCTCTTCAAGGCCCTGGCCCATCCGGCGCGCATCCGGGTGCTGGAACTGCTCGCCGAGGGCGACCACACCGTGGGTGAGCTGGCCGCGGCCACCGGGCTGGAGCTGTCGCACCTGTCGCAGCAGGTGACCGTGCTGCGCCGGGCCGGCATCGTCGACAGTCGGCGGTCGGGCAGCAACGTCATCTGCTCGCTGTGCGACCCGCAGACCGCCGAGCTGCTCGCCGTGGCCAGGCGGATGCTCACCGCCCACCTGCGCCAGGGGCAGGCCCTGCTGGAGGCCCTCGACGGCGCGGACGACGCCGTCGCCCTGGCCGACTCCGCCCGGGGCGCCCGCACCGGCTGAGCCCGTGCCACGGCCGGCCGGCCCTGGCGCGACCCGACCGGCGCGCCACGACCGGGTGACAGCGGTTGGAACACGCTGTGATCGGGCACTGACGGTCGGACAGGAACGCGCGGCGCTCCCTCCTCGCCGTCCCGCGAGCGGGTGAGCGGGGCGTGGCAGCAGGTGGCGGTGTCCCCGCACGCTTGCCGCACCACCCACCTGGAGGCGACGTGCCCTACTCCCTGGTCAGCGCAGCGACGCTCGGCTTCGACCTGGTCCGACTGTCCGGCGGCGCACAGGTCGCCGACGTCCTGCTGACCGGCCTCGGCGCCGACGCCGACACCCTGCACCGGCTCGCCGGTGCCCACGCCGCCGCCGGCCGCTCCGACGCCGAGCGCGCCGCGCTGGCCGTCCGGGCCCGCCGCGCGCACGAGCTCGCCGCCGCCGGGGTCCCCCAGCTGCGCGACATGGGCGAGCCCACCGGGGACCTCGACGACCGCTCGGCGCAGCTGGTCACGCTCCTCGAGCGCAGCACGATCGGCAACACCCCGGCCCTCGAGCGTCTCGTCCGCGACGACGTGCTGGGCCCGGAGCACCCCGTCGTCGCCGACTGCGACCCCGCCGTCGCCGCGCTCGCCGCCGACGTGCTGGCCGACGCCGCCACCGGCTGGTGGGCCGCCGAGGCCCTGGACGCCCCGACCCGCCGGGCGCTGACCGGCTCCTACGCCACCGGCACCGCCTGGGAGCCCGGCCCGCGGCCGGACCTCGGGCCGATGGCCACCGGGCTGGCCGAGCTGCTGGACGCCGTCCGCGGCGCCGGCGACACGGACCGCCGCCGCTGGCGGGCCGCCGTGGACGCCGGTCGTGCACAGCGCCGCCCCTGGGCCGCCGCCATGCACGGCGCCGCCTGGGCCGCCCACGTCTCCGGGCGCACCCGCACCCTGGCCGCGGCCCAGCTGATGACCGTCTCGGCGTTCGTCGAGGGCGGCTTCACCCCGCGCGACGGCGCCGAGGGCGTCTGGAACGCCCTCGCCGGCTGCGTGCAGGGGCTGGCGATGGCCGACCTGCTCGACGACGAGTCGCTCACCGTGCTCGGCTCGCCCTGGGCGATGGTCACCGGGCGCGCGCTGCCGCAGGGGAGCTGACCTCCCCGGGGGCCACCACCCCCTGATCCGGGACGAGACCCCTGGTCCGCTCAAGCCCCGGCACCCCCGTGCCGATACAGGGAGGGAGCGGCCCACCGGCCGGTACCTACGGCTGCGGGGGAACGCGTGGAACAGATCAAGGTGATGGTCGTCGACGACTCCGTCGTCGTCCGCAAGATCGTGACCGACGTGCTCTCCGCGGACCCGATGATCAACGTCGTCGGCACCGCCGTGAACGGCCGGCTGGCCGTGGCGAAGCTGGACCAGCTCAAGCCCGACCTGATCACGATGGACATCGAGATGCCGGAGATGAACGGCATCGAGGCGGTCCGGGCCATCCGTGGCCTGCGCAACCGCGTCCCGATCATCATGTTCAGCACGCTCACCGAGCGCGGCGCGTCGGCCACCCTGGACGCGCTGTCCGCCGGCGCCAACGACTACGTCACCAAGCCGGCCAACGTCGGCAGCGTCGCGCAGTCGATGGAGAGCGTCCGCCAGCAGCTCATCCCCAAGATCAAGGCGCTCACCGGTCGCCCGCTCACCGCGGCCGCCCCGGTGGCCGCCGCCGCGCCGGTCGCGGTGCGCCCGCCGGCCGCCCGCACCCGCGCCCCCAAGTCCCCCGCCGTCCTCGTGATCGGCTCCTCCACCGGTGGCCCCGAGGCGCTGACCAAGGTGCTGCCGCTGCTGCCGGCGAACTTGCCGGTGCCCGTCCTGCTGGTGCAGCACATGCCCCCGGTCTTCACCCGGCAGTTCGCCCAGCGGCTGGACCGGCTGTGCGCCCTGGACGTGGTCGAGGCCGTCGACGGCACCCCGCTCGCCCCGGGCACCGTGCACATCGCCCCCGGCGACTTCCACCTGACCGTGGGCACCAACGGGGCCGGCCGGCGCACCGCGCTGAACCAGGCCCCGCCGGAGAACTTCTGCCGCCCGGCCGTCGACGTCCTCTTCCGCTCCGCGGTCGCCGCCTACGACGGCGCCGTGCTGGGCGTCGTGCTCACCGGCATGGGCTCCGACGGTCGCATCGGCGCCGGCCTGATCCGGGACGCCGGCGGCAGCGTCGTCGCCCAGGACCAGGCGTCCTCGGTCGTCTGGGGCATGCCCGGCGCCGTCACCCAGGCCGGTTTCGCCGACGAGGTACTGCCGCTCGGCCGGGTCGCCGAGGCGATCATCCGGCTCCTGCCCACCCCGCGACCCGGTGCGCTGTCCGCCGCCGGCCGCGCCGCCGTACCGATGGGAGGCATCCGATGACCCTGACCACCACGAGCTTCGACTGGGTGCGCCAGCTGGTCCACCGCGAGAGCGCGATCGTCCTGCAGCCCGGCAAGGAGTACCTGGTCGAGGCCCGGCTGCTCCCGATGGCCCAGCAGCGCGGGCTGTCCGGGGTGAGCGAGCTGGTCGAGAGCGTCCGCAAGACGCCCGACCCGGCGGTCACCCGGCGGATCGTGGAGGCGCTGACCACGAACGAGACGTCGTGGTTCCGCGACGGCGACCCGTTCACCTCCTTCACCTCCACCGTGCTCCCCCAGCTGCTGGCCGCCCGCCGTCCCGACGAGCGGCTGCAGATCTGGTCGGCGGCCTGCTCCAGCGGGCAGGAGGCCTACACGCTGGCGATGCTGCTGTCCGACGCGCTGCCCAACGCCGCGACCCGGGTGGCCATCACCGCCACCGACCTCTCCCGGCAGATGGTCGAGCGCACCCGCGCCGGCCGGTTCAGCCAGCTGGAGGTCAACCGCGGCCTCCCGGCCTCGATGCTGGTGCGGCACTTCACCCGCGCCGGCAACGAGTGGGAGATCGCGCCGGCGCTGCGCCGCATGGTCACCGCCAGCGAGTGCAACCTCGCGGCCCCGCTGCCGCGGCTGGGCACCTTCGACGTGGTCTACCTGCGCAACGTCCTCATCTACTTCGACCTGGCCACCAAGCAGCAGATCCTCGGCCGGGTGCGGCAGATCATGCGGCCTGACGGCTGGCTGTTCCTCGGCGCCGCCGAGACGACCCTCGGGGTCGACGACAACTGGGAGCGGGTCGTCCTCGGCCGCGGCTCCGCCTACCGACCCCGGAAGGGAGCCTGACCATGCGCGCTCTGGTGATCGACGACTCTCGCGCCATGCGGCGCATCGTCGGCACGATCCTCAAGGACTTCGGCTACGAGGTCCGCGAGGCCGGCGACGGCCGACAGGCCCTCGACGTGCTCGAGGAGGGCTTCACGCCCGACCTGTGCTGCATCGACTGGAACATGCCGGTGATGGACGGACTGCAGTTCGTCATGGCCGTCCGCGCCAACCCCGCCCACCGGCAGGTGACGCTGATGATGGTCACCACCGAGAGCGAGACCGGCCAGATCGTCAAGGCGCTGGCCGCCGGGGCCCACGAGTACCTGATCAAGCCCTTCACCGCCGACGCGATGCGGGACAAGCTCGCGCTGCTCGGCCTGCTCCCCGAGGAGGTGTCCGCGTGACCCTGTCCCATGCCCAGCCGATCACCGAGCTGCTGGACGTCGAGACGGTGCAGAGCATCGCCGACGAGGTCTGGCCCTCGCTGGTGGGCGACGGCGAGGCCTTCGTGCCGGTGCCCGTCGCGCCGCCGGC
This sequence comes from Modestobacter sp. VKM Ac-2986, assembly GCF_026967795.1. Taxonomy (GTDB): domain Bacteria; phylum Actinomycetota; class Actinomycetes; order Mycobacteriales; family Geodermatophilaceae; genus Modestobacter. The sequence goes on from NZ_JAPVBH010000001.1 coordinate 297,571, forward strand.
CGAGGTCGTCAGCGCCTGGGTGACGATCTCCGGCCCGTGGAACGGCGCCGTCGTCCTCACCTGTGCCCCGGCCACGGCCGCGGCGCTCACCGAGAACGTGCTGATGACCCGGCCGCCCACGGTCGTGGACGACGAGGACGTCGCCGACGCGCTGGGGGAGCTGGCCAACGTGCTCGGCGGCAACATCAAGTCCGTGCTGCCCGGGCCCTCGGCCCTCGGGCTGCCCCAGATCGGGACCGCGCCGCCGACCGGACGGCTGGACGACGTCCGCCGTCTCACCGGCCAGTGGCGTGGCCAGTCCCTGACCATCTCCGTGCAGGGCGTCACCGTGGCGCCGCACACCGAGCGGAACGAGGTGCCGCAGCAGTGAAGATCCTGGTGACCGACGACAGCCGAGTCATGCGGCAGATCGTCATCCGAACCCTGCGTCAGGCCGGGTACGACGACCACGACATCATCCAGGCCGCCGACGGCAAGGAGGCCTTCGACATGGTCGCCGCCGAGAAGCCGGACCTGGTGCTCTCGGACTGGAACATGCCCGAGATGACCGGCATCGAGTGCCTCGAGGCGCTGCGCGCCTCGGGCTCCCAGGTGCCCTTCGGCTTCGTGACCTCGGAGGGCTCGCCGGAGATGCGGGACAAGGCGGCCAACGCCGGCGCTCTGTTCCTCATCGCCAAGCCCTTCACCGAGGACACCTTCCGCGACGCCCTGGACGGGGTCCTCTCGTGACCGCCCCCACCGCGCCGGCGCTGCTGCCCAACCCCAAGGACGTCCGGGACCTGATCGAGGGGCTGATCGGCAAGGACGTCACCGTGGGACCGGGCGACCCGCTCTCGCTCAACGACAAGCCGGCCGTGGCCGTCTACGTCGACCCGACGCTGGCCACCACCGCGCTGGTCCTGGTGGACGTCCCCCTCGCCGCGTGGTGCGCCGGCGCCTTCGCGCTGCTGCCCAAGGGCGGCCTCGAGGACGCCATCGACGACGGCGAGCTCTCGGACATGCACCTGGAGGTGCTGTACGAGGTGGTCAACGTGATGGCGGCGCTGTTCAACGGCGGCGGCATCACCCACTCGAAGCTGTACAAGCTCTACGCGCCCGGCGAGGCCCTCCCCGGCGACATCGCCGGCCTGGCGGCCGCGTTCAACCGCATCGACCTGACCGCCGAGGTGGCCGGGTACGGCAAGGGCGCGCTGTCGATCGTGATGGCGCACTGACCCACCGTTCCACCGCACGACCCCGGGACCGGGGGAGCAGGGCAGCCGCCCCGCTCCCCCGGTCCTGTCGTGTCGGTGGTGGCGTCCCGGGGGCGGTCAGCGCCAGCGGTAGCCGACCTCCGGGCGCCCGGCCGTCCCGTACCGGGGGCTGCGGGTGGCCAGCCCGGCGTCGGCCAGGTGCTCGAGGTAGCGCCGCGCGGTGATCCGGGAGGCGCCGATCAGCTCGGCGGTCTCGGCCGCCGACAGCCCGTCGGCGGTGTCCGTGCCCCCGCGCAGCGCGGCCACCACCGCCTCCAGCGTCTGCGGCGACATGCCCTTGGGCAGGGCCGCCGGGCGGGGGGTGCTCACGGCGCCGAGCACCCGGTCGACGTCGTCCTGCCCGTCCAGGTCACCGGTGCCGGCCAGCCGGTCCCGGTAGGCGGCGTAGGCGGTCAGCCGGTCGCGCAGTGCGGGGTAGGTGAACGGCTTGAGCAGGTAGCCCACCACCCCGGCGGAGACCGCGGCGCGGACGGTGGACAGCTCCCGGGCGGAGGTCACGGCCAGCACGTCCACGTCCTGGCCGGTGGCCCGCAACCAGCGGACGACGTCGGTGCCGTGGGCGTCGGGCAGGTGCATGTCCAGCAGCACGAGGTCCACCGGCTGCCGGGTCAGCGCCTGCCGGGCCTGCGCGCCCGTGCCGGCGACGCCGACCGCGGTGAAGCCGGGTGTCCGGTCGACGTAGAGCCGGTGCGCCTCGGCCGCGATCGGCTCGTCCTCGACCACCAGCACCCGGACCGGTGGGGCGCCCGTCACCGGGCGGTCGCCGGGGACGGCAGCGGCACGGTGACGGTGAACTCCGCGCCCGGTCCGGGACGCACCTCGATCGTGCCGCCGTGGCGGCGGACGGTCTGGGCCACCAGTGCCAGGCCCAGACCCCGCCCCAGGCCGGCCGGCGCACCCGCGGGCGCCTGCTTGGTCGTCCATCCCTGGTCGAACACCCGCCGTGCCTGGTCGGCGGTCAGTCCGGGGCCGGTGTCCTCGACGCGCACCTCCAGCGCCGCCCCGGTGGCCTCCAGCAGCAGGTGCACCTCACGCGGCGGCGGACCCTCCAGTGCCGCGTCCACCGCGTTGTCCAGCAGGTTGCCCACGACGGTGACCAGGTCGCCGCCGGGCAGCCCGGTGCTGCCGACAGCCGAGTCCGGGTCGACCACCAGGGACACCCCGCGCTCGTGCGCCGCGGCCGCCTTGCCCAGGAGCAGGGCAGCCAGCACCGGCTCGTCCACGGCGGCGACGACCTCGTCGGTGAGCCGCTGGGCGACGGCCAGCTCGGTGGTGGCGAACTCGATCGCCTCCTCGGTGCGGCCCAGCTCGACGAGGGAGATGGTGGTGTGCAGCCGGTTGGCCGCCTCGTGGGACTGCGCGCGCAGCGAGTGGGCGAAGGCGCGGACGCTGTCCAGCTCACCGGTCAGCGCCTGCAGGTCCGTGTGGTCGCGCAGGGTGACCACGGTGCCGACCGTCCGCCCGGCCTGCCGCGCCGGTGCCTGGTTGACCACCAGCACGCGGGACCGGGTGACCTGGACGGCGTCCACGGTGAGCCGCTGCCCGGTGAGCACGTCGGTGAGCCCGGCGGGCAGCCCGAGGTCGGTGACGTGCCGGCCGGTCAGGTCCTCGGGGAGGTCGAGCAGCCGCCGGGCCTCGTCGTTGACCAGCTGCACCCGGCAGTCGCCGTCGACCAGCAGCAACCCCTCCCGGACGGCGTGCAGCACGGCGTCGTAGTACTCCAGCATCCGGGCCAGGGGGGCCGCCCCCAGGCCGTGGGTCTGCCGGCGCAGCCGGCGGCTGATCGCCCAGCTGCCCAGCCCGCCGACGGCCAGCGTCGCCAGCGCCGTCCAGGCGATGCCGGGGAGGGCGCCCTGCAGGTCGTCGCCGATGGTCGTGACGGTGATGCCGGCCGAGACCAGGGCGACCACCTGGCCGCGCTCGTCGAGCACCGGCCCGGTGGCCCGGACAGAGGGTCCCAGCGTCCCGGAGTACGTCTCGGTGAACGTCCGCCCGGCCAGGGCCGGGGCGATCGTGCCGAGGAAGGGGCGGCCGATCTGGGACGGGTCGGGATGGGTGTACCGGGTGCGGTCGGGCGCCAGCACGGTGATGAAGGAGGTCCCGGTGTCGGCCCTGATCTGTTCCACGTAGGGCTCGAGCAGCGCGGTCGCGTCCGGGCCGGAGACCGCGGTGCGAACGAACGGCGAGTTGATCAGGCTCTCGACGATGCCGAGCACCTCGGCCTCGGCGGCCTCGCGCACCGCCGTCCGGGCAGAGCCGTAGGCCACCCCACTGGCGACGACCACGACGACGAGCACGACGCTGGCCTGCAGGAGCAGCAGCTGGCGGGCCAGGCTGCCGCGCCCGGGCCGGCGGCCGGGAGGGGCGGGAGGGTGCACGCGCCGAGTGTCCACCGGGAGGGGTCCCCGCTGTGAACGTTATGGACTAATGGGTGACGTCGATCACGGTGCGGGTGAAGGTGCTCGGGTCGCCCGCCGTCCGGGTGACCTGATCCGAGGCCAGCAGCCCGGTCGCCGACTCCACAGGAGCAGTCATGGCCACAGGCAGCACGCCTCCCGACCGGGGTGCCGACACCGGCACCCCCAGCCGCCGGCGGGACCGCACCCACTGGCTCTACCTCTCCGTGATCGCTGCGGTGGCCCTGGGCATCGTCGTCGGGCTGGTCTTCCCCGACTTCGCCGTGGGCCTCAAGTGGCTCGGCGACGCCTTCGTCAACCTGATCAAGATGCTGATCGCGCCGGTCATCTTCTGCACGATCGTGCTGGGCATCGGCTCGATCCGGAAGGCCGCCCAGGTCGGCAAGGTCGGCGGCCTGGCGCTGGGCTACTTCATCCTGATGTCCACCTTCGCGCTGACCATCGGCCTGGTCGTGGGCAACCTGCTGCACCCCGGCGACGGCCTGCAGCTGTCCGACGAGCTGCGTGGGCGCGGCTCGTCGCTGGCCGAGACCGCGGAGGGCGCTGGCGGCACCACCGACTTCATCCTCGGACTGATCCCCGAGACGCTGGTCTCCGCGCTGACCGACGGCTCGGTCCTGCAGGCGCTGCTCGTGGCGCTGCTGGTCGGGTTCGCCATCCAGTCCATGGGGACCGCGGGGGAGCCGGTGCTGCGCGGGATCGGCCACTTCCAGCGGCTGGTCTTCAAGGTGCTGTCCATGATCATGTGGGTCGCGCCGATCGGTGCCTTCGGCGCCATCGCGGCCGTGGTCGGGGCCACCGGCGTCGACGCGCTGAAGAGCCTCGCCGTCCTGATGCTGGGCTTCTACGCGACCTGCCTGATCTTCGTCTTCGGCGTGCTGGGCGCGGTGCTGTGGGTCTTCACCCGGATCAACGTGTGGAAGCTGCTCAAGTACCTGGGCCGGGAGTTCCTGCTCATCGTCTCCACGTCCTCCTCCGAGACCGCCCTGCCCCGGCTCATCGCCAAGATGGAGCACGTCGGGGTCTCCAAGCCCGTCGCCGGCATCGTGGTGCCGACCGGGTACTCCTTCAACCTCGACGGCACCGCCATCTACCTGACGATGGCCTCGCTGTTCATCGCCGAGGCGCTGGGCGACCCGCTGTCACTGGGTGAGCAGGTCGGCCTGCTGGTCTTCATGATCATCGCCTCGAAGGGCGCCGCGGGCGTCACCGGCGCGGGCCTGGCGACGCTGGCCGGCGGCCTGTCCTCGCACCGTCCCGAGCTGCTCGAGGGCGTCGGCCTGATCGTCGGCATCGACCGGTTCATGTCCGAGGCGCGTGCGGTCACCAACTTCTCCGGCAACGCGATCGCCACCGTGCTGGTCGCCCACTGGACCAAGGAGCTCGACCGCGAGCAGCTGGACGCCGTCCTGGCCGGGGACCGCCCCTTCGACGAGGCCACCATGGTCGACGACGGCCACGGGCACGGCGGTGGGCACGGCGGTGGGTACGGCGACGTGCACGCCGACGAGCGCGGGCTCGGTGCCGCCAGCGGCGCCCGGGGCACCGGCGAGACGCCGTCCCCGCGCTGACCCGGCAGCCGCCGCGCGGTCACCTGGCCGGGTGACCCGCGGCGGCACCCCGGGGCGGCGCTCCCCGGCGCGCCCGCGGCGATGGTGCAGAGTGTCCTGATGACCGTCACCGGGGCGCCCGCGCCCGCCGACCTGCTCGTGCGGGCGGTGCAGGGGATGGCGCGTCCGCTCTTCGTGCTCGACGACGCCTGGCGGTTCAGCTACATCAACCCCTCCGGCGCCGCCCTGCTGGGCCGCACGGTCGCGGAGCTGGTCGGCCGGGTCGTGTGGGAGGAGTTCCCCGAGGCCCGGGGCGGCGACTTCGAGCGCCACTACCGGCACGTCGCCGAGACCGGCGAGCCCGCCGGGTTCGAGGCCTGGTTCGCCCCGCTCGGGGTGCTGTTCCAGGTCGACGCCTTCCGCACCGACGGCGGCCTGGTCGTCACCTACGACGACGTCACCGCGCGTCGGCGGGCCGAGCAGGCCCGCGAGGAGGCCGCCGCCGCCCGCGAGGTCGAGGCCGCGCACGCCGCCGAGGCCGCGGCCGAGGCGGCGCTGGCCGGCCGGCACCTGATGCTGCTGGGCGACATCAGCCAGGCGATGACCTCCACCCTGGACGTCGAGGAGGCGGTGCACCGCTTCGCCGACCGGGTGGTGCCCACCCTCGCCGACTGGTGCCTGGTCTCCGTGGTCGAGGACGGCGTGCGCCGCGACATCGGCCGCGCCCACAGCGACCCCGCCCGGCAGGCCGCCGTCGACCGCTACGCCGACCTGCGGGTGCGCACCAACCGGCCCAACGCCCCGGTGCCGACCTCGCTGTGCGACGGCACGCCCGTGGTCATCCAGCAGCTCACCGACGAGGTGATGACGACGATGGTCGGCGACGCGCGGGCGCTCGAGGCGGTCCGGGCGCTGCAGCCCAGCGCGGTCGCGGTGTACCCGCTCATCGCCCGCGAGGAGCTCTTCGGCGCGCTCACCCTGGTCAACGGCCCCGACCGCGGCCCGTTCACCGACCTGGAGCTGAGCACCGCCGCCGTCGCCTCCTTCCGCGCGGCGCTGGCGCTGGACAACGCCCGGCTGGCCGGTGCGCAGGTGCGGGTGGCCGAGCGGCTGCAGCGCAGCCTGCTGTCCGAGCCGGTGCAGCCCGACCAGTTGGAGATCGCCGTCCGCTACCGGCCGGCGACCAAGGGCATCGCCATCGGTGGCGACTGGTACGACGCCTTCCAGCAGCCCGACGGCGACACCGTGCTGGTCATCGGCGACGTGGTCGGCCACGACCTCGAGGCCGCCGCCACGATGGGCCAGCTGAAGACGACGGTCCGGGCGATCGCCTACGACCGGCAGGAGCGCCCCGCGCAGGTCCTCGGCCGCGCCGACCGGGCCGTCGCCGGGCTGGGCGTCGCGACGCTGGCCACCGCGCTGGTCGGCCGGGTCGGGTCCGCCGCCGACCGGGCGGGCGGGCGCCGGCTGCGCTGGGCCACCGCGGGCCACCCCGTGCCGATGCTGCTGCAGCCCGACGGCACGGTCGTCGAGCTCGACGCGCCCGTCGGCCCGCCGCTGGGCACCGACTGGCCGGGGGAGCGCGCCGACGGCGTCGTCGACCTGCTGCCGGGGTCGACGCTGCTGCTGTTCACCGACGGGCTGTTCGAGCGCCGCACCGAGGACCTGGACACCGGGCGGGCCCGGCTGCGGGCCGCCGTCGCCGCGCTGGCCGGGGAGCCGCTGCCGGACCTGTGCGACGGCCTGCTCGCCGAGCTGCTCGCCCAGGGCGCGGAGGACGACGTGGCGCTGCTGGCCGTCCGCGTGCACCCCGGAGGGCGCTGACCGGCGCTCAGTCGGTGCGCGCCGCGGCCTCCCGGACGGCGGCGGCGACCGCCGCGACGCCCTGCGGGCTCCACAGCAGCGAGTCGTGGTCGGTGTCGGGCACCTCGCGGGCGGTGATCCGCGCCGCCGCCAGGCCCATGTCGGCCAGCCGACCCTCGTCGTAGAGGCCGGGCTTGCCGCCGTCCATGCCGCGCGTCGCCCACAGCAGGGTCGCGGGCACGGGCAGGTCGGCGGTGGCCTCCAGCACCGCCTCGTTGCGCAGCATGTCCGCGCCGTCGGCGCGCACCGCCTCGGGGGAGACGGCGCTGCGCAGCTGCGGTCCCGTGCCGGTCAGGTCGCGGGCCAGGAAGGCCGCCACGTCGGGGTCGTCGACCCACGGGCCGACCGTCGGGTGGTCGGCCCAGAACGACAGCACCGCGGCCTCGTCGGGGAACGTGGCGCCCAGCCGGTCCAGGGTCGGGCCCAGGAAGGCGGCCAGCATCGTGTCGGTGTCCGCGGCCGGCGGCACGGGGAAGGGCAGCCCGCCGTCGACGAGCACCAGACCGTGCACCAGGCCGCGGGCGGCCCCGGCGGCGGCCAGGGTGGCGACGAAGCCGCCCATCGAGTGGCCGACCAGCACGGTGACGTCGGCACCGGCGTCGTCGTCGGCCCCGAAGGCCTCCAGCAGTGCGGTGACGTCGGCGGCGTGCACGCCCAGGCCGTAGGGGGAGGGGAGGCCGGCGCTCAGGCCCCGCCCGCGCAGGTCCGGGGCGACGACCTGGCAGCCACCGGCCAGCGCGGACGCCACCGGCGCCCAGACCATGGCGTTGCTGGTGATGCCGTGCACCAGCACGACCAGCGGTGCGGCCGGCGCGTCGGCCGCCCAGTACAGCGCCGCGAGGTCACCGCCCTCCACCGGGACGGTGATCTCCTCGGGCAGGCGCACGTCGGCGGGGGTGCTCACGCCGCCACCCTGCTCCGGTCCGGCGCTGGTTGCACGTGGAACACCGCTAGGCGAGGTGGATCGTGAAGGCCACCAGGAAGCCCAGCGAGGTGATCAGCCCGGTCCAGCTGCGGGTCGTCTCGAACGCCTCGGGGATCATCGTGTCGGCGATCATCGTCAGGATCGCGCCGGCGGCGACCGCGGTGATCACGGCGATGACCTCCGGTGGCGCATCGCCGAGGGCGACGTAGCCCAGCAGGGCCGCGAGCCCGCTCAGCACGGCGATCGCCGTCCAGACCCCGAACACGTACCGCGCCGACCGGCCGCTGCGCTTCATCCCGGCCGCGCTGGACAGCCCCTCGGGGACGTTGGAGATGAACACCGCGGCCAGCACCGGCAGGCTCACCGTCCCGCCCGCGAGCAGCCCCACGCCCAGGACGACGGACTCGGGGACGCCGTCGAGCAGCGCGCCGACCGCGATCGCCGCACCGCTGCCCTGCTGCTCGTCCTCCGAGGGCTGCTGACCGCCCGACCGCTTGCGGTGCCGGGCCCCGCGCCGGGCCAGCAGCGCGTTCGCCCCCAGGTAGGCCACCGCACCGCCCAGGAAGCCCAGTGCGGTCGGGACCAGCCCGCCGGTGTCGGCCGCCTCGGCCATCAGGTCGAAGGCGACCGCCGAGATGAGCACGCCCGACCCGAAGGCCATCACGCCGGCCACGACCCCGTCGGGCACCCGCACCAGCCAGGCGATCAGCGCGCCGATGACCAGCGCGGCCCCGCCGAGCAGCCCCCAGAGACCGGCCTCCAACCAGATCGGCACGTCGTCCTCCCCGCCCGTCCCCCGGGCGGGTCCGTCGGCGCAGCCGCCGGTACCCGGCCGCCCGGGTGGTCAGTCGCCGAGCGCCCGCTGCCTGCGTCACACGTCGTCCGTACGCGTTGCCCGTGCCGCAGCGCGTGCACCGCGCACGGAACGCGTCCTTCGTCAGTCGGTGGCGTGGCTGAGCAGGTAGCGGCCGAAGTGCGGGACGGTGAAGGCGATCTGGCCGCGCTCGGCGGAGTAGACCAGGCCCTTCTTGATCAGCGAGTCGCGGGCGGGGGAGAGGGAGGCGGGCTTGCGGCCCAGGGTGACCGCGACGTCCGACGTCCCGACCGCGGCGCCCGTGGGGCCGCCCAGCTCGGCCATGGCGTGCATGTACTCCCGCTCGGCGGGGGTGGCGCGGTCGTAGCGGGAGCCGAAGAAGCCCACTGCGAGCTCGGCCTCGGCGGCCGGGGCGCCCATCGCGACGTCGGCCGCGGTGATGGGGGAGGAGGCGGCGACGTCCCAGGTGACCTTGCCGTAGGCCTGCACGAAGTAGGGATAGCCGTCGGCGGCGTCGTAGAGGGCGTCCAGCGCGGCGGGTTCGAAGGTGACGTCCTCCCGCTCGGCAGGGGCCAGCAGCGCGCGGTCGGCGGCGTCCCGGTCGAGCCGGTCGATCCGCAGGTAGCGGAAGAGCCGCTCCGAGTAGCTCTTGGAGGCCGACAGCACCGCGGGCAGGTGGGGCAGCCCGGCGCCGACGACGATCAGCGGGGCGCCCTGCTGGCTCAGCTCGTGGCAGGCGGCGCAGATGGCGGAGACCTCATCGGTCTGCACGTCCTGCATCTCGTCGATGAACAGCGCCACGCCCTTGCCCACGTCGGCGGCGATCCCGGCCACGTCGCTCAGCAGCTCGACCAGGTCGATCTCCATGTCGCCGGAGTCGGCCCGGCCGGTGGTGGCCGGCACGTCGATGCCCGGTTGCCAGCGGTCGCGCACCTTGGCGTCCGCGGGCGCCTGCCGCTGGGCGAAGGCCTTGAGGGTGCCCAGCACGGCGTCGGTGGACTCCTGGTCGGGGTGTCGGAGCTCGCGCAGGGCCATGTGCAGCGCGGCCGACAGCGGACGGCGCAGCGACTGCTCGGGCCGGGCCTCGATCTTGCCGGTGCCCCAGCCGCGGGTGATGGCCGCCGAGCGCAGTTGGTTGAGCAGCACGGTCTTGCCCACCCCGCGCAGCCCGGTGAGCACGAGCGAGCGCTCCGGCCGGCCGCGGGCGATGCGCTCCAGGACGACGTCGAAGGCCGACAGCTCGGTGTCCCGGCCGGCCAGCTCGGGTGGGCGCTGTCCGGCGCCGGGGGCGTACGGGTTCCGGACGGGGTCCATGTCGAGGAGGCTATGCCGTCCTCTTGCCCTGGAGCTAGACAGGCGTAGACCAGGGCATCGACGACGGTCTCGACCGCCGTCTCAGGCTCTCTAGCTCTCCTGCTAGAGAGCGCCAGACGCCGTCAGAGGGCGGCGCGACCGTCGCCGTGCTCGTGTCCCGACCCTAGCACCGATCTCGAACACGTGTTCGAACTCAGGCCGTCGCCCGGCGTCGCCGGACCTGCCACCAGCGCGCGAGCCCCAGCCCGACCAGCGTCACCGAGAGCGGCACCAGGGCCAGCAGCAGCCCGCCGCCGTCCCCCGCAGAGCCGACGGTCGCGCCGAGGAGGACGTAGGCGATGGTGCCCGGTGCCATCCCGACCGTCGACCCGAGCAGGTAGGCGCCCAGCGGGATGCCGGACAGGCCGCTGGCGTAGCTGACCAGCGTGAAGGGCGTGACCGGCAGCAGCCGCCCGACCAGGACGGCGACGGCGCCCCGGCGGGTGAGCAGGGCGTCGGCCCGGGCCAGCCGCGGCCCGGCCAGCCGCGTCACCGTCTCCCGGCCCAGCCAGCGGGCGAGACCGAAGCCGGCCAGGGCGGCCAGCACGCCGCTGCCCAGCGACAGGGCGAGGCCGCCCCAGAACCCGGCGAGCACCCCGGCCAGCACCGAGAGCGCGGTGCGGGGCACCGGTGCCAGCGGGGCGAGGGAGAACGCGGCGAGCAGCAGCACCCAGCCCGACGGGCCGCGCCGGTCCAGCCAGCCGCGCACCGTCGCCACGTCCGGGACGTCGACGAGGACGGCCACCACGATGCCGGCGGTCAGCAGGCACAGCAGGGCCGCGGCCCGCAGCACCGCACCCCGGGGGAGCCGCCGTCCGGCCGGGACTGCGGGGACGGGAGCCACCCGGCCAGTGTCGCAAGTGTCGTGGAGGCCGCACCGGCATCGGCGGGTGTGCGCCCAGCGGGCTCGTCGCCGTCCGCAGTGCCCGGTACGCGCACGCTCGCCGGGCCGGGACGTGCGCAGCGCCCCGCCGGGGGCTGGGCCCGACGGGGCGCGCGATGGCCGGTCCGTCAGCCGCCTCTCGGCGAGTGGTCGCTCGCGGCGACGCTGGGGTGGGGCCCGGGGGTCTGTCCGGACCGGCACCCCGTACAAGCAGGTGGGAGCGGGAGTTGTTCCCGTCAGCGGTACGGCGTGAGGGCGCGCAGCAGCTCGGTCCCCCCGATCGGCAGCAGCTCCAGCCGCCGTGCGGAGCCCAGGCCGCCCTCCTGTCCGACCCCCACCCGGTCGGGGGACCGACCGCGACGCGCGAGGACGCCGGACGGCGGCCCCAGCGACCGCCGGGCGCTAGCGTGCGCGCCGTGAACACGATCGGGAAGTTCGCCCTGCGGGTCGTCGTGCTGGCCGTGATCATCTTCGCGGTCACCCGGCTGGTCGACGGCATCGACGTCCTCGGCAACGACCAGGCCACCCTCGGCAGCGCCGGCACCTACCTGTGGGTCGCGCTGCTGTTCGCCGTCGTCAACTCGATCGTCGGCCCGGTGGTCCGGCTGCTCGCGCTGCCGTTCGTCATGGCGACCCTCGGCCTCTTCCTGCTGGTCGTCAACGCCGCGCTGCTCGGCCTCACCGCGGCCCTGTCCGACCGGTTCAGCGTCGACGGCTTCGTGGCCGCGCTGCTGGGCGGCTTCCTCATCGCCGTCTTCAGCTGGATCGCCGAGCTGCTGCTGCCGCTGAAGGTCCGCGGCTGACGCCTGGGACCCGGCGCGGCACGCCGATGTGCGTGCAGCGCGGCGGGGTGGCGGCTAGCGTCGGTGAGCATGGCTGGCCTGGGTACGGAGTCCGATCGGTCCGCTGCTCCTGACCTCCTGCCCTCGCCGTCGATGACCGCCGACGGCCCGGTCGACATGGCCTCCCTGGAGGCCGCCCAGCACGCCAAGCGCCGGCTGCTGGACCTGGCCGCGGCCGCGGCGGGCGGGCTGCTCGCCGAGGAGCCCGACGACGTCCCCGGGATCGGGCCGGCGGACGCCGCGACCCTGGTGCACCGCTTCTACGCCGGCGAGCCCGCCGCCGAGGTCGTCGGTCACGACCCGGCCGACCTCGCCGTGCTGGCCGTCGACCACCTCCGGCTGGCCGCCGCCCGACCGGTCGGCATGCCGCTGCTCGACGTCCACCGCACCGCCGGGGGGCCCGCCGTGCTGCGGGTGGTCGTCGACGACATGCCGTTCCTGGTCGACTCCGTCACCGCCGAGGTGGTGCGCCAGGGCATCGCGCCCGAGCACGTCGTCCACCCGGTCGTGGTCGTGCGCCGCGACGCCGCCGGCCGGCTGCTCGCCTTCTGCGACAGCGCGGACGCCGGGGCCTGCGGCGCCGACGCGCTCGCCGAGTCCTGGATGGCCGTGGTGCTGTCGGGCCAGGTCGACGAGGAGTCGGCCACCGACCTGCTCGCCGGGCTGGCCACGGTGCTGGCCGACGTCCGGCGCAGCCACCTGGACGCCGCGGCCCTGATCGCCCGCACCCGCGAGGTCGCCGACGTCCTCGAGGGGCTGCCGCCCGCCGGGGACGCCGCCCACTCCGCCGCGCACCCGGCCGACGACCCGGTCGAGGCCGCAGCGCTGCTGCGCTGGCTGACCGAGGGCAACTTCCTGTTCCTCGGCGCGCGCACCGTCCAGCTGGGCGGCGGCGCGGACGGGCCGACCGCCACCGTGGTCCCCGGCTCCGAGCTCGGCGTGCTGCGCAGCTCGCCGGAGCGGGCCACCTCCGTCGCCCCGGCCGCGCTCGCCTCCCCCGAGGCCATGACGCGCCGGGTGCTGGTGACGAAGGGCGACGCCCGCTCGACCGTGCAGCGCCCGGCCTGGCTGGACCTGGTCGTGGTCGACCTGCCCGGGGAGACCGGGCACCCCGCGCGCCTGCTGCTCGTCGGGCTCTTCCCGACCGAGGCCCACCACAGCAGCGTGCGCGACGTCCCGCTCGTGCGGCGCACCGCGGCGGCGGTGCTGGTGCGCTCCGGGGTGCCCGCGGACAGCCACTCGGGCAAGGAGCTGCTCGACGTCCTGGAGACCTACCCCCGCGACGAGCTGCTGCAGGTCGACACCGAGGAGCTGCTGCCGGTCGCGCTGGCCGTGCTGCACCTGCGGGAGCGCCGGCAGACCCGGCTGTTCCTGCGCCGGGACCCCTTCGGCCGGTTCTTCTCCGCGCTGGTCTACCTGCCCCGCGACCGGTACACCACGCAGGTGCGGCTGACCATGCAGCGGCTGCTGCTGGAGACCCTGGGCGGCACGAACGTCGAGTTCACGGTGCGGTCGAGCGAGTCGGTGCTGTCCCGGCTGCACTTCGTCGTCCGGGTGCCGGTCCGCCGGCACAGCTCCCCGACCCTGCCCGAGGTCGACGTCCCGGCCCTGGAGGCGGCGCTGTCGGCGGCCGCCCGCAGCTGGACCGACGACCTCGCCGACGCCCTCGCCGCCCGGTACGGCGAGGACGCTCCCCGGCTGCTCGCCCGGGTCGCCGACGCCTTCCCCGCCGCCTACCAGGAGGACTTCCCCGCCCGGGCCGCCGTCGAGGACCTCGCCCGGCTGGACCGGCTCCCCGTCGGCGGGACCGACCTGCGGCTGTGGGCACCCGCCGACGCCGCCGACGGCGACCGCCGACTGACCGTCTACCGGGTGGGCGAGCGGCTGCTGCTGTCCGACGTGCTGCCGGTGCTGCAGCACATGGGCGTCGACGTGGTCGACGAGCGGCCCTACGAGATCGACCGCATCGGTGCCCCGATGGCCTGGGTCTACGACTTCGGCCTGGCCGCACCGACCTCGACCGTGCCCCTCGCCGGCACGCTGCCCGAGCGGTTCACCGAGGCCATCGCCGCGGTCTGGTCCGCCCGGGCTGAGGACGACGGCCTCAACGCCCTGGTGCTGCTGGCCGGGCTGACCTGGCGGCAGGTGGCGGTGCTGCGCGCCTACGTGCAGTGGCTGCGCCAGGGCGGGCTCCCGTTCGGCGCGGCCTACGTCGAGCAGGTGCTGGCCACCCACCCCGGCGTCGTCGCCCGGCTGGTGGCGCTGTTCGAGACCCGCTTCCACCCCGACCTCGCCGCCGGCCGCGAGGTGCGCACCGCCGCCCTGGTCGACTCCCTCACCCAGGCGATCGGCCAGGTCGAGAGCCTGGACGCCGACCGGGTGCTCACCGCCCTGCTGTCGGCGGTGCAGGCGACCCTGCGGACGACGGCGTTCACCGCCGAGGTGCTCGCCGGGACCGCCCCGCTGGCCCTCAAGCTCGACCCGCACGCGCTGCCCGACCTGCCCGAGCCGCGGCCGGCCCGCGAGGTGTGGGTCAGCTCGCCGCGGGTGGTGGGCGTGCACCTGCGCTTCGGCGCCGTCGCCCGCGGTGGGCTGCGCTGGAGCGACCGCCGCGAGGACCTGCGCACCGAGGTGCTCGGCCTGGTCAAGGCGCAGACGGTGAAGAACACCGTGATCGTGCCGACCGGGGCCAAGGGCGGCTTCGTCGTCCTGCGCGGTCCCGGTGAGGGGGCCGACCGCGACGCGGTGCTGGCCGAGGGGAAGGCCTGCTACCGGCTGTTCATCGGCGCGCTGCTGTCGCTGACCGACAACCTGGTCGAGGGCCGGGTCGCACCGCCCGAGCGGGTGGTCCGGCACGACGGCGACGACACCTACCTGGTGGTCGCCGCCGACAAGGGGACGGCGACCTTCTCCGACCTGGCCAACTCCGTGGCGCTGGAGCGCGGCTTCTGGCTGGGCGACGCCTTCGCCTCCGGCGGCTCGGTCGGCTACGACCACAAGGCGATGGGCATCACCGCCCGCGGTGCCTGGGAGTCGGTCACCCGGCACTTCCGTGAGCTCGGCGTCGACGTGCAGAGCCAGGAGGTCACCGTCGTCGGCATCGGCGACATGTCCGGCGACGTCTTCGGCAACGGGATGCTGCTGAGCGAGCACCTGCAGTTGGTGGCCGCCTTCGACCACCGGCACGTGTTCGTCGACCCCACGCCCGACCCGGCGGCCTCCTTCGCCGAGCGGCGGCGGCTGTTCGGCCTGCCCCGCTCCTCGTGGGCCGACTACGACAGCTCGTTGATCAGCGCGGGCGGTGGGGTCTGGCCCCGGACCGCGAAGTCGGTGCCGGTGTCCGGGCCGATGCGCGCCGCGCTGGGCCTGGACGACGACGTGACGGCGCTCAGCCCCGCGGAGCTGGTGCGCGCGGTGCTGCTGGCCCCGGTCGACCTGCTGTTCAACGGCGGGATCGGCACCTACGTCAAGGCCGGCACCGAGAGCGCGCTGGACGTGGGCGACAAGGCCAACGACGCCGTCCGGGTCGACGGTGCGCAGCTGCGGGTCCGGGTGGTCGGCGAGGGCGGCAACCTGGGGCTGACCCAGCGCGGCCGGATCGAGTACGCGCTGGCCGGGGGCCGGGTGAACAACGACGCCATCGACAACTCCGCCGGCGTCGACACCTCCGACCACGAGGTCAACATCAAGATCGCCCTGAACCGGGTGACCGACGAGGGCCGGCTGGACCCGGTCGGGCGGGCCCGGCTGCTGGGCGAGATGACCGACGAGGTCGCCGTCGGCGTGCTCGGCGACAACTACGCGCAGAACGCCACGCTCGCCGGGGAGTCGGCCGCGGCCCGCGGGCTGCTCGACGCCCACCAGCGGTACCTGCGCGCGCTGGAGCGCTCGGGACGGCTGGACCGGGCGGTGGAGGCGTTGCCGGACGACCGGGCGCTGGCCGAGCGCCGCCGGGACGGGCAGGGGCTGAGCAACCCCGAGCTCGCGGTGCTGCTCGCCTACGCCAAGATCGAGGTCACCGACGCGGTGCTGCACTCCGGGCTGCCCGACGACCCGGCGCTGGAGCACCTGCTCGTCGACTACTTCCCCGAGCCGCTGCGCCGCCGCTTCCCCACCGCGCTGACCAGCCACCCGCTGCGCCGGGAGATCGTCACCACCGCGCTGACCAACCGGACGGTCAACACCGCCGGGGTGACCGGGCTGTTCCGGCTGGCCGAGGAGACCGGTGCCCCGCTGTCGGCGGTGGTGCGGGCGCACGCGGTGGCCCGGGCGGTGTTCGACGTCGACCGGTTGTGGGACTCCCCCCGCGACCTGGACAACCGGGTGCCGGCCGCCGTCCAGGTGCAGCTGCGCCTGGAGGCGACCCGGCTGGCCGAGCGGGCCACCCGCTGGCTGCTGCGGGTGCCGGAGCTGACCGCGGAGCCCGCGGCCAGTCTGGCCGCGGTGACCGAGCGGTTCGCCGCCCCGGTGGCCGAGGTGTGCGCGGGGCTGTCGGGCTGGCTGCTGGGCGCCGACGCCGAGGCCCACGCCGAGCGGGCCGCCGGGCTGCGCGCGGCCGGGGTGCCGCCGGAGCTGGCCGCCGAGGTCGCGGTCGCCCCGCTGCTGCCCACGGCCCTGGACCTGGCCGTGGTCGTGGAGGACACCGGCGCCCCGATCGCGCTGGCCGCGCAGGTGTCGCAGTGCCTGGCCGAGCTGCTGGGCCTGGTGCCGCTGCGCGAGCTGGTCATCGCCCTCCCCCGCGACCGGCGCTGGCCCTCGATGGCCCGGGCGAGCCTGCGCGACGACCTGGCCGCGGAGCAGGCGGCGCTGACCGCCGACGTCCTGGCGCTGCGCGAGTCCCACCCCGGCGACGACGAGGAGGCCGTCGCGGTCGACCTGGTGCAGCGCTGGGCGGACGCCTGGGACGTCACCCAGCAGCGCTCGGCCGCCCAGCTGGCCGAGGTGGCCGGCGGGGACCGGCACGAGCTGGCCGAGCTGGTCGTCGCCGTCCGCACGTTGCGCGGCCTCCGCCGCCGGCGCTGAGGGTCACCAGCGCACCTGCGTGAGGTCGGTGAGCCGGACCCAGCCCGCCGGGACGCCGGGCTCCTCGGCGGCCTGACCGGCCACGGCCGGCAGCCGGTCGACGGCGGCGAGCTGGTCGAGGTCCAGGCCGGTGAGCGCGGCGACGTCGGCGACCGGGACCTGGAAGGTGCGGAACGCGCCCAGCGGCGGCGGCTCGCCGACCGCTCGGGACAGGGTGCCGACCAGAGCGGTCTGGTCGAGGACGTAGCCGGTGGCCGCGAGCCCGCCGTCGTCGACGAAGGCGGCGACCTTCACGAACCGCAGCGGGAGCTGGACGCCGCGGTAGACGGGGTCGTCGGGGTCGAGCACCGGCGCGGTGACCACGACCAGCCGCCGCTGGTACGTGGCCGCATGGGTGAGCAGGTGCTGCTCCAGCCCCAGCCACAGCTCCTCGCCCTGGTTGAAGGCGGCGGCCTGCGGAGCGGCGTTCGTGTAGTGGAAGGTGTCCTCGTTGCCCTGCCGTGCCTCCGCCGCGGTGCCCCAGACGGCGTCGGTCCGGCGCACCAGGTGCCCGCGGTCGAGGTCGTTGCGGGCGTAGACCTGCGGGCCGGTCTGCTGCCCGGCCGGCAAGCGCGGGTCCAGCCGCCACTCGATCCCCTCCCGGGACACGTCGCGCAACAGGGCGCCGTCGACGCCCACCGCGGTCACCGCGGCCAGCCGCCGGTCGGGGCGCATCCGCAGGCTGAAGTGCGTGTAGTCCAGCCGCACGGTCGCCGGGCCCGCGCGCAGCTCCGGCAGCGGGACCGGGACGCCGAGCAGCAGCTCGTCGAGGCCGGTGCGGTCGGCGAGGTCGCCGGGTGAGGTCATGCGGCCATCGTGGCGGCGAGGTACGACACGCACGACCCGACGCATGACCCGCCGATGGGTAGGGCACAACCGGGCGATGAAGACCGTCGTGATCGCCGTCCTCGGCGGCCTGCTCACCCTCGCCGGCATCGGGCTGCTCATCCTGCCCGGGCCCGGGTTCATCGTGATCTTCGCCGGGCTGGCGGTGCTGGCCACCCGCTTCCAGTGGGCGAAGAAGCCGCTGGACTACGCCCAGGAGAAGGCCGAGCAGGGCATCGAGGAGGTCGGCAAGAGCCCGCTGCGGGCCGCCGGCGCCGTGCTGGCCGCGCTCGTGCTGATCGTGATCGGCGTGCTCACCATCGCCGGCGTCGACATCCCGTTCCTCAACGCCTTCACCGCCGTCATCCTCATCCTGTCCGGCCTGTTCCTGGTGGTCACCGTCTTCCTCGCCCGCCGGCAGGAGAAGCTCGAGGAGGCCCGGGCACACCTGCCGGCCGCCACGCCGGGCCGCGGCGGGGCCTACCGCGCCGCCGGCACCGAGCGGGACTGACCTCCGCTCAGCGGGTCACCGCGGCCGCCGGGACCACCAGGGTCAGCTCGGTCCCGCGGTCGTGTTCCACGTGCAACCCCGCCCGGCGCAGCAGCGCCCGCAGCCGGACGACGGAGTCCGGCTCGCCGGTCGTGGTCGCCAGCAGCCGGGCCAGCCGGCCCTTGTGCGCCTTGTTGAAGTGGCTGACCACGGCCCGGGTGCCGTCGGGCCGTTCGCTGAGCACCTGCACCGTCACCGCACCCGGCACCGGCGCCAGGTCGGCGTAGGCGCCCGAGCGCAGGTCCACGACCAGCTCGTCGGTGCCGGCCAGCACGTCGGTGAGCACCGGCTTCCACAGCGCGCGCAAGGTGGGCAGCCCGGGCAGGGCGCTGCCGGCCGAGAGCCGGTAGGCCGGGACGGCGTCCTCGGCGCGCACCACGCCGAACAACGCCGAGCCCACCGCCAGCCGGCGGGCGGCCCGGGCCCGCTGCGCCCGGGTGAGCGACCGGACGTCGAGGGCGTCGTAGAGGACGCCGGTGTACCGCTCGATCGCCGGCATCGTCGGGCTGGTGCGCAGGACGGCGTTGCGCGCCACCTCGTCGTCCTGCGCCGCGGACAGGCCGAGCGCCGCCCGGGCGGCCGGTACGTCGGCGGCCAGGTCCACGACCGCCCCGACCAGCTGCTCGCGCACCGGGGTCAGCTCCGGCGCGGTGAGCGCGGCGAGGTCCAGCGGGGCGCCGTCCCCGCCGGGGTGCTTGGTCTCCGAGGGGGGCAGCAGCACGAGCACGGGGACCGACGGTACGTGCCCGCTCCAGGTGGTGTGCGAGGGTCCGGTGGGGGCCGCGGGCCCTCCTGCGGCGCTGCTCGTGGGCGTCGCCGGGGTCGGTGATCTACCGTTCGTCGATCCCTGCGTGCAGCGTGCGCGCAGGTCGGGCGTGGACGAGGAGGTGGGGCGGTGCTCGTGCTGGACAGCGCGGCCGTCTCCACCCGGGGTCCGCGGCCGGACAACCAGGACTCCGCCATCGCCGGGCCGCTGCTGATCGCCATCGCCGACGGCGTCGGCGGCAACGTCGGTGGGGCCGTCGCGTCCTCGCTGGTGGCCAACTGGCTGGCCCCGCTGGCCACCGGCAGCACCGGCGACGGCGCCGACGACCCGCTGCGGATCGTGGCCAGCGCGAACGAGCGGATCCGGGCGGCCTACACCGAGCGCCCGCGGCTGCGCACGATGGCCACCACCATGACCGCGCTGCTCGTGGACGCGCAGGGGCTGGCGTTGCTGCACATCGGCGACTCCCGCGGCTACCTGCTCTCTGACGGACGGCTGCAGCAGGTCAGCACCGATCACACGCTGGTGCAGGCGCTGATCGACGCCGGCTCGCTCACCCCGGCCGAGGCGAAGGTCCACCCCCAGCGCTCCGCGGTCTACGCCGCCCTGCACGGCGCCTATGACGACGTGGCCGCCGTCGACGTCCTCCGGCTCGACGCCCGCCCCGGCGACCGGGTGATGGTCTGCTCCGACGGGCTCTCCGACGTCGTCCCGCCCGAGGTGCTGTGCGACCTGCTCGACGCCGGCGGCACCCCGGCCGAGACCGCCGCGCGGCTGCGGGACGCCGCGCTGGCCGGGCCACCGACGGACAACATCACCGTGGTCGTCGCCGACGTGCGCGAGGCGCCCGCGACCGGCGGTCCGGTCCGGGTCAACACCGTCGGTGCGGCCACCGAGCTGCGCGAGGAGACCGCGGAGGCCCTGGAGGCCGCCTGGCCCGGGCCGGTGCCGGTCGGCCTCGTGCAGCACCGCCCGAGGTGACCGCAGCCGCCGACCCCCAGCGGCTGGCAGCGGTCCACGCGACCGAACTGCTCGACGCCGAGTCCACGGTGTCCTTCGACCGGCTGACTGCGCTCGCGCGCCGGCTCACCGGGGCGCCGATCGTGCTGCTGACGATCGTCGACGACGCGCGCTCCTACTGGCTCAGCCGGCACGGCCTCCCCGAGGGAGCGCCGGTGCAGGGCTCCCTGGAGGACTCGTTCTGCCAGCACGTGCTGGGCGGCGACGCGCTCCTGCTGCCCGACGTCCGGCTGGACGACCGGACCCGGCTCAACCCCGCCATCGACGACATGCACGTGCGGGCCTGGGCCGGGCACCCGATCCGCACCCCCGACGGGCACGTGCTGGGCAGCTTCTGCCTCATCGACACCGAGGTGCACGACTGGACGGCGGCCGACGCCGAGCTGCTGGCCGACCTGGCCGCCATCGCCTCCCGGGAGGTGGAGCTGCGGGCGACGACCCTGGAGGCCGAGCAGGCCGGGGCGCTGGCGCGGGCGGAGGCCGACCGGGCGGCCGTCCTGGCCCGGATCGGCGAGCTGCTCACCGCGGGCCTGGACCCCGACGGCGTCTGGCAGGCGATCACCGCACTGGCCGTGCCCGACCTGGGCGACCTCGCCTACGTGTGCACCGTGGAGCGCGACGGCGGGCTGCTGCCGGTCGCCGCCCGGCACACCGACCCGGCTCAGCTGGCGTTCCTCCAGGAGTGGGTCGGCTCGGTCGGCCGCCGGGTCGGGGAGGCCGTCGGTCCCGGGCACGTGGCCTCCACCGGCCGCGCCGAGCTGGTCGACGCCAGCGACCCCGGCCTGACGACCGCCCAGCGGGAGGCCGTCGACCGGCTGGGGATCGCCAGCTCGCTGGTGGTGCCGCTGCGCAGCCGGGGCCGGGTGGCCGCGGTGCTCACCCTCGCCCGGACCCAGGGGTCACCGCCCTACAGCGACACCGACCGTGACCTGGTCACCGCGCTGGCCGAACGCGCCGCCCTGGTGGTGGAGAACGCGCGCGTGCACGCCCGGGAGCGCACCGTGTCGGAGACGATGCAGCGGGCGCTGTTGCCCGCGCTGCTGCCCCAGCCCGACGACCTGCGCCTGGCCTCCCGCTACCGCCCCGCCGGCCTCGCCCAGCTGGTGGGCGGCGACTGGTACGACGCGTTCGTCGACGCCACCGGCGCGACCAGCCTGGTGATCGGCGACGTCGCCGGCCACGACGTCGACGCCGCCTCCACGATGGGCCAGCTGCGGACCATGCTGCGGATGGCCGGTCACGACGGCACGCGCTCCCCCGCCGGCGTCCTCAGCACCGTCGACGCCGCCTGCGAGACCCTGGGCCAGACGGTCTTCGCCACCGCCCTGGTGGCCCGGATCACCGAGGGTCGCCACGTCGTCCGCTGGTCCTCCGCGGGGCACCCGCCACCGTTGCTGCTGCACCCCGACGGGACCGTGGACGTGCTCACCGACCCGGTCGGGCTGCCGCTGGGCGTGCTGCCCGACCGGGAGCGCCCCGAGCACGAGACGACGCTGCCGCCCGGCACGACGCTGCTGCTCTACACCGACGGGCTGATCGAGCAGGACGGTGCCGCCGAGGGGGAGCGCGACCTGGACCGCGGGCTCACCGCGCTGGTCGCCGTGCTGGCCCGCGCCGCGGTGCTCGGGCTGGACGTCGAGGGCCTGTGCGACCGGGTCGTCGAGGAACTGCTGCCCGCGGCCGGGGCGGCGGACGACGTCGCGCTCATCGCCATCCGCGCCCGGGCCGAGGACTGACCGCTCAGGTCCAGTAGAGGACGCGGGCCTCGGGCAGCTTCTCCGCCAGCGCGCCGGTGAACCAGCTGCGCAGCTCGGTCATCACGTCCTTGGGGTAGACGTGCTTGACCGCGCCGAACTTGCCGCGCTTGGTGGTCCGGAGGTCCTCGTCCATCTCCAGCTTGGTGCGCGGGTACCAGTCGGTGAGCGTCGCCTTGCTGTTCGGCGTGAACCGGTGGGTGATGCACTCGACGGTGAGGTCGGTGCCCGCGGGCAGGGCGGCGGCGACGTCGTCGAGCAGCTGCCCGTACTCCTCGCGCCAGCCCTCGACCGGCATGATCGGCGCGATGGTCAGGCCCACCGGGTAGCCGGCGGCGGCCACGGCCGACAGCGCCGCGATCCGGGCGGGCACCTTGGCGGTCGCGCCCTCGAAGCGCCGGTCGACGGAGGCGGCGTTGAGCGAGAAACGCAGCCGGGTGCGGCCGTTGTGCGGGAGGTCGAGCAGCCCGGCGACGTCGTCGAACTTGGTGGTCGCCCGCAGCTGCACGGGGCCCGGCCAGTCGTGGGTGCCGAAGAACGCCACCGCGGTGGCCAGCCCGCCGGTGAGGTGCTCCAGCGCCAGCGGGTCGGTGTAGCAGGAGGCCTCGAACGTCGTCCCCTCCATGCCGCGCTCGGCGGTGCCGGAGGTGATCACACCGTGGCCGACGTAGCCGTCGAGGTCGGCCAGCGCCTCGTCGAGGTCGGCCCAGACACGGGTGATCGGCGGGCCGGTCAGCGAGCCGGCGAGGTAGCAGTACTGGCAGTGCGCCGGGCACCCCTCGGCCAGGTCGAACCGCCAGTCCGCGGACGGCGGGATCGGCTGCAGCTTGCGCTTGGACGCCGGCGGGACGACCACGGCCAGGGTCTGCTTGGCCGCCATGAACGCCGCGCGGTCGCCGTCACCGCGCAGGTTGGGCAGCCGATCGCCGGTGAGCAGCTCGATGTCCGACACCCCGGCGGCCTCGAGGCGGTCGATGATGCGCCGGCCGTGCGGGCGCTCGGCGGCGGAACGGGTCACCAGGACGCGTGAGGGCGTCCACAGGCGGGTGGGTGCAGGTGCGAGCGGGGCGTCAACGGCGGCGGCGGGCGGGGCGGCGAGCGCGGTGGTCATCGCCTGTTCCAACGGCTGGACCAGCCCACTCCTTCCGTCACGCGGCGCGTCGTCGCACCCCGTCCCGGTAGGCGACCAGGGCCCAGACGGCGTGCTGCAGGTCCATCCGCTCGCCGTCGGAGGGCAGCGCCCGGGGCAGTCGGACGTCGGCCGGCAGGAGGTCGTGCAGCGGGTCGTCGGCGGTCCCGCGGGACCGCAGCTGGTGCACCTCGGCCCCGGGACTGCTGTCCGAGCTGCCGGCCAGGTCGGGGAACGGGCCCCAGGGGTGGTGTCCGTCAGGTGCCACGGCCACCAGCCGGCCACCGCGGCGACCCACCGCCAGGTCGTGCTCGTGGACCAGTCCGTGGTCGACGTCGCACAGCAGCACCAGGTTCGACACGTCGGTGCGGCCGCCGTGCAGCCAGTGCCGCAGGTGGTGGGCGTGCAGCCGCTCGATGCGGGTCTCCTCGCACCCCGGCCGGGCGCACCCGCCGTCCCGGACCATCAGCGCCCGGCGCTGGGCGGCGGTGGCGTACCGGCGGGCCCTCCCCTGGGCCAGCACCTCCCCGCCGTCGGTGACGACCGCCGTGACCGCCGCGTCGCAGGCCAGCCGACGGGCCTGGGCCGGGCTCAGCGCCGCACCGCCCTCCAGGTGCGCCCGTCCGGCGGCCTCGTCGTCGGCCAGGACCGCGGCGTCCACCACGACGACCACCTCGCGGCGCGGCGGATCACCGGCCCGCCGGTCGGCGTCCGCCGCGGCTGCGGCCAGCCGGGTGAGTGCCCGGCAGCGCCGCTCCGTGAGCACCGGGAGCGGGACGACGTCCGGGCTGCCGTCCGTGCACTCCCCGTCGGTGGGCTCGGTCGTCGTGGCATCGGAGGTCGTGGTGTCGCAGGTCGTGGGGTCGGAGATCGCGTCGTCGGGGGTTGGCCGGCGGCGGGCGGCACGGTCGCGGCGGGCGTCCCGCTCGGCCAGGGACTCGATCGCGGCCAGCAGTTCGGCGCCGTGCTCGGCCTCCATGCGCACCTGGATGGAGACCATGCCGTCGTCGTCGGTCCACCAGGAGAAGCGGCGACAGTCGGCGACCCGGCCGGCCGTGACGTCGTCGGCCCGGCGCCAGGCGCGCACCGTCCGTTCCACCTGGGAGGCGGTGGCGTGCCGGGCGAACTCGACCAGTTCGGCCTCCGTGCCGGGTTCGGCGACGCGGGTGAGGGCCCGCACCTTCGAGTAGGAGAGCTCGCCACCGGCGAAGGCGGCCGCGGTCACCGGCAGCCGGCGCAGGGCCCGGGCGACCCGGACGTGCTGCCGCGCGGTGCCCGGCGTGAGCCCGCACCGCCAGGCCAGCCAGTGCGCGCACGAGGTCACCCCGATGCCCTGCCAGCCCTCCCGCTCGTCGAACTCCGCCACCAGGGCCAGCCAGGCGGCCGTCGCCGCGGCCAGCCGCACGGCGCCGGTGAGGATCTGGTCGGCGAGCTCGTCCAACGGCACGGGCGGAGCCGTTGCGGAGGCCGCGACGGGCCGGGTGCCGGCAGCAGGGACGGTGGACGGGGCGGGCGCCGAATCGAACACGTGTTCGACGCTAGCGGTGTCCGCTGACAGTTCCGGCAGGTCAGCCCGCAGGTGGGGGACCGGTGGCGGTTCCGCGGAACCGCCGCCGGGGTGTCGGCCGGGTCGGACGGGCGGCCGGGGTGGGGTCAGTCGGCCAGTTCGACGACGACCGGAGCGTGGTCGCTGGCGCCCTTGCCCTTGCGCTCCTCGCGGTCGATCCGGGCGTCGGACACCCGGCGGGCCAGCGCGGGGGAGCCCAGCACGAAGTCGATCCGCATGCCCTCGCGGCGCGGGAAGCGCAGCTGCGTGTAGTCCCAGTACGTGTAGACGCCGGGCCCGGGCGTGTGCGGCCGGACGACGTCGGCGAACCCGGCCTCGACCATCGCGGCGAACGCGGCCCGCTCGGGCGGGGACACGTGGGTGGAGTTGGCGAAGACGGCCATGTCCCACACGTCGTCGTCCTGCGGGGCGATGTTCCAGTCACCGACCAGGGCGACCTGGGCCTCGGCGTCCTCGGTCAGCCAGCCGGCGGCGTCGACCCGCAGCGCCTCCAGCCACGCGAGCTTGTAGTCCAGGTGCGGGTCGGTGAGCGAGCGGCCGTTGGGCACGTAGAGGCTCCACACCCGCACCCCGCCGCAGGTCGCGCCGATCGCGCGGGCCTCGGCGACCGGCTCGGCGTCGTCCTTGGCCCACGAGGGCATCCCCGGGAAGCCGACCTGGACGTCGGTCAACCCCACGCGGGAGAGCAGGGCGACGCCGTTCCACTGCGAGTGGCCGACGTGGGCCACCTCGTATCCGAGGGCCTCGAAGCGCTCGGTGGGGAACTGCTCGTCCTTGCACTTGGTCTCCTGCAGCGCCAGGACGTCGACGTCGCTGCGCTGCAGCCACGCCTCCACCCGGTCGGCTCGGCTGCGGATGGAGTTGACGTTCCAGGTCGCGAGGCGCACGGCTCCCGAGCCTAGGCGGAGTGGGTCCGTGCGGCTCGGGCCGACGGACGCACTCCGCCTACGCCTGGGCGAGCGGGGTGATCTCGGTGTCGGAGCGGGCCTGCATGCGGGCGCGCATGCGGTCGCGGCTCTCGACGAACTTCGTCGCCTGTGCGTCGAGGCCGGTCATGAACTGGGCGAGCTCCTCGCGGGCCTGCTCGCCGGCCGGGCCCAGGTTGGTGCGCTCGAACACCTTCCAGGCGCGCAGCACCGGGGAGATGACCTCGTCGTGGTGCAGTCGCAGGTCGTAGATGCCGGCCTTGGCGATCAGCACCGAGTTCTTGCGAAACCCGGCCATCGAGGCGCCGGGCATCTCGAAGCGCATGACCTCGTCGGCGACCGCGCGCATCGTCTCGTCCGGGGCGATGTGGAACGCCGCGGAGACGATGTTGCGGTAGAAGACCATGTGCAGGTTCTCGTCCTTGGCGATCCGGGCGAGCAGCCGGTCGGCGATCGGGTCACCGGTCGCCTTGCCGGTGTTGCGGTGGCTGACCCGAGTCGCGAGCTCCTGGAAGGAGACGTAGGCGACGGCCTCCAGCGCGGTCTTGTCGCCGGAGTCGTAGCCCGAGGTCATGTAGTCCATCCGGGCCCGCTCGAGCTCGACGGGGTCGACGCCGCGGGTGACCACCAGGTAGTCGCGCAGCGCGATGCCGTGCCGGTTCTCCTCCGCCGTCCAGCGGCCGACCCAGGTGCCCCAGGCGCCGTCCCGGCCGAAGCGGGTGGCGATCTCCCGGTGGTAGCTGGGGAGGTTGTCCTCGGTGAGCAGGTTGGTGAACATGGCCGCCTTGGCGGTCTCGTCCAGCTTCGACTGCTCCGGCGCCCAGTCCTCACCACCCAGGAAGGCGAAGTCGCGGCCCTGGGACCACGGGACGTAGTCGTGCGGGTGCCACTCCTGCGCGAGCCCGATGTGCCGGTCGAGGTTCTCCTCCACCACCGACTCCAGCTCGATCAGCAGTGCTGCCTCGGTCGGCGTCTTCGACACGGTGGCCTCCTCGGGAACGCCTGTGGACCTCGTAACGTACGTGACCCGGGCAACGGCGGCTCGGTACGGGACGTTCCGGCGCGCTCGACACGCCGTGGCCGATACCACCTCCTGTGGGGGAGTTGTGGGAGGTCAGGCTGGTGGCGCGCGGCGGGATCGGTGCGATCATGGTCAGATGACCGACTCCCCGGCGCGCGTGATCGTCGCGTGAGCGAGGAGACCCCCTCGCCCCGGCGGTCCCGGCACGGCACCGACCCCTCCGACCTCCCGGACCGCACCGGCAGCTCGCTGTACGTCGACCCCGATCGCGCCCCGCACGCGCACCGCCGGTCCGCCCGGCGGGCCTCCGGTTTCGGCTCGGCCCTGCTGCTCACCATCGCCGGCGCCGTCGTCCCGGGGACGACGTTCCTGGCCACCGGCCGCCGCAAGGTCGGCGCCGTCCTGCTCGCCCTGTTCCTGCTGCTCGTCGCCGGCGGGGTCCTCCTGGCCACCTACGCCCAGCGGGACGTCGTCCGGCTGGCCGTCGACTCGACCGCGCTGCGCTGGATCATCGCCGGGATCGTCGTCCTGGCGTTGGGCTGGCTGGCCGTCGTCGTCACCGGGTACCTCGCGGTGCGGCCGCGGCGGCTGCGCCCCTGGCAGCGGGGCGTGGGCACCGGCGTCGTGGCGCTCCTGTGCGCGGCCGTCGTCGTCCCGGCCGCGTGGGGCGTGCAGCTGGCCACCGCCCAGCGCGACCTCGTCGACAGCGTCTTCGACGACGGCGACAGCGCCACGGTCACCCAGCCCGTCGACCGGTCGAACGCCTTCGGCGGCCAGGACGAGGTCAACATCCTGCTGCTGGGCGGCGACGGCGGCGAGGGGCGCGAGGGCGTGCGCACCGACACGGTGATCGTGGCCAACGTGCAGGTCGACACCGGTGCGACGACGCTGTTCAGCCTGCCGCGCAACCTCGAGGAACTCCCCTTCCCCGCGTCCAGCCCGCTCGCGGCGGTCTACCCCGACGGGTTCGACGCCGGCAGCGAGGCCGAGAGCCTGCTCAACGCCGTCTACCGCAACGGCCCTGCCCAGCACCCCGACGTCCTCGGCCCCACGGACGACGCCGGCGCGGACTTCCTCAAGCTCGGCGTCGGTGAGGCCCTGGGCCTGAAGATCGACTACTACGTGCTGGTCAACCTCGACGGGTTCAGCCGGCTGGTCGACGCCCTGGGCGGGCTGCGCCTGAACGTGAACTACTACGTGCCGGTCAACGGCGACACGGCCACCGGCGCCCTCCCCGACCGGTACATCGCCCCCGGCCCCGACCAGCTGATGGGCGGCGTGGAGGCGCTGGACTTCGCCCGCGGGCGGTACGGCCTGTCGGACTACCTGCGGATGGACCGCCAGCGGTGCGTGCTGCAGGCCATCGTCGACGCCGCCGACCCGGTGACGCTGCTGTCCCGGTACCAGGAGCTGGCCCGCACCACCCAGGACATCGTCAGCTCCGACGTCCCCTCCGACGTCCTCGGCGACGTCGTGGACCTGGCGTTCCAGGTCAAGGAGGCCGGGATCCGCAGCGTCGTCTTCGACGACACGGTGATCAACCCGGCCTACCCCGACTACGCCCGGATCCGGGCGCTGGTCCAGGAGGCGCTGCGTCCCGTGCCGACCGGTGGTGCCGACACCACCACCCCGGCCCCGGTCACGTCGGCGGCCCCGGCACCGGCCACGCCCAGCGCACCGCCGGCGGCCACCCCGTCGCCGGGGGGCAACGGCGGCGTCGCCTCCGAGGTCACCGACGCCTGCGCCTACGACCCGGTGCAGGCCGCCGCGGCCCTGGCCGCCGGCGAGCCGCCGAACCGGAGCCGCTGACGCCCGTCCGCCGGCGTCCGGACGGTCAGGCCCCGGCGAGCTGGATCAGGTTGCCGCAGGTGTCGTCGAGGACGGCGACGGTCATCGGCCCCATGGACAGCGGCGGCTGGGTGAAGACGACGCCGGCCGCGGTCAGCCGCTCGTGCTCGGCGCGGACGTCGTCCACGGCGAAGGCGGTGAACGGGATGCCGTCGGCGACCAGCGCCTGCTTGAACGCCCGGGCCGCGGGGTGCGCGTCGGGCTCGAGGACCAGCTCCACGCCGTCGGGGCCCTGCGCCGAGACGACGGTGAGCCAGCGGTGCTCCCCCACCGCGACGTCGTTCTTGACGACGAAGCCGAGCGTGTCGGTGTAGAACCGCAGCGCCTTCTCCTGGTCGTCGACGAAGACGCTGGTCATGGCGATCCTCATGGGGCTCCTGTCGGGTCGGGTGGGCGCACCGGGGCGGCGGCACGGTCGCCCCATCCTGGCCGACGGGGCCCTCGTTAGGGTCGGGGCATGACCTCACCGGACCCCCGCAGCCGGCGCGAACGGCTGGTCGCCCTCTTCGTGCTGGGCGTCGCCGTCGTCCTGGTGCTCTCCACGCCCACCTGGTTCGGCAGCGACCGCGCCGGGGTGGGCATCGCCCAGCTGGGGGTGGGCGTGGTCCTCGCCGGGGTGGGCGCCTTCCTGCTGCGCCGGGCCCGCCCGCGCTGACCCGGCCCCGGACACGCCACCGCCCGGGCACCGAGAGGTGTCCGGGCGGTGGCGTGCTGGTCCGGGGTGGTGGCCCCGGGCGGGGTCAGCGCAGCGAGGCGTCCCGCCCGCGCTCGACGGTGACGGTGTTGACCGGACCGAAGGCGATGATCGCGCCCACGACGGCGGTCACGACGTGCAGGATGTTGTCCGCCCAGTTCAGGTTCAGGAAGTCCCAGTCCTGACCCACGGCGAACAGGCCGTAGACGAACGCGGCGCCGTAGCCGACCAGGAGCAGCAGGCCGTAGGTCCGCGCGCCCTTCAGGGTGCGGGACAGGGCGATCCCGGCCAGGCCGATGAGGATGTGGACCACGTTGTGCGCCGGGTTGATCATGAACCCGAGCAGCGTGTCGCCCTCGTGGGCCATGTCCATGCCGTTGTGGTTGCCGAAGAAGTCGCTGAAGCCGGTGATGAAGAAGCCGATGACGCCGATCAGCGTGTAGATCACGCCGAACGCGAGGGACAGCTGCTGCGGCCAGGTCATCCCGCGGGAGCCGGCGCCGGGCAGGTCTGCAGTGGACATGGGTCCTCCAAGATGTGAGAGCCCACTGGGGCTGGGTGGGCCGTCACTGTGGGTTCCCTGTACCGACCAGCGGAAACGCCCCGTCACCCGAAGGGGTGACGGGGCGTTCCGGAACGGCGGTGGCTCAGGCCGGTCGGGGCGTCGCCTTCGGGCGGCGGACGACGAACGGGCCGATGGCGAGCAGGTCGACGGGGGCCGAGCCGAAGCACTCCAGGGCGTCCCGCGGGTCGTCGACCATCGGGCGTCCGGCGGTGTTCAGGCTGGTGTTGACCACGATCGGCAGGCCGGTGCGCCGCTCGAACGCCGAGATCATCCGGTGCACCAGCGGGTCGACCTCGGGGTCGATCGTCTGGATGCGCGCCGTCCCGTCGACGTGGGTGACGGTGGGGATCTTCTCCCGCCACTCCGGCGCCACGTCGTGCACGAAGAGCATGTACGGCGAGGGGATGGGGCCGCGGCTGAAGATCTCCGGGGCCTTCTCCAGCAGCACCATCGGCGCGACCGGGCGGAACTGCTCGCGGCCCTTGACGTCGTTCATCCGCTCGAGGTTGCCCTCGAAGCCGGGGTGCGCCATCAGCGAGCGGCGGCCCAGCGCGCGCGGGCCGAACTCGCTGCGGCCCTGGAACCAGGCGACGATGCCGTTGTCGGCGAGGACCTCGGCCACGGCCTCGGCGACGTCGTCCGGGCGCTCGTAGTCGATCGAGGCGGTGATGAGCACCTGCTCGATCTGCTCGTCGGTCCAGCCGCGGCCCAGCGCGGCACCGGGCATCGGCTGGGTCTCCTCGCCGAGCTCGCGGGCCACGTGCAGCGCCGCACCCAGCGCGGTCCCGGCGTCACCGGCGGCCGGCTGCACCCAGACCTGCTCGAACGGGCTCTCGGCCAGGATGCGGGTGTTGGCCACGCAGTTGAGCGCGGTCCCACCGGCCAGGGTGAGCACCTCGTCGCCGGTCTGGGCGTGCACCCAGGTGGCGAGGTCGATGAGGACCTCCTCCAGCCGCTGCTGGACGCTGGCGGCCAGGTCGGCGTGCGCCTCGGTCCACTGCTCGCCGCTGCCCAGCCGGGGGGCGAACTCGGAGTAGTCGACCTTGTCGGTGCGGAAGCCGCCGTCGTCGGTGGCCCGGATGAACTCCGACAGCGCGCCGACGAAGCGCGGCTTGCCGTAGGAGGCCATCGCCATGACCTTGAACTCGTCGGAGCTGCGCAGGAAGCCCAGGTGGTCGGTGAGGTCCTCGTACATCAGGCCCAGCGAGTGCGGCAGCGCCTGGCCGGCGAGCACCTCGAGCTGGCCGTCGCGGTAGCGGCCGGCCAGGTGGCTGTGCGCCTCGCCGCGGCCGTCGAGCACCAGCACCGAGTTGTCCCGCAGGCCGGCGCGGGCGGGTGCGGCCAGACCGGCCGAGGCCGCGTGCGCGACGTGGTGCTTGACGAAGCGGACCTTGGCCGGGTCGAGCCCGGGCAGGGCGTGGGCCAGGAAGTCCGGGGCCATCTCCGCGTACTTCTTGCGCATGACGTCGCCGTCGTCGAACAGCCCGGACTCCTCCGGGGTGCCCATCAGCTCCGGGTCGAAGGAGTAGGCGACCGCGTCGAGCTCCTCGGGGCGGATGCCGGCCTCGCGCAGGCACCAGGCCGCGGCGAGCTCCGGCAGTTCCCAGGCGCTCCACGGCAGCGGGCGCTTGCCGTGCTTGCGACGGCTGAAGCGCTCCTCCTCTGCCGCGGCCACGACCACTCCGTCGACGACGAGGGCCGCCGACGGGTCGTGGTAGATCGCGTTGATGCCCAGCACCTTCACGTGCGCACTCCTCCCGGCCGGGCACGTCCTGCCCGGTCCCTGGGCCCATGATCGCAGTGTGCGCGCCGGTCACGCACGGTCAGCGCCTGCCGGGTGGGCAGGTTCACCTCGCCGGGGGACGTCAGGACACGGGCAGCCGGTGCACAGGGGTGGGCTCCAGGAAGGGCGTGCTGGAGCCGATGGAGAGGTGTGTCCTCCTCCCCGGTCCTCTCGTGCCCCTCGCCCGTGCCGGGCGCCGCGGACCTGCTGAGCGCCCACGGCCTGCCCGAGCACGCCCCGGTGGAGCAGCTGCAGGCGCTCACCCGGGTGGCGGCGGCCCTGTGCGGCACCCCGACCGCCGTCGTGAACCTGCTGGACGAGACGTACCAGCACCAGATCGCCGACGGCAGCTCCGCCGTGGCCGCCACCGCCGCGTCGGACTCGATGTGTGCAGCCGCCCTGCGCGACCCCGCCCTGCGGCACGTGCCGGACACGCTCCTGGAGCCCGCATTCGCCGGCAACGCGTGGGTCGACGGCCGCATCGGGCGCGTGCGGTCCTACGCCTCGGCGCCGATCGTGCTCACCGGGGGTGTGGCCATCGGCTCGCTGTGCGTCTTCGCCGAGCAGCCCGGCCGGCTGGACGTGCGGCAGACCGAGGCGCTCGCGGACCTGGCCCGGCAGGCCGCCGTCCTCATCGAGCAGGCGCAGCAGGCGCGGGAGGCGGCCGCCCAGGCAGCGCTCTTCCGGCTGGTGGCCGACGGGTCGGCCGACGTCCTCTGCCGGCACGCCCCGGATGGCACCGTCCACTACGTCTCCCCCTCGCTGCGCCACGTGCTCGGCCACGAGCCGGTCACCGGCGTCCGGGCCGCGGACCTGCTGCGCATCCACCCCGAGGACCTGCCGGCCGTCGAGGAGGCCGTCCGGGAGGTCCTGGCCGGGCGCGACGCCGGTGCGGTGCTCTTCCGCGCCGGGCACGCCGACGGGTCGGTGCGCTGGTTGGAGGCCCGGCTGGCCCCGATCCTGGACGAGGTGGGCCGGGTGCGGGAGCTGCACACGGCCGCCCGGGACGTCACCGACCGGGTGCACGCCGCCCAGGAGCTCGCCCAGGTCGCCGAGCAGGCCGCGGGCCTGGTGGAGACCTGCGCCGACGCGCTGGTCTCGATCGACGAGGACAACCGCGTCGTCGACTGGAACCCCGCGGCCGAGGAGACCTTCGGCTGGTCGCGGGAGGAGGCCGTCGGCCGCGACCTGTCCGACCTGATCATCCCGGCCGAGATGCGCGCGGCGCACCGGGCGGGCATGGACCGGCTCCGCGGCGGCGGGGAGGCCCGCATCCTGGGCCAGCAGGTCCAGGTGACCGGGCAGCGGCGTGACGGCAGCCGGCTCCCCGTCGAGCTGACGCTCTGGCGCAACCGCGGCCGGGACGGCTGGCGCTACAACGCCTTCCTCCGGGACGTCACCGACCGGGTCGCCGCGGAGGTGGCGCTCGGCGCAGCCCGGGACGACGCCGAGCGCCGCGCCGCGCTGACCACGGCCATCCTGCAGACCATCGACGTCGGCATCGTGGCCTGTGACGCCGAGGGCCGGCTCACCGCCTTCAACCGCGCCGCCCACCAGCTGCACGGCCGCACGGGGGAGGCCGACGTCGACCCCGCGGAGTGGCTCACGGGGGCCGAGCTGCGTGCGGCGGACGGCCGGACCCCGCTGGCCGCCCAGGAGCTGCCGCTGCGCCGGGTGCTGGCCGGGGAGGACGTGCACGGCGTCCCGC
Organism: Modestobacter sp. VKM Ac-2986; assembly: GCF_026967795.1. Lineage (GTDB taxonomy): Bacteria > Actinomycetota > Actinomycetes > Mycobacteriales > Geodermatophilaceae > Modestobacter. The sequence continues at coordinate 330,688 of NZ_JAPVBH010000001.1, forward strand.
TGGTCATCGCCGCTGAGGGGCGGGACCCGCGCACCCTGTCGGTGGACGGCCGCGTCATGCGGGACGCCACCGGCCGCGTCCTGGGCGCCGTCGTGGCCCTGGAGGACGTCACCGAGGAACGCGCCCGGGGCCGAGAGCTGATCGAGGCGCGCGACCAGGCGCTGGCCAGCACCCGGGCCAAGACCGCCTTCCTGGCGGCGGCCAGCCACGAGATCCGGACGCCGCTCAACGGCGTGCTGGGCACCCTGGAGCTGCTCGAGCTGGAGCGGCTGACCGCCCGGCAGGGCGGGTACGTCGCGGTGGCGCGCAGCTCCGGCGAGGCACTGCTGCGGCTGCTCAACGACGTGCTGGACCTGTCCAAGGCGGAGACCACCGCGGTCGAGCTGGCCAGCGAGGAGTTCAGCCCCGGCGACGTGGCCCGCGACGTGACCAGCGCGATGACCCCGGTGGCGGCCCGCAAGGGGCTGTCGGTGTCCCTGCACGCACCCGCCGACGAGCGGCTCGTGGGCGACCCGGGCCGACTCCGGCAGGTCTTGATGAACCTGGTCGGCAATGCGGTGAAGTTCACCGCCCGGGGCGAGGTCGCCGTCTCCGTGGAGCTCGGCCCGGGCGGCCGGGACCGCACCCGGCTGCGTCTGTCGGTCCGGGACACCGGCGCCGGCATGAGCGCGGCCGAGCTGGCCGGGCTCTTCCAGCCCTTCTCGCAGGGCGCGCAGGGTCAGCGGTACGGCGGCACCGGCCTCGGGCTGGCGCTGAGCCAGCAGCTGGTGGAGCTGATGGGCGGGCGGGTCGACGTGCACAGCACGCCCGGCAGCGGGTCGACCTTCGTCGTCGACGTCGAGCTGCCCACCGCAGCGACCTCGACGGCCCCCGTCTCCTCCGGGCCGTCGGGCGAGGTGCCCCCCGGCCCGGCGCCAGCGGCCGAGCCGGCCACCCACCGGGCCCCGCGGGTGCTCATCGCCGACGACAACGAGGTCAACCTCATGGTGGCCGCCGCGCTGCTGGGCACCGCCGGTGCCGAGGTCGTCACGGTCGAGGACGGCGACGAGGCCGTGGCGGCCGTGCAGCGCGAGCGCTTCGACCTGGTCCTGCTGGACAACCAGATGCCCCGGATGTCGGGCGTCGAGGCGGCCACCGCCATCCGCGCGCTGCCCGGCCCCGCCGGTGCGACCACCCTGGTCGCGCTGACGGCCAGCACCGGGGAGGACCAGCGCGCCGCGTTCGCCGCGGCCGGCGTCCAGGGCTTCCTGGTCAAGCCGGTGCGGCTGGCCGACTTCCGCCGGCTGCTGGCCGAGACGACCGCGGCCGGTTCAGCCGGCGCGGCGGCGGAGCAGCTCGTGGTCGATCACGGCCTGCAGGGCCAGGGTCTTGTAGCCGACCTCCTCGAACAGGACGACGACCCGGTCGTCCTCGTGCCGCATGACCAGGCCCGGGCCCCACTCGGAGTGCTCGACCGCTGAGTCGATCGGGAACGGGTGGTCGGCGTCGGCGGTGTGCTGCTGGTGGGAGGAGCCCGCGCTGCAGTTGTCGCAGTTCCCGCAGGGCTCGTCGAGTTGCTCGCCGAAGTAGCCGAGCAGGTACTGGCGGCGGCAGCCGGTGGTGTCGGCGTAGCCGCGCATCATCTCGATCCGGCTCTCGTCGACCTTGATGTGCTGTTGGGCGACGAGTCGGGCGGCCGCGGCGGCCTCGCCCGGCGCGGGGGCGTCCGGGGCCGGTGACGCCGTCCCGTCGTCGTCGAGGACGACGGCGCCGGCCTGCTCGAGCAGGTTGAGGTCGCGCACCAGCGGCGTGGCCGCCCGGCCGGTCTCCGCGCGCAGCTCGTGGACGTCGACGCCGTCCATCCCGGCCTCGGCGCCGGCGCGCACCAGCCCGGCGACCTGCTGCAGCTCCTGCTCGGCCGGTGCCCCGGCGGCGAAGAACTTGCGGATGCCCAGGTCCTCCTGGCGGTACATGAGGACGGCGACCGCCGGTTCGCCGTCCCGGCCGGCGCGACCGATCTCCTGGTAGTAGCTGTCGACGGAGTCCGCGGGCTCGGCGTGCACCACGAACCGCGTCTCGGGCTTGTCGATGCCCATCCCGAACGCGGTGGTGGCCACGACGACGTCCAGCTCGTCGTCCATGTACCGGCGCTGGACCTCCTCGCGGTCGCTCTTCTTCAGCCCTGCGTGGTAGGCCGCGGCGCGCAGTCCGCGGCCGGTGAGCGCCTGGGCGAACTCCTCGGTGCCCTTGCGGGTGGCGCTGTAGAGGATGCCGATGCCCTGCTGGCTGAGCTCGGCGACCTTGTCCAGGATCGCGTGGTGCTTGTGCTGGGCGTCGGCGTGGTGCTCGACCTCCAGCCGGATCTCCGGCCGGTCGAACCCGGCGACGACGACCTCCGGGTCGGCCATCTCCAGCCGCTCGACGATCTCCGCGCGCACCGGGGGTGCGGCGGTCGCGGTCAGCGCGAGCACGGTCGGGTGGCCCAGCTGCTGCACGACCCCGCCCAGGCGCAGGTAGTCGGGGCGGAAGTCGTGGCCCCAGGCGGAGACGCAGTGCGCCTCGTCGACGACGAACAGCGCTGGCGCCGAGGTGCGGATGGCCTCGACCACCTCGGGCTTGGCCAGCTGCTCCGGGGCGAGGAAGCAGTAACGGACCGTCCCGTCGCGCATGCCGTCGAGCACGGCCTGGTGCTCGAGCGCCGACAGTCCGGAGTTGAGGACGGCGGCCCGGCCGACGGCGTCCTCGCCCAGCTCCTCCAGGCGCTGCACCTGGTCGCGCTGCAGGGCGATCAGCGGGGAGACGATGAGGACGGGGCCGTCGAGCAGCAGGCCGGCGACGGTGTAGACCGCGGACTTGCCCGCGCCCGACGGCAGCACGGCGAGGGTGTCGTGCCCGGCGGCGACGGCCTTCATGGCGTCCTCCTGACCGGGGCGGAAGCCGGTCAAGCCGAGGACGTCGCGGGCGACCTGCCGGATGCGGCGGGTGCGTACCGACGCCGACCCCCCGGCCTTGGTGGTCGGGGCGGCGGGACGCTGGACGGTCGCGGTCACCGGCACCGACTTCCCGGGCCCTGAGATCGACAAACGACTCCCAGGTCAGGGGCGGGGTTAGGCACCTCTACCGGGTTGCCTACAACCGTGTAGTTCTGCCGTCCGCAGCTGCGGTCCTCGGCTGGTTGTCGGGCCGCATCCGCGGAACTAGCCTCCCGGGTATGCCCACCTCCTACCGGATCGCAGAGGCCGCGGCACTGCTCGGCGTCAGCGACGACACCGTCCGCCGCTGGATCGACGGCGAGCGGATCGCCGCGACCCGGGAGGGCGGGCCGATCCAGGTCGACGGCGCCGACCTGGCCCGGCTGGCCGCGGAGCTGCACGAGGCGCCGCAGCCCGGCGCCACCCGTTCCTCCTCGGCCCGCAACCGGCTCACCGGCATCGTGACCCGGGTCGTGCGCGACACCGTGATGGCGCAGGTGGAGCTGCAGGCCGGGCCGTTCCGGGTGGTCTCGTTGATGTCCCGCGAGGCCGCCGACGAACTCGGCCTGGAGCCCGGCGTCCGCGCCGTCGCCACGGTCAAGGCCACCCAGGTGAGCATCGACGTGCCCTGAGGTCAGGTCACGTCCCGCCCCCGCGGCGCCGGGCAGCTGTCCAGCCACTGCCGCTCGGCCTCGTCGAACACCCGGCTGCGGGTGAGGAACCGGACGCCCTCGGGTGCCTCCAGGCTGAACCCGGCACCCCGCCCGGGGACGACGTCGAGCAGCAGCTGGGTGTGCGCCCAGGCCGCGTACTGCGGGCCGGAGATCCACACCGGGCTCACCTCATCGGGGATGGGCTCCCCCGGGCGGTGCGCCGGCGACGGCTCGTCGGGGTGGGCGTCGTCGAGCAGGCCGAGCAGCACGTCGTCGTCGCCCACGATGAACTCGTCCCGCGGGAAGCACATCGGCGCCGAGCCGTCGCAGCAGCCGCCGGACTGGTGGAACATCAGCGGGCCGTGCGTGGCCCGGAGGCGACGGACGACGTCCGCCGCCCCCGGGGTGAGCGCGACCCGGTCGACGGGCGCGGGGCCGGTCAGAAGAACCCCTGGGCCTTCGTGCTGTAGCTGACCAGCAGGTTCTTGGTCTGCTGGTAGTGGTCCAGCATCATCTTGTGGTTCTCCCGGCCGATGCCGGAGGCCTTGTAGCCGCCGAAGGCCGCGTGCGCGGGGTAGGTGTGGTAGCAGTTCGTCCACACCCGGCCGGCCTGGATGTCCCGTCCGGCCCGGTAGGCGGTGTTGCCGTTGCGGCTCCACACCCCGGCCCCGAGGCCGTAGAGGGTGTCGTTGGCGATCGAGATGGCGTCGGCGTAGCCGTCGAAGCCGGTCACCGAGAGCACCGGCCCGAAGATCTCCTCCTGGAAGACCCGCATGTCGTTGCGGCCCTCGAAGATCGTCGGCTGGACGTAGTAGCCGCCGTTGAGGTCCCCGCCCAGCATCGCCCGCTCTCCACCGGTGACCACCCGGGCGCCCTCGGCCCGGCCGATGTCGAGGTAGGACAGGATCTTCTCCAGCTGGTCGTTGCTGGCCTGCGCGCCGATCATCGTGTCGGTGTCCAGCGGGTTGCCCTGACGCACGGCCTTGGTGCGGATCGCGGCCAGGCCCAGGAAGTCGTCGTAGATGGACCGCTCGATGAGCGCCCGGGACGGGCAGGTGCACACCTCGCCCTGGTTGAGGGCGAACATCGTGAAGCCCTCCAGCGCCTTGTCCTGGAAGTCGTCGTCGGCGTCCATCACGTCGGCGAAGAAGATGTTCGGGCTCTTCCCGCCCAGCTCCAGGGTCGCCGGGATCAGGTTCTGCGAGGCGTACTGCAGGATCAGCCGCCCGGTCGTGGTCTCCCCGGTGAAGGCGATCTTGCGGATCCGGTTGCTGGAGGCCAGCGGCTTGCCGGCCTCGACGCCGAAGCCGTTGACCACGTTGAGGACGCCGGGCGGGAGCAGGTCGGCGATCAGCTCCACCAGGTGCAGGATCGACACCGGGGTCTGCTCGGCCGGCTTGAGGACGACGCAGTTGCCCGCCGCCAGCGCCGGTGCGAGCTTCCAGGTGGCCATGAGGATCGGGAAGTTCCACGGGATGATCTGGCCGACGACGCCCAGCGGCTCGTGGAAGTGGTAGGCGACGGTGTCCTCGTCGATCTGCGAGATCCCGCCCTCCTGCCCACGGACGGCGCCGGCGAAGTAGCGGAAGTGGTCGATGGCCAGCGGCAGGTCGGCGGCCAGGGACTCGCGGACGGGCTTGCCGTTGTCCCACGTCTCGATGACGGCCAGCTGCTCGAGGGACTGCTCCATCCGGTCGGCGATCCTGAGCAGGATGTTCGACCGCTCGGCCACCGAGGTCTTCCCCCAGGTCTCGAAGGCGCCCCACGCGGCGTCCAGCGCGGCGTCGATGTCGGCGGCGGTGCCGCGGGCGACCTCGCAGTAGACCTGGCCGGTGACCGGCGTCGGGTTCTCGAAGTACTGCCCGCTCGCCGGCGGGGTCCACGCGCCACCGATCCAGTTGTCGTAACGGGCCTTGAGGGTGACCGTGCTGTCCGGGCTGCCGGGTGCGGGGTACGTGGTCATGCTTCGCCTCCTGAGCGACCGGCACGACGGTGTGACCGGCGACACGGCCACGCTAGGCCCGACCGCTGTGCGGGGCAATGGTCGTCGTCCCGCCGGGCCCACGCCCGGGCGCTCCTTCTCACCTGCGGCACATCGGCCGTAGGATCTCCGCACCTGCGGATGCGCCGCTCCCGGGTCACCCCTGCCCGGGAGCTGTCATGTCGAACCGGTCCCTGCGACTGACCGTCGCCGCGGCGGCTGTCCTGGCCCTCGGCGCGTGCACCGGTCCCCCGGCGGCGGACGCACCGGCTGGTGCCGCGACCGGCACCGCCACCGACACCGCGTCGACCGCCGACGAGGGCCTGAGCGGCACGCTGACCGTCTTCGCCGCAGCCTCGCTCACCGACGTCTTCACCACCCTCGGCGAGCAGTTCGAGCAGCAGCACCCCCAGGTCGACGTCCAGTTCAGCTTCGCCGGCAGCTCGGCGCTGGCCGCCCAGCTCACCCAGGGCGCCCCGGCCGACCTGTTCGCCGCCGCCGACGAGACCCAGATGGCCCGGGTGCAGGAGGCCGGCCTGGTCGAGGACCCGAAGGGCTTCGCGGCGAACCGGCTCATGCTCGCCGTCCCGCCGGCGAACCCCGCCGGCCTGCGCCCGCCCGAGGGGCAGCCGGGCCTCCCGTCGCTGGCCGAGGTCCTCACCTCCGACGTGACGCTCGCCGTCTGCGCCGAGGAGGTGCCCTGCGGTGCCGCGGCCGCGGAGGTGCTCGCCGCGGCCGGGCAGCCCGCCACGCCGGACACCTACGAGGAGGACGTCCGCGCGGTCCTGACCAAGGTGGAGCTGGGCGAGGTGGACGCCGGGCTGGTCTACGTCTCCGACGTCGCGGCGGCCGGGGACGGGGTCGTGGCGTTCGCGTTCCGCGAGGGCGAGCAGGCGGTGAACCGCTACGAGGCCGCCGTCCTGACCGCCGCGCCGAACCCGGCCGCGGCCCGCGCCTTCAGCGAGCTGGTGCGCTCCGACGCCGGGCAGGCCGCGCTGGGCGCCGCCGGCTTCCCGCCCGCGTGAGCCGCCGGCGCCGCGACGGCGGTGTCCCGGCGCCGCTGCTGGTCCCGGCCCTGCTGGCGGTCGCCTTCCTGGTGCTGCCGCTGGCCGGCCTCGTCGTCCGGGCGCCGTGGTCGCAGATCGGCCCGCAGCTGGCCAGCCCGGGCGTGGGGCAGGCGCTGCGGCTGTCGCTGGTGTCGGCGACGCTGGCCACCGCCGTCTCGCTGCTGCTCGGCGTCCCGCTGGCCTGGGTGCTGGCCCGGTCGACCCTGCGCGGGCGGTCGGTGCTGCGGGCGCTGGTCACCGTGCCGCTGGTGCTCCCGCCCGTGGTCGGTGGCGTCGCGCTGTTCCTGGTGCTCGGCCGGCAGGGCATCGTGGGTCGCTGGCTGTTCGAGGCGACCGGGTTCTCGCTGCCCTTCACCACCGCCGCGGTCGTGGTCGCCGAGACCTTCGTGGCCATGCCGTTCCTGGTGATCAGCGTCGAGGGCGCGTTGCGTGCCGCCGACGCCCGCTTCGAGGACGCCGCGGCCACCCTGGGCGCCGACCGCTGGACGACGTTCCGCCGGGTCACGCTGCCGCTGGTGGCCCCGGGGGTCGCCGCCGGGGCGGTGCTGTGCTGGGCGCGGGCGCTGGGGGAGTTCGGCGCCACGATCACCTTCGCCGGCAACTTCCCCGGCACGACGCAGACCATGCCGCTGGCGGTCTACCTGGCCCTGCAGCGCGACCCGGAGGCGGCGATCGTGCTCAGCCTGGTGCTGCTGGCGGTCTCGCTGGCCACCCTGCTGCTGCTCCGCGGCCGCTGGCTGGGCCGGACGGTGAGTGCGTGACCGCCCATGGAGTCCCAGCGGTCCACTTCTGGCGCCCTGGGACTCCATCGGGGGCAGCGACGTGAGCCTGGAGGCGCACGTCGTGGTGCGGCGGGGGGCGCTGGAGGTCGACGTCCAGCTGTCGGTGGCCGACGGCGAGGTGCTGGCGGTGCTCGGGCCGAACGGTGCAGGCAAGTCCACGATCTTGCGGGTGCTCGCCGGGTTGCTCCCCCCGGACGGCGGACGGGTGGTCGTGGACGGGGACCGGGTCTGGGACGACGACACCGCGCACCTGCCCCCGCACCGGCGGCCGATCGGCATGGTGTTCCAGGACCACCTGCTGTTCCCGCACCTGTCGGTGACCGAGAACGTGGCCTTCGGGCCGCGCTCCCGCGGGGTCCCCCGGGCGGCGGCCCGCGCGGCGGCCACGGCCTGGCTGGACCGGGTCGGGCTGGCCGGGCTGGGCGACCGCCGTCCCGGCCAGCTGTCCGGCGGGCAGGCGCAGCGGGCGGCGCTGGCCCGGGCGCTGGTGGGGGAGCCGCGGGTGCTGCTGCTGGACGAGCCGCTGTCGGCGCTGGACGCCCGCACCCGGCTCACCGTGCGGGCCGAGCTGCACCGGCACCTCACCGACTACGCCGGCAGCGCGGTGCTGGTCACCCACGACCCGGTCGACGCGATGGCGCTGGCCACCCGGGTCGTGGTGGTCGAGGACGGCCGGGTCGTGCAGGCCGGCACCCCCGCCGAGGTGGCCCGCCGCCCGCGCACCGACTACGTGGCCCGGCTGGTCGGGCTGGTGCTGCTGGCCGGCACGGGCGCGGGGACGACGGTCGCCCTCGACGGCGGCGGCGCGGTCGCGGTGGCCGAGGAGGCGCGCGGGCCGGTGTTCGTCGCCGTCCGGCCGGAGTCGGTGGCGCTGTACCTCGAGCGCCCGGCCGGCAGCCCGCGCAACGTCTGGCCGCTGACCCTGGTCTCGGCCACGCCGCACGGCTCGGTGGTGCGCTGCGACCTGGCCGGGGAGGTGGCGCTGACCGCCGACGTCACCGCCGCCTCCTTCGCCGAGCTGGGCCTGGCGCCCGGTGCGCAGGTGTGGGCCTCGGTCAAGGCCTCCGAGGTCGCCGTCTACCCGCGCTGAGCCCTCTGCCTGCGCTGAGCGTCAGCGCAGCCGGCGGAAGGTCGTCCGGATCTCCTCCACCAGCAACTCCGGCTGCTCCAGGACAGCGAAGTGCCCGCCTGCGGCGACCTGGTCGAAGTGCAGCAGGTCGGTGTAGCGGCGCTCGACCCAGCGGCGGGACTTCCGCACGTACTCCCCCGGCATGATCGTGATCCCGGTCGGGAGGTCGATTGGCGCGGCACCGGCCGGCGGCCCCCACTGGCCCTGGGTCAGCTCCCAGTACATCCGGGCCGAGGACGCCGCGGTGTTGGTCAGCCAGTAGAGCATGACGTCGTCGATCATCTCGTTGACCTCGAAGACCGCCTCGGCGTCCCCGTGCGCGCCGCCGACGTCCTGGAACATGGCGTAGATCCACGACGCCAGCCCGACCGGGGAGTCCGTCAGGGCGTAGCCGATGGTCTGCGGCCGGGTGGACATCTGCTTGGCGTAGCCGGACAGCACCTGGTCGTAGTACTGCGCCTCGACGAGCATCTGCTGCTCCTCCGGCGTCGCCTCGGCCATCTCCTGCGGCGTGGGCCAGAACATGGCCATGTTCAGGTGCATGCCGGCCAGGCCGGTGGGCGTGGTCGCGGTCAACGCGGCCATCTCCTCGGTGACCCCGGCGCCGAGGTCACCGCCCTGGGCGACGAAGCGGTCGTAGCCGAGCCGGGCCATCAGCGTGACCCAGGCGCGGGCGGTGCGCGGCAGGTCCCAGCCGGTGCCGGTGGGCCGCCCGGAGAAGCCGAAGCCGGGCAGGCTCGGGATCACCAGCGAGAAGGCGTCCTCGGCGCGGCCGCCGTGCGCGACCGGGTCGGTCAGCGGCCCGATCACCTTGCGGAACTCCAAGACCGAGCCGGGCCAGCCGTGGGTCATGACCATCGGCATCGCACCCGGCTCGGGGGACCGCACATGCAGGAAGTGCACGTCCAGCCCGTCGATGGTGGTCACGAACTGCTCCCAGCCGTTGAGCAGCGCCTCGGTGGCCCGCCAGTCGTAGCCGGTGCGCCAGCGCTCGACCAGGGCCTGGACCTTGGCCAGCTGCGGGCCCTGGCTGGTGTCGGCCACGGTCTCGGCGTCGGGCCAGCGGGTGGCGTCCAGCCGCCGCTGCAGGTCGTCGAGCTGGGCCTGCGGGACGTCGATGGTGAACGGGCGGACCGCGTCGTCGGCGGTCACGTCGTGCTCGGGGTGCGTGGTCGTGCTCATGTCCGGCTGCCTCGTAATCGTCGTCCGGTGAGATCGTCTGTAAGTCAGACGATCTGTTGGCAGGACGGTAGCACCGCCGTACGATGTACCGGTGACGAGCAGCCGCGAGCAGGACGTCCCCGGGCTGGAGGACGAGCTGGGGTGGTCGCTGCACCGGGTGGCCACGGCCTTCCGGCAGACCGCGCTCACCGCGGTCGACGACCTGCCCGGCGGCCCGCGCGGCTACCAGGTGCTGGTGGCGGTGCACGCCGGGCCGCCGTCCTCCCAGCTCGCGCTGGCCCAGCGGCTGGCCATCGACAAGACGGCGATGACCTACCTGGTCGACGAGCTCCAGGACGCCGGCCTGGTCACCCGCCGCCCCGACCCTGCCGACCGGCGGGTGCGCCAGGTCGTGGTCACCGACCAGGGGCGCGCGGCGCTGGAGCGGTCGCGGTCCGCGCTGCGGACGGTGGAGGGCCGGCTCCTCGGTGACCTCGACGAGGACGAGAGCGCGCAGCTGCGCCGCCTGCTGGCCCGGGTCGCCCACGCCAGCGACCAGGCCGAGCCCTGCCTGACGAGCGAGCAGGTCCGCGCGGCGGCCGCCGGATGACCTCCGACGCACCCGTGGCCGGCCTGGTGCTCGCCGCCGGCGGCGGCCGGCGGTACGGCATGCCCAAGGCGCTGGTCGAGTTCGAGGGCAGCCTGCTGGTCGAGCGGGCGGTCCGGACGGCGGCCGCGGTGTGCGACCCGGTGCTCGTCGTCCTCGGCGCCCGGGCGGTCGACGTCTGGCGCACCGCGGACCTCACCGGGGCCACCGTGCTGGCCAACGCCGACTGGGAGTCCGGGATGGCCTCCAGCCTGCGCACCGGGCTCGACGGCCTGCGCGGCTGGCCCGGCCGGGTCGACGCGGTGCTGGTGCAGCTGGTCGACATGCCCGGGATGACGCCGGCCGCCCTGGCCCGGGTGGCCGCGCACGCCGAGCCCGGCGCCCTGGCGGTGGCCACCTACGACGGCGTCCGCAGCCACCCGGTGCTGCTGGGCCGCGAGCACTGGGCCGGGGTCGCGGCGACGGCGACCGGTGACGAGGGCGCCCGGGCGTACCTCGCCGCGCACGAGGTGACCGAGGTCGACTGCACCGGCCTGGCCGACCCCACCGATCTCGACGTCCCGCCCGCCTGACCGCGTACCTTCGCCGCCGTGGACACGCTGCTCGCCCGGGTCACCGAGGAACCGCTGTCGGTCGCCGAGCACGAGGCGGCCGTGGAGCGGGCGGCCGCCGGCGCCGTCGTCTCCTTCTCCGGGGTCGTGCGCGACCACGACGGCGGCCGGTCGGTCACCGAGCTCGAGTACACCGGGCACCCGACGGCGCCGGCGCTGATCGCCGAGATCGCCGCCGAGTTCGCCGCCCGCCCCGACGTGCACGCCGTCGCGGTCTCCCACCGCATCGGGCTGCTGGCCATCGGCGACGTCGCGCTGGCCTGCGCGGTGAGCGCCTCGCACCGCGGGCAGGCCTTCGCCGCCTGCGCGGAGCTGGTCGACGAGGTCAAGGCGCGGCTGCCGATCTGGAAGCGGCAGGTCTTCTCCGACGGCCAGGAGGAGTGGGTCGCCTGCCCGTGAGGCGGCTCTCGACCGGGGCGCTTGCCCTGGTCTGTCGTGCGTGACATAACTGGACCGGTGCGTCCCCGCCCGGGGCGCCGGTGACCTCTGCGGAGCCGCCGCGAGTGCGCAGGCAGCAGACGGGGGTCCGGTGGCGGAGCAGGACGGCGTGGTGCGCGAGCAGGACGATGTCGTGCGCCTGGTCGAGTCGCTGCCGGTGGGCTACCTGGCCCTGGACGCCGACTGGACGATCACCTACGTCAACGCCGCCGCCGAGCGCTCCCTCGGGCACCCCGGGGCCGAGCTGGTGGGCGTGTCGATGTGGACGGCCTTCCCCGACAACGAGCGCAACGAGTTCGGCCGGACCTACCGGGAGGCCCTCGCCACCGGGGAACCCCGGTCGGTGGAGGCGTACTACCCGGCCCCGTACGACCAGTGGTTCCAGGCCCAGGCCGTGCCCACCGGCACCGGGCTCGCGCTCTTCTTCACCGACGTGACCGACCGCCGCAAGGCGCAGGAGCGGCTGGCCCTGCTGGCCCGGGTCAGCGCCCAGCTGGCCGGCAGCGTCGACGACGGCAGCGCGACAGCCCGGCTCCCGCAGCTGCTGGTGCCCGCGCTGGCCGACTGGTGCGTCCTCACCGTCGTCGACGAGGAGGACCGCCCGCACGACGTCGGCTGGTGGCACGCCGACCCGGATCGCCGTGCGGTCGTGGCGCGCTATGCCGCCGTGCGGCTGGCGTCGGTGCCCGCCGGGGCGCCGGTGGTGCGGGCGCTGGCAGGGGAGACCGTCGTCTCCCCCGTCGCCGACGTGCTCGCCCTGCTGCCGCCGGGCCCGGCCCGCGACCTGATCGAGCAGCTGGACACCGGCTCGGGCCTGGCCATCCCGCTGCGGGGCCGGGACCGCGTGCTGGGCGTGCTCACCCTGTGCTTCGACCGGGGCCGTGAGCCGGTGGACGCCGACCTGCTGGTGGCCCGCCAGGTCGCCGACCGGATCGGGCAGGCGCTGGACAACGCCCGGCTGTTCCGGCAGCAGCGCCAGCTCGCCGAGACCCTGCAGCGCAGCCTGCTGACCCGCCCGGTGCAGCACGAGGGTGCGCAGATCGCCGTCCGGTACGCCCCGGCCGCCGAGGCCGCCCGGATCGGCGGTGACTGGTACGACGCGTTCCGGCAGCCCTCCGGGTCCCTGATGCTGGTCATCGGCGACGTGGTCGGCCACGACACGGCCGCCGCGGCCGCGATGGGCCAACTCCGTGCGCTGCTGCGCGGCATCGCCACCTACAGCGACGCCGGCCCGGTCGAGGTGCTGCGCGGGCTGGACTCCTCGATGGAGCTGCTGTCGCTGGGCACCTACGCCACCGCGGCCGTGGCCCGGTTCGAGCGGACCCCTGCCGAGGCGGGGCAGGGCCTGACCAGGATGCGGTGGACCAACGCCGGGCACCTGCCCCCGCTGGTCATCCACCCCGACGGCACGCTGGCCGCGCCGGCCGCGTGGCGCGGTGAGCTGCTGCTGGGCGTCGACCCGGGGGCCGAGCGCAGCGAGGCGGTGTTGACGCTGCCGGCCGGGTCGACCGTGCTGCTCTACACCGACGGGCTGATCGAGCGCCGGGACGGCGACCTGGACGACGGCATGGAGCGGCTGCGCGAGGCCGCGACCGAGCTGGCCGGGGCCTCGCTGGACGAGCTGTGCGACCAGCTCATCGCCCGGCTGGTCGACGGCCGCCCGGAGGACGACGTCGCCCTGGTCGCCATCCGCCTGCTGGCCTGAGCCGGGACTAGCGGGCGCCGGCCAGGCCGTCGTCGCCGTCGTGGCGGGACCGGGCCTCGGCCCGCTCCTCCTCGGCCTCGGCCTCGAGCCGGCGCGCCTCGCCGTCCATGGTGGCCGCGGCGTCGCCGTGGGACTCCCCGTAGACCTGCTCGGCGCGGCCGAGCAGCTCCTCGGCCTTGGCCTTCGCCTTGTCGAACACGCTCATCGTGGTTCCTCTCGCCGGTGCCCCGTCCGGGGCAGTCTGCCCGGTCAGCCGCCGGCGAAGGGCGGCAGCACGTCCACCACCGCGCCGGGCGAGAGCACCAACGCGCGGTCCCGGGTGCTGGTTCCGTCCACCAGGAACGAGCACGCGGTGAGCACCTTCTCCAGGCGCTCGCCGTGGGCGTCGACGATCTGCCCGACCAGCTCCTCGAGCGAGCCGGCCTCGCGGGTCTCGGTGTCCACGCCGACCGCGGCGCGGGCCCCGGCGAAGTACCGGACGGTCACCGTGCCCATCGGTTCGCCTCCACGGTCGTTCCGCTCCTCGCTCGCAGAGCTCGCTGCGATGCTCGCTCCCGGTCGGCTCACGGTGCTCAGCCCCCGATCGCGGACATCGGCCGCGACGGCTGGAGGAAGCTCGGGTCGTCGATGCCGTGCCCGGGCAGCTTGGTCAGCGTGGCGATCCGCCAGCGGTCGGCCAGCTCCTGGTCGCTCGCGCCCTCGCGCATCGCCGTCCGCAGGTCGGACTCCTCGCGGGCGAACAGGCAGTTGCGGATCTGGCCGTCGGCGGTGAGCCGGGTGCGGTCGCAGGCCCCGCAGAAGGACCGGGTGACCGAGGCGATCACGCCGACGGTGAGGCCGGTGCCGTCGACCAGCCAGCGCTCGGCCGGGGCCGCACCGCGCTCCTCGACGTCGGGCACCAGGGTGTGGGTGGCGGTCAGCTTCGCCAGGATGTCCTCGGCGGTGACCATCTCGCTGCGGGTCCACGCGTGGTGGGCGTCCAGCGGCATCTGCTCGATGAAGCGCAGCTCGTAGCCGTGCTCCAGGCAGTACTCCAGCAGCGGGACGGCGTCGTCCTCGTTGATGCCCTTCAGCAGCACCGTGTTGATCTTCACCGGGGTGAGGCCGGCGTCCTTGGCCGCCTTGAGCCCGGCGAGGACGTCGGGCAGCCGGTCGCGGTGGGTGAGCTGCTTGAACCGGTCGCGGTCCAGGGTGTCCAGGCTGACGTTGATCCGGTCCAGGCCCGCGGCGGCCAGGGCCGGCGCCATCCGGGACAGGCCGACGGCGTTGGTGGTGAGGCTGACCTCGGGGCGGGGGAGCAGCGCGGTCGCGGCAGCGACGATGCCGGGCAGGCCGGGGCGGAGCAGGGGCTCGCCGCCGGTGAACCGGACCTCGCGGATGCCCAGGTGCTCGACGCCGATCCGGACCAGCCGGGCGACCTCGTCGTCGGTGAGCTGCTCGACCTTGGGCAGCCACTGCAGGCCCTCGGGCGGCATGCAGTACGTGCACCGCAGGTTGCAGCGGTCGGTCAGCGAGACGCGCAGGTCGGTCGCCGTCCGGCCGTGCCGGTCGACCAGCCCGCCGGTGCCCGCGGCGACCGGGACGAGCTGCGGGCGCAGCTGCGGGTCCGGGAGCGGGCTGGAGGTCGTCACAGTCCGAATGTAGTGCGCGATGGCCCGCGGAGCTGTGGACGTGACCGTCGCCCCACCCGGAGTGGCGCGCTGGCGGGCCCGGCCTGCTCGGCGCTCAGTGGCCGGGCGGGGGCTCCTGTCCCAGGGCGTCCCGCGGAGCGCCCCCGGCGTCGCCGGTGCCGGTGAGCGGCTGCTCGGCGCCGGACCGCTCGTGCCAGCCCTGCAGCTCCCACCCGTCGGCCGTGCTGCCCTCCAGCACCACGACGCCGGTGTTGGCCAGTGGGCGGTCACGGACCCCCGCGAGGGTCAGGCCGCGCGCCCGGGCGGCCAGCCAGACCCGGATCACCGCGCCGTGGCTGACCGCGACCGCCGTGCCGTGGCCCTCCAGGGCCGAGACGGCGGCGTCGAACCCGGCGAGCACCTCGACGCCCGCGGGCCCACCGGGCAGGCGCTCCGGCGAGTCGTGCCCGACCCAGGAGAAGGCGACGTCGAGGTAGCGCGCCACGGCCTCGGGCCCCTGCTGCATCTCCAGGTCGCCGGCGCCGATCTCCCGCAGGCCCGGGAGGGTGAGCACGGTCAGACCGTGCGCGGCGGCGAGGGGCGCGGCGGTCTGCTGCGCCCGCCGCAGCGGTGAGGCGGCCAGGACGTCGACCTCCTCGGCGGCCAGGTCGCCCACGAGCGCGGCCGCCTGCTGCTGGCCCAGGGCGGTCAGCTCCGCACCGGGCTCGGCGGTGTCGAGTGCGTGCACCAGGTTCGACGTCGTCTGCCCGTGCCTGACCAGGACCAGCCGCATGGCACCCCCGCGCGTCGGTGCGGACGACCTCCGCCGTCCCGTGCTGGCAGTCTGCACGGGACGGCGGACGTGGGTCAGCCGATCGGGACGGGGTTCGTCGGGTCCGGCGGCACCGGCAGCGAGCCCTGCACGCGGTTGCGGGCCTGGCAGTCGCTGGTGCAGTCGGTAGCCCCGGCGGACAGCTCGATCGCGTCCTCGCCGAGCACGCCGCCCATCCGGCCGCCGGAGGTCACCGACCAGCGGGTGCTGGTCGCGGTCTGGGCGAGCTTGGTGGCCACCTGCGGGCTGTCCTTGCCCAGCAGCATCTGGTGCGTGGCGTCGGCGTCCACGCCGTCGCCGAAGTTGACCTTCCCGGTGAACTCGTTGACGAAGTAGAAGAGGCCGGCGCCGAGGGTGTGCACGAACTCGACGGGGGTGCCGAACTCCTGCTCCATCTGGAAGATCCCGCCCTGCGGGGCGTCCTTGGCCTGGACCTTCAGCTTCCCGGCGGCGGTGGAGAAGACCACGACGAGGTTGTCGTCGCGCAGTCGGAGCTCGGAGATCCGCACGGCGGTCCGCTGGGCCGGGGTGAGGACGGGCACCTTCGAGGCGAAGACGACGGTGGGTGCGGTCACCATCCGCTCCGGGCTGGCCGCACCGGTGAGGGTGTAGTCGTACACGCCCAGCGTCGTGGGGTCGATCCGGAAGGTGACGTTGCGGCCGGTGACGACGACCGGGCTGGTCGGGGCGACGCCGCTGACCCGGAAGTCCTTGCCGGCGGCCGGGTTGGAGGTACGGCCGTTCACCGTGACGGCGAAGTCGCCGCTGACGGCGCCACCGCCACCGCCGTCCTCGGTCACGGCGCCGTCGTCCCCGCCCTTGGCCTGGGCGACACCGGGGAGGAGCAGGACGGACGTCGACAGGGCCAGCACGGCGAGCAGGCGACGAGGGGTGCGTCGGGACACGGGCGGGGCCTCCTGGAGCTGTGATCACCGTGCGTGTGCATCGGCTCACACATTGATCCATGAACGTTCAAGGAAGTCCAGCACCTGCCCGTGTCGGCCGTGCGTCTGTGGATCAGACCGCTGGTCGCAGCGCCGCCCACACGTGCTTGCGGCGGCCACTGACCGCCCAGCCGCAGGCGGCCGACAGCCGGGCGACGAGGTGCAGTCCCAGACCGCCCAGCGCCGGGTCGCGGTCCACGGCCGAGACGGGCGGCTGGTGGGGCCGGGCGTCGCTGACGTCGATGAGCCAGCCGTCGCCGCACCCGTCGACCCGGACCCGGATCGGGGCTCCGCCGTGGCGCAGCCCGTTGGAGGTGAGCTCCTCGAAGGCGAGCAGCAGGCGGTCGACGTCGTCCTCGTCCGCGCCCGAGGGCAGCGGCTGCTCCGCCAGGCCCCGGCGCAGCGTCCGGCGCGCCGCGGTCAGGTCGGGCGGGCGGGCGATGTCCCAGGACCAGGTGCCGCGGCCGCCCGTGGCCGCCGGGAGCGGTCGGTGCGCCCACACGGTGGGCTCGTCGGCGGTCATCTGCTCCTGCGCTCGTCGGGCGGCTCGCACGCCGGGACCGGGCCGGGCGACGCGCGTCGAGGGTCGCACCCGCCGACCCGGTCGGCGCGTCGGCCGTGGTCCCCGCACCCTCCGACGTGCCCGCCGGCGATCGGCCCGGCTGCTACGTTCGGGGAGCCACCCGAGGGTCCGGCGGGCACCCCCGCACTCGCCTGTGGCCAGGAAGCGCGAGAAGCAGACGTGCCAGCCCGCACCGTGTTCGCCCCGTACGCCCGGTTGTTCGCCGTCCCGGGCACCCGTGCCTTCTCCTCCGCCGGGCTGCTGGCCCGCGTGCCGATGGCCACGGCCGGGCTGGGCACCGTCCTGCTCGTGGAGGGCCAGAGCGGCAGCTACGCCCTCGCCGGCGCGGTCGCCGGCACGAACACGCTGGCCTTCGCCGTGGGCAGCCCGCAGTGGGCCCGGGCGATGGACCGCCGCGGCCAGGGGCCGGTGGTGCGGGCCACGGCACTGCTGTCGCTGGCCGGCGGGCTGGCCTTCGTCGCCGCGGTGGTCACCGACGCACCACGCTGGACCTGGTTCGTCCTGGCAGTGCTCGCCGGCCTCTGCTCGGCCAACGTCGGGTCCGTCGTGCGCAGCCGCTGGGCCAACGCCCTGCCCGAGCCGGCCCAGCGGCAGACCGCGTTCGCCTTCGAGTCGGTGGCCGACGAGGTCGTCTTCGTCGTCGGGCCGCCGTTGGTCACCTTCCTCGCCGCGCTGGTCGCCCCGCCGCTGGGCTACCTGACCGGGCTGCTCCTGGGGGTCGCCGGCGCGCTCGTGCTCTCCCGGTTGGAGTCGACCGCCCCCGCCGTCGTCCCCCGGGTCGCCGGTCAGGCGCGGCCCGCGGTGCTCAGCCCCGGGCTGGTCGTCATCGCGGTCACCTACCTGGCCGTGGGCGTGGTGTTCGGTGCCGTGGACGTCGTGGTCGTGGGCTTCGCCGAGGAGCAGGGCAGTCCGGCCTCGGCGGGCCTGGCGCTCTCGGCCTACGCCGGTGGCAGCCTGGTCGCCGGGCTGGTCTACGGCATCGCGAAGCTGCCCGGGTCGCTGGTCACCCGGTTCCTGGGGACGGCGGTGCTGTTCGCCGTCGCGGCCCAGGCGCTGCACCTGGTCGGGTCGCTGCCGGCGCTGATCGGCATCGCGTTCCTGGCCGGGCTCACCATCGCCCCGGTGCTGGTCTCCGGCCTGTCGGTGGTCGAGTCCCGGGTCTCCCGTGCCTCGCTCACCGAGAGCCTGACCTGGACGACGACCGGCCTGACCGTCGGCGTCACCGCCGGCTCGTCGCTGGCCGGCGCGGCGGTCGACCACTGGGGGGCCGAGTCCGCGTTCGCCGTCCCCGCGCTGGGTGCCGCCCTCACCGGGCTGCTGGCCGTGGTCGCCTGGGCCGTGCTGCGCCGTCCCGTCGCCGCCGAGGTGGCGGCGTGACCGTGGTCGTCCGCGAGCTGACCCGCGACGAGCTCGTGCCGGCCTGGGAGATGGGCCGGCTGGCCTTCGGCGGCGCCGCCGAGCCACCGCCGCAGACGATGCGGGTGGTGCCCGGGGTCTCCCGGCTGGGCGCCTTCGACGAGCGCGGCCGGCTGCTCGGCAAGATCGTCGAGCTGCCGCACGAGCACTGGTGGGGCGGACGCCGGGTGCCCGCGGCCGGGGTCAGCGGCGTCGCCGTGGCCCCGGAGAGCCGCGGCGGTGGCCTGACCCGGGAGCTGCTGGGCGCGGTGCTCGCCCAGGCCCGGGACCGCGGCGCCGCGGTCAGCACGCTCTACCCGACCGTCTCGGCGGTCTACCGGTCCGCGGGCTGGGAGGTCGGGGGGATGCTGCGCGCGGCCGACCTGGACACCGCCTCGCTGCCCCGCCCGCGCGACGACGAGGGCGTGGCGCTGCGCCCCGGTGACGCCGACGACTCCCCCGCCGTCACCGACCTCTACGAGCGGCTGGCCCGCGAGCGCGACGGGCTGCTCACCCGGCGCGGCGGGTTCTTCGACGAGCCGCCAGCACAGGCCCCGGACGCCGTCACGCTGGCGTACGAGGACGGCGTCCTGACCGGTGCGCTGGTGCTCGACCGCGGCCGCGGCTACGGGCCCGACGCCCGGCTCGACGTCCGCCAGCTGCTCGCGGTCACCCCGGCGGCGGCCCGGGCGCTGGTCGGCGTGCTGGCCGGCTGGCGCACGGTCGCCCGCACCGTCCGGGTGCCGCTGCTGGCCGGCGACGCGGTCTCCGCCGTCCTCCCCCTGGAGCGGGTCACCGACCCCGGGACGACGGCCTGGATGCTCCGCCCGGTCGACGTCGTCCGCGCGGTCGAGGCCCGCGGCTGGCCGGCGCACGTGCGCGGGCGGGTCGCCTTCCGGCTCACCGACGCCCTCGCGCCGTGGAACACCGGCGACTGGGAGCTGGGGATCGAGGGCGGAGAGGGCACACTGGTGCCCGCGCGGGGCGAGCCGGACCTGGTGCTGGACGTGCGGGGCTTCGCCGTCCTGTACTGCGGCGGCACCTCCGGGCGGGCCGTGGCCCAGGCCGGGCTGGCCGGCGGGCCGGGCGACCCGGCGGCGCTGGACCTGCTCGCGAGCGGTCCGGCCGCCCAGTTGCTCGACTACTTCTGACCGTGGGCATCCGCCGGGGCCCGGCGGCGTTGCACGATCGACGAGGAACACCCCCGGCCGCAGCCGGGACGAGGGAGAGAGCATGACCGCGACCCAGACCACGAGCGCCCCGCTGCCCGAGGTGCTGTCCCAGGCCGCCCGCCGGCGCACCTTCGCCGTGATCAGCCACCCCGACGCGGGCAAGTCCACGCTGACCGAGGCGCTCGCGCTGCACGCGCGGGTCATCGGCTCGGCCGGTGCGGTGCACGGGAAGGCCGGCCGCCGGGGCACGGTGTCGGACTGGATGGACATGGAGAAGGCGCGCGGCATCTCCATCACCTCCGCCGCGCTGCAGTTCGAGTACCGCGACGCCGTGGTGAACCTGCTCGACACCCCCGGCCACGCCGACTTCTCCGAGGACACCTACCGGGTGCTGACCGCGGTCGACGCCGCGGTGATGCTCATCGACGCCGCCAAGGGCCTCGAGGCGCAGACCATGAAGCTGTTCGCGGTCTGCAAGCACCGGGGCATCCCGGTCATCACCGTGGTCAACAAGTGGGACCGCCCGGGCAAGGACGCGCTCGAGCTGATGGACGAGGTCAGCGAGCGCACCGGCCTGGTGCCCACCCCGCTGACCTGGCCGGTCGGCATCTCCGGTGACTTCCGCGGCGTCGTGGACCGCCGCGACGGCACCTACCACCGCTTCACCCGCACCGCCGGTGGCGCCACCATCGCCCCCGAGGAGGTGCTGCCGCCCGCGGCCGCGCTGGCCCGCGAGGGCGACGCCTGGACGACGGCGGTCGAGGAGAGCGAGCTGCTCGACGCCACCGAGGCCGACCACGACCAGGAGCGCTTCCTGGCCGGGGAGACGACGCCGGTCATCTTCGCCTCGGCCGTGTCGAACTTCGGCGTCGGTGCGCTGCTGGACATCCTGGTCGACCTGGCGCCCGCGCCCACCCCGCGGCCGGACGTCGAGGGCGCCGCCCGCCCGGTGGAGGCGCCGTTCAGCGCGTTCGTGTTCAAGGTGCAGTCGGGCATGGACGCCGCGCACCGCGACCGGCTGGCCTACATCCGGATCGCCTCCGGCGTCTTCGAGCGCGGCATGGTGGTCACCCACGCCACCACCGGCCGGCCCTTCGCCACCAAGTACGCCCAGCACGTCTTCGGCCGGGACCGGGAGAGCGTCGACACCGCCTACCCCGGCGACGTCGTGGGCCTGGTCAACGCCAACGCGCTGCACGTCGGCGACACCCTCTACGCCGACGCCAAGGTGACGTACCCGCCGCTGACCACCTTCGCCCCCGAGCACTTCGCCGTCGTGCGGGGCAAGGACACCGCCAAGTTCAAGCAGTTCCGCCGCGGCATCGGCCAGTTGAACTCCGAGGGCGTGGCCCAGGTGCTCCGCTCGGACCGCCGCGGGGACGCCGCCCCCGTGCTCGCCGTCGTCGGGCCGATGCAGTTCGAGGTCGCCGTCCACCGGATGGAGCAGGAGTTCGGGGCGCCGGTGTCCATCGACCACCTGCCGTACACGATCGCGGTGCGCACGGACGCGGCGTCCGCGCCCGCCGTCGCCGCCGCGCGCGGGGTCGAGGTGCTCCAGCGTGAGGACGGCGAGCTGCTGGCGCTGTTCATGGACAAGTGGGACCTGCGCACGCTCCAGCAGCGCAACCCCGAGCTGACCCTCGAGCCGATGGTCGCCGCCCAGCTCTGAGCTGCTGAGGGAGTCCCAGCGCATCACTCCCCGAGCGCTGGGACTCCATTCCCGCAGCCTCGGTGAGATGCCTCGCGGGTAGCCGGCGGATCGGCCGGGTAGGTGCCCTGCAGGTCGGCGTGCCACCTCCGGGTGTCCGCGCGCCGCCGCACCGCACGCAGTCGACAGGAAGAAGAGCTCCATGGCCTCCGTGCCCACGATCACCCTGAACAACGGCGTCGAGATCCCTCAGCTGGGCTTCGGCGTCTACCAGGTCAAGCCCGAGGAGACCGCGCAGGCGGTGCAGACCGCCCTCGAGGTCGGCTACCGGCACATCGACACCGCCGAGATGTACGGCAACGAGAAGGGCGTCGGCGAGGGCATCCGCAACTCCGGCGTCCCGCGCGAGGAGGTCTTCATCACCTCCAAGCTCAACAACGGCTTCCACGCCCGCGAGGACGCGCTGCGCGCCTTCGACGGCACCCTCGAGGCCCTCGGCTTCGACGACGTGGACCTGTTCCTCATCCACTGGCCGCTGCCGGGCATCGACGTCGACTACGTCGAGACCTGGAAGGCCATGGAGGAGATCTACCGCTCCGGCCGGGCGAAGTCGATCGGCGTCTCGAACTTCAACGCCCACCACCTGCGCAAGCTCTTCGGCGAGACCGAGATCCGCCCGGCGGTCAACCAGATCGAGGTCCACCCGTACCTGACCCAGGACGACCTGCGGGCCTTCGACGCCGACCACGAGATCGCCACCGAGGCCTGGTCGCCGATCGCCCAGGGCAAGGTGCTCGACGACCCGACGATCTTGCGGGTGGCCGAGCGTCACGGCAAGACCGCCTCCCAGGTCACGCTGCGCTGGCACGTCCAGCGCGGCGACATCGTCTTCCCGAAGTCGGTCACCCGCAGCCGGGTCGAGGAGAACTTCGACATCTTCGACTTCGAGCTCACCGAGGACGACCTGCGCGAGATCACGATGCTGAACCGCAACGAGCGCACCGGCCCCGACCCGGACACGTTCAACTACATCCCCGAGTGACACAGCGGAGTGGATCCGCGGCGCTGACGCCCACGGACCCACTCCGTTCACCCGCACACGCCACGGCCGCCGTCCTCCGGGACGGCGGCCGTTCGGCCTTCCTGCAGGGGCCCGCCGCGAGCCTGCGAGTGGTGGGGGCAGGAAGGTCCTTCGTCAGTCCTCGGTGACGAAGTCGATGAGCTCCTCGACCCGGCCGATGAGCACCGGCTCCAGGTCGGTCCACCGGGTGACCCGGGCCAGGATCCGCTGCGCCCACACGTAACCCGTGTCGTCCTCCCAGCCCAGGCGCCGGCAGACGCCGGTCTTCCAGTCCTCGCCCTTCGGCACCGTCGGCCAAGCCTTGATGCCCACGACGGAGGGCTTCACCGCCTGCCAGATGTCGATGAACGGATGGCCGACGACGAGCGCGTGCGTGCCGGTGACCTGCTCGGCGATCCGGGTCTCTTTCGAGCCGGTCACCAGGTGGTCGACGAGCACGCCGAGCCGGCGTCCCGACGAGGGCCGGAACTCCCGGACGATGCCGGGCAGGTCGTCCACGCCGTGCAGCGGCTCCACGACGACGCCCTCGATCCGCAGGTCGTGGCCCCAGACCTTCTCCACCAGCTCGGCGTCGTGCTTGCCCTCGACGTAGATGCGGCCCTCGCGGGCGACCCGGGCCCGGGCGCCGACGACGTAGGTCGACCCCGACGCGCTCCGCTGCGGCCCGGAGATCGTGTTCACCTTCGGGCGCACCAGCACGACCGGCCGGCCGTCGACCCAGAAACCGGGGCCGAGCGGGTAGGCCCGGACCTTGCCGAAGCGGTCCTCGAGGTGGACGACGTCCTTCTCGCAGCGCACCACCGCGCCGACGAACCCGCTGCTGGGGTCCTCGACGACGAGGTCCTTCTCCGCCTCGACCTGCGGAGAGGGCTTCTTCTGGGTGCGCGGGTGGACCAGGTCGTCGTACTGCGAACGGGGAGGCACGTCCCCATGCTCACGGCCGTCCGGGCCGGTTCCTGGACGACACGCCCGGCAGCCGTCCGGACGACGGACTGCACGGCGTGTCCGCGCCGGCCGGCGCCCGGCGAGTCAGGCGGCGGACGGCCGGGCTGACCAGCGCATATGTGCCGTGGCTGGACGGCGGCGGGGGCGACACGCCCTAGCACGTCCTCCAGTTGTTCACCCACCGGCTGTTTCCGGGGCCGGATGAGGGGCACAGAGCGTGAGGAGCAAGAACGTCCCCGAGCTGAGGAGCAGCCCCCATGATCGGCACTGACATGCTCGACCGCGTCATCGGCGCCAACGTCTACGACAACGACGGCGACAAGATCGGCACCGCCTCCGAGGTCTTCCTCGACGACCAGTCCGGCAACCCCGAGTGGGTCACCGTGAAGACCGGTCTGTTCGGCTCTAAGGAGACCTTCGTCCCGATCCGGGACGGCGAGCTCACCGGTGACGGCCTGCGCGTCCCGGTCTCCAAGGCCGCCGTCAAGGACGCGCCGAAGATCGACCAGGACGGCCACCTGTCCCCTGAGGAGGAGAGCGCCCTGTACCGGCACTACTCCCTCGGTGACACCACGACGTCGAACACCACGACGTCGAACACCATGACGACGGACACCACGACGACGGACACCACGACGTCCAACACCTCCGGCTTCGCCGGCACCGCTGGTACGGCCGGTACCGCTGGTACGGCCGGCACCGCGGGCACGGCCGGCACCACCGGCCTGGCCGGGGCGCAGGACCGCAACCAGCACGGGACCGTCGGTCACGACACCTCCGGCCCGACCACGGACGACGCGATGACGCTGTCCGAGGAGCGCCTCAGCGTCGGCACCCAGCGTGTCGAGGCCGGGCGTGCGCGTCTGCGCAAGTACGTCGTGACCGAGAACGTCACGCAGACCGTCCCCGTGTCGCACGAGGAGGTCACGATCCAGCGTGAGCCGATCACCGACGCCAACATGGGCGACGCGATGAGCGGCCCGGCCATCTCGGAGGAGGAGCACGAGGTCGTGCTCCACGCCGAGCAGCCCGTGGTCGCCAAGGAGGCCGTGCCGGTCGAGCGTGTGCGCCTGGGCACCGAGACGGTGACCGAGCAGCAGCAGGTCACCGACACGGTGCGCAAGGAGCAGGTCGACACCGACGGCATCGTCGGCAACGACACGACCACCACCGGTCGCACGAACGACGACCGCAGCCTGGCCGACAAGGCCAAGGACGCGCTCGGGCGGAACGACAACCGCTGACCCACCCCGCACCACGACAGCGCCCGCCCCGGTCCGCCGGGGCGGGCGCTGTGCTGTCCGGCGCCGGTCAGCGGTGCCGGGGCGTCAGCTCCCGCTGAGCGGGAGCTCGTCGCCGGGCCGGGGCATGACCGGGGCGACGACCTCCTCCTCGATCACGTCGGCGGCCGCCCCCACGATCAGCGGGTCCGGGACGCCGACCGCGTCGTGGTCCTTGTCGGTGTAGTCGAACCGGGCCAGCACGTGCCGCAGTGCGGCCAGCCGGGCGCGCTTCTTGTCGTTGCTCTTGATCACCGTCCAGGGGGCGTGCTCGGTGTCGGTGTGCACGAACATCGCCTCCTTGGCCTCGGTGTAGGCGTCCCACTTGTCCAGGCTGGCCAGGTCGGTGGGGGAGAGCTTCCACTGCCGCACCGGGTCGATCTGCCGCACGATGAACCGGCTGCGCTGCTCGCCCTTGGTGACCGAGAACCAGAACTTGACCAGCTGGATGCCGCTGTCGACGAGCATCCGCTCGAACTCCGGGGCCTGGCGCATGAAGAGCAGGTACTCGTCAGCGGTGCAGTAGCCCATCACCCGCTCGACGCCGGCGCGGTTGTACCAGGAGCGGTCGAACATGACGATCTCGCCGGCGGCCGGCAGGTGCTGCACGTAGCGCTGGAAGTACCACTGGGTCCGCTCGCGCTCACTGGGCTTGTCCAGGGCGATCGTGCGGGACCCGCGCGGGTTGAGGTGCTCGGTGAAGCGCTTGATCGTGCCGCCCTTGCCCGCGGCGTCGCGGCCCTCGAACACCAGCACCAGCTTCTGGCCGGTGTCCTTCACCCAGCCCTGCAGCTTGAGCAGCTCGATCTGCAGCTCGCGCTTCTCGATCTCGTAGTCGCGGCGCAGCATCCGCTCGCTGTACGGGTAGTTCTCCCGCCACGTGTCGACCCGGTTGCCCTGGGGGTCGAACAGCTCGCGGTCGTCGTCCCAGTCCTCGTCGGAGTTGGTGTCCGGCAGGGCGTTGAGCCGCCACTGGGACAGGTCGATGACGGGGGACGGCGTGCCCTCGGGGACGCTGTGGCGCACGTGCTGGCTCAACGGGACTCCGCGCGGTCAAGGGGGCTGTCGGGGACGATCCTGCCTGGTCGCGGCCGCTCCCGCCGCGCAGGGACCGCCCCGTCGGGGGACGCCGGGCTCAGCGCGGCGCGCCGGCCGGGACGGCGGTGCGCAGCCGCTGCAGGTGCCCGATCAGCTCGTCGCCGATCCGCCCCCAGGTGCGCCCGGCCACCGACGGGCGGGCCGCCGCGGCGGCGGCCTGCAGCGTCGCGGGGTCGTCGCGGAGCCCGGCGACCATGGCGGCCAGCACCTGCGGGTCGTCGCCGGCCCACAGCCAGCCGTTCTCCCGGTGCCGCACCAGGTCCAGCGGGCCCCCGGAGGCCGCGACCACGGCGGGGACGCCCGCGGCGAGCGCCTCCTGCACCGCCTGGCAGAACGTCTCGTCGGCGCCCGGGTGGACGAACAGGTCGAGGGAGGCGACGACGGCGCCCAGCTCCGCCCCGCCGAGCTGGCCGAGGAACCGTGCCCGGGGCATCGCGCGGGCCAGCGCCCGGCGCTGCGGGCCGTCGCCGACGACCACCAGCCGCACCCCGGGCAGCTCGCTGAGCGGGGCGAGCAGCTCCAGCCGCTTCTCCACCGCCAGCCGGGCGACCACGCCCACCAGCAGTTCGCCGCCGGGGGCGAGCTCGGCGCGCAGCGCCTCGTCGCGGTGGCAGGGGGAGAACTGGTCGAGGTCGACGCCGCGGGCCCACAGTGCGACCGGCCCGATGCCCTGCCGGGCCAGCAGGGCGGCGGCCGCCGAGGACGGGGCGAGCGTGAGGTCCGCCGTCCCGTGCACGGTGCGCAGGTACCGCCAGGCGGCCGCGGGGCCGCCGGGCAGCCGGTAGCGCTGGGCGAAGGCGGCCAGGTCGGTCTGGAACACCGCGACCGACGGGACGCCGAGGGCCCGGGCGGCCCGGCCGGCGGCGAGGCCGAGCACGGCCGGCGAGGCCAGGTGGACCACGTCGGGGGCCATCCCGCCCAGCACCGCGGTCAGGTCGGCGGCCGGGCGGGCGAGGGTCAGCTGGCGGTACCGCGGCAGCCGCATCGACGGCACGGTCACCACCTCGACCCGGGCACCGCAGCGGGACTCGTAGCTGCGGCCCGAGGGGGCCAGCACGACCGGGTCGTGCCCGCGGACGGCGAGGTGGTCGACCAGCCGCAGCACGGAGTTGACCACGCCGTTGACCGCCGGCAGGAAGGTCTCGGCGACCACGACCACCCGCAGTCCGGTGGTCAGGCCGACCGGGAGCGGAGCCTCATGCAGCACTCGCTGCTCCCCGGCGGCGGGGGACCACGGGTGTCGGCACCCGGGGACGGCGGGGGTGCGCGGCGACCACCGGGGTGCGGGCCTCGGTGACCGCGGCGACCGCGTACTCGGCCAGCGCGGCGAGCTCGCGGCGGTCTGCGCCGGCCGGGTCGAGGGCCGGCAGCAGGTGCACCTCGACCACCAGACCGCGGGCGGCGAGCACCCGGGACAGGCTGCGGCGCAACGGCTCACCGGGCAGGTGCGCGGCCAGGGTGGTGCCGGCGCCGCCGTCGACCCGGTACCGGACGGCGACCGGGCAGACCGGGGCGGCGGCGTCCACGGCCGCCTGCAGGAAGGCCGTGCCGAACCGGCCCAGGTCCACACCGCACGACGTCGTCCGCTCGGGGCGCACGGTCACCGCGGTCCCCCCGCGCAGCGCGTCGGCGACCTGCCCGACGGCTCGCGGCAGGGTGCGCGGCCGCGCCGGGTCGACCGGCACCGCGCCGGCGCGGCGGAGCAGCCCGCCCAGCACCGGCCACCCGGCCGGCCCGGTCCCGGTGACGGGCACGCCCGGGACGACGGTGAGCAGCGCCAGGTGGTCGACCCAGGAGACGGAGTTGGCGACCACGAGCTGTCCGGGTCCGCGGCCGGCGCCGGCGCGGGGCCAGGCGACCGGGGAGGAGGTGACCTCGACCCGGACCCCGGCGGCGGTCAGCACCCGCGCCGCGGCGCAGGTCAGCAGCCGGCGGCGGCCGCGGGCACCGGCCGCCGGCGCGCGCAGGGCGGCGAGGGCGGTCCCGGCCAGGGCGCCGGCCAGCCGCACCGCGCGGCGGCGGCGGGTGGCGGCGTCCACGGTCGGGCGGGGGTCGGCGGCGCAGGCCGGCGTGCAGGGGGAGGCGGTCGGCGCCCCCGGCTGGGTCCTGGTCCGTGCCTGGGTCGGGGCAGCGGTCACGGCGACACCTCGGGTGTCGAGGAGCCCCTGGACGGGGCCCGGACCCTGCCCAGGTTGGGCGTGGGAGGTGTCCGCGGGGTGGCCCCTGCCTGGCGGGTCCCCGTCGGGCCGGCGAATCCCCGACCGGGTGTCCTCCGCCCGGAGGACGGACCAGTTCAGCCGATGCGCTCGGCCAGCTCCTCGGCGTAGCTGCGGGCGGCGTCGGCCTCGGCCGCGGCGCGGCCGCGCAGGTCGGCCATCGCCGGCACGCGGTCGGCCAGGGTGAGCTGCAGGGTGATCACCGAGACCGTCATCCCGAACGACCGGCCCAGCACCAGCTCCAGCGGCGGCACGGTGTGGTCCCAGCTGGCCTGCTCGCCCTCGGCGTCGTAGCTGGCGCCGCGGCTGGAGACCACCACCGCGGACCGCCCGGCCAGCGGCCGTGCCTCGTAGTCGCCGAACGGCACGGTGGTGCCGAGCACGTGCACGTGGTCGATCCAGGCCTTCAGGGTCGAGGGCAGCGACCAGTTGTACATCGGGGCCCCGACCAGCAGGACGTCGGCGGCCATCAGCTCGTCGAGGTAGTGCCGCTGGCGCGCCTCGGCGGCCGGGTCGACCACCTCACCGGCGGTGCGCAGCCGCGGGGCCCAGTGCAGCGCGGCGTCGGGCAGGTGCGGCGGCGGGTCGGCGTGCAGGTCGTGGGAGGTGACGGTGAAGCCCGGGCCGCGGCCGCGCCACCCGCGCAGGAAGGCGGCGGTGACCTCGCGGGAGGACGAGTGCCGCGGGTCGGCGGAGGAGTCGAGGTGCAGCAGGTGGGGCATCGGGGCCTCCTGGTCTCGGCGACGGGACGACGTCGGCGCGGCCCGCCCGGGCAGCTCCGGCAGGGTTCCACGTGGAACCCCCACCCGCGAGGTCAGGACCGGGCGTCGCCGTCCAGGTAGACCCACCGGCCGCCCTCGCGGACGAAGCGGCTGTCCTCCTCCTGGGTGCCCCGGACCCCGCCGGCGACCCAGTGTGCCCGGAAGGTCACGGCGCCCTCGGTCGCCAGCAGTGACCCGCCGGTGCCGCCCAGCACCTCCAGCCCGGTCCAGCGGACGTCGGGGTCCAGCTCCAGCCGGCCCGGCCGGGTCGAGGGGTGCCAGGTGGCCAGCAGGTACGCCGGGTCGCCCACGACGAAGGCGCTGTAGCGGGAGCGCATGAGCTGCTCGGCCGTGCCGGCCATCGCCGTCCCGTCGTGCAGGCGGCCGCAGCACTCGGCGTAGGTCAGGCCGGTGCCGCAGGGGCAGCGTCGGGGAGCCACCCGGCGAGTCTCCCAGGACCCGGTGTGCGTACCCGCCGCCCGGGCGGGCACTGTCCGGGTGCAGCCGAACCGAGGAGATGCGCGTGACCGAGGGACAGCCCACCCGGATCGTCGTGGTCGGTGGCGGGTTCGCCGCCTTCTACGCGCTGCGGCACCTGCAGAGGCACCTGCCGCCGGGCCGGGTCGAGCTGGTGCTGGTCAGCCCGAACGACTACCTGCTCTACAGCCCGCTGCTGCCCGAGGTCGCCACCGGCGTGATCGAGGCCCGGCACATCGCCGTCTCGCTCCGGCGGGCGCTGCCGAGCGTGCGGCTGGTGCTCGGCCGGGTCACCTCCGTCGACCTCGGCGCCCGCACGGTGACCGTGCGCCCCTCGCTCGAGGACGCCGCCGACGAGCCCCGCACCGAGCGCTTCGACCAGCTGGTCCTGGTGCCCGGTTCGGTCACCCGCCGGTTCGACATCCCCGGCGTGGCCGAGCAGGCGCGTGGGCTGAAGACGCTGGTCGAGGCCGTCTACCTGCGCGACCACCTGCTGCACCAGCTCGACGTCGCCGACGCCGAGCCCGACACCCCCGAGGGCCGGGCGCGCCGCGCGGAGCTGCTGTCGGTGGTCGCCGTGGGCGCCGGCTACACCGGCACCGAGTTCGTCGCCCAGACCCAGCGCTGGCTGCGCACGATCGAGGGCCGCTGGGACCGCACCCGCGCCGAGGACGTGCGCTGGGTGCTGGTCGACGTGGCCGAGGCCGTGCTCCCCGAGCTCGGGCCCAAGCTCGGGAAGCTGGCCCTGGACCTGCTGCACGAGCGCGGGATCGACGTCCGGCTCGGGGTGTCGGTCGCCTCGGCCAGCGACCGCGCCGTGACGCTCACCGACGGGACGACGGTGCCCACCCGCACCCTGGTCTGGGGTGCCGGCATCGCGGCCAGCCCGCTGGTCGCCGGGCTCGGGCTGCCGCTGCGCAAGGGCCGGCTGGTGGTCGACCCCGAGCTGTCGGTGCCCGGCGTCCGCGGCGTCTGGGCCGCGGGCGACGCCGCCGCGGTGCCCGACCTCGCCGCCGGCCCGGGCGACGACGGACTGCCCGACACCCCGCCGACGGCGCAGCACGCGCAGCGGCAGGGGGTGGCGCTGGGTCGCAACATCGCCGCCTCGCTGGGGGTGGGCACCGCCCGGCCCTACCGGCACCGCGACCTCGGGCTGGTCGCCGACCTCGGCGGCTGGGACGCGGTGGCCAAGCCGCTGGGGATCCCGCTGAGTGGTCCGCTGGCCAAGGTCGTCACCCGCGGGTACCACCTGTACGCGCTGCCGGCGATGGCCAACCGGGTGCGGGTGGCCGCCGACTGGCTGTGGCAGACCGTGCTGCCGCCGGAGAGCACCCAGCTGTCGGTGGTCCGCACCGAGGACGCCCGGCTCGACGCCGCCCAGGCCACCGGCATCTACGGGACGCGGGAGCGCGCCTAGTCGCCCTTCTCGGTGATCTTGTAGGGGGTGCCGCTGCGGTCGTACGTCGTCCAGGTGCCGACGGTGCGGCCGTGGTCGAAGGTGCCCGACCGCATCAGGCTGCCGTCGAGCCGGAACCACTCCCACCAGCCGTGCGGCTGCCCGCCGACCACCAGCCCGCGGGCCCGCAGCGACCCGGTGGTGTGCCGCTCGACGTGCAGGCCGTCGGGCGGTGGGCCGGTGGGGTGCGGGGCGTCGGGCACGGCTCCTCCTGCGGGCGGGTGTCCGGATCGTAGGGCCGGGCAGGCGCCCTCGTGGTCACGCCCGCCCGGTGGCGGGCTAGCGTTCCCCCATGCCGCTGATCTTCCACTGGGGCGGGCCGCGCCACGGCCAGGTCGACGACGTCCCCGACGAGGCGGTCCTCTCCTCGGTCCTGGTCTACGACGGGCCGCAGTACCTGGGCGTGTACGAGCGGTCCACCCCGCCGCAGATGCACGACACCCCGAAGGGCCCGGCCGAGGTCTGGGTGGTGCGGGAGTAGCTCACTCCCCGCCCGTGGTCGCCAGGTGACCGGTCGAGGTCAGCTCGTCGGCGACGTCCCGCAGCTTGCGGTTGGTCAGCGACGACGTCCGGACGAGCAGGTCGAACGCCTGGACGGCGGTCAGCCGGTGCCGCTCCATCAGGATGCCCTTGGCCTGGCCGATGAGGTCGCGGTGGTCCATCCCGGCTCGCAGGTTCGACTCGTGCTCGGCCCCCGCCAGCGCCACCGCGGCGTGGGCGGCGAACAGCTGGCCGACGTCCTCGGACTCCGCGTCGAAGGCGCCCGCGCGGCGCGCGTAGAGGTTGAGAGCCCCGAGGGCGTCGCCCTCGACGAAGAGCTGGAAGCACAGCAGGCTGCCGACGCCGCGGGCCGCCGCCCCACGGGTGAACTGCGGCCAGCGTCCCTCGCCGGCCACGTCGGGCACCGAGACCACCCGGTGGTCCCAGATCGCGTCGAGGCACGGACCCTCGCCCAGCGTCCCCTGGAGGGCGTCGAGCTCCCGGGGCAGGTCGCTGGTCCAGGCGCGGGGCTGGACGTCGCGCCGGCGGACCACGTAGCTGATGCCGCACTCGTCGGCGCCGGGGACGGTGTCGACGGCGGCGCGGGTGATGCCCTGCAGCGTGCCCTCGACGTCCCCGTGCTCGTGCTGCAGCTCGCGGGCGACGCGGCTCAAGACGTCGCCGAGGCTCTCCCCGGTCTGGGCGCTGCCCGTCTCCTGCGCTCCGCTCGTCACGTGCCGAACCTACGCGCGCACGGGCCGGTGGCCGGTGCCCCCGGCGCCGTCCCCGGCGGACCGGTCGGCTCAGGGCGCGACGGCACCTCCGCCGGGTACCGGGCCCGCCGAGCCGGCCGGGTACTCCTGCAGCGGCACCTCGCCGGCTGCCCACGCCGCGAGGATCGGCTCGACGATCCGCCAGCTCTCCTCGGCCTCGACGTCGCTGATCGACAGGGTGCGCTCGCCGGTCAGCATCTCCTTCAGCAGCAGCCCGTAGGCCGACAGCGGCGCCGGCGGCAGCTCGATGTCCAGCGCGCGGCGGTCGAGCTCGAAGGGGTCGTCGGCGTCGTTGAGGTTGATCTCCAGGGAGATGTGGTCGGGGTCGAAGCTCATCCGCAGGACGTCCGGCTCCGGGGTCCCGCGGCCGAAGGCCAGGTGCGGCACCGGCTTGAACCAGATGGCGATCTCCTGCCGGCTGGAGCCCAGCGCCTTGCCGGTGCGGAGCCGGAACGGCACCCCGGCCCAGCGCCAGTTGTCGATGGTCACCGTGTACTCGGCGTAGGTCTCGGTCTCCCGCGCCGGGTCGACGCCGTCCTCGGTGACGTAGTCGGGCAGCTCGCGGCCCTCGACGGTGCCGGCGGTGTAGCGGGCCCGCACGGTGTCCCGGGCCATGTCGGCCGGGGGGCGCACCGCGCGCAGCACGTCGGCCTTGCGGGCGGACAGGCTGGCCCCGTCGATCGCGTGCGGTGGCTCCATGGCGATGAGCGCCAGCTGCTGGAGCAGGTGGTTCTGCAGCATGTCCCGCAGCGCGCCGGCGGTGTCGTAGTACTGGGCGCGGCCCTCCAGCGCCAGCGGCTCGTCGAAGACGATCTCGACCCGGTCGACGTGCTGGGCGTTCCAGATCGGCTCGAACAGCCGGTTGCCGAAACGGAGCCCCAGCAGGCTGAGCACGGTCTGCATGGCCAGGAAGTGGTCGACCCGGAAGGTGCGCTGCTCGGGGACCAGGCGGTGCAGGACGGCGTTGAGCGCGCGGGCGTCGGCCTCGTCCCGGCCGAAGGGCTTCTCCACCGCGATCGTCGTCCCCTCGGGCAGGTCGACCCCGGTGAGCGCCTCGAGGGTGGCCAGGAAGACGGTGTTGGGCAGCGCCAGGTAGACGACTGGCCGACCATCGACCCGGCCCAGCGCCTCGGTCAGGTCGGCCGGGGTGGTCACGTCGCCCTGGTGGTGGGCGAGCCGGGCGACCAGCCGCTCCCGGGTCTCCTCCGGGACGTGCCCGGCGTGCTCGGCCAGCCGGGCGCGTGCCCAGTCGCGGTAGTCGTCGTCGGACCAGTCCTGCTGGCTGACCGCGAGCAGGTCGACGCCGTCGCCGCCCCCGTCCCCGAACAGCTCGGCCAGGCCCGGCAGCAGCAGGCGCCCGGTCAGGTCACCGGTCCCGCCCAGCACCACGAAGGTCACGCGCACAGTTCGTCCCACCTCGTCCAGGAACCGGGTGCCCGAGGCTGAGGCGCGATCCGTGCACGGGCCTGCCCAGCGCGCGGCGTCCCCAACCCCCGTGCGCTCCGTTCACGGCCGGGGAGCTGCTGGTCCACGGGCACCCGCACCCGCCCGTCCCGACGGTCGGCGCTCGTCCTGCCGGTGATCGCGCTGCTGGCCGGCTGCTCCGCCGACGTCGAGCCCGCCGCGCCGGCGCCGTCCACCGCGGTCCCGTCCGCGTCGGCCGCGAGTTCCGCCGCGGCCGCCGCGACCCCGTCCGCCACCGGTGCGGCGGAGGCCCCGGCCTGCCCGGACGCCGCCGTCCTGGCCGCCGTCGCGCCGAGCCAGGGGCCGGGCGTGCAGCTGACCGACCCGGTGTGCTCGGGCAGCTGGGCGGTCATCGGCATCTCCGGGCCGACCGACGGGCCGGTCGTGCAGGTCTTCCGGTACGCCGGCGGCGCGTGGCAGCCGGCCGACCGGGCTGCCGTGTGCGAGGCCGGCGAGCTGCCGGCCGACCTCGAGCCGGGCGTCTGCCAGGCGGGCTGAACGGCTCAGTCGGCCAGGCAGGCCGTCAGGGCGCCCACCATCAGCGGGACGTCGCGGGCCGAGGCCAGCTCACGGCAGGAGTGCATCGCCAGCATCGGGGCGCCGATGTCGACGGTCGGGATGCCCAGCCGGGTCGCGGTCAGCGGGCCGATCGTGCTGCCCGAGGGCAGGTCGGCCCGGGTGACGAACCACTGCACCGGCACCCCGGCGTCCGCGGCCCGCTCGGCGAACCAGCCGCTGGAGGCCGCGTCGGTGGCGTA
This sequence comes from Modestobacter sp. VKM Ac-2986, assembly GCF_026967795.1. GTDB lineage: Bacteria > Actinomycetota > Actinomycetes > Mycobacteriales > Geodermatophilaceae > Modestobacter. The sequence goes on from NZ_JAPVBH010000001.1 coordinate 364,746, forward strand.
GGCCTGGTTGGCGTTGACCTTCAGCACCGGCCCCCCGCCCAGCTGCGGGCGGTGGTCGGGCTCGTGCCGGTCGGAGCGGGTCGGGTGCACCGCGTGCGCCATGTCCGCCGACACCAGCCGGGACCGGGCGATCGTGCGGGGCAGCGCCTGGACGTCGCCGGCGTCGGTCACCGCGACCAGTCGGCCGATCACGTCCTCGAGGAAGCTGCCGCGGGCGCCGGACATCGAGCCGCTGCCCACCTCCTCGTGGTCGTTGCACACCAGCAGCTGGGTGCGCCGGCCTGCCGGGGCGGCCAGCAGCGCGGTCAGCCCGGAGTGGCAGCAGGCCAGGTCGTCGAGGCGGGGCGCGGCGACCCAGGTGCCGTCGGCGCCGGTCCGCGCGGCGGGCTGGGTGTCGGCGAGCACCAGGTCGTGCCCGACGACGTCGAGCGGGTCGGCGCCGAGCTCGGCGGCGATCCCCTCCAGCAGGTCGGGCCAGTTCAGGTCGTTCGACCAGACCGGCACCAGCTCGCGCTGCGGGTCCAGGGTGAGGCCGTCGCGGACGCTGCGGTCGAGGTGGATCGCCAGCGACGGCAGCCGCAGCGGCGCCCCGGGCAGCCGGACGAGGGCCGTCGTCCCGCCCCGGAGCGCGACCCGGCCGGCCACGGTGAGCTCGCGGTCCAGCCAGGTGTGCCACAGCCCGCCGCCGTAGGGCTCGACGCCGACCAGCCGGTACCCGGCCTGCCGGACGTCGGAGTGCGGCCGGACCTTGAACGTGGGGGAGTCGGTGTGCGCCCCGACCAGCCGCAGCCCGGCCTCGGCCGAGGGGGCGCTGCCCACCCGGAAGGCGATCAGGCTGCCGTGCCGGACGACGAAGTGCTCCCCGCCCGGGGCCAGCGCCCACCGGTCGGCCTCGGCCAGCTCGGTGAACCCGGCGGCGCGCAGCCGGCGGGCGAGCTCGGCGACCGCGTGGAACGGCGACGGCGAGGCGTCGACGAAGGCCCGCAGGTCGTCGCCCAGGTCCAGGTGGGGGGAGGTCGGCATGTCGACCATCCAACCCGCCGAGGGGACGTTGTCCGCGTCTGGGCCCGCTCGTCGGCGCCTGGGCTCAAGGGAGACCCCGGTCACGCCGACAACGGCAGCACCACCTGCCCCAGTGGCACCCCGTGCTGTGAGAGAGGTACCCCATGCTGTCCCCGACCGCGCCGAGCCCGTCGACCGCCCTCCCGTCGATCCTCCTGGTCGACGACGAGCAGGCCATCCTCGACGGTCTGCGCCGGCAGCTGCGGAAGAAGTTCACCGTGCACACCGCGCTGAGCGGCGCCGAGGGCCTGGAGCTGCTGGCCACCGAACCGGTCACCGTCGTGGTGTCGGACATGCGCATGCCGGAGATGGACGGCGCCACGTTCCTGTCCCGGGTGCGGGCCCAGCACCCGGACGTGGTGCGGATCCTGCTCACCGGTCAGGCCGACACGCAGTCGGCGATCGCCGCGGTCAACGAGGGCAACATCTACCGCTTCCTGACCAAGCCCTGCCCGCCGGACGTCGTCCTGGACGAGCTCACCAGCGCGGTCGAGCTGAACCGGCTGGTCACGGCGGAGAAGGAGCTGCTGGCCACCACGCTGCGCCGGACCGTCGACGCGCTGGCCGCCACGCTGTCGCTGGCCCAGCCGGTGGCCTTCGCGCGGGCGCTGCGGGTCTCGACCACCGCCACCGAGGTGGCCGAGGCGCTGGCGCTCGACGAGCCGTGGGAGGTGCACATCACCGCGCAGCTGGCCCTGCTCGGGGCGGTGGCGCTGCCGGCGCAGGTGCACGCCAAGCTCGACGCCGGACGCCCGCTGGACGAGGACGAGCGGGCCATGGTCGACCGCGTCCCCCAGCTCAGTCGGGACCTCGTGACCACCATCCCCCGCCTGGAGGGCGTCGCCGAGGCGATCGGCTGGCAGACCGCCCGGTTCGACGGCGTCGGCTCACGCCTGGGTGTGCCCGTCGGCGAGCAGCTGCCGCTGGCGTCCCGGATCCTGAAGGTGGCCCTGGACTTCGACCGGGGCATGTCCCAGCAGCGGTCGGTGCAGCGCACCATCGCCACCCTGCGCTCCGACGCCGGGGCCTACGACCCTGCCGTGCTGGACGCGCTCTCCCGGGCCCACGACGACATCGGCAGCACCCTCACCCCGCGCGACGTGACGGTCGACGAGCTCGTCCCGGGCATGGTCGTGTTCGACGACGTCGTCACCGACACCGGCCTGCTGCTGGTCGGCCGCGGCATGGAGGTCACCTCCTCGCTGGTGCAGCGGCTGGAGAACTTCTCCGACCAGGGCCGGATCGGGACGACGGTGCGCGTGACGGGCGGGGCGCCGTCATGACCGCCCCGGCCCGGACGCTCACGGCCGCGGAGGTCGCCGACGCGCTCGCCCCGACGGGCCCCTACCGCGCCGTGTTCGACGCCTCCCTCGACGGCATCTACTCCTTCGACCTCGAGGGCCGGTGCCGGTACGTCAACCCGGCGGCCGAGCGGCTCTTCGGGTACCCGGCGGCGGAGCTCCTGGGGCAGAACATGCACGAGCTCCTGCACGCGACCCACGAGGACGGGAACCCCTACCCCTACCACGAGTGCCCGATGGGGGTCGCGATCGCGACCGCCGGCAGCGGCACGGCACCGACGAGCGCGGAGAGCGGCTTCTGGCGGGCGGACGGGACGTACCTGAACGCCGACTGGCGCATCCAGCAGGTGTTCGTCGACGGCGAGGTGGTCGGGGCCGTCGTCAAGTTCGCCGTCGTGGAGCCGGCGCCGTCCGAGGACGACCTCGGCCGGGCGCTGGCCGCCAACACCGACGGCTTCGTCGGTACGGAGGCCGACGGCACGGTCACCGCCTGGAACGCGGCGGCCGAGGAGGCCCTCGGCTGGACGGCGAAGGAGATGCTCGGGCGCTCCTTCCTGGACCTGCTGGTCGTCGACGGGACCCGTCCGGACCTGCGCGGACCCCTGGCCGAACTGGTGTCCCGGGACGGCGCGGACTTCCCCCTCGTGGTGAAGGACATGCGCGTCATGCGCCGGGACGGGACCGAGGCCGAGCTGGAGGCGTCCATCGCCCGCGTCCCGTGGGCCGGGGGATCGCGGTTCCACACGTTCCTGCGGGACGTCAGTGCGCTGCGGCGCGCGGAGTCCTCGCTGGCCCGCTCGGAGGCGATGTACCGGTTGCTGGTGGCGGCCAGCCGTGACGTGATCAGCCGGCACACGCCCTCGGGCGACATGTCCTTCGTGTCCCCGGCCGTCGAGGAGCTGTTCGGCTGGACCCCGGGCGACCTGATCGGGCGGAACCTGGCGCACCTCGTGCACCCGCAGGACATCGACGACCTCTTCGTCGAGGTGCTGGGCGGTGACGGCGGGAGCGGTGGGGAGTGGACCTTCCGGGTCCAGCACCGCGAGGGCCACTGGGTGTGGGTCGAGTCGACGTCCACGGTGATCCGCGACGACCGGGGCCGGGTGAGCGAGGTGCTGGTGTGCAGCCGGGACATCACCGCCCGCCGGGCGCGGGAGGCGGCGTCCCAGCAGGACTCCAAGCTGGAGTCCCTGGGTCGGCTGTCGGCCGGCCTGGCGCACGAGATCAACACCCCGATCCAGTACGTCGGGGACAACGCCCGGTTCCTGTCCGAGGCGTTCACGGACCTGATGGGGCTCGTGGCGCTGTACCGGCAGACGCTGACCGCCGAGACGGCGGTGCCCTGGTCGGAGCGGCTGCCCGCGATGCAGGCGGCGGAGCGGGACATGGAGATCGACTACCTGGAGAGCGAGGTGCCCAGCGCCATCACCCAGACGCTGGCCGGCATCGACCGGGTCGCCACGATCGTCCGCGCGATGAAGACCTTCAGCCACCCCGGGCACGACGAGCACGTGCCGGCCGACCTGAACGAGGCGCTGACCGCCACGGTCACGGTGACCCGGCACCAGGTCCACCAGGTCGCCGACCTGGAGCTGGACCTGGGGGAGCTGCCGCCGGTGCGGTGCAACATCGCTGAGCTCAACCAGGTGTTCCTGAACCTGATCGTCAACGCCGCCGATGCGATCGAGGAGACCGGACGGCACGGGCTCATCCGGGTGGCCACCAGGGTGGACGGCGCGGACGTGCTGATCTCGGTCAGCGACACCGGGGGCGGCATCCCCGAGCACATCCGGGCGAAGGTCTTCGACCCCTTCTTCACCACCAAGGAGGTCGGACGCGGCACCGGGCAGGGGCTGCCGCTGGCGCGCTCGGTCGTCACCGACGGACACGGCGGCACGCTGTCCCTGGACACCGAACCCGGCGTCGGCACAACGCTGACCATCCGGCTGCCGATCGCCGGCGCCGCGTCGTCCTCCGACGGGGGCCCGGACACGGAGGGCGGTGCGTGATGACGTCGCCAGAGAGCGGCCTGGCGCTGCTCCCGTTCGAGGAGGCCTCCGACCAGGTGGTCGACTTCCTCGCGCAGACCGTCCCGATGGCGTTCTGGTCCGTCACCCGGGTCGTCGACGGGCGGCAGGTGTACCTGTCCGTCCGGGACGACGCCTACGGCAAGGTCGCCGGGGACTCGGTGGCGTGGTCTGAGTCGATGTGCCAGCACATGGTCGCGGGCACGGCACCGGCGATCGCCCCGGACGCGATGGCGGTGCCGGAGTACGCCGGGACCACGGCCGCCCGGACGCTGACCATCGGCTCCTACGTCGGCGCGCCGATCCGGGCGGCGGACGGCACGCTGTTCGGGACCATCTGCGGCATCGACCCGGGGCGGCGTCCCGACGAGCTCCTCGCCCGTGCCCCGGGGCTGCGCCTGCTGGCCGACCTGCTCAGCCGGGTGCTGGAGGCCGCCAGCCTGCAGGCGCAGGCCGAGCGACGCACCCGGCACGTCCAGGAGGCCCAGGCGTCGCTGGCGCGGTCGGAGGCGATGTACCGGCTGCTGGTCGGGGCGACCCGCGACGCGATCAGCCGGCACGACGCCTCGGGCGCGCTGGCCTTCGTGTCGCCGGCGGCCCAGGCACTGTTCGGGTGGTCGCCGGAGACGGTGCTGGGCCGCAACTGGGCCGAGCTGGTCCACCCGGACGACCTGCCGGGCATCCGCGACCAGCTGGCCGCGGGGGACGGTGGCGAGTCGACGTTCCGCGTCCTGCACGGGGACGAGCACTGGGTGTGGGTCGAGGCCACCTGGACGGTGGTGCGCGACGACGACGGGCAGGTGCTCGACGTCCTCGTGTGCAGCCGGGACATCACGGCCCGCCGGGCCCGGGACGCGGCGTCCCAGCGCGAGTCGCTGGAGCGGTTGTCGGCGGGGCTGGCCCACGGGATCAACACCCCGATGCAGTACGTCGGGGACAACGCCCGGTTCCTGGCCGAGGCGTTCGAGGACCTGATGGGCCTGGTGGAGGTGTACCGGGAGACGCTGGAGGACCCGGCGACGGGCGGGAGCCCGGACCTGCTGCCGGCGATGCGCGCCGCGGAGCAGGACGTCGAGATCGGCTTCCTGCAGACCGAGGTGCCCAGCGCCGTCGCGCAGACGCTGGCCGGGATCGACCGGGTGGCCGCCGTCGTCCGGGCGATGCGGGTGTTCAGCCACCCCGGGCACGGGCAGCACGTGCCGACGGACCTGAACGAGGCGTTGAGCGCGGCGGTGACGGTGACCCAGCACCAGGTGGCCCAGGTGGCCGACGTGGAGCTGGAGCTCGGTGAGCTGCCGCCGGTGTGGTGCGACGTCGCCGAGCTGAACCAGGCCTTCGTCGCCCTGGTCGTCAACGCCGCGGACGCGGTCGAGGAGACCGGCCGGCGTGGGGTCGTCCGGGTGCGCACGGTCAGGGACGGGGCCGACGTGGTGGTCTCGGTCTCCGATGACGGCGTGGGCATCCCGGAGGAGGTCCGCTCGCGGGTCTTCGACCCCTTCTTCACCACCAAGGCCGTCGGCCGCGGCACCGGGCAGGGGCTGCCGCTGGCGCGCACGGTGGTGCAGGACGGGCACGGGGGGACGCTGTCGTTCCGGACCGAGCCGGGCGTGGGGACGACGATGACGGTGCGGCTGCCCATCGCCGGCGTGCGGTCCGCCGGACCGCGGGCGCTCGCAGGGGCCGGCGGCTGAACCGTCCCCTGCCCCGGTCGCCGTCGGGCGGCCGGGGCAGGGCACGCCACCCGCCAGGCATGCGGTGGGGGCCTGCGGGGAAGGAGGAGGGAACACTGCCGCGTCGTGGCGCACGGACCCGTGTCCTGGGTGCGCCGGACCGCTCCACGTCCCCCTCTCGACATCCCTGGAGAACCACCACGTGCTGACCGTCAACGCCCGTTCCACCGCCTCCTCCGGAGCGCCCTTCACGGCGACCACCATCGAGCGCCGCGACCTGGGCCCGCACGACGTGCTCATCGACGTCGCGTTCGCCGGCATCTGCCACTCCGACATCCACACCGCCCGCGGCGAGTGGGGCGAGACCCTCTTCCCGCTCACCCCCGGTCACGAGATCGCCGGCACCGTCTCCGCCGTCGGCTCCGAGGTCACGAAGTTCGCCGTCGGCGACCGCGCCGGCGTGGGCTGCATGGTCGACTCCTGCCGCGAGTGCGAGCACTGCCTGGCCGGCGAGGAGCAGTACTGCCTCAAGGGCTTCACCGACACCTACGGCGCCATCGGCAAGGACGGCCGGCCCACCGAGGGCGGCTACTCCGAGAAGATCGTCGTCGACGAGGAGTACACGCTGCACATCCCCGAGGGCATCGCCCTCGACGCCGCGGCCCCGCTGCTCTGCGCCGGGATCACGCTCTACTCCCCGCTGCGGCACTGGAACGCGGGCCCGGGCAAGCGGGTCGGCATCGTCGGCCTCGGCGGGCTCGGCCACGTCGGCGTCAAGATCGCCGCGGCCATGGGCGCGGAGGTCGTCGTGCTCAGCCAGTCGCTGAAGAAGCAGGAGGACGGGCTGCGCCTGGGCGCCAGCGCCTACTTCGCCACCAGCGACCCCGACACCTTCACCTCGCAGGCCAACACCTTCGACCTGATCATCTCCACGATCTCGGCGAACGTGGACATGGGCGACTACCTGGGCCTGCTCAAGCTGGACGGCGCGCTGGTCAACGTCGGTCTGCCCGAGCAGCCGCTGCAGGTGCCGGCGTTCCCGCTGCTCGGCGGCCGCCGCAGCCTGGCCGGCTCGATGATCGGCGGCATCCGCGAGACCCAGGAGATGCTGGACTTCTGCGCCGAGCACGGCGTGGGCTCCGAGATCGAGGTCATCTCCGCCGACCGGATCGACGAGGCCTACGAGCGGGTCGTGGCCAGCGACGTGCGCTACCGCTTCGTCATCGACATCGCGACGATGGCCTGATGAGCACAGCCACGATGGCCGGCTGACCCGACCGGCACGCGAGGGGGACGTCACCGGCCGGTGACGTCCCCCTCGTCACGTCCGGACGGGCGTTTGTGCTGGCCGGTGCGGGTAGGGCGGGGGCATGGCCGACGACGACATCGAGATCGACGCACAGGGCGAGAACTCCTACCTGGTGGTGCAGCCCAGCGAGCTGGAGGACGTCCGCACCTTCGTGACCGTCTCCCCCGAGGTGATGGACCGGCTGGGCAGCGACGACGAGGAGGACGTCGTGCGGCGCACCGTGCTGTTCCTGCGCAAGCACCAGGAGGTGGCCGACTTCCCCGAGGTCATCGACCTGGAGGACGTCATCGCCGGCTACGACGACTACCTCGAGTCGATGGAGACCGCCGACTGACCGGCGAGGTGGTGGAGCTGCCGTTCCACCACGACGTCGAGGTCGTCGGGCTGCTCGCCGCGCCGGTGCACCGCTACGACGGCCGCCCGGACGCCGGGACGGCGGCGCTGCCCGTGGAGTCGCAGGAGAGCATCGAGGTGCGGGCCGACCTCGGCGTCGTGGGCGACCGCTACTTCGCCCGGCCCGCCCACCGCGACGCCTCGGTGACCGTGCTCGCCGTCGAGTCGCTGGAGGAGCTGGCCACCGAGCTGGGCAGCGGACCGTGGGACCCGCTGGCGGCCCGGCGCAACGTCGTCCTGCGCGGCGCCGAGGTCGAGGCGCTGCGCGGTCAGTCGTTCAGCCTGGACTGCGGCGCGGGGGAGGTGCACCTGGACGGCGGGCGGCCGGCCAACCCGTGCGCGTGGATGGACCTGGTGCTCGGCCCCGGCGCGCACCGCGGGATGCGCGGCCGCGGCGGCGTGCGCTGCCGGCCCCGCACCGACGGCGTCCTGCGGCTGGGGCCGGCCGTGCTGCGCTCCGCCGTCCCGCTGGACGCCGCCCGCGCCGGTGCGGCCGTGCGGCCGGCGGCCCGCCGCCCCGCATAGGGTCCCCGCGTGTCCGAGGTGAGCCAGGTCGACCGTCGCGTCGTGCGCAAGGCCGCCCGCCGGCTGCTGCCGCTGCTGGTGCTGCTCTACCTGGTCAACTACCTGGACCGGGTCAACGTCGGCTTCGCCGCGCTGAACATGAACGCCGACCTCGGGCTGAGCTCGGCGGCCTACGGGCTGGGCGCGGGGCTGTTCTTCATCGGCTACTTCGTGTTCGAGGTGCCCAGCAACATCGTGCTGCACCGGGTCGGGGCCCGGCTGTGGATCGCCCGGATCATGGTCACCTGGGGCCTGGTCGCCTCGGCCACGGCGTTCGTGCAGGGCGAGCTCAGCTTCTACGTCGTGCGGGTGCTGCTGGGCATCGCGGAGGCCGGCTTCTTCCCGGGCGTGCTGCTGTACCTCACCTACTGGTTCCCGCGGCCCGAGCGCGCCCGCATCGTCGCGCTCACCTTCCTGGCGGTGCCGCTGTCGTCGGTGATCGGCAGCCCGCTGTCCACGCTGCTCATCCAGCACGGCGAGGGGCTGCTGGGCTTCGACGCGGGCTGGCGGTTCATGTTCTTCGTCGAGGGGCTGCCCGCCGTCGTCCTCGGCGTGGTCGTGCTGTTCCTGCTCCCCGACCGGCCCACGAGGGCGCGCTGGCTGACCCCCGCCGAGGGGGCCGCGCTGGAGGCGCACCTGGCCGCCGAGGACGCCGAGGCGGTGGGCCGCGAGGTGCCCACCCGGCAGGCGCTCACCGACCCGCGGGTGCTCGCGCTGAGCGGCGTCTACTTCGGCATCGTCTTCGGCCTCTACGTGCTGGCCTTCTTCCTGCCGCAGGTGATCCGCGGCTTCCAGGAGCAGTTCGGGACGACGTTCTCGCTGCTGCAGGTCGGGCTGGTCACCGCCGTCCCCTACGCGTTCGCCGCCGTCGCGATGGTGCTGTGGGCCCGGCACTCCGACCGGACCGGCGAGCGGGAGGGGCACGTCGCGGTCGCGGTGTTCGTGGGCGCCGCCGGGATCGCCGCCGCGCTGTACATGGACTCACCGCTGGCGGTGATGGCCTGCATCACCGTCTGCGCGGTCGGCATCTACGCCGCGATCCCGGTGTTCTGGACCCTGCCCACCCGGCTGCTCACCGGGGTCGGCGCCGCCGCCGGCATCGCGCTGGTCAACTCCTTCGGCAACCTCGCCGGGTTCGCCGCCCCGTACGTGACCGGCTGGCTGGAGGACCTGACCGGCAGCTTCCGCACCGGGATGTGGGTGGTCGCGGTGCTGATGGTGGTCGCCGGGCTGATCGCGCTGCGCTCCCGGCCCGCCCGGCCCTGACGACCACCGACCCCGACCACCAGGAGTGCCCGTGCCCACGCTGACCGCCCTCGCCGGTACCGCCACCGCTGCCTTCTCCGCCGCCGTGCTGGTGGCACCTGCCGCGCTGCTGGTGCCCTGCGGGCTCGACGTCACCGCCTCCAGCCGCGCGCTGGTGCGGATGGTCTGCGCCCGCGACGTCGTCCTCGGGGTGGCGCTGGCGACGGCGCCGGCCGGGCGGCTGCGCCGGCGCGCGGTCGCCGGGCGGGTGGCCGCCGACCTCACCGACGCCGCGGCGCTCGCCGTCGCCCTGGCGGGGGAGCGGCGGCGCGGACTGGTCAGCGCCTCGGCCGCCGTCTGGGGGCTGGTCTGCCTGACCGCGGGCGTGCTGGACGAGCGCGCCGGCCGCTGACCGCTGCAGGCCCCGGGTGCGGACCACGACGACGGCCGGGAGCGTGCCGCGCCGTCCGTGACCCCGTCGTCGTGGGTCGTCCACCTGCACGTGTGCACCCGACACGCCCGAGTGAGCACGGTGGACGCGGAGTGTGGGCTTGTGCGCATGCTGTGCGCGCCGGGACGCGAGGAGCGCGTCGCCGGTCCCACGGACGGAGAACCATGCGCATCGAACACCGGCTCGGCACCCGACTCGCCGGCGGGCTCACCGCCGGCCTCGCGGCCCTGCTGCTCGCCGGCTGCGGCGGCTCGGACGAGGCGCCGGCGGCCGCCGCGACGTCCTCGGCCGCCAGCTCGGCCCCCAGCTCGTCGGCCGCCCCCAGCAGCGAGTCGCGCACCGGCAGCGAGGTCGCCGCCGCGGCGGCCGACGCGCTGGAGCAGGCCGGCTCGGCGCACGCGTCGGGCACCGTCGGCACCGGCGCCGAGGCGCAGAGCCTGGACCTGCAGCTGCAGGGCGAGGACGTGTCGGGGAGCATCACCATCGGTGACCAGACGGTCCAGGTGCTCTCCGTGGGTGGGGTCAGCTACCTCCAGGCCGGCGCCGACTTCTGGACCTCCTCCGGCGCCCCCGCCGAGGCCGTCGCCATGCTGGACGGCCGGTGGGTCGTCGTGCCCGCCGAGCAGGCCGCGGACTTCGCCGAGGTGACCCTGGCCGGTCTCGCCGAGGAGCTCCGCAACCCCAGCGACGGTGCCTACCAGGACGAGGTGCGGACCGAGCAGCTCGACGGTCAGGACGTGCTGGTCGTGACGCAGGAGGGCGGCAACGAGGTGTACGTGGCCGCCGGGGACCCGCAGTACCCGCTCAGGACCACGACCACCGGCGCGGACGCCGAGTCGGTGACCATCGACGGGTTCGGCGAGACGGTCGAGATCGTCGCACCGACCGACGCGCTGGACCTCAGCGACCTCGGCGCCTGACCAGACCTCCCGCACGCGCCCCGGTGCCGGGGCGCGTGCGGGACGGGCACGGAAGCGGAGCGGGCTCTCCGCTTGGTGTTACGGTGGCCCGGTGAACCGGAGCAGCTCGTCCACGTCCGCCGTGACCCGCCCGAGCAGCCGGGCTGCCCGCTGATGCCCACCGTCCTGCTGGCCGGCGCCAGCGGCGACCTGGGCGAGCGCATCGCGACGGCGCTGGTCACCCGCGGCGCCACCGTGCGCGCCCTGACCAGGCCCGGGGCGTCGGTGGCCAAGACCGCGCACCTGGAGTCCCTCGGCCTGCAGGTGGTGGCCGCCGACTACACCGACGCCGCCGCGCTGCAGGCCGCCGCGACCGGCGCCGACGTCGTCGTCTCCGCCCTCAGCGGGCTGCGGCCGGTCGTCCTCGACGCCCAGACCCAGCTGCTCACCGCCGCCGTCTCCGCCGGCGTCCCGCGGTTCGTCCCGTCGGACTACTCCGCCGACTACCGGCGGCTGCCGGCCGGCACCAACCGCAACCTCGAGCTGCGCCGGGAGTTCATGACCCGCCTGGACGCCGCGCCGCTGCAGGCGACGTCGGTGCTGGTGGGCGCCTTCGCCGACATGCTCACCGGCCAGGCCCCGCTGGTGCTCTTCGGCCGCGGCCGGGTCCTCTACTGGCACGACGCCGACCAGCCGCTGGACTTCACCACCAAGGACGACGCCGCCGCGTTCACCGCCGACGTCGCGCTGGACCCCACCACGCCGCGCTTCCTGGAGGTGGCCGGCAGCACGGTGTCCTCCCGCGACCTCGCTCACACGATGACCGAGCTGACCGGCGAGACGTACAGGCCGCAGTACGCCGGCGGCATCGGCTTCCTGCGCACGATGGCCCGGATCGGCAAGCTGGCCTCCCGCGACCGCGAGGCCCTCTACCCGGCCTGGCAGGGCATGCAGTACTTCGACAGCATGTTCAGCGGCGACGGCACGCTCCAGTCCGTCGACAACGACCGGTACGGCGTCCGGCACTGGACGTCGGCGGCCGAGGTCCTCGCGGCCCGCTGACCCCCCGGGAGCACGACGTGGACGACCAGGGCCCCACCCGGTTGCGGCGGGACGCCGAGCGCAACCGGCAGCGGGTCCTCACCGCTGCCCGGCGGCTGTTCTCCGAGACCGGCCTGGCGGTGAGCCACGACGAGGTGGCCCGGGCCGCCGGGGTCGGGGTGGGCACCGTCTACCGGCGGTTCCCGCGCAAGGAGGACCTGCTGCTCGCCCTCTTCGAGGACCAGGTGGAGCAGGTCGTCCAGCTGGCCGAGACCGCGGGCGCCCGGGCCGACCCGTGGCGGGGGCTGACCACCTTCCTGGAGGCGATGCTGCAGATGCAGGCCGAGGACCGCGGGCTGCACGAGTACCTGCTCGGTCCGCAGGCCGCCTCGCTGGCCGTGCGGGCGACCGAGCGGATCAGCCCGGTGGTCGGTGACCTGCTGTCCCGCGCCAAGGAGCTGGGCCAGGTGCGCGCCGACGTCGAGGTGGCCGACGTCGCCCTCGTGCCCGTCCTGGTCGGCGCGGTGCTGGACCGCGCCCGCGGGGTCGCCCCCGACCAGTGGCGCCGGGTGCTGGCCCTGGTGATGGACGGCTTCCGCCCCGGCGCCGACGGGTCGCTGCCCGGGCAGCCGCTGGACCCCGGACAGCTCGAGCAGGTCTTCACCCACTGGAAGGGCCGGCCGGCGTGACCGTGGTCGTGGTCGGCGCTGGTCCGGTCGGGGTGACCGCGGCGCTGCTGCTGGCCCGCCGGGGCGTCGACGTCCTGGTGCTGGACCGGCACGAGGAGCCCTGGCCCGAGCCGCGCGCCGTGCACCTGGACGACGAGGCGCTGCGGGTGCTGCAGGCCGCCGGGGTGGCCGAGGCGTTCACCGCGGTCAGCCGGCCGATGGCCGGGCTGCGGCTGCTGGACGGCGACCACCGCACGCTCGCCGAGTTCGGCCGCGGGGCCGGGGAGCACGGCTGGCCGCAGGCGTCGATGTTCAGCCAGCCCGACCTGGAGGCGGTGCTGCGCACGGCGCTGGCCGCCGAGCCCCGCGCCCGGCTGCGCGGCGGGGTCGAGCTGGTGCACCTGGCCCAGCACGCCGGACCGGTCCGGCTCACCGTGGCCGACCGGGTCACCTGTGCCGAGGAGGTGCTGGTCGCCGACGCCGTGCTGGGCTGCGACGGGGCCAACAGCACGGTGCGGCGGCTGATCGGGTCGTGGATGCGCGACCTCGGACCGTCCGAGCGCTGGCTGGTGGTCGACCTGGTCGCCGATGCGCCCTTGGACGTCTGGCCCGGCGTGCACCAGGTCTGCGACCCGGTCCGGCCGGCCACCTTCATGCCCGTCGCCGGTGACCGCTACCGGGCGGAGTTCCGGCTGGCCGCGGGGGAGACCCCGGCCGACCTCGACCTGCCCGCGCTGCTGGCGCGCTTCGGTGCGGCCGGCTGCACCGTGCTGCGCGCCGCCGAGTACACCTTCGCCGCCCGGGTGGCCGACCGCTGGCGCAGCGGCCGGGTGCTGCTGTGCGGGGACGCCGCCCACCTCACCCCGCCGTTCATCGGGCAGGGGCTGGGCCTGGGGCTGCGCGACGTCCACCAGCTGACCTGGAAGCTCGCCGAGGTGCTGGGCGGCGCCGACGACGCCCTGCTGGACACCCACCAGGCCGAGCGCGCCCCGCACGCCACCGCGATGATCCGGCTCGCCGTGCTGCTGGGCCGGCTGATGACCGGCGGGGGCGCGCGGGCGAGCTGGGTGCGCCGGACCGTGCTGGCCGGGGTGCGCCGGGTGCCGCGGCTGGCCGCGTTCGCCTCCTCCAGCCGCACCCCACCGCTGCGCCCCGGCCCGCTGGTGCGCCGTCGGCGGGTGGCGCCCGGGTCGCCGGTCGGCGGGCTGCTGCCCCAGCCGCCGGTCGCCGGTGGACGACGGCTGGACGACCTGCTGGGCCCGGGCTGGGCGGTGCTCACCGCCGGCGGGCCGGTGCCCCCGAGCTGGTCCGGACGGGTGCTCCCGGTGGCGGAGTTGGGGTCGCCGGAGCTGGTCCGCTGGCTCGGGCGCCGGTCGGTGCTGGTGCGCCCGGACCGGGTCGTGGCCGCCGTCGCCTGAGGGCCGCCCGCGCTCAGGCGACGGCGTGCCCCGTGGCGGTGGCGAGGACGGCCCCGGCGTCGGTGCACCGGTCCCCGGCCCACGCGACGAACTGGTCGGGGCGCACCAGCACGAGGTCCGCGCCGTAGGAGTCCCGCACGTCCCCGGGGACGTCGACGACCCGCAGCGGGACCCCGGCCCGTGCGGCGGCGGTGACCAGGTCGTCCCCGCCGGCCCCGGCACGCAGCAGCACGAACCCCTCCCCGGTCAGCCGGTCGAACAGGTCGGCGTCGGTCCCCTCGGGCTGCGCGGCGAGGTGGTGCCCGGGGCGGGCCCGCGTCTCGTGCCGGCCGCGGGCGCCGGGGTGCCCCCCGCCGGGCCCGGCCGTGATCGGGGAGCCCTCGTAGTGCGGCTCGAAGGTCGCCACCTCGGCCGCGGCGGCCGCCGCCCGCTGGTCCCACGCCGCCTCGAAGGCCGCCCGGTCGACGTCGGGGTCGAACGTGGCGAGGAAGTCCCGGTCGACCTGGATGGAGCGGGCGATGAAGTCGTCCCGGGTGGAGGCGAACACGGCCCGCCGCTCCGCGTCGTAGGAGTCCAGCAGGTGCGGCCCGCCCCAGCCCGCCAGGGTGGCCGCCAGTTTCCAGGACAGGTTCGCGGCGTCCTCGAACCCGGTGTTGATGCCGTAGCCGCCGTAGGGCGGGTGGCTGTGCGCGGCGTCGCCGGCGATGAGCAGCCGGCCCTCCCGGTACCGGTCGGCGAGGGCGAACCGCATGTCCCAGAAGCCGACGTGCTCGACCTCGACGTCGAACTCCGCTCCGACCGCCCGCCACAGCAGTGGCCGGAAGTCCGCCGACCGGTCGGCGGCCTGGGAGGCCACCGGGGCGTGGAAGAACCACGTGCCCTGGGCGTCGACGCGGCCGAGGAACTGCCAGTAGCCCTGCAGGTCCGGGTGCAGCACGTTGAAGAACGACGTGCCCGGGTGCCGCTCGACCAGCTCGTCGAGCCGGGTCGAGCGGAACACCAGCAGGACCATCAGCTGCTCGTGGTCGGTCCCGGCCTGGGTGATGCCGGCTGCCTCCCGGACCACGGACCGGCTGCCGTCGCAGCCGACCGCGTGCTCGGCCGCCACCTCCAGCAGCTCCCCGGCGTCGTCGCGGGCGCGCACCAGCACCCCGCCCTCGTGCTGGCCCACCTCCTCCACCCGCCAGCCGTGGTGGACCGAGACGGTGGGCAGCTCCGCCACCCGCTCACGCAGCACCCGCTCGGTGGCGTACTGCGGCAGCCGCTCGTTCTCGGTGGCGTAGAACCGGCGGACGGCGCTGCGGCGCAGCCACTCGTGGGTGTGCTCCCCGAGCAGCGTGCCGTAGGCGGTCAGCCCCCGGGCACCGTGCTCCAGCGGGACGGTGCGGGCGGCCCGGATGC
The DNA here is from genome assembly GCF_026967795.1 of Modestobacter sp. VKM Ac-2986. GTDB lineage: Bacteria > Actinomycetota > Actinomycetes > Mycobacteriales > Geodermatophilaceae > Modestobacter. The sequence continues at coordinate 380,195 of NZ_JAPVBH010000001.1, forward strand.
GCTCCTCCACGCCCCAGGCGCGCATGTGCTCCATGGTCCGCTGGGTCAGGTTCTGGCCCTTGGGCACCGGCTGCGGGTCGGCCCGCCGCTCCAGGACGACGCAGCGGACGCCCAGCCGGCCCAGCCCGATGGCCAGCCCCGTGCCGACCGGGCCGCCGCCGACGACGACGACCTGGCCGGCCTCCGACCGGCCGGTCACCGGACCGCTGCCACGGTCGTCACGCCTGCGCGCGGACGCCCAGGCCGAAGACCCGCTCGGCGTTGGTCTGGAAGAGCATCTTCTTGGTCTCGGCGTCGATGTCGAGGTCGTCGTGGGTGCGGACCTCGGAGACCTCGTACTCGTAGGGGTAGTCCATCGCGTACATGACGCGGTCGGCGCCGAGCACCTGCTGGCAGAACCGGATGGCCGGCTCCCAGGCCATCCCGCTGGTGGTGATGTAGACGTTCTCGCGCATGTACTCGCTCACCGTGCGCTGGGTCGGCTTCATCGACTCGTAGCGCTGCGCGGAGACGTTGGCGGCGTGCATGTGGTCCAGCCGGAACAGCCAGAACGGCAGTGCCTCCCCGGCGTGACCCACCACGATCTTCAGCCGCGGGAACCGGTCGAAGACGCCGGCGGTGATGATCCGCAGCAGGTGCAGGCCGGTGTCCACGCCGAACCCGTAGATGGCGCCGTCCAGGCCCGCCTCCTGGAAGGGCTGCAGCATGCCCTTCGGGAGACCGGTCGGGTGGATGTAGATCGGGACGTCGAGGTCCTCGGCGGCCTCGAAGATGGGCCAGAACTCCGGGTCGGACAGGTAGCGGCCCTGGGTGTGGCCGTTGACCACCCCGCCGTGCAGGCCGAGCTGGGTCACCCCGCGGCGCAGCTCCTCCGCCGCGGCGGCCGGGTCCTGCGGGGCCACGGCGGCCAGACCGCTGAACCGGTCGGGGTGCCGGCGGCAGGCGTCGGCCAGCTCGTCGTTGGCGGCAGCGGCCAGCGCCACGCCCTCGGCCCGGTCCAGCCACTGCACGCCCGGGGCGGTCAGCAGCAGCAGCGCCCGGTCGATGCCGGCGGCGTCCATGTCGGCGATCCGGCGCGCACCGAGGTCGAGCAGCCGCTCCTTGACGATCCTGGGGCGGTCGGCCTGGCTGGTCGTGTAGAAGCCCGCCAGCCCGACGAAGCCGGGGTCGGCGTCCGGGTGGTCCATGTAGCGCGCCCAGGCGTCGAAGAGGCCCTGGGTGGCGAAGGCCTCCTCCGTGGCGATGCGGAGGTAGCCCTGGTGGCCGCCGGTCTGGGGGGTGGTGGGGTCGGTGCTCATGCGGGTCGCTCCTCGAGTGAGACGGCGGTGCCTGCTGTAGCTGTCCCGCGCCGGTGGTCGCACCGCACGGCCGGTGCTCGCCGGGTGGCCACGCGCTCGACGGCCGGTGGCGCCGGACCCGGTACGTGGTCTCCGGACCGGTCAGGACGTGCAGAAGCTACACCGCAGATCACGGAATGTGACATACGAGTTTCTCTGAGCGGAACGAACAGGGCGAGATGTCCTGACAGCGCTACAGATCGGCCGGGCCGGAGCCGGTGCGAACCGCCGACATCGCGGCGGGTGGTCGGCCCGGACCTAAGATCCCGCCATGCCGAATTCCGTCCAGCGAGGCGTCCAGCCCTCGTCCGCACCGGAGCGCGACACGGACGCCGCCCCGGCCGACCTCGCCGGGACGTCCGTGGACCGGGCCCTGTGGCTCCTGCAGCTGATGGGCGAGCACCAGGTGCTGCGCGTCGCGGAGGCCGCGGAGCTGCTGGGGGTGGCCCGCTCCACCGCGCACCGGCTCCTGACGGCCCTGCGCCGGCGTGGGTTCGTGCTGCAGGACCGGCCCAACGGTGCCTACCGCGCGGGCCCGGCGCTGTACGAGATCGCGCTGGCCGCGGTCAACCGCATCGACATCCGCCAGGTCGCCCGGCCCGTGCTGGAGGAGCTGCGCGCCGAGACGCAGGAGACCGTGAGCCTCGCCGTCCTGGAGGGGGCGACCGTCCGCTTCCTGGACTGCGCGGAGAGCCAGCGGATCGTGCGCGTCGGGAACCGGACCGGGGTCGTCCGTCCGGCGCACGCCGCAGCCGTGGGCAAGGCGATCCTGGCCGGCCTCTCCGAGGCGGAGTTGAGCCGCCGCTACCCCGACGGGGAGCTGCCCTCCGGGACGACCGCCGCCACCATCGCGGACCTCTCGGTGCTCCGCGAGGAGCTGGCCGAGATCCGTGACCGGGGGTACGCGCTCAACTGGGAGGAGAGCACCGACGGCGTCTGCGCGATCGCGGTCGCCCTGCGGGACACCGTCGGGCAGCCGCTGGCCGCGCTCGGCGTCGTCGCCCCCGTGAGCCGGATGGTGGACGTCGAGGGGATCCGCGCCCTCGCGCCGGCGGTCCTGCGGGGTGCGGCACTGATCGAGGAGCGGCTGCGCGACCCCTCATGATCGAGGAGGTGGGCTGTTTGTTCCTCTCTGCGGAACTATCGCCCACCGGCGTCCACATACGTGGACAACGTCGCGCTGAGACCCATAGTGTGAGTTGTGTCTCGCCTGGTGAACCGCCAGGCACGAGCCTCTCCGGAGGCTGTTCGTGGCAGCAGTCGCCGCTCCTGACCGCCGTCACGGCCATCGCACACCACCTATGGAGGTCCGAGTGCGCACAGGTCTGAAGGTCACCGCCCTGGCTGCCGTCGCGACGATGGCAGCTGCCTGCGGCAGCGACGGCGGAGGTGACTCCCCCGCAGCGGCCGGCGGCAGCGGTGAGCTGACCGAGGTCACCGTCAACATCGTCCCGTTCACCCCGAACGCCGTGCTCTTCCTGGCGATGGAGAACGGCACCTTCGAGCGGAACGGGATCAAGGTCAACATCGAGCGGGCGGCCTCGCCGGTCCCGGTCGTGGCCTCGCTGGTGGCCGACCAGGCCCAGTTCGGGTTCGTCACCACGCCCGTCCTGATCAACGCCGCCCGCGAGGGGACGGCCCTGAAGTGCGTCTCGCCGGTCGACGGTCAGATCAGCCCCACCGAGGACTCCAGTGCCCTGGTCGCGGCCGCGGACAGCGGGATCGACTCCCTGGACGACCTGGGCGGCAAGAGCGTGGCCGTCGTCCAGCTGGCCAGCATCAACCTGATCGGTGCGAAGAAGCTGATCGAGGACACCGGTGCCACCGGGACCGAGTACGTGGCCCTGCCCTTCCCGCAGATGCCACAGGCCCTGGCCGACGGGCGGGTCGACGCGGCGGTGATCACCTCGCCGTTCCTGGAGCAGGCCCTGGACGCCGGCGCGGTGGAGCTGGCCGCACCGAGCTCCGACCTGTTCCCGGAGGGCACCGTCTACTGCTACGCGGCGACCTCGTCCTACCTCGGGGACAACGCCGACGTGGCCACCCGGTTCCAGAAGGCCATGCAGGAGGCCATCGTCTACGCCGGGGAGCACCAGGACGAGGCCAAGGCCACGCTCGTGGAGTACCTGGAGCTGACCGAGGAGCAGGCCCAGGCGCAGGTCATGCCGTCGAACTTCGTGCCGGAGATCAACCTGGAGTCCATCGGCGAGATCCAGGACCTCATGCAGGAGCAGGGCTCCATCGACAGCACCGTCGACCCGGCCGAGCTGGTCTTCCAGCCCTGACCGGCGGGGTCGGGGCGGTCCCGTGCGACCACCCCGACCCGGCCGGCCGCACCACCTCCCCGCCTCCCCGCACCCACCCGCAGACGACCGAGGGACCACCATGGAGCAGTCGCCCAGCACTGCCGTCCTCACCGCAGCGGGCGTCGCCGACGCCCACGAGTCGGCCGTCCTGGTCGCCGGGGAGCGGCTCGACGCGGACTCCCAGCCCGTCGTGAACCCCGCCCGGCTCCACGAGGTCGTCGGCCGGGTCGCCCTGGGCACCGCCGCGCACGTCGACCGCGCGGTCACCGCCGCCGCGGCGGCCTTCCCGGCCTGGTCGCGGATGAGCCCCCACGAGCGGGCCGACCGGCTGTCGGCCGCGGCCGACGCGGTCAGCGCGGCCGCCGGCCCGCTCGCCGAGCTGCTCACCCGCGAGCAGGGCAAGGTGCTGTGGGAGTCCCGGGTCGACGTCGGCGGCGCCGCGCACATCCTCCGGTACTACACCGGCCTGGCCGACCGGCTGGCCGAGGACGAGGTGTTCCGCTCCGACGCGCGCGGCACCGTCTGGTCCGGGCGGCGCCCGATGGGCGTCACCGGGGTGATCGTCCCGTGGAACAGCCCGGTCTACCTGGCGTTCCTCGGGATCTCCCCCGCGCTGCTGGCCGGGAACACCCTGGTGGTCAAGCCCTCCGAGCTCGCCCCGCTCACCCTGAGCGCCGTCCTGACGGTCCTGGCCGAGAACCTGCCCGAGGGCGTGGTCAACGTGGTGCCCGGCGGCGGGGAGGCCGGCGCGGCCATCGCCGAGCACCACGGGATCCGCAAGGTCTTCTTCACCGGCAGCACCGCCACCGGCCAGCAGGTCATGCGCGCGGCCGCCGGGAACCTCAAGAACCTCAGCCTGGAACTGGGCGGCAACGACCCGGCCATCGTGCTGGAGAGCGCGACCGTCGACGACGGGCTCGTCGACGAGCTCGTGCAGAGCGTCTTCACCGCCAGCGGTCAGATCTGCTTCAACGTCAAGCGCATCTACGTGCACCGGTCCCACCACGCCGACTTCGTGGAGCGGTACACCGCTGCGGTCGACCGGCTGGTGGTCGGCGACGGCCTGGACCCCCGCAGCTCGATGGGCCCGGTGAACAACCGGCCGCAGTTCGAGCGGATCCAGGGCCTGCTGGAGCGCACCCGCGCCGCGGGCGCCACGGTGACCACCCTCGGCAGCAAGCTGGACCCCGACGGCTGGGACGACGGGTACTTCCTGCTGCCCAGCGTGGTGACCGACGTGGCGCCCGGTGCCGAGCTGGTCACCTGCGAGCAGTTCGGCCCGGTGGTCCCCGTCCTGCCCTTCGACTCCGACGACGAGGTCGTCGGGCTGGCCAACGACAGCGAGTTCGGGCTGGCCGCCTCGGTCTGGAGCCGGGACCGGGAGCACGCGCTGGGCGTCGCCCGCCGCCTGGAGTCCGGCAGCGTCTTCCTCAACGTGCACCGGATCGGTGCCTCCGACGTGTCCATGCCCTTCGGCGGCTTCAAGGGCAGCGGGATCGGCCGCGGGCACGGCATCAACGCCCTGGAGGCGTGCACGGAGCTGCAGACCATCGCCGACCACGTCGACGTCTCGGGGTTCCCCGGGCCCGCCCGCTGAGGTCCGCCGCCCTGCTCGCCGCCCGACGACAGCCCACCGACCACAGAGAGGACGGAGTCCGCATGCGTGACCAGATCCCACGGGAGTCACCCGGAGGTCGGACGTGAACGCCGTCGACACCGGCTGGTTCCGCACGCTCGCCCGGCTGGGCGTGATCGCGGCGGTGCTCGCCGGCTGGCAGCTCCTCAGCGTCGCGGGCGTCCTGGACTCGTCGTCCTTCCCGAGCATGACGGCGACCATGGCCGAGCTGGGCCGCCAGCTGACCGACTCCGACCTCTGGCTGGCCGTCTGGGAGACCGTCCGCGGCTGGGGGCTGGGCCTGCTCATCGGCTGCTCGCTGGCCATCACGATCGGGACGCTGCTCGGGCTGAACCGCTTCGCCTACCTCAGCGTCATCCCGGTCATCGAGTTCCTCAAGACGGTGCCGGTCATCGCGATCCTGCCGCTGGCCATCGTCGTGTGGGGGGCCACCCTGGAGATGAAGGTCTTCCTGGTCGCCTTCGGCGTCTTCTGGCCGCTGGCCATCCAGACCATCTACGGCGTCCGCGCGGTCGACCCGGTGGTGCGCGACACCGCGGCGGTCCTGCGGCTGCGGGGCTTCCGGAAGTTCACCACGGTCACGCTGCCCAGCGCGGCGCCGTTCATCGCCACCGGGCTGCGCGTCGCGGCGGCGGTCGGCCTGATCCTGACCATCATCGCCGAGCTCGTCGGCGGCGCACGCGGCCTCGGGCTCAGCATCCTGACGTCGGTGAACGCCGGTCCCGACCGGCTCCCGGCGACCTACGCGTTCATCCTGCTCACCGGCGTGACCGGGGTGCTGGTGACCACTGCGTTCGTCGCCCTCGAACAGCGGCTCCTGCACTGGCACGAGAGCCAGCGCAACCTGGCAGCGAAGGCGGCCTGACATGACCACCCCTCCCCGGTTCGAGGCCCCCTCGCTCGCGCGCCCGGAGCCCACCGGCTCCGCGGACGTCCCCTCGACGTCGGACCCCGTGGTGGCGGCCGGCACGACCCCCTCCCAGCAGTTCACGGCCCGCTCGCCACGACGCCGGGGAGGGCCGCTGCAGCGGCTGAAGGGCCTGTGGCGGCTGTGGTTCTTCGCCCTGGTGCTCGTGCTCTGGTGGGTGCTCTCGGCGGACAGCACGTCGACGTTCTTCCCGCCGCTGCAGAACATCGTGCAGCGGCTCTGGGAGACCTGGGTCGTCGGGGAGGCCCGCAGCGACCTGTACTCGAGCCTGCGGCACTTCGCCATCGGCTACACGATCGCCGGCGTCCTGGGCGTCGCGATCGGCGCGCTGCTGTGGAAGTTCCAGCGGGTCGGGCACGCGGTGAGCCCGGTGCTGTACTTCGTCTACGTCATCCCGACGGCGGCCCTGCTGCCGGCCATCGTGGCGATCATGGGCATCGGCTCCCCGATGAAGATCACGATCGTCGTCCTCGCGGCCGTCTGGCCGACCATGCTGAACACCCTCGACGGCATGCGCGGCATCGACCCGATCAAGCTCGACACCGCCAAGGTCCTGCACATGTCCCCGCTGACCACCGTGCGCAGCGTGGTGCTGCCCGGTGCGATGCCCCAGATCATGGCCGGTCTGCGCCACAGCCTCTCGATCGCCGTGATCATGATGGTGGTCAGCGAGCTCATCGCCTCCACCGAGGGCATCGGCTTCTTCATCCTCGAGGCCCAGCAGCGGTTCGCCATCACCACGATGTGGACCGGGATCATCGTCCTGGCCCTCGTCGGCAGCGCACTCACGTTCCTCTTCATCGCCGTCGAGCGTGTCGTCCTCGGCTGGTACATCGGCGCCCGCGCCGTCGAGCAGAAGGGCTGACCCCGATGTCGCACGCCGTCCCCACCCCCGCAGGCACACCCGCGCAGCCGGGCACCGGTGAGGGCCCGGTGCTGTCGGTCAGCGCCCTGCGCAAGGCCTACAACGTGGGGAAGCCCAGCGAGCGGCTGGCCATCTCCGACGTCTCCTTCGACGTCGCCAAGGGCGAGTTCGTCTGCGTGGTGGGCCCCAGCGGCGCCGGCAAGACGACGCTGCTGCGCTGCCTCAGCGGCCTGCTGCACCCGACCACCGGTGAGGTCCGCTTCGAGGGCACCCCCCTGCAGGCGGTGCCCGACCGGCTGAGCGTGGTGTTCCAGGACTACAGCCGCTCGCTGTTCCCCTGGCTCACGGTCAGCAAGAACGTGGCGGTGCCGCTCAAGGTGGCCGGGGTGGCCAAGGAGCAGCGCGAGGCGCGGATCAGCGAGGTGCTGCACGCCGTGGGCCTCGGCGACGTCGGCAAGAGCTACCCGTGGCAGCTGTCCGGTGGCATGCAGCAGCGCGTGGCCATCGCCCGCGCACTGGCCCACCAGCCCGACATGCTGCTGATGGACGAGCCGTTCGCCTCCGTCGACGCCCAGACCCGCTTCGACCTCGAGGACCTCATCCTGCAGGTCCGCGCCCAGTTCGGCATCACCGTCGTCCTGGTCACCCACGACATCGACGAGGCCGTCTACCTGGCGGACCGGGTGGTCGTGCTGAGCAGTCCGCCCAGCGTGGTCGAGGAGATCGTCACGGTGCCCCTGGCCCGACCGCGGGACCAGTTGGTCACCCGCTCCAGCGAGACCTTCGGCCAGTTGCGCCGGCACCTGATGGAGCTGGTCACCGCCCACCACTGAGCCCGGCCGCCCGTGCCAGCACCACTCCACCCGAGGAGCCCCGCGCATGTCCCGTCCCCCCGCCGAGGCGCTGCTCGACGTGATCCGTGACTGGGGGGCGGACAAGCTGTTCACCTGCCCCGGGAGCACGGAGGCCGCCGTCCTGGACGCGCTGGTCACCCGCCGGGACGTCGAGCTGGTCCTGACCACGCACGAGGGCGTCGCCGTCTCGATGGCCGACGGGCTGGCCCGGGTGACCCGGGCACCCAGCGTCGCCTACCTGCACGCCAACGTCGGGCTCACCAACGGGCTCAGCCACCTCTACGCGGCCCAGCTCGCGTACTCACCGGTGGTGGTCCTCAACGGCATCAAGGCCAGCTCCATCCAGGCCCGGGAGGGGTTCACCACCGGCCGCCGGATGCGCGACCTCGTGCACCAGTACGTGAAGTCGGACTGGCAGTCGCTCACCACCGAGGCGGTCCCCGAGGACGTCAACCGTGCCTTCCGGACCGCGGTCACCGAGCCGGCGGGCCCGGTGTGGGTGGCCCTGGCCCAGGACCTGCTGGAGAGCGGCGACCACGTCGACCCGCCGGCGGTGCGGGGCTTCCAGTTCGACTCCAGGACGGCGCCCTCGCCGGACGCCGTGGAGCGGGCGGCGGAGCTGATCGCCGCGGCCGAGCGGCCGCTGCTGGTCGCGGGCAGCGAGGTGGGCCGGGCCGGTGCGGTCGAGGACCTCGTGGCACTCGCCGAGCAGCTGGGCGCCCCGGTCGTCCACGAGGACCGACGGGGGTTCGAGCGGCCGGGGTTCCCGACCGACCACCGGCTCTTCCGCGGCCAGTACGAGATCGGCCACCCGCTCGTCCAGCAGGCCGACCTGCTGGTCTTCCTGGGCGCCCGGGTGTTCAACGAGTTCGAGCCGGCCAAGGTGCCGCCGCTGCCGCCGGGCGTGCCGCTGGTGCACAGCCACACCGACCCCCGGCACATCGGGATGGTCCACGGGGTGACCGCGGGGCTCGTCGGCGACCAGCGGCTGGTCCTCCGGGCGCTCGCGGCGGCGCTCCCGGCCACCACCGCCCGCGAGGCGCCCCCCGCTCCGCCGGTGGAACGCCGTCCGACGACCGCCCATGGGGCGCCGCTGCACCCGGCCGACGTCGTCGACGTGATCGCCGAGTCGCTGCACGGCACGGCCCTGGTCGGGGACGCGACCACCGCCGGCGGCATCCTGCAGCAACGGGCGCACCAGCACACCGGCGACGACTACTTCGTGTCGACGTCGGGGTCGCTCGGCTGGGGGATGGGGGCGGCGCTCGGCATCGCCATGGGCATGCCGGGCCGGCAGGTCGCCGCGGTGCTCGGGGACGGCGTCTTCCAGTTCGGCATGCCGGCTCTGTGGTCGGCGGCCCGCAGCGGCCTGCCGGTGACCTACGTGGTGATGAACAACCAGAGCTACGCCGCGGTCGGCGCGGCGCTGCGCCGCTTCGGCGGGGTCGCGGTCCAGCAGCAGCGCTGGCCGGGGGTCGACATCGCCGGTCCCCGCATCGCCGACGTCAGCACCGCCTTCGGCGTGCCCGGCCAGCGGGTCGACTCCCTCGCCGACCTGAGGGAGTGCCTGGACCGCTCCCGCCGGGCCGACCACCCGACGCTGGTCGAGGTGATGACCGACCCCGCGCAGTTCGGCCCCTGACGGCGCGACCGGGCAGCGCGCGGACCGGTCGCCGGGGCCGGTGGGCCGGGACGCGGCGGGTGCCGCAGGATCAGGGCATGACCGTCACCGTGCCCACTGACGTCGGGGCGTTCGACGTCGCCGCGCTCCGCGCGCACTTCCCCGCCCTCACCGACGGGGCGGCACACTTCGACGGCCCGGGTGGGTCGCAGACGCCCGACGTCGTGGCCGCCGCGATCGCCGCGACGATGACCCAGCCGATGTCCAACCGCGGCACGGTCACCCAGGCCGAGCGCAACGCCGACGCCGTCGTCCGCGAGGCGCGGCAGGCGGTCGCCGACCTCACCGGCGGAGTGCCCGGCGGCGTCGTCTTCGGGCGCAGCGCCACCGTGCTCACCTACGACCTGGCCCGCGTGCTGAGCACCGGCTGGGGCGCCGGCGACGAGGTGGTGGTGACCCGGCTCGACCACGACGCCAACGTCCGCCCGTGGGTGCAGGCCGCCGAGGCCGCCGGGGCGACCGTGCGGTGGGCCGACTTCGACCCCGCCACCGGTGAGCTGGCGCCGGAGGTGGTGCGCGCGCTGCTGTCCGAGCGCACCCGGCTGGTCGCGGTCACCGGCGCGTCGAACCTGATCGGCACCCGCCCCGACGTCGCCGCGATCACCGCCCTGGCGCACGAGGTCGGCGCGCTGACCTGGGTCGACGGCGTCCACCTGACCGCGCACGCCCCGGTCGACGTCACCGCACTGGGGGCGGACTTCTTCGTCTGCTCGCCCTACAAGTTCCTCGGCCCACACTGCGGCTGCCTGGTCGCGGCACCGGAGCTGCTGGAGACCCTGCACCCGGACAAGCTGCTGCCCTCCAGCAACGCCGTCCCGGAACGGTTCGAGCTGGGCACCCTGCCCTACGAGCTGCTGGCCGGCACCACCGCCGCCATCGACCTGCTCGCCGGCCTGGCCGGCCCCGACGGCGACCGGCGCACCCGGCTGGTCGCGGCGATGGCCGCGCTGGAGGAGCACGAGGACCGGCTGCGCACCCGCATCGAGGACGGCGTCCGCGACCTGCCCGGCGTCACGGTGTGGTCCCGCGCGCAGCACCGGACGCCGACCCTGCTGCTGACCTTCGCCGGCCGCAGCGCTGCCGACGCCTACCGGTTCCTCGCCGAGCGCGGGGTCAACGCCCCGGCCGGCTCGTTCTACGCGATCGAGGCATCCCGGCACCTGGGGCTCGGCGACACCGGCGGCCTGCGGGTCGGGCTGGCGCCCTACAACGACGACGCCGACGTCGACCGCCTGCTCGACGGTCTGCGCGCCTTCACCGCCTGAGCGGGTGGGTCCGTCGGCATGACCGCGGCGGGCCCACCCCGCCGGCGCGTGCTCCCCACCAGATCCCGGTGAGTTCGGGGCAGATCGGAGGGGTGCAACCGGTCCGGGCGGGTACCGGGGGCTCATGAACATCGACAAGAGCCAGATCCTCGAGCTCCTCAAGTCCCAGGGCAACAACGACCAGGCCGCGCAGGCCGACTCGGAGCTGCCCGACCAGGTCGACACCGACCAGCACGCGGGCCTGCTGCAGAAGTTCGGGCTCAACCCGATGGACCTCGTCGCCAAGTTCGCCGGCGGTGGCGGTGGGGGCCTCGGCGGCCTCCTCGGCCGCTGACCACCCCCACCCCTCTCTCCTAGGAGCACCCGCATGGCCAACACCCTGTCCCGTTCCCTGCACGACGTCGGTCTCGCCGCCTGGTTCGGTGGCACGCTCGCCAACGCCGTCGCCCTGAACGCCGCTGCGGCCGAGGCCGGCAGCGACAAGGCCACCGGCGCCGTCGCCAACGCCGGCTGGGACCGCTGGACCCCGGTCAACGCCGCCGCCATCGGCGCCCACCTGATCGGCAGCGTCGGTCAGCTGGCCGGCAACAAGGACCGCATGGCCCAGCAGCAGGGCGTGGCCGGCATGTCCACGGTCAAGACGCTGCTCACCGCCGCTGCCCTGGGCGTCACCGCCTACAGCCGCGTGCTCGGCAAGATCGTCTCCCAGAACGGCGCGACGCCGTCGAAGCGCGGCACCAAGGCCTCCAAGACCGCCAAGGGCGAGGTCGCGGCCGCGCAGGCGAAGCTCGACCAGCTCCAGTGGGCCATCCCGGCCATCACCGGTGCGCTCGTCGTCGTGACCTCCTACGCCGGGGAGCAGCAGCGCCCCGCCGAGGTGCGCCGCGGCATCGTGGAGAAGAACTCGTCGCTCTGAGCGGCATCCCGGGAGCGGGGCCGGTCGCCGGTCCCGCTCCCGGGCTCCCTGACCCGAGGCTGGTCGCCCGGCCCCGGCGCGCGGGAGCCTGAGCAGGTCCGCACCTGGCTCCTGACGGCGCCCCGCGGGATGCACCGTGTCGTCTCCGGTGCGGCGGCGGCGCGCGATGCCGGCCGGGTCCGCCGTGGTCAGCTGAGCCGCACCTCGACGTCCACGGGGCCGGCCTGGTCCAGAGCGACCTCCGCCGTCCCGCCCGGGCCGGACACCGCGTAGTCGCCGAGGAACCCGGTCACGGGCACCCGGCCGGCGTCGTCGGTGCGCAGCGTGGTCGGCGGCAGCCACCACTCGCCCTTCACCAGGTCGTGCAGCGCGTCGTAGGCGGGTTTGGGCGTGCCGTCGGCGCGCAGGAGGCCGACCGGGGCGCCGAGCCAGGCACCGGCGTCGGTGATCCCCCAGTAGGTGGAGCCCTGGACGGCGGGGTGGGACAGCAGCGTGCGGTGGTGGCGCACGACCTCCTCGGCCTGCCGGGCCTCGCCCTCAGGGGTGGAGGGCCACTCGTCGACCTGCCAGTCGTTGAGGTCCTCGATCTCCGGGGGCATCAGGTCGCCGGACAGCAGCGTCGACTCGGTGAAGTGGATCGGCAGCCCGTACCGGGCGAAGCGCTCCAGCACCTCGAGGGTGCGGTCCTCGCCCCAGTACCCCTGGTGCATGTGGCTCTGCAGGCCGAGGGCGTCGATCTGGACGCCGGCCTCCAGGCAGCCCTCGATCAGGCACTCGTAGGCGGTGGACATGTCGAAGTCGTTGAGCAGCAACGTGGCCGAGGGGTTCGCCGCCCGCGCCTCCTGGAAGGTCAGCTGGACCGTCCTGATCCGGCCGAGGTCGCGGGAGAGCCGGGTGAGCGCGTTGTCGTACTTGTCGAACACCGGCATGATCACGACCTCGTTGATCGCGTCCCAGGTGTCGACCACGCCGGCCAGGTCGGTGACCTCGCGCCGGATGCGCGCGCGCAGCGCCGCCTCGATCGCCGCGCTCGAGCTGCCGAGCAGCCAGTCCGGGGCCAGCGTGTGCCAGGCCAGCGGGTGGCCCTTCACGACGACGCCGCGCTCGGTGAACCACTCCGCGGCCCGGCGCAGCCGCGTGGTGTCCGGGCGGCCGCGCTCGCGCTCGAACTCGCTCCAGTAGAACGGCAGGGTCGCGGCGTTGAAGACCTCCAGCCACCGGTCGGCCAGCGCCTGGGCCTGCGCGGGGTCGGCCGCGCCGCCGAACACCGAGCCCGGCGCGTCGGCCTCGCCGTTGGCCAGGGGCACCAGGTCGAAGCCGATGCAGCCGAACAGGAAGCGGTGCCGCACCTGCGCGACGGTCACCTCGGCGTCCACCAGTGGCCGGCCGTCCGGGCCGCGGACGGTCAGCGTCGCCTCCGCCGTCCGGTGACGGAGCTGCGGGTCGACGGTGTACGAGCGGCTGGCGAAGGACCGGAGCTCGTTCGGCATGCGGGCAGCCTGACCGGCCGGCAGCCCGCCCGCACGTCGGGTCAGGCTCGGGGTGCGACCAGTCCCGGCGCGTCCGGCTGACCGGGCAGCAGGTCGGCGGTGGTGAGCAGCAGCAGGAAGACGATCAGGACGGCGACGGTGAGCACGAGGACCTCCAGGTGGGGACGTGTCCCCACCGTCGTCGCCCTTCCTGGACGCCTGCCCGGCTGCGGCTGTGAGCCTGCTGCCGGTCGGAGGTCAGAGCCGGACGGTCTCGTTCTCACCGCCGTCGTAGGGCTGCCCGGTGACCTTGGCCTTGGCGAAGCTCAGCGCGGTGGCGATCCGCCCGCCGGGGGTGTCCCAGTACTCGGCCGAGCTGCCCTCGACCTTGATCAGCACGATCGCGGCGTCGTCCGGGCCGTCGGGGAACCAGGCCTCGACCCCGCCGTTCCACAGCTCGCGCTTCTTCGCCGGGTCGTCGACCACGACGGCCCGGCCGGTCAGCGACACCCAGGTGCTGCCCGAGCCCACGGTCACGTTGACCTCGGGGTGGGCGTCGAGGTGGCCGACCTTGCGGGAGCTGCGCTCGGCGAAGAACCACAGGTCGCCGTCGAACTCGACCTCCTGCAGCGCCATCGGGCGGCTGGTCAGGGTGCCCTGCGGGGCGGAGGTGGTGAGCATCGCGATCCGCTGACCGGAGATCAGCTCGGCGACCTTGTGGGCATCGGGTGAGGTCATGGTCCGGGGGTGCCCCTGCGGGACGGGCCTGACACCGGTGTTGCACGTGGAACAGCGCCGGGCCGACCCCGCGAGCTGGGTCGGCCCGGCGCGGGTGCCTCAGAGCGCGTCGGCGAAGAGCGGGACGGCGTTCTCCAGCGCGTACTGGATGCTCTGCGGGGTCGCGAGGGAGAAGGCGTTGGCCAGCGTCAGGTCCTCGAGCACGACGCTGTGGCCGGCCTGCACCGACGGGATCGCCTGCCACAGCGGGTTGCCGGTGATCTGCGCGGCGTCGACGAAGATCGGGAACGCCACGGTCAGGCCGGCGTCCAGCAGCGGCAGCTGCTCCTCGCTGACGGGGACGAAGAAGCTCTCGGTGGCCAGGTCCTGTACGGCCGGCGCGTTCACGAAGCCCAGCTGCTCCATGAAGTCCACCCGGCCGTCGCCGCGCACGTAGGCGCCGAAGCCGGTCGAGCCGTAGGCGGCCACGGCCACCTCGACGCCCTCGAACTCCGGGTGGGCGGCGGCGGCGTCGGTGAATGCCTGGTCGACCTCGGCGGCGACCGCGTCGGCCTCGGCGGTCTTCCCCAGCGCCTGGCCGACCAGGTCCAGCTGCTGGGTGTAGGTGGTGAGGTACGGGTCGACGCCCTCGGGCTGGCCGATGGTCGGGGCGATCGCCGACAGCGCCTCGTACCGCTCCGGCGTGGCCGGGGACTTGGTGTCCAGGATCAGGTCGGGCTGCAGCGCGGCGATCGCCTCGTAGCTGGGCTCGAGGGTCTCGATGATCTCCGGCGCCTGGTCGTACTCGCCGGCGGCCCACGGGCCCACGCCCTCGCCCCCGAAGGCCAGCCAGTCGCTGGCGCCGACCGGCTGCACGCCCAGGGCCAGCGCGGTCTCCGCGTCGCCCCAGCCCAGCGCGACGACCCGGACCGGCTCCTCGGGCACCTCGACGTCGCCGAACGCGGTGGTCACGGTGACCGGGAAGGCCGAGGACGAGCTGCTGCTCGGGGCGGCGCTGCCCTCGCTGCTGCTCCCGGTGTCGGAACCGCCGCAGCCGGCGAGGACGAGAGCGGCAGCCAGGACGGCCGAGCTGCGGAGGGCGGGGCGGGACGACATCGTGCTCCTTGCTGAGACGGTCAGGTGAGGCTCACCTAAGCACACCGAGGTCACGAGTGGGTCACCGGCAAGTCGATGGCTCCCGGCGCCCGGACCGGCCAGACTGCCGCGGTGCTGCTGATGCTGTCGACCACCCACCGGCCGGCCACCGACCTGGGCTTCCTCCTGCACAAGAACCCCGCGCGGGCCCAGCAGGTGGAGGTCTCCACCGGGACGGCGCACGTCTTCTACCCCGAGGCCACCGACGACCGCTGCACCGTCGTGCTGCTGCTGGAGGTCGACCCGATCGCGCTGGTGCGCGGGAAGGGCGACGGCGAGGGGTTCGCGCTCGGGCAGTACGTCAACGACCGCCCCTACGCGGCCTCCAGCCTGCTGGCCGTGGCGCTGGGCAAGGTGTTCGCCAGCGCCCGCCGCGGGGTGAGCAAGGAACGCCCGGAGCTGGCCGACACCCCGCTGCCGCTGGAGGTGCACCTGCCGGCGCTGTCCTGCCGGGGCGGGGCCGAGCTGGCCGAGCGCTTCTTCGGCCCGCTGGGCTGGCGGGTGCAGGCCACCGAGCTGCCGCTGGACGGGCGGTTCCCCGAGTGGGGCGCCTCCCGGCACGTCGACCTGCGGCTGACCGGCACGCATCGCGTCGCCGACGCGGTGAACCACCTCTACGTCGGGCTGCCCGTGCTCGACGGCGCCAAGCACTACTGGGTCAGCGCCGACGAGATCGACAAGCTGCTGCGCGCCGGCGAGGGCTGGCTGGCCGCCCACCCCGAACGCGAGCTGATCGCCGCTCGCTACCTGGCGCACCAGAAGCGGCTGACCGGGACCGCCCTGGCCCGGCTGGCCGAGGTGGACGACGCCGAGGTCCTCGACGACGCCCCCGAGGTCACCGACCCGCCGACCCCGCTGGCCCAGCTGGCCCAGCTGCGGCAGGGGGCGGTGCTCGCCGCGCTGCGCTCGGCCGGGGCGCACCGGGTGCTGGACCTGGGCTGCGGCAGCGGCGCGCTGCTGCCGGCGCTGCTCGCCGAGCCCTCGTTCACCGAGGTGGTCGGCGTCGACGTCAGCGCCCGGGCCCTCGAGCTCGCCGCCCGCCGGCTGCGGCTGGACCGGATGCCCGAGCGCCAGCGCGCCCGGCTCATCCTGCTCCAGGGCGCACTGACCTACACCGACGCGCGGCTGGCCGGCTACGACGCCGCGGTGCTGATGGAGGTCGTCGAGCACCTGGACCCCGACCGCCTGCCCGCCCTGGAGCACGCCGTGTTCACCGCCGCCGCCCCGGCGACCGTGCTGGTCACCACCCCGAACGTCGAGCACAACGTGCGCTACCCGGCGCTGGCCGCCGGGGGCATGCGACACCGCGACCACCGCTTCGAGTGGACCCGCGCCGAGTTCACCGACTGGGCCCAGGGCGTGGCCGGACGACGGGGCTACGCCGTCCGGTTCCTCGGCATCGGCCCCGACGACCCCGAGGTCGGGCCGCCCACCCAGCTCGCGGTGTTCGACCGGGGGGTGGCGGCATGACCGAGCTCGCCGTCCCCGAGCTGTCGCTGGTGGTGCTCATCGGTGCCTCCGGCTCGGGCAAGTCCACCTTCGCCCGCCGGCACTTCCTGCCCACCCAGGTGCTCTCCAGCGACGTCTGCCGGGGCCTGGTCTCCGACGACGAGAACGACCAGGCCGCCACGGCCGACGCGTTCGCCGTCCTGCAGTTCATCGCCGCCACCCGGCTGCGGGCCGGGAAGCTCACCGTCGTCGACGCCACCAGCGTCCGCAAGGAGGACCGCGCCTCGCTGGTGCAGCTGGCCCGCGACCACGACGTGCTGCCGGTGGCCATCGTGTTCGACGTCCCCGAGGGCGTCTGTCTGGAACGCAACGCCACCCGGACCGACCGGCAGCTGGACCGGTCGGTGATCGCCCGGCAGCGCGCCGACCTGCGCCGCGGGCTGTCCGGGCTGGGCCGGGAGGGCTTCCGCAAGGTGCACCGGCTGGGCAGCGTGGACGAGGTCGAGTCCGCGGTGATCAGCTACGAGAGGGCCTACAACGACCTGCGCTCCGAGACCGGCCCGTTCGACGTGGTCGGCGACGTGCACGGCTGCCGCGCCGAGCTCGAGCAGCTGCTCGGCCGGCTCGGCTACACGGTCACCCGCGACGAGCAGGGTCGGGCGGTGGACGCCGTCCCGCTGGCCGGACGGCGTGCGGTGTTCCTCGGCGACCTCGTCGACCGCGGCCCGGACTCACCCGGCGTGCTGCGCCTGGTGATGGGCATGGTCCGGGCCGGGCACGCCCTGTGCGTCCCGGGCAACCACGAGGACAAGCTGGTCAAGGCGCTGCGTGGCCGTGACGTGCAGGTCACCCACGGCCTGGAGACGACGCTGGCCCAGCTGGCCGAGGAGAGCGAGGAGTTCCGCGCCGACGTCGCCGACTTCTGCCACGGACTGGTCTCCCACTACGTGCTGGACGGCGGCGCGCTGGTGGTCGCCCACGCCGGGCTGACCGAGGAGCTGCAGGGCCGGGCCAGCGGGCGGGTGCGCAGCTTCGCCCTCTACGGCGACACCACCGGGGAGACCGACGAGTTCGGCCTGCCGGTGCGCTACCCGTGGGCGCAGGACTACCGCGGGCGGGCGATGGTGCTCTACGGCCACACGCCGGTGCCCGAGCCCGAGTGGGTCAACAACACGATGTGCCTGGACACCGGCTGCGTGTTCGGCGGCCGGCTCACCGCGCTGCGCTACCCCGAGCGCGAGCTGGTCGACGTCCCGGCCGAGCGCACCTGGTACGAGCCGGCCCGGCCCTTCCCCACCGACGCCGAGCCGGCGCCGGAGCGGCCGGCCGAGGTGCTCGACGTCGCCGACGTGCTGGGCAAGCGGACCGTGGAGACCCGGCTGTCCGGCCGGGTCACGGTGCGGGAGGAGAACGCCGCCGCCGCGATCGAGGTGATGAGCCGGTTCGCCCTGGCCCCGCAGCAGCTGGCCTACCTGCCGCCGACGATGAGCCCGGTGGCGACCTCGGCCCGGGAGGACCTGCTCGAGCACCCGGCCGAGGCGTTCTCCTACTACCGCGGGGAGGGCGTCGCCGAGGTCGTCTGCCAGGAGAAGCACATGGGCTCGCGCGCGGTGGCCCTGGTACGACGCGCGGACGCCACCGGCGACCCGGGACGGCCGGTGGGGGAGCGCGGCGCGCTGTACACCCGCACCGGCCGGGCGTTCCTGGGCGCGGAGCTGACGACGGCGTTCCTGGCCCGGCTGGCCACGGCCGTCACCGACGCCGGGGTGTTCGACGAGCTGGACAGCGACTGGGTGCTGCTCGACGGCGAGCTGCTGCCCTGGTCGGTCAAGGCCGGCGACCTGGTCCGCGACCAGTACGCCTCGGTCGGGGCGGCCGCCCGGGGCGCGCTCCCGGTGGCCGTCGACGTGCTGACCCGGGCCGCCGGCCGTGGTCTGGACGTCGGTGCCCTGCTCGACCGCCAGCGCACCCGCGCCGCCGACGCGCAGGCCTTCACCGACGCCTACCGCCGCTACTGCTGGCCCACCGACGGGCTCACCGGCACCGCGTTCGCCGCCTTCCAGCTGCTCGGTGCGGCCGGGCGCACCTTCGCCGACCGGCCGCACGCCTGGCACCTGTCGATCGCCGACCGGCTGGCCGCCGCCGACCCCGAGCTGCTGCGGTCGACGGCGAGCCACGTCCTCGACGTCACCGACCCGGCCGCCGAGCAGGCCGCCACCGAGTGGTGGACGGCGCTGACCGCGGACGGCGGCGAGGGCATGGTGGTCAAGCCCGCGGGGAACCTGACCCGGGGACGACGGGGCGTGGTCCAGCCCGGGCTCAAGGTGCGCGGCCGGGAGTACCTGCGGCTGGTCTACGGCCCCGACTACACGGCCCCGGCGAACCTGGTCCGGCTGCGCGAGCGGAACCTGGGCCGCAAGCGCGGGCTGGCGCTGCGGGAGTACGCGCTGGGGCTCGAGGGCCTGGAGCGGCTGGCCCGCGGCGAGCCGATGTGGCGGGTGCACGAGTGCGTGTTCGCCGTCCTGGCGCTGGAGAGCGAGCCGGTCGACCCCCGGCTCTGACCTGGCGTCGTCCGGGCGTGCTGCCGACGTCTGGTCGCCGTCCGGCTCGACCCGCGTGAGCGGACGTGGAGCCGTGCCGTGGCGCGGCTCCGCGTCGGCCCGCCCGGGTCGACCCGCGCGCGGCAGGGAGGAGCCGCATGTGCACACGGCTCGACGCTGCGCCAGGCGGGTCGACCCGCCTGACCTGGCGTCGAGCCGCGCTGCGGCGCGGCTCCACGTCCGGTGACGCGGCTCGAGCCGGGTGGGAACAGGTGGGGTGGTGGAACGGTTCTCAGGAGTGTCGCGATCAGCCCGCCCCACCGGGGGTGGACGTCCCGCGCAGACCCCAGGAGCTCCCATGCGAAACGGCATCCACCCCGAGTACCGCACCGTCGTGTTCCAGGACACCGCGACCGGCGAGACCTTCCGGACCCGCTCGACGGTCCAGACCAGCCGGACGATCGAGCTGGACGGCGAGACGCTGCCGGTGGTCCCGGTCGAGATCAGCGCCTCCTCGCACCCGTTCTGGACCGGCAACCAGCGCGTGCTGGACACCGCGGGCCGGGTCGAGAAGTTCAACCAGCGGTACGGCGCGCGCCAGCGCGGCTGACCACCCCCGCCCCCGACGGCGCCGGACCCACCTGGGTCCGGCGCCGTCGTCGTCCCCAGCGTGCTGCCGGGGCGGCCCGACGGGAACGGCGACGGCCCGGTCCCTCCTCGCGGGAGCGGATCCGGACCGGCGTCGTTACGGTGCCGCGAGGACCCGGGACCGCCGGTCAGGACGGAGCAGACGAGATGGCGCACCAGGTGACCGGCGGACAGCCGCCGTACGAGGCGCCCACGCCGCGGCTGGCGGTGGAGACCAACGGCATCAACGTGATCGCCGAGGCCGAGCGCAAGGGCACGCCGCGGCAGCTGTTCTGGCCCTGGTTCGGGGCGAACGTCAGCGTGCTGGGGCTGTCCTACGGCGCGTTCACCCTCGGCTTCGGCATCGGTTTCTGGCAGGCGGTGGTCGCCGGGGTCGTCGGCATCGTCGCCAGCTTCGCCCTCTGCGGCCTGGTCGCCATCGCCGGCAAGCGCGGCTCGGCGCCCACCCTCGTGCTCAGCCGGGCGGCCTTCGGCGTCACCGGCGGGCGCGTCCCCGCCGTCCTGTCCTGGGTGCTGACCGTCGGCTGGGAGACCGTGCTCACCTCGCTGGCCACGCTGGCGACCGCCACGGTGCTCACCGAGCTCGGCTGGGGCGGCGGGACGGCCACCAAGGTGGTCGCGCTGCTCGTGGTCGCCGCGCTCGTGGTGGTCGGCGGCGTGCTCGGCTTCGACCTGATCATGCGCATGCAGGCGGTGATCACCGTGGTCACCGGCGTGCTCACCGTCGTCTACCTGGCCCTCGTGCTCGACGACGTCGACTGGGCGGCGGTCAGCGCGGTCCCCAGCGGCTCGACGGCGCTGTTCGTCGGCGCGCTGGTGCTGGTGATGACCGGCTACGGCTTCGGCTGGGTCAACGCCGCCGCCGACTACTCCCGCTACCTCCCGCGGACGGCGTCCACCCGCGGCGTCGTGGGCTGGACGACGTTCGGCTCGGCCCTGGCCCCGGTGCTGCTGCTGGTGTTCGGCCTGCTGCTGGCCGGCTCCTCGGCCGAGCTGTCCGAGGCGATCACCGCCGACCCGATCGGCGCGCTGGCCACCCTGCTGCCCACCTGGTTCCTGGTGCCCTTCGCCGTCGTCGCCGTGCTCGGCCTGGTCGGCGGCGCGCTGCTGGACATCTACTCCTCCGGCCTGGCGCTGCTGGCCGCCGGCGCCCGGGTGCCCCGTCCGGTGGCGGCCTCCATCGACGGCGTGCTGATGGTGCTGGGCGCGGTCTGGGTGGTCTTCCTCGCCGAGGGCACCTTCTTCACCCAGTTCCAGGGCTTCCTGATCACCCTCGGCGTCCCGGTCGCCGCCTGGTGCGGCATCTTCCTGGCCGACCTGCTGCTGCGCCGCCGCGACTACGCCGAGGCCGACCTCTACGACCCGCGCGGCCGTTACGGCGCCGCCCAGCCGGTGCCGCTGCTGCTGCTGGCCCTGGGCACGGTGCTGGGCTGGGGCCTGGTCACCAACTCCTACGCCGGGTGGCTGGACTGGCAGGGCTACCTGCTGGGCCCGGTCGGGCTGGGTGGCCGGGACGGCACCTGGGCCTACGCCAACCTCGGCGTGCTGGTGGCCCTCGCCGTCGGGTTCCTCGGCACGCTGCTGCTGCGCCGGGGCGCGGTCCGGGCGCAGGAGGCCGCGTGACGCCGTTGCTCGCGGTGATCGACGTCCAGCACGTCTTCGCCGACCCGGGCTCGCCGTGGGGCGCGCCCGGGTTCGCCGCGGTGCACCCCGCCATCCGCCGGCTGACCGCGGCCTTCGCCGGCCGGGTCGTGCACACCCGCTTCGTGGCGCCGGCCGAGCCAAGCGGTGCGTGGGTGCCGTACTACGCGCAGTTCCCCTTCGCCCTGCAGCCACCCGACGCGCCGCTGTACGCCCTCGTCGACGACCCCGGCGAGGCCCCGGTGCTCGACGCGACCACGTTCGGCAAGTGGGGCCCCGAGCTCGCCGCGCTGGCCGGCGACGGGCCGCTGGTGCTCGCCGGGGTGTCGACCGACTGCTGCGTGCTGTCCACCGCGCTCCCGGCCGCCGACGCCGGCGTTCCGGTGCAGGTGGTCACGGACGCCTGCGCCGGGGCCACCGACGCCGACCACGAGCGCGCGCTGGCCGCCATGGCCCTCTACGCGCCGCTGATCACGCTCACCACCACCGGCGAGGTGCTCGCGACACGCTGACCCGGGGGCGCCTCGCCGGGTGCGGGAATGTCGTTGCTCTGTGCATGCTTGTGGCTCTCCGTACCGCGAACGTGGCCAGCGTCGGTCCCGCGTGCGCACTGCACCGATGAGGGGACCCCGTGACCACCACGCAGGACAACACGCGATCAGCCGCCCGGCCGGTCACGAAGGCAGAGCTCGACGGGCTGCCGTCGCCGAAGGCCGAGAAGCCGAAGACCGCCCGGACGGCGCTGACGCTGGGCGCCTTCGTCGCGCTCGGCCCGCTGACCATCGACATGTACCTGCCGGCGCTGCCGACGATCACCGACGAGCTGGAGACCACCTCCTCGGCGGTCCAGCTCACCCTCACCGGCACCCTGGTCGGGCTCGCGCTCGGCCAGCTGGTGCTCGGCCCGCTGTCGGACCGCCACGGCCGCCGCACCCCGCTGCTGATCGGGACGTCGCTGCACGTCCTGGCCTCGCTGCTGGTGCTCGTCGCCCCGAACGTCGCCGTCCTCGGCCTGCTGCGCGTGCTCCAGGGCGCCGGTGCCGCGGCCGGTGCGGTCATCGCGATCGCCGTCGTCCGTGACCTGTTCGACGGCCGGGCCGCGGCCACGATGCTGTCCCGGCTGTTCCTGGTGCTCGGTGTCGCGCCGGTGCTGGCCCCCACCATCGGCGGGGAGGTCCTGCGCTTCACCTCATGGCGCGGGGTGTTCGGCCTGCTGGCGGTCTACGGCGTGCTGCTGATCGCCATGGGCTTCTTCGCCGTCCGCGAGACCCTGCCGCCCGAGCGCCGCAGCAGCAACGGCGTCGCCGGCACGCTGCGCAGCTACGGCTCGCTGTTCCACGACCGGGCCTACGTCGGCCTGGTGCTCGTCGCCGGCCTGACCATGGCCGGCCTGTTCGCCTACGTGTCGGGCTCCTCCTTCGTCTACCAGGACGAGTTCGGCCTCGACGAGCAGCAGTTCGGCCTGCTCTTCGGCGCCGGCGCCATCTGGCTGATCGCCGCCACCCAGCTCAACCCGGTGCTGCTGCGCTGGTTCTCCACCGCCAAGATCCTGGTCGCCGGCACGGTCGCCGGTGCCCTGGCCGGCGGTGCGCTGCTGCTGCTGGCCCTCACCGACACCGGCGGCCTGTTCGGTGTCGCCGTCCCGCTGTGGGCGGTGCTGTTCGCCGTCGGCCTGGCCCTGCCCAACGCCCCGGCGCTCGCGCTGTCCCGGCACGGTGACAAGGCCGGCACCGCCGCGGCGCTGCTCGGCGCGGTCCAGTTCGGCGTGGGCGCTGCGGTCTCCCCGCTGGTCGGCCTGCTCGGCAACGACGCGGTGGCCATGGGCACGGTGATCGTCGGCTCGCTGGTGCTCGCCATCGCCGTCCTGGTCGTCGTCGTCCGGCCGTGGCAGCTCGAGGAGCCGGACGCCGAGAGCGCCGCGGTCGTCGCGCACTGACCTCCCGGCCCGGTCGTCAGCCGATGACGACCGGGTCGGAGGTGCCCACGTGCACCATCCGCGCCACCCCGGTGGAGGGGGAGCGCACCTCCTCCTCCATCCAGATCACGTACGCGTCGCCCGGGACGAGACCGGGGATGGTGGCGGCCAGCTCCGAGCAGGTGCCGGGCTTGGCGACCACCACCGGCACCGGGCCGGCCTGCTCGCCCTCGACCAGCTCCTGGCTGACCGCCGAGACCCGGTAGGACAGCACCTCCTCGCGCGCGTCGGCCAGCCACGTGACCGTCGCCGACCCCGCACCCGCCACCGCGTTGGGCACGATCCGCCGGGGCGTGGTCGAGCTGCCGCAGGCGTCGGGCCGCTGCGTGTACCCCGGCACGATCCCGTAGGAGACGTCGGTCGGCATCGTGATGCCGACCGGCCGGGGCGGCTGCGGGACGGCGAAACGGCTGCTGCGCGCGCCCTGCGCGGCCACCGCGGAGACCTCCTCACCGCCCAAGCCGGCCTGCCCGGTGCCCGACATCGCGATGCTCGTGTCCGGCAGCGTGGTGGTCAGCAGGGTCTCGCGGGCGACGCCGTTGGTCACCTCGGTGCCCGAGGCGGTCAGCTCGACCACGACCGGGGCCACCTGGACGCCGGCGACCACCGCGACCGCGCTCACCAGCAGCACCGGGGCCAGCCAGCCGACGGCACTGCCCGGACGGCGCTGCGCACGGCGGCGGGCCGCCGGCCGCGTGGTCCTGCGTGCTGCCGGGCGGGTGCCCGTCGCCGGGGCCGGACGCCGCTGTGCCGCCATGGAGAGCTCCTGTCTGTGGTCCTCCGGGGATGATCGGCACGTCGGGGCCGGAGCTGTTGCCCAACCGGGAACGTCATCACCGGATGAGGAGGACGTCGTCCCCTGACGACGGGAATGTCGTCGCCGGGCCGCGTCTTGGCCCCTGCTGTGAGTGCAGCCCCTCCCGTCGCGACGACGCAGGCCCCGCCCCTCCCCGCGACCCGGACGGCGGTGCTGGCGATCGTCGCGCTGGCCCTCGGCGGGTTCGCGATCGGCACGACCGAGTTCGTGACGATGGGCCTGCTGCCCGACATCGCCGACGGCGTGCAGGCGAGCATCCCCTCGGCCGGGCACTTCATCTCCGCCTACGCCCTCGGCGTGGTCGTCGGCGCACCGACGATCGCCGCGCTCGGCGCCCGGCTGCCGCGCCGGTCGCTGGCCATCGGCCTCATGGCCGCCTTCGTCGCCGGCAACACCCTCAGCGCCGTGGCCCCCGGCTACACCAGCCTGGTGCTGGCCCGGTTCGTGGCCGGCCTGCCGCACGGCGCCTACTTCGGCGTGGCCTCACTGATCGCCGCCTCGCTCGTGCCGGCGCACCAGCGCGGCCGCGCGGTCAGCTCGGTGATGCTCGGCTTGGCGTCGGCGAACGTGGCCGGCGTGCCCGCGGCGACCTGGCTGGGGCAGCACCTGGGCTGGCGGTCGGCCTACTGGGCCGTGGTCGTGGTGGGCGCGCTGTCGGTGGTCGCGGTGCTCGCGGTCGTCCCGTCGATCCCGGGGCGGTCGGAGGCGACGATCCGCTCCGAGCTGGGCGCACTGCGCCGTCCGCAGGTGGTCCTGACGCTGCTGGTGGCCACGGTCGGCTTCGGTGGCATGTTCGCCATGTACAGCTACATCGCCCCCACCGTCACCGACGAGGCCGGCACGTCGGCGGGCTTCGTCCCGGTGGTGCTGCTGGCCTTCGGTCTCGGTGGCGTCCTGGGGACGGCGCTGGGCGGCCGGCTCGCCGACCGGGCGCTGTTCCGCTCGCTGGTCGGGGCCACCGTCGCCGTCGGGCTGCTGCTCGGGGTGATGGTGCTGGCCGCGGGTGACATCGTCGCGCTGACCGTCACCGTGTTCGCCGTCGCGGCCGCGGCCTCCACGATGGTCGTGCTGCTCCAGCTGCGGCTGATGGAGGTCGCCGGCGACGCGCAGATGCTGGGCGCCGCGCTGAACCACTCCGCGCTCAACGCCGCCAACGCCCTGGGCGCCTGGCTGGGCGGACTGGTCATCGCCGCCGGCCTGGGCTACCGGGCGCCCAGCGCCGTCGGGGTCGGGCTCGCCGCGCTGGGTCTGGTGTTCCTGGCCGCCTCGGCGCGGCTGCGGCACCGGACCCCCGCCGCCGGCTGACCCCTCCCAGGGTGGGACCGGACCGGTCCGTCACACCACCGGGGCAGCTGCTGCGGCGCGCCGTCGGGCCCGCGACTGCGCCGCGGTCCCGGGCATGGTCGGATGTAGGGGCGCCGGTCGACATCGCCGTCCCGCCCCCGTCGCCGCCCGTCCACGGAGGTCCCGCAGTGCAGCTCGAGAACACCTTCACCCTGCCCGTGCCGATCGACGAGGCGTGGCGGGCGCTGAGGGTCCCCGAGCGCAGCCTGCCGTGCCTGCCCGGCGCCGACCTCGACTCGGTCGAGGGCCCGGAGTCCAGCGGCCGGATCAAGGTCAAGCTCGGCCCGATCAACCTCACCTACCAGGGCAAGCTCACGGTCGTGGAGGCCGACGAGTCGGCGCACCGCGTCGTCCTCGGCGCCCGCGGCAAGGACCAGCGGGGCAACGGCACCGCCTCGGCGACGGTGACGGTCACCCTGACCGCCGAGGGCGGCAGCACCCGCGCCGACGTCTCCAGCGACCTGACCATCACCGGCCGCCCGGCCCAGTTCGGCCGCGGCGTGATGACCGACGTCGCGGGCAAGATGCTCAACCAGTTCGCCGACAGGCTCGCGACCCAGATCGCCGCCGGTGACGCGGGCACGACGGAGCCGGCAGCCGCGAGCTCGGCGGAGCCGACGATCGCGGAGAAGGCCACCGCCGCGGTGGCCAAGGTGGCGGCGACGACCGCAGGAGTGGTGGAGGAGGCAGCGATGTCGATCGAGGGATCTGCAGGCGACACCCCGGCCGGCGGGCCGGCCAAGAAGGCCGGCGCCGCGGCGAAGAAGGTCGCCGGCGCGGCGGCCGACAAGGCCGCCGCCGCCGAGCAGGACGCGACCGCCCCGGCGAAGAAGGCCACCCCGGCCAAGCCGGCCAAGGCCGCGCCCGCCAAGGCGGCACCCGCGAAGAAGGCAGCACCGGCCAAGGCCGCCGGCACGCTGCCCGACCCGCTCACCCCACCGCGCAAGAACGCCCCCGCCGGTGGCCCGACCAGCACGGGCACCCAGCCGGTCGTCCCGGCGGTGGCCGGCCCGGCCACCACGCCGATCGCGGCCAGCGTCCCGCCGGCCGACTCCCCGGCGACCGACGACCCGGCGACGCAGGCCATCACGCTGCCGGCCGAGAGCCCCACCCCGGCAGGCAGCGGCGCGCCCGCGGCCGGCGACACGGCTCCGGCGGTCAGCGCTTCCCCGGCGGCGAGCACTGCCCCGGCGGCGAGCAGCACCGCTCCGGCGGCCGGCGACACCGCTCCGGCGGCCAACGCCGCCCCTGCGGCCAGCAGCACCGCTCCGGCGGCGAGCAGCACCGCTCCGGCGGCGAGCAGCACCGCTCCGGCGGCGAGCGGCACTGCTCCGGTCAACGCCCCGGTCACCCCGCGCAAGGCGCCGAGCAAGCCGCCGACCGGCACCACCGCCCCGCCGAACCGGCCCGCCGGCGGTGGCCCGGCCAAGGGTGCGCCGGACTCCCCGCGCCGTCCGCTGTCCGAGGTGGACCCCAAGCCGATCGACCGGCTGCAGGCCAGCGACGTCTCGGCGCTCTCCCGGTACGCCGCCCCGGCGGCCGGCGCGGGCCTGCTGGCCCTGCTCCTCGCCCTGGTGCTGCGCCGCCGCAAGCGCTGAGGTGCTGAGGGAGTCCCAGCGCTCGGAAGACGATGCGCTGGGACTCCACTAGAGCGTGCTGAGCCAGTCGGCGGCGGCGGTCGCCACGGCGGCGACGTCCTTCTTCAGCGAGTGGTCCCCCGCGACGGCGTGCACCCGGCCGCCCGCGGGCAGCACGGCGGTGACCTCGTCCGGGCCGCCGAACGCGTCGGTCGCGCCTTGCACCACCAGCAGCGGGACGCCGGCCAGCGCGAGCTCGGCGGCGCGGCTCTTGTCCGGCCGGCCCGGTGGGTGCAGCGGGAACGCCAGTGCCAGCACGCCGGACGCCCCCTCCGCCGACGCCGTCCGGCAGGCCACCCGGGCGCCGGCGCTGCGGCCACCGAGCACCAGCGGCCCGGTCAGCGCGGCGTCGTCCCGGAGGGTGGCGAGCACCGCCGTCCAGCCCTCGTCGAGCCGGGCCGGGGCCGGGGCGATCCGCTTCCCGGCGACCCGCCAGGGCTGCTCGACCCGCAGCACCCGCCAGCCCACCGCGCAGCCGGCCCCGGCCACCGCGACCAGGTCGGCGGCGTCCACGCCCCCACCCGCGCCGCCGCCGAGCACGAGCGTGCCGCGCACCCCGTCGTCCGGCTCGTGCCGGTGCACGTGCGCGGGGCCCAGCGGGGTGTCGACCACCCTCACCGGGGCGGGAGGGCCAGCAGCGCGTCGACGACCTCGACCAGGGTGGCGCCCTGCACGTCCGGGGCGCCGAGGACGTCGGCGAACACCCGCTCCGACCGCCCCGAGGTGAAGCCGGTGGTGAGCCCGGCACGCCGGGCGCCCGCCACGTCCCACGAGTGCGCGGCCACCAGGGCCATCTGCTCGGCTGCGACACCGCAGACCCCGGCCGCCCACAGGTAGGCCTCGCGGGCGGGCTTCCACGCCCGGATCGACTCCGAGGTCAGCATCTGCTCGACCAGCACGGCCACGCCGCCGCGGGTCAGCCCGGCCTCGGCGACGCCGGGCGCCCCGTGGCTCAGGGTCACGACCCGTACGCCCGCACCCACGAGCCGACGCAGCGCGGGCTCGACGTCCGGGTGCGGCGAGAGCTCCATGAACGAGTCGGCCACGGCCGCGCAGGCCGCGCCCGGCAGACCGGTGACCTGGGCGACGGAGGACTCGAAGGCGGCGCGGAACGGGAACCAGGTGTCCGTCGCCGCGCCGGCGAACCCGGTCGCCAGCGTGCGGGCGAAGACCACGGGCAGGACGTCGGACGGCGCGCCCTGCTCGACCAGCGCCGCGCCGACGGGGGCCAGGTCGAGCAGGGTCTCGTTGACGTCGAAGGCGACGACCGCGGGACGGGTGCGGCCGCCGGTCACCGGGTCTCGTCGTCCCGCGGGTCGGCGGGCAGGTGGGCACCGGCCTTGGCCGGCCGGTCCATCCGGCCGCTGAACTTGCGGTAGAAGAACCAGCCCACGAAGGCCACGACCGCGGCCACGACGGCGTAGTCGAGGTAGTGCAGGTTCGCCTGGACGAAGTCGCCGGCCGCCACGCCCAGCCCGATCAGCACGCTGTTCCAGATCAGCGACCCGGCGGTGGTGAACAGCAGGAACTGCGGCAGCGGCATCTTCACCACCCCGGCGGGCACCGACACGAAGCTGCGCACGATGGGCACCATCCGGCCGAAGAACACCGCCGACCGGCCGTGCTTCTCGAACCAGGCGAAGGTCTTGTCGACGTCGGCGGTCTCGACCAGCGGCAGCCGGTCGAGGAAGGCGTGCGAGCGGCGCGGGCCGAGGGCGCGGCCGATCCAGTAGAGGACCAGGGCCCCGACCACCGAGCCGAGCGTGGCGAACAGGACCACCGGCACCACGTTCAGCCGGCCGTCGTTGATCAGCACCCCGGCCGCGCCGAGCACCGCCTCGCTGGGGATCGGCGGGATGACCGTCTCGATCAGGATGGTGAGGCCGACGCCGGGCGCACCCAGCTTCTCGACGAGGTCGAGCAGGAAGCCGGTGATCCCGCCTTCGTCGGATGCGGCAGCGGCGAGGACGGACATGGGCCACACGGTATCGGCGACTCCTGTGCGCCGTCCGGCCCCGCGCCGGGGGGCGACCGTAGGGTGCGCGCCATGGTGCAGCGATTCACCGCCCGCGCCGTCGTGGTCGGGGACCGCGCCGGCACCGTCGTGCCCGACGCCGTGCTCGACGTGGACGACGGCGTCATCCGCTGGGTCGGCCCCGCCGCGGAGGCCCCGGAGGCCGCAGACGCCGAGGTCACCGCGCTGTCCGGCGTCCTGGTGCCGGGCATGGTGAACACCCACGCGCACTCCCCGATGGTGCTGTTCCGCGGCCAGGGCGAGGGCCTGCCGCTGGACCGCTGGCTGCGCGAGGTGATGTGGCCGCGTGAGGCGAGGCTCACCCCCGACGACGTCGAGGTCGCGATGACCGCGGCGTCGGCGGAGATGCTCCGGCACGGCGTCACCACCAGCGTGGAGATGTACTTCCACCCCGAGCAGATCGCCGCGGCGCTGCGGGCCACCGGCGCCCGGGCGGTGGTCGCCAACCCACTGATCGGGCTGCCCGGCTTCGGCACCTTCGACGAGCAGCTGGACACCGCCGTCCGGCTGGCCGCCGCCTCGGACGCGCAGGTCGAGTTCGGCATCGGCCCGCACTCGGCGTACACGGTGCCGCTGCCGGTGCTGACCCAGGCCGCCGAGGCCGCCCGTGCGCACGACCTGCTGCTGACCGTCCACGTCGCCGAGACCACCGGCGAGGGCGCCGACCTGCTGGCCACCCACGGCCTGAGCGTGCCGCAGCTGCTGGCCAGCCACGACGTCCTGGGCGGGCGGGTGCTCGGCGCGCACTGCGTGCACATGGACGACGGCGACCTGGAGCTGTGGCGGGAGTACGACGTCGCGGTGGCGCACTGCCCGGGCAGCAACACCAAGCTGGCCAGCGGCACCGCCCGGCTGCGGGACATGCTGGACCTGGGCATCCGGGTCGGGATCGGCACCGACGGCCCGGCGTCCAACGACAACCTGGACCTGTTCGAGGACCTGCGGCTGGCCGCCCAGCTGGCCCGGCTGCGTGAGCGGGACGCCATGGCGCTCACCGCCCCAGAGGCGTTCTGGCTGGCCACCGGCGCCGCGGCCGACGCGATCGGCCGGCCGGACCTCGGTCAGCTGACCGCCGGGCGGCGCGCGGACCTGGTGCACGTCGACACCGATGACATCGCGTTCGTCCCCGTCGGGGAGGTCACCGACCTGCTCACCCACCTGGTGTGGTCGGTGGGCAGCCGGCACGTGCGCGACACCTGGGTGGCCGGCCGGCAGGTCGTGGCCGACGGCGTGAGCACCACGGTCGACGAGGCCGCGCTGCGCGCCGACGTCCAGACCCGCGCGATGCGCCTCGCCGGCCGCTAGTGGAGTCCCAGCGGCTCACTTCTGGCGCGCTGGGACTCCGTCAGCCGGCGGTGGGGACGTCCCCGGTCGCCCAGGCGTGGAGGTGGTCGCCGAGGACGACGGTGACCCAGCCGTCGCAGAGCTGGGACGTCGTCCCGAGGTCCGGCCAGGAGCC
Organism: Modestobacter sp. VKM Ac-2986; assembly: GCF_026967795.1. Taxonomy (GTDB): domain Bacteria; phylum Actinomycetota; class Actinomycetes; order Mycobacteriales; family Geodermatophilaceae; genus Modestobacter. The sequence continues at coordinate 410,869 of NZ_JAPVBH010000001.1, forward strand.
GCCGCCGTCGAAGGGCCCGTTCCACGCGGAGCATGACCCGGGCGAAGTCGACCTCCACGCCGCTGACGTCGACCCCGAGCCGGGCGGCGCCGCGGGCGTCGGCCGCTGCGGTCGCCGAGGCGAGCAGCGCCTTCGACGGCACGCAGCCGGTGTGCAGGCAGTCGCCGCCGGTGCGCTCCCGTTCGACCAGCAGGACGCGGGCACCGAGCGAGGCCGCGGTGGTGGACGCGACGATGCCGGCGGTGCCCCCGCCGACGACGAGCAGGTCCCAGACGCCCGTCTCGCGGCTCACCGGGCGCTCGGGACGGACGAGGAGTCTGCGGGTGCGCTCACCCCGCCGACGCCAGGCGCTCCGGAGGTCGGACGTCACCGTCGGCGGGCAGGTCCCCCGTCACCACCGAGGAGGTCGGCCACCGGCCGTGGGTGCGCCCCGGTGGTCCTCGACCCGCCCGTCCCGCAGCGCCAGCCGGTGGTCGGCCCGGGCCACGGCGGGCTCGTCGTGGGTGGCGTGCACGACCACCGCGCCGCGTGCGGCCTCGGCGTCCAGCGCGTCCAGGAGGGCGCGCCGGGTGGCCTCGTCGACGCCGGCGGTGGGCTCGTCCACGAGCAGGACGTCGGCACGGGCGGCGAGGCCCTGGGCGACCAGGGCCCGCTGGCGCTGCCCGCCGGACAGCCGGGTCAGCGGCGCCGTGCGCAGGTCCTGCAGGCCCATCACCTCGACGCACCGGTCGACGACGGCCCGGTCGCCGGCCCGCAGCCGCCCCAGCAGCCCGCGCTCGCGCCACCGGCCCATGGCGACGGTCTCGGCGACGGTGATCGGCAGGTCCGGGGTGACGGCGCTGTGCTGCGGCACGTAGGCGACGGTCAGCTGCCGCAGCCCGAGGACCTGCCCCGACGTCGCGGGGAGGGCGCCGGCGAGGACGTCGAGCAGCGTCGACTTCCCCGACCCGTTGGGGCCCACGAGCACCGTCACCGCGGCGGCCGGGAACACCGCGTCCACCCCGTCCAGGGCCAGGACCGCGCCGCGTCGGACGGTCAGCTGCTCGAGCCGCACGGTCGGGAAGTCCACCCACCCACACTATCGATAGTGAGAATCACTAGCAGGTAGGGTCCCTGGACGTGGCCTGGCTGACCGACCCCTTCGCGCTCCCCTTCCTGCAGCGCGCGCTGCTCGGGGGGAGTCTGGCCGCGGTCATCTGCGCGGTGGTCGGCACCTGGGTGGTCGTCCGCGGGATGGCGTTCCTGGGCGAGGCCGTGGCCCACGGGATGCTGCCCGGGGTGGCGGTGGCGGCCCTGGCCGGCTGGCCGCTGCTGGTGGGGGCGGCGGCCAGCGCCGGGGTGATGAGCGTCGGGGTGGGCGTCGTGGCCCGCCGGACACGACTGTCCTCGGACACCGCCACCGGCCTGCTGTTCGTCGGCATGCTGTCGCTGGGCGTCGTGATCGTCTCCCGGTCCCGGTCCTTCGCCACCGACCTCACCGCCATCCTCTTCGGCGACGTCCTGGCCATCCAGACCGGCGAGCTGACCACGCTCGCGGTCGCCCTGCTGCTCATCCTCGCCGTGTGCGCGGTCTCCCACCGCGCCTTCGTCGCCCTGGCCTTCGACCGGCGGACGGCCACGACGCTGGGGCTGCGCCCCGACGTGGCGAACGTCGTCCTCGGGCTGCTGGTGACCGCGGCGATCGTCGCCTCGTTCCAGGCGCTGGGGTCCCTGCTCGTGGTGGCGCTGCTGCTGGCCCCGGCCGCGGCGGCGCGGCAGTGGACCCACCGCGTCCCCTCCACGATGGCCCTGGGCGCGGCCTTCGGCGTCACCGCCGTGGTCGCCGGCCTGCTGCTGTCCTGGCACGCGAGCACCGCCGGCGGCGCCTCGATCGCCGGCTGCTCCGTCGCGCTGGTCGCGGTGTCGGTCGCCGTGCGGGCCGCCGTCCCCCGCTGAACCACCTCCGTCCTCGACCTCTGGAGATCCCCCGTGTCCCGCACCGACCGCGCCCCCCGGCGCGCGAGCCGTCTCGCGCCCGCGCTCGCCCTGGCCCTGCTCAGCGCCGGGTGCGCCTCGGGCGACCCCGCCGCCGACGAGGCGGCCGTCCCCGCGGGGACGGAGACCGTCCACGGGTTCGTGGCCGGCGCCGAGGAGCTCACCGAGGCGCAACTGCGGATCAGCTACCTCGACCGGGCCGGTGCGGCCTCCAGCCTGGACCTGCTGACCGGTGAGGACGTCCCGCTGGGGACGGTGGGCCCCACCGCCTCGGTGGTCAGCGACGGACGCTTCCTGTTCGCCGCCTCCGAGCCCGCCGGGACGCTCACCGTCGTCGACTCCGGCACCTGGACCGTCGACCACGGCGACCACACCCACTACTACCGGGCCGAGCCGCGGGTGGTGGGCACGCTGGAGTGGGCCGGTGAGGTGCGGGTGGGCTCTTCGGAGCAGGTGACCACCCTCTTCTCCCCGGACGCCGGCGCGGGCGTCGTCCTGGACCGGCTCGCCCTGGGGCAGGGCGAGGTGGCGCAGACCGCGAGCACCACGGCGACGCCCCACGACGGGGTGCTCCTCCCACTCGGGAGCTCCCTGGTCAGCAGCACCGGGGACCAGGTGCTCGCGCTCGACGCCACCGGGCAGCCGATCGCGGGTGCGCAGGTCCCGTGCCCGGACGTGCAGGGCGGGGCGAGCACCCGGGTCGGGGTGGTGGTCTCCTGCGCCGACGGTGCGGTGCTGGCCACCGAGGCCGACGGGCAGGTCGTGTTCGAGACGCTGCCCTACCCCGAGCCGGTCGACCCCGCCGACCGGGCCACCTCGTTCGCCCAGCGACCCGGTCGCCCCACCGTGGCCGCCGTGTCCGGGGACCGTGGGCTGTGGCTGCTGGACACCCGGGCCCGCAGCTGGCAGCTGGTCCGCACCCCGTCACCGCTCCTGCACGCCGTTGCCGTCGACGACGGCGAGGACCGCGTCGTCGCCCTCGACGACGCCGGCCGGGTGCTGGTCGTCGATCCGGCGACCGGCGTCACCGCCACCACCGACGTGCTGGCCGCCGCACCGGAGGACCTGGCCGCGATGACGGTCGAGGTCGACGCCGACCGGGCCTACGTCAACGTGCCCTCGGCGCGGGTGGTGCACGAGATCGACTACGCCGACGGCGCCCGCATCGCCCGCACCCTGCCGACCGCCGTCACCCCGGCCTTCGTCGCCGAGACCGGCCGATGAGGCGCGGGCTGGGCGGGGCTGCCGCCCTGCTGGTCGCCGCCGGCGCGCTCACCGGCTGTGGCGCCGGCGCCACGGACCGGCCGCTGGTGGTGGTGACCACCGACGTCCTCGGCGACGTGGTCGGGGAGCTGGTGGGGGAGCAGGCGGAGGTGGTGACCCTGATGCCGCGCGGGGCGGACCCGCACTCCTTCGAGGTGTCGGCCCAGGACGCGGCGCGGCTGCGCAGTGCCGACCTCGTGGTCTCCAACGGGCTCGGTCTGGAGGAGGGGCTGGCCACGCAGGTCGACGCCGCCCGCGCCGACGGGGTCCCGGTCGTGGAGGCCGGCGCGGCGATCGAGCCCCTGCAGTGGGTGAGCGAGGACGCCTCCGGGGTCGACCCGCACTTCTGGACCGACCCGGCGCGGATGGCCACGGTCACCGGCGTGCTCGCCGACGCCCTCGCCGAGCACGTCGACGGACTGGACGCCGACGTGCTGGCCGCCGACGTCGCGGACTACCAGGGGCAGCTGGCGGAGCTGGACGCCTGGATGGCCGACCAGCTGGCCCAGGTGCCCGCGGACCGCCGCGACCTGGTGACCAACCACCACGTCTTCGGCTACCTGGCCGACCGCTTCGGCTTCACCGTGGTCGGGGCGGTCGTGCCCAGCGGGACGACGCTGGCCGCGCCCAGCGCCAGTGACCTGGCCGAGCTGGCGACCAGCGTCCGCGAGGCCGGGGTGCGGACGATCTTCGTCGACTCCTCCCAGCCGGACCGCCTGGCGCAGGTGCTGGCCGAGCAGGCCGCGGTCGACGTCGCCGTCACCCCGCTGTTCACCGAGTCGCTGTCCGGGCCCGGGGAGGGGGCGGAGACGTACCTGGCGATGATGCGGTCGAACACCGAGGACATCGTCGCCGGGCTCCGCTGACCCACCCATGAACATGACAATCGTTCTAGATAAGGTGTCCGGCATGACCAGCTCACGCACGTCCTTCCCGGTCGGGGTGGCAGGTGTCGGCGTCGCCGCCCTGCTCCTGACCGGTTGCTCCTCCGACTCCTCCGCTGCCGCCGGCACGCCGTCCGCCGCGCCGTCCGCGGCTGCGGTGTCCGAGGCCGCCGCCGAGGTCCCCGCCGCCCAGCCGCGGCTCACCCTCACCTACGACGGGGGCCTGCTCGTCCTCGACGCGGCCACCCTCGAGGTGGTCGGCGACCTGCCGATCGAGGGGTTCACCCGGGTCAACGCCGCCGGTGACGGCCGGCACGCCCTGGTCACCACCGAGCAGGGCTTCCAGGTCCTCGACGCCGGGGTGTGGACCGACGGTGGGACCTCCTACGCGGGCGGCCCGGAGCTGACCGACGACGTCTTCACCGCCGCCAAGGCCGGGCACGTCGTCGTCCACGGCGACCGCACGATCCTCTTCGCCGACGGCACCGGGGACATCACCTCCTTCGAGACCGCCGCCCTGCTGGACTCCGAGGGCCTGCCGGAGACCCGCTCGTGGGAGTCCGAGGCGGCCCACCACGGCGTGGCCATCGAGCTCGAGGACGGCACGCTGCTCACCACCCTCGGGACCGAGGACGGGCGCACCGGTGTCCGGGTGCTCGACCCCGCCGGCCAGGAGACCGCCCGCGCCGAGAACTGCCCGGGCGTCCACGGCGAGGGCACGGTCGCCGGTGAGGTCGCCGTCTTCGGCTGCGAGGACGGCGTGCTGGTCTACGACGGGGAGTTCACCAAGCTCGACGCCCCCGACGAGTTCGGCCGCACCGGCAACGTCTTCACCACCGAGACCTCCCCGGTCGCCCTCGGCGACTACCGCAGCGACCCGGACGCGGAGGGGTCGCTGCTGTCGGCGGTCACCCTGATCGACACCGCGGCCGACCGGCTGCAGGTCGTGCCGCTGCCCGAGGGTGTCCAGTACACGTTCCGGGACCTGGCCCGCGGGCCGCAGGACGACGCCGTGCTCCTGGGCACCGACGGCGCCGTGCACGTCATGGACGAGACGAGCGGGGCGCTGCTGGCCAGCCACCCGGTCATCGACCCGTGGGAGGGGCCGGCCGAGTGGCAGGACCCGCACCCGGCGATCAAGGTCCACGACGGCATGGCCTACGTGACCGAGCCGGCCGCCGACGCCGTCCACGCCCTCGACCTGGCCACCGGCGAGGTCGTCGCCTCCGTCGAGCTGGACGCCACGCCCAACGAGCTGGCCGTCGTCGCGGGCTGACTCCCACCGGGCCGCGGCACGCCCCGGCCCCTCGGGGCGGGTCCGACCGCCTGCCCGCCGCACCGTGCGGCGGGCAGGCGCGAGGCCGGAGCGGGGGACCTGCTCGCGTGCGGTGGCCGCCGGGCGTCAGCCGGCGGCGGCCTGGGTGGCGGAGACGACCAGGTTCGACCCGGGCAGCGTGGTCCCGGCCTCGACCGCCTGCGTCCACCCTGCGGTGTCGGTGACGGCGGCCCAGTTCGAGTGCAGCAGGGCCAGCAGGGTGGTGTGCACCGTGCGGGCGTCGACCGAGCCGGCCTCGTTGGACAGGCCGATCGCGCCGGTGGCGTCGGAGAGCACCTCGACGGCCAGCCCGTGCGTCTCGGCCTCGGCGGCGGAGGCGAGCACGCAGTTGTTGGTCATGTAGCCGACCAGGGTGAGCGTGTCGACGTCCCGCTCCCGCAGCCAGTCCAGCAGTCCGGTCCCGGCGAAGACCGTGCCGTACTGCTTCTCCGCGTGGAACGACCCGGGCTGCACGCGCTGCGCGACCTCGGGGTGCAGCTGCCACTCCGGCGTCGTCGGGTCGAACACCGGCGCCCCCTCGCCGGCGGTGTGCTGGAGCACGGCCACCGGGACCTCGGCCCGGTCCGCTGCGTCGAGGGCCGCGGCGATCCGGGGCAGGGACTCCGCGTGCGGCGGGTACTCGATCTCGAGCGGGCCGGAGAAGTACTGCTGCTGGACGTCGATGACGACGAGGGCGCGGCGGGGGGAGGTCATGGGGTCTCCTGGGGACGGCGGTGGGGACGGCCCCACTCTGCGCTCGTCGCAGGATCCGGGACATCGGCACAGGGGCACACTTGCGATGGGACTGTGCCAACCGGAGGGAGTGCCGTGCGGATCGCCATCCACGCCTTCGACGGCGTGACGATGTTCCACCTCGCGGTGCCCCAGATGGTGTTCGACGAGGTGCGCCGGCAGGGGCTGGGTGCGTGGGAGACCGTCCTGTTCGGCGACCGGCCCGGCAGCATCCGGACGGCGGAGGGCCACCGGATCGGGGACGTCGCCGGACCGGCCGCCGCCGAGGACGCCGACGTCGTCGTCGTCCCCTCGTGGTCAGCCGACGGTCGCCCCGCCACCCCGGCGCTGCAGGACGTGCTCCGCGCCGGCCATGCGCGGGGCGCGACCGTCGCCGGGCTCTGCCTGGGCGCCCTCGCGGTCGCCGACGCGGGGCTGCTGTCCGGGCGGAGTGCCGTGACCCACTGGGCGGCCTTCGGCGCGATGGCCGACCGGCATCCCGACGTCGCCCTCGACACCGCCGTGCTCTACATCGACCACGGGGACGTCCTCACCTCGGCGGGCACCGCCTCGGGCCTCGACGCCTGCCTGCACCTGGTGCGGGTCCGGCTGGGTGCGGACGCCGCCAACCGCGTCGCCCGCAGCCTGGTCGTGGCGCCCCACCGGCTGGGCGGGCAGGCGCAGTACATCGAGCGGCCGCTGCCGGCCTCGGCGGAGCAGGACCCGATCGCCGACGTCCAGGCGTGGGCGCTCACCCGCCTGGACGGCTCGCTGACCGTGGCCGAGCTGGCCGCGGCGGCCCACATGAGCCGTCGCACGTTCATCCGCGCCTTCCAGGCCTCGACCGGCACGACGCCGGCGGTCTGGGTCCGGTCGCGTCGCCTGGACCTGGCCCGCCGGCTGCTGGAGACCACGGACGCCCCGGTCGACCACGTCGCGACCGCGTGCGGCTTCGGCAGCCCGGTGACCCTGCGCCAGGCCTTCGCGGCGGCCTTCCGCACGTCGCCGTCGGACTACCGGCGCCAGTTCAGCACCCGCTCCCCGTCCGGCGGGGCCTGACCCGGCGGGCTCCCGCACCCCCCGCCGGTCCGTGCGCGGGGGTCAGCGGTGCTGTGCTCGGGAGTGGCCGGGCCCCTTGCTGCCCAGGTGGGTGTGCCCGGAGCCGGAGTCGTACTTCACGCCGTAGCCCAGCGCGCGGTCCAGGCCGAGGTGGAACAGACCCACGGCGCCGGCGACGGTGAGCCCGGTGACGTCCCAGGCCAGGCCCGCGACCAGCAGGGCCACCGGCAGCGGGGCGGTGTGCGCCAGGTCGTAGGTCCACGCGCCCACCCGGTCGCCGGCGAGGTGGCCGAACGCGGCGAGGTCGGGCACGAGGAACAGCGCCGGGACCAGCCGCCAGGAGGTGCCGGTGGTGCCGTGGACGACGAGCGCGGCCACGGCGAGGGCCAGCCCCTCGGCCTGCAGCCAGACGCGGGGCTGGCCGGTCACCACGCCCGGAGCCGTGGTCACGGTGGGAGCGGTCGCGGCGGGGGCGGTCGGGGTGGCGGACAGGGTGCTGGTCACGACGGTGCTCCACGGTGTGCGGTCGGGGCGGGGGTGGGCGGGGTCTGCTGAGCGGGCCGGGCACGCAGGCCCAGGTCGACGAGGTCGACGAGCCAGTCGAAGCTCTCGTCGGTCGCGGTGCCCCACTGGAAGCCGCCGCCGGCCTCGATGGTGGCGAAGCCGTGGAAGATGCTGCGCAGCGCGCGCAGGGCGTGGGTCGCGTCGCCCGGGGCGATGTCGTAGCCGCGCAGCACAGCGCTGAAGGGCGCCAGGCTCCGTGCCGCGGCGAGGGCGACCGGGTCGTCGGGGCTGGTCAGGTCCAGGCCGATGGTGGCGGCGTACCGGCCGGGGTGGGCCAGCACGAAGTCGCGCAGCGCCCGGGCCGCCCCTCGCAGCGCGTCCCGGCCCGCCCGGCCCTGGACGGCCGCACCGATCGCGACCGCGGCCTCGTCCAGTGCGAGGGCGGCGATCCGGCGGTTGAGGTCCTCCTGGCTCGCGACGTGCTTGTAGAGCGAGGGGGTGCGCACGCCGAGCCGCTCGGCCAGCCGGCCCATGGTGAGGCCGGCGAAGCCGACCTCGTCGGCGAGGTCGGCGCCGGCCGCGACGACCGCGGCCGTGCCGAGTCCGGCCCTAGGCACGCGCGCCGGCCAGGAAGGTCAGCATCGCGGTGGCCACCCGGGCCGGGGCCTGGACGTGCGGGTAGTGCCCGGCGCCCTCGACCATCTCCAGCCGGCCCAGGCCGGTGGGCAGGTCGGCGACGATCGCCTCGCCCTCGGCCTGCGGGGAGACCCAGTCGCAGTCGGCACTGCCCTGCACCACCAGGACCGGACAGCGGACGTTGCCCAGCTGCGCCCCGGCGTCCACCGGCGGGGTCTTGCCCATCGCCTGCAGCGCCTTCATCCGGCCCGGCTCGGCGAGCATCGCGGTGATCCGGGCCGTGCGGGTGTCCCAGTCGGCGGGCTTGGTGCCGGGGTGGGCGACGTCGAGGTACTTGGTCCACTGGGCGGCGCTGCCGAACACCGTGGCGCCGAGCAGGTGCACCATGCCGCGGCGGTAGGAGGCCACCCGCAGGTCGCCCAGGCTCATCGACTGCTTGCGCGTGAACGGCGCCAGCTCGACCACCGCGGTGACCAGCTCCGGCGCCGTGGCCGCGGCGATGGTGACCGCCCCGCCGGCGATGGAGTGACCGACCAGCACGGCCGGGCCGCCCAGGTGGCGCACCAGGGCGAGCAGGTCGCCGGCGATGGCGGTGCGGGAGTAGGACGCCCACTCGGCGCTGGACTCCCCGCACCCGCGCAGGTCCACCGCGGCGACCCGGTAGCCGGCCTCGACCAGGGCGGGGGTGAGGGAGCGGTAGGCCTCCCGGCTGTCGCCCATGCCGTGGGCGAGCACGAGGAGCTGCCCGGTCGTGCCGGTCACCTCGTAGGCGAGGGTGCCGCCGTCGACGGTCAGGTACTCGGTCATGTCTGCCTCCAGGCATCCGGTGCCGCAGTGGCTCACTGCGTTAGCCAAAAGCTAGCAGCGTTAGCCAACGTGTCAAGGGGCGAGTGTCGAGTGGCACGATCGGGCCGGCGAGCCCCCCGCCGTCCGTGCACGACGTGCTCGTCGTCGGCGCCGGCCAGGCGGGGCTGGGCGCGGCCTGGTGGCTGACCCGGAAGGGCGTCCGGGACGTCGTGGTCGTCGACGCCGGCGAGGTGGGCGACAGCTGGCTGCGCCGCTGGGACAGCCTGCAGCTGTTCACCCCGCGCCGGTTCAGCCAGCTCCCCGGTGGCCGCTTCCCGGCCGGGCCGACGCCCACCCCCAGCCGCACCGAGATGGCCGGCCACCTGCGCGACCACGCGGCCCGGCTCGGGGTGCCCGTGCGCACCGCCACGCCGGTCACCCGGCTGACGCGGCACCCGGACGGCTCCTGCGCGCAGACGCCGGACGGACCGGTCCACGCCCGGCAGGTGGTGCTCGCCGTCGGCCCGTTCACCCGCCCGCAGGTGCCCGCCGCCGCCCAGCAGCTGGACCCGGCGGTGCACCAGCTGCACTCCTCGCGCTACCGCCGTCCCGCCGACGTCCCACCCGGGCCGGTGCTGGTGGTCGGCGCGGGCAACTCCGCCGCGCAGCTGGCCGTCGAGCTGGCCGCCACGCACCAGGTCACCGTGGTCGCGCCGCGGGAGCCGCGCTTCCTGTCCGAGCGGCGGCTGGGCGTGAGCGTCTACTGGTGGCTGCTGCTGTCCGGGCTGCTCAACGCCGGCAGCGACAGCCGGGTGGCCCGTGGCGTCCGCCGGCGCGGCGACGCGATCGGCGGCCGGGACCTCGCCCGGCTGCGGGACGACGGCGCGATCGGCTGGCTCACCGGGCGGGTGGTCGGCGCCGAGGGTGCCGCGCTCCGGCTGGACGACGGCCGCACGGTCGGGGTGTCCGCCGTCCTGTGGTGCACCGGGTCGCTGCCGGAGGCCGGCTGGGTCGACGTCCCGGGCGCCCTGGACGACGCCGGGCTGTCGCTGCACGACCGGGGCGCCTCGCCGGTGCCGGGCCTGCACTGGATGGGGCTGCCCTGGCAGACCCGGGTCAACAGCTCGATCATCGACGGCGTCGACCGGGACGCCCGCCGCACCGCCCGCCGTGTCCGCGATGGAGTCCCGGCGCGCCAGAAGTGAGCCGCTGGGGCTCCACTACGCGCGCAGGGACACCGTCTCGCCGCGGCCGACGACGCGGATCTCACCCGGCGCGCGGCGGGCGGCCACCTCGGCCACGAAGTCCCCGATCGGGCTCTTGAAGAGGCCGTAGTCGTCGTAGTGCACCGGCACGGTGACCGGTGGGCGCAGCAGCTCGACCAGGTCGGTGCCCTGCCGGGCGTCCATGGTCACGGTGAGGCCGGCGACCTTGGTGCCGCCCAGGTGCGGGACCAGCGCGTCGAGCGGGCCGCAGCGCTGCAGCACCTCACCCAGCACCGGCCGGAACAGGCTGTCGCCGGTGACGTAGCCGCGCCAGGTCACCGCCCCGCCGCGCACCAGCTCGAGCACGCTGCCCATCACCTGCGGCAGCAGCCGGGCCAGCGGGCCGGGCCCGTGGACGCCGGGCACGCTGGTGACCCGCAGGACGGCGTCCCCGCGGGTGAGCTCGTGGGTCTGCCAGGCGCGCAGGTCCGAGGTGTCGGTGAACCCGCGCTTCGCCAGGCAGCCGGCCGCCTCGGGCGTGGTGATCACGGGTGTGGCCTTGGGCAGCGACCGGGTGGCGACCCGGTCCCAGTGGTCGCCGTGCATGTGGCTGAGCAGGACGGCGTCCAGGGCCGGCAGCTGCGCAGGCAGCAGCGCCGGCTGGGTGAGCCGCCGGCTGCGCAGGCCGTAGCCCAGGTGTGCCCACTGGCCGCGGTGCAGGAAGTTCGGGTCGGTCAGCAGCGTGAACGGGCCCAGGCGCAGCAGCGTCGTGGCGGTGCCGCCGAAGGTCAGCGTGACGTCGTCCGGTGCGTCGGGCATGTGCGGCGGTTACCCCTCAGCCGGGCGGGGTCAACCCCGGCAGGCGGTGCTGCAGCTGGGCGGGCCGGGGCAGCGTGCCGTGGGCGATCACCTGCTCGTGCACCTGCTCCATGGCCGTCCGCAGCGGGGTGAGCAGCGCGGGGTCCAGGCCGTCGAAGAACGCCGCCCGCACGAACGCGCCGTGCGCGGGGGTGGCGGCGGCGACCGCGGCCCGGCCGGCGTCGGTGAGGACGGCGTCGGTCGCCCGCCGGTCGGTGGTCGAGGGGGCGCGCTCGACCAGGCCCCGGTCGCTCATCCGCTGCAGGTGGTGGGAGAGCCGGCTGCGCTCCCAGCTGATCCGGGCGGCCAGGGCCGTCAGCTGCAGGCGCTCGCCCGGGGAGTCGGCCAGGGCGTTGAGCACGTGGAAGTCCGGCAGCGACAGGTCGCTGTCCCGCTGGAGCTGGCTGTTCATCTCGTAGGTCAGCCGCAGCGCGACCCGCATGTAGGCGAACCAGGTCTCCTGCTGTTCATCGGTCAGGACCGGTTCGGGGGCTCCCGCAGTTGGTGACATGTCATGTAACTTCCGCTCGACGGTCCGGTCAGTGTCGACCCCGACCGTCTCCCGTGGAGACCCAGCCGAGGAGCAGCCCCGTGTCCGACCCCGTCAAGCCCGTCCTCGAAGCGCCCGCGCAGGCCTTCGCCGACGCCAACTCGACCCCGCCGTTCCTGTACCAGCTGGCCCCGGAGAAGGGCCGCGAGATCGCCGTCCAGGTGCAGACCGACCCGCCGCCGGTGCTGCCCCCGGCCGACGTCGAGGACCTCGTCGTCCCCGGCGGCCCGACCGGTGAGGTGCGGGTGCGGATCGTCCGGCCGAAGGGCGCCACCGGCCCGCTGCCCGTCGTGCTCTACGTGCACGGCCTGGGCTGGGTGTTCGGCGGCCCGGTGACCCACGACCGGCTGGTGCGCGAGATCGCCGTCGGCACGCAGGCCGCCGTGGTCTTCCCCGACTACGACCTGGCGCCCGAGCACCGGTACCCGACCCAGGTCGAGCAGGTGTGGGCGGTCGCCGACTGGATCGCCATGAACGGCGCCGAGAACGGGCTGGACCCGGCGCGCCTGGCGGTGGCCGGCGACTCGGTGGGCGGCAACATGGCCACCGTCGCCACGATCCTGGCCAAGCAGCGGGGCGGCGTGCAGTTCCAGGGCCAGCTGCTCTACTACCCGGTCACGAACGCCGCCTTCGACACCGGTTCCTACGAGCAGTTCGCCACGGGCTACTTCCTCGCCCGCGAGGGCATGCAGTGGTTCTGGGACCAGTACACGACCGACGAGGCCCAGCGCGCCGAGATCACCGCCTCCCCGCTGCGCGCCACCACCGAGGAGCTCGCCGGGCTGCCGCAGGCGCTGGTGATCGTGGCCGAGGCCGACGTGCTGCGCGACGAGGGTGAGGCCTACGCAGCCAAGCTCCGCGCGGCCGGCGTCCCGGTCACCGCGGTGCGCTACGGCGGGATCATCCACGACTTCGTGGGCCTCCAGCCGCTGCGGCACACCTTCGCCGCCGAGGCCGCGATCAACCAGGGCATCGCGTTCCTGCGCGGCGTGCTGGGCACCGACTGATGCCCACCCCCGAGGAGCTGCTGACCCGGATGGTCGACGAGGTCTTCAACGAGCCGGACGCCGACCGGCGGGCCGCCGTGATCGCGGAGGTCTTCGCCGAGGACGTCGTGTTCACCGACTCGGCGGCCACGGTCACCGGGCGCGCGGCGCTGGCGGACACGGTGACCGGGCTGCTGGCGCAGGGGCCCGGGTTCCGGTTCACCCCCAGCGGTCCGTTCCGCGGCATCGGCGACCTGGGCATGCGGCCGTGGCGGCTCGGCCCGCCGGACGGCGACCCGGTGCTCGGCGGCCTGGACGTCGCCCGCGTCGTCGACGGCCGGATCGCCCAGCTCTGGACCGTGCTCGAGGGCTGAGCGTGCGGCGGGGGCGCCGATGGGCGCCTCCGCCGTCCGGGAACAGATGACATGTCACGTTGTTGTCCGGGGCGGCGGTCACCCCGCCCCGACACGAGAGAAGGCACCACCATGGGACAGCTCGAGGGCAGGACGGCACTGGTCACCGGCGCGACGAGCGGGATCGGCCTGGCCACCGCCCAGCGGTTCGCCGCCGAGGGCGCGCACGTGTTCCTGACCGGCCGCCGCCAGGACGCGCTCGACGAGGCCGTCGCCTCGATCGGGCACGGCGCGGTCGGCGTGCAGGGCGACGCCAGCGACCTCGCCGCGATCGACCGGCTGTTCGCCGAGATCGCCGCCGCCGGGCGCGGCCTGGACGTCGTGTTCGCCAACGCCGGCGGCGGGGAGTTCGCCGCGCTCGGGGAGATCACCCCGGAGCACTACGCGCAGACCTTCGACCTCAACGTCCGCGGCACCCTGTTCACCGTGCAGGGGGCGCTGCCGCTGCTCAACGACGGCGCGTCGATCGTGCTGGCCGGTTCCACCGCCACCCTGCACGGGACGCCGTCCTTCAGCGTCTACGCCGCCTCCAAGGCCGCGGTCCACTCCTTCGCCAGGACCTGGGCCGTCGAGCTCGCCGGCCGCGGCATCCGGGTGAACACCCTGGTCCCCGGCCCGACCGAGACGCCGGGGCTGGTGGCGCTGGCCCCGGACTCGGCCGCCGCGCAGCAGATGCTGCAGGGGATGGCCGCCGGCATCCCGCTCAGGCGGGTCGCGCACACCTCGGAGATCGCCGCCGGAGCGCTGTTCCTCGCCTCGGACCAGAGCAGCTTCATGACCGGCAACGAGCTGGTGCTCGACGGCGGCGAGGACCAGGCCTGACCCCTCGTGCCCTGCTCCCGGCCCGGCAGCAGGGCACGACCTTCCCCAGACCTCCCGCGGGCGGGCAGACTGCCGGCGGCACCGATCCCCCGAGGAGCACCCCATGGACCAGATCGACCCGACCGTCCCGCCGAGCGGCACCGGCTGCGTGGACTGCGACGCCACCGGCTCGTGGTGGCTGCACCTGCGCCGCTGCGCGGCCTGCGGGCACGTCGGCTGCTGCGACTCCTCGCCCAACCAGCACGCCACCGCGCACGCGACGGGCACCGGCCACCGCGTGGTGCAGAGCTTCGAGCCCGGCGAGGACTGGTTCTGGGACTACGGCGCGGGCGAGTTCGCGCGCGGCCCGCAGCTCGTCGCGCCCACCGCGCACCCGGCCGACCAGCCGGCGCCCGGTCCGGCGGGTCGTGTGCCGGCCGACTGGACGTCGCACCTGCACTGAGAAGATCGTCCCCGTGACGGAACGGACCCCATGGAGCTGACCGCCCAGCTGGTGGCCCTGGTCATCGCCGTCGGGGTGGTCGCCGTCGCCTGCGACCGCTTCGGCTGGCCGACCCCGCTCGTGCTCGTGGTGGTCGGCGCCGCGGCGTCGTACCTGCCGCACGTGCCCGACGTGCAGCTCGACCCGGACGTCGTCCTCTTCGCCATCCTGCCGCCGCTGCTCTACGCGACGACGTCACGCACGTCGTTGTTCGACTTCAAGCACAACAAACCGAGCATCATCGCGATGAGCGTCGTGCTCGTCGTGGTGACGACGCTGTTCGTGGGCTGGGTGACCTGGCTGCTGCTGCCCGGCGTGGCGCTGGCGGCCGCGCTGGCGCTGGGCGCCGTGGTGGCCCCGCCGGACGCGATCGCGGCCTCGGCGGTGGGCCGCCGGCTCGGGCTGCCGCGGCGGGTGTCCACGCTGCTGGAGCACGAGAGCCTCGTCAACGACGCCGCCGCGCTGATCGCGCTGAGCGTCGCGGTCTCGGCGCTGACCTCCTCGCCCTCGGCCCCCGAGGTCGCCGGGGAGTTCGTCTGGGCCGTGGTCGGGGCGGCGCTGGTCGGCGGGGTGGTCGCCGCGGTGCTCGGCTTCGCGCGGGCCCGGCTGAAGGACCCGGTGCTCGACACGCTGGTGTCCTTCGTCGCCCCCTACCTGGCCTTCCTCGCCGCGGAGGAGGTGCACGCCTCCGGCGTCCTGGCCACCGTCGTGACCGGCCTGACGCTGGCGCACTGGTCGCCGAAGATCCAGACGGCGTCGGCCCGGGTCACCGAGGCGATCACCTGGCGCACCGTGGCCTTCGTGCTGGAGAACGGCGTCTTCCTGGTGATCGGGTTGCAGCTGCCCGGCCTGCTCTCGGGTGCGGCCGACAGCGGCCTGGGCACCGGGCGGATCGTCCTCGTCTGCCTCGGCGTGCTGGTGGCGACGATCGTCATCCGGTTCGCGTTCGTCTTCGGTCTGGCCGGCGTCCTCGCCGTCGGGACGCCGTGGATGCGCCGCGAGGCGTGGAGCCCCGCCGTCGCCGGGCTGGTGTCCTGGGCGGGCATGCGCGGGGTGGTCACCCTCGCCGCCGCGCAGGTGCTGCCCGAGGACGTGCCCGACCGGGAGGTGCTGCTGCTCGCGGCGTTCACCGTCGTCGTCGGGAGCCTGCTCGTGCAGGGCTCGACACTGCCCTGGCTGGTGCGCAAGGTGGGGCTGCCGGCACCGGACCCGGCCGAGGACGCGCTGCGGGCCGCCGAGCTCAGCGACGCCGCCAACGCCGCCGGGCTGCGGCGGCTGGACGAGCTGGTCACCGGCGACGAGCCCGACGGCGTCGTCCACCGGCTCCGCGACCGCTCGATCGCCCGGTCGCACGCCAGCTGGGAGCGCCTCGGCCGGCCGCTGGCCGACCAGGAGACGCCCTCGAGCATCTACGCGCGGCTGCGGATGGAGATGCTCGACGCCGAGCGGGACGTCGTCGTCGCGGCCCGGGACGCGGGCTCCGCCCCGGGCAACGTGCTGGAGGCGGCGCTGGGCCAGATCGACGTCGAGGAGTCGCTGCTGGACCGGCACGAGGAGCTGGAGTCGACCGAGCGGGACCGGGCCCTGGTCCCGCGGCCGCGCGAGGCGAAGTGCGCGCACCTGCGGCTGGCACCGGTGGGGGAGGCCGACCCGGCCGCGGCCTGCGAGGACTGCGTCCGCGAGGGGACGACGTGGGTGCACCTGCGCCGCTGCCTGACCTGTGGCCACGTCGGCTGCTGCGACTCCTCGCCGCGCAGGCACTCGGCGGCGCACTTCGGTGCGGTCGGGCACCCGGTGATCGTCAGCGCCGAGCCCGACGAGGCGTGGCGCTGGTGCTGGGTGGACAGCGAGCTGGGCTGACGGCACGCCCGTGCGGACCGTGCCTGGTAGACACAGTGCGTGGCTGGTGAACGCTCCGTCGACGAGTCCTTCCTCGCGCTCCCGCTGTCCGCCCTCGCCGACGCGGCGCTGACCCGCGCGGTCGACCTGGGCTGCGAGCACGCCGACCTGCGGGTCGAGCGGATCCGCACCCAGACCGTGCGGCTGCGCGACGCCCGGCTGGAGGCGCTGGCCGACGGGGAGGACCTCGGGCTCGCCGTCCGGGTCGTGCACGAGGGCACCTGGGGCTTCGCCGCCGGCGTCGTCCTCACCGCGGCCGAGGCGGTGCGGCTGGCCGAGGAGGCCGTCGCCGTCGCCCGGGTGTCGGCGGCGATGAACACCGACCGCGTGGCGCTCGCCCCCGAGCCGGTGTACGCCGACGGGGAGTGGGTGTCGGCCTACGAGGTCGACCCGTTCGCCGTCCCGGACGCGGAGAAGACCGCGCTGCTGACCGAGCTGTCCGAGCAGCTGCTGGCCGCCGACGGCGTCGAGCACGTCAGCAGCAGCGTCATGCAGGTCAAGGAGCAGAAGTTCTACGCCGACACCGCCGGCACCCGCACCCGGCAGCAGCGCGTGCGGGTGCACCCGGAGTTCACCGCCTCGACCGTGGACCGGGCGACCGGCACCTTCGAGTCGATGCGCACGCTGGCCCCGCCGGTGGGCCGCGGCTGGGAGTTCCTCACCGGGGAGCACTGGGACTGGCGCGGTGAGCTGACCCAGCTCCCGGAGCTGCTGCGGGAGAAGGTCAAGGCGCCCTCGGTCGAGGCCGGCCGCTACGACGTCGTCGTCGACCCCTCCAACCTGTGGCTGACCATCCACGAGTCCATCGGGCACGCCACCGAGCTGGACCGGGCGCTGGGCTACGAGGCCGCCTACGCCGGCACGTCGTTCGCCACCGTCGACAAGCTGGGGAACCTGCAGTACGGCTCGCCGCTGATGAACGTCACCGGCGACCGCACCGCCGAGCACGGGCTCTCCACCGTCGGCTGGGACGACGAGGGCGTGGCCGGCCAGCAGTGGGACCTGATCCGCGACGGCGTGCTGGTCGGCTACCAGGTCGACCGCAACATGGCCCGGCTGCGCGGGATGGAGCGCTCCAACGGCTGCTCCTTCGCCGACTCCGCCGCCCACGTGCCGGTGCAGCGGATGGCCAACGTGTCCCTGCAGCCCGATCCGCAGGGCCCTTCGACCGAGGCGCTGATCGGTGGGGTCGAGCGCGGCATCTACGTGGTCGGCGACAACAGCTGGTCGATCGACATGCAGCGGTACAACTTCCAGTTCACCGCCCAGCGGTTCTACAAGATCGAGGGCGGGCAGCTCGCCGGCCAGCTCCGCGACGTCGCCTACCAGGCGACGACGACGGACTTCTGGGGTTCGATGACCGCGGTCGGTGGCCCGGAGACCTACGTGCTCGGCGGGGCGTTCAACTGCGGCAAGGCCCAGCCCGGGCAGGTCGCGCCGGTCAGCCACGGCTGCCCGAGCGCACTGTTCGAGAACACGACCATCCTCAACACGAAGCAGGAGGGTGGGCGATGAGCCAGCACCTCGGCCGGCGAGCGCCAGCGAGTCGGCGAGTGAGCATCGCAGCGAGCGCCGGCGAGCGAGGAGCGGAGCGATGAGCAACATCAGCCCGCAGAAGATCGTCGAGCAGGCGCTGGCGGCCTCGACCGTCGACGGCCAGGTCGTCTACGTCACCGACAGCTCCGAGGCCAACCTCCGCTGGGCGAGCAACAGCCTGACCACCAACGGCGCGATGCGCTCGCGCCAGGTCGTGGTGGTCTCCTTCGTCGACACCGGCTCCGGCACGGCGGTCGGCACGGTCGCCCGCACCGGGACGCCGGACGTCGCCGAGCTGGTGGCCGCCAGCGAGCAGGCCGCCCGCGACGCCGGCCCCGCCGAGGACGCCATGCCGCTGCTCACCGAGGCGCCGGCCGGGTCGGGGGACTGGGACGCCCCCGCGGCGACCACCTCGATCGACGTCTTCGCCGACTTCGCCCCCGCGCTGGGTGAGGCCTTCGGCGAGGCCCGTGACCGCGGCGAGCTGCTGTTCGGGTTCGCCGAGCACCAGCTGGCCAGCACCTGGCTGGGCACCTCGACCGGCCTGCGGCTGCGGCACGACCAGCCCACCGGCCGGGTCGAGCTCAACGGCAAGAGCGCCGACTTCTCCCGCTCGGTGTGGGCCGGGGTGGGCACGCGCGACTTCACCGACGTCTCGGTGGCCGACCTGGCCGCCGAGGTCGCGCAGAAGCTGGCCTGGTCGGCCAACCGCATCGACCTCCCCGCGGGCCGGTACGAGACGCTGCTGCCGCCGTCCACGGTCAGCGACCTGATGATCGTCGCCTACTGGGCGATGGAGGCCCGGGACGCCGACGAGGGCCGCAGCGTCTACGCCAAGGCCGGCGGCGGCAACCGGATCGGCGACCGGCTGGCCACGCTGCCGCTGACCCTGCGCAGCGACCCGCACGCCCCCGGGCTGGAGACCTCGCCGTTCCAGGTGGTCGGCGGCTCCTCGGGCAGCGCGTCGGTGTTCGACAACGGCATGGCCACCCCGGCCGTCGACTGGATCTCCGGCGGCGTGCTGACCAACCTGGTGCGCCCGCGCTCCTGGGCGGAGAAGCAGGGCGCCCCGGCCGTGGCGGCCCTGGACAACCTGGTCCTCGAGGACCCCACGGCCACCGCGACGACGGCGGAGATGATCGCCCGCACCGAGCGCGGCCTGCTGCTGACCACGCTCTGGTACATCCGCGAGGTCGACCCGCAGACCCTGCTGGTCACCGGCCTCACCCGCGACGGCGTGTTCCTGATCGAGGACGGCGAGGTCGTCGGGGCGGTGAACAACTTCCGGTTCAACGAGTCCCCGGTCGACCTGCTCTCCCGCGCCACCGAGGCCAGCGTCACGGAGCGGACCCTGCCCCGGGAGTGGAACGACTGGTTCACCCGCGCCGCGATGCCGATGCTGCGCATCCCGGACTTCAACATGAGCTCCGTCAGCCCCGCCAGCTGACGCCCCCTGTGAGGGGCGCCAGCTGACGCCCTTGAAGACGAAAGTGGCCACTTTCGCCCCCAGGGGCGGGGCCATGTTCGCGGACATGGCCCCCGGGTGGGTCAGTCGGCGGGGTGGACCTCGGTGGGGTCCGGGGTCCGGAACGGGGTGTCGGACCCACGGTCGGCAACGGGGGACTCCGCGCCGGTCTGCTCCGGGCGGTCGGGCTCCTCGCCGCCGATCCCGAAGCCCTCGGCGGGCGGCGGGGCGCCGTTGCCGGCGTCAGCGGCGGGGATGCCGTCGTCGGTGCTGGGCTGGACCGGGTCGAACGGTGCGCTCATGGACATGGCCAGCCCCTACCCCGGCCGGCCGCGGGACTCACGCACGGCCGACCGGGAGCGGGGTCAGGCGCCGGCGTGCTCGCCGAGGTCGCTGGCGGCGAGCTGGTCGTCGGCGGTGGGCACTGCTGCCGCCTTGACCGCCTGGTTGCGCCGGACGACGAGGGCGACGGCGGCCCCGCCCAGGGCGGTCAGCGCCGTCGTGGCCATCCACGGGCGGTTGAGCCGGTCGCCCAGGACCTCGTCCAGGGAGTACCGCCCCGGGCCGGCGATCGACAGCGCTGCGCCGGCCAGGCCCAGGAGGGCGGTGTACTCGAAGCCGCCCTCGGTGGCGAAGAACCCGCCGTCCTTGTGCACCGCGCCGGCGGCGATCATCGTCGAGGTGGCTGCGGCACCGGCCACCGGCGTGGCCAGACCGGCCGCGAGCAGCGCGCCGCCGGCGGCCTCGCCGAGCCCGGCGAGCACGGCACTGGTCTTCGCCGGCTGGAAGCCCATCGCGGTCATCGCGCCGGTGGTGCCGGCGATGCCGTGGCCACCGAACCAGCCGAACAGCTTCTGGGCGCCGTGGGCGAACAGCGTGCCGCCCAGGCCGACGCGCAGGGCCAGCAGGCCGACGTCCTGGCGCGTGGTCGTCTTCGTGCTCATGGGGTGCTCCTCGTCCGTGGGGTGGGGGCGCCAGCGGCCCGCGACAGTGGGGGCCCGGCCGGCGCGCTGCCCGGTCCCCCGACGGTAGGGCGCGATTGAGAGGTCAACCATCCGGCGTGGTCCGTCGCACGGCCCACGGGCGCCTGGGCTGCACGGACGTCCCGACACCGTGACCGATCGCACGCCGCTGCGCACTCGTCGGGGTCTGATCCGGGTCGTGGACGCCGATCAGTGCGCACTGGGGGACCTGGTGCGTCGCCGCCGGCCCGGTTAACCTCGGGGTGGGCCGTGACTGGCGCATCGCAGGTGGGATCGACCACCGGGGAGCGGCCCCGTCGACCTGACGTCTGCCGCGCGCCTGGGCTCCCGTTCGACCTGAGGAGCCCCCGTGACCAGCACCGTCACCCGCGAGACCGCCGCCTTCACCAGCGCCCTGGACGTCATCGCCCAGGTCGAGCCGGCCGTCGCCGCCGCCATCGGTCAGGAGCTCGCCGACCAGCGCTCCAGCCTCAAGCTGATCGCCAGCGAGAACTACGCCTCGCCCGCCGTCCTGCTCGCGATGGGCAACTGGTTCAGCGACAAGTACGCCGAGGGCACGCCCGGACGGCGGTTCTACGCCGCCTGCCAGAACGTCGACACCGTCGAGCGGCTGGCCGCCGACCACGCCCGCGCGCTGTTCGGCGCCGACCACGCCTATGTCCAGCCGCACTCGGGGATCGACGCCAACCTGGTCGCCTTCTGGTCGATCCTGGCCCACCGGGTGGAGACCCCGGCGCTGGCCGGGGCCGGGGTGAAGAACGTCGACGCGCTCAGCGAGGCCGACTGGGCCCAGCTGCGCCGGGCGCTGGGCGACCAGCGGATGCTCGGCATGAGCCTGGACGCCGGCGGCCACCTCACCCACGGCTTCCGGCCCAACATCTCCGGGAAGATGTTCGAGCAGTCCAGCTACGGCACCGACCCGGCGACCGGCCTCATCGACTACGCCGCGCTGCGCGAGCGGGCGCGGGAGTTCAAGCCGCTGATCCTGGTCGCCGGTTACTCGGCCTACCCGCGGCGGGTCGACTTCGCCGCGATGCGCGAGATCGCCGACGAGGTGGGCGCCACGCTGCTGGTCGACATGGCCCA
Source organism: Modestobacter sp. VKM Ac-2986 (assembly GCF_026967795.1). GTDB lineage: Bacteria > Actinomycetota > Actinomycetes > Mycobacteriales > Geodermatophilaceae > Modestobacter. Next base: position 432,306 of record NZ_JAPVBH010000001.1, read on the forward strand.
CTTCGCCGGGCTGGTCGCGGGCGGGGTGCTCACCGGCGACTTCGACCCGGTGCCGCACGCCGACGTCGTCACGACCACCACGCACAAGTCGCTGCGCGGACCGCGCGGCGGGATGGTGCTGTGCACCGAGGAGTACGCCCCCTCGGTCGACCGCGGCTGCCCGATGGTGCTGGGCGGCCCGCTGCCCAACGTCATGGCGGCCAAGGCCGTGGCGCTCGCGGAGGCGCGGCGTCCGGAGTTCGCCGACTACGCGCAGCAGATCGTGGCCAACGCCCGGGCGCTGGCCGACCAGCTGCTGCGGCGCGGCGCCCGGCTGGTCACCGGGGGCACCGACAACCACCTGGTGCTGGCCGACGTGGGCGCCTACGGGCTCACCGGTCGGCAGGCCGAGGCGGCGCTGCTGGACGCCGGCCTGGTCACCAACCGCAACTCGGTGCCGGCCGACCCGAACGGCCCCTGGTACACCTCCGGCATCCGGCTGGGCACCCCCGCGCTGACCACCCGCGGCCTGCGCGAGGCCGAGCTGGCCGAGGTCGGCGACCTGATGGTCGACGTCCTGAGCAACACCCGGGCCGAGGGCGACTCGAAGGTCAAGTACCGGCTCGACCCGGCCGTCGCCGAGCGGGTGCGCGCCCGCGCTGCCGAGCTGGTCGACGCCCACCCGCTCTACCCCGAGGTCGAGCTCGACCTGGCCTGACGCACCGACCGTGCGCCCAGCGGGGTCCTGACGACTCGCGGACCCCGCTGAGCGCACACTCGCGGACCCGGGCCTCGCCGTCGTGCGCTCGTGGCCGTCTCACCCCGCGGGAGGCGGCCATGAGCGCACATCCGCGACCCCGTGCGGACTCGGCCACGCGGCGGAAACCGGGGAGGGCCGTGGTGCGGCCTTCGTAACGGCATCTCGTTCCGGACGTCACCACGGCGACACGCGCGCCCAGCACCGTTCTCGCCATGACGACGAGGGCCCCGCGGCTGGTGCACGACGCGCACCGGCACCTCGGCGTGCTCCCCGCGTTCCCCTTCTACGGCGGCCCGCCGGTCAACCCCGACACCACCGCGCGCGCCACGATCGACGAGCTGATCGCCGACCTGGACGCCGAGGGCACCGAGCGTGCGCTGGTCATCCCCAACTACGGCGTCCCGGACCCGACGGCGTCCTTCGCGCTCAACGAGCTGGTCGTCGAGGCGGCCCAGCGCGACGACCGCATCGTGGCCGGGCTGTGGACCAGCCCCCGCCCGCAGGACGCCGTCGCCACCGAGAAGGCGCTCGCGCTCGCCGGTGAGGACGGCGTCGCCGCGCTCAAGCTGTCCTTCCTGCTCGGCGGCGGCGTCGACGACCCGGGCTGCCTCCCCCAGCTCGACGTGATCTTCGGCGCAGCACGGGATCACGGCCTGGTCGTGCACGTGCACACCAGCCCCGGTGCGGCCAGCGACCTGGACCAGGTCGGCAAGCTGGTCGACCGCTACGCCGACGACGTCGCCGTCCACCTGGTGCACATGGGCGGCGGGATGAGCGGCCACATCAAGCTCATCGGCTCCCTCTTCTTCGACTGGGTGGCCGCCGGCAAGCGCGTCTACACCGACACCAGCTGGGCCATCGGCTTCGCCCCGCGCTGGTTCGCCACCGAGATCGAGCGCCGCGGCGTCGGTGCCGACCGGGTGCTGTTCGCCTCCGACCAGCCCTGGGGCGACTTCGCCGGCGAGCACGCCCGCCTGCTCGCGGCCACCGGCGGCAGCGAGCTCACCGACCTGTTCTTCCGCCGCAACTTCGAGTCCCTGCACGGCTTCTGACACCCACCGGAGGATCACGATGACCACGACCCTGCCCGCCACCACCGGCACCCCGCTGATCAGCGACGCGGACCTCAAGGCCGCCCAGGACACCAGCAAGGGCGAGATCGCGCACCCCTCGCTGCCCAAGGGCAGCAACATCTACGGCTCGACCAAGATCTTCCCCGACTACCAGGCCGGCGAGGGCGAGTCCTACTTCACGCTCGTGCACGGCATCGCGCACGAGTCCTCGGTCGCCTTCGTGGCCTGCCTGCAGGCGCTGCGCGCACTCCGCAAGGGCTACGAGTCGGTCCTGTACTTCTACGGCCCCGGTGCCATGAACGCGATGGCCACCCGCGGCTTCCCGACGACCGGCGACTCCGGCTTCCCGGGCGAGCAGAACATCAACAACCAGATCGAGCGCTTCATCGAGGAGGGCGGCACGGTCTACGTCTGCCGCTTCGGGCTCAGCCTGCACGGCCTCCGCGAGGAGGACCTCATCGCCGGCACCATCCCCTGCCACCCCCTCGACGTGCAGGACGCGCTCATCCACTACGCCCGCAAGGGCGCCATCATCAACTCGACCTACAACCTCTGATCCCGCCGTCATGACCCAGACGCCGACGAGAGCGTCGACCCGGGTGGACGTCGCGATCCTCGGCGTCCGGGTCGACGCGCAGGTGACCCGCCGGGCGGGTGCGGGCCCCAGCGACGACGGGCACGTGCTGCTCGGCGGGCACGGCGCGGCACTGCCGCTCAACCCCGACTCCCCGTACTCGATCAGCGGCGGCCGGCTGCTGCTGGACGGCGCCGACCTCGGGCTCGAGGCCACGCCGATCGACCGGCCACGCTTCTACGACCTGACCACCGCCGACGGCGTGCCCTACGAGAAGCTCGCCCGCCTGCACGGGCGTGACGTGCTGGCCACCACCGTCGTGCAGACCTGCATCCGGTACGCCGAGGCCGACCGCTGCCGGTTCTGCGCCATCGAGGCCTCACTCGCCGCGGGCTCCACCACCGCGGTCAAGACCCCGGCCCAGCTGGCCGAGGTGGCCGAGGCCGCGGTCCGGCTCGACGGCGTCCGGCAGATGGTCATGACGACCGGGACGACGAACGGCCGGGACCGCGGCGCCCGGCACCTCGCCCGCTGCGTGCGGGCGATCACCGCGGCGGTGCCGGGGCTCCCGATCCAGGTGCAGTGCGAGCCACCCGCACCCGAGGACCTCGACGCGATCACCGAGCTCAAGGAGGCCGGCGCCACCGCGATCGGCATCCACGTCGAGTCGCTGGACGACGCCGTCCGGGCGCGCTGGATGCCGGGCAAGGCCAGCGTGCCGATGAGCCAGTACCGCGCGGCGTGGGCCGAGGCGGTGCGGGTGTTCGGCCGCAACCGGGTCTCGACCTACCTGCTGGTCGGGCTGGGGGAGGACCCCGACGAGCTGGTCGCCGGCGCCCTCGAGCTGGCCGAGGCCGGCGTCTACCCCTTCGTCGTCCCGTACCGCCCGCTGGCCGGCACCCTCGCCGTCGCCGACGGGGTCGGTGCCCCGGACCCCGCGGTGCTGCAGGACGTGACCGACCGGGTAGCCGCCGGCCTGCGTCGGCTGGACATGCGCGGCGCCGACCAGGGCGCCGGCTGCGCGGCCTGCGGCGCGTGCAGCGCGCTCCAGTCGGCCGGGGCCTGAGCGGCCGTGTTGGCGAACATGGCCGCCGGTGACGAGCGGGCGGCGCTGGAGCGCAGCGTGCTGCTCGTCGACTTCCGCCACGTCCCCGCCGGTCCGGCCTGGCAGGTCGAGGAGGCCGACGCCGCCGGGCTCGCCGCCCACCGGGCGCTCCGGCAGCGGGCCTTCGTCGAGGAGCAGGGCCTGTTCGCCGGCACCGACCGCGACGGCACGGACGACGACCCGCGCGCGGTCACCCTGGTTGCACGTGGAACAACCGGCGCGGTGCTGGGCGGCGTCCGGCTGGCCCCGGCCGATCCCGGTGCGCCCGACGTCGGCTGGTGGACAGGCTCCCGGCTGGTCGTCACCCCGGGTGCGCCGCACGGGCTGGGCGCCGCGCTGGTCACCGCCGCCTGCGCCCGGGCCGAGGCCGCCGGCGTGCTGCGCTTCGACGCGACCGTGCAGGACCGGTACGCAGTCCTGTTCACCCGGCTCGGCTGGCGGGCCACCGGCGCCGCCGACCTCGGCGGGCGGCCGCACACCACGATGACCTGGCCGATCGGGCGGATCGCCGCACTCGCCCGGGCGACCAAGTCCCCGCTCGGTGGGCTGCTCGGCGGCCTGCACCTGGGCGGCGCCGGGTTCGTCGGTGACGACGGCGCCCCGGTGCCCGGCACCGACGTGATCGCCGCGTGCGACGCGATCCTGCCCTCGATGGTCGAGCGCGACCCGGAGTGGGCCGGCTGGTGCGGGGTGCTGGTCAACGTCAACGACCTCTCCGCCATGGGTGCCGCCCCGCTCGGGCTGCTGGACGCGGTCGGTGCCCGGGACGCCTCCTTCGCCGCCCGGGTGCTCGCCGGCCTGCGCGACGCCAGCCGGGCCTGGGGCGTGCCGGTCCTCGGCGGGCACACCCAGCTCGGCGTCCCGGCGTCCCTCAGCGTCACCGCGCTCGGCCGGACGTCCCGGCCGGTGCCCGCCGGCGGTGGCCGCGCCGGGCACGAGGTGCGGCTGACCGCCGACCTCGGCGGGGGCTGGCGGCGCGGGCACACCGGCCGGCAGTGGGACTCCACCAGCAGCCGGTCGACCGCCGAGCTGCAGGCGATGGGCTCCTTCGTCGCCCGCACCGCCCCCGCCGCGGCCAAGGACGTCTCCATGGCCGGGCTGGTCGGCACCCTGGGCATGCTCGCCGAGGCCAGCGGCTGCGGTGCGGTGCTCGACGTCGCCGCCGTCCCGCGGCCGGCCGCGGCCAGCGCCGGCGACTGGGCCACCTGCTTCCCCGGCACCGCCTTCCTCACCACCGACGTCCCCGGCGCACCCGTCGCCGACGCCGGGCCTGCCACCACCGCCGTCTGCGGCGAGCTCGTCCCCGGCGCCGGCGTGCAGCTGCGCTGGCCCGACGGCTCGCTCACCACCGCCGTCCCCGGGCCGGTCACCGGCCTGGGCGCGGCCTGAGGACAGGAGCACCCATGCCCACCACCACGGTCGCCGCCGTCGCCGCCCCCTTCGGGCGCGACCTCGGTGAGGTCTTCGCCCGGATCGAACAGCTCGTCGCCGAGGCGCGCAGCCGCGGCGTGCAGCTGCTCGTGCTGCCCGAGGCCACCCTCGGCGGGTACCTCGCCGACCTCGGCGAGCACGGCGTCGCGCAGGTGCTCCCGCAGCACGCGCTGCCGCCCGCCCTGGACGTCGACGGCCCCGAGGTCGCCTGGCTGGCCCGGATCGCCGGGGACATGGTGGTCACCGCCGGGTTCTGCGAGGCCGACGGCGGCACCCGGTACAACACCGCGGTCGCGGTGACCGGTGACGGCGTCCTCGGGGTGCACCGCAAGGTCCACCAGCCGCTGGGGGAGGGCAACAGCTACACCGCCGGGAACGGCTTCCGCGCCTTCGACTCCCCGGTCGGCCGGATCGGCATGATGATCTGCTACGACAAGGCCTTCCCCGAGGCCGCCCGCACGCTGGCCATGGACGGCGCGGAGATCGTGGCCTGCATGTCGGCCTGGCCCGGCTCGCGCACCGCCGCCGCGACCGACCTGGCCGAGGACCGCTGGACCCGCCGCTTCGACCTCTTCGACCAGGCCCGGGCGCTGGAGAACCAGATCGTGTGGGTGTCGGCGAACCAGGCCGGCTCCTTCGGTGGGCTGCGGTTCGTCTGCAGCGCCAAGGTCGTCGGGCCCGGCGGGGACGTGCTGGCCACCACCGGCGTCGCACCCGGCATGGCGGTGGCCACCGTCGATGTCCGGGCCACCCTCGACGGGGCGCGGCGGTCGATGGGCCACCTGCGCGACCGCCGTCCCGACGCCTACGGCGCGCTGGTGGGGGCATGACGCTCACCGAGGTCCAGCCCATCCGCACCGGGCTGCCCGCCCGGGTACCGGTCGCCGTCGTCGGCGGTGGCCAGGCCGGGCTGTCGGTCAGCTGGCACCTGGTGCAGCGCGGGATCGAGCACGTCGTCCTGGAGCGGGAGACGATCGCCCACGAGTGGGCCGACGCCCGCTGGGACACCTTCTGCCTGGTCACGCCCAACTGGCAGTGCCAGCTGCCCGGCTGGCCCTACGCGGGCGACGACCCCGACGGCTTCATGCTGCGCGACGAGATCGTCGAGTACGTGCGCAGCTACGCCGCCTCCTTCGACCCGCCGGTGCACGAGGGCGTCGCCGTCACCCGGCTCGCCCCCGCCCCGGACGGCGGCTACCTGCTCACCACCAGCGCCGGGGACGTCACCGCTGACCAGGTCGTGCTGGCCGTCGGCGGCTACCACCTGCCGGTGCTGCCGCCCTGGGCCGCGCAGCTGCCCGAGCGGGTCACCCAGCTGCACTCGCAGGCCTACCGCAACCCCGGCCAGCTGCCCGACGGCGACGTCCTGGTCGTCGGCACCGGGCAGTCGGGCGCGCAGATCGCCGAGGACCTGCACCTGGCCGGCCGCCGGGTGCACCTGGCCGTGGGCAGCGCGCCGCGGATCGCCCGCCGGTACCGGGGCCGCGACATGGTCGGGTGGCTGCACGACATGGGCCACTACGACATGCCCGTCGAGCAGCACCGCGACGGCGAGGCCGCCCGGATGGGCACCAACCACTACGTCACCGGCCGGGACGGCGGCCGCGACATCGACCTCCGCCGGTTCGCCACCGAGGGCATGCAGCTCTACGGCACGCTCACCGGGCTCGACGGCGGGGTGCTGTCCTTCGCCCCGAACCTGACCCGGCACCTGGACGCCGCCGACCGTGTCGACGACAACGCCAAGAACCTGGTCGACGCGCACATCGAGCGCACCGGCACCGACGCCCCGACCGAGCCGCGGTACACCCCGGTCTGGGCGCCGGACGCCGACCCGACGTCGCTGGACGTGGCCGCGATCTCCTCGGTGGTGTGGGCGATCGGCTTCCGCGCCGACTGGAGCTGGGTGCGGGTGCCGGTGTTCGACGGCGCGGGCTACCCGACCCACGTCCGTGGCGTCACCTCCGCACCCGGGCTGTACGTCCTGGGCCTGCCCTGGCTGCACACCTGGGGCTCGGGCCGGTTCGCCGGCATCGCCCGGGACGCGGAGTTCGTCGCCGACCGGATCACCGACCTCACCGGCGCCCCGACCGGCCTGACCCGCTCGCTGGCCGTGGCAGCCGCCTCGTCGGCGGCCCGGATGGCGTGAGGGTCGCGGCGGTCGCGGCGCACTTCGGGCGGGACGTCGGGCAGTGCCTGACCAAGGTCGAGGCGATCCTGGCCGACGCCCGCGACCGGGGCGTGCAGCTGCTGGTCTTCCCCGACGCCACGATCGGCGGGTACCTCGGTGACCTGGGCCGCGGCGACGACACCGGACTACCCCCGGCCCTGGACGCCGCCGCGCCCGAGTTGGCCCGGGTCGCCGAGGCCGCCGGGGACGTCGTGGTCTGCCTGGGCTACCGCGAGTCCGCGGGCGGGCAGCACTTCAACAGCGCGGTGTGCGTGACCGGCGACGGCGTCCTGGGCCGGCACCGCAAGGTGCACCAGCCGGCCGGTGAGCTGCCCGCCTACGCACCGGGTGACGCGTTCACCGCCTTCGACACCCCGCTGGGCCGGATCGGCATGCTCATCGACTACGACAAGACCTTCCCCGAGGCCGCCCGCTCGCTCGCCGGTGACGGCGCCCAGCTGCTGGCCTGCCTCTCGGCGTGGCCGGCCAGCCTCACCAACCGCGCGCCCCGGCTGGTGCAGGACCGGCAGTCCCGGCTGTTCGACCTCTACGACTGCGCCCGCGCCGCGGAGAACCAGGTGGTCTGGGTGTCGGCCAACCAGACCGGGACGATGGGCCGGCTGCGCTTCCTCGGCCAGTCCAAGGTGGTCGGGCCCGGCGGCGACGTCCTGGCCCGCACCTGGGCCAAGGCCGGACTGGCGCTGGCCGACCTGGACGTCGCCGGTGAGGTCGGCCGCGCCCGCACCGTCCTGGACCACCTGCGGGAACGCCGGCCGGAGGCCTACGCATGAGGGTCGCGCTGCTGACCTACTCCACCCGGCCGCGCGGTGGGGTCGTGCACACGCTCGCGCTGGCCGAGGCGATGGCCCGCGCCGGGCACGACGTGAGCGTCTGGTCGCTGGGCCGCGGCGGTGACGCCGCCTTCTTCCGCCCCGTGAACCCCGCCGTCACCCTGCGACTGGTGCCGTTCCCCGACGTGCCGGGTGAGGACGTCGGCGCGCGCATCCTGCGGTCCATCCAGGTCCTGGGAGCCGCCTTCCTCGATGAGTCCTACGACGTCGTCCACGCGCAGGACTGCATCAGCGCCAACGCCGTCCCCGACTGCGTCCGCACGGTGCACCACCTGGACACCTTCACCACCCCGGAGCTCGCCGCCTGCCACGAGCGCGCCGTCGTCACCCCGCACGCGCTGGTCTGCGTCTCCGCCGCGGTCGCCGCCGAGGTGGCGACCGGCTGGGGCCGGGTGGCCACGGTGATCCCCAACGGCGTCGAGGCCGACCGGTTCACCGCCGCGGCCGGGCCCGCGGGGGAGGCGGGACGGCGCGTCTGGCGGGACCGGCTGGGGCACTACGTGCTGGCCGTCGGCGGCATCGAGCCGCGCAAGGGCACCCTGGACCTGGTCGAGGCGATGGCCCGGGTGCAGGCCGTGCGCCCGGAGCTGTCCCTGGTGGTCGCCGGCGGGGAGACGCTCTTCGACTACCGCGACTACCGCGCCCGGGTGTTCGAGCGCGCCGCGGAGCTGGGCGTGGCGCCCGTCGTCCTCGGGCCGGTCGACCACGGCGAGCTGCCGGCCCTGGTCGCCGCCGCCGACGTCTTCGCCTTCCCCTCGGTCAAGGAGGGTTTCGGCCTGGCCGCGATGGAGGCGCTGGCGGCCGGCGTCCCGGTGGTCACCCGCGACCTGCCGGTGCTGCGGGAGGTGTTCGGCACGGCGGCGACCTTCGCCGCCGACCCGGCCGGCCTCGCCGACGGCCTGCTGGCGGAAGTCGGCGAGCAGCGCCGGACGGCGGGTCGGGCCCTCGCCCAGGGCCACAGCTGGGACGCTGCTGCGGCGGCGCACCTGGAGCTCTACGCGTCGCTGTGACGGACGGGTCCGTTGTGACGAGCGTGACGACTGGGCCCAGAAAAACAGAGCAACCGCGTTTCATGCCCCCGTAGCGCGGACATGAAACACGGTTCCTGTCTACTTCCCCCCAGCACGCCGACGACGACCCCCTGCCACCACGGCAGGACGGCGAGGGGAGCCCGACATGACGAACCAGAAGCCTTCCATCTTCCAGCTGGGCAAGGTCCACGAGCACGGTGCGTCGGTGATCGTCTCCGGGTGGGGGCTGGGCATGTGCGCCTCGTCGTGCCGGTGCCACCGCAACCCCGAGGACGGCCAGCTCGCCCTCGCCGAGGACCAGGCCGGCGGCAGCCTCGGCCTGCACAGCTTCACGCCCACGGGCACCTGCGACTGCTGCGAGGCGTGGACCTCCGCCGAGCTCCAGGCGATCCTGCGCGACGTCGCGGCCCTCGACGCCCTCGACTCCTCCGAGCCCGCCGCCGGCTGACCTCCCCGACGTCCGTACGAGCCGCCCACCGGTCACCCGGTGGGCGGCTCGTCGTCGTCCCGGGCCCGGACCCCATCGGCCGGGACGGCGAGGGTCCCGGCGGTCAGGACGGCGGAGTGCCTTTGCGGCCGGGGCGGTGGGGGTAGGCCGTTGTCCATGTGGGCGAGAGCAGCGGTGCGGGGCGCGGTGGCCGGGCTGGTCGGCGTGGCGGCGATGACGACGGCGGAGAAGCTGGAACAGCAGGTGACGCACCGGCCCAACAGCTACGTGCCCGCCCGCACGCTCACCGCGCTGACCACCGGCGTCCGGTTGCCGGAGTCCGCGCGCCCGCTGGTGCGCAACCACCTCATGCACTGGGGCACCGGCGCGGCCGTGGGTGCCCTGCGCGGGGTCTGGTCGGCCGCCGGGCTGCGTGGCTGGCGGGCCAACGCCTGGCACACCTCGGTGCGCCTGGCCGTCGACCAGACGCTGGAGAACGCCACGGGTGTGGGGGCGCCGCCGTGGACGTGGTCCCGGCAGGACCAGGTCGTCGACGTGGCCGGCAAGGCCGTCTACTCGTTCGTGACCGGCGCCGTCGCCGACCGGCTCGTCGCCCCCGCCCGCCCCCGCTCCCGCCGCCGGCTGCTCGGTGACGCGTGGGGCAGGAGTGGCTCGCCGCGGGACCGGAGTGGCGCGCGGGGTCTGTGGGACTGAGGGTCCCTGCGGACCGATCGACCCCCGGCGCGGCGGGCCGACCGACTGCAGATGCCTCCCTACGTTCCGTTGCGACAAGCGCGTGGTGATGTCGCCCCTCCCGGGCGCGACGCGCGCAGACGGAGGCACCTGGTGCATCGAACGACTCGGCGGACGTGGACCCGCACCGCCGCGCTCACGCTGAGCGCCGGTGCCGCGGTCGTCCTGCTGACCCCCGCCGCCTCGGCCGCCCCCACGAGCCCGGCGCAGGCCCGCCAGGCCGTCACCGAGACCGGCAAGCAGCTCGAGGCGATCGGGGAGAAGGTCAACGAGGCCACCGACGCCGTCACGCAGCACCGGGCGGCCGCGGACGCCGCGGCCGTCGCCGTCGCCGCCGCGCAGGCCCAGCTCGACGCCCTGGAGCCGCAGCTCCGCTCCATCGCGCAGACCGGCTACGTGGGCACCACCCGCGGCAAGCTCGCCGCCTTCCTCACCAGCGGCTCGGCCGACGACCTCGTCGAGCAGATGAGCACGCTGGACAAGCTCGCCTCGCACGCCGACACCGTCGTCGCCCAGGCCGCGACCGCCCGGGCCGCCGCCGAGCAGGCCCAGCGCGACGCCGCCGCGGCCGCCGCTGCCGCTGCCCAGGCCGCGATCGACCTGGAGGCCCAGCAGGAGCAGCTGGAGGACGAGCTCGCCGGGTACGAGAGCGACTTCGCCCGGCTCACCGCGGCCGACCAGGTGCGCGTGCACACCGCGCTGGCCGGCCCGGCCGTCACCGCGGCGGACCCCGCCCCCGCGCCGACCGCGGCCGCCGGCGTCGCCGTGCAGACCGCGCTGGCCCAGCTCGGCGACATGTACGCCACGGGCGGCAGTGGTCCGGACACCTTCGACTGTTCCGGGCTCACCCAGTACGCCTACGCGGCCGCCGGCGTCGCCCTGCCCCACTCCAGCCGCGCGCAGTCCGGGATGGGCGTCGCGGTGTCGCGCGCCGAGCTGCAGCCCGGCGACCTGGTCTTCTTCTACTCGCCGATCAGCCACGTCGGCCTCTACATCGGCAACGGCCAGATGGTGCACGCCAGCGTCACCGGCAAGCCCGTCGCCGTGACCAGCGTCGACAAGGGCGGCTACGTGAGCGCCCGCCGCGTCACCGGCTGAACCGGCCCCGCTGCAGGGGCCCACCGCGAGCTTGCGAGTGGTGGGGGGCAGTGGGGTCCTTCCTCAGTGGAGGCGCCGGCCCTCGGCGAGCATCGTGACCAGGGCGGCGACCCGGTTGGCCCGGGTCTGCGGCGTGGCGGCGGTGTGCACCCGCCACAGCACCGCGTACCGGTTCGTGCCGTCCAGCGCGGCGAACGCCGCCTCCGCAGCGGGCTCGGCGGCCAGCGCCGCGGCCAGGTCGTCGGGGACGGTGATCGTCGCGGGTCCGGCGTAGGCGCGCTCCCAGCGGCCGTCGGCCTGGGCGGCCTCCACCGCCGCGAGCCCGGCCGGACGCATGCGCCCGTCGGCGACGAGCCGGGCGACCGTGGCCACGTTCTTCTGCGACCAGACGCTCCGCGGCCGGCGCGGGGTGTAGCGCACGGTGAACCAGACGTCGTCCACGCGGTTGCTGCGCCCGTCGATCCAGCCGTGGCACAGCGCCACCTCGACCGCCTCCGGCGCGGTGATCGACGGGATGCCCGAGGCCTTCCTCGCCATGAGCACGAACAGCCCGGGCGCCCGGTCGTGCTCGGCGTCCAGCCAGCTGTCGAACTCCGCGGGCGTGGCGAAGGCCCGGCGCTCGAACGCGTCCTCGGAGGCCATCCGGTCATCTTGCGCACCCGCCCGGACGGCGTCCAGCCCCCGGCTCGCGCTTTGCCGACGGGGGTGATCGGCTGTCGGACGGCGGGCGGTGCTCAGCAGGGGCGCCGCGACGACGGACGGGACGACGCGATGGCACGGGGACCGGGGCCGAGTGCGCTGTGGGTGGTGCGGCACGGCGAGAGCACGGGCAACCTGGCCGACGCGCAGGCGCACCGCAGCGGGGCGCAGCGGCTGACCCTCGACGTCCGCGACCCCGACGTCCCGCTGTCGCCGACGGGGGAGGAGCAGGCCGACGCGCTGGGCGCGTGGCTGGCCCGGCTGCCGGCGGACCAGCAGCCCACCACCGTGCTGAGCTCGCCGTTCGCCCGCGCCGCCGCCACCGCGCGGCGGGCGGTCGACGCCAGCGGGCTGGAGCTGACCATCCGCTACGACGAGCGGCTGCGGGAGCGCGACTTCGGCGCCTTCGACGGCATGACCCGCGACGGCATCCGGGCGCAGTTCCCCGAGGAGGCCCGCCGCCGCGACCTGCTGGGCAAGTTCTACTACCGGCCACCGGGTGGGGAGAGCTGGGCCGACGTCGCGCTGCGGATCCGCAGCCTGCTGGCCACCGAGGCGCTGCGGCACGACGGCGAGCGGCTGATGTGCGTCTCGCACCAGGCCGTGGTCATGGTCTTCCGCTACGTGCTCGAGGAGCTGAGCGAGCCGCAGCTGCTGGACGTCGACCGCACCGAGCAGGTCGCCAACACCTCGGTCACCCGCTACGAGTCCACCGACGGCGGGGCGTTCGCCCTGGCCGGCTTCAACGGCGTGGAGCACCTGCTCGACGCAGGCCCGGGCGACGGCGCCCCCGTGACCGAGGAGAACGATGTCCCGTCCCCAGCCTGAGACCACGCTGGTCACGCCCCCGGTGCTGCGCAGCTGGCAGCTGCCCGAACCGACCGGCGGCAAGGAGTCCCGCGGCTCCATCCTGGTCATCGGCGGAAGCACCGAGACCCTCGGCGCGGTGACGCTGGCCGCCGAGGCGGCGCTGCGGTCCGGGGCCGGGAAGCTGCAGGTCGTCGTCCCGTCGAAGGTCGCCCCGCACATCTCCATCGCGTTGCCCGAGGCGCTGGTGCGCGGCGTCCCCTCGACCGAGGAGGGCGCCATCCGCGGCGACTCCGCCGAACTGGTGCTGGACCTGGCCCGGTCGGCGTCCGCGGTGCTCGTCGGGCCCGGCATGGCCGACGAGCCGCAGACCCGCGAGTTCGTCGAGCGGCTGCTGCCCGAGCTGGACTGCCCGGTCGTCCTCGACGCGCTCGGGCTCGCCGCCGTCACCGCCGACCCCCGCTGCCTGCACCGGCTGGCGGGCCGCGTCGTCCTCACCCCGAACCCGACCGAGCTGGCCATCGCGCTGCACACCGACGCCGACGAGATCGACGAGGACCCGGCCGGCGCGGCCCGCCGGCTCGCCGAGCAGGCCCACGCCGTGGTGGGCCTCGGCGGGGCGACCAGCTGGGTCGCCGACCCCGACGGCCGGCTGTGGCAGGACCAGAGCGGAGGCGCCGGGCTCGGCGTCTCCGGGTCCGGTGACGTGCGCGCCGGCGTCACCGCGGGTCTGCTCGCCCGCGGGGCCGAGCCGGCGCAGGCCGCCGTCTGGGCGTCCTACCTGCACGGTCGGGCGGGGGAGCGGCTGGCGGCCTCGGTCGGGCGGCTGGGCTTCCTGGCCCGTGAGCTGCCGCCGCAGATCCCGCACATCATCGCCGAGATCTCACTCTGACCCCTCCCGCGCACGCCCCTCCGGGGGCGGTGGCTCCGGCAGACCGTCGTGGTGCGCAGGCGGGGCGCGGCCCGGTCGGGCACGCTGACCCGGTGAGCGATGCGGAACTGCGCCGGCTGGTCGACTGGACGGCGGAGGACCCGCCGCCGGAGGCCCGGGTCGGCCGTGTGCTGGGCGGGGTGTTCCACGCCGTCTCCGCGGTCATGACCCTCGGCGCCGACGCCGCGCTCGGTGCCCGGCCCGCGAGCTGGGCGGTGCCCTCCGACCCGGCCGACTACCTGGGCCTCGGCGTCCTGGAGCTGCGCTGGCCGGACTCCGCGCCGGCCGAGCCGGTGGAGGCCACCCGGCAGGCGGTCTGGGTCGCAGGCCCCGGGCGTCCCGCCCGCCGGTTGCCGGTCGACACCTGGCGGGTGGTGCGTGCGGTGCCCGGCACCGGGTCGCGGCGACCGCGGCAGTCGACGTCGCCCTGGCGGCTGGAGCTGACCGACGGGTCGGTCACCGGGTCGCTGACCGGTGCCTGGTTGGCGTTGGCCTGGATCGGGCACCTGGCGGGCTGGCCGGAACCGGTGCCCAGCAGCTGACCCCGGTCCGTCGTGGGTGACCATGGCACCCACGACGGCGGGAGGGGCCGGCATGCGCAGCACCGACGACGGCTCGTTCGCGGCGTTCGTGGCCGACCAGGCCCCGGCGCTGCTGCGGACGGCGGTCCTGCTGACCGGGGACCCGACCGAGGCCGTCGAGCTCGCGTCGGCCGCGCTGGGCGCCGTCCACCGCCGGTGGGGTGAGCTGTCCACCACCGACCGGCCTGCGGCCGCGCGCGCCGCACTGCTGGCCGAGCACCCCCGCTGGCACCGGCGCACCCAGCTGCGGGAGGCGGTGGCGGCCACGCCGTTGCTGCGTGGCCTGTCCCTGGCGCCGGTCCCCGCCCCGCCGGTGCGGGGTGCGCTGACCACGGCCCTCGGCCGGCTGCCCGCGCAGCAGCGTGCGGTGCTCGTCCTGCGCCTGGGCGAGGGCCGCTCGGTGCAGCAGACGGCAGCCGAACTGGGCGTCCCGGAGGAGACCGTCGCCCCTGACACCCTGCGCGCGCTGGACCGGGTCGAGGAGCTGCTGCCGCCCGACGACCGGCCGTCCGCGGGGGTGGAGGCGGCGCTGCGCACGCACCTGGCCGGGCGGGACGTGGCGGTGCCCGAGGGCTTCCTGGCCGGCGTCCTGGACGGCGTCAGCACCCAGCGCCGGCACTGGGCGGGGCTGGCCGCCGTCGCCGCGTTCTTCCTGCTGGTCGTCGTCCTGGTCCTGCTGACCGCGTGAACGACGACGGCCCGGCCCCCTGGGGGAGCCGGGCCGTCGCAGCGGGTCGACCTAGTTGCGGGTCGAGGCCACCAGCGGGCAGGTGAACGGGTCGCGCTCGGCGATGCCGACCCGGTTCAGGTACCGCACGACGGCGCGGTACGAGCCGACCAGCGAGGTCTCGGTGTAGCTGATCCCGTGCTTGGCGCAGTGCGCACGCACCAGCGGCTGGGCCTTCTTCAGGTTCGGCCGCGGCATGCTCGGGAAGAGGTGGTGCTCGATCTGGTAGTTCAGGCCGCCCATCATGAAGTCGGTGACCCGGCCGCCGCGGATGTTGCGGGACATGAGCACCTGACGCCGCAGGAAGTCGACCTTGGCGTTCTTCGGCACGATCGGCATGCCCTTGTGGTTGGGCGCGAACGACCCGCCCATCAGCAGACCGAACACGGCCTGCTGGACGACGATGAACGCCACGCCCAGCAGCGGCGGCATGATCAGGAAGACCACGACCACGTAGGCGATGAGCCGGACGGCGATGATCGACAGCTCGAGCCGGCGCCGCGGCATCGACTTCTCCCGGAACAGCGTCGCGATGCTGTTGGCGTGCAGCGCGGTGCCCTCGAAGCCCAGCAGCGGGAAGAACGCCCAGCCCTGGTGCCGCGTGAACCAGCCGCGCAGCCCGGTCGTCCGCTCGGCGGCGTCGTCGGGGGTGAAGGCCAGCACCTCGGAGACGATGTCCGGGTCCTTGCCCATCTGGTTGGGCGCGTTGTGGTGCCGGTTGTGCTTCTGCATCCACCAGCCGTAGCCGATGCCGGTGATCCCGCAGGAGAGCACCCGGGCCGACCACTCGTTCACCGCGTGCGACCCGAACGCCTGCCGGTGGGCGGTGTCGTGGCCGAAGAAGGCGAACTGGGTGAGCACCAGCGACAGGGCCACGGCCATGCCCAGCTGCCACCAGGAGTCGCCGAGGGCGACGATGCCGACCCAGACGGCGGAGAACGCCAGCGCGGTCAGCGCGATCATGACCACGTACCACCGGCTCCGGCGGTCGAGCAGCCCGGCGTCCTTCACCTGCTGCGAGAGCTCGGCGTAGACGCTCACCTGACGGTCACGGGTGCGCTCGGGGCGGGGCTCCCGGGCGGGGGGAGGCGTGGAGCCCTCCAGAGTCGTTGCGGTCATCTGGTCTCTCTGCTGGGTCCCGGGCTGCTCCGGGCTGGTGCCGACTACCGGCGACGACGGGGGACCGCGCTACGTCTGGATGGAGCACCGCGTGCGGTCGACGGTATGCGACGCCCCCGACGTCTGCCACGCGGCGTCCGACCGCCGGGGTGAGTGCACGAGGCAACCGGCCGGTCGCCTGTCGGTGCGTCAGCCGGCCAGCGTGGCCGAGCTGCCGGCCAGCGTGGCTGAACTGCCCGCCAGCGTGGAGATGGCGGCCCGGACCTCCTCGACCGTGAGCGCCATGGTCGCGTCGCCGATCGACAGCTCGACCCGCTGCACGGCCGGGTCGGCGGTGGGCATCGCCCGCTCCCACGTCCACAGCCCCTGCTCGGCCAGGCTGCGGGCGGCGGCGGTGAACCCCTCGGGCGTGGTGCGCAGCAGCAGGTGCAGCATCGGCGTCTGCGGCGGGTCGGGCACGACGGCGACGCCGGGCAGGTCGCGCACCGCGGCGGCGACCTCGCGGGCCCGCTCCAGGTAGCCGGGGAACAGCGGCAGCCGGCGGCGCAGGCAGGTCAGCGCCGAGGCCGCGCCGGGCCACATGCCGAACAGCGTGCCGCCCATCCGGCTGCGCCACTCGCGCACCTCGGCGACGACGTCGGCCGGCCCGGCCAGGGCGCACCCGGCCAGCGCGCCGATGCCCTTGTAGAAGCTGACGTAGGTGGTGTCGAACAGCGCCGCGACCTCGGCCGGCGGGCGGCCGTACCCGGCGGCGGCCTCCCAGAGGCGGGCGCCGTCCAGGTGCACCGCGGCACCGCGCCCGCGGGCCCAGCCGGTCTGCGCGACCAGGTCGTCCCAGGCGGGCAGCTGCCCGCCCAGGTCGCGCTGCGGCAGCTCGAGCAGCAGCGCGGCGGGCGGCTCGGCCACGGCCTCCAGGTCGGCGAGGGCGAGCAGCCGGTCGCGGTGCCCGGCCGGGCGGCCCAGCAGCCCGTGCAGCCGCTCCAGCGCCTGCCCCTCGTGCACCTCGAGGTGGCACTGCGGGTGGAAGACGACGGTCTGCCGCGCGCGCCGCCCGGCGTGCACCCGCAGCACGGCCTGCTGGGCCATCGTGCCGCTGGGCAGGTACACCGCGGCGTCCTGGCCGAGCAGCCCGGCGACCTCGGCCTCCAGCTCGGCCACCACCCCGCCTGCGCCGTACCGGTCGACCGCGGTGTCGGCGGGCACGGTGGCCAGCAGGTCGGCGGCGGTCTGCGGCCCGTGCCCGGCCAGTGCGCGGTCGCAGGACTGCCGGAGAGCGGTGAGGTCGTCCACGGCGTCAGTCTGCCGGGGGGGCGTCCCGGGCGGCCTGCAGCCCGGCGAGCAGCCCGAGCGGCAGTCCGGCACGGGCCGGCGGGGGCAGGGCCGCGGTGAACTCGGCGTCGAGGGCGGCGACGACGTCCCGGCCGGTGGACAGCAGCTGCCGCCCGCGGTCGGTGACCTCCAGCAGGGCGGCCCGGCCGCGGCCGCCGCCGGGCTCGGCGACGGCGCCCAGCGCGGTCAGCGCGGCGACCGTGGCGTGCATGCTCTGCACGGTGACCCGGGCCCGGCGCGCCAGGTCGGTGTAGGAAAGCCCCGGTGTGCCGGCCAGGTGACCGAGGGCACCCAGGTGGCGCAGCGTGAGCCCGTGGGCCCGCAGCGCGGTGTTGAGCCGGGCCTCCCATGCGCGCCCGGCCAGGATGGTGAGCATCACCGGGCTGTCCGAGGGCGGGGCGGGCGGCTGCTCGGTCATCGGCCAGGGACAGTAGCCCTCAGTCCCCCGGTGCGGTGCTCGCCGCCGCCGTCCGGCGCAACGCCAGCAGCCCGCCGATGCCGGGCACCAGGGTGAGCAGCCGGGTGTGCCGGGGCAGCGGCAGCAGGGAGGCCGTGGCGATCGTGGCCAGGTAGGCCGAGCCGTGCACCGGCCCCATCAGCGACGCCACCGCCGCGGCGTGCGCCGTCGCGAGGTTCACCAGCAGCACGACCAGCGAGACGGTCTCGACCCAGGAGGCCAGCCGGAGCCAGCGCAGGTCCACGCTCACACCCCCGTCGTCGAGCCGGGGCGCACGATCATCAGCACGACGACCGTGGCCCACAGCAGGTTGAACACCCCGGCGCCCATCGCGAGCGCGCGCACGTCGGTGTCCCCGCTCCCGGCGTCCAGGGCCGCGCGCACCGACGCCTGCCGGGGGAGCACCACCAGTGCCAGCAGCAGGCCGGCGGCCGCGGTGAGCAGCATCGACACCACCAGCCACGACTGGCCGAGCACGTCCAGGGCCAGCGCGGTGGCGATGCCGAACACCGGCACCGCGAGGGCCAGGACGGCGTAGACGCGGGTGATCCGGTGCAGCAGGTGCACCGCGGGCAGGGCGCCGGGCGCACCGGCGCCGGCGGCCTCGCGGGCGTAGCGCGGGAACAGGCTCACGGCCACGGTCACCGGCCCGACGAAGACGATCGCGGCGATCACGTGGACGCTCAGCAGCAGTGCGGTCATGGCCCCTCCAGGCGTTGGTTCGGCGACGGTATCAGCCTGCCTGAAACTTGGACGACGGGTCGCCGGTGGCAGGCTCTGACCCGTGCGCGCGCTGGTGTTCGAGGAGTTCGGTGGTCCGCTCGACGTCCGGACGGTGCCCGACCCGACGCCGTCCCGGGACGGCGTGGTCGTCGAGGTCGGGGCCAGCGGGATCTGCCGCAGCGACTGGCACGGCTGGCTGGGCCACGACCCCGACGTCGTCCTGCCGCACGTGCCCGGTCACGAGCTCGCCGGCACCGTCGCCGCGGTCGGGGACCGGGTGCGGGACTGGGCGGTCGGGGACCGGGTGACCGTGCCGTTCGTCTGCGCGTGCGGGCACTGTGCGCCCTGCCGGGAGGGTGCCGGCCAGGTGTGTGCGAACCAGACCCAGCCCGGGTTCACCCACTGGGGCTCGCTGGCGCAGTTCGTCGCGCTCGAGGCCGCCGACGTCAACCTGGTCGCGCTGCCCGAGGGCATGTCCTTCGCCACCGCCGCCAGCCTGGGCTGCCGGTTCGCCACCGCCTTCCGCGCGGTCACCGGGGTGGGGCAGGTGCGGCCGGGGGAGTGGGTGGCCGTGCACGGCTGCGGCGGCGTGGGGCTGTCCGCCGTCCAGGTCGCGGTCGCCGCGGGCGCGCGGGTGGTCGCCGTCGACGTGGCGCCGGGCGCGCTGGAGCTGGCCCGGCGGTTCGGTGCCGAGCACGTGGTGTCCGGGTCCGTCGACGTGCCCGCCGCCGTCGCCGAGCTCACCGGTGGCGGGGCGCACGTCTCGATCGATGCCCTGGGCGCGGCCGTGACCTGCCTGAACTCGATCCGCAGCCTGCGCCGCCGGGGCCGGCACGTGCAGGTGGGCCTGCTGCCCCCGGCGCTGGGCCGCCCGGAGGTCCCGATGGAGCTGGTGATCGCCGGCGAGCTCGCGGTCCTGGGCAGCCACGGCATGGCCGCCGCCGACTACCCGGCGATGCTGTCGCTGATCGCGGCCGGCCGGCTGCACCCCGAGCGCCTGGTCACCCAGCAGCTCGGCCTGGACGACGCCGGGGCGGCGCTGGCCGCGATCGGCCGGGAGCCCGGGATCGCGGTCGTCACCTCGTCCTGAGGGCTCAGCCGGTCGGGTCGGCGGTGCCCGTGGGGGTGGCCGTCTCCGCCGTCCGCGTGGGCGCGCTGGTCGAGGTCGAGCCCGACCGGGCGCTCGAGGTGGGCTCCGCGGTCGTCGTCGGCGCGGTCGTCTCCTCGTCCTCCGTCGCACCGCTGCTCGTCGGCGACGGTGCCGGCGTGGTCGTCTCCTCGTCCTCGCCGGCGGTCGTGTCCGGGGCACTGGTGGTCGGCGCGGGGGCGGAGGTCTCCGGCTCCTCCGTCGGCACCGGTCCGGACGGCGCCTCGGAGGTCGGCGTGGGCGTGGGGGTCGGGGTGCGGGCCAGCTGGGAGGACCGCACCCGGACGTCGCCGTACTCGGTGGGCACCGTGACGTAGGGGTCGGTGGGGAGCACGAAGTTCAGCCCGCCCAGCAGCACGAACAGCGCACCGATGATCACCGTGGAGCTGCGGGCCCGGCCGATCCGCGCCGGGATCCGGCGGTGCCAGGTGTAGCTGCGGCGGGTCGCCGGCGAGGTGGTCACCGAGGGCTGCTCGACCGTCTGCTGCGGGAGCACGGTGGTGGGCTGGTCGTCGGACGGGCGGGTCACGCGGCACCTCCGCTGCGGGCCCGGTCCTCGGCCAGCGCCTCGTCGCGGACGTCGTCCTCCTGCGCGGTGGCCCGGAGCGAGACGCCCTCGCGGGACAGCGCCAGCGCCACCCGGGCGCGCAGGTCACGACCCACCTCGAACTGCTTGCCGGGCAGGGTGCGGGCCACGATCCGCAGGTTGACCTCGTCCAGGGCCAGGCTCTCCACGCCCATCACGCTGGGGGCGTCGAGCAGCAGGCGGTGCAGCCGGGGGTCGGCGAAGGCCCGCTCGCCGACCTCGCGCAGCACCTGCTGGACGCGGTTGACGTCGGCGGTGGCCGGCACCGGGACGTCGACCACGGCGCGCGCCCAGTCCCGGGAGAGGTTGACGACCTTCACGATCTGCCCGTTGGGGACGATGACGACCTCGCCGTTCACCGAGCGCAGCCGGGTGATCCGGAGGGTGACGTCCTCCACGGTGCCCTCGGCCGGGTCGCCGCCGCCGTTGACCTGGATGGCGACCACGTCGCCGAAGCCGTACTGCCGCTCGGTGATCAGGAAGAACCCGGCGAGCACGTCGCCGACGATGCGCTGGGCACCGAAGCCCAGGCCCACGCCGAGCACGGTGGCGGGGGCGACCAGTCCGGTGACCGGCAGGCCCAGGGTGTCCAGGACGAAGAAGATCGCGACCGACCAGATCAGCACGATCGCCGCCCAGGTCAGCACCTGGGTCAGCGAGTGCCGGTGCTTGGCGGCCTCGGACCGCACCAGGGCGTCCGAGTCGGTCGCGGCGGCGTCGATCCGGTCGGTGATCCGCTTCCCCGCCCAGCTGACCAGCCGGGCCAGCAGGACCGCGCCCAGGACGATCAGCAGGGCGTGCAGACCGGGCCCCCGCACCCAGTAGAGCGCGTCACTGACCGGTCCCTCGGAGAGCACGTCCATCGCCGTCCAGTGTGGCCTGCGGCGGCCGTCACGGCGACGGCGGGGTGCACGACTCCGGTGACTCACGGTCACCGGAGCCCGATCGACCCCGGATTGCGGTGCGTCCGTGTCCGGCGCATCGTGAGCGCACAGGCCGGTGTCTCCAGCCCCGGGACGGCCGGCACGTCGCCGAGCCGAGAGGAGAGGCGCCCGCACGGGGGCCGCACCCGCCAGTGAGCACACCTCTTCCACCCCGCGGGCGCGCCCGCACGACCCACGGTCACCAGCACCCCGCGCTCGCCCAGCCGCCGACCGCGGCCGACGGCCACGGCCGGTTGGACACCGCCGTCTTCGGGTTCGCCGCCGTGGTCGCCCTGGCCTTCGTCGTCTGGGGCCTGGCCACGCCGACCGGGCTCGGCAGTGCCAGCGGGACCGCGCTGACCTGGGTCGAGACGAAGCTCGGTTGGCTGTTCGTGCTGCTGGCGTCGGCGTTCGTGGTGTTCGTCGTCTGGCTGGCCGCCGGCCGGTACGGGCACGTCCGGCTGGGCCGGGACGGTGAGGCGCCGGAGTTCCGGACGGTGTCCTGGGTGGCCATGATGTTCAGCGCCGGGATGGGCATCGGGCTGATGTTCTACGGCGTCAGCGAGCCGCTCGCGCACTACGTGACGCCCCCGCCCGGCACCGTCGCCGGGGAGAGCGCCGAGGCGGTGCGCACCGCGATGGCCACCACGCTCTTCCACTGGACGCTGCACCCGTGGGCGATCTACGCCGTCGTGGGGCTGGCCATCGCCTACGGCACCTTCCGCCGCGGCCGGCGGCAGCTGATCAGCGCCGCCTTCATCCCGCTGATCGGGCGCCGTCGGGCCGAGGGGCCGGCCGGCACGCTCATCGACGTCCTGGCCGTCTTCGCCACGCTGTTCGGCTCGGCCGCCTCGCTGGGGCTCGGTGCGCTGCAGATCGGCAGCGGGATGGAGGTCCTCGGCTGGGCCGGCAGCGTGGGCAACGGCGTGCTGGTGGCGGTCATCGCCGTGCTGACCGCGGCGTTCGTCGTCTCGGCGGTGTCGGGGATCGCCCGGGGCATCCAGTGGCTGTCGACGACGAACATGGTGCTGGCCGTCGTCCTGGCGCTCTTCGTCTTCGTCGCCGGACCGACGGTGCTGATCCTGAACCTGGTGCCCGAGGCGATCGGGGCCTACGTCTCCGACGTGGGCCGGATGGCCGGGCGCACCGAGGCCACCGGTGGCGACGCGATGGCCGAGTGGCTGCGCGGCTGGACGGTCTTCTACTGGGCCTGGTGGATCAGCTGGACCCCGTTCGTCGGGCTGTTCATCGCCCGGATCAGCCGCGGCCGCACGATCCGCCAGTTCGTGACCGGCGTGCTGCTGGTCCCCAGCACGGTGAGCCTGGTCTGGTTCGCCGTCTTCGGCGGCGCCGGGATCGCCGCCCAGCAGGGCGGCACCGACGTGGCCGGACAGGCGACGGCGGAGGGACAGCTCTTCGGCGTGCTGCAGCAGTACCCGCTGGCCACCGTCACCACGGTGCTGGTCATGGTGCTGGTGGCCGTCTTCTTCGTCTCCGGCGCCGACGCGGCCTCGGTCGTGATGGGCTCGCTGTCCCAGCGCGGCACGCTGCACCCCAGTCGCGGCATCGTCGTCTTCTGGGGGGTGGTCATGGGCGCCGTCGCGGCGATCATGCTGCTGGCCGGCGGGGACGACGCACTGACCGGGCTGCAGAACCTGACGATCATCGCCGCGCTGCCCTTCGCGCTGGTGATGGTGGGCATGGCGGTGGCCCTGGCGAAGGACCTCCGCTCCGACCCGCTGGTGCTGCGCCGGGCCTACGCCAGCGACGCGGTCGAGCGGGCGGTCGTCGCCGGCATCAGCCGGCACGGCGAGGACTTCCACCTGGTGGTCGAACCGGCGCGCGGGCTGCTGCCCAACAGCGTGGCCCCGCTGCCGGAGGAGGCCCCGGCCGGCCGGCCGCAGGACCCGCGCGACTAGCGGCGCAGGCGGCGGACCGGCACCACCATCGGGGTGCCGGTGACCGGGTCGGGGACGACGCGGGCCTCCAGCTCGAACACCTCGGCCAGCAGCTGCTCGGTGAGCACCTCCTCGGGCGTGCCGGAGGCGACCAGGACGCCGTCCTTCATCGCCACCAGCCGCTGCGCGTAGCGGGCGGCGAGGTTCAGGTCGTGCAGGACGACGGCGACGGTGCGGCCGCGCTCGGTGTGCAGCCGCGCGATGAGCTCCAGGACGTCGACCTGGTGGGCGAGGTCGAGGTAGGTGGTGGGCTCGTCGAGCAGCAGCAGGTCGGTGCCCTGCGCCAGCGCCATCGAGATCCACGCCCGCTGCCGCTGCCCGCCCGACAGCGCGTCGACGGGTGCGTCGGCCAGGTCGGCCATGTCGGTCCAGGTGAGCGCCTCGGTGACCACGGCCTCGTCGTCGCTGGACCACTGGCGCAGCCAGCTCTGGTGCGGGTGCCGGCCGCGGGCGACCAGGTCGGCGACGGTGAGCCCCTCGGGCGCCAGCGGGGTCTGCGGCAGCATGCCCAGGACCTTGGCCACCTCGCGGGTGGAGGTGGAGGTGATCGCCCGGCCGTCGAGCAGCACGCTGCCCCCGGTCGGGCGCAGCAGCCGGCCCAGCGCGCGCAGCAGCGTGGACTTGCCGCAGCCGTTGGGGCCGACGATCGCGGTGAACGACCCGTCGGTCAGCTGCAGGTCCAGGTCGTCGACGACGACCTTGTCGCCGTAGGCCAGCCGCACGCGGTCGGCGGCCAGGCGCACCCGGGCGGTCGGGGTGGGGGTGTCGAGTGCGGTCACAGGGTGGATCGCCGCCTTCCGCGGACCAGCAGCCAGAGCAGGTAGGGAGCGCCGACGACCGCCGTGACGACCCCGACGGGGAAGGTCTCGGGCAGCACGGTGCGGGCGACGAGGTCGCTGGCGGTGAGCAGCAGCGCCCCGAGCAGCCCGGAGGTCAGCAGCGGGGGCCGGGATCCGCCGGTCAGCCGGACGGCGATCTGCGGCACGACCAGCGCCACGAACTGGATCGGCCCGGCCGCGGAGACCGCGAAGGCGGCCAGCCCGACCGCGACCAGGACGACGGCCAGCTGGGCCAGCGGCACCCGCACGCCCAGCGCCCGCGCCGTCTCGTCGCCGAACTGCAGGACGCTCAGCACCCGGGTCATCGCCAGGGCGGCGGGCAGCAGCACCAGCAGCGCCAGGGCCAGCGGCAGCGCCTGGTCCCAGCCGCGGCCGTTGAGCGAGCCGGTGAGCCACACGTTGGCGGCGGCGGCGTCGAACAGGGCACTGCGGGTGAGCAGGTAGGAGACGACCGCCTGAGCCATCGCCGAGAGCCCGACGCCGACCAGCACCAGCCGGTAGCCGTCGATGCCCGACTGCCAGGCCAGGCCGAAGATCAGCCCGGCCATGACCAGCCCGCCCAGCAGCGCGGCGGCCGGCAGCCCGAGCCCGCCCAGCACACCGGCGGCGGTGGTGCCGCTGCCGCCCAGCACGATCACGCTGACCGCGCCGATGGCCGCCCCGCCGGTCACCCCGAGCACGTCGGGGCTGGCCAGCGGGTTGCGGGCGAAGGTCTGGATCAGCGCGCCGGAGACCCCCAGCGCCAGCCCGACCAGGACGGCGACGGCGACGCGTGGGGCGCGCAGCTCCAGCACGATGAAGCGCGCGGTGTCCTCGCCGGTGCCGGCCAGGGCGCCCAGCACCTCGGGCACGCTGATCGGGTAGTCACCGCGGCCCAGGCTGAGCGCGGCGACCACCAGCAGGAGCAGCAGCACCAGCACCGGCACGACCAGCGAGCGCCGGCGGTAGGTGGTCGAGACCGGCCCCACGCGCAGCGTGCGGCGCGGGCGGGCGTGGGTCGCCGGGGTGCGGGTCGGGGCGGCCAGGGTCACAGCTGCACCAGCCGGCGGCGGCGGACCAGGGCGATGAAGAACGGGGTGCCGACGACGGCGAGCACGATGCCCACCTGCAGCTCGCCGGGGCGGGCGACGACCCGGCCCAGCACGTCGGCCAGCAGCAGCGCGATGACACCGAGCAGTGCCGACGCCGGGATCAGCCAGCGGTGGTCGGGGCCGGTGAGCGCGCGGGCCACGTGCGGCACCACCAGCCCGACGAAGGCGATCGGCCCGCAGGCGGCGGTCGCGGCCCCGGCGAGCAGGGTGAGGGCGGCCAGCCCGACGACGCGGGCCAGCCACACCCGCTGGCCCAGGCCCCGGGCGACGTCCTCGCCGAGCCCGAGCAGGTTCAGCGCCGGGGCGTTGACCACCGCGAGCACCAGGCCGACGACGACGAACGGGGCGACCTGGACGGCCACGTCGGCCTCCCGCCCGGCCAGCGCGCCGACGATCCAGAACCGGTAGGCGTCCAGCGTCGTCGTCTCGCGGATGGTGACCGACTGGACCAGCGCGAACATCAGGTAGGTCAGCGCGGAGCCGGCCAGCGCCAGGCTGACCGGGGTGGCGCCGCCGCGGCCCGCCGAGCCGATCGCGAACACCGCGATGCTGGCCAGCAGCGCCCCCACCAGCGCCGGCCAGATGTAGGCGCTGGGCGTGCGCAGGCCGAGCAGGGAGATCGACAGCACGACGGCGAAGGCCGCGCCCGCGGTGACCCCGAGCAGGCCCGGGTCGCCGAGCGGGTTGCGGGTGTGGCCCTGCATCAGCGCGCCCGAGGCGCCCAGTGCGAGCCCGGCGAGGACGCCCAGCAGGGTGCGCGGCACCCGCAGCTGGCGGACGATCACCGTCTCGTCGCCGGGGGCGGAGGCGTCGAGCAGCGCGTGCCAGACCGTGCCCAGGCCGATCGGGCGCGTCCCGACGCTGATGCTCAGCGCGCAGACGGCCACCGCGACCACCAGCAGCACCCACAGGCCCGCCGCCCGGCTGCCGGTGCCCCGCAGCAGGCCGGGTCGTGGTGCGGTCTCCTCGGTGGGCCGGGCAGCCGTGCGTTGCGCCACGAGCGGCTCCTGGAGGACGGCGGACAGACCTGACGAGATTGGGAAGGCTCACCTTACCCACCGGTCGGTTGCCTGGCGGTGGGGTGACCAAGACGACTCCGGGTCAGCCGGGGATCGGTCCGGACGGCGCCCGTCGCCCCCCACCATGGACGGGTGCTGCGACGCCTCGCCCCACCCGCCCGCCCGCGCTGGCTGCGGTGGGCGCTCGGGCTGGCCCTGGCGTACGGCGTGCTGGCGACGCTGGTGCTGCTCGCGGTGGCCGTCCTGCGGGACCGGACCGCGCTGACCTACAGCGCCGCGCTCGCCTCGTTCTGGCTGCTGCTGCCCGCGCCCGCACTGGCCGTCGTGGCAGCGGCGCTGCGCTCCTGGCGCACCGTCGCCGCGGTCGCCGTCCCGGCCGTGGTGTGCGCCGTGCTGCAGGGGCCCTACCTGCTCAACCGTCTGCCCGGCGGGGAACCCGAGCCCGACCTGCGGGTGGCCGCCTACAACCTCACCCAGACCGCACCGCTGGACGGCCTGTACGACCTCATCGCGCGGGAGCAGCCCGACGTGCTGCTGCTGCAGGAGGTGACACACCGGTCCCGTCCGGCGCTCGAGCAGCTGCCGGCGTACCCCTACGCCAGCTTCGGCCCGGGGACCGACCCGGGAGGAGGCGACGGGGACGCGGTGCTGTCCAGGCTGCCCATCACCGGCGTGCAGCCGGTCACCGGGCTGCCGGAGAGGGCTCGCCCTGCCGACCTGGTCACCCTGGACGTCGACGGGCGGGAGCTCGCCGTCCTCTCGGTGCACCTGGCCTCGCCGTGCATCGGGTGCCTGCCGGAGAAGCAGGCGGTGAACCCGGCCGGGGGCACCGGCCAGGCGGCGCGGCTCCGGGTGGCCGAGGCCCGCCGCTACGCCGAGATCGCCGCCGGCCTCATCGCCGGGGGGACGCCGGTGCTGTTGGGCGGGGACCTGAACTCCGCGCCACTGAACCAGCCGCTGGGGGAGCTGCAGGACGCCGGCCTCGTCGACGTGCACCGGGCCGTGGGCACCTGGCCGGCGCTGACCCGCGGCCCCGGTCCCGGCGTGGCCCGGGTCGACGTCGTCCTGGTCAGCGGGCTGGAGCCGGTGCGCAGCGTCGAGGGCGCGGCCGGCCCGAGCACGCACTCGCCGATGGTCGTCGACCTGGCCTGGCCCGAGGGCTGATCCTGGGTACCGTCGGGGGCGCCGGGACGACGAGGTCCCGCCCTGCGGAGGTGTGTGCCGTGCCCGTCCGTCGTCTGGTCCCCACGCAGGAGGCCGCCGACCTGCTCGATCTCACCCGCGAGCTGGCCCGCGAGGAGCTCGCGCCCCGGGTCGTGGCCGCGGAGGCCGAGGCGTGCTTCCCGCGCGAGGTGTTCCGCACGCTGGGCAGGGCCGGGCTGCTGAGCCTGCCCTACCCCGAGGAGTTCGGCGGGGGAGCACAGCCGGCCGTGGTGCACCTGCAGGTGCTCGAGGAGCTGGCCGCGGTGTGGGCCGGTGTCGCGGTCGGGGTGAGCGTGCACGGCATGTCGTGCTGGGCGCTGGCCACCGCGGGCACGCCCGACCAGCAGGCGGCCCTGCTGCCGGAGCTGCTGTCCGGTGAGCTGCTGGGCGCCTACTGCCTCTCGGAGCCGCACGCCGGCTCCGACGCCGCCGCCATGCGCACCCGCGCCGTCCGGGACGGCGGGGAGTACGTGCTCGCCGGGGAGAAGGCATGGACGACGCACGGCGGGCACGCCGACTCCTACACGGTGATGGCCCGCACCTCGCCCGACCGGTCGCGCGGCGTCTCCTGCTTCGTCGTCCCGGCCGGCTCCGCGGGGCTGACGGCCGACCGGCCCGAGTCGAAGATGGGCCTGACCGCCTCGACGACGGCGACCATGCGGTTCGCCGGCGTGCGGGTCGCCGCCGACCGGCGGGTCGGCGCCGAGGGCGACGGGCTCCCGCTGGCGCTGGCCGCGCTGGACGCGGGCCGGCTGGGCATCGCCGCGGTGGCGACCGGGCTGGCGCAGGGCGCACTGGACGACGCGGTCGCCTACGCCCGGGAGCGGGAGGCGTTCGGCGTCCCGGTCATCGAGCACCAGGGGCTGGCGTTCCTGCTCGCCGACATGGCCGCCGCCGTGGAGACCGCGCGGGCGACCTACCTGTCGGCCGCGCGGCTCAAGGACGCCGGGCAGCCCTACGGCCAGCAGGCGGCGATCGCCAAGCTGGTCGCCACCGACAACGCGATGCGGGTGACCACCGACGCCGTCCAGGTGCTGGGCGGGTACGGCTACACCTCGGCGTACCCGGTCGAGCGGTACATGCGCGAGGCCAAGGTCATGCAGATCTTCGAGGGCACCAACCAGATCCAGCGGATGGTGATCAGCCGCGAGCTCGCCCGCGGCGGCCGCCCGACGACCACGGTGACCGGCGCCTGAGAGCGGCCATGTCGGTCGACATCGCCCCTACGCTGCCGGCCATGTGCCGGAACATCCACGTGCTGCACAACCTGGCGCCCGCGACGACGTCGGAGGAGGTGCGGGCCGCAGCGCTGCAGTACGTGCGCAAGGTCAGCGGCTCGGCGAAGCCGTCGCAGGCGAACCAGGCGGCGTTCGACCGGGCGGTCGAGGAGATCGCCCATGCCACCGAGCACCTGCTCGCCGACCTGGTCACCGCTGCCCCGCCCCGCGACCGGGAGGTGCTCGCCGCCCAGGCCCGCGAGCGCGCCGCCGCGCGCTACGCCCGCTGACCCGACGGCCCGCTGACACGACGACGGCCCCGGCCCGGACCTGAGGTCCGGACCGGGGCCGTCGAGGCGCCCCGTCCCGAGGAGGTGTCCCCGGGACGGGGGTGCTGCGTCAGGCCGGCTGCATCTGGCCGAGCACGGCCTGCACGTCGGCCGGGGTGCGGGCCGCCTCGAGCCGGGCCACCTGCGCGGAGTCGGTGAACACCTCCGCGATCTTCCCGAGCAGCTTCAGGTGGTCGTCGCCGGCACCGGCGACACCGATGACGAACTTGACCTCCTTGCCGTTCCAGTCGATGCCCTGCGGGTAGCGCACGAAGGAGATCGCCGAGCGACGGATCGCGGACTTCGCCTCGTTGGTGCCGTGCGGGATGGCCAGCAGGTTGCCCATGTAGGTCGACACGGACGTCTCCCGGTCGTGCATGGTCGGGACGTAGGAGGCCTCGACCGCGCCGGCCGCGACCAGCAGCTCGCCGGCCTCGGTGATCGCCGCATCGCGACCGGAGGCGCGCCCGTCGAGCACGATGCTGTCCGGGGAGAGCAAGTTGCCCTCACCGGCACCCGCGCCGGTCCGGCCCGCCGCGTTGCCCACGTCTGCACCGTCCACCGCGGCCGCCCCGAGTGCGCCGGCCGTGCCGTTGGTCTGCTGCAGCAGCTCGACGATCTCGTCGTACCGGGGGCTGTCCATGAAGTTGCTGACCGAGACGTGGCGCGCCGACCTGGTGCGCTCCTCGGCCCGCTCGGCGAGGTCCTCGTGGGTGACCACGAGGTCGTAGGTGTCCTTCAGGTTCGAGATGGCCTTGTTGACCACGGTGACGTCCTTGAAGCCGGCACCGTGCACCTTCCGGCGGAGCACCGAGGCGCCCATGGCCGAGGAGCCCATGCCGGCGTCGCAGGCGAACACGATGGAGTGGATCGGGCCGTCGGTGCGGCCACCGCCCGAACCCACCAGCGCCGAGGAGATCGAGGACTTCTTGCCCTTGCGGGCCTCCATCGCCGCCGTCGCCGCGGAGAGGTCGCCGTCATCGCCCTTGTCCAGCTTCAACAGGAAGGCGGCGACGGCGAAGCTGACCGCGGCAGCGACCAGCACCGAGGCGGTGACGCCGATCAGGCTGCTGGGCGGGGAGGCGGCCCAGACGGCGATGATCGA
This sequence comes from Modestobacter sp. VKM Ac-2986, assembly GCF_026967795.1. Taxonomy (GTDB): domain Bacteria; phylum Actinomycetota; class Actinomycetes; order Mycobacteriales; family Geodermatophilaceae; genus Modestobacter. The sequence continues at coordinate 462,348 of NZ_JAPVBH010000001.1, forward strand.
ACCGGGGGAGGCAGGCGAACGCAGGCCCGAGCCGAGGACGAGGTTGGTCGCCACGCCGGCCATGCCGCCGAGGATCACCGCGGCGATGAGCTTCGGCTTGGCCAGCACGTAGGGGAAGTAGATCTCGTGGATGCCGCCGACGAAGTGGATGAGGAGCGCGCCGGGAGCCGAGGACTTCGCGGCCCCGCGGCCGAAGACGGCGAAGGCCAGCAGCAGGCCCAGGCCGGGGCCGGGGTTGGCCTCGAGCAGGAAGAGGATCGACTGTCCGGCCTGCTGCGCCTCGTTCGTGCCGAGCGGGGTGAGGATGCCCTGGTTGATGGCGTTGTTCAGGAACAGGATCTTGGCCGGCTCGATGAAGATCGAGGTCAACGGCAGCAGGTTGTTCTCGACGAGGGTGTCGACCAGGTTCCCGGCCACCGTGCTGAACGCCTCGACGAGGGGTCCGGCGAGCACGAAGCCGACGACGGCGAGGAACGCGCCCCAGATGCCGGCGGAGAAGTTGTTGACCAGCATCTCGAAGCCGGGGCGGATCTTGTGCGCCCACAGCGCGTCGAGCTTCTTCATGGTCCAGCCGCCGAGCGGGCCCATGATCATGGCGCCCAGGAACATCGGCACGCTGGCGCCGGCGATGGCGCCCATGGTGGCGATGGCGCCGACCACGCCGCCGCGGAGCTCGTCGTTGTACGTCATCCGGCCGCCGGTGTAGCCGATGAGCAGGGGCAGCAGGTAGGTGATCATCGGGCCGACGAGGCCGGTGCCCTCGGAGCCGGAGCCCCAGGCGCCGATGTCCTCGACGAAGCCGTAGCCGCCGCTGTGGCCGAGGGCGTCACCGATGAGGGTGATCCAGCCGGTCTCGATGAACAGCGCGGTGATCAGGCCCCAGGCGATGAAGGCGCCGATGTTGGGCAGCACCATGTTCGAGAGGAACGTCCCGAACCGTTGGACGCGGACGCGCAGCCCTCCCGAGCGTGGCGCCGAGTGGGTGGTCGTGGCCATGGATGACCCTTCCTGGGTGACGTTCTGTGACCGGTCGACGCGGGTCGCACGGGCGGGGACGGGGGGATCGTGAGCGTGTGATGGCAGTCACGATGATCTGCGTTCGTCTGTATAACGGGCCCAGCGAGCGCGGTCAAGGGGGCGCAAAGCAACATGTTCACACCGAAGTCCACGCAACCGGATGACCTTGAGGGCTCTACAGTGACCGCCGACACCGGTGAGGCCGTGCCTGCACCGGACGCCAGTGGGCGTCGTCATCGCCCCAGCACCTGGAGGACGACATGAAGGCCTTGCGGTTCTATGCCCCGGAGGACGTGCGGCTCGAGGACGTCCCGGAGCCCGACTGCGGTCCGGGCGAGGTGAAGATCAAGGTCAGGAACTGCTCGACCTGCGGCACCGACGTGAAGGCCTTCCACAACGGGCACCAGAACCTGACGCCGCCCCGGATCATGGGCCACGAGGTCGCCGGCGAGGTCGTCGAGGTCGGGGCCGACGTGAACTCGACGTACGGCAGCGACTGGGCCCCGGGCGACCGCGTGCAGGTCATCGCGGCCGTGCCGTGCGGGCACTGCCACGAGTGCCGCAAGGGCTGGATGGCGGTGTGCCAGAACCAGACCTCCATCGGCTACCAGTACGACGGCGGGTTCGCCGAGTACATGATCGTGCCCCAGCAGGTGCTGGCGGTCGACGGGCTCAACCGGATCCCGGAGAACGTCGGGTTCGACGAGGCCTCGGCCGCCGAGCCCTTCGCCTGCGCCATCAACGCCCAGGAGCTCCTCGGCATCGAGGAGGGCGACACCCTCGTCGTCTTCGGAGCGGGGCCGATCGGCTGCATGCACATCCGCATCGCCCGTGGGGTGCACAAGGTCGGCAAGGTCATCCTGGTCGACGTCAACGCCGAACGGCTGGAGATGTCGGCCGCCGCCGTCCAGCCCGACGAGGTGGTCAACGGCGCCGAGGTCGACGTGGTCGCCCGGATCAAGGAGCTCACCGACGGTCGCGGCGCCGACGTCATCATCACCGCGACCGCGGCGAACGTCACCCAGGAGCAGGCCATCGCCGCCGCTGCCCGCAACGGCCGCATCTCCTTCTTCGGCGGGCTGCCCAAGACCAACCCGACGATCACCTGCGACTCGAACGTCGTGCACTACCGCCAGCTGCACATCCACGGTGCGAACGGGTCGGCGCCCGAGCACAACAAGCGGGCACTGGAGTACATCTCCAGCGGGCTGGTGCCGGTCAAGGACCTGATCACCGAGCACGTGCCGCTGGACCGGGTGCTCGACGCCTTCTCCATCGTGCAGCGGGGCGTGGCCATCAAGGTCACCATCGAGCCCTGACCGGCCGGCCGGGCTCCGCTCCACCGCTGCGGCGGAGCCCGGTACGCGCCTCCCCCGTCCGGGTGGCCTGTCCCGCCGGGAGCTGTGCCACCGGTCCGCACCTGCCGATGGAGCTCCGATGGGCGGACCAGCCGCCGGTCGGACCGAGGACGAGGTGCAGGATGCGCAGCACGGCGAACACCCCAGGACGACGGACCGGGCACGTGCTGCTCGCCGGACTGGTGGCCGCCGTCGCGCTGCTGCTGGGCCCCGGCACCGCCCAGGCGGCCGGGACGGTGACCCCGACGGCCTCCTGCTACCAGCCCAACAGCGACGGCAGCGTCAGCGTGCTGCTCGGTTACGTCAACAACACCGGCGTGACGCAGACGATCCCCTACGGGCCCGGGAACGTGATCTCCCCCAGCCGGTACGACCGCGCGCAGCCGACCAGCTTCGCCCCCGGCAGCCACCCCGGCGCCTTCGCCGTGACCGTCCCGGCCTCCGACGCGTGGGGCGGCAGCTGGACCCTCGACGGCGTGACGCTGTCGAACGCGAGCGTCGTCGGCCAGTGCCCGGCCGGCACCTCGCTGCCCGCCGACGGCAACGGCCTGGGCATGACGATGGTGATGGTGGGCTCCGGCCTCGTCGCGGCCGTGGCGCTCGTGGTGTCCCGCCGGCGGGGACGGGCGCTGCCCGCCCCCGCCGCCTGAGGCTCAGATCCCCCAGTAGTCGCCCCGGGTGGACTCCTTCTCCGGCACCGGCGCGAAGACGTTGCCGGTGGTCGGGGGCACGGTGTCCCGGGACATGCCGAAGACCCGCAGCAACGGCCCGACGAGGACGTCGAACACCGGCGGGAAGAGCCGGAACCCGGCGATGATCACCGGGTTCAGGAACCCCGACTGCTTCAGCCGCCGCGGGTTCGCCACCCGGTCCACGACCGCCCGGGCGACCCGCTCGGGGGTGTAGACCGGGGGCGGCGGGTGGCCGGTGTTGCCCAGCACGGTCGCGGCCTGGTCGTAGATCGGCGTCGTCGTCCCGCCCGGGGCGACGGCGGAGACGTGCACGTCCGGCAGCTCCCGCAGCTCCTGCTGCAGGGTGCGGATGAGCCCGAGCTGCCCCCACTTCGCCGTCACGTAGGCGCCCATGGTCGGGGCGGTGATCGAGGCCAGCAGCGAGCTGACGACCACCACGTCGCCGCGCTGCTGGGCCCGCAGCACCGGCAGGACGGCGCGGAAGACGTTGAAGGTGCCCAGCACGGCGGTGTCGACCACCCGCTCGAACACCTCGGGCTGGACGTCCTCGATCCGGCCGTAGGCCATCACGGTGGCGGCGTGCACGACGACGTCCAGCCGGCCGTGGGTGCCGGTCGCCCGGTCCACGGCGGCCTGGACCTCGGCGGGGTCGAGGACGTCGCCCGGCACGCAGTCCACCGCGGCCGCCCCCGCGGCGCGGCAGTCGGCCGCAGCGGCGGCCAGCGCGGTCGCGCTCCGGGACACCAGCACCAGCGAGGCGCCCCGCTGCGCGAACTGGATCGCGCTCGCCCGGCCGATGCCGGAGGAGGCGCCGATGACCAGCACCACCTGCCCGCTCCCCGGGGTCGCCGGTCGCACGTCGCTCGCCGTCGTCTCAGCAGTCACCCCGCCCCGCTACCCGCGCCGCCGCCCGCCACGCCTGTTGCGCACGACCGGATGCGGCCCCGGGGAATGCAGGAGCAGCGCACGCCCTTCGACGGCAGTGCACGAGCCCACCGGGGTCGTCGGACACCGTGGTCGGCGACGACTCCCGATCGTCATCCAGCACAGGTAGGAAGAGCGACGTGTCAGCACCACGGACGACCACGAGGGCAGGATCCGGTCACCTGATCGCGCAGCTGTCCGCCCAGGCACGGCGGATGCTGCAGACGGAGGCGGCCAGCGCCGGGCTGCTCGTCGTCGCGACCCTGCTGGCCCTGGCCTGGGCCAACTCCCCGTGGAGCGAGACCTACGAGCGGGTGTGGCACACCGAGTTCTCGCTGCGGCTGGGCTCGACGGGCGTGACCGAGGACCTGCGCCACTGGGTCAACGACGGCCTGATGTGCTTCTTCTTCTTCCTCATCGGCATGGAGGTCCGCCGCGAGCTGCAGATGGGCGAGCTGACCCAGCGCAGCCGGCTGTCGGTCCCGGTCATCGCCGCCGTCGCCGGGCTGTTGCTGCCCGCGGCCATCTACCTGGCCTTCAACGCCGGCGGCCCGGGCGCGAACGGCTGGGGCATCCCGATAGCCACCGACACCGCCTTCCTGCTGGGCGCGCTGGCGCTGGCCGGGCCGCGGGCCACCACCCAGCTGCGGGTCTTCCTGCTCTCGCTGTCGGTGGTCGACGACATCGGGGCGCTCACCGTCATCGCCGTCTTCTACTCCGAGGACGTCGACCTGACCCTGCTGGCGATCGCGGCGCTGTGCATCCTCGCCTTCCAGGTGCTGGCCCGGCTGCAGGTCTGGCGCGGGCCGGCGTACTTCGCGGTGGGCACGGCGATGTGGCTGGCGATGAACGCCTCCGGGGTGCACGCCACCATCGGCGCCGTCGTCCTCGGGCTGCTGGTCAGCGCCTACCCGCCCCGGCGCGCCGAGGTCGAGTCCGCCGGCGTCCTGGCCCGGGCCTTCCGGCAGTCACCGCAGGTCTCCCTCGCCCGGCAGGCGAAGCTCTCGGTCGAGCGCGCCATCTCGCCCAACGAGCGGATCGGCGCGCTGCTGGTGCCCTGGAGCGGCTACGTCGTCGTCCCGGTGTTCGCCCTGGCCAACGCCGGGGTGCACGTGGACGGCGACCTGCTGGGGCGGGCGCTGACCTCGCCGGTGACGCTCGGGGTGTTCACCGCCCTGGTCGTCGGCAAGCTGGTCGGCGTCGGGGGTGCCGCGGCGCTGGCGGTCCGGCTGCGGCTCGGTGCGCTGCCGCCGGGCGTGGGCCTGGGCAGCGTCTGGGGCGGCGCCGCACTGTCCGGCCTGGGGTTCACCGTCTCGCTCTTCGTCGCCGACCTGGCCTTCCCCGACACGCAGCTGCGCGACGAGGCGATGGTCGGCATCCTGGCCGCCGCCGTGGTCGCCGCGGCCCTGGGTCTGGGCTGGTTCCGCTGGCTGGCCCGCCGCGACCCGGTCGAACAGCCCACCGGCCCGCGCCGGCTCGACCCGCCGGTCGACCCCGCCCGCGACCACGTGCGCGGCCGGGCCGACGCCCCGCTGGAGCTGGTGGAGTACGGCGACGTCGAGTGCCCCTTCTGCGGCCGGGCCACCGGGGTCGTCGAGGAGCTGCGCGCCCGGTTCGGCGACGACCTGCGCTACGTGTTCCGGCACCTGCCGCTGCCCGACGTGCACCCGCACGCCGAGCTCGCCGCCGAGGCCGTGGAGGCCGCCGGGGCGCAGGGCGCGTTCTGGGCGATGCACGACCGGCTGTTCGCCCACCAGGACCAGCTGGAGGCCGGTGAGCTGCTCGACCACGCCGCCGCGCTCGGCCTGGACCTGGGCCGGTTCGCCCAGGAGCTCGGCGACGGCACCCACGCGGCCCGGGTGCGCGAGGACGTCGCCTCCGCCGAGGCCAGCGGGGTCGCCGGCACGCCGACCTTCTTCGTCAACGGCGTCCGCCACGAGGGCCCGACGGTCACCGACGCGCTGGCGGCCGCCCTGCTGGCGTCCGACCCGCGCGGCCCGCAGCGCCGGGAGCTGCCCGCCCCGGTCGCGCCGGTGCGCACGGTGACCCTGTCGCCGACGGCGCAGCTGCCGGGGCTGACCAAGCTGCCGGGGGGCCACTTCGCGGAGTCGGCCGACGACGGGTCGACCCCGCGGCTGAGCGAGGCGCAGCTGCGGGAGTTCCAGCGGGTCGGTCGCCGGGTGCGCACCGAGCACCGGCAGGTGCTGCTGCGCTCGGGGGCGGCCGAGTACGACTTCTTCGTCGTCCTGGCCGGCTCGGTGGCCATCGTGGAGGGCCCGCTGGAGGGCGTGGACGGCGCCGCCCCGCGGGTGATCGCGGTGCACGGGCCCGGCCGCTTCCTCGGCGGGCTGAACCAGTTGGCCGGCCAGCGCCCGGTGCGGTCGCTGGTCGTCGCGGAGGCCGGGGAGGTCCTGGTGGTCACGCTCGAGCGGCTGCGCTCGCTGCTGGCCCGCAACCGCGAGCTGAACGACCTGGTCACCCGGTCGTTCCTGCTGCGCCGGGCGATGCTGATCGGGCAGGCCAGCGGGCTGCGGGTGGTCGGTGACCGCCGGTGGCCGGCCAGCGCCGAGCTGCGCGAGCGGCTGGCCGACGACGGCATCGCCCACCAGTGGCTCGACCCGGCCGAGGACGACGCCGCCCGGCGGCTGCTGGCCGAGGCCGGGCTGCCCGACACCGACCGGCCGCTGGTCGTCCGCCCCGACGGCCGGGTGCTGGTCGACCCGACCCGCGAGGACCTGTTGCAGGCGGCGGGCTCGGCCACCCGTGACCTGACCACGACATGATGCCGCCATGAGGGCGCTGGACGAGGAGCTGCAGGACGTCGCCGGCCACTACCGCTGGTTCGCCGAGGTCGAGGCCGCCGGCGTCTCCCCGCGGTACGCCGAGCTGGCCGCAGCGGTGGCCGACGACGCCGACGTCCTGGGCTTCCTCGGCACGCTGCCGCAGGCCAAGCGGCAGGCGAACCTGCTGCTCGGGGCGCTGACGTTCCTGCACGACGGCCCACCGGAGGACGGTGCCCAGCTGCACGCGTGGGTGCTGGGCGACGGCGACCGGCTGCGGGCCACGATGCTCGCCCGCGCCACCCAGACCAACGAGGCCGCCCGCTGCGCCGCGCTGCTGCCGGTGCTGTCGACGCTGCCCGGGCCGCTGGCGCTGATCGAGGTGGGCGCCTCCGCCGGGCTGTGCCTGTACCCCGACCGCTACGGCTACCGGTACTCCGGCGTCCAGGTCGGGGACGTCGGGAGCCAGGTGCAGCTGCGGTGCACGGTGACCGGTGACGGACCGGTCCCCACGCGCGTGCCCGAGGTCGTCGCCCGGGCCGGCATCGACCTCAACCCGCTGGACCCGGCCGACCCCGAGGACGTCGCCTGGCTGCAGGCGCTGATCTGGCCCGGCATGGACGAACGCCGCGACCGGCTGGGCGCGGCGGCCGCCATCGCCGCCCGCGAGCCCGCCGAGATCGTGCGCGGCGACCTGGTCGAGGAGCTGCCCGGGCTGGTGGCCCGGATGCCGCGCGAGGCGACCGTGGTCGTCTTCCACACCGCGGTGCTCGCCTACCTGCCCGTCGCGGCGCGCGAGGAGTTCGTGCAGACGGTCAGCGGGCTGCCGGTGCGGTGGGTCTCCCAGGAGGGCGTGCCCGTCCTGCCCGGGGTCCGCGACCGCCTGCCCGAGCCCCCGGCCGTGGAGGAGTCCCGCTTCCTGCTCGCTCTGGACGGCGAGCCGCTGGCCTACACCGCCCCGCACGGCGGCACCCTCGACTGGCTCCCCGCCGCGGCGGCCCTGCGCGGTCGACCAGGGCCGTCCGGCCACCGGCACGCCGCCCCATGACCACCAGCGGTCAGGCGGACCAGGTGGTGTTCGGGGGGCGCTTGTAGTCGATCGTGTGCGGGACGAAGAAGGACAGGTCGTCGGTGATCAGGCCGTCGGACTCGCGGATGCCCAGGCCGGCCGCCTCGCCGTCGACGACCCAGGCGCCGAGCACCGGGTGGTGCGGGCCGTCGGGGCCGGCGAAGTCGGGCAGCGGGCACAGCTGCTGCACGATCCAGCCCTCGGCGCCGTAGCGCCCGCCGAGGGAGGCCAGCGTCTCCCCGCCCGGGGCGATCAGCTCGACGTTGTTGCCCTCGCGGCCCAGCAGCGGCTTGCGGGCGAACCCGGTCGCCTGCAGCTCGGCGGCCCGCGGGTCGTCGCCGAAGTAGGAGGGCAGCAGGTACCGGGAGATCACCGGGTCGTTCTCGTAGCGCTGCCACAGCACCGGCAGCAGGCCCTTGTTCGACCAGAGCATCTTCCAGACCGGCTCGATCCACGTCGTCCCGCCGGGCACGCGGATGTCGGCGACCACCGAGGGGCCGTACTCGTCGGCGAGCAGCCACTCCCAGGGGTAGAGCTTGAAGAGCACGTCGATCCGGTTGCCCAGCGGGTCGTAGAACCGGGCGTCGCCGGTGTCCAGGCCCAGCTCCTCGGTGGTGAGCACGGTCGTCTCGTAGCCCGCGCGCTGCACGCAGTCGGCCATGTAGGCGACGGTCATCCAGTCCTCGCCGCTGGTGTCGCCCGACGTCCAGGCCAGGTGCACCTTCGGACGGCGCCCGTAGTGGGCCTCCCACCGGGACAGGTTGCGCTGCCAGGCCGCCACCAGCCGGTCGTCGAGCTGGTTCCACTGGTCGGTGCCCTGCCCCGTCTCCAGGTGCCAGGCCCACTGCACGACGGCGGCCTCGACCAGCGAGGTCGGGGTGTCGGCGTTGAACTCCAGCAGCCGAGGCGCGGCCTTGCCGTCCCACCACAGGTCGAACCGGCCGTAGATGCTCGGCGGCTCGTACTCCCAGGTGGCCCGGATGACGTCGCGGGCGTCGCGCGGGATGCGCATCCGGTCCAGCAGGCGCTCGTCGGCCAGCGCGACCTCGCCGGCCTCCACGCAGGCGGCGAACAGCTGGTCGGTGACCTCGGCCAGCCGGTCGATCTCGGCGGCGGTGAAGTCGTAGAAGACGTCCTCGCGCCAGTAGGACCGCGTCTCGCCGTCGGGGACGGTGGTCTTGTTGTAGACCAGCCCCTGGCTCTCGATCTCGGCCTCCCAGCCGACCCGGGCCTTGCCGTAGAGCCGCCTCACGAGCCGCTGCTCCCCCCGGCGCCGCCGGAGCCGATGCCACCGGAGATGCGGCTGCCGGAGGTGACCTTGCCGCTGCTGGGCAGCCCGCTGCGGGACCGCGCGGCGGTGTCCGAGGGGTTCACCCGGGTGCCGGCGGTCGTGTACTGCTGCGGGATGCGCTGACCGACGGAGTAGCGGTTGCCGCCGAAGCTGCCGAGCAGGAAGAAGAACGGCAGCCCGCCGACGCCGATGCCGCCGTTGCGCTCGGCCTCCTCGCACTGCTCCTCGTCGACGACGTTGTCCTGCTCGTCGACGCAGTAGACCTCGCGGGCCTCGTTCTCGTCCTCGCCGCCGCCACCCCCGCAGGCGGTCAGGAAGCCCATGGCGGCACCGGTCAGGCTGACGGTGGTGATCGCGGCCTTGGCCCGGTTGCTCCTGGTCGTGCTCACCGTCTGCGCTCCTCACCTGGCGTCGCCCGTGTCCCCGCGGACCCGCGGACCCGCACATGCTCTCGGACCTGCCCGGGAGCCGATCACCCGGCCCCTCGGGCGGGGACCGTCATCCTCACAGTCCCACGCCCTCCATGGCGAGCGCCGCGCACGCCCGGCCTGCCGGACCCCCGGGGACGGACGGCGGGACGACGCGCCGCGGACCGATGAGTTCCCGCCGGCCGGAGGGTCTGGAGACACGTGAGGCCGCACCGGCCCACGTCCCACCGGCCGACCGGCCGGCGTCACCGAGGAGGACCCCGTGCGCACGATCTTCGTGAACCTGCCCGTCACCGACCTGGAGCGGGCGAAGGCGTTCTACGCCGCGCTCGGCTTCGAGAACAACGCGCAGTTCAGCGACGAGACGGCCGCCGCCATGGTGGTCGAGGAGAACGTCTGGGTCATGCTCCTGACCCGGGAGAAGTTCGCCGGGTTCGTGACCGGTCAGGTCGGCGACCCGGCGCAGGCCACCTCGGTGATCAACGCGCTCTCCGCCGACGACCGCGCCGAGGTCGACGACCTGCTGGCCCGGGCGCTGGCCGCGGGCGGCAAGCCGTGGCGGCCGACCGACGACCTCGGCTTCATGTACTCGACCAGCTTCACCGACCCCGACGGCAACGTCTGGGAGACGGTGTGGATGGACCCGGCGGCGACGCAGGGCTGACCGGTGGGGACGCCTGCCGCCGACCGCGGCAGGCGCCCCGCTGGGTCAGCGCAGCGGGATCTCCGGCTCACCCGGCTGCCGGGGCCCGGTGAGCCGGCGCTCGGCGGCGGTGATCGCCACGTCGTTGATGCTCGCCTCGCGGCGGCTCATCAGCCCGTGCGCGTCGAACTCCCAGTTCTCGTTGCCGTAGGAGCGCCACCACTGGCCCTCGGCGTCGTGCCACTCGTACTGGAAGCGGACGGCGATCCGGTCGTCGGTGAACGCCCACAGCGCCTTGCGCAGCACGTAGTCCTGCTCGCGCTCCCACTTGGCGGTCAGGAACTCGACGATCGCGGCGCGACCGGTGAGGAAGGTGTCCCGGTTCCGCCAGGCGGAGTCCTCGGTGTAGGCCAGCGCCACCCGCTGCGGGTCGCGGCTGTTCCAGCCGTCCTCGGCCGCCTGCACCTTCTGCGCGGCGGTCTCGGCGGTGAACGGCGGGACCGGTGGGCGGGTGGGGGAGGACGCAGCGAGGCGGTCGGGGCTGGTCATGCCAGGACTCCTTCGATGGCGGCGCGGAGCTCGGGGGCGTCGGGCGTCGTCCCCGGCCGGAACCGGGCGACTACCTCGCCGTCGGCCGAGAGCAGGAACTTCTCGAAGTTCCACTGCACGTCCCCGGCCTCACCGGTGGCGTCCGGGACGGCGGTGAGCGCGCGGTACAGCGGGTCGGCGCCGGGACCGTTGACCTCGAGCTTGCCGGTCATCGGGAAGGTGACGCCGTAGGTGGCCGAGCAGAACGCGGCGATCTCCTCCGCCGTCCCGGGCTCCTGGCCGGCGAACTGGTTGCACGGGACGCCGAGCAGGGTGAACCCGCGGCCGGCGTGCTCCTGCTGCAGCGCCTCGAGCTGCTCGTACTGCGGGGTCAGGCCGCAGCGGCTGGCGACGTTGACCACCAGCGCGGCCGAGCCCGCGGTGAGCGCACCGAGCGTCGTCGGCTCACCGTCCAGCGTGGTGAGGGGCAGGTCCAGCAGGTCGCTCACGTCAGCTCCGCAGGGTGGGGGGCGGTCGCCGCGGTCAACCCAGGCCCCCGGGGGGCTGTTCCCCGAGGGAGGAGGCGTCGTCGGGGACGTCGACGGCGTGGGCGCGCAGCAGCTCGAACGGCACCACCTCCAACGCCCGCGCGTTGGTCGCCGCCAGCACCACCCCGGCGGGGGCGCCGGCCTCGGCGGCCTGCCGCCAGCGGACGGCGACCACGCACCAGCGGTCGCCCGGTCGCAGCCCGGGGAAGCCGTACTCCGGGCGCGGGGTGCTCAGGTCGTTGCCCAGCCGGCGCTGCAGGGCCAGGAACTCCGCGGAGACGACGACGCACACGGTGTGGCTGCCGACGTCCTCGGGCCCGGTGCGGCAGGAGCCGTCGCGGGTGAAGCCGGTCATCGGGTCGGTGCCGCAGGGCTGCAGGGCACCGCCCAGCACGTTGCGCTCGCTGCCGGGGGCGTCCACCGCCCGATCATGCCCCGGGGCGGCGTCGCGCGCCGATCCGTCGTGCACTCTCGAATCGCGCCCACGGTCCGAGGAGGACAGTCTGGAGGAGTGCGAGTACTGGTGACCGGAGCGTCGGGGTTCGTGGGGGGCAGGCTCGCGCCTGCGCTGGAAGCGGCCGGGCACGAGGTGCGCGCGATGACCCGGCGCCCGGAGAGCTACTCCGGTGCCGGCACGCCGGTCGCCGGGGACGTCGCGGACGAGGCCTCGCTGCGGGCCGCGCTCGAGGGCTGCCAGGTCGCCTACTACCTGGTGCACTCGCTGGACTCGGCCGACTTCCAGGAGCGCGACGCCGAGGCGGCCCGCTCCTTCGGCCGCGCCGCCGCCGACGCCGGGGTGGGCCGGATCGTCTACCTGGGCGGGCTCGGTGACGACGCCGACGACCTGTCCGCACACCTGCGCAGCCGCCGCCAGGTGGAGCGGCTGCTGGCCGAGGGCGGGGTGCCGGTCACGGTCCTGCGGGCCGGGATCATCGTCGGCCACGGCGGCGTGTCCTGGGAGATGACCCGGCAGCTGGTGGCGCACCTGCCGGCGATGGTCACCCCCCGCTGGGTGCACACGCGGACCCAGCCGATCGCGGTCGGCGACGTGGTCCGGTACCTGGTCGGGGTCCTCGACGCCCCCGAGGCCGAGGGCCGGCACTTCGACGTGGGCGGCCCGGAGGTGCTCGAGTACCTGGAGATGCTGACCCGGGTCGCGGAGATCCAGGGGCGTCGGCTGCTGATCGTGCCGGTGCCGCTGCTGACGCCCCAGCTGTCCTCGCGCTGGCTGGCACTGGTCACCGACGTCGACGTGCAGACCGGCCGGTCGCTGATCGACTCGATGAGCAACGAGGTGGTGGTGCGCGACGACTCGATCCGCCGCATCGTGCCCTTCGACCCGATGCCCTACGACGAGGCCGTCCTCACCGCGCTCGGTGAACGCGCACGGGCGCGCCGGGAGGCCCGACAGGGCAAGCCCGCGTCCCGGATCAGGACCGGCCGGTGACCCGCGACCGGCGCCGCATCGGGGAGTCCCTCATCTCCGACGACGGCCTCACCCGGCTGCTCGACCGGCTGCCCCCGTGGCTGATCGACAAGGTCCCGCGCGACCACCACGAGTCCGACGCCGCCTTCCGCCGCCGCCGCCGGGTGACCGGTGTCGTGTCGGTGGCCGGGGCGGGGCTGCTGGGCGTCTCGCTGTCGCGCAAGCCGGACTCGACGTCCTTCTACGCCCTCACCCTCGGGGTGGCCGCCACCTGGGTGGCCGGCGGGATCGCCTCCGGCCCGCTGCACCTGGGCTGGATGCAGACGCCGAAGGCCACGCTGCGCCGGCCGCTGATCACCCCGGTCGCCGGCGGGGTCACCGCGTTCGGGGCCTTCTACGCCGCGGCCCTGGTGGCCAAGCAGGTCCCGCCGCTGGAGGCCGCGATCACCCGCGTGCTCCGCTACGCCCAGCAGGGCAACCCGGCGCTGGTCACCACGACCACCCTGGCCAACGGCGTCGCCGAGGAGGTCTTCTTCCGGGGCGCGCTGTACGCCGCGGTCGGTGTCGACCACCCGGTGCTGAAGTCCTCCGCCGTCTACACGCTGGCCACGGTCGCCACCCGCAACCCGGCCCTGGTGCTCGCCTCGGTGCCGATGGGCCTGCTGTTCGCCTGGCAGCGGCGGATCACCGGGGGCATCCAGGCCCCCGCGCTGACCCACCTCACCTGGTCGGTGCTCATGCTCCGGTACCTGCCGCCGCTGTTCGCCGACAAGCCCTCCATCGACGACACGCGCGCCGCACAGACGCTCTGACCTGGTCGTAGGGGCTCCCGCCTCCCACAGGAGGACGGCGGGTGGCAGGCTCCGCCCGTGACCGCGCAGACCCCCGCTCCGCCCGCCGGCGACCGGGTGCGCCGCACCGCCGAGGTCACGGCGGCCACCAACGCCGTCGTGACGGTCATCGACCCGCCGCTGCCGCACGCCCCCGAGGGTCCGCTGGCCGGCGTCCGGGTGGGCCTGAAGGACAGCATCGACACCGCCGGGGTGCGCACCACCTGCGGCTCGGCGTACTTCGCCGACCGGGTTCCCGACGTCGACGCCGAGGTGGTCTCCCGGCTCACCGCGGCAGGTGCGCAGGTGGTGGCCAAGCTCAACCTCAGCGAGTTCGCCCTCGGCCTGACCGGGACGAACTCCCTCGCCGGGCCCTCGCAGAACCCCTGGGACGGCGACCGCGTGCCCGGCGGCTCCAGCAGCGGGTCCGCCGTCGCCGTGGCGGCCGGGCTGGTCGACCTGGCGCTGGGCACCGACACCGGCGGCTCGGTGCGGGTGCCCGCCGCCGCCTGCGGGGTCACCGGGCTGCGGCCGGGCGTGTCGGTGGTGCCCGACGCCGGCACCTTCCCGGTCTGCGAGCTCGTCGACACCGTGGGCCCGATCGCCCGCGACGTCCCGCTGGTCGCCCGGGCGTTCGCGGTGCTGGCCGGCCGCGCGGTGCGCGAGCTGACGCCTGCGCCGCCGGTGCGGATCGGCGTCCCGGAGTCCTGGACGCACCCGCTGGACCCCGGGGTCGCCGCGGTGGTCGCCGCGGCCGCACAGGTGTTCGCCGCGGGCGGCAGCGAGCTGGTGCCGGTGCGCGTGCCCGGCACCGGGTCGGCGCTGGACGTGCTCTACACGCTGGTCTACGCCGACGTCGCCGACCTGCACGTGGAGCGGCTGGCGCACCCGGAGCTGTTCCAGCCCGAGACGCTGACCCGGGTGCGGGTCGGCGAGGGGCTCAGCGACGGCCACCGGGCCGAGGCGCTGGAGGCCCGCGCGGAGTTCCAGCGCGCCCTGGAGGAGGTCTTCGCCTCCGTCGACGTGCTGCTCAGCCCGACGCTGCCGGTCGACGTCCCGACGGTCGCCACCGACGAGGACGTGCTGGCCCTCACCCGCCGGCTGGCGCTGCTGACCGCGCCCTGGTCGCTGCACGCCGGGCCGACGCTGGCCCTGCCGGTCGGCCGGCACCCGGTCTCCGGCATGCCGGTGGGCGCCCAGCTCACCGCGCCGGTCGGTGGGGAGGACGCGCTGCTGGACGCCGGCGCCTGGTTCCAGCAGCGCACGGACTGGCACACGGCCACCCCGCCCTGCTCGGTGGACTGAGCCTCAGCCGGCCCGCTGGGCCCGGATGGTCACGGTGGTGCCCTCGGGGCTCGGGACGGCGCTGACGTCGGCGAACGCGCTCATCAGGGTCGAGCCGCGGCCGCGGTCCATGCTCGCGCCGCGCTCGCGCCACTGCCCGAAGTCGCGGACGGTGATCACCACGCCGGAGGCCGAGGCCTCGACGGTGACGTCGATGAACGGCTCGATCGGGTCCTGGGCGTGCTCGACGGCGTTGGTCGCGGCCTCGCACGCGGCCAGCAGCAGGTCGTAGGCCTGGTCCTCGTCCACGCCGGCGGACTCCAGCAGCCGGCGCAGCGCCCGCCGCAGCGCGGGGACCGCACGCGGGGAGGCCGGGAAGCGCCAGGCGTCGAAGTGCACCGGGGGAGCCGGGGGTGCGGGCGGCGGCGGGGGCGCGGCCGGCGCCGCGGGCCGGCGGCTCGCGGGCACCAGCGTGCGGACGTCGGCCCGCCCGCCGGGGCCGGCGGGGGACGGCGGCCCGGCAGGGGCGGGCCCGGTGCCGGTCGGCTCGGTGCCGGTCGGCTCGGTGCCGGCCGGGGTGGTGCCGGCCGGCACGGTGCTCATCGGGGCGGTGCTGGTCGGGGCGGCACCGGTCGAGGGGCCACCCGTCGGGGACGTGCCGGTCGGGGTGGTGTCGACGGTCCGGACACCGGCGGCCCGCTCGATCGCCACCCGCAGCCGGGCGATCAGCTCGGCGGCCTGGAAGGGCTTGGCCAGGTAGTCGTCGACGCCGGCGGCGAAGCCCTCGACCGCGGCCTCCTGCCCGGCCCGGGCGGTGAGCATCAGCACCGGGACACCCCGGGTGGCCGGGTCGGCCCGCAACCGCTGCAGCAGCTCGAACCCGTCGACCCGCGGCATCATCACGTCGGTCACCACGACGTCGGGCCGGTGCTCGGTGATGACGGCGAGCGCCTCCTCGCCGTCGGCGCAGGTGCGCACCTGCCAGATCGGGGCGAGCAACCGGGTCAGGTACGTGCGCATGTCGGCGTTGTCGTCGACGACCAGCACGGTCACCGAGGGGTCGACCGGGTCCGCCGGCTGCTCGCGCGGGGCGACGTCGGTCTCCCATGCCTCGGCGGTGCCGCGGGCGGCCTCGGAGGGCCCGGTCGCCCCGGCGTCGCCCTCGGCGTCGGGGGTGCCGTAGGGGACGGTGACGGTGAAGGTGCTGCCCCGGCCGGGCTCGCTGTCGACGTGCACGACGCCGCCGTGCAGGGTCACCAGCTCGCGGACCAGGGCCAGCCCGATGCCGGTGCCCTCGCGGTTGCGGGCCAGCGAGCCAGCCACCCGGTGGAACCGGTCGAACACCAGCGGCAGCTCCTCGGCGGCGATGCCGATGCCCGTGTCGGTGACGGTGAGCTCCACGGCGTCGTCCGTGCCGCGCAGCCGCACCCCGATACCGCCGACGAAGGTGTACTTCACCGCGTTGGACAGCAGGTTCAGCACGACCTTCTCCCACATCCGCGGGTCGACGGCGGCCGGGTGCGGCAGTGGCGGGCAGTCGACGGTCAGGCTCAGCCCGGCCCGCTCGGCCGCGGCGCGCAGCACCCCGGCCAGCTCGGCGGTGAACGCCGGCAGGTCGGTGGCCACCCGGACGGCGGTGGCCCGGCCGGCCTCGATGCTGGCGACGTCCATCAGGTCGTTGACCAGTCGCTGCAGGCGCCGGCCGTTGCGCGCAGCGAGGGTCAGCTGGTCGCGGGCGGCCGCCGGCAGGCCGTCGGCGCCGGCCAGGACGTCGTCGATCGGCCCCAGCAGCAGGGTCAGCGGGGTGCGCAGCTCGTGGCTGACGTCGGAGAAGAACGCGGTCTTGGCCCGGTCGAGCTCGGCGAGGGACTCCGCGCGCCGCCGCTCGGCCTCGAAGGCCCGGGCGTTGCCCAGCGCGCCGACGAACTGGCCGGCGACCAGCTGGAGGAAGGTGCGGTACTCGTCGTCGAGCTCCAGGTTCGGGCTCACGCCCAGCACCAGGACGCCGACCCGCTCACCGGAGGAGCCGGTCAGCGGCAGTGCGACGGCGTCCCGGACGCGGTCCTCCCACAGCCCGCCGACGATGCGCAGCTCCGCGACCCCGCCGGGCAGCTCGACGGCGTCGGCCACGCTCGCCGGGAGCCGCTCGGGCGCGCAGCCGATCGTGGCCGCGCGGCGGAGCCGGGAGCCGCCGTCCTCGTCGAGGTAGACGGCGGCGAAGGGCACGTCCAGCGGGTCCCCGGCCAGCGCCGCGCAGAGCCCGTCGAGGACGGCGGCCTCGTCGCCCAGGGCGCCGTCGGCGGTGGACAGCGCGTGCAACAGCTCCTGGCGGCGCTCGCCGAGCACCTCGCCGGTGACCTCGGTGCAGACGGCGTGCATGCCGGCGACCGTGCCGTCGTCGCCGAAGGCCGGGGCGTGGGAGACGGTGAAGTAGGTCTCCTCGCGGTAGCCGGCGCGCTCGAGCAGCAGCGGCAGCCGGGGCAGCCAGGAGGCCTCGCGGGTGGACATGGCGTGCTCGACCGGGCCGGCGAGGGCGTCCCAGCCCTCGGCCAGGGTGACCCGGATGTCCTCCCCGATCGCCGGGTGCTTGGCGCCGATGAACGGGGCGTAGGCGTCGTTGTAGAACTGCAGGAAGTCCGGGCCCCAGGTCAGCACCATGGGGAACCGGGAGGCCAGCACGGTGCGGACGGCGAAGCGCAGGCCCTGCGGCCAGCCCTCGACCGGGCCGACGGCGGTGTGCGCCCAGTCGTGGGCGGCCATCAGCCGGCCTGCTTCTCCGCCGGAGGCGAACAGGTCGTCGCCGCGGGAGGCGGACAGGTCGTCGCCGCCACCGGCGACGAGGTCGGCGGCGTCCGGACCCGAGGGCAGCTCGGGGGCCACGTCCACCTCCAGTCGACACCGGCACGGGCTGCCCGGGGCAGCGCACGTCCGGGACCGGTCACCCGACCCGTCCCGGACACGGAACCTACCGGTCGCGGTGTCGGGAGGGCAGGAGGAGGCCCGGTCGCCGTGCCGGGCACCGGGCGGGTTGGATGGGGCGCAGTCCGCCGGGACCACCCCGGCGCCCGATCCCACCAGGAGAACACCGTGGCAGAGCTGACCCGCCCCGACGTCGAGCCGCCCTCCGGCCCGGCCCCCAGCGAGCTGGTGATCGAGGACCTGGTCGTGGGTGACGGCCCCGAGGCCACCTCCGGCAGCCTGGTGAGCGCCCACTACGTCGGCGTGACCCACGACGGCGGCGAGCAGTTCGACGCCTCCTGGGACCGCGGCGACCCGCTGGAGTTCCGCCTCGGCGTCGGCATGGTCATCCAGGGTTGGGACGAGGGCATCGCCGGCATGAAGGTCGGCGGCCGCCGCCGGCTCACCATCCCCGCGCACAAGGCCTACGGCGACCGCGGTGCCGGCGGCGTCATCAAGCCCGGCGCCACCCTGGTCTTCGTCGTCGACCTCGTCGGCGTCCGCTGACGAAGGACCCCGTTGCCCTCCACCGCTCGCAAGCTCGCGTCGGGCCCCTGCAACGGGGCCTGATGGTGGGGGGCAGTGGGGTCCTCCCTCAGACGGAGACGCCCATCTGGCGGTAGAAGTCGCGCGGGTCGCCGGCCAGCGAGGCCTTGACGCCCCGGCTCCAGTCGTCGACCAGGACCTCCCAGTCGCCGGCCTGGACGCCGTCCAGCGCCGTCCGGACGACGTCGGCGGCGTCGGTCTTGAACCCGTCGTAGCCGGCCATCATGTCGGTGTCGGCGGCACCCAGCACCACGCCGGTGACCTGCGTGCCCTGTCCGATGAGCTCCAGCCGGACGCCGTTGGTGAGGTTCCACGCCGCCGCCTTGCCCGCGGCGTAGGCACCCGCGCCGTTGGTGGAGAACCAGGACAGCGCCGAGAGCACGTTGACGATCCCGCCGCCGCCGTTGCGGGCGAGCACGGGCGCGAAGGCGCGGACGACGCCGAGCGTGCCGTAGAAGTGCGTGTCCATCTCCCGCCGGATGTCGGCCAGGTCGCCGGTGACCAGGTTCGCGCCGGTGGTGATGCCGGCGTTGTTGACCACCAGGGTCACGTCGCCGGCGGCCGCGGCGGCCGCGGCGATCGACTCCGCGTCGGTGACGTCGAGCTGGAGCACCTCGACGCCGGGGAGGTCGACGGCCTCGGGGCGGCGGGAGGTCGCGTAGACCTTCGAGGCGCCGCGCTCGAGCAGCTGCTGGGCGAACTGGCGGCCGAGGCCGCGGTTGGCGCCGGTGACGAGGGCGACGGATCCGGTGATGTCCATGGTGGTGCTGCTCCTTGCGTTCGGGGGTTGCTGTCGGGGACGCTAGGACCTGACGTTGACGTCAGGGTCAAGTGTGAGCCCGAACACTGGAGGAGGACTGAGTGCTGCGCATCGGTGAGGTCGCCGCCCGTGCCGGCGTGAGCGTGCGCGCGCTCCGGTACTACGAGGAGCAGGGCCTGCTGGAGGCCGAGCGCACCCCGAGCGGGCAGCGCCGGTACCCGGAGAGCGCGGTGGGCCGGGTCCGGTTCGTGCAGCAGCTCTACGCCGCCGGGCTCACCAGCAGGGACGTCCTGGAGGTGCTGCCGTGCGTGCACACCGGCGTGGCCACCCCGGCGATGCTGGCCCGGCTGGCCGAGCAGCGCGACGGCATCGACCGGCAGATCGCCGAGCTGACCGCGGCCCGCGAGCGGCTGGCCGAGATCATCCGGATCGGCGAGCAGTACGTGCCCGGCGGCCACGGCCCGTCGGAGGAGGCGGTGGACGCGTGCCGTCCGGCCGCCTCCCGGCCCGCGGCGGAGGCCCTGCGGCCCGTCGGCTGACCTGCCCGCGATTGTCGATCACCGGACCGGGGCAACGGCCGGTGCATGACGCAACCGGCGCCGGCGAGCGAGCACGCCGTCCTGAAGGAGGCCACCCGGGAGGGAGGCGGCGAGAAGGGCGGCGGTGAGTCCACCGGCACGGTGATCGTCGCCGGGGCGGCCAACCTGGCCATCGCGGTCGCCAAGCTGGTGGGCGGCCTGATCAGCCACTCCTCGGCGATGATGAGCGAGGCGGCGCACTCCTTCGCCGACACCATCACCGAGGTGCTGCTGTTCATCGCGCTCAAGCGCGGCAACCGGGCGCCGGACGCCCAGCACCCGTTCGGCTACGGCCGGGCCACCTACTTCTGGGCCTTCCTCGCCGCGCTGTGCACCTTCGGCGTGGGTGCGGGGTTCTCGATCTGGCAGGGCGTCGAGACCATCCGGAAGGGCGAGGAGGCCGGGTCGCCGACCGTCTCCTACGTCATCCTGGCCATCTCCTTCGTCCTGGAGGGCAGCTCGCTGCTCAAGGCGGTCCGCCAGGTGCGGGGCGCGGCGAGGGAGCGCGGGATCAGCCCGCGCCAGTACCTCGCCACCACGACCGACACCACGGTCAAGGCGGTCACCTTCGAGGACAGCGCCGCGCTGGTCGGCCTGGTGCTGGCCGCGCTCGGCCTGTTCCTGGAGCAGGTGACCGGCGACCCGCTGTGGGACGGCATCTGCGCGATCCTCATCGGCGTCCTGCTGGTGCTGGTCGCCGGTTCGCTGGCCCGGGCCAACGTGTCGCTGCTGATCGGGCAGTCCGTGCCGGGGACGACGCAGCAGGAGCTCAAGGCCGAGCTCGCCGGCATGGAGCTGGTCGAGGACGTGCCGTTCCTGCTCACCACGGTCATCGGCCCCGGCCAGCTGCTGGTCGCCGCCAAGGTCGACTTCGTCGACACCGCCACCGTCGCCGACATCGAGCGGGCCTCCGACGAGGCCGAGCGCCGGCTGGTCGCGAAGCACTCCGGCGTGAAGTACGTGTTCCTGGACCCGACGCCCGGTGACGGCCGGGCGCAGGTGCGTGCCCCGGAGGCCGGGGAATGAGCTGACCGCGCCCGCGGTTCGGTCGGTTCATGCAGGTCGAGGTGTGGTCCGACGTCGTGTGCCCGTGGTGCTACATCGGCAAGCGCAAGCTGGAGACGGCGCTCTCCCGCTTCCCGCACGCCGACCAGGTCGAGGTGGTGTGGCGGTCCTTCCAGCTCGACCCGACCATCCCCGAGGGGCACACCGAGCCGACCCTCCCGGCGCTGGCCGCCAAGTACGGCAGCACCGTGGAGCAGATGGCCGGGCAGATGAAGCGGGTCGAGGACATCGCCGCGGGTGAGGGCCTGGACTACCACCTGGCCGACGGCGTCAGCGGCAACACCCTGCGCGCTCACGAGCTGATCCACCTCGCCGCCGAGCGCGGGCTGGGCGGGGCGATGAAGGAGCGGCTGCTGCACGCCCACTTCGAGGAGCAGCGCTCGGTCTTCGACGTCGACTCCCTGGTGGCGCTCGCCGTCGAGGTCGGCGTGGACGAGGCCGAGGCGCGCGCCGCCCTGGCCGACCGCCGGTTCCTGCCCGCCGTGCGCGAGGACATCGACACCGCCCGGGCCCTCGGCGCGACCGGCGTCCCGTTCTTCGTCGTCGACCGTACCTACGGCGCCGCCGGCGCCCAGCCGGCCGAGACGCTGCTGCAGCTGCTCGAGCGCGCCTGGTCCGACAGCCACCCGCTGGTCACCGTCCCCGCCGCCGAGGGCTGCGACGACGGCTCCTGCGCCGTCTGAAGAAGGACCCCAGTCCCCCTCACGCCTCGCACGCTCGGCGCGAGCCTCTGGACGGGGGCCTGATCAGCGCACGAGGCGGGCGGCGCGAGCCAGGGCCTTCTCCGCGTCGGCCACCAGCGTGCGGACGACGTCGGTCGCCGACCGCTCCGTGGAGAGCAGGCCCACGGACTCCCCGGCGTAGACCGGTGAGTGCGCGAGGTCGCCCTCGGCGCGGGCCCGGCGCACCTGCGCGGTGGCCGCGGTGTCACCGCGCAGCTCGTCCTCGCGGCCGTGCCAGGTCTCGGTGAACTCGTTGACCAGGGCCCGGCCGGGCCAGCGGGCCGGCCAGCCCAGCTCCTGGGCGATGTCGAACGCGCTGGTCAGCACGGTCCCGTCACCGCTCGCGGCACGTACCCGGGCCCGCGCCGCCGGGGTGTTCGCCGCCTCCGGGCTGGCCAGGAACGGGGTGCCGACCCAGCCGCCCGCGGCACCGGCGACGAGGACGGCGGCCAGCCCGGCGCCCGTGGCGATCCCGCCGGCGGCGAGCACCGGCCGGTCGGTCGCGGCCAGCACCTCCTGCAGCAGCGGCAGGGTCGCCCGCTGCCCGGTGTGCCCGCCGGCCTCGGTGCCCTGCGCGACGATCACGTCGGCGCCGGCCTCGAGTGCCCGGTCTAGGTCCGCGCGGGAGTTGACCGCCGTGGCCACGGCGATCCCGGCGTCGTGCAGCGGGCCCACGTAGGGGCCGGGGTCGCCGAAGGACACCGAGACCAGCACCGGCTCGGTGGCGATCGCGGCGGCCAGCAGCTCGGGGCGGTCCGCCAGCACCCAGGCCATCAGCCCGACGCCGTGCGAGACGTCGGCCTCGGCGGGCAGCCGGCCCTGCTCGACGACCCAGCCCGGGTCGGTGTCCGCGCCGACGCCGATCATCCCCAGGCCGCCGCCCAGGGACACCGCGCGGGCGAGCTCGCCGCCGGCCACCCCGGCCATCGGTGCCCCGAACACGGGTGCGTCCAGGTCGAACCAGCGGGTCAGCGCGGTCGTGATCACCGGGCCATCGTGCCCCGCCCCCAGCCGGACGGCCATGAGGTGCGCCCGTCCGCCGACCTGGGGGCGGTGGACCTGGGGGCGGTGGACCTGGGGGCGGTGGACCTGGGGGCGGTGGACCTGGGGGCGGTGGACCTGGGGGCGGTGGA
>NZ_JAPVBH010000001.1:485027-849922 GCF_026967795.1 Modestobacter sp. VKM Ac-2986
CCTGGGGGCAGTGGACCTGGGGGCAGTGGACCTGGGGGCAGTGGACCTGGGGGCAGTGGACCCGGAGGCAGTGGACCCGGAGGCAGTCGAGGGCTGCCCCCAGGTGGGGGCAGCCCTCGACTGTGCGCCGGGTGTCCTCCCGCAGGCGGGTCAGCCCGTGGCCGGGCCGCCGGCCTGCCAGGTGTCCTCCCGCAGGCGGGTCAGCTCGTGGCCGGGCCGCCGGCCTCGGTGCCGGCCAGCTGGCGCAACAGGTCGTGGGCCCGCTTCGCGCGCTGGCTGTCCTGCTCCATCACCTCGCGGAAGAACGAGGCGACGTCGTCCAGGCCGGCGTTCTCGGCGTCCCGGACGTACTGGCCGTAGTCGTGCCCGGCCTTGAGCGAGTGGTACTGCACGGAGATGAGGTCGAACGTGACGTCGGCGAAGCCGGTCTCACCGGTGGCCATGGGTGCTCCTCACGACAGGCGCCCACCGGGCCGGGGCTGGGCCTCCGGGCGCGTGTGCCCGGTCACGTTCCCGCCGATCGCCGGGCGGAAACGGACCGGTCCGTCTCAGGTCCGGTCGGCGGTCGGCGCCTCGCCGATCGCGCCGGCGAACCCGCCGGTGACGTCCCCGCCGCCGGCCTCGTCGGCCTCGGTGCGCGAGCTGGCCAGCTCGTCCTCGCCGGTCGAGACCTCGTCGTCCTCCGTGGAGGCGAGGTCCTCGCCCTCGCCCAGCGCGCCGGGGTCGGCCTGCAGGGTGCGGGGGTCGTTCAGCGGGTCCGGGGTGTCGGGGTCGGTGACGGTCATGGGCCGACGTTGCCCGCGCCGGGCCCTGGCGAACCGCCCCGCCGGAGGCCAGGCTGGGGCACCCGGCACAGGAGGACGGCGATGACAGGCGACGAGCGGACGGGTGAGGTCGACGAGCTGGCCGAGGGGGTGCGGCTGCGGTTCCGGCGCCGGTGGCCGCTGCCGGTCGCCGACGTCTGGGCCGCGCTCACGGGGCCGGACCGGCTGCCCCGCTGGATCGGTACCTACGACGGGGTGCGGGAGCCGGGGGGCGCGGGCACCTTCACCATGACCCACGAGGAGCAGGTGGTGGGTGAGCCGCTGCGGGTCGTCGCGTGCGCCGCTCCGGTCCGGCTGGTGGTCGAGTGGGACACCGAGGGCGGCTGGCGGGTGGATCTCGACCTCGACCAGGAGGGCGACGAGGCGGTGCTGACGTTCACCCAGCTCTTCCCCCCGGGCACCGACGTCGTCGACTACGCACTCGGCTGGCACTGGTACCTGGACAAGCTGGACGCGGAGGTCGCCGGAGGCCCGGTGCCCCCGGCCTGGGAGGACTTCCTCGCCGAGGTCGGCCCGGCCTACGGGCGGGGCTGAGCCGCCCCGCCGACCGTCGAGCCGCGCCGGAACGCGGCCCGACGGTCGGTCCGGTGGCTCAGGCCTGGGCGGCGGGCTGCTCGACCCGGACCGGGTCCGGCCCGGTCCACGGGCCGAGCCGCTCCATCAGCCGCTCGCGGGAGGCCAGCCGCGGGCCGGCCTGCACCGGGTAGGTGTCGTAGCCGCCGGTCAGCGCCCGGGCTGCGTGGACGGCGAAGTTCGGGTCGTCCTGCGCCTCGCGGGCGACGGCGACCAGGTCGGCCTGGCCGGTGGCCACGACCGCCTCGGCCTGCTGCGGGTCGACGACCAGGCCCACGGCCATGGTCGGGATGCCGGCCTGCTCGCGGATCGCCGCGGCGAAGGGCACCTGGTAGCCGTAGCCGAGCGGGTGCTCCCAGCCCCCGCCGATCCCGCCACCGGAGACGTCGATCGCGTCCACGCCCAGCGTCTTCAGCGCGCGGGCGAAGGCGATGGTGTCCGCCAGCGTCGTCCCCTCGGCCGTGGCGTCGACGGCGGAGACGCGCACGACCAGCGGCAGGTCCTCGGGCCACACCGCGCGGACGGCGGCCACGACCTCGAGCGGGAAGCGCATCCGGTTCTCCCGCGAGCCGCCGTACTCGTCGTCCCGGCGGTTGGTGAGCGGGGAGAGGAACTGGTTGAGCAGGTAGCCGTGGGCGGCGTGCACCTCGGCGACCTGGAAGCCGGCGGTGAGCGCGCGCCGGGCGGCGGCGACGAACGCCTCGCGGACGCCGGCCATCTCCTCGACGGTGAGCGGGTGCGGCGCGCTCCAGCCCTCGCCCATCGGCACGGCGCTGGCGGCCACCGGCGTCCACGGCTCGTCGCCGGGCCGGGCGTTCTCGGCGGTCACCTGACCGTTGCCGTCCCAGGGGCGCAGCGTGTTGGCCTTGCCGCCGGCGTGGGCGAGCTGGATCGCCGGCACGCTGCCGTGCGCGCGCAGGAAGGCCGCGATGCGGGCCAGGCCGGGGACCTGTCCGTCGTCCCACAGGCCGACGTCCCCGGGGCTGATCCGGCCGTCGGCGGTCACCCCGGTCGCCTCGACCATCACCAGCCCGAACCCGCCGAGGGCGAAGCGGCCCAGGTGCACCAGGTGGTAGTCGCCGACGACGCCGTCGGTGACGCAGTACTGGCACATCGGGGCGACCGCCAGGCGGTTGGGCAGGGTCACCCCGCGCAGGGTCAGGGGCTGGAGCAGCTGGGGAGTCGTCACGCCGGGGTGAACGGGCCGGCAGGTGCCGGGCTTCCCCGGGCGATGTGCGTCACATCCGACAAGACGTCCTGGACGTATGCACGTTCGTCGGTAGATTGACCCGATCCCCCGGCCGCAGCGTGGCGGCCGGGGGACCACCGCCGGTGCAAGTCGTGCTGCCGCCCCCCAGGAGACGCCGTGATGCCCGCCCTGACCGAAGCCCCCACCGCCCACGCCCGGCTGCGCGCCTGGGTCACCGAGGTCGCCGCGCTGACCACGCCGGACCAGGTGGTCTGGGTCGACGGCAGCGACGAGGAGTGGGACCGGCTCACGACCCGACTCGTCGACGCCGGCACCTTCACCCGGCTGACGGCCACGCCGAACTCGTTCTCCTGCAACTCCGACCCCAGCGACGTCGCCCGGGTCGAGGACCGCACCTTCATCTGCTCGGTCGACGAGGCCGACGCCGGGCCCACCAACAACTGGCGGGACCCGGGCGAGATGAAGGCGCTGATGACCGAGCTGTACTCCGGCTGCATGCGTGGCCGGACGATGTACGTCATCCCGTTCTGCATGGGCCCGGTCGAGGCCGCCGACCCGATGTTCGGCGTGGAGATCACCGACTCCGAGTACGTGGTGGTCTCGATGCGCGTGATGGCCCGCATCGGCACCCGGGTGCTGGAGGCGATGGGCACCGACGCCCGGTTCGTCCCGGCGCTGCACTCCCTGGGCGCGCCGCTGGAGCCCGGGCAGGCCGACGTCCCGTGGCCCTGCAGCGACACCAAGTACATCGTCCAGTTCCCCGAGGAGCGGGCCATCTGGTCCTATGGCTCCGGGTACGGCGGCAACGCCCTGCTGGGCAAGAAGTGCTACTCGCTGCGGATCGCCTCGGTGATGGCCCGGGACGAGGGCTGGCTGGCCGAGCACATGCTGATCCTCAAGCTCACCAACCCGGAGGGCCGGACCCACTACGTGGCCGCAGCCTTCCCCAGCGCCTGCGGCAAGACGAACCTGGCCATGCTCGAGCCGACGATCCCCGGCTGGGAGGTGCAGACCCTCGGCGACGACATCGCCTGGATGCGCTTCGGCGAGGACGGCCGGCTCTACGCCCTCAACCCCGAGCACGGCCTGTTCGGCGTGGCCCCGGGCACCGGCTGGGACACCAACCCGAACGCGATGCGCACCATCGCCCACGGCAACTCCGTCTTCACCAACGTGGCCCGCACCGACGACGGCGACGTGTGGTGGGAGGGGATGACCGAGGAGCCGCCGGCGCACCTCACCGACTGGCGCGGCCGGGACTGGACGCCGGACTCCGGCGAGCTGTCCAGCCACCCGAACAGCCGGTTCTGCACCCCGATCACCCAGTGCCCGGTGCTGGCGCCGGAGTACGACGACCCGCGGGGCGTGCCGATCTCGGCGATCCTGTTCGGTGGCCGCCGCAAGACCACCGTCCCGCTGGTCACCGAGTCCCGGGACTGGAACCACGGCGTCTTCATGGGCGCCACGCTGTCCTCGGAGACCACGGCGGCGGCCACCGGCGCCGTCGGCGTCGTCCGCCGCGACCCGTTCGCGATGCTGCCCTTCATCGGCTACCACGCCGGCGACTACGTGGGGCACTGGGTCGAGACCGGCAAGGCGCACGACGCCGCCCGGCTGCCGCGCATCTTCTACGTCAACTGGTTCCGCCGGGACGCCGACGGCGGCTTCCTGTGGCCGGGGTTCGGGGAGAACAGCCGGGTGCTCAAGTGGGTCGTCGAGCGCCTCGAGGGCACCGCGGCGGCCGAGGAGACCCCGATCGGGCATGTGCCCACCCCGGACTCCCTCGACGTGTCCGGGCTGGACCTCACCCGGGAGCAGGTGCAGCAGGCGCTCCGCGTGGACGCCGACGAGTGGCGGGCCGAGCTCCCGCAGATCGCCGAGTGGTTCGCCACCTTCGGCGAGAAGCTGCCCAGCGTGATGTCCGACGAGCTCGAGACGCTGCGCAGCCGCCTCGGAGCGGGGTGAGACGGGCGCCGTCCCCGCCGCCGTTCGTCCCGCGGGTCACAGTCCGTTCGGTTAGCGTGACGAGGCGTCCATCCCGCTGACGGAGGCCAGTCCGCCCGTGCCCAACCCGTACCTGCACGTGCTGCGGACGCCGCACGCCCTGCCCATGGTGCTGGCGGCCTTCATCGGCCGGCTGCCGCTGTCGATGGTGGGCCTGGGCAGCGTGCTGCTGGTGCAGTCCGAGACCGGGTCCTACGGGCTGGGCGGGGCGGTCGCCGCGGCCGGTGCCGTCGCCGCGGCGATCTCCGGTCCGGTCGTGGGCCGGCTGGCCGACGCCAACGGCCAGCGGCGGGTGCTGCTGACGGTGCTGGCCGTCTTCGTGGTGTCGGGCGCCGGGTTCCTCGTCGCGGTGCGGGAGGGCTGGCCGCTGTGGACGGTCTTCGCCACCGCGGCGCTCACCGGGGCCAGCCTCCCGCCGGTCTCCTCGATGATCCGGGTGCGCTGGACCCACCTGCTGCGCGGCACACCCCGGCTGCCCACCGCGCTGGCCATGGAGTCCGTCGTCGACGAGTTCGTCTTCATCGTCGGCCCGGTCCTGGTCACCTTCCTGTCCACCACCGGGCACACGACCTCCGGCGTCGTCACCGCCTTCACGCTGGCCGCTGTCGGCACCCTGCTGTTCGTCGCCCAGCGGCGCACCGACCCGCCCCCGACCGAGCGCGAGCACCGCAGCGGCGCCTCGGCGATGCGGGTGCCGGGCCTGCGGGTGCTGTTCGTCGTCGGTGCCGCGGTCGGCGCCATCCTGGGCACGCTGGAGATCTCCCTCGTCGCCTTCGCCGACGAGGTCGGGTACCGCTCGCTGTCCGGCCTGCTCATCGCCGGCCTGGCCGCGGGGTCGATGGGCGCGGGCATCGCCTGGGGCACGGTGCACTGGCAGGTGCCGCTGCGGCACCGTCTGGTCGGCGTGCTGGTCGCGCTGACGGTGCTGACCGTGCCGCTGCTGTTCGCCACCGGCTACTGGCTGATGCTGCCGCTGGTCGTGATCGCCGGCATCGCCGTCTCCCCGGCCCTGATCAGCGCCTTCACCCTGGCCGAGGTGCTGGTGCCCCGCTCCGCGGTGACCGAGGCGTTCACCTGGATCGGCACCGCCCTCGCCCTCGGCGTCGCGGTCGGCGCCTCGGCCGCCGGGCAGACCGTGGACTCCGTCGGCGCCAACGCCAGCTTCGCCGTCGCCACGGTCGCCGCCGGGGTGGCCGCGGTCGCCGTCGGGCTGGGGCAGAAGGTGCTGCACGTCCCGGCCGAGCACGCCGCCACCCCGGCGCTGGCCCGGTGACCGGCTACGAGGTCCCCGGCGCCGTCGTCCGGGAGCACGAGGTCACGGTGCCGCTGCACTGGTCGGAGCCCGACGCCGGCACGACCACCGTCTTCGCCCGCGAGCTGGTCGCCCCCGACCGCCGGGACGACGACCTGCCGCTGCTGCTGTTCCTGCAGGGCGGCCCGGGCGGGAAGTCGCCCCGGCCCACCCGTGGCGGCTGGGTCGCCCGGGCGCTGCGCGACTTCCGGATGGTGCTGCTCGACCAGCGCGGCACCGGCCGCAGCTCCCGCGTCACCGGCCGCTCGATCAGCCGGTTCCCCGACCCCGCCGCCGCGGCCCGGCACCTGCTGGCCTTCCGTGCCGACTCGGTCGTCGCCGACGCCGAGCACCTGCGGACGACGGTCTACGGCGGCCGCCGCTGGACGACGCTGGGCCAGAGCTACGGCGGGTTCGTCACGCTGACCTACCTGTCGCAGGCGCCCGAGGGGCTGGAGCGCTGTCTGGTCACCGGTGGGCTGGCCGGCCTGCACGCCGACGCCCGGGAGGTCTACCGCCGCACCTGGCCGCGGGTGGCGGCGAAGACCCGGCGGTTCCACGAGCGGTACCCCGCCGACGCCGCGCGGCTCGCCGCGGTGGCCGACCGGCTGGACGCCGCCCCGGTGCTGCTGCCCGACGGCGACCGGCTGACCGTGCGGCGCCTGCAGACCCTCGGTCACGCCCTCGGCACGCAGTCCGGGCCGGAGGAGCTGCACTGGCTGGTCGACGAGGCCCTCGACGAGGACGGGGAGCTCGCCGACGGCTTCCTCGACGAGGTCGCCCGGCGCACCTCCTACTGGGACAACCCGCTGTACATGACGCTGCAGGAGGTCATCTACGCCGGCGGGCCGGGCGCGACCGGCTGGGCCGCGGAGGCCGAGCGCCCGGTCGCGTTCGACCCCTCGGTCCGGCCGCTGCCGTTCACCGGCGAGATGGTGTTCCCCTGGATGTTCGAGGAGATCGCGTCGCTGCGGGCGTTCGGCCCGGCGGCCCGGGCGCTCGCCGAGGTCGAGGAGTTCCCCGCCCTCTACGACCCGGTGCGGCTGGCGGCCAACGACGTCCCGGTCGACGCGGCGGTCTACCTCGACGACATGTACGTCGACGCCGGGCTGTCGCTGGAGACCGCGGAGGCGGTGGGCAACGTGCGCGCCTGGGTCACCAACGAGTTCGAGCACGACGGGCTGCGCACCGGCGACGTCCTCGACCGGCTGCTGACCATCCGCAGCCGGTGACCCGTCCCCGGCCCGGTCCCGGCGGAGGACGGGTGCTCGGCGTCGTCCCGGAGCGGCTGGACCGGTGGCTGGACGGCGTGGCGCAGCGGCACGGGGCCTTCGACGTCCAGGTGGACGGCGCGGAGCTCGCGTTGACCTGCGCCGACACCACGACGGTGCGGCTGACCGCCCCCTACGGCTGGACACCTGGCCCCGCCCCGCTCACCGACTTCCTCGCCGCCGCGCGGACGCCCCGGCGCACCGCGGTCCTGCTGGTCCGGCGCGGGCGGTGGGCGGTCGGGGTGTTCGACGGGGCGGAGCTGGTCGTGTCCAAGGTCGACGCCCGGCAGGTGCAGGGCCGCACGGCTGCCGGCGGCCAGTCGCAGCAGCGGTTCGCCCGACGCCGGGGCAACCAGGCCGACGCCGTGGTCAGCCACGCCGTCGACACCGCCGCGCGGGTGCTGCTGCCGCACGCCGCGGCCGCCGTGGGGCTGGCCTGCGGCGGGGACCGGGGGATGGTCGCCGAGGTGCTCAGCGACCCGCGGCTGCGCGCGTTGGCGGCCCTGCCCCCGCTGCCCGCGCTGGACGTCGGCGAGCCCACCAAGGCGGTGCTGCTGGAGACCCCGGACCAGTTCCGCGCCGTCCGGGTGCACGTCGTCGAGCCCGCCGACCGCCCGTAGCGGAGTCCCACCGCGCCGAGAACGCACCGCTGGGACTGCAGGAACGGGGTAGGGAGCGGTCATGTCCACCTCCCGCGCGGCGGACGGCCGCCTCGACAGCCGCCCGCACGACGTCCGCACCGCGGCGCCGCCCCCGCCCGGGGTGACCCGGCTCGACCTCGGGGCGGAGGTGCTGCTGGCCGTCCCGCCCGGCGACCCGGTGCCCCGCCCGCTGCTGGTGTTCCTGCACGGTGCCGGGGGCTCGGCCGCCGACGCGCTGGCCGCCGTCGGCGACCTGGCCACCGCCCGCGGGGCGCTGGTGCTCGCGCCGACCTCGGCCGCCGCCACCTGGGACCTCATCGCGGGCGGGCTGGGGCGGGACGTCGCCGTCCTGGACGCCGCGCTGGACGCGGTGTTCGCCGGCTGTGCGGTGAGCCGGGTGGCGCTCGGCGGCTTCTCCGACGGCGCCTCGTACGCCCTCAGCCTCGGCGTGGCCAACGGCGACCTGGCCGACGCCGTGCTGGCCTTCTCCCCGGGTTTCGTCGCGGCCCCGGGCCGGTTCGGGCGGCCGCACTTCTGGATCGGCCACGGCACCGACGACCGCGTGCTCCCGATCGACCGCTGCGGACGCCGGGTCGCGGCACAGCTGCGGGACGACGGCTACGACGTCCGCTGGCACCCGTTCGACGGCGGCCACGTGGTCACCCCGGAGCTGGTCACCACGGCGCTGGACTGGTGGTCGGGCGGACGCGCCGCCGGCTGAGGTGTCGCCCACGGTGGTCCGGGGCAGCCAGTGGACGGTGCTCAGCACAGGCGCCCCGCTGCCGGCCCGGCCGGCGCGTCCTCAGGAGCTGCCCGTGTCCGTCCCCCTCCGTCCGATCGACCAGCAGGTCGTGGTGATCACCGGTGCCTCCAGCGGCATCGGGCTGGTCACCGCCCGCATGGCCGCCCAGCGTGGCGCTGCGGTCGTCGTGGCCGCCCGCAACGCCGACGCCCTCACCCAGCTGGTCGCGGAGGTCCGTGGCCAGGGTGGGCGGGCGGTGGCCGTGGTCGCCGACGTCGGCAGGCAGGAGGACGTCGCCCGGATCGCCGCCGCCGCGATCGCCGAGTTCGGCCGGTTCGACACCTGGGTGAACAACGCCGGCGTCTCGATCTTCGGGGAGATCCCGGAGGTCTCGATCGAGGACATGCACCGGGTCTTCGACACCGTCTACTGGGGCGTCGTGTACGGCTGCCTCCAGGCGGTCGAGCACTACCGGGCCCGCGGGGAGGCCGGTGCGATCGTCAACGTCGGCAGCCTGTTCGGCGACCGCTCCACCCCGATCCAGTCGACCTACGCCAGCGCGAAGCACGCGGTGCACGGCTTCACCGATGCGCTGCGGGTGGAGCTGCGGCACGAGGGGGACCCGATCTCGGTCACGCTCGTCCACCCGGGCCGCATCGACACCCCGTACAACGAGCACGCGCAGGCCTACACCGAGGCTCAGCCGGCGCACCGCGGGATGATCTACCCGCCGGAGGCGGTGGCCGAGGCGATCTTGGGGGCGGCTGCGCAGCCGGTCCGCGACGTCTACGTCGGCGCGCAGGCCAAGGCCGTGCAGCTCGCCGGTGCCCTGGTCCCGCGGACGGTCGACTGGATCATGTCCTGGTACATGTGGCCGACCCAGCTCGACCCGAACAGGGAGGCCGTCCCGCGCGCCGACAGCGCCCTCTGGCACGCCGGGTACGGCGGGCAGGAGCGCGGCTCCCACGTGGGCTGGCACCGGAAGGGCAGTTGGACGGTCGCCGCGACGCTGCACCCGGTGCGTGCGGTGACGGTCGGGGCGGCCACGACGGTGCTGGGGCTGCTGTCGCCGCGTCTGCTCCGCCGCTGACCCACCGGCTCTGAGGCCCGGCGTGGACGCCGGGCCTCAGAGCGGCCCGCCTCGGTTCAGACGGTGTCGGAGGTGGTCAGTTCGACGTGCTCGCGGCGCACCTGGTCGGTCACGACGGAGTCCTCGGTGACCCAGGACGTGGCCAGGCGCACCCGCTCGACCGGCACGCGCTGCATCGTGACCTGGGGCTCCTCGGTGTAGAGCGTCACCCAGCCGCTGGTGCTCGTCGACCGGTCGCTGCTGCGGACGTCGCCGTCGGGCAGGCCGCCGGTCGTGCCCCCGGTGTGCGCGGTGATCGGGAGGTGGTCGATCCGGGCGCGCTGCCGGGTCACGGTCACCGGGACCATGACCTCCTCGGTGAACTCCTCGATGCGCAGCACCGCCCGGGTCCACGGCTCCACGACCGTGTCGACCCGGATCTGCTCCTCCGACAGGGTCATGCCGGTGTCGTCGAGCGTGCCGACGGCGGTGCGCGGGAGGTCGTGGGCCGCGTGGTCGTCGACCAGCCCGGCGGACGTGCCCTGGGTCGACGTGCCGCGGTAGTGCTCCCGCAGCATCGTCTCCTCGGCCGGGGTGAGCCGGTCGGGCTGGGCGATCCGGGGCGCGGACTGCACCGCGTCGGCCGAGACGGTCAGCCGCAGCCGCCCGTCGGACAGCTCGCTGCCCGTCACCGGCGCGATCACCGGCACCTCGTCGCTCTGCGGGGCAGCGTGCTGACCGCTGGTCAGACCCACCCACGTGGGCTGACCGGTCACGTCGTCGAGGAAGACCGTGGTGATCGTGCCCACCGGCCGTCCGTTCCGGTCGTCTGCGGTGGCCCCGATGACTGGGGGCGGAGTCGGGTCACTGGCCATGCCTGTGATTGATCCGGAATCGCCCCGTCTACACATCGGACCGCGCGTCGGGCAGATGTCGGTTGAGCGACGGGGTGGGGCCGCGTAGCGTCCTCCGACCGTGTCTCCTCCCGCCGCACCCGAGACCACCGTCCCCGACCCCGTCCTCGCCGCCGAGCGCGCGCACCTGGCCCGCGCGGCCGTCTGCCTGGGCCAGATGCGCACCGCGGCGGTCTCGGTGACCGACGCCGGCGTCGACGCCTGGGCCTCCGAGCGCCTCGGTGCCGCCCGCGCCCAGCGGCTGCTCTCCCTGGCCGCCGACCCCGGCGTGCCGGTCTTCTTCGGCCGCACCGACGGCACCGCCGAGGCCGGGCCGGACGGGGCGCCGGAGACCTTCCACATCGGCCGTCGGCACGTCCGGGACGACGCCGGCGACCCGGTGGTCATCGACTGGCGGGCGCCGATGAGCCGGCCGTTCTACCAGGCCAGCGCCGCCGACCCCCAGGGCGTGGCCCGCCGTCGCCGGTTCGGCTTCGCCGCCGGCGAGCTCACCAGCTACGAGGACGAGCGGCTGGCCGAGGGCGAGGACGACGGCGGTGGGGGACAGCTCCTGCGGGCGGAGATCGAGCGGCCCCGCAGCGGCCCGATGCGCGACATCGTCGCCACCATCCAGCCCGACCAGGACGACATCGTCCGGGCGCCGCTGACCGAGTCGATCTGCGTGCAGGGGGCGCCGGGCACCGGCAAGACCGCCGTCGGCCTGCACCGGGCGGCGTACCTGCTCTACACGCACGGCGACCAACTGGCCCGCACCGGCGTGCTCGTCGTCGGCCCGAACAAGGCGTTCCTGCGCTACATCGAGCAGGTGCTCCCCGCACTCGGGGAGGTGGAGGTCGACCAGGCCACCGTCGCCGACCTGACCGCCCGGGTCACCGTCCGCGCGCAGGACGCACCCGACGTCGCCGTCCTCAAGGGCGACCCGCGGATGGCCGAGGTGCTGCGCCGGGCGCTGTGGGGCGGGATCAGCAAGCCGGTGGACTCGGTGCAGGTCAGCCTGTCCGGCAAGAAGTACCGGATCGGTGAGGAGCGGCTCAAGCGCTTCGTCGACGACCTGCGCCGGGCCGGCACCAGCGGCGTCGACGAGGCCCAGCTGGTGCACTACGCCGCGGGCCGGGAACGGCTGGCGATGTCGCTGGCCGAGTACGCGCGCCGGCTCAAGGAGGCCGGCGGGGGCAGCCCCACCGACGCCGAGACCCGCCGCACCGCCCGCAGCGCCGAGGTCCGCGCCTTCTGTGACGCCGTCTGGCCCGCCGTGGACGCCGCCGGGCTGGTCGCGTCGCTGTTCACCGACCCCGAGGCGCTGGCCCGGGCCGCCCGCGGGGTGCTCACCGAGGAGGAGCAGGCGCTGCTGCGGTGGCCGGTGCTGCCCCGGTCGGTCAGGAGCGCGCGGTGGACCCTCGCCGACGCGGTGCTGGTCGACGAGGTCGCCGGGATGCTGGAGCGGACGCCGGGCTACGGGCACGTGGTGGTCGACGAGGCCCAGGACCTCTCCCCGATGGAGTGCCGCGCGGTCGCCCGCCGGCTGGGCGCGGGGTCGCTGACGGTGCTCGGTGACCTGGCCCAGGCCACCAGTCCCTGGTCGGCGCAGGACTGGGCGCAGACGCTGGCCGCCCTGGGCCGTCCGGGGACCTCGGTGCGCCCGCTGACCCGCGGCTACCGGGTGCCCGGGGAGGTGCTCGACCTCGCCAACCGGCTGCTGCCGACGATCGCGCCGGGGCTGGGCGCGGCGACCGCCGTCCGCCGGGACCCCGGCGCGCTGCAGCTGCGCCCGGTCGGCACGCTGGCCGGGCCGCTGGCCGCGGTGGTGGCGGAGCTGGCGGCGACGGAGGGCTCGACCGGTGTGGTCTGCGCGGACGCCGCGGTGCCCGAGCTGGTGGCGATGCTGACCGCGGCCGGGCTGGACGTCGCCGCGCTGTCCGACGACGGGTCGGAGCCGGCCCGGGTCGCGGTGGTGCCGGCGACGCTGGTCAAGGGCCTGGAGTTCGACCACGTGGTGGTGGTCGAGCCCGCCGCGATCGTGGCCGCCGAGCCGCGCGGGCTGCACCGGCTCTACGTCGTCCTCACCCGGGCGGTGAGCAGCCTCGTCGTCCTCCACCGCGAGCCGCTGCCCGACCAGCTCGCCGGCTGAGCGAGCCCGTGCGGACCGGAGCGGCCTGGGCCGTCGCGGTGTTGGCGTTCGTCCTGGAGCTGGTCGCGGTCGGGGTCCTGGCCTGGGGCGGGTACCGGCTGGGCGGCGGCGCGCTGCCCGGCGTCGTGCTGGCCGTGGCGCTGCCGGTGGCCGCGGGCGTGCTGTGGGCCCGGTTCGCGGCACCCCGGGCCGACCGCGCCTCGCCGGGCCGCCGGCTGGCCGTCCAGCTGCTCGTGCTCGGTGGTGCCGCGGTGCTGCTCGGCCGGCAGGGCTCCCCGCAGGCCGGAGCCCTGTTCGGCGGGCTGGTGGTGGTGCAGCTGCTGGCGGCGGCCGTGCTCCCCTCGGTGCACGCCGCGCGGGACCGGCGTCCCTAGGCTGGCGGGCATGGCCCCCTCCCTGCGCGAGACGCTGCGTGCTCCTGCGGCCCCGGTCCGGCTGCGCGAGATCGACCCGCGGTCGACCCCGCTGGTGCCCGGGGACAAGGAGCACACCCGGGAGGTGGCCGCCGCCGAGGGACGCCGGCTGGCGGAGCTGCAGGAGCGGCTCTACGCCGAGGGCGTCACCGGCGGGCAGCGGCGGGTGCTGCTCGTCCTGCAGGGCATGGACACCAGCGGCAAGGGCGGCGTCGTCCGGCACGTCGTGGGCGCGGTCCAGCCGCAGGGCGTGGCGGTCACCGGGTTCGGTCGGCCGACGCCGGAGGAGCTGCGGCACGGGTTCCTCTGGCGCGTGCGGCGCGCCGTCCCCCGGCCCGGTCTGCTCGGCGTGTTCGACCGCTCGCACTACGAGGACGTGCTGGCCGGCCGGGTCCGGCAGCTGGCCCCGCCGCCGGTGATCGAGCGGCGGTACCGGGAGATCGTGCGGTTCGAGCAGCACCTCGTCGACGACGGCGTGACCCTGGTCAAGGTGCTGCTGCACATCTCCCCGTGGGAGCAGAAGCAGCGACTGCTCGCCCGGCTCGACGACTCGGCCAAGCGCTGGAAGTTCGACCCCGCCGACCTCGACGACCGCGCCCTGTGGTCGGACTACCAGCGCGCGTACGAGACGGTCCTGGAGCGCACCAGCACCGACGCCGCGCCCTGGTACGTCGTGCCGGCCGACCGAAAGTGGTACCGCAACTGGGCCGTGGGCCGGCTGCTGCTGGACACCCTCACCGACCTGGACCCGCGGCTGCCCGAGCCCGGCTACGACGTCGCCGAGCAGCGCGACCGGCTGATCGAGGAGCACCCGCTCAGCGACTGAGCGCGGGCGCTCCCCGGCGCAGCCGCTCGTCGATCGCCTCGGTGAACAGCCACCCGCCGATCAGCACGAACTGCAGCAGGAACAGCCAGAAGCCGACGGCGACCACCCCGCCGACGACCGTGAGCCCGCCGAACGGTGCGCCCAGGTCCAGCGGCAGGGCCAGGAACAGCACGAAGCCCTGCAGGAAGCCCGACAGCGAGCCGGCGGTGAACAGCGCGCCGACCACGACCGCCCGCCACCGCAGCCGCCCGGCCGCGACCACCCGGAACACCCACACCAGCGGCAGGGTGAGGGCGAACAGCACCGAGTAGTAGCCGGCCGCGAACCCGCCGAGGGACGCACTGAACCCCGGTGTGTCGGCGAGCCGGGCCAGCAGCCGCGCGACGAGCAGCAGCGGGTACAGCAGCAGCGGTGCGAGCACCAGCAGCGGCAGCGACGCCAGCCGGCCGCGCCAGGCGGTGAACCGGTCGTGCGCCGGGCTGAAGCGCAGCAGCGCCCGGCGCACCCCCTCGCCGTAGAGGGAGATGGGCAGCAGCGTGAGCACCGCACCGAGCAGGCTCAGCCCGGTGCCGGCCTCGGCGAGCCGGGCCACCGCGGTCGGGGCGCCCAGCTCGGCCGGCAGGACCGACGCCAGCTGCCCGGTGAGGGTGCGCACCTGGTCGGCGCCGGCGACCCAGCTGGTCAGGCCGAGCGAGAGGACGAGCGCCGGGACGACGGCGATCCCGGCGTAGAAGGTCAGCCCGGCGGCGATCAGCGCGGTGTCCCGGCCCCGCAGCCGGTCCCGCATCGTCACCAGCAGGCCGCGCGCCTCCTTCGCCACCTGCACCCGCTCATGTGATCAGGTCCGGCCCGATCGCGCCCGGTCGGGGTCGCCTCAGGTCAGGGACCGGGCGAAGAACAGCGAGCCCACGGCGTCCTCGCCGAGGTAGTGACCGAAGGCGCCGACCGGGGAGTACCCGGCCGCGGTGTACAGCCCGATCGCCTCCGGCTGGCGGGGCCCGGTCTCCAGCCGCAGCGTGGTCCAGCCGCGGGACAGCGCCTCGGCCTCCAGCCCGGACAGGACCAGCCGGGAGATCCCCCGGCCCCGGGCGGCCGGGACGACGTACATCCGCTTCACCTCCGCCGCGCCGGGCTCCAGCGCCCGCAGCGCGCCGCAGCCGACCGGCGTCCCGTCGTCGTCCCGGACGACCAGGACGACGGCGACGTCGTCGGCCGACGGGGGGACGCCCGGCTCGCCCTTGCCCTCGTACCGGGTGCGCAGTTCGTCCTGCTGGGCGGTGGTCAGCTGCTGGACGACCGGGTCGTCCCAGGCGGCGGGGGAGAGGCTCGGCACGGCACCGATCATCGCGGGCGGGGCTGCACCTGCTGCAGCAGCCCCCAGACGAACTGCGCCCGCAGCCCGGGCAGGTGCACCTCCCAGCGGGAGGTGACGCCGGGGTCGACGCCCTGCGCGCCGGGCAGCACGGCCACGTCCCCGACCACGTGCTCCCAGACCCGCAGTCCGTCCGGGGTGGCGGCGGGCACCGGGGAGCCGGCGGCGCGGACCAGCTGCTCGGTCAGGACCGGGCCCCGGTCCACCGAGACCACCTCCCAGCGCAGGTGCGGCCACAGCGGCAGCGGCCACCGGCGCACCGCGAGGGGCACGTCGCCGTAGCGGCGCTCCTCACACTCCTCGGGCGGACCCAGGACGGCGCTGTGCCACGACACGCCGGGGGACGAGTGCCGCAGGGCCTGCCAGCGGCGGTGCGCCTCACGGGCCTGCGCGCGGTCCGCGGACAGCCGGGGGAGCGCGTCGAGGACCAGGTCAGGTCGCGAGTCGGCCATCCGGCGCAGCAGCACGAGGCAGAACTCCCGCCGTCCCAGGCCGTGCACCCGGCGAGCCTGTCACGCTCGGTGAGCGTGTCCCAGCACACGCCAGGAGTTTCTCCACAAATTGCGTCCGACCGTTTGTCATCTCCTCGTCACACGCTTACGGTGGGCGACGGTCCGGACGGGCACCTCAGCCCCCTCCCGGGGAGCGACCGCCTGGACCGCCGCCGAACCACAGCGGCCCGTGCAGCACTGCGGGCCAGTGGACCGGGGACCCACCGCAGCACTGGGGTGAAGCTCCGCGCGACCCGTACGGGCCGTGTGGTGCCGGGCGTCTTCCCGCCCGAACCCGTCAGCTAACTCGGTAGGCGGCCAGTGGAAGAAAGGAAAAACCCGCCTCACATGGCGAGTTCGCTCAGCTCTGCCCGCCGCCGTTCCACGGCCGCCGTCCTGATCTCGCTGGCCGCTGCCGGTGTCGTCTCCCTCACCTCCCTTCCCGCGTGGGCCGCACCTGAAACGCCCACCACCTCCCAGGAGGCCGCGGCCCTCGTCGCCGCCCGGGGCAACGACCTCGAGGTCGTCACCGAGAAGGTCCACCAGGCCACCGACGCGCTGGCCGCGCAGCAGCAGGCCGCCGCACAGGCCGCCGCCGCCGTCGTCCAGGCCGACGCCGCGGTGGGCACCGCGCAGGACAAGGTCACCGAGGTGGCCCGCAGCGCCTACACCGGCGACCGGCTGGACACCCTGCAGGCCATGCTGACCAGCTCCTCCGCCGACGAGATGATCGACCGCGTCGGCACGCTGGACACCATCGCCGACCACAACAACGAGGTCCTCGGGGCGGCCCAGCAGGCCACCCAGACCGCCGCCCAGGCCAAGGCCGCCGCCGACGCCGCGGCCGTCGCCGCGCAGGCGCAGGTCGAGGAGGTGGCCCGCAAGCAGGCCGACCTCGAGGCGCAGATCGCCGCCTACAAGGCCGACTTCGAGCGGCTGACCGCCGAGGAGCAGGAGCGGGCCCGCCGGCTCGCCGAGGAGCAGGCCGCCGCCGCTGCCGCGGCCGCCCGCGCCCAGCAGGCCGCCGCCGAGGCCGCTGCCGCCGAGCAGGCTGCTGCTGCTGCGACCTCCAGCGCGCCGGCCGAGCGCCGGGCGCCGGCTGCCTCCCGCGCCACCCGGTCCGCCGCCGCCCCGGCGCCCGCCGCCGCGTCCGCACCCGCGGCCGCCGCTGCTGCCCCGGCACCGGTCGCGGCCGCCGCGCCGGCCGGTGGTGGCAGTGGTTCCGGCCAGGCTGCCGTCGCCACCGCGATGGCCCAGCGTGGCAAGCCCTACGTGTGGGGCGGCAACGGCCCGGGCTCCTTCGACTGCTCCGGGCTGGTCAAGTACGCCTACGCCGCCGCCGGGGTCAGCCTCCCGCGCAGCAGCAGCCAGCAGGCGGCGTCCGGTCGCGCGGTCTCCCGCGGCGACCTGCAGCCCGGCGACCTGATCGCCTTCGGCAGCCCCGTGTACCACATCGGCATCTACATCGGGAACGGCCAGATGGTCCACGCCCCGACGTCCGGTGACGTGGTCAAGGTCGCCCCCATCGACGCGGTGGGCGCCATCACCGCCATGCGCCGCGTCGGCTGACGCAGCCAGCACGACCCCGGTGCCCCGGCCGCCTCTCGGCGACCGGGGCACCGGTGCGTCCGGGGCGCACAGGGAACCCGGGCAGGATGGGCACCACCGACCGCACGACCCGAGGAGTCCCGTGCCCGCCGCACTGACCGATCCGCGCACCGTCGCCCGCGTGTTCCGCGTCGTCGCCGTCGCCGAGGCGGTGACCTGGGTGCTCCTGCTGGCCGGGATGTTCGTGAAGTGGGTGCTCAAGACCTCCGAGGTCGGCGTCCAGCTGGCCGGGCCGGTGCACGGCGCGGTGTTCGTCGTCTACGTCGCGGTCGCCCTGCTGGCCTGGCGGGTGCTCCGCTGGACGCCGCAGACCGCCGTCCTGGCGCTGGCGGCCTCGGTGCCGCCGCTGTGCACCGTCTGGTTCGAGCGCTGGGCGCAGCGCACCGGCCGGCTGCCCGCGCAGGAGACCCGGACCCCCTCGGCTGGCTAGCCTCCGCACATGGTCGAACCGGTGCTCCCGTCCACCGCCCGCACCCTGCTGGCCCGCACCGCGCGGGTGCAGCGCGACGGCCGGGCGCCCAGCCTGCTCGCCGGCGTCGTCCGGGACGGCGGACTGGCCTGGTCCACCGGGCGCGGTGACGTCGCCGAGCCGCACGACGACGTCCAGTACCGGCTCGGCTCGATCAGCAAGACGGTCACCGCGCTGGTCGTGATGCGGTTGCGCGACGAGGGCCGGCTCGGGCTCGACGACCTCCTCGACCAGCACGTCCCCGGCACCCCGCTCGGCGACCGCACCGTCGGCCAGCTGCTGTCCCACCTGGCCGGGGCCGGGTCGGAGAGCCCCGGCGGCTGGTGGGAGCGGGTGCCCGGCGGCTCCCTGGAGGACCTGCGGCTGACCGGGGACGACGTCGTCCTCGGGGCCGCGCGGCGCTTCCACTACTCCAACCTCGGCTACGGCCTGCTCGGCGAGCTGGTCGCCCGGCACCGGCAGCGCCCGTGGGAGGACGTCGTCCGGGACGAGGTGCTCAGCCCGCTGGGCATGACCCGGACGACGCCCCGGCCCAGCGGGCGGGCGGCGACGGGGGCGGCGGTGCACCCGTGGGCCGACGTGGTGCTGCCCGAGCCCGAGCACGACGCCGGGGTGATGGCCGCGGCCGGGCAGCTGTGGGCGACGCTGGCCGACCTGGCCCGGCTCAGCGTCCTCCTGCTCGGGGACACCGGGGACGTGCTGTCACCGGCGACCCTGGAGGAGATGACGGTGCCCGCCGGCGTCGACCCCTCCGCCCCCGGCTGGTCGGCCTACGGCCTGGGCCTGCAGGTCCTCCGCGTCGACGGGCACGTCCTGGTCGGGCACGGCGGGTCGATGCCGGGCTTCCTCGCCGGGGTCTTCGTCGACCGGGTCGAGCAGGCCGGTGCGGTCACCCTGGCCAACACCACCAGCGGCCTCGA
This sequence comes from Modestobacter sp. VKM Ac-2986, assembly GCF_026967795.1. Taxonomy (GTDB): domain Bacteria; phylum Actinomycetota; class Actinomycetes; order Mycobacteriales; family Geodermatophilaceae; genus Modestobacter. The sequence continues at coordinate 503,794 of NZ_JAPVBH010000001.1, forward strand.
CCCGCTGGTGCCCGGGCTGCTGGCCGATCTGCGCGCCGCCGAGCCGCGCGTGGTCGAGGCGTGGACGCCGTCGGCCCCGCCGCTGCCGCTGGACCTGCTCGGCGTCTGGTTCTGGGGTCCGGCACCGCACGTGCTGCGCGCCCAGGCCGGCGGTCTGCTGCACCTGGGCCCGTTGCCCGGCCGCGGCGGGCGGGCCAGCCGGTTCGCCCCGCGCCCGGACGGCACGTGGGTCGGGCTGGACGGCTACTACGCCGGGGAGACCCTGCGGATCGCCCCGGACCACCTCGACCTGGCCACCTTCGTGTTCACCCGCACGCCCTACGACCCCGAGGCGCCGGTGCCCGGAGGGGTGGACGAGGGCGGCTGGCAGCTGCTGTCATGACCGCCGTGGCCAGGCAGCGGGTGATCGGGATGCTCGGTGGGATGAGCTGGGAGTCCAGCGCCCAGTACTACCGGCTGGCCAACGAGCTGGTGCGCGAGCGGCTGGGCGGCCTGCACTCCGCCCGGTGCGTGCTCGCCTCGCTGGACTTCGCCGAGGTCGAGCGGCTGCAGGTCGCCGGTGAGTGGGCGCAGGCCGGTGACCTGCTGGCGGAGGCCGCCCGGGGGCTCGAGGCCGCCGGTGCCGAGCTGCTGCTCATCTGCACCAACACGATGCACAAGGTGGCCGACCAGGTGCAGGCCGCGGTGGGGATCCCGCTGCTGCACCTGGCCGACGCGACCGCGGACGCGGTGACCGCCGCCGGTCTGGACACCGTCGGGCTGCTGGGCACCGCGTTCACGATGGAGCAGGACTTCTACCGCGACCGGCTGGCCGGGCACGGGCTGCGGGTCCTGGTCCCGCCGGCCGACGACCGGGCCGAGGTGCACCGGGTCATCTACGACGAGCTGTGCCTGGGCGTGGTCCGCGAGGAGTCACGGGAGGTCTACCGCGGGGTGGTCCGGCGGCTCGTCGAGGCCGGTGCCCAGGGCGTGGTCCTCGGCTGCACCGAGATCGAGCTGCTCGTCGGCGCGGCCGACAGCCCGGTCCCGGTCTTCCCCACCACCCGGCTGCACGTCGAGGCGGCGGTCACCGCGTCGCTGGCCGGTCAACCGGCGGGGTAGAGGCCCTGCCGGTAGCTCTCGCCGTAGTACTGCTCGAGCTCGGCCAGCGGGGTCGCGGCGGCCTCCTGCGCGTGGGCGATACGGGCGCGGGAGGGCAGCTCCTCCGGGTGCCAGGTCGCCGGGTCCCACAGCTGCGAGCGCAGGAACGCCTTCGCGCAGTGGAAGAAGACCGACTCGATCTCCACCACCATCGCCAGCAGCGGCCGGCTGCCGCGGACCACCATCCGGTCCAGCAGGTCCGCGTCGCGCACCAGCCGGGCCCGGCCCTGCACCCGGAGGGTGTCGGTGCGCCCGGGCACCAGGTGGACCAGCCCCACGTGCGGGTTGGTCAGCACGTTGCGGAACCCGTCGGCGCGGCGGTTCCCGGACCGCTCGGGCAGCGCGATCGTCCGGTCGTCGAGGACGACGGTGAACCCGGGCGGGTCGCCCTTCGGGGAGACGTCGCAGCTGCCGTCGGCGGCCGAGGTGGCCACCAGGCAGAACGGGGAGGCGGCCAGCCACTGCCGGTCGATCTCGTCCAGGCACGGACGGTCCTTGGTCGCGGCCCGCGGCGCCGGCTCGCCCAGCAGCTCGCGCAGCTCGGCCTCGGTGGTGATCTCGTCCACGCCGTCAGTCTCGCCCATCGGCCCCCCTGCAGGGCCCCGCCACGAGTGTGCGAGTGGTGGGGGGCAGGGGGTCCTCCGTCAGGGACGGTCGAAGGCGGCCAGGGTGGCGTGGGTGACGACGCCGTAGGCCGCGTGCGGGACGACGTCGCTGACCCAGTCGGTGGTCGACCAGGTGCGGGGGTCGGTGATGCCGAGGGCGGTCATCGGCCCGTTGGAGCCGAGGAGGACGGTGAGCGTGCTCTGCAGCGTGCCGACCAGCAACATGGGCCGGAACCCCGCGGCCCGGGCCAGGCCGGCGAGCACCCCGGCGCCGATGCCGGCGGCCAGACCGGTCAGCGGGCCGAGCCCCTGCACCCGGTTGGAGCGCGTCTCCTCGTCCCCGGGGACCTGCACGTGCACCTTCTCCGCGAGCGCCTCGACGGTCTGCTCCGGCGTGGAGCTGGTGCCCCGGCCGCGGAACGTCATGTCCAGGTAGGTGACCGCGTTGAGCGCCGTCGTCCCCGCGGCGCCGGCGGCCGCGCCGCGCAGCACCCAGCCCCACGTGCTGATGCCGCGCTTCCCCTTGCCGATGGTCCCGAGGACGGTCTGCTGAGCCATGACCGCCGCCTACCCGGGGCGTGGCGCCGGGCAAACGGTGCGGTCAGTCGCGGGTCAGGACCACGACGGTGAGCGCGCGGCGGTCGGCGCGCCGGCCCTCCCGCGCGGCGAGTCCCCCGACCAGCAGCGTGAGCGCGAGGAGGCCGCCGAGCAGGAGCAGGAAGGTGGTCGCGGACGGGTCCTCGTAGGTGCCGGCGGGCACGTCGAGCGTGCGGTCGGGAGGGTCGCCGCCGGCCAGCGCCTGCACGTCCGCGACCAGCTCGGCGTCGGCGGGTGCGGTGCCGCCGCACAGCGTCGCGGTCAGCCGCCCCTCCGGGCCCTCCGGCGGGTCGGTGGCGTGGACCAGGAACGGTCCGTCCCCGCTCAACGCGAGCCCGCAGGAGGCCGAGGAGTCGGCGGAGACCACCTCCTGCTGCGCGGACGCCGTCCCCTTGAGCAGGGTCTGCACGGCGAAGACGTGCACGGCCGGGGCCTCGCTGGTCCACGTCCCCGGCGCGGGCGGCAGCACCTCCCGGGACACGAGCGTGCCGGTGAAGACGACGTCGGCGCGCGCGACCTGCTCGGCCGTCGACGCCGGCACGCAGCTGCAGGCCCACGCCGCAGGGGCCACGACCCAGCCGGCGGTCAGCAGCACGAGGGCACCGAGCACGAGGACCACCAGGCGGCGCACGCGGCGCAGCCTCCTCCTCCCGGGTGCGGTCGCGCCAGCACCTGCTGCGCGCCGGCGCGCGGCGGGGCAGGCTCGCGGGGTGGACGACGTCGACGGGGTGCTGGAGCGGACCATCGACGAGCTGCTCGACCAGCGCCGTCCGGGCACCACCATCTGCCCGTCGGAGGCCGCCCGGGCGGTCGACCCCGAGGGCTGGCGGGAGCTGATGCCCGCGGCGCGGGCGGCGGCGGGCCGGCTGGTGGCGGCCGGCCGGGCCGAGGTCACCCAGCGCGGCGAGGTGGTCGACGTCGCGACCGCCCACGGGCCGGTGCGGATCCGCCGGCCGCGCTGAGGGGGTCAGTCCCCGGCGCGGGCGGTGTCGGCGGCGCGTTCCAGCAGCGGGGTCATCCGGTGGTCGACGAACCGGCGCATCGCGAGGTTCGTGTCGGTGCGCTGGACGCCGGGGACGGCCAGCACCTGCTCGGTGATCCGCCACAGGTCGTCGGCGTCGACGGCCACCACCTGCACCAGCAGGTCCATGACCCCGGACAGCCCGACCACCTCGAGCACCTCGGGGATGGCGGCCAGGGACGCGGCGACGTCGTCGAGGCCGCGCTGGACCACCTGCACCGTGATGTAGGCACCGAGCCGGTAGCCCAGCGCCTCGGGGCGGACCCGGCGCTCGAAGGGGTCCAGGACGCCGGCGGACTCCAGCCGGGCCAGCCGGGCCTGCACCGTGTTGCGGGCCAGGCCCAGCCGCTGGGCGAGGGCCAGCACCGTGGACCGCGGGTCCTCGGACAGGGCGAGGACGAGCCGTGCGTCGGTGGCGTCCAGCCGGGCGGTCACGTTGCTCAGTCTGACATGCGTGGACGTCCTAGTAAGGCCGCGATGCGCACCACAGGGCACGGTGGTTGCGCAGAACGACCAGTCGATGATCTCCTGATGGACGGTCGGCGTGCCAGAATGGTGAGCTGCACCACAACCAGTGCGGTGCCGGTCCCAGCCACAGGACATCCGGCGTCCCTGGCGCGAGACGGCGAGGAGAGACCCCTGTGAGCGTGCTGTCCCGGACCACGGAGCTGGTCGACCCGGTACCGGGGGACGGTGCCCCCCACCTCCCCGCCCAGCCCGACCTGGTGCAGCTGCTGACCCCCGAGGGCGAGCGGGTCGAGCACCCCGACTACGCCCTGGACGTCTCCGCCGAGGAGCTGCGCGCCCTCTACCGCGACCTCGTCCTGGTGCGCCGCTGGGACGTCGAGGCGACCGCGCTGCAGCGGCAGGGCGAGCTGGGGCTGTGGGCCTCGCTTCAGGGCCAGGAGGCCGCCCAGGTCGGGGCCGGCCGGGCGATGGCCGCTGGGGACATGGCCTTCCCGACCTACCGCGAGCACGGGGTCGCCTGGACCCGCGAGGTCGACCCGCTGCACGTGATCAGCATGTTCCGCGGCGTCGACCAGGGCGGCTGGGACCCGGTGGCGACCGGCTTCAACCTCTACACCGTGGTGATCGGGGCGCAGACCCTGCACGCCACCGGCTACGCGATGGGCCTGCAGCGCGACGGCGCGGACGCCGCGGCGCTGGCCTTCCTCGGTGACGGCGCCACCAGCCAGGGCGAGGTCAACGAGGCGATGATCTGGGCGGCCACCTTCGCCGCGCCCGTCGTCTTCTTCTGCCAGAACAACCAGTACGCCATCAGCGCGCCGATCGAGCGACAGTCCCGGGTGCCGCTGTACCAGCGGGCGTCGGGCTTCGGCTTCCCCGGCGTCCGGGTCGACGGCAACGACGTCCTCGCCGTCCTGGCCGTGACCCGGGCCGCGCTCGCCGCCGCCCGCGAGGGGTCGGGCCCCACCTTCATCGAGGCGTTCACCTACCGGATGGGCGCGCACACCACCTCCGACGACCCGAGCCGCTACCGGCTGGCCGGCGAGCTGGAGGAATGGGCGCTGCGCGACCCGATCGCCCGGCTCAAGGCGCACCTGTCGCGCACCGGCGTCGCCGACCGCGACTTCTTCGACGCCGTGGACGCCGAGGGCGACGAGCTGGCCGTGCGGATCCGCACCGGCACCCGGGGGATGCCCGAGCCCGCCGGCACGGAGATCTTCGACCACGTCTACGCCGAGACCACGCCCGAGCTCGCGCAGCAGCGCGCCGAGTTCGTGGCGTACCACGCCTCGTTCGAGGAGGCCTGACATGGCCGACACGACCACCCTCGGCAAGGCGCTCAACCTCGGCCTGCGCCGCGCCATGGAGGACGACGCCAAGGTCGTGCTCATGGGCGAGGACATCGGTCGCCTCGGCGGGGTCTTCCGGATCACCGACGGCCTGCAGAAGGACTTCGGCGAACAGCGCGTGGTCGACACCCCGCTGGGCGAGGCCGGGATCCTCGGCACCGCCGTGGGGCTGGCCATGCGCGGCTACCGGCCGGTCTGCGAGATCCAGTTCGACGGGTTCGTCTTCCCCGCCTACAACCAGATCGTCACCCAGGTGGCCAAGCTGCACGCCCGCTCGCGGGGCCGGCTGCCGATGCCGATCGTCATCCGCATCCCCTTCGGCGGCGGCATCGGCGCGGTCGAGCACCACAGCGAGAGCCCGGAGGCCTACTTCGCGCACACCGCGGGCCTCAAGGTCGTCGCGGTCAGCACCCCGGCCGACGCCTACTGGGGCATCCAGCAGGCCATCGCCCACCCCGACCCGGTCGTCTTCCTCGAGCCCAAGCGGCGGTACTGGGAGAAGGGCGTCGTCGACCCCGACGCCACGCCCGGCCCGCTGTTCGGCTCCCGGGTCGTCCGCGGCGGCGACGACGTCACCGTGCTGGCCTACGGCCCCATGGTGAAGACGGCGCTGCAGGCCGCCGAGGTCGCCGCCGGTGAGGGCAGGTCGCTGGAGGTCGTCGACCTGCACGCGCTCTCTCCGCTGGACCTGGACCCGGTGTACGACTCCGTCCGACGCACCGGCCGCTGCGTCGTGGTGCACGAGGCGCCGGTGACCCTGGGCCTGGGCGCGGAGATCGCCGCCCGGGTGACCGAGGCCTGCTTCCACTCCCTGGAGGCGCCGGTGCTGCGCGTCGGCGGGTACGACACCCCGTACCCGCCGGCCAAGCTGGAGGAGGACTACCTCCCCGACCTCGACCGCGTCCTCGACGCCGTCGACCGATCGCTGGGGTTCTGATGGCCGACCTGCGCCAGTTCGCCCTGCCCGACATCGGTGAGGGGCTCACCGAGGGCGACATCCTCACCTGGCTGGTCGCGGTGGGCGACACCGTCACGGTCAACCAGCCGCTGTGCGAGGTCGAGACGGCCAAGGCCGCCGTCGAGCTGCCCAGCCCCTACGCCGGCACCGTGACCGACCTGCTCTTCGAGGCCGGGACGACGGTCGACGTCGGCGCGCCGATCATCACCATCGACGTCGGTGGGGAGGGTGGGGGCAGCCGAGCTGGCGACGCTCCGGCTCCTCCGGAGCGCACCGCCGTCCTGGTCGGCTACGGGCCGCGCACCACCGAGGCGACCCGCCGTCCGCGCCGGTCGGCGACCCCGCAGGTGCTCCCGGAGGCCGACTACGGCAGCGGCACCGAGCGTCCGCCACTGCTCACCAGCGCGCCCGACGTGACGGTCAAGCCGGTCCGCCACGGCGGCCTGGAGGCCGGGCGGGCCGCCGAGGCGCGCGCCACCGTCGCCGACACCCAGGCCGCCGCGCCGACCTCGACGGTGCCGGGCTCGGGTCCGCTGCGCCCGCTGGCCAAGCCGCCGGTGCGCAAGTACGCCCGGGACGTCGGGGTGGACCTGGCCACGGTCACCGGCACCGGTCCGGGCGGGGTGATCACCCGCGCCGACGTGGACGCCGTCCGTGCGCCGGCCGGCGCCGCCGCGGGGCGCACCGAGGTCGCGCCGGACGAGACGCGGATCCCGGTCCGGGGCGTGCGGAAGCACACCGCCGCGGCCATGGTGGCCAGCGCGTTCACCGCGCCGCACGTCACCGAGTTCCTCACCGTCGACGTCACCCGCACGATGAAGCTGCGGCAGCGGCTGATGGCCCGTCCCGAGCTCGCCGGGGTCAAGGTCAGCCCGCTGCTGTTCGTGGCCAAGGCGCTGCTGCTGGCCGCGAGGCGGCACCCGATGGTGAACAGCTCCTGGGACGAGGCGGCGCAGGAGATCGTGGTGAAGCACCGGGTCAACCTGGGCATCGCCGCGGCCACCCCGCGCGGGCTGGTCGTGCCCAACGTCAAGGACGCCGGTGCGCTCACCCTGCCCGAGCTGGCCACGGCGCTCGCGGACCTGACCGCCACCGCGCGGGCCGGCCGCACCACGCCCGCCGACATGAGCGGCGGCACGATCACGATCACCAACGTGGGCGTCTTCGGCGTCGACACCGGCACGCCGCTGCTCAACCCCGGCGAGTCGGCGATCCTGGCCTTCGGCGCGGTCCGCGCGATGCCCTGGGTGCACAAGGGCAGGGTCGTGCCGCGGCAGGTGACCACGCTCGCGCTGTCCTTCGACCACCGCGTCATCGACGGCGAGCTGGGCTCGCGGTTCCTCGCCGACGTCGGCGCCCTGCTGCACGACCCGGGCACTGCTCTTACGTTCTGACCATGCAGACCCAGCTGGCGCCCCTGCTCGCGTTCGCCGCCCGCTCGGCGGTGCCCGGTGGCTTCGGCTGGCTGGGGGACGACGGCGAGCTGCTCGACCGCCCGGTCGAGACCTGGATCAGCACGCGGATGACGCACGTCTTCGCGCTGGGGTCGCTGCTGGGCCACCCCGGCGCCACCGGGCTCGCCGCGCACGGCGTCGCCGCGCTGCGCACCGGCCCGCTGCACGACGCCGAGCACGGCGGTTGGCGGTCGAGCACCGGCGACGACACCAAGGCCGCCTACGTGCACGCGTTCGTCGTGCTGGCCGGTGCGACCGCGACCGCGGCCGGCGTCGAGGGCGGGCGGGCGCTGCTCGACGAGGCGCTGGCCGTCTGGGAGGGCCGGTTCTGGGACGACGAGCAGGGCCTGGCCCGGGAGTCCTTCGACCGCACCTGGGCGGTCGGCGAGGACTACCGCGGCGCCAACGCCAACATGCACGGCGTCGAGGCGATGCTGGCCGCGGCCGACGCGCTGGCCCCCACCGACCCCGGCACGGCGGCCCGGCTGCGCACGCACACCCTGCGCGCGACCGAGCGGGTCGTGCACGGCTGGACCCGCGAGCGGGACTGGCGGCTGCCGGAGCACTTCACGCGCGACTGGGAGCCGCTGCCGGACCTCAACCGGGACCGCCCCGCCGACCCGTTCCGGCCCTACGGCGTCACCGTCGGGCACCAGTTCGAGTGGTCGCGGCTGTGCCTGCACCTGGCGGCCGCGCTGGGGGAGCACGCCCCGGGCTGGCTGACCGCCGACGCCGACCGGCTCTTCGTCGCCGCCGCCGAGCGCGGCTGGGCCGCCGACGGGCACGAGGGCTTCCCGTACACGCTGGACTGGGACGACGCCCCGGTGGTGGGCGCCCGGATGCACTGGGTGCTCTGCGAGGCCGTCGCCGCCGCGGCCGTGCGGTACGCGGTGACCGGCGACCCGCGGACGGCGACGCTGCAGCGCACCTGGGCGGAGCTGGGCGACCGGCTGTTCCTGGACCCCTCGACCGGCAGCTGGCACCACGAGCTGACCCCCACCGGCGAGGTCGGCTCCGGCACCTGGACCGGTCAGCCCGACGCCTACCACCTGGCGCAGATGCTGTTGCTGCCCGGCCTGCCGGTGCGGGGGAGCCTCGCCGCCGCCCTGCTCGCGGCACGCTGAGCGGACCGCCCACCGTCCGGAGGTGCTGGGATCGGCCCGCTGGAGCCCGGCGCGGGGCTGACCCGACAGACGACGACGGCGCCCGTCCTCGTGGAGGACGGGCGCCGTCGTGCGCACCCCGCCGGTCCGGTGGCCGCTCCCGAGAGGGCGGCGTGGACGGGGCCCGAGGTCAGTCGGCGTCGAGGTCGCTGGCCACCATGTCGGCGATCTTGGACAGCACGGCCTCGTCGTCGGAGCTGACCACGACGTCGGTGCCCTGCTTGGCGCCGAGCGTCATGATCATCAGGGGCGAGCCGGCGTCGACCGGGTTGCCGCCGGGGGTCGCCAGCGTCACGGGCACCCCGGACTGGCCGACGGCCTCGGCGATCAGTGCGGCCGGGCGGGCGTGCAGACCGACGGCGGAGCCGACGGTCACGGTCTTCGAGGGCATCGGTGCCTGCTTTCTGGAGAGGGCGAGCTGACGATCATCGTCTCAGGAAGCGGTGCGGGCGGCAGCCCCGGCAGTGCGCGCGGGGGCTGCACCGCCGGCCATGGCCTCCTCCGACGCGGCACCCGGGGTGCTGCCGGACGGTCGGCCGATGCCCTTGGCCACCGTGACGGCCAGCCCACCGACGATCGCGCCGATCAGCACGGCGAGCAGGAACAACCAGAAGCTGTTCATCGCGAAGAAGACGAAGACGCCGCCGTGCGGGGCGCGCAGCTCGGTGCCGAAGGCCCCGATGAGCGCTCCCGTGGTGGCACCGCCCAGCATCATCGAGGGGATGACCCGCAGCGGGTCGGCGGCGGCGAAGGGGATGGCGCCCTCGGAGATGAACGAGGCGCCGAGCAACCACGCGGCCTTGCCCTGGTCCCGCTCGGCCGGGGTGTACAGCCGGGACCGGACCGCGGTGGACATCGCCATGGCCAGCGGCGGGACCATCCCCGCACCCATCACCATGGCCATGATCTGCAGGTTCGCCGGTGTCGGGTCGGCGACGCCGATGCCGGTGGTGGCGAAGACGTAGGCGGCCTTGTTCACCGGGCCACCGAGGTCGAAGCACATCATCAGGCCCAGGATCAACCCGAGCACGATGATCGAGCTGCCGGTGAGCCCGGTGAGGAAGTTGCCCAGCCCGGTCAGTGCGGCGGCCAGCGGCCGGCCCAGCACGACCAGCATCAGGCCGCTGGAGATGAGCGTGGCGAGCAGCGGGATGATCACCACCGGCTGCAGCCCGCGGGCGAACGCCGGCAGTGCCCAGCCGGCGATCCACTTCGCGGCGAAGCCCGCGATGATGCCGCCGACCACGCCGCCCAGGAAGCCGGCCCCGACGGTCAGCGACACCGCACCCACGACGAAGCCGGGGACGATGCCCGGCCGGTCGGCGATGGCGTAGGCGATGTAGCCGGCCAGTGCGGGCACCAGGAAGCCGAACGCGGCCTGGCCGAGCACGGTGCACAGCGCACCCAGATAGCCCCAGAAGCCGTCGTTGAGCCCCTCGAGCGGAGCGGTGGTGGGCAGGTCGAAGAAGGTGTTGTTGAGCGCCCAGTTCAGCGCGAAGCTCTGTGCGCCGTCGGTGCTCGGGTCGGGGTTGACGATCTGGTAGCCGCCGAAGAGGAAGCCCAGGGCGATCAACAGTCCGCCGGCGGCGACGAACGGGATCATGTAGCTGACCCCGGTGAGCAGCCAGCGGCGGACCTCCGAGCCGGCACCGGGGCGGTCACCGGTGTCGGCCGCCCGTCCGCCGTCGCCGGCCGCACCCGGCACCCGCCGGGCGTCCGGGTCGTCGGCCGCCGCGAGCGCCTCGCGGATCATCACCTCGGGCTCGTTCATCGCGCGCTTGGTGCCCGACTGCACCAGGGGCTTCCCGGCGAACCGGTCCCGGTCCCGGACGCCCACGTCGACGGCGAAGATGACCGCGCCGGCCCGGCTGATCACGCCGGGGTCCAGCGGGGTGGAGCCCGACGAGCCCTGCGTCTCCACCTGCAGGTCGACGCCCATCTCCTTCGCCGCGGCGGCCAGCTTGTCGGCGGCCATGTAGGTGTGCGCGATCCCGGTCGGGCAGGCGCTGACCGCGACCAGGCTGCGGGTGTTCCCGGTGCCCGTCGCGGCCGGCGGGGTGGCGCCGGACGTCGTCGCGGTGGCGCCGGCCCCGGCCCCGACCCCGGCCGCGGTGGGCGCGGGAGCGGGGGAGACCACGTCCTGCACCAGGTCGACCACCTCGCCCGCGGTGCGGGCCGCCCGCAGCGAGGCGACGAACTCCGGCCGGACGAGGGCCCGCGCCAGGGCGGTGAGCAGGGTGAGGTGGTCGGCGTCGCCGTGCTCGGGGGCGGCGATCAGGAAGACCAGGTCCGCCGGCCCGTCGGGTGCGCCGAAGCCGACCGGCGGCGCGAGCCGGGCGAAGGCCAGCGAGGCCTGCGTGACCGCCGCCGACCGGCAGTGCGGGATGGCGATGCCCCCGGCCAGCCCGGTGGGCGCCTTCGCCTCCCGGGCCAGCGCGTCCTGGGCCAGGGCGTCGGCGCCGGTGGCCCGGCCGGCCCCGGCGACGAGTGCGGCCAGCCGGTGCACCACCGCGGTCTTGTCGGTGCCCAGGTCGGCGTCGAGCGCCACCAGGTCGGTCGTGATGAGCGTGGACATCGGATGTGACCCCCGGTAGCTCGGCGCTGAGCTGGTGGACAGGACGTGCTGGACCGAGTGTGCTCCCGGCTCAGGCAGTCGGCTGGACAGAGACGGCGCTGGGATCGGCCTGGTCGGGGCGCGGGACGGCGGAGCCGGGCAGCCCCGCGGCGGCCGACCCGTAGGCGACCGCGGTGGCCAGCCGCTGCTCCGGTGCAGCGCCGGCCAGGTCGGCGAGCACGTAGCCGGCGAGGCTGGAGTCCCCGGCCCCGACCGTGCTGCGCACCGTCGTCGGTGGCGGCGCGGCCGACCAGCACCCGGCGGCGGTGGACAGCATCGCGCCGTCGGCGCCGAGGGTGAGCAGGACCTCGGCGACCCCGCGGCGGTGCAGGTCGTCGACGGCGGCCCGGACGGCGCCGGGGTCGGCGAGCAGCGCGGCCTCGGTGGTGCCGGCCAGCTGCGCCAGCTCCTCGGTGTTCGGCTTCACCAGGTCCGGGGCCGCCTCGGGCCCGGCCGCCATCAGCGCGAGCAGCGGGGCCTCGGAGGTGTCCACCGCGATCCGGACGCCGGTGGCCCGCAGCTGGCGCACCAGCTGGGCGTACCAGTCGACCGGGGTGCCCTTGGGCAGCGAGCCGGACAGCGCCACCCAGCGTGCGGTGCCGGCGGCGGCGGTCAACAACGAGCCCAGCGCCGTGCGGACGTCGTCGTCCAGGGCGGCGCCGGGCTCGTTGAGCTTGGTGGTGGTGCCGTCGGGCTCGGTGAGCGTGTAGTTGGTGCGCACCGGCGAGGGCACCGGGACGACGGCCGGGGGCAGCCCGATCGCGGTGAGCTCCCGCACGAACGGGTCGTCGGTCGCCGCCGGCAGCACGGCCAGGACGTCGACGCCGGCCGCGGCCACGGCGCGGGCCACGTTGACGCCCTTGCCGCCGGGCTCGGTGGTGCTGGCCGCGAGCCGGGCGACGCCGCCCCGGTGCAGGGGGCCGGGCAGGGTCAGCGTGCGGTCGAGGCTCGGGTTGGCGGTCAGCGTGACCACCTGCGGGCCGGAGGAGGTCGTCATGCCTGCAGCACCTCGATCCCCTGCGCCTCGAGGTCGGCGACCAGGGAGGGGTCGGCCTCGTCGTCGGTGACCAGCACGTCGACCTCCTCCAGCCCGGCGAACCGCACCAGGTGCTCGCGGCCGAGCTTGCTGCTGTCGGCCAGGACGACCACCCGCTGGCCGGCCCGGGCCATGGCCCGCTTGACCGAGGCCTCGGCCTCGTCGGGGGTGGAGCAGCCGTGCTGGGCGCTGATCCCGTTGGTGCCCAGGAAGACCACGTCGGCGCGCAGGTCGGCGAGCGCGTGGACGGTGGACTCGCCGACCGCGGACTGGGTGACGCCGCGGACCCGGCCGCCGAGCAGGTGCAGGGTGATGCCGGCCACCCCGGCCAGCCGCGCGCCGATCGGCACCGAGTTGGTGACGGCGAGCAGGTCGCGGTCGCCGGGCAGCACCTCGGCCAGCGCGGCGGTGGTGCTGCCGCCGTCCAGGACCAGGCTGCCGTGCCCGCCGGGGACGAACTGCAGCGCGCACGCCGCGATCCGGCGCTTGGCGTCGGTGCGGGTGTTGCGGCGCTCGCCCAGGCCGGGCTCGACGACGGTCAGCGCGCCGACGGGGACCGCGCCACCGTGCACGCGGCGGAGCATGCCCACCTGCTCGAGGACGGCGAGGTCCCGGCGCACCGTCTCGGTGGTCACCCCGAAGCGCTCGGCGACCGCGGTGACCGCGACCCGCCCGCGCTGGGTGACCAGCCCGACGATGGCCTGCTGGCGTTCCTCTGCGTACACGGACACCTTCCCGGGTGGTGTGGTGATGAGGTCGGCTGGTGGGATGGGCGGCGGACGCGTGCCCGGGACATGCCCGATCATGTGGTCTTGAGGCTGGTTGTCCGTTGTTTTATCTGCGATCAATTGACAAGTCAAGACTTGCACGTGAGCCTGGTCACCAGCAGGCCCGGGGGTGCACCGGGAGCGTGTCCCGCCGCGGCAGCCCGCCCCGTGGCCCCTACTCGAACGCGAGGTCCTCGATGTCGTCCCTCTCCTCCACCGCGACCGCCGGGCCGGTGCTCGGTGGCCCGACCGTACTGAGCGGCACCCCGGTGGTCCCCGGTGTCGCCTTCGGCCCGGTCGTGCGCCCCGTCGGCACCGTCGAGCTGCCGGCCGCGCCCGGGCCCGAGGTGGCGGAGGCCGACCGTCCCGCCGAGCGGGACCGGTTCAGCGCGGCGGCCGGGGCGGTCGCGGAGCGGCTGGCCGAGCGGGCCGCCGCCGCCACCGGGGTGAGCGCCGAGGTCCTCAACACCACCGCCCAGCTGGCCCGCGACCGCGGCCTGCTGTCGACCGTCGAGCAGCGGATCCTCACCGGGGCCACCGCCGAGGTCGCCACCGTGGGCGCGGCCGAGCAGTTCGTCGAGCTGTTCTCCGGGCTGGGCGGCGTCATGGCCGAGCGGGCCACCGACGTGCGGGACATCCGCGACCGCATCGTGGCCGAGCTGACCGGCCAGGGGGAGCCGGGGGTGCCCTCGCCGGAGACGCCGTCGGTCCTGCTGGCCGACGACCTGGCCCCCGCCGACACCGCCGGGCTCGACCCCACCCGGATCATCGCGCTGGCCACCCGCTTCGGCGGGGCCACCAGCCACACGGCCATCATCGCCCGCCAGCTCGGACTCCCCTGCGTCGTGGCGGTCGTCGGCCTGGACGACGTCCCGGAGGGCGCGCTGGTGCTGGTCGACGGCGACCACGGCACCGTCACCGTCGACCCCGACCCCGACGAGGCGCAGCAGCAGGTGGCGGCCGCGCAGACCGCCGCGCTCGCACTGGCCGGGTACCGCGGTCCGGGCGCGACCCGCGACGGCCACCCGGTGCAGGTGCTGGCCAACGTCCAGGACGGCGCCGGGGCGCGTGCCGCCGCCGCGGCGGCGGGCGAGGGGGTCGGGCTGCTGCGCACCGAGCTCGCGTTCTTCGGCCGCACCGAGGAGCCCTCGGCGCCCGACCAGGTGGAGATCTACTCCGGGGTCTTCGCCGCCTTCCCCGACGGCAAGGTCGTGGTGCGCACGCTGGACGCCGGCTCGGACAAGCCGCTGCCGTTCGCCACCCCGCCGGACGAGGCCAACCCGGCGCTGGGCGTGCGCGGGCTGCGCACCTCCCGTCGCGACCCCGGCATGCTCGTCCGGCAGCTCGACGCGATCGCGCAGGCCGCGCAGGAGACCGGGTCCAGCCCGTGGGTCATGGCGCCGATGGTCGCCACCGTGACCGAGGCCGCGGAGTTCGCCGCCCAGGTGCGCGAGCGCGGGCTCAAGCCCGGGGTCATGGTCGAGGTGCCCTCCGTCGCGGTGCTCGCCGACCGGTTCCTCGAGCACCTGGACTTCCTGTCCATCGGGACCAACGACCTCTCGCAGTACACGCTGGCCGCCGACCGGCTCAGCGCCGACCTGGCCGACCTCACCGACCCCTGGCAGCCGGCCCTGCTGGCGCTCGTGGCGGCCACCGCCGCCGCCGGGCAGCGGGTGGGCAAGCCGGTCGGCGTCTGCGGCGAGGCCGCGGCGGACCCGCTGCTGGCCTGCGTGCTGGTGGGCATGGGGATCAGCTCGCTGTCCTGCGCCACGCCCTCGATCGCCGGGGTCGGTGCCCGGCTCGCCACCGTGGACCTGGCCGCCTGCCAGCGTGCCGCCGAGGCCGCGCTGGCCGCGGCCGACCCGCAGTCCGCACGGACCGCGGCCCGGGAGGCGCTCGCCGAGTCCTGAGCCCGCCACCGCCGGCGCTGTGTCGCTGGCCACCCTGGGTCGGGTCCGCTCGAGACGAGAGCCCCGCCGGTCGATGGAGACCGGCGGGGCTCTCGTGCGTCCACCGGGTGACGGGCCGGCTGTGCAGGTGTCGTGCGGATGACGGATCCATGGCGCTTCACTCCTCGGGGTGATCGATCCGTCGGCCACTTCAGCGACACGCCCTTCGATCCGTTGGAATAGAAGCCGTTGTGCCTGCTTTAATACAGGCGTAACAACCACTCGGGACCACCGGAAGAAGGCAGTGACATGAGCAGCGTGACCACCAGCTGGCGTCAGCGTCGGCAGGCGTCGCGTACGCGCCGCGCCCTGGCCCAGGCCGTCGCACGCACGAGCAGCCCCGCGATGCGGGACGAGCTGCTGACCATGGCGAACAGCACCCAGTTCACCAACATCCTGCGCTGAACGCCGTCGCCCTCCCCTGAGGGCGAGCACAGGTACGCACTGTGACCCCGGACTCCCAGCGGGAGCCGGGGTCCTCTGCTGTCCGGGCCCTGCCGCGCGCCCGTCGCGCCGGCCGCGCCCGCCCCTGCCGTGGCCCGCTCGTGCGGTCTTCCCCCCGCTCCTGCGTCCTCGTAGCTGCGCAGGAGCGCGCGCAACACCGCAAGAGCCGGCCGGACGAGGCGGACGTCGGTGGAGCGGGCGCTGCCGGCGGTGGGGTCAGCGGAGACGGGCGCGGAGCGCGGCCTGGTCGTCGGGGCCGAAGCCGTGCTGCTCGAGCCAGCCCAGCGGACCGCCCCACCGCTGGTCGACCAGCTCCAGCACCCGGCGCATCGTCTCCGCCCGCGGGGTGTGCTGCTCGACGGGGCGGGCCATGTCCTCGGCGTAGGTGTCGGTGGCGGCCAGCCGGGCCACCACCCCGTCGATGACCTCGGCGGTCAGCGCGTAGTCGGCGACGATCGTCTCGTGGTCCACCCCGGCCACCGCCAGGGCCAGCGCGCAGACGACGCCGGTGCGGTCCTTGCCGGCGGCGCAGTGCACGACCGCCGCGCCGGGGCCACCGGTGGCCAGCGACCGCAGCGCGCCCACCACCTGGTCGGTGCCGTCGGTGAGGTAGCCGAGGTAGGACCGGACGGCGGGCGGCTCGGCCTCGTCGCCGGGGCCCACCTGGCGCGGCAGCACCGACTCGCCCCAGCCGGCGGGCAGCTGCGCCCGCAGCTCCTCGTCGTCGAGCTCGGCGGCGAACACGTCGGTGCGGTGCCCACGCTCGGGCAGCAGTCCGAAGTGGCGGTGGGTCACCGCGGCGACGTCCCGCAGCGGGCCACGGCCCTCCAGCAGGATCTCCGCGGTGGTGCGCAGGTCGACCACCTCGGTGACGCCGACCTCCGCCACCAGCCGGTGCACGTCGGCGGGGCTGAGGTCCTGCAGGTTGTCGCTGCGCAGCACCTGCCCGGACGCCGTCGTCCCGCCGTCGGTGGTGGGCAGGCCGCCCAGGTCGCGGGTGTTGGCCGTGCCGTCCAGGTGCAGCCAGCGGTCGGTGCTCACGCTCCCGACCGTAGGGCCTCAGCCGGCGTCGAGCAGGTCGCGGCAGACGGCCAGCAGCCGCTCCCGCAGGACCGCGCCGCGGGCGGCGAAGCCGCGCTGGGCCGCGACGTAGGCAGCCTTGCCCTCCGGCGTCTCCACGGCGACGGGGGCGTACCCGTGGGCGGAGAGGTCGTAGGGGGAGGCCCGCATGTCCAGCTCGCGGACGTCGGCGGCCAGGGCGAAGCAGTCGGCCAGCAGCTCGCCGGGGGTGGCCGGGCTGAGCTTGTAGGCCCACTTGTAGAGGTCCATCGTGGCGTGCAGGCAGCCAGGCTGCTCCAGCTCCTGCTGGGTCTCCCGAGTGGGCCGCAGCGCGTTGCGCGGCACGCCGGCCCGGGTGAAGAAGCGGAACGCGTCGATGTGGCTGCACTGCACCTTGTGCGCCTCGACCACGGCGTCGGTGCCGTCCTGGCCCAGCCGCAGCGGCAGCTCGTGGCGCACGTCGCCGGGCTCGGGGCGGTAGAGCATCGCCCACTCGTGCATGCCGAAGCAGCCGAACTGCCCGGCCCGGCTCGCGGTGGCGCCCAGCAGGCCCTCGACCCAGCCCGCCGCGGCCCGCCGCTTGGCCAGGAACGCCGGCAGGTCCACCCCGACACCGGGGACGACGCCGCCGTCCCCGGTGCGGACGTCGACCTCTGCGTACAGCGGCCAGGTCAGCCGCTCGCGGGCGGCCTCGCCCAGCAGGACGGTGCCCACGCCGGGGTGCCAGCGCCGCAGCCGGCCGGGCGACTCGGAGTAGTAGGTGAAGAGGAAGTCCAGCACCGGGTGGGCGACCCCGGTACGGCGGCGCTCCTGGTGCGGGAGGACCCAGGTGTCCATCCGCTGCTGGTACGCGGCCTCCCGCGCCGTCCACTCCGCCTCGGCCAGGGCCGTCGGGGCAGCGGTCAGCAGCACCCGACGAGCCTAACCGGGGGAGGGGGTCCTTCCTCAGCCCGCGGAGTTGCCGGGGCGGGTGACGTCGTCGTCGCGCTGCGCCTCGTCGTCGGTGACCAGGACGGTGTCCTGCTCGCCGCCGTCGGGCCGGTCCTCGCCGGGCGTGCCGTCGATCATGTTCCCCTCGGACGGCGTGTTCCCGTCGTCGAGGGGCTCTCCGTAGCCGGTGCCGCTGCCTTCGGTCATGGTCGCTCCTCCTGGTGGGTCAGTGGTCGAGCGAGTTGGCGGCGCGCTCGTCGAGCTCGGGCTGCGCCGACGTCCGGGCCGGCTGGTCGCCGGAGGCCTCGTCGCGCTCGATCGCCTCGTCGGCGGTGAGCGGGACGTCGCTGAAAGAGTCGGTGCCGCTGTCGCCGTTGTCCCCGGTGCCCGAGGCGGTCAGGATGTCCTGCTGGATGCGGCCGCTGCCGCCGGTCTCGGTCATGGCGCTCTCCTCGCGGTGGACGTCGTCGTCCGTGCCTTGCCCGGGGAGGGGGCGGGCCATGCGTCGGCGGTCAGTCCAGGGCGGGGCCGGCCTCGTGGGCGGGGTGGCCGACGGTGCGCTCGCGCTGCTTCATCCGCGCCTCCAGCACGTGCCGGTCGCCGCCGGAGAGCTGGTCGCGGGCCTGCTGGTCGGCAGCGCGGAAGGCGGACCAGTAGCCGGCGTCGAAGTCCTCCACGACCTGGAAGGTCCACCGGTCGGCGATCACGTTGCGGCCGACGAGGTCACGGTCCAGTTGGTCGGCGAGCTCGGTCTCCCCCGTGGCGCGGAACCCCTCGACGGCCTCCTGCAGCAGCCGGTCGGCCTTGCCGGTGAGCTGGTGGAACCCGTACAGCAGACCGCGGGCCTGCTCGACGGTCTCCAGGGCCTCCGACAGCTTGCCGAGGGCGGAGACGACGTCGTCGTCGAGGTCGGGGCGGGAGCGGTCGGTCACGTGCCCATCGTGGGGGCAGCACCGCCGTCATGCCCGTCGGCCCCACGGCGAGCGCGGGTGGTGGGGGCAGCGGGGTCCGTCAGGAGCGGCCGGCGACGGCGTCGTCGACGAGCCGCTCGGCGAGCCGGCGGCCGTGCGCAGCCGGGCCGTCGGGGCCCAGCAGCCCGCCGGAGAGCTGCATGCCGTCGATGACCAGGTGCACCTGGGCGGCGAGGTCCTCGGCGGCGTCGGGCACCAGCTCACCGGCCAGCGCGAGCAGCCGCATGTGCAGCTCGTACTTGTAGTCGGCGGCCGCGCTGCGGGCCGGGTGCTGCGGGTCGTCGTACTCGCTGCTGACGTTGGTGAAGGGGCAGCCGCGGAAGCCGGCGCGGGTGACGTCCCGCTCGACGGCGTCGACCACCGACAGCAGCGCGGCGCGGGGGTCGTCCTGCAGCCGGATCAGCTCGGCGTCGATGGCCGACAGCACGGTCGCCGCCTTGCGCGAGAGGTAGGCGCCGACCAGGTCGTCCTTGCTCTTGAAGAGCCGGTAGACGGTCATCTTGCCCAGCCCGGTCTCCCGGACGAGCTCGTCCATGCCGACGCTGCGTGAGCTGCGGGCGGAGAACAGACGCTCGGCGGTGTCCAGGACGATCTCCTGGCGCTCGGCGCGCGAACGGCGGGCCGGGGCGGCGTCCTCGGTGAGGTGCAGAGGCAGTGCGGCGGCAGTCACGCAGGCGATCGTGCAGCACCTCGTGACGGAGGGGTTCGCGGCACGCCGACGTGTCGGACCGACTGCGCACCGTCACCGGTACAGGTGGTGTGACCTGGGGTTTCAGGTGTTCCGTGGGGCGGGTGGGACGGTCCGGCGACCTGTCCCGGGCCACCGTGCGGAGGGGGCCACGGTGGCCGTGGGGCCGGCCGGACGGGTGGGTCAGGCGCGACGCGTGCGGCGGGGGTTGGCCAGCATCCGCGACACCGCACCCGCCGTGGGCTGCTCGGCCTCGACCGGGCGGCTGGTGGTGTCGTCGTTCGGCCGGTTGTCCTGGTCCTGTGGCATGGGCTCCACCTTTCCCGCTCGTCACCGTGAGCGATACCGCTCCGGGCTCCCGGACCCCATCGGGTGATGAGACGTCTATCACGAATCATCTGGAGCGGACAGCCGGAGCAGGGGGAGGCCGCCGACCGGGGCCGCACGCTCGCCCTCGGGCCGGCCGCGTGGGACGGTGCAGCGGTGACCACACCCGGCCCGGACCAGCGACCGGCCGCCGGCCGCGCCGTCGACCCGGCGCGGCTCCCCGTCGTCGGGCGGCCCGGACCCCGGCGGACGTCGGTGCGGCCGCCGACCGCCCCGCCGCGCCGCGCCGCGCACCCGCCGGCACCGGACCCGGCAGGTCCCGCCGTGCCGGAGCCGGCAACGTACGAGCCGCCGGCGCCGGAGCCGACGACCCCGGGGCCGGCGTCACCGACGGCGGCCCCGGCGGGGGAACGGGACGTCAGACGCCGCTGATCCGGTTCTCGGGGTCGACCCCCTCGGTGGCGGCCTCGGCGCCCTCGGCGGGCTGACCCGGGTGCGGGGTGCGCCCGGTCTCGGTGACGTCGTCCGACGTCGGCTGGCCCTCGGCGGGCTCCTCGGGGTGCGGGGTACGTCCTGTGGTCTCGGTCATGTGCGCCCTCCTGCCCCGGGCCGCCGACCGGCAACCATCAGCTGACCGGAACCGCCTGCGGGGTCCGGGACAGCAGCGCACGGACCGCGTCGTCGTCGGGCAGCGCGCCGCGGGCGCCGGGGCCGGTGGTCGACAGCGCGGCCGCGGTGACCGCGTAGCGCACCGCGTCGGGCAGGGGGAGGCCGCGGTCGAGTGCGCTGCTCAGCGCACCGCAGAAGCAGTCGCCGGCGCCGGTGGTGTCGACCGGGGTGACCGGCGGCGGGGCCTGCAGCAGCGGCAGCCCGTCGCCGGTGACGACCAGCGCACCCCGCGCGCCCAGGGTGACCACCACCGACGGCGCCAGCCCCCGGGCGAGGTCGGCCACATCGGCCGGGGTGCGTGCGCCGGGCTCGGCGCCGGCCAGCCGGACCAGCTCGTGCTCGTTGGGCACCAGGACGTCGACCCGGGCCAGCAGCTCGGCGGGCAGCGGCTGGGGCGGGGCGGGGTTGAGCACCACGGTGCCCCGGGTCGCGACGGCTGCGGCCTGCACGGTGGCCATCGGGACCTCCAGCTGCAGCAGCAGCACGCCGGCCCGGTGCACCGACTCGACGTCGACGTCGGTGGCGGTGAGCCGGGCGTTGGCCCCGGGCACCACCACGATCAGGTTCTCGCCCCCGGCGGCCTCCACCGGGATGGTCGCCGTCCCGGTCGGGACGCCGTCGGTGCGCTGCACCCGGCCCACGTTGACCCCGGACTCGGCCAGCGCGGCCAGCTGCCGGCCCGCCGCGGGGTCGGCGCCCACCCGGCCGACCATGTGCACGCCTGCGCCCAGTCGGCCGGCCGCGGCGGCCTGGTTGGCGCCCTTGCCGCCGGGCAGCACGGCCACGGCCGAGCCCACCACGGTCTCGCCCCGCCCGGGCAGGCGGTCGACGGTCACCACGACGTCCTCGTTGAGGCTGCCGACCACGGTCACGGACACGGGGGCCTCCTGGTGATCACCACGGGCGCGGAGCCTACGGGCGCACCGCAGCGTCCCCGGCAGGGTCCGGGGTGGGGCCCAGGCGGCGCTGCCGGAACGGCAGCACGTACCAGAGCACGACGCCGAAGACCGCCACGACCACGGCGCCGGCCACCGCCGACGGCCGGCCCAGCGCCACGTCGAGCACGAGCAGCGTGGCGCTGGTGATCGCCAGCAGGAGCAGTGCCAGCCCGGTGAGCAGCAGCCGGTCGGCCACCGCGACCAGGGCGGCCTTCTGCTGACGCCGGAACACCAGGCGGTGGAAGGACACCGGCGCGATGAGGGTCAGCGTGGCCAGCGCCGTCGACAGCAGGGTGACCGTGTAGACGGTGAGCCCGACGTCGTCGAGTCGGTCGAAGCGGGCCTGGAACGGCAGGGTCAGCAGGAAGGCGAACAGCAGCTGGACGCCGGTGAAGGCCACCCGCAGCTCCTGCAGCAGCTCGCCGAGGTTGCGGTCGAGCACCTGGTCGGGGCTCTCGCCCCGGCGCTCGGCGGTGCGCTGCACCAGCTCGCCGTCCAGGCGGCCGTGCGGCACGCGGCCCCCGGCCGCCGGTTTCCCGAGCATGCCCCCGCGGTACCCGGGGACCACACGGCCAGACACCACGGAGGACGGACATGTCCGGAGCGGACACAGACAGCGACACGATCCGGCGCGAGTTCGGCGAGGCGGTGAACATGACCGCCGGTGAGCTGGAGAAGTGGCTGGCCACCGAGGAGTCGCAGTCGGTCGGGCAGAAGAAGGACGGCGCGTCGGAGTCCACCGGCCACGAGTCCGGGCGCCGCATCGTCGAGCTGCTGCACACCAAGAAGGCCGACCTCAGCGACGACGACCTGGCGCACATGCGCAAGGTGCACGGCTACGTGCAGCGGCACCTGGCCCAGGAGCCCGAGCACGAGGACGTCGAGACCTCGAAGTGGCGGTACAGCCTCATGAACTGGGGCCACGACCCGCTGAAGAAGTAGCGTCCGCCGGGTGCGCCCCAACGACCCCGCCCAGTACGACCAGCTGGCCGACCAGTGGTGGGAGCCGACGGGCGGCTTCGCGATGCTGCACTGGATCGCCGCCTCCCGTGCCGAGCACGTCCCCCCGGCCCGGCCGGGGGCGCTGCTGGTCGACCTGGCCTGCGGGGGCGGGCTGATGGCCCCGCACGTGGCCCGGCTCGGCTACCGGCACGTCGGGGTCGACATCGGGCTGGCCGGCCTGTGCACCGCCCGCGAGCACGGGGTGACCGTCGTGCGCGGGTCGGTGCTCGCCGTCCCGCTCGCCGACGGGTGCGCCGACGTCGTCACCGCCGGGGAGATCCTGGAGCACGTCGAGGACCCCGGCCAGGTGCTGGCCGAGTGCGCCCGGCTGCTGCGGCCCGGTGGGGTGCTGGTGATCGACTCGATCGCCGGCACGCGGCTGGCCGGGGTGGTCGCGGTGACGATCGCCGAGCGGATGCCCGGTGGGCCGCCGCCGGGCATCCACGACCCGGCGCTGTTCGTCGACCGGCGCGAGCTGCTGGCCGCCGCCGACCGGGCCGGGCTCGACCTGCGGCTGGTGGGGCTGCGCCCCTCCGTGCGGGACCTGGTGGGCTGGCGGCGCGGCCGGCGCGACGTCGTCCGCATGCGGCCCATGTCCTACACCGGGGTCCTGTTCGCCGGCTACGGCACCAGGCGGGGCACGACCGAGCGGCACACCTCCGGCCCCGCACGTACGGTCGGGCCATGAGCGCAGCGGTGATCACCGGCGCGGGGCACGCGCTCCCGGCCGTCTACCAGCAGCGTGACGTCTGGGACGACTTCTTCGCCGCGCAGTACGACGGCGTGCGCGCGGCCGAGCGCGTCTTCATGGCCGCCGGCGTCACGAGCCGGCACGCGGTGGCCTACCCGGGCGACGAGGACCTGACCCAGTGGGGCACCGGGGCCCGGATGGAGCGCTACATCACCGAGGCGGTGCCGCTGGGCAAGCAGGCCGTCGCCGGCGCGCTGGACGGCGCGGGTCTCGCGCCGGGCGACGTCGGGCTGTTCGCCGTCGCCACCTGCACCGGCTACGCCACCCCGGGCCTGGACATCCGGCTGGCCAGCGACCTGGGCATGTCCCTGGACACGCAGCGGCTGCTGGTCGGGCACATGGGCTGCTACGCCGCCCTCCCCGGGCTCGGTGCGGTCGGTGACTTCGTGACCGCCCGGTCGCGGCCCGCGGTGCTGCTGTGCCTGGAGCTCACCAGCCTGCACGTGCAGCCCGCGCTGCCGGAGCTGGAGCAGGTCGTGACGCACTCGCTGTTCAGCGACGCCTCCGCCGCGGTCGTCATCGAGCCCGGTGCCGGGCGCGGACGCCGGATCGCGGCCACCGTCGCCCGCACCGACCCGGCCACCGCCGACCACATGACCTGGGACGTCACCGACCTGGGCTTCCTGATGGGGCTCTCGCCGCGGGTCCCCGACGTGCTGGGCCGGCACGTCGGTGGCGTGGTGGAGGAGCTGCTGGCCACCGCGGGTCTGCGGATCGAGGACGTCGCCGGCTGGGCCGTGCACCCGGGCGGGCCGCGCATCCTCGACGTCGTCCGGGACACCCTCGGCCTGGCCGAGGACCAGATGGGCGCCTCGCGCCGGGTGCTGGCCCGGCACGGCAACTGCTCCTCGGCGACGGTGCTGCTGGTCCTGGAGGAGCTGGGGGACGTCGACGGCCCGGTCGTCGCGCTGGCCTTCGGGCCCGGCCTGACGCTGTACGCCACCCTCCTGCTGCCCGCCTGAACTCACAGGTCCGGCCCGGGCGCGCGCCGGGGTGATCAGGGGCACACTCGGGCCCACATGCCCTCCGGCGCATGCACCCGCCGGGTGAGTTCCCCGGCCCGGCGGCGTTCCCAGGACAGAGGAGCTCACAGATGGCTGGCAACAGAGGCGTTGCGTACATCGAGCCGGGCAAGGTCGAGGTCCACGAGACCGACTACCCGAAACTGGAACTGCTGGACGGCCCGGGCGTCAACCCGGCGAACGTGGGCCGCAAGCTCAACCACGGCGTGATCCTCAAGGTGGTCACCACCAACATCTGCGGCAGCGACCAGCACATGGTCCGTGGCCGCACGACGGCGCCGCCGAACCTGGTGCTGGGCCACGAGATCCTCGGCGAGGTCGTCGAGAAGGGCCCCGACGTCGAGTTCATCGAGGTCGGGGACATCTGCTCCGTGCCGTTCAACATCGCCTGCGGGCGCTGTCGCAACTGCAAGGAGGGCAAGACCGGCATCTGCCTGAACGTGAACCCGGCCCGTCCCGGCGCCGCCTACGGCTACGTGGACATGGGCGGCTGGGTCGGTGGGCAGGCCGAGTACGTCACGGTGCCCTACGCCGACTGGAACCTTCTGAAGTTCCCCGACCGGGACCAGGCCCTGGAGAAGGTGCTGGACCTGACGATGCTGTCGGACATCTTCCCGACCGGCTTCCACGGCGCGGTCACCGCGGGCGTGAAGCCCGGGTCGACGGTCTACATCGCCGGCGCCGGCCCCGTCGGGCTCGCCGCGGCGGTCGGCGCCCAGCTGCTGGGTGCCGCGGTGGTCATCGTGTCCGACCTCAACGAGGACCGGCTGGCCCAGGCCCGCAGCTTCGGCTGCGAGACCGTCGACGTGTCCAAGGGCGCCCCGCAGGACCAGATCGAGCAGATCCTGGGTGTGCCCGAGGTCGATGCGGCGGTCGACGCGGTGGGCTTCGAGGCGCGCGGGCACGGCGAGGGCGCGGGCAAGGAGGCCCCGGCGACGGTGCTGAACTCGCTGATGGAGATCACCGCCGCCGGTGGGTCGATCGGCATCCCCGGGCTCTACGTCACCGGTGACCCGGGTGGCATCGACGAGGCGGCCAAGGTCGGTGCGCTGTCGCTGTCGCTGGGCACCGGGTGGGCCAAGTCGATCTCGTTCACGACCGGCCAGTGCCCGGTGATGCGCTACAACCGGCAGCTGATGATGGCGATCCTGCACGACAAGGTGCAGATCGCTAAGGCGGTCAACGCCACCACCATCTCGCTGGACGAGGCGCCGCAGGGCTACGCCGAGTTCGACTCCGGCGCGGCCAAGAAGTACGTCATCGACCCGCACGGGATGGTCCCCAAGAAGGCAGCCTGAACGACTCGCGCCGTCCACGTGCCTCGCGGTGCGTGGACGGCGCGGCCCGGCGTCAGTGCCGGGGCGTGCCCGGGCTCGTTCACGGCCAGCAGGGTCCTCGCTCGGGCGGGCGGCTCACCAGAGCTCGCCGCGCCGCCAGTCGCAGACCAGCCGGCCGGTGGTGTCCAGCCCTGCCGGTGTCGCCGGGGTGGACAGCACGAACACCTCCTCGTCCGGGGTCGGGACGACGCCGTCCGGGGTGAGCGCGGCCAGCGGACCGGGCCACGGCGTCCAGCCCCGCGCCGCGTAGAGCCCGCGGCCGTCCTCGCTGGCCGACAGCGCGCCGAGTTCGTGGCCGCCGGTCACCAGTCGCTCGACCTCGGCCATCACCGCGTTGCCCACCCCGCGGCGGCGCAGCGCGGCAGCGGTGGCGACCGCCTCGACGAACCCGGTGCGCAGGGTGTGCCCGCCGGTGACGAGCTGCCGCTGGACGACCGCGGCGTGCCCGGCCAGCTCGCCGTCGACGGTGGCCAGCACGTGCACCCCGCCGAGGGCGTGCGCCCAGGACTCGTCGCCGAACCGGCCGCCGTAGGCCTCGACCAGGAAGCGGCGCAGGGTCGCCCGCTCGGTGACGCCGAGGTCGGCCGTCGGCAGGGACCGCACGGTGGGGAGGGAGCTCACCGGACCACCCTCGCCCACGGTCGCCCGTGCCGCAGCCCGGCTCCGACGGCGTCCTGACCTGCGACGTCGGGCGGTGCGCCGACCGTGCGGACCCGTGGGCCCCGCGTCGTCCGGGTGGGCCGTCCCACTGTGTGGACCCTCGGGCGGAGGCGTTCGGTTGTCTACGACATACTTCTGCCGACCGGTGCGGAGCCGGGTGCTCGGCGCTGCCCGGGCGTCCCCAGCCGCTACGGTCGGCTGACCGGTGCCACCCCGAGCACGTACCTCGCCCTGCCTGGAGGCCCCTCCGTGACACCGCCCCATCGTCCCCACGCGCTCTCCGCATGAGCATCGTCCTCGAGGCCCGCGGCGTGGTGAAGTCCTTCGGCCACGTCGACGTCCTGCGCGAGGTCGACTTCACCGCCCGCGCGGGCCAGGTCACCGCGCTGATCGGCGACAACGGTGCCGGCAAGAGCACGCTGATCAAGATCCTGTCGGGGGCTCTGCAGCGCGACGGCGGCGAGGTGCTGATCGACGGGAAGCCGGTGCACATGGCCTCCCCCACCCGCGCCCGCGAGCTCGGCATCGAGACCGTCTACCAGGACCTGGCGCTCGCCCCCGAGCTCGGGCCGGCCGAGAACGCCTTCGCCGGACGGGAGCTGCTGCGCCCGGGCCTGGCCGGCCGCCTCGGGATGCTGGACAAGAAGACGATGCGGGCCCGCGCCGAAGAGGCGTTCACCTCCATGGGCACCGACGTCAAGGACCTCGACGCACCCGTCGGGGCACTCTCGGGCGGTCAGCGCCAAAGCGTGGCGATCTGCCGCGCGGTCATGTGGGCCAAGCGGGTGGTGATCATGGACGAGCCCACCGCCGCGCTCGGCGTGCGCCAGACCGGCAAGGTCATCGAGCTCGTGCGCCGCGTGGCGAGCACCGGCGTCGCCGTCGTCCTGATCACCCACAACATGCCCGAGGTGCTCGAGGCCGCCGACAGCGTCCAGGTGCTCCGCCTGGGCCGGCGGGTCGCCGACCTCGAGGCCAGGACGGCCACCGTCGAGCAGCTCGTCGGCGCCATGACCGGCGCGCTGGACGTGCGGGACGAGACCCTGGGAGACCACCAGTGACCGCCATCGACCCGGCCAAGGCCCCGGACGCCGCGCGCACCGGCACCACCGCGAAGGGCCGGCGCGGGCGGCGGCTCCTCAACTCCTCGCCCGCCTACATGACCGCCGTCCTGCTGGTCCTGGTGCTGGTGTTCTCCTTCGCCGCGCCCGACTCCTTCCCTACGCCGGTGACGCTGCGCAACGTGCTCACCGACATGGCCGTGCTGCTGGTCATGGCCGTCGGCGCGACCTTCGTGCTGGTCGCCGCCGGGTTCGACATCTCCATCGGCTCGGTGCTCGTGTTCTCCGGCGTGTGCGCCGCCAAGGTCATGGAGTCCCAGGGCGGTGACGGCGCGGGCACCGTGCTGCTCGGCGCGATCACCGCGCTGCTCGCCGGTGCCGCGTGGGGCGCGATCAACGGGCTGGTGATCTCCAAGCTCAAGGTGCCCGCCCTGATCACCACGCTGGGCTCCATGGGCGCGGCCCTGGGTGCGGCACTCCTGATCAGCAACGGCACCGACGTGCGCACCGTGCCCAAGGCGATGATCAGCGTCGCCACCGACCGCCCCCTGGGCGTCAGCTGGCTGGTGTGGGTCGCCGCGCTGGTCGCGCTGATCGGCGGGTTCGTGCTGTCCCAGACCCGGTTCGGGCGGCACACCCAGCTCATCGGCAGCAACGAGGAGTCCGCCCGGCGGGCCGGCGTCGACGTCGACCGGCACACCTTCTGGCTCTACACGCTCAACGGCATGCTGGCCGGGCTGGCCGGGCTGCTGTCCCTGACCCGTTTCGCCACCACCACGATCAGCGGGCACACCAGCGACGGGCTCGAGGTCATCACCGGCGTCGTCCTGGGTGGCACCAGCCTCTTCGGCGGGGTCGGCACGGTGATCGGCACGGTGATCGGCATGGCCATCCCGACCGTGCTCAACAACGGCTTCATCCAGCTCAACGTCCAGCCGTTCTGGCAGGAGGTCGCCATCGGCATCGTCCTGGTGGTGGCCGTCTACCTCGACCAGCTCAAGCGCCGCCGGCGCAACCAGGCCTGACCTCCCCGCACGTCCCCCTTCGAACAACTGGAGCCCCCGTGCACCGCACTCCCATGGCCGCCGTCCTCGCCGCGTCCGCGCTCGTCCTCGCCGCCTGTGGTGGTGGCGGGGAGGAGACCGGCGCCGCCGCCGGAGACGGTGGCGGCGAGGCCCTGTCCGTCGTCTACGTGCCCGGCCTGACCGGCAACCCCTTCTACAGCACCGTCGGCTGCGGCGGTCGCGACCGCGCGGCCGAGCTCGGCGTCGACTTCAGCGTCCAGGGCTCGCCGACCTTCGACGTGGCCGCGCAGACCTCGGTGGTCAACGCCATCGTCGCCAACGCCCCGGACGCGCTGATGATCTCGGTGACCGACGCGACCGCGATGGCCGTGCCGCTGACCGAGGCCAAGGACGCCGGCGTCGACATCATCACCATCGACGGCGACCTCGAGGACACCTCGATCGGCAGCGCGAACATCCAGTCCGACAACCTCGAGGGCGGGCGGCTCGCCGCGGAGAACCTCGGCAAGCTGCTCAACGGCCAGGGCGAGGTGCTGGCGATCAACCAGACGCCGGGCAACCCGATCGGCGAGCTGCGCGAGCAGGGCTTCGCGGAGGGCCTCAAGGCCTTCCCGGGCATCACCTACCTCGGCGTGCAGTACGACGAGAACGCCACCGCCACCGCGGCCTCCATCGCCTCCGGTGCGGCCTCGTCGAACCCGAACCTCAAGGGCATCTACACGATGGCCACCAACAGCACCGAGGGCGCGATCACCGGTGTGCGCGAGGCCGGTCGCACCGGCGACGTGAAGGTCGTCGGCTACGACACCTCCGAGCCGATCATCCAGGCGCTGGAGGACGGCGCCGTCGACGGCATCGTCGTGCAGTACCCGTACCGCGAGGGCGCCCTGGGCGTCGACGCCGCGGTGGCCCTGTCCAAGGACGAGGAGGTCGAGCGCAACCAGACGGTGCCGTTCGTCTTCGCGACCCCGGAGAACGTCGCGACCCCCGAGGTCCAGGAGTACCTCTACAAGGTCGACTGCTGACGTGTCGTCGTCGACCCCTGCCCCCTGGTGGCGGACCGCAGCGGTCTACCAGGTCCTGCCCCGCAGCTTCGCGGACGGGGGCGGGGACGGGGTCGGCGACCTCGCCGGGCTGCGCGCCCGGCTGCCGTACCTGGCCGAGCTCGGCGTCGACGCGGTCTGGGTGACCCCCTGGTACCCCTCGCCGATGGTCGACAACGGCTACGACGTGGCCGACTACCGGGACGTCGACGCCGTGCTGGGCGGGCTCGGGCAGGCCGAGGCGTTCGTCCAGGAGGCGCACGCGCTCGGCCTGCGGGTGCTGGTGGACATCGTCCCGAACCACACCTCCGACGCCCACGCCTGGTTCCGGGCCGCGCTGGCCGGCGACGCCCGGGCGCGGGCCCGGTACCTGTTCCGGCCGGGCCGGGGGGAGGGCGGTGCGCTGCCGCCCAACGACTGGGAGAGCTGCTTCGGCGGGCCGTCGTGGACCCGCACCACGGACGCCGACGGCCGGCCGGGGGAGTGGTACCTGCACTCCTTCGCCCCCGAGCAACCCGACCTCGACTGGCGCAACCCCGAGGTCCGCGCCGAGTTCGTCGACGTCCTGCGGTTCTGGTTCGACCGCGGCGTCGACGGCTTCCGGGTCGACGTCGCCCACGGGCTGGTCAAGGAGGCCGGCCTGCCCGACGCCCTGGGCAGGGACCGGCGCACCGAGGAGCACCCGGGCTGGGACCAGGACGAGGTGCACGAGGTCTACCGGGAGTGGCGCGAGGTCGCGGACTCCTACGACCCGCCGCGGGTCTTCGTGGCCGAGGCGTGGGTGGCTCGGCCCGAGCGGCTGCCGCTGTACCTGCGGTCCGACGAGCTGCACATGGCCTTCGAGTTCGAGCCGCTGCACGTGACCTGGCGGGAGGGGCCGTGGCGCCGGGTCGTCGAGCGCGGGCTGGCCACCGCCGCGCTCACCGGTGCCCCGAGCGCCTGGGCGCTGACCAACCACGACGTGGTCCGGCAGGTGACCCGCTACGCCCGCACCCAGTGGCCCGAGCGCGGGTCCAACGAGTCCGAGCGGGCCCGCTGGGGCACCGAGGAGCCCGACCTCGCGCTGGGCCGGACCCGGGCGCGGGCGGCCGCCCTGCTCACCACGGCGCTCCCCGGGCTGGTCTACGTCTACGAGGGGGAGGAGCTCGGCCTCGAGGAGGTCGAGGACATCCCCACCGAGCGCCGGCTCGACCCGATCCACACCCGTTCCGGCGGCCGGGACCCCGGCCGCGACGGGTCCCGCGTGCCGCTGCCCTGGTCGGGGGACCGGCCGCCGTACGGCTTCTCCCCGCCTGGTGCCCCCGAGCCCTGGCTGCCGCAGCCGCCGGGCTGGGGACCGCTCACCGCGGCCGCGCAGGAGCAGGACCCGGACTCGACGCTGGCGCTCTACCGCTGTGCCCTCGGCCTGCGCCACGAGCTGATGGCCGGGCCGCTGGTGTGGCACGAGGCCCCCGACGGCGTGCTCGCCTTCGCCCGGGGGACGACGGTCGTGTGGGTGAACTTCGGCCCGGACGACGTGCCGCTGCCGGCCGGGCGGCGCGTCGTGCTCGCCTCCGGTCCCGCGCCGGACGGCGTCCTGCCGGTCGACACCGCCGCCTGGCTCGTGCCCGACGAGGAGGGCTCCCGATGAGGGTCGTGTGGAACTCGTTCAACGGCCGGTACTCCGACAACCCGCGCGCGCTGTACGAGGCGCTGCGGGCGCGCGGGGGCGGCGAGGAGCACGTGTGGCTCGCCGACCCGCGGCACGCCGCGGCCTTCCCCGCCGACGCGGTGACCGTGCCGATCGGGACCCCGGCCGCCGTGGCGGCGCTGGAGTCCGCCGACGTCCTGGTGGCCAACACGCACATCCAGCTCGACGAGTGGCGCAAGCCGCCCGGTGCGCGGTACCTGCAGACCTGGCACGGCACGCCGTTGAAGCGGATCCACCGCGACGCCACCTCGGTGCCCCCGGACGACGTGATGGCCGTCCTCGACGATGACATCGCCCGCTGGGACTGGCTGGTCACCCCGGGCGGCGAGGGGACCCGGCTGCTGCGCTCGGCCTTCGGGTACACCGGTGCGCTCCTGGAGATCGGCTACCCGCGCAACGACGTCCTGCTCGCCCCCGACCGGGACGCGCACCGGGCACGGGTGCGGGCGGCGCTCGGCATCACCGAGGGCACGACCGCGGTCCTCTATGCCCCCACCTACCGGGACGACGAGGCGGCGCCGGGCGCCGAGGCCTCGCTCGGGCTGGACGTCGCGGCGCTGGCCGGGCGGCTCGGCGACGACGCCGTCCTGCTGCTGCGGCTGCACCACTACATGGGGCACCAGCAGCGGCCGGCCAGCAGTGGGCGGGTGCGCGACGTGTCCGGGCACCCGGACATCGCCGAGCTGTACCTGGCCGCCGACGTGCTGGTCACCGACTACTCGTCGTCGATGTTCGACTTCGCGGTGACGGGCAAGCCGATCGTGCTGTTCACCTACGACCTGGAGCACTACGAGGGCCGGCTCCGTGGCTTCACCTTCGACCTGCGCACCGGCGCGCCCGGGCCGGTCGTGCTCGACCAGGGTTCGCTGACCGAGGTGCTGCTCGACCTGCCGGGCGTGGCTGCGGCACACGCGGACGACCACGCGCGCTTCGTCGCACGCTGGTGCGCGCTGGAGGACGGGCACGCCAGCGAGCGGGTGGTCGAAGCGGTCTGGCCCGGCTGAGACCGGCCGGCTCTCCGCCCCGCGGCCTCCGCGCCGGCATCGGGTCCGTCGACCGCCCGTCTCACATCGCGCCGCTGACCGCCTGTGCTGCGGCCATCACCGCGGTGGCGAACTGCTCCTGTCTGGGCACGACCCGGTACGTCGGCCCGGAGATGCACATCGCGGCGATGGGTGACCCCTCGGAGTCCACGATCGGGGCGGCGAACCGTGTGACCCCGTCGTTGGCGTCGAACCCGGCCCAGCCGCGGTCGCGGGCCTCGTCGAGCTCGCTCATGATCCGGTCGATGTCGGCGTCCGAGAGCTGCACGTCCCCACCGGCGGAGGAGAGCTCGAGCGCGTGGTGGCGCGCCTCCCGGTCGAGCAGGCACAGGGCGGCCCGGCCGGCGGCGGTCTCGTGCACGAGCCGCTGCGTCGTGGACAGGGTCGAGCGCACGACCTGGGAGGAGGGGATGTAGTCGACGAACACCATGTACCCGCCGTCGAGCACGGCGAGGTGCACCTCCTCGTCGAACTTCTCGTGCAGCGCCTCCAGGTGTGGCCGGGCGACCGCCAGCAGGTCCTCGATGTCGGAGTAGCCGACCGAGAGCTGGCTGAGCCGGGCGGTCAGCCGGTAGCGCCGGTAGCCGTCCTGCCGTAGGTAGCCGGCGTCCCGCAGGATCGACAGGATCCGAGAGGCCGTGGACTTCTCCAGGCCGGTGTCCAGGGACACCTCGGTCACGCTCACGCCCCGCCGGCTGCCGGACCGGGCGACCGACTCGAGCACGGCCAGACCCCTGAGCAGCATGTTCGCCGTCTGCGGGCCGGGCTTCTCGTTGTCCGCGACTTCGAGTGCTGTCACGAGTCCTCCGCTCGAACGGACGTGATTGACACCACCGAGGAGGCGTCGCTACGGTCCGAATCTACCAGACGGGACGGTGTTGCATGCGATGCAACATCTCGTCGGGGGACAGCGCCGTCCACCTACCTCGGGGAGCACCTCTCCTATGTCCATCAACGTCACACCCGACACCTCTGCGCCGGTCGGCGCGGCGGACCCCACGACGGTCGCGCTCGCCGACGGCCGGTCCATCCCCAGGGTGGGGCTGGGCGTGCTGCGCGTCGCCTCCGACGATGCCGCAGCCTCCGTGCGGTCTGCCCTCGAGGCCGGTTACCGGTCCATCGACACGGCCGCCGTCTACGGCAACGAGGAGGGGGTGGGGCGGGGGATCCGCGAGTCGGGGGTCGACCGGGAGGACGTCTTCCTCACCACGAAGGTCTGGAACACCGACCACGGCTACGAGGAGACGCTCGCGGCCTTCGACAAGAGCGTCACCCGGCTCGGCGTCGACCACGTGGACCTGTACCTCGTCCACTGGCCGATGGCCCACCTCGGCCGGATCCAGGACACCTGGCGTGCGCTGTCGGAGATCAAGCGGCAGGGCCGGGCGCGGTCGATCGGGGTGTCGAACTTCCTGGTCAAGCACCTGGAGCTGCTCCGTGCCGAGTTCGACGAGCAGCCGGTGCTCAACCAGATCGAGCTGCACCCCTGGATGCAGCAGCACGAACTGCGCGCCTACCACCAGGCGCACGCCATCGTCACCGAGGCCTGGAGCCCGCTCGGGCAGGGGAAGCTGCTGGACGAGCCGGTGCTCGCCGAGATCGGCGTCCGGCACGGCAAGAGCCCGGCCCAGGTCGTCCTGCGCTGGCACCTGGACCTGGGCCACGTGGTGATCCCCAAGTCCTCGAACCCCGACCGCATCCGGCAGAACCTCGACGTCCTGGACTTCACGCTGACCGAGGACGAGCACGCGCGGCTGGCGGCGATGAACCGGGACCACCGCATCGGGACCCATCCGGACACGCCGCCCACCAACGGCCTCCCCGCCGGCCACTGACCGGCCCGTGCGCAGAGACCGAGGAGTGGACATGGACGAGCAGGCAGAGCTGCACGACGCTGCGGCCACCGGGAGTGGGCGATGACGCGACTGGTCAATGAGCCGGTGGAGTTCGCCGCCCAGGCTCTCAGCGGCTTCGCCGGAGCGCACCCCGACCACGTGCTCGCGGTGCCCGGCGGGGTGGTCCGCGCCGGTGAGCCGGCCCGCGGGCAGGTGGCGATCGTGCTGGGGGGCGGGTCCGGGCACTTCCCTGCCTTCGCGGGGTGGATCGGGCCGGGCCTGGGGCACGGGGCCGCCTGCGGCAACGTGTTCGCGTCCCCGGCGGAGACGCAGGTGCTCTCCGTCGCCAGGGCCGCGGAGTCGGGTGGGGGCGTGCTGTTCCTCCCCATCAACTACGCCGGCGACATCCTGCACTTCGGTGCCGCGCGGGACGTGCTGGACGCCGACGGGGTGCCGGCCCGCATGGTGGCCGTCACCGACGACATCGCCTCAGGTGGCGACGGCGAGCACGCGCAGCGGCGTGGCATCGCCGGCAGCTTCCTGGTGGTCAAGGTGGTCGGTGCGGCCGCCGAGCGCGGCTGTTCGCTGGACGAGGTCGAGCGGATCGCCCGCCGGGCCAACGAGGCGACACGCTCGTTCGGGGTCGCCTTCTCCGGGTGCACCCTGCCCGGGGCCGACCGTCCGCTCTTCGAGGTGCCCGCCGGGCAGGTGGCGGTGGGCCTGGGGATCCACGGCGAGCCGGGCATCGCCCAGCGCCCGCTCGGCTCGGCCGACGAGGTCGCGGACCTGGTGGTGGACGGGTTGTTCGACGAGCGCCCGCCCGAGGCGGGGCGGCGGGTCGCCGTCCTGGTCAACGGCCTCGGTGCCACGAAGTACGACGAGCTCCACGTGGTCTTCGCCCGCGTCGCGGTACGGCTGGAGCAGGCGGGGATGGTCCTCGTCGCGCCGGTCGTCGGTGAACTGGTCACCAGTCTGGACATGGCCGGTCTCTCGGTGTCGCTGATGTACCTCGACGACGAGCTCGAGTCGGGCTGGCTGGCCGGTGCGGACACGCCGGCGTTCTCCCGTGGGCCCGCTGCTGCCGCTGCTCCCCGCCGGGTGCTGCAGCCGCAGGAGTCGCCGGCGGGGTCGGTGTCGGCAGGGTCGCCGGCGTCCCACGCGGTGGCGGTCCGGTTGGTCGGGGCGCTGGCCGGCGCCCGGGCAGCGGTGCTGGCGGAGGAGTCGGCCCTCGGTGAGCTCGACGCAGTCGCCGGCGACGGGGACCACGGTGCCGGGATGGCCCGGGGGATCACCGCTGCGCTGCGTGCCGCACAGGACGCGGTGGCTGCCGGCGCCGGCGCCGGCAGCGTGCTCGCCGTGGCGGGCCAGGCGTGGTCCGACGTCGGTGGCGGGACCTCCGGCGCGCTCTGGGGGGCTGCGCTGCGGGAGGCGGGGCAGGTCGTGGGCGACGAACGTCTGCTCGGCGGGCCGGACCTGCTGGCCGCGGTGGCGGCGTTCCGCGAGTCCGTCCAGGCCCGGGGCGGAGCGCGCCCGGGTGACAAGACCATGGTCGATGCGCTCGTGCCCTTCGCCGAGGCGCTGCAGGCGGCCGTCGCCGGCGACGCGCCGATGACCGCTGCCTGGGACGCCGCTGCGACCGCCGCCGATCACGGCGCCAGGAGGACGGCCGGCTACCCGGCCCGGCTGGGGCGTGCGCGTACGCACGGCGCCAGCTCGGTCGGGACGAGCGACCCGGGTGCCGTCTCGTTCGCCCTGGTCGTCCGCGCTGTCGCGGACGTCCTCGCGGCATCGCCGGAATAGCGCGTCTCACTACATGCAACGCCGTTGCACACGGTGATACAGTTCACATCACGAGGGACGCCGCGAGAGCCCGAGCGACGCCTCGGGCGCAGACCCCACCGCGCACGGTTCGACCACACACACTGCCCACTCGGCGCTCTCACGGCGCCGCCGGAAAGAGGACGAGGATGAAGTCAACGACGAGTTCATCACCGCTGAACCGAGCCCTTCGTGGCGTCGGAGCAGCCGTGTCGGCGGGGTTGCTGATGATGACGGCAGCCTGTGGCGGGGGCGCAGGCGCGGACGCCGCGGGGGCGCCGAGCACGGTGTCGATCGGTTACGCCTACGCGCCCGAGACGTTCGACCCCATGTACGCCAACGCCGGGGCCCAGGTCAGCGCACACATGCACGCGATCTACGGCGCCCTCATCGAGCGCGACGCCCAGGGTGTCGAACGCCCCGGCATGGCCGAGTCGTGGGAGTGGGAGGACGCCCAGACGCTGCGTTTCGACCTCCGGCCCGGCGTGAAGTTCACCGATGGCGAGGACTACGACGCCGAGGCGGTCAAGAAGTGGCTCGACTACGGCCGCACGGCCGAGGACACGCCCTACAGCAACCTCGACGCCATCGAGAACGTGGTGGTCGTCGACCCGCTGACGGTCCGGCTGGAGCTCAGTCGCCCCGACCCGCGCCTGACCAAGTTCTTCGTCGGGCACATGGGGGCGGTGCCCAGCCCCGCGGCACTGGACTCCGGTGACCTCGGCATCCACCCGGTCGGTGCCGGCCCCTACACGCTGGACGAGGGGCGGACGACCACCGACAACACGTACACGTACGTGAAGAACCCCGACTACTGGGACGCAGCCCGCTTCGACCACGACGAGCTGGTCATCAAGATCTACACCGACGCGAACGCCATGTACAACGCGCTGGTCTCCGGTCAGGTCGACGTCGGGTACGGCAACGGCAGCAACTTCGCCGCCGCCCAGTCGACGGACCTCGAGGTCTTCTCCCAGCCGCAGAACGCCAACGGGATCGCGCTGTACGACCTCGCGGGCGCCAACGTCCCCGCCCTGGCCAGCAAGGAGGTCCGGCAGGCCCTGAACTGGGCCGTCGACCGGAAGACCATCATCGACACGGTCTTCCAGGGCCAGGGGACGCCGAGCGCGCTCGCCTTCACCCCGGGCAGTGGCCCGGGCTACGACGAGTCCCTCCTGGACCACTACGGCTACGACCCGGCGAAGGCCAAGAGCCTGCTCGCCCAGGGTGGCTACCCCGACGGGTTCTCCTTCTCGGCCGTCACGCTGTCGAAGGACCAGCCGATGGCCGAGGCCGTCGCCGGCTACCTGGGTGAGGTCGGCGTCCAGATGGAGCTCATCGTCCGGCCCCCGGGCGAGACGGCCAACACCGACATCGGCAAGTACGACGCGGCAGCGGTCGCGCTCGGTCTGGCGGACTCCTTCGCGACGCCGCCCAACCTCTGGCTCGGCCCGGCGACCGCCAACAACCAGCGCGGCTTCGAGGCACCGGAGATCCGGGCGCTCTACGACAAGGCCGTCATGACCACCGGCGAGGAGCAGGCGGCGCTGATGGACGACATCGCCGCCGCGGCCGTCGAGGGCGCGTACAGCGTGCAGGTGGGCTACGTGAACTCCCTGACCTACTACGACCCGGACAAGGTCACCAACATCATGGTGCTCCCGGGACACGGTGGTCCGTACATCCTCGAGGGCCTCGACAAGCCCTGACCGCTCACGGCACGAGGTGTCGGCGGCTCCCGCCAGGTGGCGGGGCCGCCGGCACCTCCCGCACAGGATCGAGCCCTCATGCGGTACCTGCTCACGCGGCTGGCCTACGCCCTCCCCATGTTGTTCGGGGTGTCGTCCCTGGCCTTCCTGCTGCTCAACCTGCTCCCCAACGACATCGCCCAGATCAAGGCCGGCGAGGACGCCACGCCGCAGCGGATCGCCGAGATCCGGGCCGGCCTCGGGCTCGACCGGCCGGTGCTGGAGCGCTACTGGGACTGGCTCAGCTCCGTGCTCCGCGGTGACCTGGGCGAGTCCTGGCACAACGGGCAGCAGGTGGTCGACGGCATCCTCGCCACGGCGCCGGTGACCCTGTCCATGGTCGTGCTGTCCCTGCTGCTGTCGCTCCTGGTGGGGGTGCCGATCGGGGTCGTGGCCGCAGTCCGCGGAGGAGTGCTGGACCGTGTCCTGGTCAGTTCGGCGGTCGTCGCACTTGCCGTGCCGAACTTCTGGCTCGCGCTGCTCATGGTGTACGTCTTCGCACTCAGCCTCGGCATCGTCCCCGCGACCGGCTACGTGCCCCTGGACGTCGACCCCGGGCAGTGGGTGCTCCACCTGGTGCTGCCGGTCATCGCCGTCGCGTCGGTGGCGGTCTCCGCGATCGCCCGGCAGACGCGCTCGGCGATGCTGGAGAACCTCGACCGGGACTACGTGCGCACGCTGCGGGCCACCGGCATCGGCGAGTGGTCGGTCGTCTACAAGCACGCGCTCAAGAACGCCGGCGTCCCGATCCTCACGACGCTGGGCATCCAGTTCGTCAACCTCTCCGGCGGCTCGATCATCGTCGAACAGGTCTTCGCCGTCCCCGGCCTGGGCCAGTACACGATGACCGCGCTCGCCCGCAACGACGTCCCGGTCGTGCTCGGCGTGCTCGTCGTGACCGCGATCGCCGTCGTCCTCATCAACCTCGTGGTCGACCTGTTGAACTCGGCCGTCAACCCGAAGGTGCGCGCATGAGCATCGAGCTCGCCACCGAGACCGCCGGGGGACCCGGCGACACCTCGCCCGTGCCGGTCCGCCACCGCTCGCACGCGGTCGCGCGGCTGCTCCGCCGGCCAGGGGCGGTGCTGTGCCTGAGCTGGGTCGTCCTGGTCTTCGTCGCCAGCTGCGTCTTCCGGCTCCTCGACCTCGGTCGGCCGCTGGAGCAGAAGCTCATCGACTCGTACCAGTCGCCCAGCGGTGACCACCTGTTGGGCACGGACATGCTCGGTCGCGACGTGCTCGCCCGGCTGCTCTACGGCGGCTGGGAGACCCTGGCCGGGGCGGCCGTCGCGGTGGCCATCGCCATCGTGCTGGGCACGGTGCTCGGCCTGGCCGCGGGCTACGTCGGCCGGGCGGTCGACACGGTCGTCAACTGGCTGCAGGACATCCTGATCACCCTGCCGACCATCCTCGTGCTGCTCGCGGTGGCCACCGTGCTGGGCAACAACGTCTGGGCCGCCATGATCGTGCTGGGCGTGCTGATGTCAGCGACGTTCATCCGGCTGGTGCGCGCCTCGACCCTCGCCGTGCGGGAGGAGCTCTACGTCGACGCGGCGAAGGTCGCCGGCCTGTCGACCGCCCGCATCCTCGCGCGGCACGTGCTGCCCAACGCCATGGCACCGGTGCTCATCCAGGGCTCCGCTGCCCTGGGCGCGGCCCTCGTCGTCCAGGCGGGGCTCGGCTTCCTCGGCCTCGGTGCGCCACCGCCGGTCCCCAGCTGGGGCGGGATGATCGCCGAGGCCGCCAACGCCATGAGCATCCAGCCATGGCTGCTCGTCCCGTCCGGCGGGATGATCATCCTCACGGTCCTGGCACTCAACCTGCTGGGCGACTACCTGCGCGACGAGCTGTACGCCTCCCGGACGACGTCCCCCGAGCACGCCCGCCGGCGTCCGGCTCGGGGCCCCCAGCAGGCTCCGGTGGGGGTCCCCGAGGCCGGGCCCGACGCGCTGGTCGCGGTCCGCGACCTGACGGTGTCCTTCCCGGTCGGCGACCGGCTCGTGCCCGTCGTCAGCGGGATCTCGTTCACCGTGCGTCGCGGCGAGGTCGTCGGGCTGGTGGGGGAGTCCGGCTGCGGCAAGACGATGACCGGCCTGTCGCTCATCGGGCTCGTCCCCGAGCCGGGCGTCGTCACCGGCCGGATGCAGGTGGCCGGGCACGCGGTGGACGCCGGCCCGCGCTCGTTCCGTGGCCTGCGCGGCACCAGGATCGCGCTCATCTCCCAGGAGCCCATGGTCGCCCTCGACCCGTCGTTCACGGTGGGCAGCCTGCTCACCGAGGCGCTGCGGTCGCACGGCCGCAACCGGGCCGACGCCCGCACCCGGGCCCGGGAACTCCTGGAGCTGGTGGGCATCCCGCGGATCGAGGACGTGCTGCGGTCCTATCCGCACCAGCTGTCGGGGGGCATGGCGCAACGCGTCGCGATCGCGCTGGCCATCAGCGGTGACCCGGAGCTGCTCATCGCCGACGAACCGACCACGGCGCTGGACGTCACGGTCCAGGCCGAGATCCTCGACCTGCTGCGTGACCTGCAGCAGCGGCTCGGCATGGGCCTGCTCCTCATCACCCACGACCTCGGGGTCGTGGCCGACATCTGCACGCGGGTGATCGTCATGTACGCCGGTGAGATCGTCGAGGAGGCGCCGGTCGGCCAGCTGTTCGACCAGCCGCGGATGCCCTACACCCGGGCGCTGATGGCCTCGACGCCCGTGCTGGACGTGGTGCAGGAGCTGCACGGGATCCCGGGCACGGTGCCGTTGCCGGCGGCCTGGCCCGACCACTGCCGGTTCGCCGCCCGGTGCGACCTCGTCGTCGATCGTTGCCGCAGCGGGCCGGTGCCCCTCGAACCGGTGGCTGTCGGCCACGAGGTCCGGTGCGTCCGGTCCGCCGAGCTCGCGCTGACACCGGCCACCGTGTCGCTCGAGACGCCGGCCGTGCGCCGCCAGCCGGTGGGTGGTCGGTGATGGCCCACCAGGCGGTCGAGGGTCTCCCGGGCACCGACCGGGCGGGCGCCCCCGCGGCGCTCCTGCAGATCGAGGACCTCGCGGTCGACTACCGGCTGCGCGGCCGGCGGACCTTCCGTGCCATCGACGGGGTGAGCGTGTCGGTGCAGCCCGGGGAGACGGTCGGGCTCGTCGGCGAGTCCGGCTCCGGCAAGTCGACCATCGGACGGGCGGTGCTCGGGCTGGCCAAGACGGCTGCCGGCTCGATCGAGTTCCAGGGCCACGAGATCAGCGGGCTGTCCCGTCGACGCCGGGCCGCCCTCGCCGGTGACCTGCAGGTCGTCTTCCAGGACCCGTACAGCTCGCTGAACCCGGCCCTGACCATCGGGCAGATCCTGCGCGAGCCCCTGCAGGTGCGCAGGAAGCTCTCCGCCCGGGAGGCCCAGGCGGTGGTGGTCGACCTGCTGACGCGCGTCGCGCTCCCGGCGGACGCGGCCGACCGCTACCCGGGTTCCTTCTCGGGTGGTCAGCGGCAGCGGATCGCCATCGCCCGGGCCCTGTCGGTGGGCGCCCGGCTCATCGTGTGCGACGAGAGCGTCAGTGCCCTGGACGTCTCCACCCAGGCGCAGGTCCTCGCCCTCCTGCAGCGGTTGCAGGCCGAGCTCGGGGTCGCGTACCTGTTCATCTCCCACGACATCGCGGTGGTGCAGCACCTGTCCGACCGGGTGGTGGTGCTCTACCGGGGCCGGGTCATGGAGCAGGGACCGGCGGACCGGGTGTGCTCCACCCCGCTGCACCCCTACACCCGGCTGCTCCTGGACGCCGCTCCGGTCCCGCACCCGGAGCTGCAGCGGCGCAAGCGGGAGGCGCGGCTGGCCACGGCGGCCGCCGTGCCGACCGCGGTCGCCGCAGCCGGCGCGACCGGGTCGGTACCGGTCACCGCGGACGCTTGCCCCTTCGCCGCGCGGTGCCCGTTCGCCGAACAGGTCTGCACCCAGCGGCGGCCGGCCCTGACCGGCATGGCGGGTGTGCAGGTCCAGTGCCATCTGTACGACGAGACCTCCGGGCACACGCGTGCCGGGACGGTCGACCCGGCCATCGGCATCCGATGACGGGGACGGAGCCGGTCGCCACCGTGTCGACCGGATCGACGGAGGGAGAACAGACGATGCGCATCGAGCCGGAGGCCTCACTGCTGGAGGCGATGACACCCGAGTGGACCGGTGAGCGCTTCGCCAACGGGCGGCCCCGGGTGGGCGACGACCTGCTCGACCGGCTCCGCGGGATCACCGTCGAGCAGGCCTGGAAGCCGCTCAAGCACGCCGGGTACCACCACCAGTTCGTCGGTGGCTGGCAGGAGACCAACCCGGGCAAGGCCTTCGTCGGCCGGGCGGTCACCGCACAGTTCCTGCCCTACCGGCCCGACTTCGACGCCGTGGTGCTGGACGCCGGTCGGCGTGAGCAGCGATCGGGTGGCGCGGTCGTCAAGCAGAACTGGTGGGTCGTGGAGAGCCTCGAGCACGGCGACGTCATGGTCGTGGACATGTTCGGCAAGATCGA
This sequence comes from Modestobacter sp. VKM Ac-2986, assembly GCF_026967795.1. Classification (GTDB taxonomy): domain Bacteria; phylum Actinomycetota; class Actinomycetes; order Mycobacteriales; family Geodermatophilaceae; genus Modestobacter. The sequence continues at coordinate 545,478 of NZ_JAPVBH010000001.1, forward strand.
GCACGGCACCTTCATCGGTGACAACCTGGCGACCGCGGTCGCCACTCGGACCGGGACCGGTGCCGTCATCCAGGGCGGCATCCGGGACGCCCAGGGCATCGCCGAGATGTCCTCGATCAACATCCTCCACCAGGGGTCGCACCCCACCGGGATCGGTGACGTCACGATCGCGGGCCTCAACACCCCGATCCGCCTCGGCGGCGTGACCGTGCTCCCCGGGGACGTCGTGCTCGCCACCCCCGCCGGGGTCAGCATCATCCCCCCGCACCTCGCCGAGGCGGTCGCCGTCCACAGCGAGGACACCCAGCAGCGCGACGTCTTCGGCAAGTCCCGTCTGGCCGAGCGGGTCTACACCAGCGCCGACATCGACGTCCCGGAGTGGGGCCCGGAGGTCCAGGCGGACTTCGAGCAGTGGTGCCTCGCCCGCCAGTGACCCTTCCTGCCCCGAAGCCGCCCACGATCCAGACGAGGACACAGTGACCACCGAGACCGGATTCGAGAACCGCATCAACACCCGCAGTCGGTCCAGCGACCTGCGGATCACCGACCTGCGGGTCGCCAAGCTCGAGGGTGTGCCCATGCGGCACACGATCATCCGCATCGACACCAACCAGGGGATCAGCGGCTGGGGGGAGGCCCGCGACCAGTCCAGCGTCAACTACGTGCTCATGCTCAAGAGCCGCCTGCTCGGGGAGAACCCGTGCAACATCGAGAAGGTCTTCCGCAAGATCCGGCAGTTCGGGGGCCCCGGTCGCCAGGGCGGGGGCGTCTCCGGCGTCGAGATGGCCCTGCTCGACCTGGCGGGCAAGGCCTACGACGTCCCGGCCTGGCTCCTGGCGGGAGGCAAGTACCGCGACCGGATCCTGGTGTACGCCGACACCGAGGAGCAGCGCGACCCGGAGGCGATGGGCGCCAAGTTGCTGGCGCGTGAGCAGCAGGGCTTCAAGATGCTCAAGATGGACATCGGGCTGTCCATGCTCTGGGACGTGCCGGGTGCGGTCATCGCGCCGCCCCGCGAACGCACGCGCCGACCGAAGGACCTGCCGTTCACGATGCACCCCTTCACCGGGACGCACATCACCAAGATCGGCGTCGACCACATCGCCGACTACGTGCGCCGGGTGCGTGACGTCGTCGGCTACGAACTCCCCATCGCCGCCGACCACTTCGGCTACATGGACGTCGACTCCTGCATCCGGCTCGCCCGGGCGCTCGAGCCCTACGCACTGGAGTGGCTGGAGGACCTCATCCCCTGGCAGTTCACCCAGCAGTGGCGCCAGTTGACCGAGTCCATCGCCACGCCGACCTGCACCGGCGAGGACATCTACCTCGCCGAGGGCTTCAAGCCCCTCCTCGACGCCCAGGCGATCCGCATCGCCCACCCCGACCCCGCATCGGCCGGCGGCATCATGGAGACCAAGCGCATCGGGGACCTGGCCCAGCCGTACGGGATCCCGATGGCCCTGCACCTGGCGGCGACACCGATCGCCACCATGGCCAGCGTGGCGATCGGCGCGTCGACGGAGAACTTCCTCGCGCTGGAGTTCCACGCCGCCGACGTCGGCGACTGGGCCAGCCTGGTGACCGGCCTGCCGGAGACGATCATCGAGGACGGCTACATCACGGTGCCCGACGGCCCCGGCCTCGGTTTCGAGGGCATCAACGAGGAGGCGTTCCGCGCCCGGCTCGACGCCAGCGATCCGCTCTTCTTCTCCGAGACCGCGCACTGGGACTCGGAGTGGAGCTACGACCGGCCGTGGGGATGAGCTGACCCGCTCGGCCCCGCGGCGGCGCTCATCGCCGGCCGGGGCCGAGCGCTCGGCATGAGCTCCGTGGAGCGGGTGACGAGAATCGAACTCGCACTGTCAGCTTGGGAAGCAGCGTGTTCATCCTGCGGCTCGTCTGTGTCCTTGCTGGTCAGCAACGAGACAGGGCCCCGGACCTAGTCGTCCGGGGCCCTGTGTGTCACTTGTGTGTCACTGCGCCCGGGTGCCGATCGGGGTCACCGTGCCGCTGGTGGTCGCCGTCAGCAGCATCGCGGAGATCTTCGCGGCCAGCGCGGTGTCCCGGTCGGCGGTGGAGCGCTGGTAGCGCAGCGCAGCGTCCGGGGAGCTGTGCCCCAGTCGGATCATCAGCTCCTTGAGCGTGCCGCCCGCCAGCCCAGCCATCGTGGCTGCGGTGGCCCGGGTGTCGTGGAAGGTCACGCCGGTGATGCCAGCGGCGGCGAGCGCCGGGCCCCAGACCTTCTTGTGCCAGTTGCCGTTGTTGAGCGCGCCGCCCTTGGGGCCGGTGAACACCAACGCGTCCGGCTCCGGGCCGACGTAGGTGTTCAGGTGCTCGACCAGCACCGGCATGACATGCGGCGGTACAGCCACCTCCCGGTGCGATGCCCGGGACTTGGTCCTGCCGACCACCCTGCCCTCCCCGGGCACCTGCGCGGCGGCCTGGTGGACGAGGACGCGACCGTGCAGCAGGTCGACGTGGCGGCGCTGGAGCGCGCCCAGCTCGCCGAACCGCAGCCCGACGTGGGCGCCGATCACGGCGACGGCCCGCCAGCGGGGCTCCATCGCGGCCAGGATGCGCGCCAGGTCCGGCAGTGAGATCGGCGGGCGCTCCCGGCGGGGCTCCTCCCCGGCGCCACGGATCACGCACGGGTTGACCTTGACCAGGTCGTCCTCGACGGCGGTGGCGAGCGCGGCTCGGAGCAGCCGGTAGCACTTGGCGGCGGTGGACCGGCCGGGTCCATCCTGCCCGGTCATCGCCTCGTGCCACCGGCGCACGCGCTCCTTGGTGAGGTGGCGCAGCTCGACGTGCCCTAGCGCCGGGCCGATGTGCTTGCTGAGCTGGTGGCAGTACAGGGCGGCGGTCCGAGGGGCCAGCGGCTCGCCACGGACCGTGCGGTGGGTGATCCACGACGCCAGGTAGGCGTCCAGGCGGACGGCCCCGGCCCGGGGGTCCACGTAGTCGCCACGGGACAGGTCGGCCTGGGCCCGCGCCAGGGCCTGGACAGCCTGGGTCTTGGTGGCGAAGGTGCGAGACCGGACCTTGCCATCGTTGTCCCGGTAGCGGATGCGCCACCGGCCCGACGGGAGCTGCTCGATCGAGCCGAAATCGCGGCGCTTGTTGGTCTTGCTGGTCATCGCGGTGTCCCTGGAGTTGAGGAAGCTGACAGTGCCTCTACGCACTCCGGAGCACCGGCGACAACCTGCGTGTGGCCGGAGAAGGTTGAACCTGCGTGCGCTGCTGCGCTAGGGGCTCACTGTCAGACCGCCGCCCGGCCCACCGACGGTGTCCACCGGCTCCCCGGATCGCGGCATACCAGCCGGCCCCGCATCTCGATCAAGCGCAGGACCCCCACCGGCCCGGCCGAGGTCCTGAGCTACTCCTGATACTCCGGGTCGATCCACGGCCGGACGGCCAGGGCTACGGCCTCGTACATCCGGCTCAGCTCGGTGAAGTTGAGGTCTCGGCCTTTGTGGTCGCGGAAGACCACGGTGAGGGGCCAGTTCAGCTTGACCAAGAACTCGTCAGGCGCGGGACCCACGAACCGGAAGCGGGTGAACTCGTCGCCTCGGGCTAGCAGCGCACTCCGAGCAGGCGTCCAGATAATCTGCACTTGCGTGCTTGTGGGGAGGACCGATAGCACCTCCTGGTCGGCATCGGGGGCGGTGTAGGGGATGGCGGCGTGGAGCATCTGGTGCTTGTCGGCGTTGTTCACCCGCCCCACCAGCGCGAGCGGGTGCTGAGTGGGGTCGTCGGCGTGGAACGGCTGGACATCGTGAATCAGGTCGAGGTCTTCCCGCGTCACACCGGCCAGTGGCCCTTCTGCTGGCCACAGGTCTGTCACCGAGGCCGTCCACTCGTTGATGTGGGTGGTCAGCGGGAACTTGTGGTGGCTCTTCGGGGTGCCGCCGTTGCGCACGACCAGCGCGGTCACGAGGTTGTCCAGCGCGCTCCGTGCGTTGTGGGCGAACTCGCCGAGCGTGAGGCTCATCGCGGGATGTGGCTCGGCTGTTGGTTCGTAGATCGAGGAGAACGAGCCGTCGGCGTTGGCCTCGGGGCGAGCCTCGGTCGGCGAGCTGAGCACCCGGTCGATCTCCTCCGTCAGACCCTCGGACAGCACGCGGGCCCGGTAGACCTTGAGGGCTACGCCGAGGAGGACCTCGGCTGGGTCGATCTTGTGAGTCGCCACGTACCGACCATCACGGCCACCCGGGCACGAGTGCTGGAGGCTCGCCGGTCGGCGACTACGTGGCGGCTCAGGCCCTGCGTGCGGCGGTCTCGTCGTCCAGGGCTGCCGAGGTTGAGCTACCCCTGTAGCTCTCGGGGCGATTCGCGCTCGGACTCCATCTCACGCGTCCTACTCGCGGCCTCCCGGGCTGCACGAGCTTGCGCGAACAGGTCGGCGCTGGCGATCTCGTTCTCCCTGCGCGTCCGGTCTTCGTCTTCCCCATGGGTCACCTGCGCCAGGGCGCCCAGCAGCCACACAAGCCGAACCGCTCCGTGGCCGGTCAGCAGGAAGGCGAACATCCCGATCCACAGCGACGGCTCTGGTTGACCGCCCAACGCGAGACCGGCGCAGCCGACCGCGAGGAAGGCGCCTGCGAACGCCACCGCGATGACCGAGATCCAGTTGGCATGCAGCCGCCGCCCGCCCGACTGCCGAAGCCGCCGGAGCCGGGTGCTGTCCCCGAGCCCAAAGATGATCACCACGCCAGAGAAGCCTCCGACCATCGCGGCCAGCGCGGCGACGCCAAGATGGAGGGTCATGACGTGGTCCGGGTCCGCGACGGAGTCGATGAGCCACGGGACGTTGACGTGGTGCCACTTCCAGGTGGCCAGCCAGTAGGCGACCACTGCCAGTCCGAGACCGGTGTTGACGACGGTCGGGAAGTCCTGCGCGAATCCCTTGAGCTGACGGATCTTCTGGGTGACGCGCGAGGGTTCGTTCGTGTTCTCCTCGCTCACGGTCACCTCCTCAGTGTTCTCCACGGAACTGCTTGATGGCGTCCTGCATACCCTTCAGCACCGACTGTTCGGTGGGGCTCTGACCCTCCGGCACGTCGAACTTCGCGGTGTAGGTGAGGCGGTCGTTGATCAGCTGGTGGATCTCGGTCTTGATCTTGTCGTCCCGCTGAACCTCCAGGTTCACCTCGGCGCTCTCAGCCCACCCGCCCGTCCAGATCTCACGGGCCGCCTCCAGCAGCTCGACCCGGCTGGGCTGGCTCCCGCTCGCGTGGCCGAAGCTCCACGTCATCTCCACCGACAGGTCGCTCGGTGTCACTTGAGAGGAGGCGCGCACCGCACGCATGAGGCGACCAGGCAGGTTCTCCGGCAGATCCCGGCCCGGCGCGACCCGCACCTGCACCCGGGTTGCGCCGGTGGAGTTGGCGAGCTTGTCGGTCATCTTCTTGTCGAACAGAGGCGCGAGGGTGAGCGTGTTGTCCGTGGGGAAGAAGCCCAGCGCCATGTTGAGCCAGTACTCGATCGCCTGGATCCGGGTCCCCCCGGTCACGGGGCTCATCACCGCGACGTAGTTGGTCGTCCCGAAGGGGAGGACCAGGGTCGGCTCGGAGATCAGGTCCCCGACCTGCGCGGGCTGGAGCGGGCCGAGGATGCCCGACCCGGGCCGGAAGCCGTCGGGGTGATCGGCGGCCGGGCGGAGCCGCCCGACGTAGATGTAGGGCGTCGCCGGGGACACCGGATCACGGTTCTCGCCGTAGTACCGGACGCCCCGGTAGGTGTGGTTCCGGTCAGCCTCGGCCAGGTCGTTGATGTCCTTCCGGGCCTCCTTCCAGAACTCGCCGGAGATGGTCTGGCGCTGGCCCTGCTGGTTCCGGATGAGCGGCTCGTAGAAGCGGACCATCTTGCTGACCTGTGACACGTTGCTCCCCGCTTGACGGTGACGACCCGGCGCAGTCTCCCCGGCGGTTGACGAACGTCAACGTCACCGTGCGCCCATCTGGAACCGGATCGTTACCTAGCGTTCGGATGCTGTCATCTCGGGACGAGATGATGCCTAGGGCGACGTCCTCCTGCCCGCAGGAAGCCCGCCCGTAGCCTCGTGCCCTCGGCCGCCACGTGACTCCTGCCGGCGCCGATCCAACGACGAGGAGAGCGCGTGGCCGGGCTGAACGCTGAGTGGGCACTGGGGGAGCTGCGCCAGTTCCTATGGCTGTCCGAGTTCAACAACCCGAACAACAGCACGGTGATCTCTGGCCGCCGCTCCAACCTCAACAGTCACGAGATGATCGCCGAGCAGGCTCAAGTAGTTGAGCTGATCTTCGCCCAGGTCCTTCCTCGTTGGCGCGAGGACGTGCCCTCCGACCGCAACAAGACGGTCAACCGGTGGACGCAGCATCGTGAGGCAGCGAGCCGTGCCCTAGCCGCGATACAGCGCCAGGAGGAGATCCGGGCCAACCTCGGTGACGATGCGCCAGACCTCTCCGCTGCCAGCATGCACGCGTGGGTCTGGGACGGGGCGCGGTCGCTCTGGAGCACCGGGCACTACCGCGACGCCGTCGGCGCAGCGGCCCGGCGGGTCAACGCCGAGGTGCAGAACAAGGTGGGGCGGCGGGACCTCTCTGAGGCCAAGCTCTTCCAGTCGGTGTTCTCGCCCAACCCGGGCAGCGCCACCGAGCCCCGGCTCCGGATCATCCCGGACGACGGCGGGGCCACCTACAAGAACGTCCACCGGGGTGCGCTGATGATCGCGGACGGCTGGTTCGCTGCGGTGCGGAACCCGGTGGCCCACGACGTAGGCGAACTGGGTGAGAACGAAGCCCTGGAGCAACTCGCTGCCCTCAGCATGCTGGCGCGGTGGGCGGACTCCGCCACGATTGAGCGCTGAGGACCGGCGCCCGTCCAGCGGGGCGCTACGTGACGGCTCGGGGCCTACGCGGTGGCCTGATCGAGCACGCGGTAGATCGTGGCGCGGCTGGCGCCGACGGCCTTGCTGATCTCCGAGATCGTCACGCCGCTGTTGCGCATGAGCTGGGCGGTCTTGACCTGCTCAGGGCTGAGAGCCCGGGGGCGGCCGGTGTGCTGACCCGGTCTTGGCGGCCTTTGTGGTGTTCCGAGTGGAGGGCATGGGACTGCTACGCGGTTCTCGGGTTCTCAGACAACCTGAGTGGTCCGGAGTGCCATCGGGGGCGCGACGCCGCTCGGTGACCGTGTCGCCAGCATGTCCTTGCCGTGTCACAACGGGGGATCACTCCAGATCACTCAAGGGCCCTGGAGACCACTCTGGCCCGGCAGCCGGATGTCCGGTCTGACCAGGCCAGTTGGGGTTGCTGCGCCGGTAGGGCGCTTGGAGCGGGTGACGAGAATCGAACTCGCACTGTCAGCTTGGGAAGCTGATGTTCTACCATTGAACTACACCCGCGTCGGGCTCTCGCCCGTGACGAACAGCCTAGCAAGCCGCTGCTCGTGCCCGGGAGGTCCCTCCTCCGCCCGCCCCGTCGGCGGGTCGGGTGGCCGCGCTCAGCCCCGCATCTCGGCGAGGAAGCCGGTCATCTCCGTGCGCAGCTGCTCGGCCATCCGGGACAGGCCGGTGGTGTCGCCCGCCGGGCCGAGGGACGCCGAGCCGTCGACGGCCGCGGCGATCCCGTCGACCAGGCCGTTCATCTCGTCGACCGTCGTCCCGACGGTGCTCATGCCGGCGGCGACGTGGTCGCAGGCGGTGCGCATCGACTCGACCTGGGCGGTGATCCGGTCGGTGGCCCGGGCGGTCTCGTCGGCGAGGTCCTTGACCTCGGAGGCGACGACGGCGAAGCCCTTGCCCGCCTCGCCGGCGCGGGCGGCCTCGATGGTCGCGTTGAGCGCCAGCAGCCGGGTCTGCGCGGCGACCGAGTCGATCATCGCCACGATGCCCTTGATCTCCGCCGAGGAGCGGGTCAGCGAGTCGATCGTGCCGCGGGCGGCCTGCACCTCGGTGCGCGCCGCGTCGGCGGCCTGGGTCAGGCCGGCGGCCGAGGCGGACAGCTCGGTCGAGGCGGTGGCGACCTGCTCGCTCATGCCCATCACGGCCGTCTCGAACTCGTCGGCCAGCCGCAGTCGCGCGTCCTGGGCCTCGGCGACCCGGTCGGCCGAGGAGTGCATGGCGGAGCGGGCGGCGTTGATGACCTCCGCTCCGCGGCGGTAGGCCCCCGACAGCCCGGTGAGCAGCAGCCGGCGGTGGAACCGGCCCTCCGCGGCCGACGTCAGCGCTGCGCCGGCCTCGCGGACGAAGGCGTCGGAGACGTCGAGCACGTGGTTGACGCTGTCGTGCAGCGAGGCCAGCTCGGGGACGTCGCAGGACCCGGGGACCGGGCGGCTGCGCGCCTCCAGGTCGCCGGCCGCGGCCCGCTCGCACGCGGCCGTCAGCTGCCGCACGAAGGCCCGGTAGACCTCCAGCTCCTCGGCCGGGGAGCGCCCACCGGTGACGCGGCGACGCATGCTCACTGCTCCTCCCCGCCGATGACCGACCACACGAACTCCTCGTAGCCGGCGGCGCGGGAGGCGACCAGCTCCGCCAGCAGCCGGCTCGAGGCCTCGACCGCGGCGCGGCCGTTGGGGTGGCGGCGCTCCTCGGCGACCAGCTGGGCGTAGAGCGGCTTGACCGCCGCGACCGCCCGGGGCGAGGGGCTGCGCCGGTTGGAGTGATAGCCGACGACCGTCCCGTCGGGGCCGGAGGACGGCGTCACGTGCGCGAGCACCCAGTAGTTCGCACCGTCGGCGGCCAGGTTGTCGATGTAGGCGAAGATCTCCTGCCCGGCGCCGAGGGTGTCCCAGAGCAGCTTGAACACCGCCCTGGGCATCTCCGGGTGCCGGATCAGGTTGTGCGGCTGGCCGACCACCTCGTCCAGGTCGTAGCCGCTGACCCGCAGGAAGACGTCGTTGGCGTAGGTGATCACCCCACGCAGGTCGGTCTTGGAGACGATCAGCTCGTCGGCTGCGAACCTCCGCTCGACCCCGCTGGGCCGGACGGCCTGCCGCCTCGGTCGGGTGTCCCCGGGCGCTGGTGCCGTTGCCACCACGTCGCCCCCTCCTGTCTCGTCGCTGTTCCGGCACGGCAGTTCTCGGCAGGCGCCGGACGGGACGGGAAGGGAGCCCGGGACGGCGGTCCCTAGACTCCGCGCCATGCTGCTGTCCGACCGCGACATCCGGGCCGCGCTGGCCGACGGCCGGCTCGGCATCGAGCCCTACGAGCCGGCGATGGTGCAGCCCTCGAGCATCGACGTCCGGCTGGACCGCTACTTCCGGGTGTTCAACAACGCCCGGTACACCCACATCGACCCGGCACTCCAGCAGGACGACCTGACCACCGCGGTCGAGCCCGCCGGCGACGAGCCCTTCGTGCTGCACCCCGGCGAGTTCGTGCTGGGCTCCACGCTCGAGGTCGTGCACGTCCCCGACGACCTGGCGGCCCGGCTGGAGGGCAAGTCCTCCCTCGGCCGGCTCGGGCTGCTCACCCACTCCACGGCCGGCTTCGTCGACCCCGGGTTCTCCGGCCACATCACCCTGGAGCTGTCCAACGTGGCGAACCTGCCGATCACGTTGTGGCCGGGGATGAAGATCGGCCAGCTGTGCCTGTTCCAGCTCAGCTCGCCCGCCGAGCACCCCTACGGCTCGGCCGTCTACGGCTCCCGCTACCAGGACCAGCGTGGCCCGACGCCGTCCCGCTCGTACCGCAACTTCACCCGCGCCGAGACCCGCCGGGCCGACCCGCCGTCCTGACGTACGGGTACCGGGGGATGAACTGTCGTGCACGGCCGGATGACGGGCGCCTCAGCGGGTAGAGCGCTTCCCATGGACCCCCGGGACACCGCTGTGCTCCTCCCACCGCCGCCGGCCACCGACCCGGGACACGGGTTCTTCGACTGCGCCGAGGAGTCGGCGCACTACGCGTTCTCGGTGCAGCTGCTGCTCACCCAGTACGCCTCACTGGTGCCCTGGCAGGCCGAGGGCGTGGCCGAGCTGGGCAGCGGCGACGCCCGGGCGATCGCCCACGTGGTGCGGGCGGTGCCCGGCCTGCGCGTGCACGGCACCGACATCAGCCCGACCTCGGTGGAGAAGGCCCGGCAGACCATCGCCGGGCTGGGCGTGAGCGACCGCTACGGCGTCGAGCTCGGCGACTTCTTCACCTGGGCCGACTCCCCGGCCGGCCGCGACGTCTCCACCGTCATCGCCAACCCGCCCTACATCCCTGCCCCGGACGGCGACATCCGGATGCCGGAGCTGTGGGGTGGCTGGTACGGCAACGACCTGGTGCTGCGGTTGCTCAAGGCCGGCTTCGACCACCTGCTGGTCGCCCTGCCCAGCTACTCCGACCCCGCGGCCACGCTGGCCACCGCCGCCGACCTCGGCTACCAGGTGGCCAACTTCCTGGCCATGGGGCTGGAGTTCGGCGCCTACAGCCGTGAGCCCAAGGTCGCCCGGCACATCGCCGCGATCACCGCCGACGGCCACGGCTGGGCCGGCGCGGACTCCTACGTCGTCGCCGTCGCCCTGCTCACCCGGTCACCCGAGCTCCCCCGCGACCGGGCGACCGAGCTTCTCCGCGCCCTGCAGCTGTCGGTCTAGACGGAGCCCCCCGGGAGGGGGCCGGTCAGGAGCGCGGCTGGACGACGGGGGCGTCGAGGCCGGCGACCTCGGCCACCGGGTCCGCCGGCCCGCGGCCGGCGGTCAGGCCGGGCACCTCGTCGTCGACGTAGCGCTCCCGGCAGATGCTCCAGCCGGTGACCAGCAACAGGGCCACGCCCACGTAGACCAGCACGAACATGCCGGTGTACCCGCCGGTGAGGCCGCGCAGCAGGCCGACCAGCAGCGGGCCCACCCCGGCCAGGGCGTACCCCCAGCCCTGGGCGACGGTCGACAGCGCGCTCACCGACTCCGGGGTGCGCCCGCGCAGGCCGAACAGCGCCAGGATCATCGCGAAGGTGCCCATCCCCAGGCCGAGCAGGCAGACCCACAGCCAGGTGAGGGTCAGCGGGGCGAGCAGCAGCCCGGTCCAGCCGGCCAGGTAGCAGGCGATGAAGCCCAGCAGCATCGGCCGCTGCCAGTGCTGGCGCACCGCGCCCAGCGGCACGACGGCGTTGAGAGGGATGACGACCAGGGCGTTGAGGCCGACCAGGAACCCGGCCGCGTGCGCCGACATGCCCTGGTCGCGCAGGTACTGCGCCGTCCAGCCGACGATCACGTAGGCCTGCATCGCCTGCAACCCGAAGAAGGCCGCCATCAGCCAGGCCAGCCGGCTGTGGGTCAGCGACCGCAGCCGGACGGCGACGTGCGTGCCGCGCGAGGCGCCCGGCCGCACCGGGACGGCGAGCCACGGCAACGCCGCGATCAGCGCGAACACCGCCCAGATGCCCAGTCCCCAGCGCCAGCCGTCGATGCCGGCGGCCTCGGCGATCGGCGCGGTGGAGACGCTGGCGACCGCGCCGCCGATGGCCAGCGCGGTGCTGTAGGCGCCCACCAGCAGCCCGGTCCGGTCGGGGAACCAGCGCTTGACCAAGCCGGGCAGCAGCACGTTGCCCAGCGCCCCGCCGACCATCGTGGCCACGGTGCCCAGCAGGAAGACCACCACGTTGGGCACGGAGACCCGGGCGAGCAGGCCCAGGGTCATGACCAGCAGCGCCGCGGCCAGCACGTGCCCGTCCCGGAAGCGGGCGGCCAGCGGCGGGCCGGCGAAGCCGATCAGCGCGAAGCAGATCAGCGGCATGCTGGTGATCAGCCCGGCCAGCCCGGAGGAGATGCCCAGTCCGCGCTCGATCTCCTCGAGCACCGGGCCGACGCTGTTGACCGCCGTCCGCAGGTTGAAGCCGGTCAGCACGATCGCCGTCCCGACCAGGAGCAGGCCCCGCCGCGAGGAGGCGGTCGGCGGTGCGGCAGCGCGGCTGGTCACGTCCGGTCATCCTGCTCCGGGCACGGCCGGCTGCCCACCGCGGGTCCCGCCGGTGCCCCGTGGGCCTAGCGGGTGCCGATCACCGTGAGCGTCACGGCGGTGGCCGGGGTGGTCGTGCCGTCCTCGGCCAGCCGCAGCAGCGCCAGCTCGTGCGGCCCGTCGCCGGCCGGGGTGGCCAGCACCAGCGTGGGGCTCAGGCACTGCTGCAATCGCAGCGCCGGTCCGGCGGCGGTCTCGGTGTAGGTCACGGTGTTCCCGGCGTCGCCGCGCACCGGGGCGCCGTCCAGGGTCACCACGTAGGCGGTCTCCCCGGGCCCGGTGAGCCGGAAGCGCAGCGGGGTCCCGGCGACGACCTGGCTGGTCTCGACCGCGATCCGCGGGGTCGTGCAGTCGGCAGTGATCGGCACGTCGCCCGGCCCACGGGTGTTGGCCAGGGCCAGCACCGCGAAGACGACCACCGCCACGGCCAGCCAGGTCCAGTTGCGGCCCCGGCGGATCGTCGGCCGGTCGTCGGCCAGGGTCCGCTCGTCGTTGACGTCGCGGGCGTAGTGCATCCGGGTGCTGCGGTCGGCGGCGGCGCGCTCGGCGTCCCCGCGGCGGCGGGCCCCGCCGGGGGAGGTCATCGGTGCCCGCCCGACGTGCGGCGGGCCTGCGGGCGGGCGGTCATGTGCTCCAGTGTCGCTCCCGCTGTCCGGGCCCCGACACGCCGCAGCTCCTCGCCCGTCCGCACTAGTGTGCATGGTGCACTACCGCGGACGCCGCCACCCGGTGACGTCGGGTGGAGGAGGTGGCGGTGGACGCGAGTCAGCTGCTCAAGGGCGTGCTGGACGTCGCGGTGCTCGCCGTGGTGCGCCAGGCCGACGGCTACGGCTACGACGTGGTCCGCCGGCTGCGCACCGCGGGCCTGGAGGGGGTGGGCGACGCGTCGGTCTACGGGACGCTGCGCCGGCTGTACCAGGCGGGGGCGCTGACGTCCTACGTCGTGCCCAGCGACGAGGGACCGCACCGCAAGTACTACGCGATCAACGACAGGGGGCGTTCGGTGCTGGAGGACTCGGGCAAGACGTGGAGGACGTTCGTCGACGCCGTCGACGGCCTGCTCGACGGGGCGCCGGCGTGACCGCGCCGATCGCCCCCGGGACGCAGGAGGCCCGGGACTACCTGGCCGACGTCGAGCACGAGCTCGCCGACCTGCCCGCCGACGAGCGGGCCGCGCTCCTGGAGGACCTCGAGCAGCACCTGGCGGCCCTGGCCGAGGAGGGTGACGACTGTCCCCTCGTCATCCGGCTCGGCTCCCCGGCCGCCTATGCCGAGGAGCTCCGCGCCGCCGCCGGCCTCCCGGCGCAGGGCGGCGCCCGCCCGGCGCCGCGCCGGGACGAGCTGCGGCGGCTGCTCGCCCAGGTCGAGGCCCACCCGCTGACCGGTGAGGTCCGCCGGCTGTGGGCCGAGCTGCGGCCGGCGTGGTGGGTGCTGCGGGGCTACCTGCTCATCGCCCTGCCCAGCGCACTGGCCGGCCAGTGGGACTTCCCGGTGCCCGCGGCGCTGGGCAGTCACGTGCTCGGCCTGCTGCTGGTGGTGGGCGCGATCGCCGGCTCGGTCGTCCTCGGGCGCCGGCAGCTCACGCCGTCGGCCACCCGGCTGCTGACCGTCGGCGGCGCGGTGCTCGCGCTGCTGTCCTTCCTGGTGGCCGTGGGCGGGACGCAGTCGTCGACCTACGTCGACTACGCCACCCCGGTGGTCTACGACCAGGCCGTCGGCGACTTCCCGCTCGTGTCGCGGTACGGGCCGGTCACCGACGTGCTGCCCTACGCCGCGGACGGGACCCCGCTGCAGGGCGTGCTGCTCTACGACCAGGACGGGCGCCCGCTGCAGGTCGGCGTCCAGGAGTGGTGGGCCGACGGGTGCAGCCGGGTGCTGCGCCAGCCGCTGGCGGCCGACGGCGTCCCCGTGCCGCACGCGTTCCCGCAGACCTACGTGCTGGACCCGACCGGTGGCGGCCTGGAGGACCCGGCGCTGTGCGACCTGGTCACCGACCGGCCCGAGGTGTCGCTGCCGGTCTTCCCGTCGGCGGCGGCCACCGGGACCCCGGCCGTCCCGACGTCCGCCGTCCCGACGTCCGCCGTCCCGACGTCCGCCGTCCCGGCTCCTGCGCCGACCTCGGCCCTCCCGACGGGCGCCGTCCCGACCCCGGCGCCGGCCCCTGCGACACCGACCGGGGCAGCCGGCAACTGACCCCGGCTCCGTCCACCGCCACCGCACGTCCCCGAGCCGGGGACGTGCGGTGGTGTGCGTGTGGAGGAGGTGGACGGGGGCGGGAACACCGGCGAGGGGTCTGCCGTTAGGCTGGGCAGGAAAGTTGAGCGGACCCGGCGCATGGCTCTGGTGAGCGCGCGGTGGTCCCTCGACTCCTCGACCAGCACCACCCACTCACGACCACAGGAGAGGCCTTCCATGGCACGCGCAGTCGGAATCGACCTCGGCACCACGAACTCGGTCGTCGCGGTCCTCGAGGGCGGCGAGCCCACCGTCATCGCCAACGCCGAGGGTGCGCGCACCACCCCCTCGGTCGTGGCGTTCGCCCGCAACGGCGAGGTCCTCGTCGGCCAGTCGGCCAAGAACCAGGCGGTCACGAACGTCGACCGCACGATCCGCAGCGTCAAGCGCGAGATCGGCACCAGCTGGAAGACCGGCGACATCGACGGCAAGCAGTACACCCCGCAGGAGATCAGCGCGCGGATCCTGCAGAAGCTCAAGCGGGACGCCGAGACCTACCTGGGCGAGCCGGTCACCGAGGCCGTCATCACCGTCCCGGCCTACTTCGAGGACGCCCAGCGCCAGGCCACCAAGGAGGCCGGTGAGATCGCCGGCCTCAACGTCCTGCGCGTCGTCAACGAGCCCACCGCGGCCGCGCTGGCCTACGGCCTGGACAAGGGCGAGACCGAGCAGACCATCCTCGTCTTCGACCTCGGCGGTGGCACGTTCGACGTGTCCCTGCTGGAGATCGGTGACGGCGTCATCGAGGTCAAGTCCACCGCCGGTGACAACAAGCTCGGTGGCGACGACTGGGACGAGCGGATCGTCAAGCACCTGGTGCAGTCCTTCAACGCCACCAGCGGCGTCGACCTGTCCAAGGACAAGCTGGCCATGCAGCGCCTCCGCGAGGCCGCCGAGAAGGCCAAGATCGAGCTGTCCGGCGCGCAGTCGACCAACGTCAACCTGCCCTACATCACCGCCGGGGCCGACGGCCCGATGTTCCTGGACATCACCATCACCCGCGCGGAGTTCCAGCGGCTGACCCAGGACCTGCTCGACCGCACCAAGGCCCCGTTCAACCAGGCCATCCGCGACGCCGGCATCAAGGTCGGCGACATCGACCACGTCGTCCTCGTCGGTGGCTCGACCCGCATGCCGGCCGTGTCGGACCTGGTCCGCGAGCTCACCGGCGGCAAGGAGCCCAACAAGGGCGTCAACCCCGACGAGGTCGTGGCCGTGGGTGCGGCGCTGCAGGCCGGTGTCCTCCGCGGTGAGGTCAAGGACGTCCTGCTCCTCGACGTCACCCCGCTGTCCCTGGGCATCGAGACCAAGGGCGGGATCATGACCAAGCTCATCGAGCGCAACACCACGATCCCGACCAAGCGCTCGGAGATCTTCACGACGGCCGATGACAACCAGCCCTCCGTGCAGATCCAGGTCTTCCAGGGCGAGCGCGAGATGGCCTCCTACAACAAGAAGCTCGGCATGTTCGAGCTGACCGGTCTGCCCCCGGCACCCCGCGGCGTCCCGCAGATCGAGGTGGCCTTCGACATCGACGCCAACGGCATCGTGCACGTCCACGCCAAGGACCTGGGCACCGGCAAGGAGCAGTCGATGACCATCACCGGCGGCTCGGCCCTGCCCAAGGACGACATCGCGCGGATGATGGCCGACGCCGAGGCGCACGCCGAGGAGGACAAGAAGCGTCGCGACGACGCCGAGACCCGCAACCTCGCCGAGTCGCTGCAGTACCAGACGGAGAAGTTCCTCGCGGAGAACGGCGACAAGATCCCCGAGGACAAGAAGACCGAGCTGGGCGAGGCCCTCGGTGAGCTGCGCGGGGCCCTCGGTGGCTCCGACATCGCCGCCATCAAGGCCGCCCAGGAGAAGGTCGCCCGGGTCTCGCAGGAGGTCGGCGGTGCGCTCTACGCGCAGGCTCAGGCCGACGGCGCGTCCGGTCCCGCGGGTGAGGCCGGGTTCGGTGGCGCCACCGGCGCGACCGCGTCCGACTCCGCCGCCGGCTCCGACGACGACGTCGTCGACGCCGAGATCGTGGACGACGAGTCCGACAAGCGCTGACCCCAGCGGTCCACCCCGCTGCCACCGGCCCGGCCCCCGGGCCGGTGGCAGCCGGGGAGACCACGAGCCAGCAGGACGAGGAGCCGCTGTCCTCCGGGACGAGCGGCACCGCGACCCGACCAGCGGCGTGGCACCGGTGCCGGCCGGCACCCGTGCGGCCGGCGCCCCGCCCGACCAGGGAGAACACATGAGCGAGCACGAGCACGAGATCGACATGAGCGGCTTCGACGAGGCGCTGGCCGCCTCCGGTGACCAGCCGGCCGCCGAGGCCGACGACGCCACGCGGCAGCTGGCCGAGCGCACCGAGGACCTGCAGCGGGTCACCGCCGAGTACGCGAACTACCGGCGGCGGGTCGACCGCGACCGCACCCTGGTCGTCGACCAGGCGGCCGAGCGCTTCGCCGCCCAGCTGTTCCCGGTCGTCGACGACATCGAGCGCGCCCGTGACCACGGCGACCTGACCGGCGCCTTCAAGGTGGTCGCCGACCGCGTGCTGGGGCTGCTCGACGGGCTCGGCGTCGTCACCTTCGGGGTGCCCGGCGACCCGTTCGACCCCGCGCTGCACGAGGCGGTGCTCAGCGACACCTCCCCGGAGGTGACCGTCCCGACCATCACCACGGTGCTGCGCCCGGGCTTCCGGCGCGGCGACCGTGTGCTGCGCACGGCCATGGTCGGGGTGACCGAGCCCGAGACCCCGGCGGCCCAGCCGGCCGCCGTCGTCGACGGCGAGATCGACCAGCCGGGCCCGGCCGCCGGCTGAGCACGACCACCCGGCGGACTCCGCCCCCGGTACACGGGGGCGGGGCCCGCCCGTCAGCACTGCAGAGAGGAGGCGCCTGATGAGCAGCACCCGGGACTTCATCGAGAAGGACTACTACGCGGCCCTGGGCGTCGCCAAGGACGCCGACGCCGCGGCCATCAAAAAGGCCTACCGGCAGCTGGCCCGTGAGCTGCACCCGGACAAGAACCCGGACAACGCCGCGGCCGAGAAGCGCTTCAAGGAGGTCTCCGAGGCCTACGACGTGCTCTCGGACCCCAAGCGGCGGCAGGAGTACGACGAGGCCCGCCGGCTGTTCGGCTCCGGCGGGTTCCGGCCCGGCGCCGGTGGCTCGGGCGGCTTCCCCGGTGGGTTCCCCGGGGGCGGCGCGGGCGGCGGCCAGGCCTTCGACCTCGGCGACATCTTCGGCGGTGCCGGGGCGCCCGGCGCCGGCGGCCGCGCCGGGGGGCTCGGCGACCTCTTCGGCGGTCTGTTCACCGGTGGCGCCGGAGCACCCGGTGGTGCCGGCGGCACCCGTGGCCGTACCGCGGGCACCGGCCCGGCCCGCGGGCAGGACGTCGAGACCGAGGCGACCCTGGCCTTCGACGAGGCCGTCCTGGGCGTGACCGTGCCGCTGCGCATGCAGAGCCCGGGCACCTGCGGCACCTGCTCCGGCAACGGCGCGCGCCCGGGCACCAGCCCGCACACCTGCCCGGTCTGCAACGGCGCCGGCGTCACCAGCCGCAGCCAGGGGGCCTTCGCCTTCTCCGAGCCCTGCAAGGAGTGCCGCGGCACCGGCTCCGTGGTCGACGACCCGTGCCCGGAGTGCAAGGGCAGCGGCGTCACCAACCAGACGCGCACCATCACCGTCCGCATCCCAGCCGGGGTCAAGGACGGGCAGCGCATC
Organism: Modestobacter sp. VKM Ac-2986; assembly: GCF_026967795.1. GTDB lineage: Bacteria > Actinomycetota > Actinomycetes > Mycobacteriales > Geodermatophilaceae > Modestobacter. The sequence goes on from NZ_JAPVBH010000001.1 coordinate 563,358, forward strand.
CGGCTGGCCGGCAAGGGCGCCCCGGGGCGGCGCGGCGGACCGGCCGGGGACCTCTTCGTCGTCGTGCACGTCACCGGCTCGGAGCTGTTCGGCCGCACCGGCGACGACCTCACCCTCACCGTGCCGGTCTCCTTCGCCGAGGCCGCTCTCGGGACGACGCTGACCGTGCCCACTCTCGACGGCTCGGTCTCGCTCAAGGTGCCCGCCGGCACCGCCAGTGGCCGCACCTTCCGGGTCCGCGGCCGTGGCGTGGTCGGCAAGGCCGCCGTGGGCGACCTGCTGGTCACCGTCGAGGTCGCCGTCCCGGCCCGGCTGACCCCCGGCGCCCGCCAGGCGATCGAGGAGCTCGCCGCGGAGCTGCCCGACGACCCGCGGCCGGAGATCACCGACATGCTGCGGAACGGAGGTGCCCGATGACCCTGCCCGACGCGGGGCGGTCCTTCGCCGAGGACGCACCCGTCTTCGTCATCTCGGTCGCTGCCGAGCTGGCCGGGATGCACGCGCAGACGCTGCGGCAGTACGACCGGCTGGGCCTGGTGCGGCCGGGGCGCACGGCTGGCGGTGGCCGCCGCTACAGCCCGCGCGACGTCGCGCTGCTGCGCGAGGTGCAGCGGCTGAGCCAGGAGGACGGCGTCAACCTGGCCGGCATCAAGCGGATCATCGAGCTGGAGTCCCGGGTCGAGGCGCTGCAGGCCCGGGTGGCCGAGCTGCTCGTCGAGCTCGACGTCGCCGAGACCGGCCGGATCGCCGCCGAGGCCGCCGTGTCGGCCACCTACCGGCGTGACCTGGTGCCCCGGACGTCCAGTTCGGCGCTGGTGGTCTGGCGCCCCGGGGGTCATCCGTGACAGGTTCCGGGAACGCACAGTCCGCCCCGAGCGTGGAGAACACCGTGACCGTCGACAGCGCAGCACGCACCGACGCCGGGAGCGCCTCCGGCGAGGTCCTCCGGACCGGCGACAGCCATGAGGCCTTCGTGACCCTCGAGCGCGAGGTCGCACTGCTGCTCCGTCGCGGCCGGGCGATCCAGGCCCGGCTCGCCGGGCAGCTGCACCACGAGCTGGACGGCGCCGCCTACGGCCTCCTCGTCCTGCTCGACGACGCCGGCCCGCTGCGCGCAAGCGACGTGGTGGCCCGCCTCGGCCTGGACAAGAGCACGGTCAGCCGGCAGGTGGCCTCGCTGGTCGACCTCGGGCTGGTCGACCGGGCCGCCGACCCCGACGACGGCCGCGCGCAGGTGCTGTCGACCTCGGAGGAGGGGCACGCCCGGCTCAGCGAGCTGCGCGACGCGCGCCGCGCCCGCTGGGAGGCCGACCTCTCCGGCTGGGACACCACCGACGTCGCCACGCTCGCCACGCTGCTCGGCCGGCTCAACCGCCTCGGCGAGGCGCGCGAGGCCGAGTTGAAGCAGCTCTCGGCCCCCGACCGCCCGTAGGTCCGGCGCCGGGGCGCGCACGGACGCCGCGAGGGCGCTGGTCGATCCGCCCGGCCGCTCCTGGGGTGGGCCGGTGCGCGCGCCGTGGACCCGCCCCGACGTCCCGGCCGGTCCACCGGCGCCAGGGAGAGCTCCTCAGCGCGAGACGGGGTCGAGGTGGCCCGGGTCCAGCGAGGCGAGGTCCTCCCTCGTCGGGGCCGCCTCCCAGTCGCCCTCGGTCAGGCAGGCCAGCGCTCCGCAGCGGATGGCGGTGTCGAGCCGGGCAGCGACGTCCTCACCGTCCACCAACGAGGCGAGCCAGCCCGCGACGAACGCGTCCCCCGCGCCGACCGTGTCGACGGCCGACACCCGGAACGCGCCCTGGCGCAGGCGGTCGCCGTTCGCGGTCGCGGCGATCGCGCCGGCCTCGCCGAGCTTGACCACCGCCTGCTGGGCACCGAGCGCGAGCATCGCGTCGAGCTGCCGCTCCGGGTCGCTCTCGCCGGTGAGCAGCTCGGCCTCGTCGTTGCCGGCGAAGAGCAGGTCGGCGCGCTCGGCGAGGGCGAGGTAGCCCTCTCTCGTCCGGTCGAGGTCCTCGACGAGCGTCGCGCGGTGGTTCACGTCGAACGACACGAGCGTCCCGCTCGCGCGCGCGAGGTCGACGGCGTGCATCGCAGCAGCCCGGGGGGCCTCGCCCAACGCCACCGAGATGCCGGTCACGTGCAGCACCGTCGCCGAGGTCACGACGTCGGCCGGGACGTCGGCCGGTGACAGCCGACTGCCGGCCTGCCCGCGCCGGTAGTAGGTGATGCGGCTGGCGCCGGGGCGCACGCGCTCCTTGAGCATGAGCGCGGTCGTCACCGTCGACTCCCTCGCCGCGTGCACGGCCACGCCCTCGGCGCGCAGTTCGCGCGCGATCATCGCCCCGACCGCGTCCGCGCCCAGGCGGCCGATCCATGCGGCCGAGCCCCCCAGCCGGGAGACCCCGATCGCGACGTTGCTCTCGGCGCCGCCGAACGTCAGCCGCATCCGGTCGCCGCGCGAGAGGTGCCCCGTCTGCTCCCCGACGAGCAGGCCGAGGCTCTCGCCGAGGACGACGACATCAGCGGGGGAGGTGCTCACCCGGCCACCTCGACGGCCTCGCGGGCGCGGGCGGCGACGGCCTCGACGCCCTCCGCCGCGGCCTGCGTGATCCAGCTGCCGCTCACCGCGAAGACGCTGGCCCGCGCGAGGTAGTCGGTGAGGTTGCCGGGGGAGACGCCGCCCGACGGCATGAAGCGGACGTCGCGGAACACCGACGCGTACGCATCGATCAGCGACAGCCCGCCGAACACCCCGGCCGGGAACAGCTTCAGTCGCGTGAGCCCGGCTGCGCGGGCGCGCTGCACCTCGGTGGGCGTGATCACGCCGGGCACCATCGGCACGCCGGCCGCGTGCGCGAACGCGATGACCTCGACGTCCAGACCGGGGCTCACGAGGAACTGCGCGCCCGCGTCGACGGCCGCCCGCGCCTGATCGGCCGAGAGCACCGTGCCCGCGCCGACGAGCAGGTCGCCGCGCTCGGCCAGGCGCCGCACCGCCGTCATGCCGAACTCGCCCCGCAGCGCCACCTCGACGACGGGGAGCCCGCCGGCGACGAGGCCCTCACCGATCGCCTCGATCGTGTCGGGGTGCGACACCGAGGCCAGCGGCACCACCCGGTGGGTGAACAGCCGGTGGTCCTCGCTCATCGTCCGAGCCACCCGCCGTCGACCGGGAGGACCACGCCGGTGACGTAGTCCGAGGCGGGCGAGGCCAGGAACACCGTCGCGCCACCGAGGTCGCTGGGCTGGCCCCAGCGGGCAGCGGGGATGCGCGCGAGGATCGCCTCGGACCGTTCGGGGTCGCCGCGCAGCGCCTCGGTGTTGTCGGTGGAGATGTAGCCGGGGGCGATCGCGTTCACCGTCACGCCGAACGGCGCCCACTCGTTGGCGAGCGCCTTGGTCAGTCCGGAGATGCCCGACTTGGCCGCGGCGTAGCCGGGGACGTTGATGCCGCCCTGGAAGCTGAGCAGGCTCGCGGTGAAGACCACCTTGCCGCGCCCGCGCTCGACCATCGACCGGCCGATCTGCTGCGTGAGCACAAACTGGCTGCTGAGGTTCACGTCGAGCACCTCGTCCCACCACTCGAGGGGGTGCTCGGCCGCGGGGGAGCGGCGGATGGTCCCGGCGTTGTTGACGAGGACGTCGGTGCGGCCGGCCACCTCCGCGCCGAAGGCGGCGACGGCCGCACGGTCGCGGAAGTCGACGCGGTGACCCTCGAACGCGCGGCCGAGTGCGCGCACGCGGCGGCCGATCTCGCCGCCGTCCTCCTCCTGGCCGGCGGAGGCGGCGATGATGTCGGCGCCCGCGACCGCGAGCGCCTCGGCCATGGCGAACCCGATGCCCCGGCGTGCGCCGGTGACGACGGCGGTGGAGCCGGTGAGGTCGAACATCGCGGTCATGCTGGTGGTCCCATCTGGCGGTCGGTCGGTGAGAGGTCAGTGCTGGACATCGATGAGGACCTTCATCGACTCGGCGCGGGCGAGGCTCTCGAACGCCTCGGCGGTGCGCTCGAGCGGCACGGTCGCGGTGATCAGCTCGTCGGCGGGGATCGCTCCGCGCGCGATCAGGGCGATCGCGTGCTCGAAGTCCTCGCGCTCGTACACGCGCGCGCCGATCAGCTCGAGCTCGCGCCAGAAGACCCGGTGCAGGTCGATCGGCACGGGGCGTGGGTGGATCGCGACCATGACGACACGGCCCCGGGTGCGGGCGTGCGCCGTCGCCTCGAGTGCGGTCGCGGCGACGCCGGCGACCTCGAACACCACGTCGACTCCCGCATCACCCGTGAGCTCCTGCACCCGCGCGGCGAGGTCCTCCTCGACCGGGTCGACGACGGTCGCACCGTGCCGGGCGGCGAAGGCGCGACGTCCGGCGTTGGGCTCGCTGAGGACGACGTGCGCGCCGGCCTGGGCGGCGACCAGGGCGATCAGCTGACCGATCGGCCCGCCACCGATGATCAGCGCGGTCTCGCCCTCGGTCAGCCGTGAGCGGCGGACGTCGTGCGAGGCGACCGCGAGCGGCTCGACCAGGGCCGCGTGTTCCAGCGACATCCCGGCGGGCAGGGGGACGACGACCGACTCGGGCACCGTCCACAGTTCCTGCATCGCGCCCGTGGTCTCGATGCCGACGAAGGCGAGGCGCTGGCAGATGTGCTGGTGGCCCGCGCGGCAGGCGGGGCAGTCGCCGCACCAGTCCAGGGGCATGACGGTGACGGGGTCGCCCGGCCGCACGCTCCCGACCCCGTCGCCGACGGCCTCGACGGTGCCGCTCATCTCGTGGCCGATCGCCTGCGGCGGGTTCACGCGGTGGTCCATGTCCCCGTGCAGGATGTGCAGGTCGGTGCCGCAGATGCCGCAGTAGGCGACGCGGATCTGCACCTGACCCGGACCCGGGCCGGTGACGGCGTTGTCCCTCACCTCGATCCGGCCCGCACCGGCGTAGGCCGCGGCCCGCCCTCCGCCCGTGTACTCGCGAGCTCCCACCAGGACTCCCCTCCGAGCGCTGTCGACACGCGCTGAGCACGCTGCCGGTCACGAGAGTGGAACACAGTTCCGTGAAAAGTTCCATCTGGTGAAACCAGGTTCCGTTTGCGTAGAGTGCACCCAGGTCGACGCGCCGGCTCAAAGGTGACCGGCGCCGAATCGAGAAGGAGTCCTCATGCTTGGGCAGAAGCGCATCGCGAGCGTCGTGGCCACCGGAGCGGTCCTCGCCCTCACCCTGGCGGGCTGCGGCTCCGAGTCCGGCGAGGGCGGCGGCGGGGACACCCGGGTCTTCCGGGTGGCCTTCAACCAGAACGAGGCGCACCCGCAGGCCAAGGCGATCCTCGAGCTGTCGGACAAGCTGGAGGCGGAGACCGGCGGCCGCTACCGGCTCGAGCTGTTCCCCGACGGCACGCTCGGCTCGCAGGAGGCCACCATCGAGCAGGTCCAGTCGGGCACCATCGACTTCGCCTTCGTCGCCGGCTCGCTGCTGGAGAGCCTCGAGCCCGACTTCTCGGTGGTCAACCTGCCCTACGTCTACGAGTCCCCCGAGCACCAGCTCGAGGTGCTCAACGACCAGGCGGTCGTCGGCGAGCTGTACGACTCGCTCTCGCAGGACAACATCGAGGTGCTCGCCGCCTACCACGGCGGTGTGCGCAACGTGTACACGGACAAGGCGGTCGAGACCCCCGCGGACCTCGCCGGTCTCAAGATCCGGGTGATCGGCTCGGACACGAACGTCCGCATGATGGAGCTCATGGGCGGCGTCGGCACCCCGATGGCCCAGGACGAGGTGTACACCGCGATCCAGTCCGGCGTCATCGACGGCGGCGAGAACAACGAGCTCATCTACTCGTCGCTCTCGCACGACGAGATCGCCCCGTTCTACTCCTCCACGGGGCACCTGATGATGCCCGACTACCTCATCGCCAGCCCCAACACGTGGAGCTCGCTCGACGAGGAGACGCGAGGCGTCTTCGAGGGGCTCCTCGCCGAGTCGATCGACAGCGAGCTCGCCGCCTTCGACGCCGCCGTCGAGACGGCCCGGGCCGACGCCGAAGCGGCCGGCGCGACGTTCGTCGAGTCGGATGCCGACGCGTTCCGTGAGGTCGTGCTCCCGCTCCACGACGAGCTGGTGACGACCGAGCGCCAGCAGCAGGTGTACGACGCCATCGAAGCCGCTCGCGGCTGATCCCGGCCGTCCCCTCGACCGGAGGAAGTCCATGACCGTCGTCCGCCGCTGGCTCGATCGCACCCTGCGGGCCCTCTGCGTCGTCCTGTTCGCCGTGCTCGTGCTGCTCGTGGTCTGGCAGGTCTTCACCCGCCTCGTCCTGGACGCACCGAGCGCGTGGAGCGAGGAGGCCGCGCGCTACACGTTCGTCTGGGTCAGCCTGATCGGCATCTCCATCGCGATCGGCGAGAAGGCGGACGTCGTCATGGACTTCGTCGTGGAGAAGCTGCCGGTCCCCTGGCAGCGGGTCGTCGACGTCCTCGCCTACCTCACGGTGCTCGCCTTCGCGAGCTACGTGATGATCTTCGGCGGCATCGAGCAGTCGAGGCGGGCGTGGGAGCAGACGAACCCGCTGCTGCCCCTCACCCAGGGCCAGCTCTCGCTCGCGCTGCCGATCTCCGGAGCCCTGATCATCTTCTACCTGGTCCTGCACATCGCCCACGCCCTGTCCCGCGACTTCGCGGGCCGCGAGGGCTTCCACGAGGACCCGAAGGCGGCGACCGCATGATCGACCCACTCGTCATCGGGCTGGTCCTCATCGCCGGCCTCGTCGTCCTCCTGGCCATCGGGGCGCCGGTCTCGATCGCCATCGGTCTGCCCTCGACCGTCTGCCTCATGCTGGTGGCGGGCTTCGACAACGGGGCCATCACCTCCGCCCAGCAGATGCTGCGCGGCGCGAACTCCTTCGCGCTGCTGGCGATCCCGTTCTTCGTGCTGGCCGGGGTCATCATGAACAACGGGGGGATAGCCGAGAGGCTGGTGAACCTCGCCCGCGTGCTGGTCGGGCGCGCGCCGGCATCGCTCCTGCAGAGCAACGTCATCGCCAACACGATCTTCGGCACCGTGTCGGGCTCGGCGGTGGCCACCGCGGCCGCGGTCGGCTCGACCATGACGCCGATGCTCCGGCGGAGCGGGTACGACCCCGCGATGTCGGCGGCCACGAACGTCAGCTCGGCACCGGCGGGGATGCTGATCCCGCCCAGCAACACGCTCATCATCTACTCGCTGGCCGCCGGTGGGACCTCGGTGGGGGCGTTGTTCCTGGCCGGCTACGTGCCCGGCCTGCTGTGGGCCCTGGGGTGCGCGGGCGTCGTCCACTTCTACGCGCGCCGCCACCCGGACCTGAAGGGCCAGTCGTTCCCCGGCTGGGGCGTCCTCCTCACCACCGTGCTGCAGGCCCTGCCCTCGCTCGGGCTCATCGTGGTCGCCATCGGCGGCATCGTGGCCGGCTTCTTCACGCCCACCGAGGGCTCGGCGATCGCGGTCGTCTACGCGCTCCTGCTGTCGTTCGTCTACCGCACGATCAAGGTGCGCGACCTCGGCGGCATCCTCTACGACGCCTGCCGCACGAGCGCGATCGTGATCTTCCTGATCGCGGTCTCGTCGATCATGGGCTACATCCTCACGTACGCGCGGCTGCCCCAGCTGATCGCCGAGTCGCTTTTCGGCTGGACCGACTCCAAGGTCGTCGTGCTGTTGATCATGATGATCGTGCTCCTGGTCATCGGCATCCCGCTCGACCCGACGCCGGCCCTGCTGATCTTCGTGCCGATCTTCCTGCCGATCGCCGTCTCCTTCGGCGTCGACCCGGTGCACTTCGGGATCATGATGGTCTTCAACCTCTCGATCGCCGTGATCTCGCCACCTTCCGCTCCGGTGCTCTTCGTCGGCACCCAGGTGGCCCAGACGAGGCTCGAGCCGGTCATCAGGCGGATGGTGCCCTTCCTCGTCGTGCTGATCGTCATGTTGTTCGTCGTCGTCTTCGTGCCCGACGTGTCGCTGTGGCTGCCGCGCCTGGCCGGCCTCGTCGAGTGACGTCCGGTCCCCCCGTCCGACACCACCTCTCAGGAGACGCAGTGCCTTCCACCATGCGCGGCCCCGTTGCCGCCGACCAGGTCCCCGGGTTCTCGCAACAGGACCTGCGCGACCGGTTCCTGATCGAGGACCTGCTGGTCGCCGGCCGTCAGGTCACCGTCCCCACGCACTACGACCGCGTGGTCGCCGTCGGGGTCGTGCCCACCGACGGCGACATCGAGCTGACCCCCGTCCCGGAGATCCGCTCCGAGCACTTCCTCGAGCACCGCGAGATCGGCATCGTCAACGTGGGCGGGCCCGGCAGCATCCGGGCCGGCGGTGAGACGTACCCGATGGAGCGCGAGGCGGTGCTGTACCTCGGCCGCGGCACGCGGGACGTCGTCTTCGCCTCCGACTCCGCCGGGGACCCGGCGAAGTACTACGGCTTCTCGGCGCCGGCGCACACCGAGCACCCGTCCCGGCTGGGCCGCCCCGGCGAGGGCACGGTGCGCGAGCTCGGTGACCAGTCGACCTCCAACCGCCGGTCGCTGCGCCAGGTCGTCCACGAGGACGGCATCCGCAGCTGCCAGATCGTCATGGGCGTCACCCGCCTGCACCCGGGCAACATGTGGAACACGATGCCCGCGCACACGCACGAGCGCCGTACCGAGTTCTACCTGTACTTCGACGTGCCCGAGGACGCGCGCGTGCTGCACCTGATGGGCGAGCCGAGCGAGTCCCGCCACCTGCTCGTGGCCGCCGAGCAGGTGGTCATGTCGCCGAGCTGGTCGATCCACTCGGGCGTCGGGTCGCAGGCCTACGCTTTCGTCTGGGCGATGGCCGGCGAGAACCAGTCGTTCGACGACATGGACAGCGTGCCGATCACCGAGCTGACCTGACGAGCGGGCGGGTACGACAGATGAGCGCACGCGGAGAGGCGACGATGGAGCTGCTGACCGATCGGCGGGACCTGCCCTCGAACGCCTCGCACAAGCTGCTCCAGGTGCTCGAGGCGGCGCTGCTGCAGGAGCGCTTCACCGACATCGTCGACCACACCGGCCTCGCCAAGTCCACGGTGCACCGTCTCGTCGCGACCCTGGTGGAGGAGGGCTTCCTCTCCGGGGACGCCGAGCACGGGTACCGGGCCGGCCCGCGGTTCATGTCGCTGGCCGGCCGGGTGCTCACCGAGACCGACATCACCCAGGTCGCCCAGCCCGTGGTCGACCGGCTCGTCGCCGAGGTGGACTGCACGGTGCACGTCGGGGTCCGGGCCGGCGACGAGATGGTCTACGTCATCCGCACCGACTCCTCGAAGCCCTACCGCATGCGCTCGCGCATCGGGCTCGCGATCCCCATGCACTCGACCGGGATGGGGAAGGCCGTCATGGCCACCTGGACCGACGAGGAGGTCGCCGACTACGCCGAGCGCACCGGGCTCCCGTCGCGCACGGCTACGACGGTCCGAGACGTCGACTCGCTCCGCCGCGTGCTCGACGTCGTGCGGGCGCGCGGCTTCGCTCTCGACCTGGGGGAGAACGAGGACGGCACCGTGTGCGTGGCGGCGGCGATCCACGACAGCACGGGCCGGGCCACGCACGGGCTGTCGATCTCCTCGATCGCCCTCGAGCACCCGGGACTGTCCATCGAGGCGCTCGCCCCGCAGGCCGCTGCTGCCGCCGCCGACATCTCGCGGCTGCTGGGGCACCGCCGCCGGTGAGGTGACCGGAGTGGGTCCGCCGCGGGGTCGTCGTCCCCTCCGCGCGCGGCCCGGTGTCAGGGCATCCGCTCGTAGGCGGGCACGGTCAGGAAGTCGGAGTACTCGTCGGCCAGCGCGAGCCGGCTGAACAGCTCCCGCGCCTCGTCCCAGCGGCCGGCGGCGAACGTGTCGCCCCGGGCGGCGGCGATGGCGGCCATCTCCTCCTCGACCACCCGCTGCACCAGCTCGGTGGTGACCTGCTGCCCGTCGGCCAGCGTGACGTCGTTGTGCAGCCACTGCCAGACCTGGCTGCGGCTGATCTCGGCGGTGGCGGCGTCCTCCATCAGGCCGTTGATGCCCGCGGCGCCGGCCCCGCGCAGCCACGACTCCACGTACTGGATGCCGACGCTCACGTTGGCCCGCAGCCCCGCCTCGGTGGCCTGGCCCGGCGTCGAGCGCACGTCCAGCAGCTGTGCGGCGGTCACCGCGACGTCCTCGCGGAGCCGGTCGAGCTGGTTCGGCCGGTCGCCGAGCACCCGGTCGAAGACGGCCATCGCGGTGGCGACCATGCCGGGGTGGGCGACCCACGAGCCGTCGAAGCCGTCCTCGGCCTCGCGCGTCTTGTCCTCGGTGATCTTGCCGTAGGCGAACTCGTTGCGGGCCGGGTCCTTGCTGGGGATGAACGCCGACATGCCGCCCATCGCGTGCGCGCCCCGCTTGTGGCAGGTGCGCACCAGCAGCTCGGTGTAGGCCCGCATGAACGGCACCGTCATCGAGATGGAGTTGCGGTCGGGCAGCGTGAAGTCCGCGCCCCGGGTGCGGAAGGTCTTGATGACGCTGAACAGGTAGTCCCAGCGGCCGGCGTTGAGCCCGGCGGAGTGCTCGCGCAGCTCGTAGAGGATCTCCTCCATCTCGAACGCCGCCGGGTAGGTCTCGATCAGGCAGGTGGCCCGGATCGTGCCGCGCGGGATGCCGAGGTGGTCCTGGGCGAGGACGAACGCGTCGTTCCACAGCCGCGCCTCGAGGTGGCTCTCCATCTTCGGCAGGTAGAAGTACGGGCCCTGCCCGCGGTCGACCTGCTTCTGCCCGCAGGCGGCGAGGTAGAGCGCGAAGTCCACCAGGCTGCCGGAGGTCGGCTCGCCGTCCACGGTCAGGTGCTTCTCCGGCAGGTGCCAGCCGCGGGGGCGCACGATGATCGTGGGCAGCTCGTCGTCGGGCTTCAGCTCGTACCGCTTGCCGGCCGGTGAGGTGAAGTCGATGGTGCGGTCGATGGCGTCCATCAGGTTCAGCGGGCCGTTGACGACGTTCTCCCACAGCGGTGAGTTGGCGTCCTCCTGGTCGGCCAGCCAGCACCGGGCGCCGGAGTTGAGCGCGTTGACCGTCATCTTGCGGTCGGTCGGGCCGGTCATCTCCACGCGGCGGTCGACCAGCCCGGGCGCCGGGGGCGCGACCCGCCAGGAGTCGTCGGCGCGGATGGCGGCGGTCTCGGGCAGGAAGTCCAGCGTGCCGCCGGCGGCCAGCGCCGCCACCCGGTCCCGCCGGGCGCGCAGCCGCTCCTGACGGCGGCCCTCGAGCTCGCGGTGCAGCAGGGCGACCAGGCCCAGCGCCCGCGGGGTGAGCACCTCGTCGAACCGCGGCCCCATCGGGCCGGTGACCTCCACGCCGTCGACCGTGCTCATGGCGCTCCCCGGTGTCTGTCGCCGGCCGGCGCCGGCAGCTGTGCTGCGGAACGTAGCGGGTCGGCCCGCCCGGGGCGACGGCCGCCGCGCTGAGGCACCACTCACCCGACCGCTTGTTGCATGGAACAACGACCAGGGTCAAGATGGTTGCTGTCTACATGTACCGGTCGACGGAGCCGGTACCGACCGAGCGGAGGACGTCGTCGTGCACCTGACCCAGGACACCTCCGAGCAGCTCGGCGCCGGCCTCGTCCGGCTGGTCCGCACGGCCAAGCAGCTCGGTCACCGGGTCGCCACCGACCTCTATGGCGACCTGCCCTCCTACGGCTGGGCACTGCTGGTGCCGCTGGAGCAGGACGGGCCGCAGCGGTGCAGCGCCCTGGCCTCGGCCGCGCGCATCGACGTGTCGGTGGCCAGCCGGCAGGTAGCCGCCCTGGAGCGCGCCGGCTACCTCGAGCGACGTCCCGACCCGGTCGACGGGCGGGCCAGCCTGATCAGCCTCAGCGCCGCCGGGGCCGCTGCGCTGGCCCACACCCGCGACGTCCGCAGCCACTGGACCCTCGAGGCCCTCGACGACTGGACCGAGGAGGAGGCCCGCCGGTTCACCGAGCAGCTCGGTCGGCTGGCCGACGGCCTCGACCGCGCCGCCCGCCGGTCGCCCTCCCGCCCGGCCGACTGACCCCGGCGCCCGCCCCGGCGGGCCGCCGACCCGCACCACCAGGACCACCCCTCAGGAGAGACGCAGATGAGCAGCCCCGCACCCGTCCGGCCCGCCGCCGGCCCCGTCGCACCCGCGGTCGAGGCGCCGGCGCAGCAGCAGGGCCGGATGACCCACAAGCAGATCCTCAGCGCACTGTCGGGGATGTTGCTGGCGATGTTCGTCGCCATCCTGTCCTCGACGGTCGTGTCGAACGCGCTGCCGACGATCATCACCGACCTGCGGGGCAGCCAGTCGCAGTACACCTGGGTGGTCACGGCGACCCTGCTGGCCTCCACCGCCTCCACCCCGATCTGGGGGAAGCTCGCCGACCTGTACAGCAAGAAGCTGCTGCTGCAGATCTCGATCGTCGTCTTCATCGTCGGGTCGATGCTGGCCGGGCTCTCCCAGTCGGTGCCCACCCTCATCGGCTGGCGTGCGCTGCAGGGGCTGGGCCTGGGTGGCCTGACCGCGCTGGTGCAGATCGCGATGGCCGCGATGATCAGCCCGCGTGAGCGGGGCCGGTACTCCGGGCTGCTCGGTGGCGTCTTCGCCATCGGCACCGTCGCCGGCCCGCTGATCGGCGGGCTGCTGGTCGACACGTCGTGGCTGGGCTGGCGCTGGTGCTTCTACGTCGGCGTGCCCTTCGCCGTCGTCGCGCTCGTGCTGCTGCAGCGCACCCTGCACCTGCCGGTGGTCAAGCGCTCGGTCTCCATCGACTACCTGGGTGCGGGCTTCCTCACCGCCGGCGTCTCGGCCCTGCTGATCTGGGTCAGCATGGCCGGGCACCAGTTCGCCTGGGCCTCGCTGGAGACCGTGCTGTTCCTCGCCGGCGGGGTGCTGGCCATCGTGGCCTTCGTCGTCACCGAGCTGCGGGCGGCGGAGCCGATCGTCCCGCTCCGGCTCTTCCGCGACCGGACGACGACGCTGGCGATCGTGGCCAGCACGGTCATCGGTGTGGCGCTCTTCGGGTCCACCGTCTTCCTCGGCCAGTACCTGCAGATCTCCCGCGGCTACTCGCCGACCGCGGCCGGGCTGCTGACCCTGCCGATGATCGGCGGGCTGGTGGCCTCCTCGACCATCTCCGGCATCCTGATCTCCCGCCACGGCCGGTGGAAGGCGTTCCTCGTCGTCGGGTCGGTGCTGGTCGCCCTCGGCTTCGGGCTGCTGGGGACCATCGACCACACCACCGACATGCTGCTGCTCGGCGTCTTCCTCGCCGTCCTGGGCATCGGGATCGGCCTGACCAACCAGAACCTGGTGCTGGCGGTGCAGAACACCGTCGCCGCCCGCGACCTCGGTGCGGCCAGCTCCGCGGTGGCCTTCTTCCGCAGCCTCGGCGGCACGATCGGCGTCTCGGTGCTCGGTGCCGTGCTCAGCGCCCGGGTCAGCACCCTGATCCAGGGCGGTCTGGCCGACGTGCCGGGCGCCGCTGCCTCGGCGGGCTCCCAGGACATCGGGCTGGCCAGCCTGGCCGACGCCCCTGCCCCGCTGCAGGAGCTGATCCGGGCGTCCTACGGCGACGCCACCGGCCGGATCTTCGCCGTCGCCGCCGTCCTGTCGCTGATCTCCATCGTGGCCATCGCCTTCATCCGGGAGGTCGCGCTGCGCACGGAGTCCGGGGACGAGCGCATGCAGGACGACGCCGAGGGCAGCACCGCAGCCGTCGACGCCGAGTTGGCCGGCGCGGCCGCGCGGTCCCGCGCCTGACGAAGGACCCCCTCGCCCCCCACCACTCGCAAGCTCGCGGCGGGACCCTGCGAGGGGGCCTGACCCTCACCCCCCACCACTCGCAAGCTCGCGGCGGGACCCTGCGAGGGGGCCTCACCCTCACCCCCCACCACTCGCAAGCTCGCGGCGGGACCCTGCGAGGGGGCCTCACCCTCACCCCCCACCACTCGCAAGCTCGCGGCGGGACCCTGCGAGGGGGCCTGGCCCTCACCCACTCCGGTGGGGGTTGCACGACGAAGGCCCGTCTCCCCGGTGGGGAGGCGGGCCTTCGTGGTGTCCGGGGCCCCCGTCAGGTGACGAGGCGGCCGGGGTGGCGCGTCAGGCGAGTGCGGCGTCCAGGGTGATGTCGACGCCGGTCAGGGCCTTGCTCACCGGGCAGCCGACCTTGGCGGCCTGGGCTGCCTTGTCGAAGCCGTCGGCGTCCAGGCCGTCGACCTCGCCGCGGACGGTGATCTTGATGCCGGTCAGCCGGAAGCCGCCGTTGTCCTTGTCCGGGCCGAGGGAGACGTCGGCGGAGACCTCGAGGCTCTCCACGGTGCCGCCGGCCTCGCCGATGACGGCGGACAGCTGCATCGCGAAGCAGGCCGAGTGGGCCGCGGCGATGAGCTCCTCGGGGCTGGTGGTGCCCCCGGCCTCGTCAGCGGCGCGCTTGGGGAAGCTGACGTCGTAGGTGCCGACCTTGGAGCTGGACAGCTCGACCTGGCCGGAGCCCTCCTGGAGAGAGCCGTTCCATGCGGTGCGTGCGGTGCGGGTGGGCATCGGGCCTCCTGGTCTCGTGGTGACCCCACGGCGCGCAGGTGCGCCGCGGTCGGTCACCGTCCTCGTCGTGCACAACCGTTGCGCAGCGGCGCTGTTCCCGCCACCGCGCTCCGGGCGCTGTGGCAGCATCCCGGTCCTGGGGTGTGGGTCCCCGCGCGTGGTCGCCGGTCGCTCGTGCCCTCGCGGCGCGGGTGCCGGCGCAGGGCGTTCTCGACGAGGAGGGGCGCATGTCCGACGGGCGCGACAGGCCGGCAGCCAAGCAGGACCACGCCGACCGGGTGGACGACGACGGCGGGCGTCCCGCCAGGTGGAAGCTCGTCGGGCCCGGCCTCGTGGTGGCAGCCACGGGTGTGGGTGCCGCCGACATGGTCGCCACCCTGGTGGCCGGCTCGCGCTACGGCTACGGGCTGCTCTGGGCCGTCGTCCTGGGCGTCGTCCTGAAGATCGTCCTGGTGGAGGGCGCCGGACGGTTCACCCTGGCCACCGGGTACACCATCTTCGAGGGCTGGCGCTCCCTCGGCCGCTGGACCACCTGGTACTTCGCCCCCTACGTGATGATCTGGGGCTTCGTCTACGGGGCCACGGCGATGTCCTCCGCCGCGCTGCCCCTGGCCGCACTGTTCCCCGTCCTCCCCCTGTGGGCCTGGGCGATCGCCATGGGGCTGCTCGGGTTCGTGATGGTGTGGTTCGGCCGGTACGAGACCTTCGAGAAGATCACCGCGGCGCTCGTCGGGATCATGTTCGTCACGGTCGTCGGTCTGGCGGTCATCGCCGCTCCCGGCATCCCGGACGTGCTCGCCGGCCTGGTCCCCCGGGTCCCCGGGGGCGGCATCCTCTACACGCTGGCGCTCGCGGGGGGCGTGGGCGGCACCATCACCCTGGCGGCCTACGGCTACTGGCTCCGGGAGAAGGGCTGGTACACGCCCAAGTGGATGAAGGTCATGCGGATCGACAACCGCATGGCGTACGTCATGACCGGGGTCTTCGTGGTCGCCATGCTCATCGTCGGTGCCGAGGTGGTCCGGGCCGCGGGGGTGAGCCTGAGCGCCGGCGACGAGGGGCTGCTCGACCTGTCGACCGTCCTGCGCGACGAGTACGGGGACGTGGTCGGGGTCGGCTTCCTGGTCGGCTTCTGGGCAGCGTCGTTCTCGTCGATCATCGGCGTCTGGAACGGCGTCTCCCTCATGTTCGCCGACTTCTGGGGCAACATGCGCGGGAAGGAGTCCGGCCACCCGGACACGCGGGTGGGGGGCAGGTACTTCAAGTTCTACGTGCTCTGGCTGACGTTCCCGCCGATGGTCCTCTTCGCGCTGGGCCAGCCCATCGGGCTCATCCTGGCCTACGGGGTGCTGGGATCGCTCTTCATGCCGTTCCTGGCGATCACCCTGCTCGGGCTGCTCAACGGCAGGCGGATCCCGGCAGAGCACGCGAACAAGCTGGGCAGCAACATCGCCCTGGGGGTCATCGCGCTGATCTTCATCGTGCTGGGCGTCAACCAGCTCGTGAGCGCCCTGCGTCCGGTCCTCGGCGGGTAGCGAGCGGTCGCCGACAGCTGCGCCGACCCCCTGCCCGGTCCGAGGTCCGGACGGGGCAGGGGGTCGGCGGGAGGTGCGCTGCGCTCAGGCGCGGACGTCGGCCTTGGGCTGGGTGACGCGCTCGGTGACGATGCGGAGCTGGTCGCGCAGCTCGGCGAACTGCTCCTCGTCGAGGTCGAGGGCGTCGATCATGGCCGCGTTGACCGCGAAGGCCGGCTCGTGCAGCGCGCGGCCGGCGTCGGTGAGCCGCACGGAGACCGAGCGCTCGTCGTCGGTCCGGCGGTGCCGGGTCACCAGACCCGCGGCGGTGAGCCGCTTGAGCAGGGGGGAGAGCGTGCCGGAGTCCAGCGCCAGGCGGCTGCCCAGCTGGCCGACCGTCTGCCCGTCCTCCTCCCACAGCAGCATGAGGACCAGGTACTGGGGATAGGTGATCCCGAGCTGGTCCAGCATCGGCCGGTAGCGGGCGGTGACCGCCCGCGAGGCGGCGTAGAGGGCAAAGCAGAGCTGGTCGTCGAGAGCCACGCTCGGCGACGGGGTGTCCGTCATGTGCACCAGAGTAGGGCGCGACCGAAGAAGAGGACGTCGTGTCGTTGTGATCCGTGACCAGTGGTGCGCCACAGTCTGGAGTCGAGGGTCCTCCCGGACCGTGGTCCGACGACCTCGGGTTGAGCGGAACACGCTCAACTCCTGCGCCGTTGGACCACCGGAACGCCCCGTACCGCAGGAAGGACACCCGCACCGACCATGGCGCAGAACAAGCTCACGACCCGCGCGCAGGAGGCCGTCGCCGCCGCCCAGCGACTGGCGGTCGACCGCGGGCAGCCCGCGCTCGAGCCCCTGCACCTGCTGATCGCCCTCCTCGAGCAGTCCGACGGCATCGCCGGGCCGCTGCTGCAGGCGACCGGCGCCGACCCGGCCGACGTCCGCGCCAAGGCCGACGCCGCGCTGCGCCGGATGCCCAGCGTCTCCGGCTCCAACCTGGCCGCGCCGTCGCCGTCCCGTGAGTTCCTCCGGGCGGTCAACGCGGCGGGGGAGCAGGCCGGCGCCCTGGGCGACGAGTACGTCTCCACCGAGCACCTGCTGGTGGGCCTGGCCTCCACCGACGGCGAGGCCGGCGCGGTGCTGACCGGCGTCGGCGCGACCCGCGAGGCCCTGGTCGCCGCCTTCCGCTCGGTGCGCGGCAACCGCAAGGTCACCACCGCCGACCCGGAGAACACCTACCAGGCGCTGGAGAAGTACGCCGTCGACCTCACCGAGCGCGCCCGCGAGGGCCGGATGGACCCGGTCATCGGCCGGGACACCGAGATCCGCCGGGTCGTGCAGGTCCTCTCCCGGCGCACGAAGAACAACCCGGTGCTGATCGGCGAGCCCGGCGTCGGCAAGACCGCGATCGTCGAGGGCCTGGCCCAGCGGATGGTGGCCGGCGACGTCCCGGAGAGCCTCAAGGGCAAGCGGCTGATGGCGCTGGACCTGGGCGCGATGGTCGCCGGGGCCAAGTTCCGCGGCGAGTTCGAGGAGCGGCTCAAGGCCGTCCTGCAGGAGATCACCGACGCCGCCGGCCAGATCGTCACCTTCATCGACGAGCTGCACACCATCGTCGGCGCCGGCGCGAGCGGCGACTCCGCGATGGACGCCGGCAACATGATCAAGCCGATGCTGGCGCGCGGTGAGCTGCGGATGGTCGGGGCCACGACCCTCGACGAGTTCCGTCAGCACATCGAGAAGGACCCGGCCCTGGAGCGCCGCTTCCAGCAGGTCTTCGTCGGCGAGCCCACGGTCGAGGACACGATCGGCATCCTGCGCGGGCTCAAGGAGCGCTACGAGGTCCACCACGGCGTCCGGATCACCGACGGCGCCATCGTCGCGGCCGCCACGCTGTCCGACCGCTACGTGACCGCGCGCTTCCTGCCCGACAAGGCGATCGACCTGGTCGACGAGGCCGCCAGCCGGCTGCGGATGGAGATCGACAGCCGGCCGGTCGAGGTCGACGAGGTCGAGCGGGTCGTGCGCCGGCTGGAGATCGAGGAGATGGCGCTGGGCAAGGAGGACGACCCCGCGTCCCTGGCCCGGCTGGCCACCCTGCGCGAGGAGCTGGCCGACCGCCGCGAGGCCCTCGGTGAGCTGACCGCGCGCTGGCAGCAGGACAAGACGGCCATCGACCGCATCCAGCGCACCAAGGAGGAGCTGGAGGCCGCCCGCACCGACGCCGAGCGCGCCGAGCGGGACGGCGACCTGGCCCGGGTCGCCGAGCTCCGCTACGGCCGGATGCCGCAGCTGGAGAAGGAGCTGCAGGCGGCCGAGGCCTCGGTGGCGGCCGGCGACTCCATGCTCAAGGAGGAGGTCCACGCCGACGACATCGCCGAGGTCGTCCAGGCCTGGACCGGGATCCCGGCGGGCCGGCTGCTGGAGGGCGAGACGCAGAAGCTGCTGCGGATGGAGGACGAGCTCGCCAGGCGGGTCGTCGGGCAGCCCGACGCCGTCCGCGCGGTGGCCGACGCCGTCCGCCGGGCGCGTTCCGGGGTGGCCGACCCCGACCGGCCCACCGGGTCGTTCCTCTTCCTCGGACCCACCGGCGTGGGGAAGACCGAGCTGGCCAAGGCGCTGGCGGAGTTCCTCTTCGACGACGAGCGCGCCATGGTGCGCATCGACATGAGCGAGTACTCCGAGAAGCACTCGGTGGCGCGGCTGGTCGGGGCCCCGCCCGGCTACGTCGGCTACGAGGCCGGCGGGCAGCTCACCGAGGCCGTGCGGCGCCGTCCGTACACGGTGGTGCTGCTCGACGAGGTGGAGAAGGCGCACCCGGACGTGTTCGACGTGCTCCTGCAGGTGCTCGACGACGGCCGGCTCACCGACGGGCAGGGCCGCACGGTCGACTTCCGCAGCACGATCCTGGTGCTCACGTCCAACCTCGGCTCGCAGGTCATCGCCGACCAGTCGATCCCCGAGGAGGCCAAGCGGCAGGCCGTGCAGGACGTCGTCCGCGCGCACTTCAAGCCCGAGTTCCTCAACCGACTGGACGACGTGGTCACCTTCCGCGCGCTGGGCACCGACGAGCTGGCCGGCATCGTCGACATCCAGGTCGGCGTGCTCGCCCGGCGGCTGGCCTCGCGCCGGCTCACCCTGGAGGTCAGCGACGCGGCCCGGGAGTGGCTCGCGCTCAACGGCCTCGACCCGGTCTACGGCGCCCGGCCGCTGCGCCGGCTGGTGCAGTCCTCGATTGGCGACCAGCTGGCCCGCGCCCTGCTGTCCGGCGAGATCCGGGACGGTGACCGGGTGCTGGTCGACTGGCCGGCCGACGTCACCGCCGGCGATGCCGGGCTCAGCGTGACCCGCGGCTGACCCCGCCCGGCACGACGAGGGCCCGCCGACCGCAGCTGCGGTCGACGGGCCCTCGGTGCAGGTCGGGTCAGTTGACGCTGTCCTGCAGGCACTGCTCGTACTGTGCCTGGTCGCCCGTCGAGTTGAACTCGGTGATGCAGTCCTGGGCCGTCGAGACGAAGGCGATCGCGGCGATCAGCAGGATCGTCCCGAGGACGAAGCCGATGATGCCGGTGACCAGGCCGGCGATCGCCATGCCCTTGTTGTCGGCGCGGCGGGCCTTGACCCGGCGCAGGCCGAGGATGCCGAAGATGATCGCCAGCAGGCCCAGGATCGTGCCCGGGAAGGTGAAGAACGCCGCCGGGATGGACAGGATGCCCAGCACCAGGGCCGCGATGCCGAAGCCGTTCTGCTTCGCCGGGGCGCCCTGGCCGTAGCCGGCGGGGGCGTTGCCGTACCCCTGCTGGCCGTAGGCCTGCTGCCCGTAGCCCTGCTGCCCGTAGGGCTGCTGCCCGTAGTTCTGCTGCGGGTTGCCCTGCGCGGGGAACTGCTGCGTGTAGTCCTGCGGGGGCTTGGCGTCCCACGGCTGACCGGAGCCCGCGGGCTGGCCTTAGCTCGAGGAGCCGGCGTTCGGGCTCGACGGCTGGTCGTCGGGGCGGGGGTACTCCGGCTGCTGACCTGGGGGCGTCGTCACGGGGCGGAGCGTAGGGCCTGCGCGCGCGGGAACTCCACCGCCGCGCACCCGATCGAGGTCACGGTGCGGTCACCTCCGCGGACATCCTGCCCGGTGCGCCGCCCGGCGCGATCCGCCGTCCACAGCCTGTGGACGGCGCCGTCGTGGGCTGCCGCGCAGCTCGTACGGTCTTCCGGTCGCGGCGCACCGGGCGCCGGACGGGGAGGAGTCCGGCGATGGTCGGGGGTCAGGTGCACGTCCAGGCGGCCCGGTGGGTGGTCGTGATCGGGCGGGTGACGACGGCACTGTTCCTCTGGGGCGCGGTCGGGGCGGCGCTCGTCGCCTGGGCGAGCTGGTCGCCCCTCCCGCTCGTGCCGGCCCTGCTGTACGCCGCACTCGCCGCCGGCTGGCACGCGCTGCTGACCGCCTTCGACCGGCACGGCCGGCGCGCCTGGGCCGCGCTGGTCGTGCTGTCCGGCGCGGGGGCCGTGGTCGGCCTCGGTGGGTGGCTGCTCGGCGCCGACGTGGGCGTCCTCGGGGTGGTCGGTGGCCTGCTCGACGCCGTCCTGGTCTGGGCGCTGATGCACCGCGACAGCCGTGAGTGGGTGGCCCGGCCGGTGGTGCGGCGCGCGGCCGAGCCGGTCGGATGAGCTCGCCGGGGGCGGTGCGGATGCCCCATGATCGTCGGCGTCCGCCCGCGCAGGCCCCCGAGGAGCTCCCATGACGTCAGCACCGCAGGACCCGCAGCAGGGCGGGTCCGGTCAGCAGCCGCCCTCCGGTCAGCAGCCGCCCCCGGGACAGTCGCCGTACGGACAGCCCTCGTACGGCCAGCAGCCCCCGTACGGGCAGGGTCAGTACGGCCAGCAGCCCGGGTACGGCCAGCCCTCGTACGGCCAGCAGCCCCCGTATGGCCAGCAGGGTCAGCCCGCCTACGGCCAGCAGCCGCCGTACGGCCAGCAGCCCCCGTACGGCCAGCAGGGCTGGGGCTACCCGGCGGCCCCCGGGCAGCAGCAGGGCCAGTTGCCGCCGACGCCCCGACCGACCACGGTCAAGGCGGGCATCGCGGCCTTCGTGCTGAACGTGCTGGTCGGACTGCTCTCGTCGCTGCTGACGTTCGCCAACTGGGACGAGGTCGTCGACCAGGCCTCGGCCCAGCAGGGCGTGGACTCCGAGTCGGTCCGGGAGCTCGCGGAGACCGGCGCCCTCATCGGTGCGGTGATCGGCCTGCTGTTCCTCGCCGGCTACCTCGTGGTGCTGTGGTTCGCCTGGACCGGTCGCAACTGGGCGCGCATCACCGTCTGGGTGCTCGCCGGGCTGAGCCTGCTGTTCGGGGTCGTCGGTCTGGCCGTCGGCGGGACAACGACGGGCGTCCCCGGCGGCGGCGCCCTCACCGTGCTCGGTCTGCTGCTGCAGGCCGCGGGGGTCGTGCTGCTGGCGCTCACGCCGTCCAACGCCTGGTACCGGGCGGAGGGGCAGCGCCGGGCCCGCTGGTGAGCCGGCTCAGGCCGCGGTGCGTGGGCCCCGCGGGGCCCACGCGGCCGTGGTCGGCGCGACCAGGCTGGTGACCGCGGCGACGCACAGCACCAGGACCAGCAGGGAGGTGGGGGCGAGCCCGGCGACCAGGGCCCCGACCAGGGTGACCACGCCGAGGCCGATCCCGACGGCCAGCCCGGTCAACCGGGCCCACCCGCGACGCCGCGCGAGCCCCCAGGCGGCGAGTGTGCCGAGCCCGCCGAAGACGAAGCCCTGCGCGAGGGTCACCTGCACGGCCTGCACGAGCTCCGGCCGCGGGGAGCCCGGCTGCGCGGCGGCGAGGCGGTCGACGACGGTGTCGAACGCGAGCGCGGTGAACAGCGCGTTGAGCAGCAGCAGCACCCCGACCAGGCCGAGCACGCCGACGGAGACCTTGACCGAGGCGGGCATGCCGGACCCCTCCGGCACGGGGTCGGCCGGACGGGACGACGACGGCGTGGCGCTCACCGGCCCAGGGTGGCACGCCGGGGGCACGGCGCGGGTGGCTGCCGCGCCGGGTGCGATGCTGCGGGGCCGGCGCCCGGCCGCCGGCCCCGCCGTCGTCCGTCCCACGAGCAGGAGCGCACCGTGCAGGCGTCCCGGCCGCCCCGATCCACCGTCGTGTCCCGCGCCGCGGGCGTGGCCGCCGTCCTCGTCCTGCTGGCCGCGTGCACCGGCTCCGCCGACGACGCGGGCGGGGCCGCCGCGGTCAACAGCACCGCCGGGCCGTCGACGGCGGTCGGCGCCACCACGCCCCGTGGGCCGGGGTGCGCGATGTTCCCGGCCGCCGGCCCCGGCAGCCCCGGCGAGCTGGCGGCGACGCCGGTCGCGGGTGCGGTGGGCACCAACCCGCAGCTGAGCACGCTCACCGCGGCCGTGCTGACCGCCAACCTGGTCGACGTGGTCAACAGCCGGCAGGACGTCACCGTGCTGGCGCCCTCCGACGCCGCCTTCGACGCGCTGGGTGCCGACGCGCTGCCCGCGCTGCTGGCCGACGTGCCGCGGCTGACCACCGTGCTGACCCACCACGTGATCGCCGGGCGGCTCACCGCCGACCAGCTGCCGGGTGAGCACCGCACGCTCAACGGCGACACGGTGACCATCGCCGGCCCGCCCGACGCCCCGACCGTCGCCGCCGGGCAGACCCTGGCCGGGTCCGCGCCGGCCGCGCTGGTGTGCGGCGACGTGCCCACCGCCAACGCCACGGTCCACGTCATCGACCAGGTCCTGGCCCCCGCCGCCTGAGCCGCGGCCCCCGGGAGCGCTCAGTAGGGTCGGTCCATGGATAAGGACCCCCTTCCCCCCCACCCCTCGTCCCTCGGGGCGGGCCCCTGGAACGGGGCCACCCACCCCGACCGCGACCGGCTGCTCGAGCTCATCGTCGAGCTGGCCGTGGTGCACGGGGAGGTCACGCTGTCCTCCGGCCAGCAGGCCGACTGGTACATCGACCTGCGCCGGGTGACGCTGCACCACGAGGCGGCCCCGCTGGTCGGCCGGGTGATGCGCCAGCTCACCGGCGACCTGCGCTACGACGTGGTCGGCGGGCTGACTCTGGGTGCCGACCCGGTGGCCGCCTCGATGCTGCACGCCGCCGCCGACGGCCAGGGCTTCCTCGACGCGTGCGTGGTGCGCAAGCAGACCAAGGCGCACGGCATGCAGCGCCGGGTCGAGGGCCCGGACGTCGCCGGCCGCACCGTGCTGGTGGTCGAGGACGTGTCCACCACCGGCAGCAGCCCGCTGACCGCGGTCGAGGCGCTGCAGGAGGCCGGCGCCGAGGTGGTCGCGGTCGCCGTCATCGTCGACCGGGGCGCCCGCGCCGCGGTCGAGGCCGCCGGCCTGGAGTACCGGGCCGCCTTCGACCTCGCCGACCTGGACCTCGCCTAGTCCCCGGGGCCCGCGCCAGGTCCGGGCCCCTGGACCGTTCCCCGCACAGCGCCCGGACGGGGCGCGTGCAGACCACCCGGGTGGGATGCTGCCCGGAGCCGAGCACCACCGCTGGTCCCGACGTCAGGAGTGCACCGCATGCCCATCGCGACCCCCGAGGTCTACGCCGACATGATCACCCGGGCGAAGGAGGGCGGGTTCGCCTACCCGGCGATCAACTGCACGTCCTCCGAGACGATCAACGCCGCCCTGCGCGGCTTCGCCGACGCCGGCAGTGACGGGATCATCCAGTTCTCGACCGGTGGCGCCGAGTTCGGCTCGGGCACCCGGGTCAAGGACATGGTCACCGGTGCGGTCGCGCTGGCCGAGTTCGCCCACGTCGTCGCCGAGCGCTACCCGGTCCAGGTGGCCCTGCACACCGACCACTGCCCCAAGGACAAGCTGGACACCTACGTCCGGCCGCTGATCGCGATCTCCCAGGACCGCGTCGCCGCCGGCCAGGAGCCGCTGTTCCAGTCGCACATGTGGGATGGCTCGGCCATCGAGCTGACCGAGAACCTCGAGATCGCCCAGGAGCTGCTCGCCGAGGCCGCCAAGGCCAAGATCGTGCTCGAGCTGGAGATCGGCGTCGTCGGCGGCGAGGAGGACGGCGTCGCCCACGAGATCAACGAGAAGCTGTACACCGCCGACGGCGACTTCGTCCGCACCGCCGAGGCCCTCGGCTTCGGTGACAAGGGCGTCTACCTGCTGGCCGCCACCTTCGGCAACGTGCACGGGGTCTACAAGCCGGGCAACGTCAAGCTCCGGCCCGACGTGCTCAAGCGCGGCCAGGAGGTCGTCGCCCAGCAGTTCGGGACGGCGGAGAAGCCGTTCAACCTGGTCTTCCACGGTGGCTCGGGCTCGGACCTGTCCGACATCCGCGAGGCCATCACCTACGGCGTGGTCAAGATGAACGTCGACACCGACACCCAGTACGCGCTGACCCGGTCCATCGCCGGGCACATGTTCAGCAACTACGACGGCGTGCTCAAGGTCGACGGCGAGGTGGGCGTCAAGAAGGTCTACGACCCGCGCACGTACATGAAGGCGGCCGAGGGCGCGATGGCCGACCGGGTGGTGCAGGTCTGCGAGGACCTGCTGTCCGCTGGACAGTCCCAGGCAGGCTGACCCCATGACCCACAGCCACAACCTGCTCGGTGAGCCCCCGGCCACCCTGCTCCCCGTCGACCCCGGTACCGCCGCCCTGGCCTCCGGCACCGACCCGGCCGAGGTGGCTGCCGCCCACCCGACCTCCAGCGCCGCCTGGGCGGCGCTGGCCGAGGCCGCGCTGGAGGCGGGGCGCACGATCGAGGCCTACGCCTACGCCCGCACCGGCTACCACCGCGGCCTGGACGCCCTGCGCCGCAACGGCTGGAAGGGCTTCGGCCCGGTGCCGTGGTCGCACGAGCCCAACCGTGGCTTCCTGCGTTGCGTCACCGTGCTGGCCAAGGCCGCCGGGGTGATCGGCGAGGTCGACGAGGAGGCCCGCTGCCTCCAGCTGCTCGCCGACTGCGACCCCTCGCTGGCCGCCTGACCGCCACCCCGTCCCGGGCCACCTGACCCCACCGGGCCCGCCGTCCGCACGTCGGACGGCGGGCCCGGCGGTCCTTGCGCAGGTCAACGGCTCGCGATCGTCCAGATGCGCAGTTGTTGATCAAGGGCTAGCGTCAGCCGCCGGTCGACGCCAGTGGGGCGTCGCCCCGAGCAGAGGGGTTCTCCCATGGCCACGATCCTGTGGATCCTCGCCGTCATCCTCGTGGTGTCCGGCATCTTCGCCATCGTCCGCAAGCAGGTCCTGTGGGGCATCGTCCTCATCGTCGTCGGCCTGCTGGTGGGTCCGGGTGGGGTCAGCGTCTTCACCAACTGACCACCGGTCCCTCCCGACGGGGTGAGGGGCCGCTCAGTGGTCCGGGCGGGCCGTGCGCAGCGCGTCGGTCAGCCGGGACAGCTCGTCGCCGCCGGCGACCAGTCGGGTGAGGTCGTGCACGTCGACGTCCTCCGCCGTCAGGTCGCCGGCCACCCGGCCGCCGCCCAGCAGCACGAACCGGTCGCCCACCAGGTGGGCGTACTGGGGGCTGTGCGTCACGAACACCACGGCCAGCCCGGCCTCGCGGGCGGCCACGACCGACTGCAGCACCAGGGCCCGCTGCGCCACCGTCATCGGCGCGGTGGGCTCGTCGAGCACCAGCACGCGGGCACCGAAGTGCAGCGCCCGGGCGATCGCCAGGCTCTGTCGTTCACCGGCCTGCAGCGCGCTGGCCGGCTGGTCGGGGTCCAGGCCCACCACGCCGACGCCGGCCATCGCGGACCTGGTCACCTCCTGCGCGCGGGCCACGTCCAGCCTGCGCAGCGGCCACGGCCCGCGGGTGGGCTCCGCGCCGAGGAAGAAGTTGCGCCACACCGACATCAGCGGCGCGATCGCGAGGTCCTGCCAGACCGTGGCGATGCCGGCGGCCCGCGCCTGCCGCGGTGAGCGGAACCGCGCCGGGCGGCCGTCGAGCAGCAGTTCGCCCTCGGTCAGCCGCTGCATCCCGGACAGGACGCCGACCAGCGTCGACTTGCCCGAGCCGTTCTCCCCGAGCAGGCAGGTGACCTCCCCGCCGCGCAGCGCGAGGTCCACCGACGACAGCGCGGCCACGCTGCCGAAGCGGGCGGTGGCCCCGCGCAGCTCCAGCACCGGCGCCGCCGTCCCGCCGTCCGCCGTCGTACCGGCCGCGGTGCTCACGACAGCGGCACCCGGCCCAGGCGGCGGCGCACCACGCCGTTGAGCAGCAGCGCCACCAGCAGCAGGAAGCCGAGGAACGACTGGAACCAGCGCGGGTCCCAGCCGGCCAGGTTGATGCCCTCGCGGGCGATGCCGTAGAGCAGCGCGCCGAGCGCCGCACCGACGGTCGAGCCGTAGCCGCCGGTGAGCAGGCACCCGCCGATCACCGCCACGACGATGAACTCGATCTCCGCGCCCAGCGCGGGGTCGACCTGCACCCCGCCCAGCCGGACCAGTCCGAGCGTGCCGATCAGCCAGCCGGCGGAGGCCGTGCCCAGGAACAGCAGCACGGTGGTGCGCCACACCGGGACGCCGAGCTCGCGGGCCGCCCGCCCGGCGCCGCCGGTGGCGAACACCGAGCTGCCGAAGCGGGTGCGCCACAGCAGCCAGCTGGTCAGCGCGGTGGCCAGCACCCACCAGACCAGGGAGATCCGGAACCGGCCCTCGCCCAGCTGGGCGGTGGCGCCGAAGACGGCCAGCGCGGAGTCCCAGCCCGGGGCGTCCGCCAGACCCGTCACCCGCGAGGAGCCGGCCACCGCCGAGGCGACCGCGAGCGAGCCCCCCTGCAGCACCAGGAACGTCGCCAGGGTGACCAGGAAGCTGGGCAGCTCGGTGAACACCACGAGCAGTCCGTTGACCGCACCGACCCCGAGCGCCGCGACCAGCGAGACCACCAGCGCCGGCCAGGTGCCCAGGCCCAGCTGGGTGACCAGCAGTGCGGTGAGCAGGCTGCTGGAGACGGCCACGACGCCGATCGAGAGGTCGAACTGGCCGGCGACCAGCAGCAGCGCCACCGCCACCCCGCCGATGCCCAGCGGTGCGGCGACGTCGAGCACCGTGGCCAGGCCGCCGGTGCTCAGCAGCCCGGGCGCCTGCGGCGCGAAGATCAGCAGGACGAGGCCGACGCCCACGAGCGCGCCGATGCTGGGGCGGGCCAGCAGCCGGTCCAGCAGCCGTCGCCCGGGGGAGCGGCGCACCACGGGGGCCGCGGCGGCGTAGGACAGCCGGTCGGGGGTCACCGGGCCCTGCGGCGACGGTGACGGGCGCGACGGGACGACAGCAGCGCGACCTCCTCGGGCTCGGGCGGTGCGTCCAGTCTCCACGTGCCGACCGGCTTCGTCGCAGGGGCCTGCCGCGAGCTCACCGGTGGTGGGGGACGGGTCCCCACCACCTCACCCGCGCAGCCGCCAGCGCACCCGGTCGTCGGCGTACCAGGTCCACTTGGTGACCTCCCGGTCGAAGGGGACGCCGTCCCGGGTCACCTGGGCGGGCTCGCAGGCCAGCTGCAGCGCCCGGCCGCCGGTACGGCCCACCCGGCGCAGCGGCAGCGTGGTGACCGCGACGGCGAGCCGGTCGACCGCCGTCCAGTCCGGGCGCACGTCGAGCCGGGTGACCAGGCCGTCGGCGACCCGGGTGTCGTCGCAGTACGCCTGGGCGCCGAACCGGCGTCCCAGCGTGCGCCGCGGCTCGCCGAGGGCGGTGACCCGGCCGCGGTGCAGCAGCACCCCACCGTGGTCGTCGCGGACCAGCGGCAGCTCGCGCTCCCCACCCGAGCCCACGCCCAGCGAGCGGGCCAGCGCGGTGGAGGCCGCGTCGTCGGCCGGCTCCCAGCTCACCGGCACGGCGGGCAGGCGCTCGGTCTTCCACAGCCGGGCGAGGACGGCGGCCAGGCCCGGCACCGGACCCAACAGGTGCACCTCCTCGGCGCCGTCCACCACCGAGGCCACGTGCCGGCGGGACGGCGGCTGGGACGCCGCCAGGCCGCGCAGGTCGAGGTGCGTCGCAGGCATGCGGATACCCTGCCACCTGGCCTACCGGGGACCCCCGGTGCAGCTAGTGGACGAGGAGACCCCCCATGCCCGCAGTCGTGCTGATCGGCGCCCAGTGGGGCGACGAGGGCAAGGGCAAGGCCACCGACCTGCTCGGCGGTCGGATCCCCTACGTCGTCCGCTACCAGGGCGGCAACAACGCCGGGCACACCGTGATCACCCCGGACGGCGAGAAGTACGCCCTGCACCTGATCCCCAGCGGCATCCTCACCCCGGGCTGCACGCCGGTCATCGGCAACGGCGTGGTCATCGACCCCGAGGTGCTGATCGGCGAGCTGGCCGGGCTCGAGGAGCGCGGCGTCGACACCTCGCGCCTGGTGATCTCCTCCGACGCGCACCTGATCATGCCGCACCACCGGGCCCTGGACCGGGTCACCGAGCGGTTCCTCGGCAAGCGCAAGATCGGCACCACCGGGCGCGGCATCGGCCCCGCCTACGGCGACAAGGTCGCCCGCAACGGCATCCGCGTGCAGGACCTGCTGGACCTGTCGATCCTGCGGCAGAAGCTCGAGGGCACGCTGCAGGAGAAGAACCAGATCCTGGTCAAGGTCTACAACCGCAAGGCCATCGACGTCGACGAGGTCGTCGAGGAGTACGCCGGCTACGCCGAGGCGCTCAAGCACCGCATCGTCGACACCCGGCTGCTGCTGGGCAAGGTCCTCGACGCGGGGGAGTGGATCCTGCTGGAGGGCTCCCAGGGCACCCTGCTCGACGTCGACCACGGCACCTATCCGTTCGTCACGTCGTCCAACCCGACCGCCGGTGGCGCGGCCGTGGGCGCCGGCGTCGGCCCGACCCGGATCACCCGTGTCGTCGGCATCCTCAAGGCCTACACGACCCGCGTCGGCTCGGGCCCCTTCCCGACCGAGCTGCACGACCAGTGGGGCGAGTACCTGCGCAAGCAGGGCGGCGAGGTCGGCGTCACCACCGGCCGCGACCGCCGCTGCGGCTGGTTCGACGCCGTCGTCGCCCGCTACGCCAGCCGGGTCAACGGCATCACCGACTTCTTCCTCACCAAGCTCGACGTCCTCTCCGGGCTGGAGACCGTGCCGATCTGCGTGGCCTACGAGGTCGACGGCGTGCGGCACGACGAGATGCCGATGACGCAGACCGACTTCCACCACGCGAAGCCGATCTACGAGGAGATGCCCGGCTGGTTCGAGGACATCACCGCCTGCCGTCGCTTCGAGGACCTGCCGGCCAACGCCCAAGCCTACGTCCGCCGGCTCGAGGAGCTCTCCGGTGCCCGGGTCAGCGTCATCGGCGTCGGCCCCGGCCGCGACGAGAACGTCGTCCTGCACGACCTGATCTGAGTTCCTGGCGACCCTGCCGGGCCGCAACGCGGTGCACAGGGCGACCCTGCCGGGCCGCAGCGCGGCCAGGAGCCGTGCCCGGCTCGTGCTGAGCCGCTTCGTGCGCTGACGTCGGGAGGCCTCCGGCCGCCGCGACGTCAGCGCACAGTCGCCTCCGGCGACGCCGTGGTCACCTCGCGGCGGCGGCTGATGGACCGTCCCCGACTCCCGGACGGCGCCGACTGTGCGCTCGGCGGGGTCGCCGGGCACCCCGGGGCCCGCTGGGCGCACGGTCGGTGGGTCGGGCGAGCGGTGCGGCCGACGGGCTCGCGGCGCGACTGTGCGCTCGGCGGGCGGTCAGGGGTGCTGGCGGCCCGGCGAGCGCACGGTCGGTGGGGCGGGGTGCCTCAGATGCGGGGGCGGACCGGGGCCATGGCGGCGGCGGAGAGCTCCGAGCGGGCCCGGTAGGCGGTCTCGGGGGCGTCGGTGATGACGCCGTCGACACCGAGGGCGAACAGCAGGCGGGCCTCGGTCTGGGCGTCACCCAGGCCCCGGGGGTCGCCGCCGCGGCGCAGGTGGGCGGGCAGGAAGACGTTCTCCGGCCGCAGCGTCCACGGCTCGACGGTCAGCCCGGCGCGGTGCGCCTGGGTGATGAGGTCGGAGACGCCGACCAGGCCGCCGTCGGCGCCGTGCAGCAGGATCCGGCCCTTGTGCGGGGCGATGCCCTGCGCGTAGGTCGAGATCTCCCGCAGCCCGGAGGGGGTGACCAGGGCGTCCTGGACGCCCTCCTCCTCGATGAGCTGCACCAGCTTGCAGCCGTCCGGGCCCAGGTCGGCGTGCAGCGCGCGCAGGGCGGCGGGGTCGAAGGCCTGCACGACCACCGACCCGCCCTGGCGGGCAGCACCCATCCGGCGCAGCTCGGCGGCGACCAGCTCCACCATCGGCATGCCCTGGGCGGCGTACCAGGACGGCGACTTCAGCTCCGCCTGCACCCGCACCACACGCCCGGAGGTCGAGCGGCTGCGGGCCACCTCGACCACCTCGGCGAAGGTGAGGACGCCGTAGCGGCCGTCGTAGGCGGTGTTCATCGGGCGCATCCCGGGGGTGCGCTCGACGGCACCGAGGGTGCGCAGCTCGGCGAGGGTGAAGTCCTCGGCGAACCAGCCGGTCAGCTCCTCGCCGTCGACCTCCTGGGTGCGCCGGCGGTCGGCGAACTCAGGGTGGGTGGCGACGTCGGTCGACCGGGACAGCTCGTTCTCGTGCCGCGCGACCAGGTGCAGGTCGCGGGTGAGGACGAGGTCGGGCTCGATGAGGTCGGCGCCCAGGTCGATGGCCAGCTCGTAGCTGGCGCGCGTGTGCTCGGGTCGATAGCTCGGTGCGCCGCGGTGCCCGATGACGAGCGGCGAGCGCTCCAGGCTGGGCGAGCGAACGGCCTTCAGGCCGGTCTCCTGCATGTCTCCAGGGAACGCCAGTTCCCTGTCCGTGTCGTGAACGCGCGCCGACGTCATGACCACAAATCGGGAGACAGCGGCCTCACCAGGAGAGCAGCATCCTCCCTGTGAGTGATGTCTCAATCCCGCGTGTGTCGCGTGTGACCGACCCCGTCCTGCCGGAGGGCCGGTGCGCCGCGCGGGTGGCCCGGGTCGACCGGGGATGGCTCACCGTGCTGACCGCCGACGGCGACCGGCGCGTGCCCTCGACCGGCCTGCGCGAGGCCGACGGGGTGGCCGTGGGCGACTGGGTGGTGCTGGCCGGCGACCGCGCCGTCCGGGTGCTGCCCCGCCGCACGGCGTTCGTCCGCACCGCAGCCGGGCGGGGGTCGGCGCCGCAGGTCGTCGCGGCCAACGTCGACCTGGTGCTGGTGGTCGACGCCCTGGGCGCCGGGCTGCGGTCGCGCCGGGTGGAGCGCTACCTGGCGGTCGCGTGGGCCAGCGGGGCCACCCCGGTCGTCGTCCTGACCAAGGCCGACCTGTGCGCGGACGTGCCCGCGGCCCTCGCCGCCGTCGCCCGGAGCGCGCCGGGGGTGCAGGTGCTGGCCGTCAGCGCCCTGACCGGCGGGGGGATCGAGGCGGTGCAGGAACTGCTCGCCCCGGGGCGCACGGCCGTGATGGTCGGACCGTCGGGGGTCGGCAAGTCCTCGCTGACCAACGCCCTGACCGGCCGGCCGGCCGCGGCCACCGCGGACGTCCGGGGCGACGGGCGGGGGCGGCACACCACCACCGCGCGCGAGCTGCACCTGCTGCCCGGCGGTGGCCTGCTGATCGACACCCCGGGGATGCGGGAGCTGGCCCTCCCCGGCGGCGAGGGGGTGGACGCCGCGTACGCCGACGTGGCCGACCGGGCCGCCGACTGCCGGTTCCGGGACTGCGCCCACGACAGCGAGCCCGGGTGTGCGGTGACCGCGGCGATCGACCGGGGCGACCTGGACCCGGCGCGGTTCGCCGCCTGGCAGCGGCTGCAGGCCGAGGCGCACCGGCAGGAGCTCCGCGCCGACGCGTGGGCACGCGCCGCCGAGTCGGCACGCCTGCGGGCACTGCACCGGGAGATGCGGGCCCGGCCGGCCCGTCCCCGCCGCTGAGCCGCGGGCGGGGACGCCGGCTCGGCGCGGCACCCGGTGATGGGTAGGTTCGCCGGGTGCGCGTCCTCGTGATCGGCTCCGGTGCCCGGGAGCACGCCCTGTGCGTGGCTCTGCAGTCCGACCCCGCGGTCACCGCGCTGGCGTGCGCGCCGGGCAACGCGGGGACGGCGGTGGTCGCCGCGCCGTTCCCCCTCGACGCCGCCGACCCGGTCGCCGTCGCCGCGCTGGCCGTCGAGTGGCAGGCCGACCTGGTCGTCGTCGGCCCCGAGGTGCCCCTGGTGGCCGGCGCCGCCGACGCGGTGCGCGACGCCGGCATCGCCTGCTTCGGCCCCTCGGCGCAGGCCGCCCAGCTCGAGGGCTCCAAGGCCTTCGCCAAACACGTGATGACCGCGGCCGGCGTCCCGACCGCGCGGTCCTGGGCGGTCGGCGGGGCCGCCGAGCTGCACACCGTGCTGGCGGAGTCCGGCGCCCCCTACGTGGTCAAGGACGACGGGCTGGCGGCCGGCAAGGGCGTGCTGGTCACCACCGACCACGACGCCGCCCTCGCCCACGGCCAGGCGGTGCTGGACGCCGGCCACTCCGTGCTGGTCGAGGAGTTCCTCGACGGCCCGGAGGTGTCGCTGTTCGCCCTCACCGACGGGACGACGGTGGTGCCGCTGCTGCCCGCGCAGGACGCCAAGCGCCGCGACGACGGCGACGGTGGCCCGAACACCGGCGGCATGGGCGCCTACGCGCCGCTGCCCTGGGCGCCGGCCGGGCTGGTCGCCGACGTCCTGGCCACCGTCCTGCAGCCCACCGTCGACGAGATGCGCCGCCGCGGCGAGCCGTTCAGCGGGCTGCTCTACGCCGGGCTGGCGCTGACCTCGGCCGGTGTCCGGGTGGTCGAGTTCAACGCCCGCTTCGGCGACCCCGAGACCCAGGTGGTGCTGCCGCTGCTGGAGACCCCGCTGGCCGGGCTGCTGCACGCCGCGGCCACCGGCACGCTGGCCGAGCAGCCGCCGCTGCGCTGGCGCGACGGGGCGGCCGTGACCGTGGTCGTCGCCAGCGAGGGCTACCCGGAGCGCCCGCGCGTCGGCGACCCGGTCACCGGTGCCGACGGCGAGGGCGTGCTGCACGCGGGCACCGTCGTCGGCCCCGACGGCCTGGTCCACTCCGCCGGCGGGCGGGTGCTGTCGGTGACCGCGGTGGGTGAGGACCTGGCCGCGGCCCGGCAGGCGGTCTACGAGCGCCTGGCGTCGGTGCGGCTGGCCGGTGCGCACTTCCGCACCGACATCGCCCTGGCCGCCGTCGAGGGGCGCATCGAGGTCGCCGGTGGCTGAGGAGCTCTCGGCGGCGGACGCCATCTGGAACCGCTCCTGCGACCCCGACGCCCCGACGACGTACCCGGGGGACGCGGCGATGGTCGCCGTCCTGCTCTGCCACGGGATGGCCATGAACGGCGGTCTGCTGCACTCCTGCGAGGCGCTGGAGCCCGACCAGCGTGCCGCCGCGGTGGCCGGTTTCCGGCTGCTCGGCCTGGACGCCGCCGCCGAGGCGGTGGCCGAGGTCTCCCGGCGTGCCGACGCGCTGGCCGGCGACCTGGGCGAGGCCGGCGAACAGCTGGAGGAGGAGGCCGACCGGCTCTACCGGGCGGCGCTGCCCGAGGAGGACGAGACGATCGTCCAGGCGTTCGAGAGCCACCTGGAGCGTCATCCCGAGGCGTACGCACCGATCGCGCGCTGAGCGGCCTCAGTCCGCGGCGAGCAGCCGCTTCGCGCGGCGGGTGTCCGGTTGCGGCGGACGGGGGCCCTCGTTGCGGCGGGACAGGTAGGTGCCGGCCACGTTGGCGCAGGCGATGACCGGCACCGCGATCAGCGCGCCGAAGATGCCACCGACCAGCAGGCCGCCGGCGATGCCCAGCACCACGGCCAGCGGGTGCACCGAGACCGCCCGGCCCAGCAGCAGCGGTTGCAGCACGTGGCCCTCCAGCTGCATGACCAGCACGATGACCCCCAGGGCGATCAGCGCCCGGACCGGGCCGACCGCCACCAGCGTCACCAGCACCGACACCGTGCCGGCCAGGAACGACCCGATGATCGGGACGAAGGCGCCGAGGAAGACCAGCGCCGCCAGCGGCACGACCAGCGGCGTCCCCAGGAACAGCAGGGCGACGCCGATGACGACCGCGTCGAAGGCGGCCACCACGACCGTGGCCCGCACGTAGGAGATGAGCGTGCGCCAGGAGCGGCGGGCGGCCTCGTCGAGGTGTGCCTGGGAGTTGGCGGGGGTGAGGCCGACGACCCACAGCCAGATCTGCCGGCCGTCCATGAGGAAGAAGAACAGCGTGAACAGGGTCAGCAGGGCGCCGGTGAGCACCTCGCCGACCGTGGCGGCGGTGGTCAGCGCGCCGGAGGTGAGCAGGTCGCGGTTGTCGACGACGGCCTGGTTGGCGCTCTCGACGGCGTCGGTGATCTGGCCGTCGGTGATCGGCAGGGTGCGGGTGACGAAGTCCTGTACCTGGGTCAGGCCCTCGTCCACCTGGGAGGCCAGGTCGTCGTAGCCGGAGACGAACTCCTCCACGACCAGCGTGACGATGCCGGCGACCACCCCGAGCCCGCCCACCAGCATGGTCAGCGCGGCCAGCGAGGACGGCCAGCCGCGCCGGCGCAGGGAGGCCGCCCCGGGCTGCAGCAGCGCCGCCAGCAGCAGCGCCACGATGACCGGGACGACGACCACGGCCACGTACCCGGCCGCCCGCAGCAGCAGGTACAGCGCGGCCACCACCGCGATCGACCGCCACGACCAGGCCGCGGCGATCCGCAGCCCGTTGGGGACGTCGCGCTCGGCGGCGTGCAGCGCGCCCACGGGGCCCAGCAGGCTGCCGCTGCTGCGGTCCCGCCCGGTGGCGGGAGGAGGGCCGCCCGGGTCCGGCGGCCCGCTGACCCCGCCCGGGACGTCGGCGTCCGGTGCGTCCGGGTGCGGGCTGCCGACCGGGTGCCCGCCGTCGCCGGGGGCCGGCGGGTGCGGGACCGAGCCGGCCTCCTCGACGTGGTCGACGACCGCGCGGCTGCCGTCCTCGAGCACCAGCACGGTGCCCTCGGGCCAGGCGTGCGGGTCGTGCTCGCGGGCCGCCCTGATCCGCTCACGGGCCCGGCGGGCCGCACGGCTGGCCCGGTGCAACATCGACGTCCTCCGAGGTGATGGGGCCCCGCGCGGGACCGTGCGACAGGATGGAGCCGTGGTGCGACGAGCTGAGCAGTCCGAGACGGTGCCCGCATGATCGACAGGTACACCCTGCCCGAGATGGGCCGGGTCTGGAGCGATCAGCACAAGTACGAGCTGTGGTGCCGGGTGGAGACACTCGTCCTCGAGGCGCACGCGGCCGCCGGGCGGGTGCCCGCCGACGTCGTCGAGCCGGTGCGCAACGCCCCGCCGCCCACGCCGGAGCGGGTCGCGGAGATCGAGGAGACGACGCAGCACGACGTCATCGCCTTCCTCACCGCCTGGGCCGACAACACCGAGCCCCGCTCGGCCGCGGCCTACGTGCACCACGGCATGACCTCCTCGGACCTGCTGGACACCGCCCTGGCCGTCCAGCTCACCGACGCCACCGACGTCCTGCTCGCCAAGGCCGACCGGCTGGTCGCCGCGCTGCGCGACCACGGGCTGGCCCACCGGGACACCATCAAGGTCGGCCGCACGCACGGCGTGCACGCCGAGCCCGACGTCTGGGGCCACCGGGTCGCCGACCTGGCCTTCGCCGCCGCCCGCTCCCGCGACCGGCTCCGCCGGGCGCGCGAGGCCGTGGGCGTGGTCGCCATCTCCGGCGCCGTCGGCACGTACTCCCTCATCGACCCCTCGGTCGAGGTCACCGTCGCGCAGGCGCTGGACCTGCGCGCCGCCGACGCCTCCACCCAGGTGGTGCTGCGCGACGGGATCAGCGAGTGGGTCTCGGCGCTGGCGATCATCGCCACCGTCTGCGAGGCCATCGCCCTGGAGGTGCGGCACGGCCAGCGCACCGAGGTGCGTGAGCTCTCGGAGGCCTTCGGCGCGGGCCAGAAGGGCTCCAGCGCCATGCCGCACAAGAAGAACCCGATCCGCTCCGAGCGGATCGCCGGCCTCGCCCGGGTCGTGCGCGCGGCGATCGTGCCGGTCATGGAGGGCATCCCGCTGTGGCACGAGCGGGACATCTCGCACTCCTCGACCGAGCGGGTGTACCTGCCCGACGCGGCGATCACCACCGACTACCTGCTCAACCTGACCGCAGGGCTGGTGGAGAACCTGGTCGTGGACGCCGAGCGGATGCGCGCCAACCTGGAGTCCACCGGCGGGCTGATCTACACCTCCTCGGTGCTGCTGGAGCTGGTCGAGGGCGGGATGGGCCGCGAGCAGTCCTACGCGCTGGTGCAGTCCGCGGCGATGCGCACCTGGCAGGACGGGACGCCGTTCCGCCAGACGCTGCGCGAGCGGGCGGCGGACGAGGGTGTGACCCTCGACGAGGCGCGGCTGGACGAGATCTGCCGGCCCGAGCGGTACGTGCAGAACCTGGGCCCGCTGTTCGACCGGCTCGCGGCGCTGTCGTGACCCTGCCCTTCGAGCTCGTCGCGCAGGGCAAGGTCCGCGAGGTCTACGCGGTCGACGACGACCGGCTGCTGCTGGTCGCGAGCGACCGCATCTCCGCCTACGACGTCGTCCTGCCCACCCCGGTCCCGGACAAGGGGCGGGTGCTGACCGCGCTGTCGGTGTGGTGGTTCGAGCAGCTGGCCCCGGTGCTGGCCGAGCACGGCGCCGAGCACCACCTGCTGGCCACCGGCGACGCACTGCTCGCCGAGGGGGTGCCCGCCGAGCTCGCCGGCCGTTCGATGCTGGTGCGCCGGCTGGAGATGCTGCCGGTCGAGTGCGTGGCCCGCGGCTACCTGTCGGGGTCGGGCACCGTGGAGTACCAGCGCAGCGGCGCCATCGTCGACGTCGAGCTGCCGGCCGGGCTGGTCGAGGGCTCCCGGCTGCCCGAGCCGGTGTTCACCCCCTCGACCAAGGCCGAGGTGGGGGAGCACGACGAGGCGATCGGCTTCGCGCAGGTCGTCGACGCCGTGGGCGCCGAGCGGGCCGAGGCGCTGCGTGCGCTGACGCTGGCCCTCTACCGGCGCGGCGCGGAGATCGCCGAGGAGGCCGGGATCGTGCTGGCCGACACCAAGTTCGAGTTCGGGACCTCGCCGTCGACTGCAGGACCGGCGACCCTGGTGCTCGGCGACGAGGTGCTCACCCCGGACTCCTCGCGCTTCTGGCCGGCGATCACCTGGTCCCCGGGCGCGCCGCAGGCCTCGTTCGACAAGCAGTACGTGCGGGACTGGCTGACCACGTCGGGCTGGGACCGGGTCGCACCGGCCCCCGAGCTCCCCGAGGCCGTGGTCGCCGCCACCCGCGAGCGCTACGTGACCGCCTACGAGAAGCTCACCGGCCGCAGCTGGAGCTGAGGCCCGGGCCCCGGCGGGGGCCCGGGCCTCAGTAGAGGGCGGCGAGGCCGCGGGCGCGGGCGTTGCGCAGCGCGGTGAACACGTGCGAGCGGATGAGGTCCGCGGAGGCCTCGGGCAGGCCGATGAACCGCAGCGACCACTCGTGCAGGGCGTCCTCCCGCGGCTTCCGCCGGACGATCACGACGGGGAGGACGAGCTCGTCGGAGTAGAGGTTCAGCCAGAGCGAGAGCTGCTGGTCCTTCTTCGGGAACGGGACGTTGATGCCGAGCTCGCCGCCGCCCCGGAAGACGCACAGCGCGCCGCCCTCGCTGAGGTCGACGGTGCTGCCCTCGAGGGTCAGGCGACCCAGGCGGATCGACACCGGCAGCCCGATCGGGGCACGGACGGCGTCCCGGCGCTGGAGCTTGCTGGCCGCGCCGGTGAGCCTGATCTTCCAGGTCCCGTCGGCGGCGATGGAGACCGACTCGGCCGGCGCCGAGCGCAGCCCGTCGTCGGCCTGCCAGGACACGTCGAGCATGTCGCGGGAGACGAAGAAGGCGTTCTCGCCGATCGGGGTGCGCGGGATGCTGATGAACAGGTACCCGCCCTCCACCCGCCGGACCCGGCTGGTCAGCGCCTCGTCCGAGCCGAGGGGCAGGACGCTGAGACCCGTGGCGGCAGCCGGGTAGTCGATGTTCGCGGTGCCCGCGCCCATGCCCACCTCCGTCGTGCGCTGGGACCGCCCGGTGGCGGTCTGGTTGCGGACATCATCGACAGCCGCGCCGGGTTCTCCAGTGGAACGGCCGGGCGCGTGCACCCGTCCGGGTGACGCCGCCCGTCCGGGGTGGTCCCGCGGTGCCGGTACCCTGGCGCCCGTGCCAGTCGTGGTCGTCGACGTCGTCCTGAAGCCAGAGATCTCCGATCCGCAGGGGCAGGCCGTGCTCGGCGCCCTGGGCCGGCTCGGTCACTCAGGTGTCCGCAGTGTCCGCCAGGGCAAGCACTTCGTGCTGGAGGTGGACGGCACCCCCGACGCCGCGGAGCTCCGCGAGATCGCCGAGACGCTGCTGGCCAACCCCGTCATCGAAGACGTCGAGCTGCACCTCCCCACGGACTGAGGACTGATCGTGCGCATCGGTGTCATCACCTTCCCGGGCTCCCTGGACGACGTCGACGCCGCACGCGCGGTGCGGCTCGCCGGCGGTGAGCCCGTCTCCCTCTGGCACGGCGACCACGACCTCAAGGACGTCGACGCCGTGGTCCTGCCCGGCGGCTTCTCCTACGGCGACTACCTGCGGGCCGGCGCCATCGCCGCCCGCTCGCCGCTGATGGCCGACGTGGTGGCCGCCGCGGGCACCGGGCTGCCGGTGCTGGGCATCTGCAACGGCTTCCAGGTGCTGTGCGAGGCCGGGCTGCTGCCCGGGGCGCTGACCCGCAACAGCCACCTGCACTTCCGCAACCGTGACCAGGGCCTGCGCGTCGAGCGCGCCGACACCGCCTGGACGTCGTCGTTCACCCAGGGCCAGGAGATCGTCGTCCCGGTGAAGAACGGCGAGGGCCGCTACGTCGCCGCCGACGCCGACCTCGACCGGCTGGAGGGCGAGGGGCGGGTCGTCGTCCGCTACGTCGGGGGCAACCCCAACGGCAGCTCCCGCGACATCGCCGGGGTGACCAGCGCCGACGGCCGGGTGGTCGGGCTGATGCCGCACCCCGAGCACGCGGTCGAGGACCTCACCGGCCCCAGCACCGACGGCCTGGGCTTCTTCACCTCCGTGCTGACCTCCCTGGTCGGTGCCGCGTGAGCGCCGACGTGACGGCCACCCCGCACGCCGCGGACGGCCCGGCCGACGCCGCCGTCCGGTCGATGCCCGACCTGGACACCGTCGAGCGCGCCGCGCAGGCCCCCGACACGGCGCAGCCGTTCGCCGAGCTGGGACTCAAGGACGACGAGTACGCCTCGATCAAGGACATCCTCGGTCGCCGGCCCACCACCGCCGAGCTGGCCATGTACTCGGTCATGTGGAGCGAGCACTGCTCCTACAAGTCCTCCAAGGTGCACCTGCGCCGCTTCGGTGACCTGCCGAAGAGCGACGCGCTGCTGGTCGGCATGGGCGAGAACGCCGGCGTCGTCGACGTCGGCGAGGGCTACGCGGTCACCTTCAAGGTCGAGTCGCACAACCACCCCAGCTACATCGAGCCCTACCAGGGCGCGGCCACCGGGGTCGGCGGCATCGTCCGCGACATCCTCACCATGGGCGCCCGCCCGATCGCGGTCATGGACTCGCTGCGCTTCGGCGCGGCCGACGCCCCCGACACCGCCCGGGTGCTGCCCGGCGTGGTCGCCGGCGTGGGCGGCTACGGCAACTGCCTGGGCCTGCCCAACATCGGCGGCGAGCTGCTCTTCGATGCCACCTACGCCGGCAACCCGCTGGTCAACGCCCTGTGCGTCGGCGTCATGCGGCACGAGGACCTGCAGCTGGCCAAGGCCGAGGGCACCGGCAACAAGGTCGTGCTGTTCGGCGCCCGCACCGGCGGCGACGGCATCGGCGGGGTCTCGGTGCTGGCGAGCGAGACCTTCGACGCGGAGGGCCCGGCCAAGCGCCCGGCCGTGCAGGTCGGCGACCCGTTCACCGAGAAGCTGCTGATCGAGGCGTGCCTGGAGGTCTTCGCCGCGGGCCTGGTCACCGGGATCCAGGACCTCGGTGGCGCCGGCATCTCCTGCGCCACCAGCGAGCTGGCCGCGGCCGGCAGCGGCGGCATGCGCATCGACCTCGACGCCGTCCCGCTGCGGGACTCCACGCTGACCCCCGCCGAGATCCTGATGAGCGAGTCGCAGGAGCGGATGTGCGCGGTCGTCGAGCCGGACAAGGTCGAGGCCTTCCTGGCCGTCTGTGCCAAGTGGGACGTGCTGGCCACCGTCATCGGTGAGGTCACCGACGGCGACCGGCTCACCATCGACTGGCACGGCGAGCGGATCGTCGACGTCCCGCCGCGCACCGTGGCCCTGGAGGGCCCCCGCTACGACCGGCCGATGACCCGCCCCGCCGACCTGGACGCGCTGCAGGCCGACGCCCCGCCGTCGTCCTCGGCCGACCTGCGCGCCGACTGGCTGGCCCTGGTGTCCAGCCCCGACGGCGCGGACAAGTCCTGGGTGACCGAGCAGTACGACCGCTACGTGCGCGGCAACACCGTGCTGGCCCAGCCCGAGGACGCCGGCGTGCTGCGGGTCGACGAGTCCAGCAACCTGGGCATCGCCCTCGCCCTGGACGGCAACGCCCGGTTCTCCCGGCTGGACCCCTACACCGGCGCCCAGTTGAACCTGGCCGAGGCCTACCGCAACGTCGCGGTCTCCGGCGCGGTGCCGCTGGCGGTCACCAACTGCCTGAACTTCGGCTCCCCGGAGAACCCCGAGGTCATGTGGCAGTTCGCCGAGGCCGTCCGCGGTCTGGCCGACGGCTGCCGGGAGCTGGGCCTGCCGGTCACCGGCGGCAACGTGAGCCTCTACAACCAGACCGGCGACGTGGCGATCAACCCGACGCCGGTGATCGGTGTGCTCGGCGTGCACGCCGACGTGCGCCGCCGCGTGCCCACCGGCTGGCGTGCCGCCGGCGAGACCGTGCTGCTGCTGGGGGAGACCCGGGCGGAGTTCGGTGGGTCGGCGTGGGCGTCGGTCGTCCACGGTCACCTGGGCGGGCTGCCGCCCCGGCTGGACCTGGCCGCCGAGCGCACCCTGGCCCAGCTGCTGACCCGGTTCGCCACCGAGGGCCTGGTCAGCTCCGCCCATGACCTGGCCGACGGCGGCCTGGCGCAGGCGGTGACGGAGTCCGCGCTGCGGTACGGCACCGGCGCGACGCTCCGCGTCGAGGGCGACCCCACGGCTGCGCTGTTCGCCGAGTCCGGCGCCCGCGTGGTCGTCACCACCGCCGACCCGGCCGCGGTGCGCGCCGCGGCGGCCGACGCCGGCGTCCCGGTCACCGAGCTCGGGACGACGGGCGGCGACGCCCTGGTGGTCGAGGGCCTGCTGGAGCTGCCGCTGGCGGAGCTGCGCACGGCCTGGACGGGCACCCTGCCGGCCCTGTTCGGCAGCCCCGAGCTCGTCGTCAGCGCCGTCCCGGCGGGCACCGTCCCGACCAGCTGATGGCCGGCGTGCAGCCCATCTCGGCCGAGGAGCTGCGCGCCGTCCTGGCGCCGGTGGCCGGGTGGCTGGCCGGGGAGGCCGAGCAGCCGCCCCGGCCGGTGCTGGGCGCGGCGGTGAAGACCTCGGCCCGCTGGCTGTCCCAGCAGGTGCCCGGGCGCTCGGTGGAGCTGCGCGTGCCGCCGTTCGTGGCCGTGCAGTGCGTGCCCGGGCCCCGGCACACCCGCGGCACCCCGCCGAACGTGATCGAGACCGACGCCGCCACGTGGCTGCGGCTGGCCACCGGTGCGCTCAGCTGGGCGGACTCGGTCGCCGAGGGGCGGGTGGTGGCCAGCGGCAACCGCGCCGACCTGTCGGCCCACCTGCCGCTGCCCCCGCTCCGCCGCTGATCCCCTGCCCACACACGACAGCGCCCCCTCTGCCTGCCGGCAGAGGGGGCGCTGGGCGTGGTGCGGGTGGCTCAGAACAGGTTGCTGGCCGTCTTGACGGTCTGGTACAGCCCGTAGACGAGCGGGACGCCCACGAGGGCCCAGGCGAAGGCGATCAGGCCCACGGGGGTGTGGGTGGTCTCCTGCGTGGCGTGGTTGCCGACCGAGGTGCTCATCGCGTGACCTTCGCTTCCTGGGTGTCGGTGAAGATGGCGTCGGCCTTCGGCTCGTGCCACTTGGCGGCGACCGGCTTGACCAGCAGGTTCGCGACGAACCCGACGGCCAGCAGACCGACCATGATGAACAGCGCCGGGCGGTAGTCGCTGGCGACCAGCTGACCCGGGGTGCCCTGGGTGTCGAGCACCCGGTTGACGATCAACGGCCCGGCGACACCGGCGGCGGCCCAGGCGGTGAGCAGGCGGCCGTGGATGGCGCCGACCTGGTAGGTGCCGAAGAGGTCGCGCAGGTAGGCCGGGATGGTGGCGAACCCACCGCCGTAGAAGGACAGGATCAGCGCGGCGAGGACAACGAACAGCCAGGTCGCGCTGCTGCCGATGGTGGCCAGCAGGACGTAGAGGACCAGGCCGACGCCCAGGTAGACCATGTAGATCGGCTTGCGGCCGATGTAGTCCGACGTCGAGGACCACACGAAGCGGCCACCCATGTTGAACAGCGACAGGACGCCGACGAAGCCGGCGGCCGCGGTGGCGGCGACCGTGGAGGTGCCGTTCTCGCGGAAGAAGTCCTGGATCATCGGGCTGGCCTGCTCGAGGATGCCGATGCCGGCGGTCACGTTGCAGAACAGCACGATCCACAGCAGCCAGAACTGCGGGGTCTTGATGGCGTTGGCGGCCGAGACGCTGTTGGTGGTGACCATGGACTTGGCCTTGACCGTCGAGGGGTCGAACCCGGCGGGCTTCCAGCCCTCGGCCGGCACCCGCACGATGAAGGCACCGAACATCATGAAGGCCAGGTAGACGACACCGAAGGTCAGGAAGAGCTTGGCGACCGCGTCACCGCTGGCCAGGTTGGCGCCGGGGCCGCTGGCCACGTAGGCGTCGTCGTACCAGCCCATGAGCTGACGGGACAGCGGGGTCGCGATGAGCGCGCCACCACCGAAGCCCATGATCGCCATGCCGGTGGCCAGGCCCGGACGGTCCGGGAACCACTTGATCAGCGTGGAGACCGGGGAGATGTAGCCGATGCCCAGGCCGATGCCGCCGATGACGCCGTAGCCCAGGTAGAGCAGCCACAGCTGGTCGGTGGCGATGCCGGCGGAGCCGACGAAGAAGCCGAGGGACCAGAAGCAGGCCGAGGTGAACATGGCGGCCCGGGGACCGTTGCGGTCGACCCACGTGCCGAAGAGGGCGGCCGACAGACCGAGCATCACGATGGCGATCGAGAAGACGATGCCGATCGCGGTCAGGCTGGACTCGAAGTCGGCGACCAGGGCGGTCTTGTAGACGCTGGTCGCGTAGGCCTGCCCGATGCACAGGTGGACGGCGAGCGCCGCCGGCGGGATGAGCCACCGGTTGAAGCCCGGGCGCGCGATGATGCGCTCCCGGGCCAGGAAGCTGGGTACTGCCACTGGGACCTCCGAGGTGACGTGACGGCGCGGCCGGTCGGCTGAGCCAGCCGCGCGAGTCACTTCCTGTGAGCTCCGTCGCGACCGAGGGGACGGTACGACGGCG
Source organism: Modestobacter sp. VKM Ac-2986 (assembly GCF_026967795.1). Taxonomy (GTDB): domain Bacteria; phylum Actinomycetota; class Actinomycetes; order Mycobacteriales; family Geodermatophilaceae; genus Modestobacter. Next base: position 607,022 of record NZ_JAPVBH010000001.1, read on the forward strand.
TGGGCACCTCGGCGCGGCAACCGCACTCATCAGGATGAGCCCGAGACCAATTCGTTGCACAGGGGACCTTGCGGCGGCGAGACGGTAGCAGTCAGCGCAGGTGGGGCCGCGTACATAGGCTGGGACGCATGCCGTACGAGGTCAAGGGCGTCGTCGCCCTCAGCAAGGGCGCTCCCGTCACCATCGAGACCGTCATCGTCCCCGACCCGGGCCCGGGTGAGGCCGTGGTCGACGTACAGGCCTGCGGGGTCTGCCACACCGACCTGCACTACCGCGAGGGCGGGATCAACGACGAGTTCCCCTTCCTCCTCGGGCACGAGGCCGCGGGCATCGTCGCAGCGATCGGCGAGGGCGTCACCGACGTGGCCGTGGGCGACTTCGTCGTCCTCAACTGGCGGGCGGTGTGCGGTGAGTGCCGCGCCTGCCGCAAGGGCCAGCCGCAGTACTGCTTCAACACCCACAACGCCGCGCAGAAGATGACGCTGGCCGACGGCACCGAGCTCAGCCCGGCGCTGGGCATCGGGGCCTTCGCCGAGAAGACGCTGGTGCACTCCGGGCAGTGCACGAAGGTCGACCCCCAGGCGCCGGCGACGGCGGCCGGGCTGCTCGGCTGCGGCGTCATGGCCGGCGTGGGTGCCGCGATCAACACCGGCGCCGTGCAGCGCGGGGAGAGCGTGGCCGTCTTCGGCTGCGGCGGGGTCGGCGACGCCGCGATCGCCGGTGCCGCGCTGGCCGGCGCGACCACGATCATCGCCGTCGACCTCGACGACCGGAAGCTGCAGTGGGCCAAGGACCTCGGTGCCACGCACACGGTCAACTCGAAGGAGACCGACCCGGTCGAGGCGATCAAGGCGCTCACCGGCGGGTTCGGCGCCGACGTCACCATCGACGCCGTCGGCCACCCGGCGGTGTACGAGCAGGCCTTCTACTCCCGCGACCTGGCCGGCCGCGTCGTCCTGGTCGGTGTGCCGCGGCCGGACATGGAGATCACCCTGCCGCTGCTGGAGGTCTTCGGCCGCGGTGGGTCGCTGAAGTCCTCCTGGTACGGCGACTGCCTGCCCAGCCGCGACTTCCCGATGCTGGTCGACCTCTACCTGCAGGGCCGCTTCCCGCTGGAGGCCTTCGTCTCCGAGACGATCGCCCTGGACGAGGTGGAGGCCGCGTTCGACAAGATGCACAAGGGTGAGGTCCTGCGCTCGGTCGTGGTGTTCTGATGACCGCCCGCATCGAGAAGGCCGTGGTCAGCGGGGTGTTCAGCCTCGACGGGCAGGACTTCGACGTCGACAACAACGTCTGGCTGGTCGGTGACGACGACGAGGTGGTCGTGATCGACGCCCCGCACCGGGTCGAGCCGATCGTCGAGGCGATCGGTGGCCGGCGGGTGAAGGCGGTCCTGCTGACCCACGGGCACAACGACCACATCACCGCCGCGGTCGACCTGCGCGAGGCCGTCGACGCCCCGGTCTGGCTGCACCCGGCCGACACGATGCTCTGGCGGATGGTCCACCCGGTGGCGCTGCCCGACGGCGAGCTGGCCGACCTGATGCGGTTCACCGTGGCCGGCACGACGCTGACCGCGCTGCACACCCCGGGCCACTCGCCGGGCAGCACCAGCCTGCACGCCGCCGACCTGGGCGCGGTCTTCACCGGCGACACGCTCTTCTGCGGCGGCCCGGGTGCCACCGGCCGTTCCTTCAGCGACCACCCGACGATCCTGGGCTCGATCCGGGCCCGGCTGCTGACCCTGCACGGCGACACCGTCGTCCACACCGGGCACGGCGACGACACCACGATCACCGCCGAGACGGCGAACATCGCTTGACCCTCCCTCCGGCCGGCTGGGGGCGGGAGTGGCCACTCTCGCCCCCGGTCGGCCGGCGGGAGGTGCGGAACCGCAGGTCGGGCGGGGGTTCCGAGACGTGACCGTCCTGTCCGGGTGACGACTCACACCCGGGGGAGGTCGGCTGAGCCGGTACGCTCACCGGGTGCCCCGCGGTGATGGACGGCTGACGCACGACCTCGACCCCCAGGACCCCGGCCCCCAGGACGCCTGTGGTGTCTTCGGCGTCTGGGCACCCGGCGAGGAGGTCTCGAAGCTCACGTACTTCGGCCTCTACGCCCTCCAGCACCGCGGTCAGGAGGCGGCCGGCATCGCGGTGTCCGACGGCTCCTCCGTCGTGGTCTACAAGGACCTCGGCCTGGTCAGCCAGGTGTTCGACGAGCCGACCCTGGGCAGCCTGCGCGGCCACATCGCCGTCGGGCACACCCGCTACTCCACGACCGGTGCCTCCACGTGGGAGAACGCCCAGCCCACGTTCCGCACCACGGGTGCCGGGACAGGGCTGGCGCTCTGTCACAACGGCAACCTGGTCAACACCGCCGAGCTGGCCAGTGCAGCCGCCGACGAGGGCGTGAGCGGGGCGTTCGCCGCGACCACCGACTCCGACCTGATCACCTCGCTGATCGCGGCCAAGCCCGACATGTCGGTCGAGGCGGCCGCGATGGAGGTGCTGCCCCGGCTCCGCGGCGCGTTCAGCCTGACGTTCATGGACGAGCACACGCTCTACGCCGCGCGCGACCCGCAGGGCGTGCGCCCGCTGGTGCTGGGCCGGCTCGAGCGCGGCTGGGTCGTGGCCAGCGAGACCGCGGCGCTGGACATCACCGGCGCCTCCTACGTCCGCGAGGTCGAGCCCGGCGAGCTCATCGCAATCGACGAGGACGGGCTGCGCAGCCAGCACTTCGCGCACAGCCAGCCCAAGGGCTGCGTCTTCGAGTACGTCTACCTCGCCCGCCCCGACACCACCATCTCCGGCCGCGGCGTGCACGCCGCCCGCGTCGAGATCGGCCGTCGGCTGGCCAAGGAGCACCCGGCCGAGGCCGACCTGGTGATCCCGGTGCCGGAGTCGGGCACCCCGGCTGCTGTCGGGTACGCCGAGGCCTCGGGCATCCCCTACGGGCTGGGCCTGGTCAAGAACTCCTACGTGGGGCGCACGTTCATCCAGCCCAGCCAGACCATCCGGCAGTTGGGCATCCGGCTCAAGCTCAACCCACTGCGCGACGTCATCCGCGGCAAGCGGCTGGTCGTCGTCGACGACTCCATCGTGCGCGGCAACACCCAGCGCGCCCTGGTGCGCATGCTGCGTGAGGCCGGCGCCGTCGAGGTGCACGTGCGCATCTCCTCCCCGCCGGTGAAGTGGCCGTGCTTCTACGGCATCGACTTCGCCAGCCGGGCCGAGCTGGTCGCCAACGGCCTGGACGTCGACGGCGTCCGCGCCTCGATCAACGCCGACTCGCTGGCCTACGTCTCCGAGCAGGGCCTGATCGCCGCCACCGAGCAGCCGGCCAACCGACTGTGCACCGCGTGCTTCACCGGCGAGTACCCGATCCCGCTGGCCGAGCCCACGGTGCTGGGCAAGCACGTCCTGGAGGGCATCGGCCGCCGGGCGCTCACCGAGGAGGCGGCCGCCGTCACCGGCTGGACCGGGCGCCAGGCCGGCAGCCCGACCGTCCCCGGCGGCGCCGACGACGCCCTCACCCGTCCCTGACCCGCAGGAGCCCTCGAACGTGAGCACGCAGCAGGACCGGTCCGGCGAGTTCACCTACGCGGCCTCCGGGGTCGACATCGACGCCGGCGAGCGCGCGGTGACCCTGATGCGGTCGGCGGTGGAGCGCACCAACCGGCCCGAGGTCGTCGGCGGGCTGGGCGGCTTCGCCGGGCTGTTCCGGCTGGACGTCGCCCGGTACCGCAGCCCGCTGCTGGCCTCCTCGACCGACGGCGTGGGCACGAAGATCGCGCTGGCCCGGGCGCTGGACCGGCACGACACCGTGGGCATCGACCTGGTCGCGATGGTCGTCGACGACCTGGTGGCCTGCGGCGCCGAGCCGCTGTTCCTGCAGGACTACGTGGCCTGCGGGCGGGTGGTGCCCGAGCGGATCGCCGCGATCGTCACCGGCATCGCCACCGGCTGCACCCTGGCCGGGGCGGCCCTGGTGGGCGGGGAGACCGCCGAGCACGGCGACCTGATGGGCGCCGACGACTACGACCTGGCCGCCACCGCCGTGGGCGTGGTGGAGGAGGACTCCGTGCTGGGGCCCGAGCGGGTCCGGGACGGCGACGTCGTGATCGCGATGGCCTCCTCCGGGTTCCACTCCAACGGCTACTCGCTGGTGCGCCGGGTGGTCGACCGCGCGGGCCTGAACCTCACCGGGACGCCGGCCGGGCTGGACCGCCCGCTGGGCGACGTGCTGCTCGAGCCCACCCGCATCTACGCCCTGGACTGCCTGGCCCTGGTCGCCGAACTCGGCGTGTCGGGCGTGCACGCCTTCGCCCACATCACCGGCGGCGGGCTGGCCGGCAACACCGTGCGCGTGGTCCCCGACGGGTTGGAGGCGGTGCTGGACCGCAGCACCTGGGCGCTGCCGGCCGCCGTCTCGCTGATGGAGTCCCACGGCGTGCCCCGCGCGGAGTCCGAGCGGGCCTTCAACTGCGGGGTGGGCATGGTCGCCGCGGTCGCACCCGACCAGGCCGACGCGGCCCTGGCCCTGCTCGCCGGCCGTGGGGTGCCCGCCTGGGTCGCCGGCACGCTGTCGGCGTCCGACGGTGCCGCCTCGGCCCGGCTGGTCGGCTCCTACATCTGAGGCAGGCCGCGTGCCGGGCCCGGCACGGCGGCCTCAGCGGCTGAACGCGCGGCACGTCGAGGAGCCCTGGCACCACTGGTGCCGGGGCTCCTCGACGTACCCGGCCGGGGCCGGGCGGTGAGCACGCGAGAACACCGCTGCACCCGGGAGGGGCAGCGGTGTCGCGGTGGAACGTGTGTCGACCTCGAGGTCAACGACCGGTGGCAGCCCAGTCGTCGTCCTCGTCGTCCCCCAGCCAGGTCTCGGCCTGGGGCTCGTCCTCGTCGTCGTCGTCCTTCGGCGCACGGGTCGGGAACGACGACGGCTGCCCAGCGAGTTCACGCTGGAGTGCCGTCAGATCGGTGTTGGGTGAGCTGTACTTGAGCTCACGGGCCACGCGTGTCTGCTTGGCCTTCGCTCGGCCGCGCCCCATGGCTCGACCCCCTCGTGACGGAGTGCGGGTCGTCGTCCAGCACTGGGCTGGACGGCCCGTGTGGCGACCCCGACTGAGTGACTGTGTCCTGGAGGCAGCTTACGACACGGATCGGTCACGGGCACGCGTCCCTCCCCCGAGCCCCCTCTCCAGGGGGTGTTCCGTGACCGTCGTCTCACGATCGGAGGGCGTCTCGCCCCCTCGCCGGTGGGGGCGAGGGGGTCCGTCAGCGGGGGAGACGGATGGTCGCGAGCCGGCCCACCGAGCGCATCCGCTCCTCGGCGAGCCGGTCGGCGGCCACGGCGGGGGAGACGCCCTCGGCGTCGGCGGTGGCGAACACCTGCCGGGCGATGTCGAAGACCGTCGCCGTCCGGGCCTCGGCGCGGGCGAAGGAGAACCCGTGCCGCTCGTCCTCGACCTGGATCACCCCGCCGGCGTTCACCAGGTAGTCCGGCGCGTACAGGACCCCGCGGGCCCGCAGCAGCTCCGCCGTCCCTGCGTGCGGCAGCTGGTTGTTCGCCCCGCCGCACACGATCTGCGCGGGCAGGACCGCGACGGTCTCGTCGTCCAGGGCGCCGCCGAGTGCGCAGGGCGCGTAGACGTCGTGCGGGGTGCGGACCAGGGTCGCGGTGTCGGCCACGGCGGTCACGGCGGGATGGCGGGCCAGCACGCGGTCCACGGCGGCCCGGTCGACGTCGGTGACCACGGCGGAGGCGCCGTCGGCCACGACCAGGTCGACCAGGTGCGAGCCGACCTTGCCCACGCCGGCGACCGCGACGGTGCGGCCGGCCAGCGAGGGGGAGCCCCAGCGGTGCTGTGCCGCGGCCCGCATGCCCTGGAAGACACCGGCGGCGGTGAGCACCGAGGAGTCGCCGCACCCGCCGAGGGCCTCCGACCGGCCGTGCGCGAACCGGGTCTCCCGGGCCACGACGTCCAGGTCGGCGTTGTAGGTGCCCACGTCGCAGGCGGTGAGGTAGCGCCCGCCCAGGCTCTCCACGAACCGGCCGTAGGCGCGCAGCAGCGCCTCGGTCTTGTCGGTGCGCGGGTCGCCGATGATGACGCCCTTGCCCCCGCCCAGGTCCAGCCCGGCGAGGCTGTTCTTGTAGGCCATCGCCTTGGACAGGGCCAGCGCGTCGGTCACCGCCGCCTCCTCGGAGGCGTAGGGGAAGAAGCGGGTCCCGCCCAGCGCCGGCCCGAGCGCGGTGGAGTAGATCGCGATCACCGCGCGCAGCCCCGACCCCGGGTCGGAGCAGAAGACGACCTGTTCGTGCCCTGAGCCCATCACGTCCACCCGGCCAGCGTAGGTGGCGCCCACGAGGCCCCCTGCGCGCCCGCGGGAGGGCGTCCTGGGACGACGCGCAGGTCGGGTCAGGGAGTCCGTGCCGCGATCGCAGGGCGCGCCGGGCATGATCGGGGGCTGACGACAGGCGCCGGCGCACGCCGGTGCCGCACACTTCCCCCGTCGTGACCCTGGTCGGGGTCGCCGGGGAGGGGACCAGCGGGGCAGCGCTGCGCCGCCACACAGGAGGACAGGCACATCATGGCTCGACGCAAGCGGCTGCTGGCACTCACCCTCGCGGCACCCCTGGTGCTCCTGGGCTGCTCCACCGAGAACTCCGGCGGTGAGGGCGAGACCACCGCAGCCGCCCCGAGCGCGGGCGGTGGCGCCGCGGACGGCGACCTGCAGTTCGCCGTCGTCACCCACGGCTCGGCCGGTGACGCCTTCTGGGACGTCGTGCAGAAGGGCGCGTTGGCGGCCGGCGAGGACCTCGGCGTGGGCGTGGACTACCAGAGCGACGGCGACCCGCAGCGGCAGTCCCAGCTCATCGAGGCCGCGGTCAACCAGGACGTCGACGGCATCGTGGTCTCGATGGCCAACCCCGACGCGCTGCAGGACTCGCTGGCCGCGGCGCGCACGGCCGGCATCCCCGTGGTCACCATCAACTCCGGCGCCGACCGGTCCGTCGAGTTCGGCGCGATCGGCCACGTCGGCCAGGACGAGACGATCGCCGGTCAGGGTGCCGGGCAGCGGCTGGCCGCCGAGGGGCGCAGGAACGTCCTCTGCGTCGTCCACGAGGCGGGCAACATCGGCCTCGAGCAGCGCTGCGACGGCGCCTCGCAGGGCCTGGGCACCGACGTCCGGCTGCTGCAGGTCGACATCAACGACCTGCAGGGCGCGCAGTCCACGATCACCTCGCAGCTGCAGGCCGACGCCTCGATCGACGCCGTCCTCACGCTGAACTCCGCCGTCGCCCCGATCGCCGCCTCGGCCGCCTCCGACGCCGGGTCCACCGCCGAGATCGCCACCTTCGACCTCAACGGCGACGTCATCGCCGCCATCCAGGCCGGCACGGTCTCCTTCGCCGTCGACCAGCAGCAGTACGAGCAGGGCTACCTGCCGGTCGTGATGCTCAAGCTCTACGCGCAGAACCTCAACACCGTCGGCGGCGGCCGGGCGGTGCTCACCGGCCCCGGGATCGTCGACGCCGAGAACGTCGACGCGATCGCCGACCTGGCCTCGGCGGGCACCCGCTGAGCGCCACCCGCGAGGCGCCGGTGGGCCGGCCGGCGCGCGCCGACGAGCGGGTCGCCGCCGTCGGCCTGTGGCGCCGGCTGCTGGTCAAGCCCGAGCTCGGGTCGCTGATCGGTGCGGTCGTCATCCTGGTGTTCTTCTCCGCGCAGAGCCAGGTCTTCCGGTCGCTGAGCGGGATCGCGAACTGGCTCGACGTCGCCTCGACGCTGGGCATCATGGCGGTCGCGGTCGCCCTGCTGATGATCGGCGGGCACTTCGACCTGTCGGCCGGCGTGCTGACCGGCACGACCGCGCTGACCGTCGGGATCGTCGCCGTCCGGTTCGGGCAGGCCATCTGGGTGGCCATCGCCGTGGCCGGGGTGCTGGCGCTGGCCATCGGCGCCCTCAACGGCTGGCTGGTGACCCGCACGGGGCTGCCCAGCTTCATCATCACGCTGGCGACCTTCCTGATGCTCCAGGGCCTGAACCTCGGGCTGACCAAGCTGTTCACCGGCACGGTCCAGGTGCGCGGCATCGCCGAGGCGCCGGGCTACCACTCGGCCGAGCTGGTGCTGGCCTCCACGTTCAGCCTGTTCGGCCAGCAGTTCCGCATCGCGATCGTGTGGTGGCTGCTGGCCACCGCGGTGGCGACCTGGGTGCTGCTGCGCACCCGGTTCGGCAACTGGGTCTTCGCCACCGGCGGTGACGAGGTCGCCAGCCGCAACGTGGGCGTGCCGGCCGCGCGCACGACGATCGCGCTGTTCATGACCACGGCCGGCGCGGCCTGGCTGGTCGGGTCCATCACCGCCGTCCGGCTCACCTCGGTGCAGGCCAACACCGGCACCGGCCAGGAGCTGATCTACATCGTCGCGGCGGTCATCGGCGGCTGCCTGCTCACCGGTGGCTTCGGCTCGGCGATCGGGGCCGCGCTCGGGGCGCTGGTGTTCGGCATGACCCAGCAGGGGATCGTCTACCTGCGCTGGGACGCCGACTGGTTCTACTTCTTCCTCGGCGCGATGCTGCTGCTGGCCGTGCTGAGCAACCGGGCCGTCCGCCGCTACGCCGAGGCGGCCCGTCGATGAGCACCGCCTCGGGCGCCGCGGGCGCTCCCCTGCTGGAGCTGCGCGAGATCGGCAAGGACTTCGGCTCGGTCATCGCCCTGGACGGCATCTCCACCACCGTGCGGGCCGGGCAGGTCACCTGCGTGCTGGGCGACAACGGCGCGGGCAAGTCCACGCTGATCAAGGTGCTGTCCGGGGTGCACCGGCCGACGCGGGGCGAGCTGCTGCTCGACGGCGCCCCGGTGCGCTTCGGTGCCCCCCGGGAGGCGCTGGACGCCGGGATCGCGACGGTCTACCAGGACCTGGCGATGATCCCGCTGATGGCGATCTGGCGGAACTTCTTCCTCGGGTCGGAGCCGACCACCGGCTGGGGCCCGTTCCGCCGGTTCGACAGCGCGACGGCCAAGGACGTCACCCGGCGCGAGCTGGCCGCGATGGGCATCGACGTCCGGGACGTCGACCAGCCCGTGGGCACGCTGTCCGGGGGTGAGCGCCAGTCGGTGGCGATCGCCCGGGCCGTGCACTTCGGTGCCCGGGTGCTCATCCTCGACGAGCCGACCTCGGCGCTGGGGGTCAAGCAGGCCGGGGTGGTGCTGCGCTACATCGCCCGGGCGCGCGACCAGGGGCTGGGCGTCGTGTTCATCACCCACAACCCACACCACGCGCACCCGGTGGGCGACCGCTTCCTGCTGCTCAACCGCGGGCGCAGCCTGGGTGACTTCGCGAAGGGCGAGGTCAGCCGCGAGGAGCTGACCACGATGATGGCCGGCGGCGACGAGCTGACCCGGCTGGCCGAGGAGCTGGGGCGCGAACCGCGATCTTGACTGCGGTGGGTCATGTGACAACTGCGCCGCGTGTTGCCTTGGGGACGGGTGGGGTCGGTGCGACCCTCGGAGGAGTCCACCTGCGGGAGCTCGTCCGCAGGCACCTCTTCCCCAGGAGCCACCATGCCGCAGCTCGTGCTGCGTCCGTCCCCGGCACCCCGGTGCCCGGCCCCCGGCCGGCTGTCGCGTGCGTCCCGGTGGCTGGCCCGGACGGTCTCCGGCGGGCTGGTCGCCGCCGCCACCGTGACCGCCGTGCTGGGCGCCGGCGGGGGCACCGCGTGGGCTGACCCGGTCAACCCCTCCGACGAGCAGCTGGAGGGCGCGGCGGCGACCCAGGCCGCCGCCACCGCGGAGGTCGCCCGGATCACCGGGCTGGTGGCCGACGCCGAGGCGCGGCTGGAGCAGGTGCAGTTCCAGGCCGAGGCCGCCGGCACCGCCTACCTCGCGGCGGAGGAGGCCCGGCAGCTGGCCGAGGCCGCCGCCCAGCAGGCCGCCCGCGACCTGCAGGCCGCCGCCGAGGCCGTGACCGCCTCGCAGGCCCGGATCGCCGACTTCTCCCGCGACACCTACAAGAACGGCTCCGAGCTCACCAGCGAGATGGCCCTGCTCGACGCCGACGGCCCGGCCGAGCTGATCGAGAAGGCCGCGATCCTGGACTACGTCGGCGACCACCAGGTCGACGTCCTGGGGATGCTCGAGGACTCCCGCGTGCAGCAGGCCGCCGCGGACGCCGCCGCCCGGGACGCCCGGGACGACAAGGCCGCCGCCGAGGCCGCCGCCGAGGCCGCCAAGGTGGCCGCCGACGAGCAGCTGGCCGCCCAGCAGGCCGCGCTGACCCAGGCCGCCGAGCAGAAGGCGCAGCTGGACCAGCAGCTGCAGGACGCCGAGGTGCGGCTGCTGGAGCTGCAGGGCGCCCGCAACGCCTTCCAGGCCTGGCAGGCGCAGAAGGCCGCGGAGGAGAAGGCCCGGCAGGAGGAGGAGGCGCGGATCCGCGCGCAGGCCGAGGAGGACGACCGGCGGGCCCGGGCGGCTGCGGCGGCGGAGGCCTCGACCGAGGAGGACGCCGCGGACACCGGCGACACCGGCAGCGGGGCCGCGCCGGACGACGGCGGCTCGGGCTACGTCCGCCCGGCGGTCGGCCGCACCAGCAGCTGCTACGGCGCCCGCTGGGGCGTCACGCACTACGGGGTCGACATCGCCGCGCCGATCGGGACGCCCATCTACGCCGCCGCGACCGGCGTCGTCGAGCGGGCCGGGCCGGCCACCGGGTTCGGGCTGGCGGTGTACATCCGCGGCGACGACGGCGCGATCACCGTCTACGGGCACGTGAACCGGCACTTCGTGGCCGACGGCGAGAGGGTGCGCGCCGGTGAGCGCATCGCCGAGGTGGGCAACCGCGGCCAGTCCACCGGCCCGCACCTGCACTTCGAGGTGCACCCCAACGGCATGATGTACGGCGGTCAGGTCGACCCGGTGCCGTGGCTGCGGGCGCGGGGGATCACCATCCGCGGCTGCTGAGGCGACCCGGGCGCCCTGTCGCAGGCGCCCGGGCCGACGGTCTCAGGCCCCGCAGTTCTCGCTGGTCCAGGCGTCGAGCCGGGTCTGGGCCTCGCCGGTCTCGGCCTGCAGCCGGGTCGCCTCGGCCTGCACGGCCGCCTGGCCCTCCGCGGTGTTGAGGTCCACGCCCTGCACGGCGTCGCGGAGGCCGGCGAACAGCCGCTTGGCGGCGTCCCAGTCGCCGCTGATCTCCGCCGGGGCCTGGACGGCCTCGAGGTCGGTGACCGCCTTCTCCAGGGCCGGGCCGACCTGGGTGGCGTCGGGGGACTCCAGGCTCTGGCTGACCTGGGTGAGGGCCTGGCCGGCCTGGTCGCAGAAGGCCCGCACCGCCGGGTCGTCGGACCCGCCGGAGGCGGCAGCGCTGGAGCTGGGGGCCGCCGAGCCGGACGACGCCGCCGAGCTGGAGGCCGGAGCCGAGCTGGAGGCCGGTGCGGGGGAGGCCGCGGCGTCGGTGGCCTCCTCCTCCGATCCGCCGCAGGCGGTCAGCAGGACGAGGGCGGCGGTGGCGGTCAGGCCGGCCTTGAGCAGGGTCGCGGGTGCGCGCATGGGGTCGACGCTACGTGGCCGGGCGGACGGCGGCCGTGCCTGCGACGGCGTTACCGTGCCGTCCGTGAGCGCGCCGGTGGACCCACGCAGCAGCTGGGGCCTGCCCGCTCCCGGGACGATGGCGCCGGTCGCCGACCCCGAGCCCCTGGTCACCCGGGTGCTGGCGCCCAACGCCTCGCCGATGACGCTGGACGGCACCAACACCCACCTGGTCGGCGAGCCGGGGTCGGGACAGGCGGTCGTGGTCGACCCCGGTCCCGACGACCCCGCGCACCTGGTCGCGGTCGAGGCGGCGCTCGCCGCCCGCGGTGCCCGGGTGGTGGCGGTGCTGGTCACCCACCACCACGGCGACCACGCCACCGCGGCCCGCCCCTGGGGCCGGCACTTCGGCGCGCCGGTGGCCGCGGCCTCGCCCGCCGTGACCGGGTCCGGCGGGCGGCTGCTGGTGGCCGGCGAGCGCCTGCGCCTGGCCGGGACGACGCTGGACGTCGTCCCCACGCCCGGGCACACCGCCGACCACCTGGCCTTCCGGCTGGCCTCCGGGGCGGTGCTGACCGGGGACGCGGTGCTCGGCCGCGGCACCTCGGTGGTCAGCCATCCCGAGGGCGACCTGCTGGCGTACCTGGACTCGCTGCGCCGGCTGCACGACCTGGGCCCGGCCGCGCTGTACTGCGGGCACGGGCCGGAGCTGACCGTCGACCCCTCGGCCGTGCTGCGCCACCTCCTCGACCACCGGGCGCACCGGGAGGCGCAGCTGCTGGCCCTGCTGGCCGTGGCCCCGCGCACCGTGCCGGAGCTGGTCGCGGCCGTGTACCCGGGCGTCGTCCCGGCCGTGCTGCCGGCGGCGGCGCAGTCGACCCGGGCGACGCTGGTCAAGCTGGCCGCCGAGGGGCACGTCCGGGTGGACGGCGACCGGGCCGAGCTGGCCTGAGCGCCGCTCAGCCGCCGGCGGAGGTGCGGGCGGCGTCGGCGACGGCGAGGGAGCGGTCCAGGTAGACGGCGTTGCCCGACAGCAGGGTGTGCAGCTGCCGGAACACCCGGTCCAGCACCGCGGCCGGGTCGGTCTCCGCGGCGGTGGCACCCGGCGCCTGGGCGGCCATCTCGGCCAGGCCCGCGGCCGCGTCGAACAGCGTGGGCCACAGGTGCCCCCACTGCCAGAGCTCGTAGGTGTCCGGCCGCACCCGGGCCAGCGGCGGGCGGCCCAGCAGGCCGATGCCGTCGACCCCGGGGGAGTCGGGCTGGGCGCCCAGGCCCAGCAGCAGCGACTGGACCCGGTGGGTGCGGGCGAACTGCTCGGCGGCGTCCGTGCCGGGGGCGACCTCGGCGACCAGCCCGCGGGCGACCAGGCCGTCCAGCCGCTCGTCGAGGTCGGGGAGGCCGGCCTCGGCGGCGGCCGCGCGGAGGGCCGACCGGGTCCACGGGGTGCCGTGCACGCGGTCGGGGAGGCCGTGGGCCAGGGCCCAGACGTCGGCGGTGGCCCGGTCGTGCAGCAGCGGGCTGTCCCAGCCCAGCCGCACCACCCAGTAGCTGGGCGCCTCGCCGCGGGAGGCGTGGAAGGGGCCCATCGGGTGGCCCAGCGGGAGGACCAGCGGCTCGTCGTGCGGGGCGGGCATCAGTCGACCGCCCAGGTGTCCAGGCAGACGGCGTTGGGCGTCAGCAGCCGGTGCAGGTCCTCCAGCAGCGAGGTCAGCAGCCCCTCGGGCTCGGTGGACTGCGGATCGGCGATGCCCACCCGGGCGGCGGTCTCGGCCGCGCCCTCGCAGGCCCGCCACAGGCTGGTCTCCATGTGCGCCCACTCGAAGAGGTCGTAGGCGGCCGCCGACAGCACGGCCAGCGGTCGGCCGGGCAGGCCGACCGAGTAGACGTCCGGCGCCTGGGCGCTGTTGCCCAGGCCGAGCACCAGCGGCACCATCCGCACCCGCTCGGCGAGCTCGCGGGCCGAGGGCGTGCCGGGTGCGGCGAGCGCGACCAGGCCGTCGGCCTCCAGCCGGGCCAGCCGCTCGGGGAACCCGGTCAGCCCGACCGCGGCGGCCTGCTCGGCCAGCGCCGCCGGCGTCCAGGGCCGGGGCACGTGGTCGGCCGGGCCGTGGGCCATCGCCCACACGCCGAAGTCGGCGGCGGTGAGGCTGTGCAGGCCGGCACCGACCCGGACGTCGAACTGGTCGACGACCGCGCGCACGCCGATGAGCTGCCCGATCGGGTAGACCTGCAGCGCAGGCGCGTCGCTGGTCATCGGCCGGAGCCTAGCGGGACCGCCCGCGGAGCTCAGCGGACGACGCGGCTCTGGGTGCCGGTGGCCGACATCGGTGACCAGGTGTCCGGGTGCGGCTGCCCGGCGTCGGCCACCCAGGACGCCGTCCGGGCGCCGGTCGTGTGCACCCGGGTCGCCGGCCGGGCGGACAGGTGCACGATCAGGGTGAGCAGCACGAGCAGCCCTCCGAGCACACCGGCGATGACCAAGAGCGTCGAGAGCATGTCGCGACGCTAGAGCCGGGGAGCGGTCGGCGTCCCCGGCGACGCGGGGCAGAAGTCACCGAAGCCGGACCCGGATCTGCGGGGACATGCGCCACTTGACGGCGGTCGACATGGCGACTCCTGCGGCTGGTCGGCGTGGCGCGGGACCGACCAGCTCGCCCGGGTCAGCCGGCCGGGACGGTGAGGCGGAAGGACGCCCGGGCGCTCCCGAGGTCCACGACCGCGCCGTCGGGGGAGGTCGACGCACCCCCGACACCGATCACCGCCTGGGTCAGGTCGGCGGGGACGTCGAACGCGGGCAGCGAGTACGCCGGGTCGTCGTCGAGGTCGACCGGCCGCACCACGGACCCGTCGGGCAGGGTGAGGCGGAGGTGCTCGACGGGCATGCCGCCCGGCGGCGAGCCGGTCACGGACATGCGGGCCTCGACCACCAGGAACGCCCGCGTGACGTCCCGGGGTCGCGCCGTGCCGTCCGGTCCGGCGGACCACTGCAGGGTCGCGCGGGCGACCGACACGGTGAACGGGAGCTCTGCGGGGACGAAGCCGGGTGCGCTCACGGTGCCGACCAGCTGCTGCGTGGCGTCCAGGTCGACCTCGCGGTTCACCCGGGCCAGCACCTGCAGGTTCTCCTCGCCGGGGTCCCCGGTGTGCAGGGACAGCCGCTGCTCCACCCCGTCGTCCACCACGACCAGGGCGGCGGAGCTGTCGCCGGCCGGGACCGACACCAGGGCCTCGACGGTGGTCCCCGGGGCGATGAGCCACCCGGGCACGGGGACGGGCTCGGCCCCGGCCACCTGGTACGACACCGCGGGCGGGGTCGTCGAGCGGCCCTCGCCGTCCTCGACGGTGTAGGTGACGGCGAGGAACTGCTCGCCCTCGGCCGGGCGCCGCGCGGCGTCACCGGTGCCGACCCGCTCCGGGGCGGCCAGCCCGGTCACCGTCACCGCGGCCGCGGGCCCGGACAGCCGGCTGGGGCCCTCCGGGAGGCGGTACGTGACGCCGGGGAACGGCCCGACGGCGGTGTGACCCGGCTCGGCCCGCAGCGGCGGGGGCACCCGGAGCCCGGCTGCGTCCCCCGGCGGGCGTCCGCCGCCGGGCCGGCGCAGCAGCCCGGGGTCGGCCGGCCGGTCGGGTGCGGCGTCCGCGGGCAGGGCGGCGACGGAGAGCCGGACGTCGCCGCCGTCCGGCGCGGCGGTCACCGGGAAGCGGAGCCAGGTCCGGGCGGGGTCCCCGTCGACGAAGAGGACCGGGCCGCACAGCAGCGCGTCGCGCACGTCGTCGACCTCGGGCGCGGTCCGCTCGAACCAGCAGCGGCTGTCCTCGGCCCGGACTCCGTTGCGCCCGTCGACGTAGCCGGCCAGCGCCCGGTCGGCGTCGGCCAGCACCGCGGCGGGGTCGGTCACGTAGCGGCCGCCCAGGAGGACCGGGTCCTCGCGCTGGAGGAGGACCAGCGCCGTCCCGGCACCCACCAGCAGGACGAGGACCAGGGCCGTGACGGTCGGCCAGGGGCCCCGGGGGCGGCGCGGGCCCGGCGGCGCCGCGTCGGTCGTGGGCACCGCCGCACCGGGGAGCTGCTGGTCGCCGTGCTCGCCCACGCGTCCTCCGACCCCGTCCGGGCCACTGCCTGCGGTGAGCGGCCGCCCGGACGGTAACGAGCGCCGCCGCCGGCGTCCCCGTCCGACACGGTCGTCCACCCGGTCGGGTGACGGCGGCCCTCCCCTCGGTTGGGGCACGCCGACCCGGGTAGGGGGAGGTCGATCGACCACAACCCATCTCGAGAGCACCGCCCCTGCCGTGTCGCAGTGCTCGACCGCAGGAGGCGTAGGACCGCGTGAGCGCAGTGCCCGAGGAGCGCAGGCCGCGACCCGTCCGGGTCGCGACCGTCCCGTTCGCGAGCCCGTACCTCGACGCCGTGCTGCCCGCCGGCGTCGTCCGGGTCGGCCCGGAGACCTCGCCCAGCCCCTGGCTGGACCCCGACCACCTGCTGGCGCACGCCGCCGACGTCGACGTGCTGCACCTGCACGGCGGCTACGACCACCTGACGGTGCCGGAGATGGACGCCTGGACGGCGGCCGTCCGGTGCAGCGACGTCCCGCTCGTGGTGACCGTGCACGACCTCGTCCCGCGGGAGGACGCCGAGGGCACGCTGATGCCCGCCCGGCACCGCAACCACCTGCGGGCGCTGCTGGCCACCGCCGAGGTGGTGCTCACCCTGACCCCGGGCGCCGCCGACGAGATCGCCGACCGCTTCGGGCGCACGGCGATCGTCGTCGCCCACCCGTCGCTGGCCCCGCCCACGCCGGGCGTCGGCCGCGAGACCCGGCTGGTCGGGCTGCACCTGGACCGGCTCGGCCCGCAGGTGCACGACCCGCTGGAGCTGGTCCGCGCGACGCTGTCCGGTGCGGTGTCCGGGGGCGGCCGGCTGCGCGTCGACGTCCACCCCGACGTCGACCTCGCGGCCCGGTTGCCCGAGCTGCTGGAGCTGGCCGGGGACGGCCAGCTGGAGGTGGCCCGCAGCTGGGAGCCCGGGCCGGCCGGCTGGGTGCGGCACCTGCAGGAGCTGCACGTCTCGGTGCTGCCGTGGTGGGGCGGGTCGCACTCGGGCTGGGTCGAGCTGTGCCGCGACGCCGGCACGCGCGCGGTGGTGCCCGCCGGCGGCTGGCAGGGCCAGCAGTGGTCCGACGTCGTCCTGTACGGCAACGACCCGCAGGCGGGGCTGGACGCCGCCTCGCTCACCTCCGCGGTGGTGGCAGCGCTGACCCGCCCGGCGCCGGGGCGGGTCGACCCCGCCTGGCGGTCCGAGCAGCGGGCCGCGGTGCGTCGGGTGCACGCCCAGGTCTACGAGCAGGTGGCCGCCGACCACGTGCCGGCCTGAGGTCAGCTGCTCGCAGCGGGCAGCCGGACGGTGAACACCGTGCGGCCCGGCTCGCTGTCCAGCTCCACCCGGCCGCCGTGCGCGGTCACCACCGCCTCGACGATCGCCAGGCCCAGCCCGGTGCTCCCGGCCGCGCGGGACCGGGAGGCGTCACCGCGGGCGAACCGCTCGAACACGTGCGCCCGCAGCGCCGGCGGCACGCCCGGCCCGTCGTCGACCACCTGTAGCACCGCCCCGCCGTCCTCGGCGCGCAGCCGCACGGTCGCCGTCGTCCCCTCGGGGGTGTGGCTGCGGACGTTGGTCAGCAGGTTCGCCAGCACCTGGTGCAGCCGGGCCGGGTCGCCGGGCACGACGACCGGGGTGTCGGGCAGGTCGACCTGCCAGGAGTGCCCGGTGCCCGCGGCGTGCGCGTCGCTGACGGTGTCGACCACCAGCGCGGTCAGGTCGACGTCCTCGCGGGTCAGCTCGCGCCCGGCGTCCAGGCGGGCCAGCAGCAGCAGCTCCTCGACCAGCTCCTGCATCCGCAGCGCCTCGGACTCCACCCGGCCCATCGCCCGGCCGACGTCGGGGGAGACGTCGCCGCCGGTGCGGCGGACCAGCTCGGCGTACCCGCGGATCGAGGCCAGCGGGGTGCGCAGCTCGTGGCTGGCGTCGGCGACGAACTGCCGGACCCGGGTCTCGGACGCCTGGCGGGCGGCCAGCGAGCCCTCCACGTGGTCCAGCATCCGGTTCAGCGCCGTGCCCACCTGGCCGATCTCGGTGCGCGGGTCGGTGTCCTCGGGCGGCACCCGCTCGGCGAGCTCCACCTCCCCGCTGGCCAGCGGCAGCTCCGACACCCGGGTGGCGGTGGCCGCGACCCGGTCCAGCGGCTGCAACGTGCGGCGGACCACCACCACCGCGGTCCCGGCGGCCGCGAGCAGGGCCAGCAGCCCGGCGAGCACCTCGACCAGGACCAGGTTGCGGACGGCGTCGGTGGTGCCGCGCAGCGGCAGCCCGGTCACCAGCACGACCCCGGCGGGGGAGGGGTCGGCGACCAGCCGGTAGCTGCCGAGGTCGCCGCCCAGGTCGACGGTGACCGGCTCCTCGTCGGCGGGCAGCCCGGCCAGCACCGTCCGCTGGGCGTCGCCGAGCTCGATCAGCTGGCCGCGGGCGCCCAGCACCCCGGCCGAGGTGCAGACCCCGTCGGTGACCGTCGCCCCCAGCGTCCCCTCGCCCTGCCCGCGGGCACCCAGGAACGCCGGACCGCGGCCACCGCCGTCGTCCTGGAACCAGGGTCGCGGGAACCCCGGCCCGGGGCGGGCGGAGTAGTCGCGGGAGCGGTCGGTGGCAGCCTCCAGCCGGGTGTCGACCTGGGCGGTGAGCTGGTGCCGCAGCGCGGCGACCGACACGACCCCGACCAGGGCGAGCACCACCACCAGCGGGACGACGGAGGCGACGAGGAGCCGGGTCCGCAGCGAGCGGCGCGACCGGGTGCGTCCGCGGGTCACCGCGGGATCGTAGACGTCAGGCGGCCGGCTTGATCACGTACCCGGCGCCGCGGAGCGTGTGGATCATCGGCGTGCGGCCGGCGTCGATCTTGCGGCGCAGGTAGGAGATGTAGAGCTCGACGATGTTGCCCTGGCCGCCGAAGTCGTACTGCCACACCCGGTCGAGGATCTGGGCCTTGGACAGTACCCGCTTGGGGTTGCGCATCAGGTAGCGCAGCAGCTCGAACTCGGTCGCGGTGAGCCGGATGTCGGCACCG
Organism: Modestobacter sp. VKM Ac-2986; assembly: GCF_026967795.1. Taxonomy (GTDB): domain Bacteria; phylum Actinomycetota; class Actinomycetes; order Mycobacteriales; family Geodermatophilaceae; genus Modestobacter. Next base: position 625,666 of record NZ_JAPVBH010000001.1, read on the forward strand.
CCCCGGGTGACCTCGTGGCTCTCCTCGTCCAGCGTCAGGTCGCCCACGACGAGCAGTCCGTCGTCGGTGACGGCCCGGCTGGTGCGGCGCAGCAGCCCGCGCAGCCGGGCGGCGACCTCCTCCAGGCTGAACGGCTTGGTGACGTAGTCGTCCCCGCCGGCGGTGAGGCCGGCGATGCGGTCCTCGAGGGCGTCCTTGGCGGTCAGGAAGACCACCGGGACCAGCGGGGTGTCCGCGCGCAGCCGGCGCAGCACCTCCAGGCCGTCCATGTCCGGCAGCATGACGTCGAGGACGACCGCGTCGGGGCGGAAGTCGCGGGCGGTGCGCACCGCCTCGGTGCCGTCGGCCGCCGTGCGCACGTCCCAGCCCTCGTACCGCAGCGCCATCGACAGCAGCTCGCAGATGGAGGGCTCGTCGTCGACGACCAGCACCCGCAGGGCGCTCCCGTCGGGCCGGGTCAACTGGGTCCGGGAGCTGGCGGCGGACGAGGTGGTCGTGGTCATGCCCCGACCCTGGACCGCGATCCTGCGAACTCCCTGGGTGCTGCACAGGAAGTACCTGGGGTGTGCACCCTCGTGGGGCCTCCGGCGTGTCGCGGGTGCCGCAATCGAGCGCTGCGTCTCCTGCACCGTCTGGGGCGTCGCCGACAGCAACTCCTGGATCCCGGGCGTCTTCCCGGGTGAGGGTGCTGCCCTGCTCTTCGACGACGACCACCAGGCCGAGCCGGAGTACACCGTGATCTCCCAGGACCTCGCGCGGGCGGCAGGCAAGGCCCGTCACCGCACCGGGAAGGGCTCCGGCGGTCGCTGACCGACCACGGGGCGCCGCGCAGACCGCGCGGCGCCCCGTGTGGCGTCCGGGCCGGGACGAGCACACGGGCCGGGGACGAGAACGGGGCGCCACGCTGATCGCGTGGCGCCCCGTCGTCGTGCTGTTCGGGTGGGCAGGGGCGGGGTCGAACCGCCGACCTCTCACTTTTCAGGCGAGCGCTCGTACCGACTGAGCTACCTGCCCCTCCCGGCGAGCCGGCGTGAGCCGGACACCGGATGGCGACCCTGACGGGACTCGAACCCGCGACCTCCGCCGTGACAGGGCGGCGCGCTAACCAACTGCGCTACAGGGCCAGACTGTGGAACTCGTGGTGCGTGCCCCCAACGGGGTTCGAACCCGTGCTACCGCCTTGAAAGGGCGGCGTCCTGGACCACTAGACGATGAGGGCTCGTGCTCGCTGGAGGCAGGGAGAACCATACATGAGTGCGTGGACCGTTCGTGCACCCCCTCCCGGGCGTGCCGTGGGGGAGGTGTCCGGCGCCCCCGCGCGGCGGCGCCGGGGCCGGCCCGCTGCGTGCCAGCATCGGCCCGTGACCGCCTCCCCGTCCTCCCGACCGGTGCGTGCCGCCGGTGTCGTCGTGGCCGTCGCCCTCCTCGCCGGGTGCGGTGGTGCGACCGGCACCGTCGACGCGGCGAGCTCGGTCGGCGCACCGTCGGCCCCCAGCAGCGCGCCGGCCTCGACGACGGCCAACAGCGAGCTGGCGCCGTCGTCGGCAGCACCCAGCGGGCCGTCGCCGTCCGCCACCGCCCCCGCCGACGACCGGCCCGCAGACACCCAGCCCGACGTCGCCGAGGCCGTGGACCCGGCGGGGCTGACCGTCACCGCCGTCCGGGCCGCCCGTCAGGAGGGCCACGACCGGGTCGTGTTCGAGCTGGCCGGCAGCGGCACGCCGGGCTGGCGCGTGGAGTACGTCGACGGCCCGGTCGCCCAGGGCAGTGGGGACCCCGTCGACGTCCCGGGCGAGGCGGCGCTCCAGGTGACGCTGCAGGGGGTGAGCTACCCCTACGAGACCGGCGCGGAGGAGGTGCCGCGCGGCGCGGTGCCCGTCTCCGGCACCGAGCACGTCGCCGGCGTCGTCTACGACGCGACGTTCGAGGGCACGGCGGTGGCCTGGATCGGCACCGACGGGACCGCGCCGTTCCGCGTGTACTCCCTGACCGGTCCCTCGCGCGTGGTCGTCGAGGTGGTCGACGCCGGCTGAGCGGCTCAGCTCAGGGCGGCGGTGATCTCCAGGGAGTCCTCGGTGACGGTGGTGCAGGTCAGCGTCAGCGGCCCGGCGGTGACGCTCTCGCCCTGCCCGCAGGAGTAGCTGACCCCGCCGACGGAGACGCTGGCCCGGCCGTCCTGCGTGCCGGCGAACGCCAGGTCGGTGCCGAAGAAGGTGGCCTCGGCGCCGGAACCGCTCAACGTCGCGGTGCACTGCTGGCCGGAGCAGGAGACGTTCTGCGAGCTGCAGGCGGTCAGCGGCAGCAGGAGCAGCACGCCGGCGGCAGCGCCCACGAGGGTCCGGGTGGCGTACCGGTGCGGGATCGACATGCCGGCAGCGTAGGGGCGCGGCGGTCGCCGGCGGGGGAGGTCGCCGGGGTCAGGGACGCGAGGCGCTGCTGGTGAAGACCCAGCTGCGCAGGGCGATGAAGCGCACCAGGCCGATCGCGCCGGTGACCGCGGCGATCAGGCCGAGCTGGGCGACCGTGCCGACGTCGCCGACCAGCGTGTGCACCCCGGCGAGGGCCAGGGACGTGGCGACCAGGCCGATGGCGGCCAGTCCGCCGCCCTCCCACTGCGCGGTGAGGAACGAGACCTGCTGCCCGGCGTGGAAGGTCAGCCGCCGGTGCATCTCGTTGGCCACCAGGGTGGAGGTGATCGCACCGACCAGGTTCGCGGTCTGGTCGCCCAGGCCGCCGAGGGCGATGAACATGACGGCGTAGAGGGCGCTGGAGACCCCGCCGACGACGACGAAGCGGACGAACTGCGCGCCGGCGTCGTCCTGGTGCAGGCGGGCCCGCAGCGGGGCGAGCAGCTGCCGGCCGCGCTGGAGGACCGTGGTGACGTCGTCCCGGTGCTCGCGTGCCACACCCGACAGAGCGGGGCGGCGGAGCAGGGACGGGCAGGTCACGGGTTCTCCTCGACGGACGGGTGGGACACCAGCGTGGCTGGCAAGGCCATGCTCCGGCAGCAATACCCCCGGCGAGCTGTGTATTCCCGGTGAGCCGCCCGCACACACGGTGACGTCGCTCACGGAGCGTGGTCACGTGCAGATCACAGGTGACTGTCAGGGAGTTGCCGGGTCGGCCCGGCAGGGTGCGGCCATGACCAGCAGCCCCCGGCGACCCTGGCTCTACGACCCGACAGTGGGAGGTGTGCTCGTGCGCGCCCACCGGTCCCCCGACGGCGGCCCGGCCGACGACGTCGTCTCCGACGTGCTGTGGTCGGAGGTGCTGGGGCTGCTCCGCTGGGCCGAGGCGGCCCTGGGCTGCCCGCCGCCGCTGGTCGAGGGCGCCGCGTGGCGCACCGCCGCCACGGCCGCCGCGCTGCTGCGCCGGCTGCCCGTGCTGTGCGCCGAGGCCGGGCTGCCCTGGCCGGGCGTCCAGGCGGATCCCGACGACGCCGTGCTCCCCGGGCGGGAGCGGCTCGCCGCGGCGGCCGACCGGCTCGTCGGGCTGCTGTGCGCCCGACCGGCGGACGTCGGCGCGCTCGAGCTGGTGGAACGGGTGGCCGCCGACGTCGACGCGATCGGTGCCGCCGCGATCGCGCTGCTGGCCGAGGGCACGGACTGGGGCGCGGCGTCCTGACCGGTTCTGCTCACGCGCAACGGGTAAGGGAGCGCCCATGAGCCTGTTCGGTGTGCTGGACCGCCTCTCCGAGGTGCCCTCGTTCGACAAGCAGCTGGAGGCCGCGCGGGCGGCGGTGGACAAGGTGCTGCGGCCCCAGGCGTTCAAGGACGTGCTGCACGGCACGTGGCTGGGCCACCCGCTGCACCCGATCCTGGCCATGGTGCCGGTGGGCACCTGGCTGTCGGCCGGTCTGCTGGACCTGGTGCCGGCGACCCGCCCGGCCGCCACCGCGATGATCGGCGCCGGGGTGGCCGGCAGCGTGCCCGCGGCCCTCGCCGGTGCGGCCGACTGGTCGGAGCAGGACGACGCCGTGCGGCGGCTCGGTGGCCTGCACGCGGTGAGCAACGTGGCCGCCCTGGGCCTGTACGTCGGGTCCCTCGTGGCCCGGAAGAAGGGCAACGGCACGCTGGGCCGGGTGCTGTCCTACAGCGGGCTGCTGGTCGCGAGCGGCTCGGCGGCGGTGGGCGGGCACATGTCCTACGCGCAGTCCTCCGGGGCGAACCACGCCGTCGTCGAGGCGCGCCGGCTCACCACCGACTGGATCGACCTCGGCCCGCTCGACGACCTGCCCGAGGGCCGGCCCACGCAGCGCACCGGGGAGGGCCAGGGGGCGCCGGTCGCGCTGGTCGTCGTCCGCCGCGGGCTGACCGTCGACGCGTTCATCGACGCGTGCGCCCACGTCGGCGGGCCGCTGTCCGAGGGCACGGTGGAGAAGGTGCGCGGCTCGGACTGCCTCGTCTGCCCGTGGCACGGCTCGGCCTTCGCCCTGGACAACGGCGAGCCGCGGCGCGGCCCGACGGCGTCGGCGCAGGAGAAGCTCGAGGTCAAGTACGAGGCCGGCCGGGTGTTCGGGCGGCTGCCCAACCGGCACGTCTCGAAGTGAGCTGACCGCACTTACGCTGCCGTCCGTGCGGGGCGGCGCGGGGTGGGTGGTGGTGGCCCTGCTGCTCGCCGGGTGCGCCGGCGCGGGCGACGAGCCCGCGCCGGCGGCCTTGCCGGAGCTCCCCGGCATGGCCGCGGAGTCGTTCCGGCACCGCAGCGACGTGGCGCTCGGCGACGGCTTCCAGGTGCGGCTGACCAACAGCGGGACGGCGCCGTTCACGGTCACGTCGGTGCAGCTGGACTCGCCGGGGTTCACCGTCCGGCCGGCCCGGGAGCTGACCCAGGAGTTCGCGCCCGGGCGCAGGTACGACCTCGCCGCCCGGTTCGGTGCCGTCGTCTGCTCGGCGTCCCCCGACCCGGTGGCCGCGCTGCTGACCGTCTCCCGGGACGGCGGGCCGGCGGAGCAGGTGCGGGTGCCGCTGGCCGGGCCGGTGCTGGCCGACGTGCACGCCGAGCAGTGCGCCGTGGAGGCGGTGACCTCGGCGGCCCCGGTGTCCGTGCAGGGGCTGGTGGCTGCGGGCGACACGGTCACCGGCGAGGTGGTGCTCACCCGCGCGGCCGGGTCCGAGCCGGTGGAGGTGACGGCGCTGCAGCGCAGCGTGGTGCTGGAGCCGGTGCTGTCGGCCACCCTGCCCGCGACGCTGGAGGACGGCGAGCTGCGCCTGCCGGTGACCTTCCGGCCCGCGACCTGCGAGCCGCACGCGCTGGCCGAGACCAAGCAGCCGTTCCTCTTCCCGCTGCTCGTGTCGGTGGGGGAGGGGGCGCCGATCGCTGTGCCGCTGCCGCTGGACGACGCGCAGCGCGGGCTGCTGCAGGACCTGCTCGGCCGGGTGTGCGCTGGCTGACCGCGGTTGTGCCGTCGGCCGGGCGGGCAGGAGGGGGCGGTGTTCCTCCTCTTCTCCAACCGGCTGGGCTGCCTCGGCTCGTTGCTGCTCAGCCTGGTGCTCACCGCTGTCGTCGTCCTGCTGATCACCGTGCTGTGACTCTGGGACACTGAGCGGGCCGGGCCTCTAGCTCAACTGGCAGAGCAGCGGACTTTTAATCCGCGGGTTGTGGGTTCGATCCCCACGGGGCCCACCGCGCGTGTGCCTTGCCCGCTCCGTGATCGGCGAGATGCGTCGAGAGTGCACTCATCGGCCTCCGAGCGGTCGGGGAGCCCCGCTGATCGCACAGTCGATGCGGTCGACCAGCGTCACGAGCCGCGGAGCTGGCTCGTGCAACTGGACCTGTCTTCTCCTAGGCGCTCTCGGAGGCATCCGTGGCGCCCGCGGAGCCGTTGTGGTCGCAGTGTGATCGCGTTGGGTGCAGGGCAGCCGCTTGGGAAGAAGGGCGGACTACTGCCGGAGTCGCTGCTTCGCGAGGTAGAGCGCCGTCATCCGTGGTGCTGCGTCCGCGGGCACGTGATCGCAGTAGGTGCGGTAACAAGTGAGGCGGTCGACGGCAGCTGCGTGCTGCCGCTCGGTGGACGACGCGAAGCCCTCGGGGTGTTCGTGGTTGACGTATCCGTCGCCCACTCCGCCGGTCGCCGCCCCCACGACCAGTGAAGACAGCGGGGGTTTGCCATCGGTGAGCGTGGCGTCCTGCACCGGTCCGAGTACCTGGCCGATCCACTGGCCCAGGAGCATCCGGGTCCGGTAGCCGGTCTCGTCGAACAACTGCTGCGCGAGTTGCTCGTAGGTGATCCAGCCGCCGAAGTTGGCTGCAACCCCCTCCAGGACGGTCTCGGTCTTCTGAGCCCAGGCCGCTGTTGCCACCGGCCAGGCGGCCCTCGTCGTCGGATCGAGGTCGTGCCACGTGCCAGGGCCAGCAGCCGTCACCGCCGGCAACGCCTCTGGCCGCCCAGCGGGCGTAGCCGGCGAGGAACTGCGGCGCGTGACCGGGTGCTGCGGGCAGCGCGACGCGGACCGGTCCAGCATCGCCCGGGCCTTTGCGCGCAGTGCCTCGCTGGGCAGCGCGGCCAGCAAGGACTGGTCCTCTGTGCCTGCCGCGATCATCGCCCGGCCGATCCGCGAAGCGTGCCGGGCGTCGTGCCCTGGTCGATAGAGGGCGCCCCGCCCGACCTGCTCCCCGCAGCCGCACCGGCAACCGGCCGCTGGCGGTCGTCCCAGAGACACTGTCGAATCAGCCTCCGTGACGCCGACACCCTCAAGGTCATCAGCTTGGCTGTGATCTCCGAACCAGCTCACGTGCTCAGTCTGCGGCTCGAGTGCCCCCGAGGAGGTCAGTCCGTCGCCCCAACTTCCATCGGAGTAGTCCATGGCGTCAGCCTGGCGGGCGCACCGCTGCACTGACCTGGGGCCCGGGACGACGCCCACCGCCGGCCGGTGGGAGTCCGCGGCAGGCGACGTCCTGCTCGTGCTCGTCTGGCACCACTGAGCTCACAGGCGGTTTCGCGGAACCGCCTGACGTGACCGAGGCCCAGGCGGTTCCGCGGAACCGTCGGGGTCAGAGCGGGCGAGGGCGGTACGCCTCGACCAGGCGGTCCATCAGCGCGTCCATCCGGGCGTCGACGACCTGGTGCTCGGGGTGGGCGTCGTGCCACTCGACGATCTCCCGCGCGCCCTGCTCGAAGGGCACCCGCGCCGCGGAGTCCGGCACGAGGTCGCGCACCTTCGAGTTGTCGAAGACCGCCGAGTGCGCCTTGTCGCCGAGCAGCCCGGCACCCCACTCGGGGTCGACCGCGGCGATCGCGTCGGAGGGGACGTGCACCAGCCGGGGCTCGACGCCGGCCGCCCGGGCCAGCAGCGTGGTGATCCGGTCCCAGGTGATCGCCTCGTCGGAGGTGAGGTGGAAGGCCTCGCCGAGGGTCTCCGACCGGCCGAGGAGGCCGACGAACCCACGGGCGAAGTCGGTGTTGTGGGTGAGCGTCCACAGTGACGTGCCGTCGCCGGGCACCACGACCTCCGCGCCCCGGCGCAGCCGGTCGATGACGGTCCAGCCCCCGTCGAGGGGGATCGTCGCCGCGTCGTAGGTGTGCGAGGGCCGCACGATCGTCACCGGGAAGGCGCTGTCGCGGTACGCGGACACCAGGAGGTCCTCGCAGGCGATCTTGTCCCGCGAGTAGGCCCAGAACGGGTTGCGCAGCGGCGTGGACTCGGTGATCGGCAGCCGCAGCGGCGGGGTCTGGTACGCCGACGCCGAGCTGATGAACACGTACTGACCGGTGCGGCCGGTGAACAGGTCGACGTCGGTCTGCACGTGCTCCGGGGTGAACGCCACCCAGTCGACGACGACGTCGAAGTCCTGGCCGCCCAGCGCCCGCCGGACGCTGTCGGCGTCCCGGACGTCGCCCTCGTGGACGACGACACCCTCGGGCACCGGCCGGAGCGAGGACCGGTTCCTCTTGAGGAGGTGCAGCTCGATGCCGCGCTCCACCGCCAGCCGGGCGCACGCCGAGCTGATGATCCCGGTCCCGCCGATGAAGAGCACCTTGAGCGCGGTCATGCCTCGACCATGCGGTGCCCGGCGCCGGGCAGCAAGACGAGGGACGGACGGCGCCGCGGGGCCTCCCGACTGTCCGACCCGTCCGGTACACATCGAGCCAGGGCGACGAGGGAGCAGACGATGACCACGACGGACGAGGTGCGCAGCGCCGACCGGCACGACCTGATCCGCGTGCAGGGCGCGCGCGCCAACAACCTCAAGGACGTCAGCATCGAGCTGCCCAAGCGGCGGCTGACGGTGTTCACCGGCGTCTCCGGCTCGGGCAAGAGCTCGCTGGTCTTCGGCACGATCGCCGCGGAGTCCCAGCGGCTGATCAACGAGACGTACAGCGCGTTCCTGCAGGGCTTCATGCCCAGCCTCGCCCGGCCCGACGTCGACCTGCTCGAGGGCCTGACCACGGCGATCATCGTCGACCAGGAGCGGATGGGCGCCAACCCGCGCTCGACCGTCGGGACGGCGACCGACGTCAACGCCATGCTGCGGATCGTCTTCAGCCGGCTCGGTCAGCCGCACATCGGCTCACCGCAGGCCTTCTCCTTCAACGTCGCCTCGATCAGCGGCGCCGGTGCGGTCTCGATGGAGCGCGGCGGGCAGACGGTCAAGGAGCGGCGCGAGTTCAGCATCACCGGCGGCATGTGCCCCCGCTGCGAGGGCCGGGGCCAGGTCAACGACATCGACCTGACCGCGCTCTACGACGACAGCAAGTCGCTGCGCGAGGGCCCGTTCTCCATCCCCGGCTACAGCATGGACGGCTGGTTCGGCCGCATCTTCATGGGCAGCGGCTTCTTCGACCCGGACAAGCCGATCCGCGACTACGGCGAGCAGGAGCTGCACGACCTGCTGCACCGCGAGCCGGTGAAGATCAAGATCGAGGGCATCAACCTCACCTACGAGGGCCTGATCCCCAAGCTGCAGAAGTCGATGCTGTCCAAGGACGTCGACGCGATGCAGCCGCACATCCGCGCCTTCGTCGAGCGCGCGGTCACCTTCACCACCTGCCCCGACTGCGAGGGCACCCGGCTCACCGCGGCCGCCCGGTCGTCGAAGATCGCCGGGCTCAGCATCGCCGACGCCTGCGCGATGCAGATCAGCGACCTGGCGGGCTGGGTGCGCGGCCTCGACGAACCGTCGATGGCGCCGCTGCTGGGTGCCCTGCGCGCGACGCTGGACTCCTTCGTCGAGATCGGCCTGGGGTACCTGAGCCTCGACCGGCCCTCCGGCACGCTCTCGGGCGGGGAGGCCCAGCGGGTGAAGATGATCCGGCACCTCGGGTCCTCGCTCACCGACGTCACCTACGTCTTCGACGAGCCCACGATCGGGCTGCACCCGCACGACATCCAGCGGATGAACGCCCTGCTCCTCCAGCTGCGGGACAAGGGCAACACCGTCCTGGTGGTCGAGCACAAGCCCGAGGCGATCGCGATCGCCGACCACGTCGTCGACCTCGGCCCCGGCGCCGGTACCGCGGGCGGCACCATCTGCTTCGAGGGCACCGTCGAGGGGCTGCGGGCCAGCGGCACCCTCACCGGCCGCCACCTCGACGACCGCGCCACGCTCAAGGAGACCGTCCGCACGCCCACCGGGGCGCTGGAGATCCGCGGGGCGAGCGCGCACAACCTCACCGACGTGGACGTCGACGTCCCGCTGGGCGTGCTGGTCGTCGTCACCGGGGTGGCCGGGTCGGGCAAGAGCTCGCTGGTGCACGGGTCGATCCCGGCCGGCGCCGGGGTGGTGTCGATCGGCCAGGGCGCGATCCGGGGCTCCCGGCGCAGCAACCCGGCCACCTACACCGGCCTGCTCGACCCGATCCGCAAGGCCTTCGCCAAGGCCAACGGGGTCAAGCCGGCCCTGTTCAGCGCCAACTCCGAGGGCGCCTGCCCCAACTGCAACGGCGCCGGCGTGGTGTTCACCGACCTGGCGATGATGGCCGGGGTGGCCACCCCGTGCGAGGTCTGCGAGGGCCGGCGCTTCATGGCCGAGGTGCTCGAGTACCACCTCGGCGGCAAGGACATCAGCCAGGTGCTGGCCATGCCGGTCACCGAGGCGCTGGAGTTCTTCGCCGCGGGGGAGGCGCGCACCCCGGCCGCGCACGCCGTCCTCGCCCGGCTCGCCGACGTCGGTCTGGGCTACCTGAGCCTGGGCCAGCCGCTCACCACGCTGTCCGGCGGCGAGCGACAGCGGCTCAAGCTGGCCACGCACATGGGGGAGAAGGGCGGTGTCTACGTCCTGGACGAGCCGACGACCGGCCTGCACCTCGCCGACGTCGAGCAGCTGCTGGGCCTGCTGGACCGGCTCGTCGACTCCGGCACGTCCGTGATCGTGGTCGAGCACCACCAGGCGGTCATGGCGCACGCCGACTGGATCATCGACCTGGGGCCCGGCGCCGGCCACGACGGCGGCCGGGTCGTCTTCGAGGGCACCCCGGCCGACCTCGTCGCCGCCCGCTCCACGCTCACCGGGGAGCACCTGGCGGCCTACGTCGGCGCCTGACCGCGCCGGGTGCGGCGGTCCGGCGGAGGGTGCGGGCCGGGCACCGCCCGGTGGCCCCGGCCGGGTCCGCCGCGACATGCCGCGCCGGAGCGCCCCACCGTGATCACCGACCCCCGCGAACGCGAAATCCCAGGTCAAGCACGGTGTCAAGTCGACAAGGCGGCTGAGGTGAGGCGGGTCGTCGACCGCTCGGGTGCCTCCGACAACGATTGGGTGACGGGCCCCTCCGGGAGGTGTCGGACCGGGCCCGTGCGGGGCCTGTCGGGACCTACCTTTCGCCCTACGTCCGCGGCACTTCCCCAGCCGCGACGGAGCACCGAGGAGTCCCGCGTGAGCACGCCCCCTGACCTGTTGACCCGCCCGTCGTCCGGGCACCTCCCTTCCCGCGACGAGGAGGTGGGCCTGGACGCGCTGCTGGAGTTCTTCGCCGACGAGTCGCCGGTGTCGGCCCGCCGGACCCTCCGCCGGTCCGCCGCCGAGCTGCGCGGCTGGGCGCGCTCCTCGTCCCGCCGCGCCGCCGCCTGGGGCGCCACCGCACCGGTCGTCGTCCCCGCCCACCGTTCCGCCTCGGTCGTCACGGAGGTCGGGCAGTGATCATCTGGCCGGTCGTCGCCGTGGTGGGCTTCGTCGTCATGGCCGCCCTCGTCGTGGCCCTCGCGCAGAGCTCGACGGCGCGGTACGAGTTCGAGCGCAACCAGGTGCAGCGCAACCAGCTGCCGGGGCAGCGCACCCGGGTCGAGGCGCCGGCGCTCGCCACGGCCGGTGCGGTCGTCGGGTCGGCCGAGGCTGCCGGTCCTGCGGCCAACGAGGTCGCCCCGATGGCCCTCCCGGTGCAGGAGCCGCGGACCGACCAGGAGGCGCGGACGGCCGGCCTGGCCGCCCACCCCGCCGGCAAGCGCGTCGCCGACCACGGACCGGCGGCCTGGTGGCTGGTCGCGGAGTCCGAGGAGCGCCCGGGGGAGCAGCTCGTGTCCGGGCCGTTCGCCGACCGGATCGAGGCCGAGTGGGCCGGCCTGACCGGTGCCGGCCAGCCGGTGCACGGGGTCCGTCGCGCCGACGGCCGTGTGGTGCGCCGCCAGCTGCCCGAGGAGCGGGCCTGGCTGTCCGACCTCAGCGACCAGCTGGACCGGCTGCCCGCCGAGTGGGACCACGACTTCGCCGACGACGACGAGCTGGTGACGCTGGTCGTGGAGGTGGCGTCCGCACTGGTGGAGTCCGGGCTGTCGCTGCACGACTGCGTGGGGGACGAGACCGCCGGTGGCGTGTGCCTGAGCCCGGAGCCGGGTCGCCCGGGCATCGTCGTCAGCTGGCACCAGCACCACCGGGCGAGCTCGGCGGACGTGCGCTCGGCCGAGGCGCACGACGCGGTGCAGGCCGCGATGAACCTGGCGCTGGCCGAGTGCCTGCTCCAGCTGGGCTTCGAGGTCGAGCCGTTCGGGAACTCGGGCTGCTCCCTGGTGGTGCTCGGCAGCAGCTGAGCCCGGGGGGAGGAGGTGCCGCCGTGACCGGGGGCGAGGTCACGGCGGCGCCCACCGCAGGGGACCGGCCGAGCACGGTCGGCCGGTACGGCCCCCACGCCCGGGCCTCAGTGGGCGTCGGCCCAGGACCGGACGGCGGCGACGTCGAGCGGGAAGTCGACGGGGAAGGACCCGAACAGCAGCCGGCCGGCCTCGGCCGCGGCGGTGCGCACCACTGCGCCCACCTCGTCGGCGAGCTCGGCCGGGGTGTGCACCACCACCTCGTCGTGCACGAAGAACACCAGGTGCGGGCGCCCGGTGAGCTCGCCGGACCCCAGCCGCCACAGCCGGTTGCGGAGGTCGGCCAGCCAGCACAGCGCCCACTCGGCACCGGTGCCCTGGACGACGAAGTTGCGGGTGAACCGGCCCCACGACCGGCGCTCGCGCCCGCGGTCCTCGACCGACTGGCCGCCGTCGGGCTCCTCACCGGCGGGCACCGCCCACGCGCCGGTGGGCAGCGGCGACCCGCGGCCGAGCAGCGTGTGCACCACCTCGCCGCGCTCCCCGGCGCGTGCGGCCTCCTCGACCAGCCCGATCGCCCGCGGGTAGCGGCGGGTCAGCCCCGGCATCATCCGGCCGCTCTCGCCCCGGGTCGCGCCGTACATCGCCCCCAGCATCCCGATCTTGGCCTCCGCCCGGGTCGCGACCGCCCCGCTGTCGACCATGCCCTGGTACAGGTCGGCAGCACGCGCGGCCTCGGCCATCACGGTGTCGCCGCTCATCCCGGCCAGCACCCGCGGCTCCAGCTGCGCGACGTCGGCCACCACGAACAGCCACCCGTCGTCGGCCCGGGCGGCCGGGCGCACCGGCGCGGGCACCGACAGCGCCCCACCGCCGGAGGACGCCCACCGGCCGGTGACCACGCCGCCGGGCAGCCAGGTGGGCCGGAACCGGCCGTCGGCCACCCAGGTGTCCAGCCACGCCCAGCCGTTCGCGGCCAGCAGACGGGAGAGCTTCTTGTACTCCAGCAGCGGGCCCACCACGGGGTGGTCGACCTGCTCCAGCGTCCACGAGCGGGTGTCGGCCACCGGCAGCCCTGCGGTCTGCAGCGCCCGGAGCAGGTCCGGCGGGGAGTCGGGGTTGAGGTCGGGGGCGCCCAGTGCGGCCCGGATGTCGGGCACCAGCCGCTCCAGCCCGGCCGGCCGGGCACCGCGCACCGGCCGCGGGCCCATCAGCTCGGTCAGCAGCCGGTCGTGGACGTCGGCCCGCCACGGCATCCCGGCGTGCGTCATCTCCGCCGCGACCAGCGCCCCGCCCGACTCCGCCGCCAGCAGCAGCCCCAGCCGCGCCCGCTGCGGCGAGGCGGCCACGGTCGCCTGCTGCCGCTCGTGCTCCGCGGCGGGGTCGAGCCCGTCGGCCGGGTCGTCGAGCGGGAAGAGCGCCGGCTCGGCGGCGGACACCGGCTCGAGGGAGTCCCAGCCCGCGGTGTCCGGGCCGGCCAGCAGCGCCTGGTCGGCGAACGGGGAGCGCCGCAGGACCGCGTGGGCCAGCCGCAGGTCGGTGCAGCGCTCCACCCGGACCCCGGCGGCCAGCAGCTGCGGGTACCAGCGCGTCGTGTCGTCCCAGACCCAGCGCGGGCTGGCGGGCTCCCGGGCGGCCACGAACCGCGGCAGCCCACTGGCCGGCACCTCGATCAGCCCCACGGTGCGGCCGTCGGCGGACAGGTCGCGGGCGACCACCACGTCGGGCCCGCGCCGGGTCAGCAGCACCCGCGACACCGCGTCGCCGGCCGCGCGCCCGGGCAGCTCGACGGTCACCGACGCAGTCTCGCCCACGGGTCCGACACGGCCACCGCGGCTGCCGGCACCGCGCCGTCCCGGGCACCGCCGGCAGCCCGGCGAGCGGGCGCTCAAGAGCCTGCGGCGGGATGCCGATCACCACCGAGTACCGGAGCTGACCAGCACCGGGACACCACCACCGCCCGGAGAGGACCCGTCGTGCCCGCAGTGCCCGCGGTCGTCGAGAGCCCGTCCGACGTCCCGTCGGTCGGCTCCCACACCGACCGCCCGGAGGCCCGGATCGGCGCGCTCGTGGTCTACGTGCTGCTCGCGGTGACCGCGTTCCTGTTCTTCGGCGTCGACCGGACCCTCGGCGTGGTCGCCGGCGCCATCAACGTCGTCTTCGCCGTCTTCTTCTGCCGGCACCTGGCCTTCGCGGTCTCCGCGGCCCGCTGGGCCGAGGCCGACCTGCTCGCCGCCGACGTCGACCTGGAGGGCTACACGCCCCCCGTCGCGGTGTTCGTCGGCTGCAAGAACGAGGAGCTGGTCGTCGACGGGATGATCCAGGCGCTGTTGGCCCTGGACTACCCGGCCGACCGGCTCCAGCTCGTCGTCGTCGACGACGGGTCCGACGACGGCACCGGACCGCGCCTGGACGCCTGGGCTGTGCGCGAGCCCCGGCTGCGGGTCATCCACCGGCCGGCGGGCTCGGGCGGCGGCAAGTCCGGCGCCCTCAACGAGGCGCTGCGCACCGTCGAGGCCGAGGTCGTCCTGGTCTTCGACGCCGACCACGAGCCCGACCCCAACGCCCTGCGCCGCCTGGTGCGGCACTTCCGCGACCCCTCCGTGGGCGCGGTGATGGGCCGCTGCGTCATCCGCAACGGCCACGACTCCTCGCTGGCTTCGGTCGTCTTCGTCGACTACCTCTCCGGCTACCTGGTCAACGAGTACGGCCGCCAGGCGATGTTCGAGCTGCCGGCCTACGGCGGCGCGAACTGCGCGGTGCGGATGTCGACGCTGCGGTCGCTGGGCGGGTGGAACCCGAACACGGTCACCGAGGACACCGACCTGACCCTGCGGGTGCTGCTGTCCGGGCAGCGGGTCCGCTACGACGTCTCGGCCGTCGACTACGAGGAGGCCGTGGTCACCGCGCGCCGCTTCTGGACGCAGCGGTACCGCTGGGCCCGCGGCCACCAGAAGTGCATGCGCGACTACTGGCGTCCGATGATGCGCTCGCGGCACCTGACGGTGCTGGAGAAGGCCGAGTCGATGATGTTCCTGCTGACCTACCACGTCCCGGTGCTCTCCGGGATCGGCCTGCTGCTCACCGTGCTGCGCGCCTTCGGCATCGGCGACCTGCCGCTGATCGGGCTGCTGCCGCTGTCGATGCTGCTGTTCGTCGGCCCGCTCGCCGAGCTGAGCGTGGGCCTGCTGGTCAGCCGGGTCGAGCGGCGGGCGGCCTGGCAGCTGATCGGCTTCCTGCCCTCCTTCGCGTTGTCGATCTGGATCACCACGCGGGCCTACCTGGACGGGATGCTCGGCCGCCCCTACACGTGGGTGAAGACCACCCGCTCCGGCGCGACCTCCACCCTGGCCCCGGTCGCCGTCCCGCTGCCACTGCCCCTGCCGCCGGTCGAGGGCGCCCGCCCCCGGTCCTTCGCGGTCGCCGGCACCGACGCCGGGACGGTGGGTCCCCGTGGCTGACGCCGTCCTCGCGCCGCCGGTCCCGCGCCGGCTGCGCGCCACCAGCCGGCGACAGCTGGCCGTCCTCGCCGACCTGCTGCTGGCCGGGGCGATCTGCCTGGTCGGGTACCGCTACGGCACCCACTGGCTGCAGGTCCAGGAGGCCAGCTGGGTCGTCGGGCTGCTGCACCTGTTCGGGGTGGACTCCGTCTCCGGGGTGCTGCCGACCCGCATCCTCATCTTCCGGGCCGACGGCGAGCTGCTCAACGCCGTCGTCACCGCCTCGTGCTCGTCGATCCTGTCGGTCGTCGGCCTCACCGCGCTGACCGCGTCGGTGCTGCGCAGCCGCCGCTGGCACGCGGTCGCCGGCCTGGCCGTCGCGATCGTCGCGGTGCTGGTCGCCAACCACGTCCGGCTGCTGCTGTCCACGGTGATCGGCCTGCAGTGGGGCGGCGGCTCGCTGGTGCTCTTCCACGACTGGGTGGGCACGTTGTGGAACCTCGCGGCCACCCTGGGGGGCTTCCTGCTCATGGTCTACGTCACCCTGCCTCCCAGCGTGCGGGCCGAGCAGGACGTCGCCGGCCGGCACACCGCCCGCCGTCCCAGCAGCTGGGCCCGCCCGGGGCTGGGCTACCGGCTGCCGGAGACCGACCAGACCGCACCCGTCCAGGGACGCAACCTGGCCGGGCTCGTCCACCGCTTCCTGCTCCCGCGCCGGATCTCCCGCTGGCTGGGTGCCCGCCGAGAGACCGCCCGGATCGACTACCGGATCGGCCACCTCCCGGTGGAGGGCCGGGTGAAGCGCGTCGGCGCCCTCGCCGCCGACGGACTGGGCGCGCACACCGCCTCGCTGCTGGCCGTCGCCACCTACGAGCAGGACGGCGCCGTCCTCGACGCCCTCGCCGACGCCATCGCCGCCCGGCAGTGGGAGCCGGTGACCAACGAGCGCGTCTCGTCGCTGCGGTTGTGGGCGCGGGGCTGGACGCTCAGCCGCGGCCTGCACGCGACCGTCGCTCCCGCCCCGGCGGCCGTCCTCCCGGCGGCCCCCGCTCCGGCGGCGGCCCCCGTCCCCGCACCGGTCGTCCCGACCGGCGTGCCGAGGCCCCCGGTGCCGCGGCGCACCGGCCCGACCCTGCGCAGCTTCGCCCGCCCCGCCCCCAGCCCGTCCGCACCCGACGCCGAGGACCCCCGATGAGCCGCTCCCTGCACCCCTGGCCGGTCCCGCCGCCGCGCGTGGCCGTGGTGGACGTCCGCGCCCTGCCCCGCCCCGTGGTGCCGGCCGCGCCGGCGACCGCCGTCCCCGCCCCCCGGACCCCGACCCCGGCCCCGACCCCGAGCCCGACCGCGGACGTCGTCCCCGGGTCCACCGTCCTGGTCACCGGCTCGGGTGGGCCGGCCGGGGTGGCCGTGGTGCGACGCCTGGTCGCCCTCGGGCACCGGGTGGTCGCCGTCGACATCGACCCCATCGCCGCCGGCAGCGCGCTGGCCACCGTCGGGGGCGTCGTCCCCCGCGCCGACGACCCGGCCTTCGTCGACGCCCTGCTCGCGTTCGCCGCCGAGCACGGCGCCGACGCGCTGGTCAGCACCGTCGCCGAGGAGCTGCCGGCGCTCACCGCCGCCACCGACCGGTTCGCCGCCGCCGGCCTCGCGACCTGGCTGCCCGACGTGGCCGCCGTCGACCTGTGCTGCGACAAGGCCGCCTTCGCCGTCCGGCTGGTCGAGGCCGGGGTGCGCACCCCGGCGACCGCCTCGACCGTCGAGGCCGCAGCCGACGTCCCCGGGCCGTGGATCGTCAAGCCCCGCGCGGGGCGGGGCAGCCGCGGGGTCCAGCTGCTGGACTCGGCCGCCGACGTGGCCGCGGCGATGACCGCCGACCCGGGCCTGATCGTGCAGACCCGGTTGACCGGCCGGGAGTTCACCGCCGACGCCCTCGTCGCCCGGGACGGCTCGCTGCTCACCGTCGTGCCGCGCTGGCGGGACGCCACCAAGGCCGGCATCTCCGTGCAGGGCACCACCTTCGACTCCGAGGCCGTCACCACGGTGGTCGCCGACGCGCTGGAGGCGGTCGCGCTCACCGGCCCGGCCAACGTGCAGGGCTTCGTCGCCGACGACGGCACGGTCACCGTCGTGGAGATCAACCCGCGGTTCAGCGGTGGTCTGCCGCTGACCCTCGCCGCCGGCGCCGACGTCGTCGGCACCTACCTGGCCGGGGTCCGCGAGCCGGCCGCCGAGCTGCCGCACCTGTTCTTCACCCCCGGGGTGCGGATGAGCCGCTACTTCGCCGAGACCTACACCGCCGGTGACGGCAGCCCCGTCGCCGACCCCTGCGCCGTCCCCGCGGTGACCCGGTGAGCCGCAGCCGGCACGTGCTGGTGCCCTTCGGCACCCGGCCCGAGGTCGTCAAGCTCGCCCCGGTGGTGGCCGCGCTGGTCGCCGCCGGGCACCGGGTGGACGTCGTGGACACCGGGCAGCACGCCGACGCCGCGATGGCCTCGCAGCTGCAGGAGGCCCTCGGGCTCACCCCGACCCACCGGTTCAGCCTGCCGACCGAGCCCGCGTCGGCCCGCACCGGCGCGCTGCACGCCGACGCCGCCACGGCGCTGGCCCGCTTCCGCCCCGACCTCGTCCTGGCCCTCGGCGACACCAACACCGTGCCGGCCTACGCGCTGGCCGCCCGCGGTGCCGGCGTGCCGTTCGCGCACGTGGAGGCCGGACTGCGCAGCTACAACATGCGCAGCGTCGAGGAGGTCAACCGGCGGGTCGCCGCCGCGATCGCCCAGCTGCACCTGGCCCCGACCGCCCGGGCCGCGGACTCGCTGCTGCGCGAGGGCGTGCCCGCCGAGCGGGTGTTCGTCGTCGGCAACCCGGTCATCGACACCCTCGTCACCCGTGGCGTCACCCCGCTCCCGGTCGCCGAGCGCGCCGGGGTGCTGGTAACCGCCCACCGCCCGACCAACGTCGACGACCCGGTCCGGCTCGCCCGGCTGGTCGCCGTCGTCCGCGGTCTGGCCGAGCGGGTCGGGCCGGTCACCTTCCCGGTGCACCCGCGCACCACCGCCCGGCTGGCCGCCGCCGGTCTCACCGGGGCCCTCGACCACCCGGGCATCACGCTCACCGGGCCGGTCGACCACGACACGCTGATGGGCGCGCTGCGCGCGTCGGCGCTCGCGGTCACCGACTCCGGCGGCGTCCAGGAGGAGGCCGCCCACCTCGGCGTCCCGGTCGTGGTGCTGCGCTCCTCGACCCCCCGCTGGGAGGGCGTCGAGGCCGGGACGACGACGCTGGCCGGGCTGACCGACGACGGCGCCGCCGAGGCGGTGCTGGCCGCCGCCGCCGCGCACACCTCCGCCGCCGGGCAGGCCCGGGCCGCCGCGCTGCCCTGCCCCTACGGCGACGGCACGACCGGCGCGCAGGTCGCGGCGATCCTGGCCGACGAGCGCACCGACGCCCTGCTCGAGCTCACCGAGCCCGACTTCACCGACGGCCGGCTCCCGTGGTGACCGGCTGGGCCGGGCCGCCGCCGCTGGCCGTCGTCGTCGACCTCGACGACACCCTGTACCCGCAGGCCAGCTACCTGGCCGGCGCCGCCGCGGCCGTCGGTGCGGCAGCAGCCGCCGCCGGGCTGGACGGCGCCGCCGTGCACGCCGCGCTGGCCGCGGAGCTGGCCGCCGGCTCCGACACCGGCGGCACCATCGACCGGGCCCTGCTGGCCACCGGGGTCGACCCGGCGGCGCTGCCCGCGCTGCTGCCGCCGCTGGTCGCCGCGTTCACCGGCCACGTGCCCGACCGGCTGCCCACCTACCCCGGCGTCGAGGCGGCCCTGACCGCCCTCGCCGCCGCCGTCCCGCTGGCCTGCCTGACCGACGGCGCGCCGGTGGTCCAGCGGGCCAAGCTCGCCGGCACCGGGCTGGACCGGCTGCTGCCGCTGGTCGTGCTCAGCGACTCCCTCGGCGGCCGGGCCACCCGCAAGCCCTCCCCGGCCGGGCTGCTGGCCATCGCCGCGCGGCTCGGCGTCCCGGCCGACCGGCTGCTGATGATCGGCGACCGGCCGGGCAAGGACGTCGCGGTCGCGGCCGCCGTGGGCGCCCGGGCGATCCGCGTGCGGCAGGGCGAGTACGCCGACGCGCCCGACGTCCCCGCGGCGTGGGCGGTCACCGACACGTTCCCGGAGGCGGTGACCTGCGCACTCTCCGTGATCGGCCACCCGACCGGGGACGGGCACCTCACCCGGAGGCAGGACGTCCCGGCCCGGCACTCCAGGACAGGCGCTCTGCTGTCGATGACAGGAGCACCAGGCGACCAGGTCGCCACCGAGCCGAGGGCAGGCAGATGACGAACACCTCACCGACGGGGCAGCGCACCCGGCGACCGCTGCGCGAAGCGGCACTCGCCGTGCTGACCGGACTGCTCGCGGTGCTGGCCCCGCTGGCCGCAGCGACGCCGGCCTCGGCCTCGGGCTACTACGGGTACGACGGCGGCTACAGCGGCGACACGAACGGTCAGTACACCGGCCCGGTCGTCGTCTTCCCGATGGTCAACTGCATCCAGGTCAGCAACGGGACGTACAGCGCGGTGCTCGGCTACCGGAACACGAGCACGAGCACGTACAGCATCACCGGCGGCTACAACGTGATCAGCCCGTCGTCGTACAACGGCCGGCAGCCCACGACGTTCCGGCCCGGCACCTACAGCGGCGTCTTCACGGTGCCGGTCACCTCCGGCACCGTCTACTGGACCCTGGGCAACACCAAGCTGACCATCAACCGCACCGCGGCCAAGACCTGCGGCGCGGACACCCAGATGCCCGCCGACGGCAACGGCACCGGCGTGGTGGGGGCCCTGGCCGTCGCCGCCGGCGCCGGCGCCCTGGTCGTGCAGCGCACCCGCCGCCGGCTGGCCGGGACCCCTTCGGAGGAGACCGTCGATGCGTAGCGTGCTGGCCGTCGGGGCCCACCCCGACGACATCGAACTGGGCTGCGGCGCGACGCTGCTGGCCCACCACCAGGCCGGCGACCGGGTCACCATGCTGGTGCTCACCGGTGGCGAGAACGGCCCCGGCGACGAGTTCGGCCAGGCGGGTCTCCGCCGCCTCGAGCAGCAGCGCGCCGCCCGGACCCTCGGTGCCGAGCTGCGCTGGGGCGGGCTGCGCGACTGCACCGTCGTCCCCGACTCCGCCACCATCGGCATCATCGAGGCCGCGCTGCGCGCCACCGACGCCGACCTGGTCTACGTGCACGCCCCCGACGACAGCCACCAGGACCACCGGGCGGTCTCCGCAGCGACGCTGTCCGCCGCCCGCCGGCTCTCCCGGGTCATGCACTACCAGAGCCCCTCGACGCTGACCTTCACCCCGACGGTCTTCGTCGACGTCACCGCGCACCTGTCCGGCAAGCTCGCCGCGCTCGGCGCGCACGCCTCGCAGGTGGAGATGTCGGCGATGGTCGAGCCGGACGCCGTCGTGGCCTCGGCCCGGCACTGGGGCGCCCAGGCCCGGATCGGCTACGCCGAGGCCTTCGCCCCGACCCGGATGGTGCTGGACCTGGCGCCGGCACTGCGGCCGTCGGCCGAGGTGCCCACCCCGCGCCCGGCGGTCGAGGACCTGGTCGTCACCGCCCACCGGCTCAGCAGCCTGATCGCCGCCCCGGTCGCCGCCCCGGTCGCCGCGGGCTGACCGTTCAGGAGCCGTACTGGCAGACCCGGCACAGCCCGGCGTCGTCCGGCACGTCCTCCACCGCGATCACCTGGACCTGCTGCCCGCACAGCGCGGGCACGTCCTCGTGCGTCTCCTGGGCCACCCGGCCCATCGACTCGGACACCGCGTGCAGCGGCCCGGCCAGCTTCTCGCCGGCCGGGCCGCTGTCGTCTGCACTCCGCCGGGAGCGCCCGACCAGGTTCGCCATGCCCCCACCATGCCCTCCCGTCCCGCGGATCCGCGCGCCGGCCCGGGTGGTGCATGCGACGAGCCGGTCGCGGGCATGGAGGGTCAGCGTCTGAGCCACTGACGTCGGTACGCAGGTAGGAGCACGAGATGACCAGGTCGATCGCCGACCAGACCGTGACCGAGCTCGGCGGACCCGGGTCGGTGTTCGTCCGCCAACGAGCGGACCACGAGCAGCTCGACCGGCTGCTGCAGGAGCTCGACGGCACCACCGGCACCGAGCAGGAGCGGGTGCTCCGCCGGATCGACCGGCTGGTGTTCAGCCACGCCTTCGCCGAGGAGACGGTGCTCTGGCCGGTCGTCCGCCGCGTCCTCCCGGACGGCGAGGCCCTCACCCTGCAGGTCGAGGAGGAGCACCAGGAGGTCAACGAGCTGGTCAGCACGCTGGAGACCCTCGGCCACGACGACCCCCGCCGGGCTGCGACGCTCGCCCGACTCGTCCAGGTCCTGCGGGAGGACGTGCGGGACGAGGAGGACGTGATGTTCCCGCGGCTGCAGCAGGCGCTGGACGGCCCCGCCCTGCGCCGGCTCGGTCGGCAGTGGGAGGTCGCCCGCCGGGTGTCCCCGACCCGGCCGCACCCGACGGTGTCCCGCCGTCCGCCGGGCAACGCGGTCTCCGGGCTGCCGCTGAGCGTCCTCGACCGCACGCGTGACCTGGTGGACGCCGGCGTCCAGCACGCACCGGCCCGGCTGGCCCCGGCCGGCCGGGCGGTCAGCCACGGGCTGGCCGCGGTGGCCGGCTGGGTCGAGCGGGTCCCGCTGGCCCGCCGGGGTGACCGGCCCCCGACCAGCCGCTGACCCGTCCGGACGAACGACGACGAAGGCCCCCGGTCCCATCAGGGACCGGGGGCCTTCGTGCGTGTCGGACCTGGGGTCAGGTCGTCTGCTTGCGCTTCGGCGCCTCACGGGCGTCGAGCTGGATCTCCTTGTCCGCGCGCGGGACGCCGGCCTTCAGCTCCTTGGTCCGCTCCATCTCGGCGTCGAGCTCGATGCCGAACAGCAGGGCCAGGTTGATCAGCCAGAACCAGATCAGGAAGATCACGACGCCGGCCAGCGCGCCGTAGGTCTTGTTGTAGCTGCCGAAGTTGGCGACGTAGAACGCGAACGCCGCCGAGGCGACGACCGCGACCAGGATCGCGACACCGGCACCGGGGCTGACCCACTTGAAGCCGCGGAGCTTCGCGTTGGGGGCGGTGTAGTAGAGGACGGCGATCATCAGCGCGAGCAGCACCAGGATGACCGGCCACTTGGCCCAGCTCCAGATGTTGAGCACCGTCTCGCCCAGACCGATGGACTGGCCGATGGCGTCGACGACCGGACCGCTGAGCACCAGCATGGCCAGGATCAGCGCGGCGAAGAGGATGCCGATGAGGGTGACCAGCAGCTGGAGCGGCTTGAGCTTCCAGACCTTCCGGCCCTCACGGGTCTCGTAGACGATGTTGGCCGCCCGGCCGAAGGCACCGACGTAGCCCGAGGCCGACCAGATGGCCGCCGCGATGCCGATGATCAGGCCGAGGCTGGCCGCGCTGGAGCTGCCCGCGATCTGCTGGATCACCGGGTTGAGGGTGTTCGCCGCCTGCTCGGGCACGACCTGGGTGATGCCGTCGGTGAGCTGCTGCGGGTCGGTGAGCAGGCCCACGATCGACAGCAGCGCGGTCAGTGCGGGGAAGAGGGCGAGGATGCCGTAGTAGGTCAGCGTGGCCGCCCAGTCGGTGAGCCCGTCCTCGCTGAACTCCTTCAGCGTGCGCTTGAAGGTGCCGCCGGTGGTGGCCTTCGGGTCGGCACCGGTGGGCGCGTAGTCGGCCCGCTCACGGCTGATCTTGTCGTCGCCGGGCGCGGTGTCGCGCGCGTCGCGGTTCGTGGTCGGGTCAGTGCTGTCGTTCGCGGTGCCGCCGCGTGCGCCCTCTCGGGGCGCACTCGCACTAGCTCCGGCCATGGGGGCCTCCGGGTGGGGTGGGGCGCTTGCTCGTCGCTCCTGGGTGCCCCGACCGGGACCGCTCCACGCGCACAGGAGATGACATTCCGGCAACGGACCGTCCCGGACGGCGGTCCTGGCCCGTGGAGGTGCAGGCGACCCCGGGACGACACCTGCACGTGCGACGACAGTCACACGCTGTCCACCGAGAAGTCGCTCTGCGCAGGGTTCGGGCCGTGTCGGCCCGGGCAGTGAGCAGTGGCAGAGCGCCGGGCGACCGGCGGGCACCGAAGAGAACGTGGAGCGGACCAGATGGTGATGTGGCCGGCAGTCAGCCTGCTCGGATTCGTGGTGCTGACGGCACTCGTGGTCCTGATGGGCATGCAGTCCACCAAGCGGTACGAGGCGGAGAAGCAGGCGGCCTCCGCCGTCCGGCACCCGGCCCCCGACGCCACCGCCCGCGCCGCCGCGGCCGCGACCGCGGTCCTCTAGCCCCTCGCGCCGGACACCGGCGCACGCAGACCCCCGACGGCGGTCCTCCCAGGAGGACCGCCGTCGTCGCACGTCCGGGCCCGTGCACACCCACCCCGGGCCGCCGTGACCCCGGGACGCGGACGGCCCCTGCCTCCCGCAGGTGCGGGGGACAGGGGCCGCCGAGGTGCGCCGAGCGTCAGCTGCGGCGGCGGAGCTCCTCGGGCAGGTGGTCGGCCGGGACGCTGGCCAGCCCGGTGGGCTGGTCGGGGGCGGTCGCCTCGTGCCGCCCGCCCTCGGGGGCGTCCGCGTCGGCGGCCTCGTGGCGGCCCGGGTGACCAGTCGTGCCGGACCCGGTCCCGAAGGCGGTCCCGGCGGCCGGTGCGGTGGCCGGCTGGACGGCGGCGGTCCGGTCGGTGGTCGCCCGGTCGTCTGCCGGGACGGCGCCCTCCCCGGTCCGGTCGACGCCGTCCACGGGCGGCTCGACCGAGGTCGGGGCCGCAGCACCCACGGCGTCGGCCGCGGCCAGGGCAGGGGAGTCGGCGGCATCCCCGTCCCTGCCGTCCTCGCCGGCCTGCGCCGCCTGGATCCCGGACTGGGTGCGCAGCGGCAGCTGGGGCAGGAACAGCAGCACGAAGAAGCCGAGGGCGACCACGATCGCGGCGAGCAGGAAGACGACGTCCAGCGAGTGCGAGAACCCGGTCTTGAACGGCAGGGCGATCTCGGCCGGCAGCTCCTGGATGAACGAGGTGTTCGACAGGTCCGTGCCGCCGGCGCCGGCCTGCTGCAGCTGCGGGGCGATCGCCGGGTTCGCGGTGGCGGCGTCGGTCACGGCGCCGCCGATGTCACCGGGCAGCCGGGTGAACAGCACCGACAGGAAGACCGCCGTCCCGAGCGTGCCGCCCATCTGGCGGAAGAAGGTGACCGAGGAGGTCGCCACGCCGATCTCCCGCGGGCTGACGGCGTTCTGCACGGCGAGGATGACCGGCTGGAAGTTGAAGCCCAGCCCCAGGCCCATGAGCAGCATGAAGGGCACGAGCGCCCAGACCGAGGTGTCGGCGCCGACGATGAAGGACAGCGACACCAGCGCGGTGACGATGAAGACGACGCCCACGAGCGGGAAGAACTTGTACTTCCCGGTGCGGGCGATCGTCTGCCCGGCGATGATCGAGCCGGACATGATGCCCAGGACCAGCGGGATCATCTGCAGGCCGGCCTCGGTGGGGCTGGAGCCGTGCACGATCTGCAGGTACTGCGGGAGCAGCAGGATGCCGCCGAACATGCCGGCGCCCAGCACGATCGAGCTGGCGCTGCTGACGGCGAAGGTGCGGTTGCCGAACATGCGCAGCGGCAGCAGCGCGTCGTCCTTGAACGCCCGCTCGGCGAGCACGAAGAGCGCGAACCCGACCACGCCGATGGCGTAGCA
Source organism: Modestobacter sp. VKM Ac-2986 (assembly GCF_026967795.1). Lineage (GTDB taxonomy): Bacteria > Actinomycetota > Actinomycetes > Mycobacteriales > Geodermatophilaceae > Modestobacter. The sequence goes on from NZ_JAPVBH010000001.1 coordinate 650,816, forward strand.
GACCAGTGCCCGGGTGGAGCCCCAGCCCCAGGTGCGGCCCTGCTCGGCCACGATCAGCAGCGGCACCAGGAAGGTGATCAGCGCCAGCGCGCCGGGCCAGTCGATGCGGTGCTCGCGCGGGGTGTGCGGCAGGTGCAGCACCTTGGAGACGACGACCAGCGCCAGGATGCCCAGCGGCACGTTGACGTAGAAGATCCAGCGCCAGCCGGTGATGCCCAGGATCGTGTCCTGCCCGGACAGGAAGCCGCCGATGACCGGGCCCAGCACGCTGGAGGTGCCGAAGACGGCCATGAAGTAGCCCTGGTACTTCGAGCGCTCCCGCGGCGGGACGATGTCGGCGATGATCGCCAGCGCCAGCGACATCAGGCCACCGGCACCGATGCCCTGCACGGCGCGGTAGACGGCCAGCTGGTACATCGAGTCGGCCAGGCCGCACAGCGCCGAGCCGAGGACGAAGACGGCGATGGCGAACAGGTAGAACGGCCGCCGGCCGTAGATGTCGCTCAGCTTGCCGTAGAGCGGGGTGGCGATCGTCGAGGTGATCAGGAAGGCGGTGGTCGCCCATGCCTGCAGGTCGTAGCCGTCCAGGTCGTCGGCGATGGTGCGGATGGCCGTGGAGACCACGGTCTGGTCCAGGGCGGCCAGGAACATGCCCAGCAGCAGCCCGACCAGGATGGTCATGATCTGGCGGTGCGTGAACGCCCCGGAGGCGTCCGGCGCGGCGGCCGAGGCGCGGGCGGCGCTGCGCTCGGACCCCGTCCCGCGGTCGGTGGTCTGGCTCATCGGTCCTTCTCGGGGGTGGTGGCGGCGCCGGGTGTGGCGCCCAGGGTGGGGAGGTGGTCGGTCAGCTGCTGCACCAGGCGGTGCAGCTGCGCGGTGAAGGTGTGCAGCTCGGCGTCCGCCCAGTCGGCGGTCACCTGCGCGAACAGGGCGGCGCGCTCCTGGCGCATCTGGTCGACCACGGCCTCGCCGTCCGGGGTGACGACCAGCCGGCTGGCCCGGCCGTCGGAGGCGTCGGCGACCCGGCGGACCAGCCCGTGGTCGACGAGCAGCGTCACGTGCCGGCTCACCGTCGAGGGGTCGGCGTGCACGAGCTCGGCCAGCGCGCCCTGCCGCAGCGGACCCTGCCGGGTCAGCGGGAACAGCAACACGTGCGCCGCGCGCTCGCGGGCCTCGGGGCCGGCACCGCTGGTGCTCTGGTTCTTGAGCAGGTGCATGACCCGGACCAGCTGGACCAGCTCCTCGGAGAGGGAGAGCGGGGAGGCGGTCGTCGATGCGACGGTCTCGGACACGGCGGTCTCGGACACAGGGGCGCTCCGGAGGTCAGCGGGGGGCGCCGCACTGCGCCGGAGGAACAGGTGCACGGTACAAGCCGTTGCACCATGCATGCAACCAGTTGGGTGGTGCACTGGCCGTGAGGCGCGCGACCGTGCCCGCCGGGTGAGACCCTGGAGCGACTGCCCTCGACAAGGAAGTGCGAGCACACCGTGACCACCCCGCACGACGACCTCCGGTCCCGGCTGTCCGCACTGACCCTCGCCGACGAGCACCGCCTCGGACGCCGGCTCGACGGCACCCGGCGCACGAAGGACCTCGCGGTCCGCGCGAAGCAGACCGAGCAGATCGCCGCCGAGGTCGCCGCGGCCGAGCAGCGCGTCGCCCGCCGCCGGGACGCCGTCCCGGTCGTGAGCTACCCGGAGGAGCTGCCGGTCAGTCAGCGGCGCGACGACATCGCCGAGGCGCTGCGCAGCTCGCAGGTCGTGGTCGTCGCCGGCGAGACCGGTTCGGGCAAGACCACGCAGCTGCCGAAGGTCCTGCTGGAGCTCGGCCGCGGCGTCCGGGGCCGGATCGGGCACACGCAGCCGCGCCGGATCGCCGCGCGCACCGTCGCCGAGCGGATCGCCGAGGAGCTGGGCAGCCCGCTGGGCGACGTCGTCGGCTTCAAGGTCCGGTTCACCGACGACGTCGGCGACCGCACGCTGGTCAAGCTGATGACCGACGGCGTGCTGCTCGCCGAGGTGCAGCGCGACCGGCTGCTGCGCCAGTACGACACGATCATCATCGACGAGGCCCACGAGCGGAGCCTCAACATCGACTTCCTGCTGGGCTACCTCGCCCGGCTGCTGCCCCGCCGTCCCGACCTGAAGCTGGTCATCACCTCGGCGACCATCGACGTCGACCGGATCGCCAAGCACTTCTCCGTCGACGGCGCGAGCGTGCCGGTGGTCGAGGTCAGCGGGCGCACCTACCCGGTCGAGGTCCGCTACCGCCCGGTCATCGACCCGGACGACGAGGACGCCGACCCCGACCGCGACCAGGTGAGCGCGATCGTCGACGCCTGCGCGGAGCTGGTGGCCGAGGGGCCGGGCGACGTCCTGGTGTTCCTGGCCGGTGAGCGCGAGATCCGGGACACCGCGGACGCGCTGGGCGAGCGCGGGTTCCCGCACACCGAGGTGCTGCCGCTCTACTCGCGGCTGAGCGCCGCCGACCAGCACAAGGTCTTCCAGCCGCACACCGGACGGCGGATCGTGCTGGCCACCAACGTCGCCGAGACGTCACTGACGGTGCCCGGCATCAAGTACGTCGTCGACCCGGGCACCGCGCGCATCTCCCGGTACAGCCATCGCACCAAGGTCCAGCGGCTGCCGATCGAGGCGATCAGCCAGGCCTCGGCGCGGCAGCGCTCGGGTCGCTGCGGGCGCACCAGCGAGGGCATCGCGATCCGGCTCTACACGGAAGCCGACTTCGAGGCCCGCCCCGAGTACACCGACCCGGAGATCCTGCGCACCAACCTGGCCTCGGTGCTGCTGCAGATGGCCTCGCTCGACCTCGGCGACGTCGCCGAGTTCCCCTTCATCGACCCGCCGGACCGCCGCGCCATCGCCGACGGCGTCGCGCTGCTGGAGGAGCTGGACGCCCTCGACGCGCAGGGCGGGCTCACCCCGACCGGCCGCTCGCTGGCCACCCTGCCGCTGGACCCGCGGCTGGCCCGGATGGTCGTGGAGGCCGACCGGCGCGGGGTGCTGGAGGAGGTGCTGGTCATCGCCGCCGGGCTCACCGTGCAGGACGTGCGCGAGCGCCCGGCCGAGCACCAGCAGGCCGCGGACGAGTCCCACAAGCGGTTCGCCGACGAGAACTCCGACTTCATCGGCCTGCTCAACCTCTGGCGGTACCTGGAGGAGCGGGCCGAGGAGCTCTCGGGCAACCAGTTCCGCCGCACCGTGAAGAAGGAGTTCCTGCACTACCTCCGCATCCGCGAGTGGCAGGACCTGCACGGCCAGCTGCGCGGCACCGCCCGCCGGCTGGGCATGACCCTGGGCGAGCTGGCCCCGGCACCCGACGAGCGCGGCGTGACCGCGTCGCTGCTGTCCGGGCTGCTGTCCCAGGTGGGCATGCAGGCCGAGCCGGCCAAGAACCGTGACGGCAAGCCCGGCCGCCCGGGCCGGGAGTACGTCGGCACGCGCAACACCCGCTTCGTGCTGGCCCCGGGGACGCCGCTGGCCAAGAAGCCGCCGCGCTGGGTGGTCGCCGCCGAGCTGGTGGAGACCAGCCGGCTCTTCGCCCGCACCGTCGCCCGGATCGACCCCGAGACGGTCGAGAAGCTGGCCGATCACCTGGTCCACCGGCAGTACAGCGAGCCGCGCTGGGACGCCAAGCGCGGCTCGGTCGTCGCCACCGAGCGGGTCACCCTCTACGGGCTGCCGCTGGTGGTGGGCCGCCGCGTCCAGTACGGCTCGATCGACCCGGTCGTCTCCCGTGAGCTGTTCATCCGGCACGCCCTGGTGCAGGGCGAGTGGACGACGCACCACCGCTTCGCCGCCGACAACGCCCGCACCATCGAGCAGGTCGCCGAGCTGGAGGAGCGCGCCCGCCGCCGCGACATCCGGGTGGACGACGAGACCGTGTTCGAGCTCTACGACGCCCGGGTCCCCGCCGACGTCGTCTCCACCCGGCACTTCGACCGGTGGTGGAAGGAGGCCCGGCGCACCACGCCGGACCTGCTGACCTTCACCCCGGAGATGCTCACCAACGCCGCCGTCGCCGGGCAGGTGCAGCTCGAGGACTACCCCGACGAGGTGCAGCTGACCCAGGGCCTGACCCTGCCGCTGTCGTACGCCTTCGCCCCGGGGGCGGAGCAGGACGGCGTGACCGTCGACGTCCCGCTGGGCGTGCTGGACACGGTCGCCGCCCGGACGTCGGGGGAGTCGCTGGCGTTCACCGTGCCCGGGCAGCGGGCCGAGCTGGTCACCGAACTGCTCCGCTCGCTGCCCAAGCAGCTGCGCCGCGGCCTGGTGCCCATCCCGGACCGGGTCCGCGAGGTGCTGCCGAAGATCGACCCGACCGAGGCGCTGCTGCCGGCCCTGGAGCGCGAGCTGCGCCGGGCCACCTCGGTCGTGATCCCGCCGGACGCCTGGCGCCCGGCCGAGGTGCCCCCGCACCTGCGCGCCACCTACCGGGTGCTCGACGACTCCCAGCGCCTGCTCGCCCAGGGCAAGGACCTCACCGCGCTGCGCAGCCAGGTCGCCCCGCAGGCTCGGGCCAGCCTGGCCCGCGCCGCGTCGACCTACGAGCGCAGCCGGCAGACCACCTGGACGTTCGGCGACCTGCCGGCCACCGTCGAGGTCGAGCGCGGCGGGCACGTGGTCACCGCGTTCATCGCCCTGGTCGACGAGGGCGAGACCGTCGGCGTCCGGGTGGTCCCCACGCAGGCGGAGGCGACCCGGCTGAGCTGGCGGGGCGCCCGCCGGCTGCTGGAGCTGGTCGTCAGCTCCCCGGTCAAGCAGGTGGTCAAGGGCATCGGACCGCGCTCCCGGCTGGCGCTGCAGTTCAACCCCGACGGCGAGATCCCCGACCTGGTGGCCGACTGCGTGGACGCCGCGGCCGACGAGCTGATCGCCGCCGCCGGTGGCCCGCCGCGCACCGAGGCGGCGTTCACCGCGCTGGTGGCCGCGGCCCGCACGGAGCTGCACACGCTGACCAGCGACGCCGTCCGCAGGGTGGAGGCGGTGCTGACCCAGGCGCGGGAGACCGCGATCGCCATCGGTGCCGCGCCCGGACGGCGGGTGCCGGAGGCCGCGATCGCCGACCTGCGGGCGCAGATGGGCGGGCTGCTGCACCGTGGGTTCGTCGCCTCCGCCGGGCGCAAGCGGCTGCCGGACCTGGTGCGCTACCTGAAGGCGATGGAGCTGCGGCTGGAGAAGCTGCCGGCCAACGCGGCCCGCGACGCGTTGTGGCTGGCGCAGGTCGAGGCGGTGACCAAGGAGTACGAGCAGCTGCGTGCCGCGGTGCCCCCGACCGGGGCTCCCGACGACCCGGTCATGCGGGTGCGCTGGATGGTCGAGGAGCTGCGGGTGGGGCTGTTCGCCCAGACCGTCGGCACGCCCCGGCCGGTCTCCGAGCAGCGCATCTACAAGGCGATCGACGCCGTCTCGGTCTGACGCCCGTCCCGTCGGCCACCGCGGCCGGCAGGGGCGGGCCCCGGTGGGCGGGCGGTGCCGGTCCGACAGGTGAGGCGCCCCACCCAGCGTGCGCGCAGCAGCCGGTCACGGACGTCGTCCGGCCCGGCAGACTGGCGCGGTGGAGGATCACGACTTCGGTGCCGCTGTGCGCCACCTGCGGGGGTGCACGGACCCCGCGTCCGTCGGGCTGCCGCCGGGCCCCCGGCGGGTGCCCGGGCTGCGCCGGGAGGAGCTCGGTGAGCTCGCCGGGATGTCCGCCGACTACGTCCGCCGTCTGGAGCAGGGACGGAGCCACCCCTCGGCCGGTGTAGTCCGGGCCATCGCCCGGGCGCTGCGGGTCGGTCGGGCGGACTACGAGCGGCTGTCCGCGCTGGCCGGTTACGCCGCGGCGGACGGGCAGGTGCCGACCGAGCTCGGCCCGGGTGCGACGCGGCTGCTGGAGCGGTTCTCCGACACCCCGATGATCGTCACGGACGCGGCGATGAACCTCGTCGCGGTCAACAGCGCGTTCCTGGCCCTCGAGCACTGGGACCTCACCGGCGGGCGGTGGGACTGGAACGTGGCCTGGCGGCAGTTCTGCAGCCCCTTCGGTGCCTTCCAGCAGTCCGCGGCCGACGCGGCCAGTCACGAGGCGGTGCTCGTGGCCCAGCTGCGGGCCGCGCTGCTGCGCCACCCCGCCGACGTCCCGCTCGCCGCCCTGGTGGACGAGCTGCGTGGCCGGAGCCGGCGGTTCGACACGCTGTGGAGGGCACCGCGACCGGTGGCGGCCTACGAGAGCGCCGCGACCTTCACCCAGTCCGACGGTGACTCCCTCACCCTCGTCGGGAACCTGATCGCGATCCCGGGCGACGACCTGGCGGCCGTCATGCTCACCGCGGCGCCGGGGTCACGGGACGCCGCCCGCCTGGTCGAGGTGGTCGGTGCAGCCGACGGGCGTGCGGTCGTGAAGGTGGGCCGGTCCGGCCCAGGATGATCTCGCCGGGACCTGCCAGGTTGGGCCGTGCACGAGATCCCACGGCACCCGGTGAAGGCAGGTACAGCGATGAAGGCAGTGCGGTTCCACGAGGTCGGCGGTCCGGAGGTCCTGCGGTACGAGGACGTCGACCTGCCCACCCCCGGCGCGGGTGAGGTGCGCGTGCGGGTGGCGGCCTCGGCGTTCAACGCCGCCGACAACGGCATGCGCGGCGGGTTCCTCCCCATCCCGGTCGTGCTGCCGCACGTGCCCGGCTACGACGTCTCCGGCACGGTCGACGCGCTCGGGGACGGCGTGGGCCGGGTCGTCGGCGAGGGTGGGCTGCAGGTGGGGGACGCGGTGATCGGGTTCCTGCCGATGGAGCGCGACGGCGGCGCGGCGGAGTACGTCATCGCCCCGGCCGACGCGCTGGTGCTGGCACCCGCGAAGGTCCCGCTCCCCGACGCGGCCGGTCTGCCGTCGGTGGCGCTGACGGCCTGGCAGGCGCTGTTCGACCTCGGTGGGCTGACCGCCGGGCAGCGGGTCCTGGTCAACGGCGCGGGGGGAGTGGTCGGCAAGTACGCCGTCGCGCTGGCCAGGCGGGCCGGCGTGCACGTCGTGGCGACCGCCAGCCCGCGCAGCATCGACGCCGTCCGCGCGGCCGGGGCCGACGAGGTCATCGACCACACCACCACCGACGTGCTGGGCGCGGTCGACGGGCAGGTCGACGTCCTGCTCAACCTGGCGCCCATCGAGCCGGACCAGTTCGCCGCGCTCGTCGCCGTGGTCCGCGACGGCGGCAGGGTCGTCAGCACCACCGCCTTCATGGCCACCCCCGGCGACGAGGCCCGCGGCGTCAGCGCGGCGACCGTGTTCGTGCTGCCGAACCGGGACCGGCTGGCCGAGCTGGCGTCCCTCGTCGACAGCGGCGACCTGCAGATCGAGGTCACCCGTCGCATCCCGCTGACCGAGCTGCCCGCGCTGCACGCGGAGGCCGCTGCCGGTCGTGTCACCGGCAAGGTCGTCGTCCTGCCCGCCTGAGGCGGACCCGACCGACCACTCACGAGACCTGGAGGAGTCATGAGCATCCCGTACCTCGCCCGACCCGAGCAGCACCAGCAGCTGGAGTGGCTGAACGGCGACACCCTGTCGATCCTGCTCGACGGCGCAGCCACCGACGGCCGGCTCATGGTCGGGCGCTTCGACGTGAGCAGGGGGGAGGCGCCGCCCTGGCACGTGCACAGCAGGGAGGACGAGGTGTTCCTGCTGATCAGCGGCACCGCGCTGGTGTGGGCCGGTGACGAGGAGGACGAGCTGACCGCGGGCGGCATCGTCTTCCTGCCCAGGAACGTGCCGCACTCGTACCGCATCACCTCGGAGAAGGCCGACCTGCTGATGATCAACACCCCGGCCGGCATCGAGGGGATGTTCCGCGAGACCGGGCGGGACCGGTCCACCCCGCGACCCGACGGCTTCACCGTCACGCCGCGACCGGAGGTGGCCACCGCGTACGGCAGCACCGTCCTGGGCCCGCCCCGCTGAACCCGGCGCCGCCCCGCCGAGGGCGGCGCCGGGGACCCGGAGGTCAGGAGGGCGTGAGCATCCCCGCGCCGACCGTGGCGTTGGTGGCCTCGTCGATGAGGATGAACCGGCCGGTGACCCGGTTGCGGTGGTAGTCGTCGACGAACAGCGGCTGGGTGGTGCGCAGCGTGACCCGGCCGATGTCGTTGAGCCCCAGGCCCTCGACCCCGGTCTGCCGGTGCAGGGTGTTGACGTCGAGCCGGTACTGCAGGTCCTTGACCACGGCGCGCACCGAGCGGGTGGTGTGCTTGACCGCCAGCCGCATCCGGGGCACCAGCGGCGCGTCGGCCATCCAGCAGACCATCGCGTCGAGGTCCTGGGTGACCTGCGGTGCGTTGTGCGGCCGGCAGATCATGTCGCCACGGGAGACGTCGAGGTCGTCGGTCAGCCGCACGGTCACCGACATCGGCGGGAAGGCGGCGTCCAGCGGGCCGTCGGGTCCGTCGATCGCCGCGATCGTGGTGGTCAGGCCGCTGGGCAGCACCTGCACCTCGTCGCCGGGGCGCAGCACGCCGGCACCCACCCGGCCGGCGTAGCCGCGGTAGTCGCGGGACTCGTCGGTCTGCGGGCGGATCACGTACTGCACCGGGAACCGGGTGTCGACGAGGTTGCGGTCGCTGGCCACGTGCACGTGCTCCAGGTGGTGCAGCAGCGACGTCCCCTCGTACCAGGGCGTGTTCGCCGAGCGGGTGACCACGTTGTCGCCCTGGAGTGCGGAGATCGGGACGACGGTCAGGTCGGGGACCTCGAGCTTGGTGGCGAAGGCGGCGAACTCCTCGCGGATGCCCTCGTAGACGTCCTCGGACCAGTCGACGAGGTCCATCTTGTTGACCGCGACGACCAGGTGCGGCACCCGCAGCAGCGAGGCGAGGAAGGCGTGCCGGCGGCTCTGCTCGAGCATGCCCTTGCGCGCGTCGACCAGCACGATCGCCAGGTCCGCGGTCGAGGCGCCGGTGACCATGTTCCGGGTGTACTGCACGTGCCCGGGGGTGTCGGCGAGGATGAACGTGCGCCGCGGGGTGCTGAAGTAGCGGTAGGCGACGTCGATGGTGATGCCCTGTTCGCGCTCGGCGCGCAGGCCGTCGGTGAGCAGCGACAGGTCGACGTGGTCGCCGCGACTGGCCCGCTCGATGGCGGCGTACTGGTCCTCGAAGACGGCCTTGCTGTCGTAGAGCAGCCGGCCGATGAGGGTGCTCTTCCCGTCGTCGACGGACCCGGCGGTGGCGATGCGCAGGATGTCCTTGCGGGCGGTGGCGAGCTCGGCGGCTGCCTGGGCGAGAGCGCTCATCAGAAGTACCCCTCCTTCTTGCGGTCCTCCATGGCGGCGTCGCTGACCTTGTCGTCGCCGCGGGTGGCCCCGCGCTCGGTCAGCCGGGTCACCGCGATCTCGGCGATGACCTCGGCGACGGTGCCCGCGACCGACGGGACGGCGGCGGTCAGGTTCGCGTCGCCCACGGTGCGGTAGCGGACGCTGCGGCGCTCCACCTGCTCGCCGTCCTTCGGGGTGATGAACTCGTTGACCGCGTAGAGCATCCCGGCCCGGTCGACGACGTCGCGCTCGGCGGCCAGGTACAGCGCCGGGATGGCGATCTCCTCCTGGGCGATGTAGCCCCAGATGTCCAGCTCGGTCCAGTTCGACAGCGGGAACACCCGGATCGACTCACCGAGGTGGGTGCGGCCGTTGTACAGGTCCCACAACTCGGGCCGCTGGTTCTTCGGGTCCCACTGGCCGAACTCGTCGCGGAAGGAGAACACCCGCTCCTTGGCCCGCGCCTTGTCCTCGTCGCGCCGGGCGCCACCGAACAGGGCGGTGAACCCGTGCCGCTCGACGGCGTCCAGCAGCACCGGCGTCTGGATCCGGTTGCGCGAGCCGTTGGGCTCCTGGCGCACCGTGCCGGCGGCGATCGCGTCGGGGACGGACGCCACGATCAGCTCGACGCCGAGCTCGGCGACCCGGCGGTCGCGGAACGCCAGCACCTCGGGGAAGTTCAGCCCGGTGTCGACGTGCATCACCGGGAACGGGATCCGCGCCGGGGCGAAGGCCTTGCGGGCGAGCTCCAGCATCACGATGGAGTCCTTGCCGCCGGAGAAGAGCAGCACCGGCCGCTCGGACTCGGCGGCCACCTCGCGCAGCACGTGGATGGACTCGGCCTCCAGCGTCTGCAGCTGGGTGAGCCGGTGGTCTGCGGTCGTCACGCTCTCGGGCTCCCGGGGACGGCGGCACGCACCGCCGGACGGCGGCACACGTCAGCGGGGCAACCGCATCGACGTGATGCGGATTCCCCGCGACCAGTGTCCGGCATGGCCTCCGGGGCGCCGCCGGGTGGGACCGCTCAGACCTCCGTGGGCCCCGGTCCGGACCGGGGCAGCCGCACGGTGAACGTCGCGCCCTCACCCGGCGCGGTGGCCAGCTCGACCCGGCCGCCGTGCGCGGCGACCAGCGAGGACACGATCGACAGGCCCAGCCCGCTGCCCCCGGCCGCACGGGTGCGGGAGGTGTCGGCCCGGTAGAACCGCTCGAACACCCGGTCGGCGTCGGCGGCGGACATCCCCGGGCCTGCGTCGGAGACGACGACGCAGACGGTGTCCGGGTCGTCGGCGGGCTCGGACAGCCGCACGGTCACCGGCGTCCCGGCCGGGGTGTGGGTGAGCGCGTTGGTGACCAGGTTGCCGATCACCTGCCGCAGCCGCGCCTCGTCGCCCAGGACGACGGGGACCTCGGTCAGTGACGGATCGAGCACCAGGTCCAGGGGGCGGTCGGGCTGCACGGCGCGGGCGTCGTGCAGCGCGTCCTCGGTCAGTTCGGCGAGGTCGACCGGGACGACGTCCAGCGGCCGCTGCTGGTCCAGCCGGGCGAGCTGCAGCAGGTCCTCGACCAGCAGGCCCATCCGGGTCGCCTCGGACTCGATCCGCTGCATGAGCCGCTGCACCTCGGCCGGGTCGCGCACCGCACCCTGCCGGTGCAGCTCGGCGAACCCGCGGATCGAGGTCAGCGGGGTGCGCAGCTCGTGGCTGGCGTCGGCGACGAACCGGCGCATCCGGCCCTCGGAGGCCACCGCCTGCTCCTCGGAGGCCTGCTGGGCGCGGAAGGAGCCCTCGATCCGGGCGAGCATGCCGTTGAGGGCGTTGGACAGCCGGCCGACCTCGGTGCGCTCGTCACCGACCGGCACCCGGCGGGACAGGTCGCCGGCCGCGATCGCCTGCGCGGTGCGCTCGACGTCCTGCAGCGGCCGCAGGCTGTTGCGCACCAGCAGGTAGCCCGCGACGCCCAGGACGACGAGCACGGCCATGCCGACGACGAGCTCGAGTGCGATCAGCCGGGCGAGGACGGCGCGGTCGGTGGAGAGGTCGACGCCGTAGACGATCGTGAACGTGTCGGTGACGGGCTGGACGACGACCCGCCAGCGGGTGGTGCCGTCGTCGGAACGGACCGTGAAGGGCGCCTGGCCGTACGCGTTGAGCACCTCGGTGCCGGCCCGGGGCAGGTCGGGGGTCGTGGCCGACGAGCGCCCGTCGGACAGCTCCGCGAAGGTGTCCTCGGGCGAGACGCACGCCAGGAAGGTCCCGCGGCCGGCGAGCTGGGCGTCGGGGGTCGTGCACGCGCGCTGCAGCAGCGGGAGGTCCTTGGCCAGCTGCTGGGCGTAGCTGACCACCTCCTGGTTGCGCTGCTGCAGGAGGTAGTCGCGCAGCAGCGACGTGGCCGCGAAGCCGGTGGCGGTCAGCGCCGCGGCCACCAGGGCCACCAGCAGCGCCACGAGGGTGACCCGCAACGGGACCCGCGCGCGCAGGGCCCGCGGGCCGTACGGCGGCCGGACGGTCGCCGGTGCCGGGTCCCCGGCCGCCCCGTCGTCGGGCGGACGGTCGTCGGGGCTCTCGCCCGGGTCCGAGGAGAGCGTGCCGACGGACCCGCTGGTGGTGGCCGGGCCGCTCACGTGCCGCGGGGCAGGCGCAGGGAGTAGCCCACGCCGCGCAGCGTGTGCAGCAGCCGCGGCTCGGTCGTGTCGACCTTGCGGCGCAGGTAGGAGATGTAGGACTCCACGACGTTGGCCTCGCCGTTGAAGTCGTAGTTCCACACGTGGTCGAGGATCTGCGCCTTCGACAGCACCCGGCCGGCGTTGGTCATCAGGTAGCGCAGCAGTTTGAACTCGGTGGGGGAGAGGCTGACCAGCTTCCCGGCCTTGAGGACCTCGTGCGACTCCTCGTCCAGCTCGATGTCGGCGAAGACCAGCCGCGGCGCCTCCGCCACCTGCTGGGCGCCCTGGGTGCGGCGCAGCACCGCGCGGATCCGGGCCAGGACCTCGTCGAGGCTGAAGGGCTTGGTGACGTAGTCGTCACCGCCCAGGGTCAGGCCGTTGACCTTGTCCTCGGCGGCGTCGCGGGCGGTGAGGAACAGCACCGGGGTGTGCGTGCCGTTCTGCCGCAGCCGGCGGACGACGCCGAAGCCGTCGAGGCCGGGCATCATCACGTCGAGCACCAGCAGGTCGGGGCGGAACTGCTCGGCGACGGCGAGGGCCTGCTGCCCGTCGGGCGCGGTGGCGACCTCGAAGCCGGCGAACCGCAGGCTGGCCGAGAGCAGCTCGCGGATGTTCGGCTCGTCGTCGACCACGAGCAGCCGGGCCTCCGGCCGGGGACCGGACGCCGAGGAGCCGGAGCTGCTGCCGGACACGGGGCCTCCCGTTGGACTCTGCGCCGTGGTCGTGGTCATGGTGCCAGGGTGCGGCGGCGTACTGCGGTGGGCCTGCGCGTTCCCTGTGAGGAGGCTGGGGGTCCGGGTCAGCCGGCCGGGGACATGGCCCGGCCGCGCCGCCAGTAGCCGATCGCGTGGTGCTGGTGCCGCCGGAGCCCCCAGCGGCTGCGGAGGTCGGCCCGCACGGCGCGCACCGTGGCCGACTCCGCCCCCACCCACGCGAAGAGGTCCTCGCCCTCGGGCCGCTCGAGCGCGGCGACGGCGTCGACCAGCAGCGTGCTCTCGCCCGGTCCGGTGCCGGCCCGGTGCAGCCAGCGCACCTCGACGCCCGCCGGGGCGGGGAGCTCCTGCTCCTCGGCGGGGCCGGCCACCTCCAGCAGGGCGACGCCGCGGGTGTCGGGTGCGGCGGCGGCCAGGATCCGGCTGATCCCGGGCAGCGCCGTCTCGTCGCCGGCCAGCAGCAGCCAGCCGGCGAGCTCCGCGCCCAGCGGCGCGGCGGCGGCGATGCCGAGGAGCGCACCGGGCGCCGCGGCGGCGGCCCAGGCGGCGGCCGGTCCGTCGCCGTGCAGCACGAAGTCGACGTCCACCTCGCCGGCGGCGGGGTCCTGGCGACGGGCGGTGTAGCTGCGCAGTGCGACGCCGTGGCTGCCCTGCGGCCACACGATGCGGCCGTCGCGGGCGATCTCGGGCCACCGCGGTGCGGCGTCGCCGACCCGGGGGACCAGCAGCGACAGCGTCGGCCCGGCGGCGGCCACCACGGCGGAGGAGGCGCTCAGGGTGACCCGGCGGACCGCGGGCGTCACGTCGCGCACGGCGCTGACGGTGAGGACGTCGACCGGGCGGGCGACGGCGTCGACGCCTGCGTCCGCGCCGGCGGGGGTCTCGGTCGGTTCCACGGTCGCCAGGTTAACGAGGGCCGGGCACCACGAGGGCCGGCCCGACCGGCCCCGGGGGAATGGGGCCGACCGGGCCGGCGATCGAGGACGGGCACTCACCGAGCGTGACCAGCTGACTGCGCTGACCGGGGGAGACGCTTGGAGCGGCCCGTCGAGTGAGCACGCTACGTGACGGTCGCGCGGCCCGACCACCCGTCCCGGTGGACTCCCCCCGAACGGGTGAGGGCTGCCGCGCCCGGCAGGTCGATGTGTGCGCCCGTCCCGCCCCGGGCAGGCAGGGCGGACTCAGAGCGGACCGACGAGTGGACGACGAGGAGCCGGTGATGGCGCAGGAGTTCGACAAGGGCGACCACGTGAGCTGGAAGAGCCACGGCGGCGAGGCCGAGGGCACCGTCACGAAGAAGATCACGAAGGACACCGAGGCGGCCGGGCGCACCGTGCGGGCCAGCGAGGACGACCCGCAGTACGAGGTGGAGAGCGAGAAGAGCGGCAAGTCCGCCGTCCACAAGCCCGGCGCCCTGCACCAGGACTGAGCGAGGAGATCTCGATGAGCGAGAACGACGACACCTTCGCGGGCACGTCCGCCCGCAGCACCACGCACAGCGCGCGCCAGGACGACCTGCTCAAGCACGAGGTCGAGGGCATGATGCGCTCCGGCCGGTCCACCCACGCCGAGGAGTGGAAGGACCCCGAGCCCGCCGCCGAGGGCGAGCCGGACGTCGACAGCTCCCCGGCCGACACCCTGCTCGGTGGCGTGCCGGTCGGCATGACCCCCGACGCGGTGGTGGCCCGGGCCGAGCTGGCCCGCTGGCTGGTCCGTGCCGACTTCCCGGCCACCGGCCCGGAGCTGGTGGAGGCAGCCCGCGACCACCGCGCACCCGACGCGGTCGCCGACGAGCTGGCGAGGCTGCCCGACGGGGAGACCTACGAGCGGATCGGTGACGTCGTCCGCGCCCTGGGCTACCCGACCGAGACCTGAGCCGGGCAGTCCCCGTCGACCGGCGTCGTCCCTGCGGGGCGGCGCCGGTCGCGCGTTCAGTGCCCGGTGCTGGCCTCCTCCTCGGCGATCTCCTCCGCGCCGCGGCGGCGCATCAACTTCGAGCCGGGGAAGCCCTTCACCACCTGGCGCATGTCCTGGACGGTGTCCAGCAGGGCGTGCACGTCGGGCACCACGTCGCCCAGGGTCACCAGCACCGGGACGACGTCCTCGTCCAGGTGCACGACCAGGTCGGGGAGCCGGTCGACCAGCCCGATCAGCGCCGCCACCTCGTCGGGGTCCAGCTGGTCGACGAAGCGGGTCAGCGCCGGGGCCAGCCGGGTCAGCGGGTCGGCGTAGTGGTCGACCAGCGGGACCAGCGTGCCGACCAGCGGGGTCACCGTGTCCAGCAGGGGAGTGGTGGTCTCGATCAGGTCCTCGGCCCGGCCCAGCAGGCCACCGGCCGCCGCGGCCGTGCCACCGACCACAGCCAGCACCTGCTCGGCGGCGTCCGTGGTGCCGCCGATCCTGGCCACCACCTGCTCGGCGGCGTCGGTGGTCCCGCCGATCCGGGCCACCGCCGCGTCGGCGGCCGCCTGGGTCACGCCGATCTGCGCCACGGCCCGGTCGGCCGCGGCCTGGGTCTCCCCGATCTGCAGCACCGTCTGGTCGGCGGCGCGCTGGGTCACGCCGATGTGCTCGATCGCCTCGTCGGCCCGCGCCCGGGTGGCCGCCACCCCGGCGATCGCGTCGTCGGCAGCGGCCTGCGTCGCCTTGATCCGGGTCATCGCCTCGTCGGCGTGCGCACGGGTCGCGTCGACGGCGGCGATCGCCCGCTCGGCGGAGTCGGCGAGCAGCTCGGCACGGTCGATCAGCGCGGTGCCACGCTGCAGCAGCCGTTCGAGCTCGCCCATCGCGCCGGCGATCCTGGGCAGCAGGGTCAGCGCCTCGGCGACGCCGTCGCGCAGGCCACCGGCCGCGCTCAGCACGTCGGTCGGGCCGGGGAAGGGCAGCTTCACCGGGCCGACGCTACGGTCCGGCGGGTGTCCCTGCCGGTCGAGCGTGCGCAGGACATCGGCCCGCCGTCCGCGCGTCAGGACGCCGCAGGGGTCTGCCGACCGTATCGTGGGAAGGTCCCCCGGCGGGCGGCTCGAGCGCGGCCGGGGCGCGTATCGAGCGGCCCGGCCACGGCGCCGCAGGACACGACGATGGGATGTCGACACCGGTGGCGGACCGACCGAGGCCGAGCGGGACCGACGGTGCCGTGCCCGTCGACGACCGCGCCGCCTCGGGTTCCCGCGCCGCCGGTGACGGCCCGGCCGCCCCGCTGACCGTCGCCGAGCTCGTCGCCCGTTCCGGTGGCAGCGGTGTCGGCCGGCGTGCCGGCCGCCGGGAGGCGGAGGCGACCGGCCGCCAGGCCCCGGTCGACGACCGTGGGGTGCCGCGGCCGACCACGCCGGGGCCGCCGGACGGGGGCCGGCGCACCGAGTGGCCGCGCGGCGCCGACCCGGCTCCCCGCGTCGGCGCGCGGCGCGACGCCGACCGCCCGGCCCCCGAGCCCGCCCCGCCGGTGCGCCCGGCCGGCTGGCAGCCCGCCGCACCGGCGCCGGACGCCGGGCCGCCGGCAGCCCCCCTGACCGGGTTGTTCCCGGGCAGCACCGCCGACGTGCGTCCGCCCGCGGCGCCGCCGGCCGCCCGATCGGCCGCTCCACCGCTGCCGGCGACCGGGCGCAACGCGCCCCCGCCTGCCGCCCCGCCCGCACGTCCCGCGGCCGCTCCGCCGCAGCCGGCCGGCCCGGCCCCGACCTCGTCGTGGCCCGTCCCCACGTCGACCGGTCCGTCCCCGTGGGGGAGCCCACCGGCCGGCGCGGTCGCCGCTCCCCGGTCGGTACCCGGTGCGGCAGCCGGCTCGAGCCCGGCGGCCCCCGTCCCGGCGTCCGGTCCTGCTGCGGCCGCGGGCCCCGCCGCTGGCCCTGCCGTGAGCCCGCCGCCGGCTGCGAGCCCGGCACCTGCCGCCGGCCGCGCCCCGGCGGGGGCCTCCTCCGCTGCTGCACCCCCGCTCCTTGCGGCCGGCCCGGCACCCGCCGCGCGCGGGGTGTCGCCCTCGGTGCCGGTGCCCCCGCTGCCGGTCTCCCGCGGCGCCGTCGGGAGCCCCGTCCTGCCCGCCGTCCCCGCGCCGGGTGGGCCGCAGCCCTCGGTCCCGGTCCCCGGGGTGCGCCGGAGCCTGCCGGTCCCGCCGATCCCGGGCCGCGACCTCCCGACCTCGACCGGCTCGACCGCCGTGCGGCGGGTGCGGACGCCACCGAGCCCCGCCCGGCGCCGGTTCACCCGGGCGGTGTTCGCCCTGCTCGCCCTCCTCGGCGTGGTCGTCGCCGCCTACGGGGGGCTCTACGTCTACGGCGACCGGGCGCTGGGCCGGGTGGACGCCCTGGTCCCCGACGGGCCGGAGGTGCTCGCCCCGCAGCTGCAGGTCGGTGCCGAGACCTCGCTGGTGGTCACCAGCGGCCTGCCCGGGCGCAGCGGCCTGGCGTCGGTGAGCGCGCTGGTCGCGCACGTGGCCGAGGACGGTCAGGTCGTCGTGGTGACGCTCCCGCCGACCGCGTTCAGCGACACCCCCGCCTGCCGGGCCGCCGACGGGTCGCTCCGCCCGCCGGCCACCGAGCCCTTCGCCGACGCCCTGCTGCAGGGCGGGCCCTCCTGCCTGGTGCGGTCGGTGCAGCAGCTGACCGGGCTGCGGGTCGACCACTACGTCGGCGTCGACGCCGCCCGGCTGCCGGGGCTGGTCGAGGTGCTCGGCGAGGTGGACATGTGCCCGACCGTCGGCGAGCAGCAGCTGGCCGGGACCGCGGTCGCCGACCACCTGCGGCCCGGTGGGGCCGGGTCCGACGTGACCGGCGCCGTCGTCGGCCCGCGCGGGCAGCAGGTGCTGAGCTCCACACTGACCGCAGGGCTGACCGGGGGAGCGCTCGCCGACCCGCTGACACTCGCCCGCTTCCTGTCCGGGGCCGGCGACACGCTCACCGTCGACGAGGCGACCAGCCTGCAGGAGGTGCGGTCGCTGGGCCTGGCGCTCGGGCCGCAGGGGGAGTCGACGGTGGAGGTCGCCGAGCTGCCCGTCGCCCAGGTCGGCCGGGTGGCCGCCGGCAGTGACCAGGCCGCCGTCGTCATCGACGCGCTGGCCACCCGCGAGCTGTTCGACGAGGTCATCAACAGCGGCCGGCTGCCGGTCCCCGAGCCGCCGGCCGAGGGGCAGCCCGCCGACGCCGCCCAGGCCGCCGCGCCGGCCGGGGGTCTGGTGGCGCCGGTCGCCACCGACCCGGTCCCGGCGGGCACCACGGTCACCGTGCCGCCGGAGGGGGTGACCGTCGACGTGCTGGACGCCACCGGGACCGGCCGTACCGCCGAGGTCGCCGACGGACTGGCCGCCGGCGGGTTCCGGATCGGCGCCCGCGGGGTCGAGCCGGGCGCCGTCGACCGCACCGTCGTCCGCTACGGGCCGGCGGCGCTGGAGCCCGCCCGCACGGTGGCCACGGCGGTGCCCGGTGCCGTCCTGGTGGAGACCGCCGCGGTGGGCGCCGCCGTGCAGCTGGTCGTGGGCCCGGACTACACCGGCCTGGCCGCGGCGCCGTTCGGCACGCCGGTGCCGGCGACGGCCGTCCCGCCCGCCGCGGACGACGCGGGCCGGGCCTGCACCAGCTGACCCACCCGGTCGGCGGTCACCTGCAGCGGTCACGGGCCCACGGGGGACCGGACCGGGGCAGGCACGCACGGGCGGGCCTCGCACACGACAGCGGCCCCGCCCCCCGCCGAGGCGGGGGACGGGGCCGGGGTCCGTGCTGGTCGAGCCGGGCGGCTCAGCGGGGGATCACCCGAAGCGGCCGGAGATGTAGTCCTCCGTGGCCTTCTCCTCGGGGTTGCTGAAGATCTTCTCGGTGGGGTTGAACTCGATCAGCCGGCCGGGCTGGCCCACGCCGTTGAGGTTGAAGAACCCGGTGGAGGTGCTCACGCGCGCGGCCTGCTGCATGTTGTGCGTGACGATGACGATGGTGAACCGCTCCTTGAGCTCGGTCATCAGGTCCTCGATGGCCAGCGTGGAGATCGGGTCCAGGGCGGAGCACGGCTCGTCCATCAGCAGCACCTCCGGCTCGACCGCGATGGCGCGGGCGATGCACAGGCGCTGCTGCTGGCCACCGGACAGGCCCGAGCCGGGGCGGTTGAGCCGGTCCTTGACCTCGTTCCAGAGGTTGGCGCCCTTCAGCGAGCGCTCGACCAGGTCGTCCATCGCGCTCTTCTTCATCTTGGTGCTGTTCAGGCGCACCCCGGCGACCACGTTGTCGTAGATCGACATCGTCGGGAACGGGTTCGGCCGCTGGAAGACCATGCCGATCTGCCGGCGGACGTCGACCGGGTCGACGCCGGCGCCGTAGAGGTCCTGGCCGTCGATGACGACCTTGCCCTCGACGCGGGCACCGGGGATGACCTCGTGCATGCGGTTCAGCGACCGCAGGAAGGTCGACTTGCCACAGCCCGAGGGGCCGATCAGCGCGGTGATGCTGCGCGGCTCGATGGAGATGTTGACACCCTCCACGGCCTTGAAGTTGCCGTAGTAGATGTCCAGGTCACTGACGTCGATGCGCTTGGCCACGGTGGTGTTCCTCCGGATGGGTCGGTCAGCGACCGGTCTTGGGGGCGAAGAAGCGGGTGATCAGGCGGGCGACGACGTTGAGCGCCATGACCAGGATGATGAGGACGAGCGCCGCCGTCCAGGCCCGGTCCAGGAAGGCCTGCGTCGCGGTGCCCGGCTGGGTGAGCTGGTAGTAGGCGAACACCGGCAGGGTCGCCATCCGTCCGTCGAACGGGTTGAGGTTCGTGCCGGTGATGAGGCCGACGGTGATCAGCAGCGGCGCGGTCTCGCCGATGACGCGGGCGACCGACAGCGTGATGCCGGTGCCCAGGCCCGCGATCGCGGTGCGCAGGACGACCTTGACGACCGTGCGCCACTTCGGGACGCCCAGGGCGTAGGCCGCCTCGCGCAGCTCGTTCGGGACGAGCTTGAGCACCTCCTCGCAGGAGCGCACGACCACCGGGATCATCAGCACCGACAGGGCGACCGCGCCCATGACGCCCATCCGCACCGAGACGCCGAAGATGAGCGTGAACAGCGCGTAGGAGAACAGGCCGGCCACGATCGAGGGGATGCCGGTCATGACGTCGACGAAGAAGGTGATCGCCTTCTTCAGCCGGCCGGTGCCGTACTCCGTCAGGTAGACGGCGGTCAGCAGGCCGATGGGCACCGAGATGACCGTGGCCAGGGCCGTGATGATCACGGTCCCGAGGATGGCGTGGTAGGCGCCACCGCCCTCGCCGACGACCCGGTACATCGAGTTGGTGAAGAAGGCGCCGTCGAGCCGGGGCAGGCCGTTGTCCAGCACCGTGTAGACCAGCGACAGCAGCGGGACCATCGCGATGGCGAAGGCCGTGGTCACCAGGGTGGTCACGAGCCGGTCGCTGGCCTTGCGGCGGCCCTCGACGGACCGGGAGGCCAGGTAGACGAACAGGCTGCCCAGCACGACGCCGTAGATGACGGTCAGCGCCACGCTGAAGCCGGTCAGGGCCGACAGCCCGGCGCCGACGGCCACCCCGAGGAGGAACAGCCCCAGCGGGGCGAAGCGGGGCAGCCGGCGCTGCTCGCGCACGGGGCCGGAGTTGCCGGAGCTGGTGGCGCCGACGGGGGCGAGGGGGGTCTGGGTGCTCATCAGTTGGCTCCGGAGAAGTCGGCGCGCCGGTTGACGATCCAGCGGGCGAGCATGTTGACGGCGAGCGTGATGAGGAACAGGGCCAGGCCGCTGGCGATGAGCGTGTTCACGCCGATGCCGGTGGCCTCGGGGAAGCGCAGGGCGATGTTCGAGGCGATCGTCGAGGGGTTCGAGTTGCTGATCAGGTTCACGGTCGCGCCGGCGCCACCGGACAGGATGATCGCCACCGCCATCGTCTCGCCGAGCGCGCGGCCCAGGCCGAGCATGGAGCCGGCGATCACGCCGGACTTGCCGTAGGGCAGCACCGCCATCTTGATCATCTCCCAGCGGGTGGCGCCCAGGGCCAGGGCGGCCTCGCGGTGCAGGGCCGGTGCCTGGCTGAACACCTCCCGCGAGATGGCCGAGATGATCGGCAGGATCATCACGCCGAGCACGATGCCGACGGTGAGCATCGTGCGGCCGCTGGCGGAGGCGGGGCCGGCGAAGAAGGGCAGGAAGCCCAGGTGGTCGGCCGCCCAGGCGTGGAAGGGCACCAGCTTGGGCGCCAGGACCGCCAGGCCCCAGAAGCCGTAGACGACGCTGGGGATCGCGGCGAGCAGGTCGATGACGTAGCCCATGGTCGCGGCGATCCGGCGGGGCGCGTAGTAGGTGACGAACAGTGCGATCCCGACCGCGAGCGGGGTGGCGACCAGCAGCGCGATCACGGCGCCGAGCAGGGTGCCGAGCACCAGCGGGCCGATGTAGGGGCCCAGCCCGTTGCCGTCGGGGATCTCCGACGGTGCGGCGGTGAGGGCCGGGATCGCCTCGCTGATCAGGAAGGCGGCGACGCCGGCGAGCACGAGCAGGATGAAGATGCCCGAGCCTCTGGCGGCGCCGGCGAAGAGGCGGTCACCCGGGCGGCGGACTGGGCGCTGCGCCGGGGGTTCGGTCGGGGCCTTCGTGGCGGTCACCGCTGCTCCGTGGGTCGTTCGGAAGGTGTTTCGTGGGGTGGGTCAGGCGGTGCGGGTGCCCGGGTCCGGGCGGTGCGATGGCCCGGGACGTCGGTCGACGTCCCGGGCCATCGCGGTGTGCCGGTGTCAGCCGGCGGCGGTGATGGCGTCGACGGCCGTCTGGGCCTGCGTGCGCAGGGTCTCAGAGATCTGGGCGCTGCCGGCGTTCTCGGAGGACGCGGCCTGGCCGTCCTCGCTGATCACGTACTGCATGAAGCCCTTGACGGCCGCGGCCTTGGCGGCGTCGTCGTACTGCACGCAGCCGACGTGGTAGCTGATCAGGACGACCGGGTACTCGCCGGAGCCCTCGGTGGCGCGGTTGAGCTCGATGGCGAAGTCGTAGTCGCCACGGCCCTCGACCACCGGGGAGTTCTCGACGACGGCGGCGGCGGCCTCGGCCGACGGGGCGACGAACTCGCTGCCGACGGCGACGCTGACGACGCCCAGGTCGGAGGCCCGGCTGGCGTCGGCGTAGGTGATCGCACCGGCGGTGCTGGTGACGACGTCGATGACGCCGGAGGTGCCGTTGGCGTTCTCGCCGCCCTCGAGCGGCCAGACGCCGTCCGGCTCGGCCGTCCACGCGTCCGGGGCCGCCTCGTGCAGGTAGGCGGTGAAGTTCTCGGTGGTGCCCGAGTCGTCACCACGGTGCACGGGGACGATCGGGGTGGCCGGCAGGGTGACGCCGGCGTTGTCGGCGGCGATGGCCGGGTCGTTCCAGGTGGTGACCTTGCCGCTGAAGATGTCGGCGACGGTGGCCGGCTTCAGGTTGAGGGTGTCGACGCCCTCGAGGTTGAAGGCGATGGCGATCGGCGAGATGTAGTTCGGCAGCTCGAACACGTCGGCGGTCGCGCACCGGTCGGCGGCCTGGGTGAGCTCCTCGTCCTTCAGCGCGGCGTCGGAGCCGGCGAAGTCGGCAGCGCCGCTGAGGAAGGCCTTGCGGCCGTTGCCGGAACCGCTGGGGTCGTAGCTGAACTGCACGTCGGGGTTCTCACCCTCGAAGCCGGCCTGCCACGCCTCCATGGCGGACTGCTGGCTGCTGGCACCGGCGCCGACGAGGGCACCGCTCAGCTCAGGGGCGGCGCTCGAGGCGCTGCCGCCGGAGGCGGCCGCACCGGCGCTGCCGGAGGGCTCCTCGTTGGACGCGCCACAGGCGGCCAGGGCGAGGGTGGCGGCGAGAGCGGAGGAGACCGCAGCTGCGCGCGTCGTGGTGCTGAGCTTCAACTCAGTGCCTTTCAACTGAAGGGTGCCCGGACGTCGAAGCCGGGCTGTCTGCGTGACGTGGCAAGACGCTAAGCAGCCCAGGTGGACGGATCCGGCTCCGTCGGTGAACGAGGCATGAACGCGGGTTGAGACGTCGGCCACGACTCGGCGGACGCTGTCCGTCCACCGGGTGAACCACCGCGTGGCGAGACGGTGGGGAGCCGGAACTGGACCCTCAGCGAGGGGTCGGCCGCCGCCACGAGACGTCGACCATGTGCCGGGTGAACCCGCTGCGCTCGTACAGTGCGACGGCCGCGGCGTTGTCCTCCTCGACGTACAGGAGCACGTGCGACAGCCCGCGGGCACGCAGGTGGGCCAGCCCCAGGTCGGTCAGCGCGCGGCCCAGGCCGGTGCCCTGCGCGTCGGGGTCGATGCCGAGCACGTACACCTCGCCGGCCGGTGCGTCGCCGACCTCACCCGCGGGGTGGACCTTGGTCCAGTGCGAGCCGAGCAGTCGGGGCCCGGTCGGGTCCTCGCGCCAGGCGAGGAAGAAGCCGGCCGGGTCGAACCAGTCCTCGGCCTCGCGGAGTGCGAGGTCGCGGGCGGTCCAGGAGCCCTGCTCGGGGTGGTGGGCGAAGGCGCGGGAGTTCACCCGCAGCCAGGCGTCCTCGTCGGTGCCCGGCCGGAAGGGCGACACGGTGACGCCGGCCGGCAGTCGCGGGTGCGGGTCGGGGTCGACGCCGTCGAGCGGGCGGCGCATCTGCAGCAGCACCCGGGCGCGCTCGTACCCGCGGCCGCGGGCCAGCTCGGCGGAGCCGGGCAGCTCGCCGTGTGCCCAGACCCGCAGGGGGCGGTCGCCGGCGAGCTCCTCGAGCCGGCCGAGCAGCGCCGTCCCGACGCCGCGGCGGCGGGCGGCCGGTGCGACGACCAGCTCGGCCTCCGCATCGTCGTCGGCGGGCCGCTCGAGGCGGGCGTACCCGACGAGGCTGCCCGCGGCGTCCCGGGCGGTGAGGTCGGCACCGCCGGCCGGGCCGCCGTGGGCCAGCCGCAGCTCGGACTCCTCGGAGACCGGCCGGACGCCGTCGGCGGCCAGGGCGGTGGCCAGCAGCGCCTCGACCTCGGCCACCGCGGCGGCGGGCAGCCGCTCGGTGACCTCGACGAGGTGGGCGGGCGGTTCGGTGCTCAGCGGACCGGTGCTCAGCCGAGGGTGTCGGTCGTGGCGACGTCGGCGGCGGCGGTGGCCGCGGCCGTGGCGTCGGCGACCTGCTGGTCGAGCTTGTAGCCGACGTTGCGCACGGTGCCGATCAGTGCCTCGTGCTCGGTGCCGAGCTTGGCCCGCAGCCGGCGGACGTGGACGTCGACGGTGCGGGTGCCGCCGAAGTAGTCGTAGCCCCAGATCTCCTGCAGCAGCTGGGCGCGGGAGAAGACCCGGCCCGGGTGCTGGGCGAGGTACTTGAGGAGCTCGAACTCCTTGTAGGTGAGGTCGAGCGGGCGGCCGCGCAGCTTGGCCGAGTAGCTGTGCTCGTCGATGACCAGCTCGCCGGCCTTGGTCACGCCGCCCTCGCCGCCGTCGGCCGGTGCGGCCGCGGCGAGCCGGCGGGCGGTGGCCCACTTGAGCCGGGCGTCGACCTCGGCGGGGCCGGCGGTGTCGAGCACCACGTCGTCGACGCCCCAGTCGGCCGACAGCGCGACCAGCCCGCCCTCGGAGAGGACCGCGACCAGCGACGCGGCCACGCCGGTGGAGGCGAGCAGCGAGCACAGGGTGCGGGCGGAGACCAGGTCGTGCCGGGCGTCGACGAGGACGACGTCACCGGCGTCACCGTCGAGCAGGCTGGACAGCTCGGGGGCCACGACGCGCACCTGGTGGGCCAGCAGCCCGAGTGCGGGGAGGACCTCCGTGGTGGCCTGCCGGGCCGAGGTCATGAGCACGAGTCGCATGTCTCTCCTCACTGGGGCGTGGTCCCAGGCCGTCGACCGCGCTGTCGAGGTGAGAGGGCAGGATAGCGGACGCGCGGCCCCGCCAGGACGCTCGACGGTCGGGCGGGTCCGCACGGCTCCGGCGCCGGTCTCTGGGACGATCGCGGGGTGACGGCGACGGGGGTGGACGTGGAGCTGTCCCGGCGCGTGCACCACCTGCCCGCGGCCGGGGCCGTGGTCGTGGCGACCGCGCTGCTCGCGCTGCTGCCCGTCGCCCTCGACGACGCCGGCCGGTTCGCCGCGGTGCTCGTGCTGCAGCTGGCGCTGGTCGCCGCGTGGGTGGTGGCCACCGGCATCCGCGGGTCCACCGGCTCCCTCGCGCTGGGCGGGCTGGCCGCGGTGGGGGCGGACCTGGCGATGGTGCTGCCCGAGCGCCCGGAGCTGGACCGGCTGCTCGCCGTCCTGGGGCTGGGCTTCCTGCTCGCCGTCGTCCACCAGATGACCCGTCCCTCGCCACGCCGCTACCTGGTGGCCTCGCTGGCCGGGGTCCTGCTGCTGCTGTGCTGCGTCAGCTCCCTCGCTGTGCTGCTGGCCGTCGCCCGGGTCCACGACGGCGCGCAGGCCGTGCAGACCGCGGCGCTCGCGGTCGGCGGGGCGGTGCTGGCCGGCCACCTCGTCGACCTCGTCCTGCCCCGCCCGCAGATCGCCGACGGCGTCCCGCGCGGTCTGCTCGGCCTGGTCGTCGCGGTCCTGGCGGCGGTCGTGGTCACGCTGCTGCGCCGGGACGGCGGCGCGCTGGTCGACGCGCTCTCGGCGGCGGTCCTCGGGGCCTCGCTCGGCGGGGTGGCCGCGCTGACCGCGGTCGGTGCGTCCTACGTCGTGGTCGAGCGCGGTGCCCCCAGCTGGTCGCTGCCGGTGGTGCAGGCGGTGCTGCCGCTGGCCGCCGCGGCGCCGGTCGCCTACGCCCTCGCCCTCTACGGCACCGCATGAGCCGCCGGGCCGGGTGCCTCGGCGCGCTCGTCTTCCTCCTGCTGCTCGTGGTGGGCCTCCTCGTCGTCGTCGACCGGGTCGGGGTCGGCATCGCCGAGGACCGGGTCGCCGAGCAGGTCGCGCAGCGCGGCGGGCTCACCGCGCCGCCCGAGGTGGAGATCGCCGGCTTCCCGTTCCTCACCCAGGCGCTGGGCGGTGAGTACGACGACGTCCGGCTGCGGCTGACCGCCGAGGAGCTCGGCCAGCCGGCGGGGACGAGCGCCGACGTCTCGCTGCGCGGGGTGCACGTGCCGCTGTCGGACGTGGTGTCCGGCTCGGTGCAGCAGATCCCGGTCGACCGGGTCGAGGGCACCGCCACCCTGTCCTACGCGCTGCTGGCCCAGCAGCTGGACGGCGAGACCACGCTGGCCCAGGACGGGCAGGGCATCCGGGTCACCCGGCAGGTCGAGGTGCTCGGCGTCCGGCTGCCGCTCAGCGCCACCGGCACGGTCCGCCTGGAGGACGGCGACGTCGTCGTCGACGTGGGCGAGGCCTCGGCCGGCGCCCTGGACGTGCCCGACGCGGTGCTGGACCAGGCCGCGGACCTGCTGGACCTGCGCTACCGCGTGCCCGCGCTGCCCTTCGGCCTGCAGCTGACCAGCGCGGTCCCGGCGGCCGGCGGCGTCGACGTCCGCGTCGAGGCCACCGACACCGTGCTCACCGGCTGAGCGGGGGAATGCGGTCGGCGGCCGGCGGCGTTCCCGCTGGCGTGCCCGCCGGAGCCGATCTCGCCGTGCTGGAGGCGCTCGGGGCGCGTCCGCAGGACGCCGACCTGACCGTCGTCCAGTTCTCCACCGCCTTCTGCGGCCCCTGCCGGGCCACCCGCGCCCGCCTGCAGCAGCTGCAGATCTCCCGCCCGGGGCTGTCCTACCTGCACGTGGACGCCGAGAGCCACCTCGACGAGGTGCGCGCCCTGGACGTCCGGGTCACCCCGACGCTGTTCTACCTCGACCGCAGCGGCGCGGTGCTCGGGCGCAGCACCGGCGCGCCCCGCGCCGCGGAGCTCACCGCCCTGGTGGACGCCCACACCGGCGCACGGGCGTGATCCGCTACCCTCGCGCCGTGGGCCCCCTGCTGACCTCGCGCCGCACAGTCGACCTGTGCCGCGTCGGCAGCAGCCTGTGTCCGGCTCCCTGAGGGCGGACCCCACCCGCCCAGACGTGCCCTGACCGCCGTCCGGAGGCCCTCCCCGATGTCCCCACCTGCCGCGCCGCTGCCGCGGTCGACGTCCGTGGTCCACGGCCCGGCGCCCTCGTGACCGGTCCTGCACCGGCCGCTGCACAGCCCGACGCGGTCCCCGGCACCCGCCGGGGCCGCGAGCTCCACCTCGCCGTCCGGCGGGCGCGCGACGCCCGCACCCGTCCGAGCAACCACCGAAGGAGAGCCACCCCATGAGCCGTACCGACGTGCTCGTCACCGCAGACTGGGCCCAGGAGCACCTGGGGCAGCCCGGCATCGTCTTCGTCGAGGTCGACGAGGACACCAGCGCCTACGACAAGGGCCACATCGAGGGCGCGGTCAAGCTGGACTGGAAGACCGACCTGCAGGACGCCGAGTCCCGTGACTTCGTCGACCGCGAGGGCTTCAGCGCCCTGCTGTCGGCCAAGGGCATCAGCAACGACGACACCGTCGTGCTCTACGGCGGCAACAACAACTGGTTCGCCGCCTACGCCTACTGGTACTTCAAGGTCTACGGCCACGGCGACGTCAAGCTGATCGACGGCGGCCGCAAGAAGTGGGAGCTCGACAGCCGCCCGCTGTCGGCCGACGCCGTCGAGCGCCCGGCCACCTCCTACGCCGCGGGTGAGCCCGACGCCTCCATCCGCGCCTTCCGCGACGAGGTCGTCGACGCCATCGGCACCAAGAACCTCGTCGACGTGCGCTCGCCCGACGAGTTCGCCGGCAAGCTGACGGCGCCGGCGCACCTGCCGCAGGAGGGTGCCCAGCGCGCCGGGCACATCCCGACCGCGGTGAACGTGCCCTGGAGCAAGGCGGCCAACGAGGACGGCACCTTCAAGAGCGACGAGGAGCTGGCGAAGCTCTACGCCGACGCGGGTCTGGACGGGACCAAGGACACCATCGCCTACTGCCGCATCGGTGAGCGCTCGAGTCACACCTGGTTCGTGCTGCGCGAGCTGCTCGGCCACGAGAACGTCAAGAACTACGACGGCTCGTGGACCGAGTACGGCTCCCTGGTCGGCGTCCCGATCGCGAAGGGCGCCTGACCGTGTGCGGGGCCCCCGAGCAGGGTGGCGGTCTCGCCGGCGTGGACCTGACGACCCAGACGGTCATCCAGGGGCAGGTCTGGCACGACGGGTCGCCGGTCGCCGGCGCCTACGTGCGGTTGCTGGACGCCACCGACGAGTTCACCGCGGAGGTGGTGACCAGCCCGGAGGGTCACTTCCGGTTCTTCGCCGCCCCCGGTGACTGGACGCTGCGGTCGCTGTCGCCGCTCGGCCGCGCCGAGCGCAGCCTCGCCGCCGACATCGGCCTGAACGAGACGACGCTGGCCATCGCGTGACGAAGGACCCCCTTGCCCCCCACGCCTCGCAGGCTCGGCGCGGGACCCTGTAAGGGGGCCGAAGGGCCCGTCTCCCCCGCGGGGAGGCGGGCCCTGTCGCGTCAGCGGGCCGGGACGCCGTAGCGGTTCGGGGCGATGGTGCCGCGCGGGTCCAGGGCGGTCTTGAGCCGGGCGAGCAGCGCCCGGGCGCCCGGGTCGGGGTCCAGCCGGTCGACCCACGCAGCGTGGTCGACGTCGAGCCGGTAGGGGCGGAAGCCGGCCTCGGCGAACAGCTCGTGGGCCAGGTCCAGGGCGGCGTGCACCTGGTCCCGGTCGGCCGCGGTGAACCGCACCGACATGACGAAGTCGGCGTAGTCGGTGCTCAGCACGTGCACCACCGAGCCGAACCGCACCCCGGTCTCGGTGGCGATCCGCTCCTTGAGCCGGTGCGCGGCGGCGACGTCGGTGCCGGTCATCGGCACCATCGGCAGGAAGAACAGCCAGCCGTGCCCGCTCTCGTCGAGGCCGGCGGGCGTGGTGCCGAAGGTCTTCGCGAACACCGCGTCGTTGCTGGACGGGTCGCCGGCGAAGTTGTGCGCCACGTCGACGTCGACCAGGTCGCGGTCCTCCTCGTAGGCCGAGACCTCGGTGAACGCGCCGCTGGCCCGTACCTCGTCGACCAGCAGCCCGACCAGGGTGTCGATCGTGCGGTCGGTGCCGTCGACGCACAGGTGGGCGACGAACTCCCCGGCGCCGGCCTCGCCGCCGTAGCGGTTGGTGGCGGCGGCGTCGTAGACCTTCGGGACGGCGTCGACGAGGCCGGCGACCAGCCAGCCGCGGACGGCGTCCATCGCCTCGACCAGGCCGGCGTCGGTGAACCGCAGCCGCACCACCCGCTGGGCCTGCGGCCGGGGGAGCAGCCGGACGGCGGCGGCGGTGACGATGCCCAGGTCGGACTGGACGAACAGGTCGGCCAGCCCCGGGCCGAGGCCGTGCGGGTAGACCGGGGTGTGCCGCGTGGCGTCGGGCCACCAGCCGACCCGCACCAGCTCGCCGTCGGGCAGCAGCACCTCCAGGCCCAGGACGTCGTCGGTGCGCTGGGCGCGGAAGCCGACCCCGCGCTCGAGGGCGTTGCCGATCACGCTGGTGGTCGAGGCGGAGTTGGTCACGTTCAGCATCCGGGAGGTGCCGGCCAGCCGGGCGGCGAGCCGGCCCTGCGTGACACCGGGCTCGACGACGGCCCAGCCGCGGTCGACGTCCAGCGCGCGGATCTCGGTGAGGTCCCCGAGGTCCAGGGTCACCACGTCGTCGTGGGCCGGTTCGCGGGAGCCCAGTCCCCAGTTGTGGCCGGTGCTGATCGCCTGCAGCCCGCAGGCGCCGGGGAACCGGTCGAAGACCTGCACCACGCGGCGGGCCTCGGCGACCGTGCGGGGGCGCAGCACGCCGAACACGTCGCGCGACCGGGCCATGCTCACGTTGGCGCTGCGGACCAGCGGCAGGGCGGTGCCGGTGGCGTCCACGTGGTGCCGCGCCCGGGCCGGGCCGACCACCGCCGTCGCGGCCCGCAGCGCCTCGGCGGTCGCGGTGCCCGCCGTCCGGGGGGTCGTGCTGGTCACCGTGGTGTCGGTGGCGGTCATCGGCGGGTCTGCTCCTCGGGTGGCCGGCCGGGGAGGGTCCGGCGCGGTGCGCGGC
Source organism: Modestobacter sp. VKM Ac-2986 (assembly GCF_026967795.1). Taxonomy (GTDB): domain Bacteria; phylum Actinomycetota; class Actinomycetes; order Mycobacteriales; family Geodermatophilaceae; genus Modestobacter. The sequence continues at coordinate 680,450 of NZ_JAPVBH010000001.1, forward strand.
CCCGGCGAGGTCGGGGGACAGCTTGATCGAGGAAGGGGTCGCTGTCGGTGACCGACGCGGCAACTCTGCCCGTACGACGGTCGCCCACCCGGGTGACGCCGTGACCCGGGGTCACCCCGCGGGGTGGAGCCCGACCAGGCCGGCGAGGTCGGTCATCGCGTCGTCGAAGAACCGGTCGGCGTCGGTGACCGCCCCGGTGAACTGGCCGAAGAGCTCGAAGCTGACCACGCCGAACAGCGAGCTCCAGGCCAGCAGTGCCCGGCCTCGCACGGCGTCGTCGAGGGCCGGGTCGTCCCCGCCCAGCAGGTCGACCGCCGCGGGCTCGACCAGGCCCGTCGTCCGGTGCGCGGTCTCCGGCAGCAGGCCGGCGCGAGCGGCGTCGCCGAGCACGCGGCCGAGCACCGCACCCACCCGCACGGCCGACGGGACGGTGTCCCGGGGTGCCGAGTAGCCGGGCACGGGGGAGCCGTAGAGCAGTGCGTACTCGTGCGGGTGGTCCTGCGCCCAGCGGCGGACCGCCCGGCAGACGGCCAGCCAGCGCGCGGCGGGCGGGGCGGTGGGGTCGTCGGCGGACTCGGCGGCTGCCCCGATGGCGTCGTAGGCGTCGATGATCAGCCGGGTGAGCAGCTCGTCCCGGCTGGGGAAGTAGCGGTAGACCGCCGAGGACGCCATGCCCAGTTCCCTGGCCACGGCGCGCAGCGACAACCCGGGAGCCCCGACGGTGGCCAGCTGGGCGCGGGCGAGGTCGGCGATCTCCGCGGTCAGCTCGGCGCGCGCACGGTCACGGGCGGTCGGCACCGGCCCAGGATGACTGACGAGAGCAGTGCACGCAAGTAAGAGCGGTGCTCTTGACAGGCGGCGAGGGCAGGAGGACGGTCGTCGGCATCACCGAGAGCACTGCTCTCGCCGACGATCGGAGGACGTCATGGGACGACACGTGGTGCTGGGCAAGGGCCCGGTGGGGACGGCGACCGCACAGCTGCTGGCCGAGCGCGGGCACGAGGTGGTGGTGCTCTCCCGCAGCGGCGGCACGAGCACCGACGTCGTGCAGCACCGGGCCGTGGACGCCGCCGACGCGGCGGCGCTCATCGCCGCGGTGGGCCCGGCCGACGCGCTCTACAACGCGGTGAACCCGCCGCGCTACGACCGGTGGACCCAGGACTGGCCGCCGATCGCCGCCGCGGTGCGCGTGGCCGCCGAGCAGGCCGGGGTGCTCGTCGTCGTGGGCAGCCTCTACGGGTACGGGCGCCCCACCGGGCCGATGACCGCGGCCACCCCGCTCGCGGCGACCGACGTCAAGGGCCGGCTCAAGGCCGGCCTCTGGACCGACCTGCTGGCTGCTCGGGCCGCCGGCCGGATCCGGGTCACCGAGGCGCGGGCCTCGGACTTCGTGGGGCCGACCGTGCCGCCCGCACAGTCGCACGTCGGCCGGCAGCTGGCCACGCTGCGCGCCGGCCGGCGGGCCTGGGTGGTCGGCGATCCCGACGTCCGGCACAGCTGGACGTACGTCCCCGACGTCGCGGCCACGCTGGTCGCGCTCGGCGCCGACCCGCGGGCGGAGGGACGGGCGTGGATGGTGCCCACCGGGGAGCCGCGCAGCCAGCGGGAGGTGCTCACCGACGTGGCCGCCGCGATGGGCGCCCGGCCGGCCCGGGTCACCGGCATCCCGTGGCCGGTGCTGCGCGCGCTGGGCGCCGTCGACTCCCAGATGCGCGAGCTCGTCGCGATCCGGCACCAGTGGGACGCCGACTTCGTGCTGGACAGCAGTGAGACCACCGCCGTCCTCGGCCTGCAGGCCACCCCCTGGGCGGAGGTGGTGCGGGCGACGGCTCAGACGCCGACGGCGGCCGGGAAGGGCACCTCGTCGGCCGGCACGGGTCGGCTGAACCAGTAGCCCTGCGCCTGGTCGCAGCCCAGGGCGACCAGGGCGTCGCGCTCGTCCGGGGACTCGACGCCCTCGGCCACCGCGACCAGCCCCATGGCGTGGGCCAGGTGCACGCAACTGGCCACGATCGCGCGGTCCCCGGCGTCGGTGGTCATCCCGGCGACGAAGGAGCGGTCGATCTTCAGCTCGTCCACCGGGAACTGCTTGAGGTAGGTGAAGCTGGAGTAGCCGGTGCCGAAGTCGTCGACGGCCAGCAGCACGCCCAGCGCCCGCAACGCCTGGAGGGTCGTCAGCGCCGACTCCGGGTCGTGCATCAGCGCCGTCTCGGTGATCTCCAGGACCAGCCGGGAGGCCGGCAGCCCGGCCCGGGCCAGGACCCCGGCCACCCGGGCGACCAGGTCGGTGTCGGCGAGCTGACGGGCGGAGACGTTGACCGCGACCTGGAGGCCGGGGGCGACGCCGGCGGCGTCCCAGCGGACGGCCTGCTCGACGGCCTCGCTGAGCACCCAGGCGCCGAGGTCGCGGATGACCCCGGACTCCTCGGCGGCGTCGATGAAGGCGTCGGGCTGGAGCAGCCCGCGGGTGGGGTGCTGCCAGCGGACCAGTGCCTCGACGCCGCTCACGCCGCCGGTGGGCAGGTCCATCCGGGGCTGGTAGTGCACCCGCAGCTCGCCGTCGCGGATGGCGCCGCGCAGCTGCTCGAGCAGCACCAGCCGGTCGGCGGCCGGGTCGGGGCTGCCGGGGACGTGCGCCTCCCAGCGCCCGCTGCCCTGGGCCTTGGCCCGGTACATGGCCGTGTCGGCCCGCAGCAGCACCAGGTCCGCGGCGCCCTCGACGTCGGCGGGGGCGACGGGCACCTCGGCCGCGCAGCTGCCGATGCTGGCGGCGACCACCACCTCGACGCCCTGCAGGACGACGGGCTCGGCGAGCACGTCGAGCAGCCGTGCGGCGACCCGCCGGGTCCCGGCGGGGGAGACGTCGTCCAGGACGACGAACTCGTCGCCGGCCAGGCGGGCGACGTCGGCGCCGGCCCGGGAGGCGTCCTCCAGGCGACGGGCGACGACCCGCAGCAGCTCATCGCCGCTGCTGTGGCCCAGCCCGTCGTTGACGGCCTTGAACCCGTCGAGGTCGATGAAGAACACGGTGGGGACGGCGGTCCCGGGCCCGGTCGCGTCGGCGCCCCAGCGACCGAGCCGGCCGTGCAGGGCGTGCAGCAGCCCGGGGCGGTTGAGCAGCCCGGTCAGCGAGTCGTGGTGCACGAGCTCGGTCAGCGCGGCCTCGGCCGCGGCGATCCGGGCCTGGGACTCCTCGGCCCGCCGGCGGGCCGTGAGCAGCTCCTCCTCGTAGCGCCGGCGCTGCTGGGCGTCGACCAGCACGACGCGGGTCTCCGGGGCCGGCAGCCCGGCGGTCACCCGCGTCGCCCCCATCAGCGCCGGGTGGCGCTGCCCGTCGGCGCCGATCACCTGGACGGAGGCCTCCGCGATCCGGCCGGTGACCATCAGCTGGGGCAGCGCGTGCGTGGTGTGCAGGACCCGGTCACCGATCGGCAGCAGCGAGGTGAACGGCCGGCCGAGCAGGTCGGCGGCGGCGTGGCCGGTCCACTCGCAGAACGTCGCGTTCGCTGCGGTGATGAGCCCGTCGTCGTCCAGCAGCAGGTGGCTGCCGGGGGCGTGCTCCCACAGGTCCGCGTAGTCCGGCGTCACGTCGTGAGCAGGTGGGCGCGGATGGCCGCTGCGGTCTCCTCCGGTGCGCTGATGTGCGGGCAGTGCCCGAGGGCCTGCAGCTGCACCAGGGTCGACCCGGCCAGGTGGGCGTGCAGGTACCCGGCCGTCGACGCGGGCACCAGGGCGTCCGCGCGGGCCTGCAGCACCACCGTCGGGACGGTGACCTGCGGCAGCAGCGGCCGGTAGTCGGTGGTGAACATGATGCCCAGCAGCTGTCGGGCGACGTCGGGGTTGACCCGGCAGAAGCTGGCGGTCAGCCGCTCGCCGTGCTCGGGCGCCTCGGGGGTGCCCATGATCACCGGGGCCATCGCCTCGGCCCAGGTGAAGTAGTTGCTGTCCAGCGCGCCGGCGACCTCGGTCATGTCGGCGTCGGAGAAGCCGCCGTCGTACCCGGTGGCCGGGTCCTGCAGGAAGTAGGGGTTGGCGGCGACCAGCACGACCTGCCGGAAGCGCCCGGGCTCCCGGATGGCGGCCATGACCGCCATCATCGTGCTCACGCTGTGCGCGACGATCGTGACGTCGCGCAGGTCCAGCTCGGCGCAGATGGCCAGGATGTCGTCGGCGTGGCCGTCGAGCGTGCTGTAGCGGACCGGGTCGTAGGCGGAGAAGTCCGACTGCCCGTAGCCCATCAGGTCGTAGCGGACGACGCGGTGGTCGTCGCTGAAGTGCGGCAGGACGCCGTCCCACATGCCCTGGTCGCAACCGAAACCGTGGGCGAAGAGCACCACGGGGCCGTCCTCGGGGCCCGTCCAGGTCACGTTGAGCCGCGCCGTCACCGGTCCGGCGGCGGTTCGGGTGGGGTGCGGCGCGGCGTCGATGGACACCTGGTCTCCTCGTCACAGGATCGGATCCACGCTTCTGGAGATCCGTCGTTCCCCTCGTGAGTCGGCGCCCCGGCCGGTGCGCTTGAGCCGGCCACCCCGCAGGGGTGAGCGCGACCTGCCCCGGTGGGCGACGGCGGCCCGGATTACCGTGGCGGCATGGGTCTGGTCTCCGCCTGGGTGCTCGTCACCCTCACCGGGCTGACTGCGCTGGGCTTCGCCGCCTCCGCGTGGCGGCTCACCCGCACCGAGCAGCAGAGGGGTGACGCCCGATGAGCGCACCCGTCCCGCCCGGGCTGCCCGACGGCCCCGCCGCCGGCCCGACCGAGCTGCCGGTGCCCGACACCGTCGACGTCCGGACCGGCCCCGAGGTGGCGCACGAGCTGCTGTCGGTGCTGCCGCTGCTGGGCGAGTGGCACGGCGAGGGCCAGGCCGCCGGCACCGGCGGTGACCACCGCTTCGGCCAGTGGGTCCGCTTCGCCCACGACGGCCGCGACTTCCTCTCCTACGAGTCCCGCACCTGGCGGCTGACCGACGACGGCCAGGTGGCCGGCCCCGACGTCCGCGAGTCCGGCTTCTGGCGTCCCCGCGGCGAGGACGAGGTCGAGCTGCTGGTCAGCTCCCCGGCCGGCCTGGTCGAGATCTACGTCGGCACCGCCCGGACGACGACCAGCTGGGAACTGACCAGCGACGTGCTGGCCCGCACCCCTGACCACCCCGACGTCAGCCGGGCCACCCGCCTCTACGGCATCGTCGACGGCGCGCTGATGTACGCCGTCGACCGCGCGGCGACCGACCAGCCGCTGCGCCCCACCATGTCCGCCCGACTGGATCGGATCCGATGACCGCCGCCGTGCCCACCACCCCCCGCCAGGTCGCCGACGCCTACGTCGAGGCCGTCTGCGACCTGGACCCGATCGTCGCCACCGGGCTCGGCAACCGCCCCGGGGACGACCGGCTCCCGGACACCACCCCTGCCGGGCAGGATGCCGAGGCCGAGCTGATGCGCTCGACGCTGGCCGAGCTGGACCGGGTGCTGGCCGCGGACCCGTCGCTGGCCGACGACCCGGTCGAGCGGCGCTGCGCCCGGCTGCTGCGCGAGCGGCTCACCGCCGCCCTCGCCCTGCACGAGGCGGGCGAGGGCCTGCGCGCGGTGTCGAACCTGTTCTCCCCGGTGCAGTCGATCCGCTCGGTGTTCTCGATGATGCCGACGGCCACCCCCGAGGACTGGGCCGTGGTCGCCCGCCGGCTGGTGCGCGTGCCCGCGGCCTACCGCGGCTACCAGGAGTCGCTGACCGCCGGCGCCGAGCGTGGGCTGTTCGCCGCCCCGCGCCAGGTGCGCACCGTGGTCGGGCAGCTCGACGCCTGGCTCGAGGGCCCCTACTTCGCCACGTTCGTCGCCGACGGCCCGGCCGAGCTGCGCGCCGAGCTGGACGCCGGTGCCGCCGCCGCCGACGCCGCGGTCGCCGCCGTCCGCGACTTCCTGCGCGACACCTACGCCCCGCAGTGCGAGGGGACGCCGGACGCCGTCGGCCGGGAGCGCTACGCCCGCTTCGCCCGCTCCTGGAACGGCTCGGACCTCGGGTCGGGCATCGGCCTGGAGGACGCCTACGCCTGGGGGTGGGCCGAGCACCAGCGGATCCTCGTGCAGCAGCGCGAGCTGGCCGAGCAGGTGCTCCCGGGGTCGACCCCGATGGAGGCCATGCGCTGGCTGGGCGAGCACGGCGAGGCCGTCGACGGCGTCGAGCCGGTGCGCGAGCGGCTGCAGGCGATGATGGACACCGCGATCGAGGCCCTCGACGGCGTCCACTTCGACATCGCCGGGCCGATCCGCCGGGTCGAGTCGATGATCGCCCCGCCCGGCAGCGCCGCCGCGCCGTACTACACGCGCCCCTCGCTGGACTTCTCCCGGCCCGGCCGCACCTGGCTGCCCACCCTGGGCAAGGAGCGCTTCCCGCTGTGGGACCTGGTCTCCACCTGGTACCACGAGGGCGTCCCGGGCCACCACCTGCAGCTCGCGCAGTGGGTGCACGTCGCCGGTGACCTGTCGAACTACCAGACCACCCTGGGCGGGGTGAGCGCCAACCTCGAGGGCTGGGCGCTCTACGCCGAGCGGCTGATGGACGAGCTGGGCTTCCTGTCCGACCCCGGCGCCCGGCTGGGCTACCTCGACGCCCAGCAGATGCGCGCCGTCCGGGTGGTCGTCGACATCGGCATGCACCTGGAGCTGCCGATCCCGGACGACGCCGAGGGTGCCGTCGCCGAGCACCGCGGCGAGCCGTGGACGCCGGAGCTGGCGCGGGCCTTCTTCGGGGAGAACTGCGGCCGGGACGCCGACTTCCTCGACAGCGAGCTGGTGCGCTACCTGGGCATGCCCGGACAGGCGATCAGCTACAAGCTCGGCGAGCGTGCGTGGCTCGAGGGCCGGGACGCCGCCCGGCAGGCCCGCGGCGCGGACTTCGACCTCAAGGCCTGGCACATGGCCGCCCTCTCCCAGGGCAGCCTCGGCCTCGACGACCTGGCCGCCGAGCTCGCCCAGCTCTGAGGCTCCCGAGGGGCCGTGTTCCCTGCAGGGCGAAAGTGGCCACTTTCGCCCCTCAGTGGGGTCCTTCCTCAGTCGGGGGCGTCGCTGGGGGCGGGGTTGACGCGGTCGGCGTCCCAGGTGGTGCGCTGCTTCTTGTCCGCCGGGGCGGTCTCGAGGCCGTCGGCGGCCAGGACCTCGGCGATGCAGCCGGCGCTGCCGCCGACGTAGGTGGTGACCAGGTCGATGTCGGTGACCACGCACCACGCGCGGTCGGCCGGCCACCACACGTTGGCGCTCTGCTCGAACGGTTCGGCGGCCATGTTCTCCGCGGCCAGCCCGATCGGGCCGTTGATCAGCCAGTACTCGCGGTCGGGCAGGGACAGCGTCGGGTGGTCGGTGATGACCGCGCCGCCCTGGGCCACGGCGAACCAGCAGACGTCGGGCGTCGTCGTCCAGCGGGTGAGGACGGCGACGAGCCGCTCGGCGACCGGGGCGGGCAGGTGGCCGCGGGCCGGGGCGCCGTGCCACAGCGGGGCCTGGTCGTCGTTCTCGAAGTACTCCATGGCCCCGGTGACCGAGCCCCACTGCATCAGCGGGTGCGCGGTGGTGCCGTTGGCCGCGGCGACGGAGGACCAGGGGACCTCGACGTCGTCGTCACCGACGTAGCGCACCGCGGGGTGGAAGACCCGGGCCACGGCCTCGAACGAGGCGGGCACCAGGGCGGCGACGGTGCCCGCGGCGGCGGCCTGGGCGGACTCGGCGAGCCAGATCCCGGCGGAGGTGTCCAGGGCGACGGATCGGCCGGTGAACTGCACGTCGGACCTCCCCGGACAAACGGACAACCCCCAGGCTGCTCCGTGGCGCTGTACCCCACCGTAGTGGGGGAGCTGCGCACGGGCCGACTGGACAACGTCGGCAGCCTGGGGGTCGGGTGACTGTCCGGTTCTCGCTCGCCGCCATCGACGGACGGGCGGGATGCCGCTGCTCAGTCCGAGCTGTGGGTCTTCCACAGAGACTGGGCGGGCGGCCCATCTGGACGGCGGCTAGCGGACAGCCACCTCACGCGTCCTGTAAGTCATCAACTTCGGGACCACCTCCTCTCTCGTGTGACCCAACCGTACGACGCGATCTGGGGGTCGGCAACGGCTTTTTTCAGCTCTCAGCGGACGGTCGCTGATAGACGTCCGGGACCCCGTCGGCGTCGTCGTCCCGGGCCTCCTGCTCGGCGATGAGCCGGTACCGGCGGTCGCGCAGCCGGAGGATCACGGCGGCCAGCAGCGCGGCCAGCAGGGTGCCGGTCAGGACGCCGACCTTGACGTGCTCGTCGCGCTCGGAACCCGCCCCGAACGCCAGCTCGCCGATCAGCAGCGAGACGGTGAAGCCCATCCCGCCCAGCATCGCCAGGCCGATCACGTCGGGCCAGCCGAGCTCGGGGTCCAGTTCGGCCTTCGTGAAGCGCGAGACCAGCCAGGTGGCCCCCGCGATGCCGACGGTCTTGCCGGCCACCAGGCCGACGACGATGCCGATGGCCACGCTGTCCGACAGCGCGGTGCCCAGGCCGGAGAGCCCGCCCACGGTGACCCCGGCGGAGAAGAACGCGAAGACCGGGACGGCGAGGCCCTGCGAGATCGGCCGCACCCGGTGCTCGAAGTGCTCGGCCATCCCCGGCCCGGCGTCCGGGCCGCCGGCGGCGTCGCTGCGGACCACGGGCACGGTGAAGGCCAGCAGCACGCCGGCCACCGTCGCGTGCACGCCCGACTCGTGCATGAGCACCCAGGCGACGAGCGCCAGCGGGAGCAGCAGGTACCAGGAGCGGATGCGCTTCTGCACCAGCACGCCGAACAGCGCGATCGGCACCAGCGACAGCAGCAGCGGCACGACCTGCAGGGTGGAGGTGTAGAAGATCGCGATGATCGTGATGGCCAGCAGGTCGTCGACGATCGCCAGGGTGAGCAGGAAGGTGCGCAGCCCCGTGGGCAGGTGCGTGCTGATGACCGCCAGCACCGCGAGGGCGAAGGCGATGTCGGTGGCGGTGGGGATCGCCCAGCCGGTCAGCGCACCGTCGCCGGCGCGCAGGTTGACCAGCACGTAGAACACCGCCGGGGCGATCATCCCGCCGACGGCCGCGGCGACCGGCAGCGCGGCCTTGCGCGGGTCGCGGAGGTCGCCGGCGACGAACTCGCGCTTGAGCTCCAGCCCGGCGACGAAGAAGAAGACCGCGAGCAGGCCGTCGGCGGCCCAGGTGCCCAGCGTGAGGTCCAGGTGCAGCCCGAACAGGTCCGACGGGCCGACCCGCAGGTCGCGCAGCGACTCGTAGGCCGCCGACCACGGGGTGTTCGCCCAGACCAGCGCGATCAGCGCGCCGATCATGAGCAGGACGCCGCCGACGGTCTCCTTGCGCAGGACGTCGGCGATGCGGGTGGCCTCGCGGTACGAGCCGCGGTCGAACAGGGTGCTGGGCACGGGAACGCCTCCGGGGTGCGGGGTCGGCTGAGGAGTTGCCGACCAGACTTCCCGGCGCACCGGTGGCGACCCTACCGGGCGAGGAGCTCCCGCACCCGCCCGGACAGCCCGGCGTCCCCGCGGTCGACGCCGTCCAGCCGGGTCACCGGCGAGGCCCCGCGGATGCCCGACAGCAGCCAGACGGCGTCGGCGGCGTGCAGGTCGGCCACCGTGCCGGGGGTGATCGACGTGGGCCAGCCGTCGGCCTCGGCGCGGGTGAACAGCCGGGCCTGGGTGGTCCCGGCCAGGATCCCGGTCTCCACCGGCGGGGTGTGCAGCCGGCCGCCGGCGGCCCACACCACGGTCGAGGTCGGACCCTCCAGCACCCGGTCCTCCAGGGAGGTGAAGACGACGTCGTCGGCGCCGACGGAGTGCGCGTGCCGGCCCGCGGCCATGTTCACCGCGTAGGACAGCGTCTTGGCCCCGCCCAGCAGCCACGGCGCCCCCGCCCGGAAGTCGGCCGGGAGGCCCAGCGACAGGGTGACGACGCTGATGCCCTCGGTGCGCTGGCGCAGCGTCTCGGCCGGGACGGCGGCCAGCAGCGCCAGCAGCGTCGGCGGGGTGCCCTCGCCCAGCCCGCGGGTGAGGAACACCCGGCAGGCGCCCTCGACGTCAGCCGGCCAGCCGTCGACCGCGGCGGCCACCACGGCCCGCACCGCGTCGTCCCCGGGGTGGGTGATGCCCAGGATCCGCGCCGAGCGCTGCAGCCGGACCAGGTGGTCGTCCAGGTGCGGGGTCGCCCCGCCGGCGACCAGTGCGGACTCGAAGACGCCGTCACCGCGGCCCAGGCCCAGGTCGAACGCGGTGACCACCGGCTCGTCCGGGGAGACCGCCGTCGCCGCACCGTTCCGCCAGACCGCCACCCGAGGACTCGTCACCCGGTCCACCCTGCCACCCGCGCTCTAGGCTCGGCAGCGTGTCCGGACCGGAGAACGTCGAGCCGTCACGGGCTCCGGCCCAGCGACCCCTGGCCGCGGAGCTGCGCTCCCGCGGGATGCGGCTGACCAGCCAGCGACAGCGGGTGCTGGCCGCGGTCTCCGCGCTCGAGCACGGCACGCCCGAGGAGATCGGCGCCCGGCTGCGCGCCGAGGCCGGGCCCGACGGCGCCGCGCCCGACACCTCCACGGTCTACCGCGCGCTGGAGCTGCTGGAGAAGCTCGGGCTGGTCTGGCACACCCACCTGGGCAAGGGCGCGCCGATCTACCACGCCGGCCAGCAGCACCGGCACGTGCACGTGGTCTGCCAGACCTGCGGGGAGATCAGCTCGGTCGACCCGGGGGTGCTCGACGGGGCGGCGGAACGTCTGAGGGCCGACCTGGGTTTCAGCCTGGACGTGGGCCACGTGGCGCTGTCCGGCACCTGCCGAGCCTGCACGGAGAAGGAGACCCCATGAGCGCGAAGACGACGGGCGAGCGATCATCGCAGGGAGCGCCAGCGACCGAGGAGCGGAACGAGTCCGGAGTCGAGTCATGACATCGACCTCACCGCTGCTGCAGCGCCCCGGCGCCGTCGCCCTGGACCAGGAGGCCGCCACCGTCGCGGCCCACTACGGCGAGCCGCTGCCCGAGCAGCGCCGGCTGGCCGAGGGCGCCGGCCTGGTCGACCGCAGCGACCGCGACGTGCTCGTCGTCCCGGGCGCGGACCGGCTGTCCTGGTTGCACAGCCTGACCAGCCAGCACCTCGAGCGGCTCGGCGACGCCACCGGGTCCGAGGCGCTGGTCCTCTCCCCGCAGGGCCACGTCGAGCACCACGTCGTCCTCACCGAGCTCGACGGCACCACCTGGGGCGACGTCGAGCCCGGCACGGGTGCGGCGCTGGTGACCTTCCTGCAGCGGATGCGCTTCATGCTGCGGGTCGACCCGGCGCTGGTGACCGACGCGTGGGCGCTGCTGTCGCTGGTCGGCCCGCGCGGCGACGAGGTGCTCGCCGCCGCCGGCTGGCCCGTGCCCGCGACGCCCTACGCCGTCCTGCCGCTGGACGGCGGTGGCTGGGTGCGCCGGATGCCGGCGATCGGCGACGGGACGGCGGCGGTGGTCGACCTGCTCGTGCCCCGCGCCGACCTCGACGCCCGGGCCGCCGAGCTGCAGGCCGCCGGTGCCGTGCTGGCCGGGGTGGACGCCTACGAGGCGCTGCGGGTCGAGGCCCGCCGTCCGCGGGCCGGGGTCGACTCCGACCACCGCACCATCCCCAACGAGCTGGAGTGGCTGCAGACCGCCGTCCACCTCGAGAAGGGCTGCTACCGCGGTCAGGAGACCGTCGCCCGGGTGCACAACCTGGGCCGCCCGCCGCGCCGGCTGGTGCTGCTGCACCTCGACGGCATGGCCGAGACGCTGCCCCGCCCCGGGACGCCGGTCACCTCCGGCACCCGCGAGGTCGGCCGGCTGGGCACCGCGGTGCGCCACCACGAGCTGGGCGTCATCGCCCTCGCCCTGGTCAAGCAGTCACTGGCGCCCGACGCGGCGCTCAAGGTGGGCGAGGCGGCGGCCGCCATCGACCCCGACGACACCCCCGCGACCCTCGACGACACCCGGGCGGCGGCCCGCGACCGCGTCCGGGCGGTCCGGTCTGCGACGATCGGCCGGTGACCCCGGGCGCGTGCCCGGGGCTGGCATCCACCGTCCCCACTCCCGCGGAGGTCGCGCGATGACTGCTCCCACCCCTGCCGCTGCCGGCGGCGCCGGCGTCGACGAGCTGCTGGACCCCTCGTTCCTCGACGGCGTCCAGGACGTGCCGATGGCCGAGGTGCGGGCGCTGCGGCACCGCGCCGAGCAGGAGGAGGTCAACCTCTCCTACACGCGGCGCCTGCTGCAGGGCCGGCTGGACATCGTGCGGCGCGAGCTGCAGCGCCGCGCCGAGCACGACGGGCGCTCGCTGGTCGACCTGCTGCCGGAGATCCTGTCCGAGAAGGGCCGCGGCCCCGCGCACGGCCTGGGCCGGCACCAGACCGTGCAGCCCACCTCGCCCGAGCAGTTCGAGACCTGGGTGAACAGCCTCGCGCCGGGCGCCGACCTCACCGACGTCCCGTCCATGCCCGACGACCTGCTCGAGCGCACGGCCCGGTCGCTGGCCGCCGGCGAGCGGACGCTGTCCGAGCGCCGTCGCGGCGTGCAGGCGGTGATGGACGCCGTCGCCGGTGAGCTGGCCCGCCGTTACCGCGAGGGCCTGGCCGACGTCGCCCAGCTGCTGGCCGACGAGTCCCGGCACGGCTGAAGGTCGAAGGACCCCGTCCTCCTCGGCACGAGCAAGCTCGTACCGAGCCTCGGGACGGGGCCCGACCCCACTCCGAGCTCGGAGCGGGGCCCTGCGAGGGGGCCGTCCCGGCACGTCGGGATGATGGCCGCATGAGCGAGTGGCCGCAGAACCCGGTGCTGGTGGAGGTGTGGCGCGGCGGGCTGGCGTCCGACGTGCTCGAGTCGGTGCACCGGGGGTCGCTCGTCGTCCTCGGTGCCGACGGTGCGCCGCAGCTGGCCGTCGGGGACGTCGACCGGCCGGTGCTGCCGCGGTCGTCGAACAAGCCGGTGCAGGCCACCGTCTACCTCGACGCCGGCTGGCAGCCCCGGGACGACCGGGAGCTGGCGCTGGCCGCCGCCTCGCACAACGGTGAGGACGACCACCGCGAGCTGGCCGGGCAGGTGCTGGCGCACGCCGGGCTGGAGCCCGCGCACCTCGGCTGCCCGCCGGCGCTGCCCGGGCACGAGGCCACCCGCGCGCACTGGCTGGTCGAGGGCCGGGCGTCGGAGCGGCTGGCGATGAACTGCTCGGGCAAGCACTCGGCGATGCTGGCCGCCTGCGTGGCGGCCGGCTGGCCGACCGAGGGCTACCTGGACCCCGCGCACCCGCTGCAGCAGGCGATCGAGGCGCGGTTGGGCGAGGCCGGGGGAGACCCGGTGTCAGCCGTCGTCGTCGACGGGTGCGGGGCGCCCCAGCACGCGATCCCCCTCACCGGGCTGGCCCGCGGCGTCCTTTCGCTGGTGCAGGCCGAGCCGGGCACGGCCGGCCGCCGCGTCGCCGACGCGATGCGCGCCCACCCGTGGCTGGTCGCCGGCACCGGGCGCGAGGACACCGAGCTGATGCAGGCCGTCGACGGGCTGCTGGTCAAGGGCGGGGCCGACGGCGTGCACGTCGCGGCGCTGCCCGGTGCCGGGGCGGTCGCCCTGAAGCTGGACGACGGCGGCGACCGCGGCCGGCTGCCCGCGCTCTGCGCCGGCCTGCTGCAGCTGGGCGTGCCCGCCGAGACCCTCGCCCCCTGGTCGTCGACCGCGGTCTCCGGCGGCGAGGGCGTGGTCGGCCGCATCCGCCCGTCCGACGTCCTGCGCTGAGCCCTCGTCGGCCGGCTCGGCCGGGTCCGGCCGTGATGGGGGCTGCGGGCCAGTCCGTGCCAGCGCGGGTCAACCCGCACCAGCAGACGTTGAGCCGCGTCCTCACGCGGCTCGACCCCAGCTCGCCCGGGTTGACCCGCGCAGCGGCTCGGCGCGGCACTGCGGGGGCGCGGACGTACGACGGGCCGCACGGCGTGGCACCGTGGGCCGGCGGGTCGAGGAGGGTGCTAGCGGTGCGCTTGCAGGAGCTAGCAGTCGGGGCTAACGTGATCATGTGCAGCGACCCACGGAGTTCGTCCGCGAGCAGGTGACCGCGGTCCGCGAGAGCGTGGTCACCGCGGCCGCCGAGGCCCAGACCGTGCCCGCGGCCGTGAGCTCACAGGTGGGGGAGTTCATCCGCTCCCAGCGCAGCGCCGCCCAGGTGTCGCTGCGCGAGCTGGCCCGGGTGGCCGGGGTGAGCAACCCCTACCTCTCCCAGGTCGAGCGCGGCCTGCGCAAGCCGTCGGCGGAGATCCTGGCCCAGATCGCCCGGGGCCTGAAGATCTCCGCCGAGACGCTCTACGAGCAGGCCGGCATCCTCGACCGCCGGTCGGGCACCGCCGGCACGGTCGCCGCCATCCGCGGCGACGAGGCGCTGTCGGAGCGGCACAAGGCCGTGCTCCTGGAGCTGTACGAGACCTACGCCCGCGAACACGCCGCCCAGCTCGCCCGCGAGCTCGAGGCGGCCGCCCCCACCCCCACCCCCTCGGAGGAGACGGCATGAGCCGCACCGACACCCTGAAGCACTACGGCGAGACCCTCGTCGAGACCGGCCGCACCGGCCTGCTGGCCGCGCTCGGCGCCGGTGACGTCGCCGTCGACCGCGCCCGCACCGTCGTCGGCGGCCTGCGCTCCCGCGCCGAGGCGCTCCCCGGCGAGGCGCAGGTCCAGGTCGACCTGGGCGCCAAGGAGGCCCGCACCCGGGTCGAGGCCGCGCGCGAGCAGGCCCGCCGGGCCGCCGCCCAGGCCCGCACCACCGTGACCGAGCTGCGCCCGGAGGCGGTGCTCGGCACCGTCACCGGCCTGGTCGACAGCGCCCGCACCCAGGCGCTGGAGGCCATCGGCGAGCTGGCCGGCCGCGGCGAGCAGCTGGTCGGCGACCTGCGCCGGCAGCCGGCCTTCCGCAAGGTGGTCGCCCGCACCGAGCGCGCCGTGGACGCCGTCGAGGACGGGCTCGAGGACGCGCTCGCCGAGACCGCCGACACCGTCGCCGAGGCCTCCGACACCGTGACCTCCGTGGCGCAGAAGACGGCGGCCCGCACCGGCGCGGCCGTCGAGTCGGCCACCGCCGAGGTCCAGGACGCCGCTGAGGCCACGAAGGCCACCGTGGCCGACGCCGCCGCCGAGCCCGCGACGACCGAGCCCGCCCCCGCCGAGCCGGCCGTGACGCCGTCCGTGGAGGCGCCGGCCGCGAAGCGGGCGAAGGCCACGGTGCCCGACCCGCTCGCCGTCCCGGCCAAGACCCGCCGCACGGGGAAGTGACCGACCGCTCCACCACGTGAGTCGACGCCCCGGCCGCCCGCACCCGCGGGCGGCCGGGGCGTCGTCGTCCCACCCGGAGGGGTCACCCGCGCCGGTGGTGGGGGCGTTCCCGGGCAGCGGGTGGCCGGACCCGCCTATCCTCGGTCCATGGGCTTCGACGGCTTCGTGACCGACCTGGTGTACTACGGCACCCTGGCCCTGGCCCTCTGGGCTCTCGTCGACGCCGTGATCCGCCCGGCGTCGGCCTACGTCGCCGCCGGCAAGCTGAGCAAGCCCGCCTGGCTCGGCATCACCGGTGTCGCCGCGCTGCTGCTGTTCGTCCTGGGCCCGCTGAGCTTCCTCGGGCTGCCGGCCGTCGTCGCCGCGGTGGTCTACCTGGTCGACGTGCGGCCCGCGGTGCGCAGCCTGAAGCCGGGCAACAACCCCTGGTGAGGCCGGCCGGCCGTCAGTACCTGTCGTCGGCCGGCATGAGCGCCCACAGCAGGACGTAGGCGATGAACTGCGGGCCCGGCAGCACGCAGGAGATCACGAAGGCCGCGCGCAGGCCGCCCCGGGAGAGCCCGAACCTGCGGGCCAGGCCGGAGCACACCCCGGCCACCACCTTGTGCCGGGTGTCGCGGGTGAGCCGACCGTACGAGGGAGTCGTCATCGCCCGACCCTACGACGCCGCGGGCCTCAGTCGAAGACCCCGGCCGGTGGTTGCGGTGAGGGCTGGGCGTCCGCGTCGGTCACCGGCGACGCCTGGCCGACGAACGCCTCCAGGTCCGCACCGCTGACCACCCGGGCCGGCATCGGGTCACCGGCGCAGCGGCGGGTCAGTCCGGTGATGGGCAGCTCGGCGTCGGAGCCGACCGCCACGGTGTTGCCGAACCGCCGTCCCCGCAGCGTCCCCGGTTCGGCCAGCAGCGCCACGTGCCCGAAGACCGCGCGCAGCGTCGCCGCCTCCGCGCGGGCGAAGCGCAGCGGCGGGCCGTCGGAGACGTTCCACGCCGTCACGCCCCCGCGCGTGAGCACGCGGGCGACGTCGGCGGCGAACTCGACGGTGGTCAGGTGCGCCGGCGTGCGGGCACCGGCGAACACGTCGACCAGGACGACGTCGGCCGAGGCGTCCGGCAGCGCGGCCAGCCCCTCCCGCGCGTCGGCGGCACGCACCCGGACCCGGGCGTTGCGGGGCAGCGGCAGCTCGCGGCGCACCAGCTCGGTCAGCGGCTCGTCGAGCTCCACGACGCGCTGCCGGGAGCCGGGCCGGGTGACGGCGACGTAGCGGGCCAGCGTGAGCGCACCCCCGCCCAGGTGGACGACGTCCAGCGGCTCGCCCGGCTCGGCGGCCAGGTCGAGCACGTGGCCCATCCGGCGGACGTACTCGAACTCCAGGTACGCGGGGTCGAGGAGGTCCACGTGCGACTGCGGGACGCCGTCGAGCATCAGCTGCCAGGAGCCCTCGCGGTCGGCGTCGGCCAGCAGCTCGGCGGTGCCCCCGGCGACCTGGGTCGGCCCGGGGAGGGCGGACAGGTGCGCCCGGTCCTTGCGGCTCATCCTCAGCGCCCCCGCAGCAGGGCCTCGGCGGACCGGTCGCCGCGCACCGCGACCTCGCCCGGCCGCCCCCACAGGTGCAGCAGCAGCTGGGTCGCCGTCCCGGACACCTCGGCGTCGGGGTCGGCGGCGGGACCGGCCGTGCACCGCACGGCGCCGTCGGCCACCTCGACGGTCCAGCTGCGGGACAGGTCGGTCGCGACCACGCCGACCCGGGCCCGGCCGGTCGCCAGCGGCGCGGTGTGCTGCCAGCGGGGCAGCACGACGGTCAGCAGCTCGTCGACGCCGTCGCCGGCCAGCACCGGGTCGACGGGGGTGTGCGCCAGCGACGCGGCCGCCTCGAGGTCGTGCCGGTGGACCGTG
This sequence comes from Modestobacter sp. VKM Ac-2986, assembly GCF_026967795.1. Lineage (GTDB taxonomy): Bacteria > Actinomycetota > Actinomycetes > Mycobacteriales > Geodermatophilaceae > Modestobacter. Next base: position 697,642 of record NZ_JAPVBH010000001.1, read on the forward strand.
TGCTCGTGCGCCTGCCGCCGGGCCCAGCTCGCCGCGGTCTGCGCGGCCGCCGGGCTCATGTGCCAGGCCGGGGTGCCGGGGTCGGTGGTGCGCAGGGTGGCCACCAGCTCGATCAGGCCCTGCGCGTACCAGCCGTGCAGGTCCTCGTCCGGCGTGGCGATCTCGCGGGGTGAGCGGGGCGGCTGGGTCGTGCCGGCCCGCAGGATGCCGAGGACCCAGCGGTGCACGACGCCGAGGTGGGACACCAGGTCGCGGGCGGTCCAGTCGGTCAGCGAGGGCGCCGCGGTCTGCAGCCCACCGACTGCCGGGGTGCGGCCGGCGTCCAGCTCCTGGGCGACGACGCCGAAGCGCTCGCCCTCCCGCTCCACGGCGGCGGTCCATGTGTCGAACAGCTCGTCGGGCACGCCGTCCATCGTGCCCCACCGGGTGCGGGTGGCCCGAGGTCCACCCGCACCCGGAACGGGGTCAGCCGTTGTACGGCGGGAGCACGTCCAGGACCCAGGTGACGCCGAACCGGTCGGTGACCATCCCGTACAGCGGGGCGTAGCCGGCCGGGGCGAGCTCGGCCCGCACCGTGCCCCCGACGACCAGCGCCTGCCAGTACCGGGTGACCTCCTCGGTGTCGGTGCCGCGGACGGAGACGTAGACGGCGTCGGTGCCGGCGTCGTACGCCCGGCCCGGCGGGACGTCGAAGGCCATGACCGCGAAGCCGTTCGGGGCCTGCACGCCGCCCCACTGGACCTGCTCGGCCACCGCGCCGTCGGCGGTGTCCCGCTCGTCGCCGCCCTGGGCGAACGTGAAGGCCATGACCTCCCCGCCGAACACCGACGCGTAGAAGTCCAGTGCCTCGCGCGCCTGGCCGCGAAAGTTCAGGTGCGTGGTGGTGGTGATGCTCATGTCCGGCTCCTCGGTTACCCGCCACCCCTCCGGTGGCGACGAGAGGACAGTCGCAGTGGTAGCGGACAGGTCTTGTCCTCTACTCTGCGCACCATCGAGAACATGCCCCCGACGAGCGGGACGTCGTCCCGGCTGCTGGTGCTGCTGTCGCTGCTGCAGGCCCGCCGCGACTGGCCCGGCGCCACCCTGGCCGACCGGCTGGGGGTCACCAGCCGCACCGTGCGCCGCGACGTCGACCGGCTGCGCGAGCTCGGCTACCCCGTGCAGGCGTCCAAGGGGCCCGACGGCGGCTACCGCCTCGGCGCGGGCGCCGACCTGCCGCCGCTGCTGTTCGACGACGAGCAGGCCGTCGCGCTGGCCGTGGCGCTGCAGTTGGCGACCACCAGCGGGGCGGGGGTCGGTGAGGCGGCGGCCCGCGCGCTGACCACCGTGCGCCAGGTGATGCCCGCCCGGCTGAGGCACCGCGTGGACGCCGTCCAGGTCACCCCGCTCGCCGGCGGCCCGACGGCGGAGGTCGACCCGGCGGTGCTGGTGGGGCTGACCGCAGCCGTCCGCGCCCGCGAGGTGGTGCGCTTCGGGTACGCCGGTGAGCAGGCGCCGCCGCGACGGGCAGAGCCGCACCACCTGGTCGCCCGCAACGGTCGCTGGTACCTCGTCGCCTTCGACCTCGACCGGGCCGACTGGCGGACCTTCCGCTGCGACCGGATGGCCCTCCGCACCCCGAACGGCCCGCGCTTCGGCCCGCGCGAGCTGCCCGGCGGTGACCTCGCCGCTTTCGTCGACGGTGCCTTCCGTGGCAGCGCGGACGGCGCCTGGCCGTGCACCGGCACCGTCGAGCTCGGGCTGCCGGCCGCCCGGGTCGCCCCGTTCGCCGCCGACGGCGTGGTGGAGGCGCTGGGCCCCGACCGCTGCCGGCTGACCCTCGGCGCGTGGTCGTGGGTGGGCCTCGCCGCCGCCGTCGCCCGCTACGACACCGACGTCCTGACCGTCGGCCCGCCCGCGCTGGCCGAGGCCTTCCGCACGCTGTCCGAGCGGTTCGCCCGCGCGGGCGGAGAGATCTCCGTCAGGAGCTGACCGGGGGCCAGCTCCGCATCGTCAGGTCGGCCACCAGCTGGAGCTCGTCGCGGGAGGTGCCGCCCGCGGCCTGGACGGCGATCCCGTTGGCCACGGTCATCAGGTACCGGGCGAGCAGTCCGGGGTCGGCGTCGGCCGGCAGGTCGCCGCCGTCGACGGCGCGCTGGAAGCGGTCCCGCAGGTGGGCGGTGCCCGACTCCCGCCAGGCGGCCAGCAGGTCACGGGCCGGTCGGCCGGAGGCGCCGGCGGCCAGTGAGCCCTGCACGCCCAGGCACCCGGTCGGGCAGTCGGGCAGCGTGGTGGCCCGCACCGACCCGCCGAGGAACGCGGCGGCCACCTCGCGCGCGGTCGGCTGCGCCAGCGCCTGCGCGACGTAGGACGCCGGGCCCTCGGTGTAGCGCGCCAGCGCCCGGGAGAAGAGCTCCTCCTTGTTGCCGAAGGCGCGGTACATGCTCGTGCGGTTGATGCGCATCGCGCCGGTCAGGTCGTCCAGGCTGGCGCCCTCGTAGCCCTGCGCCCAGAAGACCCGCACCGCGGCGTCCAGCGCCTCGTCGACGTCGAAGCCCCGCGGCCTGCCGACCGTCGCCGTCCGTCCGCTCGTCACAGGCGCAGCCTACGCGCGTTCGGTACCGACCGGTACCGAGGTGCTAGCGTCCCTTCGGTACCGATCGGTGCAAAAATCTGGGAGGCAGTCGTGGAGAAGGTCGTGCTCATCACCGGGGGGACGTCGGGCATCGGTCTGGCGCTGGCGGAGGCGTTCCTGGCCGAGGGGGCGTCGGTCGCCGTGTGCGGCCGGTCGCAGGAGGCCCTCGACCGGTTCGGCCGGGCGCACCCGCAGGCGCTCGCCGTCCGGGCCGACGTGACCGTGCCCGAGGCGCGCGCCGCGCTGCTGGCGGCGGTCACCGACCGGTTCGGCCGGCTCGACGTGCTGGTCAACAACGCCGGGACGTTCGTCGAGCGGGACTTCGCCGCGGACGACGCGACCGTGGCGCTCGACGAGGAGGTCGACCTCAACCTCACCGCGCCCATCCACCTGACCGGAGAGGTGCTGCGGACCTGGCCCTCGCTGGAGTCCGTGGTGTTCGTTACGTCGGGGTTCGCGCTGGTCTCGCCCACCCGTGCGCCCACCTATGGCGCGGTCAAGGCGGGGCTGCACGCCTTCGCCGACGGGCTGCGCCGCCAGCTCGCCCCCCGTGGCACCCACGTGCTCGAGCTCCTCCCGCCGGCCACCGACACGCCCATGAACGCCGGACTCACCCGGCCGATGCTGTCCGCGGCCGAGGTCGCGGCGGTCACGCTCGACGCGCTCCGCCGGCGGCGGCCGATGGCGCTGCCGGGGCAGACCCGGATGCTGCCGACGGGGCTGCGCCTGGCGCCACGGGCCCTCGGGCGGCGGGTCGCGGCGCTCTGACCGCTCAGGCCGGCAGGTCGAGCACGAGGTCGGCCACCTCCCGCGGCCGGGACAGGAACGGGTGGTGCCCGGCATCGAGCTCGACGACGGTGCTGGCGCGGCGGGCGAACTCCCGCTGCGCCGCGGCGGGCGTGCCCCGGTCGTCGGTGCACACCAGGTAGGTCGTCGGGACGTGCGCCCAGGCGGCGGTGGTCACCGGCGTCCCGAGCACCGACAGGCTCTGCCGGACCAGCCGCTCGCCGGCGTCGGCGGCCACCTCGGGGCAGTCCTGCAGGAACGTCTCCGTCAGCAGCTCGGGTCGGACGCCGAACGTGCCGGCCTCGACGTCGACGTCGAGGAACGGCGCGGGCTCGGGTCCGCCGAAGGTGGACAGGCTCTCGCCGACCTCGGGCAGGTAGCTGGAGACGAGCAGCAGGTGCTGCACCGCGGTCACCCCGGCCCCGGCCTCGGCGGTGACGATGCCGCCGTAGCTGTGCGCCACGACGACGGTGGGCTCGTCACCGCCGTCCTGCAGCACCGCCCGGACGGCGGCGACGTCCGCGTCCAACCCGAGGCCGGCGACGCCGGTCTCCCCGCAGCTGGGCAGCGCGGGCGCCACGCTGGCCACGCCTCGCTCGGTCAGCAGTGCGGCGGTGCGGTGCCACCACCACGCGCCGTCCCGGACACACGCCCCGTGCACGAACACCACTCGCATCTGAGTCTCCACGACGTCGGACCGACGCGATCGACGCTAGACGTACCGCCAGTTACGCGAAATGATCCGGCGGTGGGGCGTCAGCGGCAGCCGGAGATCAGGGAGCGGTTGCTGGAGGTGTGCACCGACGCGGCGCTGGCCGGCGGACTGCCCGACCGTCTCGAGCCGTTCGCCGTCGCCTCGGGCACGTCGTCCCGGATGCTGCTGTACCACTTCGGCACCAAGGAGGCGCTGCTCCGCGCGGTGCTGCAGCGCGCCCGGGCCCGCCAGCGGCGGGACTGGGAGGCCCTGCTGCGGGTGCGTCCGGACGAGGACTACCGGACGACGCTGGCCCGTGCCTGGGCAGGTATGACGGGGCCTGCGGGGCAGCGCTACCTGGCGGTCTTCAACCGGCTGCGGGAGGACGCCGAGCAGCAGTTGTGGCCCGGCTTCCGGCGCGAGGCCACGACCGACTGGCTCGCCCCGCTCCAGGAGGGCCTGCGCACGATCGGGCGGCCCGACCTGGCGACGCTGGTGCTGGCCGTCGTCCGCGGGCTGATCGTCGACCTGGACGCCACCGGCGACACCGACCGCGTCGACCGGGCCTGGGCGACGTTCGTGGCGGAGCTGGGGGAGCCCCCGCTCACGTCGGGGCGACCGCCGACCAGCGCACGGTGACCTCGCCGTGCCGCCAGCGCCGGGTCGGGCCCAGCAGCGGCCAGCCGTCGGCGGCCAGCGCCTCGCACGCCGCCGCCCAGCGCTGCCGTGGGCCGAACGCCGACAGCCCCGCGGCCGCCGCCCACGCGGCGTCGAAGGCGCGCAGGAACGTGTGCACCGGCTGGCCCGGCACGTTGTGGTGGATCAGCGCCTTGGGCAGCCGCTCGGCCAGGTCGGAGGGGCGGTCGAGGTCCGACACCCGCGCGGCGAAGGTCAGGGTGAGCGGGCCGTCCTCGTCCAGGGCCACCCAGCTCGCCCGCCGTCCCCACTCGTCGCAGGTGCCCTCCACCAGCAGCCCGCCGGGGGCCAGGGCGGCGCGCATGGTGTCCCAGGCGCGGCCGGCGGACTCCTCGTCGTACTGGCGCAGCACGTTGAACGCCCGCACCAGCACCGGCCGGAGCCCTGCCAGCTCGAACCCGCCGACCCGGAAGTCCACCCGCGGCGGGTCGCGGTCCTCGGCCACCGCGGCCACCCGCTCCGGGTCGATCTCCAGCCCGACGACCTCCAGGCGCTCGACCTCCGGGGCCAGCCGGTCGACCAGCTCCAGGGTCGTGACCGCCGACGCGCCGTAGCCCAGGTCGACGACCAGCGGGCGGGCGGCGTCGCGCAGCCGGGCGACCTGGGTGGCGACCAGCCAGCGGTCGACCCGGCGCAGCCGGTTGGCGTTGGTGGTGCCACGGGTCGGCAGACCCAGCGCGCGGGCCCGGCCGGCGGCCAGCTTCGGCACCTTGCGGACCGGGGGCAGCGACGCACGCTGGGTGTGGTCGCTCACGGACGACGAGGTTAGCCGCACGGGCCGTTACCGTGGGTGCGTGCTGGAACGCCGAGACGCCCGCCTGGCGGACCTGACCACCCTGGGGGTCGGCGGTCCGATCGACCGGCTGGTCGAGGTCGCCACCCGCGCCGAGCTGGTCGCCGCCGTCCGGGACGCCGACGACGCCGGCCGCCCGCTGCTGGTGCTGGGTGGCGGGTCGAACATCGTCGCCCCCGACAGCGGCTGGCCCGGCGACGTCGTCCTGGTCCGCAGCCGGGGGGTGACCCGCACCGACACCGCCGACGCCGTGCAGCTCGAGGTCGAGGCGGGGGAGGACTGGGACGCCCTGGTCGCCCTCACCGTCGCCGAGCAGCTGGCCGGCATGGAGGCGCTCTCGGGCATCCCCGGCTCGACCGGCGCCACCCCCGTGCAGAACGTCGGCGCCTACGGCCAGGAGGTCGCCGCGCTGATCACCGCCGTCCGTGTCTGGGACCGGACGGCACGCACCGAGCGGGTGCTCATGCCCGCCGAGCTGGCCTTCTCCTACCGGGACAGCATGCTCAAGCAGCGCCCCGGCGTCTTCGTCGTCCTGTCGGTCACCTTCGCGCTGCGGGCCTCGGACTCCTCCAGTCCGGTCAGCTACGCGGAGCTGGCCAAGAAGCTGGGCGTGGAGCTCGGGGACACCGCGCCGCTGGCGCAGGTGCGCGACGCCGTGCTCGAGCTGCGCCGCGGCAAGGGCATGGTCTGGGACCCCGCCGACCCCGACACCCGCAGCGCCGGCTCGTTCTTCACCAACCCGGTCGTGCCGGTGGGCACCGCGGTGCCCGAGTGCCCGTCCTGGCCGGCCGGCATCGGCGCCGACGGCGCCGCGCAGGTGAAGCTGAGCGCGGCCTGGCTGGTGCAGTACTCCGGCTACGGCAAGGGCACCCGGGCGGGGCGGGTCGGGACGTCGTCCCGGCACAGCCTGGCGCTGACCACCGAGCCCGGCGCGACCGCCGCGGAGCTGATGGCCTTCGCCGGCGAGGTCGTCTCCGCGGTGCGCACGCAGTTCGGCGTCACGCTGGTGCCCGAGCCCACGCAGGTGCGGCCGTGAGCATGCGTCCGGACGAGTCCCTGCAGCTCGGGGCGCTCTACGACGCGCTGCGCACGCCCGCCCCGATGCCGGCCGACCCCCGGCAGATGACCGGGTGGATGGCCCGCCTGGAGGCCGACGCCGCGCTGTCCGGCCTGATCTCCCGCGTGCTCCACTCCGGGACCGCGACCACCGTCGAGGTCACCGACGCGCAGGCCCTGTTCGAGCGCAGTGGCACCGCCGCCGACTCCGCGCGGGTGACCCGCGCCTACGACGTCCTCCTGCACCACGCCGAGTAGGCCCCGTCCAGGGCACCGCCCCGAGCTCGCGAGGGGTGGGGAGGACGGGGTCCTTCATCACTCGGGGTCGCGGGCGACCTTGTGCTGGGCGGCCTGGGCGCGGGGGCGGACGACGAGCAGGTCGACGTTGACGTGGTGCGGGCGGGTGACGACCCAGCTCACGATGTCCGCGACGTCCGCGGCGACCAGCGGCTCGCGCACGCCGCGGTAGACGGCGTCGGTCTTCTCCTGCGACTGCGTCCGGTTGAGGGTGAACTCCTCGGTCTTCACCATCCCGGGTGCGATCTCCATCACCCGCACCGGCTCGCCGACCAGTTCCAGGCGCAGCGTCTCGGCCAGCGTGTGCACCCCGTGCTTGGCGGCGGTGTAGCTGGCCCCGCCCTCGTAGCTGATCAGCGCGGCGGTCGAGCTCATGAAGACGACGTCCCCGGCGCCGGAGGCACGCAGCGCCGGCAGCAGCGCCCGGGTGACGCGCACGGTGCCCAGCACGTTCACCTCGTAGGTGCGCTGCCAGGAGTCCAGGTCGGCGTCGGCCACGGGCGCGGTGTCGAACGCCCCACCTGCGTTGTTGACCAGGACGTCGACCCGCTCCAGCCCCGCGGCCAGGGCGTCGACGGAGGACTGGTCCGTCACGTCGAGGGCCACCGCGCGGCCACCGATCCGCTCGGCCAGGGCGGTCAGCCGGTCGACGCGGCGGGCGGCCAGCACGACGGTGAACCCGTCCGCGGCCAGGCGTTCCGCGGTGGCCGCACCGATGCCGCTGGAGGCACCGGTGACGACGGCGACACGGCCCTGACCACGGACGGGGGACGGCGGGAGCTCGGGGCTGGACATGTGTCCATCCTGGCGCTGTTGCACACTGGGAACGAGACAGGGGTGCCCGACCGGGTGGCACACCAGCCACATGCGTCCCGGCGCCCGAGCGGGGGAGGAGTCCTGTGCCCGCTCGCCGTCACCCCCGCCAGCCCACGCCCTGGCGCGCCGGGCCGGTGCCCGACCCGGCCCGCCTCGTGCTGCCCCGCCGGGTCGCCACCCTCTCGGTGCACACCAGCCCGCTGGAGCAGCCCGGCGCCGGTGACGCCGGGGGCATGAACGTCTACGTCGTCGAGGTCTCCCGCCGGCTCGCCGAGCGCGGCATCGCCGTCGACGTGTTCACCCGGGCCACCTCCAGCGAGCAGCCGCCGGTCGTCGAGATGGCGCCCGGCGTGACCGTGCGGCACGTCAGCGCCGGCCCCTTCGAGGGCCTGGGCAAGGCCGACCTGCCCGCCCAGATGTGCGCGTTCACCGCCGCCGTCCTGCGCGAGGAGGCCCAGCACGACCCGGGGCACTTCGACGTCGTCCACTCCCACTACTGGCTGTCGGGCCAGGTGGGCTGGCTGGCCCGTGACCGGTGGGGCGTGCCGCTGGTGCACTCGGCGCACACCCTGGCCAAGGTGAAGAACGCCGCGCTGGCCGAGGGCGACGAGCCCGAGCCGCGCGCCCGGGTGATCGGTGAGGAGCAGGTGGTCGCCGAGGCCGACCGGCTGGTGGCCAACACCGCCGAGGAGGCCCGGCAGCTCGTCGACTTCTACGACGCCGACCCCCGCCGCACCCTGGTCGTCCCGCCCGGGGTCGACCTGCAGCGCTTCGCCCCCGGCGACCAGCGGGCGGCCCGGCGGCGGATCGGGGTCCCCGAGGACGCCGTCGTGCTGCTGTTCGTCGGCCGCATCCAGCCGCTCAAGGCCCCGGACCTGCTGCTGGAGACCGCCGCGCGGATGCTCGCCGCCGACCCGGCGCTGCGCCGCCGCCTGCAGGTGCTCGTCGTGGGCGCCCCCAGCGGCTCCGGGCTCGCCGAGCCGCAGCGGCTGCAGGAGCTGGCCGTGGCGCTGGGCATCACCGACGTGGTGCGCTTCCTCCCGCCGCAGCGCGCCGAGCGGTTGGCCGACCACTACCGGGCCGCCGACGTGGCCGTCGTCCCCAGCCACAACGAGTCCTTCGGCCTGGTCGCGCTGGAGGCCCAGGCGTGCGGCACGCCCGTGGTGGCCGCCGCCGTGGGCGGCCTGCCCACCGCCGTGGACGACGGGGTGTCGGGTCTGCTGGTCGACAGCCGGGACCCGGAGGACTACGCCGCCGCCGTGCGCGGGGTGCTGGCCCGGCGCGCGCTGCTGGCTGTCGGCGCCCGCCGGCACGCCGCTGCGTTCAGCTGGGACCGCACCACCGACTCCCTCGTCGACGCCTACGCCGCCGCGATGGCCGAGATGCGGGCGGCGGCCGAGACCCGCCGGGCCGCCCGGCAGGTCGCCCGCAGCGCCGGTGAGCGCTTCCGCACCCCGATGAGGCTGCGCGCCCGCTGACCGGCCGGGCGCTGCCCGCCGGGACCGCCGGCCGTGCGCACCACCGGGTGAGCACGGCCGGGTGACACCCACTCGGCTCGGTGCTGCCGCGTGCCGTCACCGAGCGTGCGGGAGTGACCTGCGTCTCGCCGGGTCGGGTGACCCTCGACCGGACTGAGCGAAGGTCGTTGACCACGGAGCGTGCGGACGGTCAGGGTCGACGCAGCACCGCCGCGGCCCTCGCGGCGACGAGGAGGCCACCCACGTGTTCGACGCCCACCCGGTCCGACGGGACCCGTTCGCCCCGCTGCTGGACAGCGACTTCGCCGCGATGCTGCGCCGGCTGGACCGGGCGGGCCTGGCCACCCACGCCGTCCCGACCGCGGGCGCGCCGCAGCCGATGACCGTCTTCGACGACGGCCGCACGCGGATCAACCTGGGCACCAACAACTACCTCGGCCTGGCCGGCGACCCGCAGGTGGTCGAGGCCGCGGTGGGCGCACTGCGCCAGTACGGCACCAGCGCCGCCGGCAGCCGCATGCTCAACGGGACGACGCGCCTGCACCTCACCCTGGAGCAGGAGCTCGCCGAGCACTACGGCACGGAGGACGCCGTGCTGACCTCCGCCGGGGTCAACGCCAACCTCGCCGTGCTGTCCACCAGCTGCGCCCCCGGCGACGTGCTGCTCGTCGACGCCCACGCGCACGCCAGCCTGCACGCCGCCGCGGCCGCCAGTCGGGGCACCGTCGCACGCTTCACCCACAACTCCGCGGCCTCCCTGGAGCGGCGGCTGTCCGCGCTCGCCCCCGAGGCCGGCGCGGTCGTGGTCGTCGACGGCGTCTACTCGATGAGCGGGGAGGCGGCCCCGCTCGCGGCCATCGCCGGCCTCTGCCGGCGGTTCGGGGCGCGGCTGGTCGTCGACGAGGCCCACGGCCTGGGCGTGCTCGGCGAGCACGGCCGGGGCGCCGCCGAGGAGGCCGGGGTGCTGGACCGGGTCGACGCGGTGACCGTGGCCTTCAGCAAGTCCCTGGCCAGCGTGGGCGGTGCGGTCATGACCTCGCGGGCCGTCGCCGAGGGCATCCGCTGCACGTCGATGCCCTACGTGTTCAGCGCCGCCAACGACCCGTCCGCGGTCGCTGCGGCCCTGGCCTCGCTGCGCGTCCTGCGCCGGGAGCCCGAGCGGATGCAGCGGCTGCGCGACAACGGCGACCTGCTCCGCCGGGTGCTCACCGAGTGCGGGGCCGCGCCGCTGCCGGGCCGGGGTGCGGTCATCGCCGTCCCCACCGGCGAGGACGACGTCACCCGGCGCGCCTGGGCCGCCGCCCACGACGCCGGCGTCTACACCAACGCGGTCGCCCACCCGGCCGTGCCGCGGGGCAAGGGGCTGCTGCGGCTGGTGGCCATGGCCACCCACACGCAGGAGCAGCTGGTCCGGGCCGGTGAGATCGTGGCCGCCGCCGTCCTGGCCGGCCGCGCACCGGCGCGCGACCGCGACGTCGCGGTCATGGCCTAGCCGATCGTGCTCGGGGTGGGCCCCGGGGGTGGCCACCCCACCGGCCCGGCCCCGGTCGGGCAGGATGGCGGCGTGACCTCCTCTGGGACCCTCATCCTGCTCCGCCACGGCGAGAGCGAGTGGAACAAGGCCAACCTCTTCACCGGCTGGGTGGACGTCGAGCTGTCGGAGAAGGGCCGCGCCGAGGCAGCCCGCGGCGGCCGGCTGCTCGCCGAGCACGACGTGCTGCCCGACGTCCTGCACACCTCGCTGCTCAAGCGGGCGATCACCACCGCGGAGCTGGCGCTGGCCGCCGCCGACCGGCAGTGGGTCCCGGTGCGCCGCTCCTGGCGGCTCAACGAGCGCCACTACGGCGCCCTGCAGGGCAAGGACAAGGCCGCCACCCTCGCCGAGTACGGCGAGGAGCAGTTCATGACCTGGCGCCGCAGCTACGACACCCCGCCGCCGCCGATCGAGGCCGGCAGCGAGTTCAGCCAGGACGCCGACCCGCGCTACGCCGCCCTGCCCCCGGAGGTGCGGCCGGCCACCGAGTGCCTGGCCGACGTCGTCGTCCGGATGCTGCCCTACTGGTACGACGCGATCGTGCCGGACCTGCGCGCGGGGAAGACCGTGCTGGTCACCGCGCACGGCAACAGCCTGCGGGCCCTGGTGAAGCACCTCGACGGCATGGGCGACGCGGAGGTCGTCGGGCTCAACATCCCGACCGGCGTCCCGCTGCGCTACGACCTCGACGACGACCTGCGCCCGCTCACCACCGGCGGCCAGTACCTCGACCCGGATGCGGCCGCCGCCGCCATCGAGGCCGTCAAGAACCAGGGCAAGAAGTAGGAGGACCCTTCTGCCCCCACCCCTCGCAAGCTCGGGACGGGACCCTGCAGAGGGGCCGGAACGACGGAGGCCCCACCCGCTGAGCGGGTGGGGCCTCCGTCGTCGGTGTCAGTGCGCCTCGGCCGGGGCCGGCAGCGGGCGCTCGCCGGTGACCAGGTAGACCACCCGGCGGGCGACGCTCACGGCGTGGTCGGCGAAGCGCTCGTAGTAGCGGCCCAGCAGCGTCACGTCGATGGCGGCCTCGATGCCGTGCGGCCAGTCCTCGCTCAGCAGCTCGCGGAACATCGACTTGTGCAGCTGGTCCATCACGTCGTCCTCGGCCTCGAGCTCGATGGCCGCCTCGACGTCCCGCTTGGCGATGACCTGGCCGGCCTTGGTGACCAGGCTCTCCGCGACGTGACCGGCCTCCAGGAAGATCGGGCGCACCTCCTGGGGCACCGCGTGCTCCGGGAAGCGCATCCGGGCGACCTTGGCGATGTGCTCGGCGAGGTCGCCCATCCGCTCCAGGTCGGCCACGATCCGCATCGCGGTGGTGATCGCGCGCAGGTCGGTGGCGACCGGCTGCTGACGGGCCAGCAGGGTGAAGCAGCGCTCCTCGATGCTCTCCCGGACGGCGTCGATGCGCTCGTCCCCGGCGATCACCAGGTCGGCCAGGGCCACGTCGGCGTCGAGCAGGGCGGTGGTCGCCGTGCTCATGGCCGACCCGACGGAGTTCGACATCTCCACCAGGCAGGCGTTGATGTCGTCCAGTTCCTCGCGGTAGCTCTCGCGCACGGTTCCTCCTCGTAGCGTCGTCTGCGCCCAGGTGGCGCCCGACGGCGGCGACGCTCCCCAGCCGTGCGCGCCCGGGCTGTGCGCGACACGTGTGCCCCGAGGGTAGAGACCGCCGCGCCGGACACAGGCGGCTGGCCGGTGAACGCCCTGGTACCCCGCGGTGAACAGATCACCCTCGGGTGGGTGATGATCACCTGCGGGTCCGGTGACGGGCCCGTCCGTGTCTAGCATCGGCCCCGTGGACCCGTTGGTCGCCCTGCTGGTGGGCCTCGTGCTCGGCCTGCTGCTCGCCTCGGTGGCAGTGGCCGTGCGGTCCCCGCGCGCCCGCCAGCGGCGGGAGGAACGCCGCAAGGGCCTCGGTGCCCCCGGCGCGGACGACGACCGCAGTGGGCTCCGGGCCGACGAGGAGGGCGCGCTCAGCCGCCGCCTGGTCGACCTGATGGACCCCGCCGTCATCGTGCTGGGCGCCGACGACGCCGTGCTCATGGCCAACCCCTCTGCCCGCGCGCTGGGCGTCCTGCGCGGCAACCGGGTGCTCGTGCCCGGCCTGGTCGAGGTCGCCCGCAACGTGCAGGTCACCGGCAGCCGGCGCTCCGACGTCGCCCTGCCCGGCGACCTGGTGGGCACCGGCCCCCGGATGGTCGGTGTGCACGGCATCCGGCTGGGCACCGGACCCGTCGTCCAGCCGGGTCCGGTGGCCCTGGTGCTGCAGGACGTCACCGAGGCGCGCCGCGTCGAGGCCGTCCGGCGCGACTTCGTCGCCAACGTCGGGCACGAGCTCAAGACGCCGGTCGGTGCGCTCGCACTCCTGGCCGAGGCCGTCCAGGGCGCGGCCGACGACCCCCAGACCGTGCAGCGGTTCGCCGCCCGCATGCAGCACGAGGCCGACCGGCTGGCCCGGCTGGTCCGCGAGCTCATCGACCTCTCCCGGCTGCAGGGCGCCGAGCCGCTGCCCGAGCTGGTGCCGGTCGCGGTCGCCACCGTCGTCGCCGAGGCCGTCGACCGCACCCGCGCCGCGGCCGCGGCCAAGGGCATCCAGCTCGCCGTCGCCGCCCAGCCCGGCCTCGTCGTCCGCGGCGACGAGGCGCAGCTGGCCACCGCGCTGACCAACCTGCTGGCCAACGCCGTCGCCTACAGCCCCGCGGACACCACGATCGCCGTCGGCGCCCGGGCCCGGTCCGGCTTCGCCGAGATCGCCGTCACCGACTCCGGCATCGGCATCCCGCGCTCGGACCGCTCCCGGGTCTTCGAGCGCTTCTACCGGGTCGACCAGTCCCGGGCCAGCGCCACCGGCGGCACCGGCCTCGGGCTCGCCATCGTCAAGCACGTGGCCAGCAACCACGGCGGCTCGGTCACCGTCTGGAGCGAGGAGGGCCTCGGCTCGACCTTCACGCTGCGGATCCCGCTCGACGCCGACGCCGAGGAACCGCACGACCAGGCGGCGCCCGAGCGCCCGCCGGTCCCCCCACTGCACTCCCCCCGGGGGATCGACGCCACCGGCGCCGACGCCGCCGGGGACACCGACCACGGCCCCGCTGGGGCTGCGAGGAGAGGACGGCAATGACCCGAGTGCTCGTGGTGGAGGACGAGGAGTCCTTCTCCGATGCGCTGTCCTACATGCTGCGTCGGGAGGGCTACGACACCGTCGTGGCGGCGACCGGCACGGACGCGCTCGTCGAGTTCGATCGGGCCGGAGCCGACATCGTGCTGCTGGACCTCATGCTGCCGGGTCTGTCCGGCACCGAGGTCTGCCGGTCGCTGCGGGCGAAGAGCTCCGTGCCGATCATCATGCTGACGGCCAAGGACACCGAGATCGACAAGGTCGTCGGCCTGGAGCTGGGCGCCGACGACTACGTCACCAAGCCCTACTCGGCCCGGGAGCTGGTCGCCCGCATGCGGGCGGTGCTGCGGCGCGGGTCCGAGGCCGAGGTGTCCACCGAGGCCACCCTGGCCGCCGGCCCGGTCCGCCTGGACGTCGACCGGCACGTGGTCGCCGTCGACGGGGCGCCGGTGTCCCTGCCGCTGAAGGAGTTCGACCTGCTCGAGCTGCTGCTGCGCAACGCCGGCCGGGTGCTCACCCGCGGTCAGCTCATCGACCGGGTGTGGGGCGCGGACTACGTCGGCGACACCAAGACCCTCGACGTCCACGTCAAGCGGCTGCGCGCCAAGCTCGAGCCCGACCCGGCGAACCCGCGTTACCTGGTCACCGTCCGCGGCCTGGGTTACAAGTTCGAGGCGTGACACATCGCGACCCTCCGGGTCGCACCGCGGCCAGGAGCGGGGTCGCCTCGCCCTGAGCCGCTTGCCGTGACGTCGGAGGTGGACCCTGCGGGCCCACCGTCCGGCGTCACCGCCTGCGGCGTCACGGACCCCGCGACTCGCGTGCGGGGCACTCTGCGTTGAGCCGTTTCCCGTCAGCCCGGAGGTGGACCCTGCGGGCCCACCGTCCGGGCTGACCGGCTGCGCCGTTCCTGCCTGGGTGTGGCGGTGGTCGGTCGGTGGTGCTCCGGGGGGCTGCTGCGGCAGCGCCCCGGTGGCTGGTGTCCGTGGACACCAGCCTGGTGTCACTTGCCGCGGCCGGTCTCGTTCTGGAGCTCGTCGATCTTGATCGAGGCGTCGGCCTTGCTGATGTCGTCCGGCACGTCCTCACCGGCCTGGTTGGCCAGGGTGTGGAGGTAGCTCTTCTGGGCGCCGGTGGCCGGCTCGCCGCCGGTGACCCAGTCGGAGGGGTCCTTCTCGGCGCTGGGGTCGCCGGGCTGGCCGCTGTTCACAGGTGCGTTGTCTTCGCTCATGTGTTCGAAGTACCCGGCGGTCCGGCGGCTCACACGCGCTGGAGTTCGAGTGCTGCGGCGGTGGCGCGGGCCGCGACGCGTGCCCGGGCCTCCTCCCACCGGCGGCGGTCCGGTAGACGTGCACGCCGCCGCACGGGCAGGCGACGTCCAGCGCGACGTGCGTCGGGTGGTTGGTCACCGAGCGCACGTGCCGGTCGGCCACGAGCTCGTCGGTGCGGGTGACGGGGCAGGTGATCAGGATCATGTCCCGAGCCTGGTAGGCACGCCGCAGGACGACGAGTGGCAGAGCTGACCGCGACCGCGTCACTTCTGCCATCGTGTGCACCATGCCGACAGCGAGCTCCCCCGTGGTGGTCAGTGTGGTGGTCGACGACGGGCTGGTCGGCGGCTTCGGGCTGGGCGTGGTGGCCGAGTTCTTCGGCTACGACCGCCGGGCGATGGGGCTGCCGCTGTTCGACTTCGCGATGGTCGCGCCGGTGCCGGGCGTCGTCCGCACCGACACCGGCATCCCGGTCCTGGTCGAACACGGGCTCGAGCGCCTGGCCGTCTCCGACATCGTGCTGGTCACCGCCTGGGAGCTGGTCGACGCCGTCCCGCCGCCGGAGCTGCTCGACGGTCTCCGGGCCGCCCACGCCCGCGGCGCCACGATCATCAGCTCCTGCACCGGGGCGTTCGTGCTGGCCGAGGCCGGGCTCCTCGACGGGCAGCGGGCCACCACGCACTGGCGGTTCGCCGGCGAGCTGGCCGCCCGGTACCCGGCCGTGCACGTCGACCCCGCCGTCCTCTACGTCGACAACGGCCAGGTCGTCACCGGCGCCGGCACCGCGGCCGGGGTGGACACGCTGCTGCACCTGGTGCGCCGCGAGTGGGGCACCAGCGCGGCCAACGCGCTGGCCCGCGAGATGGTCGTGCCACCCCACCGCGACGGCGGGCAGGCGCAGTTCATCGACGCCCCCGTCGCGCGGTGCGAGGACGACCTGCTGGGCGTCGTCCTGGACTGGGCGCGGGCCCACCTGGCCGAGGACATCAGCGTCCCGCTGCTGGCCCGCCGCGCGCTGATGAGCCCGCGCAGCTTCGCCCGCCGGTTCAAGGCCACGACCGGGACGACGCCGCACGCCTGGCTGCTGGCCCAGCGGCTGGCCGCGGCCGAGGCGTTGCTGGAGGACAGCGACGCCCCCGTCGAGGAGATCGCCCGGCTGGTCGGCTTCGGCACCGCGGCCGGGCTGCGCGAGCAGTTCGGCCGCCGCCGGGGTGTCTCCCCGCGGGCCTACCGGCAGACCTTCCGGCCGGCCGCCGGCTCAGCCGGGACGTCGGCGGTGCAGCTCCACGGGCACGGGCCGGGGGCTGGCCGGGTGCGGGGCGACGAGGCCGGCGTCCATGCGGGCCTCGGTCAGCCGGCGTAGCTCGGCATAGGCCGCGGGCCCCAGCAGCGCGGTGAGCTCGGGGCCGTAGGTCTCCACCAGCGGCTGCGCCGACACGTGCGCGGTGGGGGAGCCGGTGCACCACCAGTGCAGGTCGTGCCCGCCGGGGCCCCAGCCGCGCCGGTCGAACTCACCGATGCTGGACACCAGCACCCGGGTGTCGTCGGGACGGTCGACCCACTCCTGCTCCCGGCGCACCGGCAGCTGCCAGCACACGTCGGGCTTGGTCTCCAGCGGGTGCCGCCCCTGGCGCAGCGCCATCGCGTGCAGCGCGCAGCCGGCGCCCGCGGGGTGGCCGGGCCGGTTGAGGAAGACGCAGGCGCCGTCGACGACCCGGGTGCGCAGCGCCTGCTCGGCCGTCCCGTCCTCCGCCGGCTCGTCGAGGGTGTCGGCCTCGGTCCAGTCGTCGCGGCCCACCGCGGTGCCCGGGTGCCGCTGCCAGTCGGCCGGGGTCAGGTCGGCCACCGACGCCGCCACCCGCTCCAGGTCGTCGGTGTCGGTGAAGAAGGCGCCGTGGTTGCAGCAGCCGTCCTCGGCGCGCCCGGCCACCACCCCGGCGCAGCCGCGGCCGAAGACGCAGGTCCAGGCGCTGGTCAGCCAGGTGAGGTCGGCGCGCACCCAGTGCTCGGGGTCGGCCGGGTCGGGGAACTCCACCCACTCGCGGGGGAAGTCCAGGCCCACCTCGGGCGGCGGTTCGACGGCGGTGCTCGGGTCCACCGGAGCAGGGTAGTGACAGGGCCCCCTCCTCCTCACGCCTCGCTCCGCTCGGCGCGAGCCCCTGGAGGGGGCCAGGCAGACTGACGGCATGCGACTCGGGGTTCTGGACGTCGGCTCGAACACGGTGCACCTGCTGGTGGTGGACGCGCACGTCGGTGCCCACCCCACGCCGATGCACGACGACCGGTCCGTGCTGCGGCTGGCCGAGCACGTGGGCGAGGACGGCAAGCTGTCCAAGGCGGGGGAGAGGACGCTGCTCAACGCGGTGCTGCGGGCCAAGCAGCAGGCCGCCGAGCAGCGCTGCGACGAGCTGCTGGCCTTCGTCACCTCGGCGATCCGGGAGGCCGACAACGGCGCCGCGGTGCTCCGCCGGGTCCGCGAGCAGACCGGCGTGGACCTGCAGGTGCTCACCGGTGAGGACGAGGCCCGGCTGACCTTCCTGGCCGTGCGCCGCTGGTTCGGCTGGAGCGCGGGCCGGCTGCTGGTGCTCGACATCGGCGGCGGCTCGCTGGAGCTGGCCACCGGCATCGACGAGGACCCGGACGTCGCCCTGTCGGTGCCGCTGGGCGCCGGGCGGATGACCCGGCGCTTCCTGCCCGACGCCGAGACCGGGGGCCGGCCGGACCTCAAGGCGCTGGCCGCCCTGGAGGAGCACGCCGCCGAGGTGCTGGCCCCGGTCGGCGACAAGCTGCGCGCCGCCGGCGAGCCCGACCTGGTGGCCGCCACCTCCAAGACCTTCCGCACCCTGGCCCGCCTCGCCGGCGCCGCGCCGTCGGGGGCCGGGCTGCGCACGCCCCGCGGGATGACCGCCACCGGGTTGACCCAGGTGCGGGGCTTCGTCTCCCGGATCGAGGCCACCGCGCTGGCCGAGCTGCAGGGCGTGTCGGCGCAACGCGCGCACCAGGTCCCGGCCGGTGCCGTCGTGGCGCAGGCCGCGATGCGCGCCGTGGACGTAACGTCTGTGCGGATCTGCCCGTGGGCACTGCGTGAGGGAGTCATCCTCCGCCGGATGGACCAGCTGGAGGGAGCCTGATGTCGCAGCCCGACTCGGGGGAGTACAGCGTCCGCTCGCTCGCCGAGATCCTCCGCGAGCACGGCCTGGAGAGCGAGCTCGGCACCCGCCCGGGGCGTCGCCGCCGTCCCGGTGAGGACGTCGAGTCCACCGGCCGGTCGGCGCGCGTCGAGTCCTCGCCGCACACCCCCCGGGCCGAGCCGCCCGTCCGGCCGCCCGCGGCGCGCGCCGCGGCACAGGCGCAGGCCAAGGCCCGGGCGCAGGCCCAGGCGCCGGTCGCGCGTCCGGCCTCAGGCGCGCCGTCCCGTCCGTCCGGCCAGAGCTGGACCCCCGCACCCGAGCCCTCGGCCCGGCCCGCGGCCGGCCTCGCCGGGCCGGTCGCCCCCGCCCGCACCCCCGCACCCGCCCGGACGCCGGAGCCGGCCCGCACGTCGGCCTCCTTGCCGGCCGCCTGGGACCTCGACGACCGGGACGGGCCCGCCGGCACCGGCCGGGTCAACGGCAGGTCCGAGGCGACGGCGCCCCCGCCGGTGCGCACCGGGCGGCGCAAGGGCGACCTGGACACCGCCGAGCCCGCGGCCGACTCCCCGTCGCTGTTCGGCACGGGGCCCGCGACCTCCGCCGTCCGCTCGGGGGTCACCGGCTCGACCGCGCTCCCCGACAGCGTCGAGCGCGCCCGGCGCGCCGCCCAGCACCCGGTCACCGGCCCGATCCCGGTCGTCACCGCCGCCCAGCTGGCCGAGGCCGACGCCGAGCCGCTCACCGGCCGGCAGGGGGTGCTCGCCTGGCTGCGGTTCGTCGGTGAGCTCGTCGTCGCCCTGGCCGTCGGCATCGGGCTGTACTTCGCCTTCACCGTGCTCTGGGGCGTGATGCCCTACGTGGCGATGGTGGTGGCGCCGCTGACGATCACCGGTCTGGTCGCCGGTGTGCACGTCTGGCGGCAGCGGCACGGCGAGGGGGCACCCGGCGTCCCGCTGCTGGCGGTCCTGCTGCTGGCCGGGACGGTCCTGACCGTCGCCCCGGCGGCCGGGCTCATCGCCGCCGGCTGAGCCGGCGGCGACGAGGGGGGCGGGTCAGCGGGCGAACTGCTCCACGATCGTGCGGCCGAAGGCGGGCAGGTCGTCGGGGTTGCGGCTGGTGGTCAGGTTGCCGTCGACGACGACCTCCTCGTCCACCCACTCCGCGCCGGCATTGCGCAGGTCGGTCCGCAGCGAGGGCCACGACGTCATCCGCCGGCCCCGCACGACGTCGGCCTCGATGAGCACCCACGGGGCGTGGCAGATCGCCGCCACCGGCTTGCCGGCGTCGAAGAACGCCTTCACGAACGCCGCGGCGGCCGGCTCGGCCCGCACGAAGTCGCCGTTGACGACCCCACCGGGCAGCACGAGGGCGTCGTAGGACGCCGGGTCGGCGTCGGCCAGGGCGAGGTCGACGTCCTTGCTGTCGCCGGGCTCGATGTGCTGGTAGGCGGTGATGCTGCCGGGCTCCAGGCCGATGAGCTGGGGCGTCGCCCCGGCGTCGACGAGCGCCTGCCAGGGCTGCTCGAGCTCGACCTGCTCCACACCGTCGGTGGCCAGCACCGCCACCCGCTTGCCGTTCAGTTCTCCGGACATGCCCCGGCGCCTACCCCGCGCCCCCACCGGACACACGGCCGGGCACTACGGTCGCGGGCATGATCGCGGGAGAGGGACCGGGAGAGGGACGCCGCACCGGGCTGGCCATCGTCGGGGGCGGGAAGATCGGCGAGGCGCTGCTGGCCGGGCTGGTCCGGCGGGCGGGCGGCGCGGCGGGGATCGTCCTGGTCGGGCGCAGCCCCGAGCGCACCGCCGCGGTCGCCACCCGGTACGGCGTCGAGGTCACCGACCTGGCCGCGGCCGCGGCCCGGTCCCGGGTGCTGCTCCTGGCGGTCAAGCCCCAGGACGTCGACGTCCTGGTCGACTCCCTCGCCCCGCACGTCGGCCCCGAGCACCTCGTGGTGTCCGTGGCCGCCGGTGTGCCCACCGCCCGGATCGAGGCCGCGCTGCCGGCGGGCACCCCGGTCGTGCGGGTCATGCCCAACACCCCGGCGCTGGTGGACGCCGGGATGAGCGTGCTGTCGGCCGGCGCGCACGCCACCGAGGCGCACCTGGACGAGGCCGAGGCGCTGCTGTCCTCGGTGGGCGCGGTGCGGCGGGTGCCGGAGAGCCAGCAGGACGCCGTCACGGCGCTGTCGGGCAGCGGGCCGGCCTACTTCTTCTTCCTGGTCGAGGCGATGATCGACGCCGGGATCCTGCTGGGCCTCCCGCGCACCCTGGCCGCCGACCTGATCGTGCAGACCGCCTACGGCTCGGCGGTCATGCTCCGGGAGTCCGGCGAGCACCCGGTCCAGCTGCGGGAGGCCGTCACCAGCCCCGGCGGGACGACGATCGCCGCCGTCCGGGAGCTGGAGCGCCACGGCGTGCGGGCCGCGCTGATCGCCGCGCTGGAGGCCGCGCACGACCGCTCGGTCGAGCTGGGCCGCACGGCCGACTGACCCGCCGGGGAGCTCCTCCGGGGTCGGACGCCCGTCCGGCGTGACACCTGCCGGGCCGTCCGGTGACGCTCTGCGACGAGAAGGGCGTCAGACCCCACTCATCCCACCGTCCCCACGGCTCCCGTTGCACGACGCACCGTTCGTCCCACGCGGCTCCAGGTGACTCACAGGTGTGTGGTTGTCCCCAGATTCCTGTGGACGGGCCGTGCGACGGACGAGTCGACTTGGGGACAACACGCCGTCACGGGAAGGTCACAGGGTGTCTCTGTCCACTTGTGCCCAGTACGGACCGGTCCGCCTGTCCGTTTCACCCATCGCTTCTGTCACTCCGGTCGCCCTAGGGTCTTTTCCAGCACGAACGTGACACGCCCGCCGGTGGGGAAGCCGGTGGCAACGGAGCGTGCTGACTACGGAGACGAACGACGTGACCATGCCCCAGCGCGCCACCATCCAGACCTCCCGTCCCGGCGTCCCGGCGCCGCGTCCGATGGGCCGGCCCATCTCGGCAGCCTCGATGTCCCGCCCCGTGCCCGCCGCCCACCCGGCCGCCATGCCCGTCGGCCGCCAGGCCGCCGTCCCGGCCCCCCGCGCCGCCGTCGCCTTCCTGACCGTCGCCGAGGTCGCCGCCCTCATGCGCGTGTCCAAGATGACCGTCTACCGCCTGGTCCACGGTGGCGAGCTCTCCGCCGTCCGCGTCGGCCGGTCCTTCCGGGTGCCCGAGCGCGCCGTCCACGAGTACCTGCGCGACGCCTACACCGACATCGCCTGAAAAAGGACCACCTCGCCCCCCACCCTTCGCACGCTCAGGGCGGGGCCCTGCGAGGCGGCCGTTCCAGCACCTCACCTTCCGGGTAGTCTCGTGCGCTGAGCGGTGCAGCCCCGGATGGGGTGGCCCGCGCACGAGCTGATCACCTCGCTCGGTGCACGGACGACGGACCTGCGGAACGACCTCGGTCCGCAGCCCCGGGCACCAGCGAAACGACGTCGGGAGCAGGACATGGGTTCGGTCATCAAGAAGCGCCGCAAGCGGATGGCGAAGAAGAAGCACCGCAAGCTCCTCAAGAAGACCCGCGTGCAGCGGCGCAACAAGAAGTGAGCTGACGCTCGTGCCGCCCGCGGTCGTCCTCGTCACCGGCGTCAGCCGATGGCTGGGCGGCGCGCTGGCGGCCGAGCTCGCCTCCGACCCGGCCATCGGCCGTGTCATCGGGGTGGACACCGTCCCCCCGGCCCCCGAGGTGCTCCGCCGCCTCGGTCGCACGGAGTTCGTCCGTGCCGACATCCGCAGCCCGCTGATCGGCAAGGTCATCGAGTCGGCGTCGGTGGACACCGTCGTGCACATGAACATCAGCGCCTCGCCGGCCGCGCCCGGTGGGCGGGTGTCGATGAAGGAGCTCAACGTCATCGGCACGATGCAGCTGCTCGCCGCCTGCCAGCGCTCGCCGCAGGTCCGCCGGCTCGTGCTCAAGAGCACCACGGCCGTCTACGGCTCCAGCCCGCGCGACCCGGCCGTCTTCACCGAGACCATGCAGGCCCGCCGTGTCCCCTCCGGCGGCTTCGCCAAGGACAGCCTGGACATCGAGGGCTACGTGCGCGGCTTCGCCCGCCGCCGTCCCGACGTCGGCGTCTCGGTGCTGCGCTTCACCGACGTGATCGGCCCGCGGATCGACTCTCAGCTGGCCGCCTTCCTCCGGCTGCCGGTCGTCCCGACCGTCCTGGGCCACGACGCCCGCCTGCAGCTGCTGCACGAGGACGACGCCGTGGCCGTGCTGACCCGTGCCGCCACCGGTGCGCACGTGGGCACGGTGAACGTCGCCGCCGAGGGGACGGTGCTGCTGTCGCAGGCCGTCCGCCGGCTCGGCCGGGTGGCGCTGCCGCTCCCCGGGTCCGCCCTCGGCTCCGCCGGACGGCTCTCCCGCCGGGCCGGGCTGCCCGCGTGGTCCCCGGAGCAGCTGCGGCACCTGGACGCCGGCCGGGTCGTCGACACCCGCGTGCTGCGCGAGGAGTTCGGCTCCACCCCGCGCCACAGCACCGCCGAGGCGCTGGCCGACTTCGGGCGCACGCTGTCGCCGGTGCTGCCCCCCGAGGTCGTCGGGTCGGCCGCCTCCTCGGCGCGTGCGGCGATCGATCAGGTCGCGCGGGGCGCCGCGGTGCTCGGCAACCTCGCCACGACGCTGCGGGGCAGCCGGCCGCAGCCCGCCCCCTCGGTACCGGGCCTGCGGGCGGTGCACGATGCCTGAGGCACGGGTCATCCCGCTGCGCCCCGACGGCGAGCAGCCCCCGCCGCCGGAGACGCCGCCGGGCTGGGACGACCAGCTCGCCGGCGTGCTGGACTTCCTGCAGCGGCGGGTGACCGGCGACTACGACACCGACGAGTTCGGCTTCGACCCCGACCTCACCGACCACCTGCTGCTGCCCGCGCTGCGGCCGTGGTTCCAGCGCTGGTTCCGGGTGGAGACCCAGGGTCTGGAGAACGTGCCCGACGTCGGGGGCGCGCTGGTGGTGGCCAACCACTCCGGCACCGTCCCGGTCGACGCGCTGATGACCACGGTCGCCCTGCACGACGACCACCCGGCGGCCCGGCGGCTGCGGCTCCTCGGCGCGGACCTGGTGTTCCAGTACCCGTTCATCGGGTCGATGGCCCGCAAGCTCGGCGTCACGCTGGCGTGCAACGAGGACGCCGAGCGGCTGCTGAGCGCCGGTGAGCTGGTCGGGGTGTTCCCTGAGGGGTTCAAGGGCGTCGGCAAGCCGTTCAGCGAGCGGTACACGCTGCAGCGCTTCGGTCGCGGCGGCTTCGTCAGCGCAGCGCTGCGCACCGGGGTGCCGATCGTGCCCTGCGCGATCGTCGGCGCCGAGGAGATCTACCCGATGCTGGGCAACGCCCGCACCGCCGCACGGCTGCTGGGCCTGCCGTACTTCCCGATCACCCCGACGTTCCCGCTGCTGGGTCCGCTCGGCGCGGTGCCGCTGCCCTCGAAGTGGTTCATCGCCTTCGGCGAGCCGATCGAGACCGCGTCCTACGGCCCGGCCGCCGCCGACGACCCGATGGTCGTGTTCAACCTGACCGACCAGGTCCGCGAGACCATCCAGCACTCGCTCTACCGCCTGCTGCTGCAGCGCCGCTCCGTCTTCTCCTGACGGCACCGGCCCGCGGCGACGGCCCCGACCGACGACGGGGTGCGCCCGGGGACGTGCGACCCGGCGCGCGCACCGATCCGGCCGGCCGCGGGCCGGGCTGGGTCAGAAGGGCCAGCGCTGGTTGCGGCGCAGGCTGACCAGTCCGCCGACCACACCGCCGGAGACCGCGGCCACCCCGACCGTGGAGCCGGTGATCTTGGCGGCCTTGCGCCCGGTGCGGAAGTCCTTGACCGTCCAGCCCCGGGAGCGGGCGACCGCGCGCAGCTCGGCGTCGGGGTTGACCGCGACCGCGCTGCCCACCAGGGAGAGCATCGGCAGGTCGTTGGTGGAGTCGCTGTAGGCGGTGCACCGGGTGAGGTCCAGGTGCTCCTGCTCGGCCAGCGCGCGCACCGCCTGGGCCTTGGACTCCCCGTGCATCATCTCCCCGACCAGCCGCCCGGTGTAACGGCCGTCGACGATCTCCGAGACGGTGCCCAGCGCACCGGTCAGGCCCAGCCGGTGGGCGATGATCGAGGCCAGCTCGACCGGGGTGGCGGTGACCAGCCAGACCCGCTGTCCCGCGTCGAGGTGCTGCTGGGCCAGCGCGCGGGTGCCCGACCAGACCCGGTCGGCCATCAGCTCGTCGTAGATCTCCTCGCCGGCCTCGACGATCTCGTGCACCGACCGCCCGGCGACGAAGGCCAGCGCGTTGTCCCGCACGGTGTGCATGTCGGTGGCGCTCTCGCTGCCGGCGACCCGGAACTTGGCCTGCTGCCACACGAAGGAGGCCACGTCCCGGGAGGTGAAGTACTTCCGGGCCGCCAGACCGCGGGCGAACCAGAACAGCGAGGCGCCCATCATCATCGTGTTGTCGACGTCGAAGAACGCCGCGGCCGTGCGGTCGGGCTCCGGGGCGGTGAACTCGGTCTCCGCCGCAGCCGCCGAGGCCGCACCGGCGAGGAGCGCGCGCGCCTCCTCGTCCTCGAGCTCGACCGGGCTGCGTGCAGCCCGCCCCAGGAAGGGAACTCGCGCCACCCCGCACCACCCTCCGAGCCTCGGCTCCCGGTCCCGGCGACCCTAGCGCCGCCGCCCGCTCAGCCGCCGGAGGGCCTGCAGTCGACGGTGACCACCAGGGGCAGGCACACCCGCGGCACCGGCGGACGCGAGCCACCGCCCCGGCCGAGGCGGTGTCCCTGAGCGGTCGACGGGGACGTGCAGGCCGTCGGCACGGGGAGTCGCCGCGTGGTCAACGGCACGTCATGCCAGACCCTCGGGCAACAGGGCGGCCAGCCGGCGCACGGCCCGGTGCTGCAGCGCCTTGACCGCGCCCTCCTTCCTGCCCATCGCCGCCGCCGTCTCCGCGACCGACAGCCCCTGCAGGAAGCGCAGCGCCAGGCACACCCGCTGGTCCTCGGACAGCTGCGCGATCCCGGCGAACAGGGCGGCGTTGGTCAGCCGCTGCAGGACCGCGTCCTCCGGGCCCTCGGTCGCCCGGTCGGCGTCCCGCATGTCGGCGGTGGGCACCTCCAGCCGGAAGCGGCTGCTCTTCACGTGGTCGAGCACGATGTTGCGGGCGATGGTGACCAGCCAGGCCCCGACGTCACGGCCCTGGAAGCTCAGCGAGTCGATCCGGCGCAGCGCCCGGACGAAGGTCTCGCTGGTGAAGTCCTCCGCGGTGGCCCGGTCGCCCACCCGGGCGGACAGGAAGCGGTGCACGACGTCGACGTAGCGGTCGTAGAGCTGGCCGAAGGCCTCGGCGTCGCCGTCCTGCGTCCGGCGGACCAGCTCCCAGACGTCGGCCTGCCCGGGCGGGACGGCGTCGAGCGGGGTGCGCGGCTGCGGGGCCGGCCGGGGGCGGGCCGACGCGCGCGGCCACCGGACCGGTCGGGCGGCCGCCGGCGAGGGGGGCGGGGCGACGCTGGGCGCGGCCGGCCGGGGACGGGACATGCTGGCGTCGACCCCTCCCACCCCGTCGAGCCGGTCGGCCCCGTCCGGGCGCAGTGCGGCCCGGCGACCATGGTGACAACATCGTGCCGCTGCGTCCACGTTCCCGCCGTCCGAGACGGCTGCTGCCCCGCGGAGGTCTCCTGTGCCGGTCGACGACGTGCGCACGTTCCCCACGCTGGTGCGCCGGGCGGCGGCCACCGCCGGGGACGCGCCGGCGCTGGTGCACGGCGACCGGCGGCTGACCTGGGCCGAGCTCGACGCACTGGTCGACCGGGCCGCCGCGGGCTGCGTGTCCCGCGGGCTGCAGCCGGGCGACCGGCTCGCGGTGCAGCTGCCCAACGGCGTCGACTGGGTGGTCGCCGTCATGGGCGCGCTGCGGGCCGGGCTGGTCGTCGTCCCGGTCAACACCGCCTACACCGGCCCGGAGGTCGAGCACCTGCTCACCGACTCCGGCGCCGCGCTGCTGGTGGTCGCCGCGGACCGGCCGGCCATCGCGGGCGTGCCGGTCTGCGTGGGCCCGCCCGACGCCGACGGCCCCGCCCCGGCCGACCCCGACGACCCCTCCGCGCTGGCGCTGCTGGCCTACACCAGCGGCACGACCGGGCGCCCCCGGGGCGCGATGCTCACCCACGCCGCCCTGCTGGCCAACCAGCAGCAGCTGCTCGCCCTCGACCCGCCGCCGGTGCGTGCCGGCGACCGGGTGCTGCTGGTCCTCCCGCTCTTCCACGTCTACGGGTTCAACGTCGGCTGGGGCCTGGTCGCCGCCACCGCCGCCTGCGGGGTGGTCGTGGAGGAGTTCGACCCCGCGGCGACGCTGGCGCTGATGAGCGCCGAGGAGGTCTCCGCCGTCGTCGGCGCGCCGCCGATGTACGGCGCCTGGCTCGCGGTCGCCGACGCCGCCGGCAGCGACGCCGTGCTGCGGCGCGGCTTCGCCGCCGTGCGCACCGCCAGCTGCGGCGCCGCCCCGATGCCCGGGGCGCTGTTCACCGCCATGCGCGACCGGGCCGCGGTGACCGTCTGGGAGGGCTACGGCCTCACCGAGGCCGCGCCCGTGCTGGCCAGCACGCTGGCCACCGGCCGGGCCAAGCCCGAGTGCATCGGCGGCCCGCTGCCGGGCGTCGAGCTGGTCCTGCGCGACACCGCCGGCGGCCCGTCCGCCGGGGACGACCCGGGCACCCGGGTCCGCCCCGGGGTCTTCGGTGACCCGTTCACCGGCCCGGACGGCGAGCAGGACGCCGAGGAGGCCGGGGAGATGTGCGCCCGCGGGCCCAACCTGTTCAGCGGCTACTGGCCCGACGGCGCCGACGGGCCCGACGCCGACGGCTGGCTGGCCACCGGCGACATCGCCCACCGCGACGCCGACGGCGACCTGCACCTGGTCGAGCGGCGCCGGGACCTGGTGCTGGTGCGCGGGTTCAACGTCTACCCCGGTGAGGTCGAGCGGGTCCTCGGTGAGCACCCCGAGGTGGTGGAGGCCGCCGTCATCGGTGTGCCCGACCCGGCCACGGGGGAGGCGGTGCACGCCGTCGTCGTCCGCACCGAGGGCGCCGCGCTCACCGAGGAGGAGCTGCGCGAGCACGCCGGCCGCTCGCTGGCCCGGTTCAAGGTGCCGGTCGCGGTGCACTTCGTGCCCGAGCTGCCGCACTCGCTGGCCGGCAAGGTGAGCCGCGCCCGGCTGCGCGAGCTGGGCCTGGAGCGGGCCGCGGCCGCCGGGGCGGTGTCCGGTGACTGAGCCCGGCGCCCGCCTGCAGCTGTTGACCCGGCAGAACTGCCACCTGTGCGTGGTGGCCGCCGAGACGCTCACCCGGATCGGGGCCGAGGCCGGCCTCGGCGTCGAGCTGGTCGACGTCGACGCCGACGTCGAGCTGCGGATCGAGTACGGCGACCGGGTGCCGGTGGTGCTGCTCGATGGCCGGGAGCACAGCCACTTCACCGTCGACGTCCCGCGGCTGCGCCGCGACCTCGGGGTGCCACCCGGTCCGGGCTGACCCCCGGGCACCCGTTCGGGTGGCGCGGGCGTGGTCCTCACCACAGCAGGGCCGCCGACCTGCGGATACGGGCTCGCCGACTTTGTTCAGGCGTTCACAAGCGGTTACCGTTGCGTTCGCCGGGCGCCGACGCGCCCGCGTTCCCGAAGTCCTCCCGAGCGTCCCCGGCTCCCCGCCGGTCGCCCTCGGAACGCTGTGGAGTCTGCCCGTGCCCGAGTCGCGGCCCCGGAACATCCCGGAGGCCACCGTTGCCCGGCTGGCCGTGTACCTGCGGGTGCTGGCCGGTCTCGCCGACGACGGTCGCAGCCACGTCTCCTCCGGGGAGCTGGCCACCGCCGCCGGGGTCAACCCCGCCGGCCTGCGCAAGGACCTCTCGCACCTGGGCCCCTGCGGCGTCCGGGGCGTGGGCTACTCCGTCGCGGGCCTGCGCGACCGGCTCACCGAGACCCTCGGTGGCGCCCGGTCCCGGCCCTGCGTCCTCGTCGGCGCCGGCCGGCTGGGCTCCGCGCTGGCCGACTACAGCGGCTTCCCGAGCCGGGGCTTCGAGTTCGTCGCCCTGCTCGACACCGACCCTGCGACGGTCGGCTCCGCGGTGGGCGGGCTGACCGTCCGCCCGGTCGCCGAGCTGGAGACCGTCGTGGCCGAGACCCGGGCCTCCATCGGGGTCATCACGACACCCGCCGAGGTGGCCCAGTCGGTCTGCGACCGGCTCGTCACGGCGGGGGTGAGGAGCATCTTGAACTTCGCGCCCGTGGCGTTGGCGGTGCCTGCGGGCGTCGACGTCCGCAAGGTCGACCTCTCGGTGGAGCTGCAGGTGCTGGCCTTCCTGGACCAGCAGCGCGACACCTCCCCGGAGCTCGGCGTCCCCGACGTCGTCCGCCCCTTGCCGGCCCGGGCGGGTGCCCGATGAGCCTGCTCGCCGTCGGCATCAGCCACCAGACCGCGCCGGTCGCCCTGCTCGAGCAGGTGAGCATGACCGGCGACGACAAGGTCAAGACCCTGCACGAGCTCGTCGACAGCGAGCACGTCTCCGAGGCGCTGGTGCTGGCCACCTGCAACCGGATCGAGGTCTTCGCCGAGGTCGACCGCTTCCACGGCGGCATCACCGACGTCAGCCGGGTCCTCGCCCGGCACGCCGGCGCGACGGTGGAGGAGCTCTCCCCGTACGTCACCGTCTACTACGAGGACCAGGCGATCGGGCACCTGTGCACCGTCGCCGCCGGCCTGGACTCCATGGTCGTCGGGGAGACCCAGGTGCTCGGCCAGCTCCGTGCCGCCTACGCCCTGGCGCAGGAGGAGGGCACGGTCGGTCGCGAGCTGCACCCGATCACCCAGCGGGCGCTGCGGGTGGGCAAGCGCGTGCACGCCGAGACCGGCATCGACAAGGCCGGTGCCTCGCTGGTGTCCGTCGCCCTCGACCGGGTCACCGACGTCCTCGGCGACCTGACCGGCCGTCCCGTGCTCGTGGTGGGTGCCGGCTCCATGGGCGCCCTCGCCGCGACCACCCTGGCCCGCCGCGGCGCCGCGGTCACCGTCAGCAGCCGCACCCCGGCGAGCGCGGCCCGGCTGGCCGAGTCGATCGGCGGGCGCCAGGCCGACCTCGAGCAGCTGGCCGAGGAGGTCGCCGCCGCCGACGTGCTGGTCACCTGCACCGGCGCCACCGGCACCGTGATCGGCACCGACGAGGTCGGCGACCGGCACGGCCGCCCGCTCGCGGTCGTCGACCTGGCGCTTCCCCGCGACGTCGAGCCGGCCGTGGCCGCCCTGCCCGGGGTGCACCTGATCGACCTGGCCATGCTGCAGGGCGAGCGCGCCGCGCACCCCGGCCGGCCGGTCGCCGGCTCCGTGGCCGCCGACGACATCGCCGCCGCGCACGCGCTGGTGGAGCTGGAGACCTCGCTGCTGCGCGCCGAGCGCCAGGCCGCGGCCGTGGCCCCCACGGTGTCCGCGCTGCGCAGCCAGGCCGCCGAGGTCGTCGACGCCGAGCTGCTGCGACTGTCCACCCGGCTGCCCGACCTCGACGCCAAGGCCCGCAGCGAGATCGCCCGCACCGTGCGCCGGGTGGTCGACAAGCTGCTGCACGAGCCGACCGTGCGGGTCAAGGAGCTGGCCAGCGCGCCGGGCGGCACCGACTACGCCGACGCGCTGCGCGCCCTGTTCGGCCTGGGCCTCACCGGGGCCACCGGCGACGACCGGACGACGCTGTCCGACGCGGTCACCGTCGACCCGCAGGTGCCCGCCGGCACCCCGCTGTCGGCGCTGGACCCGCGCATCGACGCCACCGGCGACGGCATGCACGGCGGTGCCGCGTGACCGCGCCGCTGCGGCTGGGCACCCGGGCCAGCGCGCTGGCCCTCACCCAGTCCCAGCACGTCGCCGACGCGCTCACCGCCGCCAGCGGGGTGCCGGTCGAGCTGGTGCACGTGAGCACCTACGGCGACCGCTCGACCGAGGCGATCAGCCAGCTCGGTGGTACCGGCGTGTTCGTCACCGCCCTGCGCGAGGCCCTGCACGCCGGCACGGTCGACCTGGCCGTGCACAGCTTCAAGGACCTCCCGACCGCGCCGACCGCCGGCCTCACCGTGGCCGCCGTCCCGGCCCGGCAGGACCCCCGGGACGCCCTGGTCGCCCGCGACGGCCTCACCCTCGGCGAGCTCCCGGTCGGCGCGCGCGTCGGCACCGGGGCACCGCGCCGGATGGCCCAGCTGCGCGCGCTCGGCCTCGGGCTGGACGTGGTGCCGATCCGCGGCAACGTCGACACCCGGATGGCCCGGGCGCTGGGCCCCGACGCCGACCTCGACGCCGTCGTCCTGGCCCGCGCGGGGCTGGCCCGGCTGGACCGGCTGTCGGCGGTCACCGAGACCCTCGACCCGATCCAGGTGCTGCCCGCCCCCGCCCAGGGCGCCCTGGCCGTGGAGTGCCGCACCGACGACACCCGGGTCATGGAGCTGGTCGCCGTCCTCGACGACCCCGCCGTCCGGGCCTGCGTGGCCGCCGAGCGCGCCGTCCTCACCGCGCTCGAGGCCGGCTGCAGCGCCCCCGTGGCCGCCTACGCCGAGCTCGCCGAGGCCGAGGACGGCGGCACCGAGCTCTACCTGCGCGCCTCGGTCACCGCCATCGACGGCAGCGACGGCGTCCGGGGCTCGATCTCCGGGCCCGCGCCCGAGGCCGCCGAGCTGGGCCGCGCGCTGGCCGCCGAGCTGCTCGACCGCGGCGCCGCCTCGCTCATGGCGATGAGCCGGTGAGCGACCTCCGCACCCCCACCCGTCCCGTACCACCCGCAGCGCCCCACTCCGGGGCAGAAGAACAGGAGCACGCGATGACGCGCTCACGCAAGAACGGCACCGGCAAGGGCATGGTGGTCTTCGTCGGCGCCGGTCCCGGTGACCCCGAGCTGCTCACCACCCGGGCGAGCGCGGCGATCGCCGGCGCCGACACGGTGCTGGCCGACCCCGACGTCTCCGTCGCCGTGCGCGAGGCGCTGCTGGAGGCCCACCCCGACCTCGAGCTGAGCATCGTCTCCGGCGAGCCGGCCGAGGTCGCCAAGAGCGCCGTGGCTGGTGCCAAGAACGGCAACGTGGTGGTCCGGCTCGTCGCCGGCGACCCGTTCACCAGCGACGCCGTGGTGAAGGAGGCGCTGGCGGTCACCCGCACCAGCGTCCCGTTCGACGTCGTCCCCGGTGTGGCCGTGGGCACCGCCGTCCCGGCCTACGCCGGCGTGCCGCTGGGCGCGGGCTCGGTGCACGCCGACCTGCGCGCCGTCGACGCCGACGCGCCCGAGCGGCTGGCCGCGCTGGCCGCCGCTGCCAACGGCACCGGCAGCCCGCTGGTGCTGCAGGCCGCGGCCGAGCAGCTGACGACCATCGCCGCCGGCCTGGTCGAGGGCGGGCTGTCCGGCAACACCCCGGTCGTCGTCACCACCGAGGGCACCGGCACGGCGCAGAAGAGCGTGGCCGCCAAGCTGTCCGCGGTGGCCGAGAAGTCCGCCGGGGTCGACAGCCTGACCGGTGCGGTCGTGGTCACCGTCGGCGCGGCCGTCGACAAGCGCGCCAAGCTGTCGTGGTGGGAGAGCCGCCCGCTGTTCGGCTGGCGCGTGCTGGTGCCACGCACCAAGGAGCAGGCCGGCGACATGAGCGAGCGGCTGCGCGCCTACGGCGCCGTGCCGGTCGAGGTCCCGACCATCGCCGTCGAGCCGCCGCGCAGCCCGGCCCAGATGGACCGCGCCGTCAAGGGCCTGGTCACCGGCCGCTACGGCTGGATCGTCTTCACCTCCACCAACGCCGTCCGCGCGGTGCGGGAGAAGTTCACCGAGCTGGGCCTGGACGCCCGCGCCTTCGCCGGGGTCAAGGTGGCCTGCGTGGGCCAGCAGACCGCCGACGCGGTGCGCGAGTTCGGCATCGTGCCCGAGCTGGTCCCGACCGGTGAGCAGTCCAGCGAGGGCCTGCTGGCCGACTTCCCGCCCTACGACGACGTGTTCGACCCGATCGACCGGGTGCTGCTGCCCCGCGCCGACATCGCCACCGAGACCCTCGCCGCGGGCCTGAAGGAGCGCGGCTGGGAGATCGACGACGTCACCGCCTACCGCACCGTCCGGGCGGCGCCGCCGCCGGCCGCGGTCCGCGAGGCGATCAAGGGCGGTGGCTTCGACGCGGTGTGCTTCACCTCCTCGTCCACCGTGCGGAACCTGGTCGGCATCGCCGGCAAGCCGCACGCCCGCACCGTCGTCTCGGTGATCGGCCCGGCCACCTCGGCCAGCGCCGTCGAGTTCGGCCTGCGCGTGGACGTGCAGCCCGAGACCGCCGCCGTCGGCCCGCTCGTCGACGCGCTCGCCGCGTTCGCCCAGGCCCGCCGGGCCGAGGCGGAGGGCGAGGCCTCGAAGTGAGCTCGCTGCAGGGAGGCGCGAACCCCGGTTTCGCGCGGGGACGCCGGCTGCGCTCGACCCCGGCCATGCGCCGGTGGACGGCGCAGACCCGGGTGTCCCCGGCCGACCTCGTGCTGCCGGTGTTCGTCAAGGAGGGCATCTCCGCCCCCCAGCCGATCAGCTCGATGCCCGGCGTCGTCCAGCACACCCGGGACTCCCTGCGGCAGGCCGCCCACGAGGCGGCCGAGGCCGGGATCAGCGGGCTGATGCTGTTCGGCATCCCGGCCGAGAAGGACGCCGTCGGCTCCCAGGCCGACGCGGCCGACGGCATCGTCAACGTCGCGCTGCAGGACCTGCGCGCCGACCTCGGCGACGAGCTCGTGCTGATGGCCGACCTGTGCCTGTGCGAGTACACCGACCACGGGCACTGCGGCGTGGTCACCCCGGCCGGCGTGGTCGACAACGACCCGACCCTGGACCGCTACGCGGCGGTCGCGATCGCCCAGGCCCAGGCCGGGGCGCACGTGATCGCCCCCAGCGGGATGATGGACGGCCAGGTCGCGGCGATCCGGGCGGGGCTGGACTCGCGCGCGTTCACCGAGACGCCGATCCTGGCCTACGCGGCCAAGTACGCCTCCGGCTTCTACGGCCCGTTCCGCGAGGCCGCCGAGGGCGCGCCGCAGTTCGGCGACCGCTCGACGTACCAGATGGACCCGCCGAACACCGCCGAGGCGCTGCGGGAGGTCCGTCAGGACCTCGCCGAGGGTGCCGACGCGGTGATGGTCAAGCCGGCCGGGCCCTACCTGGACATCGTCGCGGCGGTGGCCGGTGCCGTCGACGTGCCGGTCGCGGCCTACCAGGTGAGCGGTGAGTACGCGATGGTCGAGGCGGCCGCCGCGAACGGCTGGATCGACCGCGAGCGCGCCGTCCTCGAGACGCTCACCGCCATCCGCCGGGCCGGCGCCGGTTCGGTGCTGACCTACTGGGCGGTCGAGGCCGCCCGCTGGCTCCGCTGATGGAGGACCCTGGGTCCCCCCGCGCCGGGGGACCCAGGGTGTGCCACCGGGCACACAGCTGACCCTGGGAGAGTGGGACCGTGACTGAGTCGTACCCGTACGAGGCGCCCGCGTCGGCGCAGCTGTTCGAGCGAGCCCGACGGGTCACCCCCGGCGGCGTCAACTCCCCGGTCCGTGCCTTCAAGGCCGTCGGCGGCACCCCGCGGTTCATGGCCTCCGGTTCAGGTCCGTGGATCACCGACGCCGACGGCCGGCGCTACGTCGACCTGGTGTCCTCCTGGGGCCCGATGATCCTGGGCCACGCCCACCCCGAGGTCGTCGCCGCGGTCACCGACGCCGCCCGGCGCGGGTTCACCTTCGGCACGCCCACCGCCGCCGAGGCCGAGCTGGCCGAGGAGATCGTCGCCCGGGTCGCACCCGTCGAGCGGGTCCGGCTGGTCAACTCCGGCACCGAGGCGGTGCTCTCGGCGATCCGGCTGGCCCGCGGCTACACCGGCCGGCCGGTCATCGTGAAGTTCGCCGGCTGCTACCACGGACACGTCGACGCGCTGCTGGCCTCGGCCGGGTCCGGCGTCGCCACCCTCGGCCTGCCCGACACCCCCGGCGTAACCACCGGCGCGGCCGCCGACACCGTCGTCCTGCCCTACAACGACGTCGCCGCGGTCGAGGCCGTCTTCGCCGAGCGCGGGTCCGAGATCGCCTGCGTGGTCACCGAGGCCGCGGCCGGCAACATGGGCGTCGTCCCGCCGCTGGACGGGTTCAACGCCGCACTCCGCCGCATCACCGCCGCGCACGGCGCGCTGCTGCTGGTCGACGAGGTGATGACCGGCTTCCGGGTCACCGGCGCGGGCTGGTACGGCCTGGACCCCGTGGACGCCGACCTGTTCACCTTCGGCAAGGTCATGGGCGGTGGCATGCCGGCTGCGGCCTTCGGCGGCCGCGCCGACGTCATGGACCACCTGGCCCCCTCCGGGCCGGTCTACCAGGCGGGCACCCTGTCCGGGAACCCGGTCGCGGTGGCCGCGGGCCTGACCACGCTGCGGCTGTGCACTGACGAGGTCTACGAGCGCTGCGACTCCGTGGCCGCCGTGCTGCGGGGCGCGGCCAGCGCCGCGCTGTTCGCCGCCGGGGTCCCGCACCGGGTCCAGCAGGCCGGCTCGATGTTCTCGGTGTTCTTCGTCCCCGACGAGCGCCAGGTGCGCGACTACGAGGACGCCCGCACCCAGGACGTCGCCGCGCACGCCGCCTTCTTCCACGCCATGCTCGCCCGCGGCGTCTACCTGCCGCCCTCGGCCTTCGAGTCGTGGTTCGTCAGCGCCGCGCTGGACGACGACGCCGTCGAGCACGTGCTGGCCGCGCTGCCGGCCGCCGCGCAGGCCGCCGCGGCCGCCGCCGGGGGAGCGCCGGTCTCCGCCGAGGCGCGCAACCCGGAGGAGCTGCAGCCGTGAGCGAGCGTGCGAGCGAACCGATGTGCACCGCAGCTGCGCGAACGCGCACGACGAGCGCCAGCGAGGAGAGCTCGTGAGCGAGCAGACCGTCGTCCACCTGATGCGGCACGGCGAGGTGCACAACCCCGCCGGCGTGCTCTACGGCCGCCTGCCCGGCTACCGGCTGTCCGAGGCCGGCGAGGGCATGGCGCGCACCGTGGCCGAGTGGTTCTCCGCCCGCGACGTCACCCACCTGGTCGCCAGCCCGCTGGAGCGCGCCCAGCAGACCGCCCAGCCGATCGCCGACACCCTCGGGCTGTCGATCGCCACCGACGAGCGGCTGATCGAGGCCGGCAACTCCTTCGAGGGCAAGACCTTCGGGGTCGGGGACGGGTCGATGAGGCACCCGGAGAACTGGTGGCGGCTGCGCAACCCGTGGAAGCCGTCCTGGGGCGAGCCGTACCGCGAGATCGCCGCCCGGATGATCGGCGCGATCGCCACCGCCCGCGATGCCGCCCGCGGCCACGAGGCCGTCTGCGTGAGCCACCAGCTGCCGGTCTGGACCGTCCGGCTGCACCTGGAGGGCCGCAGCTACGCCCACGACCCGCGCAAGCGGCAGTGCGGGCTGGCCAGCGTCACCTCGGTCACCTACGACGGCGACCGGATGGTCGGGCTCACCTACGCCGAGCCGGCCGGGGCCACCGACCCGGATGCGGTGCCCGGTGCGTAGTCGGCTGGCCGGGCTCGCCGCGGTGGCCGCGGTCGCGCTGCTCGGCGGGTGCACCAGCGGCTCGGACGCCGTCGACGTCAACAACGGCGGGGAGTTCCGGTTCGTCGCCGG
This sequence comes from Modestobacter sp. VKM Ac-2986, assembly GCF_026967795.1. Lineage (GTDB taxonomy): Bacteria > Actinomycetota > Actinomycetes > Mycobacteriales > Geodermatophilaceae > Modestobacter. The sequence goes on from NZ_JAPVBH010000001.1 coordinate 733,614, forward strand.
CACCCCGGCCGCGCAGGTGATCCCGGACACCGAGCGGGCCAGCGCCCCGGAGTTCTCCGGCACGCTGCTCACCGGTGAGACGTTCAGCTCCACCGAGCTCGCCGGGGACGTCGCGGTGCTCAACTTCTGGGGCTCGTGGTGCCCGCCCTGCCGGGTGGAGACCCCGCAGTTCCAGCAGGTCTACGACGAGGTCCGCGACGACGGCGTCCAGTTCCTGGGGCTGAACGTCAAGGAGACCGACCAGCAGTTCGCCGACGCGTTCGTGGCGGACGAGGGCATCACGTTCCCCTCGCTGTACGACCCCAAGGGGCGCGTGGCGCTGGCGTTCCGCGACTACCCGGCCGACCGGATCCCGTCCACGATCGTCCTGGACCGGCAGGGCCGGGTCGCGGCGGTGTACACCGGTGAGGTGCGCCAGGACGACCTGCGCGCGGTGCTGGCACGGCTGACGGCGGAGGCCTGAGATGGTCGAGGGGATCACGGACCTGATCAGCGACGGTCCGTTGCTGGTGGCCGCAGCGGTCGCCGCGCTCGCCGGGCTGATCAGCTTCGCCTCGCCGTGCGTCCTGCCGCTGGTCCCCGGCTACCTCTCCTACGTCACCGGCCTGGTCGGCAGCGGCGCCCGCACCGCGGCCCCTGCGCCCGCACCGGCCGGCGGCCCGGTCGCCACCGCCGTCCGGACGACGGACGAGCGCTCCACCCGCGGCCGGATGGTGCTGGGCGCGGTGCTGTTCGTGCTGGGCTTCACCGTCGTGTTCGTCGCGATCAGCAGCGCGTTCGGCGGGCTGGGCCGGCTGCTGCTGCAGTACAACGACGAGATCACCCGGGCGATGGGCGTGGTCACCATCCTGGTCGGGCTGGGCTTCCTGGGCTGGCTGCCGTTCCTGCAGCGCACCGCCCGGCTGCAGGCCCGCCCCGCCGTCGGGCTGGCCGGCGCCCCGCTGCTGGGCATCGTGTTCGGCCTGGGCTGGACCCCGTGCCTGGGCCCGACGCTGGCCGCCGTGCAGAACCTGGCCTTCAGCGAGGCGACCCCCGGCCGCGGCGCGTTCCTCGGCCTGGCCTACTGCCTGGGGCTCGGCGTGCCGTTCGTGCTCGTCGCGCTGGGCGCCCGCTGGGCGGTCGGGGCGATGTCGTTCCTGCGCCGCAACGCCGGCACCGTCACCCGGGTCGGCGGCATCGTGCTCATCGTGGTGGGCCTGATGCTGGTCACCGGCGCCTGGACCGAGCTCATGGGGTGGCTGCGCAGCTGGCTGGCCAGCAGCGGCCTGGCGGAGTCCGCGCCGCTGTGACCGCCCTGCCGCTCCCGGCCACCCACCTGACCGACGCCTGCGAGGAGGCCCGGTGACCACCACCGCCCCACCCCGCCCGGCCTCGCCGGCCACCCCGCCGTCCCGGCCCTCACCCGGGCGCCGGGTGCTGGCCCGGCTGCTGCGCTGGTGGCGGCAGCTGACCGCGATGCGCACCGCGTTGATGCTGCTGTTCCTGCTGGCGGTCGCCTCGATCCCCGGCTCGCTGCTGCCCCAGCGCTCGCTGTCGCAGACGAACGTCAACCGGTACTTCGCCGAGCACCCGACCCTGGCGCAGTGGCTGGACCGGCTGTTCCTGTTCGACGTCTTCAGCTCGCCGTGGTTCGCCGCGATCTACCTGCTGCTGTTCATCTCCCTCATCGGCTGCGTGGTGCCGCGGGCGATCGAGCACGGCCGCTCGCTGTTCACCCCGCCGCCGCCGGCGCCCCGGCACCTGCAGCGGCTGCCGGAGAACGCGACGCTGCCCACCGCGCTCGCCGGCCCGGCCGCCCTCGACGTGGTCGAGGAGGAGCTGCGGGTCCGCCGCTTCCGCGTCGTCCGCCGCGAGGGCAGCGGCGGCCCCGAGGTGTCAGGCGAGAAGGGCTACCTGCGCGAGACCGGGAACGTGCTGTTCCACCTGTCGCTGCTGGCCCTGCTGCTCGGCCTGGCCGGCGGCAAGATGTGGGGCTACGAGGGCAGCATCCTGGTCACCGAGGGCCAGGGGTTCTGCAACTCCGCCCAGCAGTACGACACCTACTCCGCCGGGCCGCTGGTCAGCGGCGGTGACCTGACCGGGCTCTGCGTGGACCTCGAGGACTTCGAGGCGCAGTACGAGCAGGACCTCACCGCGGCCTCCTTCACCGCCGACATCCGCTACGACGTCGACGGCGGCGAGTCCATCGCCAGGACGATCGGGGTCAACGACCCGCTGCGCACCCACGGTGACCGGGTCTACGTCACCGGACACGGCTACACCCCGGCGTTCAGCATCACCCGCCCGGACGGGACGGCGTTCACCGACCTGTCCGCCCCGTTCCTGCCCTCTGACCAGGGCACGATGCTCAGCCAGGGAGTGCTCAAGGTCCCCGACCTGGGCGCCGGGTCGACCGAGCAGTTGGCCGTCGAGGGCTTCTTCGCCCCGACCGGCGTGCTGCAGGCCGGGCTGCTCACCTCGGTCGACCCGCGGCCGCTGAGTCCGCAGGTCGGCATCAACGTCTACACCGGCTACCTGGGTCTGGACTCCGGCCTGCCGCAGTCGGTCTACTCCCTCGACCAGGACCTGATCGACCGGGGCGCGCTGACCCGGGTCGGCCGGGCCAACCTGGCCGTGGGGGAGTCCACCACGCTCCCCGACGGGACCGTGGTCACCTTCAGCGGCTTCAAGGAGTTCGCCGCGATCCAGGTCTCCCACGACCCGGGCCAGGTGTACGTGCTGGGCGCCTCGATCGCGGTGCTCGCCGGCCTCCTCGGGATGCTGCTGGTGCGCCGCGAGCGGGTGTTCGCCCGCGTCGTCCCGGGCCCCGACGGCGGGGGTACCGTGCTGTCCATCGGCTCGCTGACCCGGGGGAGTGCCGACACCGGGCCCCGTTTCACCGCGCTCACCGACGACGTCGGTGCAGCGCTGGCCACCCGTGCGGCCCAGCGACCGGCCGCCGCACCACCACTCTCCGAGGAGGCTCCGCCGTCGTGATCGACGAGTCGCTGGCCAGGATGTCCGACACGTTCTTCACGATCACGGTGGTCGTGTACTCGCTTGCGGTGGTGGCGTTCTGCGCCGAGCTGGCCTTCGGGCGCCCCGCCCGCAGCCGCCAGCTGGTGGGTGCCGGCGCCCCGGTCGAGGGGTCCTCCGCCGCCGACCCGGCCGCCGAGCCCTCCCGGGCCCGTCGCCTGGGCGCGGTCGGCATGCTGCTCACCGGCCTCGGGGCGCTCGCCCACGCCGCCTCCATGGTCACCCGTGGCATGGCGGCCGACCGGCTGCCCTGGGGCAACATGTACGAGTTCTCGACCGTCGTCGTGCTCGTCGCCGTGCTGTCCTACCTGGCGCTCGCGGTGCGCGCCCCGGAGCTGCGGCACATCGGCGTCTTCGTCATGGGCCCGGTCGTGGTGGCCCTGGCCCTGATCCGGATGGTGCTCTACGTCGAGGCCGGCCCGCTGGTGGCCGCGCTGCGTTCCTGGTGGCTGGCCGTGCACGTCTCGACCGCCACGCTGGGCTTCGGCATCTTCTTCGTCAGCGGCATCGTCAGCTTGCTGTACCTGGTCCGCAGCCGTCGCGACGAGCGCGCCGCCTCCGGCGCGGTGACGGCCCCCTCGCTGCTGGACCGGCTGCCCTCGGCGGCCGTGCTCGACCGCACCGCACACCGCACCGCCGTCTTCGGCTTCCCGATCTGGACCTTCGCCGTCATCGCCGGTGCCATCTGGGCCGAGAGCGCCTGGGGCCGGTTCTGGGGCTGGGACCCCAAGGAGACCTGGGCGTTCATCGCCTGGGTCGTCTACGCCGCCTACCTGCACGCCCGGACGACGTCGGGCTGGCGTGGCCGCCCCTCGGCGTGGATCAACGTCGTGGGCCTGGCCGTCATGGTCTTCAACCTGCTGTACGTGAACTTCGTGTCCACCGGTCTGCACAGCTACGGCGGCGTCTGACCACTGCCGAGTGAGGCGAGCACCTCACTGGCAGTCACGAACGGGTGAAACGAGACCGCGCGGTACGTCCGGGACGGGCCGCTGGCGGGCGGTCCGTGTCATCCTGACGGCATGACTGAAGGCGGTGTTGTTCACGGTGGGTAAGCACTCAGCTGACGACGGAGCCGGCATCGACCCGTTCGTGGCGGCCGCGCTCGCCCAGCGCCCCGCCCCGGTGGAGCCGGCCGCACCGCGGCACGCCCCCGGGCTGGTCCCCGTCGGCGCCGACGGCACGAGCGGCCTCGGCTGGCCCGGCGACCCGGCCGACGGCACCGGGCTGGGCTGGCCGGCCCGCGACACGGACGCGGTGGAGCAGCGCCCCGCCCGCCGCCGCGGGGGCTGGCGTCGGCTGTTCGGCGGCGCACGACAGGACAGCGCGGCCTGATGTAAGGACCCCGCTGCCCCCCACCACTCGCAGGCTCGTGGTGGGACCCTGCAGCGGGGCCGAGGGACCGCAGGACGCGACGAGCCGTCAGCCCGGTGGGCTGACGGCTCGTGCTGCGTACGGGGGGCCGGCGTCTAGCTGAGGCTGCCGTCGTCCCTGCGGGTCCGGCGCTCCAGCTCCCGGATGAAGTCCGGGTCGTCGTCGGGGGCGATCATCCGGGTCGGCCGTTGCGGCCGGGGGGCGCGCGGGCCGCTCCCCGGCCGTCCGGAGCCGCCTGGACCGCCACCCGGGGCAGAACCTGCACGCATCACCAGCACGACCGCGACCACCGCGATCACCATCAGGACCAGGAAGACCATCCGGCCACCCCCCTCATCTCCCCCAATGTACGACCGCGGCGATACTCGGGGGTGGGGATCGCACCGCCCGTCCGGGCGGGACCCGCACAGCAGCGCCCCGGCGGGCGCCCCGAGGAGCCGGAGGCCGACATCGACGCGGTGGACGAGCAGCTGGTCGGGCTGCTGCGGGCCAACGGCCGGGCCAGCTACGCCGAGCTCGCCCGCCAGGTGGGGCTCTCGGCCCCCTCGGTGCACGAACGGGTCGGCAAGCTGGAGGCCGCCGGGGTCATCACCGGCTACCAGGCGGTCGTCGACCCGGCCACGGTCGGCCTGGGCGTCACCGCCCTGGTCGGGGTGATCGAGAGCGACCAGGTCGACGACACCGGGCTCGAGCAGGCGCTCGCCGAGCTGCCGTCGGTGGAGGACTGCTGGCGGGTCGCCGGCAGCGAGGGTTACGTGCTCAAGGTCCGGGTCCCCGACATCCGGGCACTCGAGGACACCATCAGTGCGTTGAACAGGATCAGGGGCGTCGCCCGCACCCGGACGACCGTCGTCCTGTCGACCAAGTGGGAGGGCCGTCATGGCTGAACCGATCAAGGCCGCACCCGCCGAGACCACCGGAGCGACCCCGGTGCTGGGGGAGAAGCCCCAGGTGGGGAAGTGGCTGGCGGTCTACACGCTGGGCCGGCTGGCCATCGCCGCCGCGCTGATCGCCCTGCTGTGGGTCCTCGGCCTGCCGGGCACCCCGGGCTTCCTCTTCGGCGTGCTGCTGGCCATGCCGGTCGCCTACCTGGTGCTCGCCCCGGTGCGCACCCGGCTGACCACCGCGCTGGTGGTCCGCGCCGAGCAGAAGGAGCGCCTCCGCACCGAGCTGCGCGGCGGCGACGACCTCAGCTGAGCGCGAGGCCGAGGGCCAGCAGGACGCCGGTGGCCAGGGTCAGCTGACCGGTGGCCTTGAGCGTGCCGATCAGCACCGGGCCCCGCCCGCCGCCGAGCACGGTGCGCACCGGCGGCACGGCGAGCGGTGCGGCGAGCAGGCCCAGCAGCGCCCACGGCCGCTCGACCCCGATCGCCACGATGCAGGCGAACGCGACGACCAGCAGCCCGGTGTAGGCGATCCGGGTGCGGGCCTCGCCGAGCAGGACCGCGAGGGTCCGCTTGCCGACGGCGGCGTCCCCGTGCACGTCGCGCAGGTTGTTGACCACCAGCAGCGCGACCGACAGCAGACCGATCGGGACGGCGGCGGCGAACGCCAGCCCGTCGAGGCTGCGGGTCTGGCCGAACGTCGTCCCGACCACGGCGACCAGGCCGAAGAAGACGAAGACGAACACCTCGCCGAGCGCCCGGTAGCCGTAGGGGATCGGCCCCCCGGTGTAGGTCCAGGCCGCCAGGATCGACACCGCACCGACGGCGACCATCCACCAGCTGGAGACCGCGGCGAGCGCCAGCCCGGCCAGCCCGGCGACGGCGAAGGCGATCATCGCCGCGACCAGCACCTGCTGCGGCGTCGCGGCGCCGGAGCCCACCAGCCGCATCGGCCCCACCCGGACGGCGTCGGTGCCGCGCTTGCCGTCGGAGTAGTCGTTGGCGTAGTTGACCGCGACCTGCAGCGACAGCGCGACGACGAGGGCCAGCAGCGCCGGTCCGAGCCGGAAGCCGTCGAGGGCGGCGGCGACGCCGGAGCCGACGAGGACGGGGGCGAGCGCGGCGGGCAGGGTGCGGGGACGGGCACCCTCCAGCCACTGGGCGGGGGTGGCCACTACAGGTCTCCTCGGGCGAGCGTCTCGGTGACGGAACGGCGGTCGGGCTTGCCGGTGTGCAGGGTGGGCACGGCGTCGATCAGGGTGAGGGCACGCGGGGCGGCGGCGGCGCCGAGCCGGCCGGCCACCCAGGGCCGCAGCTCGGCGAGGTCGGGCACCGCGCCGGGCGCGGGCACGACGGCGGCGACCACGCGCTGCCCCCAGGTCGGGTCGGGCAGCCCGGCCACGACGGCGTCGGCGACCGCGGGGTGCTCGCGCAGCACCGCCTCGACCGCCTGTGGGGACACGTTGACCCCGCCGCTGATCACGACGTCGTCCAGCCGGCCGTGCACGGTGAGGGTGCCGTCGGCGGCCAGCGAGCCGGCGTCCCGGGTGGCGAACCAGCCGTCGCGAAAGGCCGTACCTGTGCCGGCCGGGTCGAGCCGGTAGCCGTGGGCGAGCACCGGTCCGGCCAGCTCGATGCCCTCGCGGATGCGCACCGAGACCCCGTCCAGCGGCACCCCGTCGTAGACGCAGCCGCCGGCGGTCTCGCTCATCCCGTAGGTGGTGCGCACCGGCACCCCGGCGGCCCGCGCCGCGTCGAGCAGCCCGGCGTCGGTGGCCGCCCCGCCGACCAGCACCGCGGCGAAGGACGCCAGCACCTCGGGCTCCTCGGCCAGGTACCGCCGCAGCTGGGTGGGCACCAGCGAGGTGTAGCGCCGGTCGCCGTCGGGCAGCCGGTTGACCGCGTCGGCGAGCCGCTCGCCACGGGCCAGGACGGCGGGCTCGCGGCCGGCCAGCGCACTGCGCACCAGCACCTGCAGCCCGCCCACGGCCGAGGTGGGCAGCGCCAGCAGCCAGCTGCCCGCACCGCCCAGCCGGTCGAGGGTGGCCGTGGCCGAGGCGCGCAGCGCGGCCGAGGAGAGCAGGACGCCCTTCCTGCCGCCGGTCGAGCCGGAGGTGACGACGACGACGTCGGTGCCCGGCTCCAGCGTCTCGTCGGGCCGCAGCACGGCGCGGGCCGCCTCGGCCGGACCCGGGCCGGCGGGCAGCACGGCGAGCGGGGCGCCGCCGTCCAGGGCGCGGCGCAGGGCCGGCCAGACGGTGGTCAGCACGGTGCCGGCGGCCTCGGGGGGCGGCGCGGGCACCAGGGCCAGCTGCCGCGCGCTCGGGACCACCACGAGGAGTCAGGCTACGGCGCGCCCCGGCCGGTCCCGCTCAGAACAGGTCGGGCACCAGGTCGGGCACCAGCGCCAGTGCCACGAAGCGGACGGTGCGGCCGGCCAGGCAGGTGACGATGAACGCCTTGAGGCTCATCCGCGACGTCCCGGCGTAGAACGCGATGGCCAGCAGCGGCGGGATGCCGACCGAGCCGGACAGGAACACCACCGCCGGGCCCCAGCGGCCCGACAGCAGCCGGACGCCGAGGGAGTTGACCCGCTTGAGCCAGCGGCCGACCGGCCGGAGCGCCCGCTTCACCGGCCCGCCCGGCGGCTGCTCACCGGCCTGCTCGGCGGCCTCGATCGCCGCGGCCTCCCTCGCGCCGCGCTCCCGCAGCCGGGTCAGCCAACGCGAGCTGGTGGCCCCGCGGGCGGTGGAGAACAGCAGCACCTTGCCCACGGTCTGGCCCACCGCGGCGGCGACCGCGCCGGCGACGGCCACGGTCTGGGTGTTCTGCACGGCCAGGCCGATGACGTAGGCCTCGACGGGCAGGAACGGCGTGACGGCCGAGACCGCGCCGACGAGCAGGCCGAGCGCGACGAGGCCGATCGTGCCGGCATCAGGCACCGGCGGGCATCCCCTGCGGCACGTGCGGGGTGTCCTTCGGGACGGTCAGCCGCAGCACCCGGTTCAGCGACCAGAGCTTGATGACGAGCACGGTCGAGGCGGCGACGAGGGCGATCCACTGCTGGTCGGGCAGCACGACCAGCAGGGTGATCAGCAGGGTCGTGTTGGTGACCTTGGCGACCACGTGCCAGTTGAGCGTGTAGGCCAGCGGGTCGATCAGGTGGAAGTAGTTCGGGGACAGCACCGGCCAGCGCATGGGCAGCAGCGTCAGCGGCAGGTCCACGATCACGAACTGGAACAGGAACACCGCGATCGGCCAGGGCGCGTCGACGAACTGCAGGAACACCAGGGCGCAGCTGATGCAGTTGATCCGGTCGCAGATGACGTCGAAGTACGCGCCGAACCGGGTCTCCTGGTGCTGGAACCGGGCGATGTTGCCGTCGGCGGAGTCGCCGATCCAGTAGGTGAGGTAGGCGGCCAGCAGCAGCGGCCACGAGTGCGCGACGGACGCGGCGACGACCAGGCCGAGCGAGGCCACCGTCCGCAGCACGGTGACCGCGTTGGCGGCGTTGAGCAGCACCCGCGGGTCCTCGCAGCCGCAGCCGCGCACCCCGCACCGCACCGGGCCACCGGGGTACCGCGGCGAGCGGTCCGCGGCGGGCGGGTGCCCCGTCCGAGCTGCCACAGCGACCTCCGGGTGGTTCGACGTGCACGGGACCGGGGCCGACGAGCCCGCAGCCGGGGGGAACGGTAGGGCACCCGGGTGCACGGCACACCGATCGTGCGCCAGGACGCCGGTCGTGGCGCGCCTAGGCTGGGCCCGTGGTTCCCGATCCCGCGCCCGCGAGCGAGACCCACGTCTACCGGGTGCCGCTGCGCACCCGCTTCCGCGGCATCGACGTCCGCGACGGCGTGCTGCTGCGCGGGCCGGCCGGCTGGGGCGAGTTCTCCCCGTTCTGGGACTACGACGTCGCCGAGAGCCGCCGCTGGTGGGCCGCCGCGCACGAGGCCGCCGTCCTGGGCTGGCCCGCGCCGCTGCGCAGCAGCGTGCCGGTGAACGTCACCGTCCCCGCCGTCGGGCCCGAGCGGGCGCACGCGATCGTGACCGCGTCGGGCTGCCGCACCGCCAAGGTCAAGGTCGCCGAGCCCGGGCAGGCCCCGGCCGAGGACGAGGCCCGGGTCGAGGCGGTCCGCGACGCGCTGGGCCCCGACGGCGCCATCCGGGTCGACGCCAACACCGCCTGGGACGTCGACACGGCGGTCGCCCGGATCACCGCCCTGGACCGCGTCGGCCTGGAGTACGTCGAGCAGCCGTGCGCCACGGTCGAGGAGCTCGCGCGGTTGCGCCGCCGGGTCGACGTGCGGATCGCCGCCGACGAGGTGGTCCGCCGCGCCGCCGACCCACGCCGGGTCGACCTGCGCGAGGCCGCCGACGTCGTCGTCCTGAAGGTGCAGCCGCTGGGCGGGGTGCGCGCCGCGCTGGAGGTCGCGCAGGCGCACGGCCTGCCCTGCGTCGTCTCCTCGGCCCTGGAGAGCTCGGTGGGCATCGCCGCCGGCGTCGCGCTGGCCGCGGCGCTGCCCGAGCTGCCCTTCGCCTGCGGGCTGGCCACCGTCGCGCTCTTCACCGACGACGTCACCGCCGAGCCGCTGCTGCCGGTCGACGGGGCGCTGCCGGTGCGCGCGGTGACCCCCGACCGGCTCGCGGAGACCGCCGCGGACGCCGAGACGACCCAGCGCTGGCTCGCCCGGCTGGCGGCGGTGCAGGCGTGAACCCGGCCACCGCGTTCGCCCGGGTCCTGGTCGACGAGCTGGTCCGCGGCGGGGTCACCGACGCCGTGCTCTCCCCGGGGTCCCGGTCCGCGCCGGTCGCCGTCGCGCTGGCCGACGCCGAGGTCGCCGGCCGGCTGCGGCTGCACGTGCGGATCGACGAGCGGACGGCGGCCTTCCTGGCGCTCGGGCTGGCCAAGTCCAGCGGCCGGCCCGTGCCGGTGCTCACCACCTCCGGCACGGCGACCGCCCACCTGCACGCCGCGGTGCTCGAGGCGCACGAGAGCGGGGTGCCGCTGCTGGCGCTCACCGCCGACCGGCCGCCGGAGCTGCGGGCCACCGGCGCCAACCAGACGATCGACCAGGTCGGGCTCTACGGCGGCGCGGTGCGCTGGGCGCTGGACGTCGGGGCGCCCGAAGCCGGCCGGGAGGCCGCGCAGAACCGGTACTGGCGCTCGGTCGTGGCCAAGGCGCTGGTGGTGGCCCGCGGTGAGCTGTCCGGCGACCCGGGCCCGGTGCACCTGAACCTGGCGCTGCGCGAGCCGCTGATGCCCGACGACGCCGGCCCCGGCAACCGGCCGGCGGCCCTGGCCGGGGACCTCTCCGGACGGCCGGACGGCGAGCCGTGGACCGTGGTGGCGGGGCAGGGCGGCCACCGCAGCGCCCCGTTCCCCGGCGCGGACCCGGCGGCGTCGGGCCGCACGCTGGTGGTCGCCGGTGACGCACCGACCGCGGTCGGCCGGGCCGCCGCCGTCGTCGCCGACCAGCGGGGGTGGCCGGTGCTCGCCGAGCCCAGCAGCGGTGCCTGGGGTGCCGCGGGCGCGCTGCGCGGGCCGGCCCTGCTGCTGGGGTCACCCGGGTGGCTGGCCGCGCACCGGCCCGACCGCGTGGTCGTGGTGGGCCGCCCGACGCTGTCCCGGCCGGTGAACGCGCTGCTGGCCGACCCGGCGGTGACCGTGCAGACCTACACGCCCTCGCCGCGCTGGGCCGACCCGTCCCGCAGCACCGCCGTCGTCGGCAGCGCCCAGCTGGACCCGGGTCTGGCGCTGCGCGACGCCGGGCTGCGTCCGGGTGCCGGGTCGCCGGCCGGGGGGTGGGCCGCGGAGTGGTCGGCGGCGGCCGACCGGGTGGGCCGCGCGGTCGACGCGCAGCTCGACGACGTCCCCGGGCGGGGGCTGACCGCGGCGCGGCTGGCCCGCGACCTGGTGGCGACCCTGCCGGCCGGTGCGCTGCTGGTGCTCGGCTCCTCGACCCCGGTGCGCGACGTCGACCGGCTCGCCGTGCCGCGGCCGGGGCTGACCGTGCTGGCCAACCGCGGGGTGGCCGGCATCGACGGCACGATCTCCACCGCGGTGGGCGCGGCGCTGGCGCACCAGGGCGCCGGGGGCGGGCCGGCGTTCGCGCTGATGGGCGACCTGACGTTCCTGCACGACCTCACCGGCCTGCTCACCGGGTCGGGGGAGCAGCGGCCCGACCTCACCGTCGTCGTGCCGGACAACGACGGCGGCGGCATCTTCAACACCCTGGAACCCGGGCAGCCGCAGCACGCCGCCTCCTTCCGCCGGGTGTTCGCCACCCCGCACGGCCGGGACCTGGTGGCGGTGGCCCGCGCGCTGGGCTGGGCGGCGACCGCGGTCAGCGACCCGGCGCAGCTGGTGGCCGCGCTGGGCGCCGGCGGTCCGCGGGTGGTCGTCGTCCGCACCGACGCCGCCGCCGAGGCGGCGCTGGCCACCCGGCTGCGCGACGCCGCCGCCGAGGCCCTGGGCTAGCGGCTCCCGCCGTTCCCGGTCAGGCCAGGGACAGCGGCGTCTCGCCCGGCGTCCGGCCGTCCCGGGGACGGGGGAGCGCCGGGGTGGGCACGGCTCGTTGCAGCAGCAGCCGCTCGGCCTCGTCGGCCTCCAGCGCCGGCGCGAACAGCCAGCCCTGGGCGAGCTGGCACCGCTCGGCCCGCAGCCGGTCGCGCTGCGCCACGGTCTCCACGCCCTCGGCGACGATCTCCAGCCTCAGGGTCCGGCCCAGCTGCACGAGGCCGTGCACGATCGCGGCGTCCTCGGCCGAGCCGTCGAGCAGGTCGACGAAGGAACGGTCGATCTTGAGGACGTCGACGGGGAACTGGCGCAGGTAGCTGAGCGAGGAGTAGCCCGTGCCGAAGTCGTCCAGCGCCAGCCGCACGCCCAGACCGCGCAGCGCGCACAGCTGCTCGGCCACGGCGTCGGGGTCGGTGACCAGCGCCGTCTCGGTGACCTCCAGGACCAGCGAGGACGGCGAGATGCCGCTGGTGGTCAGCGCCTCGGCGACGTCGGCGAGCAGCGTGCCGTCGGCCAGCTGCCGGGCGGAGACGTTGACCGCCATCGACAGCGGGGTGGCCGAGGGGTGGGCCCGCTGCCAGCGTGCGGCGGTGCAGGTGGCCTCGGCGAGCACCCACCGGCCGATCGGCACGATGGTGCCGGCGTCCTCGGCGACCGGGACGAACCGGTCCGGCCCGATCGCCCCGAGCGTGGGGTGCTGCCAGCGCAGCAGCGCCTCGAACCCGACGACGCACTCGGTCTGCAGGTCGACCACGGGCTGGTAGACCAGCCGCAGCTGACCGGCCGACAGGGCGCCGGCGAGCTCCCGTTCGAGCTCGATCCGCTGCAGCGCGGCCGCCCGCATGCCCGGGTCGAAGACGACGGCCTGGGCGCGGCCGGCGGCCTTGGCGCGGTACATGGCGATGTCGGCGTCCCGGAACATCGACAGCGGGGTCGCGCCGGTGTCGGCGGTGACGATGCCGATGCTGGCGGCGACGTGCACCCGGTGCCCGCCGAGCTCGACCGGCTCGCCGATGACGTCCAGCAGCCGCTGGGACAGCGTCGTGGCGAACGGCACGCCGCCGCGGGTGTCGTCGAGCAGGACGGCGAACTCGTCCCCGCCCAGCCGGGCCACGGTGTCGGCGGACCGCACCGCGCCCAGCAGGCGTCGGGCGATCGTGCACAGCAGCTCGTCGCCGGCCAGGTGGCCCAGGCTGTCGTTGACGTCCTTGAAGCCGTCGAGGTCCAGGCACAGCACGATCGGCGGGCTGCCGGTGCGGGCGGCCCGGCGCAGTGCCTGCTCGGTGTGGTCGAGGAACAGCGCGCGGTTGGCCAGCCCGGTCAGGCCGTCGTAGAAGGCCTGGTGGGCGAGTTCGGCCTCGGCCAGCTTGCGGGCGGTGATGTCGTAGAGGTTGACCGCGACGCCCTCGACGTCGGGGTCGGTGCGCAGGTCGACGGCGCGGCCGCCCAGCCAGACGACGCCGCCGGTGGGGTGCCCACCGCGCAGCTCCAGCTCGACCGGCTCGCCGGGCGCGGCGGTGGCCCGGGCGAGGACGGCGTGCACGTCGGCGGGGTCGACGCCCACGCTGCCCAGCAGCGCGGGGAGCGACCGGCCGGCCTCGCCGGGCTGGCCGAGCAGCTCGGCCAGCGACGCGGAGTCCGTGGTCAGCACCCCGGCGGGGTCGACGACGACCACGGCGTCGGAGGAGTTCAGGGCCAGCGCCTCGTAGCGGCGGGCCAGCGACCGGACGTCGGCGCGGGAGCGGACGGCGTCGGCGAGCAGCCGCTGCGCCCGGACGACGACCAGCGCGGTGAGGAGGACGGTGGCCAGCAGGCCGGGCACCGGGTCCACGTCGACGCCGGTGAGCCACGCGTCGAACTCGATGATGCCGGGCACCAGCAGCGGCAGGAACGCGCAGGTGAGCCGCCAGTGGCCGATCACCGAGTCGGTGGACTGCTCGGCCGTGGCCGGGCGGGGGGCCCAGGCCGCGGCGGCCAGGGCCACCGCGCCGGCCAGCCAGCCGGCGCTCAGCCAGTCCTCGACCTGGTCCGCGGAGGCCAGCAGCAGCCAGCCGAGGTCCGAGGCCGTCCAGGCGGCGGCGCCCAGGGCCAGGAGGACGGCCTGGCGGTCCAGCCGGGCGCGCAGGACCACGGCGCGGACGACCAGCCCGAGGGCCAGCACGTCCAGCACCGGGTAGGCCGCGAGCACCACCTTGCTGAAGAGCGGGAGCGAGTCGTCGGCCAGGGTGGTGCCGATCGAGGCCTGCCACACCATCAGCAGGGCCGCGACCAGCACGGCAGCGGAGTCCAGCAGGGCGTGCAGCCGGTCCCGGGGGGTGGCGGACCGGCCCCCGGCCTGGCCGATGAGCGCGGCGCCGAGGGCGACGTAGCTCAGCAGGTAGGCGACGTCGGCCAGGGACACGTCCGGGGTGTTGCCGGTCACCCAGTCCTCGAGCTGCCACACCAGGTCCCCGACGGCGTTCAGGGTGAGGGCGACGGCGAGTCGGCGCACGCCTCCACCGGGGCCGCGTCGCCGCGTGGCGACCCAGGCCGCGGCAGCAGCCCCCGAGCTGACCAGCACGTAGCTCGTCTCGGTGAACAGCGACTCGGTCGCGAAGGAGGGGACCAGGACCAGGGCGGTCGCGGCCAGCAGCCAGCCGCCGACGATCGCCCGTCCGCGAGTGGTGACCGGCGTGGTGCCCATGACTGCGTTGTCCTCCCGGTCGACGGATGTCGTCCCGTGAGGTGTCGGCAGCTCGGGGGTGGGGCTCCAGCGTCCGGAGGCGTCCTCCCCCCGGACGAGGGGGAGGGTCAGTCCTCCAGCGCGGCCTGGAAGGCGGCGAGCTTGGCCTGGGTCTCGGCCAGCTCGGCGATCGGGTCGGAGCCGGCGACGATGCCGCAGCCGGCGAACAGCCGTGCCTGCCGCCCGCCGTCGGCGCCGGTGAGCTGGGCGCAGCGCAGGGCCAGCCCGAACTCGCCGTCACCGCGGGCGTCCAGCCAGCCGACCGGGCCGGCGTACCGGCCGCGGTCCATGCCCTCGAGCTCGCCGATGACCCGCGCGGCGGCCGGCGTCGGGCTGCCGCAGACGGCGGCGGTGGGGTGCACGGCGGCGACCAGCTCCAGCAGCCCGGTGGGGTCGTCGTCCCGCTGGCGGCCGCGCACGTCGCTGGCCAGGTGCCGCACGTTGGGCAGGGTGAGCACCGACGGGCGCTCGGGGACGAACAGCTCCTCGACGTGCGGGCGCAGCGCGTCGGCGAGGGAGTCCACGGCGTAGGCGTGCTCGGCGTGGTCCTTGGCCGAGTCCTCCAGGCTGGCGGCCAGCCGGTCGTCCTCGGCGCCCGCGCCGCGCGGGGCGGTGCCGGCCAGCACGCGCGAGTCGACGTCCCGGCCGGTGCGGCGCAGCAGCAGCTCGGGGGTGGCGCCGAGCAGCCCGTCGACGGCGAAGGTCCAGGTGTCGGGGAAGCGCTCGGCCAGCCGCAGCAGCAGCCGGCGGGGGTCCAGCGGACGGTCGGCGGAGACCAGCAGGTCGCGGGCCAGCACCACCTTGTCCAGCTCACCGGCCTCGATCCGGGCGACGGCGGCGGCGACCGCGCGGCACCAGGCGACCGGGTCCAGCGCCCCGTCGGCGTAGGCGAGACGGCCGATCGAGGTGGCCGCGTGCTGCTCGGAGGTCTCGACGACCGCGTCGGGGTCCTGGCCGGTGACCGTCACCCAGGTCACGCCGCCCCGGCGGCCCACGACGACCTCCGGGACGACGAACACCGACGTCCCGGCCGCCGGGTCGAAGGCGACCGAGCCGAAGACGACCGGTCCGGACCCCGGGACGCCGAGCGGGTCGGTGACCGCGGTGCGGGCGCAGCGGTCGGCCCACCACGCGGCGGCCTCGGCGAGCGCGTCGGGTCCGCTGACCTCCAGGCGGTCGGCCTCGCCCCAGCCGACCAGCCCCTCGCCGCGGCGCACCCAGGCCAGGGCGCCGTCGGCGGGCACCAGCGAGAGCAGCGGGGTGCGGCGGGTGCCCAGGGGGGTCGTGGTCACCGCAGCGGTGCTCGCGGCGGTCGTGGTCACCGCTCCAGGGTAGGAGGCCCGCGGGTAGCGTCGCCGACGTGGCGACCGGTGGACGGACAGAGGCGACGGGCGTGCGGGCCGGGCTGGACAAGCGCCCGGCGGAGGTGGCCGCGATGTTCGACCGCGTCGCCGGCCGCTACGACGTGACCAACACCGTGCTCTCCGGGGGCCTGGACGCCGGCTGGCGGCGCGCCACCCGGGAGGCGCTCGGCGCCCGGCCCGGGGCCACCGTGCTCGACGTCGCGGCCGGGACGGCGGTGTCCACCGTCGAGCTCGCCGCCGGGGGCGTGCACGCGATCGCCTGCGACTTCTCCCAGGGCATGCTCTGGGCCGGGGCGGCGCGGGACGTGCCCAAGGTCGCCGGGGACGCGATGGCGCTGCCGCTGGCCGACGAGAGCGTCGACGGCGTGGTCATCTCCTTCGGGCTGCGGAACGTGGCCGACCCGGTGGCCGCGCTGCGCGAGTTCTCCCGGGTGACCCGGCCCGGCGGCACGCTGGTGGTGTGCGAGTTCTCCAGCCCGGTCTGGAGGCCGTTCCGCACCGTCTACACCGAGTACCTGATGCGGGCGCTGCCGGCGATCGCGCGTGCGGTGAGCAGCAACCCCGAGGCCTACGTCTACCTGGCGGAGTCGATCCGGGCGTGGCCGGCGCAGGCCGAGCTGGCCTCGTGGCTGCAGCAGGCCGGGTGGTCCGGCGTCGAGTGGCGCGACCTCACCGGCGGCGTCGTCGCCCTGCACCGCGGCACCAAGCGCTAGGCCAGCAGCTCCCCGAGCACGCGCTCGGCGTCACCGACGTCGCCGTTCGACGTCCCGTCCAGGACGACCAGCGCCTTCCACAGCGCCCAGCCGCGGGCCCGGTCCCAGGTGTCGTCGTCCAGGTCGAGGCCCTCGCGGAACGCCGTCCGGCTCGGGCCGCCGAAGAGCGTCCAGGCGATGACGAGGTCGCAGGCGGGGTCGCCGACGCCGCACGTGCCGAAGTCGACGACGCCGGCGAGGCGGCCGTCGCGGACCAGCAGGTTGCCGACCGCGACGTCGCCGTGGAACCAGCGGGGTGGGCCTCGCCAGGACGTCGAGAGGGCGGTGTCCCAGACCCTCGCGGCGGCGCGGCGGTCGACGGTGTCGCCGAGGACGTCGAGCGCCTGCCGGGTCTCGTCGTCGTAGTGGGTCAGCGGTGCGCCGCGGAACCAGTTGTGCACGCCGGGGGCGGGCCCGCCGGCGGGGTCGATCGCCTGCAGGGCGCGCAGGAACGCGGCCAGGTCGGTGGCGAGGGCGGCGAGGTCGCGGACCGGTGAGCGGGCGGCGTCCTCGCCGTCGAGCCAGCGGTACACCGACCATGGCCACGGAAGGCCCGCGCCGGGTGTGCCGTGCGCCAGCGGGACCGGGACCGGCAGCGGGAGGTGGGGGGCGAGGACCGGGAGCCAGCGCTGCTCCTTCGCGACGGCCTCAGCGTACTCGGCGGCGCTCGGCAGCCGGACCAGCATGTCCGGGCCCAGGCGGAACGTGCGGTTGTCCCAGCCGCCCGGCTCCACGCGGGCAACGGGCAGGTCGTCCCACCGAGGGAACTGCGCGGCGATCAGCCGACGCACCAGGGCCTCGTCGAGCGCGGTCGGCTGCACGCCCCGGACCCTGCCTGCTGACGCTGGGTGGGGCCACCGACTTCCGCCCCGGCCGGGCGTCGTCGCTCTCGTGCGCCTGGCTCGAGGACACAGTGCGGACGGGGCGCGCGGGGTGGCTCGGACCCTGTCGGCCCGGCGTCGGTCGGCGTCCTCCTCGTGCGCTCGGCCCTTCCCGCTGTGGGGCGCTTCGCGCGGTGGGGTCAGGACGTTCCGGTCA
Organism: Modestobacter sp. VKM Ac-2986; assembly: GCF_026967795.1. Classification (GTDB taxonomy): domain Bacteria; phylum Actinomycetota; class Actinomycetes; order Mycobacteriales; family Geodermatophilaceae; genus Modestobacter. The sequence continues at coordinate 751,280 of NZ_JAPVBH010000001.1, forward strand.
CAACGTCGCCTGGCCGTGGTCCCCACGTGTCCGTGGACTCGAGCCGCTGCCCGAGGGAGTTGCGTCGTGCTGCTCGAACCCTCGCGACGCGGTGTTGCCCGAGCGTTGGGCCCGCTGTGCGAGGGAGCCGCGCGACAGGGCTCCGACCTGCAGGATCTGTCGTACCCCTCGCCTAAGTTCGGGGTGTGTTCAGCGGATACGGGATGGGGCTCACGGTCGTCGACCGTGCCGAGTCCCTGCCTGCCCTGCCGCCGCCTCCGGCGGGGGTGACCCGCCGGCGGACGCGGTTGGCGGAGGTGCTGGCTCCCGAGTCGAGTTCGGACGCGGAGCTGGTGCGGGAGATGGCCGCGGTCGCTGACGCGCGGGCGCAGTTGGCCGCCTACGAGGCGGTGCTGGTCGCGGAGCTGGCGGCTCGTCGGCCGGCGCAGACCGACCTGACCGAGGACCAGCCCGGCCACGGGGTGGAGGGCTGGTCGCCTGCCCGCGTGCAGGCAGGTGTGTCGGAGTTCCTGGTCGATGAGCTGGCCCTGCTGCGGGGGATCTCGCTGGCCGCGGCGACGGGCCTCGCGGAGCGGTCACTGGCACTGGTGCAGGAGCTGCCGGAGACGTGGGCGGCGCTGGCGGACGGGCTGGTCGACGAGCCGCGGGCGAACGCGATCGTGCGGGCACTCGCCGGTCAGTCCCAGGCGGCCGGTGGGCCGGTGGAGCCGGCCGTGGTGGCCGAGGTCGAGGCGCAGGCGTTGGGCTGGGCTCGGGCGGGGGAGACGCCGGTGCGGTTGCGGGAGCGGACGGCGGCGGCGCTGATCGCCCTGGATGCTGCGGCGGCCGACCGTCGGCGGAAGAAGGCGGAACGGGCCGCCGACGTGCGGGTGCGGGCAGTGGGTGACGGCATGTCCGAGCTGATCGCCGACCTGCCGACGCCGGTGGCTGCGGCGTGCCGGGAGACCGTGGACACCTACGCGCGGATGGCGAAGGACGACGGCGACCAGCGGTCGATCGGTCAGCTGAGGGCACTCGTGCTCTCGGACCTGATCCTGCGTCCGTGGGACACCAGCCGGGCGCCGGTGACCGCGCACCTTCAGGTGATCGCACCGCTGCCGGCGACGGGCGCGCGCTCTGCGGGTGTGGAGGAGCAGCAGCCATCGCCGGCAGGCGCGGCGATCGACGAGGACGCTGCGTCGGTCGGCGGGGCACCGATCACCCACGAGCAGCTGCGTGAGCTGCTCGGACAGCTGGACTCGCTGTGCCCCGGCGGCCTGCAGGCGCCGGCCGGCGGCTCGATGGACGTCGCGCTGGTCGACCCGGTCACCGGAGCGCTGCAGGCCACGGTCACCCGGCCGGAGCTGCAACGGCTGGTCCGGCGCGGGTGCTCCGACCACCCGCCAGGGTCGTGCCGGTGTGCAGTGCTGGACCGGCCACCGCCGGTCCACCGCTACAGCCCCACCCCAGCGCAACGCCGGTTCGTCCACGCCCGGGACCGAACGTGCCGCCATCCCGGCTGCCGTCGTCCCGCCGCGCGCACCGACCTCGACCACGTGCACGCCCACGGCGACGGCGGCCCGACCGACTGCGCCAACCTCTGCTGCCTGTGCCGCCGACACCACCGGCTCAAGACCCATGCCCCCGGCTGGCGGTTCACCATGACCGGCGACGGGGTCCTGTCGGTCACCATGCCGAGCGGGGTCACCCGCACGACCCGGCCACCGGGCCTGCGGATGCTCACCGGACAGCGACGGCTGACCGGCCCGCAGCTGGTGACCAGCGGCGCCCCACCGGACGCCGACGACCCGCCGCCCTTCTGACCACCGCGCCGACCGGACGCCACGCACGCTGCTGCGCCCGGTCGGTGCGGCGTCGACTGCCGACCACGACGGACCGCGGCGGGGGAGGGGCTCGGCTGCCGGGTGCGCACCCGAGCACCCCGACGAGCGGCAGCCCGCGATCGAGTGTGCGGGACAGCGGTCCACGCCCTCAGCGAACGGCGCGACGGACCCCGCCGTGGGACCCGTGGCAGGAGCACCCTGCCGCCATGACGTTCCCGCCGCCGCCCGCGCCCCAGCCGCCCTCGCCGTCCCCGTCGCCCATGGACCCCGTCTCCCCGCCGTCACCGGCGCCGGTGCCGACACCGACCCCGACCGACCCCGTGGCACCACCGCCCGCCCCGGCACCGGAGCTCGGCTGACCGCCGGGCCTCCCGCACCGCCGTCCACCGACCCCTGGAGCCCTGCTGCTCGACCTCCCGTCCCGCCGCCGTGGCCGGGAGGACTCCGCAGACCCCCGAACGCGCTGCTCAGCGCTGCCTGACCAACCGTTTGTGAAATGTGTCACGAAAGGACTGGTGTGCCGGACTCCGGCGGCGATAAGCTCCGATCGCTCGACTTTGTGAAGTAGTTCACAAGCGCCGTCCCGGTCCGCCGGGTGCGGGAGAGAGGTCGTCCGGTGGTCTGCACAACGAGGTGCACACCCCGCGGCGGTCGTCCGGCGGCTGGTCCGCCGCCGACCCCCGTGGGCGGGGAGCACGCCTGATGCTCGCGAACTACGTCCCGCTCGTCGGCCTGTTCGTCCTGGCCGCCGCCTTCGCGCTGTTCTCGGTCACGGCCGCGCCGTTCATCGGCCCGCGCCGGTACAACCGCGCCAAGCTCGAGGCCTACGAGTGCGGCATCGAGCCGGTCGACCAGCCGCTCACCGGCGGCCGCTTCCCGGTCAAGTACTACCTGACCGCGATGTTGTTCATCGTCTTCGACATCGAGATCGTCTTCCTCTACCCCTGGGCCGTCGCCAACGACTCCCTGGGCGTCTTCGGCCTCGTCGAGATGGCCGTCTTCATCGGCACCGTCTTCATCGCCTACGCCTACGTGTGGCGCCGCGGCGGGCTCGAGTGGGAGTGAGCTGACCATGGGCCTGGAAGAGAAGCTGCCGTCCGGCGTCCTGCTGACCAGCGTGGAGAAGCTGGTCAACTGGACCCGCAAGTCCTCGCTGTGGCCGGCCACCTTCGGCCTGGCCTGCTGCGCCATCGAGATGATGGCCTCCGGCGCCGGGCGCTACGACCTGGCCCGCTTCGGCATGGAGGTCTTCCGCGCCTCGCCCCGCCAGGCCGACCTGATGATCGTGGCCGGCCGGGTCAGCCAGAAGATGGCCCCGGTCCTGCGCCAGATCTACGACCAGATGCCCGAACCCCGCTGGGTGCTCGCGATGGGCGTCTGCGCCAGCTCCGGCGGCATGTTCAACAACTACGCGATCGTCCAGGGCGTCGACCACGTCGTCCCGGTGGACATGTACCTGCCCGGCTGCCCGCCGCGGCCGGAGATGCTCACCGACGCCATCCTCAAGCTCCACTACAAGATCCAGCACGAGCCGCTCGGTGCCAAGCGCGCCGCCCAGCAGGCCGCCGCCCGCGCCGATGGCACCGCACCCGACCTGCACCTGGAGATGCCCTCCAGCGTCCGGTTCGACCCGGAGAAGCGCCGCGCCTACGAGGCGGCGGCCGCCGCCGGCCGCACCGGCCAGTTCGCCAGCGAGCAGCGCGGCGGCCACGCGCTCCTCCTGCCGGGGACGGGAGCACCCCGGTGACCGACGGGTTCCGCCGCGGCGCCTTCGGCGTCACCGGCAGCGGCGACACCTCCGGCTTCGGCGGCCTGGTCCGGGTCGAGCCCGGCGGCGCCGTCGCGCTGCACTCCACCGACCGCCCCTACGGCGGCTGGTTCGACGAGGTCACCGACGCGCTGATCGACGCCGTCGGCGAGGCCACCTGGGCGGCCGCCGTCCCGCGGGTGCTGGTCGACCGTGGCGAGATCACCTACTTCGTCGTCCGCGAGCACCTGCTCACCCTGGTGCAGGCCCTGCGGGACGACGAGGCGCTGCGCTTCGAGCTGTGCAGCAGCGTCTCCGCGGTCGACTACCTGGACTCCGGCGGCCCGGCCGCGAACGCCGGCCGACCGCGCTTCCACGTCGTCCACCACCTGACCTCGATGACCTACCGCCGCCGCATCCGGCTGGAGGTCGCGGTCACCGCCGAGGACCCGCACGTCCCCTCGGTCACCGGCGTCTACCCGACCGCGGACTGGCACGAGCGGGAGGTCTGGGACATGTTCGGCGTCGTCTTCGACGGCCACCCCGCACTCACCCGGATCCTCATGCCCGACGACTGGGACGGCCACCCCCAGCGCAAGGACTACCCCCTCGGCGGCGTCCCGGTCGAGTACGTGGGCGCCCAGATCCCGCCGCCCGACGAGCGCCGGAGCTACCGATGACGACGACGAGCGACCCGTACGCCGGTTCGCGCCAGACCACCGAGGGTCGCGTCTACACGGTCACCGGCGGCGACTGGGACCAGACCTTCGGCACCGACCTGCACGAGGAGGAGCGGCTCGTCGTCAACATGGGCCCGCAGCACCCCTCCACCCACGGCGTCCTGCGCCTGGTGCTCGACCTCGAGGGCGAGACGGTCACGAAGGCCCGAGTCGTCATCGGCTACCTGCACACGGGCATCGAGAAGACGACGGAGTACCGCACCTGGACGCAGGGGACGACGCTCGTCACGCGGATGGACTACCTCGCCCCGCTGTTCAACGAGACCGCCTACTGCCTGGCCGTGGAGAAGCTGCTGGGCATCGCGGTGCCGCAGCGCGCGCAGACCATCCGGGTGCTGGTCATGGAGCTCAACCGGATCGCCTCGCACCTGGTGGGCCTGGCCACCTTCGGCATGGAGATGGGCGCCCTCACCGGGATGACCAACGGCTTCCGCGAGCGCGAGCTGGTCCTCGACGTGCTCGAGGAGATCACCGGCCTGCGGATGAACCACGCCTACGTCCGCCCCGGCGGCCTGGCGCAGGACCTGCCCGCCGGCGTCGAGGTGCGCATCCGCGAGCTGCTCACCGTGATGCCCGAGCGGATCGCCGCGATGCACCGACTGCTCACCGGCCAGCCGATCTGGCAGCGCCGGCTCAAGGACGTCGGCTACCTCGACGTGACCGGCTGCCTCGCCCTCGGCGTCACCGGCCCGGTGCTGCGCTCGGCCGGCCTGCCCTGGGACCTGCGGAAGGTCGAGCCCTACTGCGGCTACGAGACCTACGACTTCGAGGTGCCCACCGCCGACACCGCCGACGCCTGGGGTCGGTACCTGGTGCGGGTCGCCGAGATCGGCGAGTCGCTGAAGATCATCGGGCAGGCCGTCGACCGGCTCGAGCCCGGCCCGGTGATGGTGGAGGACAAGAAGATCGCCTGGCCCGCGCAGCTGTCGCTGGGCGCCGACGGCATGGGCAACTCCCTCGACCACGTGCGGCACATCATGGGCCAGTCGATGGAGGCCCTGATCCACCACTTCAAGCTGGTGACCGAGGGCTTCCGGGTGCCCGCCGGGCAGGTCTACCAGGCCATCGAGTCCCCCCGCGGCGAGCTCGGCTACCACGTGGTCAGCGACGGCGGCACCCGCCCGTTCCGGGTGCACGTCCGCGACCCCAGCTTCGTGAACCTGCAGGCCACGGCGGCGATGAGCGAGGGCGGCATGATCGCCGACGTCATCGCCGCGATCGCCTCGATCGACCCGGTCATGGGGGGTGTGGACCGATGACGGCGCTGGGGTCGTCCCGCGAGGCCGAGGCCACCACCGGGCTGGACGCGGGCCCGACCGCGCACGTCGCAGATCTGCCGCCGCTGACCGCGCAGACCGAGGCCGAGGCCCGCGAGCTCATGGCGCGCTACCCGCAGCCACGCTCGGCGCTGCTGCCGATGCTGCACCTGGTCCAGTCCGTGCAGGGGTACGTCTCGCCCGAGGGCGTCGGCTTCTGTGCCCGGCTGCTCGGGCTCACCAAGGCCGAGATCGGCGCGGTCGCGACGTTCTACACGATGTTCAAGCGGCACCCGACCGGTGAGCACCTGGTCAGCGTCTGCACGAACACGCTGTGCGCCGTCCTGGGCGGGAAGCGCATCTACGACGCGCTGTCGGCCGACCTCGGCGTCGGCCACGACCAGACCACCGCCGACGGCACGATCACCCTCGAGCACGCCGAGTGCCTGGCCGCCTGCGACCACGCCCCCGTCGTCACCGTCGACTACGAGTTCTACGACCAGCAGGACGTCGAGTCCGCCCGCGCCCTGGTCACCGCCCTGCGCATGGGGGAGAAGCCACCGCCCACCCGCGGCGCGCCGCTGACCGACTTCCGCGGCGTCTCCCGCCAGCTCGCCGGCCTGTCCCAGCACGCCGACGCCGCAGCGGCCCAGGCCGCGGTGGACGGACCGTCGGCCGGCGTCCCGACGCTGGTCGGCGTCCGGCTCGCCGCCGAGCGCGGCGAGACCGCACCCCCCTACGACACCCCCGAGCCCGAGCCCGCCCCGGCACCCGACGTGCCCACGGCCGGGACGACGGGGGAGACGCCCGCCGAGCAGGCCGCCGACACCGCGGTCGCGGCGGCCGGCAACCCGGCCGAGCGGGCCGGCGCCGAGCAGCACCACCCGGACACCCCCGAGCCCGCCGGCCGGCAGCCCGCCGAGCGCGGCGCCGAGGGCACCGACCGGCCCGCCACCCAGGGCCAGGCCGGGTCCGGCACGTCCGTCGAGCGAGAGGTCTGAGATGCCCCTGACCCCGGTCCTCACCCAGCGATTCGCCGCGGAACGCTCGTGGACGCTGGAGACCTACGAACGCCTCGACGGCTACGCCGCGCTCCGGCAGGCGCTGGCCATGACGCCCGACGAGCTGGTCGCCCTGGTCAAGGACTCCGGCCTGCGCGGCCGCGGCGGCGCCGGCTTCCCGACCGGCATGAAGTGGAGCTTCATCCCGCAGCCCAAGCCGGGGGAGACCCCGACCGGCCCGGCGGCCGCGCCCAAGTACCTGGTGGTCAACGCCGACGAGGGCGAGCCGGGCACCTGCAAGGACGTCCCGCTGATGATGGCCGACCCGCACTCGCTCATCGAGGGCGTGGCCATCGCCGCCTACGCCATCCGCTCGCACTTCGCCGTCATCTACGTCCGCGGCGAGGCCGTGCACGCCCACCGCCGGCTGGTCGCCGCGGTGCAGGAGGCGTACGCCGCCGGCTACCTCGGCACCGACGTCCTCGGCTCGGGCTGGGACGTGGAGCTGGTCGTGCACGCCGGCGCCGGCGCCTACATCTGCGGGGAGGAGACCGCGCTCCTGGAGTCGCTGGAGGGCTACCGCGGCCAGCCCCGGCTCAAGCCGCCGTTCCCCGCCGTCGCCGGCCTCTACGGCTCTCCGACGGTGATCAACAACGTGGAGACGCTGGCCACCGTGCCCTACGTCGTCCGCGGCGGGGCGGAGTGGTTCAAGCGGTTCGGCCCGGAGAAGAGCCCCGGCCCGAAGATCTACTCGCTGTCGGGCCGGGTGGTGCACCCCGGGCAGTACGAAGCCCCGATGGGGACGACGATGCGCGAGCTGCTGGCGATGGCCGGCGGCGTGCGGCCCGGGCACCGGCTGAAGTTCTGGACCCCGGGCGGCAGCTCCACCCCGTACTTCACCCCCGAGCACCTCGACGTCCCGCTGGACTTCGACTCCGTGGGCAAGGCCGGGTCGATGCTCGGCACCACCGCGCTGATGGTCTTCGACGAGACCGACTCGATCGTCGAGGCCACCCTGCGGTTCACCGAGTTCTACGCCCACGAGAGCTGCGGCAAGTGCACCCCGTGCCGGGAGGGCACGTCCTGGCTGGTCCAGGTGCTGGAACGGCTGGTGCACGGGCAGGGGAAGGCCACCGACCTGGACCTGCTGACCGACATCGCCGACAACATCCTCGGCCGGTCGTTCTGCGCCCTCGGCGACGGCGCCACCAGCTGCATCGCCAGCTCCATGAAGTACTTCCGCGACGACTACGTGGCCCTGCTGCCCCCGGACGAGCAGGTCCGGCTCGGCCGCTCGCTGCGCCTGGAGCCCGTGGCGGCCGTGCCCGTCGGAGCCATGGCATGACCACCACCGTCCCCACCCCGGCCCCGGCCACGCCGCCCGCGGTCCCCGGCCCGCACACCCCCGCGGACGCCGTCCACCTCACCATCGACGGCTTCCCGGTGGCGGTCCCGAAGGGCACGCTGGTCATCCGGGCCGCCGAGCAGATCGGCGTGCAGATCCCGCGGTTCTGCGACCACCCGCTGCTGGAGCCGGTCGGCGCCTGCCGGCAGTGCCTGGTCGAGGTGGGCGGGCAGCGCAAGCCGATCGCCTCCTGCACCACCCCGGTCGCCCCGGACATGGAGGTGCACACCCAGCTGTCCAGCCCGGTCGCGGACAAGGCCCAGCAGGGCACGATGGAGCTGCTGCTGGCCAACCACCCGCTGGACTGCCCGGTCTGCGACAAGGGCGGGGAGTGCCCGCTGCAGAACCAGGCGATGAGCAACGGGCGCACCGAGACCCGGTTCGTCGAGGTCAAGCGCACCTACCCCAAGCCGCTGCCGATCAGCCCGCTGGTGCTGCTGGACCGCGAGCGCTGCGTGCTCTGCGCCCGGTGCACCCGGTTCAGCCAGCAGGTGGCCGGCGACCCGTTCATCGAGCTGTTCGAGCGCGGGGCGCTGGAGCAGGTCGCGGTGTACGACGACGAGCCCTTCGAGTCCTACTTCTCCGGCAACACCACCCAGATCTGCCCGGTCGGTGCGCTCACCAGCTCCACCTACCGGTTCCGCTCCCGCCCGTTCGACCTGCGCAGCGAGCCCAGCGTCTGCGAGCACTGCGCCAGCGGCTGCGCCCAGCGCACCGACTACCGGCGCGGTGAGGTCACCCGCCGCCTCGCCGGCGAGGACGCCGCGGTCAACGAGGAGTGGACCTGCGACAAGGGCCGCTACGCCTTCCGCTACGCCGCCAGTGCCGAGCGGCTGACCACGCCGCTGGTCCGGCGGGACGGTGAGCTGGTCCCCGCCTCCTGGCCCGAGGCCTGGGCCGCGGCCGCCGCGGGGCTGGCGGCGGCGCGGGCGGCCGGCGGGGTGGGCGTCCTCCCGGGCGGCCGGCTCACCGTCGAGGACGCCTACGCCTACGCCAAGTTCGCCCGGGTCGCGCTCGGCACCGACGACGTCGATGCCCGCGCCCGCGCCCACTCCGCCGAGGAGCTCGCCTTCCTCGCCAGCGCCGTCGCCGGCACGGCCCCCGGCGCGGGCGCGGTCACCTACGACGACCTGAGCGCCGCGCCGGCCGTGCTGCTGGTGGCGTTCGAGCCGGAGGAGGAGTCGCCGATCGTCTTCCTCCGGCTGCGCCGCGCGGTCCGGCAGGGCGGGCAGCAGGTGCTGGACGTCGCCCCGTTCGGCACCCGCGCCGCGGCCAAGCTGCAGGCGACCGTGCTCACCACGGTCCCCGGCGACGAGCCCCGCACCCTGGCCGGCCTGCACGCCAGCGAGGAGCTGCGCCGCCCGGGCGCCGTCGTCCTGGTGGGGGAGCGGCTGGCCGAGGTGCCCGGCGGGTTCACCGCGGTCGCCGCCCTCGCCCGGGCCACCGGGGCCCGCGTGGCGTGGGTGCCGCGGCGGGCCGGGGAGCGCGGCGCGGTCGAGGCCGGCGCGCTGCCCGGGCTGCTGCCCGGCGGTCGGGCGCTCGCCACCCTGCTCGACCGGACCGAGATGGAGCGGGTCTGGGGCGTGCAGCTGCCGACCTCGCCCGGCCGCGACCTGACCGGCATCCTCACCGCCGCCCGGGACGGCGTGCTGGGCGGGCTGCTCGTCGGCGGCGTCGACCCCGCCGACTGCCCCGACCCGGCGCTGGCTGCCCAGGCCCTGGCCGCCGCGCCCTTCGTGGTCAGCCTCGAGCTGTTCCCGAGCGCGGTCACCGCGCACGCCGACGTCGTCCTCCCGGTCGCCGCGGCACCGGAGAAGGCCGGGGCCTACCTGGACTGGGAGGGCCGGGTGCGGCCCTTCGACGCCACCCTGCACGGCACCGGCCAGCTCACCGACGCCCGCGTGCTGCACGGGGTCGCCGAGCACCTGGGCGTCGACCTGGGGCTGGCCACCGTCGCCGACGCGCGGCGGGAGCTGGTCGCCCTGGGCGGCGCCGCGCAGGCACCACCGCCCGGGCCGGACGTCGCCCCGGCGCCCGTGCCCCGGCTCGCCCCGGGCCAGGCGGTGCTCGCCTCCTGGCGGCAGCTGCTCGACGGCGGCACCCTGCTGCGCGACGAGCCGGCGCTGGCCGGCACCGCCCGCCGGCCGGTCGCCCGGCTGGGGGCGGCGACCGCCGCCCGGCTCGGGCTGACCGAGGGCGACCCGCTCACCGTGGCCGGGTCGGTCACGCTGCCGCTGGAGCTGGCCGACCTGCCGGACGACGTGGTCTGGCTGCCGATGGGGTCGGGCCTGCGGCCGGGCGCCGTCGTGACCCTGAGCGGCGGTGCGGCATGAGCACCCTGGCCAGCCCCGACCAGCCCACGCTGGCCGACTTCGGGCAGGACGTCTGGTGGATCGTGCTGATCAAGATCGTCGGCATCTTCGGCGTGCTGGTCGCGATGACGCTGTTCGCGATCGTCTTCGAGCGCAAGGTCGTCGCCCGCATGCAGCAGCGGACCGGCCCCAACCGGGTCGGCCCGCGCGGCTACCTGCAGAGCCTCGCCGACGGCCTGAAGCTGGCGTTCAAGGAGGACATCATGCCGGCGCTGGCCGACCGGCCGGTGTACTTCCTGGCCCCGGTCATCGCCACCATCCCGGCGTTCCTGGCGTTCTCGGTGATCCCGCTGGGCCCGACGGTGAGCATCTTCGGCGAGCGCACCCCGCTGCAGCTCACCGACGCCCCCATCGGGGTGCTCATCGTGCTGGCCTGCTCGGCGATGGGCGTCTACGGCATCGTGCTGGCCGGCTGGGCGTCGGGCTCCACCTACCCGCTGCTCGGCGGGCTGCGGAGTGCGGCGCAGATGGTCAGCTACGAGATCGCCATGGGGCTGTCGATCGTGGCGGTGTTCCTCTACGCCGGGTCGATGTCCACCTCGGAGATCGTCGCCGCCCAGGCCAACGGGACGTCGCTGTTCGGCGGCACCGGCAACGGCCCGGGCTGGTTCGCCGTCCTGCTGCCGGTGTCCTTCGTCATCTACGTGATCGCCGTGGTGGGGGAGACCAACCGGGCGCCCTTCGACCTGCCCGAGGCCGAGAGCGAGCTGGTCGGCGGCTTCCACACCGAGTACTCGTCGCTGAAGTTCGCGCTCTTCTTCCTGGCCGAGTACGTCAACATGGTCACCGTCTCCGCGCTGGCCGCGACCCTCTTCCTGGGCGGCTGGCGCGCACCGTGGCCCATCTCGTGGTGGGACGGCGCGAACACCGGCTGGTGGCCGCTGCTGTGGTTCTTCGGCAAGGTCGTCGCCGCCCTGTTCGTCTTCATCTGGCTGCGCGGCACCCTGCCCCGGCTGCGCTACGACCAGTTCATGCGCTTCGGCTGGAAGGTGCTGGTGCCCACGGCGCTGGTCTGGATCCTCGTCGTCGCCACGATGCGCACCGTCTCCCGCGAGGCCGGCCTGGACGGCGGCGTCGTCGCGGTCGTCGTCGGGGTGCCGATCGCCCTGCTGGTCATCGCCGGGCTGCTCGTCGCCTCGCGCCGCCGCAACCGCGACACCCGGCTCGGTGCCCGGGCCGCCGCGGCCGGTGCGCTGCGGCCGCCCGCCACCGAGGTGCTGCCGCCCCGCGGCCGCCCCACCGCCCAGGGCGGGTTCCCGGTGCCCCCGCTGGACCTGGTCGTGCCGCCCTCACCGCGGCTGCGCACCCGTGAACCCGTCGGCGCCGGCGCGCCGGCCCCCGTCCGCGAGGAGGACGTCGATGTCTGAGCAGCTGCCCGCACCGCGGGCCGGGGCGGAGGTGGCCCGGCCGGCCGAGACCGGGGCGCCGGCGAAGCGCACCTCGCGGCTGCCCGGGCCCGCGCAGGGCTTCGGGGTCACCTTCGCCGCGATGTTCGCGAAGGTCACCACCGAGGAGTACCCGGAGGTGCCCAAGCAGACCAAGCCGCGTTACCACGGCCGGCACGTGCTCAACCGGCACCCCGACGGCCTGGAGAAGTGCGTGGGCTGCGAGCTGTGCGCCTGGGCGTGCCCGGCCGACGCGATCTACGTGCAGGGCGGGGACAACACCGACGAGGCCCGGTTCTCACCCGGGGAGCGGTACGGCGCGGTCTACCAGATCAACTACCTGCGCTGCATCTTCTGCGGGCTGTGCATCGAGGCCTGCCCGACCCGGTCGCTGACCATGACCAACGACTTCGAGCTGGCCGACGACGACCGGCAGAAGCTGATCTACACCAAGGAGCAACTGCTGGCCCCGCTGCTGCCGGGCATGGAGCAGCCGCCGCACCCGATGCGGCTGGGCGACGACGAGCGCGACTACTACGTCCGGGACGCCGGGACGCCGGCATGAGCGTGCTGGCCGCCGCCGCGGACACCGCCGGGCAGCTGGGCACCGGCGAGGCCGTCGTCTTCTGGGTGCTCGGGCCGGTCGCGCTGGCCGGGGCGCTGGGCACGGTGCTCTCGCGCAACGCCGTCCACTCCGCGCTGTGGCTGGTCACCACGATGCTCGTGCTCGGGGTCTTCTACGTCGTGCAGGGGGCGCCGTTCCTGGGCGCGGTGCAGATCATCGTCTACACCGGCGCGGTCATGATCCTGTTCCTCTTCGTGCTGATGCTGGTCGGCCGGGACACCTCGGACTCGGTCGTGGAGACCCTGCGCGGCCAGCGGGTCGCGGCGATCGTGCTCGGCATCGGGTTCGCCGGGCTGGTGGGCGCCGGGGTCGCCCGGGCCACGCAGGACGTCGTCCCGCAGGGGTTGGGCGAGCGCGCGGCGGGCGGCAACGTCGAGGGCATCGCCGCGCTGCTGTTCACCCGCCACCTGCTGGCCTTCGAGGTCACCAGCGCGCTGCTGATCACCGCCGCGGTCGGTGCGATGGTGCTGGCCCACGTCGAGCGCGAGCCCGGCAGCCGGCCGTCGCAGAAGGAGCTGTCGCGGGCCCGGTTCCTCACCGGCGACCACCCGCAGACCCTGCCCGGACCCGGCGTCTACGCCCGGGCCAACTCCATCGCCGCCCCTGGCCGGCTGCCCGACGGCAGCCCGTCACCGGCCAGCGCCAGCACCGGCGTGGAACCGCAGGTCGTCGACGAGCTGCCCCGCACCGGCAGCACCGGCGCCGAGCGGGAGGGGCTGGCCCACGCCGGCGGCACCGACGCCGCACTCGGCACCCTCGGCGGGCGCACCACCGGGCCCACGCCGGGCAGCGGGAACGGAGCCCCCAAGTGACGATCGCGAACTACCTGGTGCTGGCCGCCGTGCTGTTCACCGTCGGCGCCGTCGGGGTGCTGGTGCGGCGCAACGCCATCGTCGTGTTCATGTGCGTGGAGCTGATGCTCAACTCGGTGAACCTCACCCTGGTCACCTTCGCCCGCTCCACCGGCAGCCTCGACGGCCAGGTGATCGCCTTCTTCGTGATGGTGGTCGCGGCGGCCGAGGTCGTGGTGGGCCTGGCGATCATCATGAGCGTCTACCGCACCCGCCGCTCGGCCTCGGTCGACGACGTCAACCTGCTGAAGTACTGAGGCAGCGCGATGGAGACCGTGGAGACCGTCCCCGCCCTGCTGAACGCCTCCTGGCTGCTGATCGCCCTGCCCCTGGCGGGTGCTGCGGTGCTGCTGCTCGGCGGCCGGCGCACCGACCGCTGGGGCCACCTGCTGGCCACCGGCACCGTCGCCACCGCGTTCGGCCTGGCCGTGCTGTGCACGGTGCAGCTGGCCGGGCTCGACGAGCGGAGCGTCAGCGTCGACCTGTTCACCTTCATCCGCACCGGCGAGCTCGACGTCCAGGCCGGGCTGCTCCTCGACCCGCTGTCGGCGGTCTTCGTCCTGCTGATCACCGGGGTCGGCGCGCTGATCCACGTGTACTCGATCGGCTACATGGCCCACGACCCCGCGCGCCGCCGGTTCTTCGCCTACCTGAACCTGTTCGTCGCCGCGATGCTGCTGCTGGTGCTGGGCAACAGCTACGTCGCCCTCTACGTCGGCTGGGAGGGCGTCGGCCTGGCGTCCTACCTGCTCATCGCCTTCTGGCACACCCGCCCGGCCGCGGCGACGGCGGCGAAGAAGGCGTTCCTGATGAACCGGGTCGGCGACGTCGGGCTGGCTCTCGCGATCTTCGTGATGTTCGCCCAGCTCGGGACGACGTCCTACGCCGAGGTGTTCGGCGGGGTCGGCCTGCTCGCCGGGGGGACGGTCACCGCGATCGGGCTGCTCCTGCTGCTGGGCGCCTGCGGCAAGTCCGGGCAGTTCCCGTTGCAGGCCTGGCTGCCCGACGCCATGGAGGGCCCCACTCCGGTCTCGGCGCTGATCCACGCCGCCACCATGGTCACCGCCGGGGTGTACCTGATCGCCCGGTCGGCGCCGCTGTACGACGCGACGCCCACCGCCCGCACCGTCGTCCTGGTCATCGGCGCGCTCACGCTGCTCATCGGGGCGGTCGTGGGGTGCGCGTTCGACGACGTCAAGAAGGTGCTGGCGTACTCCACGGTCAGCCAGATCGGCTACATGTTCCTGGCCGTGGGCCTCGGTCCCGCCGGGTACGCCGCCGGCATAGCGCACCTGCTCACCCACGGGTTCTTCAAGGCCGGGCTGTTCCTCGGGGCCGGCTCGGTGATGCACGCGATGGACGACGAGACCGACATGCGGCGCTTCGGCGGCCTGGCCCGGCGGCTGCCGGTCACCTTCGTCACGTTCGGCCTGGGCTACCTCGCGCTGATCGGCTTCCCGTTCCTGTCCGGGTACTGGACCAAGGACGCGATCATCGAGGCCGCCCTGGACCGCGGCGGCTGGTCGGGCTGGCTGCTCGGCGGGGTCGCCGTCCTGGGCGCCGGGCTGACCGCGTTCTACATGACCCGGCTGATGCTCATGACCTTCTTCGGCAAGGCCCGCTGGCGGGAGGGGGTGCACCCGCACGAGTCCCCGACGGTGATGACCGCGCCGATGGTGGTGCTCGCCGTCGGCTCGGTCGCCGCCGGGTTCCTGCTGGTGCAGGTCTTCCCGCTCACCGACTGGCTGGAGCCGGTGTTCGGCGAGCCGGCCGAGGCCGCGCACGTGGTCGCCCCGGCGCTGGTCTCCCTGGTGGTCACCGTCGTGGTCGCCGCCGGGGTGCTCACCGCCTGGCTGGTCGTGGGCCGGCGCGAGGTGCCCACGACCGCACCGGCCCGGGTCTCCCCGCTGGTCACCGCCGCCCGCCGCGGGCTGTACGCCGACGCGGTCAACGAGGCGCTGGTCATGCGACCGGGCACGCTCCTGACCCGGGCGCTGGTCTGGGTCGACGCCCGCGGCGTCGACGGCCTGGTCACCGGGGCCGCGGCCGGACTGGGCGGCTCGTCGTCCCTGCTGGGCCGGCTGCAGACCGGCTTCGTGCGCAGCTACGCCCTCGGCATCCTCGGCGGCGCCGTGCTGGTCGCCGGGGCCCTGCTCGCCGGGACCACCGGATGACCGACGACCGAGGGGGCACACCGTGAGCGACGTCCCGTGGCTGCTGCTGATGATCGTCGTCCCGGCCATCGGGGCGGCGGTGGTCGCGGCGCTGCCACCTGCTCGTGAGGCGCTGGCCCGGCAGCTGACGCTGGCGGTGAGCGTGCTCGTGCTGCTGCTCGCCGTCGGGGCCACCGCCTCCTTCGACCCCGCGGGCGCGCGGTTCCAGCACGTCAGCTCGGTCGACTGGATCCCCGAGTTCGGCGTCTCGTTCGCCCTCGGGGTCGACGGGATCGCACTGGCGATGCTGCTGCTCACCGGCCTGCTGGTGCCGGTGGTGATCGGCGCCTCGTGGCGCGACACCGCCCCGGCGAATGCGTCGATGCGGGCGTTCTGGGCCTGGCTGCTGCTGCTCGAGTCGACGCTGGTGGGCGTCTTCGCCGCCACCGACGTGTTCCTGTTCTACGTCTTCTTCGAGGCGATGCTCGTCCCGATGTACTTCCTGATCGGCAGCTTCGGCGGGCCGGCCCGGCGGTACGCCGCGGTGAAGTTCTTCCTCTACAGCCTGCTGGGCGGGCTGGTCATGCTCGCCGCGGTCATCGGGCTGTTCGTGGTCAG
Source organism: Modestobacter sp. VKM Ac-2986 (assembly GCF_026967795.1). Taxonomy (GTDB): domain Bacteria; phylum Actinomycetota; class Actinomycetes; order Mycobacteriales; family Geodermatophilaceae; genus Modestobacter. The sequence goes on from NZ_JAPVBH010000001.1 coordinate 767,256, forward strand.
CGAGTCCGAGCTCGGCCGGGGGACGTTCGCCTTCGACGCGCTGCGGCAGCTCGACATCGACCCGGGCGTGCAGAAGCTGCTCTTCGCCGGCTTCGCGCTGGCCTTCGCCATCAAGTCGCCGCTGGTGCCCTTCCACACCTGGCTGCCCGACGCCGGCGCCGAGGCCCCGATCGCGGGCTCGGTCCTGCTGGTCGGGGTGCTGGACAAGGTGGGCACCTACGGGTTCCTGCGGTACTGCCTGCCGCTGTTCCCCGACGCCTCGCGCGACCTCGCGCCCTGGGTGCTGACCCTGGCCGTCGCCGGGGTCCTCTACGCCGCCCTGCTCGCCGTCGGCCAGACCGACCTGAAACGGCTGGTGTCGTACACGTCGATCGCGCACTTCGGCTTCATCGCACTGGGCATCTTCGCCGCCACCACCGAGGCGGCCACCGGTGCCGTGGTCTACATGGTCAACCACGGCATCGCCACCGGCCTGCTGTTCCTGGTGGTCGGCATGGTCATCAGCCGCACCGGCTCCCGGCGGGTCGCCGACGCCCGCGGGCTGGCCGAGACGGCCCCCGTGCTGGCCGGGGTGTTCCTGGTCGCGGGGCTGGCCTCGCTGGCACTGCCGGGCACGGGCAGCTTCGTCGGGGAGTTCCTGGTGCTGCTCGGCGCCTTCCCGGAGCGGCCGGTGTTCACCGTCGTCGCCACCGTCGGCATCGTGCTGGCCGCCCTCTACGTGCTGCTGCTGGTCCAGCGCACGCTGCACGGCCCCCCGCCGGACGACGCCGCACCCACCGGCGGCGGCGCGACCGCCGTCGCGGTGCGGGCGCGGGTGCGTGACCTGACCCGGCTGGAGACCGCCGTCGTCGCACCGCTCGTGGCCCTGGTCGTGGTGCTCGGGGTGTACCCGCAGCCGCTGATCGACCTGGTCACCCCGGCCGTCGAGGCCACGCTCGCCGACCTCGGGGGAGGGACCCGCTGATGCCGCCGATCCAGGCCCCGGACCTGTCCTATGCAGCGCTCGCGCCGCTGCTGTTCGTCCTCGGCGCGGCCGCGGCCGGTGTGCTGGTCGAGGCGTTCGTGCCCCGCGCCGCCCGGCACCGCACGCAGGTGGCCCTCGCCCTGGTGGGGATGCTCGGCGCGCTCGTCGGCACCGTGCTGCTGGCCGGCACCGAGGAGGTGACCGCCGCCGGTGCGCTGGCCGTCGACGGGCCGGCGCTGTTCCTGCAGGGCACCATCGCCGCGCTCGGGGCGCTGTCGGTGCTGCTGTTCAGCGAGCGCGCCCTGGACCCGGCCGGCTCGGCGTTCGTCGCCGCCGCCGCAGTGCCGGCCGGCACCGTGCGCGACCGGGAGCTGGCCACCTCGACCCGGGTGCAGACCGAGGTCTACCCGCTGGCCTCCTTCGCCGTCGGCGGCATGATGCTGTTCACCGCCGCCAACGACCTGCTGGTCATGTTCGTCGCGCTCGAGGTGCTCAGCCTGCCGCTGTACCTGATGGCCGGGCTGGCCCGCCGCCGGCGGCTGCTGTCCCAGGAGGCGGCGGTCAAGTACTTCCTGCTCGGCGCCTTCGCCTCGGCGTTCTTCCTCTACGGGCTGGCGCTGGTCTACGGCGCCACCGGCAGCATCCGGCTGGCCGACATCGGCGCCGTCGCCGGGCGCACCGGCAGCGAGCCGTTGCTGCTGCTGGGCCTGGGCCTGCTGGTGGTCGGGCTGATGTTCAAGGCCGGCGTCGCGCCGTTCCACACCTGGACGCCGGACGTGTACCAGGGCGCGCCCACCGCGGTGACCGCGTTCATGGCCTCGGCCACCAAGGTCGCGGCGTTCGGGGCGGTGCTCCGGCTGCTGTACGTCGGGTTCGGCGGGGCGGCGGACACCTGGCGGCCGCTGGTCTACACGCTGGCGGTCCTGTCGATGGTCGTCGGCGCCGTGCTCGGCCTCACCCAGACCGACCTCAAGCGGATGCTGGCGTACTCCTCGATCGCGCACGCCGGCTTCCTGCTCACCGGCGTCCTCGGCGTCGACGACTCCGGGCTCGCGGCCACGATGTTCTACCTGCTGGCCTACGGGCTGACCACGCTCGGCGCGTTCGGCCTGCTCACCCTGGTCCGCGACGGCGACGGGGAGGCCAGCGCCCTCAGCGGCTGGGCCGGGCTCGCCCAGCGGTCGCCGGTGGTCGCGGCGCTGATGACCTTCTTCCTGCTCGCCCTGGCCGGGTTGCCGCTGACCAGCGGGTTCACCGGCAAGTTCGCCGTCTTCCGGGCCACCATCGAGGCCGGTGCCTGGCCGCTGGCCGTGGTGGCCCTGGTGGCCAGCGCGGTGGCGGCGTTCTTCTACCTGCGGGTGGTCGTGCTGATGTACTTCGCCGAGCCCGCGCCCGGCGGCCCGACCGTCGGGGTGCCCGGCCTCCCGACCGCCGTCGTGCTGGCCGTCACAGCGGCCGCGACCCTGCTGCTGGGCCTGCTGCCGGGGGCGGTCCTCGACCTCGCCCGGTCCGCGGCCGTCCTCGTCGGCTGAGCAGGGCGGCAGCCAGGTGGTCGGGTCCGGGCCGGGGCCGGCGGGCTGTATCTTCAGCGGTTGATGACCGGAGCCGGCACCACCAGCCCACGTGGCGGCGGGAGCGAGACCCAGCGGGACACCCAGCTGTGGCACCGGCCCTCCACCCCTCCCTCGACGATCGGCCCCTGGCTCCCCGAGGGCGAGCTCGGCCTCGCGCTGTCCGCGGGGCTGCTGCGGGTCGAGTCCGCGCTGGCCACCGCGGTGGCCAGCGACCACGCCTTCGTCAGCGAGGCGGCCGGGCACCTGATGGCCGCCGGGGGCAAGCGGTTCCGGCCGATGCTGGCGCTGCTGGCTGCCCAGCTGAGCGACGGGGAGGCCGACGAGGTGGTCGCCGCGGCCGTCGTCTGCGAGCTGACCCACCTGGCCACGCTGTACCACGACGACGTGATGGACGAGGCCTCCGTCCGCCGCGGGGCGCCGAGCGCCAACAGCCGGTGGACCAACAGCGTCGCCATCCTCACCGGCGACTTCCTCTTCGCCCGGGCCTCGGACCTGCTCGCCGACCTCGGCCCCGAGGCCGTGCGGGTGCAGGCCAAGACCTTCGAGCGGCTGGTCACCGGCCAGCTCCGGGAGACCGTCGGCGCCCGGCCCGGCGAGGACCGGGTCGACCACTACCTGGGCGTCCTGGCCGACAAGACCGGCTCGCTGGTCGCCACCTCGGCCCGCTTCGGCGCCGCCTTCGCCGGTGCCCCCGACGAGCTGGTCACCGCGCTGACCGCGTTCGGTGAGGAGGTCGGCGTCGCCTTCCAGCTGTCCGACGACCTGATCGACATCGTCAGCGAGGGCGGTGCGTCGGGCAAGCTGCCCGGCACCGACCTGCGCGAGGGCATCGCCACCCTGCCGGTGCTGTTCGCCCTCGCCGGCGACGACCCGGCCGAGGCCCGGCTCCGCGAGCTCGTCGCCGGCCCCGTCGTCGACGACGCCGAGCACGCCGAGGCGCTGGCGCTGCTGCGCTCCTCGGCCTCGCTGGCCCGGGCGACCGCGGTGCTGAACGACTACGCCGACCGGGCCCGCGCCCGGTTGGTCGCCGTCCCCGAGGGGCCGGTCCGCGAGGCGCTGTCGGCGCTGTGCACCTACGTGGTCACCCGCACCAGCTGAACCCCCACCTCCCGGATCCAGGGCATCCTGGGGCGGGTGAACCGCGCCGCCCTCCTCCCGCTCGCCGCCGTCCTCGTCCTCGTCGGCTGCAGCACCGCACCCGGTGAGCAGGGGGAGGAGGCGGCCACCGACGTCCCGGACGCGGCCGCCTCCGCCCAGGGCGTGCCGGCGCTGCAGGTCGACGTACTCGCCGAGGACCTCGACCACCCCTGGGACGTCGCCCGCACCCCCGACGGCACGCTGCTGCTCGACGAGCGCGGGGGCGGGTTCACCGCGGTGCGCCCCGACGGCACCGTGCAGGAGCTCGACGCCGACTTCGACGACCTGTTCGCCGACGGGGAGACCGGGCTGATGGGGCTGACCCTGGACCCCGCGTTCGCCGACAACCGGCGGTTCTACACGTGTCAGGGGGTCCAGGAGGACGACGGCGCGGAGGTCCAGGTGATCGCCTGGACCGTCGACGAGGGCTGGACGGCGGCCACCCGGGTGGCCGACCCGCTGCTGGGCGGCATCCCGGTCAACGAGTCCAGTGGACGGCACGGCGGCTGCCGGCCGCGCTTCGACACCGAGGGCCAGATGCTGGTGGGCACCGGCGACAACGCGGTGGGCAGCAACCCGCAGGACCTGGGCACCCTGGCCGGCAAGGTGCTGCGGATCGACCCGGCCACCGGCGGGCCCTCGGTCGGCAACCCGTTCCTGGACTCCCCGGACCCGCTGACCCGGCTGATCTGGACCTACGGCCACCGCAACGTGCAGGGCATCGCCGTCCAGCCCGGCACCGGCGCGGTCTTCAGCGTCGAGCAGGGCAGCGACCGCGACGACGAGGTGAACCGGTCCGTCCCCGGCGGCAACTACGGCTGGGCCCCCGAGGGCGAGGGCGGCGACTACGACGAGAGCGTGCCGATGACCGACCTCGCGCTGCCCGGCGCGATCGCCGCGGTGTGGTCCTCCGGCGACCCGACCATCGCCGCCAGCGGGGGCGGCTTCCTGTCCGGCCCGCAGTGGGGCGGCTACGACGGCGTCCTGCTGCTCGGCGTGCAGAAGGACACCGGCGTGCTCGCCCTCCGCCTCGGGGACGACGGCGCGCTGGTCGAGCAGTTCCGGGTGCCGGAGCTGGAGGACTCCTACGGCCGGGTGCGCTCGCCGGTCCAGGGCGACGACGGAGCGCTGTACGTCACCACCGACAACGGCGACGGCGAGGACCAGCTGCTGCGGGTCACCCCGCGGGGCTGAGCCGGTCCCGCACCCGCGCCGGGACCCCGACGCCGGGGGGCAGCAGCGGGTCGTCCACCGGCTCGCCGAACACCGTGCGCACCGGCAGCACCCCGCCCCAGACCGGCGCGGACAGGTCGCGGTCGTCGTCGCCGGGCGGGCCGGTGCGCACCTTGAGGCTGGCCTCGGCGAGGTCCAGCGCCAGGACGGCGGTAGCGGCCAGCTCCCGGCGGTCGGGCCGGCGGGTCGCGTCCCACGAGCCGGGGGCCAGCTGCTCGGTCAGGGCCGCCAGTCCGCGCTCGCGCTCGTCGGGGTCGTGGACCGGGCGGGGCACGCCGTGCACCACGGCGCACCGGTAGTTCATCGAGTGGTGGAACGACGAGCGGGCGTAGACGACCCCGTCGACGTGGGTGACGGTGAGGCACACCGGTGCCCCGGCCGCGGCGGCGCGCAGGGTGGCCGCCCCGGTCGAGCCGTGCAGGTAGAGGGTGTCCTCGACCCGGCCGTAGCCGGTGGGCAGGACGACGGGCGCACCGTCGAGCATGACGCCGAGGTGCCCGACCAGCCCGGCGTCGAGGACGGCGTACAGCTCGGCCCGGTCGGTGCGGGCACGGCGCGCGCCCCGGCGCACGGTGCTGCGGGCGGTGGGGGACAGCGGGGTGGTCACCCGGTCATCCTCACGCGGCCAGTGGCCCCCTCCAAGGGCCACTGGACTGGCATCCTGGCAGGCCACTTCACCCTGGAGGACCGCGTGGTCGACGTCCCGCCCCTGCCGCTGGACCGCACCTCCCGGGTGCCGCTGGCGGTCCAGCTGGCCGACGCGCTGCGGACGGTGACCGCGCAGGGGAGCCTGCGGGCCGGTGACCGGCTGCCCTCCACCCGGCAACTGGCCACCGAGCTGGGCGTCAGCCGCACGGTGACCGCCGCCGCCTACGACCAGCTGCTCGCCGAGGGCTGGGTCGCCGGCCGGCACGGCGCGGGCACGTTCGTCGTCGGGACGCCCGGCCCGTCGTCCCGCCCGGTGCTGCGCACCGCCGTGCCCGAGCCGCCGGTCGGCGGGACCGACCTGCGGCCCGGCGCGCCGTGCCTGGAGGTGCTCGACCGGGCGGCCTGGCGCCGCGCCTGGCGGGCCGCCGGCGACGAGCCGCCCGACGCGGTGACCAGTGTCGCCGGCGCCCCGGCCTACCGCGCCGCCGTCGCCGAGCACCTGCTCCGGCACCGCGGGCTGCCGGCGACCGGTGCGGACGTGCTGGCCACGGCCGGCACCTCGGCCGCGGTCGGCGAGCTGGCCCGGCTGCTGCCGCCCGGGGCCCGGGTCGGGGTGGAGGACCCCGGCTACGGCCGCGCCGTCGGGGCGCTGCGCGACGCCGGAGCGGAGGTCGTCCCGTTGCGGGTGGACGACGACGGACTGGTGGTCGACGAGCTGCCCGCCGGACTGGCCGCCGTCTACTGCACGCCGGCCCACCAGTTCCCGCTCGGCGGCCGGCTGGCCGCGACCCGCCGCACGGCGCTCGTCGCCCGGGCCCGGGCGGAGGGGTCCCTGGTGGTCGAGGACGACTACGACGGCGAGCTGCGCTACGACGTGGCGCCGCTGCCGCTGCTGGCCGCGCTGGCGCCGGACGTGGTGGTCCACCTCGGCACCACCAGCAAGGTGCTCAGCCCGACCCTGGGCGTCGGCTGGCTGGTCGCCCCGCCCGAGGTGCGCGACGCCCTGCTGGCCCGCCGGACCGCGACCGGCACCCGGCCCGCCCGTGCCGGACAGCGGGTCGTGGCGGCGCTGGCCGACTCCGGTGACCTGGCCCGGCACCTGCGCCGGCTGCGGCGGGAGCTGCACGCCCGCCGGGACGAGGTGCTGGCCGCGGTGGCCGCGGCCGGGCTGCGCGCGCTGGGCGACGACGCCGGTGCCCACGTCGTCGTCCCGCTGCCCGACGACGCCACCGAGGCGACGGTGCTGACCGCCGCAGCCGCGCGGGGCCTGCTGCTGGACCCGCTGTCCCGCCACCGGCTCGGCGACCAGGGCCCGGCCGGGGTCGTGCTGGGCTGGGTCGCCCCCTCACGCGCCGAGCTGACCGCCGCGCTGCCGTTGCTCACCGAGGTGCTGCGGGGGCACTGAACGCCGGTGGCCCAGGACCACGCGGGTCCTGGGCCACTGGCGTTCAGCGCTGTGCGCTCAGGCGCTGACGGTCCAGCTGTCGTTGCCGGCGAGCAGGTCGTCCAGCGTCGAGGTGGACTGCGCGGCGGCGTCCTCGAGCTGGTCGGTCATCATCCGGTCGTAGGTGGGCTTGGCCACCGACCGGAAGACGCCCATCGGGGAGTACCGCAGGTCCTGGCTGGACAGCCGGGAGAGCGCGAACGCGTAGGACGGGTCCTCGCGGTGCGCGTCGTGCACCACGATCTGGGACGCCTCGACCTGGTTGGTCTCGGCGATCCGCAGGCCACCGAACTCGTCGCGGACGACGCAGGAGGCACCACCGGGGCCGAAGACCAGCGGCTCGCCGTGCACCAGCGGGATGGTCCACATCGGGCCGGTCGCCGGGTCCTTGAGCAGCTCGAACGCGCCGTCGTTGAAGATGTTGCAGTTCTGGTAGATCTCCACCAGCGAGGTGCCCTGGTGCTCGGCGGCCTGCCGCAGCACCTCGGTGAGGCCCTTGCGGTCGGAGTCCATCGCCCGGCCCACGAACGTCGCGTCCGCGCCCAGCGCCAGCGACACCGGGTTGAACGGGGCGTCGATGGAGCCCATCGGCGTGGACTTGGTGACCTTGCCGACCTCGGAGGTGGGCGAGTACTGGCCCTTGGTGAGCCCGTAGATCCGGTTGTTGAACAGCAGGATCGTCAGGTTCACGTTGCGGCGCAGCGTGTGGATCAGGTGGTTGCCGCCGATCGACAGCGCGTCGCCGTCGCCGGTCACGACCCACACCGACAGGTCCGGCCGGGAGGCGGCCAGGCCGGTCGCGATGGCCGGGGCGCGGCCGTGGATCGAGTGCATCCCGTAGGTGTTCATGTAGTACGGGAAGCGGCTCGAGCACCCGATGCCGGAGACGATGACCATGTCCTCGCGGGCGATGCCGAGGCTGGGCAGGAAGCTCTGGACGGCGTTGAGGATGACGTAGTCACCGCAGCCGGGGCACCAGCGCACCTCCTGGTCGGTCTTGAGGTCCTTGGCCTTGAGGGTGGCGTTCTTCTCACCCGACGCCTCGACCGAAGCGGCGATGGCCGCGGAGATCGGGTTGCCGGGCATGCCGAGGTCGTGCACGTGGGGGTGGGACTCGATGGCCGTCACAGTGCTGCTCCCGTCGGGGCAGGGGTGTCCAGGATGGTGGTGTCGGTGCGGTCGGCCGTCTCGTGCGTCGTCCCGGCGGCGTTGCCGTCGATGACGTCCTGCAGGACGGCGGCCAGCTCGGCGGCCCGGAAGGGCAGCCCGCGCACCTGGGTGTGGCTGTGCACGTCGATCAGGTACTTCGCCCGCAGCACCATGGCGAACTGGCCGAGGTTCATCTCCGGGCACACCACGCGGTCGTAGCGGGCCAGGATCTCGCCGAGGTCGGCCGGCAGCGGGTTCAGGTGCCGGACGTGCACCTGGGCGATGGAGCGGCCCGAGGCGCGGATCCGCCGGCAGGCGGCCCCGATCGGCCCATAGGTGGAGCCCCAGCCGATCACGGCCACCCGCGCGTCGCCGTCCGGGTCGTCGACCTCGGTGGCCGGGATCGAGGCGGCGATGCCGTCGACCTTGGCCTGGCGCATGCGGGTCATGAAGTCGTGGTTCTCGGCGTCGTAGGAGATGTTGCCGGTCTTGTCGGCCTTCTCCAGCCCACCGATGCGGTGCTGCAGGCCGGCGGTACCCGGGACGGCCCAGGCGCGGGCCAGGGTCTCTGGGTCGCGCAGGTAGGGCAGGAACTCGCCGTCCTCACCGTTGGGCTCGGTCGCGAACACCGGCCGCAGGTCGGGCAGGTCGGCCTGCACGGGCACCGACCACGGCTCGGCGCCGTTGGCCAGGTAGCCGTCGGACAGCAGGATCACCGGGGTGCGGTAGGTCAGCGCGATCCGGGCGGCCTCGACGGCGGCGTCGAAGCAGTCACCGGGCGAGCGCGGGGCGATCACCGGCACCGGGGCCTCGCCGTTGCGCCCGTAGAGCGCCTGCAGGAGGTCCGACTGCTCGGTCTTGGTGGGCAGGCCGGTCGAGGGGCCACCACGCTGGACGTCGACGATGACCAGCGGCAGCTCGGTCATGACCGCCAGGCCGATGGTCTCCGACTTCAGCGCGACACCGGGGCCGGAGGTCGTGGTGATGCCCAGCGCGCCACCGAACGAGGCGCCCAGCGCGGCGCCGATGCCGGCGATCTCGTCCTCGGCCTGGAAGGTGCGCACGCCCAGCGCCTTGTGCTTGCTCAGCTCGTGCAGGATGTCGCTGGCCGGGGTGATCGGGTAGGCGCCGAGGAAGACCGGCAGGCCCGACAGCTGCCCCGCCGCGACCAGGCCCAGGGAGAGCGCCTGGTTGCCGGAGATGTTGCGGTAGCGCCCGGGGGCCATCGGCGCGGGCTTGATCTCGTAGGAGACCGCGAACGCCTCGGTGGTGTCGCCGTAGTTGTAGCCGGCCCGGAACGCGGCGATGTTGGCCGCGGCGATCAGCGGCTTGCGGCGGAACTGGCGCTCCAGGAAGCGGACGGTGCCCTCGGTGGGCCGGTGGTACATCCAGGACAGCAGGCCGAGGGTGAACATGTTCTTGCTCCGCTCGGCCTCCTTCTTGCCCAGCCCGGAGTCCTTGAGCGCCTCGGTGGTCATGGAGGTCAGCGGCACGCTCACCAGCTGCCAGCCCTCCAGCGAGCCGTCCTCCAGCGGGTTGCTCGCGTAGCCGACCTTGGCCAGGTTGCGCGGGGTGAACTCGTCGGAGTCCGCGATCAGCAGGCCGCCGCCGGGCAGGTCCATCAGGTTGGCCTTCAGCGCCGCCGGGTTCATCACGACGAGGACGTCCGGGGCGTCGCCCGGGGTCATCACGCCGTGGTCGGCGAAGTGCAGCTGGAAGGAGCTGACGCCCGGCAGGGTCCCCGTTGGCGCCCGGATCTCGGCGGGGAAGTTCGGCAGCGTCTTCAGGTCGTTGCCGAAGGCCGCCGTCTCGCTGGTGAAGCGGTTGCCGGTCAGCTGCATGCCGTCGCCGGAGTCACCGGCCAGCCGGATGACGACACGGTCGAGGGCGACCACGCTCTTGACCAGGCCGCCGGTGGCGGTGTGGGTCTCGGCAGCGTGGAACTCGGCATCGGCTGCGGTGTGCATGCCGGGGGCAACGCCGCTGTCGGCGGGCGTCATCCCGGGGTTGGTGCCAGTCATCAGTGAGGTACCTCCGACCGTTCAGGTTACGTGCGGGTGACCGGGCCCGGTCCCTGGTGCACCCAACGTGAGCGAAGCCACACAGGAGAGCCTGTCCTGACCCCGTGACCTCACAGGGACGGCGGGGAACGGGTCCTGCCCGGGGGGCGTTCTACGGATCGTGCAACGGTGGAACAACGGCCTGAGGACGGCGGTGCTCCTCGGCCTGATGGGCGGGCTGATCCTCGCCGCCGGGGCCCTGGTCGGCGGCCGGACCGGGCTGTTCGTCGCCCTGCTCGTCGCGCTGGGCGTCAACGGCTGGGCGTACTTCAACTCCGCGTCGCTCGCGCTGCGGTCGATGCGGGCCTTCCCGGTCACCGAGACGCAGGCGCCGCAGGTCTACGCGATCGTCCGCGAGCTGGCCACCGAGGCCCGCCAGCCCATGCCGCGGCTGTACGTGAGCCCGACCGCGCAGCCCAACGCCTTCGCCACCGGCCGCAACCCGCGCAACGCCGCGGTCTGCTGCACCCAGGGGATCCTCGAGCTGCTCGACCGCCGGCAGCTGCGCGCCGTGCTGGCCCACGAGCTGTCGCACGTCTACAACCGCGACATCCTGATCAGCTCGGTCGCCGGCGCGATGGCCACCGCGATCACCTACCTGGCGCACATGGCGCTGTTCGCCTCGGTCCTCGGTGGCCGGTCCGACGAGCGCGGGGGCGGCGGTGGGCTGGGCGGGCTGCTGCTGGTCGTCCTGGGCCCCGTCGCCGCCGGTCTCGTGCGCATGGCGGTCAGCCGCAGCCGCGAGTTCCAGGCCGACGCCTCCGGTGCCGAGCTGTCGCACGACCCGCTGGCGCTGGCCAGTGCCCTGGCCACGCTCGAGCGCGGGGTCGCCGCCCGTCCGTTGCCGCAGGACGACCGGCTGGTGACCCAGAGCCACCTGATGATCGCCAGCCCGTTCCGCGGCCAGGGCATGGCGTCGATGTTCGCCACCCACCCGCCGATGGCCGAGCGGATCGCCCGGCTGCAGCAGCTGGCCCGCGAGCAGGGGCAGGTCTGAGCGGCCCCCACCCGCGGGGGTGAGAGCCCCCGCCGGTGGCCTGTAGGGGCGGCGTCCCCGTGCCGATGTCCAGCGGGTGAGGATCCTGTCCCCGGCGCCGTGGCGCCGGTCCGCGCCGGCCCGCCGTCCCGGCGGCCTCGTGGCGGTGCTGCTCGGCGCCGTGCTCGGCGCGACGCTCCTGCTCCCCGCGGCGACCGCACAGGCCGACCAGGACAAGAGCAACGTCCGTGCGACGACCACCTCGACGGCCCCGCTGGCGTCGGGGGAGTCCGCGTGGGTGGCCGTGTCCTGGACCGCCGACCAGACGGTCCACGACTGGTCGACGACGGTGACCGCACCCGCCGGGGTGGCCGTCGCCTACCCGACCACCCGTGGCGGCGGCGACACCTCGCTCTACGGCTCGGCGACGCTCGTCGGTGCCACCACCGACTTCACCGCGTTCCGGCTCGCCGTCCCCCACGCGCAGCGCACCAGTTTCCCGGTCACGGTGACCTCCACCTACTCGCGCTGCGGCGACAACGGGCAGTGCAAGGACCAGGGCATCGGCAACGACGGCCGGACCGGGTCGGTGACGGTGACGGTGACCGTGCCCGTGGGGCCGGCGGCCGGCCCGCCGTTCACCCAGGACACGACCCGGGTCTCGATCACGGCCGGCAGCGACGGTTTCCAGCAGCTCTCCTTCACCGGTGGCCAGGCCGACCTCGCCGACTTCCGCGTGCAGGTCGGCGCCCTGCCGGCCGGCCTCGAGGTGGCCTACCCCGGTGGCCGGACGGCGAGCAGCCCCGCCGGTGGCAGCGGCCTGCCCGGCCGGCGCACCGACCAGGTCGGGCTGCGTCTCGTCGCCACCGGGCTGGCTCCGGGCACCTACACACTGCCGCTGTCCATCAGCTGGACCGCGGCCCATCCCACCACCACGAACGGGACGGTCACCCTTGTCGTCAACTGAGCCCTCCAGCCCCACCCGGCGGCGGGGGCGTGCCGGTGCGGCGTCCGCGCTGGTCGCCCTCGCGCTGGCCCTGACGACCGGCGGCTGCGCTGCCACCGCCGACGAGCCGTCGACCGCAGGCAGCGCCGTCCCCGGAGCCGTCCCCGCCGACGACCTGACCCGGCGCCTGGCCGCGGTCGAGGCCGCCCGCCAGTGTGCGGTGACGACCACGACCTTCCCCGACGAGACCGCACTGACCACCGACCTGGACGACCGGCTGGCGGCGGACGGGCTCAGCCACGCGCAGTGGAAGGAGTGGCACGACGCGCTGGTGCACTCCCCGGACCTGGTGGCGCAACTGGTCGAGGTGAGCGCGCCGGGCTGCGCCGGCGCCTGACCCCTCGGTCGAGGGTCCGGCGCCGGCGCCGCTGCGTCAGCGGTAGTTGTCGAACTGCAGGGCGATCTCGAAGTCCTTGCCCTTGAGCAGCTGCTGCACCGCCTGCAGGTCGTCGCGCTTCTTGCCGGTGACCCGCAGCTGGTCGCCCTGGATCTGCGCCTGCACGCCCTTGGGGCCCTCGTCCCGGATGGTCTTGGCGATCTCCTTGGCCTTGTCCGAGGCGATGCCCTGCTTGATCGTCGCGGAGATCTTGTAGACCCGGCCCGAGGACTGCGGGTCCTCGGCGTCCAGGGCCTTCATCGAGATGCCGCGCTTGACCAGCTTCTCGCGGAACACCTCGAGGGCGGCGACCACGCGGTCCTCGGTGTCGGCCTGCAGGGCCACCCCCTCCTCGCCGGCCCAGGCGATGGTGGCGTTCACGCCGCGGAAGTCGAACCGCTGCGAGAGCTCCTTGGCCGCCTGGTTGAGCGCGTTGTCGACCTCTTGCCGGTCGACCTTGCTGACCACGTCGAAGGACGCATCGGCCATGTGGTTCCTCCTCTGTGGGGGGACGCCCCGCCGGGACCCGGCGAGGACGTCGACCCCCGTCTTGTACGCTCTCCCGGTACCCACACGGCGGGTTGCCCGAGTGGCCAATGGGAGCGGACTGTAAATCCGTCGGCTTAGCCTACGAAGGTTCGAATCCTTCACCCGCCACACCTGGTACGACGGCCCCCGACCTCACGGTCGGGGGCCGTCCTCGTTCACGGGACGGTGGGTGCGCGGGCGCTGGCCACCGCGGTGCGCTCCAGCGGGCGGCCGCCCAGGAACACCGAGCCGAACGCGATGCGCACCGACCGCGTGCAGCGGACCGTCACCTCGGCGCCGTCGGTCTCCGCCGACCAGGAGTCCAGCGTGCTGCCGGGGTCGGCGAGCTGGTCGGCGACGGCGGCCTCGGCGGCGGCCCGGGTGAGCGGCAGCTGGTCGCCCACACCGCCGGCGTAGACCGCGGCCTCGTCGGCCTGGTTGGCCGCGGCCAGCGCGGCGCCGTCGCAGATCGACTGCACCTCCTGCTGCTCCAGGAAGGCGTCGGAGGCGGCGATCCCGCCGAGCACCATGAGCGCCGCCACCAGCCAGCAGACCAGGACGAAGGGCAGCGAGGACCCCGCTTCGGGGTCGGGCCGGCTCGGTCGCACGCCCGGGAGCGTAGGGCCTGCCCGCGGTCGGGTGCACCGTTGTCCACCGGTTGTGGACACCGCCTGTGGACGGTGTGGACGACGACCGGCACCCGGTGCGGTGACGGCCCGCACCCTGTGGACGACGCCCCCGCCGGCAGGCCGCGGGGCCGCACACTCCCCGGTCATGGCGATCGAGGTCCTCCCCGCCCAGCTGTACGCGCTGGCCACCGTGCTGGACGGCGCGTCCGTCCGGGCCGCCCGGGCCGGCACCGCGGTCGACCCTGCACCGGTCGGCGGCCCGCTGGGTCCCGCGGTGCTGGGCTTCGCCGAGACGGTCCGCACCGTGGGCGGCGCGCTGGCCGGCGAGCTGTCCTGGCTCGGGGACGTCGTGGCCGCCACCGCCGACTCATGGATGCACCTGGACGGCTCACTGCTGCCGGCCCGGGGCGCCGGGGTGCCCGAGTGAGCACCGTCCTGCCGGCGCCGGTGGACCTGCCGGACCCACCCGGCTCCCCGGAGGCGCTCGCGACGGTGCTCGACCAGCTGACCTCGGCCGGGTTCTCCGCCGGGCTCACCGTGCACCTGCTCCAGCCGACGGCCGCGGTCCCCGGGTGGCAGGGCGCCGACGCGGCGGCCGCGGCCGGGTCGATCGCTGCCGCCGGCGCCGTCGCGGCCGACCTGCACGACGCGCTGACCGCGGCCGCGGTCCGGCTGGAGGACCACGCGGGGCTGTGGTCGTCGGTCCTGACCCGGGTCCGGTCCCTGCGGGAGGACCAGCACCACCAGTTCGCCTCGGCGGCGGCCCGGCTGGCCACGCTGCTCGACGACGTCCCGGGCGTCGGGCTCGGCGCGGTCACCCCACCCGCGGCCGTCGCGCTGGTCCGCGAGGTCGCCGGTGCCGACGCCGCGCGGAGCGCGCAGCACACGGCCCTGCTGGCCGACCTGGCCGACGACGCCGTCTCGGTCGCGGCGGTGCTGGCCTGGCTGGGCGGGCCGTTCGGTGGCGCAGGGCGGCCGGGGGACGTCGAGCGGGTCACGCTGCGGCTGGCCGCCGTGCTGCCCGGCTGGGGCGACGGTGCGCTGACTGCGCTCGGGGTGCAGGCCGCCGACGAGCTGGACGGACCGGGCACCGCGCAGGAGCTGGACGACGCGGCTCGCCGCTGGACCGCCCACGCGGCGGCCCCGGTCTTCGCCGACGCGCTGCTGGGGCGACTCGGCCAGGACGGCGTGACCTGGCTGCTGACCCTCTTGGGGAACCGGACCGTCGTGGCCGAGCGGGAGCCGCTGGCCGGGCTGCTGGCAGCGGCGGTCGGCGCCGCCGGCCCGGGGAGCCGGGCCGCCGAGGTGCTGGCCGGGGTCCGGATCGACCCCGCCGACCCCGACGGCACGCCGGACGTCGTCGCGGTCGGGGCGGGCACGGTGCTGTCCGCGGTGGCCGCCGGTGGCCGGGCGGCCGGCGCCGTAGGGTCGGCTGCTGCCTGGGGCCGACAGGTGCTGGCCCGGGAGGCCGCGCAGGACGCGACCGCCGTCGAGCGCACGACCGCGACGATGCCCGACCCCGTGGCCGCGGCGCTGGCCGTGCTCGCCGACGCCGGCGACCCGGCGGCGGCAGCGGGCCTGCTCGCCGACGCCGGCTCCTGGACGACGCTGCTGGCCCGGCGCTGGCCGGACGGTGCGGCGGGGGACCTGGCCGCGGTGGTCGACCTGGCCGCCCGTGCGCCGGGTGCCCCTCAGGCGGCGGGCGCGGCGCTGCAGGCGCTCGGGCAGGGCCTGCGTCCCGGGACGGCCGACCAGGTGCTGGTCGACGACGTGACCCTGACGGCCGTCGGGGGTGCGGTCGCCGGGCTCGTGGCAGGTCAGGTCCATGTGGTGCTGCCGGTGCTGCGAGCCGCGGCCGGGGCGGTCGCCGAGGGCGTGGACGACGCGACCGACACGGTCCTGCGCGGGCTGGGCCACCTGCTCGCCGACGAGGCCCGGGTGCGCACGGTCGGCGCCGCCGTCGGTGCCGCGCTCGCCGCCGGGCCCGGTGGTCCGGCGGCCGGTGAGGTCGCGGGCGGGTTCGTCGCGGTGGAGGAGTACGGGCAGCGGATCGCCCACGTGCTGGCCTGGAGCCGCGAGCACGAGCGGGCGATCGACCGGGAGATCGTCTGGACCATGGCGGTCACCGGGCCGACGCAGCTGGTCCGTGGACTGACCGGCGCGGTGGTGGGGGAGCTCGCCGGGGCGGCCCAGGAGCGGCTCGGTTTCGACGGCACCGTGGACGTCGGCCCGGACACGGGGGCCACCTACGCCGCCTGGGACGCCCGCCGCTGGGCCGGGGCCGCACTCGGGTCGGCCGGCGGCGACTCGCCGGAGGTCGGGACGGCCGCGGAGGCGGGCTTTGCCCGGGCGACGGAGCTGCTCGGGCGGCCGGTGCCGCCGGACCCCTCCCTCCTCGACCAGCTGGACGAGCTGCAGGGGGACCCGCCGGAGCCGGATGACGGGGACGGACACCGGCCGACCGGGCGACGCTGACGATCAGCTCAACTGATGTTGCTCAAAGTGACGACACGGCGGACGCTGTTCACCCGGCCGTGTCAATGCTTGCCCCGTGTGGGTGACAGCTTGCAATCTCTCAATTGCGGTCTGTGCCGGACAACGCTCTGCCCCTGCGTGGGCGGCTACCGCGACTCCCCTGTCGTCCCGTGCTGCCCAGGAGAACCCTCATGTCTGCTTCTTCCACCCTTTGCGCCAACCAGTCGACCTCGTCCGTGCGGAGCAGCTGGAAGTGGACGCGCAGCTGGAAGTGGACCCGCTGACGTACTCGTGGAGCTGACGGGGCGGCCGGTGGCTGCCCCGTCAGTGTGAGATGGCTCGGCTGACCGCTCTGGCGCTGCTACCTTCCGCCTGATGGCGAGTTCGCGGCGTCGCTGCGACCAGACGGACAGGGTGACGTTGGCCGAACTCGTGGGTCCTGAACCCAGGGACCTCGTCCTGGCACGGCAGCGTGTGCTGCAACGGCCCTGGACGATCGCCTCCCTGGGGCTGGCAGTCGCAGTCGTGGTCGGCGTGCCCACCCTCTGGCAGGCCTGGGCCGTTCCGGCATGGTGGCCGGTGTTGGCCCTCTTCGTGGCCTTCCTGGTCACCGAGGCCGTCCACCTCGACATCGAGCTGCGTCGCCAGACGATCTCGGCTTCCCCCACCGAACTGGCCGTCGTGGTCGGGCTGCTCGAGGTCGGCGGTTTCTGGACAGCGGTCGCCCGGGTCGTCGCCTTCGTCCTGGTCATGGGTCTCCAGGGCAATCCGCCGGCGAAGCTGGTCTTCAACAGCGCCCTCGCGGTGATCGAGATCTCCGCCGCTCTTGCGGTGCTGTCCCTTCTTCCTCCCCTGTCGATCGACCAGCCGGTCAGTTGGCTGTCGCTGACCCTCGCCACCCTCGTCATCTGGGTCGTGAGCGTCATCGGCGTCGGGGCGGCCATCACCCTGACCGAGGGCTTCCCAGGGTGGCGCTTCTGGGCCGTGGCGCTGCCCAACGCCGTCGTGAGCCCGCTGTGCGTCGCAGTGGCCGTCATCGCTCTGCTGGTCAGCCGGGAGACACCCTGGGCCTGGGCACTGATCGCACCAGTGGTGCTGGGGGCGGTGGCGATCTTCCGCCAGTCGGCTCGGGCGTCCCGGGAGCGACGGACGGTGCAGCGCGTGTACGACTTCGCCCGCAGGGTCGAGTCGGTGACGCCCGACGAGGCGGGCACCAAAGAGATCGTCACAGCGGTCCGTGAGCTGCTCAACGCCGACCGAGCCGCCCTGTGGCTGCCTCCCTACCTCGACGAGGGACCTCGGCTGGTCGTGGCCGCTGCGGACGGAGGAGTCGCCTGGTACGACGGCCCAGGAGACTCCGACGACCCTGTCCGCCGGCGCGCCGTCGCAGATGACGGGACCGGCCCGGTCCTGCTGTCTCTCGGGCGGTCTGGCTCCCAGGAGGACGCGGCGCTCGCACGGCGCGGTGCGCGCGAGGTGCTCGGAGCGGCGGTCAGCACCGCAGCCGGTGAACCCGCGTACCTGGAGGTGTGTGACCGGCAGAGCGACCTGGTCACCTTCGCCTCCGGTGACCGGGCGGCGTTGGAGTCCATGCTCACCCACGTCAACGCAGCGATCCGGCAGCAACAGCTCATGGCCCAGATCCGGCACGACGCCGACCACGACCGGCTCACCGGCCTGCCCAACCGCCAGCGGCTGGCCGCCGAGATCGACGCGCTGCTGGCGGCCGACCCGGCCGACGCCCGCGCCGGGCTGGTGCTGGCCGCGCTGGACGGCTACACCGACGTCACCGACACCCTCGGCCACGCCGCCAGCGACGAGCTGCTGCTGGTGACCGCCGGCCTGCTGCGCGAGCACGCGCCCCCGCAGGCCGTCGTCGCCCGGATGGAGGGCGGCCAGTTCGCCGTCCTGCTGCCCGGCCTGTCCCTGGCGGCCACCGAACGGGCGGCCGTCCGGCTGCGCGAGGCGGCCTCCACCCGGGCGCGCGTCGCCGGGCTGGACCTGGAGGTCTCGCTCACCATCGGGGTCGCCGCCGCACCGGTGCACGGCTCGGACTCCGGCACGCTCATCCAGCGTGCCGACGTCGCCCTGCTCGCCGCGCACACCTCCGCCGGGGTCGCCACGTACCACCCGGTGCTGGACCAGCAGAGCCTGCGCCGGCTGCAGCTGGGCACCGAGCTGGAGACCGCGATGGCCGAGGGGCAGATCAGCGTGGTGTTCCAGCCGATCATCGACAGCCGCACCGCCGACATCGTCTCGGTGGAGACCCTGGTGCGCTGGCACCACCCGCGTTACGGCGACATCCCGCCCGAGGACTTCATCAGCCTGGCCGAGCAGATCGGCCGGATCGGCTCGCTGACCGACCACGTGCTCGGGCTGGCGCTGGACCGCTGCCGCCGCTGGCTGGACCAGGACATCGCGCTGTCTGTGGCGGTGAACCTCTCCGCCCGCTGCCTGGTCGAGCCCGACCTGGTCGACCGCGTCCGCAACGCACTGCGCGAGCACGGCGTCCCGGGGGAGCTGCTGACCCTGGAGCTCACCGAGGGCAGCGTCGTGGACGACACGGTGCGCAACAGCACCGTCCTGGCCGACCTGCACTCCCTGGGGCTGCGGCTGTCGATGGACGACTTCGGCACCGGCTACTCGTCGCTGTCGCAGCTGCGGCTGCTCCCGATCGACGAGCTGAAGATCGACAAGTCCTTCGTGCTGGGCATGTCCACCAGCCAGAACGAGTCCTTCATCGCCCGGTCGATCGTCGAGCTGGCCCACAACCTGGGCCTGCGCGTGGTCGCCGAGGGCGTCGAGGACGAGGTCACCCGCGACCTGCTCGCCCAGATGGGCTGCGACAAGCTGCAGGGCTTCCTGGTCAGCCGCCCGCTGCCCGAGGACCGCCTGGAGGGCTGGCTGCTGGCCCGCACCGGTGTCCGGTCGGCACCGCCGGGTGCCACCCACCGGCGGTTGTTCGTCCGCACCTGAGCGGGGACGTCGTCGTCGGCGAGCCCGCGGAGGGGGTCGAGCAGGGCGCCTGTTACAGTCTTCGAGCGCGGTCGAGGGGGCCCGCCGAGTCGCCCACGGCGACTTGGTAGAGTCTCCATCGCTTCCGAGCAAGGCCCCTTTAGCTCAGTCGGCAGAGCGTCTCCATGGTAAGGAGAAGGTCTACGGTTCGATTCCGTAAAGGGGCTCGTAGGATCGAGTACTGACCACCGGTCCAGTCGCGAGACCCGGGCCGCGCGGTCACCCGGCGGTGTAGCTCAGCCTGGTAGAGCAAACGGCTCATAATCGTTGTGTCACCGGTTCAAGTCCGGTCACCGCTACTCCTGACGGACCCCGCCAGCCGGGGTCCGTCGTCGTGTCCGGCTCCTGCCGGACACGGGCACCACACACAGTCGATACCTTTCGACCACCGACAAGGCGAGGATGCACCCATGGCAGCCACAGACGTCCGTCCGAAGATCACCCTGGCCTGCCAGGAGTGCAAGAACCGCAACTACATCACCCGCAAGAACCGTCGGAACGACCCCGACCGGATCGAGCTGAAGAAGTACTGCCCGACCGACCGGAAGCACACGGTCCACCGCGAGACGCGCTGACCGCACGGTCGTAGGGGAGAGGGCGGGAGCATGGCGCTGGACGCAGGACTGGTCGGGCGCAGCTACCCGCCCTCTGCCGTGTACGAGGTCGGTCGGGAGAAGATCGCCGAGTTCGCCACCGCGCTCGGCGACGCCGACCCGGTCTACCGGGACACCGCCGCCGCCCGCGCCGCCGGCCACCCCGACGTGATCGCCCCGCCCACCTTCGCCATCGTGCTGAGCCTGGGCGCCGGCAACGTGGTCGTCTCCGACCCCGAGGTCGGCATCGACTACAGCCGGGTCGTGCACGGTGAGCAGCGGTTCACCCACCACCGCCCGATCCGGGCCGGGGACCGGCTGGTCGCCACCGCCACCATCGACGCGGTGCGCACCGTGGCCGGCAACGACATGCTCACCACCCGGGTCGACCTGGCCACCACCGACGGCGAGCCGGTCTGCACCACACACTCCATGCTCGTCGCCCGGGGCACGGCATGAGCCCCCGGCCGGTCGACGTCACCGTCGGCACCGAGCTGCCCGAGCAGGTCTCCCGCGTCACCCGCGCCGACCTGGTCCGCTACGCCGGCGCCTCCGGTGACCTCAACGTCATCCACTGGAACGAGCGGGTCGCCCGCGAGGTCGGCCTCCCCGGCGTCATCGCCCACGGCATGCTCACCGCCGGCCTCGCCGCCCGCGCCGTCACCGCGTGGGCGGGTGACCCGGGAGCGGTCGTCGAGTACTCGGTGCGCTTCAGCCGGCCCGTGGTCGTCCCCGACGACGACGACGGCGCTGAGCTCACCGTCCGCGGCCGGGTCGCCGCCCTGCTGGACGACGGCCGCGTCCGGGTCGACCTGACGGTCACCAGCGGCGGCGAGAAGGTCCTGTCCCTGGCCCGCGCCGTCGTCGCGCTGGGCTGACCCGGCGACGACGGTGCGCCGGGGCGGGGTGCTCCTCGCCGTCCTGCTGCTCGCCACCGGGTGCACGGACGCGGGGTCTGCCGACGCGCCCGCCGCGGCCTCCTCGTCCGGTGGTTGCGCGGCCGGACGGGCGGCGCCGGACCCGGACCGGCCGGTGGTCGACCTCGCCTTCTCCCTGGCCGAGGACCGGCGCACCGTGACCGGCACCGAGACCGTCGTCCTCACCCCGGACCTGCCCACCGACGAGCTGGTGTTCCGGCTGGTGCCAAACGGCCCGGACAGCACGGCCCGGGGGGACGAGCTCACCGTCGACGCGGTCCGCGGGGACGACGTCACCGGGGGCGGCTACGAGGACGCCGGGGCGGCCGCCCCGGGTGGCCGGTACGTCGTCACCCTGGACCACACGCTCACGGCGGGGGAGTCCACCGAGGTCGCGCTGGACTTCACGCTGCGGCTCGGCGGGGGCGGCTTCGAGCGGCTCGGCACCGCACCCGACGTCTCCTGGTGGGCCAGCGGGGCACCGCTGCTGGCCTGGGAGCCGGGGGTCGGCTGGGCGCGGGACCCGTTCACCGCGCTCACCGGGGAGACCGCCAGCAGCCCGGTCGCCGACACGACGGTCTCGGTGGACGCCCCGGCCGACCTCACCGTGCTGATGACCGGCGACCAGGCCGAGCCGACCCGGGAGCGGGCGGGCCGGCGCACCTGGACCTCCCGCGAGCCGGTCGCCCGCGACGTGAGCGTGGCCGTCGGGGCCTTCACGACCGCCGAGACCGACGTGGACGGCGTCCGGGTCACCACCGGTGTGCTGCCCGGGGCCGGACGGGACCCGGCGCGCCTGGCCCGGGAGACCGCGACGGCGGTCGAGGCGCTCGCGGAGCGGTTCGGCCCGTTCCCCTACGCGACGCTGACCGTGCCGTGGCTGCCCGACCTCGGCGGCGGGATCGAGTACCCGTCGTCGGTGCTGCTGGCCAGCACCGACGAGCAGGTGCTGGTGCACGAGGTCGCCCACATGTGGTTCTACGGGATGGTCGGCAACAGCCAGTTCCGCGACCCGTGGCTGGACGAGGCCTTCGCCAGCTACGCCGAGTCGGTCACCCGGCAGCCGCCGCCGGCCCGGGTGGCCCGCGACCTGGCCGCCGAGGGCGACGTCGGTGGGTCGATGGCCGACTTCGCCGACGACCGGGCCTACGTCCGGGCCGTCTACGCCAAGGGCGGGGCGATGCTGCTCACCGCCCGGGAGCGGGCCGGCGCGGACGCCTTCGACGCCGCCCTGCGCTGTCACGTCGACGCGGCGGCCTGGACGACCGCCACGCCGGCCGACGTCGCGGCCGCCCTGGCCGACCTCCCCGCGGCGCTCGCCGTCCTGCAGGAGGCCGGGGCGCTGGACCCCGAGGACCTCCCGCGCTGACCGCGGACCCCCGTCCGGAGGGTGCGACCGGGCGTGTTCGCTGCCTCGCAGCACGGTCCCGTACACTCGTCGGCTGGGGCCAGTGGGACCCCGCCACCGGCGTGCCCCGGAGGCCTCTTCCGGGAGGCGTCACGTGGCCGCGCCGCACGCGGGCCGGCTTCCCCTAGGGGTGTAGCTCAATTGGCAGAGCAGCGGTCTCCAAAACCGCAGGCTGCAGGTTCAAGTCCTGTCACCCCTGCCACCGTCCGACGACCGAAGAGAGCCCGACCGACGTGAGCGAGGCGCTGTGAGCGAGAAGGACGGCGAGCCGGACGGCCAGCGGCCCGACCCCGATCAGCCCGGCGTCGACCCGTTGGACGCCGAAGCCCCGGGCGTCGACGACGCCGCGGAGCTCGAGGCCGCCGAGGCCGAGCTCGCCGACGAGGCGGCCACCGACGAGGACAAGACCGTCGCCGCCCCGGTCGTCCGCCGCGGCCGTGCCGCACGCACCGCCGCTCGTACCGACGCACCCGCCGGGGACGGGACCCGGTCGCGGGCCGACGCCGAGCGGGCCCGGGCCGCGGAGCTGCGCCGCAAGCGCAGCCTCGGCCGGTTCCTCCGCGAGGTCGTCGCCGAGCTGCGCAAGGTCATCTGGCCGGGGCGCAAGGAGCTCATCACCTACACGACCGTCGTGATCATCTTCGTGGCGGTCATGGTGGCCCTGGTGGCCGGCCTCGACATCCTCTTCGCCCAGGGCGTGCTCGCCGTCTTCGGCTGACCGCCCCCAGCGACTGCACCACCCTCCAGAAGGAAGAGACCCTGTGACCGACCCCCGTGAGCCCTTCGAGACCGACAGTGCCGTCGAGGCCATCGACCTCGACGACGCCCGGTTCGACGAGCGCGGCACCACCGACCTCGAGACGGGCACCGACGACAGCACCGGGTCCGCCGAGGGGTCCGTCGACACCGCCGACCAGGACACCGAGACCGAGGACGTCGACGTCGTCCCCGACGACGAGTCCGGCGTCCGCCAGACCGGCTCCGTCGAGGGGTCGCTCGACAGCCCGGACCTGACCGCCGACAACCCGATGGGCAACGCGTCGGTGTCCGGCAACGGCAACTCCCGTGGGTCCGTGGACGACGTCCTGGTCGCCGACCCGCTCGCCGAGCCGGCGCCGGACCACGACCCGCTGGTCACCGAGACCCTCGAGGAAGCGGTCGCCGAGGACCAGGACCCGGCCGAGGCGCTGCGCACCACGCTGAAGGGCCAGTTCGGCGACTGGTACGTGATCCACTCCTACGCGGGCTACGAGAACAAGGTGAAGACCAACCTCGAGTCCCGGATCACGTCGCTGGACATGGAGGACTACATCTTCCAGATCGAGGTGCCCACCGAGGAGGTCACCGAGATCAAGAACGGCAAGCGGACCCAGGTCAACCGCAAGAAGCTGCCCGGGTACCTGCTCGTCCGGATGGACCTCAACGACGAGTCGTGGGGCGCGGTGCGCAACACCCCCGGTGTCACCGGCTTCGTCGGCGCGACGTCCAAGCCCTCCCCGCTGAGCATCGACGAGGTCGTCAACCTCCTCGTCACCGCCATCCCGGAGACCTCCGCGGCCGCGGCCGAGACGGCTCCCGCCGCCAGCCCCGCCGCCGTCGCCGAGTTCGAGGTCGGCGAGTCCGTCACCGTCATGGACGGCCCGTTCGCCACGCTGCCGGCCACCATCAACGAGATCAACCCCGAGCAGCAGAAGCTGCAGGTGCTGGTCTCGATCTTCGGCCGCGAGACCCCCGTGGAGCTGTCCTTCACGCAGGTCTCCAAGATCTAGACGAAGGACCCCCTCGCCCCCCACCCCTCGCGAGCTCGGGGTGGGACCCTACGAGGGGGCCGAACCGTTCCACATCAACAACGAAGAAGGAAGTCATGCCCCCTAGGAAGCGGTTGACCGCGGTCATCAAGCTCCAGATCAAGGCCGGCGCGGCCACCCCCGCGCCGCCCGTGGGTCCGGCGCTCGGCCAGCACGGCGTCAACATCATGGAGTTCTGCAAGGCCTACAACGCCGCGACCGAGTCGCAGCGTGGGGACATCGTCCCCGTGGAGATCTCGGTCTTCGAGGACCGGTCCTTCACCTTCATCACCAAGACGCCGCCGGCAGCCCGCATGCTGCTGAAGGCCGCCGGTGTGGAGAAGGGCTCGGGCGAGCCGCACAAGACCAAGGTCGCCACCGTCACCCGTGACCAGGTCCGCGAGATCGCCACGGTCAAGATGGAGGACCTGAACGCCAACGACCTCGAGCAGGCCGAGAAGATCATCGCCGGCACCGCCCGGTCGATGGGCATCACGGTCAAGTGAGGCACCGCCGCTGACCCCAGCGGCGTCGGCACCACCAGTACCACCCCGGCACGTGTGGGAGGGCCCTCGCCGGCCCGGTCACCACGAGACCGCCGCTGCACCCAGCGGCAGGAGAGGAACCACCATGGCGAAGCACGGCAAGAACTACCGCAAGGTCGCCGAGCTGGTCGACCAGGACTCGCTCTACAGCCCGCTGCAGGCCGCGGGTCTGGCCAAGCAGACCTCGACCACCAAGTACGACGCGACCGTCGAGGTCGCGATCCGCCTCGGCGTCGACCCCCGCAAGGCCGACCAGATGGTCCGCGGCACGGTCAACCTGCCCCACGGCACCGGCAAGACCGCCCGCGTCATCGTGTTCGCCACCGGCGACAAGGCCGCCGAGGCCACCGCCGCCGGCGCCGACGTCGTGGGTGCCGAGGACCTGATCGAGCGCATCCAGGGCGGCTTCCTGGACTTCGACGCCGCGATCGCGACCCCGGACCAGATGGCCAAGGTCGGCCGGATCGCCCGCATCCTCGGCCCCCGTGGCCTGATGCCGAACCCGAAGACCGGCACGGTGACCCCCGACGTCACCAAGGCCGTCAACGACATCAAGGGCGGGAAGATCAACTTCCGCGTCGACAAGCAGGCCAACCTGCACCTGGTGATCGGCAAGGCCTCCTTCGACGAGACCAAGCTGGTGGAGAACTACGCCGCCGCCCTCGACGAGGTGCTCCGCGCCAAGCCGTCCGCGGCCAAGGGCCGGTACCTGAAGAAGGTCACCGTCTCCACCACCATGGGCCCGGGCATCCCGGTCGACCCGAACCGCACGCGCAACCTGACCGTCGACGAGGTCAACGCCTGAGAGGACCCCCTTCCTCCCCACCCTTCGCGAGCTCAGGGTGGGCCCTGGAAGGGGGCCGACCGAACGGCGCCGTCCCAGCTGGGGCGGCGCCGTTCGGCGTTCCCGGGCCGGTGGCCGCCGGCCGGGAGGTCGGTGTACCCTTGTCGCTGTTCCCCCCAAGACCGCTGGTCGTCGCACGTCCGCGTGCGATCGAAGGTCCGGATCCCGGACGTCCTGCGCAGGTGGACGGCTCGACGAACGCGTCGTGGCACGGGCCCAGCGCCCGGTACCGCGGTACGTCCCTCGCCCCGTGCGCCCTGCGCCGGGGCGTTCCTCGTCTCCGGGCCCCGATCGCCCGCTGTGCACCCGGCCGGCGGTCGCCCGACAGACGAGAGGAGGCCCATGCCCACGCAGGCGAAGGCCGCGGTGATCGAGGAGATCACCGAGCGGTTCCAGAACTCCAGTGCGGCCGTGCTCACCGAGTACCGCGGGCTCACCGTTGCGCAGCTGACCCAGCTGCGCCGTTCCCTCGGTGCGGGCAGCAGCTACGCCGTCGTCAAGAACACCCTGACGAAGCGGGCGGCGGACGCGGTCGGTCACCCCGACCTCGCCCCGCTGCTCACCGGTCCCACCGCGATCGCCTTCATCGACGGCGACCCGGTCGAGGCCGCCAAGGCCATCCGTGACTTCGCGCGGGCCAACCCGCTCCTGGTCATCAAGGGCGGCGTGGTCGAGGGCCGCACGGTCGACGCAGCCGAGGTCACCCGCCTCGCCGACGTCGAGTCCCGTGAGGTCCTGCTGGCCAAGCTGGCCGGCGCGATGAAGGGCAACCTGACCAAGGCCGCCGGCCTGTTCCAGGCCCCGCTGTCGCAGGTCGCCCGCCTCGCCGCCGCGCTGCAGGAGAAGAAGGAGGCGGCCGGCGAGAGCCTGCCCGCCGCCGACGCTCCGGCCGCCGACGACACCGCTGCTGCTGACACCACCCCCGACACGACCGATGCTGCCGCGGACACCGCGGTCAGCACCGACTGAACCCCCTAGGAGACACCATGGCCAAGCTTTCTTCCGACGAGCTGCTCGACGCCTTCAAGGAGATGACGCTCCTGGAGCTGTCTGACTTCGTGAAGCAGTTCGAGGAGACCTTCGACGTCACCGCCGCTGCCCCCGTCGCGATCGCCGCCGCCGGTGGCGGTGGCGGTGCCGCCCCGGCCGAGGCCGCTGCCGAGCAGGACGAGTTCGACGTCATCCTCGAGGCCGCCGGCGACAAGAAGATCCAGGTCATCAAGGAGGTGCGCGGCCTCACGTCCCTCGGCCTCAAGGAGGCCAAGGACCTGGTCGACAACGCCCCCAAGCCCGTCCTGGAGAAGGTCGCCAAGGACGCCGCCGAGAAGGCCAAGGCCTCCCTCGAGGGCGCTGGCGCCACCGTCACCGTCAAGTGACCCCCCTCCCGGTGGCCTCGGCCGCCGGGACCCCGGCCCTGGCCGGATAGCACCACAGCACCTCACGACAGGGGCCGCTCCACTCTGGTGGAGCGGCCCCTGTCCGCGTCCTGCGGCCCGTCGTGCGGGACGCGCCGTGGCCACCGGCCCCACCGCCGGGGGACCGGCGTGGCGGCTGGACCCCTGCCCCGGCACTGGCATCATCGGTGTCCGAGAGCACTCCCAGGACGTCGCCGACGCGCCGCCCCGACCACCGCCAGCGCGGCCGCGGTACCCCGCACGGGTGTCGCCCCGCACGCACCGGCGGTCGACGTGGACAGCGGCGCGCAGCAGGGGTAGGGTCTCCTGTTGCGCTGCCCTCTGACTGCCCGCCCCGCCGAGCCGGGTCACCAGAGGTGCCCAGGTCCCCGACGTCGTCCCTCCGGGCGACGTCCCCCGGTCACCTCCTCCGACCCGCCCGACGGTGTTCCGGCCGAAGCGGTCAGCCCCGCCGATACCGACGACGACCCAGGACGAAAAGCACCCGCCCGCACGTCGTGAGGTCCTTGGAAGGACGCATCTTGGCAGGCTCTCGCCCCACCAGCACCACCACCACCGATCACAGCACCACCCCGGTCGACGTCCAGTCCGGTCCCCGCACCGGCGGCGCCGACCAGCTCAAGATCCCCGGCGCCCCGCTGCGCGTCTCGTTCGCCAAGATCCACGAGCCCCTCGAGGTGCCGGACCTGCTCGCCCTGCAGACCGCCTCCTTCGAGTGGCTGGTCGGCAGCCCCGCGTGGAAGGCCACCCTCGCCCCCGAGGAGCAGGCCGACGCGGTCGGCGGTCTCGCGGAGATCCTCGAGGAGATCTCCCCGATCGAGGACTTCAGCGGTTCCATGTCGCTGTCCTTCTCCAACCCGCGCTTCGAGGACGTCAAGGCGTCCCTCGAGGAGTGCAAGGACAAGGACATGACCTACGCGGCGCCGCTGTTCGTCACCGCCGAGTTCATGAACAACACCACCGGCGAGATCAAGAGCCAGACGGTGTTCATGGGCGACTTCCCGGTGATGACGAGCAAGGGCACGTTCGTCATCAACGGCACCGAGCGCGTCGTCGTCTCCCAGCTCGTCCGCTCGCCCGGCGTCTACTTCGACAAGACCCTGGACAAGACGTCGGACAAGGACGTCTACAGCGCCAAGGTCATCCCCAGCCGTGGTGCGTGGCTGGAGTTCGACGTCGACAAGCGCGACACCGTCGGCGTCCGCATCGACCGCAAGCGCCGCCAGCCGGTCAGCGTGCTGCTCAAGGCCCTCGGCTGGACCGAGGACCGCATCCGCGAGCACTTCCAGTGGTCGCCCACGATGCTGGCCACGCTGGAGAAGGACCACATCGCCGGCCAGGACGAGGCGCTGCTGGACATCTACCGCAAGCTGCGCCCGGGCGAGCCGCCGACGCGTGAGTCCGCGCAGGCGCTGCTGGAGAACCTCTTCTTCAACCCCAAGCGCTACGACCTCGCGAAGGTCGGCCGCTACAAGGTGAACAAGAAGCTCCAGGTGGAGGTCGCCCAGGGCACCTCGACGCTGACCGAGGACGACATCGTCGCCACCATCGAGTACGTGGTCCGCCTGCACGCCGGCGAGCCCGACTTCGACGTCGACGACATCGACCACTTCGGCAACCGCCGGCTGCGCACCGTGGGCGAGCTGATCCAGAACCAGATCCGGGTCGGCCTCTCCCGCATGGAGCGCGTGGTCCGCGAGCGGATGACGACCCAGGACGTCGAGGCGATCACGCCACAGACCCTGATCAACATCCGGCCGGTCGTCGCCTCCATCAAGGAGTTCTTCGGCACCAGCCAGCTCTCGCAGTTCATGGACCAGACCAACCCGCTCGCGGGCCTGACCCACAAGCGCCGCCTGTCGGCGCTGGGCCCGGGTGGTCTGTCCCGTGAGCGCGCGGGCATGGAGGTCCGCGACGTGCACCCCAGCCACTACGGCCGGATGTGCCCGATCGAGACCCCTGAGGGCCCGAACATCGGCCTGATCGGCTCGCTGTCCTCCTTCGCGCGGGTGAACCCCTTCGGCTTCATCGAGACGCCGTACCGCAAGGTCGAGAACGGCACCGTCACCGACCAGATCGACTACCTCACCGCGGACGAGGAGGACCGGTTCGTCGTCGCCCAGGCCAACTCGCCGCTGGACGCCAGCAACCGCTTCGCCGAGGACCTGGTCCTGGTCCGCACCAAGGGCGGCGAGACCACCGACCTCGCGCCGGAGAACGTCGACTACATGGACGTCTCGCCGCGTCAGATGACGTCGGTCGCGACGGCGATGATCCCGTTCCTCGAGCACGACGACGCCAACCGCGCCCTGATGGGCGCGAACATGCAGCGTCAGGCCGTCCCGCTGCTGCGCAGCGAGGCGCCGCTGGTCGGCACCGGCATGGAGCTGCACGCCGCCGTCGACGCCGGTGACGTCGTGGTGGCCGAGAAGGCCGGTGTGGTCGAGGACTCCACCGCCGACTACGTCACCGTCATGGCCGACGACGGGACCCGGCAGACCTACCGGCTGCTGAAGTTCCAGCGCTCGAACCAGGGCACCTCGATCAACCAGAACCCGGTGGTCGAGGAGGGGCAGCGCGTCGAGGCCGGTCAGGTCATCGCCGACGGTCCCTGCACCGACGAGGGCGAGATGGCGCTGGGCAAGAACCTGCTCGTCGCCTTCATGCCCTGGGAGGGCCACAACTACGAGGACGCGATCATCCTGTCGCAGCGCCTCGTGCAGGACGACGTCCTGTCCTCGATCCACATCGAGGAGTTCGAGGTCGACGCCCGCGACACCAAGCTGGGCGCCGAGGAGATCACCCGGGACATCCCCAACGTCTCCGAGGAGGTCCTCGCCGACCTCGACGAGCGCGGGATCATCCGGATCGGTGCCGAAGTCGTCCCCGGCGACATCCTCGTCGGCAAGGTCACGCCCAAGGGCGAGACCGAGCTGACCCCCGAGGAGCGGCTGCTGCGGGCGATCTTCGGTGAGAAGGCCCGCGAGGTCCGCGACACGAGCCTCAAGGTCAAGCACGGTGAGTCCGGCAAGGTCATCGGCGTCCGCGTGTTCTCCCGCGAGGACGGCGACGAGCTGCCCGCCGGCGTGAACGAGCTCATCCGGGTCTACGTGGCCCAGATGCGCAAGATCAGCGACGGCGACAAGCTGGCCGGCCGCCACGGCAACAAGGGCGTCATCTCCAAGATCCTCCCGCAGGAGGACATGCCGTTCCTCGAGGACGGCACCCCGGTCGACATCGTGCTCAACCCGCTGGGCGTGCCCGGCCGGATGAACGTCGGCCAGGTCCTGGAGATGCACCTCGGGTGGATCGCCAAGCAGGGCTGGGAGGTCGAGGGCACCCCGGAGTGGGCCGCCAAGATCCCCGGCGCCGCACGGCAGGCCGCCCCGGGCACCCGGACCGCCACGCCGGTGTTCGACGGTGCCCGCGAGGAGGAGCTCATCGGCCTGCTCGGCTCGACGACCCCGAACCGGGACGGCGAGCGGATGGTCAAGGAGACCGGCAAGGCCCGGCTGTTCGACGGTCGTTCCGGGGAGCCCTACCCCGAGCCGATCGCCGTGGGCTACGTCTACATCCTGAAGCTGCTGCACCTGGTCGACGACAAGATCCACGCCCGTTCGACCGGCCCGTACTCGATGATCACGCAGCAGCCGCTGGGTGGTAAGGCGCAGTTCGGTGGCCAGCGCTTCGGTGAGATGGAGTGCTGGGCGATGCAGGCCTACGGCGCCGCGTACGCGCTGCAGGAGCTGCTCACCATCAAGTCCGACGACATCCTCGGCCGCGTGAAGGTCTACGAGGCCATCGTCAAGGGCGAGAACATCCCCGAGCCGGGCATCCCCGAGTCGTTCAAGGTGTTGCTCAAGGAGCTCCAGTCGCTCTGCCTGAACGTGGAGGTCCTCTCCAGCGACGGCAACGCGATCGAGCTGCGCGACACCGACGACGAGGTCTTCCGGGCCGCGGAGGAGCTGGGCATCGACCTGTCCCGCCGCGAGCCGTCGTCCGTCGAGGACGTCTGATCGGTCGCCGGCCGGCCCCGCACCCCGGGGCCGGCCGGCGTCCCCGACACACAGCATTGATTGCAGTAACTAGCCCCTGAAAGGGGTCACAGAGTGCTCGACGTGAACTTCTTCGACGAACTGCGCATCGGCCTTGCCAGCGGAGACGACATCCGCCAGTGGTCCCACGGCGAGGTGAAGAAGCCCGAGACCATCAACTACCGCACCCTCCGTCCGGAGAAGGACGGTCTCTTCTGCGAGAAGATCTTCGGTCCCACCCGGGACTGGGAGTGCTACTGCGGGAAGTACAAGCGCGTCCGCTTCAAGGGCATCATCTGCGAGCGCTGCGGCGTCGAGGTCACCCGCGCCAAGGTGCGTCGTGAGCGGATGGGCCACATCGAGCTGGCCGCGCCGGTCACCCACATCTGGTTCTTCAAGGGCGTGCCCTCGCGACTGGGCTACCTGCTGGACCTGGCGCCCAAGGACCTCGAGAAGATCATCTACTTCGCGGCCTACATGATCACCTCCGTCGACGACGAGGCGCGTCACCGCGACCTGCCGACCGTCGAGGCCGAGATCAGCGCCGAGAAGTCGAACCTCGAGGGTCGCCGCGACGCCGACGTGGAGGCCCGCCAGCAGAAGCTGGAGGCCGACCTCGCCGAGCTCGAGGCCGAGGGTGCCAAGTCCGACGTGCGCCGCAAGGTGCGCGAGGGCGGCGAGCGCGAGATGCGCCAGCTGCGCGACCGCGCGCAGCGGGAGATCGACCGCCTCGACGAGGTGATGGACACCTTCCGCAAGCTGGAGGTCAAGCAGCTCATCGCCGACGAGGGCCTCTACCGCGAGCTGCGTGACCGCTTCGGTGAGTACTTCGAGGGCGGCATGGGTGCTGCGGCGCTGCAGAAGCTGCTCGCCGGCTTCGACCTGGACGCCGAGGCGATCTCGCTGCGCGAGACCATCCGCAGCGGCAAGGGCCAGCGCAAGCTGCGCGCGCTCAAGCGGCTCAAGGTCGTGGCCGCGTTCCAGCAGACCGCCAACTCGCCCATGGGCATGGTGCTCGACTGCGTCCCGGTCATCCCGCCGGACCTGCGCCCGATGGTGCAGCTCGACGGTGGCCGCTTCGCCACCAGCGACATGAACGACCTGTACCGCCGGGTGATCAACCGCAACAACCGGCTCAAGCGCCTGCTCGACCTGGGTGCGCCGGAGATCATCGTCAACAACGAGAAGCGGATGCTCCAGGAGTCCGTGGACGCGCTGTTCGACAACGGTCGTCGCGGCCGCCCGGTCACCGGTCCCGGCAACCGTCCGCTGAAGTCCCTGAGCGACCTGCTCAAGGGCAAGCAGGGCCGGTTCCGCCAGAACCTGCTCGGCAAGCGCGTCGACTACTCCGGCCGTTCGGTCATCGTCGTCGGCCCGCAGCTGAAGCTGCACCAGTGCGGTCTGCCCAAGCAGATGGCCCTGGAGCTGTTCAAGCCCTTCGTGATGAAGCGGCTCGTCGACCTCAACCACGCGCAGAACATCAAGTCCGCCAAGCGGATGGTGGAGCGCGCGCGGCCGGTCGTCTGGGACGTGCTCGAGGAGGTCATCACCGAGCACCCGGTGCTGCTGAACCGTGCACCGACGCTGCACCGTCTGGGCATCCAGGCCTTCGAGCCCCAGCTGGTCGAGGGCAAGGCCATCCAGATCCACCCGCTGGTCTGCACCGCGTTCAACGCGGACTTCGACGGTGACCAGATGGCGGTGCACCTGCCGCTGTCGGCCGAGGCGCAGGCCGAGGCCCGCATCCTCATGCTGTCCAGCAACAACATCCTGAGCCCGGCCGACGGTCGTCCGATCACCGCGCCGACCCAGGACATGGTGCTGGGCCTCTACCACCTGACCACGCTGTCGGCGTCGGTCGAGGTGCCCGAGGGCGAGCGCGCCAAGTCCTACTCCACGACCGCCGAGGCGATCATGGCGTACGACCAGGGCACGCTGGGTCTGCAGGAGCGGGTCACCATCCGCCTGTCCGAGGTCTTCGGCGTCGACAACGGCCCGAACGACGCGTGGGAGGCCCCCGAGGGCTGGGAGCCCGGCACGCCGGCGCTCATCTCCACCAGCCTGGGCCGGGTCCTGTTCAACGAGGCCCTGCCGGAGGACTACCCCTTCGTCAACTACCAGGTGCCCAAGAAGGCCCTCGGCGCGATCGTCAACGACCTCGCCGAGCGCTACCCCAAGGTGCAGGTGGCCGCGACCCTGGACGCCCTCAAGTCGGCCGGCTTCCGCTGGGCGACCCGCTCGGGCGTCACGATCGCGATCGACGACGTCGTCACCCCGCCGGTGAAGGCACAGATCCTCGAGCGTCACGAGGACGAGGCCCGCAAGATCGAGCGTCAGTACGAGCGCGGCGTCATCACCGACGCCGAGCGTCGTTCCGAGCTCATCGAGATCTGGACCCGCGCGCGGGCCGAGGTCAGCCAGGCGATGGTCGACAACTTCCCGACCACCAACCCGGTGTGGGTCATGGTCAACTCCGGCGCCCGCGGCAACATGATGCAGATCAGCCAGATCGCCGGCATGCGTGGCCTGGTGGCCAACCCGAAGGGCGAGATCATCCCGCGGCCGATCAAGGCCAACTTCCGGGAGGGGCTGTCGGTGCTGGAGTACTTCATCTCCACGCACGGCGCTCGCAAGGGCCTGGCCGACACCGCGCTCCGCACGGCCGACTCCGGCTACCTCACCCGCCGGCTGGTCGACGTCTCGCAGGACGTCATCATCCGCGAGGAGGACTGTGGCACCGAGCGTGGCGTGATCATGCCGATCGGCACCCTGGTCGACGGCAAGGTCACCCGTGACGCCCACGTGGAGACCAGCGTGTACGCACGTGCGCTGGCCGCCGACGTGGTCGCCGAGGACGGCACGGTCATCGCGCCGGCCAACGCCGACCTGGGTGACGTGCTCATCGCCCAGCTGGTCGACGCCGGCGTCGCCGAGGTCAAGGTCCGCTGCGTGCTCACCTGTGAGTCGCTGCTGGGGACCTGTGCCACCTGCTACGGCCGGTCGCTGGCCTCCGGGCACCTGGTCGACGTCGGTGAGGCGGTCGGCATCATCGCCGCCCAGTCCATCGGCGAGCCCGGCACCCAGCTGACGATGCGCACCTTCCACACCGGTGGTGTGGCCGGTGCCGACATCACGCACGGTCTGCCGCGTGTGGTGGAGCTCTTCGAGGCCCGCGTCCCCAAGGGCAAGGCCCCGATCGCCGAGCTGGCCGGCACCGTCCGGATCGAGGACGGCGAGCAGTTCCGCAAGCTCACCATCACCCCGGACGACGGCTCGGACGAGGTCGTCTACGAGAAGATGTCGCGCCGGTCGCGCCTCCGCGTGGAGGACGGCGGTCACGTCGAGGTCGGCGAGCAGCTGACCGAGGGTGCCGTCGACCCGCACGAGGTGCTGCGGATCATGGGCCCGCGCGAGGTGCAGCTGCACCTCGTCCGCGAGGTCCAGGAGGTCTACCGCAGCCAGGGCGTGTCGATCCACGACAAGCACATCGAGGTGATCATCCGCCAGATGCTGAAGCGGGTGACCATCATCGACTCGGGTGCGACGGAGTTCCTGCCCGGGGCGCTGGTCGAGCGGACGCTCTTCGAGACCGAGAACCGTCGGGTCGTCTCCGAGGGTGGCGAGCCGGCCTCGGCCCGCCCGGTCCTGATGGGGATCACCAAGGCGTCGCTGGCGACGGAGTCGTGGCTGTCGGCCGCCTCCTTCCAGGAGACGACCAAGGTGCTCACCGACGCCGCGATCCAGGGCAAGAGCGACAGCCTGCTCGGGCTCAAGGAGAACGTGATCATCGGCAAGCTCATCCCGGCCGGTACCGGGATCAGCCGCTACCGCAACATCACGGTCGAGCCGACCGAGGAGGCACGCGCCGCGGTCTACACCATGGCCGGCTACGACGACGGGCAGTACTACAGCCCCGACGTCTTCGGTCAGGGCACGGGCGAGGCAGTCCGGCTCGAGGAGTACGACTGGCGCTGATGCGCTGAGTGAGTGACGAAGGGCCCCGTCGACGCGAGTCGGCGGGGCCCTTCTCGCGTCCCCGGGCCGTCACGTGACGCAACGGCCCGGGTGTGCGGGGCGGTCGGCGGCTCAGCCCGCCAGGCGGCGCATGGTCTCGACGGTGCGCAGGCGCCCCTCGCGGCTGTCGTCCAGCGGCTGGAGCACGAGGGTGGTCACGCCGGCCTCGGCGAAGGCGGCGACCCGCTCGGCCACGTGGGACTCCGGGCCGATGAGCGACGTCGCCCGGACCAGGTCCTCGGGCACGGCCGCGGCCGCCTCCGCCGTCCGGCCGGCCAGGTACAGGTCCTGGATGGTCTCGGCCTCCGCCTCGTAGCCGTAGCGGCGGGCCAGGTCGTTGTAGAAGTTGCGGCCCTTGGCGCCCATCCCGCCCACGTAGAGCGCGATGCCCGGGCGGACCGCGTCGACCAGGTGGTCGACGTCCTCGCCGACGGCCACCGGGACGCCGACGACGACGTCGAGGTCACCCAGCGCGGGGTCGCGGCGGGCCCGACCGGCCGCCAGCGGGGCGCCCCACACCTCGGCCGCGCGCTCGGGGTGGAAGAGGATCGGCTCCCAGCCCTCGGCGATCTCCGCGGCCAACTCGACGTTCTTCGGGCCCAGGGCGGCGAGCAGCACCGGGACCCGCTCGCGCACCGGGGTGTTGATCAGCTTCAGCGGCTTCCCCAGCCCGGTGCCCTGGTCGGCGGGCAGCGGGACGGTGTACTTCGGGCCCTCGTGGACCAGCCGCTCGCGCCGCCACACCTGGCGGCAGATCTCGACGACCTCCCGGGTGCGCTGCAGCGGAGCGTCGTAGGGGACGCCGTGCCAGCCCTCGACCACCTGCGGCCCCGAGGCGCCCAGCCCCAGGGTGAACCGGCCGCCGGAGACGTGGTCCAGGCCGGCCGCGGTCATGGCCATCAGGGCGGGGGTGCGGCTGTAGATCGGCAGGATCCCGCTCATCAGCTCGACCCGCTCGGTCACCGCGGCCAGGTAGCCCAGCTGGCTCACCGCGTCGAAGGTGTAGACCTCCGCGACGCTGACGACGTCGAGCCCGGCGGACTCGAGGTCGCGGACCTCCTCCGCCGTCTGGCTGAAGTCCCCGGCATAGCTGGCCTGGATCCCGATCCGCATGGCCGGACGCTACCGGGCAGCCGGCCCCGCCACCGGTCCGGCGGCGGGGGAGCGGATGCCCCTACAGGGCGCGGACGGTGCCCACGACGTGGGTCACGACGCGGACGCCGTCGACGTCCCGCGGCACCCGCCCGTCGGCGTCGGCCTCGGTCAGGTCGACCCGGACCACGTAGTCGGCGTCCTGGCGCGCCAGCCCGACGCCGGCGATGCCGGGGTCGGCTGCGAACCGGGCGGCCAGCGTGCTCTTGGCGGCCCGGGCGGAGGCGCGGTCGGTCATGCACCCATGGTGCCCCCGTCCACGCCTCCTGCCCACACCTGCGCGCACGGTCCCCGCCCGGAGGGGGCGGGTCAGCCGGTGGGGGAGGAGGGGCCGGCCCACCACTCCACGCCGAGACCGGCCAGCACGGTGGCCAGCGGGTTGGCGAAGGTGACCCCACCGCCGGCGCTGCCGCCCTCGGTCGACCCGGCGAACAGCAGCCCCACGGGTGCCCGGTCGCGGCTGCGCCAGATGACCGAGCCGCTGTCGCCCCCGGCGCTGAAGGCGCCGGTGAGCCCCTCGACCTCCACCTGGTCGTCGAAGGTGTGCACCCCGTCGTCGTACTGCACGCCGACCCCGTCGACCTCGACGGCGGTGATGCGGCCACGGGTGTGCCCCGTGGTCCGCCCGACCTTCTCCACCAGCTCGTCGGGGTCGACGTCGTCGGCGGCGGCCACCTGTGCGCGGAGGGTACCGCCCGGGTAGCCGGCCGGGTCGGCCTGCACGTCGGGGTCCAGTGCGGCGATCGCGGCGTCGACCAGGGTGCCGGGCCCGTCGCCGAAGGGCACGAAGCCCGCCAGCCGGCCGATGCGGTCCGCGGCCCGCCCGCCGTCGGCGACGCCGGGCTGCAGCACCGGGTCCCCGAGGGCGGCGGCCCCGCTGTCGGCCAGGACGTGGCTGTTGCTCAGCACCAGCAGCCCGTCGGTGCCGGGCCGGCGGACGAAACCGCCCAGGGTGCCGGCGGTGACGTCGGAGTGGCTGACCGACAGCCCCGGCCGCAGCGGCCGCACCCGGCGCTGCAGCTCCTCCGGGGCGGACGGGTCCGGGGAGGTGAGCAGCCGTACCGCCCCGATCACCCGGACGTCGACCTCGGCCAGTGCGGACTCGTCCAGCCCGGCGAGGACGACGTCGGCGTCCCGCTGATCGATCAGCCGGATGGCCAGGTGCACCTGGTCGGGCGCCACGGGCCGCAGTCCGAGGGCGACGCCGCTCCAGCCGGTGGCCCCACCGACGGAGCTGGCGACGACGCCCCCGGGCGGGGACTCGCTGAGGCGCTGGGACAGCCGTGCCTTGAGTTCGCGGGCGGTGTCGGGGAGCACGGGGTACCTCCGGGCAGCAGCGGGACGTGAGCAGTTCGCGACCGACGGTAGGGCCGGACACCGACAGGAGCGACGCGACCGAGGGAGACGGGCACCCGGGACGGTCGTACGGAGGCCCGGCCGGTGTACGTTGCCGCGAGGCCCGGTCAGGACCGCCGGCGCCCGGGAATGGGCCACCGCCACCGGCGGTTGGCACCCAACAGACCGGTGACCCTGGCGCGCGGCCCACATGTCGACCCGGCTTTGACCGGGTCGAGGGGGCCGGGTACTGTGGTTAGCTGTGCCCAGGATGACTGGGCCTGCTCCTGTTCGTGGTGCACCTGAGCGTCCGTCGGTCTCCGGATCGACAGAGCGCCGGGGGTCATCTCCCGCCTGACGGCGGGGCCGCTGCAAGGCGGGGTGACCGGCACCGGGCGAGGAGTGCGGGGTCCGGTCGAGTCAGTCGGCCGGTTCCCGGGAGAGGGCGACACGCCCGACCTCGGGGGCCGGAGGCGGTCCACGGGCCCGTCGGCCGGGTGACCGGGCACGCATCGAGCACCGCATCACATCCACAGCACGACCCAGCGCAGGTAGGAGATCCAGGCCACCCATGCCCACGATCAACCAGCTGGTCCGCAAGGGCCGCGAGGACAAGGTCGAGAAGACCAAGACCCCGGCGTTGAAGAGCTCTCCTCAGCGCCGCGGGGTGTGCACCCGCGTGTACACGACGACCCCGAAGAAGCCGAACTCCGCGCTGCGCAAGGTCGCCCGTGTCCGGCTCACCAGTGGTGTCGAGGTGACCGCCTACATCCCGGGTGTCGGGCACAACCTGCAGGAGCACTCGATGGTGCTCGTGCGTGGTGGTCGCGTGAAGGACCTCCCCGGCGTTCGGTACAAGATCATCCGCGGCTCGCTGGACACCCAGGGCGTCCGCGGCCGCAAGCAGGCGCGCAGCAAGTACGGCGCGAAGAAGGAGAAGAGCTAATGCCTCGCAAGGGCCCCGCCCCGAAGCGCCCGCTCGTCGCCGACCCGGTGTACCAGTCGCCGCTGGTGACCCAGCTGGTGAACAAGGTCCTCATCGACGGCAAGCGCTCGGTCGCCGAGGCGATCGTCTACGGCGCACTCGAGGGCGTCCGCGCCAAGGGCGACACCGACCCGGTCGTGGTGCTCAAGCGCGCGCTGGACAACGTGAAGCCCGCCCTGGAGGTGCGCAGCCGCCGTGTCGGTGGCGCCACGTACCAGGTGCCGATCGAGGTCCGTCCCTCCCGCAGCACGACGCTCGGCCTGCGCTGGCTCATCCAGTACAGCCGCGCCCGTCGCGAGAAGACGATGACCGAGCGCCTCATGAACGAGCTCCTGGACGCCAGCAACGGCCTCGGTGCCGCTGTGAAGCGTCGCGAGGACACCCACAAGATGGCCGAGTCGAACAAGGCCTTCGCGCACTACCGCTGGTGACGACGGTCCATCAGCAGCCGCTGCCCGCGGTGAACCCGGGCGACCCCCGGACACCGTGCACGGACAGAAAGAGGAGTAAGTGATGGCCCAGAACCAGGCCCAACTCGCCAAGACCCGCAACATCGGGATCATGGCGCACATCGACGCCGGCAAGACGACGACGACCGAGCGGATCCTCTTCTACACCGGTATCAACTACAAGATCGGTGAAGTCCACGACGGCGCTGCCACGATGGACTGGATGGAGCAGGAGCAGGAGCGCGGCATCACCATCACGTCGGCCGCGACGAAGTGCACCTGGAACGGCCACGACATCAACATCATCGACACCCCGGGGCACGTCGACTTCACCGTCGAGGTGGAGCGGTCCCTGCGCGTGCTCGACGGTGCGGTCGCGGTCTACGACGGTGTCGCCGGTGTCGAGCCGCAGACCGAGCAGGTGTGGCGGCAGGCGGAGAAGTACAGCGTCCCGCGCATGTGCTTCGTCAACAAGCTCGACCGCACGGGTGCGGACTTCTTCCGCTGCGTCGACATGATGGTCGAGCGGCTCAACGCCAACGCGCTGGTGCTGCAGCTGCCGATCGGTGCCGAGGCCGACTTCATCGGCGTCGTCGACCTGGTGCAGATGAAGGCCCTCACCTGGCGCGGTGAGACCAAGATGGGCGAGGACTACGCCATCGAGGACATCCCCGCCGAGCTGGCCGACCAGGCCGCCGAGTACCGCGAGAAGCTCCTCGAGAACATCGCGGACTTCGACGACTCGCTGATGGAGGACTACCTCGCCGGCGAGGAGATCGCCGTCGACCGGCTCAAGGCCGCCATCCGCAAGGCCACCATCGCCGGCCAGGTGAACCCGGTCCTCACCGGCACCGCGTTCAAGAACAAGGGCGTCCAGCCCCTGCTCGACGCCGTCGTGGACTACCTGCCCAGCCCGCTGGACATCGAGGCCATCGTCGGCACCGCGCTCGACGGCGAGACCGAGGTCCTGCGGCACGCCGACGAGGACGAGCCGTTCTCCGCGCTGGCCTTCAAGATCCAGACCGACCAGCACCTCGGCAAGCTCACCTACATCCGGGTCTACTCCGGCAAGCTCGACGCGGGCTCCCCGGTGCTGAACAGCACCAAGGACCGCAAGGAGCGGGTCGGCAAGATCTACCAGATGCACGCGAACAAGCGTGAGGAGCGGTCGGGTGTCGGCGCCGGCGAGATCGTGGCCGTCAACGGCATGAAGAACACGACGACGGGCGACACGCTCTGCGACCCGCAGAAGCCGGTCATCCTCGAGTCGATGACCTTCCCCGCGCCGGTCATCTCGGTCGCCATCGAGCCGAAGACG
The DNA here is from genome assembly GCF_026967795.1 of Modestobacter sp. VKM Ac-2986. Lineage (GTDB taxonomy): Bacteria > Actinomycetota > Actinomycetes > Mycobacteriales > Geodermatophilaceae > Modestobacter. The sequence continues at coordinate 807,266 of NZ_JAPVBH010000001.1, forward strand.
AAGAGCGACCAGGAGAAGCTGGGCACGGCCATCCAGAAGCTGGCCGAGGAGGACCCGACGTTCCAGGTCCGCCTCGACGAGGAGACCGGCCAGACGGTCATCTCCGGCATGGGTGAGCTGCACCTGGAGATCCTGGTCGACCGCATGCGGCGTGAGTTCAACGTCGAGGCGAACGTCGGCAAGCCGCAGGTGGCCTACCGCGAGACGATCCGCAAGGCCGTCGAGCGCTACGACTACACGCACAAGAAGCAGACGGGTGGCTCCGGCCAGTTCGCGAAGGTGCAGATCGCCATCGAGCCGCTCGAGATGAGCGCCGACTCGGCGACCTACGAGTTCGAGAACAAGGTCACCGGTGGTCGCATCCCGCGGGAGTACATCCCGTCGGTCGACCAGGGCATGCAGGACGCCATGCAGTACGGCGTGCTCGCCGGCTACCCGATGGTGGGCGTCAAGGCCTCCCTGCTGGACGGCCAGTACCACGAGGTCGACTCCTCGGAGATGGCCTTCAAGATCGCCGGTTCGATCGCCTTCAAGGAGGCGGCACGCAAGGCCAGCCCGGCCCTGCTGGAGCCGCTCATGGCGGTCGAGGTCGTCACGCCCGAGGACAACATGGGCGACGTCATCGGCGACCTGAACTCCCGCCGCGGCACCATCCAGGCGATGGAGGAGCGTTCCGGCGCCCGAGTCGTCAAGGCACTGGTCCCGCTGTCGGAGATGTTCGGCTACGTGGGCGACCTGCGCAGCCGCACACAGGGACGGGCGAGCTACACCATGGTGTTCGACACCTACGCTGAGGTTCCTGCCAACGTCGCCAAGGAGATCATCGCCAAGGCGACTGGCGAATAACCAGTCGGTCGGCCGCGGGTGAGAGCCCGCGGCCGGCGAGCACCGCCCGCACCCCCACAAACGCGCACGACTGCGAAGACACGGAGAGAGGATCCCAGTGGCCAAGGCCAAGTTCGAGCGGACCAAGCCGCACGTCAACATCGGCACCATCGGGCACATCGACCACGGCAAGACGACGCTGACCGCGGCGATCACCAAGGTCCTGCACGACAAGTACCCGGAGCTCAACGAGGCGTCTGCGTTCGACCAGATCGACAAGGCGCCCGAGGAGAAGGCCCGCGGCATCACGATCTCGATCGCTCACGTCGAGTACCAGACCGAGAACCGCCACTACGCGCACGTCGACTGCCCCGGGCACGCCGACTACATCAAGAACATGATCACCGGCGCCGCGCAGATGGACGGTGCCATCCTGGTGGTCGCCGCCACCGACGGCCCGATGCCGCAGACCAAGGAGCACGTGCTCCTGGCCCGCCAGGTCGGTGTCCCCTACATCGTCGTGGCGCTCAACAAGGCCGACATGGTCGACGACGAGGAGATCCTCGAGCTCGTCGAGCTCGAGGTCCGCGAGCTCCTCAGCGAGTACGAGTTCCCGGGCGACGACCTCCCCGTCATCCGCGTCTCGGCGCTGAAGGCCCTCGAGGGCGACGCCGAGTGGGGCGACAAGCTCATGGAGCTCATGAACGCGGTCGACACCGCGATCCCCGAGCCCGAGCGTGAGATCGACAAGCCGTTCCTCATGCCCGTCGAGGACGTCTTCACGATCACCGGTCGCGGCACCGTCGTGACCGGTCGCGTCGAGCGCGGCATCGTCAAGGTGTCGGAGACCATCGAGATCGTCGGCATCCGCCCGACCTCGACCCAGACCACGGTCACGGGTGTCGAGATGTTCCGCAAGCTGCTCGACCAGGGCCAGGCCGGCGACAACGTCGGGCTGCTCCTGCGCGGCATCAAGCGCGAGGACGTCGAGCGCGGCCAGGTCGTCGTGAAGCCGGGTTCCATCACCCCGCACACGAACTTCGAGGGCTCCGTCTACATCCTCTCGAAGGACGAGGGCGGCCGTCACACGCCGTTCTTCAACAACTACCGTCCCCAGTTCTACTTCCGGACCACGGACGTGACCGGCGTGGTGACCCTGCCCGCCGGCACCGAGATGGTCATGCCCGGTGACAACACCGAGATGTCGGTCGAGCTGATCCAGCCGATCGCCATGGAGGAGGGCCTGCGCTTCGCCATCCGCGAGGGTGGCCGCACCGTCGGTGCCGGCCGGGTCGTCAAGATCAACAAGTGACACCCTGACGGGCGGCGGCCGGACCGGCCGCCGCCCGTCAGTCGGGTCGGGACACCGACCCAGGGTCAGCAGACCCACACGAACTTTCACAACCGATCGGCAGGAGCGAAGACAACCGATGGCGGGACAGAAGATCCGCATCCGGCTGAAGGCCTACGACCACGAGGCGATCGATGCCTCTGCTCGTCGCATCGTCGAGACGGTCACGAAGACCGGTGCCCGCGTCGTCGGCCCCGTGCCGCTGCCGACGGAGAAGAACGTGTACTGCGTCATCCGCTCGCCGCACAAGTACAAGGACTCGCGCGAGCACTTCGAGATGCGCACCCACAAGCGGCTCATCGACATCCTCGACCCGACGCCGAAGACGGTCGACGCGCTCATGCGCATCGACCTGCCGGCCTCCGTCGACGTCAACATCCAGTAAGGGCTGTTTCCAGACATGGCGAGCACATTCCGTGGTCTCCTCGGCGAGAAGCTGGGGATGACCCAGGTCTTCGACGAGAACAACCGCATCGTGCCGGTGACCGTCGTCAAGGCGGGCCCGTGCGTGGTCACCCAGGTCCGTACGCCTGAGAAGGACGGCTACTCCGCCGTCCAGCTCGGCTTCGGCGCGATCGACCCCCGCAAGGTGAACAAGCCCGAAGGTGGGCACTTCGCCAAGGCGGGCGTCACGCCGCGACGGCACCTGGTCGAGCTGCGCACCGAGGACGCCTCCGACTTCACGGTGGGCCAGGAGCTGACCGTCGAGGTCCTCTCCGACGTCACCAAGGTCGACGTCACCGGTACCAGCAAGGGCAAGGGAACTGCCGGTGTCATGAAGCGCCACGGGTTCAAGGGCCTGGGCGCCGGACACGGCACGCACCGCAAGCACCGCGCGCCGGGCTCGATCGGCGGGGCCTCGACCCCAGGTCGCGTCTTCAAGGGCGTGCGCATGGCCGGGCGGATGGGCCACGTCACCACGACGACCCAGTCGCTGAAGGTCCACAAGGTCGATGCGGAGAACGGGCTGGTGCTCATCAAGGGCGCCGTCCCCGGTCCGCGTGGTGGGCTCCTCCTCGTCCGTTCTGCGGTCAAGGGCGGGCCCGTGGGGAGTGACACCAAGTGAGCCAGTCGATCGCCGAGTCCAAGGCGCAGGCGCGTACCGACCGTCAGGTCCCGGTCCGCACGCCGGCCGGGGAGACCTCCGGGAGCGTCACGCTCCCCGGTGAGCTCTTCGACGCCAACGCCAACGTCTCCCTCATGCACCAGGTCGTCGTGGCCCAGCTGGCCGCGGCCCGCCAGGGCACGCACTCGACCAAGACGCGCGCTGAGGTCAGCGGCACCGGTGCCAAGCCGTACCGGCAGAAGGGCACCGGCCGCGCCCGTCAGGGCTCGCTGCGTGCACCGCAGTTCTCCGGCGGTGGCATCTCGCACGGCCCCAAGCCGCGCGACTACGAGCAGAAGACCCCCAAGAAGATGAAGGCCGCCGCCCTGCGCGGTGCCCTCTCCGACCGGGCCCGCGAGGACCGCGTCCACGTGGTCAGCGCCTTCGTCGAGGGCGACGCCCCGTCGACCAAGGCCGCGCTCAAGGTCCTGACCTCGATCAGCACCGCCAAGCGCGTGCTGGTCGTGCTCGACCGCGAGGACGTCCTCAACTGGGTGAGCCTGCGCAACGTGCCGCAGGTGCACCTGATCGAGGCCGGCCAGCTCAACACCTACGACGTGCTGGTGGCCGACGAGGTCGTCTTCACCGAGACCGCGCTGGCCGAGTTCGTCTCCGGTCCGGCCCGGGGTGGCAAGGACGGTGCCTCCGTGGCGCTGCCCGACCTGACCACGCCGAGCATCCCGGGCGCCATCCCCTCCATCGAGGGCGAGGGCACCACGGACCTCGACCTGGGCGATTCCCCGGTCGACCCGACGCCGGTCGCCCAGGCGACCACGACCGTGCCGGTCGCCGACGTGACCACGCCGGCCGAGGCCGCTCGGGCTGACGTCAGCACCGATGACACTGAGGAGAAGGCATGAGCGTCCGCGACCCCCGGGACGTCCTGCTGTCCCCGGTGATCTCCGAGAAGAGCTACGGGCTCCTCGACGAGAACAAGTACACGTTCATCGTGCGTCCCGACGCCAACAAGACCCAGATCAAGATCGCTGTGCAGCAGGTCTTCAACGTGAAGGTCCTCGCCGTCAACACGATCAACCGTCAGGGGAAGAGGAAGCGCTCCAAGGGCGCTCTGATGGGCAAGCGCAAGGACACCAAGCGCGCCATCGTCTCCGTGGCCCCCGGCGACCGCATCGAGCTCTTCGGGGGCCCGGGCGCCTGACGGCCCCGGACCACCGATCGGACCAGAGGACTCTGAGGAACCATGGCCATCCGTAAGTACAAGCCGACGACGCCGGGCCGCCGCGGCTCGTCCGTCGCCGACTTCGCCGAGGTCACCCGCGACCACCCCGAGAAGTCGCTGGTCCGGCCGCTGCACGGTCGGGGCGGTCGCAACGTCCACGGACGTGTGACGGCTCGGCACCAGGGCGGCGGGCACAAGCGCGCCTACCGGCTGATCGACTTCCGCCGCGCGGACAAGGACGGCGTGCCGGCCAAGGTCGCGCACATCGAGTACGACCCGAACCGCACCTCGCGCATCGCGCTGCTGCACTTCGCCGACGGGGAGAAGCGCTACATCATCGCCCCGGCGAAGCTGAAGCAGGGCGACCTCGTCGAGTGCGGTCCCGCGGCCGACATCAAGCCGGGCAACAACCTGCCGCTGCGCAACATCCCGGTCGGCACGGTCATCCACGCCATCGAGCTGCGGCCCGGCGGCGGCGCGAAGATCGCCCGTTCGGCCGGCACGAGCGTCCAGCTGGTCGCCCGTGAGGGTCGCTTCGCGCAGCTGCGCATGCCCTCCGGTGAGATCCGCAACGTCGACGTCCGCTGCCGCGCCACGATCGGTGAGGTCGGCAACGCCGAGCAGTCGAACATCAACTGGGGCAAGGCCGGCCGCATGCGGTGGAAGGGCAAGCGCCCCACCGTCCGTGGTGTCGCCATGAACCCGGTCGACCACCCGCACGGTGGTGGTGAGGGCAAGACCTCCGGTGGCCGGCACCCGGTCAACCCGAAGGGCAAGCCGGAGGGCCGCACGCGCAAGCGCAAGGCCAGTGATGCCCTGATCGTGCGCCGCCGGCGCACCAACAAGAAGCGCTGAGCGGGTAGAGGAGCCGACAGACATGCCACGCAGCCTGAAGAAGGGCCCGTTCGTCGACGACCACCTGCTCGCCAAGGTGGACGTCCAGAACGACAAGGGCACCAAGAACGTCATCCGCACCTGGTCGCGGCGGTCGACGATCATCCCCGACATGCTCGGGCACACGATCGCCGTGCACGACGGCCGCAAGCACGTCCCGGTGTTCATCACCGAGGCGATGGTCGGGCACAAGCTCGGCGAGTTCGCGCCCACGCGCACCTTCCGTGGGCACATCAAGGACGACCGTCGCTCGCGGCGCGGCTGACCAGGTAGAGAGAAGACATCAGATGACTTCCCAGTTGGGACAGGAGACGCCGGTCGCCCGGGCCACCGCCCGGTTCGTCCGCGTCACCCCGATGAAGGCGCGGCGGGTGGTGGACATGATCCGCTACCTGCCGACCGACGAGGCGCTGGCGCTGCTGCGCTTCGCCCCGCAGACCGCGAGCGAGCCGGTGGCCAAGGTCGTCGCCTCTGCCGTCGCGAACGCCGAGCACAACCTGCGCCTCGACCCCGCCGCGCTCGTCGTGAGCGCTGCGTTCGTCGACGAGGGCCCCACGCTCAAGCGGATCCGTCCGCGCGCCCAGGGCCGGGCGTTCCGCATCAACAAGCGGACCAGCCACATCACCGTCGAGGTCTCCGAGGTGAGCTCGAGCGCCGAGCTCGCCCTGCGGTCTCGCAAGGCACGGCGTGAGACCGGGCAGTCCGGCCCGGCCACGCAGCAGCAGACCAGCAACACGAGGGGAGGGACCCGCTAGTGGGTCAGAAGGTCAACCCGCACGGGTTCCGGCTCGGCATCACCACCGACTACAAGTCCCGGTGGTACGCGGACAAGCTGTACGCCGACTACGTCAAGGAAGACGTGGCCATCCGCAAGCTCATGGGCAAGGGCATGGAGCGCGCCGGCATCTCGAAGGTGGAGATCGAGCGCACCCGTGACCGCGTCCGCGTGGACATCCACACCGCCCGGCCGGGCATCGTCATCGGCCGTCGTGGTGCGGAGGCCGACCGCATCCGCGGTGAGCTCGAGAAGCTCACCGGCAAGCAGGTCCAGCTGAACATCCTCGAGGTCAAGAACCCCGAGTCCGACGCGCAGCTGGTCGCCCAGGGTGTCGCCGAGCAGCTGTCCAGCCGGGTCAGCTTCCGCCGTGCCATGCGCAAGGCGATGCAGTCCGCGCAGCGCAGCCCGCAGGTCAAGGGCATCCGGGTGCAGTGCTCCGGTCGCCTGGGTGGCACCGAGATGAGCCGTTCGGAGTTCTACCGCGAGGGTCGCGTGCCGCTGCACACCCTCCGGGCGAACATCGACTACGGCATCTACGAGGCCCGCACGACCTTCGGCCGCATCGGTGTGAAGGTCTGGATCTACAAGGGCGACGCCAGCGGTTCGCGCGCCGAGCGTGAGGCCCTCGAGGCCCTCGCCCAGCGTCAGCAGCGCCGCGAGCGGGCTCAGCGCCCGCAGCGCCGGTCGGGTTCGTCGGGCACCACCGCCGGCGGCACCGAGGCCGGTCGCGCCGCCGCCGAGGGCACGGGCCCGGTGGAGGACACCACGGCTGTCGCCGTGGCTGCCACCTCCGGTGAGGTCGCTGCCGAGCAGAGCGTCGGCGAGGCTGCCGGCGCCGAGGGCACCGCGGTGGCTCAGGCCGCCGGTGCCGAGAACACGGAGGCCTGATCATGCTGATCCCTCGTCGGGTCAAGCACCGCAAGCAGCACCACCCGGACCGTTCGGGCAAGGCCAAGGGCGGCACCGAGATCAACTTCGGTGACTTCGCCATCCAGGCCCTCGAGCCGGCGTACGTGACCAACCGTCAGATCGAGTCCGCTCGTATCGCGATGACGCGCCACATCAAGCGTGGCGGCAAGGTGTGGATCTCGATCTACCCCGACCGCCCGCTGACCAAGAAGCCGGCCGAGACCCGCATGGGTTCCGGCAAGGGCTCGCCCGAGTGGTGGGTGGCCAACGTCAAGCCCGGCCGGATCATGTTCGAGCTGTCCGGTGTCGACGAGCCGGTGGCCCGTGAGGCCATGCGGCGTGCGATCCACAAGCTCCCGATGAAGTGCCGCTTCATCTCCCGAGAAGGAGAGGCGTGATGGCCGCCGGTCTCACTGCGCCCGAGCTGCGCGAGCTCTCCGTCGACGAGCTGGCCACCCGGCTGCGCGAGTCGCGTGAAGAGCTGTTCAACCTGCGGTTTCAGGTGGCCACCGGCCAGCTGGACAACAACCGGCGACTGCAGACCGTCCGCCGCGACATCGCCCGGATCTACACGATCATGCGCGAGCGCGAGCTGGGTCTCTCGGTCGCCCCGAACGAGGGTGTGGCATGAGCGAGGCCAGCAACGCACCGGTCGAGCGCGCTGACCGCAAGGTCCGCGAGGGGCTCGTCGTCAGCGACAAGATGGAGAAGACCATCGTCGTCGAGGTCGAGGACCGCGTGAAGCACGGGCTGTACGGCAAGGTCCTCCGCCGTACCAGCAAGCTGAAGGCGCACGACGAGCAGAACACCGCCGGCATCGGCGACCGGGTGCAGATCATGGAGACGCGCCCCACCTCTGCCACCAAGCGGTGGCGGCTGGTGTCGGTCGTGGAGAAGGCCAAGTAACCAACTGTCCACCGGCCTCCCCAGGCCGGTGAGCAGGGAGTACCCTGGACGACTGGCGCGCCCTCCGGGTGTGCGCCACATCCCGGGACCCGTGAACGGACGCACCGGCGGCGATCGCTGCCGGTGCGTCCGCACGTGGGGCCCGGACAGCCGGTTCACCGATCCGGTCCGGCTGTCGACACTGAGACACAGGAGCAGGTAGTGATCCAGCAGGAGTCGCGACTGCGAGTCGCCGACAACACCGGGGCCAAGGAGATCTTGTGCATCCGGGTTCTCGGCGGGTCCGGTCGACGCTACGCGGGCATCGGTGACGTCATCGTCGCCACCGTGAAGGACGCGCTGCCCGGCGCAGGCGTGAAGAAGGGCGACGTGGTCAAGGCCGTCGTCGTCCGCACCGTCAAGGAGCGGCGCCGTCCCGACGGCTCGTACATCCGCTTCGACGAGAACGCCGCGGTCATCATCCGCGACAGCGGCGACCCGCGCGGTACCCGCATCTTCGGCCCTGTGGGCCGCGAGCTGCGTGACAAGCGCTTCATGCGGATCATCTCGCTCGCTCCGGAGGTGTTGTGATCATGGCTCAGCAGAGCAGCGGGAAGACCCCGTCGATGAAGGTCAAGAAGGGCGACTCGGTCGTCGTCCTGTCCGGCAAGGACAAGGGTGCCAAGGGCCGCGTCATCGCCGCCTTCCCCAAGACCTCCAAGGTCCTGGTCGAGGGCATCGGCCGGGTGAAGAAGCACACCCGGGTCAGCAGCAACCAGCGCGGCGCCCAGTCCGGCGGCATCGTGACCCAGGAGGCCGCCATCCACGTGAGCAACGTGATGGTCGTCGACTCCGAGGGCAACCCCACCCGCGTCGGGTACCGCAAGGACGAAGACGGCCGCAACATCCGGGTCTCCCGGCGCACCGGTAAGGACCTCTGATCATGAGCGCACCCACGCGTGAACTGCCCCGCATGCTGGCCCGGTACCGCGAGGAGATCGCACCGGCCCTGATGTCGGAGTTCGGCTACAGCAACGTCATGCAGATCCCCGGTCTGGTCAAGATCGTGGTCAACATGGGCGTCGGCGAGGCCACCCGTGACGCCAAGCTGATGGACGGCGCGGTCCGCGACCTCACCGCCATCACCGGCCAGAAGCCGGCCGTCGTCCGGGCCCGCAAGTCCATCGCCCAGTTCAAGCTGCGCGAGGGCATGCCGATCGGCGCCAAGGTCACCCTCCGGGGCGACCGCATGTGGGAGTTCCTGGACCGGCTGCTCTCGCTGGCCCTGCCCCGCATCCGTGACTTCCGTGGCCTGAGCCCCAAGCAGTTCGACGGCCACGGCAACTACACCTTCGGTCTGACCGAGCAGTCGATGTTCCGCGAGATCGACGTCGACCGCATCGACCGTCCCCGCGGCATGGACATCACCCTGGTGACCACCGCCACCACCGACGAGGAGGGTCGCGAGCTGCTCAGCCTGCTCGGCTTCCCCTTCGCCGGCCAGACCGTCGTCAACGCGACCCGCTGACGCGGTCTGCGTAGAAGTCCCAGGAGACACAGATATGGCCAAGAAGGCTCTTGTCAACAAGGCAGCCCGCACCCCGAAGTTCAAGGTGCGCGGCTACACCCGGTGCCAGCGTTGCGGTCGTCCGCACGCGGTGTTCCGCAAGTTCGGCCTCTGCCGGATCTGCGTCCGGGAGATGGCCCACGCCGGCGAGCTGCCCGGCGTGACCAAGTCCAGCTGGTGACCTCCCCCGTCCCAGGGCCACGCCCTGGGACGGGGTCGGCACGGCTCTGCACCACCGACCAACCGGTCACCTGAAGACGCACCACCGATCGCCGAAGGCCCTGCGCCAAGTCCCCGTGACCCAGCGCGTGCGGAACCGCGGTGAGAGAGGCACGACCAACACATGACGATGACCGACCCGATCGCGGACATGCTCACGCGGCTGCGGAACGCCAACCAGGCGTACCACGACGTCGCTGCCATGCCGTCGTCGAAGCTGAAGACGCACGTCGCCGAGATCCTCCAGAAGGAGGGTTACATCGGCGGCTGGACCGTCAACGACGTGGAGGTGGACGGCCACGTCCGCAAGGAGCTCGTGGTCTCCCTCAAGTACGGCCCCAACCGTGAGCGCAGCATCGCCGGCATCCGCCGGGTGTCCAAGCCCGGCCTGCGGGTCTACGCGAAGTCGACCTCCCTGCCGAAGGTCCTCGGCGGCCTCGGGGTGGCGATCATCTCCACCTCCACCGGACTGCTGACCGACAAGCAGGCGAACAAGAAGGGCGTGGGTGGGGAAGTCCTCGCCTACGTCTGGTAAGAGGAGACTCAGACATGTCACGGATCGGACGACTCCCGATTCCGGTGCCCAGTGGGGTTGACGTCGCCATCGACGGGCGCACGGTCAACGTCTCGGGCCCGAAGGGGAAGCTGAGCCACACGGTGGCCGCTCCCATCACCGTCGAGCGCGGTGAGGACGGCACGCTGCAGGTGCAGCGTCCCGACGACCAGCGCGAGAGCCGTGCCCTGCACGGTCTCTCCCGCACCCTCATCGCCAACATGATCACCGGCGTCACCCAGGGGTACGACAAGACCCTGGAGATCGTCGGCGTGGGTTACCGCGTGGCGGCCCGTGGGGCGGACCTCGAGTTCGCGCTCGGCTTCAGCCACCCGGTCGTGGTGAAGGCCCCCGAGGGGATCTCCTTCACCGTCGAGGCCCCGACCCGCCTGCGCGTCAGCGGCATCGACAAGCAGCAGGTCGGCGAGGTCTCCGCCAAGATCCGCAAGATCCGCAAGCCCGACCCGTACAAGGGCAAGGGCGTGCGGTACCAGGGCGAGGTCGTCAAGCGCAAGGTCGGGAAGACGGGCAAGTGATGACCACTGCAGCGAACACCGCGAAGGGTCCCCGGGTGCACAAGCCCGTCGGGACCGATGTCAGCACCGCGCGCCGCGTCTCGCGGCTGCGCCGGCACAACCGTCTGCGCAAGCGCGTCGGCGGCACGCCGGAGCGTCCCCGTCTGGTCGTCAAGCGCAGCAGCCGGCACATCCACGTCCAGGTCATCGACGACACCGTCGGTCGCACCCTGGTCAGTGCCTCGACCATGGACGCCAGCCTGAAGGGCGTCGAGGGCGACAAGAGCGCTCTCGCCCGTCAGGTGGGTGCCCTGGTGGCCGAGCGCGCCAAGGCCGCCGGCATCGCAGCCGTCGTCTTCGACCGCGGTGGCAACCGGTACGCCGGTCGCATCGCCGCGCTGGCCGACGGCGCGCGCGAGGGTGGGCTGGACTTCTGATGCTCACCACTTCCACGACGCACAACACGATCGAGAGGGACGTCTGATGCCAGGACCACAGCGACGCGGCGGTGGCGCCGGCGGTACGGGTGGCCCCGGCGCCGGCGGCCAGGGCGGCCAGGGCGGCGGCAACGACCGTCGTGACCGTCGGGACGGCGGGCGCGGCCCCGGCGGCCCCGTCGAGAAGAGCCAGTTCATCGAGCGGGTCGTCGCCATCAACCGCGTCTCGAAGGTCGTCAAGGGTGGTCGTCGTTTCAGCTTCACCGCCCTGGTGATCGTCGGCGACGGCGACGGCACCGTGGGTGTCGGCTACGGCAAGGCCAAGGAGGTGCCCGCGGCGATCGCCAAGGGCGTCGAGGAGGCCAAGAAGCACTTCTACAAGGTGCCCCGCATCGCCGCGACCATCCCGCACCCGGTGCAGGGTGAGGCCGCTGCCGGTGTGGTGCTGCTCAAGCCCGCCAGCCCCGGTACCGGCGTCATCGCCGGTGGCCCGGTGCGTGCCGTGCTCGAGTGCGCCGGCATCCACGACGTGCTCTCCAAGAGCCTCGGGTCCTCCAACCCGATCAACATCGTCCACGCGACCATGCAGGCGCTCAAGGACCTCGTCCGTCCCGAGGAGATCGCGGCCCGCCGCGGTCTGCCCCTGGAGGACGTCGCCCCGGCCGCCATGCTGCGCGCCCGGGCCGGACAGGGGGTCTGACATGGCTCAGCTGAAGGTCACCCAGATCAAGTCGGCGATCGGCACCAAGCCCAACCAGCGTCAGACGCTGCGTTCGCTCGGGCTCAAGCGGATCAGCGACTCGGTCGTCCAGGAGGACCGTCCCGAGATCCGCGGGATGGTCGCGACGGTGCCGCACCTGGTCACCGTCGAAGAGATCGTCTGAGCAGGGGAACGTCATGACTCTCAAGGTCCACCACCTGCGTCCGGCCCCCGGCGCCCACACCAAGAAGACCCGTCTGGGTCGTGGTGAGGGCTCCAAGGGCAAGACCGCCGGTCGCGGCACCAAGGGCTCCGGCGCCCGCGTGCAGGTCTCTGCACGGTTCGAGGGTGGTCAGACCCCCCTCTTCATGCGGCTGCCGAAGCTCTCGGGCTTCAAGAACAACAACAAGGTCGTCTTCCAGGTGGTCAACCTGGACCGGATCGCCTCCCTGTTCCCGCAGGGTGGTCGCATCGACCCCGACACGCTGGCCGACGCCGGCGCCGTCCGTCGTGGTCAGCCGATCAAGGTCCTGGGCACCGGCGAGCTCGGCGGGGTGAAGGTCGACGTGCAGGCGCACGCCTTCTCCAAGTCCGCCGAGGAGAAGATCGGCGCTGCCGGGGGCAGCACCACCCAGCTCTGAGGGAGGACCCCTCCTCCGTCCGTCGCGAGCCAGCTCGTGGCGGACGGGGGAGGGGCCTTCTGCTGTCACCGGCCCGTCCGCCCTGCTCCACCGCGAGATCGACAGCGGTGGGGGCCGGAGGGCCGCCTCCGTTGTTGATAGCCTCGATGAACCGACTTGGGGAGGGCACGTGCTGCAGGCGTTCGCCGCTGCGTTCCGGACGCCAGATCTCCGGCGCAAGCTGCTGTTCTCCCTGGCGTTGATCGCGGTCTACCGGCTGGGCGCCAGCGTCCCCGGACCCGGCGTCTCGATCGAGGCGATCAACAGCTGTCTCGAGCAGGCCAACGCCTCCGACCAGCGTGACGTCTACTCGCTGGTCAACCTGTTCTCCGGTGGCGCGCTGCTGCGGCTGTCGGTGTTCGCGCTCGGCATCATGCCGTACATCACCGCGAGCATCATCGTGCAGCTGCTGGTGGTGGTCATCCCACGGTTCGAGCAGCTGAAGAAGGAAGGGCAGTCGGGTCAGGCGAAGCTGACCCAGTACACGCGCTACCTGACCATCGCGCTCGCCGTGCTGCAGAGCACCGGGATCATCGCCCTGGCCCGCAGCGGCCAGCTGTTCCCGAACTGCGGCCAGGACATCATCCCGTCGGACTCGGTGTGGACCACCGTCGTCCTCGTCGTGACGTTGACCGCCGGCACCGCCGTCATCATGTGGCTGGGCGAGCTGCTGACCGAGAAGGGGATCGGCAACGGCATGTCCGTGCTGATCTTCACCTCCATCGCCGCCCGCATCCCGGCCGAGGGCGGGGCGATCCTGCAGACCCGCGGCGCCGCCATCTTCACCGTCGTGTGCCTCTTCGCGGTGCTGGTCATCGCCTCGGTGGTCTACGTCGAGCAGGCCCAGCGCCGCATCCCGGTGCAGTACGCCAAGCGGATGGTCGGCCGGCGGATGTACGGCGGCACGTCGACCTACCTGCCGCTGAAGGTCAACCAGGCCGGCGTCATCCCGGTCATCTTCGCCTCCTCGCTGCTGTACCTGCCGCAGCTGGTCAGCCAGCTGCAGGGCAACACCAGCGGCCCGGTGCGACGGTTCTTCGAGAACTACGTGATCAACCAGAGCAGCCCGGTGCACATCGCCATCTACTTCGGGCTGATCATCTTCTTCACGTACTTCTACGTCTCGATCACCTTCAACCCGGAGGAGCGGGCCGACGACATGAAGCGCTATGGCGGCTTCATCCCCGGCATCCGGCCCGGTCGTCCCACCGCGGAGTACCTGCAGTACGTGCTGTCCCGGATCACCCTCCCCGGGTCGATCTACCTGGGACTGGTGGCCGTGCTGCCCAACCTGTTCCTCTCGGTCACCGGTGAGGGGAACAACCAGAACTTCCCGTTCGGCGGGACCGCGGTGCTGATCATGGTGGGAGTGGGCTTGGAGACCGTCAAGCAGATCGAGACGCAGCTCAACCAGCGCAGCTATGAAGGGTTCCTCCGCTAGTGCGCGTCGTGTTGCTGGGCCCCCCCGGAGCGGGCAAGGGCACCCAGGCGCAGATCATCGCCAGCCGCATGTCGGTCCCGGCGATCTCCACCGGTGACATCTTCCGGGCCAACGTCAGTGGCCGTACCGAGCTGGGCCGGCAGGCGAAGGCCTACATGGACTCCGGTGACCTCGTCCCCGACGAGATCACCGTCGCCATGGTGACCGACCGGCTGGCCGAGCCCGACGCGAAGGCCGGCTTCCTGCTCGACGGCTTCCCGCGCACCATCTCCCAGGCCGAGCAGCTGCGGGACTCCCTCACCGAGCTGGGCCACGTGCTCGACCGGTGCCTGGAGCTCGTCGTCGACGAGGACGAGCTGGTGCGCCGGCTCTCCGGTCGCCGGATGCTGGTCGACGGCGTGTGGGTGCAGCGGGAGGACGACAAGCCCGAGACCGTCCGGCACCGGCTGGAGGTCTACCGGGAACAGACGTCGCCGCTGTCCGGGTTCTACCGCCAGGCCGGGCTGCTGAGCCAGATCGACGCCATCGGCGAGATCGACGAGGTCACCGATCGTGCGCTCTCGGCGCTCGGCTTCACCGATGACGACGGCCCGGCCGGGGCCCCGGCCGCGAGCTGAGGATGCGAGGGTCAGGTGCACGGTGACCGTGCTGCCGCCCTCCTGGCACGACTTCCCGTGCTGGCGAAGTGGAGTGGACGCATGATCCAGATCAAGACGGCACACGAGATCGAGCTCATGCGGGCCTCGGGGCTGGTGACCGCCGGCGCGATCGCGGCGGTCAAGGCCGCCGTGGCGCCCGGTGTCACGACCGGTGAGCTCGACGCGATCGCCGAGGACCACATCCGGTCCCAGGGCGCGGTGCCCAACTTCCTGGGCTACCACGGCTTCACCGGGACCATCTGCGCGTCGGTCAACGACGAGGTCGTCCACGGCATCCCGTCCCCGGACCGGGTCCTGGCCGACGGCGACAACATCTCCATCGACTGCGGCGCCATCCTCGACGGCTGGCACAGCGACTCCGCCGTGACGGTCACGGTCGGCACGCCCCGCGCCGAGGACCTCGAGCTCATCCAGGTCACCGAGCGCTCCATGTGGGCGGGGCTGGCCAAGGCCCTCGCCGGCGGTCGGCTCACCGACATCAGCGCGGCGGTGGAGGAGTCGATCACCGCCCACCCGCACCGCTACGGGATCGTCGACCACTACGGCGGCCACGGCATCGGCACCGAGATGCACCAGGACCCGCACGTGCTGAACTACGGCCGCGCCGGGCGTGGGCCCAAGCTCGTGCCGGGCCTGGCCCTGGCCATCGAGCCGATGGTCACCGTGGGGGACCCCGCGACGGCGGAGCTCGAGGACGGCTGGACCGTGGTGACCAAGGACGGCTCCCGGGCCGCCCACTTCGAGCACAGCGTCGCCATCACCCCCGAGGGCCCGTGGGTCCTCACGGCCGAGGACGGTGGCCTCGCCGGCCTGGCGCCCTTCGGCGTCACGCCCCGCTCCTAGTCCGAGGTCCCGGCCGCACCCCTCGGTCGCCGTCCCGGGTCGCACCGACGCCGGTGCGGCCGGGGACCGCGAGGGGGGACCGTGGGCGGGAGGGGCGGGGGTCACCCTGGACCGGGTTGGAGCCTGGGACGTCCAGGGAGTACAGTGACCGTTGGCGTTCGCGCCGTCCGTCGTCGTGCTGTGGCCGTACGCCGACAGACGCCCTCAGCGAGATCGCCCGCACCACCACGCCCAGCCTCCCGGGTCACCCGGGTCTGCGCGTTGCACCTGTCCCAGCACCACCGCCCTGCCGTTGCGGCACGGGCGAATGCAGTCCGATCGAACGAGGAGGCCGTGTAGGCGTGGCAAAGAAGGACGGGGCCATCGAGGTCGAGGGTCGCGTCGTCGAGCCGCTGCCCAACGCGATGTTCCGGGTCGAACTGCAGAACGGGCACCGAGTGCTCGCCCACATCAGCGGCAAGATGCGGCAGCACTACATCCGCATCCTGCCCGAGGACCGCGTGGTCGTGGAGCTGTCGCCCTACGACCTGACCCGCGGCCGCATCGTCTACCGCTACAAGTGACCCCCGCCGGTCCGGTGTCCGAGAGGGCACCTGCGGACCGGCCACGATCTACAGGAATGAGGGCGGCACCGGTGAAGGTCCAGCCGTCGGTGAAGAAGATCTGTGACAAGTGCAAGGTGATCCGCCGGCACGGCCGGGTCATGGTCATCTGCGAGAACGCCCGGCACAAGCAGCGCCAGGGCTGAGGGAGTACCGGACAATGGCTCGACTTGCTGGCGTTGACCTCCCCCGCGAGAAGCGGATGGAGATCGCGCTCACCTACATCTACGGGATCGGGCCGACCTCGGCCAAGGCGACCCTGGCCGCGACGGGCGTCAGCCCGGACCTGCGCGCCAAGGACCTGACCGACGAGGACCTGCTCAAGCTGCGCGACTACATCGACGAGCACTTCCGCGTCGAGGGCGACCTGCGCCGTGAGGTGGCCGCCGACATCCGCCGCAAGGTGGAGATCGGTTGCTACCAGGGACTGCGGCACCGCCGTGGCCTCCCGGTGCACGGGCAGCGCACCAAGACGAACGCGCGCTCGAGCAAGGGCCCGCGCAAGACCATCGCGGGCAAGAAGAAGGCCCGCTGATCCCAGCACGTCGGCGCACCGTCGTTGGTCCGTAGGGCCGGACCGGCGGTGCGCCTGAGCACGACCGTCTCCCCCGCCACGGCGGGGGAGACGACCAGGCCACGAACACAGACTCAGACCGGAGAGAGATGCCTCCCAGGGCTCGCGCGGCAGCTGGCACCAAGAAGGTGCGCCGCAAGGAGAAGAAGAACGTCGCTCACGGCGCGGCGCACATCAAGAGCACCTTCAACAACACGATCGTGTCGATCACCGACCCCACGGGCAACGTGATCAGCTGGGCCTCGGCCGGCCACGTCGGGTTCAAGGGCTCGCGCAAGTCCACGCCGTTCGCGGCGCAGATGGCCGCCGAGAGCGCCGCGCGCAAGGCCCAGGAGCACGGCATGCGCAAGGTCGACGTCTTCGTGAAGGGCCCGGGTTCCGGTCGCGAGACCGCCATCCGCTCCCTGCAGGCCACCGGCCTCGAGGTCGGGCAGATCCAGGACGTGACGCCGCAGCCGCACAACGGCTGCCGCCCCAAGAAGCGCCGCCGGGTCTGACCGGTCACTGACGAGACGATCTAGGAGTATTTGACGTGGCCCGTTACACCGGAGCCGACTGCCGTCTGTGCAGGCGCGAGAAGATGAAGCTGTTCCTCAAGGGCAGCAAGTGCGAGTCCCCGAAGTGCCCGATCGAGATCCGGCCCTACCCGCCGGGTGAGCACGGTCGTGGCCGCAGCAAGGACAGCGAGTACCTGCTCCAGCTGCGTGAGAAGCAGAAGGCCCGCCGCATCTACGGCGTGCTGGAGAAGCAGTTCCGCGGTTACTACGAAGAGGCCAACAAGAAGTCGGGCAAGACCGGTGAGGTCCTGCTGCAGATCCTCGAGTCGCGCCTGGACAACGTGGTCTACCGGGCCGGCTTCGCCGAGTCCCGTGACATGGCCCGCCAGCTGGTGCGCCACGGCCACATCAAGGTGAACGGCCGCAAGGTCGACATCCCGTCCTACCGCGTGTCCGCGAACGACATCCTCGAGGTGGCTGCGAAGTCCGTCGAGATGGTGCCGTTCCAGCTCGCCCAGGCCAAGGCCGGCTCCCGTCCGGTCCCGCCGTGGCTCGAGGTCATCTCCTCGCAGCTGAAGGTGCTCGTCCACAACATCCCGGCCCGTCAGGTGATCGACACCCCGGTCCAGGAGCAGTTGATCGTCGAGCTCTACTCGAAGTGACCGATCGCCCCGCTCCCGCCGTCTGCGGCGGGGGCGGGGCATCGCTCTGCACCACGGCGGAGCGGGTGGACCGATGTCCGCCCCGCTGGCACCACCTCCCTCACGGCGTCATATGGCGGTCGCCGGAGGACACGAAGGAGAACCACCATGCTCATCGCACAGCGTCCGACCCTCACCGAGGAGACCATCGACGCCCAGCGCTCTCGGTTCGTCATCGAGCCGCTGGAGCCGGGCTTCGGTTACACCCTCGGCAACTCGCTGCGTCGCACCCTGCTGTCCTCGATCCCCGGCGCTGCTGTCACCAGCATCCGCATCGAGGGCACCCTGCACGAGTTCACCACCGTGCCGGGCGTCAAGGAGGACGTCACCGAGATCATCCTGAACCTCAAGGGCCTCGTGGTCAGCTCCGACTCCGACGAGCCGGTGACCATGTACCTGCGCAAGCAGGGCCCCGGTGAGGTCACCGCCGCCGACATCGCGCCCCCGGCCGGTGTCGAGGTGCACAACCCCGAGCTGCACATCGCCACGCTGAACGCCAAGGGCCGCCTCGAGGTCGAGCTGGTCGTCGAGCGTGGCCGCGGCTACGTGCCGGCCACCCAGAACAAGCAGCCCGGCCAGGAGATCGGTCGCATCCCCGTCGACTCGATCTACTCCCCGGTGCTCAAGGTGACCTACGCCGTCGAGGCCACCCGCGTCGAGCAGCGCACCGACTTCGACCGCCTCGTGGTCGACGTCGAGACCAAGCCGTCGATGGAGCCCCGCGACGCGATCGCCAGCGCCGGCTCCACCCTGGTGGAGCTGTTCGGCCTGCTGCGCGAGCTGAACGTCGACGCCGAGGGCATCGAGGTCGGGCCCAGCCCGGCCGAGGCCGCCGACATCGCCAACTTCTCGATGCCGATCGAGGACATGGACCTCACCGTCCGGTCCTACAACTGCCTCAAGCGTGAGGGCGTGCACACCGTCGGGGAGCTCGTCACCCGCTCGGAGGCCGACCTGCTCGACATCCGCAACTTCGGTGCGAAGTCGATCGACGAGGTCAAGCTCAAGCTCGCCGCCATGGGCCTGGCCCTCAAGGACAGCCCGCCCGGGTTCGTCCCCACCTCGGTGGAGAGCTACGACGAGGGCTACGAGACCGACGCCTACCAGGGTGACGCGTCCTACGGCGACCCGGCGCAGTTCGACGAGGGTTCCTTCCAGGAGACCGAGCAGCTCTGACAGACGGACCCTGCCGCCCTCCGGGGCGGCAGGGTCCCGCCGGGTCCGGCACCGCCGGCACCGGAGCACCACCCATCAGTGAACGCGCGGCTCGCAGGGACCCTCCCGGCGGCCTGAGGAAGGACCGACATGCCCACCCCCACAAAGGGCCCCCGTCTCGGCGGGTCCCCCGCGCACGAGCGGCTGATGCTGGCCAACCTGGCCACCTCGCTGTTCGAGCACGGCCGGATCACCACCACCGAGACCAAGGCCAAGCGGCTCCGCCCGCTGGCCGAGAAGCTCATCACCTTCGCCAAGCGCGGCGACCTGCACGCGCGTCGTCAGGTGATGACGACGATCCGCGACAAGTCCGTCGTCCACCACCTGTTCGCCGAGATCGGCCCGCGCTTCGCGGACCGTCCGGGCGGCTACACCCGCATCGTCAAGGTCGGTCCCCGCAAGGGCGACAACGCCCCCATGGCGATCATCGAGCTGGTCGAGGGCCAGACCGTGGCGCAGCAGGCCGTCGGCGAGGCCGAGCAGGCCCGCGGCAGCCGGTTCGCCTCCGGTGCCGGCTCCTCCGCCGCCGCCACGGGTGCCGGGTCCGCCTCGGCTGCCGGTGAGGTCACCGCCGACGCCACCGAGCCGGGTCTCGTCGACACCGACGTGACCACCGGCCCGGGCGGGGACACCAGCCCCGCCGTCGTCGCCGGGGCCGAGGGCCTCGACGAGGCCGAGGCCGTCGTCACCGACGTCTACAACCCCGACGGCGACCGCCAGGACGACGGCAGCGTCACCCCGCAGCCGACCGCCGAGAACGCCGCCGTCGTCGACGACCCGACCCTGTCGCCGGAGGTCGCCAACGCGGCCGCCGCCGAGGTCGAGGCCGCCGAGCTCGGCGACGCCGCCACCGCGGGCCGTCAGGCCCCCGGCGGCGAGCCCGAGGTCGACCCCAAGTGACCTCAGCCGTCTCCTGACGGTCAGCTCCGTGGAGCACCTGAACGCCGACGAGCCCGCCACCGACACCGGTGGCGGGCTCGTCCGCGTCCGCCTGGAGGTCTCCTACGACGGGACGGCGTTGCACGGCTGGGCCCGCCAGCCCGGTCAGCGCACCGTGCAGGGGGAGCTGGAGCTGGGGCTCGCGACGGTGCTGCGCCGCGACGTCGACCTCACCGTGGCCGGCCGCACCGACGCCGGGGTGCACGCCACCGGGCAGGTGGCACACGCCGACCTGCCGGCAGAGCTGCTGGAGCAGCACGCGGGCAAGCTGCTGCGCCGGCTGCGCGGGGTCCTGCCCGCCGACATCGCCGTGACCGGGGTGCAGGTGGTCAGCCCGGACTTCGACGCCCGGTTCGCCGCCCTCCGGCGTCACTACGTCTACCGGCTCACCGACGCCGAGTCCGGCCCCCCGCCGCTGCGGCGTGCGGACACCGCCGCGTGGGGCCGCCGCCTGGACGCCGGCCGCATGCGGGTCGCCGCCGCCCTGTTGCTGGGGCAGCAGGACTTCGCCGCGTACTGCCGGCGGCGCGAGGGCGCCACGACCATCCGCACACTGCTGCAGCTCGACGTCGAGCGGCACGGCGAGGTCATCGAGATCCGTGCGTCGGCGGACGCGTTCTGCCACTCGATGGTGCGCAGCCTGGTCGGCGCGCTCATCGCCGTGGGCGAGGGACGGCGTGAGCCCGGCTGGCCGGCGTCCCTGCTGTCGCTGACCAGCCGCGCCAACGACGTCCCGGTCGCCCCGGCCGGCGGGCTGACCCTCGTCCGGGTCGACTACCCCGAGGAGTCGCAGCTCGCCGCCCGGGCGCTGGTCACCCGGGCCAAGCGCGCCGCGGACACGGATCCGGCCCCCTGACGGCCCGTCAGGGGAGCGCGGCGACCGCCTCGGTCACCGGGGTGTCACCGGACAGCAGTTCGACCACCAGGCCGTCCTTGGGGTGGTCCAGCAGCTCCAGCAGGACGGCGGCGACGTCGTCGCGGGGCACCTGCCCGTGCTCGGTGAGGTGCTCGAGCCGTACCCGGCCGGTGCCGGGGTCGTCGGTCAGGCCACCGGGCCGCACCACCATCGGCGCCAGCCCCGAGCGGGACAGCACGTCCTCCTCGGCGGCGAGCTTGGCGCGCAGGTAGGCGACGAAGACCTCGTCCACGCCCTCGGGGGTGGCCCCGCCGGCTACCTGCTCGACGCCCATCGAGGACACGAGCAGGTAGGGGCGCACCCCGGCGGCCTCCGCGGCCCGGGCCAGCAGGACGGCGGCACCGCGGTCGACGGTGTCCTTGCGGGCGATGCCGCTGTTCGGGCCACCGCCCGCGGCGAAGACCACCGCGTCGGCGCCGGACACGACGGCGGTGACCTCCTCGACCGAGGCCTGCTCCAGGTCGAGCACGACCGGCTCGACGCCGTCGGCCTCGAGGTCGGCGCGGTGGTCGGGGTTGCGGACGACGCCGACGGCGGTGTCCCCCCGGCCGCTGAGCAGCCGGCCGAGGCGGCGGGCGATCTGTCCATGGGCTCCTGCGATGACGACGCGCATGCCCGGCGTCTACCCGACGGTGGGCCCCGGCAGTCGCGCGTCGGCCGCGGTGCGCGCCCGGGCCAGCTCGGCCGGGGTGTCGCAGTCGGTCCACGGCGCCGGCTCACCGGCTCGGACCACCGGGAGGTGCCGCGTGACCGTCAGCGGGGCCAGCAGCCCGCGCAGTGGTGCGTGTGGCCGCGCCCCGGCCGAGGCCGCGCGCAGCGACGCCGTCCGCCAGACGCCGAGCAGGAGCTGGTCGCGCCCGGTCCCGTCGACCACGAGCACCCCGTCCCCGGTGAGCCGTTCCCGCAGCTGGTCGACCAGGTCGCGGGTCACGAACGGCAGGTCGGCGGCCAGCACCGCGACCACCTCGGTCCCCGGCGACACGGCGGCCAGACCCGCGGCCAGCGCCGGCACCGGCCCGCCGCCCGGCGGGGTCTCCCGGACCAGCAGGACGCCGTCCGGGACCGGCTGCGACGGGCCGACGACGACGCGCTGCACCGCGCCCTCGACCGCGTCGAGCACGGTCGCGAGCATGGTGCGTCCACCGACGTCCAGCTGCGGCTTGGCCTGCCCGCCGAGCCGGGCCGACCGGCCACCGGCGAGGACGACGGCGGCGAAGGGCGGCAACGGGCTCATGCGGGGAACGGTAGGGCGCGCGTGGTGAGTACCGTCGGCCGCGTGGGACGAGTGACCAGCCGCACCCCGGTGCTGCGCATCCGTGGAGCAGTGCACACCCGTCGGCCGGACACGGTCGCCTCCGAGGAACCGCTGGAGATCCGTCTCGACGGCACCCCGCTCGCGGTGACCATGCGGACGCCGGGTGACGACTTCGACCTGGTGCACGGCTTCCTCACCACCGAGGGGGTCATCTCCTCGGCCGCCGACATCGCCGGGCTGCGCTACTGCAACTCCACCGACGACGAGGGCCGCAACACCTACAACGTCGTCGACGTCGACCTCGCCCCCGGGGTGGAGGCGCCGGACACCGCGCTGGACCGGAACTTCTACACGACCAGCTCCTGCGGGGTCTGCGGCAAGGCCAGCATCGACGCGATCCGCACCAAGACCGCCTACGACGTCGCCGCCGACGACACCCGGCTGACCCTGGAGACGCTGCTGGCGCTCCCGGACCGGCTGCGCGCCGAGCAGCAGGTGTTCGACAAGACCGGTGGGCTGCACGCCGCCGGGCTGTTCAGCGCGGCGGGGGAGCTCGTCGCGCTCCGCGAGGACGTCGGCCGGCACAACGCCGTGGACAAGGTCGTGGGCGACGCCGTCCGCGAGGGCCGGGTGCCGCTGGCCGGGCACGTGCTGATGGTCAGCGGGCGGTCGTCGTTCGAGCTGACCCAGAAGGCCGCGATGGCCGCCGTCCCGGTGCTCGCCGCGGTGTCGGCGCCGAGCTCCCTGGCCGTGGAGCTGGCCCAGGAGGTCGGCATCACGCTCGTCGGGTTCCTCCGCGGCGACGGCTGCAACGTCTACACCCACCCCGAGCGGCTGGTCCTGCCCGAGTAGGTCAGTCGGGGAAGCGCGTCCCGGCTGCGTCGTACAGGTCGATCCGGTGCACGTCCAGGCGCCGCGGGTACACCAGCACGGCGACCCGGACGTCGGTGCGGTCGGGCAGGGCGTGCAGTCGCAGGTCCTCCCGGGTGCCGTCGGACAGGCGCACCACCACGGCCCGCACGTCGGCCCGGGCGCTGACGATCAGCGTGCTCGGTCCGGTGTCGTCGCTCCCCGTCGTCAGCTGGACCCGGTCGGTCTGCGGCTGCTGCTCCAGGACGCACCCGGTGCCCCAGCAGCGGTGGCCACCGGCCGTGGTGACGTCGACCCCGACGTGGCGGCCGGGCGGACGGGGCTCGCTGGTCAGCGTCCAGTGGTCGGCGTCGGTCGTCCAGCCGGTCGCGAGCACGTCCACGGGAGGCAGTGTCGCGTGCGGCGGCCGGCCGGGGGAGTCCCCGGCGCGCGGGTCAGCCGGTGTGGTCGCCGCCGCGGAGCTGGCTGACCACGTGCGGCAGCAGCGGGCCGAGCACCGCCAGCCCGTCGCGCACCCCGCCGGTGGAGCCGGGCAGGTTGACGATCAGCGTGCGCCCGGCCGTGCCGGCCACACCGCGGGACAGCACCGCGGTGGGCACCGACGGCTCGCCGAACCGGCGCACCGCCTCGGCCAGCCCCGGGGCGTCGCGCTCCAGCACCGCCCGGGTCGCCTCGGGCGTGACGTCGGTGGGGGACAGGCCCGTGCCACCGGTGGTCAGGACGACGTCGGCACCGCCGGCGACCGCTGCCCGCAGCACCTCGGTGAGCGCGGCGACGTCGTCGGGGCGCACGTGCGGGCCCTCGACGTCGAACCCGAGCTCGCGCAGCCCCTCGGCGAGGACCTGACCGCTGCGGTCCTCGTAGACCCCGGCGGAGGCCCGGTTGGACGCGGTGACGACGACGGCGCGGGCGCCGGCGGGCAGCTCGGCGCTCATCGGACCCAGTCGCCCTTCTTGCCGCCGGACTTCGCCAGCAGCCGGACGTCGGTGACCGTCGCCCGCGGGTCGACCGCCTTGACCATGTCGATCACGGTGAGCCCGGCGACGGCGACCGACGTCAGCGCCTCCATCTCCACCCCCGTGCGGTCGGCGGTGCGGGCCGTGGCGGTGATCTCCACCGCCTCGTCGGTCACCTCGAGGTCGACGGTCACGCCGTGCAGCGCGATCGGGTGGCACAGCGGGATCAGGTCCGGCGTCCGCTTGGCCCCGGCGATGCCGGCGATCCGGGCGACGGCGATCGCGTCGCCCTTCGGCACGCCCTCACCGCGCAGCAGCGCGACCACCTCGGGGCTGACCAGCACCCGGCCCGCGGCGGTGGCGACCCGGGGCGTGACCGCCTTGGCGGTCACGTCGACCATCCGGGCGGCGCCGGAGGCGTCGAGGTGGGTCAGACGCGGTTCGGTCACTGGAGTGCTCCTTCGATCAGGACGACGGCGACCTGCGCGCCCTCGGGGAGTTCGGTGACGTCCTCGGGGACGACGACCAGGCAGTTGGCGCGGGCGAGGTGCGCGACCAGGTGCGAGCCAGGCCCGCCGACCTGGTCGACCACGGCCCCGTCGAAGCGGCCGCGCAGGAACTGGCGGCGTCCGGCGGGGGAGCGCAGCGGTGCGGTCAGCCGTGCCGTGGTGCGCAACCGCTCGGGGGAGGCGTGGCCCAGGGCGCGGCGCAGGGCGGGGCGGACGAACACCTCGAAGGACACGAACGAGCTGACCGGGTTGCCCGGCAGGGTGACCACCGGGACGCCGTCGACGGTACCGGCGCCCTGGGGACCACCGGGCTGCATGGCGACCTTGCCGAACTCCACGGTGCCCAGCTCCCGGAAGGCGTCCTTGACCACCTCGTAGGCCCCGGCGCTCACCCCGCCGCTGGTGACCAGGACGTCGGCCCAGGACAGCTCGGCGCGCACCGTGGCCAGGAACTGGTCGACGTCGTCGGGGACGAAGTGCAGCGTGCGGGCCTCGCCACCGGCCTCGGTGACGGCGGCGGCCAGCAGCACCGAGTTGGACTCGTAGATCTGGCCCCTGGCCAGGGGGCGGCCGGGCTCGACCAGCTCGCTGCCGGTGGAGAGCACCAGCACCCGCGGCCGGCGGCGCACCGGCACCGTCGCGTACCCGACCGCCGCGGCCAGCCCCAGCTGCGCGGCACCCAGCGCCGTCCCGGCCGGCATGGCCAGCTCGCCGGCGCGGATGTCCTCACCGGCGTGCCGCAGGTGGGTGCCGGCGGCGGGGGA
Organism: Modestobacter sp. VKM Ac-2986; assembly: GCF_026967795.1. Classification (GTDB taxonomy): domain Bacteria; phylum Actinomycetota; class Actinomycetes; order Mycobacteriales; family Geodermatophilaceae; genus Modestobacter. The sequence goes on from NZ_JAPVBH010000001.1 coordinate 832,605, forward strand.
GCCGGTGACCGTGACGACGTCGGTGGCCGCGTCGGTGCGCTCCACCGGCACGACGACGTCGGCGCCCTCGGGGACCGGGGCGCCGGTCATGATCCGGTGGACGGTGCCCGGCTGCAGGGGCGGGCCGTCGCTGCGCCCCGCCGGGACGTCCTCGGCGACCGGCAGCCGCACGGGGGAGTCCTCGCTCGCGCCGCCGACCTCGGCGTGCCGGGCGGCGTAGCCGTCCATCGCCGAGTTGGTGAACCCGGGCAGCGAGACCAGGGCCGGGAGGTCGCGGGCCAGCACCCGGCCGGCGGCCGCGGCGAGCGCGACCTCCTCGACCGGCAGCGGGGCGAGCAGCCCGGCGACCACTGCCTGGTGTTCCTCGACGGTGCGCACCCGCCCATCCTCACCGATGGGGGCACCGGCGCGGACGGCGCGTGGCGTTACCGTGCACCCGCACACGGCGAGGAGAGGGTGGTGGCGATGAGCGAAATCGACCAGATGCTGGCGGCCAACGGCGAGTGGCGCGCGGAGTTCCCCGGGGGCCTGCCGGTCGCCCCGGCCCGCAAGGTCGCCGTCGTGGCCTGCATGGACTCCCGGATGCCGCTGTTCGGCCTGCTCGGCCTGGCCGTCGGGGACGCGCACGTGATCCGCAACGCCGGCGGTGTCGTCACCGACGACACCCTGCGCTCGCTGACCATCTCCCAGCACCTGCTGGGCACCCGCGCGGTGGTGCTCGTGCACCACACCGACTGCGGCCTGCAGAAGACGACCGACACCGACCTGGCCGACCTGGTCGAGAGCACCACCGGACACCGGCCACCGTGGGTGGCGCAGGCCTTCGCCGACGTCGACGAGGACGTGCGCGAGTCGATGCGGGTCATCCGCGCGACGCCGTACCTGCTGTCCACCGAGGTGCGGGGGACGGTCTACGACGTCGGCACCGGCGAGCTCCGCGAGGTGGCGTGAGCGCCGGCCCCGTCCCGGAGGCCTGAGCGGCCGGGAGGCAGGGGTCCTCCGGCTGGTATCGTCGTCTGCTGGTGCGCGACGCCGGTTGGTGCGCGCGTGTCCAGGGCCCGGGGTTCACCGGATCAGCCCAGTCTCCCGTGCTCGGTGAGGCGATCCCACCAGCCACCCGCCAGACGACGACGAAGGACAGTGAGCCTCGTGCGCACGTACTCCCCCAAGCCCGGTGACATCACCCGGGCCTGGCACGTCATCGACGCCACCGACGTGGTGCTCGGTCGACTCGCCAGCCAGACCGCGATCCTGCTGCGCGGCAAGCACAAGCCCCAGTTCGCCCCCCACGTGGACGCCGGTGACTTCGTCGTCATCGTCAACGCGGGCAAGGTGGCGCTGACCGGCTCCAAGAACGACCGGAAGCTGGCCTACCGGCACTCCGGCTACCCGGGCGGCCTGACGACGATCAACGTCGGCGACGAGCTGAAGACCCGTCCCGACCGCACCGTCGAGCGGGCGATCAAGGGCATGCTGCCGCACAACTCGCTGGGCCGGCAGATGCTCTCCAAGCTCAAGGTCTACGCCGGGCCCGAGCACCCGCACGCCGCCCAGCAGCCCCAGCCCTTCGAGATCAAGCAGGTGTCCCAGTGACCAGCGCCCAGACCATCACCGACGCCGACGGGCGTCCGATCCAGACGGTGGGCCGCCGCAAGGAGGCCATCGTCCGGGTGCGTCTGCTCCCCGGCACCGGCCAGTTCAAGCTCAACGGCCGCACCATCGAGAACTACTTCCCCAACAAGGTCCACCAGCAGCTCATCCGTGAGCCGTTCGTGATCCTGGAGAAGGCCGACCAGTACGACGTCGTCGGCATCCTGCACGGTGGTGGCGTCTCCGGTCAGGCCGGTGCGCTGCGCCTGGCCATCGCCCGCGCGCTCATCGAGATCGAGGCCGACGACCGTCCGGCCCTCAAGAAGGCCGGCTTCCTGACTCGTGACCCCCGTGTCGTCGAGCGCAAGAAGTACGGCCTGAAGAAGGCCCGCAAGGCGCCCCAGTACTCCAAGCGCTGACCGTCCGGCGAGCAGTCCGTCCATGGGACGCCTCTTCGGGACCGATGGCGTCCGTGGTCGGGCCAACGCCGACCTGACGCCGGAGCTGGCCATGTCCGTGGCCCGCGCCGCCGCCACCGTGCTCTCCGACCGCGACGGGACCTCACGTCCCGTCGCGGTCGTGGGGCGCGACCCCCGCGCCAGCGGGGAGATGCTGGAGGCGGCCGTGGTCGCGGGCCTGGCCAGCGCCGGCGCCGAGGTGCTCCGGGTCGGGGTGATCCCCACCCCGGCCGTGGCGCACCTGACCGGCCGCACCGACGCCGACCTCGGCGTGATGATCTCGGCCAGCCACAACCCGATGCCCGACAACGGCATCAAGCTGTTCAGCCGCGGCGGGCACAAGCTCCCCGACGCGGTCGAGGCGGCGATCGAACGACGCGTGACCGGCCACGAGGCCGAGGACCACCGCCCCACCGGCGGTGGGGTCGGCCGGGTGCGGGACCTCCCCGGCGCGGCCGAGGACTACATCGACCACGTGCTGTCCGCCCTGCGCCAGCCGCTGCGTGGGCTGCGGGTCGTCGTCGACTGCGCCCACGGCGCGGCCTCCCGCTACGCCCCCGAGGTCTACCGCCGGGCCGGTGCCCAGGTGCACGTGATCGGCGGTGAGCCCGACGGCTGGAACATCAACGACGGCATCGGCTCGACCCACCTCGGGCCGCTCAAGGACGCCGTCGCCCGGCACCGCGCGGACATCGGCATCGCCCACGACGGGGACGCCGACCGCTGCCTGGCGGTCACCGCCGCCGGTGACGTCGTCGACGGCGACGCGATCCTGGCCATCTGCGCCCTGGCCCTGCACGAGAGCGGCAACCTCACCGACGACACCGTCGTGGCCACCGTGATGAGCAACCTGGGCTTCCACCACACGATGCGCGCCGCCGGCATCTCCGTGGCCACCACCGCGGTCGGCGACCGCTACGTGCTGGAGGCGCTGCGCTCGCGCGGGCTGTCCCTGGGCGGCGAGCAGAGCGGCCACCTGGTCTTCCTGGACTGGGCGACCACCGGCGACGGGCTGCTGACCGGGCTGGCGCTGCTGTCCCGGATGAGCGCCACCGGCGCCTCGCTGGCCGAGCTGGCCTCGGTCGTGCAGAAGCTGCCGCAGATCCTGGTCAACGTGCCCGTCACCGACCGGCTCGCCGTCGCCGAGAGCGAGGACGTCGCCCGGGCGGTCAACGAGGTCGAGGCCGAGCTCGGCGACACCGGCCGGGTGCTGCTGCGCCCGTCGGGCACCGAGCAGCTGGTCCGGGTGATGGTCGAGGCCCCCACCCAGCAGCAGGCCGACGCCGTCGCCGCGCGGCTGGCCGCGGTGGTCGCCGCCACCGGGTGACCCCTCTCGCCCCTTGTGGTGACGCTCCGGGACCGGTCGCGCCGGTATCGTCGGAGGCATGTGCGGCATCGTGGGGTATGTGGGCCCGCAGGACTCGTTGGACGTCGTGCTGGAGGGGCTCCGCAGGTTGGAGTACCGCGGCTACGACTCGGCCGGCGTCGCCCTGCTGACCGAGGGTCGGCTGAGCACGGCCAAGAAGGCCGGCAAGCTGGCCAACCTGGAGAAGATGCTGGTGGAGGAGGAGCTCCCGCCCTCCACGATCGGCATCGGGCACACCCGCTGGGCCACGCACGGTGGACCCACCGACCGCAACGCCCACCCGCACGTGTCGGCCGACGGCACGGTGGCCGTGATCCACAACGGCATCATCGAGAACTTCGCCTCGCTGCGCGCCGAGATCGAGGCGACCGGGATCGAGTTCTCCTCCGAGACCGACACGGAGGTCGTGGCCCACCTGCTGGCCGCCGTCTACCGCCTCACCCCGGCCGGGCCCGACCGGCTGGCGGAGGCCATGCGCGTGGTCAGCCGCCGGCTCGAGGGCGCCTTCACCCTGGTCGCCACCCACACCGCCGAGCCCGACCGGCTGGTCGCCTCGCGCCGCAACAGCCCGCTGGTCGTCGGGGTGGGCGACGGCGAGTACTTCCTCGGCTCCGACGTCGCCGCCTTCATCGGGCACACGCGCACCGCGCTGGACGTCGAGGAGGACCAGGTCGTCCTGCTCGACCGCACCGACGGCGTCACGGTCACCGACTTCGACGGCACCATCGTCGAGCCCCGCACGCGCACGGTCGACTGGGACGCCGCCGCCGCCGAGAAGGGCGGCTACCCCTGGTTCATGCTCAAGGAGATCGCCGAGCAGCCCCAGGCGATCGCCGACACGCTGCTCGGCCGCCTCGGTGAGGCCGGTGAGCTGGTGCTCGACGAGGTCCGGCTGTCCGACCAGGAGCTGCGGGACGTCGACAAGGTCTTCGTGGTGGCCTGCGGGACGGCCTACCACGCCGGGCTGATCGCCAAGTACGCCATCGAGCACTGGACCCGCATCCCCGTCGAGGTCGAGCTGGCCAGCGAGTTCCGCTACCGCGACCCGGTGCTCGACCGGTCCACGCTGGTCGTGGTCATCAGCCAGTCCGGCGAGACCATGGACACCCTCATGGCGTTGCGGCACGCCAAGGAGCAGAAGGCCCGGGTGCTGGCCATCTGCAACGCCAACGGCTCGACCATCCCGCGCGAGTCCGACGCCGTCCTCTACACCCACGCCGGGCCCGAGGTCGCCGTCGCCTCGACCAAGGGGTTCCTGACCCAGGTCGTCGCCTGCTACCTGGTGGGGGCCTTCCTCGCCCAGGTCCGCGGGGTGAAGTACGCCGACGAGGTCGGCGCGATCGTCGACGACCTGCGCGAGCTGCCGGCCGCCGTGACCCGGGTGCTGGAGCAGATGGAGCCGGTGCGGGCGCTGGGCCGGTCGCTGGCGACGGAGGACACGCTGCTGTTCCTCGGCCGCCACGTCGGCTACCCGGTGGCGCTGGAGGGGGCGTTGAAGCTCAAGGAGCTGGCCTACATCCACGCCGAGGGCTTCGCCGCCGGTGAGCTCAAGCACGGCTCGATCGCGCTGATCGACCAGGGCACGCCGGTCGTGGTGATCGTCCCCTCGCCGCGCAGCCGCGGCTCCGTGCACTCCAAGGTGGTCTCCAACATCCAGGAGGTCCGGGCCCGGGGCGCGCGCACCATCGTGATCGCCGAGGAGGGTGACGACGACGTGCTGCCCTACGCCGACCACGTCATCTGGGTGCCGCGCACGCCCACGCTCCTCGCCCCGGTGGTCACCACCGTGCCGCTGCAGGTGCTGGCGTGCGAGATCGCCGACACCCGCGGCCTGGACGTCGACCAGCCCCGCAACCTGGCCAAGTCCGTCACGGTCGAATAGTCGGAGGACCCCTCCGCCCCCCCCACCACGAGCACGCTCGCGGCGGGGCCCTGCGGAGGGGCCGATGGCGGGACGGCGGACGGCGGTCCGGGCCGCGGGGCAGACTGGTGGCGTGATCATCGGGGTCGGGATCGACGTCTGCCCGGTCGAGCGGTTCGCCGCCTCGCTGACCCGGACGCCGGGGTTGCGCGACCGGTTGTTCACCGCAGCCGAGCAGCGCACCCCGGCGGGCGCCGAGCGGACGGGTGAGTCCCTGGCCGCCCGGTTCGCGGCGAAGGAGGCGCTGGCCAAGGCGCTCGGCGCGCCCGGCGACCTGCACTGGCACGACGCCGAGGTGGTGGTCGGCGAGCGGGGCCGGCCGCTGCTGGAGGTGCGCGGCACCGTCGCGCGGCGGGCCGCCGAGCTGGGCGTGACCTCCTGGCACGTGTCGCTGAGCCACGACGGGGGCATCGCCTCGGCCGTGGTCATCGCCGAGGGCACCCCGTGATCGGGTTCTACACCGCCGCCCAACTGCGCCCTGCCGAGCAGCGGCTGCTGGCCGGCCTGCGTCCGGACACCCTGATGCAGCGCGCCGCCACCGGGCTGGCCACGGTCTGCGCCGGCCTGCTCGGGCGGGTGAGCGGCGCCCGGGTGGTGCTGCTGGTCGGCTCCGGTGACAACGGCGGGGACGCGCTCCTCGCCGGTGCCCGGCTGGCCGCCCGCGGCGCGCAGGTCCGCGCGGTCCTGCTCTCCCCGGAGCGGGCGCACGCCGGCGGGCTGGCGGCGCTGCAGCGGGCCGGTGGGCGGGTCGTGCCGGCCGACGCCGCCGGCTTCGAGCGCGCCGACCTGGTGCTCGACGGCATCGTCGGGATCGGCGGCAGCGGCCCGCTGCGCCCACCGGCCGCGGAGCTCGTCGCCCGGGCCACGGCCGGGCCGGGGCTGCTGGTGGCGGTCGACGTGCCCAGTGGCGTCGCGGCCGACACCGGCGAGGTGCCGGGTGCGGCCTTCGCCGCCCAGCACACGGTCACGTTCGGCGCGGTCAAGCCGGGCCTCGTCGTCGGTGCCGGCCGCGGGCTGGCCGGCACCGTGCACCTGGTCGACATCGGTCTGGGTGGCGTCCTCCCTGCGCCCGACGCCGTCCAGCTGACCGACGCCGACGTCGCCGGGCACCTGGACGCGCCGGGCCCGGAGGACGACAAGTACTCCCGGGGCGTGGTCGGGGTGCTCGCCGGCTCGGCCACCTACCCGGGCGCCGGCGTGCTCTGCACCGGCGCCGCGCTGCGCACCCGCCCGGGCCTGGTCCGCTACGCCGGCACCGCCGCCGAGGGCGTGAAGGCGGCCTGGCCGGAGGCGCTGGTCACCTCGGGCCGCCCCGGGGACGCCGGCCGGGTGCAGGCCTGGGTGGCCGGCCCCGGCATGGGCACCGACGACGACGCGCTCGGCGTGCTCACCGAGGTGCTGGCCACCGACCTGCCGGTGGTGGTGGACGCCGACGGGCTGACCCTGGTGTCCCGGCACCCCGAGCTGGTGCGCGACCGCAGCGCGCCGACCGTGCTGACCCCGCACGACCGGGAGTTCGCCCGCCTGTTCGGCGACGTCGGCCCCGACCGGCTCGCCGCCGCCCGCCGGGGCGCCGCCGAGCTGGGCTGCACGGTGCTGCTCAAGGGCGACGCGACGGTGGTCGCCGACGCCGCGGGTGCCACGTTCGTCAACGCCACCGGCACGCCCTGGCTGGCCACCGCGGGCACCGGTGACGTGCTCGCCGGGGTGCTCGGCGCGCTGCTGGCCACCGGGCTGCCCGCCGCCGAGGCCGCCGCGTCCGCCGCGCACCTGCACGGCCGTGCCGGGCAGCTGGCCGCCGAGCACGGACCGCTGATCGCCGGTGACCTGGTGCGCCGGCTGCCGGAGACGGTCGCCCGGCTGCGCGGCAGCGTCGGCTGAGCAGCGCGGGCCTGGGAGACTGGGCGGTGTGACGCAGCTGCAACGAGCGCTCGCCCACCGTGCCGAGGTGGTCGTCGACCTGGACACCATCGCGGCCAACGTCGCCGTCCTGCGGGAGCGGGTGGGCCGGCCGCTGATGGCGGTGGTCAAGGCCGACGGGTACGGGCACGGCATGCTGCCCGCCGCCCGCGCGGCGCTGGCCGGCGGTGCCGACCGGCTCGGCGTGGCCGTGGTCGAGGAGGCCCTCGCGCTGCGCGCCGGTGGGGTCACCGCGCCGGTGCTGGCCTGGCTCAACGGGCCGGGGGAGGACTTCGCCGCCGCGCTGTCGGCCGACGTCGAGGTGTCGGTCAACGCCGAGTGGGGGCTGGCCGAGGTGGTCGAGGCCGCCCGCGCCACCGGCCGGACGGCGTCGGTGCACCTGTTCGCCGACACCGGGCTGTCCCGCGAGGGCGCCACCCCCGCCGACTGGCCCGGGCTGGTCAGCGCCGCGGCGCGGGCGCAGGCCGACGGTGACGTCGTCGTCACCGGGCTGTGGAGCCACCTGGCCTCCGCCGACGTGCCGGGCTCGCCGGCGGTCGGCGCGCAGGTGCGGGTGTTCGACGAGGCCGTCGCCGTCGCCCGCGCGGCGGGGCTGACCGACGCCGTCCGGCACCTGGCGAACTCCGCGGCCACGGTCGCGCTGCCGGGGACCTGGTACGACCTGGTGCGCCCCGGGGTGGCGATCTACGGGCTGGACCCCCTCGGCGGCGACCCGGCGGCGCACGGCCTGCGCCCGGCGATGACCGTGCAGGCCCGGGTCGCGCTGACCAAGCGGGTGCCGGCCGGGGTCGGCGTCTCCTACGGCCACAGCTACACGACCGGGGCGGAGACGACGCTGGCCCTGGTGCCGGTCGGGTACGCCGACGGCGTGCCGCGGGCCGCCGGCAACGCCGCGCCGGTGCTCGCTGCGGGCACCCAGCGCACCATCGCCGGCCGGGTGTCGATGGACCAGTTCGTGCTCGACGTCGGCTCCGACCCGGTCGCCCCCGGTGACCCGGTGGTGCTGTGGGGGCCCGGCACCGAGGGGGAGCCGACCGCGCAGCAGTGGGCCGACGCCGTCGGCACCCTCCACTACGAGCTGGTCACCCGCATCGGTGGCCGCTTCCGCCGCCGCCACGTCGGCACCGCCGGGGTGGCGTGATGTCCCGCCACCACCCGCTCGCCGACCACCACCTGGGCCGCACCGCGGGGCTCATCGGCGCCGTGGTCGGGCTGGCCGCGGCCGGCACGGCCATCGGCGTCGCGGTCACCCGGTCGGCCACGTCGGCGGTCCGGGCCACGCAGCTGGCCGGCGAGGCGCGCGACGACGGCCGGGAGGTGGGCGACGTCCCGGCCGCGGAGCTGCGCGAGCAGGACCCGCTGGGCCTGCAGAGCCGGACCGCCGACCGCACCGCGCTGGTGCGCACCGACGACGGCGTGCCGCTGTCGGTGGAGGAGGTCGGCCCGCCCGACGCCCCCCTGACCGTCGTCCTCGTGCACGGTTACGCGCTGTCGATGGCCTCGTGGACCTTCCAGCGCCGGGACCTGGGCGCCGAGCTGGCCACCGCGAACGGCCACCGCCCCCGCGCCCGGCTGGTGTTCTACGACCAGCGCGGGCACGGGGCCTCCGGCCGTGGGGTCGCCGAGCACTCGACGATGGAGCAGCTGGCCGCCGACCTCGAGGCGGTGCTCACCAGCCGGGCGCCCCGTGGTCCGGTGGTGCTGGTCGGCCACTCGATGGGCGGCATGACCGTGCTCGCCCTGGCCCAGCGGCGGCCGGAGCTGTTCGGCACCCGGGTGGTCGGCGCCGCCCTGGTGTCCACCTCCGCGGGCAACCTCGCCGACCTCGACCTCGGGCTGCCGCACCTGCTCACCCGGGTGCGCACCGCGGTCATCCCGGTCGCCGCGTGGACGATGCGCCGCCGGCCGGCGCTGGCCGAGCACACCCGGCGGCTGGCCAAGGGCATCGTCTCGGCGGCCACCTGGTCGCTGTCGTTCTCCTCCACCGACGTCGACCCGGCCCTGGGGCGCTACGTCGACGCGATGATCGGCGGCACCCCGGTCGACGTGATCGCGGAGTTCTACCCGGCCATCGCCGGGCTGGACGCCGGCGGGGCGATCGAGCCGCTGCGCCGGGTGCCGACCCTGGTGCTGACCGGTGACGCGGACAAGATGATCCCGAAGGCGCACAGCGAGCGGATCGTCGAGCAGCTGGAGGCCGGCGGCGCCGGGACGGTGCGCTTCGTCGTCGTCCCGGACGCCGGGCACCTGGTGCTGCTGGAGAAGCCGGCCGAGGTCACCGCCGCGCTGTCGGAGCTGCTGCGGGCGGTCGGCGCGGTCCGCACCGACCGCCCGTAGGCTGGGCGCGTGGCCGCCCTCCGACCGCCCCGCCTCGACGCGGCCGCCGACGAGGTCGCCCGCACCGCCGCGCTGGCCCCCGACTGGGCGGCGCTCGCGACCGTCGCCCGCTCCTGCGTGGCCTGCCCCGAGCTGTCCAGCACCCGCCAGCACGTCGTCGTCGGCGACGCCCCGGCCACCGGCCGGCCGCGGCTGGTGATCGTGGGGGAGGCCCCCGGCGCCACCGAGGACGAGACCGGCCGGCCGTTCGTCGGCAAGAGCGGTGCCCTGCTGGACCAGCTCCTCGGCGAGGCCGGGCTGGACCGGGCGGAGTGCGCGGTGCTCAACATCGTCAAGTGCCGGCCCCCGGCCAACCGGACGCCGAAGACGCCGGAGGTCGCCCGCTGCAGCGGCTGGCTGCGCCGCCAGCTGGAGCTGCTGGACGCCGGCACGGTGCTCGCGCTCGGGCTGTCGTCGGCGAAGTGGTTCCTCGGGCCCAAGACGGTGCTCGGCCAGGTGCGCGGCCGGCCGCACGAGGTCGACGGGCGGTCGGTGTGGGTCACCTACCACCCCTCGGCGGCGATCCGGTTCGGCCCGAACGGCGCCCCGCGGGCCGCGCTGGCCGCCGACCTGGCTGCGATCGCGGGGACGCTGTGATCCGGGAGCTGCCCACGGTGGCCGACACCCAGGCGTTCGGCCGCGAGCTCGCCGCCCTGCTCCGCGCCGGTGACCTGGTCGTGCTGGCCGGCCCGCTGGGCGCGGGCAAGACCGCGCTGACCCAGGGCATCGGCGCCGGCCTGGGCGTGCGCGGCCCGGTCACCTCACCGACGTTCGTCCTCGCCCGGGTGCACCGCGGCGGGCGCCTGCCGCTGGTGCACGTCGACGCCTACCGGCTGGGCAGCATGGCCGACGTCGACGACCTCGACCTCGACGCCACCGCCGAGGAGGCGGTCACCGTCGTCGAGTGGGGGCACGGCCTGGTCGAGCAGCTGGCCGACGAGCACCTGGTGGTGGAGCTGGACCGCCGGGACGACGACGTCCGGACCGCCCGCCTCGTCCCCGTCGGGCCGGGCTGGGAACAGCGGATCGCGCACGACTGAGCGGTGTGCCGCCGGTCGGGCCGGGTAGTCGTCCCCCGACGTGCACCCGGACTCAGGAGGAACCGTGGCGACCGACGAGAAGCCGCTCGAGGACATGAAGGTCGACGAGCTGCGCGACGTGGCGCGGGAGGAGGGCGTGCGTGCGCCCTCCTCGAAGAACAAGGGCGAGCTGGTCGAGGCGATCGGTGAGCAGGGCGGGGGCACCCCTGCCGAGGACACCGGCTCCGAGGACACCGGCTCTGAGGAGGGCGACCTCGGGGCCGGCCCGGACGGCGGCGAGGTGCGCACCGGGGACAAGGACTCCAAGAGCCTCAAGTACTCGCAGAACATCACCTCGACCGACGAGGACCCCGAGCGCCAGGGCCGCAGCCTGGTGACCACCCACCACGAGGTCATCCGGGAGTGGGCCGAGGCCCGCGGCGGCTCGCCGGCGACGGTGCCCAACAGCGAGTACGACGGCCGTCCCGGGCGGCTGCGCATCCGCTTCCAGGACTCCACCGGCCAGCTGGTCGACATCAGCTGGGAGGACTGGTTCCGCACCTTCGACGAGCGTCGGCTGAACTTCATCTACCAGGAGGACCACACCGACGGCCGGCCCAGCACCTTCTTCCAGCTGGAGAACCCCGACACCGACGGCCAGGGCGCCTGACCGCACCGGCGGGTGGGCCCGACCGCCCACCCGCCGGTCACCGCCTAGGCTCGACGGTCGTGCTGCTCCTCGCCCTCGACACCGCGACCCCGACCCTCGTCGTCGGGCTGGCGCGCTGGTCACCCGACGGCGGGACCGAGGTGCTCGCCGAGCGGGCGGTGGAGTCGGGCAACCGGCACGCCGAGCTGCTCACCCCGGCCGTGCGCGAGGTGCTCACCGAGGCCGGCGCCGCGATGGCCGACCTGGACGCCGTGGTCACCGGGCTCGGGCCCGGGCCCTACACCGGCCTGCGGGTCGGGATCGTCACCGCGGCCGCGTTCGGGGACGCCCGGGGGCTGCCCGTCCACGGGGTCTGCTCGCTGGACGCGATCGGCAGCGGTGCCCGCTCGGTGGTCACCGACGCCCGCCGCAAGGAGGTCCACTGGGCCACCTACGACGACGCCGGGCAGCGGCTCACCGGCCCCGGCGTCGACCGGCCGGAGGACGCACCCGTGGCGGACCCGGTCGTGGGCGACGTGCGGTTCGCCGAGCGGCTGGGCCGCGCCGTCACCGCCGCCGACGTCACCACCGCCGGGCTGGTCCGCGCCGCCGTCCCGCTGCTCGGCTCCCCGCCCGTGCCGCTGGAGCCGCTGTACCTGCGCCGTCCCGACGCCGTCCCGAACGTGACCCGCAAGGCGGTCAGCCAGTGACGGTCGAGCTGCGCCCGATGACCCGGGACGACCTGCGCGAGGTCATGCGGATGGAGGAGGAGCTCTTCGCCCCCGACACCTGGACCCGGTCGATGTACCTGGACGAGCTGGCCATGACCGACACCCGGTACTACCTGGTCGCCGTCGACGGCGCGGACGTCGTCGGCTACGCCGGCCTGATCGCCTACCCCGACGAGGCGCACGTCGCGACCATCGGCGTCACCGGTGCCCGGCAGGGCGAGGGCATCGGCGGCCGGCTGCTGGACGCGCTGCTGGCCGAGGCCGACCGGCGGACCCCGGTGGTGCTGCTGGAGGTGCGCGCCACGGACGAGGCGACCCAGGGGCTGTACGCCCGGCGCGGGTTCGTGCCCATCGGCGTCCGGCCGAACTACTACCCGTTGAGCGGCGAGGACGCAGTGGTGATGAAGCGTGGCTGAGCAGCCGCTGGTGCTGGGGTTCGAGACCTCCTGCGACGAGACCGGCATCGGCCTGGTGCGCGGGCAGACCCTGCTGTCCGACGCGCTGGCCACCTCGATGGCCGAGCACGAGCGCTTCGGCGGCGTCATCCCCGAGATCGCCAGCCGGGCGCACCTGGAGGCGATGGTCCCGACCGTGCGCCGGGCGCTCGCCGACGCCGGGGTGACCGCTGCGGACGTCGACGCGGTCGCGGTCACCGCCGGGCCCGGGCTCACCGGCGCGTTGCTGGTCGGGGTCGCGGCGGCCAAGGCGTACGCCCTCGCCCTCGACGTCCCGCTGTACGGGGTCAACCACCTCGCCGCCCACGTCGCCGTCGACGAACTGGAGCACGGGCGGCTGGCCGAGCCCTCGATCGCGATGCTGGTCTCCGGCGGGCACAGCTCGCTGCTGCTGGTGCCCGACCTCGCCCAGGACGTGCAGGAGCTGGGCCGCACCATCGACGACGCCGCGGGGGAGGCCTTCGACAAGGTCGCCCGCGTGCTGGGTCTGCCCTTCCCCGGCGGCCCGCCGATCGACCGAGCCGCCGCCGAGGGCGACCCGGCCGCGATCCGGTTCCCGCGCGGGCTCACCGGCCAGCGCGACGCGGTCTACGACTTCTCCTTCTCCGGGCTCAAGACCGCCGTGGCCCGCTGGGTCGAGGCGCGTGAGCGGGCGGGGGAGCCGGTGCCGGTCGCCGACGTCTCGGCGTCCTTCCAGGAGGCGGTGGTCGACGTGCTCACCGCCAAGGCCGTGCGGGCCTGCCGCGACCACGGCGTCGACCACCTCGTCATCGGCGGCGGCGTGGCGGCCAACTCCCGGCTGCGCGCACTGGCCCAGGAGCGCTGCGACGCCGCCGGCATCGTGCTGCGGGTGCCCAGCCGTCGGCTGTGCACCGACAACGGCGCCATGGTCGCCGCACTCGGCTCCCGGCTGGTCGAGGCCGGCGTCGCCCCGTCGGGTGCCGACCTGGGCGCCGACAGCTCCCTCCCGATCGAGGTCGTCAGCCGTTAGTGGAGTCCCAGCGCGTCACCTCCCGAGCGCTGGGACTCCACAGAGGACGACGGTGGGTGCGCCGGCGACGCGGGTGACGACGACGACCGCCGTCCCCTCGCCCGGTCCGCGCAGCCGGCGGGCCAGCTCCTCGGGCTCGATCGCCGAGCCGCGCTTCTTCACCGTCACCCGCCCGACGCCGCGCGAGCGCAGCAGCGCCTTGAGCTTCTTGAGGTTGAACGGCAGGACGTCGGTGACCGGGTAGGAGCTGACCCAGGGGGAGTCCGCGGGCCGGTCGGAGGTCAGGTAGGCGATCGTGGGGTCGACCAGGTTCGCCCCGAGCTCCCGGCCGGCCAGGGACACCAGCCCGGAGCGGATGACCGCCGGGTCGGGCTCGTGCAGCCAGCCGCGCACCGGGCCGTCGGGGGCGGGGCCGGGGTCGGCGTCGGCGGTGAGCTCGTGGACGGCGCCGTCCCGGGTCACCACGGTCGCCCGCCGCCAGGTCGCCGACGGCGCACGGCCCCACAGCAGCGCCTCCACGATCGAGCCGCCGACCGACACCCACTCGGCCTCGACGCCGGCCGGCACCCGCTCGTGGTCGAGCCCGGGGGCCACCTTGACCGCGCACACCGGGACGGCGTCCAGCAGGGCCTGCACCGTCGACCACGGGGGTGACCAGCGGTCCGGGTCGAGCTGGCGGCGGCCCCCGGAGCGGCGGGCGGGGTCCAGGACGGCGGCGTCGCAGCCGGCCACCCGGCCGTCGGTGGCCGCCTCGACCAGCGTGACGGCGTCCCCGGCGACCACCTCCACCCGGTCGGCCAGGCCGAGGGCGGCGGCGTTCAGCGTGGTCAGCTCGCGGGCGACGGGGTCCAGGTCGACGGCGAGCACCCGCGCGCCGGCCCGGGCCAGGGCGATCGTGTCGGTGCCGGCGGCGCAGCCCAGGTCGGCCACGCTCCCCGCCCCGCCGGCCAGCAGCCGGGCGGCCCGCCGGTCGGCGAGCACCGGGCGGCCGGCCTGCTCCAGGGCGTCGGAGGTGAACAGCAGCCGGTCGGTGTCCGCGCCGAACACCGGTCGGGCGCGCTCCCGCTGGCGGGCGATGCCCCAGGCCGGGCCGGCCAGCTCCACGCCCACCTCGGCGCGCAGCCGGCTCAGCGCGGACACCGCGTCGGTGCGGCCGGCCAGCAGGTCGCCGGCCCGGCTCAGCGCAGCGGCGCCTGCCGGGGTCGACAGCGCGCGGAGCTGGCGCACGGTCTCGGCGCCCTGGTCGGCCGGCTCGAGGTCGCTGGACACCCGCACAGCCTGGCGCATCGGCGTGCAGCTGCCCGGCCGCCCCCGGTTGAGCGGCTGGCACTCGCATGGGTAGAGTGCCAATCGACACGAGCCGCGGCTTGACCCCCGCGACGGCAGGCCCCGGCTCCCGTGCCACAGCATCAGCACCACCCGCTCCACCGCACCATCCACCGGAAGCCCGTCCGACAGTGAAGGGGGCGTCACCTGTGACGACCGCTACCAAGGTCAACATCAAGCCGCTCGAGGACCGGGTCGTGGTCCAGGCCAACGAGGCCGAGACCACCACCGCCTCTGGGCTGGTCATCCCGGACACCGCCAAGGAGAAGCCCCAGGAGGGCACCGTCATCTCGGTCGGCCCCGGCCGCGTCGACGACAACGGCAACCGGGTCCCGCTCGACGTGAACGTCGGCGACGTGGTCATCTACTCGAAGTACGGCGGCACCGAGGTGCGTTACGCCGGTCAGGACTACCTCGTCCTCTCCGCGCGCGACCTGCTCGCCGTTGTGGAGAAGTAGAAGGACCCCCTGCTCCCCACCACGAGCAAGCTCGCGGCGGGCCCCTGCAGGGGGCCGGCCGCACCTTGAACGACACCGCCCCGGCGACCCGATCCACCGGGTCCCGGGGCGGTCGTCGTCTGCCCTCGAACTCCCCGCGACACCCTGAGAGAGGTCTGGCAATGGCCAAGATCATCCTGTTCGACGAGGACGCCCGTCGCGCCCTCGAGCGCGGCGTCGACAAGCTCGCCGACGCCGTCAAGGTCACCCTCGGCCCCCGCGGCCGCAACGTGGTCATCAACAAGAACTTCGGCCCGCCCGTCATCACCAACGACGGCGTGACGATCGCCCGCGAGATCGAGCTCGAGGACCCCTACGAGAACCTCGGCGCGCAGCTGGCCAAGAACGTCGCCACCAAGACCAACGACGTCGCCGGCGACGGCACCACCACCGCCACCGTGCTGGCCCAGGCCCTGGTGCACGAGGGCCTGCGCAACGTCGCCGCCGGGGCCAACCCGATGGCCCTGGGCGCCGGCATGCGCGCCGCCGTCACCGCGGTCTCCGCCGCACTGGACGCCGTGGCCATCCCGGTCGACGACCGCAAGGCCATCGCCGGTGTCGCCACCATCTCCGCCCAGGACGCCGAGGTCGGCGAGCTGATCGGCGAGGCGATGGAGCGGGTCGGCAAGGACGGCGTCATCACCGTCGAAGAGGCCAACGGCATGACGACCGAGCTGGACGTCACCGAGGGCCTGCAGTTCGACAAGGGCTACCTCTCGCCGTACTTCGTCACCGACTCCGAGTCGATGGAGGCCGTGCTCGAGGACGCTCTCGTGCTCCTGGTCAGCGGCAAGGTCAGCGCGCTGCCCGACCTGCTCCCGCTGCTGGAGAAGGTCCTGTCGACCGGCGGCCGCCCGCTGCTGATCGTGGCCGAGGACGTCGAGGGCGAGGCGCTGTCGACCCTGGTCGTCAACTCCATCCGAAAGACGATCAAGGTCGTCGCGGTCAAGTCCCCGTACTTCGGTGACCGCCGCAAGGCGTTCATGACCGACCTCGCCGTCGTCACCGGTGGCCAGGTGGTCAGCGAGGACATCGGCCTGTCCCTGGACTCCGTCGGCCTCGAGGTGCTCGGCACCGCCCGTCGGGTCACCGTCACCAAGGACGACACCACCGTCGTCGACGGTGGCGGCACCTCAGGCGCGATCGCCGAGCGGGTCGCCCAGATCCGCAACGAGATCGAGGCGACCGACTCCGACTGGGACAAGGAGAAGCTGCAGGAGCGGCTGGCCAAGCTGGCCGGCGGCATCGCGGTGATCCGGGTCGGCGCGGCCACCGAGGTCGAGATGAAGGAGAAGAAGTTCCGCATCGAGGACGCGATCAACGCGACCCGGGCGGCCGTCGAGGAGGGCGTCGTCCCCGGTGGTGGCTCCGCGCTGGTGCACGCCGCCACGGCCATCGACGACCTGACGCTGACCGGTGACGAGCTGGTCGGTGCCCGTTCGGTCCGCCGGGCCATCGACACCCCGCTGGCGCTGATCGCCTCCAACGCCGGGTTCGAGGGGCCGGTCGTCGTCGGCCGCGTCCGCGAGCTCGGCGTCGGCCAGGGCTTCAACGCCGCCTCCGGCGAGTACGGCGACCTGGCCGCCCAGGGCGTCATCGACCCGGTCAAGGTCACCAAGGCGGCCCTGACGCACGCCGCGTCGATCGCCACGATGATCCTGACGACCGACTCCGCGATCGTGGACAAGCCGGCCGAGGACGAGTCCGAGGGCGGGGCGCACCACACCCACGGCCACGGCGGCGGGCACGGCCACAGCCACTGAGGAAGGACCCCGTCCTCCCCACCACGAGCACGCTCGCGGACCCGGGACGGGGCCCGACCGGTGCCCCAGGGCGCGCAGCGCCCCGTGGGGCACCGGGCTCCTCCACCGGCCGGCTGGGTGACCAGCCGGCCGGGGCTCCACCTGCACACACGAGAGGGCCGGCCCGACGAGTTCGTCGGCACTCGCCCGCGTCCTGGACGCCGACTGGGACGGCGACGAGCTGTAGCCCGCTACAGCGGTGGTCCGATCAGGATCT
>NZ_JAPVBH010000010.1:0-2499 GCF_026967795.1 Modestobacter sp. VKM Ac-2986
AAAGGGCTGGGTGTTGTGTGAGTCAAGCCCTCGGCCTATTAGTACCGGTCAGCTCCACGACTTGCGCCGCTTCCACCTCCGGCCTATCAACCCGCTGGTCTGGGCGGGGGCCTTACCCGGTTGACCCGGTGAGAGACCTCATCTTGAAGAAGGCTTCCCGCTTAGATGCTTTCAGCGGTTATCCCTGCCGAACGTAGCCAACCAGCAGTGCTCCTGGCGGAACAACTGGCACACCAGAGGTTCGTCCGTCCCGGTCCTCTCGTACTAGGGACAGCACTTCTCAAGTCTCTTACGCGCGCGGCGGATAGGGACCGAACTGTCTCACGACGTTCTAAACCCAGCTCGCGTACCGCTTTAATGGGCGAACAGCCCAACCCTTGGGACCTACTCCAGCCCCAGGATGCGACGAGCCGACATCGAGGTGCCAAACCATCCCGTCGATATGGACTCTTGGGGAAGATCAGCCTGTTATCCCCGGGGTACCTTTTATCCGTTGAGCGACACCGCTTCCACATGCCGGTGCCGGGTCACTAGTCCCAGCTTTCGCTCCTGCTCGACCCGTCAGTCTCGCAGTCAAGCTCCCTTGTGCACTTGCACTCGACACCTGATTGCCAACCAGGCTGAGGGAACCTTTGGGCGCCTCCGTTACATTTTGGGAGGCAACCGCCCCAGTTAAACTACCCACCTGACACTGTTCCTGATCCGGATCACGGACCGAGGTTAGACATCCAATTCGACCAGAGTGGTATTTCAACGATGACTCCACGAACACTGGCGTGCCCGCTTCACAGTCTCCCACCTATCCTACACAAGCCGAACCGAACACCAATATCAAGCTATAGTGAAGGTCCCGGGGTCTTTCCGTCCTGCCGCGCGTAACGAGCATCTTTACTCGTAGTGCAATTTCGCCGAGCCTGTGGTTGAGACAGCTGAGAAGTCGTTACGCCATTCGTGCAGGTCGGAACTTACCCGACAAGGAATTTCGCTACCTTAGGATGGTTATAGTTACCACCGCCGTTTACTGGCGCTTGAGTTCTGAGCTTCGCCTTGCGGCTAACCCGTCCCCTTAACGTTCCAGCACCGGGCAGGCGTCAGTCCGTATACATCGTCTTTCGACTTCGCACGGACCTGTGTTTTTAGTAAACAGTCGCTTCTCACTGGTCTCTGCGGCCACCCACCGCTGCCCCGCGTAAGCGGTTCACAGCAGATGGCCCCCCTTCTCCCGAAGTTACGGGGGCATTTTGCCGAGTTCCTTAACCACAGTTCGCTCGATCGCCTTGGTATTCTCTACCTGACCACCTGAGTTGGTTTGGGGTACGGGCCGCTAAGAACTCGCTAGAGGCTTTTCTCGGCAGCATAGGATCATCCAATTCGCCTCATTCGGCTATGCGTCAGGCCTCACCCTCGTGTGGAACGGATTTACCTATCCCACGGGCCACACCCTTGCACCGGTACTACCATTCACCGGTAGGACTACCTTCCTGCGTCACCCCATCGCTTGCCTACTACCAGTCCGGGTCCCGCGTTCGGCCACATCAGTCCCGAAGGACAGTCAGTGGTTTCAGGCGGTTAGCATCGCTGGGTTCAGCATGGGCGTTCTTTCGCGGGTACGGGAATATCAACCCGTTGTCCATCGACTACGCCTGTCGGCCTCGCCTTAGGTCCCGACTCACCCTGGGCGGATTAGCCTGGCCCAGGAACCCTTGGTCATCCGGCGGGGGAGTTTCTCACTCCCCTTTCGCTACTCATGCCTGCATTCTCACTCGTGTGGCGTCCACGGCTGGATCACTCCGCCGCTTCAATCGCCACACGACGCTCCCCTACCCATCCACACACCTGGCCGGCACCACGAGGGTGACGACGGGTTCATGTGAATGCCACAGCTTCGGCGGTGTGCTTGAGCCCCGCTACATTGTCGGCGCGGAACCACTTGACCAGTGAGCTATTACGCACTCTTTCAAGGGTGGCTGCTTCTAAGCCAACCTCCTGGTTGTCACGGCAATCCCACATCCTTTTCCACTTAGCACACGCTTAGGGGCCTTAGCTGATGATCTGGGCTGTTTCCCTCTCGACTACGAACCTTATCGCCCGCAGTCTCACTGCCACGCTCTCACTTACCGGCATTCGGAGTTTGGTTGATTTCAGTAACCTTGTGGGGCCCCTAGACCATCCAGTGCTCTACCTCCGGCAAGAAACACGTGACGCTGCACCTAAATGCATTTCGGGGAGAACCAGCTATCACCGAGTTTGATTGGCCTTTCACCCCTACCCACAGCTCATCCCCTCCATTTTCAACTGAAGTGGGTTCGGTCCTCCACGCGGTCTTACCCGCGCTTCAACCTGGCCATGGGTAGATCACTCGGCTTCGGGTCTAGAGCACGCGACTCACTCGCCCTGTTCGGACTCGCTTTCGCTACGGCTACCCCACACGGGTTAACCTCGCCACGTACCGCTAACTCGCAGGCTCATTCTTCAAAAGGCACGCAATCACCCCCACGC
>NZ_JAPVBH010000010.1:2599-4467 GCF_026967795.1 Modestobacter sp. VKM Ac-2986
GCCGGCCCGTTCCCTCAGGACCCAACAGCGTGCCTACGACCCGATCTCTCCATCCACCCACGTTCCACGCTCTCCCTGCCCCTGTGACCCCGTGAAGGGCCGGTAGCAGATCAACGAGCCGTACTAGCAGCAGATGAACAACCTGGCCGAACTGGTCAGCGTTCCACCCTTGAGCTCCGTCACCAACACCCGGACCCCCTCATGATTGAGGGAGCCTCCTGGCCGGTGCACGGCTCTGGACCACCATCGACTAGGACAGCGGCCAGTGCTCCTTAGAAAGGAGGTGATCCAGCCGCACCTTCCGGTACGGCTACCTTGTTACGACTTCGTCCCAATCGCCGATCCCGCCTTCGACGGCTCCCTCCCCGAGGGGTTGGGCCACCGGCTTCGGGCGTTACCGACTTTCGTGACGTGACGGGCGGTGTGTACAAGGCCCGGGAACGTATTCACCGCAGCGTTGCTGATCTGCGATTACTAGCGACTCCAACTTCATGGGGTCGAGTTGCAGACCCCAATCCGAACTGAGACCGGCTTTTTGGGATTCGCTCCACCTCGCGGTATCGCAGCCCTTTGTACCGGCCATTGTAGCATGTTTGCAGCCCTAGACATAAGGGGCATGATGATTTGACGTCATCCCCACCTTCCTCCGAGTTGACCCCGGCAGTCTCCTATGAGTCCCCACCATGACGTGCTGGCAACATAGAACGAGGGTTGCGCTCGTTGCGGGACTTAACCCAACATCTCACGACACGAGCTGACGACAACCATGCACCACCTGTGCACGACCCTTTAAAGGACCTCCCATCTCTGGGAGATTTCCGTGCATGTCAAGCCTAGGTAAGGTTCTTCGCGTTGCATCGAATTAAGCAACATGCTCCGCCGCTTGTGCGGGCCCCCGTCAATTCCTTTGAGTTTTAGCCTTGCGGCCGTACTCCCCAGGCGGGGCGCTTAATGCGTTAGCTGCGACACGGAACTCGTGGAATGAGCCCCACATCTAGCGCCCAACGTTTACGGCGTGGACTACCAGGGTATCTAATCCTGTTCGCTCCCCACGCTTTCGCTCCTCAGCGTCAGTTACTGCCCAGAGACCCGCCTTCGCCACCGGTGTTCCTCCTGATATCTGCGCATTTCACCGCTACACCAGGAATTCCAGTCTCCCCTGCAGTACTCTAGTTTGCCCGTATCGACTGCAGGCCCGAGGTTGAGCCTCGGGTTTTCACAGCCGACGTGACAGACCGCCTACGAGCTCTTTACGCCCAATAATTCCGGACAACGCTTGCACCCTACGTATTACCGCGGCTGCTGGCACGTAGTTGGCCGGTGCTTCTTCTGTAGGTACCGTCACTTTCGCTTCGTCCCTACTGAAAGAGGTTTACAACCCGAAGGCCGTCATCCCTCACGCGGCGTCGCTGCGTCAGGCTTTCGCCCATTGCGCAATATTCCCCACTGCTGCCTCCCGTAGGAGTCTGGGCCGTGTCTCAGTCCCAGTGTGGCCGGTCACCCTCTCAGGCCGGCTACCCGTCGTCGCCTTGGTGGGCCATTACCCCACCAACAAGCTGATAGGCCGCGGGCCCATCCTCAGCCGATGAATCTTTCCACCACCAGACCATGCGGTCAGCGGTCACATCCGGTATTAGCACCAATTTCTTGGAGTTATCCCAGAGCTGAGGGCAGGTTGCCCACGTGTTACTCACCCGTTCGCCGCTAGGGCACCCCCCGAAGGAGGGCCTCGCTCGACTTGCATGTGTTAAGCACGCCGCCAGCGTTCGTCCTGAGCCAGGATCAAACTCTCCGTAGATGATTTGATCGCAGCTGAGACCAAGAGTTGGCACTCTCGTTCAATCAACCAAAGGAACCCAACGACATCC
>NZ_JAPVBH010000011.1 GCF_026967795.1 Modestobacter sp. VKM Ac-2986
GGCGAGCGAAAGCGGATGAGGCTAAACCGATTGCATGCCAAGCCGGCAGGCGTTGTGCAGTCGGGGTCGTGGGACGACTCAGTTGGTTCTGCCGAATCAACGGGGAGTTAGAAAGCCATGTGTTAGTGGAAGGCCTCTGGAAGGGGTCGCCGTAGAGGGTGAGAGCCCCGTACACGAAAACTCATGGCCTCCCGAGTTGTATCCCAAGTAGCACCGAGCCCGTGAAATTCGGTGTGAATCTGGCGGGACCACCCGCTAAGCCTAAATACTCCCTGGTGACCGATAGCGGACAAGTACCGTGAGGGAAAGGTGAAAAGTACCCCGGGAGGGGAGTGAAATAGTACCTGAAACCGTGTGCCTACAAGCCGTGAGAGCCTTATGCGCACTTGTGCGTGGGGGTGATTGCGTGCCTTTTGAAGAATGAGCCTGCGAGTTAGCGGTACGTGGCGAGGTTAACCCGTGTGGGG
>NZ_JAPVBH010000012.1 GCF_026967795.1 Modestobacter sp. VKM Ac-2986
AGGGAGAGCGTGGAACGTGGGTGGATGGAGAGATCGGGTCGTAGGCACGCTGTTGGGTCCTGAGGGAACGGGCCGGCCAGGCCATGCGGGAGCGCAAGCTCCGAGGGTCTGGTTGGGTTGTTGTCTCTGGGAGTCCTGCCTGCTCGTCATACCGCTCAGCGTTGCTGGGGTCTGGTGGTGTCATGTGGTGGGTCATCTTCCGTACTTTGAGAACTGCACAGTGGACGCGAGCATCTAGTAAGCAAGTATCTGGATACCCGCACTGATCCATGATCCTCATGTGGTGTGACCGCAAGGTCGTGCCGCGACTGGGGTTGTGGGTGGGTGTGGGTGTTCTTGTGTGTTGTCAAGTTGTTAAGGGCACACGGTGGATGCCTGGGCACCAGGAG
>NZ_JAPVBH010000013.1 GCF_026967795.1 Modestobacter sp. VKM Ac-2986
AGGGAGAGCGTGGAACGTGGGTGGATGGAGAGATCGGGTCGTAGGCACGCTGTTGGGTCCTGAGGGAACGGGCCGGCTTCATCCATGTGAGTGGGTGGGGTTGGGTGTTCGCTCTGGGAGTCCTGCTGGATGTCGTACCGCTCATCGCGAGATGGGGTCTGGCGGTGTCGGATGGTGGGTCATCTTCCGTACTTTGAGAACTGCACAGTGGACGCGAGCATCTAGTAAGTAAGTATCTGGATACCCGCACTGATCCATGGCCGTCTGTTCTGGTGCAAGCCGGGGCGAGGACTGGTTGTGGGTGGGTGTGGGTGTTCTTGTGTGTTGTCAAGTTGTTAAGGGCACACGGTGGATGCCTGGGCACCAGGAG
>NZ_JAPVBH010000014.1 GCF_026967795.1 Modestobacter sp. VKM Ac-2986
GGTTGTGGGTGGGTGTGGGTGTTCTTGTGTGTTGTCAAGTTGTTAAGGGCACACGGTGGATGCCTGGGCACCAGGAGCCGATGAAGGACGTAGGAGGCTGCGATAAGCCTCGGGGAGCTGTCAACCGAGCGTTGATCCGAGGATTTCCGAATGGGGGAACCCCGCACCAGTCATGTGGTGTGACCCGCGCCTGAACACATAGGGCGTGTGGAGGGAACGTGGGGAAGTGAAACATCTCAGTACCCACAGGAAGAGAAAACAACCGTGATTCCGTGAGTAGTGGCGAGCGAAAGCGGATGAGGCTAAACCGATTGCATGCCAAGCCGGCAGGCGTTGTGCAGTCGGGGTCGTGGGACGA
>NZ_JAPVBH010000015.1 GCF_026967795.1 Modestobacter sp. VKM Ac-2986
TCCGGGTTCGGAATGAGACCGGGCGTTTCCCTTTCGCCATGACCGCCGTAACGCTGTGAACTTATCGGGCCCACCCCACCAGCACCCCGCATCCTCCACCAATGGTGGAGAAGGAGGTTGGGGGGTGGGTTCCGTACGTTCAGAACCACACAGTGGACGCGAGACATCTAGAAGAAAGGGCTGGGTGTTGTGTGAGTCAAGCCCTCGGCCTATTAGTACCGGTCAGCTCCACGACTTGCGCCGCTTCCA
>NZ_JAPVBH010000002.1 GCF_026967795.1 Modestobacter sp. VKM Ac-2986
CGAAGACATCGCATGGGGATTTGTTACTTGGCACTGACTTTCGGCACGCTGTTGAGTTCTCAAGGAGCGGACGCGCAGCAAACCAGACCCTCTCGGATCGTCGTTGCCAGCTTGTGTTGTCCTGCTCGGCGCTTCGGGCCCGGCCTCGCGGTCGTTCCCGGCGCAAAGAGAAAGTTACGTGGCTCTGGCGGCGGTGTCAAACCCGGGCCCTGGTGACGCGCGCCACCTGGACGGAACGTGCTCGACACCCGGCGTTCACACGCGCCGAGTGCCCAGGTCAGCGCCGGGATCAGGCCCCGGAGCCACCAGCGGACGCGGCTGCCGGGCAGTGCACGCCCGCCACGCTGCGCTTCCCCTTGCGCAGGACCAGCCACCCACCGGGCAGCCACTCCCCCGCCGCCGGCACCGAGTCGGCGTCGGTGACGCGCACGTTGTTCACGTACGCGCCCCCCTCCTTGACCGTGCGCCGGGCCTCCGACAGGGAGGACGCCAGGCCGGCCGCCTGGAGCAGCGTGGACACCGGGACCGCCGGGTCGTCCACCTCGACGGCGCCCGCTTCCCGCAGCGCCGCCTCGAGCGTGGCGGCGTCCAGCTCGGTGAGCTCGGCCCGGCCAAAGAGCGCCCGGCCGGCGGCCTCGGCCTGGGCCAGCTCCCCCGGTCCGTGCACCAGTGCCGTGAGCTCCTCGGCCAGTGCGCGCTGCGGGGCCCGGGAGGCCGGCCGCTCCTGCGACTCCGCGACGAGCGCCGCGACCTCCTCGGCGGGCCGCTCGGAGAACAGCGGCAGCCAGGCGCGGGCGTCGACGTCGTCCAGCGTGAGCCAGTACTGGAAGAACGCGTACGGCGACGTGAGCTCGGGGTCCAGCCAGACGGTGGCGCCTTCGGTCTTGCCGATCTTCTTGCCGTCGGCGGTGGTGATCAGCGGCGTCCCGAGGGCGTGCACCGAAGCACCCTCCGTGCGGCGGACCAGGTCGATGCCGGCCGTGAGGTTGCCCCACTGGTCCGAGCCGCCGGTCTGCAGCGTGCAGCCGTGCCGCCCGTGCAGCTCTCGGAAGTCGTTGGCCTGCAGGATCTGGTAGCTGAACTCGGCGTAGCTGATGCCGGCGTCGCTGTTCAACCGCGCCGACACGGCCTCCTTGGCCAGCATGCGGTTGACCCGGAAGTGCTTGCCCAGGTCGCGGAGCAGCTCGATCGCCGACATCGGCGCCGTCCACTCGAGGTTGTCGACGTAGACCGGCGCCCGGTGCCCGTCCTCGGCGGCCGGACGGTCGAGGAAGGGCGCCACCCGGCGGCGGATCCGGTCGACCCACTCGGCGACCTGCGCCGGGTCGTTGAGCACCCGCTCGGAGGTGGGCCGGGGGTCACCGATCAACCCCGTGGCGCCACCGACCAGCACGATCGGCTGGTGCCCGGCCCGCTGCAGGGCCCGCAGCACCATGAACTGGATGAGGTGCCCGACGTGCAGGCTGGCCGCGGTCGGGTCGAACCCGCAGTAGTAGGTGACCGGGCCCTCCGCGAGGTGGGCGCGCAGGGCGTCCTCGTCGGTGCTCAGGGCGATCAGCCCACGGCGGTGCAGCTCGTCGATCACGTCGGTCACGACTGCCCATCCTGCCTGATCACCCGGGCGGCGCGGGGCGGTGCCGGGCCTTCCCCCCGGTGCGGAAGGCGCTGACCGAGGTCGCGCCGGTCTCCCAGAAGCGCCAGGGCAGCTCCGTGGCCTTGGTGATGCCGACCCGGGGCCCGGCCGAGACGTCGGCCGGCGGCGTCCCCCGGTGCAGCCGCACCGGCGAGGAGGCCTCCAGCAGGTGCGCGTCCTTGTCGGCCGGGCCGATGGCCAGCGCCTGGGTGAGCCGCGCCGGGCCGCGGGCCAGGTCCCGCGGGGCCTTCGCGGCGGGACGACGGACTGCGGCCAGCTCCTCCCCCACCACGACCTCCCCGGCCCGCAGCAGCACCGCCGACCCGCGACCGGCCGGGCCGACGACGACGTTGGCGCACCAGTGCACGCCGTAGCTGAAGTAGACGTAGAGCCGGCCGGGTGGGCCGAACATGATCGCCGCGCGCGGGGTCGGTCCGCGGTGGGCGTGCGAGGCGGGGTCCTCCCCCTCCCCCGAGTACGCCTCCACCTCGGTCAGCCGCACCGCCACCTGGCCCTCGGGCCGGTCGGTGACCACCCAGCAGCCGAGCAGCGCACGACCCACGACGTCGACCGGCCCGAGCAGGTCCGCCTCGGTGAGGAGGGGACCCGGCCCGGGCCGGTCGAGGGGGTGGTCCGGCGGGCTCAGAGCGCCGCCGCCACCGGGGAGAGCGTCGACCACTCGGTGTGCCGGCGCGCCTGCTCGGCCAACGAGCCCAGCTGCTCGGCGACCCGCTCGGGAGCGGTGCCACCGCGGGCCCGGCGGGCGGCGAGCGCACCGTCGACGTGCAGCACCGAGCGCACGTCCGGGGTGAGCCGCTCGTCGATCCCGGCCAGCTGCTCGTCGTCCAGCTCGTCGAGCTCGAGGCCGGCCTCCTCGCAGTAGGCGACCATCGCGCCGCTGATCTCGTGGGCGGACCGGAACGGGACGCCGGAGGAGACCAGCCACTCGGCGACGTCGGTGGCCAGGGCGAACCCCTGGGGGGCCGAGGCCTCCATGACCTCGGGCCGCAGGGTGAGCGTGGCGATCATGCCGGTGACCGCGGGCAGCAGCAGGAGCAGCTGCTCGATCGAGTCGAAGACCGGCTCCTTGTCCTCCTGCAGGTCGCGGTCGTAGGCCAGCGGCAGGCCCTTGAGCATGGTCAGCAGCCCGGTCAGGTTGCCGACGAACCGGCCGGCCTTGCCCCGCGCCAGCTCGGCGATGTCGGGGTTCTTCTTCTGCGGCATGATCGAGGACCCGGTGGCCCAGGCGTCGTCCAGACGGGCCCAGCCGAACTCGGTCGACGTCCAAAGCACGACCTCCTCGCCCAGGCGGGAGAGGTGGACGCCCAGCAGGGCCGCCACGAAGCAGAACTCGGCGGCGAAGTCGCGGTCGCTGACCGCGTCGATGCTGTTGTCCGCCGCCCGGTCGAAGCCGAGCTCGATGGCGACCGCGTCGGGGTCCAGCGCCAGCGACGAGCCGGCGAGCGCGCCGGAGCCCAGCGGGCTGACCGCGGCACGCTTGTCCCAGTCGAAGAGCCGCTCGACGTCGCGGGAGAAGGCGTGCGCGTGGGCCAGCAGCTGGTGGGCGATGAGCACCGGCTGGGCGTGCTGCAGGTGGGTCATCCCGGGTGCCGCGACGTCGCGGTAGCGCAGGGCCAGGCCGATGAGCGCCTTCTCCAGCGCGGCGACCTCGGCGACCAGGGCGCGGACGTTGTGCCGCAGGTACAGCCGCAGGTCGGTGGCGACCTGGTCGTTGCGGCTGCGGCCGGCCCGCAGCTTGCCGCCGAGCTCGCCCAGCTTCTCCAGCAGGCCGCGCTCGAGCGCCTCGTGCACGTCCTCGTCGGCCTCGACGGGGGTGAAGGTGCCGGCGGCGACCTCGGCGGACAGCTCGGTGAGCGCGCCGATCATCCGCGCCAGCTCGTCGACGCTCAGCAGCCCCGCCCGCTGCAGCACCCGGGCGTGAGCACGGGAGCCGGCCAGGTCGTAGGGCGCGAGCCGCCAGTCGACGTCGGTCGACTTCGACAGGGCCGCCATCGCCGCCGAGGGCCCGCCGCCGAAACGACCGCCCCACAGCCGGGTGTGGCCGCCTCCGGTGTTCTCGCCGCTGGCCTCGCTCACGGTGCGCTCTCCTCCACGTCGTCGTCCAGGTCGGTGTCCGGGCCCTGGGGTGCCGGTGCGGCGGCGGCGCGCTCGGCGAGCGCGCGCAGCCGGTCGGCCAGGGCCGGGCCCCCGTCGGGGGCGCGGGAGACGACCATCAGAGTGTCGTCCCCCGCGATCGTGCCCAGCACGTCGGGCAGGCCGACCTTGTCCAGCGCGGAGGCCAGGAACTGTGCCGCCCCCGGGGGCGTGCGGACGACGGCGAGGTTGGCGCTGCCCTCGGCGCTGGTGAGCAGCTCGGCCAGCAGGCGGGTCAGCCGGGCCGGCGCGGACTGGGCCGGACGCAGCGGGGCGTTCTCGGGGGGGAGCACGTAGGACGCCGGGGCGCCGTCCGAGCCGCGCATCTTGACCGCGCCGAGCTCCTCCAGGTCCCGCGACAGCGTGGCCTGGGTGACGTCGACGCCGGACTCGGCCAGCAGCCGGGCCAGCTGGGTCTGCGAGGTCACCGGCCCGGCGGTGATCAGCTCGGCGATCCGGGCGTGCCGGGCCGAGCGGGTCAGCGCCGTGGTCACCCCGATCGCTCGAGCAGCCACAGCAGCAGGGCCTTCTGGGCGTGCAGCCGGTTCTCCGCCTCGTCCCACACCGCGCTCTGCGGTCCGTCGATCACCGCCGCGGCGATCTCCTTGCCGCGGTAGGCCGGCAGGCAGTGCAGGACGACGGCGTCGGCAGCGGCGCGGGCCAGCGCCGGCTCGTCGAGGGCGTAGGGCAGGAAGGGTGCGCTGCGCGCGGCGTACTCGTCCTCCTGGCCCATCGACACCCAGGTGTCGGTGACCAGGACGTCGGCGCCGTCGGCCGCGGCGGCCGCATCCGCGGTCCACTGCACCGATCCCCCGGTGTCCGCGGCGATCCGCGCAGCCCGGGCGAGCACGGCCGGGTCGGGCTGGAAGGTCTCCGGCGAGCCGATCCGCACGTGCATGCCGGCCAGCGCGCCGCCGAGCAGGTAGGAGTGCGCCATGTTGTTGGCCCCGTCGCCGAGGTAGCTCATGGTCAGCCCGGCCAGCTTCTCGCGCCGCTCGAGCACGGTCTGCAGGTCGGCCAGGATCTGGCACGGGTGGTAGTCGTCGGTGAGGGAGTTGACCACCGGCACCCGGCTGACCGCGGCCATCTGCTCGATCCGCTCGTGCGCGCCGGTGCGCCACACGATGGCCGCGACCTGGCGGTCGAGGACCCGGGTGGTGTCCTCCACCGACTCCCCCCGGCCGAGCTGGCTGTTGCCGGCGTCGATGACCAGCGGCTGGCCGCCGAGCTCGGTGACGCCCACGGAGAAGCTGACCCGGGTGCGGGTGGAGGGCTTGTCGAACAGCAGCGCCACCGTGCGCGGCGCGCCGTTGGCGGCCCGCAGCGGGGTGGGCGCCTCTGCCGTGTGCCGGCCGGCCTTGAGCTGCGCGGCCAGCGCGAGGACCTCGGCCTGCTCGTCGGGGGTCAGGTCGTCGTCGGCGAGGAAGTGGCGGGTCACGAGTCGGTCTCCTGGAGGGCGGCGTCGAGTGCCGCGGGCAGCGCGGTGACGAACGCGTCGATCTGGGCGTCGGTGACCACCAGCGAGGGGGCCAGCCGGATCACGTCGGGCGCGACGGCGTTGGTGAGGAAGCCGGCGGAGCGCAGGTGCGCCTCCGCCGCGGCGGCGACGGGTGCGGTGAGGACGACGCCGAGCAGCGCGCCCCGGCCGCGGACGCCGCTGACCCCGGCGTGCCCGAGGCCCTCGATGCCGGCGGTGAACCGGTGCTCGATCTCCTTGGCCCGCTCCAGCAGCCCCTCGTCGCGGATGGTGTCCAGCACGGCGAGCGCAGCCGCGGCGGCGATCGGGTTGCCACCAAAGGTCGAGCCGTGCGTGCCGGCCGTCATCAGGTCCGCGGCGGCACCGAAGGCGAGGGTGGCGCCCAACGGCAGGCCACCGCCCAGGGACTTGGCCAGGGTGACCACGTCGGGGGTCAGACCGTCGGCCTGGTGGGCGAACCACGTGCCGGTGCGCCCGGTGCCGGTCTGCACCTCGTCGAGGGCGGAGAGCGCGCCGACCGAACGGGCCGCGGACTCCGCCGCCGCCAGGTAGCCGGGCGGGGCGGGCAGCACGCCACCCTCGCCCAGCATCGGCTCGAGGAGGACCATCGCGGTGGCGTCGGTGAGCTCGAGGGCGTCGGCGTCGCCGTAGGGCACGTGCCGCACGCCGCCGGGCAGCGGGGCGAAGGCACCGGACTTGCCGGGCTGGCCGGTCATCGCCAGCGCGCCCATGGTGCGGCCGTGGAAGGAGCCGAGCGCGGTGACGACCTCGGTGCGGCCGGTCAGCCGGCTGATCTTGAACGCCGCCTCGTTGGCCTCGGCGCCGGAGTTGGCGAAGAAGACCCGCCCGGGCCGGCCGGCCAGCTCGATGAGCCGCTCGGCGAGCACCAGCTCCGGCTCGTGCATGGCCAGGTTGGACACGTGGCCCAGCAGCTGCGCCTGAGCGGTGATCGCGTGCACCACCGCCGGGTGGGCGTGGCCCAGGATCGTGGTGGCGATGCCGCCGAGCAGGTCGGTGTACTCCCGGCCGTCGACGTCCCACACGGTGGCGCCCGCGCCACGGGCCAGGGCCACGGGCGGGGTCTTGTAGTTGCCCATCATCACCGCCGACCAGCGGGTGGCCAGCTCCTCGGTGTGCGTCGATGCGGTGTGCGTCGTCATGGTGCTGCCCCCTCGTCTGTGTCGGCCGGGACGACCATCGTCCCGGTGCCCTCGGTGGTGAACATCTCCAGCAGCAGCGCGTGCGGCAGCCGGCCGTCGACGACGGTGGCCCGCTTCACCCCGCCCTCGACCGCCCGCAGGCAGGCGGCCATCTTCGGGATCATCCCGGCGTCCAGGTCGGGCAGGATCCCGGCGAGCTCCCGGGCGTCGATCTGCTCGACGAGGGAGTCGCGGTCGGGCCAGTTGGCGTAGAGCCCCTCGACGTCGGTGAGGACGACGAGCTTCACCGCGCCCAGCGCCACGGCCAGCGCGGCGGCGGCGGTGTCGGCGTTGACGTTGTGCACCTGGCCCGAGGCGTCGGGGGCCACGGTGGCCACGACCGGGATGTGCCCGGCGTCCAGCAGCGCGGTGACCGGGGCGGGGTCGACGGCCACGACGTCACCGACGAGGCCGACGTCCACCGGCTCGCCGTCGACGACGGCCGCGGTGCGCTCGGCGGTGAACAGGCCGCCGTCCTCACCGGACAGGCCGACCGCCAGCGGGCCGTGGGAGTTGATCAGGCCGACGACCTCGGGGCCCACCTGACCGGTGAGCACCATCCGGACGACGTCGATCGTCTCCTCGGTGGTGACCCGCAGGCCGCCGCGGAACTCGCTGCTGATGCCCAGCCGGTTGAGCATGGCGCTGATCTGCGGGCCGCCGCCGTGGACGACGACGGGCAGGATGCCGCAGGTCCGCAGGAAGACCATGTCCTCGGCGAACGCGCGGCGGCACTCCTCGTCGACCATCGCGTGGCCGCCGTACTTGACCACCACGACGTTGCCGTGGAACTCCCGCAGCCACGGCAGCGCCCCGGTGAGGACGGCGACCTTGGCCGCATCGCCCTCGGGGTCGTTGACCCGCATGACGCGGTGGGTGCCGATCCGCCGCGGCGGGACCTCGTCGGGGGCGACGTCCGGGGGCGTGGGGTCCTGGGCGGTCCCCGGCACGGGCTCCTCCGGTGCGGTCTCGTCGGGTGCGACGTCGGGCGGGGTGGGGTCCTGGGCGGTGGTCACGTCGTCGTCCTCGGCGGGGTTCGGCTCGCCGCTCACGTCGAGTACGCCGAGTTCTCGTGCACGTAGGCGATCGAGAGGTCGTTGGTCCAGATCGTCGCCTCCTCGGTGCCGGCCCGCAGGTCGACCTCGATGGCGATCGCCCGGCCGGAGAGGTCCACGCCCTCGCGGGGGTCGCCGATCGAGCCGTTCCGGCAGACGGTGACGCCGTTGATGGTCACGTCGACCTGGTCGGCCTCGAACGCGGCGTCGGTGGTGCCGATCGCGGCGAGCACCCGGCCCCAGTTCGGGTCGTTGCCGAACAGCGCCGTCTTCAGCAGGTTGTTGCGGGCGCAGGCCCGGCCGGCGGTCAGCGCGTCGGCGACGCTCGCGGCGTTGCGGACGGTGATCGCGATGTCCTTGGTGGAGCCCTCGGCGTCGGCGAGCAGCTGCATGGCGAGGTCGGTCATCGCCGCGGTCAGCGCCGCGGTGACCTCCTCGGCCGTGGGCGTGACCCCGCTGGCGCCGTTGGCCATCGCGATGACCGTGTCGTTGGTGGACAGGCAGCCGTCGGAGTCGACCCGCTCGACGCTCACGCCGGTCGCCTGTGCCAGCGCGCTCTGCAGCAGCTCCGGCGGGACGACGGCGTCGGTGGTGAGGACGACGAGCATCGTGGCCAGGCTCGGGGCGAGCATGCCGGCGCCCTTGGCGATGCCGCCGACGGTCCAGCCCTCGCCGCGCTGCACGGTGGTCTTGGGCACCGAGTCGGTGGTCATGATCGCCTGCGCGGCGGCGGTGCCGCCGTCCGCGGACAGCTTTGCGACCGCGGCGGTGACGCCGGGCAGCAACTTGTCCATCGGCAGCCGGACGCCGATCAGCCCGGTGGAGGCCACCGCGACCTCGCCGGCGCCGATGCCCAGCTCGGCCGCGACGTGCTCGGCGGTGGCGTGGGTGTCACCGAACCCCTCCGGCCCGGTGCAGGCGTTGGCGCCGCCGGAGTTCAGCACGACCGCCTTGAGCCGCTGGGCGGTGAGCACCTGGCGGCTCCACAGCACGGGCGCGGCCGGGAAGCGGTTGGTGGTGAAGACGGCGGCGGCGACGTCCTCGGGGCCGTCGTTGACGACCAGGGCTACGTCGGGGTTGCCGGAGGTCTTGAGCCCGGCGGCGACGCCGGCGGCGCGGAAACCGGCGGGGGCGGTGACTGTCACGGTGCGACTCCGACGAGCGGGAGACCGGTGGTCTCGGGGAGGCCCAGGGCCAGGTTGGCGCACTGCAGCGCGGCACCGGCGGTGCCCTTGGTGAGGTTGTCGACGGCGGCGACCACGACCAGCCGGCCGGCGTCGGGGTCGACGGCGAGCTGCAGCTGGACGGTGTTCGCGCCGAGCACCGCGGCGGTGGTGGGCCACTGGCCCTCGGGCAGCAGCTGCACGAACGGCTCGTCGGCGTAGGCCTGCTCGTACGCGGCGCGGGCGGCGGCGGCGTCGACGCCGGGTGTCAGCGGCGCCGAGCAGGTGGCGAGGATGCCCCGGCTCATCGGCACCAGGGTCGGGGTGAAGCTCACGGTCACGTCCGTACCGGCAGCCTGGGACAGGTTCTGCACCATCTCCGGGGTGTGCCGGTGGACCCCGCCGACGCCGTACGCGCTGGCCGAGCCCATCACCTCGCTGCCCAGCAGGTGCGTCTTGGCCGACTTGCCGGCGCCGCTGGTGCCGCTGGCGGCGACGACCACGACGTCCGGGGTGACCAGGCCGGCGGCCAGGGCCGGGGCCATCGCCAGGGTGACCGAGGTCGGGTAGCAACCGGGGACCGCGATCCGCCGGGCGGTGGCGAGCTGCTCGCGCTGCCCGGGGAGCTCCGGCAGCCCGTAGGGCCAGGTGCCCGCGTGCTCGCTGCCGTACCAGCGCGCCCAGGCGGCCGGGTCGTTGAGCCGGTGGTCGGCGCCGCAGTCGATGACCAGGACGTCGTCGGGCAGCTGCGCGGCGATGGCCGCGGACTCCCCGTGCGGCAGGGCCAGGACGACGACATCGTAGCCGGCCAGGTCGGCTGCGTCGCTGGCCTGGACCACCAGGTCGGCGTACGGGGTGAGGTGCGGCTGCAGCTCGCCCAGGCGTCGGCCGGCGCTCGTGTTGGCGTGCACCCCGGCCAGCCGGAGGTGCGGGTGCCCGGCCAGCAGCCGGCACACCTCACCGCCCGCGTACCCGGTGGCGCCGGTGACCCCGACCGTCCACGTCTGTCCGCTGCTCACCTGCATGACCATACACTGTCGTGCATAGCTGTACGGAGGCGCCCGGCGGGTCAGTCCAGGAGCCGGTCGAGCAGGGCGAACGTCCGGCGGGCCATCAGGTCGGCCCCCATCTCCCGGACCGCCCGTGCGCGGGCCCGCGCCCCCAGGTCGGCCCGCCGGCCGGCGTCGTCGAGCAGGGCACCGAGCTCACGGGCCAGCGCGGCCTCGTCGTCGACGGGGACGACGACGGCGTCCTCCCCCACCGCGGGCACCACGTCGCCGACGGCGGTGGTGACGCACGGCAGCCCGGCCGCCATCGCCTCCAGCAGCACCAGCGGCAGCGCCTCGCGGCGGGAGGACAGCGCGAACAGGTCGAGGTCGGCGAGGAACGCCGGGGCGTCGTCGACGAAGCCGGTGAAGGTGACCGGCAGGCGGGCGGCCTGCGCGCGCAGGCGGTCGGCGTCCCGGCCGTGCCCGCCGATCACCACGTCGAACGCGCGCCCCTCGGCGACCAGCCGGCCGACCGCACCGAGCAGGACGTCGAAGCCCTTCTGCGCGGTGAGCCGCCCGAAGGTGCCCAGCCGCGGCGGGGTGTGCCCGGCCGGCCCGGAGGCGACCGCCGGGACGTGCACGCCGTTCGGGACGACGCCGGTGCGCTCGGGTGCGACGCCCAGCTCGGTGACCACCTGGGCGCGCGCGTCCTGGCACGTGCCCAGCACCAGCCCCAGCCGGCCGTAGAGGTCGGCCAGCGCGCGCCGGTCCTCGCCGGCGCCGGTGTCGCCGGGCAGGTGCAGCACGCCCGCGGTGGGCGCCGTGGCCAGCGCGGCGCGGACGGCGGCGGCGTTGGAGCCGGGGTCGACCAGGTTCACCAGCACCGCGTCGGGCCGCTGCGCGGCGAGCGCCGCCGCGACCTCGGGGGCGTCGGCGCGGTGGCGGACCAGCGGCACGACGGCCGTGGGCACCCCGGGCACGCTGCGGGCGAAGCCGTCGGCCACCGGCTCGGCGACCACCAGCGACGCCGTCCAGCCCGAGTCGGCCGCGCCCCGCAGCAGGTGGGTCAGGTAGACCTCGGCGCCGCCCCAGGCGTCGGAGTCGGCGACGACGCTGATCCGGCGGCTCACGTCGTCACCAGCAGCTCGCGGGCCGCGGCCACCACGGCGGCGACCCGCACCGACGCCGCGCACCGGAAGTCGATCGGGCAGACCAGGTGCGGGCACGGCGCGCAGGGCACGTCGGCGACCACCGCCCGCTGCCGCGGACCGGCGTGGGCCCAGCGCACCGGGTCCCCGGGCAGGAAGACGGTGACGCTGGGCGCGCCGACGGCGACCGCCAGGTGCGCGGACCCGGTGTCGTTGCCGATCAGCAGCGCGCTGTCGGCCAGCAGGGCCGCCAGCCCGCCGAGGCTGGTCGCGCCGGTCAGGTCGGTGACCGGCGCCCGCATCCGGTCCCGCACCGTGGCGCTGATCCCCCGCTCGCCGGGCACCCCGGTGAGGACGACGTCCCAGCCGTCGGCGGCGAGCGCGTCGCCGACCGCCGCGTAGCGCTCGGTGGGCCACTGGCGGGTGGCCGCCGACGCCCCCGGGTGCAGGACGACGTAGCGGCCGGGCGCCAGCCCCGTGGCGGCCAGCGTGTCGGCGTGCTCGGCGCGGTCGGCGGCGGTGAGCGGGAAGTGCATCGCCGGCGGCGGCCCGGCCGGCAGCCCCAGGTGCTCGAGCAGCCGCAAGTGCCGCTGCGCCTCGTGCAGGTCCAGCGGGTAGCGCAGGTGGAGGTCCCCGGTGCCCGGGGGCGGGTCCCAGCCGGTCGGGGCGAAGCCGCCCACCAGCCGGGCGCCCAGCGCCGCGGTCACCGCGTTGGCCGGGGGCCGGTCGCCGTAGGCCTGCAGCGCCAGGTCGAAGTCCCGCTCCCGTGCGGCGGCCAGGAACGGTGCCCAGCCGGCCGGGTCCGGCGTCCGCTCGGGGATGCCGTCGGCGCCGGGGAACGGCAGCAGCTCGTCGACGTCGTCGGCGTAGCGGCCGACGACGCCGGCCATCTCCGGCCAGGTGATCAGCGTGACGTGCAGGTCGGGCCGGAACTCGCGCAGCCGGCGCAGCGCCGGGGCCGAGCACAGCAGGTCGCCCAGGCCCACCCGCAGCCGCACCAGCGCCACCCGGCGGACGGCGGGGTCGGCGAGCGGCGGGAGCACGCAGGGCATCCTGCCTGCCGTCGCGGGCCCCCGCCCGGCGGGCTCCGCACCGGGCGTCCGGCCGGTGGTCCGTGTTCTACTGCGCGCAACCGACCGGAGCAGCCGGGTCGACCATCGGTGGAGGTGGGGAGGGTGCACGTCCTGCGCCTGTGCAGTGTCTTCGAACCCCCGGCCGGCTCCGGGACGCGTCCGGACGGCGACGGGCTCGACGCCCGCACCGCCCGCTTCGACCCGATCGGCGGCATGCAGAACCACACCGCCGCGCTGACCCGGTGCCTGGACGCGCAGGGGCACCGGCAGACGGTGCTCACCTCCCGGCTGGGCGGGCCGCGCCGGTCCGACCGGCAGGGGCTCGGCGCGCTGGTGCACCGCACCGGGGTGCGCACCCGGCGCGCCCGCCAGCTGTGGGCGCTGGCCGCCCTGCCGCGCGCGCTGTCCCGGGCCACCGGCCCCGTCGACGTGGTGCACGGCCACCAGGGCGAGGACCTCGCGACCCTGCTGCTGGCCCGTCTCGCCGCGCGGCGGCACGGCTGCCCGCTGGTGGTGACCGTGCACTGCAGCGTCGGGCACACCCTGACCGGGCACTCGCTGCACGCCCGCATGGTCCGGGCCGTCGGCGGGCGCATCGAGCGCAGCACCCTGCGCCGGGCCGACGCCGTCGTCGTCCTCACCGGCCGCACCGCGGCGGCACTGCAGGCCGACGGCGTCCCGGCGGAGCGGATCAGCACGATCCCGTCGGGCTTCGAGCCCGCGGTGTTCGACGTGCCGGCCGGCGGTGCCCCGCGCAGCCGGCCGCGGATCGGCTACGTCGGCCGGCTCGCCGCGCAGAAGCGGGCCGACCTGCTGGTCACCGCCTTCGGCGCCATGCAGCAGGAGGCCGACCTGGTCGTGGTGGGCGACGGTCCCGAGCGCGACCGCGTGCACCGGCTGGTGCGCACCAGCCCGGCGGCCGACCGGATCAGCACCCGCGGCTTCGTCGAGCACTCCGCCGTCCCCGGGGTGCTCGCCTCCCTCGACCTGCTCGTGCTGCCCTCGGCCTACGAGGAGATGGGGTCGGTGCTGGTCGAGGCGATGGTGGCCGGCCTGCCGGTGGTGGCCAGCGACGTCGGCGGGATCCCCGAGGTCGTGCGGCACGGGGAGACCGGGCTGCTCGTCCCGCCCGGTGACGTGCCCGCCCTCACCGCCGCCCTGGACCGGCTGGTCGCCGACGACGCGCTGCGCGCCCGGCTCGCCGCCGGTGCCCGGGACAACGCGCGGCACTACGCGTGGCCGCACCTGGCGATGCGCGTCGCCGACGTCTACCGACAGGTGCGGGGCGGCGAACCGGCGCTGTCCGTCCCCGCGTGAGCGGTCCCCGGGTCGCCGTCCTGGTCCCGGTCTACGACCAGTCCGCGTGGCTGCCCCGCGCCCTGGACGGGCTGCTGGCCCAGACGGTGACCGACTGGGAGGCGGTCGTCGTCGATGACGGCTCCCCCGACCCGGAGGCGGTGGCCGCCGTGGTCGCCGCGCTGCCCGACGCGCGCGTCCGGCTGCTGGCGCGGCCGGACAACCGCGGCCTGGGCGCCACGCTCAACACCGGCCTGGACGCGACCACCGCGCCGGTCGTGGCCTACCTGCCGGCCGACGACGTGTGGGCGCCCGACCACCTCGACGCGCTGCTGGAGTGCCTGGCCGACCCTGCGGTGGTGCTGGTGCGCAGCGGGC
This sequence comes from Modestobacter sp. VKM Ac-2986, assembly GCF_026967795.1. Taxonomy (GTDB): domain Bacteria; phylum Actinomycetota; class Actinomycetes; order Mycobacteriales; family Geodermatophilaceae; genus Modestobacter. The sequence goes on from NZ_JAPVBH010000002.1 coordinate 13,566, forward strand.
TGACCGAGCCCGCGGGCACCCCCTACGCCCAGCTGGTGCAGGTCGCCCACCGCCGCACGGGGCACCGGTGGACCGAGCGCGCCGAGCTGGAGGCCGACGACCTCGACCGGCTGTACTGGCACCGGCTGGCCGGCTCGGGCCCGAGCGCGGACACCGGCCGGGTCACCTGCACCTGGACGCGGCACGCCGGGCAGCGTTCCCGGGCGATCCGGGAGTCCACCGACGGCGGGCTCAACGTCTTCCGCAGCCGCTACCGGGTGGCGCAGCCGCTGCGCTTCGCCTCCACCGACAGCGGGGACGTCGACGAGGTCGCCCGCTACGCCCGCTTCCGCGACCGCACGTACCCCGAGCCCGACGGCCTGTCGGTCCTCGTCGTCGGCGAGCTGGCCTTCAACCCCGAGCGGGTGCTGACGCTGCGCGAGCGCGGGCACCGGCTGACCGGGCTGTGGACCCCCGACGGGCTGGGCGACTCCACGGTGGGGCCGCTCCCCTTCGGACACGTGCCCGACCTGGACCGCGACACCTGGCGCGACGGCGTCGCCGCGCTGGCCCCCGACGTCGTGTGGGCCCAGCTGAACTGGCGCGCCGTCCCGTTCGCGCACGCGGTGCGCGCCGCGTTCCCCGACGTCCCGTTCGTCTGGCACTTCAAGGAGGCGCCGCAGCGCAGCATGGTGCGCGGCGAGTGGCCGCTGCTGGCCGACCTGGTCACCGGCGCCGACGCCTGTCTGCTGGCCACCGAGGAGGAGCGCGACTGGTTCGCCGGTGCACTGCGCGGCCGGGTCGACCCGGCCCGGCTCGGGGTGCTGGACGGCGACCTGCCCAAGCGCGACTGGCTGGACGCGCCGCTGAGCCCCAAGCTCTCGGACGCCGACGGGCAGCCGCACACCGTCGTCGTGGGGCGCCCCGCCGGGCTGGACGGCGAGTGGCTGGTCGAGCTGGCCCGGCGCGGGGTGCACACCCACCTCTACGGCCGGGTCCGGGCGCCCGGCCCCACCGGCTCCTGGACCAGCTGGCTGGACGAGGCGCTGGCCACCGCCCCCGACCACGTGCACGTGCACCCGGCGGTGGGTCCCGAGAGCTGGGTGACCGAGCTGTCCCGCTACGACGCCGGCTGGCTGCACCGCCTGCCCAGCGACAACGGCGGCGAGCTGCGCCGGGCCAGCTGGGACGACCTGAACTCCCCCGCCCGGCTGCCGGTCTGCCTGGCCGCGGGGCTGCCGCTGCTGCAACCGGACCACCCCGGGCAGCTGGTCTCGGTGGCGCGGGTGCTGCGCGAGGACGGCACCGGCCTGTTCCACGACTCCCCCGACGGGGTGGCCGACGTCCTGGCCGGGGAGCTGGCCACCCGGGCGGGCGGCCGCGCGGCGCTGGCGGTGCGGGAGCGGTACACGTTCGACGCGCACGCCGACCGGCTGGTCGAGCTGTTCGGCTCGATCGCCCGCTGACGCCACCGCCGGAGGTCGCACCGGTCGGCGAGGATGCCGGGGTGCCCGCCGCTGCCCCGGTCGCCGACCACCTCCGGTGGGACCACGACATCGCGTACCACCCGGTCGTGCTGGCCGCGGTCCCGCGTCCGTGCGCCCGGGCGCTGGACGTCGGCTGCGGGGAGGGACAGCTCACCCGGGCCCTGCGCAGCCGGGTGGACCACGTCGTCGGCCTGGACCGCGACGAGGCAGGGGTGGCCGCGGCCCGCGCGCAGGGCGGCCGGGGGACCGACCACGTGGTGGGCGACCTGCTCGACCCGCCGTTCGCGCCGGGCACCTTCGACCTGGTCACCAGCATGGCGACGCTGCACCACGTCGACGCCCGGGCCGGGCTGACGGCGATGGCCGCGCTGGTCCGGCCCGGCGGCGTGCTGGTCGTGGTCGGCCTGGCCCGCAGCCGGCTGCCGCACGACGTCCTGTGGGAGGGCGCCGGGGTGGTGGCCCACCAGCTGCACCGGCTGCGCACGCCGGTGTGGGAGCACCCGTCACCGAGGGTGTGGCCGCCGCCGGAGACCCACGCGGGCATGCGCGCCCTGGCCACCGGGCTGCTCCCCGGCCTCCGGTGGCGTCGGCACCTGCTGTGGCGGTGGTCGCTGGTCTGGCGCAAGCCCGCCCACCCGGTCCCGGGACCCCGGTGACCTGCTCGCCGACACGTCCTCCCCGGACAGCCGCCGACCGATGAGTCCGGCCACGCCGGCCGGTCTCCCCTGCATGACCACGACGAGCACCACCACCCTCACCCAGCTGGCCACGGCGATGTTCCCGGTCCACGACCAGGACGCGGCGCTGGCGTTCTACACCGACGTCCTCGGCTTCGAGGTCCGCGCCGACGTCCGGTTCGGCGCGCAGGGCGAGCACCGCTGGCTGGAGGTCGCCCCGCCCGGGTCGGCCGCCCGGCTCGCGCTCACGCCCCCGACGGACGGGCGGCCCAGCGGTGGCGCCATCGGCGTCGACTCGACCGACGTGCTCGCCGAGCACGCCCGGCTGGCCGCGCGCGGCGACGTCGACCTGGACCCGGCGCCCGAGCCCTTCCCGGGCGCGCCGCTGACCTTCGCGCTGCGCGACCCGGACGGCAACACCGTCTGGGTCGTCGGCGCGACGCCGGCGGCCTGAAGCTTCCAGCGAGTCCGCAGGCGACGCCAGCGGAACTGTCAGACCCCCGGGGCAGGGTGGGCGCGAGGTCGGCGGACGGTGCCGGCCAGGGGGAGGGACACCATGCAGACCACCGAGCTGCCCGGCGGCATCGACCTGGTCGACGAGGACGGCGGGCCGGTGCTCCGGCTGCGCGGCGAGGTCGACTCCCTCGTGGTCGCCGCCTACGACGCCGCCTCCTCCCCCGGCCGGCGGCCGGCGGTGGCGGTCGACCTGTCCGCGGCCACCTTCCTCGACGGCCCGGGGCTGCGGCTGCTGGTCCGGGCCACCGAGGCCACCCGGCGGTCGGGCCGGGTCCCGGAGCTGCGCCGCCCCTCGCACACCGTGCAGCGGATGGTCGAGATCGCCGGGGTGCAGCGGCTCTTCGCCGCCGTCCTCTGACCGGCGGGCCGCGGTGGACCGTCGCCGCGCCGGGGCACGGGCGGCAGCCGGCGTGCTGACCGGGCAGGATCGCCCCGTCGTGGTGCCCGCACCACGACGCCGACCCGCAGCCCGAGGAGACGTCCGCCGTGAGCCCGTTCGACCGGATCGTCATCGTCTTCAACCCGCACAGCACCGGTGACGCCCCCCGGCTCGCCGAGGACCTGCAGGCCGAGCTGGTGCGCCGACTGCCGGACGTGCCGGTGGAGCTGCGCCCGACCCAGCGCGCCGGGCACGCCCGGGAGATCGCCCGCGAGGTGGCGGCCACCGGCGCACCGCTGCTCGTCTCGGTCAGCGGCGACGGCGGCTACAACGAGGTCGTCGACGGCGCGGTGCAGGCCGGCAACGACCGGGCCGTCTGCGCCGTCCGGGCCGCCGGCAACGCCAACGACCACCGCCGGACGACCAAGGAGCACCGCCTGGCCGACGCGATCGTGGCCGGTGACGTCCGGCGGATCGACCTGCTCCGGCTCACCCTCGGCCGCGGGGACGAGACCGAGGTCCGGTATGCGCACTCCTACATCGGCGTCGGGCTGACGCCGGTGGTCGCGGTCGACCTGGAGGAGGGCGGCAAGGGCTCGTGGCGGGAGATCGTCGCGGTGGTCCGCGGGTTCGCCCGCTTCCGCCCGTTCCCCGTGCGGCTCGAGGACGGGCAGCGGCGGACCATCGACAGCCTGGTCTTCGCCAACATCTCCCAGATGGCCAAGGTCGCCACCCTCACCGAGGGCGCCGCCCCCGACGACGGCCGGTTCGAGGTGGTCACCCAGCAGCGCACCGGCAAGCTGCGGGTGCTGGCGACCGCGCTGCGCGCCGCGACCCGCGGGCTGGGGCCGCAGCCGAGCGCCACGCACTACGCGTTCACCGCGCTCGCCCCCATGCCCCTGCAGCTGGACGGCGAGCTGGTCGAGCTGGAGGCCGACACGACGGTCACCGTGGACATCGCGCCCCGGGCGCTGGCCACCCTGGTCTGAGGCCCGGCGTCGCTCAGCCGGGCAGCGGCCCCCGCGTACCGGTGGCCCGGTCGACCCCGGAGACCAGCGTGGCGACCACCAGGAGGAGCGCCGGCAGCAGGAAGCCGAGCCCGATGCCGAGCCCGGTGAGCAGCGACCAGCCCAGCGAGACCACGGCGAGGGCACCGACCACGACCGGCGCCAGCCGCCCCCGGATGCCGCGTTCGGCCACGAGGGCTCCGGCTGCACACGTCAGCGGGACCCCGAAGAGGACGGCGGACCACCACCCGCCCGCCTGCCAGCCGGCCGGGCCGACCCAGGCGGTGAAGCCGACGAGCATCACCAGCGCGACGACGATCAGCCCCGTGGCTCCCCGAGAGGGAGTCGCCATGGTGGACCTCCTCCATCAGGCGCCCAACCTGGCAGCCCGTGCCCGCCGAGCACAAGGACGTGCGCCCGGGGACGACCGTGTCGCCGGGCCCGGTCAGCCGATCGGGTCGGTGTCCCCGTAGGGGCGCAGCCGCAGCTGACGGGCCGGGCCGGCCGGGGTCGTGCGGCGCAGCGTGTCCAGGTCGTCGGCCCCGGCGCGCAGGAAGCGGCCCGACCACTGGTCCAGCTCACCGGCGGCGATGGCCACGGCCAGGGCGACGACGTCCTCGGGCCGGGTCCACTCCGTGCGCCCGGCGTGCACCGGCATCGCCCGGGTCATCGCGGTGTCGATGACGCCCGGGGCCAGGTCGAAGGCCCGCACGCCGTGCGCGGCGCCGGCGGAGTCGATGCCCTCGGTGACCCGCATCTGGGCGCTCTTGCCGGCCGAGTAGGCGCTGTAGACGTCACTCCCCCGCGTGCCCAGGCCGCTGCCCAGCCCGATCACCCGGCCACCACCGGCGGCGACCATCCCGGGCACCACGGCGTGCGCCATCAGGAACGGCCCCCGGACCTGGCTCTCCACCACCGCCCACCACTGCTCGGGGTCGGCCTCCCACAGCGGGACCTCGGCGGCGTCGATCAGCCCGGCGTTGTTGACCAGCAGGGTGACCGGTCCGAGCTCGGCGACCACCTGGTCCACGGCGGCCCGGACGGCGTCGGGGTCGGTGACGTCGGCGGCCACGGCCAGGGTGCGGGCCCCGGTCGCCCCGGCGACGTCGTCCATCGTCGCGACCAGCCGGTCTCCGGAGCGGGCCAACCCGGCCACGGCCGCGCCGCGCTCGGCCAGCCCGTGCGCCAGGTACCGGCCGATGCCGGCCGAGGCGCCGGTGACCAGCGCGACCGTCCCGCTGAGCACGGCCCCGTCCCGAGGCTCGCCGTGAGCTTGCGAGTGGTGAGGAGGACGGCGTCCTTCGTCAGACACGGAGCGTCGCCCCCGTGGCCGAGGCCGCGGCGGCGACCGCGGCCTCGAAGGCCGCCCGGGCCTCCTCGGTGGTCAGCGTGCGGTCGGCCGCGCGGAAGGTGAACGCGTAGGCCAGCGACCGGCTGCCGGCCGGCACGGGGCTGCCGGTGTAGACGTCGAAGAGCCGCACGCCCTCCAGCAGCTCCCCCGCCCCGGTGGCCAGCGCGTCGCGCACCAGGGCCTCCGGGTGGTCGTCCGCGACGACGAGGGCGGCGTCCATGTGCACCGGCGGGAACGTGGAGATCTGCGGGCCGACCGGCACGCCACCGAGCGGCAGCGCGTCGAGGTCCAGCTCCATGGCGCACGTGCGCGCGGGCAGCTCCAGCACTGCGCACACCCGCGGGTGCAGCTCGCCGGCGTGGCCGACGACCTGCTCGCCCACCAGCAGCTCGGCGCAGCGGCCGGGGTGCCAGGGAGCCAGCTCGCCGGCGCGCACGGTCAGCTCGACACCGGCGGCCTCGGCCACCACCCGCGCGGCCTGCACGGCGTCGGCCCAGTCGGCCGGACGGCCCGGACCCCACCAGCCGCGCGGCTCGCGCTGCCCGGTGAGCACCACGCCCACGTGCCAGGGCTGCACCGGCACCGCGCCCAGCAGCGCGGCGAGCGTCGCGTCGTCCGGGCGGGCGTCGACGCCGGGCACCGGCGCGGTGCCGGTCAGGCCGCCGGGGAAGACCGCGCCGTGCTCGAACAGCGCCACGTCGCGCTGGCCGCGGGCCAGGTTGCGGGCCAGGGAGCCCAGCAGCCCGGGCAGCAGCGTCGTCCGCAGCGCCGGCGCCTCCTCCGACAGCGGGTTGCGCAGCGTGATCAGCGTGCGCCGCTCGTCGTCGGCCGGGATGCCCAGGTGGTCGAGCACGGTCGTGCCGAGGAACGGGTAGGACGGCGCCTCGACGTAGCCGGCCTCGGCCAGGGCGCGGCCGATGCTGCGCCGGCGGCGCTGGCGCTCGGTCAGCCCGCGGCCGGGGGGCGCGCTGGGCAGCACCGAGGGGATCTCGTCCAGGCCGACGGACCGCACGACCTCCTCGACCAGGTCGGCCGGGTCGGTGAGGTCACCGCGCCAGGACGGCGGGGTCACCTGCAGCCGCTCGCCGTCGGCGTCGACGGTGGCGCCCACGGCCCGCAGGACGTCGACGACCTGGGAGACCGGGTAGTCGACGCCGGCGATGCGCCCGGGCAGGGCGGCGTCCAGGGCGATGACCGGGCGCGGGCCTCGGACGTCGAGGTCGACCGGCGCACCGACGACGCGGGCACCGCCGTGCTCGGCCAGCAGCGCGGCGGCGCGGGCCAGGGCGACCACGGTGACCTCGGGGTCGGTGCCGCGCTCGAAGCGCTTGGCCGCCTCGCTGGGCAGCTTGTGCCGACGGACGCCGCGGGAGATGCCGGTGGGCGCCCAGTGCGCGGCTTCGAGCAGCACGTTCGTCGTGCCGTCGCCGATCTCCGTCGACTCCCCGCCCATCACCCCGGCCAGCCCGATCGGGCCCGACCCGTCGGCGATCAGCAGGTCGTCCTCGGTCAGCGTGCGGGCGACGCCGTCCAGGGTGGTCAGCCGCTCGCCGGCGCGGGCCAGCCGCACCTCGACCGGACCGGTGAGGCGGTCGCGGTCGAAGGCGTGCATCGGCTGCCCGAGCTCGAGCATCACGAAGTTGGTGACGTCGACGGCCAGCGAGATGCTGCGGACGCCGCTCTGGGCCAGCCGGCGGCGGATCGCCCACGGGCTCGGCGCGGCCGGGTCGAGGCCCTCGAGGGCGACCATGGAGAAGCGGTCGCAGCGCTCGGGGTCGGCCACGGTGACCTGCCAGGCCGGCTCGCCCGACCACGCCGGCGGGGTGAGCGCCGCCGGGTCGCGCCAGTCGACGGCCAGCGCGGCGGCCAGGTCGCGGGCGATGCCGCGCAGGCTCATCGCGTAGCCGCGGTCGGGGGTGACCTCGAGGTCGAACACGACGTCGTCCAGGCCGAGGACGCCGGCGGCCGACGTCCCGGGGGTGAACCCGTCCTGGCCGAGCACCAGGATCCCGGCGTGGTCCTCGCCGATGCCGAGCTCCCGGACCGAGCAGATCATCCCGTCGGAGACGTGGTCGTAGGTCGTGCGGGCGGCGATGGCGAAGTCGCCGGGCAGCACCGCACCCGGGAGCGCGGCGACCACGAGGTCGCCGACGGCGAAGTTGCGGGCACCGCAGACGATGCCGCGCGGTGCGTCCTCGCCGACGTCGACCTGGCAGTAGCGGATCGGCTTCTTGAAGCCGGTGAGCTCCTCGATCTCCAGCACCCGGCCGACCACCAGCGGACCGGTGGTGACCGGCGGGCGGACGACGTCGTCGACCTCCAGGCCGAGCCGGATGAAGGCGGCGTCCAGCTCCTCGACCGTGATCCCGGCCGGGAGGTCGACCATCTCGGACAGCCAGCTGACGGGGACCTTCACTCGTTCACTCCGTTGCTCCGCAACACGTTCGCTCCGCTCCTCGCTCGCTGGCGCTCGCTGCGATGCTCACTCACTGCTCTACTCCGAACGCTGTGGTGAACCGGACGTCGCCCTCGACGATGTCGTGCATGTCGCCGACGCCGGAGCGGAACTGCAGGGCCCGCTCGATGCCCATGCCGAAGGCGAACCCGGTGTAGACCTCCGGGTCGATGCCGCAGGCGGTGAGCACCCGCGGGTTGACCATCCCGCAGCCGCCCCACTCGACCCACTGGGGGCCGTCGCGGTGCTCGGGGAACCAGACGTCGAACTCCGCCGAGGGCTCGGTGAAGGGGAAGAAGTGCGGGCGCCACCGGGTCTGCGCGTCGGCGCCGAACAGCGAGCGGGCCAGGTGGTCCAGGGTGCCGCGCAGGTGGGCCATGGTCAGCCCCTTGTCGACGGCCAGGCCCTCGACCTGGTGGAAGACCGGGGTGTGCGTCGCGTCGAGCTCGTCGGTGCGGTAGACCCGCCCGGGCGCCACGACGTAGATCGGCGGGGTGCGCTCGAGCATGGTGCGGGCCTGGACCGGGCTGGTGTGCGTGCGCAGCACCAGGCCGGAGTCCTCCGGCGCGACGAAGAAGGTGTCGGCGAGCGAGCGGGCCGGGTGGTCGGGGCCGGTGTTGAGGGCGTCGAAGTTCAGCCACTCCGCCTCCAGCTCGGGCCCGTCGGCGACCTCGTAGCCCATCCCGACGAAGACGTCGGCGATCCGGTCGGTGAGGGTGGTCAGCGGGTGCCGGGCGCCCCGGGGGGCGCGGTCCCAGGGCAGCGTGACGTCGACGCGCTCCTCGGCCAGCACCCGCTCGTCGCGCTCGGCCTCCAGCACGGCCAGCCGCTCGGCGTAGGCGTCGGTGACCGCCACCCGGGCGGCGTTCACCCGCTTGCCGGCGTCGGAGCGGGCCGCGGGCGGCAGCGCGCCGAGCTCGCGGCGGGCCAGCAGCACCGGCGCGCGGTCGCCCAGGTGGGCCGGCCGGACGGCGGCCAGCTCGGCCAGGTCGGCGGCCCCGGCGAAGGCCTCGACCGCGGCGGTCACCGCGGCGTCGAGGGCCTCCGGGGAGAGCGCGGCGACCTGCTTGGGGTCGTAGGGATCGTTGGCGCCAGACACGGGAGGCCATTCTGCCCGGCGGACCCTCCCCCGCGCGCCCGGGTTCCCGGTCGGCCTCGTCCCCGCCCGGCCCGGCTCGCGCCCGGCCGGTCACCGCCCGGCCGCCGGAGCGGGTCATCCCTTGGGGTGGTGGCACCCGCCCGGGCCCCTCGGGTGGGCCGCCCGGGCGCCGATGGGGACCCGTGACCTCGATCGCCACCCTCACCTCGACGCTCGACGACGTCCTCCGCACCGGCAGCGTCCACAGCGTCTACCAGCCGATCGTCGAGCTCGGCACCGGACGCGTCGTCGCCTACGAGGCGCTGGCCCGCGGCCCGCAGGGTCCGCTGCACACCCCCGACGCGCTCTTCGCCGCCGCGCGCACCGCCGGCCGGCTGGCCGAGCTCGACGCCCTGTGCCGCTCCGCGGCCCTGCGCGGCGCCGTGGCCGCCCGGCTCGGCCCGCCGCTGACCGTGTTCGTCAACGTCGAGCCCGAGGTGCTGGAGTCCGCGCCCCTGGAGGACCTGCTGGCGATCGCCACCACCGCACCCGCCGGGCTGCGGGTGGTCGTGGAGATCACCGAGCGGGCGCTGGCCACCCGGCCGGCCGACCTGCTGCGCGCCGTCGAGCGGGTCCGCGAGGTCGGCTGGGGCATCGCCCTGGACGACGTGGGCGCGGAGTCCATGTCGCTGGCCTTCATGCCGCTGCTGCGCCCGGACGTCGTGAAGCTGGACCTGCGCCTGGTGCAGCAGCGCCCCGGCCCGGCGGTCGCCGAGATCATGAACGCCGTCAACGGCTACGCCGAGCGCACCGGCGCCCTGGTGCTCGCCGAGGGCATCGAGGACGAGGCCCACCTGGCCACCGCCCGCGCCCTGGGCGCCAGCCTCGGGCAGGGCTGGCACTTCGGCCGGCCCGGCGCGACCGCGGTGACCGACCGCGCCGTCGGCACGCTGCGGCTGCCCACCCCCGCCACGCTGGACGCCGACGTGCACGGCTCGCCCTTCGGCTGCCTCCCCCCGGGCACGGAGCTGCGGGTCGCCCCCAAGGCGCTGCTGATCGAGCTGAGCAAGCACCTGGAGCGGCAGGCCATGCGGCTGGGTGAGACCTGCGTCGTGGCCTCGACCTTCCAGGAGGCCCGGCACTTCACGCCGGCCACGAAGCTGCGCTACCGCGACCTCGTCGCCCGCACCGGGTTCGTCTGCGCGCTGGGCGCCGACCTGCCGGTCGAGCCGGTCCCCGGCCTGCGCGGGGCCCACCTCGACCCCGCCGACCCGGTGCGCGGCGAGTGGGACGTCGTCGTCCTCAGCCCGCACTTCAGCGCCGCCCTGCTGGCCCGCGACCTCGGCGACGGCGGCCCGGACGCGCAGCGCCGGTACGAGTACGCCCTGACCTACGAGCGGACGACCGTGGAGCTGGCGGGGATCTCCCTCGTCGCCCGGGTGGCCGCCCAGCCCGCACCGGTCCCCGAGGTCGCGGTGCCCCCGGTGCAGCTGCCGCTGGCGCAGTCGTCGCTGGTCGGGCCCACTCCCGAGGAGCCGCTGCTGTTGCGCGCGCTGGCCGCGACGACCAGCGGCGTGACGATCAGCGACATGACCGCCCCCGACCAGCCGCTCATCTACGTCAACAGCGCCTTCGAGCAGCTGGCCGGGCTGTCGGCCGCCCAGGTGCTGGGCCGCAACTGCCGCTTCCTGCAGGGTGCGGACACCGACCCGGCGATGGTCAGCCGGATGCGCTCGGCGATCAACGCCGGCCAGGAGTTCCGCGCCACCGTGCTCAACCACCGGGGCCCGCAGCGCGAGCCCTGGTGGAACGAGATCCACCTGGCGCCGGTCACCGACGCCCGCGGGGTCGTCGTCCAGTACATCGGCGTCCAGACCGACGTGACCACCCGGGTCACCGCCGAGCGCGAGCTGCTGCAGGAGCGTGACCGCACCCGCCAGCACCTGGCCCGGATCGAGGAACTGGCCTACACCGACCCGCTCACCGGCCTGCCCAACCGCCGGCGGCTCGAGGAGCGGATGGAGACCGCGCTGTGGCAGGCGCGCCTGGACGGCGGCGCGGTGGCCCTGCTGTTCCTGGACCTCGACGGCTTCAAGGCCGTCAACGACGCGCACGGGCACGCCGCCGGTGACGAGCTGCTGCAGACCGTGGCCGACCGGCTGCGCGGCCGGCTGCGCCGCGGCGACCTGCTGGCCCGGCTCGGCGGCGACGAGTTCCTCGTCGGCCTGCTGGGCCTGGACCGCACCAGCGCCCTGGCCGAGGCCGAGCGGGTCGCCGGGGACCTGCGCGCCGCGATCGAGCAGCCCGTGCCGCTCGCCGGCACCACGGTCACGGTGCAGGTGAGCATCGGCATCGCCGTGCACCCCGAGGACGGCGACGACTTCGCCCCGCTGCTGCACCGCGCCGACGCCCGGATGTACGCCGGCAAGCACCCTGCCGACCGCTGAGGCGGAGTGGGTCCGTACCGGTCACCGGCGCGGATCCACTCCGCTCACCCTTGGGCCAGCTGGGTCGCATAGAGGCAGATGGCGGCGGCGACCGAGAGGTTGAGGCTCTCCGCCCTCCCGCGCATGGGGATGCGCACCCGGGCGTCGGCGGCCGCGGCGAGCGCCGGGTCCAGGCCACGGGCCTCGTTGCCGAACAGCCACAGCACCGGACCGGCCAGCAGCCCGTCGGCGCCGGCGGCGTCCAGGGCGACCTCTCCCCCACCGTCGGCGGCCAGCACCGTGACGCCGGCGGCCTGCACCTGGGTGAGCAGCTCGGGCAGCGGCGCGCTGCGCACGACGTCGACGTGGAAGAGGCTGCCGGCGCTGCTGCGCACGACCTTGCCGTTGTAGGGGTCGGCCGAGCCCGCGCCGAAGACCACCGCGCCGGCGCCGCACGCGTCGGCGGTGCGCAGCACCGTGCCGGCGTTGCCTGGGTCGTTGAGCTCGGCCAGCGCCACGGCCAGCCGCGGCGGGTCGGTCACCAGCCGCTGCGCCGGGACGTCGCGCAGCGCGCAGACCGCGACCAGGCCCTGCGGGGTGACCGTCTCCGACAGCACGGCCGCGGCCTTGTCGGTGACCAGCCGGACCGGGACGCCCGTCCCGGCCAGCAGGTCGTGGTGCGCCTGCGCCGCGGCCTCAGTCGCGAAGAGCTCCCGCACGGCGCTGGGCTCGGCGAGGGCCTCGCTGACCGCCTGCCGGCCCTCGGCGAGGAAGGCGCCGGCGTCGTCCCGGCCGTTGCGGCGGGTGAGCTTGCGCGCGGCGACGATCCGCGCGGAGCGCTCGGTCAACAACTCGGGCACGGGGTTCCTCTCACGGGGTGGTGCACAGACAGCGACGCCGTCGCCAGCAGGTCCGGGGGACCCACCGGCGACGGCGTCGCGGGTGCTACGGGGTGGTTCAGGCAGCGGCGGTGTCGGCCTGGGCCGCGCCGGTCGCCTGCGGGTTCGCCAGGAGCGCGGCCCGGGCGGAGGCCACCAGCGAGGTGAAGGTGGCGGGCTCGTTCACGGCGAGCTCGGCCAGCACCTTGCGGTCCAGCTCGATGCCGGCCAGCTTCAGGCCCTGCATGAACCGGTTGTAGGTCATGTCGTTCTGCCGCGCCGCGGCGTTGATGCGGGTGATCCACAGCTTGCGGAAGTCACCCTTGCGAACCTTGCGGTCGCGGTAGTTGTAGGTCGCGGAGTGGAGGATCTGCTCCTTGGCCTTGCGGTACAGCCGGGACCGCTGGCCCCGGTAGCCGCTGGCGGCCTCGAGGGTCGTACGACGCTTCTTCTGGGCGTTGACCGCCCGCTTCACGCGTGCCACGTGGAAGCTCCTGTCTGCTCGTTACGGATAGGGGGCGGGATCAGATGCCGAGGAGCTTCTTCATCCGGCTGGTGTCAGCCGGGCTCAGCTCTGCCGTGCCGGAGATCCGCCGCTTCCGGGAGCCCGACTTGTGCTCGAACTTGTGCTGGTTGTTCGTGTGCTCGGCCACCAGCTTCCCGGTGCCCGTGACGCGGATCCGCTTGGCGGCGCCCTTGTGGGTCTTGTTCTTCGGCATGTCCTCGTCCTGTTCGTGGATGTCCGCGCCGGGGAGCAGCTGGGCTCCCCGGCGCGGGCGGTCTGGTGCGGTGGTGCAGGTGCGGTGTGCAGGGCCGGCTTACGCCGGGGGCGCCTGCTCGGCCGGGGCCTGCTCCTCCGCGGCTGCGTGCTTCTCCGCCTTCGCGGTGCGCCGGACGGCGTCGGAGGCCGCCTGGTTCCGGTGCGGAGCGATCACCATGACCATGTTGCGGCCGTCCTGCTTGGGGTTCGACTCCACGATCCCCAGCTCGGACACGTCCCCGGCCAGTCGCTGCAGCAGCTTGTAGCCCATCTCGGGGCGGGACTGCTCGCGACCGCGGAACATCACGGTGATCTTGACCTTGTCGCCGCCCTTGAGGAAGCGCTCGACGTGGCCCTTCTTGGTCTCGTAGTCGTGCGGGTCGATCTTGAGGCGCAGCCGCATCTCCTTGATGACGGTGAGCGCCTGGTTCCGCCGGGCCTCGCGGGCCTTCTGCGCGGCTTCGTACTTGAACTTCCCGTAGTCCATGAGCTTGGCGACGGGCGGGCGGGCCATGGGCGCGACCTCGACCAGGTCGAGCTCACTGTCCTGCGCCAGCCGCAGCGCCTCGCCGATCGACACGATGCCGACCTGCTCGCCCTCGGGTCCGACGAGGCGGACCTCGGGGACGCGGATACGGTCGTTGATACGGGGCTCGGTGATGGCCTCTCCTCTGCTGCTGCGGGGAGGAGCCGCACCCGTCCCGGGCACCGACGACAGAAGGCCCCGTGAGCTGATCGCTCACAGGGCCCACTCGCCGACTGCTGCAGCCGCGCCCTCGACGAGGGTGCGGTTCCAGCGACGACCGGACAGGCCGGTCGTCTTCCGGGGACCTGGACGCCTGTGACAGCGCCAGGTGGGAGCGGGCTCCTCTTTGGTCGGTGGTCGGATCTCGCGATCCCACCACCGGTGGTTCTCACGCCTCGATGGTGCAGGAGGAGGCGCTTGCACTGTACAGCGCCGGGGTCCGGTCCGTCATTCCCGGGGTGCGCTCCCCCGCGCAGTGCCTCAGTCCGGGTAGAGCAGGTCCTCCTTCGGCGGCGCAACAGCCGCCGCGCGGGCCTGGTGGTCGCTGAGCAGCGCGCGCAGCCCGCGGACCGCGACCAGCGCCCGCTCGCCGTCGGCGGCCTGGACGGCGGAGACGGCCAGCTCGTCGTCGTTGGTGAGCAGCAGCGTGGCCCACGGCGAGTGCTGGTCGAACCGCACCGCGCGCACGGCCTCCCAGGGCACCTCGTGGTTGACCACCACGTTGCGCACCCGCAGACCGGCGGTGTCGGCGTCGACCCGCGAGCGGCCGATCACCAGCACCCCGGCACCCATCGCCAGGCCCAGGCCCACCATCGCCACCTGGTCGGCGGTCTGGAAGGACACCACCCCGGTGGTCGAGCTCTTCAGCAGGACGGCGACCACGCTCATCGCGGCCACCAGGCCCGCCGCGGTCAGCGCGGCGATCAGCCGCAGCCGGCGCGGGACGGCGGAGACCGGAGCGGGCCCGGCGGGAGGAGGCGGGACGTCGGCGGGCACGCTCCCATCCTGCACCGCCGCACCGGCCCGCCGCCGCCGCGCGACCGGTGATCCCCGTGACCGCGGCTACACCCCGCCCGGGATCATCGACGCGCTGCAACCGGTTGGTGGGCACGTGGCAACCACCTCTCCTCCCCGTCCACCGCTCCCCCGGGCCGGTGGCGTCTTCCCGACCTCCGGCCCGGCCCCGGTGCCCGCCGCCGCCCCGCCCGTGCGCTGGGCGCCCCTCGGGGTGGCCGCCGTCCTGGCCGTCGCGCTGACCGGCTGGGTGTGGACCCGGTACGGCACCCAGCAGGGCGTCTACGCCCTCCTCGGCCTGGGCCTGGGCGTGGCGCTGTTCCACTCCCGCTTCGGCTTCACCTCCGCCTGGCGGCAGCTGGTCGCCGTCGGCAACGGCAGCGGGCTGCGCGCCCACGCCCTGCTGCTGGGCACCACGGCCACCCTGTTCGCACTCGTGCTGGGCACCGGCACCGGGCTGTTCGGCAGCACCCCCACCCCGACGTCGAGCCCGCTGGGCCTCGCGCTGGTGGCCGGCGCCGTGCTCTTCGGCATCGGCATGCAGCTCGGTGGCGCGTGCGCGTCGGGCACCCTCTACGTCGTCGGCACCGGGCAGACCTCGATCCTGCTCACCCTCGGCGGCTTCATCACCGGCACGGTGCTCTACGCCTGGGCCTTCCCGCTGGTCGACGACCTCCCGGCGCTGCCGGCGTTCACCCTGGCCGACCACATCGGCTGGGCCGGTTCCTGGGCGGTGACCCTGCTGCTGCTGGCCGCCGTCGTCGGCCTCACCTCCGTGGTCCAGCGCCGTCGCGTGCCGCCGCCGGCCGAGGAGCCCGACACCGCGCAGGGCTGGGCCCGGGCGCTGCGCGGGTCGTGGCCGAAGTGGGTCGGTGCCCTGGCGCTGGCCTTCCTCGGCGCCGGCGTGCTGCTGGCCTCCGGCAGCGCCTGGGGCATCACCAGCGCCTTCACCCTCTGGGGCTCGAAGCTGTTGCAGGCCGTCGGCCTGCACCCGGAGGGCTGGCAGTACTGGCAGCAGCCGGCCCTGGCCGCGCAGCTGGAGGGCCCGGTGCTCGCCGACCGCACGTCGCTGACGGACCTGGGCATCGTGCTGGGCGCCGCGCTGGCGTCGGCGGCCGGTGGCGCCTGGGCCCTGCACCGGCGGATCCCGCTGAACACCGCGGTGGCCGCCGTCGTCGGCGGGGTGCTGATGGGCATCGGCGCCCGGCTGGCCAGCGGGTGCAACATCGGCCAGTACCTGGCGGGCATCGCCTCCGGCAGCGCGTCGGGCTGGATCTGGGGGCTCGCCGCACTGGGCGGCACGTGGCTCGGACTGCGGGCGCGCCGGCTGTTCGGGCTGAGCGTGCCGGCACCGCGGGACAGCTCCTGCTGACCGTGTGACCGGTCCCGCCGGGGTGCGTCACACGGATGGAACACCCAGCCCCCACCATGGAGGGGTGACCGACCCCGCGCACGCCCGTCCGCTGGACGGCCCCGGCGGAGACGCCCCGGCCCAGGAGCTGCTGCCCCTGGCCGGTTACACCGTGGCGGTCACCGCGGCCCGGCGCAGCGAGGAGCTCGGCGCGCTGCTGGACCGCCGCGGTGCCCGCGTCGTCCACGCCCCCGCGATCCGCATCGTGCCGCTGTCCGACGACGCCGACCTGGTGGCCGCCACCCGGGAGGTGCTGGCCCAGCCGGTCGACCTCGTGGTGGCCACCACCGGCGTCGGCTTCCGCGGGTGGCTGGAGGCGGCCGAGGCCTGGGACCTGCCGCTGCGGGACCACCTGCTCACCTCCCGGGTGCTCGCCCGCGGGCCCAAGGCGCGCGGGGCGATCCGCGGCGCCGGGCTGGTCGACGCCTGGTCCCCGGAGTCGGAGAACTCCGCCGAGGTGCTGGCACACCTGCTCTCCGGCGCCGAGGGCCCGATCGAGGGACGCCGGATCGCCGTCCAGCTGCACGGGGACCCGCTGCCGGACCTGGTCTCCGGGCTGCGTGCGGCCGGCGCCGACGTGCTCACCGTGCCGGTGTACCGCTGGGTGCTGCCCGAGGACACCGCGCCGCTGCGCCGGCTGGTGGGCACGATCGCCGCCCGCGGGGTCGACGCGGTCACCTTCACCAGCGCCCCGGCCGCGGCCAGCCTGCTGCAGGTCGCCGGGGAGGAGGGCGTGCGCGCCGCGGTGCTCGCCGCCTTCGCCGACGCCGTCCTGGCGGTGGCCGTGGGGCCGGTGACCGCCGCCCCGCTGGAGGAGGCCGGCATCCGCACCGTGCAGCCCGAGCGTGCGCGGCTGGGGGCGCTGGCCCGCTCGGTCGTCTCCGACCTGCCCGCCCGGCACCCGGTGCTGACCTCCGGCCCGCACACGCTGCAGGTCCGCGGACACGCCGCGGTGCTCGACGGGCGGCTGGTCGAGCTGCCGCCGGGCCCGATGGCGGTGCTGCGCGCGCTCGCCCGCCGTCCTGGTGTCGTCGTCTCCCGGCCCGACCTGCTGAGCGAGCTCTCCGGCGGTGGTGACGCGCACGCGGTGGAGATGGCCGTGACCCGGCTGCGGGCCGCCCTCGGTGCGCCGGTGGTCGAGACCGTGGTCAAGCGCGGCTACCGGCTGGCGGTCTAGCCGGAGCTGCCCGTGCTCGTCCTCGCGGGGACGTGGCGGCCCGGCAGGACACACCCCCGTGGGACGACGACGGGGCGGCCGCTCCCCCGGAGGAGAGCGGCCGCCCCGCGGCGACGGAGGAGCGTCAGCTCATGCTGAGCGTCTCCGGCTCCCGCGGTGCTGCCGCCGGGGCCGGCGCGGCCGGGGCGGCGTCGGCCGGCCGACGGCTGGCCCCGGTGCGGGCGTGGGTGGCGTAGAGCGTGAGCCCGACGAAGGCCAGGCCGCCGACGAGGTTGCCCACCACGGTCGGGATCTCGTTCCAGACCAGGTAGTCCCCCAGCGAGAAGTCGCCACCGAGCATCAGCCCGGAGGGGAACAGGAACATGTTCACGATCGAGTGCTCGAAGCCCATGTAGAAGAAGATGATGATCGGCATCCACATCGCCATGATCTTGCCGGGCACCGACGTCGACATCATCGCCGCGACGACCCCGGTGGAGACCATCCAGTTGCACAGCACGCCGCGCAGGAACAGGGTCAGCATCCCGGCCGCCCCGTGCTCGGCGTAGCCCAGCGTCCGTGACTCACCGATCGTCCCGAGCCGCTCCCCGACCTCGTTGGGGGGCACGGAGAAGCCGTAGGTGAGGATCACCGCGATCATCACCGCGACGACCAGGGCGCCGGCGAAGTTGCCGGTGAAGACCAGGCCCCAGTTGCGCAGCATGCCGCGCACGGTCACGCCCTTGCGCTTGTCCAGCAGCGCCAGCGGGACCAGGGTGAACACCCCGGTCAGCAGGTCGAAGCCGAGCAGGTAGAGCAGGGTGAAGCCGACCGGGAAGAGCAGTGCGCCGACCAGCGCCTGGCCGGTCTGCACGGTGACGGTCACGGCGAAGGCCGCGGCCAGCGCCAGGATCGCGCCGGCCATGAAGGCGCGGATCAGGGTGTCGCGGGTGGCCATGAAGACCTTCGCCTCACCGGCGTCGATCATCTTGGTCACGAAGTCCTTGGGCATCACGTAGGACACGGGCGAGCTCCTCAGGTACGGGGTGGGGTGCGGCGGTGGGGCGGGGAGGCCGGGGGCGTCCGGCTGGTCACCAGCGGTAGTCGAGGAACTTCCCGTCGAGGGTGATGACGACCCGGTCGCCGTCGGGGTCGGGACGCCGGGCGATGTCGACCTTGAAGTTGATCGCGCTCATGATCCCGTCGCCGAACTCCTCGTGGATCAGCTCCTTGAGGGCCGGCCCGTACACCGACATGGCCTCCAGGAGCCGGTAGACGGTGGGGTCGGTCATCGCGGCCGGGTCCGAACCGCGGTAGGGCTGCAGCTGCAGGCTCTCGGCCACGGCCGGGTCGAGCTCCAGCAGGGCGCAGACCCCCTCGGCCTGCTCCCGGCTCATCGGGTGCTGACCCAGCAGCGCCGCGGTGCACCAGACCAGCGGCGCACCGATCCGGTCGGCGATCTGCGACCAGGACAGGCCGTGCCGGATCCGGGCCGCGACCACCAGGGCGGCGGCGTCGGACTTCGGGAGGATCGGGGACATCGAGCTCCTTGTTCGGAGGGGCGGGTGTCCGGGAGCCGCTGGGCGTCGGCTGTGCGTTCCCGTTGTCCGCGACCGTATGGAGCCCACGTGACGGCGCCCGCTCGGCGGCGTGACCCTCGCGGAACATGCACCGCACGCCCGGGCCGACTCCGCTGTGCGGCCGCGGGAACACCGCCGGAACCCCCGGACGCGCAGCGGGGCGGGACGCCGACCGCGCCCCGCCCCGCCGTCGCTCAGACGCCGGCCATCCGGTTGCCCGGGCGCAGGTAGACGGCCCAGGTGACCACGACGCAGACGACGTAGAAGGCGATGAACGCGAGGTAGGCACTGTCGCCGGTCCTGGTCTCGAGGAACGACTGCCGGAACGCGAGGTTGACCAGCACCCCGCCGAAGGCCCCGACCGCGCCGGCGATGCCGATGAGCGCACCGGACCGGCGCAGCGCCAGCCGGTCGGCGGCCACGGTGTCCCCGCCGGAGGCGACGTCGTCCATCGCCTTGGCCCGGAAGATCGCCGGGATCATCTTGTAGGTCGAGCCGTTGCCGAGGCCGCTGAGCACGAACAGCGACACGAAGCCGACCAGGAACAGCGGCAGCGACTGCTGCTTGCTGGCCACCAGCACCACCGAGGCGCCGGCGGCCATGGCGATGAAGTTCCAGAAGGTGATCCGGGCGCCGCCGAACCGGTCGGCCAGCGAGCCTCCCAGCGGGCGGATCAGCGAGCCCAGCAGCGGCCCCAGCCAGGTGAGCTGCGCGGCCGCCAGCGGGGTGGCGAAGTCGGCGGTGAACTGGTTCTGCAGCACCTGCCCGAAGGCGAACCCGAAGCCGATGAAGGAGCCGAAGGTGCCGATGTAGAGGAAGGACATGATCCAGGCGTGCGGCTGGCGGGCGACCTCCCGCATCGCCCGCGGCTGGTTGCGCGCCGAGGTCAGGTTGTCCATCACCAGCGCGGCGCCGACCGCGGCGAGCACGATGAACGGGATGTAGACGACGAGCACGATCCGCGGGCTGTCGGCGCCGGCGGTGGCCAGCACCAGCAGGCCGAGCAGCTGGACGACCGGGACGCCGAGGTTGCCGCCGCCGGCGTTGAGCCCGAGCGCCCAGCCCTTGAGCCGGGTCGGGTAGAAGGCGTTGATGTTGGTCATGGAGCTGGCGAAGTTGCCGCCGCCCACGCCGGCCAGGCAGGAGACGAACAGCAGCGTGGAGTAGGAGACCCCCGGCTCCAGCACGACCGCGGTGGCGATGGTGGGAACCAGCAGCAGGGCGGCGCTGATGATCGTCCAGTTGCGGCCACCTAACTTGGCCACGGCGAAGGTGTAGGGCAGCCGGACGAAGGCGCCCAGCGCCGTCGGCAGGGTGGTGAGCAGGAACTTGCCGGCCGGGTCGATGCCGAACACCGGCTCGGGCAGGAACAGCACCAGCACCGACCACAGGCTCCAAATCGAGAAGCCGATGTGCTCGGAGAACACGGAGAAGAACAGGTTGCGGCGGGCGACGGGCTTGCCGGTGGACTCCCAGAAGTCCGGGTCCTCGGGGCGCCAGTCGTCGATCCAGCGGCCGCCGAGACGGCCGGGCTGGTGCGGGGTCGGCGGGGCGGTGGTCTCGGTGACGGAGCTGGCCATGGCGGAACGGTCTCGGGTCGGTGTGCCCTCGTCGTTGCCGAGGCGGTGACCTCGTGTTCCGTTGTGCTCACTGCTCCTGCCCCGCTGTGGTGAGGGCCGCGGTCGGCCGGGTGCGCTCCTGAGCGGGGCGGGCCATGATCACCGCGTGAGGGACTCCCGCGGGAACGAGCGCTCCCCCGGCCGCGACCTGGTCGAGACCGGTGAGCTGGTCGCCGGGTCGATGACCCGCGCCGTCGCCGGGCTGCTGTTCGACCCCGAGGGCAGCGCGGTGCGGCTGGACGAGCGGCTGGCCGGCTGCCTGCGCGAGGCGGCCACCACCGCCGCGGACCTGCCGCTGACCTGGGAGCGCGCCCGCGCCGGCGCCGTCCTGGCCTTCACCGCCGAGCTCTCGGTCACCCGGTCCGCCCAGGGCCGGCCGGTGCGCACCGACGGCTTCTTCCACGTCAGCACCGCGGCCCGCTCGGCCGCCGAGCGCCTGGTCGAGGACGTCGTCCAGGCCGCGCGGGCCACGACCGAGGAGCGCCGGGTGCGGCACCTGGGCTACCTCGTCGCCGAGGTGGTCGTCTCCCCCGACGTCGACGGCGCGCTCGCCGCCCGCGCGCTCCAGCTGGCGCAGTCGTGCAGCTGGCGGCAGCTGGTGTTCCTGGCCGCCGTCGGCCGGCGCGACCGCACACCGCTGCCGGTGGGCTCGCTGGAGGACTCCCCGCGTGCGTGGCGGGCCTGGGGTGCCCGCGAGGACCTCACCGACCTGCAGCGCGCCGGACTGCTCGACCCGGCCCCGGTCGCCGTCCGGCCCGGGGCGGTGCAGCCGCGGTTGCGGCCCGCCGACCTGCGGCTGACCCGCCGCGGGGTGCTGGTGCACCGGCTGCTGGCGCTGGACTTCGTGCGCGAGGACGACGTGGCCGCCGCGGTCGCCGACCTGGACCTGCCCACCTCCTGACCGGGGGTCCGCCACCACGTCGCCCTCGCGGTCGGCCCCGGCGCGGAGGCCCGTGCGGGGCGGACCATGGACCTCGCCGGGCACCCGGCGGGACGGAGGGCACGTGCGCATCGACGACGACGTCGAGGGCCCGGCCGCCGCCTGGCCGCTCGCCGTGCTGCTCACCGACGACCGCGCCGACGCCGAGGCCCTGATGACCACGGCGCTGGCCGGACGGCACCGGGAGCCCGCGGCGCTGCGGCGGGCGGTGGCGCGCGCAGCGCTGGACGTCGCCGACCGTCCCGCGTCGGCGTCCCCGCCACGCGACCCCGCTGCCGCGGCGGTGGCCGCCACCCTGCGCGCCCTCCCCCGCCGCACCCGCGTGCTGGCCGTCGTCCACCTGCTCGACCCGCCGTCGGCCGGGGAGCTCCGGGCCACCGCGGCCGAGTGCGACGCGGCCGTGGCCGCGCTGGCCGCGGAGCTCGGCCCGCAGGACGCCCGTGCCCGGGCCGAGCGGGAGGCCCTCGAGGCACCCTTCCGGGCCCCCGGCTCACCGCCGCCGGTGCGCGGGCCCGACCGCACGCCGCTGCCCGACCGGCTGCGCGCGCTGGCCGCCGGCACCGAGCTCACCGCCGCGCAGACCGCCGCCCTGGAGCGGGACGCCGCCGAGCGGCGGCGGTCCCGCCGGCGGACCCGGCTGCGGGTGCTCGCCGCTGTCCTGGCGCTGGCTGGGCTGGCCGCGCTCGTCCGGGTGGTCCCGTGGCCGGGCGCGGCGGCCCCGCCCGTCGACGTCTTCGCCGGCCCGACCCGGGGGTCGCTCGCCGGCGACGCCGAGTTCCTGACCGAACTGCAGGCCCAACGCTGGGCGGGCACCGACCTGGCCACCCAGCCACCGCCGGCCGAGCGCCGGGTGGTGTGGGCCGCCGACGTGGACGGCGGGCGCGCCGCGCTCGTGGTCAGCGGCACCGGCCGCGACTTCGCCGCCGCCTGGTTCGCCGGCCCGCCCGGCGCCATGCCCCGCGGTATGCGGGTGCAGGGCGTGCAGCTCGCCCCGGACCGGTCGCTGCCGGTGGCGCTGGCCGCGCCGGTGAGTGGCGCGCTCGTGGTCGTCGGCGCCGAGGGCGACCGGGTGGAGGTGTCACCGCGGCCGGAGGTCGCCGCCGACGGCACCGTGAGCCGCACCTTCTCCCCGGCGACCACCGTCGACGGGGTGACCACCGTGGAGCTGCCCCAGTCGACCCGCACCGACACCCCGGCAGTCCGGTTCACCGTGGTCCGGGACGGGAGCGAGCTGGCGGCCGGCCCGCTGGACCTGGTCACCGAGCCCGACCCAGGTCCGCCGTGGCTGCCCCGGCTCCGGCCCGCTCCCCCGCCGGCAGCCGGGGACGCGGCGGTCGACGACCAGCTCGAGGACCTGCTGGGCCGGCTGGGCCAGCGGGGTGACACCTCGGGGACCACCGTGCTGTGGGCCGGTGACCTGCCCGGTCGCGACGACCGGCCGGTGCGGACCACCCTCGTGGCGGTGCCGCAGCCCTCCGGCGCGGTCGTGGTCATCGCGCCCCACGGCACCACCGCCGACCTCAGCGGCCGGGCCGACAGCGCCTCGTGCGTGACCGGGACGCTGCCGGCCGGTCCGCCGCTTGGCCAGCGGGTGGTCGCGGTGCGCTGCGACCTCGGGGGGAGCGGGCCGGTGCTGCTCGTCGTCGGCCCCCGGGGGGCGGGCACGGTGCGCCTGTTCGACGAGACCGGCGCCGCTCTGGACGACCGCCCGATGGACGACGGGGTCGCGGTCCTCACCTCCCCTGCCCTCGTGGCCGCCGTCCAGGTGACCACCGCCGACGGCCGGACCGTCGGCGCACCGGTGGTCGAGGAGACCGACCTGCGGGGCTGAGTGCACCGGCAGGATCGCCACGCCCGCCGCCGAGCCAGGAGCGACCGATGACCCCCTGCCGTCCACCCGTCGCGACGTCCTGCGGGGTGGTGAGGACGCTCCCCGCGTCCGTCGCGGTCAGGGTCCTGGACCGCGACGGCACCGAGCTGTCCCGCGTCGAGGCCGGACCCGACGGGGTCCGCGTGGGCGGGACGGAGGAGTGCAGCGGCCCGCACGAGGCGACGGTGACCGTCCCCGCTCCCTGAGTCAGCCGGTCGTGCGTCCTGCCGCGGAGCGGGCGTAGGCGCCCGGGGTGGTGTCGAGCATCCGGCGGAAGTGCCGGGTCAGGTGCGACTGGTCGGCGAACCCGGCGGCCGTGGCGACCTCCGCGGCGGGCACGCCGGCCAGCAGCAGCCGGCGGGCGAGGTCGATCCGGCGGCCGGTGAGGTAGCGGTGCGGCGGCAGCCCGTGCCGGCGGGTGAAGGCCCGCACCACCGACGTCGGGTGCACCCCGAACGCCTCCGCGGTCTCGGTCAGCGACAGCCCCTCGGCCACCCGGGCGTCGATCAGGTCGCGCACCCGGTCGGCGAGGGCGTCGTCGCGCACGTCGGGGACAGCGACCACCGCACGGTCCAGGTGCTGGGCCAGCCGCTCGAGCACGAAGCCCAGCCGGCTCTCCGCCTCCAGGGCGTCACCGCCCCGCAGGACCGCGTGCAGCGCCGACAGCCGCACCCGCAGCGCCGGGTCGTCGACGCCCGGCCGGTCGACCGCGGTGCCCACCCGGCCGGCGCCGAGCGTGCCCGGCTCCAGGTACAGCACCCGCTTGCGGAAACCGGCCGCCGAGGACGACCGGCCGTCGTGCGGGACGCCGGGCGGCAGCAGGGTGACCAGGCCACGGGTGGCGCCGTGGGGGTGCCGGTCCAGGTCGTAGCGGACCGCGCCGTCGTCGACGAGCAACAACGTCCACGCCTCGTGGGTGTGCGCCGGGTAGACGTGGTCGGTGAAGTGCGCGTGCAGCACCTCGGTCAGCCCCGGCACGTCGGGCCGCCACGCCGTCACCTCGGCCACGTCAGGAACGTACAAGACCGGGAACGGGACCAGCCCCGACGCTGGTGGCATGACCTCCTCCGACGAGCTGCCCCGCTGGGCCACCAAGATCGCCGTCCTGCTGCGCGAGGACCTCGCCCCGTGGCAGGCGCTCAACGTCACGTCGTTCCTGGTCAGCGGCATCGTCGCGACCGGGCCGGAGCTGGTCGGCGAGCCCTACGAGGACGCCGACGGCACGCGGTACCTGCCGATGATCCGGCAGCCGGTCATGGTGCTGGAGGGTCCGGGCGAGCTACTGGCCACCGCACGCACCCGGGCACTGGAGCGCTCACTCACCCCGGCCGTCTTCACCGCCGAGCTGTTCAGCACCCCCGGCGACGTCCAGAACCGGGCCGCCGTCCGCGCCGTCGCCGGCCGCGACCTGGACCTGGTCGGGCTCGCCGTCCACGGCCCGAAGAACGCCGTCGACAAGGTGGTGAAGGGCGCCCGCATGCACCCCTGAGAAGGCAGCCCCCATCACGTGTCGGCCCCGCTGCAGGGGCCCACCGCGAGCGTGCGAGTGGTGGGGGGCAGCGGGGTCCTTCGTCAGACGGTGACGACGAGCCGGCCGGACTCCTCGTGCACGGGGTACTGCCGGACGGGTGCGGCGCCGCCGGGGCTGGTGCCGTCGGTCCAGCGGAACGTGTAGAGGTGCAGCGGGCAGACCAGCACGTCGAGGTCGGTCTGCCCGTCGGCCAGTGGTCCGCCGGAGTGCGGGCAGGCCGCCTGGGTGGCGTGCAGCGAGCCGTCCCGCAGCCGGAACACGGCCACCTGCACGCCGCCGGCGACGAAGGCCCGGCCCTCCCCGGGCGGCACCTCCTCGACCCGGCCGACCACGTGCGGGGTGCCCCGGACGCCGGCGGCCGTGCCGTCGGTGACCTCGGTGGCGGGGGTGCCGGCCTTGGCGGGTGCGGTGGTCGGGGACTCGACGTCGTCGTGGGTGAGGTTCATCGGACCGGCACCAGCGGCAGCTCGACCAGCGGCAGCGAGGTGCGGAACTGGCCCGGCGTGGCCGGGGCCTTGCCGTCCTGGCCCCACGGGTCGGTGTAGGCGTCGATGGACTGCTGCATGTTGGCGTCGAGCTCGGCGCAGATGCCCTCGCTGTCCTCCAGCAGGATCTGCTTGATCCGCTCCAGCCCGATCCGGGGCACGAAGTCGTAGGTGCGCTCGAGCCAGTTGGCGTTCTCCCGGTAGTACTGCATGAACCGGCCCGACAGCTCCATCACCGCCTCGGGTGAGTCGACGGTGGCCAGCAGGTCGCCCTTGCGGATGCTCGCCCCCGCGGCGCCGCCGACGTAGACCTCCCACTTGCCGTTCCCGACCGCGACGACGCCGACGTCCTTGACGTAGGCCTCGGCGCAGTTCCGGGGGCAGCCGACCACGGCCATCTTCATCTTGGCCGGGCTCTCGATGCCCTGGAACCGGGTCTCCAGGTCGATGCCCAGCTGGGTCGAGTCGCCCAGGCCGAAGCGGCAGAAGTCGCTGCCCACGCAGGTCTTCACCGTGCGGAAGCTCTTGCCGTAGGCGTAGCCGGAGGGCATGCCCAGGTCGTTCCACATCGCGGGGAGGTCCTCCTTGCGGACCCCGAGCAGGTCGATCCGCTGGCCGCCGGTGATCTTGACCATCGGGACCTCGTACTTCTCGGCCACGTCGGCGATCTTCCGCAGCTGCGCCGGGGTGGTGACCCCGCCCTTGATCTGCGGGACGACGGAGAACGTGCCGTCGCGCTGGATGTTGCCGTGCACGCGGTCGTTGATGAACTTCGCGTCGTTCTCCTGGACGGCGTCCTTGCCCCAGATCATCCGCAGCAGCGACGTCAGCCCCATCTTGGACTTCGCGTCCTCCGCACCACCGGGGGCCAGCGCGGCGAACACCGCCGAGGGGCTCAGCAGACCCTGCTCGCGGATCGCGGCCATCAACTCGGGCTTCGCCATGGGGATGCCGGGGACGTACCAGCTGGCGGTGGGGTCCTCGACGACGTCGCCGTCGGCGGCCCACTCCACGATCTGCTTGACCAGGCCCTTGCAGGACCCGCAGCCCTTGCCGGCCCGGGTCGTGTCCATGACCGACCCGACGCTGCCGCAGCCGCCGGCCACGGCCCCGCAGATGTCGCCCTTGGTGACGCCGTTGCAGTTGCAGACCTGCGAGTCGTGCGGCAGCTCGGCCACGCCCACCTCGGCGGCGCCGTCCGAGAGGTCGACCAGCAGCTTGATCCGCTCCTCCGGCAGCGGGGTGCCGCGGTCGAAGGCCTGGGTCAGGTAGGCGACCTTGCGGGTGTCACCGAGCAGCGTGGCGCCGATGAGCTTGTCGTCGCGGACGACGACGCTCAGGTGCACGCCCCGCTTGGGCTCGGAGATCACCAGGAACTCGTCGCTGTCCCGCTCGGGCTTGCTGATGCCCATGGTGGCCACGTCGACCCCGGCGACCTTGAGCTTCGTGGCCGTGCGGGAGCCGTGGTACTCGGCGGTCGGGTCGGTGCCGGTGAGCAGGTCGGCGAGCACCTTGGCCTGCTCCCACACCGGGGCGACCAGGCCGTAGAGCTCACCGCGGTGCTGGGCGCACTCCCCCACCGCGTACACGTCGGGGTCGTCGGTGCGCAGCTGGTCGTCGACGACGACGCCGCGCTCGACCTCGATGCCGCTCATCAGGGCGACCTCGGTGACCGGCCGGATGCCGGCGGCGAGGACGAGCATGTCGGCGTCGATCGCCCGGCCGTCGGCGAGGACGACGCCGCGCACCCGGTCGGGACCGATGACCTCGGTGGTGCGGGTGGCCAGGTGGACGACGATGCCCAGCGCCTCGACGCTCTTCGCCAGGATGGCGCCGGCCTCCGCGCCGAGCTGCTGGTTCATCAGGTGCGTGCCGGCGTGCACGACCTCGACGGCCAGGCCGTGGCCCTGCAGCGCGCGGGCGGCCTCCAGGCCCAGCAGCCCACCGCCGACGACGACGGCCTTGTCGTGCTCGGCCGCCGCGGCCAGCATCGCGCGGGTGTCGTCGATGGTGCGGAAGCCGAAGACGCCGGGCAGTAGCTGGTCCTCGCCCGAGTACAGCCCGGTCATCGGCGGGACGAACGAGCGGCTGCCGGTGGCGATGACCAGCTGGTCGTAGGGCGTCGTCGTCCCGTCGGCGGCGTGCACCACCTTGGCGTGGGTGTCGATGCGCACCACCCGGACCCCGGCCCGCAGGACGACGCCGTTGTCGGCGTACCAGTCGTGGCTGTTGAGGACGATGTCGTCCTCGTGCTCCTCGCCGGCCAGCACGTGGCTGAGCATGATCCGGTTGTAGTTGCCGTGCGGCTCCTCGCCGAACACGGTGATCGCGAACTGCTCGCCGCCGCCGCGCTCGAGCACCTCCTCGACCACCCGGGCCCCGGCCATGCCGTTGCCGATGACGACCAGGCGCTGGCGGGTGTCGATCCCGTCGGCCTCGTCCATCGCGAAGTGCAGCGTGCTCACGCCCTCGGGGCGCCCACCGAGCACAGCAGTCATCAGACCTCCACCAGTCCCAGGTCGACCACGATCTCGCCGGTGACGCCCAGCGGCGCTGCGGCGTGCAGCTCGACGACGGTGCCGCCGTCGAGGTCCTCCACCACGCGCAGCGGCACGTGGCAGTCGCCCTTGGCCCCGATCGGGAACCAGCGCATCGGCTCCCCGTCGCGCACCAGCAGCAGGTAGACCAGCTCGGCGGTGGAGTTGCCGCCGCGGAAGTACAGCGCCTGTGCCGTCTTCCCCTCCGGCACCTGGTAGCGCAGCGCCGGATCGACCGGGCCGGGCTTGCCCAGCCCCTCGCCGGTGATCGGGTAGACGCCTTGCAGGAAGCGCGGGGTGCTCTTCACGCTGGTGGTCCTCCTCCGTGACGGGGCGTGCGGGGTGTGGGCCGTGGGGGTCTGGTGTGCCGGGGTGGCGGGCTGGGCGGCCGCCTCGGGCGCCGGGATGCGCTCCTCGGCCACCCCGACGCGGGTGACGGCGACGGCGCAGACCTTGAAGGCCGGCATCCGGCTGGTCGGGTCGAGGGCTGGGTCGGTGAGCGCGTTGGCGCTGGCGCCGCCGCCCCAGTGGAAGGGGACGAAGACGACGTCGGGCCGGATCGTGTCGGTGACCTGGGCGGCGAAGCGGGCCCGGCCGCGGCGGGTGGCCAGCTCGACGACGTCCCCGTGGGCGATGCCCAGGGACCGGGCGAGGTCGGGGTGCAGCTCGGCGCGCGGCGTGGGGGCGATGAGCTGCAGGCTGCGGGAGCGGCGGGTCTGGGTGCCCGACTGGTACTGGGCGAGCACCCGGCCGGTGGTCAGCACGTAGGGGTAGTCGCCGTCGGGACGCTCGTGGGCGTCGACGTGCTCGACGCGGTGGAAGCGCGCCCGCCCGTCGGGGGTGGCGAAGCGCTCGGTGAACAGCCGCGGCGTGCCGGGGTGCTCGGGGTCCGGGCAGGGCCAGAACACGCCGTCCTCGGCATCGATGCGGTCGTAGCTGATGCCGGCGTAGTCCGCCGTCCCGCCGGCGCTGGCCCGGCCGAGCTCGGCGAAGACCGTCTCGGCGTCCCCGCTGAACCCGGAAGCCCCCAGCCGGCCGGCCAGCTCGGCCAGCAGCTGGAGGTCGTCGCGCACCCCGTCGGGAGCGCTCATCGCCTGGCGGCGGCGGATCACCCGGCCCTCGAGGTTGGTCATCGTGCCCTCCTCCTCGGCCCACATGGCGCTGGGGAGGACGACGTCGGCGAGCTCGGCGGTCTCGGAGAGGAAGAAGTCGCTGACGGCGAGGAAGTCCAGGTCGCCGAGCCGGCTGATGACGCGGCGGGCGTCGGGCGCGGAGACGGCGATGTTGGAGGCGAGCACCAGCATCGCCCGGACGCCGCCGTCGGTGCCGAGCGCGTCGAGCATCTCGAAGGCGCTGCGCCCGGGGCCGGGGATCGACTCGGGGTCCACGCCCCAGACGGCGGCGACGTGAGCGCGGGCGGCCGGGTCGGTGATCTTCCGGTAGCCGGGCAGCTGGTCGGCCTTCTGCCCGTGCTCGCGCCCGCCCTGCCCGTTGCCCTGGCCGGTCACGGTGCCCCAGCCGCTGCCCTCGCGACCGGGCAGGCCGAGGGCCAGGGCCAGGTCGATCCAGGCCAGCGCGGTGTCGGTGCCGCTGCGGTGCTGCTCGGCGCCGCGGGCGCTCAGGATGATCGACCGCTTCCCGCGGGCGAGGGCGAAGACGATCCGGCGCTGCTGGGCGACCGGCACCCCGGTGAGCCGCTCGACCCGGTCGGGCCAGTACCCGGCGACCCCGGCCCGGACGTCGTCGAACCCGGTGGTGCGCGCGGCGACGTAGCCCTCGTCGACCAGGCCCTCGGCCAGCGCGATGTGCAGCAGCCCGTTGGCCAGCGCCAGGTCGGTGGCTGGCAGCGGCTGCACGTGCAGGCTGGCGTTCTTCGCGGTGCTGGTGCGGCGGGGGTCGACGACGATCAGCTCGGCGCCCCGCGCGCGGCCGGCGTCGAAGTACTGCATCGCCGGCGGCATGGTGTCGGCCGGGTTGCTGCCCACCAGCACGACGACGTCGGCCGCGGCGACGTCGGCCAGCGGGAAGGGCATGCCGCGGTCCAGCCCGAACGCCTTGATCGCCGCGCCCGCCGCCGAGGACATGCAGAACCGGCCGTTGTAGTCGATGGCGCTGGTGCGCAGCGCGACCCGGGCGAACTTGCCGAACTGGTAGGCCTGCTCGTTGGTCAGCCCGCCGCCGCCGAAGCAGCCCACGGCGTCCCGGCCGTGCCGTTGCTGGGTGGCGGTGATCGCGGTGACGACCCGGTCCAGCGCCTCGTCCCAGCTGGTCTCCACCAGCGGGCTGGTGCGGTTCCCGGGGACGGCGCGCACCAGCGGCCGGGTCAGCCGCTCGGGGTGGTCGAGCAGCTCGGGGGCCGACCAGCCCTTGGAGCACAGCCCGCCGCGGTTGACCGGGAAGTCCGCGGGCACCAGCGTCGCCGGGCGGTCGCCGGCGGTCATCGTGACGCCGCACTGCAGCGAGCAGTACGGGCAGTGGGTGGCCGTGGTGCGCGTGCCGGTGCCCGGGTGCGGCAGCGAGACGGCGGTGGACACGAACCGAGACTGCGGTGGTGCGGTTTCCCCTCCGCTGCGCCCGCGTCAAGGTCGCGTTCCGTCGACCTCACACCTAGCCGGGGGTGACGGTGCGG
Source organism: Modestobacter sp. VKM Ac-2986 (assembly GCF_026967795.1). Classification (GTDB taxonomy): domain Bacteria; phylum Actinomycetota; class Actinomycetes; order Mycobacteriales; family Geodermatophilaceae; genus Modestobacter. Next base: position 43,857 of record NZ_JAPVBH010000002.1, read on the forward strand.
CCGAGGCCCTCAGTCGGGCAGCTGCCGGCGCAGGGACGCCGGGGCGCGGCGTGACCAGGCCGCGAGCAGCAGCTCGTCGAGCAGGTCGGGGTCGACGACGGCCAGCTCGACCCGGACGCCGGGAGTCGTCGCGCCCCAGGTGAGCGGTGTGACGCCGGGCTGTGCGGACACCGCTGCGGCCAGGTCCTCGCCGACCAGCACGTTCAGCACGCCGGCGGCGGGCACCGTGGCCAGGACCTTCGTCGGGCCGACCCGGAACGAGCGCCGTCCGTGGTGGTCGGCCTCGGTCACGCCGGGCAGGGCGAGCACCGCAGCGACGGCCCGGTCGAGGTCCACGCCCGCACGGTAGGGGCCCGCAGCGGTCAGCGGTCGGGTGCGGCTCCGCTGTCCCGGTCGTGCTCGGCGTGCCGCCACAGCGGCCGGGCGGCGACGACCAGGCCCAGCGCCAGCACGGTGAGGACCGCGGTGCCGACCCGGCCGGGGGTCAGGCCCGGGCTCGGGTCGAGCACCAGGTTCGCCCAGGCGTTGGCCGCGGCGTCGGTGACGAGGACGCCCACCGCCAGGACGACGCCGCTCCGCCGGGCACGGGCGAGCAGGACGGCGGCCAGCGGGTCGAGGACGGTGAGACCGGTGAAGTACCCCCGCAGCCAGCCGGGCAGGGCCGGGTACGGGGCGAGGTCCGCGGCCACCAGCTGGACGACGTGCACGACCGTCCCGTAGCCGAGCAGGAGCACCGTCGCTGCGGCCACCACCCGCACCCGCCGCGGGGCTCCGGCCCACCTGGTCAGCCCCCGCCGCACGGCCGGACCGTACGCACTCCACCGGCCGGCGGCCACGACCCGTGCCGTCTCGAGCAGCTCCTGGCCGATTCCGAGGGGGACGCGGCCACCTGTCGCCGTCCCGGCCGGGAGCCGTGTCGCGGGGGCTGGCGGGCGCAGGGCGACTCGGCCAGGCTCCAGCCCATGGACGAGACGACAGAGCAGCGGCTGGTGCACGTGGCGACGGACCAGCTGCGGGTCCCGTTCTGGGTGGTGCTCGCCGGCGTGGGGGTCGGCGCGTTCTGGGCGCTGGCCGGGGTGCTGGTGGGGTCGTCGCTCAGGCGCCGCAGCTGAGGCGCGGGCGGCCTCGCGGTTGCGCAGTTGCTGCCGGTGCTCGCCGGCGGCGAGGGTGAGCAGCCCGTCGACCAGCCGGGGTCCGAGCCGCTCGGTCAGCCGCGCACGCTGGGTGCCTGTGCGCCCGGGCAGTGCCAGCGGCGGAACGACCTGCTCGACCTGCGGGTCGGCCGTGTCGACACCCTGCTCGCCGGGCCCGGACGACCGGGAGGACCCGCCGCGCAGCAGGCTCTGGTCCCCGCGGCGAGCCCGTCCTACCGTCGAGGTGCACGAGCCCTGTCGCCCAGAGGCGGAGAGACGATGCGACGCTGCCTGATCCTCGCCAACCAGACCCTCGCCGGCCCGCAGCTGCTGGAGACGGTCCGGCAACGGATCGCCTCCGGCGCACACGAGTTCTACATCGTCGTGCCGGCGACGCCGATCGCCGACCAGGAGCGGGCGACCGTCGGCAGCGGCCCGCCGGCCGACCACGCGCACGCCCTCGCCGCCCAGCGGCTGACGCGCGCACTGGACGAGGTCCGCGCGCTGGGGGCGCCCGCGGAAGGCGAGGTCGGTGACCGGGACCCGCTGGAGGCCACGCGACTGGCGCTCCGCCGGTTCGGCGCCGACGAGGTCGTGGTGTCGACCCTGCGGTCAGGGCTCTCGCGCTGGCTGCGCGCGGACCTGCCGAGCCGGATCGAGCGGTCCCTGCACCTGCCGGTCGAGCACGTCGTGGGCGACTCCGCGCCGGACTGACCGCTGCCGCACCCGGGCTACGGGCCTTCGGACCGGCCCTCCACCTGGAGGCCACGGAGGACGACGGACCGTACTGCGCGGGCAGCCGACCTCAGTCCCAGCCGCCGCGCAGCCGCTTGGTCTGCCCGCGTTCCTTCTTCGCCTTGATCCGCCGCTCCTTCGACCCGCGGGTGGGCTTGGTCTTCCGGCGGGCCGGCGGCGGGGCGGCGACGGCGGCGCGCAGGACGGCGGCCAGCCGATCCCGGGCCGCCTCACGGTTGCGCAGCTGCTGCCGGTGCTCGCTGGCGGCGATGGTGAGCAGCTCGTCGACCAGCCGGGGCCCGAGCCGCTCGGTCAGCCGCGCCCGCTGGGTCTCGGTCAGCCCGGCCAGCTCCAGCGGGGCGACCACCAGCTCGACCCGCGAGTCGGCGGTGTTCACACCCTGGCCGCCGGGCCCGGACGACCGGGAGAACCGCCACGACAGCGCCGACGCCGGGACGACGAGCGACCCGACGACCGGGAGGTCTCCGAACGCGTCGTCACCGGCCACGGACCCATCCTCCCTGGTCGTGTCGGCGCGGACCACCGACTTCCCCGGGAGCGCCTGCCACGCTGGCGCACATGACCTCGCGCCGTCCGCACGTCGCCGCGGGCCTGGGCCGCCGCGAGGCGTTCGGGCTGGGCGGTGCGGCCCTGGCGCTCACCGTCCTCGCTGCGGTGGTCGGGGCGCTCGGCTGGCCGTCGCCGGCGCGGACGACGTCGGGCTGGCAGGTCGCCGACGTCCCGCCGAGCCTGCTCGCGCTCCTGGCCGGTGCCGGCGCACTCTGCCTGGGTGTCGCCGCGGTCCTCACCCGGCCCTGGCAGCTGCCGGCGCCCGTCGCGGTCGGCTGGTGGCTGGTCGGGCTGCTCGCCGTGCTGCTGCACGGATGGGACAGCGCCCACCTCGCGGCCCTGGCCGACCCGGACGGGGGCGCGGTGATCCCGGTGTTCAACTGGCTCTTCACCGCACTCCCGGCCCTGGTCGTCGGTCTGATCGCGCGCCCGGCCGGTCGGCCTGCCCAGCTGCGTGCGGTCCTCGGCACGGCAGTGGTCGGCGTGCCCCTGACCGCCCTGAGCTGGTCGCTGTACGCCGCACCGGAGGGGCTCCTGCCAGCAGCGCTGGGCTCACTGTGGCCGACGGCCGTCCTGGGTGCTGCACCCGTCGCCGCGGTGCTGGCACTCCTTCCCCGTACGGACCCGACCGGGTGAGCGACGGGACGGCCGTTCCCGCTGGGTGACGTCGGCGTCGCCCGGTCGGGTGCACGTCACCCACCCGGCTCGCCGGGCCGGTCACTGCGTGTGACGCTCAGGACGTGACGACCCGGAGCACGAGCCACCTGCAGCTGGTCACCGACACCGCGTTCACCGGCAACACCACCGCCGAGCAGCCCGACGCCGCGCAGCCCGACGTCACGCACACCGACACCGCCCAGACCGAGGACGACCGGGCGTTCGCCGCCGCCCAGGACGAGCGGTTCCGCGACCTGCTGGACCGCGCCGCGCAGCTGGACGCGGCCGCCGCCCCTGCCCCGGTCACCGGCACCCGGGTGCGGCTGCTGGTACCGCTCACCGCCGGGCTCACCGTCCTGCTGGCCCTGCTCGGCGACCAGCCCTGGCAGCTGCCGCAGCGGGCCGGTGGTGCCGTGGGCGCCGTCCCGCAGTCGCTGGTCACCTTCCTGCTGCTCTGCGGTGCGCTGTGCGTCTGGGCCGCCGGCCGCGCGGTGCGCCCGGAACGCACGTTCGACTCCCCCAGCGCCGTCCGGGTGTGGTGGCTGCTGGTGATCGGCGCGATGGTGGTCTCGCTGACCTCCGCGCTGTCGCTGACCTCGTGGGCCGGCACCGGGGAACAGCCCGGCGGGCTGGCCGTGCGCTGCCTGGTCCCGCTGGTCGCCGCGCTGCTGGCCGGTGCGCTGGCCCACGCCGACGGGCGGGCCTCCCGCATCCGTGCCGCGCTGGGCACCGGGGTGGTCACCGTGCCGATGACCGCACTGGGCTGGTCGCTGCTGGCCTCCTCCGGTGCCGCGGCCGGCCTCGGCGACGTCCTGGGCATGACGTTGCTGTCGGGCGCAGCGCCGCTGGCGCTGGCCGTGGCGTTCGTGGCCGCCGACCACCGTCGGGTGCACACCGCCTGACGTCACCGGCGCGGGCCCCGGCGCGGCACCATGGACCCGTGACCAGCCTCGCCGCCGCCCTCGCCACCGGACCGGTCGTGCTCGACGGTGGCCTCTCCACCGAACTGGAGTCCCGGGGACACGACGTCACGTCGGCGTTGTGGTCGGCCCGGCTGCTGCGCGACGAACCCGGTGCGATCGTCGCCGCGCACGCCGCCTTCGCCGCCGCCGGGGCCCAGGTGGCGACCACGGCCAGCTACCAGGCGACCGTCCCCGGGTTCGCCGCCGCCGGCATCGGCGCCGACGAGGCACGCGCGCTCGTGGCCCGCTCCGTGGCGCTGGCCCGGGAGGGTGCGCCCGGGAGCTGGGTCGCGGGGTCCGTGGGCCCGTACGGCGCGTACCTCGCCGACGGCTCGGAGTACTCCGGCGACTACGTCACCTCCGTCCCGGTCGCGGCGCTGCGCGCGTTCCACCGGCCGCGGCTGGAGGTGCTCGCCGAGGCCGGCGCCGACGTGCTGGCCTGCGAGACGCTGCCCGCGGCCGCCGAGGTCGAGGCGCTGCTGCACGAGGTCACCGCCCTCGACGTCCCGGTGTGGCTGTCGGTCTCGGCGGTCACCGGACCGGACGGCGTGGTGCGCACCCGCCGGGGCGAGCCCGTCGCCGACGTCCTGGGCATGGCCCGCGGGGTCGCGCAGGTGGTGGCCGTGGGCGTCAACTGCACCGATCCGGCGACGGTGGTCCCGGCCGTCGCGGCGGCGCGGGCGGCCAGCGGCAAGCCGGTCGTGGCCTACCCGAACAGCGGCGAGACCTGGGACGCCGTCGCCCGCCGCTGGACCGGCACGACCGGGGTGGGCGACGTCGGGGCCTGGGTGACCGCCGGGGCGCGGCTGGTCGGTGGCTGCTGCCGGGTGCGACCGGACGACGTCCGCGCGATCGCCGACGCCGTCCGGTGACACGGCCCCGCTGCAGGCCCCGTCACGAGCTCGCGAGTGCTGGGGCAGCGGGGTCCTTCAGCCGGCGGGCACCGGGTCCGCGCCGCGACGGCCCCCGGGCCGGCAGCGCGCCAGCCGCCGCACGGTGAGCCAGCTGCCGCGCAGCGCCCCGTGCCCCTCCAGCGCCTCGATCGCGTACGCCGAGCAGGTCGGCGTGAAGTGGCAGCACGCACCGCGGCGCGGGCTGACCTCCCGCTGGTAGACCCGCACCGCCGCGACCAGCCGGTCGACCACCCGGCCGCCCGGTGTCCCGGCGCGGACCCGACGCAGGGTCGCGGGGGCGACCAGGAACAGGTCCAGGCCGCAGCCCAGCGCCTGGGCCAGGCAGCAGCCGGTGTTGAAGAACAGCAGGTTCCGCAGACACGAGTCGTTGCGCGCGTAGCCGGGCCCGTGCCCGCCGTAGCCCCGTGGCGGGCCGTAGCCGTAGCCGTAGCCCGAGCCGGGGCGGCTGAAGCCGCGTCGACGACGTGGTCCCCCACCGCCCCAGCCCCAGACGAACACCATCAGAGGATCGGGTTCCCACCGGTGACGGCGAGCCGGGCACCGGAGATGTAGCTGCCCTCGTCGCTGGCCAGCAGCACGTAGGCCGGTGCCAGCTCGGCCGGCTGGGCGGCGCGACCCAGCGGGACCTCCGAGCCGAAGCTGGCCACCTGCTCGGGGGGCATGGTCGCCGGGATGAGCGGGGTCCACACCGGTCCCGGAGCCACGCTGTTGGCCCGGATGCCCTTGTCGCCGTACATCTGCGCGAGGCTGGCGGTGAAGTTGGCGATGCCGGCCTTCGTCATGGCGTAGGGCGCCAGGGTGGGCTTGGGCATGTCGGAGTTCACCGAGGACGAGTTCACGATCGCCGAGCCCGGCCCCATGTGCGGGACGGCGTCCTTGCACAGGATGAACATCGCGGTGAGGTTGGTGGCCACGGTGTGGTCCCACTCCTCGTCGCTGATCTCGTCCAGCGTCTGGTGGGTCATCTGGAACGCGGCGTTGTTGACCAGGATGTCGATCCCGCCCAGCTCCTCGACCGCCTTCGGGATGATCGTCTTGGCGTGCGCACGGTCGGACAGGTCACCGGGCACCAGCACGCACTTGCGGCCGGCCTGCTCGACGTACTTGGCGGTGTCCTGGGCGTCCTCGTGCTCGTCCAGGTAGGAGATGAGGACGTCGGCGCCCTCGCGGGCGAAGGCGATCGCGACGGCGCGGCCGATGCCGCTGTCGCCGCCGGTGATGACGGCCCGCTTGCCGGTGAGCTTGCCGGAGCCGACGTAGCTCTCCTCGCCGTGGTCGGGCTTCGGGGTCATCTCGGCGAGGACGCCGGGCGGGGTCTGCTGCTGCTCGGGCTGGGACTCGGGGCGCGGTGACGACATGGTGGTCCTCCTGCTGACGCTGGGGCGGCACTCCCGCGCTCTGCTCACGCGGCCGGCTCGTGGTGCGGCCGGCCCGGTGCCGCTCACTCGTCGCCTACCCGGGCCCGGCGGCGGTGAACCCGGGGCGTGCACCCCGCGGCGCCGACCGGCCCGTCGCTGTCCTGGCCGGACGGGCCCGGACGGCCAGCGACCCGGGAGGTGGCGAGGAGCGCAGGTCGTGCGCCTCGGCACCTCCCGGGTCGCCGGGTCGGTGTCCTGCCGGTCCCACCGCGAGCCGGTGGGGCCGTGTCGGGTCAGGCCGCGCGGGACGCGGTCGCCGCCATGGTGCTGCGCATCGGGACGACCGAGCTGACGGGCCGGTCCCAGCGCATCTCCAGACGACGCCGTCCGGCAGCATCGACGACGGCCACCCAGTGCAGCTCCGGGCACAGGTTCTCACGCATGACATCCACCTCTCGTTAACCTCTCGTTCACCTAATGTCCCACTGTTCGCTGCTTCATGCACGGATCGACCCGCCGAGATCTGTTCGTGACCCGAACGGGTGACCAGGCCGTTCGCAGCCCCGCGCGAGAACGCGACCGGCATCGGGCACGCTGGAGGGCACGATGACGCTCTCCCCCGCCGGCACCGACTCGACCCCGGCCGACTCCCCCGCCTCCGCGCTGCCCTCCGCAGGCGCGACGCCGCTGATCGCCGACCCCGACGACCTGTCCGACCTCATGGCCCTCGGCAGCGACCCGGACGCCGTCTTCGCGCGGTTCGCCCAGTGGGCCGAGGCGTCGGGCACGGTGCTCTACCCGGCACAGGAGGAGGCGCTGATCGAACTGGTCAGCGGCGCGAACGTCGTGCTCGCGACCCCGACCGGCTCGGGCAAGTCGCTGGTGGCCACCGGCGCGCAGTACGCAGCCCTGGCGACCGACCGGGTCAGCTTCTACACCGCACCGATCAAGGCCCTGGTCAGCGAGAAGTTCTTCGCCCTGTGCGGGGTGTTCGGTGCGGCCAACGTCGGCATGCTCACCGGTGACGCGAGCGTCAACGCCGACGCCCCGATCATCGCCTGCACCGCCGAGGTGCTGGCCAACATCGCGCTGCGTGAGGGCCCGGACGCCGACATCGGCCTGGTCGTGATGGACGAGTTCCACTTCTACGGCGACCCCGACCGCGGCTGGGCCTGGCAGGTGCCGCTGATCGAGCTGCCCAACGCCCAGTTCCTCCTGATGAGCGCCACCCTCGGGGACGTCACCGCGCTGCGCGAGGACCTCACCCGCCGCACCGGCCGGCCCACCGCGCTCGTGGCCAACGCCGAGCGCCCGGTGCCGCTGTCGCACTACTACGCGACCACGCCGATGCACGAGACGATCGACGAGCTGCTGAGCACGAAGCAGGCGCCGGTCTACGTCGTCCACTTCACCCAGGCCTCCGCGCTCGAGCGCGCGCAGGCGCTGATGAGCGTCAACGTCTCCACCAAGGAGGAGAAGGCCGCGATCGCCGACATGATCGGCGGCTTCCGGTTCTCCTCGGCGTTCGGGACGACGCTGTCGCGGCTGGTGCGCCACGGCATCGGCGTGCACCACGCCGGCATGCTGCCCAAGTACCGGCGGCTGATCGAGCAGCTGGCCCAGGCCGGGCTGCTCAAGGTCATCTGCGGCACCGACACCCTGGGCGTGGGCATCAACGTGCCGATCCGCACCGTGGTGTTCTCCGCGCTGAGCAAGTACGACGGCACCCGCACCCGGCTGCTCAACGCCCGCGAGTTCCACCAGATCGCCGGCCGCGCCGGGCGCGCGGGCTACGACACCGCCGGCACCGTCGTCGTCCAGGCGCCCGAGCACGAGGTGGAGAACCTCAAGCAGTTCGCCAAGGTCGCCGACGACCCCAAGAAGCGCCGCAAGCTGGTGCGCCGCAAGGCCCCCGAGGGCATGGTGCCCTGGAGCGAGGCCACCCAGCAGCGGCTGATCAACGCCGACCCCGAACCGCTCACCAGCCACTTCAAGGTCTCCACCGGGATGCTGCTCAACGTGCTCGCCCGCCCCGGCGACCCGTTCGCGGCGATGCGGCACCTGCTCACCGACAACCACGAGCCGCGCTCACGGCAGCGCCGGCACGTCCGCGAGGCGATCGGCATCGCCCGAGGTCTGCTGCAGGCCGGGGTCATCGAGCGCCTCGCCGAGCCCGAGCCCGACGGCCGCCGCTACCGGCTGACGGTCGACCTGCCGCCGGACTTCGCGCTCAACCAGCCGCTGTCGACCTTCGCCCTCGCCGCGATCGGGCTGCTGGACGCCGAGAGCGACACCTACGTCGTGGACGTCGTGTCGGTCATCGAGGCGACGCTGGACGACCCGCGGCAGATCCTGGCCGCGCAGCTCAACAAGGCCAAGGGCGCCGCGGTCGCGCAGATGAAGGCCGAGGGCATCGAGTACGACGAGCGCATGGAGCTGCTGGAGGAGATCACCTACCCCAAGCCGCTGGAGGAGCTGCTGGAGTACGCGTTCGAGACCTACCGCTCGTCCAACCCGTGGGTCGCCGACGCCCAGCTGTCACCGAAGTCGGTCGTGCGGGACATGTGGGAGCAGGCGATGACCTTCCGCGAGCTGGTGAACACCTACCAGCTCACCCGCTCCGAGGGCGCGGTGCTGCGGTACCTGTCGGACGCGTTCAAGGCGCTGCGCTCCGGCGTCCCGGCCGACGCGCGCACCGAGGAGGTCACCGACCTCGTCGAGTGGCTGGGCGAACTGGTGCGCCAGGTCGACTCCTCGCTGCTGGACGAGTGGGAGGAGCTGACCAACCCCTCCGGCCCGCTGGACGCCCCCGTGTCGGTGCCGGCCCGCCCGCGCCCGCTCACCGGCAACGAGCGCGCGTTCACCGCGATGGTGCGCAACTCCCTCTTCCGCCGGGTCGACCTCATCACCCGGCGCCGCTGGTACGACCTCGGCGAGCTCGACGCGGCGTCGGGCTGGGACGCCGACCGGTGGGGTGAGGTCGTGCAGGCCTACTTCGCCGAGCACGGCGAGCTCAACACCGGCGGCGACGCCCGCGGCCCGGCGCTGCTCATCGTGGACAAGAGCGACCCGCGACTGTGGCAGGTGCGGCAGATCCTGGACGACCCGGCCGGCGACCACGACTGGGGCTTCGACGCCGAGATCGACCTGGACGCCTCCGACGAGGAGGGCGTGCTCGTCATGCGCGTCGTGGACGCCGGCCGCAAGGACTGAGGCGGGACCGGCCGCAACCGTCCTGCCCTTCCGCCCCGCCCGTCCGCTCTGCCGTCGACCGGGACGGCACGGGCGAGCACGTCCACGCGCACGGTCGAGCCCTGCCCCCACCCGGGGGCAGGACTCGACCGTGCGCCAGACCCCTCCCGGTGCCGGAGGGCGTCCGACTGGCCCACGCCGACCGCCCCGAGGACGTGGAGCTGCCCGCCCGGGTCACCTCGCCCGGCTGAGCCGGCGGAAGGTCGGCCCGGGCGGCGGGGGCACCTCCACCCCGGTGGCCCGACGGCGGCGCAGCTCCAGCGCCAGGCTCTGCTCGCCGCGGGCCATCGCCCAGCGGTGGTTGGCGGCGAACGCCGGGCGCAGCAGCCAGCTCAGCCGGGCCAGCAGCGGTTTGGCCGCCGCCACCGACCAGTCGTAGGTGATCACCACCTCGGGCCCGTCGGGGACGAACGTCCAGCGGCCGGAGCCGACCAGGTCACCGGCCGCGGACAGGGCGAAGCCGGTGTCGGTCATCGTCTCGGTGATCGTCAGCGTCCAGCGCAGCGTGTAGGGCAGCCAGCCGGTGGTGGACAGCTCCACGCTGCGGCCCACGCCGTCCGTACGGCCGTCGGCGACCGGCACGACGGCGAGGTACACCGAGGGCCACCAGCGGGTCAGCGACCCCGGGTCGCTGAGCACCGCCTGCACCTCGGCCACGGTGCCGGCCACCCGCCAGGTGCTGCGGAACCGGTAGGACGGCGCAGGACGGGGCACCACCCGAGCCTGCTCACCTCCGCGGCGGATGTCCACGTGGGAGCCGGTGGGTGTCCCAGGTCGCGCGGGAGTGCCCCGACGGGGTGATCAAGACGAGACCGTCCGGTGACGATGCACGTGGCATGAGGACCGCCGTCGCGACCACGACGGCCCCTCCGCCAGCCCGAGGACGGTCCACCGTGATGAGCTCCCCCCGCGTCGAGACGGTGCTGCGCGCTGCCCTGCAGCGGCTGCACCCGCCCGCCGAGCTGGTCGAGCACACCCGGTGGCTGTTCTGCCTGGCCAGCATCGCCTCCGTCGGGCTGACCAGCCTCACCGTGCTCTCCGGCGACGTCACCGGCTGGTCGTTCGCGCTGGCCACGGTCGCGGCGGTCACCTTCGTGGTCTCCTGGCTGCACCGCTACCGCCGCCGCCGGGCGCCGCTGCCCGCCGACCTGGCCGACCTGCTGGCGCTGGCGCTCTTCGCCGCCGCCTGCCCGCGGCCGGTGCTCGCCCTCGGGGTCGCCTTCCCCGCCGTCTGGTACCGGGCCGTCTACGGCGACACCCGCCGCATCGTGGCCTACGGGCTGGGCGTCTGCCTCGCGCTCACCTGCGGTCTGCAGCTGTGGTCGGCCGTCCCCGGGCACGGCGCCCAGCTCGCCGCCGCCGCCGTCCTGGGCAACCTCCCGGTGCTGCTGCTGACCGTCTTCGTCGTCCGTCACCTGGCCGTGGGCCTGTTCGAGCGGGAGCACACCCGGGCCCGCGACACCGCCCTGGCCGCGCTGGGCGGGCAGCTGCTCGGCGTCACCGACCGGTCGGCGATCCTGCGGACGGCGTGGGCGACCGCCGAGGCCGTGTGCGCGGCGACTCCTGGCCTGCGCACGGCGGTGCTGGCCCGCGACGGCGACGTCCTGCGGGTGCACGGCGCCGCCGGTGAGTTCCTCCGCCGGCCCACGACCCTGCCCGGCGACCTGCTGTCCGACGAGGACCCGGACCCCCAGCGGGTGGTGCCGCCCACCGCCCTGGTGCTCAGCTCGGGTGTCCGCGGCGAGTGGCTGGGCCTGCCGATGCCGGACTCCCCCGGCGGCTACATGCTGCTCGGTGGCCACCCCACGGTGCCCGGCGACGCGGTGCTCGCCGTCCAGTCGATGCTCAACCAGGTCGCGCTCGCCCTGCGCACCAGCAGCGCCCACCGTGAGCTGCGTGCCCAGGCGCTGACCGACCGCCTCACCGGCCTGGCCAACCGGACGGCCTTCTCCGCCGCGGTGGACGCGGCACTGGCCGACGCGGACTCCGAGGCGTGGGTGCTCTTCCTCGACCTGGACGACTTCAAGGTCGTCAACGACACCCTCGGCCACCTGGCCGGCGACCGGCTGCTGGCCCACCTGGGCTGCGAGCTGACCGGAGCGCTGCGCGCCGAGGACCTCTGCGCCCGGCTGGGCGGGGACGAGTTCGCCGTCCTGCTGCGCGGCGCCGGCGAGGCCGAGGCCCGCCGGATCGGCCAGCGCATCGTGGAGACGATCTCCACGCCCGTGGAGCTCGGCGAGGGCCTGGCCCGGATCGGGGCCAGCATCGGGGCGACCCGGCTGCAGCCCGGCTCCACCGAGACGCTGGTGGTGCACCAGGCCGACGTGGCCATGTACGCGGCCAAGTCCGCGGGCAAGAACCGCGTGCACTTCTTCCACCCGGGGATGCTCCAGCTCGAGGCCGCCGCCGAGGCCGAGGCGGAGCTGCGCGCTGCGGTGGACGGCGGCGAGCTCGTGCTGGCCTACCAGCCCGTGGTCGCGGCCGGCGACGGCCGCTGCACCGCCGTCGAGGCGCTCGTCCGCTGGGCGCACCCCGAGCGCGGGCTGCTGGGGCCCGACCAGTTCCTGGCGCTGGCCGAGGAGACCGGCGCGATCGTGCCGCTGGGCGAGTTCGTCGTCCGCCGGGTCTGCGCCGACGCCGCCCGCTGGGCGCAGGAGGGCCACCCGGTCGCCGTCCACGTCAACGCCTCCCCCACCCAGCTGGCGCACCCGCGGTTCGTGGAGCTGGTGCGGGAGTCGCTGGCCACGACCGGACTGGCCCCCGGCCGGCTGGTGGTCGAGGTGACCGAGACGACGGTGCTGGACTCCCCCGTGGTCGCCGCGACGCTGGACGCGCTGGTGGCCCTGGGCGTGGGCATCGCGCTCGACGACTTCGGCACCGGGTACTCGGCGCTGACCACGCTGCGCAGCCTGCCGATCGGCATCGTGAAGATCGACCGGTCCTTCGTGGCCGGGGTGCTCACCCAGGCCGCCGATCAGGCCGTGGTCGAGGCGATCGTGCAGATGGCCTCCCGGCTGGGCCTGCAGACCGTCGCCGAGGGCGTGGAGTCCGTCGAGCAGCAGGACGTCCTGGAGCGCGCCGGCATCGACTCGCTGCAGGGCTACCTGTACCTCCCACCGGCCCCGGCGGCGGAGTTCACCGCCTGGCTGGCCGACAACCGGCGCCGCTCCTCGACCGGGGAGCTCACCCCCGCCTGACCGGTGGGCACCGGGCGCTGTGACACCCTCGCGGCGATGCGGGCATGACGGTGTGGGAGATGGTCGCGGTCGCCGCCGCCGGGCTGGCGGCGGGCAGCATCAACGCCGTCGTCGGGTCCGGCACCCTGGTGACCTTCCCGGTGCTGCTGGCCGTCGGGCTGCCGCCGGTGACCGCCACGGTCTCCAACTCCCTCGGCCTGGTGCCCGGCAACCTCACCGGCGCGATCGGCTACCGGCGCGAGCTGGCCGGGCAGCGCGGGCTGCTGCTGCGCCTGCTGCCGGCCTCGGTGCTCGGTGCGCTGACCGGGGCGTTCCTGCTGCTGCACCTGCCGGCGTCGGCGTTCGAGACGGTCGTGCCGGGCCTGGTCGGGCTCGCCGTCGTGCTGGTTGCCGTCCAGCCGTGGCTGCAGCGCAGGCTGCGCACCCGTCCGGCCGGTGGACCCGGCGGTGTCCGGGGCGCGCGGCTGGCCGGGCTGCTCGCCGGCGCCTACGCCACCGGCACCTACGGCGGGTACTTCGCCGCCAGCCAGGGCGTGCTGCAGGTCGGCGTCTTCGGGCTGCTGCTGCGCGAGCCGTTGCAGCGGCTCAACGCGATCAAGAACGTGCTCACCCTGGGCGTGAACGCCGTAGCCGCCCTGGCCTACGTCGTGGTGGCCACCGACCGGATCGACTGGCGTGCGGCCGGGCTGGTCGCCGGCGGCTCACTGGTCGGCGGGCACCTGGGCGCGGCCTACGGACGCCGGCTGCCCGCCACGGTGCTGCGGACGGCGATCGTCGTCCTGGGCCTGGTGGCGATCGGGGTGCTGGTCAGCCGGTGAGCGTGCTCGAGTTCGCCCTCCTCGTCCTCGCCGGGACCGGCGCCGGCCTGACCGGCAGCATCGCCGGGCTGGCCTCGCTGATCAGCTACCCGGCGCTGCTGGCCACCGGGCTGTCCCCCGTGTCGGCGAACGTGACCAACACCGTGGCCCTGGTGGCCAACGGGGTCGGCTCGGTCAGCGCCTCGGGCCCCGAGCTCGCCGGTCAGCGGAGCCGGCTGCTCCGGCTGGGCGGCGCCGGGCTCGCCGGCGGTGCGGTCGGCGCGGTCCTGCTGCTGCTCACCCCGTCCTCGGCGTTCGAGAAGGTCGTGCCCGTGCTGATCGCGGTGGCCTCGGCGGCGATCCTGGTGCAGCGCCCGGCCCGGGAGCTGGCCGCGCAGGGGGCCGCCGAGCAGGCCGCCCACCCGCACCGCGACCACTGGGGCGTGGTGCTGGGCACCTTCGCCATCTCGATCTACGGCGGCTACTTCGGCGCGGCCGCCGGGGTGCTGATGCTGGCGACGTTCCTCCTGGTCCTCGGGGTCGGCGTGCCGCAGGGCAACGCGCTGAAGAACGTCGTCCTCGGCCTGGCCAACTCGGTGGCCGCGATCGGCTACGCCCTCTTCGCCGACGTCGCCTGGCTGGCGGCGCTGCCGCTGGCGATCGGCTTCCTGATCGGGGGCCGGCTGGGCCCGCGGGTGGCCCGGCGGGTGCCGCAGGTGCTGCTGCGCCGGGTCATCGCGGTCGCCGGACTGGGCCTCGCGGTGCACCTGGGCCTCGACGCGTTCGGCTGACCGGGCAGAGTGGTACCCGGTCCGGCCGCACCACAGGCCGGACCCGGCGTCCGCACGGGCGCCCCGACGACGGAGGAACGACATGATCGTGCCGGGTCCGGCAGCGCAGCGCTTCGTGGCGGAGCTCGACCAGCTCCCGCCGCCGGAGCTGCGCGGCCCCGAGATGCTCGCCGTCCGGCTGGCGCGGGCTGCGGTCGCCGCGCTGCCGGTGGACGGCGCCGGGCTGAGCATCCACGACATGGAGGGGCACCGGACGCCGATCGGCGCCAGTGACCCGGTCGCGTCCCAGGCCGAACGGCTGCAGTTCACCCACGGCGACGGCCCCGCGCTGCGGGCGCACGACGACGGCGTGGCGATCGCCTTCGACCAGGCGGCGATCGCCCGCAACTGGCCCGAGCTGCACGAGTCGCTGATCGGCGAGACCGACTTCCACGCGGTGCTCTCGGTGCCGCTGCTGCCGCCGCTGGGCCCGCTGGTGGTCCTGGACCTCTACGTCCGGGACGCAGACGCGCTGCCGGCCACCGACCGCGAGGACGTGGCCGACGTGACCATCGCGATGACCCGCGCGATGGTCGCCGCAGCCCTGGGGGCCCCGGTGCAGGAGGGCCGACGCGGCTGGTGGGACGGCCCGGACGCGCTGCGCCGGGCCCGCGTGTGGCAGGCCACCGGCATGGTCAACGTGGGCTTCGACCTCGACACCGCCGACGCGCTCGCCGTGCTCAAGGCACACGCCTTCGCCACCGACCGGGTGGTCGACGACGTCGCCGACGACCTGGTCGCCGGCCGGATGGGCCTCGACGACCTGCACGTCCCCCGCCGGCACTGAACCGGTCGAGGGCCGGCAGCGGCCCGGCCGGCGTCGTGGCGCCGGCCGGGCCGGGGGTCAGCTGCCGCTGGTGACGTAGGCGCTGAGCAGCAGCGAGAACGCGCTGGCGGTGATCAGCAGCCGGGCCGGGGTGAGCCCGTTGAGCAGGCCGGCGATCATCCCGGCGTTGGCCGACCGGGCCTCCACGGCCTGGGTGCCGCGGCGCAGCAGCCGCACCTCGTCGGCCAGCAGCGTGCCGCCGGCACCGAGCAGGGCCAGCCCGAGGACGACGAACACCAGCGCCATCCGCTGGTCGAAGGTCTCCGCCGACGAGGCCAGGAACGCCACCACGACCAGGCCCAGCAGCAGCCCGATCGCCGCGCCGGCCACCGGCGCCCAGGGGCCCATCCGGATCATCTGGTCCGGCCGCGGCATCCGCGGGCGCGGCCGCGAGCGGGCCTCCACCGGCGTCGTCGGCTGGTGTCCCGGCGCCGGCTCGGCCACCGGCGGCTGCCCGAGCGGCGGCACCGGCTGCGAGTCGGTGGCCGCCAGGGCGTCGTGCTGCCGTGGTCCGACCAGCGGCACGCCGGGCTGGGTCAGGTGCTCGGTCCCCGGCTCGGGCACCACCGGCTGCGGCACCGGCTGGGCCGCCGGTTGCACCACCGTCTGGTCCCCGGTCCGCTGGCCGGGGACCACGGCGGTCGCCCCGGTCTCCGGTCGTCCCTGGTCGACCCGTCCGGCCGCCGCCACGTCCTGCTCGTCACTCATGTCTGTGATCACCTCGGGTCAGACGCTAGGTGGGTGCCCCGACACCACCGGGAGGTGGGTGGGTGTGGCGGGTGGGGCGGGTGCGACCCCGGCGCGGAGTGACCCTCCGTGGTCCACCGGGGTCGCACCGTCAGAGCGCCGGACCGTGCGGTCAGAGCAGCCGGCGGCTGTCCTCGGCGACCACCCGCAGCCAGCGGTACCCGTAGCCCTCCAGCGCCAGCTCGACCGAGCCGTCCTCGGCCAGCGGGGTGCTGCCGACGGTGAGCAGGTCCTCCAGGCGGTGGGTGGCACCGCAGTCGGCCAGCACCAGCGGCACGGTGCGCGGCTCGGGACCCAGGTTGTGCAGCGCGACCAGGGTGCCGTCGTCCCAGGTGCTCAGCGAGGCCAGCACCTCCGGGTGCGGCTGGCCGAGCACCTCGTAGGTGCCCCAGCCCAGCTCCGGGCACTCCCGGTAGCGGCGCACGAGCAGCCGCATGAACGACAGCAGCGAGTCCGGGTCGCGGCGCTGGTCGGCGACGTTGACGAACTCCGGGGCGAAGCCGCCCTCCACGACCGGGCCGGGCAGCTTGCCGGGCGCGGCGGACGAGAAGCCGCCGTTGGTGCCGGCGGTCCACTGCATCGGGGTGCGCACCGCCAGCCGGCCCTCGGCGGCGAGGTTCTCCCCCATGCCGATCTCCTCGCCGTAGAACAGCACCGGGGTGCCGGGCAGGGAGAACATGAGGCTGTAGACCATCCGCACCCGGCGGGGGTCGCCGGCCAGCATCGGGGGCAGCCGGCGGGTGAGGCCGCGGTCGTAGACCTGCATGTCGGGGTCGGGGCCGAAGGCGGCGAACACCTCGGCGCGCTCGTCGTCGGAGAGCTTGTCCAGGGTGAGCTCGTCGTGGTTGCGCACGAACATGCCCCACTGGTTGTCCGGCGACGTCGCCGGGCGGGCCATCAGGGCGTCGACCAGCGGGGCGACGTCGGAGCGGGCCAGCGACAGGTACATGGCCTGCATGGCGATGAAGTCGAACTGCATGGTCAGCTCGTCGCCGTCGGTGCCGCCGAAGAACTGCGCCTGCTGGTCGTGCGGCAGGTTCACCTCACCGAGCAGCACGCCGTCACCGGAGCGGCGGTCGACCAGCGAGCGCAGCGCCCGCAGGTACTCGTGCGGGTCGGGGAACCGCTCGGCCTCGGCCGGGTCGATGCCCTCGGTCTCCAGCAGGAACGGGACGGCGTCGACCCGGAAGCCGTCCAGGCCCAGCTGCAGCCAGAAGCCGATGACCTTGGCGATCTCGTCGCGGACCAGCGGGTTGGCGACGTTGAGGTCGGGCTGGGTCTTGTAGAACTTGTGCAGGTACCACTCCCCCGTCTTGTCGTCGATCTCCCAGATGCTGTCCTCCTTGTCCGGGAAGACGACCTGGGCGGAGGTGTCCGGCGGGGTGTCGGAGCGCCAGACGTACCAGTCCCGGTACGGGGAGTCCTTCGACCTCCGCGCGGCCTTGAACCACGGGTGCTGGTCACTGGTGTGGTTGACCACCAGGTCCGCGATCACCCGCATGCCGCGGTCCTTGGCCGTGCGGATCACCTCGACCAGGTCGCCGTGGGTCCCCAGCCGCGGGTCGACGCCGTAGAAGTCGGTGATGTCGTAGCCGTCGTCGCGCTCGGTGGTCGGGTAGAAGGGCATCAGCCACAGGCAGGTGACGCCCAGGTCGGCCAGGTGCTCGATCCGCTGCGCCAGGCCGGCGAGGTCGCCGATCCCGTCGCCGTTCCAGTCCATGTAGGTCTCGACGTCCAGGCAGTAGACGACGGCGTTCTTCCACCAGAGGTCGGCGGTGTCGGTGATGCGCATGTCGCTCCTCTTCTCGGGGCGGGTGGGAGCGGAGGTCAGGGCAGGACGGCGGGCTGCGGCGTCTGGTGCGGGCGCAGCGGGTCGGCCGGGCCGGGCGGGTCGATGGCGACCGCCGGCGCCGGCGCGGTGACGTCGAGCTGGGGCAGCACGTGCTCGCCGAAGGCGTCCAGGAACGGGACCTGCTCCTTGGGCACGTGGTGCAGGTAGACCTGGTCGAAGCCGAGCTCGACGTACTCTTGGATCCAGGCCGTGTGCTGGCCCAGGTCGCTGGAGATGCGCACGGCGTCGTGCATGTCCTCGGGCCGCACGAACGTGCTGGCCTGGTCGAAGGCGTGGGTCGTGTCGAGGTCCCAGCACAGCGGCGGCGGGAAGACGTTGCTGCGCCACTGGTCGTGGGCCAGGGCGAGCGCCCGGTCGCCGTCGGGGTCGTAGGAGACGTGCACCTGGATGGTGAGCGAGCCCTGGCCGCCGGCGTCGCGGTAGGCGTCGATCACCTCGCGCAGCTTCTCGTGCGGCTGGTTGATCGTGACCAGGCCGTCGGCCCACTCGGCGTGCCTCGCCGCGGTCTTCGCGCTGACGGCGGGGGCGATGAGCGCGGGCTGCTGCTCGGGCAGCGTCCAGATCCGGGCGCGGTCGACGGTGACCAGGCCCTCGTGGCTGACCTCCTCGCCGGCCAGCAGCGCACGGATGACGTCCACGCACTCGCGCAGCCGGGCGTCGCGCAGCTCCTTGTTCGGCCAGACGTGCCCGGTGACGTGCTCGTTCATCGCCTCACCCGACCCCAGCGCGACCCAGAACCGGCCCGGGAACATCGAGCCCAGGGTCGCGATCGCCTGGGCGATGATCACCGGGTGGTACCGCTGGCCGGGGGCGTTGACCGCACCGAAGGGCAGGTTCGTCGTCGCCAGCGCCGCGCCCAGCCAGGACCAGGCGAACCCCGAGTGGCCCTGCCGCTCGTTCCACGGCTCGAGGTGGTCGGAGCACATGGCGGCGGTGAAGCCCACCTGCTCGGCGTGCTGGACCGCGCGCAGCAGGTCCGAGGGGTGCACCTGCTCGTGGGAGTTGTGGAAGCCGATCACCGTCATGGGGCATGCCTACCCGGCGCGGTGATCATCCGCAGACTCTGGTGCACCGCGCAACGACCAGGCCGGTGGTGCCCCGACGGACGGGACGTGACGGGCGGGGCAGGATCGCGGCGTGCGCACGCTCATCGTCACCGCCCATGCCGACCCGCTCTCCCGCACCCGGTGCGCCGCCGACCGCCTGCACACGCTGCTCGGCGAGGAGGTCACCGCGGTCGCCCACCTCACCGACGAGGGCTTCGACCCGCGCTTCACCCCGGCCGACCTGGACGCCTACCGGGGCCGGGGAGCGCTCGCCCCCGACGTCGTCACCGAGCAGCGGCGCATGGACGACGTCACCGACCTGGTGCTGGTGTTCCCGGTGTACTGGTGGTCGATGCCGGCCCTGCTCAAGGGCTGGGTCGACCGGGTGTTCGTCGCCGGCTGGGCCTTCGACGTGGACGACGGGGGCCGGATCGTCCCGCGGCTGCAGCGGCTGCGGGCGCACCTGGTGCCGGTCTCGGGCACGACGGCCGGCTCCTTCGCGCGGCACGGGTACACGCAGTCCTTCGACACCCAGGTGCTCAGCGGCATCGTCGACTACTGCGGGATGCGGCGCGGCGTGACCGCCTTCGTGCACGACTCCGAGACCACCGACCAGGCAGCCGCGGACCGGGCGGTGGAGGACGCGGTGTCCGCCGTCGCCGCCGCGATCACCGCGGGGCCGGCACGTCCCTCGACCCGGTGACCCGTGCGGTCGAGCTGCTCCGGCTCGCCGGTCGCCGGGGCGTCGTCCACACTCGTGGTCGCAGCCCGTCGGACGACGGGCCAGGTCCCACAGCGCGGCCTCTGCACCACCGGCGCGGCCGCTCAGCGGTCGTGCCCACAGAGGACTGACGTGGACATCGCCGGACGCTTCATGGTCGAGCTGGCACAGCTGGGCCCTGGTGCGACCGACCCCGGGCTCCTGCCCGACCGGCTGGCCACGGCCACCGCCCGCGCCCTCCGTGTCGACGCGGTCGGCCTGACCCTGGCCGCCCAGCAGCCGACGTCGATCGGGGCGAGCGACGAGACGGCCGCGCTGGCCGAGCAGCTGCAGTTCACCGTGGGCAGCGGCCCCTGCCTGGCGACGGTGGACAGCCAGGTGCCGATCTTCGCCGTCGAGTCCTACCTGCAGCGCCGGTGGCCGTTCTACCACGACCTCCTCCGCGCGCAGACCCCGTTCCGCAGCGTGGTCGCCTTCCCGCTGAGCGGTGGTCTCAGCGGGACCGGCGCGATGGTCGTCTACCTGGCCAGCCCGGCCGGACCGCTGGAGTTCGACGCCCTCGACGCCCAGTCCCTCGTCTTCCTGGTCTCCGAGGAGCTGGCTGCCTCCACCGTCTGGGCGCAACGCCACCAGCCGGGCCTGCAGCACTGGATCGACGTCCCGGCTGCCCGGGTGCGCACCGAGGTGTGGCAGGCGGTCGGCATCGTCACCGCAGGCCTGGGCCTGTCCGGCGCCGACGCACTGGCCCTGCTCCGCGCCCGCGCCTACGGCAGCAGCCGACTGGTCGACGAGGTGGCCCACGACCTCGTCACCCGCCGCCTGTCCCTGGACGACCTGCTCGCCGACACACCCCGCTGACCGACGGCGCGTCGGTGGCCGACGAGCACGGCGGCGCCGGTCAGCAGGAGGACGTCGCCGCGGCGTGGTCGCCGCCCGGTCGCGGTCGCGTCGCCGTGTAGACGACGGCCGGCGGCAGGTTCGGCCACACCGTCGGGGACACGTCGACCCGGCCGAAGGCGCGCCGGAGCGCCCGGTGCTGTCGCCGACCGGGCGGCGCCCAGCGGCTCCAGCTGTAGGTGAACTGGGTGTGGGCGCCCGCCGGGGCCAGGTGGGCGGCGATCGCCGGGACGAGGTCGGCGCCCGCCGGACCGGCGAAGGCCTGCCACGGGAGTCCGCTGACGACCAGGTCGACCGTGCGGAGGCCGCGCTGCGCCAGGGCCCCGGGGAACCCGGAGGCCGGTCCGCGGACCAGGTCGATGCCGGGGAACCGGGCGGCGAGGTGGTCGGCCATCACCGGGTTGGCCTCGACGCCGAGGTAGCGCATCCCGGGCACGGCCGCGTGCAGGGCCGCAGTGAACGCCCCGGTGCCCGGTCCCAGCTCCAGGACGACCGGGGCGCGCTGCGCCGGGGACCGGAGCAGGAGCGGGGCGACCATCCGCTCGGCCAGTGCCGCGGAGCTGGGCACGACCGAGGCCGTGCGCAAGGGCGCGCGCAGGAACTCCCGGACGAACACCAGTTGCTCGGCGGACCGGGCCCCCGCCGCCCGGCGCACCGCCGGCGGGGACCACTCGTGCGCGTCCACGGCCGCTGCCGCAGCTCTCCCGCCGCTCAGGCCGTCAGGCCGCGGTCACGGACGACGTCGAGGACGGGTCGCTCCCCGGCACCCACGGCGGCGGGGAACGACACGCCCGTCAGCTGCTCGGACAGCGTCCAGATGCGCTGGGCGTCCTCGACGCTGCGCAGCGGCCGGTACAGCTCCTGCTCGGCCGGCGCACCGCTCATGTGCTGGAAGCGGCTGGGTCCGTAGAACCGCTCCCCGGCGGCGTCCGGCGAGGTCGCGGCGAGCAGTGCGGGGAGGGCGGCGGTCTCCGGCGTCCCCAGGATGCCCATCGCCGAGAGCCGCCGGATCAGACGGATCTCGCGCCCCTCCGCCGGGCGACCGATGCCGGGCTGAGCGGCGAGCAGGTTGGTCGGGGCCACCCCCGGGTGGGACACGTTGCTGGCGATCCCCCACCCGTGTGCCCGGCTGCGGCGGTCGAGCTCGAGGGCGACGAGGCCGGCGGCGATCTTGGAGGAGCTGTAGGCGCGCCCCGGGTGGTAGGAGCGCTCCCAGTCCAGGTCGTCCCAGTGGACGGCGCCGCTCCTCGCCGCGACGCTGGACTGCGAGGTGATGCGGGCCGAGCCGGCGCGCAGCAGCGGCAGCAGCTGCGCGACCAGCGCGAAGTGGCCGAGGTGGTTGGTGGCGAGCTGGAGCTCGTGGCCGTCGACGGTCGCCTGGCGCTCGGGCGGGGTCATCACCCCGGCGTTGGCGACCAGGACGTCGATCGGGCGTCCCTCGGCGAGCAGTGCCTCGGCGAAGCCGGCGACCGAGGCGAGTGAGGACAGGTCCATCGTGTGCAGGGTGACCTGCGCGCCGGGGACGCGGGCCCGGATCTCGGAGACGGCGGCCTCGCCCTTGCCGCGGTTGCGGACCGGGAGGACGAGGTCGGCGCCGGCTGCGGCCAGGCGGCGGGCGAGGACCAGGCCGATGCCGTCGCTTCCGCCGGTGAGCACGGCGCGCCTGCCCGTCAGGTCGGGGACGGTGATGTCGATCGAGGTGCGGGCCATGTCGGGCTCCTGTCGTCGTGACGCGCCGTTCGCGTCGTGACCACACCGTCCCCCGTGCCGGCAGTCGGTGGCAGGGCCCGCCGATCCCCCCTACGCGCTGGTGAGAGGGGGATCGGCGGGACGTGGATGCGCTCGTGGATCGCCGGTAGACACAGCGGTGCCGCCCCCCCGAGGTCGGCGCACCCCACCCTCAGGAGGACCCACGTGGCCATCGATCGAGCAGGTCTGGCGGAGTTCCTCCGCGAACGCCGAGGCGCGTTGCAACCCGAGGACGTCGGGCTCCCCCGCGGCCAGCGCCGCCGCACCGCCGGCCTGCGCCGGGAGGAGGTCGCCGGCCTCTGCCACATGTCGACCGACTACTACACGCGGCTGGAACGGGAGCGCGGACCCCACCCGTCGGAGCAGATGATCGCCTCGATCGCCCAGGGGCTGCACCTGTCCCTCGACGAGCGGGACCACCTGTTCCGGCTCGCCGGCCACCAGCCACCCACCCGCGGGACGAGCAGCGAGCACCTCAGCCCCGGTCTGCTGCGGATCTTCGACCGCCTCGGGGACACCCCCGCCGAGATCGTCACCGAGGTCGGGGAGACGCTCCGGCAGACACCACTCGGGATCGCGCTCGTCGGTGACGCGACGCGGTACACCGGCCCCGCCCGCAGTCGGGGGTACCGGTGGTTCACCGACCCGGCGGCCCGCGCGCTGTACGTGGCCGAGGACCACGCGCACATGTCCCGCATGTACGCCGCCGGCCTCCGCGCCCTCCTCGCGATGCGCGGTCCCGGGTCACGCGCGGCGCAGCTGGCCGACCTCCTGCTGGTCGAGAGCGAGGAGTTCCGCACCCTCTGGGAGACCCACGAGGTCGGCATCCACCCCGACGAGGTCAAGCGCTACCAGCACCCCGAGGTCGGCCGGCTGGACCTGAGCTGCCAGACGCTGATCGACCCCCACCAGGCCCACCGCCTGATGGTCTACACCGCCGCACCCGGCACGGACAGCTACGACAAGCTCGAGATGCTCGCCGTGATCGGCGCCCAGTCCCTGTCCACCACACGCTCGGGCACGGTCGGCGCAGAGCCCGGCGACCGGTGACGACCCGCTCCCTGCCCACGATCGGCGCCGGGACCGCCGACCACGAGCACGGCGACCCCCTGGCACCCGAGCCGTCTGCCACCGGTCGGCACCGCGACCAGGCGCTGGAGCCCGTACCGGGCTGACCCCGCGACCACCCCACGGTCCGAGGCCGGTGCCCCTCGCGACCGGCGCCGGACCCGGGCGGCGCCCGACCGGACGCGTCCCGTCGGGCCGACCGCCGCTCAGCCGGACGACACCACGACCCGGCGGCTGCACCCACACCACCACTTGCGATGCGCTCGGTCGCCCCGAGCTCTCGCGCGCCCTCATGCCACCACCGACCAGATCGAGGTCCGACTCATGGCTCTGCTGCTGTCCCGACTCGGGGCGTTCACCCACCGCCACCGACTTCCCGTCGTACTCGCCTGGCTGGTCCTGCTCGTGGGAGGCGGCGTCGGCGCCGCCACCCTGGCCGGCACCACGACCACCACCTTCTCCATCCCCGGCCAGGAGTCCACCACCGCGCTCACCCTCATCGAGGAGGACTTCGGCGCCGGCGGCAACGGCGCCACCGCCCGAGTGGTGGTGCAGTCCCCGGACGGCTCCCCCGTGACCGCCGGCACCAACGCCACGGCCCTGTCCGGCCTGGTCGACGAGCTGGGGCAGCTGCCGGGCGTGATCTCCGCGACCGACCCGCTGGACCCGGCCGCGCCGACGGTCAACGCCGACCAGACCGTCGCCTACAGCACCGTCACCTACACCGAGCCCGTCGGCGGGGTCACCGTCGAGGAGCAGGACGCCCTCATGGCCGCAGTCGACGACGCGCGCTCCACCGGGTTGACCGTCGAGATCGACGGGGAGGCGCTCAACGAGACCCCCGCGGTCGGCGGGCCCGGGGAGGCTGCCGGCGTGCTGTTGGCGCTGGTCATCCTGGCCATCACCTACGGCACGCTGGTGACCGCCGGGATGAACCTGCTGACCGCGGTCGTCGGGGTCGGCGTCGGGATCATGGGCATCACGATCGCCACCGGGTTCCTGGACCTGTCCTCGACCACCTCGGCACTGGCCGGCATGCTCGGCCTGGCCGTCGGCATCGACTACGGCCTGTTCATCATCAGCCGCTACCGGCAGGAGCTGCGCCGGGGGTCGGACGTCGGCACCGCGGTCTCCACCGCCGTGGGCACCGCCGGCTCGGCCGTCGTCACCGCCGGGCTCACCGTGGTGATCGCCCTGGTCGGGCTGGCCGTCGTCGGCATCCCCTTCCTCACCCAGATGGGCATCGCCGCCGCCGGCACGATCGTCGTCGCCGTCCTCGTCGCCCTCACCCTGGTCCCCGCGGTGCTCGCCTTCCTCGGCCGGCGGGCGCTGCCCCGCACGCTGCGCAACGCCCCGGCGGAGACCAGCGAGGTCCCGGCCCGCGGGCGCGGGTTCCTCGCCGGCTGGGTCACCACGATCACCCGGCACCGGGTGGTCTCCCTGCTCACCGCGGTCATCGCCCTGGGCGTCGTAGCCGTCCCGTTCTTCTCCATGCAGACCACGCTGGCGCAGGCCCTGCCCGAGGACAGCACCCAGCAGCGCGCACAACAGCTGCTCACCGATGGTTTCGGTGAGGGCTTCAACGGCCCGCTCATCGTGTTGTTCCGAGGCAGCGAAGCGGTGGAGAGCGCCACCACCGCGAGCAGCGGCTTCGTCGATCTGCCCGGCGTCGCGGCTGTCGCCACACCGGTCCCGAACGCTGCGGACACGGCTGCCCTGGTGACCGTGATCCCGCAGTCAGGACCGTCCACCGACGCCACCGAGCAGCTGGTCGAGGACCTGCGCGCCCAGCTGACCGGCCTCACCGGCGTGGACAGCTACGTCACCGGTCAGACAGCAGTGGGCGTGGACGTGTCGGAGTCCCTGGACGCCGCGCTGCCGGTCTACCTGCTGCTCGTCGTCGGCCTGGCACTGGTCCTGCTGGTCCTGGTGTTCCGCTCGCTGCTGGTCCCGCTGATCGGTGTGCTGGGCTTCCTGCTCACCATCGGCGCCTCGCTCGGCGCCACGGTCGCGGTGTTCCAGTGGGGCTGGCTGGCCGACACCATCGGCGCACCCAGCGCCGGCCCGCTGCCGAGCCTCAGCCCGATCCTGGTCATCGGGATCCTCTTCGGGCTGGCCATGGACTACCAGATCTTCCTGGTGTCCCGGATGCACGAGGCGCACAGCCGCGGCGCCCACGCGCTGGACGCCGTCCGCACCGGCTTCCGGCAGGCCGCCCCGGTCGTGGTCGCTGCCGCGCTGATCATGCTCGCCGTCTTCGCCGGGTTCTTCGTCGACGGCGAGCCCACCTTGAGGTCGATCGCCTTCGGACTGGCCACCGGCATCCTCTTCGACGCCTTCGTCGTCCGGATGGTCCTGATGCCGGCCGCGCTGGCACTGCTGGGAGACCGAGCCTGGTGGCTGCCCCGCTGGCTGCACTGGCTCCCCCGCCTCGACGTCGAGGGCGCCGCTCTGAGCGAGGTCGCTGCCCCGCCGGTCCGCGATCGCGAACTGGTCGGAGCTGACGGGCGGTGACCAGCCCGGGAGGCGTGACCCCGACAGCTGCACCACCGCGGCCAGCGGAGGACCTGCCACCTCCACCAGGGACTGCGCCGACCGAACAGGTGCACCCGGTGCGTCGCCGTCCCCGCCGGGGTCCCTGACGGGTTCGGCGTCCTCCCCGGTGACACCGGCTGCGGCCTGGCCGAGGCGCTCGATGGCCTCGGCCAGGTCACGGTCGCCGGGGTGCGGACAGGCGGCCACCCCGGCGACCATCTCGGCGTGGACCCCACTGCCGGTGCGGCGTCCAGGGCTCGGACGTCCACGACGGGGCGGCCCACATCGTCGTGGTGCCCCGCCAGGTGATGGGCAGAGAGGACACGGCCATGGAACCGACCCGCTCGTCCCCGTCCGCCCATCGCGGCCGCCCGTTGTCCCGGGGTCTGTCCCTGGGCTCGTCCTCGCCGCTGTGATGGCCGTGGTCGTGACGCCGCCGGTCCGGGAGGACGCCAGCGCTGCGGCCGACTGCGGCGTGGGCACCGGGATGCCGGCTGCAGCGGTCTCTGCCGCAGCCCGCGTCGACACCGATTCGGGACTCCGGGTCGGGGTCGCCGTCGTGGACACCGCGACCGGGGAGTGCTCGGTGTCCGGGGACACCGAGGGGACCCTTGCCACCGCGTCGGTGGTGAAGGTGATGATCGCAGCCCGGCTCCTGGCCGAGGGGGAGATGACCGGGCAGACCGCAGAGCTCGCCCACTCGATGATCAGCCGCTCCGACGACGTCGCGGCGAACGTGCTGTGGCAACGAGCCGGCGGGCACGGGCTGGGACCATGGATCGAGAGGCACCACGACCTACCGGACCTCGGTTCCCCCAACGACGTCCCCGGCCGATGGGGCAACACCCACGTCACCGCCCTCGGCCTGGCGCGGCTCTACGCAGCGCTGCGGAAGGACGCCGTGGTCTGGCCATCTGGGGGTGTGTGAGGTCGCCTTCGGTCGGCCCTCCTCGTGGGGCTGGTCGCCTGCTCGACGTCACCAGGGAACGGGGCCCTCGTTGCCGACGAAGGTCCCGGTCGGGCCCTCCGGGCCGCTCGTCGCCATCCGCACGAGGACCTCCGCGCCCTCCTGCACGGTGTTCACCACGACGCCGGCCGCCCGGAGCTGCTCCACCGTCGGCAAGCCCTCGCGGGCGGCGACGAAGTCGGTCGCGGTCGGCCCGGGTGACACGGAGTTGACGCGCCAGCGGGGGAAGGCCCTCGCGTACTGGATCGTCAGCATGTTGAGCGCCGCCTTCGACATCGGGTACGCGAGCATCGACCACCGCGCGTCCGGGCCTGCGTTCAGCGTCATGGAGCCGACGGCACTGGAGACGTTCACGACGACCGGAGCCCGGCTCGCCTCGAGCAGCGGCGTGAAGGCCGTCAACACCGCGGCGGCGCCGAACACGTTCGTCTCGAACACCCGGCGGAGGTCCTCGGGCGTCGCCTCGGCGGGCTGACGCTGGTCCCCGGCGATGCCGGCGTTGTTCACCAGGACGTCCAGCGCGCCGACCTCGTCCCGCAGCCGGTCCACCGCCGCGGCGATCGAGGCGCCGTCGGTGCTGTCGAGG
Source organism: Modestobacter sp. VKM Ac-2986 (assembly GCF_026967795.1). Taxonomy (GTDB): domain Bacteria; phylum Actinomycetota; class Actinomycetes; order Mycobacteriales; family Geodermatophilaceae; genus Modestobacter. The sequence goes on from NZ_JAPVBH010000002.1 coordinate 71,256, forward strand.
AGGATCGGCGTCGCACCGACCTCGGCGCTCGCCTCGGTCCCTCGTCGCAGGTCCCGGGCACCCAGGTAGACGGTCTGACCGGCCTCCACGAGGCGACGGGCGACCTCGTAGCCGAGTCCGCGGGTGGCACCGGTGACGAGGGCGGTTCTTCCTGCGGGCTCCGACATGACGTGCTCCTTCTGGGTGGGATGACCCGATCATGACACTGGTTGGGTCATCCCACCCAGAAAGGCAGGGGCGGGGCTGGGCTGGACATCGAGGGTCAGCGGGACGGCCCGCAGTGGACTCGACGATCGTGCGCACGCGGCGGTGCCCGGGTGTCAGGGACGACCCGGGCCGCCAGCTGTCAGAGCGGGCCTGGAAGGTGCAGGGCGGTCGGACGGATCGTCAGGCGGCGAAGGACTCGACATAGCGGAGAGCGGCGTTCATCGACGCTCGCATCGGCGCCGTCGACTGCATGGTCTGCCCCAGGAGCGCGCCCCCCTGGAGGGCCGTCAGCAGCGCCATCGACAGCTCGTCGACATCGGCCTCGGGACGGAGGTCGCCCCGCTCGCGCATGGCGCGGAGACCGTCGAGCAGCGGGGACTGCACGCGCGCGAAGGCGCTGCGGAGCTCCTCGCGGGTCTGCTCGTCGCCAGGACTCGTCGAACCCGCCAGCATCGCCAACGTGCAAGCGCCGTGACTGCTCCCGTGAGCGAGGTCCTCGACCGCGGCGTCGGCCCACGTCTGCAGGGCCTCGAAGCTGTCGAGCACACCCAGCATCGGGTGACCGACGGACGCCTCCGACTCGGACTGGCGAACGATGACCGCCCGCACGAGGGCCTGCTTGCCACCGAAGTAGTGCATCAGTTGTGATCCGCTGACGCCCGCGGTCCTGCGGATGTCGTCGGCGCTGGTACCGGCGACGCCGTGCTGGCCGATGAGCGTCGCGGCCGCCTCGACGATGTGCTCTCGGGTGGCCTGCCCCTTCCGGGTGATCACCGACCCAGGTTACTGACGGCAGCGCGACCCTGCGACGAGCCGGCCGGAGCACGGCGTCGGACAGACTGACCAGGTGCTGCCACCGACCGGGACGCCGGGGACCGACCTCCCCGTCCGCTCGGTCCTCCCCGACCTGGACGCCGCCCTCGACCGCGGTGGCGCCGCCGTCCTGGTTGCCCCGCCGGGCACCGGCAAGACGACGCTGGTCCCCCTCGCCCTGGCCGACCGGCTGCCCGGCCGGGTCCTGGTCGCCGAGCCGCGCCGGGTCGCCGCCCGCGCCGCCGCCCGCCGGATGGCTGCCCTGCTCGGCGAGCCGGTGGGCCGCTCGGTCGGCTACAGCGTCCGCGGGGACTCCCAGCGCAGCGCCGCCACCCGGGTCGAGGTGGTCACCACCGGCCTGCTGGTGCGCCGGCTGCAGGCCGACCCGGAGCTGCCCGGCGTCGACGCCGTCGTCCTCGACGAGTGCCACGAGCGCGCCCTGGACACCGACCTCGCGCTGGCCTTCGCCCTCGACGTCCGCGGGTCGCTGCGCCCGGAACTCGAGCTGCTGGCCATGTCCGCCACCGCACAGGCCGACCGCCTCGCCGAGCTGATGGGGCACGCACCGGTCGTGGCGGCCACCGGCTCGCTGCACGACGTCGAGCCGGTGTGGTGCCCGCCCTCTCCCCCGGTCGCCCCGGCACACGGCCTGCACGTCGACCCGCGGCTGCTCGCCGCCGTCGCCGACACCGTCCGGCGGGCACTGGCCGAGACCACCGGCGACGTCCTCGTCTTCCTGCCCGGCGCCGCCGAGATCGGCCGGGTCGCGAACCTCCTCGGCGGCGTCGACGCCGACGTCCGGCCGCTGCACGGGCGGCTGCCCAGCGCCGAGCAGGACGCCGCGCTCACCGCTGGGCCGCGGCGGCGGGTGGTGCTGTCCACCGACGTCGCCGAGACCAGCCTGACCGTCCCCGGCGTGCGCACCGTGGTCGATGCCGGACTGGCCCGGGTCCCCCGCTACGACGTCGCCCGGGGGCTCGGCTCGCTGGTCACCGTCCGGGTGTCCCGGGCCGCGGCCACCCAGCGGGCCGGCCGCGCCGGACGCGAGGCGCCGGGCCGGGTCTACCGGCTGTGGTCGGCCGCTGAGCACGACCGGCTGCCCGCCGCGCCCGAGCCGGAGATCGCCGTCGCCGACCTCACCGGCCTGGCACTCGAGCTGGCCTGCTGGGGCGAGCCCGACGGCACCGGCCTCGCCCTGCCCGACGCCCCGCCGGACGCCGCGTTCACCGTCGCCCGCGACACGCTGCGCCAACTTGGCGCGGTGGACGACGCAGGCCGGGTGACCCCGCGCGGCCGCTCGCTGACCGCCGTCGGCGCGCACCCGCGGCTGGCTCGGGCATTGCTGGACGGCGCGCCGCTGGTCGGCCGGCGCCGGGCGGCGGAGGTCGTGGCGCTGCTGTCGGCCGACGTCCCGTCCCGCTCCGACGACCTGGTCGCCGACTGGCGCGAGGTCCGACGGTCCCGCGACGGGCGGTGGCGCGACGAGGTGACCCGGCTGACCCGCGCCGCCCCCGACTCCGCCGAGACCCGGCTGCCCGACGACGTCGCCGCGGGGCTGGTGGTCGGCCTCGCCCACCCCGAGTGGCTGGCCCGCCGCCGTCCGGGCACCGAGCGCACCTACCTGCTGGCCGCCGGCACCGGCGCCGAGCTCGCCCCGGGCACCGCGCTGGCCGGCGCTCCGTGGCTGGCCGTCGCCGCGGCCGACCGCGCGCCAGGACGCCGCGACGCCCGGGTGCGCACCGCCGTCGCGGTCGACGAGGCCACCGCGCTGGAGGCCGGGGCCGCCGCGCACACCGACGGACCGGAGGTGACCTGGCGCGACGGCGACGTGTCCGCCGCGCGGGTCGAGCGGCTGGGCGCGATCGTGCTGGCCGAGCGGCCGCTGCCCGATCCCGACCCGGCCGCCGTCACCGCCGCCCTGGCCGAGGGGCTGCGCCGGGAGGGTCTGGCGCTGCTGCGCTGGACGCCGGCGGCGACTGCGCTGCGGGAACGACTGGCCGCCGCGCACGCCGGGCTCGGCGAGCCGTGGCCGGCCGTGGATGACGAGTCGCTGCTGGCCGCCCTCGGCGAGAGCCCGGCGCTGTCCGGTGCGCGCAGCCGACGGGACCTGACCCGGGTCGACGTGGTCGCCGCGCTGCGCTCGCTGTTGCCCTGGGAGCTGGCCGGCCGGCTCGAGGAGCTGGTGCCCGAGCGCGTGCAGGTGCCCACCGGCTCGGCGATCAAGGTCGACTACGGCGACCCGGACGTGCCGACGCTGTCCGCGCGCGTGCAGGAGCTCTTCGGCTGGGCGGCTGCGCCGGTGGTCGCCGGCCGGCCGCTGCGGTTGCAGCTGCTCTCCCCCGCCTCCCGGGTGGTCGCCACCACCGCCGACCTCGCCGGCTTCTGGGTCACCGGCTACCCGGCGGTGCGCAGCGAGCTGCGCGGCCGCTACCCCCGCCACCCCTGGCCAGAGGACCCGGCCGCCGCCACCCCGACCCGGCGCGCCAAGCCCCGCGGTACCTGAGCCGCCGCGGCGACAGCCGCCAACTGCCGGTCTTCCCTAGCGCGGCCGGCCGCGAGCGTGTTGGGGATAACGGTGATCCGAGGACCGGCGCGACGTGCCGGCCCGTCGGGTGTACATGCGTACGCATCGTTGTGTACGGTCGTACGCATGGCTTCGGACGAGCGCTCGATGCGCGACCGCATGCTGGCCGGCGACCTCTACATCGCCGACGACCCGGACATCGCCCGGGACAGCACCCGCGCCCAGGCCCTCGCCCACCGCTACAACACGATGGACCCCACGGACGGCGCCCAGCGGCGGGCCGTGCTCGAGGAGCTGCTCGGCGCCTTCGGGCCGGGCAGCGAGATCCGCGCCCCGTTCCACTGCGACTACGGCTACCAGACCACGGTCGGGGCCCGGACCTTCGCCAACTTCGGGCTGGTCTGCCTCGACGTCGCCCGGGTGACCATCGGCGACGACGTCCAGATGGGCCCCGGCGTCCAGCTGCTCACCGCCACCCACCCCGTCGAGCCCGGCCCGCGCCGGGACAAGTGGGAGTCCGCCGAGCCGATCACCATCTCCGACAACGTCTGGCTGGGCGGCGGCGTCATCGTCTGCCCCGGCGTGACGATCGGTGCCAACACGGTGGTCGGCGCCGGCTCGGTCGTGACCCGCGACCTGCCCGCGGACGTCGTGGCGGTCGGCAGCCCGGCCCGCGTCGTCCGGTCGATCGGGTGACCGCCGAGCCCACCGCCGAGCCGCTGGACCGCCCGGTGCGCCGGCACGACCCCGACCGCCGGCAGCGCATCGTCGAGGCCGCCATCGGGGTGATCGCCGAGCACGGCGTCGCCGGCACCACCCACCGGCTGGTGGCCGCCGCCGCCGACGTCCCGCTGGGCTCGATGACCTACCACTTCACCGGCCTGGACGACCTGCTGGCCCAGGCCCTCACCGTGCACGCCGAGCGGATGGCGGTGAAGTACCAGGCGCACTTCGCCCACGTGCGCACCACCGAGGACCTCGTCGAGGCGGTCACCGACCTGGTGCACGGCCACGCCGGTGCCGACGAGCGCGATTGGGCGGTGTCCTACGAGCTGTACCTGGCCGCCCTGCGCGACCCGGCGCTGCGCACGGTCACCGAGACCTGGATGCGCCGCAGCCGTGGCGTGCTCGAGCAGTTCGTCGACGCCGCCACCGCCCGCGGCGTCGACGGGCTCATCGAGGGCCTGGTCATGCACGAGGTCCTCTCCACCGGCCCGGTGTCCCGGACCGAGACGCACGAGATCATCGCCCGGGCCGTCCGGCCCACCACCGAGGGAGCAGCACAGTGACCAGCACCGACGCCCGCCGAGCACCCGGCCCGGCGCAGGTCGAGGCGGCCAAGCGCGGGGTCTACACCGCCTTCGTCGGCGCCGGGTTCGCCTTCGCCAGCTGGGCCTCCCGCATCCCGGCGGTGCGCGACCGGCTCGACCTCGACCCCGCCGCCCTGGGCCTGGTGCTGCTCGCGCTCGCCGCGGGGTCGGTGGTGGGCCTGCCGCTGGCCGGCACCGTCATCGCCCGGCTCGGCTCCCGCCGCACCGTCGTCGTCATGTCGCTGGTGCTGGCCGCGGCCCTGGGCGTCATCGCCGTCGGCTCGGTCACCACCGTCGCCGTCCTGGCGGTGGGCCTGTTCGTGATGGGCCTGGCCAACGGCGCCTGGGACGTCGCGATGAACGTGCAGGGCGCCGTGGTCGAGCGGCGCCTGGGCCGCGCCACCATGTCCCGCTTCCACGCCGGCTTCAGCTTCGGCACGGTCGCCGGTGCGCTGCTGGGCGCGGCGATGGTGCACCTGGGCGTGGGGGTGCCGGCGCACCTGGCCGCCGTCGCCGTGCTGATCGTCGCCGTCGTGCCGGTCTCGGTGCGCGGGTTCGTCAGCGACGTCCACGTCGACGCCGACGGCGAACCGGCCGCGAAGGGCAGCGCGCTCTCCGCCTGGCGCGAGCCGCGCACCTGGCTCATCGGCGTGGTCGTGCTCGCCTTCTCCTTCGCCGAGGGCACCGCCAACGACTGGCTGGGCGTCGCGCTCATCGACGACCACGGCACGTCGGAGACCGCCGGCACGCTGGGCTTCGCGCTGTTCCTCACCGCGATGACCGTGGCGCGCTGGTTCGGCGGACCGGTGCTGGACCGGTACGGCCGGGTGCAGGTCATACGCCTGCTCGCCGGGCTCGCCGTGGTCGGGCTGCTGCTGTTCGTCTTCGGCTCCCCCGAGCTCGCCTTCGTCGGCGCCCTGCTCTGGGGCGCCGGGGCCTCACTGGGCTTCCCGACCGGCATGAGCGCCGCCGCCGACGAGCCGGCCGCGGCCGCCGCCCGGGTCAGCGTCGTGGCCTCGATCGGCTACTGCGCCTTCCTGGCCGGCCCGCCGCTGATCGGCCTGCTCGGCCAGCAGGTCACCGTGCTGCGGGCGCTCACCGTGGTCGCCGTCCTGCTGGGCATCGCCGCCCTCGTCGCCGGCGCCCTCAAGCCGCCGGCGGGCACGACGGCTCCCGAGGCCTGAGGCAGCCCGCGACCACCGGGGCGCCGCTACGGTCGATGCGTGTCCGACCGCGTCCAGCGCTGGGAGCTGTCCGCCCTCGGCCGACGACACCGCGTGGAGACGACGGGCTCGGTCCTCAGGACGGTCACCTGGCACGTCGACGACCGGCTCGTCGCCACCACGCGGTCGTCCGACGACACGATCCGGCTCACCCCGGGCGACCGGCTGGAGAAGAGCCAGGAGGAGGGGGCCGGGGAGCCACCGCCGGACGTCGGCGCCCTCTCCGTCACCTTCACCGCGCTGGGGCGGCCGAAGCGGGCCACCTGGTACCGGCCCGACGGCGACGTGGCCGCTCCCGCCCGTGCCCTGCTCGGGGTCGGCGGGGTCGACCTGGCACCCGAGCCGGGCTCGCCCGCCGCGCTCCGTGAGGAGCGGATCGAACGGCACCCCCGGCGGCACACGGCACTGGCCGTCGCCGGGGGCGTCGCGACGGTCGTGCTGCCCCTGCTCCTCGGCCTCCTGGTCGTGCGGCTGGCGATCGCGATCCCCTGGCCGGACTGGGACCTCCCGGACATCCCGTGGCCGGACCTCGACCTGCCGTCGATCCCCTGGCCCGACGTCGACCTGCCCGACGTCGACCTGCCCGACTGGCCGCTGCCGGGCTGGGTGACCTGGCTGCTGGACCGGGCCGGGTACGTCTGGCCCGTCGTCGTGGCCTGGTTCCTCGCCCGCCGGGAGGTCCGGCGCCGCCGGGAGCAGTCGAGGCTGCGGGCCGAGCTGGCGGCCGACGCACGCGCCGGTGCACCGGACCGGGCTGATCCCGACCCGGGTCCTGGGACGTCGCCGCCGCCTCCGGCCGAAGACGGCCCCCGGACGCACGACAGGTCACCCGAGGAGCCGGTGTGACGGTCTGCGCAGCCGTTCCACCGGGCAGAACGCGCCACGACCGGTGAGGATCGGGACGTGACGAGCACCGCCGACCAGCCGACGCCCACCATCGACGCCTCGACCACGGACGCATGGGGCATCGACGCCCGCTGGCTCGACGTCTCCGACACCGAGCACCTGATCGCCGAGTCGACGATCGAGAAGCTGCGCGAGGTCATCGGCGACCCGCCGGCAGACCTGATCGACCGCGTGCCGATCGTCGCCCGCCCCGGGGACGCCCTGGAGGTCGAGGCCGCCGAGGTCGAGTGCGAGGACGGGACGGCGCGCACCGTCGACGGCGTCCTGCCCGAGGACTTCCCGCTGGGCTACCACCGGCTGCGCACCGCCGACGGCCGCGAGCGCCGGCTGATCGTCTCCCCCGGCCGCTGCTGGCTGCCCGAGGGCTGGCGCGGCTGGGGCTGGGCCGTGCAGCTCTACGCCACCCGCGGCCGGGGCAGCTGGGGCATCGGCGACCTCGGTGACCTGCGCACCGTCACGCAGTTCGCCAAGGAGCAGGGCGCCGGGTTCGTGCTGGTCAACCCGCTGCACGCGGTCGCCCCCACGCCGGAGCAGGAGGCCAGCCCCTACCTGCCGGCCACCCGCCGTTTCCGCAACCCGGTCTACCTGCGCATCGCCGACGTCCCCGGCGCCGACGCGGTCGACACCGAGGCCGAGGCCGGCTCCGCGCTGGGCGACGCCGAGCTCATCGACCGCGACGCCATCTGGACGCTCAAGCGCCGAGTGCTGCAGCGGGTCTTCGACGCCGGCATCGACGAAGGTGCCCTGCGCGACTGGTGGTGGCACCAGGGGCAGCCGCTGATGGACTGGGCCACCTGGTGCGCGGTCGCTGACGAGCACGGCCCCGACTGGCACGCCTGGCCCGCCGAGCTGGTCGACCCGCGCGGTACCGGCGTGGCCGACTTCGCCGCTTCGCACGAGCGCGAGATCGCCTTCCACGCCTGGCTGCAGTGGCAGCTGGACCGCCAGCTGCGCGCGGCCACCGAGGGCATCACCGTCATCCAGGACCTGCCGATCGGCGTCGCCGGCGGCGGCGCCGACGCGTGGGCCTGGCAGGACGTGCTCGCCCAGGGCGTGAGCGTGGGCGCCCCGCCGGACGCCTTCAACGCCCGCGGACAGGACTGGGGCTCCCCGCCGTTGGTGCCCTGGCGCCTGCAGGCCGCCGACTACGAGCCGTTCATCCAGTCCATCCGGGCCACCATGGCCGGCGCCGGCGGGCTGCGCGTCGACCACGTCATGGGCCTGTTCCGGCTGTGGTGGGTGCCGTCCGAGGGCGGGCCGGACGCCGGCGCCTACGTGCGCTACCCCTACGAGGACATGCTCGACATCGTCGCGCTGGAGAGCCACCGCGCCCAGGCGATCGTGGTCGGCGAGGACCTCGGAGTCGTCGAGGACGGCGTGCGCGAGGCCATGGCCGAGCACGGGATCCTGTCCTACAAGCTGCTGTGGTTCGAGGACGACGAGCCCGCCGCGTGGCCGGCGGAGTCCATGGCCGCGGTGACCACCCACGACCTGCCCACCATCCCCGGTCTGGTCACCGGGTCCGACGTGGCCGAGCAGCTCGAGCACGAGACGGGCACCGCCGAGGAGCTGGAGAGCGGCCGCACATCGCTGCTGGAGCACCTCGGCGGCGTCCCGGACGGCACCACGCCGGACGAGGCCGTGCTCGCGGCCTACCGGCGACTGGCCACCGCGCCCTCGACGCTGCTGTCGGCGACGCTGGACGACGCCCTGGGCGTCGAGCGCCGGCCCAACATCCCCGGTGCGAACGAGCGGCCCAACTGGTGCCTGCCGCTGCCGGTGGCCACCGAGGACCTCGCCGCCCACGCCGGCGTGCAGGCGGTGGCCCACGTGCTCGCCGAGGGGCTGCAGCCCGCGCCGCCGGTCAGCAAGCACAAGGGCAGGGCCAAGCAGGCCAAGAGCGGCGGGAAGAGCCGCAAGAAGTGACGTCGACGCCGTCCCCTCGCGCTGAGGGGACGGCGTCGGCGGGTCAGCTCTGCAGGAAGGCCAGCAGGTCGGCGTTGATCGTGGCGGCCTCGGTGGTCGGCATGCCGTGCGGGAAGCCGGCGTAGGTCTTCAGCGTCCCGTTCGGCAGCAGCTCGGCCGACAGCGGCGCGGAGTCGGCGTAGGGCACGACCTGGTCGTCGTCACCGTGCATGACCAGCACCGGCACGGTGATCTTCTTCAGGTCGTCGGTGAAGTCGGTCTGGGAGAACGCGACGACGCCGTCGTAGTGGGCCTTGGCGCCGCCCATCATCCCCTGGCGCCACCAGTTCTGGATCACCGCTTCTTGCGGCTCGACGCCGTCCCGGTTGAAGCCGTAGAACGCCGTCGCGGGCAGCTCGCGGTAGAAGTTGGACCGGTTGGTGGCCACCTGCTCCTGGATGCCGTCGAAGACGCTCTTCGGCAGCCCGCCCGGGTTGGCGTCGGTCTGCACCATGAGCGGCGGCACCGCGCTGATCAGCACCGCCTTGGCGACGCGGTCCGCACCGTGCCGGGCGATGTAGTGCGCGACCTCGCCGCCGCCGGTGGAGTGGCCGACGTGCACGGCGTCGTGCAGGTCCAGGTGGGTGACCAGCGCGGCCAGGTCGTCGGCGTAGTGGTCCATGTCGTGGCCGTCGGCGACCTGGGTCGACCGGCCGTGGCCACGGCGGTCGTGGGCGATGACGCGGTAGCCGTGGGCGAGGAAGAACATGAGCTGGGCGTCCCAGTCGTCGCTGGACAGCGGCCAGCCGTGGCTGAACACGATCGGCTGACCGGTGCCCCAGTCCTTGTAGAAGATCTCGACGCCGTCGGGGGTGGTGACGAAGGGCATGGCAGGTGCTCCTGTGCTCGGTGCGGGTGCGGCGACGTGCGCCGCGCTGGACGTGGCCCGGCCCGCTGCCCTGGGCCGGACCGCCTGGACCGTAGGACGACGGCGCCCGCCCCGGGTGTGCCCTGCGTGCCCGACCCCGGACCCTGCCTGCCGATCCGGTCCCCGCCACCCGCTCCTTGCCACGCGGCGGCTCGACCGGCCAGGATCGGCCCGGTCAGGGCAGCGTCGCCGCGGACCCCTCCGGAGGGACCCATGGTCACCCTGGTCGACACCGACCTGCTCCCACCGTCCGAGCGCCGCCCGGCCCAGGTCGGCGGCATGCTCGAGGCGGCGATCGGCGCCCGCGTCCGCTTCCCGGGCCGTCGTCCACCCGCGCACGCCCGGATGGACACGTGGGACCTCGGCGGGCTGACGGTCACGCGCGCCGACCTCACCGGCGAGCTCGAGCTCACCCAGTCCGTCCGCCAGGCCCGGCAGGACGTCGAGCCGCTGGTGTCCTTCGCCGTCCAAGAGGTGGGCGAGGCGCTGCAGGACCACCTCGGCGGCCGCCGGGTCGTGCCCGTCGGCGGGCTCACGCTGACCGACGTCACCTCGCCCTACGAGTACCGGTGGTCCGGTCGCGGGGTGTGCCGGTCGCTGCAGATCCCGGTGGCGCGGCTGGGCCTGCCGGTCGACGTCGTGCGCCGAGCTCTCCCGCTGGCCCGGCGGAGCCCGCTGCACGGTCTGGTGAGCGCCCACCTGGAGCAGGTGACGCTGAACGCCGAGGAGCTGGTGGGCGAGCCGATGGTGCAGGCGCTCGCGTCGGCGACGGTCGACCTGACCCGGGCGCTGCTGGCCTCGGCCGACGACGCCGGCCGGACGGCGCAGGACGCGGCGGCCGAGACGCTGCTCAGCCAGGTGCGGGCGTACGTGCGCCAGCACCTCACCGACCCCGGGCTGGACGCCGGACGGGTCGCCGCGGCGCTGGCCGTCTCGGTGCGCCAGCTGTACCGGGTGTGCGCCGCGGCCGGGTTCAGCCTCGAGCAGTGGGTGATCGAGCAGCGGCTGGAGGGTGCCCGCGCCGAGCTGGCCGACCCCGGCAGCCGGAGCCGGCCGATCGCGGTGGTGGCGCGGCGGTGGGGCTTCACCGACGCGTCCTACTTCAGCCGTCGCTTCCGCGCGGCGTACGGAGTCGCACCCCGTGAGTGGCGACAGGCCGGAGCCGGGGTCTGGAGCCCGCCCGTCCCGCGACGAGGCGGCTGACGCCGCCCACATCGGTCGAACACGTGTTCGACCGTCGTGAGAACATCTGCCGGTGGCCGGGGGCATGCAGCGCGGACAGCACGGCGTCTCGCTGGCCGACCGCGCCGCCCGCTCCGGCGTGCCCGCCTTGCCGTCCGGGCCCGAGCCGCGGCCGGCGCCGCGCCGCCCCGCCGGCGACGGGTCGGGGCGGCACTGCTGGGTGCACGACCCACCCGACGCGCCCGGCACGTGGCCCGGCCTGCTCGTCGAGTGGCGCCAGCAGGAGGACGGCTGGCACGGGCGGGTTGCCTACGCCGTCCCCGGGGTGCACGGACCGGTGCTGGTGGAGGCGTGGTTGCCCGCCGACCAGCTGAAACAGGGCTGACCGCCGACGGGTCCCCCGACCGTCCCGCGCGCGGCGAGCAGGCGCGCCACGACCTCGTCGAGGGCACGGACGACGGCCGCCCGGCCGACCTCGGTGTCGGGACCGGTGTCGAACCCGTGCTGGGCCCCCGGCACCTCGACGGTCGTCAGACCGGCGGGCCGCACCTCCAGCAGCGCGTGCTGCCCCGGTACGAACGCGGGCAGCTCGTGCTCGACGAGGGTGAGCACCACCGGGGTGTCCCCCAGCCCGCGCAGGGCGTCGGTCAGCGAGGGCCAGCCGGGGACGTCCTCGGTCGGCAGCAGCGGGTAGGTCAGCGCGACGCACCGCAGCCAGCCGGGGCCGGCGGCGAGCAGCGGGAGGGCGAGCGGGCCGCCGCCGGAGAAGAACCAGACGGCCACCCGGTCACCGTCGACCGCACCGCCGTCGCGCACCGCGGACAGCACCCGGTCGAGCGTGGCGGCGGCCTCCGGGTAGCGCCTGCCGCCGGTCAGCTCGTGGTCGAGCACGACCGCGGCCACGCCCCGCCGCGCGAGCTGGGCGGCGTAGGCGCGGAAGAACGGCGTCCGGCGGGGGGCCACCGGCGGGGGCTGCTGGAACAGCCCGTGCACCAGGACGACGACGGGTGGCCGCCCACCCTGCTCGGGCAGGTACAGGTCGAAGCCGCCGTGGTCGACCGGCTCGACCGGGTCGGTGGGGAGGATGAGGTCGGGCACCTGGATCACGTGGGCTCCTCGTCGGAGAGCTGGCGGATGCGGTCGGTGAGCAGGGTCAGCACGCGGGCGCAGCTCACGAGGTCCTCGGCGTCGAGGTCGGCGGTGACCCGGTCGAGGGCGGCGAGCTCGCGCCCGTGCACCTCGTCGAAGGTCCGGCGGCCGGACCCGGTCGCTGCGACCAACCGGGACCGCCGGTGCTGCGGGTTGTCCGCGAGGTCGAGCAGCCCGCGCGCCGCACCGGTGTCGACGAGCGCCTGGACGCTCTGCCGGGTGACCCCGAACTCCCGGGCGAGCTGCGGGACGGTCATCGGCCCCCGGTCGAGCACGAGCTCCAGCACCGCGCGCAGCGGCACGGTCAGGTCGGTGCCGCGCAGCGCCTGGTCCACGGCACGCCCGGCGGCCTGGTACAGCGGGCGCACCTGCGCGAGCACCTGGTACGCCGCGGGCACGGCACCGGGCGCCTGGGCGCCCGCACCGTCCCGCGTCTCGACGTCCTCTGTCATGACAGTCAGCCTGTCGTAATGACAGGCTACCTGTCAACCCCGTGGTGCGCTCAGGCCAGCCCCGGCCGGCTGCCCCGCGTCCTACGCTCCGCGGCATGACCGAGCAGCCGTCGGCGCCGGCCCGACGTCGTCCGCTCTCGGTGCCGGAGGTCGCCGCGATCGCCGGCGGCGTCTTCGCCGTCGTGGTCATCGGGCTCCCCGGGCTGGTCCCCGTCCTCTGGCCACCCCTCACGTGGTCGGCCGTCGGGGCGCTGGCGCTCCCGCTCGGTCTCGCGCAGGTCGCCGGGGCCCTCCGGCACCGGTCCGGCGGACGGACGCGCCTGCTGGTGGTCCCGCCCCTGGGGATCGTGGTCACGGCGGTGACTGCCGCGTTCGCGGACGAGGAGCTGGCCGGCGACGGCCGGGCGGGTCAGGTGCTCGTCGCCGTCCTGGTCTCGGCGCCGGCCGTGGCGGCGCTCCTCACCGCGACGTCGCGGGCACGGTCGGCTCCCCGGCCGTGACGCCGCGCCCGGCGCCCGGCGCCGTCGTCGGTTTGCGCAGGCACCGTCCCGGGATACGGAGGAGGGGACGCAGTCCGGGACATCCCCGGACACCGAGAGCGGAGGCGAGAGATGACCAGCCCGCACGACGAACCGACGCTCGACGACGTGATCCTCCCCGAGGAGTCCGTGACCCAGGACCGCACCCAGCACGCCAAGGACCCGCACCCCTCCGACGAGGTCCTCGAGCACCGCACCGAGCTGGAGCGCCAGGCCGTCGGCTCCGACGACGCCGCCCCGGGCGGGGCCTACGAGCACGACGCGACCGAGGCCTGAGCCCACCGGTCGCCTCCCAGGGGCGGCGTCCCGGCACCGCCGGGGCGCCGCCCCTGGCGCGTCAGGGGGTCAGTGCGCGGGTCCGCCCGAGGACGACGCTGAGCACGCCGGCCGCGGCGGTGCACCCGCCGGCCAACAGCACGACACCGCTCCACCCGGCGCCCTGCCAGGCCCGGCCGGCCAGCGTGCCGGCCACCGACGAGCCGACGTAGTACCAGAACGAGTACAGCGACGCGGCCTGCCCGACGGCGCGACCACCCAGCTGCGCCCGCACCGCCACCCAGCTGCTGGCCACCCCGTGCGCGGCGAAGAAGCCCGTGGACAGCACGCAGAGGCCCAGCACGACGCACCACAGCGGGTCGAGCAGGGTCAGCGCGATCCCCCCGCCCATGACCACGACGGTCGCGGGCACCACCAGCCGCCGGCCGAACCGGTCGGCGAGCGCCCCGGCGACCGGGGAGCTGGCCGAGCCGGGGAGGTAGGCCAGGAACACCAGCCCGGCCAGCGCCGGGGTGAGCAGGTACGGGGTGTCCTCCAGCCGGAAGGTGACCGCGTTGTAGACCGCCACCGACCCGCCCATCAGCAGCGCGGCGATCCCGTACAGCGCGAGCAGTGCCGGGTCGGTGAAGGCCCGCGCCAGCTGGCGCAGCAGCCGGCCCTGCCGCACCACCGGGGCGAACAGCCGGGAGCCGGGCAACAGCAGCCGGACGGCGACCGCGCAGGCCACCGCCAGCACGGCGGTCCCGCCCAGCGCCGTCCGCCAGCCGCCGAGCTCGGTGAGGAACCCGGTGACCAGCCGCCCGGACAGCCCCCCGATCGCCGTGCCGCTGACGTAGAGCCCGATGGCCCGGGAGCTGACGCCGGGGTGCAGCTCCTCGCGCAGGTAGGCCACCGCCACCGCCGGCAGCCCGGCCAGTGCGAAGCCCTGCAGCCCGCGCAGCACCAGCAGCACCGGCCAGGCCGGGGCCAGCGCGATCAGCAGCCCCAGCACCGCGTTGGCGGCCAGGCTGGCGTGCAGGATGCCGGTGCGGCCGCGGCGGTCCGACAGCGGCCCGAGCACCAGCAGGCCCACGGCCAGCGCGGCGGTGCTCACCGAGATCGACAGCGTCGAGCCGGCCGGGGTCACGCCGAAGGAGCGGGTCAGCTCCGGCAGCAGGGCTTGCGGGGCGTACAGGCTGGAGAACACCGCGACGCCGGCGAGGAACACCGCCACCGAGGCGCGCCGGAACCCGGGCTCCCCGGTGCGGTGCCCGGCCCACTCCCCCGTGCTCATCGGGGCCAGCCTGCCCGGGTGCGCCCCGGTCACCGGCGCGGGGGTCAGGAGGTGGGGTCAGGAGGCGCGTTCGGCCACCAGGTCCGCGGCCGTCACCCCGGTCATGGTCCGGACGACGTTGGGTGCCGACTCCCGGGCGGCCCGGGCCGCGAGCACCTCGCGAGCCACGACCGCGTCGTCGAAGGCGACCGGCGCACCGTCGTCGGTCATCGTCGTCTCGTGACCGCGGCCCACCACGATCACCACGTCGGCGGCGCCGCCGGCCTGCACCGCGGCGGCGATCGCCGCCCGGCGGTCGAGCACGGTGTGCACCTCGGCGGTGCCGCCGAGCAGCCCGACCCGCAGCTCCTCGACGATCGACTCCGGCCGCTCACCGTGGCTGCCCTCGTTGGTGAGCCAGACGGTGTCCGCGGCGCGGGCGGAGACGCCGAGGCCCTGCCGCTTGTAGCGGTCGCGCCGGCCGCGGGCGCCCAGCACCAGGTGCACCCGGCCGCCGGGCCCGGTCAGCTCGTGGGCGGTCTGCAGCGCCGCGGCCAGGGCGCGCGGGGTGTGCGCGTAGTCGACGACGACCAGCGGGCCGGCGTCCGCGCGCAGCAGGGTGTTGCGCCCGGCCGGCGGCGCGGTGGTGGCCAGCCCCGCGGCCACGGTCTGCGGGGAGATGCCCATCGCCCGGCCGGTGGCCCAGGCGGCGGCGAGGTTGCCCACGTGCACCCGGCCGACCAGCGGCGAGGACAGCCAGTGCCGGCCGTCGGCGTCCTCGACCACCAGGTTCGTGCCCGCCGCGCCGGTCTGCCAGCTCACCACCCGCACGTCGGCCGTCGGGTCGTCGGTGGCCGACACCCGGGTCACCGGCACCCGGGCCTGGTCGGCCAGCCGGCGTCCCCACGGCTCGTCGACCACGACCACCGCGCTGTCGGTGCGCTCGGGGGTGAACAGCCGCGCCTTGCTGGCCCAGTACTGCTCGATGGTGCCGTGGTGGTCGAGGTGGTCCTCCTCGAAGCCGGTGAAGATCGCCACGGACACGTGCACGCCGTCGACCCGGCCGACGTCCAGGGCGATCGAGGAGGCCTCGACCACCGCGCTGGTGGCGCCGGCGTCGAGCATCCAGGCCAGCAGGCCGTGCAGCTCGGGGGCCTCGGGCGTGGTCAGCCGGGTGCTGCGGGTCTGGTCACCGACCCGCGCACCGAGGGTGGTGACCACCCCGGCGCACTCCCCCGCGGCCTGCAGCACGCCGCGCACCAGGGTGCTGGTCGTCGTCTTGCCGTTGCTGCCGGTGACCCCGACCAGCCGCAGCCGGTCGGCCGGGTCGCCGGCCAGCAGGGCGCCCAGCGGCCCGAGCTGGGCGCGCACCGAGGGCACCAGCAGCTGCGGGACGTCGACGTCGACCGGCCGGTCGACCAGGAGGGCGGCGGCACCGGCGGCGACCGCGGTGGCGGCGAACCGGTGACCGTCGCTGCGCCCGCCCCGCACGCAGGCGAACAGGCAGCCCGGGGTCACCGCACGGGAGTCGGTGACCAGGCCGTGCAGCACCAGCCCGTCGGTCGCACCGGAGGCCACGACCGGGCCGGTCGCAGCAGTGCGGGCACGCCGTTCGACCGCTGACCAGACCACCCCGGGGAACGACACCGTTCTCATGCTAGAGGGAGCCGCAGGAGTCCGGCAGCCCGAGACCGGACGGTGCACGACCGATCCGGGACTGGTTGGCTGCGGGCATGGCCCGACTGACCACCGAGGACGTCGCCTGCTGGGTGATCAAGAGCGCCCGACCACCCGACGCCGTCCTGCCCGGCTGGCTGCCCGGGAGCGCCGCCGAGCTCGACCGCTGCGTGCGCCCCTCCTACCGGCTGGAGCTGATGGGCGCCGGGCAGCCGGTGCTGCTGTGGGTCAGTGGCCGAGACCGCCCCGGCGTGCACGCCCTCGGCGTCCTCACCGGTCCGGTCACCGCGACCGACGGCGGCCCCGCGGTCCCGCTGCGCCTGACCCGGCTGGCCGAGCCGGTGGACCGGGCCGAGCTGCTGGCCGACCCGGTCGCGCGGGACGCCGAGGTGCTGCGGATGCCGGCGGGCAGCAACCCGTCGTGGCTGTCGGCGGAGCAGTACGCCGCCGTGCTCGCGCTGACCTGAGTCAGCCGGCGCGCGGGGCGTACATGATCATCGACACCCCGGCCAGGCAGACGGCCGCGCCCAGGAGGTCCCACCGGTCGGGGCGGAAGCCGTCGGCGACCACCGCCCACAGCAGCGACCCGGCGACGAACACCCCGCCGTAGGCGGCCAGCACCCGGCCGAACGCCGCCTCGGGCTGCAGGGTGGCGACCATCCCGTACAGCGCGAGCGACACCATCCCGACGCCCACCCAGAGCCAGCCGCGGTGCTCGCGCAGCCCCTGCCACACCAGCCAGGCGCCGCCGATCTCCAGCAGCGCGGCGAGGACGAACAGGGCGATGGAGCGGATGGTCACACCCCCACTCTGCCGCCCCGGGCCTCGCGGTCGCCTCCGGGCTGGGACCATGGGTCCTCGTGACGGACAGCCGGTACCGCCTGGGCGGACTCGCATGGGTGCTGACTCTTCAGTTCTTCGTCGTGGAGGCGATCGCGGCCTCCCGGTTCGGGGGCTACTCCTACACCCGGGACACGATCAGCGACCTGGGGACGGCGGGGTCCTCGGCCCGGCTGCTGATGAACGGCTCGTTCATCGCCCAGGGCCTGCTCATCATCGCCGGCGCGCTGCTGCTGGGACCGGGCCTGGCCGGCACCGGCGGGCGGCTGTCCCGGGTGCTGCTGACCGTCTCCGGCATCGGCGTGCTGCTGGTCGGGGTCTTCCCCTCCGACGGGGACGGCACCGTGCACGCGATCGCCGCGGGCGCGCACCTGCTGGGCGGCGGCATCGGGCTGACCGCGCTGGCCTACGGCGTCCGCCCGCGCTCGGAGGGGCTGGGCACCACGCTGGCCGTGCTGGGCCTGCTGGGCATCATCGCGACGATCTTCTTCGGCGCGGCGGTGTTCCTGTTCCTCGGCGAGGGCGGCACCGAGCGGGTCGCCGCCTACGTGCTGCCGATCGGGCTGGTCGCCGCCGGTGTCGCGCTGTGGCGCCAGAAGGACGACTGGCTGGCGCTGACCAACCCCGACGGGACGCCGAGCCGCCGCCAGCTGCGCGAGGACGCCCGGCTGCAGCGCGCCCAGCAGGCCGCCGCCCGCGACGCCGCCCTGGAGGCCGCCGCCACGCGCCGCCCCGAGCCCCGGCCGGCCGCGCCCGTCCAGCAGGCCACCGCCGAGGACGACGACTTCGACCCCGACGACCCCTGGGCCCCCCGCCGCCGCTGACGCCACCCGGGCGGTGCGGGACGCCGAGTGTGCGCTCACCGGGCTCACTCGGCCGGACCGAGCCCGCTGCGCGCACCCTCGGCGTCCGACCGCGGGATCCGGGGCGCGTCACGGGAGTGCCCACCTGCGCCGAGAGTGCGCTGAGCGGGGTCCTGGCGCTCCTCCGGGCCCGGTGAGCGCACACTCGACGTCCGGCAGCAGCGGTCAGCCGGTGAGCCAGGCCTCGCGGGTGAGGGCGTACTCGACCTCGCCGTGCTCGGCCCCGGGCAGCGCGGTCTCCCACTGCAGGTGGAACGTGCGCACGTGCTGGAGGCCCACGGCGGCCAGCACCGCCCGGGACCCGGCGTTGACCGCCATCGTCTCGGCGGACACCCGCTGCAGCCCGAGGTCGGCGAAGGCGTGCCGCACCAGCTCGCGCGCCCCCTCGGTGGCCAGCCCGCGCCGCCACCACCGGGGCAGCAGCCGGTAGCCGAGCTCGGCCTGCCCCTCGGCGGGCCCCTGGTCAGGGCGCTCCGGGACGTCGAGCAGCCACCAGCCGACCGGCTCGCCGTCCACGGAGCCCACCCAGAACCCCAGCCCGGGCGCCCGCTCGGCCACCGCGAGCCGCTGCACGTGCCGGGCGAGCACCTCGGCGCGGGTGCGCGGCCGGGGCTCCAGGTACCGCATCACCGCCGCGTCGCCGTCCAGCTCCACCTCGAACTCGCGGTGGGCGTCGGCCAGCGGCTCCAGCAGCAGCCGGTCGGTGCGCAGGGCCGCCTGGGTCACCGGGCGGCGACGTCCAGCTCGCTGAGCAGGCCGCGGATGCGGGTCTCGATCTCGTCGCGGATCGGCCGCACCGCCTCCACCCCCTTGCCGGCCGGGTCGGTGAGCGCCCAGTCCAGGTACCGCTTGCCGGGGAAGACCGGGCAGGCATCGCCGCAGCCCATGGTGATGACCACGTCGGAGGCCTCGACGGCGTCGGTGGTGAGCACCTTCGGACGCTGGTCGGAGATGTCGATGCCGACCTCGGCCATCGCGGCGACCGCGGCGGGGTTGACCTGGTCGCCGGGCACGGAGCCCGCGGAGCGGACCTCGACGGCGTCGCCGGCCAGGTGCCGCAGCCAGCCGGCGGCCATCTGGGAGCGGCCGGCGTTGTGCACGCAGACGAACAGGATGCTGGGGGTGCTCACGGGTTCCTCCTGAGGGGGACGGTCGGGTCGTCGGGCAGCCAGCGGCGGCCTGCCCACAGCGAGACGTACACGAGCGCGACGAGCACCGGCACCTCGATCAGCGGGCCGACCACGCCGGCCAGCGCCTGACCGGAGGTGACGCCGAAGGTGCCGATGGCCACCGCGATGGCCAGCTCGAAGTTGTTGCCGGTGGCGGTGAAGGCCAGGGTCGCCGTCTTCGCGTACCCCAGCCGCAGCCGCAGGCCGAGGGCGAACGAGCCGCCGAACATCAGCGCGAAGTAGGCCAGCAGCGGCAGCGCGATGCGGACGACGTCCCAGGGTGCTGCGGTGATGGCCTCCCCCTGCAGCGCGAAGAGCATCACGATGGTGAACAGCAGGCCGTAGAGCGCGACCGGGCCGATCCGCGGCAGGAACCGGGACTCGTACCAGTCCCGGCCCTTCGTGCGCTCCCCGATCGTGCGGGTGAGGAAGCCGGCGACCAGCGGGATGCCCAGGAACACCAGCACGCTGACCACGATGGCCCCGACGCTGAACTCCGCCGAGGTGGTCGACAGGCCCAGCCAGCCGGGCAGCACCTGCAAGTAGAACCAGCCGAGCGCGGCGAAGGCGACGATCTGGAACACCGAGTTGATCGCCACCAGCACCGCGGCGGCCTCGCGGTCACCGCAGGACAGGTCGTTCCAGATCAGCACCATCGCGATGCAGCGGGCCAGGCCCACGATCACCAGTCCGGTGCGGTACTCGGGCAGGTCGGGCAGCAGCAGCCAGGCCAGGGCGAACATCAGCGCTGGGCCGAGGAGCCAGTTGAGCACCAGCGAGGCGCCGAGCAGCCGGCGGTCACCGGTCACCCGGTCCAGCTCGGAGTACCGGACCTTGGCCAGCACCGGGTACATCATCAGCAGCAGCCCGAGCGCGATCGGCAGGCTGACCTCGCCCACCCGGACGGCGTCCAGCGCGTCGTCCAGGCCGGGGACGAACCGGCCCAGCAGCAGCCCGGCGGCCATCGCGGCGAGGATCCACACCGGCAGGAAGCGGTCCAGCCGCGAGAGCCGGGCCAGGACCGGGGCGTCGGGAGCGGGGCGGGCGAGGTCGCCGACGACGTCGCTCACGTGGGCTTGCCCGCCCGCACGACCGCACCGTGCATGCCGTCGGCGACCGGGTGGGTGAGCACGACCTCCGGGTCGGTGAAGCCGGCGGCCAGCAGTCCCTCGGTGTACTCGCTGATCGACAGTGCACCGGCGATGCAGCCGACGTGGCTGCCGCGCGCGGCCCGCTCGGCCGGGGTCAGGACGTCGTCGGCGACGACGTCGGAGATGCCGAGGCGCCCGCCGGGGGCGAGCACCCGGAACGCCTCGGCGAGGACGGCGGCCTTGTCGGTGGACAGGTTGACCACGCAGTTGCTGATGACCACGTCGACGCTGGCGTCGGGGAAGGGCAGCGCCTCGATCTCCCCGCGGCGGAACTCGACGTTGGTGGCGCCGGCCGCCTCGGCGTTCTGCCGGGCCAGGGCGAGCATCTCCTCGGTCATGTCCACGCCGTAGGCGAAGCCGGTCGGCCCGACCCGGCGGGCGGACAGCAGGACGTCGATCCCGCCGCCGGAGCCGAGGTCCAGCACCCGCTCGCCGGGCCGCAGGTCGGCCACGACCATCGGGTTGCCGCAGCCCAGGCTGGCCGCCACCGCCTCCGCCGGGAGGCCGTCGGTCTCACCGTCGTCGTACAGCCCGGCGCCGAAGCGCTCGTCGACCTCGACCGGCCGGGGACCCGCCTGGGTCTCACAGCACCCGGCGTCGGTGACCTCGCGGGCCATCGCGGCGTACCGCTCCCGAACCTGCTCACGCAGCTCGCTCATCGCTCCTCCTCCATCGACGTCCGTCGATGCCTCGTCGGGGGCAACTGTGACCGAGGGGATCGACGGATGTCAATGTCTGCGGCACGATGGGCGCATGACCGCTGTCGCCTGCTGCTCGCCCCTGCAGGGCGCCCCCCTGTCGGCGGAGGACGCCCAGACGCTGGCCCGCACGGTCAAGGCACTGGCCGACCCGACCCGGCTGCGGCTGGTGTCGCTGGTCGCCGCGCACGGCGGCGAGGCGTGCGTCTGCGACCTCACCGAGCCGGTCGGGCTCTCCCAGCCCACGGTCTCCCACCACCTCAAGGTGCTCGTCGACGCCGGGCTGATGACCCGGGACAAGCGCGGGGTGTGGGCCTACTACGCCCTGGTGCCCGGCGCACTGGCCGACCTCGCCCGGGTGCTCTCCACGCCCTGACCGTCCACGCCCTGACCGCTCACGCGGTCGCCTCGGCGGGCACCGGCACCGGCGGGCGCACCCGCCGCCGGGACACCGCCACCCCCAGCAGGCAGACCGCGCCACCGACGAAGGCCAGACCCGGCGGCACCTCGTCCAGCAGCGCCCAGCCCAGCAGCACCACGATCGGCGGGACCAGGTACGTGGTGACCGCCAGCCGGCCGGCGTCCATCCGGCCCAGCGCGTAGGCCCAGGTGCTGAACGCCAGCGCCGTCGGCACCACCCCCAGGTAGACCATGCCGAGCACCGACGACGCCGGCGCCGCACCCAGGTCGGCGGCCAGCGCCCCGGCCCAGGGCAGGCAGCACAGCGCGCCGATGGCACAGGCGGTGAAGGTGACCTGCAGCGCGGGCAGCCGGCGCAGCAGCGGCTTCTGCGACACCACGCCGATCGCGTAGGTCAGCGCGGCCACCAGGCACAGGACGACGCCGAGCAGGTCCGCCCCCGCCTCGCGGGTGGCGAACCCGATGAGCAGGACGCCGCAGAAGGCGATCGCCAGCCCGATCACCAGCCAGCGCGGGAACCCCTCACCCAGCAGCAGCCCGGCGAAGACGGCGATGAGCACCGGGCCGATGTTGACCAGCATCGCGGTGGTGCCGGCGTCCAGGTGCTGCTCGGCGGCGTTGAGGGCCACGTTGTAGACGCCGAACCAACCCACCCCGCAGACGGCCAGCAGCCGCCACTCCCCCGCGGTCGGCCGCACCCAGCCACGCGGGGCCAGCAGCAGGCCGAGCACGAGGGTGCCGACCGCCAGCCGGCCCAGCGCCAGCGCGCCGGGCGAGAGGTCCGCACCGACCGCGCGGATGCCGATGAACGCCGAGGCCCAGGCCAGCACCGTCACCGAGACGGCGAGCAGGACCAGTGGGACGCGCGGGGTGGAGGGCACGTCGCCGACCCTAGGTGGCGCCGGCGACGTCCTCTGGCGGGATCCGGCCACCGCACCCGGGACTGGCCGTCCCGTTGCGACCGGAGGCAGTCCCGACGCGGTCGGGTCAGCGCGCCGGTGCGGCCAGCAGGTCGCGCACGGTGCGCGGCTCACGGCCCAGCAGCTCCCCGAGCAGCGGGTCGACGCCGGCGAAGAAGCCCTGCTCGGCGGCGGAGTACATGCCCAGCATGAAGCGGGCCACGAACTCCGGCGTCCCGCCGGCGACCTGGCCGGCGACCCACTCCTCGGGGTCGACCAGCACGCGCTCGACCGGGCGCCCGGCCACCTCGGCGGCGGTCGCAGCGACGTCGGCGAAGGTCGGTGCGGCGCCCGCGGTCAGGGTCACCGGCCCGTGCTGCGCGAGGTCCTCACCGACGCCCCGGCCGTGGCGGGGTCCGGGCCGATGGCCGCCACCGTCGCCTTCCACGCGGTCGCACCGCAGCTGGACGTGCTGACCCCGGGCGAGCAGCACCTGCTGGGTGAGCTGCTCGACCGGGCCGTCGACGCCCTGGCCGCCGGGCAGCCGTAGGCCCCGACCGGCGGTGCCCCGGGCCAGGATGGCCGGCATGAGCGAGTCCCTGCACCTGGCCGTGTCGGTCGACCGGCCCGCCACCGAGGTCTACGACTACGCCCGCGACCCCGCCCACCTGCCCGCGTGGGCGGCCGGGCTGGCCGGCGGCATCGCCGAGGTCGACGGCGAGTGGGTGGCGGACTCCCCGATGGGGCGGGTCGTCGTCCGCTTCGCCGAGCGCAACCCGTTCGGCGTCCTGGACCACGACGTGACGCTGCCCGACGGCACCACGGTGACCAACCCGCTGCGCGTGCTGCCCCACGGGGCGGGCTGCGAGGTCGTGTTCACGCTGCGCCGCGCGCCGGCGATGACCGACGCGGAGTTCGCCGCCGACGCCGCGGCGGTCACCGCCGACCTCGCCACCCTCAAGCGGGCGGTCGAGGCCGGCGGGTGAGGCTCAGCGCTGCTGCGCGGTGGGGCGCACCAGCACCTCGTTGACCGCTACGTGCGGCGGCTGGGTGACCACGTAGGTGATCGCCCGGGCGATGTCCTCGGCCTGCAGCGGCGTCATCTCGGTCGACATCTTCTTCGCCGCCTCCTTCGCCTCGGCCTGGGTGATGTGGTCGGTCAGCTCGGTGGCCACGGCGCCGGGCTCGACCAGCGAGATCCGCACCCCGCGCTCGGTCACCTCCTGGCGCAGCGACTCGCTGAACGCGTTGACCGCCCACTTGCTGGCGTTGTAGACACCGGCGCCGAGGCGGGCCGTCCGGCCGGCGACGCTGGAGATGTTCACGACGTCCCCGGACCCCTGCGCGACCATGCCCTCGATCGCGGCGTGGGTCATGTACATCAGGCCCAGGACGTTGGTCTGGATCATCCGGCGCCAGTCCTCGGGGTCGGCCCCGACGACGGTGCCCAGCAGCATGACGCCGGCGTTGTTGACCAGGACGTCGAGGCCGCCGAGCTCCTCGCGGGTGCGGGCGACCGCCGCCGTGCACTGCGCCTCGTCGGTGACGTCGAGGTCCAGCTGGAGCACCCGGGCGCCACCGTCGCGCAGCCGGGTGGCCAGGGCGTCGAGCCGGTCCCTGCGGCGGGCGCCGATCGCCACGGCGGCGCCGGCCTCGGCCAGGGCGACCGCGGTCGCCTCGCCGATGCCCGACGACGCCCCGGTGACCAGGGCGACCTTGCCCTCGAGCGGGCGGGTGTTCTCGGTCATGCGGATGCGCCTCCTCCGGGCCGCCGGACGCGGCCCCCGGGCCCCCGGTGCCCGTCCGGCGCCCCCGGCACGCACGAACTGGTTGCGCAGCGCATCACCCCGTGCGGACGGCGTCCGCAGCGGTCATCGACCGGCCCCTTCCCTCCCCGCCGCGAGCTCGCTCGTGGCAGGGAGGGAGGGGTCCTCGATCAGACGAGCGACTCGAGCCCGTCGTCCAGGACGGCGGCGGCGACGCTCTCCACCGGCGGGCGGTGCGGCTGGTCCAGGCCGCGGATCCGGGCGGCGTGCAGCGCGAGCAGCAGGTTCAACCGCAGCGTCGGGTCGGTGGTGAAGGGCCCGAGCATCCGCTCCAGCTTGCCGATCCGGTAGCGCATCGTGTTGTAGTGGAAGTGCAGCCGGCGCGCGGACTCCGCGACGTTGAGGTTGGTCTCCAGCAGCACGCGCAGCGTGTCGCGCAGGTCGACGGAGTCCGGGTCGGTCGAGTCGGCCAGCGAGCCGAGCACCTCGTCGACGTAGGAGCGCAGCTCGGAGCTGTCCGGGATCAGCGACAGCAACCGGAAGACGCCCAGCTGGTCGAAGTGGGTGACCGCGTGCCCGCCGTGGATCTCCTGGCCGACGACCAGGGCGCGCTGGGCCTGCTGGTAGGCGTCGCCCAGCACCTGCAGCGACTCCGCCGGGCGGCCGATGCCGGTGCCCAGCAGCCGGCCGACCCGGCGCAACCGCGCGTTGACCCGGGCGGTGACCGCCGCTACCAGCCCGGAGAGCTCCTCGGGGGTGCGCCCGTCCAGCGGCAGCACGGTGACGATCTCGGTGGCCAGGCCCGCGACGGCGGCACCGGCGACCTCGCTGTCGACCGCGGACCGCCAGCCGTCGGCGAGCCGGTCGAGGACGTCGAGCGCGCGGGTCGGGTCCGCCCCGGCGTCGGCGACGGTCTCGGTGGCGGTCACCAGGACGACGACCGGGCCGTCCAGCCGCCAGCCGAAGGACCGCGCGTAGGCCAGCGCCCGCTCGGTGTGGGCGAAGGAGCCACCGACGAGCCGGCGCACCATGTCGCCCTGGAACCGCAGCTCCACGGAGTGGACCGCCTGCAGCCGGATCTCCGACAGTGCCGCGATGACGGCGGCCTGCTCGAGCACCGCACCGGCGCCGAGCAGCATCGGCCCGTGCCGGTTCACCGCGACCAGCCAGCCGTGCCGCTGCTCGCCGGCCATGATCGGGGCGACGGCGTACTCCCCCACCCCGCCGGGCAGCTCGTGGTGACCGGGCACCAGCAGGATGCCGTCGGCCGGGGACAGGTCGGCGTCGGCCAGGACGTCGGCGGGGGTGACCACGCTCTGGTCGGCGCGGTTGCCCGACAGCCTGCGGGCCGGGGTCAGGTCACCGAAGGCGTCGTCGGCGGCGGCGTCGAGCAGCCACAGCCAGTCGCGGATCTCGGTGACCTCCTCCTGCGGGCCGGCGTCGGTGGCCACCTCGCGGTCCGGCCCGAGCCCCAGCACCGCCGCACCGGCCAGGAAGGTCGACACCTGGGTGGTCACCTCGGCCAGCCCACCGCCGGACAGCGCGACGTCGATGAACTGGTTGTGCATCCGGTTGGCGAGGCTGAGCGCCTGGGTCTGCTTGTCGATGATCGCGCCGAGCACCTCGGCGACGACCTCGTCCAGCCGGGTGGACGACGGCAGCGCGAGCACCGGGAACCCGCGCCGGTCGGCCTCGGCCAGCACCTCGGCGGGCACCTCGCCGGCGGCGTTGCCCTGCCCGCCCTCGGACCGGAAGGCCAGCGCGCCGCTGCCGGCGCGGTGCAGGCGCTCGATCACCGCGCGGCTCTGCACGGCGTCACGGGAGCCCAGCCGGCCGGCGAGCACCACGAGCACGTCGGGGCCGGCGCTGCCGAGGGGGTCGTTGGGCTCCTCGACGACGACGTGCCGCACGATGCGCCGAGTGCCGGTGGCACCGCCGACGACGATCGTCCCGGTGAGGCCCGGGAGGTCCAGGAGCTGGTCGACGGTGAGCCCCATGCTGTCCTGCAGGGCGGTGCGGTCGGCCGGGGGCAGCTGCGAGAGCACCGGTTCCGCGGACGGCGGGACGCTGCTGAACGTAGCCGCCCGGTCGCTGTGTGCAACGTAAGTCACGGACGTCTCACGATCAGTCACTGTACGTACCCCCAAAACGCCGTGTCACGAAGAACTCGGCGAGATTCTGTCAGACGTCTCTGGACGCGCGAACCCACACTTGGCGAGAATCGCCATACAGGTCTGAGGGACGCGCCACATACGTTCGTCCTTCCGACCTGTGTCCCGACCGGATGGTAGGCGGCCCCGCGCTCGAGGGGGTCGGTGCCGGCCGCCCGGGAGCACAGACCGGGACGGCAGTCGGCACATCGACCGCTGCCGGCGACCGCACGGGGGTGGAGGTCAGATGCGCACGATCGACGAGAGCACCGGCGGGCAGGGCGACGCCGCGACCAGCGAGGACAGGGCCGGTACCGGCCCACGCCGTACCGCCGCACCACGATCGACCGCGACGCGGGGCCTCGCCCCGTCCGAGGCCGGGCGTTCGGCGCCGGCGCCGGCGCCGCGCTCGGGACGCCCGGGCCGGGCTGCCCGTGCCGGCATGCCGACGCTGCACCTGTCCGGGGGTGCGTCGTCGGGTCTCGTGCCCGCGCCGCGTCCGTCGGTGCCGGCCCAGGCGAGCACCGGGGTGGCCGAGCTGCTCCGTGGCCCGCTGCGCCAGGGCACGGTGCTGCTGTCGGCGCCCACGGCGCTGTACGTCACCGTGCCGACGCCCTCCGGGCCCGAGGTGGTCGGCGTGCTGACCTCCGACGCCGCCCGGCTGCCGCTGGGCTGCATCCTGTTCCGCCCGTCCAACGGCCGCCCGCTGGTCTCCGCGCCCAGCGGCGCCCCGGCCGTCGTCGGTGGTGGCCGGCTCGTCGTCGGTGACCTCACGGTGAGCGCGGCCGCGTGGTGGGACCCGCGCCCCAAGCTGCCCACCGCCCGCCCGGCGCTGCTGCCCGAGGGCGTCCGTGAGCTGCGGGCCGCGCTCTACGGCGAGGGCGTCCCGCACAGCGCCTTCGTGCTGCCCGGGCTGGCCGGTGGCCCCAGCGGCCCGCTCGCCGCGCTGCGCGGAGCGGTCCGCCGCGCCGACCTGGACGCGGCGCTGCGCACCGCGACCCGGCTGATCGGCGAGGGCCCGGGCCTCACCCCGGTGGGCGACGACGTGCTGGCCGGCACCACCGCCGGCCTGGTGCTGCTGGGCCACCCGGCCGCCGAGCGTTTCGCCAGCGGGGTCACCGGCCTGGCCGCCGGGCGCACCACCGAGCTGTCCCGCGCCCTGCTGCGGCACGCCGCGGCCGGGCGGGTCACCGGGGAGTACGCCGCCGTGCTGCGCGCGATGGTCGGCGACGGTCCCCTGGTCCCGGCGATCCGGGCCCTGCTGAGCAGCGGCTCGACCAGTGGCCGGGCGCTGGCCCTGGGGCTGTGCACCGCGATCGACCTGGTCGAGCGGACCGGCCGGCCCCGCTGAGCCTCCCCGGTCCGGTCGGCGTCAGCCGGTCGGACCGGGCAGCAGCGCGCCGAGCCGGTCCCACTGGGCGATCCGGCACCCGTCGGTGCGGGAGAGCGCCAGGTCCACCGGCTCCCCCGCCCAGCGGCCGGTGACGCGTGCGGTCTGCGGGCCGCCGAACAGCTGGGTGCACATGGTGTCGGCCGGGAGTTCTGCGAAAGGGTCGGGCTGGCCGGTCAGCTGGGCGCAGGCCGCGGCCGGGTCGGGCAGGTCCCCGGTGGGCTGGTCGGCGCAGGACAGCCGGTAGGTCTGCGCGGCCTCGCCCTGTTCGGGCACCAGTTCGACGACCAGCTCGCCGTCGGCGGGCTCGCCGGAGGCGGCCGGGTCGCTCGGCACGGCCGCGGAGCTGGACGCCTGCGCGGACGCGGCTCCCGTCGTCGACGACCCGCCACAGGCGGTGAGCAGGACGGACGACAGCAGCAGGACCGGGACGGCGATGCGGCGCATCCCCCCAGCATGCCGCGTCCGGCACGCGGTCGGCCGAGACACGACCCGCACCGGGACGGCGCCGCCCCGAGGGAGGCACCGACGACGCCCCGCCGCCCGGTGGGCGGAGAGCTCCCCGTCGACGGGCTCACGACCGGCGCCAGGACCACGTGCGGAGACAGTCGAGCCCTGCCCCCAGGTGGGGGCAGGGCTCGATGTCGCGGCGGACCACCCGTGACGGTCGTCGGGACGACCGCAGCGGGCAGCGGCCTCAGATGCGGGAGGCGGCGATGCTGGTGACGAGGATGGCGCGGGCGCCGAGCTCGTAGAGGTCGTCCATGACCCGGTTGGTGTCGTCCTTGCCGACCATCGCGCGCACCGCCGACCAGCCGGGCGTGTGCAGCGGGCTGACCGTGGGGCCCTCGAGCCCGGGGGTGATCGCGGTGGCCCGGGCGAGCAGGTCGTTGGGGCAGTCGTAGTCGAGCATCACATACCGCCGGGCGACCAGCACACCCTGCAGCCGCCGGCGCAGCTGGGCCACGGCCGGGATCTCGTCGGCGCCCTCGCGGCGCACCAGCACGGCCTCGCTGGACAGCACCGGCTCGCCGATGATCCGCAGTCCGGCCGCCCGCAGCGTCGTCCCGGTCTCCACGACGTCGCAGACGGCGTCGGCGACACCGAGCCGGCAGGCGGTCTCGACCGCGCCGTCGAGCTTGACGACCTCGGCCTTCATGCCGGTGGAGTCCAGGAACCGCTGCAGCAGCCCCGGGTAGGCGGTGGCGATCCGCTTGCCCTCGAGCTGGGCCACCTCGTCGATGGCGGAGTCCGCGGGGCTGGCGAACCGGAAGGAGGACCGCCCGAAGCCCAGCGGCATGACCTCGGCCGCGACCGCCCCGGCGCCGTCGGTCGGGGTGGTCTCCAGCAGCATGTCGCGGCCGGTGATGCCGACGTCCAGCGTGCCGGCGGCGACGTAGATCGCGATGTCCCGCGGGCGCAGGTAGAAGAACTCGGTGTCGTTCTCCGGGTCGTAGACCGCGAGGTCCTTGAGGCTGCGCCGCTGCCGGTAGCCGCTCTCGGCGAGCATCGTCTGAGCGGGTTCGCTCAGGACGCCCTTGTTCGGGACGGCGACGCGCAGCACAGCAGACTCCTCAGGTCGTTCGGCCCCGCTGCAGGGACCCGCCGCGAGCTTGCTCGTTGCGGGGGGCAGCGGGGTCCTCGTTCAGAGGTGAGCGTAGACGTCGGCCAGGGACAGGCCACGGGCCAGCATCAGCACCTGCACCCGGTAGAGGAGCTGGCTGATCTCCTCCGCCGTGCGCTGCTCGTCCTCGAACTCGGCGGCCATCCAGGACTCGGCCGCCTCCTCGACGACCTTCTTCCCGGCGGCGTGCACGCCGTCGGTGACGGCGGTGACGGTGCCCGAGGCCGGGTCGCCGGCGGCGACCTTCTCGCTCAGCTCGGCGAAGAGCTCGTCGAAGGTCTTCACGCGGGGGTCACCCCGAAACCGGTGCCCTGCTTGGGCGTGCGCAGCTCGCGCAGGACCAGTGCGGTCTGCAGCGCGGCGGCGGCGGCCTCCCAGCCCTTGTCCTCACCGGAGTCGTCCAGGCCGGCCCGGTCGCGGGCCTGCCGCTCGCCCTCGGTGGTGAGCACGCCGTTGCCGACGGGCTTGCCGGAGTCCAGCGCCACCCGGGTGAGGCCGGCGGTGAAGGAGTCGCAGACGTACTCGAAGTGCGGCGTCCCGCCGCGGACGACGACACCCAGGGCGACGACGGCGTCGTGGGTGGCGGCCAGCGCCTGGGCGACCACCGGCAGCTCGAGGGCGCCGGGCACCCGCACGACGGTCGGCGAGGGCACGCCCGACGCTTCGGCGCAGGCGACCGCCCGCGCCAGCAACGAGTCGGCGATCTCGCGGTGCCAGGTGCCGGCCACGATGCCCAGGGTCAGTCCTGTGGCGTCGATCGGCTGCTGGCCCGGTGCTCCGGCCCCGCTCATGGGTGCTCCTCGTGGTGGGTTGGTGCCAGGGTCGACAGTGCAGTCTGCCCGGTGCGGGTGGCGGGGCCGATCACAGCGGCTGCTCCTCGGAGCGCCGCACCGGCACGGCGGGCTCGACCACGGACTCCGGCTCGATGATCTCCAGCAGGTGGCCCATCCGGTCGCGCTTGGTGCGCAGGTAGCCGATGTTGTCGGCCGTGACGTGGGTGGGCAGCCCGACCCGGCCGGTGATCTTCAGGCCGTAGCCCTCCAGGCCGGCGCGCTTGGTCGGGTTGTTGGTGAGCAGCCGCATGGTGCGGATGCCCAGGTCGACCAGGATCTGTGCGCCGGTGCCGTAGTCGCGGGCATCGGCGGGCAGGCCCAGGCCCAGGTTGGCGTCGATGGTGTCCGCGCCGGCGTCCTGGAGCTGGTAGGCCTGCAGCTTGTGCAGCAGGCCGATGCCCCGGCCCTCGTGCCCGCGGATGTAGAGCACGACGCCGCGGCCCTCGACCGCGACGGCGGCGAGCGCGGCGTCCAGCTGGGGGCCGCAGTCGCAGCGCAGCGAGCCGAAGACGTCGCCGGTGAGGCACTCGGAGTGCACGCGCACCAGCACGTCCTCGCCGTCGGCGATGTCGCCGTAGACGAAGGCCACGTGCTCGCGCTCGTCGTAGGAGCTGCGGTAGCCGACCGCGGTGAACTCCCCGGCGCGCAGCGGCACCCGCGCCTCGGCGACCCGCTCGACGAGCTTGTCGAAGCGCTTGCGGTAGGCGATCAGGTCGGCGATGGAGACCATCACCAGGTCGTGGGCGTCGGCGAACTCACGCAGCTCGGCACCGCGGGCCATGCCGGTGGGGTCCTGCTCGCTGACGACCTCGCACAGCGCACCGGCCGGCCGCAGCCCGGCCAGCACGGCCAGGTCGACGGCGGCCTCGGTGTGACCGGGGCGCCGCAGCACCCCGCCGTCCCGGGCGCGCAGCGGGACGACGTGGCCAGGACGGGCCAGGTCGCCGGAGGTCGCCTCGGCCGAGGCCAGGACGCGGATGGTGCGCGCACGGTCGACGGCGGAGATGCCGGTCGTGACGCCCTCGCGGGCGTCGACGGTGACGGTGTAGGCGGTGCCGCGGCGGTCCTGGTTGACCCGGAACATCGGCGGCAGGTCGAGCCGGTCGGCGTCGGCCTCGCTGACCGCGACGCAGATGTAGCCCGACGTGTAGCGCACGGTGAAGGCGACGACCTCGGGGGTGGCCAGCTCGGCGGCGAAGATCAGGTCGCCCTCGTTCTCGCGGTCCTCGTCGTCGATGACGACGACGGGCCGCCCGCCCTTGATCGCGGCGATGGCGTCCTCGATGGTGTCCAGCCGCAGCTCGCTCATCGACGTGCCCCCAGCAGCCGCTCGACGTACTTGGCGATGACGTCCACCTCCAGGTTGACCGGGCTGCCCGGGGTGCGGGCGCCCAGCGTGGTCTCGCGCAGCGTGGTGGGGATCAGGCTGACCTCGAACCACGGCTCGGGCTCGTCGGCCAGCGCGCTGACCGTCAGCGAGACCCCGTCGACGGTGATCGAGCCCTTCTCCACCACGTAGCGGGCCAGCTCCACCGGGACGGCGATGCGCACGACCTCCCACTGGTCGCCGGGCGTGCGCGACACGACGGTGCCGACGCCGTCGACGTGGCCCTGCACGATGTGCCCGCCCAGGCGGGTCTCGGCGGTGACGGCGCGCTCGAGGTTCACCGCGTCGCCGACGCCGGTGGCGCCCAGGCTGGACCGCCGCAGCGTCTCGGCCATGACGTCGGTGCTCCACACGCTGGTGCCGTCGGCGTCGCCCTGGACGCCGGTCACGGTCAGGCACACGCCGTTGACCGAGATCGAGTCGCCGAGGGCGACGCCGTCCAGGGTCTTGCGGGCCCGGATGCGCAGCACGGCGCTGTCCGCGCCGTCCTCACGCACCTCCAGGGTGCCGAGCTCTTCCACGATGCCGGTGAACACGTCAGCTCCCTCCGCCGGTCGTCGGCCCACCAGTGTGCCGGGTGGGCCGCAGCCGGATCTGCACGTCCCCGCCCAGGCGGGTGACGTCGGTGATCGTCAGGTGCAGCGCACCGGTGATCGTGGCGATTCCCAGGCCGCCGACCATGGGTGCACCGTCACCCAGCAGCAGCGGCGCCTGGTGCAGCACCACCTCGTCGACGAGGCCCGCGGCGAGGAACGCCGCGGCCAGGGTGGGGCCGCCCTCCAGCAGCAGCCGGCGGACGCCGCGGTCGAACAGCTCGGCCAGCAGGGCAGCCGGGTCGGCGGCGCGGCTGACCACCGTGGCGGCCGCGTCGTCGTGCACCCGGGCGGTGGCCGGCACCCGGCCGCGCCGGTCCAGCACCACGCGCAGCGGCTGCCGGTCGGCGTTGCGGCCGTCGGCGTCGCGGACGGTGAGCTGGGGGTCGTCGGCCAGCACGGTGCCCGACCCGACCAGGACCGCGTCGCAGGTGGCGCGCAGCCGGTGCACCTCGGCGCGGGCGGCCGGTCCGGTGATCCAGCGGCTGGTGGTGTCGGCGGCGGCGACCCGGCCGTCGAGGGTGGTGGCGACCTTCCACACGACCTGCGGGCGGTGCTCGCGCACCCCGGTCAGCCAGCCGGCCAGCGCGCCGTCCTCGGCGGCCTGCTGCTCGGCGCCCAGCTCGACGTCGACCCCGGCGGCGCGCAGCCGGGCGGCCCCGCCGACGGCCAGCGCGGTGGGCTCGGGGACGGCGACGACGACCCGGGCGATGCCGGCGGCGAGCAGCGCGTCGGCGCACGGCCCGGTGCGGCCGGTGTGCGCGCAGGGCTCGAGGGTGACCACCGCGGTGCCGCCGCGGGCGCGCTCGCCGGCCTGGGCGAGGGCGTGCACCTCGGCGTGCGGGCCGCCGACCGGTGAGGTGGCGCCCTCCCCGGCGACCGCGCCGTCGGCGTCGAGCACGACCGCGCCGACCGGCGGGTTCGGGCTGGTGGTGCCCAGCACCCGCTCCCCCAGCTCGCGGGCGCGGGCCATCGCCGCCTGCTCGACGGCGTTCACCGGGCCGCGGCGGCCTTGGCCCGCAGCGCCCGGATCGCCGCGGCCGGGTCGTCGGCGCCGTAGACGGCCGAACCGGCGACGAAGACGTCGGCGCCGGCCGCTGCGGCCTGCTCGATGGTGTCGGCGTTGATCCCGCCGTCGACCTCGACGAAGAGCTGCAGGTGCCCGGTGTCGACGAGCCGGCGGGCCTCCTTCACCTTGCTCATCGTCTCGGCCATGAACGACTGCCCACCGAAGCCGGGCTCGACGGTCATCACCAGCAGGGTGTCGAAGTCCGGCAGCACGTCGAGGTAGGCCTCCAGCGGCGTCCCCGGCTTGATCGCCAGCCCGGCCAGCGCACCGGCGGCCCGCAGGTCGCGGGCGACGGCGCGCGGGTCGGTGCAGGCCTCGGCGTGCACCGTGACGTTGCGGGCACCGGCCTCGGCGTACCCGGGGGCCCAGCGCTCGGGGTCGGTGATCATCAGGTGGCAGTCCAGCGGCACCGGGCTCACCGCCTGGATGGCCTGCACGACCGGCAGGCCCAGGGTCAGGTTGGGCACGAAGTGGGCGTCCATGACGTCGACGTGCACCCAGTCGGCGTCGGTGATCCGCTGCACCTCGTCGGCGAGCCGGGCGAAGTCGGCGGACAGCAGACTGGGCGCGATCATCGGTTCCTGTGCCACGCGGTGATCGTAGGTGCCTGGTCCGCCGCGCCCGATCGGGCGACTCCCGGCCGCTCCTGCCCCCGGCGGTGACGGGGAGAGCAGCACGGACGCGGACCTGCTCAGCTCCGTGGAGGTCGTGTGACCTGCACCGACGTCGGGCCCACGTGCACCTGTCCCCGGCGCCCCGGTGGCTGCTCTGCGTGCTGACCGCGGACGCGTCCGACGTCGGGACCGTCGTCGGGCTCGCCCCCGTGATGCCGATGACCGTCACGCCGGGCAGCACCCGGTGCAGACGCACCGGACGCCGCAGACGTGCCATGAGCGCCACCCCGGACCGGGCGCCGACTGGTGCGGCGGTCACGGCCATCGCCCGGGTCACCGGACCGCGACCGGCGCGGGCAGCTGAGACGGCGAGCCCACCGACCCGGTGACGAGCCGCCGACAGCGGCCACCGGGCCGCTGCGCCGGCGGTGCGCCGCGGTCACCGAGCACCCCGCCTGGGCACGGGGCCCGCGACGCGGCC
Source organism: Modestobacter sp. VKM Ac-2986 (assembly GCF_026967795.1). GTDB lineage: Bacteria > Actinomycetota > Actinomycetes > Mycobacteriales > Geodermatophilaceae > Modestobacter. The sequence goes on from NZ_JAPVBH010000002.1 coordinate 105,546, forward strand.
GACGCCCTGGCGCCGTGCCACCCTCGATCCCGATCGGGTGTGAGCCAGGTCACCCACCCGGCGTGGCGGACCGGTCCTCCCTCGCGTGGCGAGGCGCTGGCCAGGCACTTCCTGTGACCAGGTTGTGACGTTGCGTTGTGCGACCTAGCGTCCTCCGGCACCGGGACCCGCTCCGTGGAGCACCCGGCCCCTGCCCCGCTGGACGAGGAGCCTCATGCCCCGCACCACCCGCCGGACCGCCACGCACACCGTGGCCACCGGCCTGGCCCTGGCCACCGCACTGGGCCTGGCCGCCCTCACCCCGTCCGCCGCCTCCGCCGCACCCCCGGCGGCCAGCCCGGCCCCCGGCTACGTCCAGGGCGCGCTGCAGAACTACGCGGTCAACATCAGCACCGCCAACCGCGGTCAGACGCTGAAGGTCGAGCGGGCCGTCGCGGCGGCCGGCGGCACCGTCGTGGAGTCCTATGCCGAGATCGGCGTGGTCATCGCCCAGTCCGACAACGCGGACTTCGCCGCGGCGCTGCGCCGGGACAAGACCGTGGAGTCCGTCGGCGCCACCCGCACCGCCGCCGTGGCCGTCACCGACCCGACCTACGGCGTCAGCGACCCGCTGGCCAAGGGCGAGTCCGGCAAGGGCAAGCCCGGCGCACGGGTGACCCGGACGCCGAGCATCGAGGACACCACGACCGCCGCGGCCGACCCGCGCGAGGCCGAGCAGTGGGACATGCAGGCCATCGGCGCCGACCAGGCACACCTGGTCACCGACGGCAGCCGGGACGTGCTGGTCGCCGTCCTGGACTCCGGGATCCAGGGCGACCACCCCGACCTCGCGGCCAACATCGACACCGCCGCCTCGGCCAGCTGCCTCAGCGGGTCCCCGGACTCCAGCTACGCCTCCTGGCAGCCCACCACCAGCGACCACGGCACCCACGTGGCGGGCACCATCGCCGCGGCCCGCAACGGGGTCGGCATCGTCGGGGTGGCGCCGGGTGTGCGGATGTCGTCGGTCAAGGTCGTCAACGACGACGGCTTCATCTTCGCCGAGGCGGCGATCTGCGGTTTCATGCACGCGGTGGCCACCGGCGCCGACGTCACGAACAACAGCTACTACATCGACCCGTGGCAGTTCTGGTGCGACGACGACGCCGACCAGCGCGCCGTCAAGACCGCCGTCGACCGGGCGGTGCAGTACTCGCAGGACGGCGGTGTCGTGAACGTGGCGGCGGCCGGCAACTCCAACGTCGACCTGGCCCACAAGACCACCGACAGCTCCAGCCCGAACGACACCACCCCGGTCACCCGGACGATCGACGCCGGCTGCGAGGACATCCCGGCCGAGCTGGACGGCGTCGTCACCGTCTCCTCGACCACCTCGACGGGGGCGCGGTCGTCCTTCTCCAACTACGGCGAGGGCGTCATCGACGTCGCCGCCCCGGGCTCGCGGATCCTGTCCACCGTCACCGGCAGCGGTTACGGCCTGAAGTCGGGCACCTCGATGGCCTCCCCCCACGTGGCCGGCGTGGTCGCGCTGCTGAAGTCCGCGCACCCGGAGCTGTCCGGCACCGCGCTGACCGACCTGCTGTACGCCCAGGCCGACGACGTCCCCTGCCCGACCGGGACGACGACCTGCACCGGCCCCGCGGCCGACAACGGGTACTTCGGCGAGGGCCTGGTCGACGCACTGGAGGCCGTGCGCTGACCGGTTGAACGACCTGCACGGGACGGGGCGCACCGCAGACCGGCGGTGCGCCCCGTCCTGCGTTCAGCCGACCGCGGCCCGCTCGGCCTCGCTCGTCAGCAGGCAGAACTCGTTGCCCTCCGGGTCGGCGAGCACGAACCATCCGCCACCGCCGGGCCGGCGCCGGTCCTCGACCACCACCGCGCCCAGTTCCAGCAGCCGCAGCAGCTCGGCGTCCCGGGTGCCGGAGGCCGGCCGCAGGTCCAGGTGCAGCCGGTTCTTGCCCACCTTCGCGTCGGGCACGTCGATGAACAGCAGCCGCTGGTGCCCGTCGGGCGAGAAGAGCATGCACTCGGCGTCCCCGTGCTCGTTCGGGTCGTCGGGGTCCTCGGCCCAGCCGAGCACGGCGGCCCAGAACAGCGACTGGGCGTGGGCGTCGCGGCTGTCGACGGTGACGTGGGAGAGCAGCGCGGTCATGACGGGCAGGGTCCCCAACGGCCGTGCCCACGTCCAGCGCGATCGGACCTGCCAGGATCCGCGCATGCGCCTGATCGACCTGAGCCACGTCGTCGAGCACGGGATGACCACCTACCCCGGCCTGCCCGCCCCCGAGATCGGCGTCCACCTGGGCTTCGAGGAGTCCCACGGCGCCTACGCCGCGGGCACCGAGTTCCAGATCGGCCGCATCGCCATGGTCGCCAACACCGGCACCTACCTCGACACCCCCGCGCACCGGTACCGCGACGGGCACGACCTGGCCGGCCTGCCGCTGGAGCGCTGCGCCGGGCTGCCGGCCGTCGTCGTCCGGGCCGCCGGGCTCGGGCACGCCCTGGACACCGCGGCGTTCACCGGGCTGGACGTCGCCGGCTGCGCGGTGCTGGTGCACACCGGCTGGGACGCCCACTGGGGCACCGAGGCCTACCTCGACCGCGACCACCCGCACCTGACCGAGGACGGCGCCCGCGCGCTGGTGGACGCCGGGGCGACGCTGGTCGGCATCGACTCGGTGAACATCGACGACACGCTCGGCACTGCCCGCCCGGCACACAGCACGCTGCTGGCCGCCGACATCCCGGTGGTCGAGCACCTCACCGGGCTCGGCGGCCTGCCCGACACCGGCGCGGTGTTCACCGCCGTCCCGGTCGCCGTCCGCGGGCTGGCCACCTTCCCGGTGCGCGCCTTCGCCTCGCTCGGCTGAGCCCCGCACGGCCGGCGCCGCGAGATCCGCGTCCTCGTGGCCTCACGGGCCGGGAGGCCACGAGGACGCAGATCTCGCGGGCGGGCACGGTCCCGCGGGACCGTCCCCGGGCTCAGCAGGCGGGACGGCGTGCACGCGAGGACGCGGATCTCGCGGGCGAGACGGTCCCGCGGGACCGTCCCGCCGGGCTCAGCAGGCGGGACGGCGTGCCGCGTGTGCCCGGTCCGCGGCGGACACGGGCACCCGCAACAGGCTGACCGGCCGGGCGCCGGGTGCCCTCAGCGGGTGCGGCGGAGCAGGGCCAGGAACATCGCGTCGGTGCCGTGCCGGTGCGGCCACAGCTGCCCGTAGTCGCCCCGGGCGATGCCCGGCACCTCGGGGAACAGCGGCGCGATCGGCAGCACCTCGACGTCGTCGCGCCCGGCCACCGCGTCGACGATGGCGACCGTCTCCGCGGTGTGCGGCGAGCAGGTCACGTAGGCGACCACTCCCCCGGGCCGGACCGAGGCCAGCGCGCTGTCCAGCAGCCGGGTCTGCAGCTCGGCCAGCGGTGCGACGTCCTCCGCGGTGCGGCGCCAGCGCACCTCGGGACGGCGGCGCAGCGCCCCCAGCCCGGTGCAGGGTGCGTCGAGCAGCACCCGGTCGAAGGAGCCGGCCGGCCAGTCGGGCGCGGTGGCGTCGGTGACCCGCACGTCGACGTCGTCCTCCCCGGCCAGCGCGCCGCGCACCAGCTCGGCCCGGTGCTCGGCGCGGTCGGCGGCGGTCAGGTGCACCCCGGCCGGGCGGACGGCGGCCAGCAGCCCGGCCTTGCCGCCAGGGCCGGCGCACATGTCCAGCCAGGCGGCGTCCGGGCCCTCGAGCGGGGCGCGGGTCAGGGCGAGCGCGGCCAGCTGGCTGCCCTCGTCCTGCACCGCGGCCGCACCGGACCGCACACTGCGCACCTTGCCGGGGTCTCCCCCGCCCAGCCGGACGGCGTAGGGCGACCACGGGCCGGCCTCACCGCCGGACTCGGCGACCAGCGCGTCGCGGTCGACGTGCCGGGCCACCAGGTGCACCTCCGGCGCCAGGTCGTCGGCCAGCAGCGCGGCCTCGACCTCGGTGTCCTCGCCCAGGGCGTCGCGCCAGGCGTCGACGATCCAGCGCGGGTGGTCGGTGCTCAGCGCGAGCCGGTCGGCGTCCTCGGCGGGGGCCAGTGCGGCCACCCACGCCGCCCGGTCACCGCCGGCCGCGACCTTGCGCAGCACCGCGTTGACCAGGCCGGAGGCCCCGGTGCCCACGATCGCCCGGGTGAGCGCGACGGTGGTGTCGACGGCCGCGTGCGCGGGGACCCGCAGGTCGACGATCTGGTACGTGCCCAGCCGCAGCAGGTCGAGCACCTTGCGGTCCAGCTCGGCCAGCGGCCGGGAGACCAGCGTGGTCAGGACCGCGTCCAGCGTGCCGGTCGCGCGCAGCGTGCCGTAGGCCAGCTGGGTGGCGAAGGCGGCGTCGCGCGGTTCGAGCTGGCGCTCGCGCAGCAGCTGGGGCAGCAGCAGGTTGGCGTAGGCGTCGCGGCTGGAGACGCCGTCGAGCACGTCGTAGGCGGTCAGCCGGGCGCCGTCCAGCACCGGCCGGTGCCGCCGGGACTGCGGGCGCTGGTTGCCGGTGCCCGGGTCGTTGCGCCGCTTGTGACCGGCCCGCCGGTCGGGGGCGGTCATGCTCCCCCCTGCTCGCCGAGGCGCTCGCCGGCTACGAGCCGGGCGCCGCGCGCCCAGTCCGCCGCGGGGAGCACCTTCTTGCCGGCCGGCTGCACCTCGGTGAGCCGGACGGCGCCGCGCGCGGTGCCCACCAGCACGCCGGTGGGACCGACCGACAGCTCACCGGCCTCCAGGGCCAGCGAGGACTGCAGCGGCTCGACCGGGGCCAGCCGCAGCCGGTTGCCCCGGAAGGTGGTCCAGGCGCCCGGCGCCGGGGTGACCCCGCGGACCCGCCGGTCGACCACGTGCGCCGGCAGCGCCCAGTCGACCCGGGCGTCCTCGGTCTGGATCCGCGGCGCCAGGCTGATGCCCTCGGCCGGCTGCGGCTCGGCCCGGAGCGAGCCGTCGGCGATGCCGTCGAGGGTCGCCACGAGCAGCCCGGCGCCGTTCACGGCCAGCCGGCCGAGCAGGTCCCCGGCGGTGTCGCGGGGACCGATCGGCTCGGTCACCACGCCGAACACCGGGCCGGTGTCCAGGCCCGCCTCCAGCTGGAAGGTGGCCGCACCGGTGACCTCGTCACCGGCCATGAGCGCGTGCTGCACGGGGGCGGCACCGCGCCAGGCCGGCAGCAGGGAGAAGTGCAGGTTGACCCAGCCGTGCACCGGGACGTCGAGGGCCGCGGGCGGCACGAGCGCGCCGTAGGCGACCACCGGCGCGCAGTCGACGGCCAGCTCGCGCAGGGTGTCCAGGAACTCCGGCTCGCGGGGCGAGCGGGGCTGCAGCACCGGGATGCCGGCGGCGTCGGCCCGCTCGGCGACCGGGGACCGGCTGGTGCGCCGTCCCCGCCCGGCCGGGGCGTCGGGGCGGGTGAGGACGGCGACGACCTCGTGCGTGGAGCCCAGCAGCGCCTCCAGGGAGGTGACCGCCGGGGCCGGGGTGCCGGCGAACAAGAGCCTCAGTGGGGGCTCACCTTCACGACGGGGACCGGCAGCGGCGAGCCCTCGGGCAGCCAGGACGGGTGCCCCTGCCACTCGGCGGCCTGCAGGACGTCCAGGGCGGCGGCGCGCGCCTCGGTGTCGAGCCGGTCGACGAACAGGACGCCGTCGAGGTGGTCGGTCTCGTGCTGGATGGCCCGGGCCAGCTTGTGCGAGCCCTCCACGCGCAGCGGCTCGCCGTACATGTCCCAGCCGGTGGCCGCGACGGTCAGGTAGCGGTCGCAGTCGAACCGGTACCCGGGGATCGACAGGCAGCCCTCGGCGTCCCGCTCGACGTCCTCGCCCACGGGGACGACGTCGGGGTTGACGATGTGGCCGACCTCGCCGTCGACATACCAGGTGAAGACCCGCAGGCCGACGCCGATCTGGGGCGCGGCGAGGCCGGCGCCACCGGCGGCGTGCATGGTGTCGGTCAGGTCGGCGACGAGCTGCTGCAGCTCCTTGTCGAAGTCGACGACGGGGGCGGCCGGGGTGCGCAGCACCGGGTCGCCCATGATCCGGATCGGGGTGACGCTCACCGGGTGAGTCTAGGCGGCGCCCAGGACGCCGGGAGCGCGGTTCCCTCGCTACCGTGCTGAGGATGACCCCGGTGACCTCCCACCACGCCCGCGCCGTCGTCGGCAGCGCCGCCGACGGACTGGTCCTCGCCCTCTGCGGCGCCCTGCTGGACCACCCCGCCCGCTCGGCGGCCCGCCGCCGGCTGTACCTCGCCATGGCCGGGGTCGCCGCCGTCGACGTCGGCGTCGCCGAGCTGCCGGCGCTGCGGGCGGCGCTGGTCGACGGCGTGCCCCCGGAGCAGATGTCGTCGGAGGAGCTGGCGGTGCGGCTGCGGCAGGGAGTCGTCGTCGGCGCGTGGGGGCTGGTCCTGACGGTGGTCGACGGCCCGCTGGCCCGCGCGCTGCGCGCCCGCGGGGTCGACCGTCCGCACCTGCTGCTGGGTGCCGTGGCCGGGCTGGGCGCGGCACTGAGCACGCTGCCCAGCTGGTGGCGCCAGGCCGACGAGCTCGCCGCGGTCGACCGGGCCACCGCCCGGCTGGACGAGGAGCTCGCGGAGCTGCTCGACCAGCCGGCCGGCTGACCTGCCGGTCAGCTGCTGAGCTGCACCGTGCTGCGGTCGGCCTCGACGTGCTGGGCCTGCGTGGCCAGCTGGGCCGCGCCCTCGGCGTCGTCCACGCCGACCGTGGCCGGGAACTGGCCGTCGTGGGCGGTGACGGTGCCGGTGAAGTCGACCCGGTCACCCTGACGCACCTGGTACGGCGACTCACCGGCGGCACCGGCGAGCTGGACCCACACGCGCTGGGCGTCGGAGCTGCCGACCCAGAAGCCCTCGTCGGCGGGGACGGAGAGCACCTGCACGGCGGTTGCGGTGACCTGCTGGCCGGCGACCTGCCCCAGCACCGGGGCCGGGTCCGCCGGGGCCGCGGGGTCCAGGACGGCGGTGCCGTCGGCGGCGACGAGGCTGCTCGGCTGCCCGGCCGCGGCCCCACCGGCCGCACCGCCACCGGCCGAGCTGGTGGCGCTGGGTGAGGAGCTGGCACTGGACGACGGGCTGGCCGAGGCCGAGGACGACGAGCTGCTGGGGCTGCTGGACGCGCCGGCGGCACCCGGCTGGGGGTCGTCGTCGCCACCGCACTGGCTGAGCAGCAGCAACAGCGCGATCACCGCGGCGGCGAGGGCCAGGGCGAGCCACAGGCCCTTCCGCTTCTTCTGCGGGCCGACGCTGGTGGCGCCGCGGGTGGTGCCGGCGGCGGGCTGACGGGGGTCGGTCATGGGTGCTCCTGACGTGAGGACGCCGCCCGGCAGTGGACCGGGCGGCGCGAGGGGACCCGGCGGTCCGGAGCCCAGACCGCCAGCCGTCCCCCGCTACCCGGCGCGTTCACGACGTGAACTGCGCAGGTCGGCGGCTCAGGCCAGCTCGAGCGGGTCCAGCTGCACGCGCACGTGCTCGGGCACCTTCCGCGCGCTGCGCACCCCCTGCACGTCGTGCAGCGCCCGGGCCAGCGCGACGCCCTCGCTGCGCCGGATCCGCACCAGGTACCGCTCCCGCTCGCCCTCCTGCCCCGGCCGCGGCGGCTCCGGGACCGGCCCCAGGACGTCGGCGCCCTCGGGCAGCCGCAGGGCGGCCAGGAACTCCGCCAGCGCGGCCGGGGACGCCGACAGCGAGGCCATCCGGGTGACCGGCGGGAAGCCGAGCTCGCGGCGGTCGGCGAGCTCACGGGTGGCCAGCCCGGCCGGGTCCCAGCGCACCAGCGCCTGTACGACCGGGTGCGCGGCGTCGGCGGACACCACGACCCGCCCGCCGGCCTGCACGAGCGCCGCGGCGTTCATCCAGCGCCGCATCGTCTCCTCCCCCGCCCGCAGGTCCGCCCGGCCCAGCAGCGCCCAGGAGTCCAGCAGCAGGGCGGCGCCGTAGCCGCCCTCGGCGACCGGCTCGGCCCCGGGGGTGGCGACGACGATCGCCGGGTCGCCGGGGACGGTGGCCAGCACGCCGGAGCTGCGGCCGGACACCCGCACCGCCGCCCCGGGGAACGCCCGGCCCAGCTCCTCGGCCGTGCGGGAGGCCCCGATGACGGCGGCGCGCAGCTTGGTGCCGTGGCAGTGCGGGCAGTCGAACGTGGCCGCCGGCCGCGCGCACCACCGGCAGGCGGCGATGCGGACCCCGTTCGGCCCGGGCGAGGGGGCGATGCCCAGCGGCCCGGCACAGTGCGCGCACCGCGCCGGGGCGCGGCAGCGGTCGCAGACCAGCGAGGGCACGTAGCCCGAGCGGGGCACCTGGATCAGCACCGGCCGGCCGGCCTGCAGGGCCTTGCGGGCGACGTCGAAGCCGAGGGTGGGCAGCCGGGCGGAGCGTGCCGCGGGGTCGCGGGCCAGCTCGAAGTCGCTGCCCAGCGCCTCGACCCGCGGCGCGGCCGTGCGCAGCGTGGCGCGGTCGGCGACCAGCTCGTGCGCCCAGCCGGACTCCACCAGCAGCGCGGCCTCGGCGGTGCGCGCGGTGGCGGCGACGACCGCGGCGCAGGAGGCCAGGTGCGCCCGGTGCACCAGCACGTCGCGGGCGTGCGGGTAGGGGGCGCGGGGCTCGGCGTGCAGGTCGTCACCGTCGTCCCAGATGACCACCAGGCCCAGGTCGCGCACCGGGGCGAACACCGCCCCGCGGGTGCCCAGCACCACCTGGGCGGTGCCGCGGGAGGCGGTGAGGAACCGGCCGTAGCGGGTGTCGGGCGTGGAGTCGGCGCGCAGCACGGCGACCGAGCCGGCCGGCAGCAGCCGCTCGGCCGCGGCGGCCAGCCGGTCGAGGTCCTTGCCGTCGGGGACCACGACGAGGGCACCCCGCCCGCCGGACAGCGCCGCCTGGCACAGCTCGACCAGCCGGGTCGGCCAGTCCTCCCCCGGCAGCGCCGTCCACACCGCGCGGGCCGGGTGCCCCTGGGCGACGGCCTCCAGCAGCAGCGGCCCGGTCGGGTAGCGGGCGAACCCGGCCGGGTCCGGCGCCGACGGGGGCGGCGGCGGGTCCTGCCGGGGCCGCTTCTCCGGCGCGCCCCGGCGGGGCGGCAGCGCCAGCCGCAGGACGTCGGTCATGGAGCCTGCGTAGCGGTCGGCGACCGAGCGGGTCAGCTCGGCGACCTCGGGGGTGAGCACCGGCTCGGGCGAGACGACCTTGGCCAGCGGGGCCAGCTTGCCGGTGTGGTCGGTGCTCCCGGCGAGCTCGACGACCACGCCGTCGACGAGCTTGCCGGCGAACCGCACGCGCACCCGGCAGCCGGCCACGACCTGCTCGGCCAGCTCCTCGGGCACCGCGTAGTCGAAGGGCCGGTCCAGGTGGGCCAGCGGCACATCGACGACGACCCGGGCCACCCGCTGTGCGCGGGTGCCCGGGTCACCGACTGTCTCGGCCCCCTTGGAGGGGCCCGCCACGAGCGTGCGAGTGGTGGGGGGCAAGTGGGTCCTTCGTCAGACGCCCGTGGCCGCGCGGAGGGCGTCGACGCGGTCCAGCCGCTCCCAGGGCAGCTCGATGTCGGTGCGCCCGAAGTGGCCGTAGGCGGCGGTGGGGCCGTAGATCGGGCGGAGCAGGTCCAGGTCGCGGACGATCGCGCCCGGGCGCAGGTCGAACACCGAGGTGATCGCCTTCTCCAGCACGTCCTCCGGGACGGCGTTGGTGCCGAAGGTCTCCACGAACAGGCCGACCGGGTGCGCGGCGCCGATCGCGTAGGCCACCTGCACCTCGCAGCGTCGCGCCAGGCCCGCGGCGACGACGTTCTTGGCCACCCAGCGCATCGCGTAGGCACCGGAGCGGTCGACCTTCGACGGGTCCTTGCCGGAGAAGGCGCCGCCACCGTGCCGGGCCATGCCGCCGTAGGTGTCGACGATGATCTTGCGGCCGGTGAGCCCGGCGTCGCCCATCGGGCCGCCGATGACGAACTTGCCGGTGGGGTTGACCAGCAGCCGGTGGCCGGTGGTGGGCAGCCCGAGCTCGGCGAGCGCGGGGACGACCACCAGCTCCTCGATGTCGGGGGCCAGCAGCGTGTCGATGGAGATGTCCTCGGCGTGCTGGGAGGACACGACCACGGTGTCCACGGCGACCGGGCGGTCGTCCTCGTAGACGACGGTGACCTGGGTCTTGCCGTCGGGCCGCAGGTAGGGCACCGAGCCGTCCTTGCGCACCGCGGACAGCCGGCGGGACAACCGGTGCGCCAGCGCGATGGGCAGCGGCATCAGCTCGGGGGTCTCGTCGCTGGCGTAGCCGAACATCAGGCCCTGGTCGCCGGCGCCCTGGCGCTCGATCATGTCGTCGGCCACCGCGGCGCGGTGCTCGGCGCCGCTGAGCTCGGCCCGGCGGGCCTCGTAGGCGGTGTCCACGCCCTGGGCGATGTCCGGGGACTGCGCGCCGATGGAGACGCTGACCCCGCACGAGGCGCCGTCGAAGCCCTTGCGCGAGGAGTCGTAACCGATCCGCAGGATCGTCCTGCGGACGATCTCGGCGATGTCGACGTAGCCGGAGGTGGTCACCTCACCGGCGATGTGCACCTGACCGGTGGTGATCATCGTCTCGACGGCCACCCGGCTACGGGGGTCCTGGGCGAGCATCTCGTCGAGGATCGCGTCGCTGATCTGGTCGGCGATCTTGTCCGGGTGGCCCTCGGTCACCGACTCGGACGTGAAGAGGCGGCGTGACACTGGGTTCTCCCTGCAGTCGGCTGCCGAGCGCGTGCATCGCGGTCGGGAGGGCCTCCGGCGATGGTCGGGACCCTGGCGGTGCGAGGGTACCGGCGGGTGCCGACAGCCGTCGTCGGCGGCAGTCGGTCAGCCCCGCGGAGGGAGCCCGGCCACCACCCGGTCCCAGATGGCGGCGGCCACGACGTCCTTGCCCGCGGCGGGGACGGCGGTGGCCGTGCCGTCGGCGTCCAGCAGCGTCACCTCGTTGTCCGCGCGGCCGAACACCCGCCCGGCGGAGACGTCGTTGACCACCAGCAGGTCGACGCCCTTGCGGGCCAGCTTCGCGCGGGCGTGGGTGAGCACGTCGCCCTCGTCGTCCCCGGTCTCGGCGGCGAAGCCGACCACCCGCTGACCGGCCGGGCGGGCGGCGACCAGCTCGACCAGGACGTCGGGGTTGCGCACCAGCTGGACGGAGTCCGGTTCGCCGGCGCTGCCCTTCTTCAGCTTGGTGCCGGCGACGGTGACCGGCCGGAAGTCCGCGACGGCGGCGGCCATCACCACGACGTCGGCGCCGGCGGCCTCGGCGTGCACGGCGGTGCGCAGCTGCTCGGTCGACTCCACCGGGACGACGCGGACGCCGAAGGGCGCCGGGGCCTCGACGTTGGCCGCGACCAGGACGACGTCGGCACCCCGGGCGGCGGCGACCCGGGCCAGCGCCCAGCCCTGCTTCCCCGAGGACCGGTTGCCCAGGAAGCGGACCGGGTCCAGCGCCTCGCGGGTGCCCCCGGCGCTGATCACGACCCGGCGGCCGGTGAGGTCCTGGGCCAGCGCACCCGGGCCGGCGGCGAGCACCAGCTCGGCGAGGGCGGCGACGTCGGCGGGCTCGGGCAGCCGCCCGGGCCCGGAGTCCGGGCCGGTGAGCCGGCCGACGGCCGGGGGCAGCACGACCGACCCGCGCCGGCGCAGCGTGGCCACGTTGTCCTGGGTGGCCGGGTGCAGCCACATCTCGGTGTGCATGGCCGGCACGAACACGACGGGTGCGTGCGCGGCGAGCAGCGTGGCGGTGAGCAGGTCGTCGGCCCGGCCGGCGGCGGCGCGGGCGAGCAGGTCGGCGGTGGCCGGGTTGACCAGCACCAGGTCCGCGGTCTGCCCGATGCGCACGTGGGCGACCTCGGGGACGTCGTCCCACACCTCGGTGGAGACCGGGTTGCCGCTGAGCGCCTCGAAGGTCGCGGCGCCGACGAACCGCAGCGCCGAGGCGGTCGGGACGACGCGCACGTCGTGGCCGCGCTCGGTGAGGGCCCGCAGCAGCAGGGCGGACTTGTAGGCCGCGACGCCGCCACCGACGCCCAGCACGATCCGGCTCATGCCCTCATCCTCCGCCAGACACGACGAAGTCCCCGGCACCAGGTGCCGGGGACTTCATCTGTGCGAGTGACGTTCGGCCCCCTCGCAGGGGCCCGCCGCGAGCGTGCGAGCGGTGGGGGGCGAGGGGGTCCTTCGTCAGTTCTCGCCGGCGGTGTGGGTGAGCAGGCCCTCGTTGATCTCGCGCAGCGCGATCGACAGCGGCTTCTCCTGGGGAGCGGTGTCGACCAGCGGGCCGACGTACTCCAGCAGGCCCTCGGAGAGCTGGCTGTAGTAGGCGTTGATCTGACGCGCGCGCTTGGCGGCGTAGATGACCAGGCCGTACTTGCTGCTGGTGCGCTCGAGCAGCTCGTCGATCGGCGGGTTGGTGATGCCCTCAGGGGCGGGTGCGACTCCGGACACGGGCGGGCGTGCTCCTCAACTCGGTGTGCGGGCGGGCGGCGGATGTGCTCCGCACGGTCGCCTCGGGTGCGTCCCCGCTGCGGTCAGGGACCAGCGGGCGGAGGCGCAGTCAGCAAGCCTACCAACTCGTCCGCCGCTCTGGCCACGTCGTCGTTGACGACCACCACGTCGAACTCGCCTGAGGCGTCCAGCTCGGCCTGCGCGAGGGCCAGCCGGCGCTCCTGCACCTCGGGGTGCTCGGTGCCCCGGCCGGCCAGCCGGCTGACCAGCGCCGCCCACGACGGCGGGGCCAGGAAGACCAGCTGGGCCTCCGGCGCGCGCTCACGCACCTGCCGGGCGCCCTGCAGCTCGATCTCCAGCAGCGCCGGCGACCCGGCACGCAGCTGCTCCTCGACGGGGGCGCGGGGCGTGCCGTAGCGGTTGCCGGCGTACTCCGCCCACTCCAGCAGCCCGTCGGTGGCGACCAGGTTGTCGAAGAAGTCCCCGTCGACGAACCAGTAGTGCTCACCGTCGACCTCACCAGGACGCGGGGCACGGGTGGTGACCGACACCGACACCCAGACCTCGGGGTGCCGGCGCCGGACCTCTGCGACGACCGTGCCCTTGCCGACCCCGGAGGGGCCGGAGAGCACGGTCAGCCGCGCACGGTTCAGGTCAGCCACTCGTCGTCCTGGGTCCGGGGCGGCCGGAGGCCACCGCGGGGTCCGCTCAGAGTGCGCCCTCGGCCGGGATCTGGTCGGGCTGGACCTGCTCGCCGGCGAACTCGGCCTCCAGCGCCTTGCGCTGGTTGGCACCCAGGCCACGCACGCGGCGGGTCGGGGAGATCTCCAGCCGCTCCATGATCTTGGCGGCGCGGGCCTTGCCGACGCCCGGGAGGGACTCCAGGACGGCGGAGACGCGCATCTTGCCGATGACCTCGTCGGTCTCGCCCTGCTTGAGGACGTCACCGACCGTGGTGCCCTTGGCCTTGAGCTTCTCGCGGAGCTCGGCGCGGGCCTTGCGGGCCGCGGCGGCCTTCTCCAGGGCAGCGGCGCGCTGTTCGGGGGACAACTCGGGAAGGGGCACGGAGCAACCCAATCGTGTTCGTGCCGGCCCTGCGACCGGCGGGGTGTTCGAGGTCTGGGTCAGCCTGCAGGCGGCCCTGCTGATGAGCCTGGGCGCCAACCTAGTCACCCTGAACCGGCTGGTCACGCTGGACCCCGTGCGCATCCGGGCAGGACCGTGTGCTTCACCGGACGCGCGGCGGACCGATCGGTCCGGTGACCGTCCCGTCACCCCTGGTCAGCGCACCGGTCGCCGCCCGGCCACCTGCCGGACACCGGTGCCCAGCAGGGCGCCCCCGGCCAGCACGAGGGCCAGGCCGGCCCACTGCCCGGCTCCGGCCAGCGGGACCGGGGCGGCGCCCTCGACGGCGCCGCCGGCCGCGCGGGCCGCCCCGAGCAGGGCGGCACCGAGGACGGCGAGGCCCGCGCCCGCGCCGAGGGCCGCACCGGCCGCCCACCGGCCCCGTGCCGCGCGGCCGGGGCCCAGGAGCCACGGGGCGGTCCCCGCGACCAGCAGGGCGCCCACGGCGACGAGGAGCCGGCCGGCGTCGGCGAGCCAGCCCGCGGTGACGAGCTGGTCGTACTGCTCCGGGGACAGGAACACCAGCTCCGGGGCGACCGCGGGTGGGCGCGTGGCCAGCACCAGGCCCGCCGCGGCCAGCAGCGCCCCCGCCACCACGGCTGCGACGGCCACCACCCGCCCCGGTCGGGGCGCACCCGGACGGGCAGGGGCGCCGGTCACCGCCGCGACCCTCCCGTCGCGGCCCCCACCGCGGCCGCCAGCACCGCCCCGAGCACGGCGGTGCCGAGCCCGGCCAGCTGCGCGGCCCCCAGCTGCACCTGCCTCAGCCCGGTGCGGCAGCCCAGCAGCTCGGCGCACGCCAGCGGCTCGTAGCTGCCGCCGTAGCTGACCACGGGCACCGCGGCCCGGGTCACCACGAGGACGACGCCGGCGACCACGAGCAGCCCCGCCAGGACCCCGAGGGACGGCAGGGCGCGCCGGACACCGTGCCGGCGGCCCAGCCACCGACCGGCCCAGCCGCTGAGCACCAGCAGCCCGAGGACCGTCAGCGCGACGCCCACCAGGTGCCCGGGGGTCCAGAGCAACGACCAGGGGGCGTCGTCGAAGGCGATCGACAGCTCACTCCGGTACGCACCGTCGATCGGCGGCAGGTCCACCCCGAGCGGGGCGTAGGCGAACCAGCCGGCGGCGTCGACCGCGGAGGAGGAGACGTTCGTCCTCCAGAAGACCGCCACGCCGGTCAGGCACAGCACCGCACCGAGGCCCGGTACCAGCCACCGCGCGGCGCGGCTCATGCGGCGAGCTCGGCCGTCCAGCGGTCGGCGGCCGTGCGCAGGGCGGCGACGTCCGGTCCGGCCCGCAGCACGTCCCGGGAGACCGACGGGACGACGGCCCGGTCGCCGAACAACCGGCGCAGGTCGGCCGCCGACCCGCCCTGGGCACCGAGCCCGGGGGCGAGCACCGGGCCGCGGAGGCCGGACAGGTCGACGTCCAGTTCGGGCAGCGTGGCGCCGACGACGACGCCGTGCGAGCCGGTGAACGCCCCCCACCGGCCCTGCTGGTCGGCGAACGCGGCCGGGTCCGGCGCCGGGTCGCCCACGAGCCAGCCCGGGGCGTTCCACCGGCCGACGGTGTCGACCACGGTCTGGGCCACGCTGCGCTCCCCCACCATCGCGGACTGGAAGGTCGCCGCATCGGCGTTGGACGTGCGGGCGAGCACGAACAGCCCGCCACCGTGCGACTCGGCTGTCCGGCGGGCCGGCTCCAGGGAGTCGGGGCCGAGGTAGGGACTGACGGTGAGCGCGTCGGCCGCGAGCGGGTGGTCCGGGCGCAGGTAGTCGGCGTAGCCGGCCATCGTCGAGCCGATGTCGCCGCGCTTGGCGTCCAGCAGCACGAGCGCACCGGCCGTCCGGGCCCACGCGACGGCGTCCTCGAGCACGGCCAGGCCGCGCGACCCGTGCCGCTCGTAGAAGGCCAGCTGCGGCTTGAGCACGGCGACGTGCCCGGCCAGGGCCTCGACCACGAGGTCGGTGAACCGGCGCAGGCCGTCGACGTCGTCGCTCAGGCCCCACTCCAGCAGCAGCTCCCGGTGCGGGTCGATGCCGACGCACAGCGGGCCCCGGGCGGCCACGGCGGCGGCCAGGCGCGTGCCGAAGGGGTCGGTCATGCCAGCTCCTCGACGCAGGCCCGGGCGAGGTAGGGGTCGGCCCAGGCGCCGGTGGCGCTCTGCACGCCGGCCGCGCCCAGCTCCAGCAGCGCCGCGGCACTCGCCGGGTCGGTCACCCCGCCCATCGCCAGGACGTCGAAGCGGTGGCCGCCGGCCGCACGCAGCTCCAGCAGCCGGGCGGTGAACTCCAGCGCCAGGTCGCGCACCGCCCGGCCGGACACCCCGGCGAGCGGGCGGCCGGGGAAGGTGGGCGTCCCGTCGGCGCGCTGCACCGCGCACTGCACGGTGTTGATCGCCGCCACCCCGTCCAGGTGCGGCGCGATCCGCGGCAGCAGGCCGGCCAGCGCCGGGCCGTCGAGCCAGGACAGCTTGGCGACCAGGCCGGTACTGGACGACAGCGCCCGCCGGGTGGTCTCGACGATGGCGGTGGTCAGCTCGGCGTCCCGGCAGATCGGCGGCCGCACGCCGCCGCCGGAGCCCAGGGTGTTCGGGCAGGACAGGTTCAGCTCCACGACCGGGGCGCCGGCGGCCTCGGCCAGCACCGCGGTGCGGGCGAAGTCGTCGGCGACCGCCTGCAGCTGCGCCGGCCCCTCGCCGTCGTCCTCCCCCATGACGCTGACCAGCAGCAACTGGTCCTCGGCCAGGCAGCGGACGGCGGCGGCGACGTCCTCGGTCCACACCCCGGGGTCCGGTGAGGGCACGCCGAAGGAGTTGGTGCTGGTCACCGCCGGGTCGCCGGGCGTCACCCAGTCCGAGGGGTCGGCGCGCACCACCGGCGGCGCACCGGGCCCGAACGGCTCCCGCACCCCGGGCACGAACGCCCAGTTGGGGAAGGCGTTGGCGGCGTGCGCGCGGCTGCGGACGGTCTTGTAGGTGAGCACGTTGAAGCCGTTCCCGGCCAGGTACTGCACCCACGCCGCGGTGCCGGTCATCGGGCAGGCCGGCACCCCGATCGGGAAGCCGACCCGCCGGCCCAGCACCTCCCAGCTGCCGGTGGCCCGCGGGCGGACCGGCAGCCGGGGGCCGGGCGGGCCGACGCGCGCGGCGGCCACGTCGTCGGTGAGCGCGTAGGCCGGGAAGCGCACGCCGGTGCGGGCCAGCAGCCGGTGCTGGCCCGTGGTGGCCAGCAGCCGCACCAGCGCGGGCAGGTCGCCGTCGTCCAGCGCGCCGGAGTCCAGCCGGGTGGTCACCTCGTCCGCCCAGGACGGCGGAGCCGGCTCGACCGCGCCGTCCAGCCGGGCGACGGCGGCAGCGGCCAGACCGCGGAGCACCGAGCCGGTCAGCCCGGCGGCCCGCAGCTCCCGCTGCAGCTCCGCCACCACCGCCGTCCTCTCGGGGACGGGAGTGGCCACTCCCGCCCCCGAGGCGGAGGGATCGGTCATCCGCGCGCCTTGGCGGCCTGCGCGTCGGCCAGCACCTGGTGGAGCTCCTGCAGGCTGCGCACGCCGAGGTCACCCCGGCGCAGCGCCTCCACGCCCTGCACGGTGGCGGCCATGCCCTGCACGGTGGTGATGCACGGGATGCCCATGCCCACCGCGGCCGCGCGGATCTCGTAGCCGTCCAGCCGCGGGCCGCCGTTGCCCGGCGTCCCGAACGGGGTGTTGACGACCAGGTCGACCTCGCCGGACTGGATCCGCTCCACGCAGTTGCCCGGGCCGTCGGAGAACTTGCCGACGACCTCGCAGGCCACGCCGTTGCGGCGCAGCACCTGCGCGGTGCCCTCGGTGGCCAGCACCCGGAAGCCCAGGTCGGCCAGCCGCTTGACCGGGAAGATCGCCGCCCGCTTGTCCCGGTTGGCCAGCGACACGAACACCGTGCCGGAGGTGGGCAGGTCGCCGTAGGCGGCGGCCTGGGACTTGGCGAAGGCGGTGCCGAACTCGGCGTCGATGCCCATCACCTCGCCGGTGGACTTCATCTCCGGCCCCAGGATCGTGTCGACGCCCTGGCCCTCGACGGTGCGGAACCGGTGGAAGGGCAGCACGGCCTCCTTCACCGAGATCGGCCCGTCGACGGGCAGGTCGGTGCCGTCGCCGGTCGCCGGGAGCACGCCTGCGGTGCGCAGCGAGGCGATGGTCTCCCCCACCGCGATCCGGGCCGCGGCCTTGGCCAGCTGGACGGCGGTCGCCTTGGACACGAACGGCACCGTGCGGCTGGCGCGGGGGTTGGCCTCCAGCACGTACAGGACGTCGTCCTTGAGCGCGTACTGCACGTTCATCAGCCCGCGGACGCCGATCCGGGCGGCGAGCGCCTCGGTGGCGGCCCGGATGCCGCGCAGGTCGGCCCCGCCCAGGGTGATCGGGGGCAGCGCGCACGCCGAGTCGCCGGAGTGGATGCCGGCCTCCTCGATGTGCTCCATGACCCCGCCCAGGTACAGGTCGGTGCCGTCGTAGAGCGCGTCGACGTCGATCTCGATGGCGTCCTCGAGGAACCGGTCGACCAGCACCGGGTGGTCGGTGCTGACGTCGGTGGCCTTGCGGATGTAGGACTCGAGCGTGGCGTCGTCGTAGACGATCTCCATGCCGCGCCCGCCGAGCACGTAGGAGGGGCGCACCAGCACCGGGTAGCCGATGGTGGCGGCGATGTCCTGCGCCTGGGCGAACGTGGTGGCCATGCCGTGCTTGGGCGCGAGCAGCCCGGTGTCGGACAGCACCCGGGAGAACTCGCCGCGGTCCTCGGCGGCGTCGATGGCCTCCGGCGAGGTGCCCAGCACCGGCACGCCGGCGTCCTTGAGCCGCTGCGCCAGCGCCAGCGGCGTCTGCCCACCGAGGGTGCAGATGACCCCGGCGACCGGGCCGGCGGCGCGCTCGGCCTCGACGACCTCCAGCACGTCCTCGAACGTCAACGGCTCGAAGTACAGCCGGTCGGCGGTGTCGTAGTCGGTGGAGACGGTCTCGGGGTTGCAGTTGACCATCACCGCCTCGTAGCCGGCGTCCTGCAGGGCCATGACGGCGTGCACGCAGGAGTAGTCGAACTCCACGCCCTGCCCGATCCGGTTGGGCCCGGAGCCCAGGATCAGCACCGCCGCCTTGGTGCGCGGCTCGACCTCGTTCTCCTCGTCGTAGGAGGAGTAGTGGTACGGCGTGCGGGCGGCGAACTCCGCGGCGCAGGTGTCGACGGTCTTGTAGACCGGCCGGATCCCGAGGCGCCAGCGCAGCACCCGGACGCCGTCCTCACCGGCCAGCTCGGGCCGCAGCGCGGCGACCTGCCGGTCGGACAGGCCGTGCCGCTTGGCCAGCCGCAGCAGCTCCGGGGTCAGCGAGGGAGCCGCACGGACCTGCTCGCCGATCTCGTTGACCATGGCGATCTGGTCGACGAACCACTCGTCGTAACCGCTGGCCGCCGACACCTCGGCGACCGTCGCCCCGGCGGCCAGCGCCCGCTGCGCGGTGTAGAGCCGGCCGTCGACCGGGGTGCGCAGCTTGTCGACCAGCGCAGCGGCGTCGGCGGGCTCGGCCGCGTCGGTCCAGAACCCGGCGGCCGTCGTCTCGGTGGAGCGCATCGCCTTGCCGAGGGCCTCGGTGAAGTTGCGGCCCATGGCCATGACCTCACCGACGCTCTTCATGGTGGTGGTCAGCCGCGGGTCAGCACCCGGGAACTTCTCGAAGGCGAACCGCGGGATCTTCACCACGACGTAGTCCAGCGACGGCTCGAACGACGCGGGGGTGACCCCGGTGATGTCGTTGGTGATCTCGTCGAGGGTGTAGCCGATGGCCAGCTTGGCCGCGATCTTCGCGATCGGGAAGCCGGTGGCCTTCGACGCCAGCGCGCTCGACCGGGAGACCCGCGGGTTCATCTCGATGACGACGAGGCGGCCGGTCTCGGGGTGCACGGCGAACTGGATGTTGCAGCCGCCGGTCTCCACGCCGACCTCGCGCAGCACGGCGATGCCGACGTCGCGCATCTGCTGGTACTCGCGGTCGGTGAGGGTCATTGCCGGGGCGACGGTCACCGAGTCACCGGTGTGCACGCCCATCGCGTCGATGTTCTCGATCGAGCAGATGACCACCACGTTGTCGCTGCGGTCACGCATCAGCTCGAGCTCGTACTCCTTCCAGCCCAGCACCGACTCCTCGATCAGGACGGTGTGGACCGGGGAGTCGGCGAGGCCGTGGCCGGCCATCCGGCGCAGCATCGGCTCGTCGGTGGCGATGCCCGAGCCCAGCCCGCCCATGGTGAAGCTGGGCCGGATGACGACCGGGTAGCCGACCTCCTCGGCGGTGGCCAGCGCCTCCTCGACCGTGCCGCACACGGTGGAGCGCGGGGCGTCGGCGCCGATCGAGCGCACGATGTCCTTGAACCGCTGCCGGTCCTCACCGCGGTTGATCGCCTCGACGTCGGCGCCGATGAGCTGGACGCCGTACTTGTCCAGCACGCCGTTCTCGAACAGGCCGATGGCGATGTTCAGCGCGGTCTGCCCACCGAGGGTCGCGAGGACCGCGTCCGGGCGCTCCTTGGCGATGACCCGCTCGACGAACTCCGGGGTCAGCGGCTCGATGTAGGTGGCGTCGGCGACCTCGGGGTCGGTCATGATCGTCGCCGGGTTGCTGTTGACCAGGCTGACCCGCAGCCCCTCGGCCTTGAGCACCCGGCAGGCCTGGGTGCCGGAGTAGTCGAACTCGCTGGCCTGGCCGATGACGATCGGGCCGGAGCCGATGACCAGGACGTGCTGCAGGTCGGCGCGCTTGGGCATCAGGCCTTCTCCCCCGTGCTCGACTCGACGACGGGTGCAGGCGTCACCGCGCTGCCCTCCTTGTTGGCTTCCATCAGGTCGACGAAGCGACCGAACAGCGGGTTGGCGTCGTGCGGACCGGCCGCCGCCTCGGGGTGGAACTGCACGCTGAACGCCGGGGTCTCCAGCAGCCGCAGGCCCTCGACCACCTGGTCGTTGAGGCCCACGTGGCTGACCTCGACCGGCCCGAACGGGGTGTCGGTGGGCCGGTCGAGCGGGGCGTCGACGGCGAAGCCGTGGTTGTGGCTGGTGACCCGCACGGTGCCGCTGACCCGGTCGAGCACCGGCTGGTTGAGCCCGCGGTGGCCGAAGCGCAGCTTGTAGGTGCCCAGGCCCAGCGCGCGGCCGAGGATCTGGTTGCCGAAGCAGATGCCGAACAGCGGACGCCGGGCCTCCAGGACCCCGCGCACCGCCGCGACCGCGTAGTCGGCGGCCGCCGGGTCGCCGGGGCCGTTGGAGACGAAGACGCCGTCGATGCCGGCCTCGAGCAGCTGCTCGGCCGTCGCGGTGGCCGGCAGGACGTGGGTCTCCACGCCGAGCTCGGCCAGGTAGCGCGGGGTGGCGGTCTTGATGCCGAGGTCGAGGGCGGCGATGGTGAACCGCTTCTCCCCCACCGCCGGGACGACGTAGGGCTCGCTCGCGCTGACGCCGGGGGCCAGGTCCGCGCCGGTCATCGAGTCGCTCGCCGTCACCCGGGCCAGCAGCTCCGCCTGGTCCAGCTCTGTGCTGATGCCCGCGCGCATGGCGCCGCGGTCGCGCAGGTGCCGGGTCAGCGCGCGGGTGTCGATGCCGCTGATGCCGACCACGCCCTGGGCCACGAGCTCGTCGTCCAGGCTGCCGGTGGCGCGCCAGTTCGCCGGGCGTCGCGCGGGGTCGCGGACGACGAAGCCGGCCACCCACATGCGGCGGCTCTCGTCGTCCTCGCCGTTGACACCGGTGTTGCCCACGTGCGGCGCCGTCATCGTGATGATCTGGCCGGCGTAGCTGGGGTCGGTGAGCGTCTCCTGGTAACCGGTCATCCCGGTGGAGAACACCGCCTCGCCGACCGTGGTGCCGGTCGCGCCGTAGGACTCGCCGCGGAACGTGCGCCCGTCCTCCAGGACGAGCAGTGCCTCAGTCACTTCTGTGCCTTTCCGTCGAGCACGGTCGGCACGCCCCGGAGGAACGTGGCGACCACCCGGCCGGGGAGCTCCCGGCCGGCATAGGGGCTGTTGCGGCTGCGGCTGGCCAGCGCGGCCGGGTCGACGACCGCGGAGTGCGCGGGGTCCAGCAGCAGCAGGTTGGCCGGCTCGCCGACGGCGAGCGGGCGGCCGTGGGTCTCGAGCCGGCCGATCGCGGCGGGGCGGACCGACATCCGGTCGGCCACCCCGCGCCAGTTCAGGAGCCCGGGCTCGACCATGGTCTGCACCACGATCGACAGCGCCTGCTCCAGCCCGAGCATCCCCGGGCGGGCGGCGGCCCACTCGCTCTCCTTGTCCTCCACCGCGTGCGGGGCGTGGTCGGTGGCGACGGCGTCGATCGTGCCGTCGGCCAGCCCGGCCCGCAGCGCTTGGACGTCAGCGTCGGTGCGCAGCGGCGGGTTGACCTTGTAGACCGGGTCGTAGGTCTCGGCGAGCTCGTCGGTCAGCAGCAGGTGGTGCGGGGTGACCTCGGCGGTCACCTGCACACCACGGGCCTTCGCCCAGCGCAGGATGTCGACCGAGCCGGCGGTGGAGACGTGGCAGACGTGCAGCCGGGCCCCCACGTGCTGGGCCAGCAGGACGTCGCGGGCGATGACCGCCTCCTCGGCCGCGGCCGGCCAGCCGGTGAGGCCGAGCCGGGCGGAGCGCTCACCCTCGTTCATCTGCGCGCCGACGGTGAGCCGCGGCTCCTCGGCGTGCTGGGCGACGACGCCGTCCAGGGCCTTGACGTACTCCAGCGCGCGGCGCATCAGCGCGGGGTCGGCGACGCAGTGCCCGTCGTCGGAGAACACCCGCACCCGGGCGGCGGAGTCCGCCATCGCGCCGAGCTCGGCCAGCTGCGTGCCGCCCAGGCCCACGGTCACCGCGCCCACCGGGACGACGTCGACCAGCCCGGCCTCCTGGCCCAGCCGCCACACCTGCTCGACCACGCCGGCGGTGTCGGCGACCGGGTCGGTGTTGGCCATCGCGTGGACCGCGGTGAACCCGCCGAGGGCAGCGGCGCGGGAGCCGGTCTCCACCGTCTCGGCGTCCTCCCGGCCCGGCTCGCGCAGGTGGGTGTGCAGGTCGACCAGGCCCGGCAGCGCGATGAGGCCAGCGCCGTCCAGGACGTCATCGCCGTCCAGCCCGGGGGCCATCTCGGTGATCCGGCCGTCGGTGATGCGGATGTCGACGGCCTCCTCGCCGTAGGGCTTCACGTTCTTGATGAGCGTCACTCGGGTGCGCCTCCCAGCAGCAGGTACAGGACGGCCATGCGCACGCTGACGCCGTTGCCGACCTGCGCGACGATCGTGGAGCGGGGCGAGTCGGCCACCTCGGCGGCGATCTCCATCCCGCGGTTCATCGGGCCCGGGTGCATGACGATCGCGTCGTCGGGCAGCACGGCCATCCGGCGTCCGTCCAGGCCGTAGCGGCGGCTGTACTCCCGCGCGCTGGGGAAGAACGAGGCGTTCATCCGCTCGGCCTGCACGCGCAGCATCATCACCACGTCGGCCTTGGGCAGGACGGCGTCCAGGTCGTAGCTGACCGTCACCGGCCAGGTCTCGACGCCGACCGGGAGCAGGGTCGGCGGGGCGACCAGGGTGACCTCGGCGCCCAGCGTGGTGAGCAGGCCGACGTTGGAGCGGGCGACCCGGGAGTGCAGCACGTCGCCGACGACAGCCACCCGCACGCCGTCGAGGCGGCCCAGCCGCTGGCGGATCGTGTAGGCGTCGAGCAGCGCCTGGGTGGGGTGTTCGTGGGTGCCGTCGCCGGCGTTGACCACGCTGCCCTGCACCCACTGGGCGAGCCGGTGCGGGGCACCCGACGCCGAGTGCCGGACGACGATGCCGTCGGCGCCCATCGCCTCCAGGGTCAGCGCGGTGTCCTTGAGGCTCTCGCCCTTGGAGACGCTGCTGCCCTTGGCGGAGAAGTTGATGACGTCGGCGGACAGGCGCTTGGCGGCCAGCTCGAAGCTGATCCGGGTGCGGGTGGAGTCCTCGAAGAACAGGTTGACCACCGTGCGGCCGCGCAGCGTCGGGAGCTTCTTGACCTCGCGGCCGGCCAGTGCCTGCTCGATCTGGGCGGTGGTGTCCAGCACCAGGGTGGCGTCGGCGCGGTCGAGGTCGGCGACCTCCAGCAGGTGCTTCCTCACGCCTCGCCCCCGGTGAGCAGGACCTCGTCCAGCCCGTCGATCTCGGCCAGGTGGACCTCGACCTTCTGGGTGCGCGAGGTGGGCACGTTCTTGCCGACGTAGTCGGCCCGGATGGGCAGCTCGCGGTGGCCGCGGTCGACCAGGACGGCGAGCTGCACCGCGCGGGGCCGGCCGAGGTCCCGCAGCGCGTCCAGCGCCGCGCGGACCGAGCGGCCGGAGAACAGCACGTCGTCGACGAGGACGACGAGCCGGCCGTCGATGCCGGAATCCGGGAGGCGGGTGTCCTCCAGCGCGCGGACGCCGCGCAGCCGCAGGTCGTCGCGGTAGAGGGTGATGTCGACGGTGCCGACGTCGACGGGGGTGCCGGAGAAGGCCTCGATCCGGGCGGCGAGCCGGCGGGCCAGCGGGGCGCCGCGGGTCGGGATGCCGACCAGGACCAGGTCGGCCAGGTGGCTCGCGGCCTTCTCGATGAGCTGGTGGGCCACGCGGTCGACGACGCGGGCGACGTCCTCGGCGCTCAGCAGCGGCGGGACGGGTGGTGCGGGCAGCTCTGATGACATGGTCATCAAGCCTCCTTCCCCGCCTCACGGGACGGGTCGTTAAAGGAGATCCCGCCCCCGGCCTGGGCCGACGGCGGGTGGGACCGGCAACGACCGTACTGCACCCCGCCCGGAGGCTCCCAATCCGCCGGATGCGGGCGCTCTGTGTAGCGGGATCCCCCGTTCGGGTCGCCTGACTGTCGCCGCTCCCGGAATCCACGTACTCTCCGTGACCAGAACGCTTCCGAACCGACGACAGTCAGTGAGCAGAGGGTCATGAGCACCGACTACTCCAGGGCGCTGGGCGCCCGCCTGCGAGCCATCCGCAACCAGCAGGGGCTGTCGTTGCAGGGCGTGGAGGACAAGTCCCACGGCCGATGGAAGGCCGTCGTGGTCGGCTCCTACGAGCGCGGCGACCGCGCGGTCACCGTGCAGCGACTGTCCGAGCTCGCCGTGTTCTACGGCGTCCCGGTCTCCGAGCTGCTGCCCGACCCGCGCCCCAGCTCGGCGGTGACCAAGAGCACCAAGATCGTGCTGAACCTGGAGTCGCTGGGCTCGCTGCCCGCCGACGAGGCCGGCCCGCTGGCCCGGTACGCCTCCACCATCCAGGCGCAGCGTCACGACTACAACGGCAAGGTGCTGTCGATCCGCGCCGAGGACCTCAAGTCGCTGGCGATCATCTACGACATGAGCCCCGACGAGCTGACCACCCGGCTCATCGAGTGGGGCGTGCTGTCCCCCGGCGCCGACGGCAGCATCTACGCCGACGCCGACGAGGACGAGGCGGCCAGCTACGGCGACCGCCGCCGCACCCCGCGCTGACCCCAGCGACCCCGAGAGGCCCCACCCGCACCGCGGGTGGGGCCTCTCGCGCGTTGCAGGCCGCCGCTGGATGGTCGACGCGTCAGATCTGCGATCTCGTGGCCACCTGGCCCCCGAGGCCACGAGATCGCAGAACTCACCGGCGTACCGACCGGCGGGCAGAGGGTGGCCTCAGCGCCGATGGTCTCCCGGCGGCAGACCGAACAGCGTCACCTCCACATCCGGCGCGAGCGCGTGCTGCACGTCGAAGGCGAGCGTCACCAGCTCGCGACCCGACTCCTCCTCGGCGCGGCGGCTCCCCTCCGTCTCGGGGAGGTCGTTGATCCACCGGTTGGAGAGGACGTGCCAGCCGTCCAGCCACCCGGTGAGCCGTTGCGACAGCTCCTCCGAGAGGCCGAGCTCCTCGGGCGTCATCTCCCACACGCCGGCGACGCCGGGCGACCGGTTGACCAGGATCGAGGAGTACCCGACGTCGACCTGGACGTCGATCACCGTGGGTGGACCCACGTACGGCTCACGGAACGGTGGGTCGGGGACTCGCGACCGGGCTCGCCGCTTGGCCATCCGCCGATCATGGCAGCGGCGTCGCCTCCACGACACCGAGTTCCTGTCCAACGGGGCCTGCCGAGTGGGCAGTTGCCGTGGCCGACTGCGGCGCGTCCGCCCGTGTCGGCGCCAGCAACTGTCCAGTCGGCTTCCCGTGAACGCGGACGGCCCACTCCGGGAGCCGGAGTGGGCCGTGGGCGTTCAGCGGTCGGGCTACGTGGGGATCTCGGCGCGGACGATGCCGCCGAGGACGCCGTTGACGTAGGACGGGCTGTCGTCGGTGGACAGCGTCTTGGCCAGCTCGACCGCCTCGTCGATGACCACGGCGTCGGGGACGTCGTCGACCCAGAGCAGCTCGTAGACCGCCATGCGCAGGATCGCGCGGTCGACGTCGGGCAGCCGGTCCAGCGACCAGCCCGAGGCGTGGGCCTCGATCAGCTCGTCGATCCGGGTCTGCTGCTCCACGACGCCCTCGACGAGCCGGACCGCGTGGTCGGGCACGGGCGGGTTGCCGTCGGCGACCCGGTCGCGCAGGACGGCGAGCGGGTCGCTGCGGCGGAGGTCGGCCTCGTAGAGGACGTCGACCGCGCGCTTGCGTGCCTTGGTGCGGGCTGCCACGAGGTCAGCTGACCCGGCCGAGGTAGCGGCCGTCGCGGGTGTCGATCTTCAGCTTCTCGCCGGTGGTGATGAACAGCGGGACCTGGACCTCCGCCCCGGTCTCCAGCGTCGCGGGCTTGGTGCCGCCGGTGGAGCGGTCGCCCTGCAGGCCCGGGTCGGTGTGCTGGACGACGAGCTCCATGGTGACCGGCAGCTCGACGTACAGCGGGGTGTCGTTGTGCACCGCCACCGTGACCTCGGTGTTCTCCAGCAGGTAGTCCGAGCCGCTGCCCAGGGTGGTGCCGGGCACGTAGATCTGCTCGAACGTGTCGCCGTCCATGAAGACGTAGTCGGTGCCGTCGGCGTAGAGGAACGTCATCGACCGCTTGTCGACGTTGGCCGTCTCGATCTTCAGGCCGGCGTTGAACGTGCGGTCGACGACCTTGCCCGACAGCACGTTCTTCAGGGTCGTGCGCACGAAGGCGCCGCCCTTGCCCGGCTTCACGTGCTGGAAGTCGGTGACGGTCCACAGCTGGCCGTCCAGGTTCAGGACGGTGCCGTTCTTGAGGTCGTTGGTGGTAGCCATCTAGAGGACCAGGAGTTCCTTGCTCGTGAGGGTCAACAACTCGGGCTCGTCGTCCGTGACGATCAAGGTGTCCTCGATCCGGACACCGCCGTGGCCGGGCAGGTACACCCCGGGCTCCACGGTGACGGCCATGCCAGCGGCCAGACTACCTGCGCCGAGCGCCGAGATGCCCGGAGCCTCGTGGATCTCCAGCCCCACCCCGTGCCCGAGGCCGTGCGTGAACTGCTCGCCGTGCCCGGCGGCGACGATGACGTCGCGGGCGGCGGCGTCCACCGCGGTGACGTCGGCGCCCACCGCCAGGGCTGCCCGGCCGGCCGCCTGGGAGGCCGCGACGAGCTCGTACACCTCGCGCTGCCAGTCCGCGGCGTGGCCCAGGACCAGGGTGCGGGTCATGTCGGAGTGGTAGCCGTCGACGGTGGCGCCGAAGTCCAGCTTGAGGAAGTCGCCGTCCCGCAGCTCGGTGGAGTCCGGGCGGTGGTGCGGGATCGCGGAGTTCGCACCGGCGGCCACGATCGTCTCGAAGCTGGGCGCCTGCGCGCCGAGGGTGAGCATCCGGGCGTCGAGCTCGCGACCCACCTCCAGCTCGGTGCGGCCCGGGCGCAGCGCCCCCTCGGCGGCCAGCTCGGCCAGCGCCTGGTCGGCCACCGCGCACGCCCGGCGCAGCGCCTCGACCTCGGTCTCGTCCTTGACCGCGCGCAGCGTCTCGACGGTGCGCCGGACGCTCACCAGCTCGACGGCGCGGCCGGCCTCGCCGATCAGCCCCTCGAGGCCGCGCAGCTCGTCGACGGTGACCACGTGGGACTCGTAGCCCAGCCGGGTCGCCCCGCCGGTCAGCGCGGCGCGGGCCAGCGCCGGCATCGTGGCCCGGTCGATCAGCAGCTCGACGTCGGGCACCTGGGCGCCGGCCTGGGTGGTGTACCGGCCGTCGGTACCGAGCAGGTCGCGGCCGTCGGTGCGCACCAGCAGCGCGCCGTTGGAGCCGGTGAACCCGGTCAGGTACCGCACGTTGAGCAGGTTGGTCACCAGGACGGCGTCCAGACCGTTCGCCGCTGCGGTCGCCCGCAGCCGCTCCCGGCGTCCGGCCTCGCGCTCGCTCATCGGGCTGCCTTCCCGGCCAGGTACCGCAGGGCCAGCTCGTAGCCCTGCACACCCAGGCCGACGATCGTGCCGTCGGCGACGGCGGAGACGTAGGAGTGGTGCCGGAACTCCTCGCGGGCGTGGATGTTGCTGATGTGCACCTCGACCAACGGGGCGGTCAGCCCGGCGAGCGCGTCGCGCAGCACGACCGACGTGTGCGACCAGCCGCCGGGGTTGACCACCACCGGGTCGCCGGCGTCGGCGGCGTCGTGCACCCAGCCGAGCAGCTCGGCCTCGGAGTCGGTCTGCCGGACGACGACGTCCAGCCCCAGCTCCGCGGCGGCGGCCTGGATCATCTCCACCAACTGCGCATGCGTGGTGTCGCCGTAGATCAGCGGCTCGCGGGTGCCGAGCCGGCCGAGGTTGGCACCGTTGAGCACCTGGATGG
Source organism: Modestobacter sp. VKM Ac-2986 (assembly GCF_026967795.1). Lineage (GTDB taxonomy): Bacteria > Actinomycetota > Actinomycetes > Mycobacteriales > Geodermatophilaceae > Modestobacter. Next base: position 133,896 of record NZ_JAPVBH010000002.1, read on the forward strand.
TCATGCGTCCTCCACTGCTGCCCAGGCGGCGTCGAGCCAGGCCTGGTCGGGGTCGGTCAGGATGCCGGGGCGGCCGAGCCCGTCGAGGACGACGAACCGCAGCGAGGCACCGCGGGCCTTCTTGTCCAGCCGCATGACCGCCTGCAGCTGCGCCCAGTCGCCGGCGTAGCGGGTGGGCAGGCCCATCGCCTCGACCAGCGCCCGATGCCGGTCGGCGTCGGTGCGGGACAGCCGCCCGGCCTGGACGGCGAGCTCGGCGGCGAACACCAGGCCCACCGCGACCGCCTCGCCGTGCCGCCAGCGGAAGTCCTCGACCCGCTCGATGGCGTGGGCGAGCGTGTGGCCGTAGTTGAGGAACTCGCGGCGGCCGGTGTCGTAGAGGTCCTCGCCGACCGCGTCGGCCTTGACCTGGACGGCGCGGGCGATGAGCTCGGCGGTGTCGGCGCGACCGGTCGGGTCGGCCTCCAGCAGGTCGAGCACCCGGCCGTCGGCGATGAAGCCGCACTTGACGACCTCGGCCAGACCGGAGCGGAACTCGGCCGCGGGCAAGCCGGCGAGGGAGTCGGTGTCGGCCAGGACGGCGATCGGCGGGTGGAAGGCGCCGACCAGGTTCTTGCCGGCCGCGGTGTTGATGCCGGTCTTCCCGCCGACCGCGGCGTCGACCATGCCCAGCAGGCTGGTGGGCACCTGCACGACGCGGACGCCGCGCAGCCAGGTGGCGGCGAGGAAGCCGGCGAGGTCGGTGACCGCTCCCCCACCGATGCCGACGACGGCGTCGGAGCGGGTGAGCCCGAGCCGGCCGAACTCCTCCCAGGTCCGGGCAGCGACCTCGGCGGTCTTGGCCGCCTCGCCGTCGGGCACGACGACCGCCTCGGCGGCGATCCCGGACTGCTGCAGGGTCTCCACCGCCGCGCCCGCGGCGGCGGCCAGCGCAGGGCTGTGCACGACCGCAGCACGCGCGGTGCCGTCGAGCACCAGCCCGAGCTCGACCTGCACACCGGGGCCGATGACGACGTCGTAGGGCCGGTCGCCGGCCACGGTGATCCGGTGCGCGGTCACGCGGCGGCCTGCACGGCGGCGAGCACGTCGGCGACGACGTCGTCGACGGGGCGGCCGGCGGTCGGGACGGTCACGGTGGACACCTCGGCGTAGAGCGGAGCGCGGGCCTCGAGCATGGTGCGCAGCATGGCGCGCGGGTTGACCGCCAGCAGCGGCCGGTCCCGGGACAGGCCCACCCGGGAGGCGGCGGAGGCGACGTCGACGTCCAGCCAGACGACGGTGCGGCCGGACGCGACGAGCAGCTGCCGGGTCGCCGGGCTGAGCACCGCTCCCCCGCCCAGTGCCAGCACCCCGTCGTGCTCGGCGAGCGCCCGGGCGACGGCCGCGGCCTCCAGCTCCCGGAAGTGCGGCTCCCCGTGGGTCACGAACAGGTCGGCCACCGTCGTCCCGGTGGCGGCCTCGACGTCGGCGTCGGTGTCCCGGAAGCCGACGCCGAGCGCGGCGGCGACGGCCGTGCCCACCGTCGTCTTGCCCGCCGCCGGCGGGCCGACGACCACGAGCACCGGGCCGGTCACCGGTAGGTCAGCGCGTCGAGGTAGCCCTGCACGTTGCGGCGGGTCTCGGGGACCGAGTCGCCGCCGAACTTCTCCAGCACCGCGTCGGCGAGCACCAGGGCGACCATCGCCTCCATCACCACGCTGCCGCGCGGGACGGCGCAGGCGTCGCTGCGCTGGTTGATCGCCACCGCGGCCTCGCCGGTGGCGGTGTCGACGGTGGCCAGCGCGCGGGGCACGGTGCTGATCGGCTTCATCGCCGCGCGCACCCGCAGCACCTCGCCGTTGGTCATGCCGCCCTCGATGCCCCCGGCGCGGTCGGTGCGCCGGGACAGCTGCCCGTCGGCGACGTCGATCTCGTCGTGGGCGACCGAGCCGCGGCGGCGGGCCGTGCCCAGACCGTCGCCGATCTCGACGGCCTTCACCGACTGCACGCCCATCAGCGCGCCGGCCAGCCGGGAGTCCAGCCGCCGGTCCCAGTGCACGTGGCTGCCCAGGCCCGGCGGCAGCCCGTGGACGACGACCTCGACCACGCCGCCCAGGGTGTCGCCGGACTTGCGGGCGTCGTCGATCTCGGCGGTCATCCGCGCGCTCGTCTCCGGGTCGGCGCAGCGCACCGGGTCCTCGTCGAGCCGCGGGTTGTCCTCGGGGCCGGGCAGCACACCGTCGGGGACGGTCACCGGGCCGATGCCGACCACGTGGCTGACCACCCGGACGCCGAGCACCTGGTGCAGGAACGCCTGGGCGACCGTGCCGAGCGCGACCCGGGCCGCGGTCTCCCGGGCGCTGGCGCGCTCCAGCACCGGGCGGGCGTCGTCGAAGCCGTACTTCTGCATGCCGGGCAGGTCGGCGTGGCCCGGGCGCGGGCGGGTGAGCGGGGCGTTGCGGGCCTGGCCGGCCAGCACCTCGGCGTCCACCGGGTCCGCGGACATCACGCTGGACCACTTGGGCCACTCGGTGTTGCCGACCTGGACCGCGATCGGCCCGCCCTGGGTCACCCCGTGCCGGACGCCGCCGGTGAGGGTGACGACGTCCTCCTCGAACTTCATCCGCGCACTGCGGCCGTGGCCCAGCCGGCGGCGGGCGAGCTGGGCGTCGAGGTCGGTGGTCTGCACCCGCACACCGGCGGGCAGCCCCTCCATGATCGCCGTGAGCTGCTGCCCGTGGGACTCGCCTGCGGTCAGCCAACGCAACATGCGCACGATCCTAGAAGGACCCCCTCGCCCCCCGTCCTTCGCAGGCTCAGGCCGGGCCCCTGCGAGGGGGCCGACAGCGGCAGGCCTGCAAGGGGCCGAGACAGGCGCGCCCAGCGAGGGGCCGACAGCGGCGGGCCCGCGAGGGCCGAGAGCCAGAGCCTCCGCCGGGGGCCGGTCAGGACGGTGCGGCGAGGGCCAGGGCGACGTAGGTGCCGGCGAGGAGGGGTGGGCCGAAGGCGACCGCAGTGCGCCAGCCGGCGCGGCCCAGCGCCATGAGCAGGAGCGAGCCGAGGGCGCCGATCAGCAGGCCGGCGAACACCCCGGTGAGCAGGACGTCCCAGCCGGACCGGCCGAGCACCAGCCCGATCAGGCCGAGCAGTTTCACGTCCCCGCCGCCGAACCCACGCGGCTGCACCAGCCGGGCGGCGGTGCCCAGCAGGTACGCGCCCGCCCCTGCGGCCACCGCCCGCAGCAGCGCACCCCACGGACCGACGACGGCCGCGTCGACGACCAGCACGGCGGCACAGACTGCGACCGCGGGGAAGGTGACCCGGTCGGGCAGCCGGTGGCTGGCCAGGTCGACCCCGGCCAGGACGACGGCCGCTCCCCCGAACCAGGCCAGCGCCAGCACCGCGGGACGGTCCCCGGCCAGCACCGGCGCGGCACCGACCGCCGCGGCCGACAGCAGGCAGGTGAGCAGCACCCGGGCAGGTGCGGGCCGCGCCGCCGGGTCCCGGGTGGCCAGCCGGACGGTGACGGCGGCCAGCCACGGGCCCAGCGCCAGCCCCACGGCCGCGAACAGCCAGGTCACGGCGCTGGGGTCAGGCGTCCAGCGCGGCGCGCATGGCCTCGATCGGGGCGGGGTGACCGGTCATCAGCTCGACCTGGGCGGTGGCCTGCCAGAAGAGCACCTCGAGCCCGCTGATGGTGCGGCCCCCGGCCTCGGCCACCCGCTGCGCGAGCGGGGTGGGCCAGCCGGCGTAGAGGACGTCGAGCACGGTCTGCCCGCGCCACCAGGCCAGCTCGGCGACGGCGGGCTGCCCGGACACCGGCACGGTGCTCACCACGACCGGGGCGGTGAGCGTGCCGGTGCGGTCCAGCCGCTGCACGTCGGCGGTCACCCCGAGCGCGCCGAGCACCCGCAGCAGGTCTGCGGCGCGGGCCGGCTCCCGGACGACGACGTCGACGTGCTGCGCCCCCAGCGACGCCAGCGCGGTCACCGCGGCGGCCGCGGTCCCGCCGGCACCGAGGACGGCGGCGTGCTCGACCTGCTCGACGCCACCGAGCTGCAGCGCCATGCCCACGCCGGCGACGTCGGTGTTCTCTGCGCGCCACCCGGTGCCGGCGCGCACGAGGGTGTTCGCCGCACCCAGCAGCCGGGGCAGCAGCTCGACTTCGTCGGCGACCGCGACGGCCGCCTGCTTGCAGGGCATGGTGACCGAGAAGCCGCGCCACTCCGGGCCGAGCCCGGCCAGCAGCACCGGGAGGTCCTCGGCACCCACGTCGAGGGCGTCGTAGGTCCAGTCGTCGAGCCCGAGCGCGGCGTAGGCCGCCCGGTGCAGCAGCGGGGACAGGGAGTGGCCGACGGGCCGGCCGAGGACTGCTGCCCTCATGCCGGCCCGCCCGCGGGAGCTGGTGTCACCTGGTGCGACCTCAGTTGCCCGGGTTGTCCCGGAGCCACTGCTGGAACAGCAGCACGTTGGCCTGGTGCTCCTCGCCGGTGTTGGCGAACCGGGTCTCGCCGGTGTCCGGGTTGGTCACGACGAAGAACAGCCAGTCGCCCGGCGTCGGGTTCAGGGTCGCCTTGATGGCGTCCTCACCGGGGTTGCTGATCGCGCCGGGCGGGAGCCCGTCGTTGGCGTAGGTGTTGTAGGGCGAGGGGTTGGCCCGGTCCTCGGCCGTGGTGGTCACGCCGGCCTTGCCGTTGGCGTAGTTGACCGTGGTGTCCAGCTGCAGCCGCATGCCCTGGGCGATGCGGTTGTCCAGCACCCGGGCGACCTTGCCCATGTCCTCGACGGAGCCGGCCTCGGCCTGCACGATGCTGGCCTCGGTCAGCACCCGCAGCCGCTGGTCGGCGGGGATCTGCAGGCCGGTGAGCACCTGGTCGGTGCGGGCGACCATCTGGCTGAGCACCTGCACGGCGGTCTGGCCGGGCTCGATGTCGTAGGTGGCCGGGAACAGGAAGCCCTCGACCAGCCCGTTGGCGTAGGCAGGCAGGCCGATCGCCGCGGTGTCCGCGCGCGCGGCCTCGAAGTCCGCGAGCGGGATCTCGGTGCCGTCGGCCAGCCGCTGCAGGACGGCGGTGGCGGTCAGCCCCTCGGGGACGGTCACCCGGCTGACCACGCGGGAGGTCGGGTCGAGCAGCAGCTCCAGCGCGGCCTGGCCGGACATCTGCGACCGGAGGTCGTAGACGCCGGGCTGGATGCCGGCGGCGGCCGGGTTGGCGGCCGCGGCGTCCTCGAACGGCCCGGTGGAGGCGATGACGTCGGCGCCGACCAGCGTGGTGCCGATGGTGCGCAGCGAGTCGCCGTCGTTGACCCGCACCTGCACGGTGCCGGTACCGGCGCCCGGGTAGTCCTCGGCCATCGGGTTGAGCGTGTTCCACAGCGTCCGGCCGCCGACGACGGCGCCGGCGATGATCCCGACGAGCACCAGCAGCGACAGGACCACGATCACCGGTCCGCGGCGCCGGCGACGGGGCCGGCCGGAGCCGCGCCCACCGCTGCCGCCACGACCACCACGCCCACCGCGGCCGCCACGGCCACCGGAGGAGCCGTCGTCGTGGTGGTCGTCGTGGTGGTCGTCGTGGTGGTCGTCGTGGTGGTGGTCGTCGTGGTCCCCGGCGATGACCTCGAGGCCACCGGTCTCGTCGAACACCGTCGCCGGACCGGTGTGGTCGTCGTGACCGTGCTCGTCGTACCGGTGGTCGTCGTACGGGTGGTCGTCGTGCCCGTGGTCGCGGTCGTCGTGGTGCCGGAGGTCGGCCGGTGACCAGTCGTCGTGCGAGTCGTGCTCGTCGTGCGGGTCGATCGCGCGCAGGTCGCCGGCCGGTGCCGGGTGTGCCTGGGTGGCGAGGTCGTCGAACCGCTGCCGCGGGTGGCCACCGGTCGGGTGCGTCTCGGCGAACAGCGCGGCCAGCGAGGCCGCCCCGGTCACGACGGGCTGGTGGGCGGGCGCGGCGTCTCGGGCGGGCGCCCCGCCGGACCGGTCGGCAGGGTTGCGCTCGGTCGTCGGGCGGGGGGCGGGGACGCGGCGGCCACCGACGGGGACGGCACCGGTCGGGTCGCCGGCGACGACGGCGGGCACCGCGGGCGCGGCGGCGGACATCTCGGTGGTGCGGGGGGCGGCGGCCCGGACGAAGCCGACCGAGGTCTGCGCGGGCGCGGGGGCCGGCGGCAGCGGACGGCGGGTGGCGCCGGGTCGGCCGAGGCCGAAGGAGCTCACGTCCAGGCCGGCGGCGGCCAGGCCGATGTCGGCCATGCCCGCGGCGTCGAGCCCGGTGATCTCGACGTCGGCGACGTCGACGGCGGACCGTCCGGGGAGCACCTGGACTCCGGTGCCCTCGGTCTCGGGGGCACGGCGGCGGCGCCGGGTGGCGTCGGCGTGGTCGTCGGTGAGCTGCACCGTCGAGGCGCCGTTCCAGGTGGCGAGCAGCTCGGCGGCGGACCGGCCGCCGTCGGCTGAGGAGTGGCGGCCGCGGGCGCGCGGCTGCTCCGGGTCCGTCATGAGCGGGGCCCCCTGGCGTCGTGGCCGGTCCGTGGTCGCCCGTCGAGGTGGCTCTGCAGGATGACCACCGCGGCTGCCTGGTCGATGACCGAGCGCTGGTTGCGGGCGGTGATGCCCCCGGCGCGCAGGTGACTCGCAGCGGTCACGGTGGAGAGCCTCTCGTCGACGAGGTGCACCGGGACCTCCCCGATGCGACTGGCCAGGGCTTCAGCGTATGCACTGGCATCTCTTGCCGACGCGCCCGACGCACCGGACAGGTGCTTCGGCAGTCCCACCACCACCTCCACCACCTCTTCTGTCACAACCAGCTCAGCGAGGCGGTCCAAGTCGCTCTGGTCCTTGGCGCGACGCAGGGTCACCAGCGGGCTGGCGAGCATCCCGGTGGTGTCGGAGACGGCCACCCCGACCCGCACCGTGCCGACGTCGACGCCCAGCCGGCGGCCCGGCAGCCAGGCCGGTGCGGCGTCCTCAGCGGTCATCGTCGTCGGCCTCGTCCAGGGCCGCCGGCCGGGGACGATCGGCGTCGGGCACGCGGGGCGGGTACGCGCCGAGCCGCAGCTGCCCGGTCTCCGGTGCCGCCGGTGGCGCGCCCGGGTCGCGGGCGGGCTGCACCGGGAGCTGCTCCGTGCGCGGCGCGGCCGGTCGCGGCTCACCGGGACGCTGCGCGCCCCCCAGCTGCATCGGGGGCAGCGGGAAGGGCACCCGCTCGGTGCGGTGCTGCCCGTCGCCGGCGTCGGTCGCCGACGGCACGGGTGCGGGCACCGGTGGCCGCCCGGACCTCCTGGTCCGCTGCTCCGCCGGTCCCTCGTCCGTGCCGTCAGTACCGCTCACGTCGTGGCCACTCCGATCGTCTGCTCGACCGCCGCCAGCGCGGCGGGGATGCCGTCGGGCTCGGTGCCGCCGCCCTGGGCGACGTCCGCCTTGCCACCGCCACGACCGCCGACGGCCGGGGAGGCCGCCTTCAGCAGGTCGTTGGCCGACAGTCCGCGCTGCTGCGCCGCGGGGTTGACCGCGGCGATGAGGGCCACCTTGCCATCGGAGGCCGAGGCCAGCACGACGACGGCGGGCTGCTCACCGAGGCGGCCGCGGACGTCGAGGGCGAGACCGCGCAGGTCACCGCCGGACAGGCCGGCCGGCGAGGCGGTGACGACGGCGACCCCGCCGATGTCCTCCGCCGACGCGGCGAGGTCACCGGCGGCGGCCAGCGTCTGCTTGCCGCGCAGGTCGGCGAGCTCGCGGTCGGCGTCGCGGAGCCGGCCGAGCATGCCGCTGACCCGGTCGACGATCCCGTCCTGCGGTGTCTTGAGCAGGTCGGCCAGCTGGCGGACCAGGTCGCGCTCGCGGGCCAGGTACCGGAAGCCCTCCAGGCCGACGGCGGCCTCGACGCGGCGGGCGCCGGAGCCGACCGAGCTCTCCGCGGTCAGCGCGAGGGTGCCGATCTGGGCGCTGCCGCGCACGTGGGTGCCACCACAGAGCTCACGCGACCACTCGCCGCCGATCTCCACGACGCGCACCTGCTCGCCGTAGGTCTCGCCGAACAGCGCGATCGCGCCGAACTCGCGGGCCTCGGGCAGCGTCATGTACAGCGCGCGCACGCCGTGGTCGGCGCGGACGGCGGCGTTGGCGACGTCCTCGATGTCCAGCCGCTGCTGGGCGGTGAGCGCGCCCTGCCAGGCGAAGTCCAGCCGCAGGTACCCGGGCCGGTTGTAGGAGCCGGACTGCAGGGCCTGCGGGCCGAGCACCTGGCGCAGCGCGGCGTGCACCACGTGGGTGCCCGAGTGCGCCTGGCAGGCCGACAGCCGCCACTCGCGGTCCACCTGGGCGTGCAGCTCGGTGCCGGCGCGCAGCTCGCCCTCGAGCACCCGCACCTGGTGGGCGACCAGGCCCTTGACCGGGCGCTGGACGTCGATGACCTCGGCGCGGCCGCCGTCCCAGGTCAGCTCGCCTGCGTCGGCGACCTGGCCACCGGACTCGGCGTAGAACGGCGTGCGGTCCAGGACCACGCGGGTGAGCTCGCCGGGGCCGACGACCGGCTCGCCGGCGTCGTCCTCATCGACCACGGCGAGGACCCGCGACTGCGTGTGCAGCGCGTCGTAGGCCCGCCAGTCGGTGGGGCCGTGCTCGGCCAGCAGCCGGCGGTAGGCCAGGACGTCGACCGAGCCGGTGCGCTTGGCGCGGGCGTCGGCGCGGGCGCGGTCGCGCTGCTCCTTCATCAGGGCGCGGAAGCCGGCCTCGTCGACGGTCACGCCCTGCTCGGCGGCCATCTCCAGGGTGACGTCGATCGGGAAGCCGTAGGTGTCGTGCAGCGAGAACGCCTGCTCCCCCGACAGCGCCGGGGTGCCGGCCTTCTTCGCGGTGCTCACCGCGGTGTCGAACAGCGTCGTCCCGGCGACGAGGGTGCGCCGGAACGCCTCCTCCTCGGCGTACGCGGTGCCGGAGATGCGGGCGAAGTCGGTGACCAGCTCGGGGTAGCTGGCGCCCATCGCGTCGCGGGAGACCGGCAGCAGCTCGGGCAGCGTCGGCTCGTCGACGCCGAGCAGCTTCATCGACCGCACCGCGCGGCGCAGCAGCCGGCGCAGGATGTAGCCACGGCCCTCGTTGCCGGGGGTGACGCCGTCGCCGATGAGCATCAGCCCGCTGCGCACGTGGTCGGCGACCACGCGCAGCCGGACGTCGGTCTCGTGGTCGGCGCCGTAGCGCACGCCGGCGAGGTCGGCGGCGCGGTGCAGCACCGGGGCGACCTGGTCGATCTCGTACATGTTGTCGACGCCCTGCAGCAGGAAGGCCACCCGCTCCAGGCCCATGCCGGTGTCGATGTTCTTCTTCGGCAGCTCGCCGAGGATCGGGTAGTCCTTGCCCTCCCCCGGCCCCCGCTCGTACTGCATGAAGACGAGGTTCCAGATCTCCAGGAACCGGTCACCGGTCGGGTCCACCGCCGGGCCGCCGTCCGGGCCGTAGGCCGGGCCGCGGTCGTAGTGGATCTCCGAGCAGGGGCCCGCCGGGCCGGCCGCACCGGTGTCCCAGTAGTTGTCGTCCTTGCCGCGGCGCTGGATCCGCTCGGCCGGCACGTAGGCCCGCCACGCCTCGAACGCCTCGTCGTCGTCGAGGTAGACCGTCGGCCAGATCCGGTCGGCCTCCAGGCCCAGGCCGCCGTCGGCGACGGCGCCGGTGACCAGGTCCCAGGCGAAGGCGATCGCCTCGGCCTTGAAGTAGTCGCCGAAGGAGAAGTTGCCGTTCATCTGGAAGAACGTGCCGTGCCGGGTGGTCTTGCCCACCTCCTCGATGTCGAGGGTGCGCACGCACTTCTGCACGCTGGTGGCCCGCGGGTAGGGCGCGGGCTCCCGGCCGGTCAGGTACGGGATGAAGGGCACCATCCCGGCGACGGTGAACAGCAGCGAGGGGTCCGGGGACACCAGCGAGGCGCTGGGGACGACGGTGTGCCCGCGCTGCTCGAAGTGCGCCAGGAAGCGGCGGCGGATCTCAGCGGTCTGCATGGGGGTCTCCTGCGAGCGCGGCCCGGCCCGTCGAGGACCGGGCCGCGGGGTGGGTGGAGGGGCTCAGCTGTCCGCGGCGTGCGCGCCGCGGCGGGGCAGCGCGTCGGGCAGCGCGTCGCGGTCGGGCAGCGGGGCGTCGAGCCCGGTGCCCGAGCGCAGCTCGTCCTCCCGGGCGGCGGCGGCCGCGCGGACGTCGGCGCCGAAGTCACCGATCGCGTCGGCCAGGTCGCGCAGGCCCTCGGCCAGCTGGCCGGCGATGCCCTGCGGGGTCAGCTTCTCCGCGGTGCGGGACAGCTTGCGCACGACGAGGGCGCCGATGGTGATGCCCATGGCGAGCCAGAACAGCCGGCGCATCAGGCGGCCCGCCGCGACTCACGACGGGAGCGGCGCTCGTCCTTGGCCGACCGCTGGGCGGTCGCCAGGGCCGCACCCTCGCGCTTCTTCTTGGCCGCGGTGCGCACGCCGTAGCTGAACGCGGCGACCTTGATCAGCGGGCTGCCCAGCGTGGCGGCGAAGACCGACGTCAGCGCGGCCACGTTGGAGGAGACGTTGGCGGCGTTGCCGGTGATGTCGTCCACGCGCTCGAGGTTGGCGTTGACGTGGGTGACCGTCGTCGACGCCTGGCTGAGGATGGGCTGGCTCTGCTCCCGGACCTGCCGGATGGTCAGCGTCGTCTCGTCCAGCGTGCGCCCGAGCTTGAGCAGCGGCACCGCCAACAGGACGACCAGCAGCACCACGGCGATGGCTGCGATCAGCCCAGCGATCTCTCCTGCGGACACTCGAGGGTCCCCTTCGTCGTCTCGTGCACGGCCCCGGCGGGTGTCCACCGGTCGCGCAACACTAGCCGCCGACGTCCCGGCCGGGCGTCGCCGTCGGGGACGGCGGTCAGCGACGGCGGACGATCGCCCGGAGCTTGGCCAGCCGCGCACCGATCTGGGACTCCGCGCCGCGGCCGGTGGGCCGGTAGTAGTCGCGGCCCACGAGGGCGTCCGGCGGGTACTGCTGCGGCACGACGCCGTCGGGGTGGGCGTGCGGGTAGACGTAGGTCGCGCCGTGGCCGAGCTTCTTGGCCCCGGCGTAGTGGGCGTCGCGCAGCCCCGGGGGCACCGGCCCGGCCAGCCCGGCGCGGACGTCGGCCACCGACTCCCCGATCGCCACGGTGATCGCCCCGGACTTCGGGGCGGTGGCCAGGTGGACGACGGCCTGGGCGAGCGGGAAGTGCCCCTCGGGCATCCCGATGAAGGCCACCGCGTCGGCGGCGGCGACCGCGGTGACCAGCGCGGTGGGGTCGGCCATGCCGATGTCCTCACTCGCCGAGATCACCAGCCGGCGGGCGATGAAGCGCGGGTCCTCCCCCGCCTCGACCATCCGCGCCAGGTAGTGCAGGGCGGCGTCGACGTCGCTGCCGCGGATGCTCTTGATCAGCGCGCTGGCGATGTCGTAGTGCTGGTCACCGGAGCGGTCGTAGCGCACCGCCGCCTGGGCGACGGCGGTCTCCAGCGTGGCGAGGTCCAGCACCGTGCTGCCGATGGCGCGGGCGGCCCCGGCGCCGGACTCCAGTGCGGTCAGCGCCTTGCGGGCGTCGCCCCCGGCCACCCGGAGCAGGTGCTCCTCTGCCTCCTCGGTGAGCGTCACGGCGCCGGCCAGGCCGCGGTCGCTGGTCAGCGCCCGGCGCAGCACCGCCCGGACGTCGTCGTCGCCCAACGGCTGCAGGGCCAGCACCAGGCTGCGGGACAGCAGCGGGCTGACCACGGAGAAGAACGGGTTCTCGGTGGTCGCGGCGATCAGGCTGACGATCCGGTCCTCGACGGCGGACAGCAGCGAGTCCTGCTGGGTCTTGGAGAACCGGTGGACCTCGTCGATGAACAGCACGGTGCGCCGGCCGGCGTGGGTGAGCTCGCGCTTGGCGGTGGCGATGACCGCCCGCACCTCCTTCACCCCGGCGTCCAGTGCCGAGAGCTGCACGAAGGAGCGCTTGGTGGCCAGCGAGATGACGTGCGCCAGGGTCGTCTTGCCGGTGCCGGGCGGGCCGTAGAGCACCAGCGACATCGGCTCGTCGGCCTCGACCAGCCGGCGCAGCGGGGCGCGCGGGCCGAGCAGGTGCGTCTGGCCGACCACCTCGTCCAGCGAGCGCGGGCGCATCCGCACCGCCAGCGGGGCGCCCCAGTCGACCGGTGCCGCCGCCGGGTCGGCCTCGGCGTCGGCGAACAGCCCCTCGCCGAACAGCCCGGCGTCCCCTGCGGTCACGGTTGCGAAGTTACCCGCGGGGCACGACAGCCCCGACCACCTGATCCCGAGCGCGAAGGCCTCCCCATGCAGCAGCGCACGATCGGCAACGCCACCGTCGGCACCGTCTCCCTCGGCGCGGTCGGCCTGGGCGCCATGCCCCTGTCCACGAAGTCCGACCGCCCCTCCCCCGCCGACGCCGAGGCGGTCGTGCACGCGGCCCTCGACGCCGGGGTGACCCTCATCGACACCGCGGACGCCTACGCCGCCGACGAGCGGGAGTTCGGCCACAACGAAGAGGCCGTCGCCCGGGCGCTGGCCTCCTACGGCGGCTCCACCGACAGCGTCCTGGTGGCGACCAAGGGCGGGCACACCCGCCGGGGCAGCGACTGGGAGATCGACGGGTCGCCGGCCTACCTGCGCAGCGCCTGCGAGGGCTCGCTCCGCCGGCTCGGCGTGGAGCAGATCGGGCTGTACCAGTACCACCGGCCCGACCCCACCGTGCCGTGGGAGGACACCATGGGCGCGCTGCGCGAGCTGGTGGACGCCGGGAAGGTGCGGATGGCCGGCATCTCCAACGCCGACATCGGCCAGATCGACTCCGCCCGGGCGATCGTGGGCGACGCGCTGGTGAGCGTGCAGAACCAGTTCTCCCCCGGCTGGCGCTCCTCGGCCGACGAGCTCGCCCACTGCGCCGCCGTCGGCCTGGCGTTCCTGCCGTGGAGCCCGTTCGGCGGTGTCGGTGCCGCCAAGTCGCTGGGCTCGACGGCCGCGGAGTTCGGTGCCGTCGCCGACGAGCTCGGCGTCTCGGTGCACCAGGTGACCATCGCGTGGCACCTGGCCCAGGCCGACGTCGTGCTGCCCATCCCCGGTGCCAGCCGCCCGGAGTCCATCACCGACAGCGCGAAGGGCGCCGACCTCCAGCTGTCGGCCGAGCACCTCGCCCGCCTGAACGCAGCCTGACCCGCACCGCCCGCCGCCGAGTGGGCAGTTGCAGTCGTCGATACGCGACGACACGCTCGTTACAGCGACTGCAACTGTCCACTCGGCTGGCGATCTACACAGCGGAGACCCTCATCCACAGATCGAGGCCCCTGGTTCCACCGCAGGTCAGCGACGAACGATCGTCGGCGGATGGTCGTCAGCAGGCTCGCACCCACGTACACCGTCCACGCAGCCCGGGCGGCAGGACTGACGCGCGCACAGCTGCGGGACGACGGTGTGCGGGTCAGCCGGGGTGCGTACGTCTCCCGCGCCGTGCCGCTCACCCTGGACGCCGCCGCTCGCTCTCTCAGCCCCCTGCTGCCGGCGGGCACTGCGTTCAGCCACGGCACGGCCGCCGCGCTGCTGGGCGCTCCGGTCCCGCACGTGTGGCCGGTGCACGTGACCGTACCGCCGGGCAGCCACCGCCCACGGCGACAACGGCTGCGCAGCCACATGAGCGAACTGGGACCCGGTGACGTGGTCGAGCGTGGCGGGCTGCGGCTGACCAGCGGCGCCCGGACCTGGCTCGACCTCGCGGCCACGCTCCCCGACGACGAACTGGTCGCCGTCGGGGACGCCCTCTACCGAGCCGGCCACCTGGACGCCGCAGGGCTCGGCGAGCGGATCACCGGGTGCTCACCCCGCGGGATCGTCCGCGCTCGCCGGTGCGCACCCGCGCTGGACCCACGGGCGGCGTCCCGGCCGGAGAGCCTGATCCGCTGGTGGGTGCTCGACAGCGAACTGCCGGACCTCGAACCGCAGGTGCCGGTCCATGACCGGCACGGTCGCGTGGTGGCGCACGGCGACCTGGGACACCGCCGGTGGAAGGTGCTCGTCGAGTACGAGGGCCGTCAGCACGCCGAGCGCGAGCAGTTCGGCCGGGACGTCGACCGCTACTCGCTCATGGCCGCCGACGGCTGGCTGGTGCTGCGCTTCGCCGACCGCCATCTGCGGCAGCGCGCCGTCGTCCTCGACCGGATCGCAGGCGCCCTACGCAGTCGGGGCGCGCGGTGGTGAGACGCCGAGTGGGCAGGTGCTGCAGCCGACACGGTCGGACGTGCCGCGGACGGCGACAGCAACTGCCCACTCGGGCGATCGGCTCAGGCGGTGGGCTCGACTGCGGTCTCGGGCTCGGTCTCCGGGACGAAGTCGATGCCGGCCTCGGTGCGCTGGGCGTCGCTGATCGGCGTCGGGGCACCGGTCAGCGGGTCGTAGCCGGCGCCGGTCTTCGGGAAGGCGATGACCTCGCGGATCGAGTCGACGCCGGCCAGCAGCGCGGTGAGCCGGTCCCAGCCGAGGGCGGCACCGGCGTGCGGCGGCGGGCCGTAGTCGAAGGCCTCGAGGAAGAACCCGAAGCGCTCGCGGGCCTCCTCCGTCGACATCCCGATCGCGGCGAACACCCGCTCCTGCAGCGTGGCGTCGGCGATGCGGACCGAGCCGCTCATCAGCTCGTTGCCGTTGCACACCAGGTCGTAGGCGTCGGACAGCGCGGCGCCCTTGTCGGCCTCGAAGCTGTCGCGGAACTCCGGCGTGGGCGAGGTGAACGGGTGGTGCATGAACGTCCAGTCACCGTCCTCGGTCTCCTCGAACATCGGGAAGTCGACGACGAACAGGAACGACCACGAGCCCGGCTCGATGAGCTCCAGCCGCTTGGCCACCTCGTTGCGCGCGGCGCCCAGCAGCTCCTGCGCACCGCGGCGCGCGCCGGCGGCGAAGAAGACGCAGTCACCGGGCTTCGCGCCCACGGCCTCGACCAGCCCGGCGCGCTCGGCCTCGGAGATGTTCTTCGACACCGGGCCGCCGAGCGTGCCGTCCTCGGCGATGGTGACGTAGGCCAGGCCCTTGTGCCCACGCGAGCGCGCCCAGTCCTGCCACGCGTCGAACGCCCGCCGCGGCTGGGAGCCACCGCCGGGCATCACGATCGCCCCGACGTAGGGCGCCTGGAACACCCGGAACGGCGTCTCGGCGAAGTAGGACGTCAGCTCGGTGAGCTCGATGCCGAAGCGCAGGTCGGGCTTGTCGGAGCCGAACCGGTCCATCGCCTCGCGGTAGGTCATCCGCGGGATCGCCGGCAACTCGTAGTCGGCGAGCTGCGCCCACAGCGCGCGGACGACGTCCTCGGCAACGGCCAGGACGTCGTCCCGGTCGACGAAGCTCATCTCGAAGTCCAGCTGGGTGAACTCCGGCTGGCGGTCGGCGCGGAAGTCCTCGTCCCGGAAGGCGCGGGCGATCTGGTAGTACCGCTCCAGGCCGCCGATCATCAGCAGCTGCTTGAACAGCTGCGGCGACTGCGGCAGGGCGTACCAGTGCCCCGGCTGCAGCCGCACCGGGACGACGAAGTCGCGGGCGCCCTCGGGGGTGGAGCGGGTCAGCGACGGGGTCTCGACCTCGACGAAGCCCTTCTCCGCCATCACGTTCCGCGCGATCCGGTTGATCTCGCTGCGCAGCCGCAGCACCGACGCCGGGCCCTGCCGGCGCAGGTCCAGGTAGCGGTACTTGTAGCGGACGTCGTCACCGGCGGCCTGCGCCGTCTCGATCGGGAACGGCAGCGGAGCCGACGCCGACAGCACCTCCAGCGTGGTGGCGACCACCTCGATCGCACCGGTGGGCAGCTCGGGGTTCTCGTTGCCGGCCGGGCGGGTCTGCACCTGTCCGGTCACCAGCACGCAGTACTCGTTGCGCAGCGCGTGTGCCTCCTCCTCGCGGACGACGACCTGGGCGTAGCCCGAGGCGTCGCGGAGGTCGAGGAAGACGACCCCGCCGTGGTCGCGCCGGCGGGCGACCCAGCCGGCGAGGGTGACCGTGGTGCCGGCGTCGGTCGCGCGCAGCGCGCCGGCGTCGTGGGTGCGGAGCAAGGGAGTGCCTTTCAGAGAGGGGATGTCACCAGCGGTCGTGCACGGAGGCGCGGATGCGCTCGTCGTACACGCGCTCGAGGTCGGCCAGCTGGCTGTCGGTCAGCGAGGGCAGGTTGGCCGCGGCCACGTTGCCCAGTGCCTGCTTGACGTTGCGGGCCCCCGGGATCACCGCGGTGACGCCGGGCTGGTCGATCACCCAGCGCAGCGCGAACGCGGCGGTCTCGACGTCCGGACCGGCGATCTCGGCGACCTCGCGGGCGGCGGCGACACCGACGTCGAACGGCACGCCGGAGAAGGTCTCACCGACGTCGAAGGCCTCGCCGTTGCGGTTGTAGTTCCGGTGGTCGTCGGCGCCGAAGGTGGTGTCGACGGTGTACTTGCCGGTGAGCAGGCCGCTGGCCAGCGGCACTCGGGCGAGGATGCCGACCTCGGCGCGCGCGGCGGCGGGCAGCAGCTCCTCCAGCGGCTTGCGTCGGAAGATGTTCAGGATGACCTGGATCGACTGGACGCCGGGGTGCTGCAGGGCGGTCAGGCCCTCCTCGACGGTCTCGACCGAGACGCCGTAGGCGGCGATGACCTGCTCGGCGACGAGTGCGTCGAGGGCGTCGTAGACGCGCTGGTCGGAGTAGACGGCCGGCGGCGGGCAGTGCAGCTGCACCAGGTCCAGGGTGTCGACACCGAGGTTGCGTCGCGAGCGGTCGATCCAGGCGCGCAGGTTCTCGGCCGTGTACTGCTCGGCGGTGAACGGGTCGGCGCGGCGGCCGGCCTTGGTGGCCACGAACGGGCGCTCGCCGCGGGCGGCCAGCGACTGGCGGATCCGCTCCTCGCTCTTGCCGTCGCCGTAGACGTCGGCGGTGTCGAGCAGGGTCACCCCGGCGTCGAGGGCGGCGTCCAGCACGGCGGCGGCGTCCTCGCTGGACACGTCGCCCCAGTCGCCGCCCAGCTGCCAGGTGCCCAGGCCGACGACGGACACGTCGGCGCCGGTGCGGCCGAGCGGCCGGGTCTCCAGCGGGGTGTTCGAGGACTCGGCGATGCCGTCGGTGACTGTCACGCCTCCACCGTCGCACGCACGCGGTCGAACAGCTCACCCAGGGGGACGGCGACCTGCTCGTGGGTGCGCAGGTCGCGCAGCTGGGCCACGCCCTCGGCCAGGTCCCGATCACCGACGACCACCGCGTGCGTGGCGCCGGAGCGGTCGGCGGCCTTCATCGCGCCCTTGAGCCCGCGGTCGCCGTAGACGGTGTCGGCGGAGACGCCGGCCGCCCGCAGCTGCCCGACCAGCCGGACGGCGTAGCTCTTGGCCGCAGCACCCAGCGGGACGACGAACGCCTGCACCCCGGGTGAGGTGACGACGTCGAGCCCCTCGGCGCGGATGGCCAGCAGCGTGCGGTCGACGCCGACGGCGTAGCCGATGCCGGAGAGGTCCGGCCCGCCGAGCGCCGCCGACAGCCCGTCGTAGCGCCCGCCGCCGCCGATCGCGGACTGTGCGCCCAGCCCGTCGTGGACGAACTCGAACGTCGTCTTCGTGTAGTAGTCCAGCCCGCGCACCAGCCGCGGCGCCTCGGTCCAGGGGACACCGAGGTCGGTGAGGTGCTGGCGCACCGCGTCGTAGTGCGCCCGCGTGGAGTCCGACAGGTGGTCGACCATCAGCGGGGCGTCGGCGAGCTGGGCCTGCACCTCGGGCCGCTTGTCGTCGAGCACCCGCAGCGGGTTGAGCGCGGCGCGGGCCCGGGTCTCCTCGTCCAGGTCGAGCTTGGCCAGGAACGCGACCAGCAGCTCGCGGTACTGCGGGCGGCAGGTCTCGTCGCCCAGCGAGGTGAGCAGCAGCTCGAACCCGGTCAGCCCCAGGTCGCGGTAACCCTGCGCGGCCAGCGCCACCATCTCGGCGTCCAGGGCCGGGTCGTCGACGCCCAGGGCCTCGACGTCTACCTGGGTGAAGTGCCGGTAGCGGCCGGCCTGCGGGCGCTCGTAGCGGAAGACCGACCCAACGCTCCACAGCTTCACCGGCAGCGCCCCGGAGTACAGCCGGTGCTCGATGAAGGCCCGCATCAGCCCGGCGGTGAGCTCGGGGCGCAGCGTGAGCGACCGGCCACCGCGGTCGGTGAACGTGTACATCTCCTTGGAGACGACGTCGGTCGACTCCCCCACCCCGCGGGCGAAGACGGTGGTGTCCTCGAACGTCGGCGTCTCGATGTAGCCGTAGCCGGCCCGCCGCAGCGGGGCGACGAGGGTGTCGCGGACGGCGAGGAACTCCGCCGAGGCCGGCGGCAGGGTGTCGAACGTGCCCTTGGGCGCGCTGAACGTGCTCACTGTGGGATGACTCGCTTCGCTCGTGGGTCCGGCCCGGTCACAGGCCCCGGCCCCTCGGGGCCGCGGCGGCCTGCGCCAGGTAGGGGTTGGTGGCGCGCTCGCGCCCGATCGTGGTGGCCGGCCCGTGCCCGGGGAGGACGACCGTCGCGTCGTCCAGCGGCAGGACGACGTCGCGCAGCGAGCCGAGCATGTCGTCCCACGACCCGCCCGGCAGGTCGACCCGGCCCACGGAGCCGGCGAACAGCACGTCCCCGGCCAGCAGCCCCGGGGCCTCCCCCAGGTCCAGGGAGAAGACCACCGAGCCCCGGGTGTGCCCGGGTGCGTGCCGGACGGTCAGCTCGACGCCGGCCAGCGACAGCACCGCGCCGTCGTCGAGCGGGCGCACCTCGTCGGGGTCGGGCAGCGCGACGCCGGTGATCAGCGGGGCCAGCTGCGGGCCGTGCCAGCGCGCGGGGTCGGACAGCATCCCGCTGTCGGCCGGGTGCAGGTAGGCGGGGATGTCGTAGCCGGAGCAGACCGGGAGCACGGAGAACGTGTGGTCCAGGTGCCCGTGGGTGAGGACGACGGCGACCGGCTTGAGCCCGTCGGCGGCCAGCATCTCCCGCAGCGGCTCGACCGCGTCCATCCCCGGGTCGACGACGACGCACTCGGTCCCGGGACCGGGGGCGACGGCGTAGCAGTTGGTGCCGAACGCGCCGGCGGGGAACGAGCGGATGAGCACCCGTGCAGGCTACGCGGGCGCCATCGGCGCAGGTGGCGCTGCCAGGGAGCGGACAGGCGGCGGACCTACACTGCGCACTCGACACCGCGGGGCGCCATGGGTGCGCACCGCCCGCCCCCGAGCGCCTTCCCCAGCGCGCCACCCCGAGGAGCCCGAGAGACGTGCCGAGCAACAAGCAGGCCCGCGAGGCCGCCCAGCGACGACTGCAGCGCCAGCTGGAGCGGCGTGAGCAGCTCGCCCGCAAGCGCCACCGGAACCTGCTCGCCGCGTTGTCCGTGATCGCCGTCCTGGCCGTCGTCGGGGCGATCTTCGCCATCACCAGCGTCGCCGGCGGGGACGACGACGACGCGGCCGCGGCCCCCTCGACGTCGGCCGCCCCGTCGTCGCAGGCCCCGGAGACCAGCGCCGCGGCCGCACCGAGCACCAACGCCGACGGCACGGTGGCCTGCACGTTCACCGCCGACGACTCGGGCACCTCGGCCGGCACGCCCGCGCCGAACGTGCCCGGCAGCGGCACCGCCGCGCTCACGATGGCGACCAGCGCCGGTGACATCGGGCTGAGCCTGGACCAGGCAGGCGCCCCCTGCGCCGCGGCGAGCTTCGTGCACCTGGCGACGACCGGGTTCTTCAACGGCACGCCCTGCCACCGGGAGACCGCCTCGGAGGGCCTGAAGGTGCTGCAGTGCGGCGACCCGACCGGCACCGGCACCGGCGGCCCGGGCTACTCCTTCCCGACCCAGGTCACCGGCGGGGAGACCTACGGCCGCGGCACGCTGGCCATGGCCAACGCCGGCGCGGGCACCGACGGCAGCCAGTTCTTCCTGGTCTACGCCGACAGCCAGCTGCCCCCGGACTACACCGTCTTCGGCACCATCGACGAGGCCGGGCTGGGCGTGCTCGACGCGATCGCGGCCAAGGGCATCGAGGGCGGCGCCGCCGACGGCGCACCGGCCGAGCCGGTCACGATCATCACGATGACCGTCCAGCAGTAGCCGACGCACCGCCCGAGGGCCCGGTCTCCACCCGGAGGCCGGGCCCTCGCGCGTCCGGCCCTCGTGCGTCCGGGACCGCACACTGGGCGGATGGACGCCGACCCGTACGCGGGCTTCCCCCCGGGCTTCTTCGACCGCAGCGACGACACCCCGGACACCCGGTTCTACGACCGCCCGCGGCTGGTGACCCACATCGACGACGCCGCGATCACCGCGGTCGGTGAGCTGTACGCCGAACTGGGCATCGACGGGTCCGCGCCCGCACCGACCCGGGTGCTGGACCTGATGTCGTCGTGGGTGTCGCACTTCCGCACCCCGCCGGCCGAGCTGGTCGTGCTCGGGATGAACGCCGAGGAGCTGGCCGCCAACCCCGCCGCCACCCAGCGGCTGGTGCACGACCTGAACGCCGACCCGACCGTCCCGCTGCCCGACGCCGACGTCGACGCGGCCGTGTGCTGCGTGTCGATCGACTACCTCACCCGGCCGGTCGAGGTGCTGGCCGAGGTGGGCCGGGTGCTGCGCCCGGGCGGGGTCCTGGCGGTGACCTTCTCCAACCGCTGCTTCCCGACCAAGGCCGTGCGCGGTTGGCTGGCCACCGACGACGAGCAGCACGGCGCCGTCATCTCCGAGCTGGTCCGCCGCAGCGACCGCTTCGACGAGCCGACCGTGCAGCTCCGCACCCGCCCGGGCCTGGGCGACCCGCTGTACGCCGTCATCGCCACCCGGCTCGGCTGACCCACCGGCGCCCCGACCGTCAGCGGGACGGCGTCAGCCGCACGAGCCCGCGCCCGCCGGGCGTCCGGTCGACGACGGCGAACACCTCGCACCAGTCGGCACCCCGTTCCACGACCTGCTCCGCGGCCCAGGCGAGCACCGTGGTCGCGTCGACGTCCGGACCGGCGAGCTCCTGCTCGTCACACGCTCGACCCGGGGGGCCGCCGGCCGGGTCTGCCGTCTCCCGCCAGAAGTGGACGCGGTAGCGCGGCCGGTCGACCTCCCAGGACACGTCCCGGGGGTCGACCGGCCGGACCTCCATCAGGCGGTGACGCGCTCCACGTCGAAGACGCCGTCGACGTTGCGCACCGTCTGCAGCACCGCGCCCAGGTGTGCGGGGTCGGCCAGCTCGAAGGTGAACCGGCTGATCGCCACCCGGTCCCGGCTGGTCTGCACCGACGCGGAGAGGATGTTGACCCGCTCGTCGGCCAGCGCCTTCGTGACGTCGGACAGCAGCCGGTGCCGGTCGAGCGCCTCGACCTGGATGGCGACCAGGAAGACCGAGCCCGGCGAGGACGCCCAGTCGACCTCGACCAGCCGCTCCGGCGAACGCTGCAGGTCCGCGGCGTTGGTGCAGTCGGTGCGGTGCACGCTCACGCCGCCGCCACGGGTGACGAAGCCCAGGATGTCGTCCCCGGGCACGGGCGTGCAGCACTTGGCGAGCTTGGCCCAGACGTCGGTCATGCCGTGGACGACGACGCCCGGGTCGCCGCCGGCGGTACGGGCGACCGTGCGCTTGGTGGGGATCGCGGTCTCGGCGATGTCCTCGGTGGCGCCCTCGGTGCCGCCCAGGGCGATGAGCAGCTTCTCCACCAGCGAGTGCGCCGAGACCTGGTTCTCCCCCACCGCGGCGTAGAGCGCGCTGATGTCGGGGTAGTGCAGGTCGGCGGCCAGGGTGGCCAGGGACTCCCCGCCCATCAGCCGCTGCAGCGGCAGCCCGGCCTTGCGCATCGCCTTGGTCAGCGCGTCCTTGCCGGCCTCGACGGCGTCCTCGCGGCGCTCCTTGGTGAACCACTGGCGGATCTTGGTGCGCGCCCGGGAGCTGCCGACGAAGGCCAGCCAGTCCTTCGACGGGGCGGCCGTGGGCGAGCGGGAGGTGAAGACCTCCACGACGTCGCCGTTGGACAGCTTGCTGTCCAGGGAGACCAGGTTGCCGTTGACCCGGGCGCCGATGCACCGGTGCCCGACCTCGGTGTGCACCGCGTAGGCGAAGTCGACCGCGGTCGACTCCCCCGGCAGGCTGATCACGTCGCCCTTGGGCGTGAAGACGAAGACCTCCTGCGGACCGAGGTCGTAGCGCAGGGTCTCCAGGAACTCGCCGGGCTCCTGGGCCTCGCGCTGCCAGTCCAGCAGCTGGCGCAGCCACAGCATGTCGTCGCCGGGGGCACCGGGCGCGGGCGTGACCTCGGTCTTCGCGCCGGCCTTGGCCTTGTACTTCCAGTGCGCGGCGATGCCGTACTCGGCGGTGCGGTGCATGTCGAAGGTGCGGATCTGCAGCTCGACGGGCTTGCCCTGCGGGCCGATCACCGTGGTGTGCAGCGACTGGTACATGTTGAACTTCGGCATCGCCACGAAGTCCTTGAAGCGGCCGGGCACCGGCTGCCAGTGGGCGTGCATGATGCCCAGCGCGGCGTACACGTCGCGTACCGACTCGACCAGGATGCGGATGCCGACCAGGTCCCAGATGTCGGTGAAGTCGCGACCGCGCACGATCATCTTCTGGTAGATCGAGTAGTAGTGCTTGGGCCGGCCGGTGACCGTCGCCTGGATGTTGGCGGCCTTGAGCTGGTCGGTGACCGACGAGGTGACCTCGGACAGGTAGGTGTCGCGGGAGGGCGCCCGCTCGGCCACCAGCCGCACGATCTCGTCGTAGCGCTTGGGGTAGAGCGTGGCGAACGCGAGGTCCTCCAGCTCCCACTTGATGGTGTTCATGCCCAGCCGGTGGGCCAGCGGCGCGAGGATCTCCAGCGTCTCGCGGGCCTTCTTCTCCTGCTTCTCCGGCGGGAGGAACCGCAGCGTGCGCATGTTGTGCAGCCGGTCGGCGAGCTTGATGACCAGGACCCGGGGGTCGCGGGACATCGCGACGATCATCTTGCGGATGGTCTCGGCCTGCGCGCCGTCGCCGAACTTGACCTTGTCGATCTTGGTGACGCCGTCGACGAGGTGGGCGACCTCCGGGCCGAAGTCGGCGGTGATCGACTCCAGCGTGGTGCCGGTGTCCTCGACGGTGTCGTGCAGCAGCGCGGCGACCAGCGTCGTGGTGTCCATGCCCAGCCCGGCCAGCACGGTGGCCACCGCGAGCGGGTGGGTGATGTAGGGGTCGCCGCTCTTGCGCCTCTGCTCGGCGTGCGCCTCCTCGGCGACGTCGTAGGCCCGCTGCAGCAGCGCGAGGTCGGCCTTGGGGTGGCTGGCGCGGTGCAGGGCCGCCAGCGGCTCGAGCACCGGCCGGATGCCGGTGGAACGCTGTCCGGCGACGATCCGGCGGGCGAGCCGGTCACGGACGCGGCGGCGCGGGACGGTCTCGTTCTCCCCGCCCGGCTCCGGCACGACGTCGTCGGGACGGCGGACGGCGGGCCGCTCGGGCAGCGTCACCCGGGGCGCGGTCTCCGCTGTCGGGGGCGCGTCCGACGTCCGGGGAACGACGACGTCTGAGGCCACGGGTGCTCCTGCACTGTTGAGGAGGGTCGTTCCCTCCCATGCTAGACGCGGCCTCCGGCCCCCCGCCGGGTGCTCACCCGGCGGGGGGTGCAGGTCAGGTCCGCCAGAGCGCGTGGACGGGGTGCGGGGCGACCCGCTGGCGCCCGCCGAGGGCGGCCAGCTCGACCACCACCGCGACCGAGGTCACCACCCCGCCGAGCCGCTCCACCAGGGCGACGGCCGCCTCGAGCGTCCCGCCGGTGGCCAGCACGTCGTCGACGACCAGCACGCGCTGCCCGGGCCGGATGGAGTCGGTGTGCAGCTCCAGCGTGGCGGTGCCGTACTCCAGGTCGTACTCGGCCGAGACGACCTCCCGGGGCAGCTTGCCGGCCTTGCGCACCGGGACCACGCCGGTGCCGGCGTCCAGGGCGACCGCGGCGGCCAGCAGGAAGCCGCGGGCCTCGACGCCGGCCACGACGTCGAAGCCGGGACCGCCGTCGGACCCGCTGAGCGCGGCGGCCCGCGGGTCGAGGTCGGCGGGCGTGGTGAGCGCGTCGACGACCCGGCGGAAGGCACCGGCGTCGGCGAACACCGGGGTCAGGTCCCGGAACACCACCCCGGGGACCGGGAAGTCCGGGACGTCGACCGCCAGCGAGGCGATGAGCTCCTCGACCGGCAGCTCCGCCGTCGTCACCGGCGCTTCCGGCCCGACGGGCGGGTGCCAGGACGCTGCCCGGGCCGGGGCGCCGTCGTCCCACCGCGGGTGGTGCCGGTCTCCCGCTGCACCGAGGACGGCGACTCGATCACGACGTCGGCCTCGGGACGCTCGGGCAGGGAGTCCGGGCGCTCGGCGACCGGGACGGCGGACCGGCGGGCCGCGGTGGCCCCGCCACCACGGCGGGCGCTGGCGACCGGACCGGCCGGGCGGGCGCCACCGGTGCGGGCCTCGGAGGCCCGGCGGGCGAGCACGCGCTTGCGCAGCGCGATGTTCTCCGGCTTGCGCTCCTCGAGCTCGGCCAGGACCGGGGTGGCCAGGAAGATCGAGCTGTAGGTGCCGGCGGCCAGGCCGATGAACAGCACCAGCGCGAGGTCCTTGAGCGTGCCCGCGCCCAGCAGGCCGGCGCCGACGAACAGCAGCCCGGCCACCGGCAGCAGCGCGATCACCGAGGTGTTGATCGACCGCATCAGCGTCTGGTTCACGGCCAGGTCGGCCGCCTCACCGTAGGTCGACCGGGCGCTCTTGGTGAGGTCCTTGGTGTTCTCGTCGACCTTGTCGAAGACCACGACGGTGTCGTAGAGGGAGAACCCGAGGATGGTCAGGAGACCGATCACCGTCGAGGGGGTGACCTCGAAGCCGATCAGGGCGTAGACGCCGGCGGTGACGACGATGTCGTGCACGAGCGCGACGATCGCGGCCACGGCCATGGTGGGCCGGAAGCGGATCGCCAGGAAGGCGACCACGGCGACCAGGAACACGACCAGGGCCAGCAGCGCCTTGTTGGTGACGTCACCGCCCCAGTCGGCGCTGACCGCCTGCGGGCTGACCTCGGTCTCCGCGACGCCGGCGGCCTGCGCCACGGCGGCGACGACGGACTCCTCGGTGGCGGGGTCGAGGGCCTCGGTGCGCAGCAGCACCGAGTTGCCGCCGACGACCTGGGCGCTGGAGACCTCGGCCCCGGCGCCCTCGGCGGCCTCGCGGACCTCGGTGAGCTGCTCGGAGGTGGCCGGCACCCGCAGGCTGTTGCCGCCGGCGAACTCGATGCCGAAGTTGAAGCCGCGGACGACCATCAGCAGCACGCACAGCGCCACGACGGCCGCGGTCACCTTGAACCAGAAGCGCCGCTTGCCGACGACGTCCAGCCCGGCCTCGCCGTTGTAGAGCCGGTGGGCCAGCGACGCACGGGAGGGCGCCCGGCGGCCGGACTCCCCCTCGGCGGGCAGGCCGGCGTCGGCCAGCGCCTGGTCGCCGGTGCTCTCGTCGGCGGCCTCGTGCAGCACCTCGGCCTCGTCGACGACCTCGTCGGCGGCGGTCCCGACCGGGACCGCCGTCTCCTCGGTCCCGGTCGGCTGCTGGCCGGGCCCGCCGGTGGGGGCGGGCAGGTCGCCGCCGCCGAAGGCGGTGGACCCGGTGGAACCGGGCTCGCGGGGGGTGGTCATCGGTTGCTCCCGTTCGTGCTGCTGCCGGTGCCGGCACCGACCAGCTGCCGGTCGCCCCGGGTCGGTGACCCCGGACGGCGGCTGTGGTCGACCTGGCCCAGGCCGGAGAAGCGGTTGGTGCCGAAGCTCTTGACCCGGCTGAGCACCGCCATGAGCGGGTGGGTGAAGAGGAAGACGACGACGAGGTCGAGGACCGTGGACATGCCCAGGGTGAACGCGAAGCCCTTCACGTCACCGATGGCCAGCCAGTACAGGATCGCCGCGGCCAGGAAGCTGACGGCGTCGGCGGACAGGATCGTCCGGCGCGCCCGCACCCAGGCCCGCGGGGTGGCGCTGCGCAGCGTCCGCCCCTCCCGCACCTCGTCCTTGAGCCGCTCGAAGTAGACGACGAAGGAGTCCGCGGTGATGCCGATGGAGACGATGAACCCGGCGATGCCGGCCAGGCTCAGCGCGAAGCCGATCTCCCGGCCCAGCAGCACCAGGCAGCCGTAGACGACCACCGCCGACAGCAGCAGGCTGGCGATCATGACCAGGCCGAGCAGGCGGTAGTACAGCAGCGCGTAGACGAACACCAGGGCGACGCCGATGGCGCCGGCGATCAGGCCGGCCCGCAGCTGCTCGCTGCCCAGCTCGGTGGAGATCGACTGTGCCGTGGCCTGGCTGAAGGTCAGCGGCAGGGCGCCGTACTTGAGCTGGTTGGCCAGCTCCGTGGCCGACTCCTGGTCGAAGCTGCCCGAGATCTGGGTGGTGCCGCCGTTGATCGCGGAGTTGATGGTCGGCGCGGAGACGACCCGGCCGTCCAGGGTGATGGCCACGTTGTTGCCGACGTTGGCGGTGGTGAACTCCGCCCAGGCCGTCGAGCCGGCGCCGGTGAAGTCGAGGTTGACGATCCACTCGCCGGTGCCCTGCTCAGTGCCGGCGGTGGCGTTGGAGACGTCGGTGCCCTCGATGACCGCCGGGCCCAGCAGGTACTTGGCGGTGCCGTCGTCGGAGCAGGCCGCGATGTGGTCCTGGGGCCGGTCGACCTCGGTGGTCGTGGTGTCACACGTCAGCGTGGCGAACTCGGCCTGCGCCTGCTCCTGCGTCACCACGGGCGCGTTCGGGTCGGGAGCCGAGGGGTCGGTCACCGCACCGCCGTCGGTCGCCGGGGCACCCGAGGTCGGGGCGGCGGTGTCCGTGGGCGCAGCGGAGTCGGTCGGGGCGGCGGAGTCGGTGGGCGCGGCCGGGTCCGTCGGGGCGGCGGAGTCGGTGGGCGTGGCCGACGGGTCGGCGGCGGGGGCGGCCGCCTCCGGGCCGCCCACGACCGGGCGGAACCGGAGCTGGGCGGTGGCGCCGAGCTCGCGGGCGCGGTCGCCGTTGTCACCGGGCACGGAGATGACGATGTTGCTGCTGCCCTCGGTGACCACCTCGGCCTCGGCGACGCCCAGGCCGTTGACCCGCTGCTCGATGATCTGACGGGCCAGCTCGAGGTCGGCGGACTCCGGCGGCTGGCCGTCGGGGGTGCGGGCGGTGAGGGTGACCGTCGTCCCGCCCTGGAGGTCCAGGCCGAGCTGCGGGGTGCGCCGGTCCCCGGTGAGGAAGATCAGCGCGTAGAGGCCCACCACGATGAGCAGGAAGGCGGCGAAGTACCGCCGGGCGGGGATCTGTCGGGCTGCCATGAGGGGTGCCCGGCTCAGCGGGCGCGGTCGGCGGGGTCGCCGTCGCCGTCGGTGGACCCGGTGGCCGCGGTGCTGCCCCCGGTCGTGCCCGCGTCCAGCGGCTTCCGGACCTCCAGCACCGCCGGGCGGGCGACGGTGATGACGACCCCCGGGGAGACCTCGAGGTCGACGGTGTCCGCGCCGAGCGCGGCGACGGTGCCGTGGATGCCGCTGGTCAGCATCACCGGGGTGCCCGGGGTGAGCGCGGCCTGCATCGCCGCGGCGTTGGCCTGGATCTTCTTGCGCTGCCGGGCGGGCAGCACGATCAGCAGGCCGAACAGCAGGACGAGCACGATCAACGGCAGGTATTCCACGACTGGTGAGCCTCTCTACCGCGGCAGGTCGCGCGGTGGGTGCGACCCGTCATCGGGCCGCTCGGGTACATCGGCGCCGGCACACGTCCACGGGCTCCGCCGGGCGGAGCGCCCCGGCGAGCCGGGCGCGCCAGCGCGTCGGAGTCTAGGCGTCGAAGAGCGTGGAGTCGCCAGGCCCGGCCGACGGCCGGTCGCCTGTGCCGCCGCTGAGCGGCACCCCACCGCGCGGGACGGCGTGCCCCAGGTGACGGAACGCGGCCTCGGTGGCGACCCGCCCGCGCGGGGTGCGGGCCAGCAGCCCGGCGCGCACCAGGAAGGGCTCGCACACCTCCTCGACGGTGTGCGGCTCCTCCCCCACGGCCACGGCCAGCGTCGCGACGCCCACCGGCCCGCCGCCGAACTTCGTCACCAGCGCGTCGAGCACCGAGCGGTCCAGCCGGTCCAGGCCCAGGTCGTCGACGTCGTAGAGGGCCAGCGCGGCCCGGGCGACCTCCAGGGTGACCCGCCCGTCGGCCCGGACCTCGGCGAAGTCGCGCACCCGGCGCAGCAGCCGGTTGGCGATGCGGGGCGTGCCGCGGGAGCGCCCGGCGATCTCGGCCGAGCCGTCGGCGGTCAGCTCGACCCCCAGCAGGTCCGCGCTGCGCGCGATGACCTTCTGCAGGTCGGTGGTGTCGTAGAACTCCATCTGGCCGACGAAGCCGAACCGGTCGCGCAGCGGGCCGGTGAGCAGGCCCGCGCGGGTGGTCGCCCCGACCAGCGTGAACGGGTTGATCTCCAGCGGGATCGCCGTCGCGCCGGGGCCCTTGCCCACCACGACGTCGACCCGGAAGTCCTCCATCGCCATGTACAGCAGCTCTTCGGCGGGCCGGGCGATCCGGTGGATCTCGTCGATGAACAGGACGTCGCCGGGCGCCAGGTTGGACAGCATGGCGGCCAGGTCGCCGGAGCGCTCGATCGCCGGGCCGCTGGTGATCTTGACCGCGGTGCCCAGCTCGGAGCCGATGATCAGCGCGAGGCTGGTCTTGCCCAGCCCGGGCGGGCCGGACAGCAGCACGTGGTCCGGCGGCCGGCCGCGGCGCTTGGCGCCCTCGAGGACCAGGTCGAGCTGGCGGGCGACCTTGGGCTGGCCGATGAAGTCCGCGAGCGAGTGGGGCCGCAGCGCGGACTCCACGACCCGCTCCTCGTCACCGGCCCGCGGGTCGACGGCGTCGTCCCAGTCGGGAGCGGTGTACCGGCCCGGACCGGCGTCGGCGGCCGACAGCCCCCGGTCGAAGGAGCTCATGAGCGGCCCAGCATCCGCAGGGCCTGCCGCAGCAGGACGCCGACCTCGACGCCACCGGTCTCGGCGATCTGCGCGTCGGCGGCCGGCACGAGCTCGAGGACGGCGATGTCGGCCTCCTTGGTGCTCCAGCCCAGCCCGACCAGCGCCTGGCCGAGCTGGTCGCGCCAGGGCTGGACGGGTGCGATGCCGGGCAGGGCCGGGCCGTCGAGGGAGGTGTCGGAGGTGGTGACGCCCAGGCGGTCGCGGAGCTCCAGCACCAGGCGCTCGGCGCCCTTCTTGCCGATGCCGGGCACCTGCATCAGTGCCTTGAGGTCGCCCATCGACACCGCCCGGCGCACCTCGCGCGGCGGGTGGATGGCCAGCACGGCCTGGGCGACCCGCGGGCCCACGCCGTTGGCGGTCTGCAGCAGTTCGAACAGCTGGCGCTCGTCGTCGTCGGCGAAGCCGTAGAGGGTCAGGGAGTCCTCGCGGACCACCAGGCTGGTCGCCAGCCGGGCCTGCTCGCCGACCTGCAGCCGGGCGATGGTCCCGGGCGTGCACTGCACGGCCAGGCCCACCCCGCCGACCTCGACCACGGCGCCGTCGGGTGAGACCGCGGCGACGCGGCCGCTCACGCTGGCGATCACCGGGACACCCCCTGCCAGCGCGGCAGCGTCCGGGACGCCGGGACCGGTGCGCCGATGCCGCCGGCCAGCGCGGCGACCCGCAGCCGGGCCTGCGCCGGGGCGCGCCACACGTGGCAGACCGCCAGCGCCAGCGCGTCGGCGGCGTCGGCGGGCTTGGGCGCCTCGGTGAGCCCGAGGACCCGGGTGACCATCATCGTGACCTGGTCCTTGTCGGCGCGGCCGTTGCCGGAGATGGCGGCCTTGACCTCGCTGGGGGTGTGCCAGGCGACCGGCAGGTCGGCCTGCGCCGCGGCCAGCGCGGCGACACCGGCGGCCTGGGCGGTGCCGGTCGCCGTCCCCTTGTTGTTCTGGGTGAAGACGCGCTCGATGGCCACGGCCTCCGGGCGGTGCTGCCGCAGCAGGGCGGTCACGGCGGTGTGCACCTCCAGCAGTCGCAGTTCCAGGTCCAGGTCGGGGTGGGTGCGGATGACCCCGACCCCGATCGCCGTGGGCCGGACGCCGGGACGCCCGTCGACCACACCCCACCCGCACCGGGTCAGTCCCGGGTCGATGCCGAGCACCCGCATGAGACCTCCACCGATCAGCGCGAACACGTGTTCGAACCAACGCTAACCGGCGTCCCTGACGAAACGGTCCCCGACACGCCCGTCGGCCCGGCCC
The DNA here is from genome assembly GCF_026967795.1 of Modestobacter sp. VKM Ac-2986. Lineage (GTDB taxonomy): Bacteria > Actinomycetota > Actinomycetes > Mycobacteriales > Geodermatophilaceae > Modestobacter. The sequence continues at coordinate 164,100 of NZ_JAPVBH010000002.1, forward strand.
CCTCGCAGGGTCCCGCCCTGAGCCTGCGAAGGGTGGGGGCGAGACGAAGGACCCCGTGCCACCCAGCACTCGCGAGCTCGCACTGGGCCCCTGCACGCGGCCTAGGCGTCGATCGTCTCCATGACCTCGTCGGAGACGTCGTAGTTGGCGTAGACGTTCTGCACGTCGTCGAGGTCCTCGAGGGCGTCGATGAGCTTGAACACCTTGGCCGCGCCCTCGGCGTCCAGCTCGACCTGCACGCTGGGCACGAAGCCCATGTCGGCGGAGTCGTACTCGATGCCGGCCTCCTGCAGGGCGGTGCGCACCGCGACCATGTCGCCGGGCTCGCTGACGACCTCGAAGGTGTCGCCGAGGTCGCGCACCTCCTCGGCACCGGCGTCCAGGACGGCCATCAGCACGTCGTCCTCGGTGTGGCCGGCAGCCGGCACGACGACGACGCCCTTGCGGGAGAACAGGTAGGACACCGAGCCGGGGTCGGCCATGGTGCCGCCGTTGCGGGTCATCGCGGTGCGCACCTCCATCGCCGACCGGTTCTTGTTGTCGGTGAGGCACTCGATGAGCACCGCGACCCCGGCCGCGGCGTAGCCCTCGTAGGTGATGCCCTGGTAGTCGACGCCGCCGGCCTCGGCACCGGACCCGCGCTTGACGGCGCGGTCGATGTTGTCGTTGGGCACCGAGCTCTTCTTCGCCTTCTGGACGGCGTCGAACAGCGTCGGGTTGCCCTGCAGGTCACCGCCGCCGGTGCGGGCCGCGACCTCGATGTTCTTGATCAGCTTGGCGAAGAGCTTGCCGCGCTTGGCGTCGATCCCGGCCTTCTTGTGCTTGGTCGTCGCCCACTTGGAATGGCCGCTCACGAAGCTCTCCCCTCACTGTCGGCGCCTGCAGTGGCGCCGTCGGAACCCAGACCGCGGGCACGGGCTGCCCGCACCAGCTCCACGAACATCGCGTGCACCCGGGGGTCGCCGGTGAGCTCGGGGTGGAAGCTGGTGGCCACCAGGTGACCCTGGCGGACGGCGACGATCTTACCGTCGGCCGCTCCGCCCACGACCCGGCCGAGCACCTCGACCCCCGGACCGACCGCCTCGACCCACGGCGCGCGGATGAAGACGGCGTGCACGGGACCCCCGGGGACGCCGGCCACCTCGACCTCGGTCTCGAAGGAGTCGACCTGCCGGCCGAAGGCGTTGCGGCGCACCGTGACGTCCAGCCCGCCGATGGTCTGCTGGCCGGCGGGGGCGTCGAGCACCGTGTCGGCCAGCATGATCATCCCGGCACAGGAGCCGTAGGTGGGCAGCCCGGCCGCGACCGCCTCGCGCAGCGGCCCGAGCAGCCCGGACCGGGACGCCAGGTTGGCCATGGTGGTGGACTCCCCACCCGGGACGACGAGCCCGTCGACCGCCGCCAGCTCCGCCGGGCGCCGCACGGTCACCGCCTGCGCGCCCTGCCCACGCAGCACCGCCAGGTGCTCGCGGACGTCGCCCTGCAGCGCGAGCACCCCGATGGTGGGCGCACTCACCAGCCGCGGGCCGCGTAGCGCTGGGACTCCGGCAGGGTGTCGACGTTGATCCCGACCATCGGCTCGCCCAGCCCGCGGGAGACCTTGGCGATCACGGCCGGGTCGTCGAAGAAGGTGGTGGCCTGCACGATGGCAGCCGCCCGCTGCGCCGGGTCGCCGGACTTGAAGATGCCCGAGCCGACGAACACGCCCTCGGCGCCCAGCTGCATCATCATCGCGGCGTCGGCCGGGGTGGCCAGGCCACCGGCGGTGAACAGGACGACGGGCAGCTTGCCGGTGCGGGCGACCTCCACGACCAGGTCGTGCGGGGCGCGCAGCTCCTTGGCGGCGACGAACAGCTCGGTGTCGTCCAGGGTGGTCAGCCGCCGGATGCCGGCGCGCAGCGCGCGCATGTGCCGGGTGGCCTCCACGACGTTGCCAGTGCCGGCCTCGCCCTTGGAGCGGATCATCGCCGCGCCCTCGGAGATGCGGCGCAGCGCCTCGCCCAGGTCGGTCGCGCCGCACACGAAGGGCACGGTGAAGTCGGTCTTGACGATGTGGTGGGCCTCGTCGGCCGGGGTCAGCACCTCGGACTCGTCGATGTAGTCGACGCCGAGGGCCTGCAGCACCTGCGCCTCGACGAAGTGGCCGATCCGGGCCTTGGCCATCACCGGGATGGAGACCGCGTCGATGATGCCCTGGACCATGTCCGGGTCGCTCATCCGCGCGATGCCGCCCTGGGCGCGGATGTCGGCCGGGACCCGCTCCAGCGCCATGACCGCGACCGCGCCGGCGTCCTCGGCGATCTTGGCCTGCTCCGGGTTGACGACGTCCATGATGACGCCGCCCTTGAGCTGCTCGGCCATGCCGCGCTTGACCCGGACGGTGCCGGTGGACGTGTCGCTGGACTCGCTGTGCTGCTGGGACACGTGGCTGCCTCGCTGGTCGTCGATCGGGAACGCCCCAGCCTACGGCCGGCTCAGCTGCCGGCGGACGGGCCGCCGGAGAGGACGGCGTCCAGCCCGTCGTCGATGTCGAAGTAGCGCGGCAGCGGCCGGCGGGCGTGCAGGCGGGACACCCGGGTCAGCCGGCGGCGGCGCAGCGCCCGGGTGTCCCGGACGGCGTCGTTGTAGAAGCGCCGGGCCAGCCCCACCCGGACGGCGGCCTCGTCGAGCTCGGGGGGCAGCGCCCCGGCCGGCACCCGGCCCAGCAGCCGGCCCAGCTGGTTCTCCGCGGCCTCGCGGTCCCCCGCCGCCGGGGTGCGCGAGGCGGTCGCGGCGTCGGCCAGCCCGGCGGCGAGCGGTGCGCCCAGGACGTCGGCGCGCTCCCGGGCGAGGGCGGCGGCCAGCTCGGCCCGGCGCAGCAGCGCGGCGTCGAGCACCTCACCGGCCCGGCGCACCCGGCCGGCGAGCCGGCGCAGCCGGATCAGCGTCCAGCCGGTCCACAGCAGGTGGACCACGACCAGGACCGCGGCGACGAGCAGCAGCCAGGTCCCGGGGGTCATGACCGCCCAGGCTAGCCAGCCCGGCCGTGCCTGCGGGCTCTCCTGGTCGTGCGACCGCGTGTCACCGGCGCACGCGGCGGCGGAACGGGCCGTGCGGTGGGCCCACGACCTCGCCGAGCAGCGCCGCGTCGTCCGCGGCGGAGCCGGTGACCCCAGCACCCCCGGGCGGGGCGACGGTCTCGTAGACGGTGAGGACCCGCTGGGCGACCACCGACCAGTCGTACTCGGCGACGACCGCCCGGCCGGCCGTGGTGAGCTCGGCCCGGCGGGCCGGGTCGGCGAGCAGCCCGCTGACGGCGGCGGCCAGTGCGTCGGCGTCCCCGCGGGGCACCAGCACCCCGGCGGTGCCGCCGGCCAGCACCCGGCCGAAGGCGTCGAGGTCGCTGGCCACGACCGGGGCCCCGGCGGCCATCGCCTCCAGCAGGATCACCCCGAAGGACTCCCCCAGCAGGTTCGGTGCGCAGTAGACGTCGACCGAGCGCAGGAACGCCGCCTTGTCCGCCTCGGTGAGCTCCCCGAGCAGGGTCACGTGCCCGCGGAGGTCCTCCCCCACCAGTTCGGCCAGCGCGTCGGGGTCGCCGCGGCCGGCCACCAGCAGCCGGGCACCGGGGTGCTCGCGCACGACCTGCCGCAGCGCGTCCAGCAGCACCGGCAGCCCCTTGCGCGGCTCGTCGTAGCGGCCGAGGAAGCCGATCGTGGGCACCGCGGGGTCGGCGGTCGGCAGCAGGGGGCCCGCGGCGAAGGCGGGCACGTGCACGCCGTTGGGGATCACGACCGCGTCCCCCCCGAGGTGCTCGACCTGCACCCGGCGGGCGAAGTCGGACACCGCGATCCGGCCGCCGATCTTCTCCAGCCACGGCCGCACCCACGGTCCCAGCGCAGCGAGGAACTTCGACCGGGTGGTCGCGGCGTGGAAGGTCGCCACGATCGGCCCCTTGGCGACGATGCAGACCAGCAGCGACACCGACGGCGAGGCGGGCTCGTGCACGTGGACGACGTCGAAGGCGCCCTCGCGCAGCCAGCGGCGCACCCGTGCGGCGGAGACCAGCCCGATCTGCATGCTCGCCATCGAGCCGTTGTAGGGCACCGGCACCGCCCGCCCGGCCCAGGTCACGTGCTCGGCGGGCAGGTTCTCCTCGTGCTCGGCGGGGGTGAGCACCTCCACGTGGTGGCCCAGGCCGCGAAGGGTCTCGGCGAGGTCGCGCACGTGGTACTGGACGCCGCCGGGGACGTCCCACTGGTAGGGGCAGACCAGCCCGATCCGCATCAGGGCGCCTCCGCGGGCGCACGGTCGCCGGGGCCGACCCCGGGCCAGATCCGGCCGAGCACGTGCCAGTCCTCGGGCGCCTCGGCGATCGAGGTGGCGAAGGCGTCGGCGACCTGCTGCATCCCCGCGGTCACCCGGTCCCGCAGCCGACCCGGCCCGTCGACCGGCACCGGCGGGTGCACGGTGAAGCGCCAGCCGGCGCCGTCGAACCGGCACACCGCCGGCAGCAGCACCGCCCCGGTCTGGGCGGCCAGCAGCGCCGGGCCACCGGGCATCGTCGTCGCCCGGCCGAAGAAGGTGACCGGGACGCCGCTGCCGGAGAGGTCGCGGTCGACCAGCAGGCACGTCGTCCCACCGGTGGCCAGCCACTCCCGCAGCACGGTGGCGCTGGGGCGCTCACCGCCGGTCAGCGGCACCACCCGCATGCCCAGGTGCTCGCGGTAGGCCACGAAGCGGCGGTACAGCGACTCCGGGCGCAGGCGCTCGGCGACGGTGAGGAACTCCCCGCCCAGGAAGTCCACCAGCCAGACCCCGGCGGCGTCCCAGTTGCCGCTGTGGGGCAGGGCGAGGACGACGCCGCGGCCCTCGGCGACCGCGCGTTCCAGGTGCTCGCGGCCGCGCAGGTCCGAGCCGGCGAGGATGCGCGCGGTGCCCAGCGTGGGCAGCCGGAAGGCCTCCTGCCAGTAGCGGGCGTAGGACTGCATGCCGCGCCGGGTGAGGTCGGCCAGCGCGGCGTCGTCCAGCCGGCCGCCGGTGACCACGTCGAGGTTGGCCCGCAGCTGCTGCACCCCGCGCCCGCCGCGGCGTGCGGCGAGGGCGCCACCGGCGGCGAAGAGCGCCCGGGCCGCCGGCTCGGGCAGCACCCGCACGGCCCGCCAGCCGGCCGCGTAGCCGCCGTCGGCCAGCCGGTCGCGCAGCTGCCCGGCGCGGCTCACGACGCGGGTCGGCCGGTGGACTCGCCGGCGGGGCGGCTGGGCAGCTGCATGCCCCGGGACTCCCGCCGGACGGCGGTGAACCGCTGCGCGACGGTCACCGCACTGCCCACCAGCAGCACCCACAGCGCGACGTGCACCGCGTAGGGGATGCCCAGGCCACTGAAGCCGGTGCCGACCAGCACCAGGATCAGCCGCTCGGTGCGCTCGACGATCCCGACGTCGGCGGACAGCCCGACGCCCTCGGCGCGGGCCTTGACGTAGGAGGTGAGCACGCCCAGGACCAGGCACAGCAGGGCGAGCAGCACCAGCAGCCGGTTGTCCCCGGCGCCGGAGAACCACCAGACCAGGCCGCCGAAGATCGCGGCGTCGGCGGCGCGGTCACCGGTGGAGTCCAGGACGGCGCCGAACACCGAGCCGCCGCCCCGGGCCCGGGCCAGCGCGCCGTCGAGCATGTCCAGCAGCACGAAGAAGGTGACCGCCAGCGCGCCCCAGAACAGGTGGCCGGTGCCGATGCCGAACACCGCCGAGGCGATGGCCCCGACCGTGCCGACGAGCGTGACGGTGTTCGCGGTGACCCCGACCTTGAGCAGGCCGCGCACCACCGGCGCCCAGAAGCGGGCGACGGCCGGGCGCAGGTTGACCCCGAGCACTCAGGCCCCCCGGCCGGTCGCCGGCCACGCGGCGGCCAGCAGCGCCCGGGTCTCGGCGAGGACCTGCGGGAGCACCCGGGTCAGCCCGATCACCGGCATGAAGTTGGTGTCGCCGCCCCAGCGGGGCACCGCGTGCTGGTGCAGGTGGTCGGCGATGCCGGCCCCGGCGACCGAGCCCTGGTTCATGCCCACGTTGAACCCGTGCGCACCGCTGACCGAGCGCACCACGCGCATCGCCGTCTGGGTGTAGGCCCCCAGCTCGGCGACCTCGGCGACCGTGAGGTCGGTGTAGTCGGGCACGTGCCGGTACGGGACCACCATCAGGTGCCCGGCGTTGTACGGGTACAGGTTGAGGACGACGAACACCGTCTCACCGCGGGCGACGATCAGCCCCTCGGCGTCGTCCATCGCCGGGATCAGGCAGAACGGGCAGTCGTGGTCGCCGGTGGGCTTGTTCTCCCCGCGGATGTAGGCCATCCGGTAGGGCGTCCACAGGTGCTCGAACACCGCCGTCGGGCCGTCCTCGTCGTTGACGACGGGCACCCGCAGCTCGCCCGGGTGCCCGGCCGGCTCCTCGGTCACCTGCCCCTCGGTCACTGCGCCTGCTCGGCGGTCGGGTCGGTGTTGTGCCGGGCCGCGACCCAGGCGGCGACCTGCTCGACGGCCTCGGCCACCGGGACGCCGTTGCGCTGCGACCCGTCGCGGTAGCGGAAGGAGACCGCCCCGGCCTCGGCGTCGGTGGCCCCGGCGATGAGCACGAAGGGCACCTTCTGCTTGCTGGCGGTGCGGATCTTCTTCTGCATCCGGTCGTCGGAGTCGTCGACCTCGACCCGGATGCCCCGGGCGCGCAGCTGCAGGGCCACGTCGGTCAGGTAGGGCACCTGCTCGTCGGTGATCGGGATGCCCACGACCTGGACCGGGGCGAGCCAGGCCGGGAAGGCGCCGGCGTAGTGCTCGGTGAGCACGCCGAAGAACCGCTCGATCGAGCCGAACAGCGCGCGGTGCAGCATCACCGGCCGCTGGCGGGAGCCGTCGGCCGCGCTGTACTCCAGGTCGAAGCGCTCGGGCAGCTGGAAGTCGACCTGGATGGTCGACATCTGCCAGGTGCGGCCGATCGCGTCGCGGGCCTGCACGGAGATCTTCGGGCCGTAGAACGCCGCACCCTCGGGGTCGGGGACGAGCTCCAGCCCGGACTCCACCGCTGCCTGGCGCAGCGCCTCGGTGGCGGCCTCCCAGCTCTCGTCGCTGCCCACGGACTTCGCCGGGTTGCGGGTCGAGAGCTCCAGGTAGAAGTCGCTCAGGCCGTAGTCGGCCAGCAGCCCCAGCACGAAGTCCAGCAGGCCGCGCAGCTCGCCGGCCATCTGCTCGGGCGTGCAGTAGATGTGCGCGTCGTCCTGGGTGAAGCCGCGGGCCCGGGTCAGGCCGTGGATGACGCCGGACTTCTCGTAGCGGTAGACGGTGCCGAACTCGAACAGCCGCAGCGGCAGCTCCCGGTACGACCGGCCCCGGGAGGAGAAGACCAGGTTGTGCATCGGGCAGTTCATCGGCTTGAGGTAGTAGTCCTGGCCCTGCTTGCGGACGTTGCCCTCGGCGTCGCGCTCCTCGTCCAGCCGCATCGCCGGGTACATGCCCTCGGAGTACCAGTCCAGGTGCCCGGAGGTCTCGAACAGCTGGCCCTTGGTGATGTGCGGGGTGTTGACGAAGGAGTAGCCGGCCTGCTCGTGCCGGCGGCGGCTGTAGTCCTCCAGCTCCCGGCGGATGACCCCGCCCTTGGGGTGGAAGACGGCCAGGCCCGAGCCGATCTCGTCGGGGAAGCTGAACAGGTCCAGCTCCGAGCCCAGCTTGCGGTGGTCACGGCGCTCGGCCTCGGCCTGCTGCTCCTGGTACGCCTTGAGGGCGTCCTTGCTCTCCCACGCGGTGCCGTAGACCCGCTGGAGCTGGGGGTTCTTCTCACTCCCCCGCCAGTAGGCGGCGGCACTGCGGGTGAGCGCGAAGGCCGGGACGTTGGAGGTGCGCGGCAGGTGCGGGCCGCGGCACAGGTCGGTCCAGACCACGTCGCCGGTGCGGGCGTCGACGTTGTCGTACATGGTCAGCTGTGCGCCGCCCACCTCGACGTCGGCACCGTCCCCGGCCTCGGCGGCCCCGCCCTTGAGCCCGATCAGCTCCAGCTTGTAGGGCTCGTGCGCGAGCTCCGCGCGGGCCTCGTCGTCGCTGATCTCGCGGCGGCGGAAGTGCTGGCCGGCCCGGACGATCTCGGTCATCTTCTTCTCGAGGGCGCTGAGGTCCTCGGGGGTGAAGGGCCGCTCGGGGTCGAAGTCGTAGTAGAAGCCGTTCTCCACCGGCGGGCCGATGCCCAGCCGGGTGCCCGGGAAGAGCTCCTGCACGGCCTGGGCGAGCACGTGCGCGGCGGAGTGCCGGATGACCGCGCGGCCCTCGGCGCTCGCGGCCGGCACCAGCTCGACGTCGGTGTCGGCGTCGGGGGTCCAGGCGAGGTCCTTCAGGTCACCGGTGGCCAGCTCACGGACGACGACCGCGCCGTCGGGGCCCTTCAGCGGCAGCCCGGCGTCCTTGAGCGCCTGCAGGGCCGTCGTCCCGGCCGGCACCCGGACGGGGTCGGCGGCGGTGGGCGAGGGCGCGGTGGACACGAGGTCTCCTGGGGGATCGGTCGGGCCCCGGCCGGACGACCGGGCCCTGAGCAGACTAGTGCGCGCCGGCGACCGGGCGGGTCAGCCGGGGACGATGCCCAGCCCGGCGGCCACGGCACCCCGGGCGTCCAGCACGGCGGCCACCCGCTCGGCCGTGGCCGGGTCGGCGGGCAGCAGCCGGACGGCGTCGTCCCCCAGCTCGATCTGCACCGGCACCGCCTCGGCCCGGGTCACGGTGAACCGTCCCTCCGGGCCCCGGGTGAAGGTGAACCGGGCGATCACCGAGTCCTCGGTGTCGTGGCCGCGGGTCGAGTGCTGGGCCAGCGCGTTGCCCAGGCCGTAGGCCGCCCACTCGCCGTCGATGCGCTCGAACGGCTGGACGACGTGCGCGTGGTGGCCGAGCACCAGGTCGACGTCGGGCGAGGCCAGCAGGGTGCGCACGGCCTCCTCCTGCCCGGCGGTGGGCTCGTGGTCGTACTCCGCGCAGCAGTGCACGCTGGCCACCACCACCTCGGCACCCGCGGCCCGGGCGGCGGCCGCGTCGGCCAGCACCCCGCTGACGTCGGGCACCGCGAAGGTGTCGACGGCCCAGGGCTCCCCCGCCGGCAGCGGCACGCCGTTGAGGGAGAAGGTCGTGGCCACGTGGCCGACCCGCACGCCGCCGACGTCGACGATGCGCGGGGTGTCGGCCTCGGCCTGGCTGCGGTACGTACCGGTGTGCGCGATCCCGGCGGCGTCGAGGGTGTCCAGGGTGCGCACCAGGCCGTCGAACCCGTCGTCGAGGGAGTGGTTGGACGCCGTCGAGCACAGGTCGTAACCGGCACCGGCGAGCGCGTCGACGACCTCGGGCTGGACCGCGAAGGCCGGGTAGCCCGAGTACGGGCCGCCGGGCGGGGCGACCGGGGTCTCCAGGTGGCAGATCGCCAGGTCGGCGGCCTGCAGCACCGGCGCCACCCCGGCGAACACCGCGGAGAAGTCGTACCCGCCGTCGGGACGGCGGGCGCCCTCGGTCAGCGAGCGGCCCTGGTGGACCAGCACGTCACCGGTGGCCACCAGCGTGAACGACTGCGGCGGCGGGGGCGCGGTCGTGGCCGCCCTGGTCGGGGACGAGGTCGTCGAAGTGGGGGCGGGCTCGGCGGCCGGGGGTGTCTGTTCGCTGCTGCAGCCGGCCAGCACGAGGACGGCGAGGAGCCCGACCGTCCGCCGCGCGGCGGGGGCGCCCCGTCCGGGAGACCGGCGCAGCGACCACCTCACGGCCGGCTCAGCCCAGCAGCCGGACGGCGTCCCCGGCGGTGACCCGGCCGGGCACGCGGACCTCGGCGTAGACGCCCAGGCAGTGCTTCGGCGTGCGGACGACCTCGAGCTCGGCGCCACCGACCTGCAGCCGCCGGCCCACCCAGTCGCGCTCGTCACCGCCGGACAGGTGCAGCAGCAGGTTGGCCCGCGGGTCGTCGGCCGAGCACCCCTCCGGGACGTCCCCGGCGGCGGCGCGGTCGATCGCCTCCCGGGAGACCAGGTGGACGGCGGCGGCGTCGACCTGCGGCCCGTCGGCGGAGCGGGCCAGCCGCACCGGGCGGCCGATCAGCTCGGTGACGGTGGTCGTGTCGGCCTCGGTGTCCCCGGTCGGCACGATCCCGGCCAGCTGCGGGGTCGTCTTCACCGTGACGCGCTCCCCGGAGCCGGCCTCGACCACCGACCACTCCCGGTCGCCGTGCAGCCCGGCCGCCTCGACCTCGACCGCCGGGACCGTGCGGCCGGCCAGGGACTTCACCGGGTAGAGGGAGATCTGGTCGACCACGCCCACGACGTCGCTCACCCGCGGCACGCTACGCGGCCGGGCCGACGTCGCGGACGGTCACGCCCCGGCGGCGCAGCCGCCGCAGCTGGGCGTCCAGGTAGGGGCGGGCGCGTCGCTGGCCCCCGCGCTCGGCGATCGCCTCGGCCAGCGCGGTCAGCGACCGCACCAGCCGCGGCTCGTCGGGGTGCCAACCGCGGCGCTGGCACTCCTCCAGCCACTCCACCGGTGCGGTGTGCCCGCGGTCGGCGTTGCACCGGCGGCAGGCGGCCACCTCGTTCTCCAGCCACGACGGCCCGCCCTTGACCCGCGGGACGACGTGCTCGGTGCTGGGCTCGACGTGCTCGCCGAACTCCCGGGCGCACCAGATGCAGGTGGGCCCGTCACGCTCGACGGCGACCCGCAGGCGGGCGGCGCGGTCCAGTGCCATCGCCGTCCATGGTGCGCCCGTCCGGGCCACCGTGCCCGCAGACGCAGAGAGGGCCAGGTCACCCGTTCCCGGGTGGACCTGGCCCTCGCGCACGGTGGGCGATACTGGGATCGAACCAGTGACCTCTTCGGTGTGAACGAAGCGCTCTACCGCTGAGCCAATCGCCCGTGCTGCAGACGATTGTGCCAGACGCTCAGTGCCACAACGGCACCCACCCCGGCACCCAGTGCGGCACGCCCGTCAGGTGCAGGGTCACCACGAGCGCGCCGTAGACGAACGCGGCGGTCAGCAACGCCACGGCGACGCGGACGACGACGGACTGGCGACCCAGCCAGTCGGTCCAGCCCTCCACCCGCCGGCGGGCGTACTCGAGCACCCGCTCGGCCCACAGGAACTCCGTCGCCAGCACGAACAGGCCGGCGAAGACGATCAGCCAGCCGGGACCGGGCAGCGGGATGGCCACGACGCCCACGGCGACGACCAGGCCGCCGACGACGCCCACACCCAGCCGGTAGGGGGCCTCGATGCTCTTGCGGGCCGCGATCCGCCGCCGCCAGCCCGACTCGGCCACCCGCTCGCGCAGGCTGCGGTCCTTCTCGTGCCCGGGCCTGACCGCGCGGGTCCGGCCGGAGGGCAGCTGCTCCCCCGGCGCGGTCCGGATGTCCTGTCCGCTCAGCTGGTCACCTGCCCGGTCGCGACGATCTCCGACGGTGTCGTCGGAGCCTGCCGTCCGGGCTCGATGCTGATGGCGTACGTGGAGTAGTCGTCGAGCCCGGTCGCCTGGGAGCCTACGGTCCGCAGGTCCATCTCGGGAGTGACCACGTCGAACGTCCCGATGGCCACCGGGGAACCGTCACGCATCCCCCAGACGACGTAGGTCTGGTTCGCCCCGTCGTTGACCGACAGCCCCTCGGCCAGCACCTGCACCTGACCGTCCCGGGCGACCACCGTGGCCACCACCTGGCCGTTCTCGGTCAGCGGTGCGATCGCGGCCCGGCCCGGCTGCAGCAGCGACTCGATCACCCGGCTCTGCTCGGCCGCGGTCGTGCGCGCGGCGTCGCGGTCGCCGGTCACCACCACGTTCCAGGCGCCCAGGGCGAGCACCGCGGCGACAGCGGCGGCGACCAGGGCGGTGGGCAGGACCCGCCGCCAGGCCGGGCGTGACTCGGCGTGGGGGGCCGGCAGCGGTGCGCGGAAGTTGCCGTAGGCGGTCGCCCCGCCCAGCGGGACGGGGGCGGGCCGCTGGACCGGCGGCTGCGCGGCCGGGGGCTCGGGCAGCGCGGCGGGCCGCACCTGCTCGGTCTCCTCGACCGCGGCGCGCAGCCGGTCGCGCAGCGCGTCGGAGGGCTCGGCCCCGGGCAGGTCGCCGGCGAGGGCGGCCATCACCTCGGAGGTGTCGGCCACGGTCTGCCGGCACCGGTCGCAGGTGTGCAGGTGGGCGGCGAAGAGCGTCTCGTCCTCGGGCTCGAGGGCGTGCAGGCCCCAGCCCACCGCGAGCTCGTCCCAGGTCCGGTGCTCGTCGTCGCGGCCGGGCTGCTGTCCGGGGGCGGTCATCGGGCGGTCCCGTCGAACGGTGTGACACCGGCTGTCCCGGGGACGCCGGTGCCGAGGGTGTCCTTGAGCCGGCGCATCCCGGCGAGCATGCGGGTCTTGACGGTGCCCAGCGGCGTGCCGGTCAGGGCCGCCACCTCACGCTGGGTGTAGCCGCCGTAGTACGCGAGCGTCAGCGCCTCCCGTTGCGGGTCGGGCAGCGCCCGCAGTGCGCTGCGCACCCGGCCGGCCTCCATCCGCTCCCAGACGTCGTCCTCGACGTCGCTGGTCTGCACGGGGGCCGCCAGGGCCAGGTCGTCCTCGGCCCGCGCCGTGCGGCGGCGGTGGGACTCCTCGCGCCGGACGGCGTCCACGGCCTTGTGGTGGACCATCGTCAGCAGCCAGGAGGCCACGCTGCCGCGGGTGCCGTCGAAGGCACCCGGGTCGCGCCAGATGCCGAGGAAGACGTCCTGGAGCACGTCCTCGGCCAGCACGTCGTCGGCGAGCACGCGGCGGGCCAGGGCGAAGGCCGGACGGCGGAAGCGCTGGTAGAGGTCGTCGACGGCGCCACGGTCGCCGGCAGCGACACGACGCAGCAGTTCGAGGTCGGCAGCGCCGTCCTCGGTGCTGCGCGCAGGTCGAGTCACGAGGCCCATGGTCACACGACGGGTTCGTCGCACGGGTCCCGAACGGTTCACTCGCGCCGACCGCGTCGCCGGGCGCGCCACCGGACGCGCCGCGAGCGGGTGACGGGTGGGACTGGTGTGACTCAGGAGGCGACAGAGGCGCGACACGCCGACGCCATGCGTGACCGGGGCCCGTTCTGGGTCGTTACAGGGACATGGCGCGCTACCCGAGGTCCGGTTGCACTGCACGAACGACCCTCCACCTGGTCGGCCCCCAGTCGTGGACGGCGGTCCCGGCGGCACTGGTCTACGACGCGAACGACCCCTTCGCCGTCCGGGTCCGCTTCGGCGACGGCGGCGAGGACGAGTTCGACCGCACCGACGACGGCCTGCACGGCTCCGGCTTCGGCGAGGACCTCCCCGACGAGGACGGCGGTGTCGAGTGGCTGCTCAGCCGCGACCTGCTGCGCGCCGGGCTCACCGGGCCGGCCGGCGAGGGCGACGTGCGGCTGTGGCCGGCCCGCGGTGGGCTCGACGTGCTGTTCCTGCAGCTGCGCGCCCCCTCGGGCGAGGCACTGTTCGAGCTGTCGGCCGCCGTCGTGGGCGACTTCCTGCGCGAGAGCGAGCAGCTCGTGGCGGTCGGGCACGAGAGCGAGGCGCTCCGGGTGGACGACGAGCTGTCGGCGCTGCTGCAGGGCGGCTCGGACCCCTCGGGGCACTGACGCGCTCCCTGCAGGTCCGCATGCGCCGCTGACCTGCAGGAACGCCCCCAGGGACACCCCGGGTACCCCCCCGGTTCAACCCCCGGATCCGGGTCGGTTAGAGTTCTCCACGCACCGCGAGAGCGGGGCACTGCGGATGTGGCTCAGTGGTAGAGCATCACCTTGCCAAGGTGAGGGTCGCGGGTTCGAATCCCGTCATCCGCTCGGAACCCCGGGCGCTGGTCTCAGGACTGGTGCCCGGCGTGCGGTGGAGTGGCCGAGAGGCGAGGCAACGGCCTGCAAAGCCGTCTACACGGGTTCAAATCCCGTCTCCACCTCGTCTCCTCCGCGGAGCACGAGCGTGGAGGTGGGTCCGGCCGCGAGGCCGGGACGGGCGATTGGCGCAGCGGTAGCGCGCTTCCCTGACACGGAAGAGGTCACTGGTTCGATCCCAGTATCGCCCACCACGACAGGCCCCAGGTCATCGACCTGGGGCCTTCGCCGTTCCCGGGCCGGCTCCCCCGGTGCCGACGTCCCGGCCGGGGTCCGGGCGTGGTGATCATCCCCACAGCCGCGGTCAGCCGAGCACCGGCGTGACCCGTTCGGCCCAGAACCGGTCCACTTCCTCGGCCAGCGCAACCCGGTCCCCGTCGTTGTGCAGCACCACGTCGGCCACGGCCCGGCGCTCCTCGTCCGTCGCCTGGCTGGCCATCCGGGCCCGGGCGTCCGCCGCCGACAGTCCTCGGCCCACCAGCCGCTCCACCCGGGTGCCCGGGTCGGCCTGCACGACGAGCACCAGGTCGAAGTCGCCGGCCTGGCCGGTCTCCACCAGCAGGGGCACGTCCTGCACCACGACGGCGTCCGGCGGGGCGGCAGCGACGAGCTCAGCGGCCCGGGCGCGCACGAGCGGGTGCACGATCCCATCGAGCCGGGCGCGGGCGGCCGGGTCGCCGAACACGATCGACGCCAGCGCGGCCCGGTCGAGGGCACCGTCGGCGGTCAGCACGCCGTCGCCGAACTCCGCGACCACGGCGGCCAGCCCCGGGGTGCCTGGCTCGACCACCTCCCGGGCGATCCGGTCGGCGTCCACCACCTGCGCCCCGCGCTCGGCCAGCAGTGCGGCCACCGTGCTCTTGCCCGACCCGATGCCACCGGTCAACCCGATCCTCAACACCCTGCGGACCCTATGCGGCCTCCGTCCCACCCACCCTGCGCACGCTCGGGGCGGGGCCCTGGACGGGGTCGGGAACAGCCGTTGGTATCGGCTTGGTCACGGCGCGTCGCGCCCGGCGCGTCGTGCTCCAGTCCCACCAGTCACAGGACTTACCTTTCGTCCCGGTGGACCTCCCCCGCCACAGCAGAGAGGCAGCGACCATGTCCCGTTCCACGAGCACTGGCACACCGTCGGCTGTCGGCACCCTCCCCCGTGGCCGGCACCGCATCGAGAACCCCGCGGGGCTGCGCGTCGCCGACCTGCCCGGCGTGCGCATGGCGCGACCGCAGACCCGGCGCGGGACGGCCTTCTTCCGGGCGCTCGTGCCCAGCTTCTCCGCCGGCCGGCACACCTGGGCCGCGCTGGCCAACGCCGGCGGCCGCCCGCGCACCGCGTTCGCGATCATCCTCAGCCTCTGACCCACCCCGGGGCGTCCCCGCCCCGCAGGCGCCCGCTCGGCGGGCGCGTCAGCCGGTCGGCGAGGCGCCGGCCGTGCCCTCCGGGGCCGGGCTGTCGGCGGCGAGCACGGCGCCCATGAGCGACTGCAGCGCCGTCTGCGTGCCGGGGGCGTCCAGGACGCCCGGCACGAGGGACAACGAGTAGGTGCGGGTGTCGACGGTGGCGATGAGCGTCGTCTCGTCGGGCCCGCTCAGCAGGACGGCCGAGCTGCCGGGCACCACGGCCTGGTCGGCGCGCACCCCTTGGGCCTGCTGCGCGTCGACCGTCGCGCCGACCCGGTCCGCCGCCGCCTGCGCGTCGGTGTAGCTGAAGACCGACAGCTGCAGCAGCGGGTCACCCGCCGCCGCGTCCTCGGTGGCCGGGAGGACCCCGAAGCCGCAGGTGACCCGACCGGTGCGGCCGATCTCGGGCTCCGGGGTGCCGACGGTGAAGGTGGTCTCCCCGGGCAGCGGCGTGCCGAGGACGTCGTCGACCTGTTGCAGCGACAGCAGTCCCGAGCAGCCCTCGGGCAGCTCGTAGACCGGTGCCGCCGTGGTGGCGGGGGCCGACGTCGACGGCGGTGGTGCACTGCTGGTGGCGACGACCACCGGGGCGGCGTCCGGGGTGCTGCTGCACCCGGCGAGCACCACCAACCCCACCAGCCCCACGAACGACCGTGCGCCGCCCACCCGGGTGGGTGGACGGCGCACGGTCATGTGCTGCTCAGGTCAGCCGCGAGGTCACTCGCCGCCGGCGAGCTTGGCCCGCAGGGCAGCCAGGGCCTCGTCGGAGGCCAGGGTGCCACCGGTCGAGGCGCCGCTCTCGTCGTCGTCGGCCTCGGCGGCGCTGGAGTAGCTGCCACCGGCAGCTGCCTCGGCGTCGGCCGCCTTGGCCTCGGCGATCTGCTTGCGGTGCGCCTCGAAGCGGGCCTGGGCGTCGGCGTACTGCTTCTCCCAGCGCTCGCGGGCCTCGTCGTAGCCCTCGAGCCACTCGCCGGTCTCCGGGTCGAAGCCCTCGGGGTAGATGTAGTTGCCCTGCTCGTCGTAGGACGCGGACATGCCGTAGGCGGCGGGGTCGAACTGCTCCTCGTCGCCGATGACGCCCTCGTTGGCCTGCTTGAGCGACAGCGAGATGCGGCGGCGGTCCAGGTCGATGTCGATGACCTTGACCAGGATCTCGTCGCCGACCTGCACGACCTGCTCCGGGATCTCCACGTGGCGCTCGGCCAGCTCGGAGATGTGCACCAGGCCCTCGATGCCCTCGTCGACACGCACGAACGCACCGAAGGGCACCAGCTTGGTGACCTTGCCGGGCACGACCTGCCCGATCTGGTGGGTACGGGCGAACTGACGCCACGGGTCCTCCTGCGTCGCCTTCAGCGACAGGGAGACCCGCTCACGGTCCAGGTCGACGTCGAGGACCTCGACGGTGACCTCCTGGCCGACCTCGACGACCTCGGAGGGGTGGTCGATGTGCTTCCAGGACAGCTCGGAGACGTGCACCAGGCCGTCGACGCCGCCCAGGTCCACGAAGGCACCGAAGTTGACGATCGAGGACACGACGCCCGTGCGGACCTGGCCCTTGGCGAGCTTGTTGAGGAACTCGCTGCGGACCTCGGACTGGGTCTGCTCCAGCCACTGGCGACGGGAGAGGACGACGTTGTTGCGGTTCTTGTCGAGCTCGATGATCTTCGCCTCGAGCTCGCGGCCCACGTAGGGCTGCAGGTCGCGGACGCGACGCATCTCGACCAGCGAGGCGGGGAGGAACCCGCGCAGGCCGATGTCGAGGATCAGGCCGCCCTTGACGACCTCGATGACGGTGCCGGTGACGACCTCGTCGGCTTCCTTCTTGGCCTCGATCGTGCCCCAGGCGCGCTCGTACTGTGCGCGCTTCTTGGACAGGATCAGCCGGCCCTCCTTGTCCTCCTTCTGGAGGACGAGGGCTTCCACCTCGTCGCCGACCTTGACGACCTCGGTGGGGTCGACGTCGTGCTTGATGGAGAGCTCACGCGAGGGGATGACGCCCTCGGTCTTGTAGCCGATGTCCAGCAGCACCTCGTCCCGGTCGACCTTGACGATCACGCCTTCGACGATGTCGCCGTCGTTGAAGTACTTGATGGTCTGGTCGATGGCGGCGAGGAAGTCCTCGGCGGTGCCGATGTCGTTCACCGCGACCTGGGGGGTGCTGTCGGGACGGACCTGGGTGGAGGTCATGAAGTCGAGTGCTCCGGACGGGGGATGCGAAGGGACAGGACACCCGTGGCCCTGCGGACCACGGGAGGAGTTCACGGGAGAGGGCGTGCCGAGCTCCCCGGACAGGGGGTCGTCGCCACAGACCTCAGGCGTGGTCCTCCATGGTACGTACCTCCGCCGACCCGGTCCATCCGGGTCCGGCCCCGGGACGGGCCTCCCCGACGTGTCACGATCGGCCGGCCATGGACCAGACCCCCGGACCGCGCCCGCCCGCCGCCCTGCCCCTCGCCGAGGACGGCTACCCGGCCGCCGGCGGGGTCACCCGGCGGCCCACCGGGCAGGTCGAGTCAGCCCGGGCCAACCGCGGCTGGTGGGACGCCGCGGCCCCGGCCTACCTGGCCGAGCACGGCTCGGACCTGGGCGACGCCGACTTCCTGTGGTGCCCCGAGGGGCTGCGCGAGGCCGACGCGCACCTGCTCGGCGACGTCGTCGGCCGGCGGGTGCTGGAGATCGGCTGCGGCTCGGCCCCCTGCTCCCGCTGGCTGCGACTGGCCGGCGCCTCCCCGGTCGCCCTCGACGTCTCCGGCGGCATGCTCGCCCGGGCCGCGGAGCTCAACCGCAGCACCGGGGTCGACGTCCCGCTGCTGCAGGCCGACGCGGGCGCCCTGCCGCTGGCCGACGCGAGCGTCGACCTGGCCTGCTCGGCCTTCGGCGGGCTGCCCTTCGTCAGTGACGCCCGCGCGGTGCTCACCGAGGTGGCCCGGGTGCTGGTGCCCGGCGGCCGGCTCGTCGCCTCGGTCAACCACCCGATGCGCTGGCCGATGCCGGACTCCCCCGACCCCGAGGACCTGCGGGTCGTGGGCTCCTACTTCGACCGCACGCCCTACGTCGAGACCGACGACCGCGGCCGCACCGTCTACGTCGAGCACCACCGCACGGTCGGCGACTGGGTGCGGGCGGTGGTGGGCGCGGGCTTCGTGCTCACCGACCTCCTCGAGCCGGAGTGGACGGCCGGGCGCACCGAGACCTGGGGGCAGTGGTCACCCGAGCGCGGCGCGCTGGTGCCGGGCACGCTGGTCCTGGTCTGCGACCTCCCGGCCTGAGCCCGCGCACCGCGGGCGGGTGCCCCGGGCACGGTCATCCGGGCAGCAGGACCAGCCGGGCGCCCGACCCCGCGGCGGTGCGCTCCCACGCCTCCCGCGCGCCGGCCAGCGGCAGCGTCTCGTGCGCGACGGACAGCTGCCCCGCGGCGGCGACCGCCAGGACCGCCTGCAGCGCCGCGGCCCGCTGCCCGGTGGTCAGCGCGTTGTTCGTGTAGCCGAGCACCGCCGCCCCCCGGCTGCGCAGCACCGCCGAGGACAGCTCCGCGGTGTCCCCCGCCGCGCTGCCCAGGTTGACCAGTCGGCCGCCCGGGGCGAGGGCCCGGCTCGCGGCGGTGGCCACCGGGCCGAACACCGGGTCGACGACGACGTCGGCCGCGCCGCCGCATGCCTCCGCCAACTGCACGGCCAGCTCGTCGACGCCCGCGCCGAGCTCGACGACGACGTCGGCACCGGCTGCCCGGGCCCGCGCGGCCGAGGCGCCCGGCCGGCTCACCGCGACGACCCGGCCCGCCCCCAGCGCCCGCGCCGCCCCGACCGCGGCCTGCCCGACCGCCCCGCCCGCGCCGAGGACCAGCACCCGCTCCCCCGGCTGCAGCTGCGCCCGCCAGGTGAGCGCCATCCAGGCGGCGACGCCGGACAGCCCGATCGCGGCCACCGCGGCGTCGGTCAGCCCGTCGTCGGGCGCCAGGGGCATGACGTCGGCGTCCGGCACGCTGCACTGCCGGGCGTGGCTGCCGTCGCCCGGGGCCATGCCGGCCGAGGTGGCGACGAAGACCCGCGCGCCCACCGGGTGCACCGCCGAGTCCAGCACCACGCCGACGCCCTGCACCCCCGGCACGTACGGGACGGCGGGCCGGCCGAAGTACGACGTCCCGGAGGCGCAGAGCAGGTCCAGCGGGACGACCGGGGCGGCGGTCACCCGGACCAGCGTGCGGCCCGGCTGCGGCTCCGGGACCGGGTGCTCGCCGACCTCGGGCGGCTGCCCGGGCGCGGTGACCACGGCGGCCGGGGAGCTGCCCCGCGGCACCGGGGCGCCCATCAGGTGCTGATGTCGGGGTAGGGCATGGACAGGTGGTCCATGGCCCGCGCGTACGCCCGCTGGTACTCCATCGGCCCGTGGTCGCGCTCGAACATCGCGATGAACAGGGTGAGCGTCAGGAACGGGTGGGCGCCCATGGTGAACAGCGCGACGTGGTCGTGCTCGGCCAGGGCGCGCCGCTCGTCGTCGTCGAAGGCCAGCCAGGTGGTCCGCTCGGCGGCGGTGGAGTTGAGCAGCGTGTTGGCCATCTCCGCCTCCCACCAGGTCACCGTGCCGGCCGGGTCCTCGCGGTAGCGCTCGGTGAGCTCGGGGTCCCGGTCGACGGTGAACAGGAACTTGTCCAGCAGGTACCGGCTCATGACCTCTCCTCACCGACCGTCGACGGGCGTGCGTCCCGGAGCCCGCTCACCGGGGATCCCCCTGCGGGTACCAGGTGAAGTAGGCCTCCATCGTGTGGAACAGGTCCAGGGTGTCGACGTGGTCGGCCTTCTGGCCCGCGCCGGCCACGCCCATCATCAGCATGAAGTCCATGAACCCGTGGGTCGCGTTGCCCGGGTGGTGCAGGCTGTCCAGCGTCACCTCGGCCAGGCAGCCCTCGATGTCGCCGTTCGCGATCCACCCCACGGCCTTGCGGTCGAACTCCGGGTCGGGCCCGTGCTCGCCGAACTGGCGCGGGCCGCCCAGCTCCAGGCTCAGGTGGCCGGTGCCGATGACCGCCACCCGCTTGTCGCTGTCCCAGGACTCGACCATCTCCCGCAGCGCCTGCCCGAGTGCGACGAACCGCTGGGGCCGGGGCATCGGCGGGGCGAAGATGTTGGTGTAGACCGGCACGATCGGCAGGTCGGCCTCGGGCCGCAGCGTGATGATCGGGCAGGTGATGCTGTGGTCGATCCGCAGCTCGTTGCTGAACGCCAGGTCGAAGTCACGGTCCAGCCCGTCGCGCAGCAGGTGCGCGGCCAGCTCCTCCTCCCCGCGCAGCGTCATCCTGGGCAGGCCGAACTCGCGCTCCTCGTTGTGCCAGTTGGCGTCGAAGAACGGCGCCTTGCCCACCAGGAACTGCGGCATGTTGTCCAGCCACAGCTGGTGGAAGTGGTCGCTGCCGACCATCACCAGGACGTCGGGCCGGGCGGCGGTCAGCGTCTCCCGGAACCGCTCGATCTTGGCCACCCACTCGTCGGCGAACGGGGGGCGGTCCGCGCCGGTGGAGGTGCTGGCGCGGTAGTAGAAGGGGTGGTGGGTGGACGCGACGACCGCGACCAGTTCAGCCATGGGGACCTCCGGTGGTCTCGGCGGGCAGCGCAGGGGGGACGTAGGGGTCCGGGTCGACCGACCGGTTGTTGAGGTCGACCGAGAGGAAGACGTCGTTGGCGACCGGGTGCCGGATCTCCTCGGCCAGCTGGCCGATCAGCCCGGCGGTGCGGGCCAGCAGCGCGAAACCGCGCAGCAGCTCCAGCGGCAGGCCCAGGTCGGCCAGTGCGGCGCCGCAGACGCCGGCCCCGTTGAGCGGCAGCGTCCGGCCCAGCACCTGCGGGTGGACCCGGCCGATCGCGGCGAACAGCGACAGGTGCGGGCCGACCAGCCCCTCCTCGGTCGCGATCTGGAACAGCCGCGGGGTGCGCGGGTCGCCGTCCTTGTGCACGTGGTGACCCAGGCCCGGCACGAACCGGCGGGCCGCGCGCTGGGCGGTGACCGTCGCCAGGGCGAGGGCGTCCCAGCCGGCGTCGTCGGTGGGCAGGTCGCCGTCGACGCCGGTGAGCACGTCGTGCAGGAAGCGGCCGCAGTCCTCGGTGACGCCGAGGAACCGGCTGCCCCCGCCGAGCAGGCCGGCGGCGAGCGCGCCCTGCACGGAGTCCGGCGCCGACAGGTAGGTCAGCCGGGTCACGATCGCGGTGGGCGTGAACCCGTGGTCGGCCAGGGCGGCCAGCACCGCCTCGAACACCCGGGTCTCCCCCGGGCCGGGACGGCGCTGGGTGGCCAGCCAGAAGGCGAGCTCGCCGAAGCCGACGGTGCCCATGACGTCACGGGCGAGGTCGGAGCCCAGCAGGGTGATCGACTCCCGGCTCGAGGCGCCCAGCGCGGTGGGGTACTCCGTCATCGTCCGACTCCGCCTTCGTTCCGCTCCTCGGTCGCTGGCGCTCCCTGCGATGCTCGCTCAGGCGTCGTCTCCACGGGTGTCGTCATGCCCGCTCCTCGGGGGTGGTCAGCCAGCGGCGGACCTCGGCGCCGTGCTCGTCGAGCCCGGGCGGCGGCAGCCGGTAGCCGACCGGCGTCCCGGAGAAGGTGATCGGGTTGCGGACCATCGGGACGGCGTCGTCACCCTCCCCCACCTCGACCACGGGGTCCAGGCCGATCCCCTCGGCGAAGGCCACGCCCTGGTCGACGGTGTTGATCGGCCCGCAGGGCACGCCTGCGGCGATGATGTCGGTGAACCAGTCGAGCTTGGAGCGGGTCTGCAGCCGCTCGACCAGCAGCGGGCGGAGCTGGTCGCGGTTGGCCGTGCGGTCCTCGTTGCGGGCGAAGCGCGGGTCCTCGGCCAGCTCCGGGACGCCGAGCACCTGCACCAGCTTGCGGAACTGGCCGTTGTTGCCGGCGGTGACGATCAGGTCGCCGTCGGCGCAGGGCAGCGGCTCGTAGGGGAACAGGCTCGGGTGGCTGTTGCCCATCCGGAACGGGACGACGCCGCCGGCGACGACCGCGCTGGCGTGGTTGACCAGCCCGGACAGCGCCGAGGACAGCAGGTTGACCTCCACGTGCTGACCCCGGCCGGTCTCGTGCCGGGAGTTGAGCGCGGCCAGGACGCCGATGGTGGCGTGCAGGCCGGCCATCACGTCGAAGACGGAGATGCCGGCCCGGTACGGCTCACCCTCGGGGTCGCCGGTGAGGCTCATCAGCCCGGAGATCGCCTGGACGATCAGGTCGTAGCCGGGCAGCTCGGCGCCGCCGGGCTGGCTGCCGAACCCGGTGATCGAGGCGTAGACGACGCGGGGGTTGGTGGCCGCGACGGTGTCGAAGTCCAGCCCGAAGCGGGCCAGGCCACCGCTCTTGAAGTTCTCGATGACCACGTCGGCCCGGCGGGCCAGCTCGCGGGCCACCGCCAGGTCGTCGGGGTCCTTGAGGTCCAGGGCCACCGAGCGCTTGTTGCGGTTGACGCCCAGGTAGTACGTGGACACCTCACCGCGGACCGGCGGCTGCCAGCTGCGGGTGTCGTCACCGGCCGGGCCCTCGACCTTGACCACCTCGGCGCCCATGTCGGCGAGGAGCATGGTGGCGTACGGACCGGCCAGGATCCGCGAGAAGTCGGCCACCAGCAGTCCGGCCAGGGGCCCGCGCCCGGGCTCGACGCCCGGCACAGGTGGTGGCGCGCTCATGGATCCCCTCCCGCTGACGCCGCAGGACGGACAGGCGTCCGCCGTTGGATGACCGGCAGTCTCAGCCGCCAGTCCCGGCTGTGTCAAGGCTGATGAGTGAACTGGGTCACCGGACTGCACGGTCTTGACAGCGTGTGCCAGATCACTCCACAGTGGCCGGGGCGGCGACGCGGCCGCCAGACGGACGGCTGTCCGTCCCTGTCCCGAGGAGATCCTCCGATGGTCCACCCCGACAACGGCGTCGAGCAGCCGGCGGCCGGCCGTCCGGTCGTGCTGCGCGGCGGCACCGTGCTGACCATGGACGCGGCGCACACCGTCCTCACCGACGCCGACGTGCTGGTCGTCGACGACCGGATCGCCGCCGTGGGCCGGCAGCTCGACGTCCCCGAGGGCACCGCCGAGGTGGACGCGACCGGCGGCATCGTGATGCCCGGGATGATCGACACCCACCGGCACATGTGGCAGACGGCCATGCGCGGCTACGGCGCCGACTGGACGCTCACCCAGTACTTCGTCTGGTACTACCTCGAGCACGGGAGGGCCTTCCGCCCCGAGGACGTGCACGCGGGCAACCTGCTGTCGGCCTGGGACGCCCTCGAGGCCGGCGTCACCACCACCGTCGACTGGTCGCACGGGCTGCAGACCGTCGACCACGCCGAGGCCGCCGCCGACGCCCTGCTCGCCGTCCCCGGTCGGTTCGTGCTGGCCTACGGCAACATCCAGGCCGGGCCCTGGGAGTGGGCCACCGACGGGAGCGTGCAGGCGTTCCTCCGCCGCCGCCGGGACGAGGGCCGGCTGGGGCTGCAGCTGGCCTTCGACGTCACCGGCGACCCGGCGTTCCCGGAGAAGGCCGCGTTCGAGGCCGCCCGCGAGCTCGACCTGCCCGTCACCACCCACGCTGGCGTGTGGGGTGCGACCAACGACGACGGCATCCGGCTGATGCACGAGCACGGCTTCATGACCCCCGAGACGGTCTACGTGCACGCGGCCACGCTGACCGCCGACTCTTACCACCGGATCGCGGCCACCGGCGGCTCGATCTCGGTGTCGACGGAGTCCGAGCAGAGCGCCGGGCAGGGCTACCCGCCCACCTGGCAGGTGCGTCAGCACGGCATCCCGGTGTCGCTGTCGATGGACACCAGCGTGTGGTGGAGCAGCGACCTGTTCTCCGCGATGCGGACGACGCTGGGCGCCGACCGGTCCCGTGAGCACATGGAGGCCCACGAGAAGGGCGAGACCGTCACCTCGGTGCACCTGCGCGCCGAGCAGGTCGTCGACTGGGCGACCCGCGGTGGCGCCCAGGCCCTGGGCCGCGACGACCTGGGCAGTCTCGAGGTGGGCAAGAAGGCCGACGTGGTGCTGATCAAGAACGACCGCTCGCCGGTGTCCTTCCCGCTGCTCAACCCCTACGGGCACGTCGCCTTCCAGGCCCAGCGCGGCGACGTGCACACCGTCCTGGTCGACGGCCGGGTGGTGAAGAGCGAGCACCAGCTGGTCGGCGCCGACCTCGCCGCGGTGCGTCGCAGCGTCGACGCCACCGTCGAGCACCTGCGCGCGAGCATGGGCGAGGAGGCGTGGACCGCCGGGATGAACCCGGAGCTGCCGAGCGAGGAGCTGCTGGACAACCCCTACAGCTACACCGAGTACAAGTCGGCCAGCACGCACGGCGCCCGCCGCAGCGACGAGCTGGGCGACGAGATCGGCTGACCGGCGGCGCCGTCCCGCCCCGGGCCGGGACGGCGCCGCGACGGGCCGTGGGAGCCTGCGACACGACGACCGACGGCTGGGAGGGGACGGGCATGGCAGGTCGAGGGACCGGACCGGACTTCGTCGAGGCACTGGCCCGCGGACTGGACGTGCTGGCCTGCTTCGACGCCGATCGGCCGGTGATGTCGCTGTCCGACGTGGCCGCCGCCGCGGGGCTGGCCCGGCCGACCGCGCGCCGGCTGCTGCTGACGTTGGAGGAGCTGGGCTTCGTGCGCAGCTCCGGCGGGGCGTTCCAGCTGACCCCGAAGGTGCTCACCCTCGGCATGGCCTATGTCGGCGCGCTGGGGTTGTGGGACATCGCGCGGCCGCACCTGGAGGCGCTGGTCGCCCGCATCGGCGAGTCCTCCTCGATGGCCCAGCTGGACGGCTCGGACATCGTCTACGTCGCCCGGGTCGCGGTGCCGAAGCTCATCGCGCTGCGGGTCGAGATCGGCACCCGGTTCCCGGCGGTGCAGACGTCCCAGGGCAAGGTGCTCCTGGCCGCGCTGACCGCCGAGGAGCTCGGCGCCGCGCTCGCCGAGCCGAGCCGGTCGGGACTGCCGCCCTACATCGGCCGTTCCCGCGAGCAGCTGGACACCGAGCTGACCGAGGTGCGGGCCCGTGGCTGGGCGCTGGCCGACGAGGAGCTGGCCCCCGGGGTGCGGTCGGTCGCCGTCCCGGTGCGCGACGCTACCGGGGCGGTGCGGGCGGCGATGAACGTGACGGTGCACGCCGCGGAGACCTCTGTCGACCGGCTGCTCATCGAGCACCTGCCGCTGCTGCTGCGCACCGCCGGTGACGTCAGCGCGGAGTGGGCGCTGTGGCAGTCCCGCCCGCACGCCGAGGTCCGCCGCACCGACCGCCCCGCGACCGCCTGACGCCGTCCCACCGCACGCACGTCTGTCCTCCCGCACCAACGCTGCTGAGGGAGGACAGACGGTGATCAGACGAAGGACCTCGTCCCCCTCACCCCTCGCGAGCTCGGGGCGAGCCTCTGGACGAGGCCGGACGGGCTGACTAGTGCGCCGCGTCGTCCCAGGTCGTGCCGAAGCCGACGGAGACCTCCATGGCCACCGACAGTTGGGCAGCACCCGCCATCTCGCGGCGGACCAGGGTCTCCAGCGCCTCGTGCTCACCCTCGGCGACCTCGAGCACCAGTTCGTCGTGGACCTGCAGCAGCATCCGCGACCGCAGCCCCTCGTCCGCGATCGCCTTCTCAACCTTCAGCATGGCGACCTTGATGACGTCGGCGGCTGAGCCCTGGATCGGTGCGTTGAGCGCCATCCGCTCGGCCATCTGCCGCCGCTGCCCGTTGTCGCTGGTCAGGTCAGGCAGGTAGCGCCGCCGCCCCATCGTCGTCTCGGTGTAGCCGGTCTGCCGGGCGTCGTCGACCACGCCGTCCAGGTAGTCGCGGATCCCGCCGAAGCGCTCGAAGTAGGCGTGCATCTGCTCCCGGGCCTCCTCGACGGAGATGTTCAGCTGCCCCGACAGCCCGTAGGCGCTCAGCCCGTAGGCCAGCCCGTAGCTCATCGCCTTGATCCGCCGGCGCATCTCCGGGTCGACCTGCTCGATCGGGATGCCGAACGCCCGGGACGCGACGAAGGAGTGCAGGTCCTCCCCCGAGGAGAACGCCTCGATCAGGCCGGCGTCCTCGGACAGGTGGGCCATGATCCGCATCTCGATCTGGCTGTAGTCGGCGGTCATCAGCGACTCGTAGCCGGCGCCGACGACGAAGGCCTGCCGGATGCGGCGGCCCTCCGCGCTGCGGATCGGGATGTTCTGCAGGTTCGGGTCGGTGGAGCTCAGCCGCCCGGTGGCCGCGATCGTCTGCTGGAACGTCGTGTGGATCCGGCTGTTGTCGTCGACCATCGGGATCAGCCCGTCGATGACGGTGCGCAGCCGGGTGACGTCGCGGTGCCGCAACAGGTGTTCCAAGAACGGGTGCCCGGTGGAGGCCAGCAGCGAGGTCAGCGCGTCGGCGTCGGTGGTGTAGCCGGTCTTGTTCTTCTTCGTCTTGGGCAGGCCCAGCTCGTCGAACAGCACCGCCTGCAACTGCTTGGGCGAGCCGAGGTTGATCTCCTTGCCGATGACCGCGTAGGCCTCCTGCGCTGCGTCCGCGACCGCGGTGGCGAACTCCCGCTGCAGCTCGTGCAGGAAGTCCAGGTCCACGGCGATGCCGCGGTGCTCCATCGAGGCCAGCACGCGGGTCAGCGGCAGCTCGATGTCGGTGAGCAGGTGGTCCCCGCCCTTCTGGCCGAGCACCTGCTCCAGGGCGTCGGAGAGGTCGTTGACCGCCACGGCCTTGAGGACGTCGGCGTGCGCGGCCTCGGCGGCGACGTCGTCCTCGGTGGGGCCCAGCCCGTCCAGGGTGAGCTGGGCGGCCGGGGCGGCGTCGTCCTTGAGCTCGCGCTTGAGGTAGCGGACGGCGAGGTCGGCCAGGTCGAAGGAGCGCTGGCCGGGCGCGGCCAGGTAGGCGGCCAGCGCGGTGTCGCTGGCGATGCCCTGCAGGTCCCAGCCGCGCTCGAACACCGCCAGCAGCGGGCCCTTGACGTCGTGCACGATCTTCGGCCGGGCCGGGTCGCGCAGCCAGGCCGCCAGCGCCTGCTCGTCGGCGGGGTCGAGCGCCGGCCCCAGGTCGACGAAGGTGGCGTGGTCGTCGGCGGCGGCCAGTGCCAGGCCGGTCAGCTCGCCCACGCCGCGGCCCCAGGTGCCGCGGAAGACGACACCGGTGTGCCCGGTGCGGGCGTGCGCGTCCAGCCACTCGCCCAAGGCGCCGGGGGCGACCACGTCGGCGGTGACGTCGAAGCCGCCGTCGACCTCGGGCTCGGGGGTGGCCAGGGTGGCGAACAGCCGGTCGCGGAGCACCCGGAACTGCAGGTTGTCGAAGAGGGTGTGCACCTCGTTGCGGTCCCAGGGCTGGACGGCGAGGTCCTGCGGGCCCAGCTCCAGCGGCACGTGCCGGTCCAGCTCGGTGAGCCGGCGGTTCTGCATCACCTGGGACAGGTGCTCGCGCAGCTTCTCCCCCACCTTGCCCTTGACCGTGTCGACCTGGTCGACCAGCGCGTCGAGGGAGCCGTACTCGCGCACCCACTTGGCGGCGGTCTTCTCCCCCACGCTCGGGATGGAGGGCAGGTTGTCACTCGGGTCGCCGCGCAGCGCGGCGAAGTCCGGGTACTGGGTCGGGGTCAGGCCGTACTTGGTCTCGACCTCCTCCGGGGTGAACCGGGTCAGGTCGGACACGCCCTTGCGCGGGTACAGCACGGTGACGTGGTCGTTGACCAGCTGCAGCGCGTCGCGGTCACCGGTGCAGATGGCCACGTCCATGCCCTGCTCGACCGCCTGCACGGTGAGGGTGGCGATGACGTCGTCGGCCTCGTAGTTCTCCGCGGTGATCACCGGCACGTGCAGCGCACCCAGGACCTCCTGCACGAGGCTGACCTGGCCCCGGAAGTCCGTCGGGGACTCCGACCGGTTGGCCTTGTAGTCGGCGAAGATCTCGCTGCGGAAGGTCTTCCGGCTGACGTCGAAGGCGACCGCCAGGTGCGTGGGCTGCTCGTCGCGCAGCACGTTGATCAGCATCGAGGTGAAGCCGTAGACGGCGTTCGTCGGCTGACCGGTGGTGGTCGAGAAGTTCTCCACCGGCAGGGCGAAGAAGGCCCGGTAGGCCAGCGAGTGGCCGTCGAGCAGCAGCAGCCGCGGGCGGGCGCCGTCGGCGCTGGCGGCGGCGGTGGACTGGGGGGCGGCGACCGGAGCGGACATCGCCCTCGATCCTATGTGCGGGGTACGACCGTCCGGGCCGCGCGCGCCCCCGCGCTGGCTACGGTGCCCCGGTGACCACACCCCGTCCGGACTGGCTGCCGTCGATGACCGGCCCGCTCGACAGCAAGCTCGGCATCGAGATCGTCGACTGGGACCCCGACCGGCTGGTCGGCACGATGCCCGTGGCGGGCAACGAACAGCCCTTCGGCCTGCTGCACGGCGGGGCGACCTGCGTGCTGGCCGAGAGCCTCGGGTCGGTGGCCGGGCTGCTGCACGCCGGCCCCGGCGGCGGCGTCGTGGGCATCGAGCTGTCCGCCAGCCACCTGCGCGCGGCCTCCGGCGGGGTCGTCACGGCCGTGTGCACCCCGGTGCACCGCGGGCGCACCCTGGCCACCTTCCTGATCGCCGTCTCCGACGACGCCGGGCGGCCCACCGCGAGCCTCCGGCTCACCTGTCTGCTCCGCCCGGCCCGCTGACGACCGGTCGTGCACGACGGGTCGGCTGCCACGTCGGCGTGTCGCAGAAGGGTCACGACGTGTCCCTGCTGGTCGATGCCCGTAACAGGGGTGGGTTACTGTCCCGGCTCAACCAACGGCTGGGAGGTCGAGTGACGCACGCGCCGCAGCGCGCCCGAGGGCGCGGTGAGGCCAGCACGGCAGGCAGAGGACAGGTGGGCACGTCCGCCCGCCGACGCCCGTCCCGGTGGCTCCCGGGCCGCCGACCGCTGGTCCTGACCCTGCTCCTCGCCGCCTTCACCATGGCGCTGGCCATGCTCATGCCGGGCGTCGCCTCGGCCGCGAACGAGGCGGTCACCGGCACCCTGCAGACCAGCCGCAGCGGCCCGATCGCCGGCGTCCCGGTGACCGTCGAGACCGCCGCCGGCGACCCGGTCGACACCGCCGAGACCGACGAGGACGGCCGGTTCTCCGTCCCGGTCCCCGGGCCCGGCGAGTACGAGGTCACCATCGACCCCGAGGCGCTGCCCGACGGCGTGGAGCTCGGCGAGCGGGGTGAGTCGCTCACCGTCACCGTCGGACCCAACCGCGCCCAGCCGGTGCTCTTCGGCCTGGCCGACGGCACGTCCAACGCCGGTGGCGGGTCCGTCGAGGCCGTCCAGCTGCTCGTCGACGGCATCCGCTTCGGCCTGCTGATCGCCGTCTGCGCGGTCGGCCTCTCGCTGATCTACGGCACCACGGGGCTGACCAACTTCGCCCACGGCGAGCTGGTCACCATCGGCGCCGTCGTCGCCTGGTACATCAACGTCCAGGGGGGCATCCCGCTCATCCCGGCCACGATCATCGCGATGATCGTGGGTGCGGCCGTCGGCGCGCTCAACGAGCTCGCCATCTGGCGGCCGCTGCGCCGCCGGGGCACCGGCCTGGTAGCGGCACTGGTGGTCTCCATCGGCCTGTCGATGCTGCTGCGCTACCTGGTCCAGATCGTCTACGGCGGGTTCTCCAGCCCGTACGCGGACTTCCAGACCCAGCGCACGATCGACTACGGCGTCTTCACCATGACCAACCGCTCGCTCGCCTCGATCGTCATCTCGGTGGTCGTCCTGGTGCTGGTCGCGCTCATGCTGCAGCGCACCGCGATCGGCAAGGCCATGCGCGCGGTCGCCGACAACCGCGACCTCGCCGCCTCCTCGGGGATCGACGTCAACCGCGTGATCCTCGTCGTCTGGATGATGGGCGGGGCGCTGGCCACCCTGGGTGGTGTGCTCCTCGGCCTGTCCGACCAGGTCCAGTGGGACATGGGCTTCCGCCTGCTGCTGCTCATGTTCGCCGGGGTCACCCTCGGTGGCCTGGGCACCGCCTACGGCGCCCTCGTCGGCAGCCTCATCGTCGGTGTGTTCGTGCAGATGTCCACCCTCGTCATCCCCAGTGACGTGAAGTACGTCGGAGGGCTCCTTCTGTTGATCGTCATCCTCGTTCTGCGGCCCCAGGGCATCCTGGGCAGCCGGGCCCGGATCGGCTGACGCCATGTCCGAGCTCCTCGACGCGTTCGCGATCGCCGGCAAGGCGTTCTTCGGCTTCCAGGCGATCTTCTTCGCCCTGCTGGCCATCGGCATCAACGTGCACTTCGGCTACACCGGGCTGCTGAACTTCGGGCAGATCGCCTTCGCGATGCTCGGCGGCTTCGGCATCGCCATCTCGGTGAGCATGTGGGGCCTGCCCTTCTGGGTCGGCGTCCTCGTGGGTGTGGCCGCCGCCGTCGTCCTGGCGCTGCTGCTGGGTCTGCCGACCCTGCGGCTGCGCGCGGACTACCTGAGCATCGTCACCATCGCCGCCGCGGAGGGCCTGCGCCTGCTCTTCCGCTCGGTCTCGGCCACGCCGGTGACCGGTGGCACCCGGGGCCTGTCGGCGTTCAACGCCGACTTCATCAACCTGGCCCCCTGGGACCCGGCGGGCCGCCACCAGATCCTGGGCACGTCCTGGAGCGGTGGCGAGCTGTGGGTGGCGCTGATCGGCTGGCTGCTGGTGACCGTCTTCAGCCTGCTGGTCTGGCAGCTCATGCGCAGCCCCTGGGGCCGGGTGGTCAAGGCCATCCGTGAGGACGAGGACGCCGTCCGCGCGCTGGGCAAGAACGTCTACGCGTACAAGATGCAGGCCCTGGTGCTGGGCGGAGTGATCGGCGCCTTCGGCGGCATGGTCTACGCCGTGGCCACCGGCTCGGCGATCCCCGACCAGTACCAGAACGCCAACACCTTCCTGGCCTACGCGGCGCTGATCCTCGGCGGTGCGGCCCGGGTGCTCGGCCCGGTCATCGGGTCGATGCTGCTGCTGTTCATCCTGCAGTTCGCCGACACGGGCCTCCGGGCGCTGATCGACAACGGCATCATCCCCGAGGCGCTGCTGTCCTCCACCGACGTGGCGCAGATCCGCTTCGTCCTGGTCGGCCTCGGGCTCATGCTGTTGCTGGTGTTCCGACCGCAGGGCATCTTCGGTGACCGACGAGAGGTGATGCTCGATGCCCGCTGACCCGTCAGCGCACGGCGCCCACGCGGCGCGGCCCGAGGAGCTGTCCACCGCCCAGGCCGCGGCCGCCCTCCCGGGCACCGCCACGGCCGGCCGGCCCGCTCCCCAGCGGCTGGCCCAGGCCGCCCTCAAGGACCTCCCCTGGGAGGTCGGGGTGGCCAAGCCCGACCCGGCGATCGTCGTCGACGGCGTGACCCGCGTCTTCGGCGGCCTCACCGCCGTCTCGGTCGACCACCTGGAGATCCAGCGCGGCGGCATCACCGGCCTGATCGGGCCCAACGGTGCCGGCAAGACCACGCTGTTCAACCTGATGACCGGCTTCGACCAGCCCAACACCGGCACCTGGTCCTTCGACGGCAAGGACCTCGGCAAGCTGGCCCCCCACCAGGTGGCCCGGCTCGGCGTGGTCCGCACCTTCCAGCTGACCAAGGCGCTGTCCCGGCTCACCGTGCTGCAGAACATGCTGCTCGGTGCGCAGGGCCAGCGCGGCGAGGGCTTCCTGCGGGCCCTGGTGCCCGGCGGGTGGCGCGCCCAGGAGAAGGAGAACACCGAGAAGGCGATGGACCTGCTGCGGCGGTTCAAGCTCGACGCCAAGAAGGACGACTTCGCCGGCATCCTCTCCGGCGGTCAGCGCAAGCTGCTGGAGATGGCACGCGCGCTGATGAGCGACCCCAAGGTCGTCATGCTCGACGAGCCGATGGCCGGGGTGAACCCCGCGCTGACCCAGAGCCTGCTCGGGCACGTCAAGGACCTCCGCGAGGAGGGCATGACGGTCATCTTCGTCGAGCACGACATGGACGTCGTCCGGGACATCAGCGACTGGGTCGTCGTCATGGCCGCCGGCAAGGTCATCGCCGAGGGCCCGCCGGAGTCGGTGTCGCAGAACCAGGCCGTCGTCGACGCCTACCTGGGCGCCCACCACGACGCCCCGCTGACCGTCGAGGAGGAGGACCGCGTCCTCGCCGAGGTGGAGGCGGAGATCGCCCGCGAGGAGCAGGGCCCGCCGCGGGTCCCGCACGCGAACCGCAGTGACGAGAAGGACGGTCTGGTGTGAGCGAGCCCCTGTTCGAGGTCGACGAGACCGGCGAGGACGTCACCCGCGCCCAGACCGTGGCGACCGGTGAGCTGTCCCCCGCCGAGAAGGCGGCCACCCGCGAGGAGCACCTCAAGCTCGCCGAGGGCGCGCTGGTGCGTGCCGACGACCTGGTCGCCGGCTACGTCCCCGGGGTCAACATCCTGCGGGGCTGTGACTTCTACCTGCAGGACGGCGAGCTCGTCGGCATCATCGGCCCCAACGGTGCCGGCAAGTCGACGCTGCTGAAGACGCTGTTCGGGCTCATCCCGGTGCGCTCGGGCGGGGTGACGCTGCGCGGCGAGTCCATCACCGGCGCCCCGGCGCACCAGCTGGTGTCCATGGGCGTGGGCTACGTGCCGCAGAACAACAACGTGTTCCCCTCCCTCACCATCGAGGAGAACATGCAGATGGGCGTGTACCTGCGCCCGAAGTCGTTCAAGGAGCGGTTCGACTACGTCATCGACCTGTTCCCGCTGCTCGGTGAGCGGCGCAAGGGCAAGGCCGGGTCGCTGTCCGGCGGTGAGCGCCAGATGGTGGCGATGGGCCGCGCGCTGATGATGGACCCGTCGGTGCTGCTGCTCGACGAGCCCTCGGCGGGCCTGTCCCCCGCCTACCAGGACGAGGTGTTCATCCGCTGCAGGCGGATCAACGCCACCGGCGTCTCGATCATCATGGTCGAGCAGAACGCCCGCCGGTGCCTGCAGATCTGCGACCGCGGCTACGTGCTCGACCAGGGCCGTAACGCCTACACCGACACCGGCCAGTCGTTGATGAACGACCCCAAGGTCATCGAGCTGTACCTGGGCACCCTGGCCAAGGCCAAGTGACCGAGGGTCCCGGGTCACCGCCCGGGACCCTGCAGCGAGACCACGACGGCGCCGCCCCCCTGGGGGCGGCGCCGTTCGTCGTCCGGTCAGCCCAGCACGGCCCACGCGCTGGCCGCCACGTTCGCGGTGGCGGCGGCGACCCGCAGCGTGTCCGCGCGCAGCAGCCCGGCGTAGGCGGCCGGGTCGAAGCCGTCGGCCAGCTGCCGGTGCCGGGGCACGGCGAGCAGCGCGGTGACCGCCAGGACCACGGCCAGGCACGCGGCGCTGACCAGCACCCCGGCCAGGGAGACGCCGTCGGGCCGGTCGAGCAGCAGCCAGCCGGTGGTGACCAGCTGACCGGCGAACAGCGGCCCGACCACGCGTGAGACCAGCCGGGAGTGGCTCGCCTCGTAGGCCGCCGAGGCCGCGGCCGGCACCGCGGTGAACTGCGGGTAGACCAGCACGCGCACGGTCCACTGGAAGCCGGCGTACCCGCCCACGAGGAGCAGGTGGGCGACGGCCAGTCCGCTGGTCACCGGCGGCCCGGGGACTTGGCGTGCTTGCCCCGCCACTGCAGGCTCTGCGCGTCGAGCCGGCGCAGCAGCGGGTCGCCCTCGGCCGCGATGCGCTCGGCCAGCCCCACCGCGGTGTGCAGCTGTGCGTCGTCCAGCTGCGCGAAGGCCGGGGAACGGCGGCGGTCCAGCACGTCGTACCAGCGGCCGCCGACCGCGTGGTCGAGCACGATCCGGCCGAAGCAGTGGTCGGCGGTCACCACCCACCCCTCGGCACGGGCCCGGCGGGGCAGCTGGTCGAGCACCAGCTCGCGGTAGCGGGCCAGCAGGAGCGCACGGTCGTCCACCCGGGAGAGTCTGCCCTCCGCACAGCACTGCGGCCCGGCACCCCGGGGAGGGGTGCCGGGCCGCAGCCTGGTGCAGGGGTCAGCGGGTCAGCGCTGGGGCCCCACGCCCTGGGTGTTGAGACCCTGGATGATCCGCGAGGACTCCTCGAACCCGATGACAACGATGCCGTCGGGGGCGAAGGTGGTCATCTGCTGGACCTCGGCGTCGTAGTTGGCCGCCTGCGGGTCGTAGACGACCGTCTGGATCGAGTCCTCGGACAGACCGCCGGCCACCAGGTTGTTCTTGGTGTTCTCCGCCAGGCCCGTGCCGTACGGGTCGTTGGTGGCGAGGATGCCGACGGTGTTGTTGCCGTCCTGCAGGATCAGGTCCGACAGCGCGGTGGCCTGCAGCGTGTCCGGGGGCGCGGTGCGGAAGTACAGCCCCTGGTCGGCGTACTCGGTGAACTGGTCGGAGGTGTTCGCCGGGGAGATCTGCATGACGCCGGCCTGGGTGATCGTGTCGATCACGGTCAGGCTGACGCCGGAGGAGGCGGCACCGACGATCGCGTTCACACCGGACTGCAGCAGCCGGTCGACGGTCTGGGTGGCGGTGTCGGTGGAGGCGTCACCGGAGTCACCGGTCACCAGGGTGACGGGCTTGCCGAGCACACCGCCGGCGGCGTTGACGTCGTTGATCGCCAGCTGGACGCCGGCGACCTCCGGCGGGCCGAGGAAGGCCAGGTTGCCGGTCTCGGGCAGCAGGGTGCCGATGGTCAGCGGGGTGTCGCTGGCGGCACCCGCGGGGACCGGCGCGGGGCCGGCCTCGGTGGCGGCGTTGGCCTCGTCACCGGCGATGACGAACTCGGTCTTCGAGTCGTCGAGGGCGTTGTCGGTGCCGAACTGCAGCAGACCGAAGCTCGCCTGGGCGGGCTCACCGGCCTCGGCGAAGCTCAGCGGGCCGGAGATGCCGTCGTAGTCGACGTCCCCACCGGCGTTGATGATCGCCAGGCAGGCGGCGAAGTCGGAGCACTTGTCGCCGCCCACGGTCAGGGCGTTGACGTACGGGCCGAAGGTGCGGGCGTCGGTCGACCCGGCCGACTGGGCGGCCATGGCCACCAGCATCACGGCGTCGTAGGACTCACCGGCGTAGTTGAAGTCCTTGAGCGCGGGGTCGACCTCCTTGAGGCGGTCGGTGAACTCCGGGCCGAGCTCGGTGAGGGGCGTGGTGCCCTTCATGCCGGCCAGGGCGCCGTCGGCCTGGAAGTCCTCACCCAGGGCGTTGCCCATGTTGCCGTCGGTGCCGTAGATGTTGACCTGCTTCGCGCCGCCGCTGGCTGCACCACCGGTGCTGCCCGCGGAGCCGCTGGCGGCGTCGTCGCTGCTGCCGCCACAGGCGCTCAGCGCGAGGAGGGCTGCGCCGGACAGGGCGGTGGCGCGGACGATCGTGCCTGTGCGCATCAAGTTGCTCCCAGAGGTGTGAGTACGTCTCCATCGCCCCGCGGCAGGCCGGGTGCGCCTGCCGGGGCTCGATCAGTGCGGAGAAACCTAACTGCCACCTCAGGCGGTGACGCCACCGTCCGGTGCACCGTGACGAGGTCGTGACCTTCCCGTCACGCCAGCGCCACACGCCGTCCAGCGCGACACGCCGTGGCAACACGCCGGGGGCATGCCCCGGCGCGCCGGGTCAGGAGCCGGCCGGGGACGCGGCGTCGTCGGCCGGCGTCTCGGTGGCCAGGACGGCCTCGGCCAGCGCGCGCATCGAGGTGCGCTCGTTCATGGCGGTGCGCTGGATCCAGCGGAAGGCCTCGGCCTCGGTGATGCCGCGCTCGGCCATCAGCCGGCCCTTGGCCTGCTCGATGACCTTGCGCGCCTCCAGCCGCTCCTTCAGGTCGGCGACCTCGGCGTCCAGGGCGTGCATCTCCTGGAACCGGCCCACCGCGACCTCGATCGCCGGCACCAGGTCGTTCTTGTTGAACGGCTTCACCAGGTAGGCCATCGCACCGGCGTCACGGGCACGCTCGACCAGCTCGCGCTGGCTGAAGGCGGTCAGCACGATCACCGGGGCGATGCGCGCGCCGGCGATCTGCTCGGCGGCGGCGATGCCGTCCAGCACGGGCATCTGGACGTCGAGGACGACGAGGTCGGGGCGCAGCTGCTCGGCCTGGTCGACGGCGGCCTGGCCGTCCCCGACCTCGGCGACGACGACGTAGCCCTCTTCCTCGAGCATCTCCTTGAGGTCGAGACGGATGAGGGCCTCGTCCTCGGCGATGAGGACCCTGGTCGGTGCGTTGGTCACGGGTCGATCCTATCGGCCGTCGGCCCGGGCCGACGGCCCGATAGGCTCACAGCTCACCCGGTCGAGCTGGCCCCCGTACCCCAATCGGCAGAGGGAGCGGATTCAAAACCCGCGCAGTGTGCGTTCGAGTCGCACCGGGGGCACCACGACGGTCCAGGACCGCACCGGGAGACGGCGGTCAGCTCACCTGACCGCCTGCCTGCCGCAGCACAGCAGGCAGGCCGACGCACCGGCTGGGGACGCCGGCCTGCGGGCCCCGCGGACGCGGACCGCCCCACCGCCACCACGTCCGCCCCGGGCCAATACCGTGGCCGTGTGACCGGACACATGACCCCCGAGGAGTTCCGCCAGCACGGCCACGAGGTCGTCGACTG
The DNA here is from genome assembly GCF_026967795.1 of Modestobacter sp. VKM Ac-2986. GTDB lineage: Bacteria > Actinomycetota > Actinomycetes > Mycobacteriales > Geodermatophilaceae > Modestobacter. Next base: position 200,903 of record NZ_JAPVBH010000002.1, read on the forward strand.
GATCGCCGACTACTGGGGCCGCATCGGTGAGTTCCCGGTCCGGTCGCAGGTCTCCCCCGGCGACGTCCGGGCCGCGCTGCCGCCCTCGCCGCCGGAGCAGGGCGAGCCCTTCGCCGCGATCATGGCCGACCTCGACCGCGTGGTCCTGCCGGGCACCACCCACTGGCAGCACCCCGGCTTCTTCGGCTACTTCCCGGCCAACACCTCCGGGCCCTCCGTGCTCGGCGACCTGCTGTCAGCCGGCCTGGGCGTGCAGGGCATGTCCTGGGTGACCAGCCCGGCGGCCACCGAGGTCGAGCAGCACGTCATGGACTGGCTGGCCGAGCTGCTGGACCTCCCCGCCTCCTTCCGCTCCACCGGCACCGGCGGCGGCGTCGTCCAGGACTCCAGCTCCGGGGCCAACCTCATCGCCCTGCTGGCCGCGCTGCACCGGGTCAGCCGGGGCGCCACGCTGCGCCAGGGGGTGCGCCCCGACGAGTACACCGTCTACGTCTCGGCGCAGACGCACAGCTCGATGGAGAAGGCCGCCCGGATCGCCGGCCTCGGCACCGACGCGATCCGCGTGGTCGAGGTCGACGCGGAGCTGGCCATGAGCCCGCGGGCGCTGGCCGCCCGGATCGAGCGCGACGTCGCCCGCGGATTCGTCCCCGTCCTGGTCTGCGCCACGGTCGGGACGACGTCGACGACGGCGATCGACCCGCTGGCCGAGTTGGGCCCGATCTGCCAGCGGCACGGGGTGTGGCTGCACGTCGACGCCGCGTACGCCGGGGTCGCCGCCGTGGCGCCCGAGCTGCGGCCGCTGCAGGCCGGCGTGGAGTGGGCCGACAGCTACACCACCGACGCGCACAAGTGGCTGCTCACCGGCTTCGACGCCACCCTGTTCTGGGTCGCCGACCGGGCCGCGCTGACCGGTGCGCTGGCGATCCTCCCCGAGTACCTGCGCAACGCCGCCACCGACGCCGGCGCAGTCGTCGACTACCGCGACTGGCAGATCGAGCTGGGCCGCCGCTTCCGGGCGCTCAAATTGTGGTTCGTCGTCCGCTGGTACGGCGCCGAGGGACTGCGGGCGCACGTCCGCGAGCACGTGGCGCTGGCCCAGGAGCTGGCCGGCTGGGCCGAGGCCGACGAGCGGTTCGACGTCGTCGCCCCGCACCCGCTGTCGCTGGTTTGCCTGCGACCCCGCTGGGTGCGCGGTGTGGACGCCGACGTGGCCACCATGACGCTGCTGGAGCGGCTCAACGACGGCGGCGAGGTGCTCCTGACCCACACGACGGTCGACGGCGCGGCGGTGCTGCGGGTGGCCATCGGCGCCCCGGCGACCACCCGGGCGCACGTCGAGCGGCTGTGGACCTTGCTGCGCGAGGGCCACGACTGGCTGGCCGACGACTTCGAGGAGCAGGCCCGCGAGCAGCGCGAGGCCGAGCAGGCCGCCCGCGAGCAGCGCGAGCGGGAGCGGGCCGAGCAGCGCGAGCAGGCCGAGCGCGACCAGGCCGAGCGCGAGGCGGCCGCCGCAACGGAGAACGCAGTGTCCCCCGCCGACGGAGCGGCGTCGGCTGACGAGGCCGCGCAGCCCGATGCGGCCGCGCAGGTCGACGGCTCCCAGCCGGCGGACGAGACCCCGCCCGTCGGTGAGGTCGACGACCCGACGTCCGCCGTCCCGGCGACCGACGAGGTCACGCTCACGGACGAGGCCCCGCTCCCCGAGACGCCCGCGGCGTGGGACGAGACGGCCGCCCAGGCGAGCGCCCAGGCCGACCGGCAGCCGCCCGCGAACCCGGCGGAGCACCCCGCGGGTTGACGGGTCGTGCGCGCTCGTCGGGGTGTCCGGGCGACCGGCACCCCGGCGGGTGCGCAGCGGGCCGGGGTCACTCCAGGGAGCGGATGAGCCCCTCCTGGACGGCGGTGGCGACGTGCGTGCCGTCCGCAGCCCAGATCTGCCCGATGCAGAGCGCGCGACCACTGGCGGCCGCAGGGCTGTCGGTCTCGTAGAGGAACCACTCGTCGGCGCGCACCGGCCGGTGGAACCAGATGGCGTGGTCGAGGCTCGCGCCGACCGTCGTCCCGCTCCAGCCGCCACCGATCCGGGCGAGCCCGGCCGACAGCAGGGTCAGGTCGCTGACGAAGGTCAGCGCCGCGGCGTGCACGGCGTCCTCGTCGGGCAGCCGGCCGGCGACGCGGAACCACACGCGGGAGGCGGTGTGCGGGGGCACCCGCGGCGTCGGGTCGAACGGGTCGGCCAGGTAGCGCTGCTCGACCGCCCGCTCCAGCGCCCGCAGCACCGCACCCTGCTCGGGGTGGGCGGCGGCGACCTCGGCCAGCCCGGGCAGGCCCTCGGGACCGGGCACCTCGGGCATCGGCAGCGAGTGCTCGACGAGCGGGCGCTCCCCCGCGGTGAAGTCCGCGGTCAGCGCGAAGATGGCGACGTCCTCGCCCTTGCGGGTCTGGCGGGCCACGACCCGGCGGGTGCTGAACGACCGGCCCTCGCGGATCCGGTCGACCTCGTAGCGGATCTCCTCGTGCGGGTCGCCCGGGCGCAGGAAGTAGGAGTGCAGCGAGTGCACCGCCCGGTCACCGGACACCGTGGCGTTGGCCGCGGCCAGCGCCTGCGCGGCGACCTGCCCGCCGAAGATCCGCTGCAGGGGCGTTCGGGGGGTGGTGCCGACGTAGAGGTCGCGTCCCCGCTCCTCCAGGTCCAGCACCACCATCAGCCCGGCGGCCGGGGTCTCCCCCGGCCGCCCGCCGCCGTCCCGCACGTCCCCGGCGGTCACGCTTCGGAGCCCACCTCGTGCACACGCACCAGGTTGGTGGTGCCGGCGGTGTTGGGCGGGCTGCCGGCGATGATGACGACCTGGTCGCCCTCGTGCAGCCGGCCGATGGACAGCAGCGAGAAGTCGACCTGACCGACCATGTCGTCGGTGTGCGTGACCTCGGGGACCAGGAAGGTCTCCACGCCCCACGACAGCGCCAGCCGGCTGCGCACCCGCGGGTCGGTGGTGAAGGCCAGGATCGGCAGCCGGGTCTTCACCGACGCCAGGCGCTGGGCGCTGCGGCCGGTGGAGGTGAAGGCCGCCAGCGCGGACACGTTGAGCGCCTCGCCGACGTCCTTGGCCGCGCGCACCATGGCACCGGGACGGGAGTGCGAGGCGTGCTTGAGCGGCGGGGCGAGGATCTCGTCGGCCTCGACCGCGCCGATGATCCGCTCCATCGTCTTGACCGCGACGACGGGGAACTTCCCGACGGAGGTCTCCCCGGACAGCATCACCGCGTCGGCACCGTCGAGCACGGCGTTGGCGACGTCGGAGGCCTCGGCCCGGGTGGGCCGGGAGTTCTCGATCATCGACTCGAGCATCTGCGTGGCCACGATGACCGGCTTGTTGCGCTCACGGGCGGCCTGCACGGCGCGCTTCTGCACGAGCGGAACCTGCTCCAGCGGCAGTTCCACGCCGAGGTCGCCGCGGGCGACCATGACGCCGTCGAAGGCGTCGCAGATGGCCTCGAGGTTCTCGATCGCCTCGGGCTTCTCCAGCTTGGCGATCACCGGGACCTCGACGTCCTCCTGGCGCATGACCTCGCGCACCAGCTCGACGTCCTTGGCGTGCCGGACGAAGGACAGGGCCACGAAGTCCACGCCCAGGGAGAGGGCGAAGCGCAGGTCGGCGGTGTCCTTGTCGGACATGGCCGGGACGCTGACGGCGACGCCGGGCAGGGACAGGCCCTTGTTGTTCGAGACCGGCCCGCCCTCGAGCACCAGGCAGAAGACGTCGGGCCCGGCGACCTCGACGACGGTCAGGGCGATCTTGCCGTCGTCGACGAGCAGGCGGTCACCGACCCGGGCGTCGTTGGCGAGGTCCTTGTACGTGGTGGACACGCGCTCGGCGGTGCCCTCGACGTCCTCGACGGTGATGCAGACGCGGCTGCCGGTGGGCCACACGACGGGGCCGTCGGCGAAGGTGCCGAGCCGGATCTTGGGGCCCTGGAGGTCGGCGAGGATGGCCACCGCGCGGCCGACCTTGTCGCTGGCCTGCCGGACGAGGCGGTAGGCCGTCTCGTGGTCGGCGTGCTTGCCGTGGCTGAAGTTGAGGCGGGCGACGTCCATGCCGGCCTCGACGAGGGCGGTGATCTGCTCCAGCGAACCGGTTGCCGGGCCCAGCGTGCAGACGATCTTCGCGCGACGTGACATGGGGCAGAAACTAGTCGCCCCCCGGGGGGACTCGGCGGACCGGGTCCGTCGTGTCCCCCCGAGGGGGCGTAGTCGTCAGGGACGTCTCGTCCCCGGCGGTGACCAGCGGATCAGGACAGCGGGACGGCCCGCGGGGTCACCGGACGCGGCAGCATCGAGTTGCCGGTGAGCCAGTTGTCGACCGCCCCGGCCGCCGCCCGGCCCTCGGCGATCGCCCAGACGATGAGCGACTGGCCGCGGCCCATGTCACCGGCGACGAACACGCCGGGCGTGGTCGACATGTACTCGTCGTCGCGGGCGACCCGGCCGCGCTCGTCGACGCCGCAGCCCAGCTGCTCCACCAGGCCGGTGGTCTCCGGGCCGGTGTAGCCCAGCGCCAGCAGCACCAGGTCGGCCGGCAGCTCGCGGGTGCTGCCGGGCTTCGGCTGCCGCTTGCCGTCGACGACCTCGATCTCGACGACCTCCAGCGCGCGGACGTTGCCCTCGCCGTCGTCGAGGAAGCGCTCGGTGTTGACCGCGAAGAGCCGGTCACCGCCCTCCTCGTGGGCCGGGGAGACCCGCAGGATCATCTCGTAGGTCGGCCACGGGTTGTCCTGCGGACGGCTGCCGGCCGGGGCCGGCTTGTAGTCCAGCTGGGCCACCGTCGCCGCGCCCTGGCGCAGCGCGGTGCCCAGGCAGTCCGCGCCGGTGTCGCCGCCGCCGATGATGACCACGTTCTTGCCGCGGGCGTTGATCGGCGGGTCGTCGAGCTCACCGAGGGCCTCGAGGTTGCCCCCGGGCAGGAACTCCATGGCGAAGTGGACGCCGGCCAGGTCGCGGCCGGGCAGCGGCAGGTCGCGGGCGATCGGCGTGCCGATGGCCAGGACGACCGCGTCGAACTCCTCGCGCAGCTGCTCGGTGGTGACCGCGCCCTCGCCGGTGCCTCCGACGTTCACGTCGGTGACGAAGCGGGTGCCCTCGGCGCGCATCTGGTCCAGCCGCCGGTCCAGGTGGCGCTTCTCCATCTTGAACTCGGGGATGCCGTAGCGGATGAGCCCGCCGATCCGGTCGTCCCGCTCGTAGACGGTGACCTCGTGCCCGGCCCGGGTCAGCTGCTGGGCGGCGGCGAGGCCGGCCGGACCGGAGCCGACGACGGCGACCTTCTTGCCCGTCAGCTCCGCCGGCGGCTGCGGGGTCACCCAGCCGTTGAGGAACGCCTGGTCGATGATCTCCCACTCGATGTTCTTGATCGTGACCGGCGCGTTGTCCAGGTTGAGCACGCACGCCGACTCGCACGGCGCCGGGCAGAGCTTGCCGGTGAACTCCGGGAAGTTGTTCGTCGCGTGCAGCCGCTCGATCGCCTCCTGCCAGTCGTCCCGGCGGGCGAGGTCGTTCCACTCCGGGATCAGGTTGCCCAGCGGGCAGCCGTGGTGGCAGAACGGGATGCCGCAGTCCATGCAGCGCGCCGCCTGTTCACGGACGGCCTGCACCGGGAAGACGGCGTCCTCCCCGGTGTCGCGGGTGAGGTACACCTCCTTCCAGTCCAGCAGGCGCAGGTCGACCGGACGCCGCGGCGGCGTCTGCCGGTCGAACTTCAGGAACCCCGTTGCATCAACCACGTGCCGCCTCCATGACAGCTCGGTCCACGTCGTGCCCGGCGGCCTCGGCGGCCCGTCGGGCCTCCAGGGCACGCCGGTAGTCACGCGGCATGATCACGCTGAACCGCTCGGACCAGCGGCCCCAGTCGGCGAGCAGGCTGGTCGCCACGGCGGAGCCGGTCGCCTCGCGGTAGCGGACCAGCACCTCCCGCAGCCAGGCCGAGGCCTCGGCGTCGAGCTCCTCGACCTCCACCATCTCCCGGTTCACCCGGTGCCGGGCGAGGTCCAGCACGTAGGCCACCCCACCGGACATGCCGGCGGCGATGTTGCGTCCGGTCTCGCCCAGGATCACCGCGGTGCCGCCGGTCATGTACTCCAGGGCGTGGTCACCCACGCCCTCGACGACGGCCAGGGCACCGGAGTTGCGGACGCAGAACCGCTCCCCCACCCGGCCGCGCAGGAACAGCTCACCGGAGGTCGCGCCGTAGCCGATGACGTTGCCGGCGATGACGTTGTCCTCGGCGGCGAAGGACGCCTCGGGCGCGGGGCGGACCACGACGTGCCCGCCGGACAGTCCCTTGCCGACGTAGTCGTTGGCGTCCCCGACCAGGGTCATGGTGATCCCGCGGGGCAGGAAGGCGCCGAAGGACTGACCGGCCGACCCGGTGAAGGTCAGGTCGATCGTGCCGTCGGGCAGCCCCTCGCCACCGAAGCGGCGGGTCACCATCGAGCCCAGCATCGTGCCGACGGTGCGGTTGACGTTGCGCACCGGCAGCTCCAGGTGCACCGGGCGGGCGTCGAGCAGCGCGCCCTCGCACAGCTGGATGAGCGTCTGGTCCAGGGCGACGTCCAGGCCGTGGTCCTGGTCGCGCACCTTGCGCCGCGGGGTGCCCTCGGGCATGTCCGGGACGGCGACGATCGGGCTCAGGTCGAGACCCGAGGCCTTCCAGTGGTCGACCGCCGGGGCGACGTCGAGCAGCTCGGCGTGCCCGACGGCCTCGTCGATGGAGCGGAAGCCGAGGGCGGCCAGGTACTCGCGCACCTGCTGGGCGATGAACTCGAAGAACGTCACGACGAACTCCGGCTGCCCGGTGAACCGCTTGCGCAGCTCCGGGTTCTGGGTCGCGACACCGACCGGGCAGGTGTCGAGGTGACAGACGCGCATCATCACGCAGCCCTCGACCACCAGCGGCGCGGTGGCGAAGCCGAACTCCTCGGCCCCGAGGAGCGCGGCGACGATGACGTCCCGGCCGGTCTTCATCTGCCCGTCGACCTGGACCACGATGCGGTCGCGCAGGCCGTTGGCCAGCAGCGTCTGCTGGGTCTCGGCCAGGCCGATCTCCCACGGGGTGCCGGCGTGCTTGAGCGAGGTCAGCGGTGCCGCACCGGTGCCCCCGTCGAAGCCGGAGACCAGGACGACGTCGGCCTTGGCCTTGCTCACCCCGGCCGCGACCGTGCCGATCCCGGACTCCGAGACCAGCTTGACGTGCACCCGCGCCTCGTTGTTGGCGTTCTTGAGGTCGTGGATGAGCTGCTTGAGGTCCTCGATCGAGTAGATGTCGTGGTGCGGCGGCGGGCTGATCAGGCCGACGCCGGGCGTGGAGTGCCGGGTGCGGGCGATCCAGGGGTAGACCTTGCTGCCGGGCAGCTGGCCGCCCTCGCCGGGCTTGGCACCCTGCGCCATCTTGATCTGGATGTCGTCGGCGTTGACCAGGAACTCGCTGGTCACCCCGAACCGGCCGCTGGCCACCTGCTTGATGCCCGAGCGGCGCAGGTCGCCGTTGGCGTCGGGGGTGAACCGGCCGGCGTCCTCACCGCCCTCCCCGCTGTTGGACCGGCCACCGAGCCGGTTCATCGCGATCGCCAGCGTCTCGTGCGCCTCGGCGGAGATCGAGCCGTAGCTCATCGCGCCGGTCTGGAAGCGCTTGACGATCTCGCTGATCGGCTGCACCTCCTCGATCGGCAGCGCCGGGCGCTCACCGGTCTTGAGGGTGAACAGCCCGCGCAGCGTCGCCGCCTTGGCCGACAGGCCGTCGACGGCCTCGGTGTAGCGCTGGAAGACGTCGTACTGCCGGGACCGGGTGGCGTGCTGGAGCAGGAACACCGTCTCGGGGTTGAACAGGTGCACCTCGCCCTCGCGGCGCCACTGGTACTCCCCGCCGGTCTCCAGCCGGCGGTGCGCGGTCTCGGTCGCGTTCGGCGGCCAGGCCCGGCGGTGGCGCATGGCCACCTCCTCGGCGAGCACGTCCAGGCCGACGCCGTCCAGGGTGGCCGGGGTGCCGGTGAAGTACTCCTCGACGACGGCCTTGCTCAAGCCGACGGTCTCGAAGATCTGCGCCATCGTGTACGAGCCGACGGTGCTGATGCCCATCTTGCTCATCACCTTCAGCACGCCCTTGCCCATGGCCTTGACCACGTTGCGGACGGCCTGGGCCGGCTGCACGCCGGTGAGGGTGCCGGTGCGGATCAGGTCCTCGACGCTCTCGAAGGCCAGGTAGGGGTTGACCGCGGCGGCGCCGTAGCCCAGCAGCAGTGCGACGTGGTGCACCTCGCGGCAGTCGCCGGTCTCGACGACCAGGCCGACCTGCATCCGGGTGCGCTCGCGCACCAGGTGGTGGTGGACGGCGGCGGTCATCAGCAGCGACGGGATCGGCGCGCGCTTCTCGTCGCTGTCCCGGTCGGACAGCACGATCACGCGGGCGCCGGCGGCGATGGCCTTGCTGACCTTGGTGCGCAGGTCCTCGATCGCCTGGGCCAGCGCCGCTCCCCCGCCGGTGACGTCGAAGTGGCCGGTGATCCGCACGGCGGCGAAGCCGGGGAGGTCCCCGTCGTCGTCGATGTGCAGGATCTTGGCCAGCTCGTCGTTGTCGATGACCGGGTAGGGCAGGTGCACCTGACGGCAGGACGCCGGGCTCGCGCCGAGCAGGCTCTGCTCCGGGCCGAAGGTGCGGCCCAGGCTGGTCACCAGCTCCTCGCGGATGGCGTCCAGCGGCGGGTTGGTCACCTGGGCGAAGAGCTGGCTGAAGTAGTCGTAGAGCTGCCGGGAACGGTCCGACAGCGACGCGATGGGGGTGTCGCTGCCCATCGAGCCGATCGGCTCGGCACCGCTGGCCGCCATCGGCTGGACCAGGATGCGCAGCTCCTCCTCGGTGTAGCCGAAGAGCTGCTGGCGGCGGACGACGGACTCGTGGCTGGGCCGCGCGCGGCGGCGGTCGGGCAGCGTGGGCAGGTGCACCAGCCCGGCGTGCAGCCAGTCCTCGTAGGGCTCGGCCGTGGCCAGGTCGCCCTTGACCTCCTCGTCGCTGACGATCCGCCCGGCGGCGGTGTCGACGAGGAACATCCGGCCCGGCTGCAGCCGGCCCTTGGCCACCACGTCACCGGCCGGGATGTCCAGCACGCCGGCCTCGCTGGCCAGCACGACCAGGTCGTCCTTGGTGCGCCACCAGCGGCCCGGGCGCAGGCCGTTGCGGTCCAGGACCGCGCCGATGAGCGTGCCGTCGGTGAACGCGACGCAGGCCGGCCCGTCCCAGGGCTCCATGATCGAGGAGTGGAAGCGGTAGAACGCGCGGCGGGCGGCGTCCATCTCGGCGTGGTTCTCCCACGCCTCGGGGATCATCATCAGCACCGCGTGCGGCAGTGAGCGCCCCGACAGGTGCAGCAGCTCGAGCACCTCGTCGAAGGTGGCCGAGTCGCTGAAGTCGCTGGCGGTGACCGGGAAGATGCGCTCCAGGCCGAGCTCGCTGGCCGGGCCGGCCGGGCCGTCGAACAGCTCGGTCTCGAGCTTGGCCTCCCGGGCCCGCATGCGGTTGCGGTTGCCCTTGATGGTGTTGATCTCGCCGTTGTGGGCGATGAACCGGAACGGGTGCGCCAGCGGCCAGCTCGGGAAGGTGTTGGTGGAGAAGCGGCTGTGCACCAGGGCGATCGCCGACTCGTAGCGCTCGTCGCGCAGGTCGGGGAAGAACGCCGGCAGCTGGTCGGTGGTCAGCATGCCCTTGTAGGTGATCGTGCGGGCCGACAGCGAGGCGATGTAGCAGCTGCTGCCGGCCTCCCGGGCGGCCCGCTCGACGCGCTTGCGCAGCACGAACGCCCGGCGCTCGAGCCGGGTCACCCCGTGCGGGGCGGTGGCGCCGCCGCCGAAGGCCGCGACGTCGGCGCGGGCGCCGGTGGTCTCGGCGACGAACACCTGGGCGAAGTGCGGCATGACCGCCCGCGCGGTGGGGCCGAGGTCGGCGCCGTCGGGGTCGACCGGCAGCTCGCGCCAGCCGAGGACCGCCAGGCCCTCCTCCGCGGCGAGCCCGGCGACGGTGTCGACGACCGAGGCCCGCTCGGCGGGGTCGGCGGGCAGGAAGGCGATGCCCACGGCGTACTCACCGGCCGGCGGCAGGTCGAAGCCGACGCTGGCGCGCAGCAGCGCGTCGGGCACCTGGGTGAGGATGCCCGCGCCGTCGCCGGAGTTCGGCTCGGAGCCGGCGGCACCGCGGTGGTCGAGGTTGTGCAGCGCGGTGAGGCCCGCGGCCACGATCGACCGGGAGCGGCGTCCCTGGGCGTCGGCGACGAAGGCCACACCGCAGGCGTCGTGTTCCCGGGCGGGGTCGTAGAGACCGGAGGCCGCCGGGAGGGCGGAGAACGGGACCGGCGAGGGGGCAGCCGGGACCGGCTGTCCTGCGGAGGGGGCGGCGAGGTCGGACATGTCACTCCCGTCGTCGGCTGGCCGCGGCGCCCGGGTCCGCGCCGTCCGCGAGGACGGCCCGGGGGCGCTGGTGCGGGGGGTCACGTCGACCCCGCCGGGTGGTCAGAGCGGTGGGGTGGAGCAGGGAGGGTCGAACGGTGCGGTCCGTCGGGGTGGGGCAGCGGGGCCGGCGCACACGGTACGTCCGGCCTCGTGGATCCGCGCAGCCCGCGGACTGGTGGCCGCGGGGTGGTCGTGCGCGGGGCAGCGCTGGCCCGGTTCCGACGTCGCCGGCCGGCCCAGGATCACTGGTCGGCCGAGAAGGAGCGTACACAGCGAGGACACCTGGGCGACATCTCCAGAGGGTCTCGGAGAGGTCTCGGCGGCGCGTCGCCGCCGACGGTCCGCCCTGGTGGCGCCCGCCACACCCAGGTCAGCCGGACGTGGGCCTGTCCCGGTCCTCGGCGGCGCCCCCGGTCCGGGGCTCCTCCGGGCCGCTGCCGGCGGCCTCGGGAACGCCGGCGGCCTCCGCCGGCCCGGCCGTGCCCGCTGCCGCCCGCCCGGTCGCTCCTTCGTCCTTACCCCGCTCGGCGTCCCCGCGGGTCCGGCCGCGCTGGGCGACGAGCTGGGCGGCCGTCAGCACCCCGGCGGCCGTGGCGCCCCCGTGCTCGCCCGCGGCCGCGGCCGCCTCCACCGGCCCGGTCGTGACCGGGCGGTCGGCCGCGGCCCTCTCCCGGCCCCGGGTGACGACCTCGCGCGGCCGGCCGCGGTTGACGACCAGGTAGGCCACGGCCAGCAGGCCGACGATGACCGAGGTGAAGACGTTGAGCCGCAGCCCGAGGAACTGCTCGGCGGTGTCGATGCGCAGCGCCTCGATCCAGCCGCGGCCCGCGCAGTAGGCGGCCACGTAGAGGGCGAAGGCCCGGCCGTGCGAGAGCTGGAAGCGGCGGTCGGCCCAGATCACCAGCACGGCGACGCCGACGTTCCACAGCAGCTCGTAGAGGAAGGTCGGGTGGAAGGTGCCCAGCACCTCCGCCTGCCCGTCCGCGCCCGTGATCGCCCGCCCGGCCGAGGAGTCCCAGCGGTGGATGGTCAGCGCCCAGGGCAGGTCGGTGGCCCGGCCGTAGAGCTCGTTGTTGGCCCAGTTGCCCAGCCGGCCGACGGCCTGGGCCAGCACGATGCCCGGGGCGATGGCGTCGGCGAAGGCCGGCAGCTCGATCCCGCGGCGGCGACAGCCGATCCAGGCACCGACCGCGCCCAGGGCGATGGCGCCCCAGATCCCGAGCCCGCCCTCCCAGATGGCGAAGGCCCGGACTGGGTCGCCGTCCTGCCCGAAGTAGGGCTCCGGGGTGGTGAGGACGTGGTAGATGCGGCCGCCGACGATGCCGAAGGGCACCATCCAGACGGCGATGTCCAGCACGTCGCCGGGGGCGCCACCGCGGGCGACCCAGCGGCGCTCGCCCAGCCAGCAGGCGAGCACGATGCCGGCGATGATCGCCAGCGCGTAGCCACGCAGCGGGAACGGCCCGATCTCCCACACGCCCACCGTGGGGCTGGGGATGGCCGCGAGCTGCTCCAGGGCACCGGTCATGCGCCCACCCTGGCACGACGGACGCCGGCGGCGAGCTCCTCGGACAGGACACGCACGCCCTCGGCGCCGTGGCCGTCGAGCAGCTGGCGGACGTAGGCCGAGCCGACGATGACCCCGTCGGCGAAGCCGGCCACCTCGGCGGCCTGGTCGCCGGTGGACACGCCCAGCCCGACGCAGACCGGCAGGTCGCCGCTGACCTCACGGCTGCGGTCGACCAGGCGCTCGGCGGCGTCCCCGACGGTCGCGCGGGACCCGGTGACGCCCATGGTGGAGGCGGCGTAGACGAACCCGCGGCAGGACGCGATCGTGGCGGCCAGCCGGGTGTCGGTGGAGGACGGCGCGACCAGGAAGACCCGGTCCAGGCCGGTCCGCTCACTGGCCGACAGCCACGCGGCGGCCTCGTCGGGGATCAGGTCGGGCGTGATCGCGCCCGCTCCCCCGGCGGCGGCCAGGTCGTCGGCGAACCGGTCGACGCCGTAGCGCTCGATGGGGTTCCAGTAGCTCATCACCACCGGCACCGCCCCGGCCGCGGAGACGGCCGCGACGGCGCGGAGCACGTCGGGCATGCCGACGCCGGCGGAGACGGCGACCTCGACCGCCTCCTGGATCACCGGACCGTCCATCCCGGGGTCGGAGTAGGGGACGCCGACCTCGACGACGTCGGCGCCGCCCTCGACCGCGGCGACCATGGCCGCGATCGAGGAGTCGACGTCGGGGTAGCCCACCGGCAGGTAGGCGATGAGTGCGGCGCGGCCCTCGGCCTTGGCGCCGTCGATGACCGTCTGCAGCGCGCTCACGCCTGCTCCCCCGCGTCCTGGCCGGCGACGGCCTCGTGGTTGGCGACCGCACCGTCGGTGGCGTGCTGGTCCTCGTCCAGGCCCGGGCCCGGGTCGGCGCCCCGGCCGGCCTCGACGGCGCGCGCGTCGGAGTCGGTGGGCGCACCCTGCTCGCCGAGGGCGAACCAGGCGCTGGCGGTCTCGACGTCCTTGTCCCCGCGGCCGGAGAGGTTGACCAGCAGGAGCGCGTCCGGCCCCAGCTCCTGGCCGACCTTCATCGCCCCGGCCAGGGCGTGCGCGGACTCGATCGCCGGGATGATGCCCTCGGTGCGGCAGAGCAGGGCGAAGGCCTCCATCGCCTCGGAGTCGGTGATCGGCCGGTACTCCGCGCGCCCCATGTCGTGCAGGTAGGCGTGCTCCGGGCCGACCCCGGGGTAGTCCAGGCCGGCGGAGATCGAGTGCGACTCGATGGTCTGGCCGTTGGCGTCCTGCAGCAGGTAGGACCGGGCGCCGTGCAGCACGCCCGGGTCGCCGCCGGTGATGGAGGAGGCGTGCCGTCCGGTCTCCACGCCGTCGCCGCCGGCCTCCAGGCCGATCAGCCGGACGTCGGCGTCGGGCACGAAGGCGGTGAAGATGCCGATCGCGTTGGACCCGCCACCGACGCACGCCAGGACGACGTCGGGCAGCCGGCCCTCGCGCTCGAGCACCTGGGCGCGGGCCTCGTCGCCGATGACCCGCTGGAAGTCGCGGACCATCGCCGGGAACGGGTGCGGCCCGGCGACGGTGCCGAAGACGTAGTTGGTGGTCTCGACGTTGGTGACCCAGTCGCGGAAGGCCTCGTTGATGGCGTCCTTGAGGGTGCGCGAGCCGGTGGTCACGGGGATGACCTCAGCGCCCAGCAGCCGCATGCGGGCGACGTTGAGCGCCTGGCGGCGGGTGTCCTCCTCGCCCATGTAGACCGTGCAGGACAGGCCCATGAGCGCGGCGGCGGTCGCGGTGGCGACGCCGTGCTGGCCGGCGCCGGTCTCGGCGATGACCCGGGTCTTGCCGATCCGCTTGGTCAGCAGCGCCTGGCCCAGCACGTTGTTGATCTTGTGCGAGCCGGTGTGGTTGAGGTCCTCGCGCTTGAGCAGCACCCGGGCGCCGCCGCAGTGCTCGGCGAACTTGGGCACCTCGGTGACCGGGTTGGGCCGGCCGGTGTAGTCGCGCTGCAGCCGGGCGAACTCGGTGATGAACTCCGGGTCGACGCGCATCGCCTCGTAGGCGGCGCTGAGCTCGTCGAGGGCGGCGATGAGGGCCTCGGGCACGAACCGGCCGCCGTAGGGGCCGAAGTGCCCGGTGGCGTCCGGCCACTCCGGACGCGCGGTGAGGTCGCGGGCGTCAGGGGCGGCGGGGTGGAGTGCGGTCACCCCTACAGCGTAGGGACCGCCGCGCCCTCCACCGACCCGCAGGTCCCCGCCGCCTCCGGCCCTCTCGCAGGGGCCCGCCGCCCCGGCCCTCCTGCAGGGCCCCGCCGCGAGCTTGCTCGTGGTGGGGCCCTGCAGGAGGGTCCTTGCTCAGCGGGTGGTGCGCGGGGTCGCCGGGTGCGAGCCGGCGGTGACCAGGTCGGCCACGGCCTGGCGGGGGTCGCCGGCGGTGACCAGCCCCTCGCCGACGAGGACGGCGTCGGCGCCCGCCCCGGCGTAGCTGATCAGGTCGTGCGGGCCGCGGACGCCGGACTCGGCGATCTTAACGACCTCGCTGGGCAGCCCCGGGGCGATCCGCTCGAAGGTGCTGCGGTCGACCGACAGGGTGGTCAGGTCGCGGGCGTTGACCCCGATGACCGAGGCACCGGCGGAGAGCGCGCGGTCGGCCTCGGCCTCGTCGTGCACCTCGACCAGCGCGGTCATGCCCAGGGACTCGATCCGCTCGAGCAGCCCGGTGAGCACCGGCTGGTCGAGCGCGGCGACGATGAGCAGCACCAGGTCGGCGCCGTGGGCACGGGCCTCGTGCACCTGGTAGCTGCTCACCACGAAGTCCTTGTTGAGCACCGGGACGTCGACGGCGGCGCGGACGGCGGCCAGGTCGGCGTGCGAGCCACCGAAGCGGCGCCGCTCGGTGAGCACGCTGATCACCCGGGCGCCGCCGGCGGCGTACTGCGCGGCGAGCGCGGCCGGGTCGCTGATCTCGGCGAGCGCGCCCTTGCTCGGGCTCTTCCGCTTCACCTCGGCGATCACCCCGACGCCGGGGGCGCGGAGGGCGGCGAGGGCGTCCAGCGCGGGGCGGGTGTCGCGGGCGACGGCCTGCACCTCGGCCAGCGGGGTGGCGGCCTGGCGTGCTGCGACGTCCTCCCGGACGCCGGCGACGATGTCGTCGAGGACGCTCATGACCCCTCCTCCGTGTGCCAGGACGTGTGCCGCCGGACTCTCCTGGGCAGCTGCGGTCACTCTAGAGACGCCCCGGTTCCGCTCCGACCCGGGGTCCACCACGACCCCGCCGGCGCCTCGGCCTCAGCTCCGACGGCGCCCTTCGGCCTCGGCGCAGTTGGAGGACCCCGCTGCCCCCCACGACTCGCCAGCTCGCCGCGGGACCCTGCACCGGGGCCTGAGGGGGCGCCGAGGTCCTTGTTCAGACCGTCGGGTCGTCGCCCCGGTCGAGGGCCTTCCACGCCGCCTGGTGCCGGTCCTCGGGGGTCTCGGGCCGCGCCCGGCCGGCCGGCGCGGGCGCAGCTGCGGCGCCGGTGGGGACGGTGGTGCGCTCGTAGCGGCGGCTCATCCCCGGCCAGCGCCGGCCACGCAGCACGACCAGGACCCCGGCCAGCACCCCGAGCACCCCGGCCAGCAGCGCCAGCAGCGGCCAGGTCACCGCGGCGTCGGTGGTGACCTGCGCGTCGCCGAGCCCGACCGAGGAGGTCACGTCGGCGAGGTCGACGCCCAGCCGGCCGGTCAGCCCGCGCAGCCCCGACCAGGCCAGCACCCCGCCGGCCACGGCCACCAGCAGGCCGACGACGACCCGGCCGGCCCCGCGGACGGCGATGACGGCGAGGGCGGCGGCCAGCAGCAGCAGCCCGCAGGCCCCGACCAGCGGCGCGGCCTGCCCGCCGGTGAGCGCCTCGACCGTGGACGGCAGCGGCGGCTGCCGGGTGATGGTCACCTCGGCCCACGGCGAGGACGACGACGTGAGCGCCAGCCCGCCGGCCGCCGCGCACGCCAGCACCGCGACGGTCAGCTCCCGCCGGCCGGGGGCGGGGGCGCCGGTGCCCGCCGGTGCGCTCACGGGAGCTCCCGCAGCCCCTCGGCGGTGGCGATCGCCGAGAGCACGGCGCGCGCCTTGTGCCGGGTCTCGGCCTCCTCGCTGACCGGGTCGCTGTCGGCCACGACGCCCGCGCCGGCCTGCACGTACGCGCGGCCCGCGTGCAGCACCGCGGTGCGGATGGCGATGGCCATGTCCATGTCGCCGCCGGCGTCGAGGTAGCCGACCGTGCCGGCGTAGAGCGCACGCCGGGTGGGCTCGATGTCCTCGATGACCTCCATGGCCCGGGGCTTCGGCGCCCCGGAGACGGTGCCGGCGGGGAAGGTCGCGTCGAACACGTCCAGGGCGTCGCGGCCCGGGCTGACCTGGCCGGAGACGGTGGAGACCATGTGCATCACGTGGCTGTAGCGCTCGATCCGCATGAAGTCGGCGACCTCGACGGTGCCCGGGACGCAGACCCGGCCCAGGTCGTTGCGGGCCAGGTCGACCAGCATCACGTGCTCGGCGCGCTCCTTGGGGTCGGCGAGCAGCTCCTCGGTGAGCCGGACGTCGTCCTCCGGGGTCGCCCCGCGCGGTCGGGTCCCGGCCGGCGGGTGGACGACGGCGCGGTCGCCGGTGACGGTGACCAGCGCCTCGGGCGAGGAGCCGACGACGTCGAAGGGCGTCTGCCGCCCGGCGAAGCGCAGCAGGTACATGTACGGCGAGGGGTTGGTCGCCCGCAGCACCCGGTAGAGGTCCAGGGCCGCGACGTCGGTGGCCAGCTCGAACCGCTGGCTGAGCACGGTCTGGAACACGTCACCGGCCCGCACGTGCTCGCGCACCCGCTCGACGCCGGCCTCGTACACGCCCGGGCCCATGTTGCTGGTGACCGGCGGGGCGTCGCGGGTCTCCAGCGTGGCCACGCCCGGCGGCACCGCCTTCGTCAGGTCCGCGGCCATCGCGTCGAGCCGGGTGACCGCGTCGTCGTAGGCCGCAGGGCTGGCGCCCAGGGCGTTGGCGATGAGCAGCACGGTGCCGTCGGTGTGGTCGAGCACGGCCAGGTCGGTGACCAGCATGAGCGCGACCTCGGGCATGCCCAGGTCGTCGGTGGCGGTCTCCGGCAGCCGCTCCAGCCGCCGGACGACGTCGTAGCCGAGGTACCCGACCAGCCCGCCGGTCAGCGGCGGCAGGCCCTGGGGGTCGGCGTGCGCGCTGCGGGGTGAGCGCAGCCGCCGGGCCAGGGTGCGGACGGCGGCCAGCGGGTCGGGAGGCAGGTCGTCGGTGAGCCCGGGCAGCGGGTCGCCCAGCCACGCCGTCGTCCCGTCGATCTCGGTCAGCACCCCGGCGCTGCGGACGCCGACGAAGCTGTACCGCGACCACTGCTTGCCCTGCTCGGCGGACTCCAGCAGCACGGTGCCGGGGCGGTTGCCGGCGAGCTTGCGGTAGATGCCGACGGCGGTCTCGCTGTCGGCCAGCAGCCGGCGGGTGACCGGGACGACCGGTGCGTCCAGCGCCGCGAACCCCTCGGCCGAGGGGGTGGTCTCACCGAGTCGCATCGGAGACCTCCAGCGGGCGGTGGAAGCAGCTGCGCTCGCCGGTGTGGCAGGCGGGCCCCTCCTGGTCGACGAGCAGCAGCAGCGCGTCGCCGTCGCAGTCGAGCCGCACGTCGCGCACCCACTGGCGGTGCCCGGAGGTCTCGCCCTTGACCCAGTACTCCTCGCGGCTGCGCGACCAGTAGGTGGCCCGGCCGCTGGTCAGCGTGCGGTGCAGCGCCTCGTCGTCCATCCAGGCGACCATGAGCACCTCACCGGTGTCGTGCTGCTGGGCGACGACGGCGACCAGGCCGGCCGGGTCGCGGCGCAGCAGCTCGGCGACGGCGGGGTCGAGCGGGGAGACGGGGGCGGACATGCCCCTGATCGTCCCACCCCGCACCGGCGCGGCTCAGGCCCAGGGCGGCCGGGTGGGCTCGGGCTGCTGCACCGGCTGGGGTCCCTCCCCCGCCGTCCGCCCGGTGCGCCGGGCCAGCCAGCCCCGGAGCTCGGGCAGGAACGGCAGCCCGCCGGCGAGCAGGGCGAGGACGGCGAAGACCGCCGGCAGCACGAACACCCCCTCGCTGAGGGTGGCCGGCGCGAGGTCGTCGAGGACGGCGACCCAGTACAGGCTCAGCGCGAGCTGCAGGGCGGCCGCGCCGAGGAGCCACCGCCGGCTGCCGCCCAGCACCTGCACGCCCCCGGCGACGAGCAGGCCGGCCAGCACGAGCTGGAGGAACGCCGTCCCGCCGCCGATGCCGGCCGAGGACCCGCGGGCCAGGCTGGACAGGGCGGAGAAGGCCATCGCCCAGATGGTGCCCACCACCACCAGCAGCGTGGAGACGAATGCCAGCACGGCGGCGGCGACGTGCAGCCCGGAGCGACCCGGACGCACCGGCGGCGGTCCCCACGCGGGCGGCCCCCACTGCGGCTGGCCCCACTGCTGCTGCGGCCACTGCGGCTGGGCCCAGGGCTGGGGTCCCCAGGGCTGCTGCCCGTACGGCTGCGACGCCCCGTACGGCTGCTGGTGGGACTGCGGCGGCCAGGACGGACCGGGCTGCGGTGCCGTGGTCGGCGGGCCGGCGTAGGGCGGGACGGCGGAGGGCGGGACGGCGTCCCAGTCCTGGGTGCTCACAGCGCAGCCGCCACGGCCCGGCCGGCGACCCGGCCGGAGAACAGGCAGCCGCCGAGGAACGTGCCCTCCAGCGAGCGGTAGCCGTGCATGCCGCCGCCGCCGAACCCGGCGACCTCCCCCGCCGCGTACAGCCCCGGGACCGGCGCGCCCCCGTCGCGCAGCACGCGCCCGGACAGGTCGGTCTCCAGCCCGCCGAGGGTCTTGCGGGTGAGCAGGTTGAGCCGGACGGCGATCAGCGGGCCGGCGTCGGGGTCCAGCAGCCGGTGCGGCTGGGCCACCCGGATGAGCTTGTCGCCGAGGTAGCTGCGGGCCTGGCGCAGCGCGGTGACCTGCTGGTCCTTGCTGAACCGGTGGGCGATCTCCCGGTCGCGGGCGACGACCTCCCGCTCGACGGTGGCCAGGTCCAGGTGCGGGGTGTCGCCGGTGACGCGGTTCATCCCGGCGACGAGCTCGGGCAGGGTCGGGGCGACCACGAAGTCCTCGCCGTCGTCCATGAACCGCTGGACCGGCGCTGCGGCGCCGGGCCGGATGCGGGTGAGCAGCAGCTTCAGGTCCTTGTCCGTCAGGTCGGGGTTCTGCTCGGAGCCCGAGAGCGTGAACTCCTTCTCGATGATCTTCTGCGTCAGCACGAACCAGGTGTGCTCGTGGCCGGTCGTGCCGATGTGCGCCAGCGTGCCGAGGGTGTCGAAGCCGGGGAACAGCGGCGCGGGCAGCCGGGTGCCGGTGGCGTCGAGCCAGAGCGAGGAGGGGCCGGGCAGGATCCGGATGCCGTGCCGCTCCCACACCGGCGAGTGGTTCACGACGCCCTCGGTGTAGTGCCACATCCGGTCGGGGTTGATCACCCGGCCACCGGCGTCCTCGGTGATCTGCAGCATCCGCCCGTCGACGTGCGCCGGGACGCCGGACAGCAGCCGCTGCGGCACCGGGCCCAGCCGCGCTGGCCAGTTGCGGCGCACCAGCTCGTGGTCGCCGCCGATGCCGCCGGCGGTGACGACGACGGCCTGCGCGGCCACCTCGAACTCCCCGACGTCGGTGCGCGAGCTGGCGACCCCGCGCGCGACGTCGCTGGGCTCGAGGACCGCGCCGCGCACCCCGGTGACGGCGCCGTCGGTCAGCACCAGCCCGTCGACCCGGTGCCGGTGGCGGACATCGACCAGCCCGGCGTCCACGGCCCGGGCGAGACGGGCGAGGAACGGGGCGAGGACGCCGGGACCGGTGCCCCAGGTGACGTGGAAGCGGGGCACGGAGTTGCCGTGCCCGGTGGCCGTGTAGCCGCCGCGCTCGGCCCAGCCGACGACCGGGAAGAACCGCACGCCCTGCGCGTGCAGCCAGGCGCGCTTCTCCCCCGCGGCGAACTGCAGGTAGGCCTCGGCCCACTGCCCGGGCCAGTGGTCCTCGGGGCGGTCGAAGCCGGCGGTGCCGAACCAGTCCTGCCGGGCGAGCTCGAGGGAGTCGTGCACCCGCAGCCGGCGCTGCTCGGGGGTGTCGACCAGGAACAGGCCGCCGAAGGACCAGAAGGCCTGCCCGCCCAGGGAGGCGGCCGGTTCCTGGTCCAGCAGCAGCACCCGCTTGCCGGCGTCGGCCAGCTCGGTGGTGGCGACCAGCCCGGCGAGGCCGGCCCCGACCACGATGACGTCAGCGTCCGCGTGCACTCCTGCCAGGTCCACGTCCCGACGCTAACCGCCCCGGGGCCCGGTCGGCCTGCGCCCGGCCGCGCCGGGTCCACTCCCGCACCGGACGGCGCAGCGCCAGCACCAGTCCGCCGAGCGGGCCGACCACGAGCAGCAGCGCCGGCCACGCCGCCGCGCCGTCGCCGAGGGCGGCGAAGAACAGGGCCAGGGCGAGGAGTCCGAGCAGCGGCAGGACGCAGCTCCAGGCCAGCACCGCCGACCCGCTGACCGGCCCGAGGCCCCGGCCGCGCAGCACCAGGACCCCGCCGGCGAGCGCGCCGGCCGCCAGCAGCAGCGGGACGAGCAGGTACCAGCTCCAGCTGCGGTCGGCGTCCCACAGGAGCCAGCCGAGGTAGCCGTCCTCCAGTGCGACCAGCCCGCCGAAGAGGGCGGCGAACGGCGCCTGCACGGGCCGGACGGGCGCCGGCGGGGCTGCCGACGGGCCGCGGCCGAGCGGACGACGGGGACGGTGCCGGGTCGCCGCCGCGCCCGGGCGGCGACTGGAGGTGGACGGCATGCCGGGCAGGCTAGGGCCACCGGCCCAGGGCCCGCTGGCCGTCGGCTGGGAGTGCGCTGGGACCGGTCCTGCTCGCGGCGCGGGCAGGACGGTGAGCGACACGGTGTGGACGGCGCAGCTGTCGGTGTCCTCGCACGGCTGGTCGTACGGGCTGCCGGACACCGACCCCGCGGGCTCCCGGTGTCGGCCGGCCGGCCGGCGTCCGGGGGCGGCCTCCACGGGCAGGCCGGGCGGGTCCGCTGCCGGTCGCAGGGCCCGCCCCGCCCTCACGCCTGCGCGGCCTGGGCCTCCGGCCGGCTGCCCGAGCTGCGCCGCCACGAGGCGTGCAGCCGCCCGTACGGGCCCTCGGCGTCCACCAGCTCGGCGTGCGTGCCGCGCTGGACGACCCGGCCGGCGTCGACGACCAGCACCTCGTCGGCCCGCTCGGCGGTGGAGAGCCGGTGGGCGATGGTCAGCGTGGTGCGCCCGTCGGTGAGGGCGTCCAGGGCGCGGGTCAGCCGCATCTCGGTGGCCGGGTCGACCGCGCTGGTGGCCTCGTCGAGCACCAGCAGGTCGGGGTCGGCGACGTAGGCGCGGGCCACGGCGACCAGCTGCCGCTCCCCCGCCGACAGCGACTCACCGCGCTGCCCGACCGGGGTGGCGACGCCGGCGGACAGGCTCTCCAGCCAGTCACCGAGGCCGAGCTCGTCGAAGGCCGCGGTGATGTGCGCGTCGGTCATCCCGGGCCTGCCGTAGCGCACGTTGTCGGCCACGGAGGCGTCGAAGAGGAAGCCGTCCTGCGGGACCATCACCACCCGCTGGCGCAGCGAGGCGAAGGCGGTCTCGGTCAGCGGCACACCGCCGATGAGCACCCGACCCTCCGTGGGGTCCATCAGCCGGGTGACGAGCTTGGCGAACGTGGTCTTGCCCGAGCCGGTCTCCCCCACGATGGCCACCCGGGTGCGGGCGGTGATCGTCAGGTCGACGTCCTCCAGCGCCTTGCGGCCACCGGCCGAGTAGGCAAAGCCGACGTGGTCGAAGCGGACGTCGAGCGGCCCGGGCGGCAGGGTGCGGCCGTGCTCCGGGTCGGAGACGTCGGGGGCGGTGTCGAGCACGTCGAGCACCCGACGGAAACCGGCGACGGCGTTCTGCGCCTCGTTGAGCACCTCGCTGGCGGTCTGCACCGGCGCGACGAACAGGGTGACCAGGAACAGGAAGGCGACCAGGGTGCCGGCGGAGATCTGCCCGCCGATGCCCAGCAGCACCCCGACCACCACGACCGCGGCGTTGGCGACGGCGGCGACGAGCTCGCCGCTGACGAACACCGCGGCCGTCGTCCGCTGGGCCTGCACCGAGGCGCGGTAGTGCCGGTCGATGGCGCTGTCGATGCGCGCCGCCGTCCGGGCGCGGATGCCGTAGGCGCGCACCGTCGGGGCGCCGACGACGGACTCGGCGACCGCGCCCAGGACGTCCCCGACCCGCTCCCGGACGACGCCGTAGACGGTGGCGAGCTTGCGGGAGAAGTACTTGACCGCCATCGCCAGCGGGACGAAGCAGACCAGCACCAGCAGGGTCAGCTGCCAGGAGTAGACGGCCATCACGATCGTGGCCACGACCAGCTGGCCGACGCTGATCAGGCCCAGCACGCCGCCCCACTGCATGAACACCGACAGCTGGTCGACGTCGCTGGTGACCCGGGAGACCAGCGAGCCGCGGCGCTGCCCCTGCTGGTGCAGCACCGACAGGTCGTGCACGTGCCGGAAGGCGCGCACCCGCAGGCCGGCGAGCGCGGTCTCGGTGGTGCGGAAGAGCCGGACGTTCATCCGGTACACGGCGAGGCTGGTGACCAGCACGACCACCACGCTGATCGCGACGAGCACCCGGACCAGGTCGATGTCCGGGCCGGTGGGCGCGCCCAGCCCCCGGTCCAGGGTCTGCTGCACCGCGATCGGGACGACGACCCGGCCGGCGGTGGCGATCAGGGCCAGGGCGAAGGTCGCGGGCAGGCCCTGGCGGAACTCCGGCATCATCCGCAGGCCGCGGCGCAGGGTCTGCAGGGCGCCCTCGTGCCGCTCGTCGGCGGGCAGCAGCGGCTCGTCGGTCACGCCGGCACCTCCACGGGGTCGGCGGCGGCCAGCTCCGGCGGCTGGTAGGCCTGCACCAGGCGGCCGTAGCCGGGGACCTGGGCGAGCAGCTCGGCGTGCGTGCCGCGGGCGACGAGCCGGCCGCGCTCGATCCACACGACCTCGTCGGCCAGCGCGATCGTGGCCTGGCGGTAGGCGACCACCACGACGGTGGCCGGGCGGTCGCTGTCGCGCAGCGCGTCCAGGATCCGGGCCTCGACCGAGGGGTCGACGGCGCTGGTCGCGTCGTCGAGGACGAGCAGCCGCGGGTGCCGGACGACGGCCCGGGCCAGCGCGAGCCGCTGCCGCTGGCCACCGGACAGCGAGGCGCCGCGCTCACCGACCCGCGTGTCGAGGCCCTCGGGCAGCCGGGCGACGAAGTCCTCGGCGGCCGAGGTGCGCAGGGCGGCGTGCACCTGCTCGTCGGTGAAGTCCGCGCCGAGGGTGACGTTGTCGCGCACGGTGTCGTCGAAGAGGAACGTCGACTGCGGGACGAACGCGACCTGGCTGCTGACCTCCCCCTCGCGCAGGGTGCGCAGGTCGACGCCGTCGAGCAGCACCGACCCGTCGTGCGGGTCGACCAGCCGCACCAGCAGGCCGGCGAGGGTCGACTTGCCGGCACCGGTGGGGCCGACGACGGCGACGGTGCGCCCGGCGGCCACCTCGAAGGTCACCCCGGACAGGGTCGGGCGGGCGGACTCGTCGTGCCGGAAGTCGACGTCCCGGACGCCGACGGCGGCGCCGCCGGTCCCGGCGGGGGCGGCGTCGGGGCCGTGCGGGGTCTCCCCCCGGGCCTCCAGCACGGGGGTGACCCGGTCGAAGCCGGCCATCGCCCGCGGCAGGTCGGCCAGCACCCAGCCGATCGCGCGGATGGGCAGCGTGAGCAGCGTGAACAGGTAGGCGATGGAGACCAGGGCACCGGCCTCGGTCTCGCCGGAGGCGACCCGCTCGGCGCCGATGAGCAGGACGGCGAGGGTGCCCAGGTTGGGCAGCGCCTCCATCATCGGGTCGAACAGGCCGCGGACCCGGCCCACCGCGACCAGGCCGTCGCGGAGCTCGTCGGCCTTGACCGCGAAGCGGGCGGTCTCGGAGGTCTCCCGGCCCAGGGTCTTCACGACCAGGGCGGCGTCGAAGCTCTCGTGGGCGATCTCGCTGACCTCGGCGCGCAGCTGCTGCGCGCGGGCCATCCGCGGGCTCATCACCTGGCTGTAGACGGCGTTGAGCGCGAAGACCAGCGGGAAGACGACCAGCCCGACCAGGGCCAGCAGCGGGTCGGTGAGGAACAGCGCGACGACGGTGATCGCCACCATGACCAGCGCGCCGCAGGCGAAGGGCAGCGGCATGACGAAGAACCAGGCGGACTCGACGTCGGAGTTGGCATTGGACAGCAGCTGGCCGGTCGGGTGCCGCTGGTGCCAGGACAGCGGCAGCCGCAGGTACTGACCGGTGACGCGGCGGCGGTAGTCGGCCTGCAGCCGGTAGGCCATGATCCCGGCGAACAGCCGCCGGCCGATGATGCCGACGATCTTCAGGACGGCGACGCCGATGATCGCCAGGGCGGCCAGCGTGAGGGCGGCGGCGGTCGTGGCGCCCTCGGCGAAGGCCGGCAGCAGGACCCGGTCGGTGATGCCGCCGATGACGTAGGCGCTGGCGACGGTCATGCCGCCGTAGAGGCTGCTGCCGAGCACCGCCCAGGTGAAGATGCCGGGTTGCTCGCGGATCCCCCGGGCGACGTGCCGGAGGCCGCGCCGGACGACGGCGTCTCGCGGCACAGCTGTCCTCCAGGTACGTCGTGCGGGTCGGTGGGCCGAGCGTACCCGCGCTCGTTACCCGCCCTAACGGATCGGCCGGGCGCTGCCGGACTGGCTAGCCTCGGGGCATGCCGACCGCAGCCCAGCCCGTGTCGCAGTCGGAGCGGGCGGCGCTGGCCGACCTGCTGGAGCAGCTGGGGCCCGACCAGCCGACCCGTTGCGAGGGGTGGACGACCCGCGACCTGGCCACGCACCTGGTGGTGCGCGACCGCCGCCCCGACGCGATGCCCGGGGTGGTGCTCGGCGGCCCGTTCGCCGGGTGGACGGCGAGGGTGTCGGCCCGCACGGCGCAGCGCCCGTTCGCCGAGCTGGTCGCCGGGGTGCGCTCGGGCCCGCCGTCGTGGGTACCGACCTCCTGGCCGGCGGTGGACCGGCTGCTCAACACCGTGGAGATGGTGGTCCACCACGAGGACGTGCGGCGGGCGCAGCCGGACTGGGCGCCCCGCGAGCTGCCCCGGACCGTGCAGGACCAGCTGTGGTCGAGCGTGCCGCTGCTGGCCCGCGGCGGTGGGCTGCCGCGGACCGCGGGCGGGCTGGTCGTGCGGCGCAGCGACGTGCCCGACGGCGCGGCGGACAGCGAGCGCCGGCTGCGCAAGGGCAGCCCCGCGACGACCGTGACCGGCGCGCCGCTGGAGGTGCTGCTCTGGGTGAGCGGCCGCCCCGACGTCGCCTGCGTCGACCTCACCGTCGACTGAGCCCGACCCCGGCCCGCCCGTCCGTGCCCGACCGCGCGTTCGCCGACCCGCGGCTGGCCGAGCTGTACGACCCGCTGGACCCCGACCGCTCCGATCTCGACGTGTACGCCGGGATCGTCGAGGAGCTGGGCGCGCGGACGGTGCTCGACGTCGGGTGCGGCACCGGCACCTTCGCCTGCCTGCTCGCCGGACGCGGACTGACGGTGACCGCACTCGACCCGGCCGCCGCCTCGATCGACGTGGCCCGCCGCAAGCCAGATGCCGGGCTGGTCGACTGGGTGGTCGGGGACGCGTCGTCCCTGCCGCCGCTCGCGGTCGACCTGGTGACCATGACCGCCAACGTGGCGCAGGTCTTCTGCACCGACGCCGACTGGACGGCGACCCTGCGCGCGGTGCACGACGCGCTGCGGCCCGGTGGCCGGCTGGTGTTCGAGAGCCGCGACCCGGCGCGACGTGCGTGGGAGGAGTGGGCCCCGGCCCGGACGCACACCACGGTCGACGTCCCCGGCGTCGGCCCGGTCGAGTCCTGGGTCGAGGTCCTCGAGGTGCGGGGCGACCTGGTCGGCTTCCGGGAGACCTTCGTCCTCGGCGGCGAGGTGCTGACCTCGGAGTCCACGCTCCGCTTCCGGACCCGCGCCGAGCTGGTCGGGTCGGTGACCGCGGCCGGGCTGGTCGTCGACGAGGTCCGCGACGCCCCGGACCGGCCGGGCCGCGAGCTGGTCGTCCTGGCCCGCCGTCCGGGCTGATCTCAGCCGAGCGGGCGGTCGGCCTCGTGCCGGACCGGGACGCCGGCGGCGGCCAGCCCGGCCTTGACGTCGCCCACCCGCAGCTGGCCGAAGTGGAAGACGCTGGCCGCCAGCACCGCGTCGGCGCCGGCCTCGACCGCGGGCGGGAAGTGGTCGACCGCGCCGGCTCCCCCGCTGGCGATCAGCGGCACGGTGACCTCGCGGCGCACGGCCCGGATCAGCTCGGTGTCGAACCCGGCCCGGGTGCCGTCGGCGTCCATGGAGTTGAGCAGGACCTCGCCGACGCCGAGCTCCGCGGCCTGCACGACCCACTCCACGGCGTCCCGGCCGGTGCCCTGGCGGCCACCGTGGGTGGTGATCTCGAAGCCGGAGTCGGTGTGCGCGCCGCCCTGGACCCGGCGGGCGTCCAGGCTCAGCACGAGCACCTGGTTGCCGAACCGGTCGGCGATCTCGGCGATGAGCTCGGGCCGGGCGACGGCGGCGGTGTTGACCGCCACCTTGTCCGCACCGGCCCGCAGCAGCTTGTCGACGTCGCCGACGCTGCGCACGCCGCCGCCGACGGTCAGCGGGATGAACACGCTCTCCGCCGTCCGCCGGACCACGTCGTAGGTGGTCTCCCGGCTGCCGGAGCTGGCGGTGATGTCGAGGAAGGTCAGCTCGTCGGCGCCCTCGGCGTCGTAGACCCGGGCCATCTCCACCGGGTCACCGGCGTCGACGAGGTCGACGAAGTTGACGCCCTTGACCACCCGGCCGGCGTCGACGTCCAGACACGGGATCACCCGCACCGACAGGCTCACGCCCCGGCCCCCCGCACGGCGTCCGCCTCGATCTCCACCAGCATGGTCGGGTCGATCAGGGCGGACACCTGCACCATCGTCGTGGCCGGCCGGACGTCGCCGAAGACCTCGCCGTGCGCCCGCCCGACCTGCTCCCAGGCGCTGATGTCGGTCACGTAGATGCGGGTGCGGACGACGTCACCGACGGAGAACCCGGCGTCGGTGAGGGCGCGGGCGACCGTCTGCAGGGCGACCCGGGTCTGCCCGCCGGCGTCCCCGGGGTGGGCCACGGTGCCCTCGACGGTGGCGGCCGTGCACCCGCTCACCCAGGCCTGGTCGCCGACCGCGACGACCCGGCTGTAGCCGACGATGCCCTCCCAGGGCCCACCCGAGCCCAGCCGCACGGCGCTCACGCCAGGTCCTCGGTGACCCGCAGCGCCTCGGGCAGGGTGAACTGCCCGGCGTAGAGCGCCTTGCCGACGATCGCACCCTCGACGCCGATGCCGGACAGGCCGGCGAGCGCCCGGATGTCGTCGAGCGAGCTGACCCCGCCGGAGGCGATCACCGGGCGCGGGGTGGCGGCGCAGACCTCGCGCAGCAGCTCCAGGTTGGGGCCGCGCAGCGTGCCGTCCTTGGTGATGTCGGTGACCACGTAGCGGGCGCAGCCCTCGTCGTCCAGCCGGGCGAGGGTCTCGTAGAGCTCCCCGCCCTCCTTGGTCCAGCCGCGGGCGGCGAGCCGGGTGCCACGCACGTCGAGGCCGACGGCGATGCGGTCACCGTGCTCGGCGATCGCCCGCGCGCACCACTCCGGAGACTCCAGCGCGGCGGTGCCCAGGTTGACCCGGCGGCAGCCGGTGGACAGTGCGGCGGCCAGCGACTCGTCGTCCCGGATGCCGCCGGACAGCTCCACGTCGACGTCCAGCGCGCCGACCACCGAGGCCAGCAGCTCGCGGTTGGACCCGCGGCCGAACGCGGCGTCGAGGTCGACGAGGTGCACCCACTCGGCGCCGTCCCGCTGCCACGCGAGCGCGGCCTCGAGGGGGTCGCCGTAGGAGGTCTCGCTCCCGACCTCCCCCTGCACCAGGCGGACGGCGAGACCGTCGGCGACGTCGACGGCGGGGAGCAGCTGCAGCTTCGGCACGACGATCAGCCTAGGCACCGCCCGCTCGCGGCCCGCGTCACGTCCCGGACGCGTGCCGGTCGGCGAACTGGCGGGGCGTCGTACCGGTCACCTGGCCGAAGTCGCGGGTCAGGTGCGGCTGGTCGGCGTAGCCCAGCTGCGCGGCCAGCTCGGCCAGGTCGACCGGGCCCGAGCGCAGCCGCTCGGCGGCCTCCTGCAGCCGCCGCCGCTGGATCAGCCACTTCGGCGTCAGCCCCAGCCGGCGGTGCACCAGCCGCTGCAGCGCCCGCTCGGACAGGTCGAACCGCTCGCAGACCTGGCTCACCCGGACGACGTCCCGGTCGCCCTCGACGAACTCCACCACCCGGTTGACCAGCAGGCCCTCCTCGTCGACGGGCAGCAGCGGCCGCAGCGCGTCCTCGAAGGCCGTCACCGCGGCGGCGTGCGCCGCCGGGTCGGCCGGGGCGGGGGTCATCGCGGTGCGCACCCGGGTGACCAGCTCCTCGCCCGCGGCGCCCAGCACCTCGCGGACGTCGACGTGCCGGTCGGTGTAGCGGGTCATCGAGCCGCGGGCCAGCAACGTGCCGGCCGCCGGCGCGCACATCACCCCGACCGCCCAGCCCTCCCCGGTCAGCGTGGTCGTCGACAGCCCGGAGACGACGCCGTAGAAGCGGGCGTAGTCGTGCGCGACCACGATCAGCGACACCGGGTACTGCAGCACCCGCTGCGGCGCCTCGGCACCCGGCGGCACCGACCACACCGGGATCCAGAACCGCTGCAGCAGCCCGGCGAACTCCGGGCCGGCCGGGTAGCGGTGCATCACGTGCGAGGCGTCGCCGGGGTCCTTGAGGTGCGCGCGCTCGATCGCGTCGATCGACGGGTCGCTGTCGGGTTTCATCAAGACCCAGCCTGCCCCAGCCTCCTAGCGTCCCGCCCGTGAACCCGACCGCGCAGCTGCACGCCGCCGCAGACGCCCCCCTGACCCGGCTCCTGGACGGCGTCCCGCCGTCCGGCTGGAGCGCCCTCTCACCCTGCCCGGGCTGGACCGCCGCCGACGTGGTCGCCCACCTGGTCTCGGCCCAGCGGGACTTCCTGGGCACGCACGGCGCGGACCTCGGCAGCGCACCCGCAGTCGCCGCCGACCCGGCCGCCGCCTGGCGGGAGCACGCCGCCCGGGTGGCCGCCGCCCTGGCCGACGGCGACCTGCCCGCCCGGTCGTTCGACGGCTTCTTCGGGCCGACCACGGTAGGCGAGGCGTTCGCGCGGTTCTACGTCTGGGACATGGTCGTGCACCGCTGGGACCTCGCCCGGGCCGTCGGCGCCGACCCCGGGCTCACCGACGCCGAGCTGGACCTGGTCGAGGCCGGCGCCGACGGCTTCGGGCCCGCGCTGCACATGGAGGGCATCTGCGGCCCCGCGCTCCCGGTGCCGGACGCCGCCGACCGGCCGACCCGCGTGCTCGCCCGGCTCGGCCGCACCGGCTGACCTGTCGCACCCGGGTGACAGGGTGGCGGCATGGAGTTCCGGGACGTCGTCCGCCGCCGGCGGATGGTGCGCGACTACGACCCCGACCGCCCGGTGCCGGCCGAGGCGCGGGAGCGGCTGCTGGAGCACGCGATCCGGGCCCCCTCGGCCGGGTTCAGCCAGGGCTGGGCGTTCCTGGTGCTGGAGACCGCCGAGGAGCGCGACCGCTTCTGGGCCGCGACCACCGACGGCGGGACGCCGGACGGCTGGCTCACCCGGATGCGCCGGGCACCGCTGCTGGTCGTCCCGCTGTCGCACAAGGCCGCCTACCTGGACCGCTACGCCGAGCCGGACAAGGGCTGGACCGACCGCGACGAGGCCCGCTGGCCGGTGCCCTACTGGGACGTCGACACCGGGATGGCCTCACTGCTGATGCTGCTCACCGCGGTCGACGAGGGGCTGGCCGCGGCGTTCTTCGGCGTCCCGCCCGAGCGGCTGGGCTCCTTCCGGGAGGCCTTCGGCGTGCCCACCGCCTACACGCCGGTGGGCTGCATCTCGGTGGGCTACCCGGGAGCCGAGGACAAGCGCTCGCCGTCGCTGAAGCGGGGGCGGCGGGGCGTCGAGGAGGTCGTGCACCGCGGCCGGTGGTGACTGGTTGACTCCCGGCGTGACCGAGAGCCAGCAGTCCCCGACCTCCCGCGCCGTCCTGGTGACCGGCGCCTCCCGCGGCATCGGCCGGGCGATCGCGCTGGCGTTCGCCGCGCGCGGCGACCGGGTGGCGGTGCACTTCGGTGGCTCCCGGACGCGGGCCGAGGCGGTGCTGGCGGAGCTGCCCGGCGAGGGGCACGTGCTCGTGCAGGCCGACCTCGCCGACGCCGAGGCCGTCGGGGCGATGGTGGACGAGGCGGCGGGCGGCCTCGGCGGGCTGGACGTGCTGGTCAACAACGCCGGGGTCTTCACCGCGCACCCGCCGCTGGAGACCGACTACGCCGACTGGCAGGCGGCCTGGCAGCAGACCCTGGCGGTGAACCTGCTCGGCCCGGCCAACGCCACCTTCCGGGCACTGCCGCACCTGATCGCGGCCGGCGGCGGCGCGGTCGTCAACGTCTCCAGCCGGGGCGCCTTCCGCGGGGAGCCGAACAACCCCGCGTACGGGGCGAGCAAGGCCGGGCTCAACGCCTTCGGGCAGTCGATGGCCCTGGCGCTGGCCCCGCACGGCATCTCGGTGGGCACGGTCGCGCCGGGGTTCGTGCAGACCGAGATGGCCCGCGAGGTGCTCGACGGCCCGGGCGGGGACGCCGTCCGCGCGCAGTCGCCCTACGGCCGGGTGGCCCGGCCGGAGGAGGTCGCCTCGGCGGTGCTGTGGCTCGCCTCGCCGGAGGCCCGGTTCTCGACCGGCACGATCATCGACGTCAACGGCGCCAGCTACCTGCGCAGCTGAAGAAGGTCCCCGCTCAACCGTCGCTCACCCGGCTCAACCCGATCCGCCTGACGTTGACCCGTGCCACGGCACGGCTTCACGTCAGGTCGCCCGGCTCAACCCGCCTCGCGGCCGGGTGGACCGGTCCCGTGCGCCGAGGACTGGGCGATCAGTCGAGCGTGTCCAGCCAGTTGGTGAGCAGCTGGGCACCGGCGTCGCCGCTCTTCTCCGGGTGGAACTGGGTCGCCGACAACGGCCCGTTCTCGACCCCGGCGACGAACCGGTCACCGTGCTCGGCCCAGGTGACCGCCGGCGGGGTGAGCCGGCCGGTGACGCCGGGCTCGGCCAGCGGGAACTGCCGCACGCCGTAGGAGTGCACGAAGTAGAAGCGCTGGTCCGCGAGGCCGGCGAACAGCGTCGAGCCCTCGGGTGCCTCGACGGTGTTCCAGCCCATGTGCGGCAGCACCGGCGACTCGAGCTTCTCCACCACGCCGGGCCACTCGCCGCAGCCCTCGGTGTCCTGGCCGTGCTCGACACCGCGCTCGAAGAGCACCTGCATGCCGACGCAGATGCCCAGCACCGGGCGCCCGCCGGCCAGCCGCCGGCCGATGACCTTGGGGCCGTCGACGGCGCGCAGCCCGTCCATGCAGGCGGCGTAGGCGCCCACCCCGGGGACGACGAGACCGTCGGCCTCCATGGCGGCGTCGACGTCGGCGGTCACCGTGACGTCGGCACCCACGCGGGTCAGCGCACGCTCCGCCGACCGCAGGTTGCCCGATCCGTAGTCCAGCACGACGACCTTCTTCACAGCTGCCACGCTACCCATCAGCCGCGCGGGGCCCCGTCGTGTTCCCAGGGCAGCACTGTGAGCTGCGGCCACTCCCCGAGCCAGCGGGCCGCCTTGCCCTCGTAGACGTCCCGCGGCGCCGGCCCCGGGTTCGGCCGCACGACCATGCCGAAGAGGTCGGCGTAGCCGTACGGCGCGTGCACGCGCAGCCCGCCGTCGTCCACCGTCACGCCGTAGCTGCAGCAGACGGCCGCGAAGGCGTCGATCGCGTCGCGGCAGTCGCGGAACGGGGCGGCCGACGGGACGCCGAAGCGGTCGGCGTACCAGAGGTGCACCCGGGCCTCGTTGCGGATCTCCACCGGCACCGGCAGGTCGGCGAACAGCTCGGCGCCGCGGCGGATGACGGCGTCCTCGGCCGCCCAGGAGGTGTCCGGGTCGAAGTAGAAGAGGTCGGCGTCGCGCACCCCGGCGGCGGGGTCACGGCCGGTGAGGCCGTTCCACACCGACTGGAACAGCACACCGGCGGTCAGCCACCAGTCGTCCACGCCGAGGGACGGCGCCCGCTCCAGCACCGCGGCGACCGTCGGGTTGGCCAGCACCAGGTCGAGGAAGCGCTGCTCGTCGGTGGACACGCCCCGAGCCTGCCCGACGCGTCCGGCGGTCCACCCGACTCTCCTCTCACGTGAGGGTAGGGTCTACGCCGAGCCCGCAGCGCCGCGGTCGGACCACCGCGACGGAACGGCCCCCATGAGCACCGCACTGCCCGCCCGACTCCCCCGCCCGGCCCTGCGCCGGCCTGCCTGGCTCTCCCCGCGGGTCGCCCGCGTCGAGGTCCTCGCCGGCCTGGTGACCGCCCTGGCGCTCATCCCCGAGGTCATCTCCTTCTCGGTCATCGCCGGCGTCGACCCCCGGGTCGGGCTCTTCACCTCCTTCGTCATGGCCGTGACCATCGCCTTCACCGGCGGCCGGCCGGCGATGGTCACCGCGGCCGCCGGCGCCGTCGCGCTGGTGGTCGCGCCACTGGTCCGCGACCACGGGCTCCCCTACCTGATCGCCGCCGTCCTGCTGGGCGGGGCGTTCCAGGTGCTGCTCGGCCTGCTCGGGGTCGCCAAGGTCATGCGCTTCGTGCCGCGCAGCGTGATGGTCGGCTTCGTCAACGCCCTGGCGATCCTGATCTTCACCGCGCAGCTGCCGCAGCTCATCGACGTCCCGTGGCCGGTCTACCCGCTCACCGCAGCCGGGCTGGCGGTCATCGTGCTGCTCCCCCGGCTGACCACCGCCGTCCCCGCCCCGCTGGTCGCGATCGTCGTGCTGACCGTGCTCACGGTGGCCGCCGGGATCGCCGTCCCCACCGTCGGCGACCAGGGCGAGCTGCCCGACAGCCTGCCCGGCCTGGCCCTGCCCGACGTCCCGTTCACGCTCGAGACGCTGCGGGTCATCGCCCCGTACGCGCTGGCCATCGCCTTCGTCGGGCTGATGGAGTCGCTGATGACCGCCAAGCTGGTCGACGAGATCACCGACTCCCCGTCGGACAAGACCCGCGAGTCGATCGGGCAGGGCATCGCCAACCTGGCCGCCGGCGCCTTCGGCGGCATGGGCGGCTGCGCCATGATCGGCCAGACGATGATCAACGTGCGGGCCGGTGCCCGCACCCGGCTGTCGACCCTCCTCGCCGGCGTGTGGCTGCTGGTCCTGGTGCTGGTGCTCAGCCCGGTGGTCGCGGCCATCCCGATGGCGGCCCTGGTGGCGGTGATGGTGTTCGTCGCCCTCACCACCTTCGACTGGCACAGCGTGCGCAGCGTCCGGCGCATGCCCCGCAGCGAGACGGCGGTCATGGTGGTCACCGTCGCGGTGGTGGTCGCCACGGACAACCTGGCGATCGGCGTGGGGGTCGGGGTCGTCGTGGCCTGCGTGCTCTTCGCCCGCCGGGTCGCCCACCTGGTCACCCTCACCCCCACGGACGGGCCGGACGGCGAGCGGGTCTACACCGTCCGCGGCGCGCTCTTCTTCGCCTCGGCCAACGAGCTGGTCGACCGCTTCGACTACGCCGGGGACCCCGACCGCGTCGTCCTGGACCTCTCCGCCGCCCACGTCTGGGACGCCTCGTCCGTCGCCGTCCTGGACGCCGTCGGCAGCAAGTACGCCGCCCGCGGCAAGACCCTGGAGATCACCGGGCTCACCGACGTCACCGGCCACTACCACCAGCGGCTGGCCGGGAAGCTGGGTGGCGGGGAGTGAACACCGGGGGCCGCATGCAGATCGGCGAGGTCGCCGAGCGGATCGGGCTGTCGCTGCGCACGATCCGGTACTACGAGGAGGTCGGCCTGGCCGTCCCCTCGGCCCGCTCCGAGGGCGGGTTCCGGCTCTACGTCGAGGCCGACGTCGAGCGGCTGCGGGTGATCATGCAGATGAAGCCGCTGGGCTTCAGCCTGGAGGAGATGCGCGCGCTGCTGGAGCTGCTCGACGCCGGGCCGGACGCCGACCCGGCCCGGCTGGCCGCCTTCCGCGAGCAGGCCGCCGAGCGGGTGGCGACCCTGCGCCGGCAGCTGCGCACCGCCGAGGAGTTCGCCGCCCGCCTGAGCTCAGGCGGAGCCTGAGTCCGGCCCCGTCCCGAGGCTCACCCCGAGCGTGCGAGGGGTGAGGAGGACGGGGTCCTTCCTCAGACCAGGTAGAGGATGCCGCTGACCGTAGCCAGCAGGGCCGCCACCAGCAGGATGCCGGCGAAGACCAGCTGCCCGCTGGTGCGTCCCCTGGTCTCGGAGTCGGCCTTGGAGATGCTGTAGGCGCCGCCCAGGAAGAACCCGCCGACCACCAGCAGGGCGACGCCGAAGTTCACAGTGCGCCCTTGGTGGAGGGCACGTCGGTGACCCGCGGGTCGAGGGCGACGGCGGTCCGCAGCGCCCGGGCGAGCGCCTTGAACTGACCCTCGACGATGTGGTGGGCGTCGCGGCCGGCGTAGAGCACCCGCACGTGCAGGCTGATCTTCGCGTTGAACGCGAAGGACTCGAGCACGTGCTTGGTCAGCGACGTCGGGTAGTCCGGGCCGATCATCGGGGTCATGTTCTCGGGCTCGGCGTGCACGAAGTACGGCCGGCCGGACAGGTCGACCGCGGCCTGCACCAGCACCTCGTCCATCGGGATGGTCGCGTCGCCGTAGCGGGTGATGCCGCGCTTGTCGCCGAGCGCCTCGGCGAAGGCCTGGCCCAGGGCGATGGCGACGTCCTCGACGGTGTGGTGGGCGTCGATGTGCAGGTCGCCGTCGGCGCGCACCGTCAGGTCGATCCCGCTGTGCTTGCTCAGCGCGGTGAGCATGTGGTCGTAGAAGCCGACCCCGGTGGCGATGTCGGAGGTCCCGGTGCCGTCGAGGTCGACCTCGACGACGAGGGTGGTCTCCTTGGTGGCCCGCTCGATGCGTGCAGTCCTGCTCATGGTGCTCAGTCTCCCAGTCGGTGGTCGGGGGCCACGTCACCCAACGCGGTGAGGAAGGCGTCGGTCTCCTCCGGCGTGCCGGCGGTGACCCGCAGCCAGCCGGGCAGGCCGACGTCGCGGACCAGGACGCCACGGTCCAGCAGCGCCTGCCACGCGGCGTGCGAGTCGGCGAAGTGCCCGAACAGCACGAAGTTGGCGTCGCTGGGCACGCTGCCCAGGCCGAGCGCGGGCAGCTCGGCGACGATCCGGTCGCGCTGGGCCTTGACCGCCTCGACGGTGGCCAGCAGCTCGTCGGTGTGCGCCAGCGCGGCCCGGGCGGCGGCCTGGGTCAGCGAGCTCAGGTGGTAGGGCAGCCGCACCAGCTGCACGGCCTCCACCACCGCCGGGTCCGCGGCCAGGTAGCCCAGCCGGAGCCCGGCCATGCCGAAGGCCTTGCTCATCGTGCGGCTGACCACCAGGCGCGGGCGCCCGGACAGCAGCGACAGCGCCGAGACGGTGCCCGTGCGGGCGAACTCCGTGTACGCCTCGTCGACGACCAGCACGCCCTCGGTCGCGTCGTAGAGCGCGGCGATGGCGTCCAGGTCGACCGCGGTGCCGGTGGGGTTGTTCGGGCTGGTCACGAAGACGACGTCCGGGCGCACCTCACGCACCTGGGCGACCGCCGCGGCGACGTCCAGGGTGAAGTCCGCGCGCCGGTGCCCCTCGACCCACGCCGTCCCCGTGCCCGTGCAGTACACCGGGTACATCGAGTAGGTCGGTGTGAAGCCCAGCGCCGTCCGGCCCGCCCCGGCGAAGGCCTGCAGCAGCTGCTGGATGACCTCGTTCGAGCCGTTGGCCGCCCACACCTGGTCGGCGGTGACCTGCTCGCCGGTGGTGCGCGTCAGGTAGGTCGCCAGGTCGGCGCGCAGCGCCACGGCGTCCCGGTCGGGGTAGCGGTTGAGCCCCTGGGCCGCCGCGGCGAGCGCGGTGCCCAGGTCGGCCAGCAGCGACGCCGGCAGCGGGTAGGGGTTCTCGTTGGTGTTGAGCTGGTGCGCGACGGGCAGCTGCGGCGCCCCGTAGGCGGACTTGCCCCGCAGCTCCGGCCGCAGCGGCAGCTCCTCGATCGAGGTCACGACCGCTGCCGGACCCGGACGGCGGCCGCGTGCCCGGGCAGGTCCTCGGCGTGCGCCAGGGCGTCGATGTGCCCGGCGACCTCGGCGAGGGCCTGCTCGTCGTACTCGATGAGGTGGACGCCGCGCAGGAAGGTCTGCACGCTCAGCCCGCTGGAGTGCCGGGCGCAGCCGCCGGTGGGCAGCACGTGGTTGGACCCGGCGATGTAGTCGCCCAGCGACACCGGCGCCCACGGGCCGACGAAGACCGCGCCGGCGTTGCGCACCCGCATCGCCACCGCGCGCGGGTCGCGGGTCTGGATCTCCAGGTGCTCGGCGGCGTAGGCGTCGACCACGGCGAGGCCGGCGTCGATGTCGTCGACCAGCACGATGCCGGACTGGGTGCCGTTGAGCGCGGTGGTGATCCGCTCGGTGTGCTTGGTGGCCGCCACCTGGTCCGGGACCCGCGCGAGCACGGCGTCGGCGAGCTCCTCGCTGGTGGTCACCAGCACGGCGCCGGCCAGCGGGTCGTGCTCGGCCTGGCTGATCAGGTCGGCGGCGACGTGGCCGGGGTCGGCGGTGTCGTCGGCGAGGACGGCGACCTCGGTCGGGCCGGCCTCGGAGTCGATGCCGATCAGCCCGCGCAGCAGTCGCTTGGCCGCCGTCACGTAGACGTTGCCGGGCCCGGTGACCATGTCGACCGGCGCGCAGGAGCCCGCGCCGTAGCCGAAGACGGCGATCGCCTGCGCCCCGCCGACCGCGTAGACCTCGGTGACGCCCAGCAGCGCGCACGCCGCCAGCACCCCGGGGTCGGGCAGGCCGCCGTTGTCCCGCTGCGGCGGGCTCGCGACGGCGATGGACTCCACGCCGGCGATCTGGGCCGGGACGACGTTCATCACCACCGAGCTCAGCAGCGGGGCGAGGCCACCGGGCACGTAGAGCCCGACCCGGCGTACCGGGAGCCAGCGCTCGGTGACGGTGCCGCCGCGCGCGACCTGGGTGGTGACGTCGGTGCGCCGCTGGTCGGAGTGCACGATCCGCACCCGGCGGATCGACTCCTCCAGCGCGGCGCGCACGGTCGGGTCGATGGAGGCCAGAGCCTCGTCGATCGCGGCCTGCGGCACGGCCATGTCGGGGACGTCGACGCGGTCGAGGCGCGCGGTGATCTCCCGGACCGCCTCGGCACCCCGCAGCCGCACGTCCTCGCAGATCGGCCGGACGGTCGCGAGCACCGCGTCGATGTCGGTACCGGCACGCGGGAGCAGGTGGGCCAGCTCACGCGGTCCGGGCAGAGCGGACCCTCGCAGGTCGATGCGGGACAGCACGGGGCACCTCCGGGTACGAGCAGCAGAACGACCAAACGGTAGACGCCCGGTACGACGGCCCCGCTGCCCGTAGGCTCCGGGCGTGCGGGCGAGCGGGAACGACGAGGGTGCGGGGGGCCGCGAGGTCATCGCGCTGTTCCCCCTGGAGAGCCCGCTCTTCCCCGGCGTGGTGCTGCCGCTGCAGATCTTCGAGCCCCGCTACCGCCGGCTGGTGGCCGACCTGGTCGCCCTGCCCGAAGGGGCGCCGCGCCGCTTCGGCGTCGTCGCGATCCGGCAGGGCTGGGAGGTCGAGCGGGTGGCGCCGGCGGAGGCGCTGTTCGACGTCGGCTGCACCGCCACCGTGCGGGTGATCGCGCCGCAGAGCGACGGCGGCTACCAGGTGGTCGCCGTCGGCGGCGACCGGTTCCGGCTGCTCGACGTCCTCGTGCCCTCCGGCCCCGACGAGCCGCCCTACCTGCAGGCGCTGGTGGAGTGGCTGGACGAGGAGGAGGCCGCCGAGGAGGCGGCCGGGGACGCCGAGGGGCTCACCGGCCCGGACCAGACCGCCGGCATCGTCCCCGAGGACGTGCTCAGCGAGGTCGCCCGCGGGTCGCTGGAGGTGCTCGCCGGCAACGTCCGCGACCTGTTCGCCCGCTACGTCGCCGACGTGGCCATCCGCCAGTCCGGCGACGCCGGCGGCCTGCCGGACGAGGTGCTCGACGCGCTGTCCCCCGACGAGCTGCTCGGGGACGACGACGAGGGCGGCGGGGAGCTGGGCGGCACCGCGGCACTGCTGCGCGAGGTGGCCGACGACGCCCGCGGGCTGTCCTACCTGGTCGCGTCCGCGGCGCTGCTGACCACCGAGGACCGGCAGGCGCTGCTGGCCGAGTCCGCCACCCGGCGCCGACTGGCCCTGGAGTCCCGGCTGCTGCGCCGCGAGCTCACCCTGCTGCGCACGCTGGGCGCCGTCCCGGTGCCGCTGGTGCAGTTCGCCACCCCGATGACCCCGAACTGACGAAGGACCCCTCGCCCCCCACCACTCGTACCTCGCGGTGGGGCGCTACGAGGGGGCCTGACCTCGCCCCCACCACTCGCCGCTCGCGGTGGAGCCTGGCGAAGGGCCGGGACGCCGCTGCTAGGACGCCGGCGGCGGGACGGGCGGGAGCGGCAATCGCGGCGGCAGGTCCTCGGGCTCGGGGCGGCCGAGGTCCTGGCGGGAGGTGTAGGTGGCCGCGACCAGGTAGACCAGCACCGCGAGGAACGGGCCGACCGCGAGAGCCGCGGTGGCCCGCAGGCTCAGCCCGGTGGTGACCGTGCGGCCGACCTCGGTCAGCTCGGCCTCGGTCGGGCCGTCGCCCAGCGCCGTCCCCAGCTGCCAGGCCACGATGCCGGCTGCCAGCATCCCGGTGGCCAGCGCGACCAGGACCAGCGCGCCGCGCCGGCTGCGCAGCCGCCACAGCACCAGCCCGGCCAGCAGCCCGATCGCGGCGAGGACCAGCACGAAGACGCTGTCGTCGGAGACGAACAGCTCGGAGTTGGGCAGCCCGCTGAGCGGCACGACGTCGGTCTCGGTGACCCGGTACTCCGCCCGCGGCGCCAGCCACAGCCACAGCGCACCGGCGGGCAGCCCGCACAGGGCCAGCACCAGCACGCTGAGCAGCCCGGTCCGCAGGTCCTCCCGGCTCCCCCGCAGACCCGGGACGCCGGCCCGGCGGGCCTGCGCCCAGGGCGGCAGCGGCTGCCCCGGCTCGGCACCCGGCGCGGACGGGGCGCTCGCACCGGGCACCGGGAGGTGCTGCGGCCCGGAGGCCGGGAACCGCTCCGTGTCGGTCCCGGGCACCACGTCCGCCCCCTCCGCGGGGCCGGGGCGCGCCGGGAACGGGGGCAGCTGCCCGGCGGCTCGGGGGTCGGTCACCGGCCCATTGTCGTCGCAGCCGCCGGGGAGTTCCCTGGCAGGTGGCCAGGGAGACGGTCCGGTAGCCCGCCCCGGACCTGTCGGGGCGGGCCGCGCCGCCTACAGGAGGGCGACGCTGGTGGGGCCCAGGAGCGCCTTGATGTCGCCCATCAGCGCGGTGCTGGGTCGCACGCGGAGGCCCTGGTCCAGCCGCAGCACGGTCTCCCGCCCGCCGTTGAGCAGCTTCAACTGCACCTCGGTCGTGCCCGGGTGGCTGCCGAGCACCTCGCGCAGCCGTTCGACCACCGGCGGCGTGCAGCGGGCCGCGGGCATGGAGACCAGCACCGGGCCCCGGGGGCCCTCAGTGATCTCCGGGATGGTCACCTCGGCGGCGAACAGCGACGGGGTGTCGTCGCGGCGGCTGATCCGGCCCTTGACCACGACGATCTGGTCGCGGACCACCTTGTCCGACACCTGCGCCCAGGTCTTGGGGAAGAACAGCACCTCCAGCCCGGCCTCGAGGTCCTCCAGCGTGGCGATCGCCCAGGGCGCGCCCTGCTTGTTGGTACGCGGGCCGACCGCGGTGAGGATGCCGGCGATGGTGACGTTGGCGCCGTCCTCCACCCCGCCGGAGATGATCTCGGCCAGCGAGGTGTCGGCGTGCGAGGTGAGCACGTGCTCGACGCCGTGCAGCGGGTGGTCGGAGACGTAGAGGCCGAGCATGTCGCGCTCGAAGACCAGCTTCTCCGACTTCGACCAGTCCGCGGTCGGGATCGGGATGTCCAGCGCGGCGCTCAGCGGGTCACCGAGCTCACCGCCGCCGTCCTCGCCGAAGCTGCCGAACAGGTCGAACTGCCCCTCGGCCTCCTTGCGCTTGAGGCTCATCGCGGAGTCGACGGCCTGGGCGTGGATCGCGGCGATGCCCTGACGGGAGTGGCCCAGGGAGTCGAAGCCGCCGGCCTTGGCCAGGGACTCGATGACCTTCTTGTTGCAGGCCACCGTGTCGATCTTGCGCATGAAGTCGGCGAAGTCCTTGAACGCGCCCTTCTCCTCGCGCGCCCGCACGATCGAGTCGACGACGTTGTGCCCGACGTTGCGCACCGAGGCCAGGCCGAAGCGGATGTCGTTGCCGACGGCGGTGAAGTCCCAGGAGGACTCGTTGACGTCCGGCGGGAGCACCTTGATGCCCATCCGGCGGCACTCGGCCAGGTAGACCGGCCGGCGCTCCTTGTCGTCGCCCACGCTGGTCAGCAGCCCGGCCATGTACTCGGCCGGGTAGTTGGCCTTGAGGTAGGCCGTCCAGTAGGAGATCAGGCCGTAGGCCGCCGAG
The DNA here is from genome assembly GCF_026967795.1 of Modestobacter sp. VKM Ac-2986. Lineage (GTDB taxonomy): Bacteria > Actinomycetota > Actinomycetes > Mycobacteriales > Geodermatophilaceae > Modestobacter. The sequence continues at coordinate 241,723 of NZ_JAPVBH010000002.1, forward strand.
TGCGCCTTGTTGAAGGCGTAGTCGGCGAAGGGCACCAGGATGTCCCACAGCGTCTTGACCGCCGCGGCGGAGTAGCCGTTGGCCTTCATCCCGGCCTCGAAGCCGACGTACTCGGCGTCCAGGACGGACTTCTTCTTCTTGCCCATCGCGCGGCGCAGCAGGTCGGCCTTGCCGAGGGAGTACCCGGCGACCTTCTGCGCGATCGACATGACCTGCTCCTGGTACACGATCAGGCCGTAGGTGCCGCCCAGGATCTCCGCGAGCGGCTCGGCCAGCTCCGGGTGGATCGGGGTGATCTCCTGCTGGCCGTTCTTGCGCAGCGCGTAGTTGGTGTGCGAGTTCGCACCCATGGGGCCCGGCCGGTAGAGGGCGCCGACGGCCGAGATGTCCTCGAAGTTGTCGGGGCGCATCAGCCGCAGCAGCGAGCGCATCGGGCCGCCGTCGAACTGGAAGACCCCGAGGGTGTCGCCGCGCGAGAGCAGGGCGTAGGTCGCCGGGTCGGTGAGGTCCTTGCTGATCTCGTCGAGGTCGACCGGGTCCTTGCCGTTGATGACGATGTTGCGCAGCGCGTCGTCGAGGACGGTGAGGTTGCGCAGGCCCAGGAAGTCCATCTTGAGCAGGCCGAGCGTCTCGCAGGTCGGGTAGTCGAACTGCGTGATGATCGCGCCGTCGGCCTCGCGCCGCATGATCGGGATGCTGTCGATCAGCGGGTACCGGCCGATGATGACGCCGGCGGCGTGCACGCCCCACTGCCGCTTCAGGCCCTCGAGCTTGCGCGCCTGGTCGACGACCTCGGCGGCACCGGGGTCGGACTCGTAGCGGGCCCGGAACTCGGTGGCCTCCTTGTAGCGGTCGTGCTTGGGGTCGAAGATCCCCGACAGCGGGATGTCCTTGCCCATCACGCCCGGGGGCATGAGCTTGGTCAGCTCGTCACCAACGGAGTAGGGCCGGTCCAGCACCCGGGCGGCGTCCTTGATCGCGGCCTTGGCCTTGATCGTGCCGTAGGTGACGATCTGGCTGACCCGCTCCTCGCCGTACTTCTGCGAGACGTACTGGATGACCTCGCCGCGGCGGCGGTCGTCGAAGTCGATGTCGACGTCGGGCATGGAGACGCGCTCGGGGTTGAGGAACCGCTCGAAGAACAGCCCGTGCGCCAGCGGGTCGAGGTCGGTGATGCCCATGGCGTAGGCGGCCATGGAGCCGGCGGCCGAGCCGCGGCCGGGGCCGACGCGGATGCCGTTGTCCTTGGCCCAGTTGATGAAGTCGGCGACCACGAGGAAGTACCCCGGGAAGCCCATCTGGGCGATGATCCCGGTCTCGTAGTCGGCCTGCTTGCGCACCGCGTCGGGGATGCCGTTGGGGTAGCGCTTGTGCAGCCCGGCCTCGACCTCCTTGATGAACCAGGAGGTCTCGTCCTCCCCCTCGGGCAGGGGGAAGCGGGGCATGAGGTCGGCGCCCTCGGTGAACTGGACCTCGCACTGCTCGGCGATGACGAGGGTGTTGTCGCAGGCCTCGGGCAGGTCGGCGAACAGCGCGCGCATCTCGGCCGAGGACTTCAGGTAGTAGCCGTCGCCGTTGAACTTGAAGCGGTTGGGCTCGTTGAGCCGCGACCCGGTCTGGATGCACAGCAGGGCGTCGTGGGCCTGCGCGTCCTCGCGGTGGGTGTAGTGCAGGTCGTTGGTGGCCAGCAGCGGGATGCCCAGGTCCTTGGCGATCTTGAGCAGGTCGGCCCGGGTCCGCTTCTCGATGTTCAGGCCGTGGTCCATGACCTCGGCGTAGAAGTTCTCACGCCCGAAGATGTCCTGGAAGTCGGCAGCGGCGGCACGGGCCTTGTCGTACTTGCCGGCGCGCAGCCACATGTTCACCTCGCCCGACGGGCAGCCGGTGGTGGCGATCAGGCCCTTGCCGTGCTTCTCGAGCAGGTCGCGGTCGAAGCGGGGCTTGCGGTACTGGCCCTCGAGGCTGGCCATCGAGGAGATGCGGAACAGGTTGTGCATGCCCTCGGTGGTGCGGGCCAGCATCGTCATGTGCGTGTAGGCGGCCTTGCCGCGGTTGTTGCCGCCGTCGCCCTCTTCGTCGATGAGCTTGTCGCCGAAGTCGAACGGTGCGCGGTCGAAGCGCGAGCCGGGCGTGTAGTAGCCCTCCATGCCGATGATCGGCTTGACCCCGGCGGCGTTGGCCTGCTTGTAGAAGTCGTACGCGCCGAACACGTTGCCGTGGTCGGTCATCGCCAGCGCCGGCATGCCCTCCGCGGCCGCCGCCTTGGTCACCTCACCCAGCTTCGCCGCCCCGTCGAGCATCGAGTACTCGGTGTGCACGTGCAGGTGTGCGAACGAGTCGGACGAGGGGGTGCTGCTCACGGTGGGTGGTGCTCCTCACGGTCGTGCGGCCGCCTGGCCACCGGTGGGTGGTCAGGGGCGGCGGGTCGTTCTCAGGTGACCGGCGGGGAAGGCCGTTCGGTGCTGTCCCGATGGTGTGCGGACGCGAGGTCGGCACCTGTCGATCCTCGCACCTGATCAGTCCTACGCCGAGGGTCCGACAGGACGTGTCTCCGCGATCCGGACCACTCCGTCACGCCCGGCCCGGGCGCCCCTGCGCACGGTCACCGGAGCTCCTTGCGCATCGTCACGTGGACGATGCCGGCCTCCTCGTACTCCTCCCCCACGACCGCGTAGCCGGCGCGGTCGTAGAAGCCCCGGGCGGTCACCTGGGCGTGCAGCTTCACCGCCCGCTGCCCCCGGGCGGCGGCCTCGGCCTCCAGCACGGCGAGCACCGCCGACCCGTGCCCGCGCCCCCGGACGGCGGCGTCGGCGGCCATCCGGCCCACGACCGCCCGGCCCGGCCCGGCGGCGTCGGGCAGCAGCCTGCCGGTGGCGACCACGCGGCCGGCGTCGTCCCGGCTCAGGGCGTGGACGGCGGTCGCGTCCCGGTCGTCGAGCTCCAGCTCGGCGGGCACGCCCTGCTCGACGACGAAGACCCGCTGCCGCAGCGCGGAGACCTCCGGCCAGTCGGCGGGCGTGGCCAGGCGTGCGTCCACGGGGCGTGCACCTCCGGGGTGTGCGCTCACCGGACCGGCACCACCGAGGCGGCCGGCAGCGCGGTCGAGGGCACCAGCAGGAAGCGCAGGTCGATGGCGGCGTGCAGCAACACCGGCAGCAGCAGCGACCCGGTGGACAGGTAGACCCCGGCCAGCAGCGAACCCAGCACGCCGGTGGTCACGACCCCGGTCAGCCCCTGGTAGGCGTGCGCCAGCCCGAAGGCGACGCCGGCGACCACCACGAGGGCGAGCGCGGGCAGCCCCGGGGCCAGGGCGGCGACCACGGCCAGCAGGAAACCGCGGTACAGCCACTCCTCGCACACCCCGGCGGTGACCCCGACGAGGGCGAACAGCCGGCGCTCCCCCGGGCTGCGCGGCAGCAGCGCCAGCGCCGCGTGCCCCGGTGCCTCGGCGTGCCGGGCGTCGCCGGGCCGGGTGCGGCGCAGCACCTCCGGTGGCGGCCCCGCCAGTGCCCCCGACCGCAGCGCCCGGACCGACAGCGCCGCCAGCACGACCAGCGCGACGACCACCACCGAGGCCAACGGGCCCGGCCAGCGGCCCGGCAGGTGCAGACCCACCTGCGCCGCGCCGACGCCCGGCGCGGCCAGCCAGACCACCAGCGTCACCGCCGCCAGGCCCCACTCCAGGACCAGCAGCCGCTGGTAGAACGACCGCCGCGCGGCCGGGTCGGAGCGCAGCCGGCCCTCGAAGCGGCGGTGCAGCACGTACCCGACGAACGGCTCACCGACCACCAGGTAGACGGCGATGATCGCCGCCGCCAGCTGCGCCGGACCGAAGTCGGCGAAGGTCAGGTCGGGGCCGGTCACGAGGGGCGCGGCTCAGTTCTCGGCGCGCAGCACGGCCAGGGCACCGGCCAGGTCGGCCGGGTAGTCGCTGTGGAACTCCACCCAGCGGCCGTCGGCCGGGTGCGCGAAGCCCAGCCGGACGGCGTGCAGCCACTGCCGGGTCATGCCCAGCCGGGCCGCCAGCGTCGGGTCGGCGCCGTAGGTCAGGTCGCCCACGCACGGGTGGCGCAGCGCGGAGAAGTGCACCCGGATCTGGTGGGTGCGCCCGGTCTCCAGGTGGACGTCGACCAGGCTGGCCGAGGGGAAGGCCTCGACGACCTCGTAGTGGGTGACCGACGGGCGGCCGCCGCTGACGACCGCGAAGCGCCAGTCGTGCTTGGGGTGCCGGTCGATGGGTGCGTCGATGGTGCCCTTGGACGGGTCGGGGTGGCCCTGCACCAGGGCGTGGTAGCCCTTGTCGACGGTGCGCTCCTTGAACGCGGCCTTGAGCAGCGTGTAGGCGCGCTCGCTCTTGGCGACCACCATCAGCCCGGTGGTGGCGGCGTCCAGCCGGTGCACGATGCCCTGCCGCTCGGCCGCGCCGCTGGTGGAGATCCGGTAGCCGGCCGCGGCCAGCCCGCCGGTGACGGTGGGGCCGGTCCAGCCGGGGCTGCCGTGCGCGGCGACGCCCACCGGCTTGTCGATCACCACCACGTCGTCGTCGTCGTACACGACGGTCATCCCGGACACCGGCTGCGGCGGGGCGGACTCGCCCGGGGGCGGGGGCAGCTCCACCTCCAGCCAGCTGCCACCGGTCAGCCGGTCGCCCTTGCCGCGCGGCCTGCCGTCGACGACCACCACCCCGGCGTCGGCCAGGTCGGCGGCGACCCCGCGGCTGATGCCGAACATCCGGGCCAGCGCCTGGTCGACGCGCTGGCCCTCGAGGCCGTCGGGCACCGGCACCGAGCGCAGCTCACCGCGCCGTACACCGGTGGCGGGCCCGTCGGGAGGGGTCGGGCCGGGACTGCTGGTCACCGGTCCATTGTGACGGGTGGGGCCGACGGGACGACGCCGCCGGGCCGAGCCGGCCTAGTCGGCGGCGGTCCCGGCGTCCCGGTCGGTGTCCCGGGCGGCCTTCGCAGCCGCCTCCTTGTCCTTCGTCCGGCTGCCGTCGAACTCGATGCCGCGGAAGGCCAGCAGCGCACCGAGCACGCCGCCGCAGACGATCGCGGAGTCGGCCACGTTGAAGATCGGGTAGTGCTCGCCGTTCGGCCCGAACACCGAGATCCAGTCGACGACGCCGCCGCGCAGGAACCCGGGGTCGCGGAACAGCCGGTCGACCAGGTTGCCCACCGCACCGCCCAGGACCAGCCCCAGTGCGACCGCCCAGCCCGTCGAGAACAACCGCCGGGCGCTGCGGATGATGACCGCCGCCACGACCAGCGCGATGAGGGTGAACACCACGGTGGCGCCCTCGGCGAAGGCGAAGGCCGCACCCGTGTTGCGCGCCTGGGTCAGGTAGACCGCCCCGCCCAGGGTGCGGATGTTCTCGCCGCGGTCGATGGTCGCGACGACCGCCAGCTTGGTGGCCAGGTCGAGGGCGAACACGACCAGCGCCAGGCCCAGCAGCAGCCGGGCCCGCGAGCGGCGCCGCGGCGCGGGGGTGGCGCCGTCGCCGTCGCCGGACGGCGGGGTCGCCGGCCCGGAGGTGGGGTGGGACTGCTCGGACACCGCGCCGTCCTCCTGTCCGCGACCCGGGCGGCCACGTCGGCGACGACGATAGCGGCGGGTCCCGCGGAGGCCGTCTGCCACGCTGGTGCCCCGTCGTCCGGCCGTGTCGTGCGGCCGTGCTGCGGGTGCAGGTGACCGGAGCGCACCCTCGACGGTGGCCCGGTGTGAGACAGGTCATCCCCCTACTTCGGGGAGACTGACCGGCCGGGGCGGTGCAGCTCCCCGACTGGGGCGACGATGGACGCCGAAGACACTCGATGCACGGAGGCACAACGTGACCAGCGACGCTCACAACCCCGACGTCGTCCTCGTCGGCGGCGGCATCATGAGCGCCACCCTCGCCGCCCTGCTGGGCATCGTCGCCCCGGACTGGACCGTCCAGGTCTTCGAGTCCGGCGCCGAGGTGGCCGGGGAGAGCTCCGGGCCGTGGAACAACGCCGGCACCGGGCACTCGGCGCTGTGCGAGCTCAACTACACCCCGGCCCGCCCCGACGGCACCGTCGACCCGACCAAGGCCGTCGGCATCAACGAGCAGTTCCAGGTCTCGCGGCAGTTCTGGTCGCACCTGGTGCGCAGCGGGCTCACCGACTCGCCGAAGTCCTTCATCACCTCGGTGCCGCACATCAGCTTCGTCACCGGCCCCGACGGCCACCGCTACATGCGCAACCGGTACGACGCGCTGGCCCCGCAGCCGCTGTTCGCCGGCCTGGAGTACACCGACTCCCCCGGCGAGCTCACCGACTGGGTCCCGCTGATGATGGACCGCCGCGACCCCACCGAGGTCGTCGCCGCCACCCGCTCGCTGGCCGGCACCGACGTCAACTTCGGCGCCCTCACCGGGCTGCTCGTCGACGCCGCCGTCACCCGCGGCGTCGAGCTGCACCTGCGGCACCGGGTCACCCGGGTGCGCCGGGAGACCGACGGCCGCTGGGCGACCACGGTCACCGACCTCGCCTCCGGCGCCAAGCGCACGGTGCGCAGCCGGTTCCTCTTCGTCGGGGCCGGCGGTGGCGCACTGCCGCTGCTGCAGGGCGCCGGCATCCCCGAGATCCGCGGCTTCGGCGGCTTCCCGGTGAGCGGTCAGTTCCTGCGCAGCCGCAACTCCGAGCTGGTCGCCCGCCACCAGGCGAAGGTCTACGGGCAGGCCAAGGTCGGCGCCCCGCCGATGTCGGTGCCGCACCTGGACCTGCGGCTCATCGACGGCGAGCAGTCGCTGCTGTTCGGCCCCTACGCCGGCTTCTCGCCCAAGTTCCTCAAGTCCGGCTCGATGTGGGACCTGCCCCGCTCGGTGCGCAGCGGCAACCTCGGCTCGATGCTGGGCGCGGGCATCGCCAACATCCCGCTGACGAAGTACCTCATCGGCCAGGTGCTGCAGTCGACCAGCTCGCGGTTCCGCGCGCTGGAGGAGTTCGTGCCCACCGCCGAGTCCGGCGACTGGGAGCTGATCACCGCCGGCCAGCGGGTCCAGGTCATCAAGCAGGACGCGACCACCGGCCGCGGCGTCCTCCAGTTCGGCACCGAGCTCATCGTCGGCGCCGAGGGCACCATCGCCGGCCTGCTGGGCGCCTCCCCCGGCGCCTCGACGGCCACCGCGGCGATGCTCACGCTGCTGGAGCGGGCCTTCCCCGACCGGATCGACGGCTGGCGCCCGCTGCTGCAGGAGGCCATCCCCTCCTACGGCCACCAGCTGTCGGAGAACCCGGACCTGCTGGCCGAGGTCCGCGCCGACACCACGAAGACGCTGGAGCTGCAGGGCTGAGGTGGCCCGGTCGCGCGGGCCGGAGGCTCGCCGACCGGGACACGGGACGTGCGACGAGGCGGGTGGTCGCGGTCCGGAGGACCGCTGAGTCCTGACGACGCGGGGGCCGGAGGCTCCCCGGCGGCAGGGCTCGAAGCGGCTCGGCACGGGCCGGGACGGCTCCTGGCGGCGGTGCGGCCCGGAGGGTCGCCCTCCTAGTCGGTCTCGCTGGGGGCGCCGTCCTCGCCGCGCCAGGTGGCGAGGCGGCCGCCGCGGCTGACCGCCCGCAACCTCCGCTCGGCCTCCAGCCGGGACCCGCGGGTGGTGACCAGCAGCGCCTGGTCCCCGCGCATCAGCCGGGTCGACCGGTCGGGCACGAACGGCTGCCCGCCCCGGACGACGAGCACCACCGAGGCGTTCTCGGGCAGCCGCAGCTCGGGCAGGTAGACGCCGTGCAGCCGGGAGGTCTCCGGCACCCGCAGTTGCATCAGCTCCGCACCCAGCTCGTCCAGCGGGGCGGACTCGACGTCGATGTCGGTCGGGGTGACCGGGGTGGCCAGGCGCAGCCAGCGGGCCACGGTGGGCAGCGACCAGCCCTGCACGAGCGTGAAGACCACGACGAGCACGAACACGGTGTCGAACACCCGCGTCGCGCCAGGCACCTGGGCGGCGACCGGGAAGGTCGCCAGCACGATCGGGACCGCACCCCGCAGGCCCGCCCAGGAGACGAACAGCTGCTGGGACGCCGGCATCCGGAACGGGGCCAGGCTCACCGCCACCGACAGCGGCCGGGCCAAAAGCAGCAGCACGCCACCGATCAACAGCGCCGGCAGCAGCGCCTCGGACAGCCGGGACGGCGAGACCAGCAGGCCCAGGAGCACGAACAGCCCGATCTGGGCGAGGGAGGCCAGGCCCTCGGCGAAGCCGATCGTGCCGGCGCGGTGCGGCAGTGCGGCGTTGCCCAGCACCAGCCCGCACAGGTAGACCGCCACGAACCCCGAGGTGTGCAGCAGGTCGGCGGAGGAGAAGGCCAGGACGCACAGCGCCACGGTGGCCAGCGGGTAGAAGCCGACCAGCGGCAGCGCGGCCCGGCGCAGCAGCCAGGCGCCGCCGAAGCCCAGCCCCACCCCGACCACCGCACCCCCGGCCAGCTCGCCGAGCACCTCGGCCAGCACCAGGTACCAGGGGTGGGCGTGCCCGCCGGTGAGCTGCTCGGACAGCGCCAGCACCAGCAGGATCACCGGGGCGTCGTTGAGGCCGGACTCCAGTTCCAGGGCGGCCACCATCCGCCGGGGCAGCGGCAGCCGGCGCAGCGTGGAGAAGACCGCAGCGGCGTCGGTGGAGGTCACCACCGCGCCCACCAGCAGGGCGAAGGGCCAGCTGTAGTCCAGCAGCCAGACCGCGACCACGGCGACCACCCCGATGCTGACCACGACCCCGAGGGTGGACAGCGCGATGCCCGGGCCGACCGCACGTCGGACGTCGGCCCAGCGGGTGGTGAGCCCGCCCTCGGCGAGGATCACCACGAGCGCGGCGACGCCGAGGGTCTGGGTGAGGGCGACGTCCTCGAACTCCACGCCCACGCCGCTCTCCCCCAGGGCGACGCCGAGGGCGAGGTAGAGCAGCAGCGAGGGCAGGCCGATCCGGTCGGCCAACCGCAGCGCGACGGCGGCGACGAGGACCACGAGCGCACCGACGGCCAGGGCGGCGGTGACCGTGGTGTTCATCGCCGGACCCCCATGGCGGGCAGTCTCCCGTACCGGCGTCTCCGGCAGATGACGGCGCTTGCGGAGGTGCCGTGACGGGTCGGGGATGATGGAGGGCGTGAGTGCACCCTCCGGCCCGTTCCAGGCCCTCCCGCCCCAGGTCGACCTGCCGGCCCTCGAGCACGAGGTGCTGGAGCAGTGGGCGACCGACAAGGTCTTCGCCCGCACGCTGGAGGGCGCCGCCGACCGCCCGCAGTGGGTGTTCTACGAGGGCCCGCCCACGGCCAACGGGCGGCCGGGCACGCACCACATCGAGGCGCGGGCGTTCAAGGACGTCTTCCCCCGGTTCAAGACCATGCAGGGCTACCACGTGCCCCGCCGGGCCGGCTGGGACTGCCACGGCCTGCCGGTGGAGATCGCCGTGGAGCAGGAGCTGGGCTTCGCCGGCAAGCCCGACATCGAGGCCTACGGCATCGCGGAGTTCAACGCCCGCTGCCGGGAGTCCGTCGAGCGGCACGTCGGCGCCTTCGCCGAGCTGACCGACCGGATGGGCTACTGGGTCGACATGTCGACCGCCTACCGGACGATGGACGCCAGCTACATCGAGAGCGTCTGGTGGTCGCTCAAGCAGGTCTTCGACAAGGGCCTGCTCGTCGAGTCCCACCGCGTCGCCCCCTACTGCCCGCGCTGCGGCACGGGCCTGTCCGACCACGAGGTCGCCCAGGGCTACGAGACCCTGGTCGACCCCTCGGTCTACGTGCGGATGCCGGTCACCACCGGTGAGTGGGCCGGCCAGGCCGACCTGCTGGTCTGGACGACGACCCCGTGGACGCTGCCGAGCAACACCGCAGTCGCCGTGCACCCCGACGTCACCTACGTCGTCGCCCGCCCGGCCGGGGACGACGCGGGCCGCCCGCTGGTCGTGGCCGAGCCGCTGCTGACCGCCGCACTCGGCGAGGGCGCCCAGGTGCTGGCCCGCACGACCGGCCGCGACTGGGAGCGCACCCACTACCAGCGCCCGTTCGAGCTCGTCGACTTCCCCGACGACGTGGAGACGCACTACGTCGTCCTGGCCGAGTACGTCACCACCGAGGACGGCACCGGGCTGGTGCACCAGTCGCCGGCCTTCGGCGCCGACGACTTCGCCGTGGGCCGCGCCTACGGCCTCCCCGTCGTCAACCCGATCGACCCGACCGGGCACTTCACCGCCGACGTCCCGCTGGTCGGGGGGCACTTCTTCAAGGCCGCCGACCCGACGCTGGTGCAGGACATGGTCGACCGCGGTGTGCTGTACCGGGAGATGCGCTACGAGCACAGCTACCCGCACTGCTGGCGGTGCCACACCCCGCTCATGTACTACGCGCAGCCCTCCTGGTACATCCGCACCAGCGAGATCAAGGGCCAGCTGCTGGCGCAGAACGAGCGCACCCACTGGTACCCGGAGAACATCAAGGAGGGTCGCTTCGGCGACTGGCTGAACAACAACGTCGACTGGGCGCTGTCCCGCGACCGGTACTGGGGCACGCCGCTGCCCATCTGGCGCAACGACGCAGACCCCTCGCGGATGGTCGTCGTCGGCTCGCTGGCCGAGCTGTCGGAGCTCACCGGCCGCGACCTGTCCGACCTGGACCCGCACCGGCCCTTCATCGACGACGTCACCTTCACCGTCGACGGCGAGGAGGGCACCTACCGCCGGGTCCGCCAGGTCATCGACGCCTGGTACGACTCCGGCTCGATGCCCTTCGCCCAGTGGGGCGCCCCGCACCGCAACAAGGCGGAGTTCGAGGCCGCCTACCCGGCGCAGTTCATCGCCGAGGCGATCGACCAGACCCGCGGCTGGTTCTACACGCTGATGGCCGTCGGCACGCTGGTGTTCGAGCAGAGCAGCTACGAGAACGTGCTGTGCCTGGGCCACATCCTGGCCGAGGACGGCCGGAAGATGAGCAAGCACCTGGGCAACATCCTCGAGCCCATGCCCCTGATGGACCGGCACGGCGCCGACGCCGTCCGCTGGTTCATGCTCGCCGGCGGCTCGCCGTGGTCGGCCCGCCGGGTCGGGCACGAGACGCTGTCCGAGGTCGTCCGCAAGGTCCTGCTGACCTACTGGAACACCGCCAGCTTCTTCACCCTCTACGCCGAGACCAACGGCTGGGACCCCGCGGCCACCCCGGCTCCCCCGCGGGCGGAGCGCCCGCTGCTGGACCGCTGGGCGCTGGCCGAGCTCGCCTCGGTCACCGACGGGGTCACCCGCGCGCTGGAGGACTTCGACACCCAGACCGCCGGTCGGCTGATCGCCGAGTTCGTCGACGACCTGTCCAACTGGTACGTCCGGCGCAGCCGTCGCCGCTTCTGGGACGGCGACCCGGCCGCGCTGGGCACCCTGCACGAGGTGCTCGACGGCCTGACCCGGCTGATGGCGCCGTTCACCCCGTTCGTCACCGAGCGGGTGTGGCGCACCGTCGTCGCCCCCGGCCTGCCCGACGCCGTCGACTCGGTGCACCTGGCGACCTGGCCGACCGTGGACGCCGAGGCCCGCGACGACGCCCTGGTCGAGCAGATGACGCTGGTGCGCCGGCTGGTCGAGCTGGGCCGCTCGGCCCGGACGTCGGCCAAGTCGCGCACCCGGCAGCCGCTGGCCCGCGCCCTCGTCGCCGCCCCGGGGTGGTCGCAGCTCCCCCGTGACCTGGTCGCCGAGGTGGCCGACGAGCTGAACGTCGCCGAGCTGACCGAGCTCGCCGCGGTGGGCAGCTCGCTGGTCGACGTCTCGGTCAAGGTCGACTTCCGGGCGGTGGGCCGCCGGCTGGGCAAGCAGGTGCAGGCCGTCGCGGCGGCCGTGGCCGCCACCGACGCGGCCGGGCTGGTGGCCGACTACCGCGCGGGGACGGCGACGGTGCCCGTCGACGGCACCGACGTCCCGCTGGTCGAGGGCGACCTGATCGTCACCGAGACCCCGCGCGAGGGCTGGACCGTGGCCTCGGCCGGCGGGCTCACCGTCGCACTGGACCTGACCCTCACCCCGGAGCTGGAGCGCGCCGGGCTGGTGCGGGAGGTGGTCCGGCTGGTGCAGGAGGCCCGCAAGACCACCGGCCTGGCGGTCAGCGACCGGATCGAGCTGTGGTGGACCGGGGAGGACGCCGCGGCCCGGGCGCTGACCGAGCACGGCGAGCAGGTGGCCGCCGAGGTGCTCGCGACGTCGGTGCACGCGCAGACCGCCGGCGACGGCGAGGGCCTCGAGGGCCCGGCCGGTTCCCGCATCTGGATCACCCGGGCGACGGCCTGACTGCTGGTCACACCGAGCGGCGGGCGCGCTCCCGGGCGGCGAACAGCCGGATCGGCCCGCAGGTGCTGCAGGGGGTGAACCCGTCCGCTCGTGCCTCGCTGATCGGCAGCGCGACCGCCTGGTGACCGAGCAGGTACGGGCAGCGCTCGAGGTGGTACCGCGGGTGCCGGTCGACGACCATCACCTCGTCGGTCAGGTCGAGCACCAGCAGCAGGTCCGTCATGTCGACGTCCTCGGCCGGGGGCTCGCGGTCGGCGGCCCGGGACGGTGCGATCGGCGATGCGCGGCCCGGGAACGCCTCGACACGTGGGGCGGCGGGGCCGTCGGGAGCTGCGTGGGACGAGCTGGTCGGTGCTCGCCCGTCGACCGGCCTGGTGCCGGTGTACCGGATGTCGGCGCCGGTGAGGTCGCCGAGGTCCTCGGTGCGGGGCCTGCGCCCCCTCCCGTAGACGTCCGGCGAGCTGGGCGGCACGGGCGGCGGTGACACCCGCCGTACCGACAGGTCGTCGTCCAGGACCGACCTGAGCGGTGCGGCTGCCGGGCCGCCGGGCCTGACGGTGGAGGTCGGCCCCCTCCCGGTGCCCGCCACCGGTGACCGCGCTCCGTCGTCCGTTCCGGCACGGCGCCGGCCCAGCTCGCCGGCGACCAGCACCCCCACGGCGAGGACGCTCGCGATGAACGCCACCCAGGTGAGTTCCGTCGACTCCCGCAGGAGACCGGTGACGAGCGCCCCCAGGGCGATGAAGACGAGGACAGCCGCCGTCGAGGACATCCTCCGGATGCTAGTGGCGCCGTTCGGGTCGAGTCGGCCCGAGGAACAGCACGACCCCCCCGGTCGAGGTCCGGAGGGGTCGTGCTGGGTCTCACCGTGCGCGCACGGCGAGCACCCGGATCAGGCGCTGACGTGCTGGTTCTGCCGGTTGTTCGAGGCGGGCTCGGCGGAGCCGCGGCTGTCGAGGTCGCGCAGGTGGGACTCGAGGTAGGAACGCAGCCGGGTGCGGTACTCGCGCTCGAAGGTGCGCAGCTCGTCGACCTTGCGCTCCAGGCTCGCCCGCTTCTCCTCCAGCGAGCCCATGGCCTCGACGTGCTTGCGCTCGGCGTCCTGGGCGAGGGCGGTGGCCTTGGCGCGGGCCTCGCGCTCCATCGTGTCGGCGCGGGTCCGGGCGTCGCCGAGCATGGCGTCGGCGCGGTTCTTGGCCTCGCCGACCATCTGCTCGCTCTTGGTGCGGGCCTCGCTCATCATGCGGTCACTGGAGCTCTTGGCGCTGCCGACCATCTGGTCGGCCTGGGCCTTGGCCTCGTTGACGTGCCGCTCGGCGGTCTCGGTGGCCAGCGCGAGCATGCGGGTGGCGCGGATGCTCTCGTCCTCGCGGACCTGCGGCGTGGTCTGGGCCGGCGGGGGCGGCGGGGCGGCCACCGTCATCGGCGCGGACTCGGGGCGCTCGGTGCGCGAGCCGGAGCTGCGCAGGTCGTTGTTCTCCTCGATGAGGCGGGCCAGCTCCGCCTCGACCACGTCCAGGAAGGCGTCGACCTCGTCCTCGTCGTAACCGCGCTTGCCGATCGGCGGCTTCTTGAAGACGACGTTGTGCACGTCGGCGGGAGTCAGTGGCATGCGGCTCACCTCAGGTGGGACGGAGGAACGGGGACGGACCTAGACCGGCGGCGACCCGCACGGGGTCCCCAGTCCGCTCCGGGTGGATCAGAGCGAGAGCGCCAGGTTGCGCAGCAGGACCACGGCGATCAGGAGCACCATAAACCCCAGGTCCAGCCTGATCGAGCCCAGGTTCAACGGCGGGATGACCTTCCGAACGGCCTTCAACGGCGGGTCGGTGGTGGAGTAGACGACCTCGAGACCGGCGGCGACGAGACCCTGCGGGCGCCAGCTGCGCGCGAGCACCATCACCCAGTCCACGACGAACCGGGCGAACAGCAGGATCAGGAAGACGAGCAGGACCGAGGCGACGATGTCCAGCAGTACGTTCACGGTCCTCGTTCGTTGAAGGGCACGTCGTGCGCGGTGGACGGGACGTGCGGCGGATCAGGGCTGCTGGAAGAACCCGCCCTCACGGATGCGGGCCTTGTCCTCAGCCGTCACGTCCACGTCCTGCGGGCTGAGCAGGAAGACCTTGGCCGTGACGCGCTCGATACTACCGTGCAGACCGAACGTCAGACCGATGGCGAAGTCCACCAGGCGCTTCGCGTCGGCGTGCTCCATCTCGGTCAGGTTCATGATCACCGGCATGCCGTCGCGGAACCGCTCACCGATGGTGCGCGCCTCGTTGTAGTCCTTGGGGTGCACCGTGGTGATGCGGTAGTTCGGCGTCGCCTTGGGCGCCGGGGCCGGGGCCGGGGTGGGCTCCGGCACGGCCTGCACCGCCAGCGGCTCGCTCACCGCGAGGCCCGCCGAGCCGGACACGCCCCCGCCGATGCGGCTGCGCGCGGGGCTGCCGGAGCCGCCCGCACCGATGCCGGACCCGCCGACCAGCCGCGCGGAGGTGCTGCCCAGGGTCGGGGCCGGCGCCGGGGCCAGGCCCAGGGTGCGCGGCGCCGGGCTGCGGCGGCCCAGGGAGACCTCGGGCTCGGGCGCGCGCTCGGGGCCGCGGTCGTCGAACCGGTCGCCGGCGTAGTGGTCGGTGGTGTGGTCGGCGTCGTAGCCCGGCGCGCCGTAGCCCGAGGCGCCGTAGCCGGCCTCACCGAACTGGCCGGCGCCGTAGCGGCTCTCGGCCACCGCGGGCTCCGGCTCGCCGTAGGCGTCGTCGTGGTCGGCGGCGTAGCGGTCGTAGCCGCCCCGGTCGTACCCGCGCTCGTCACGCTCGTAGTCGCCCTGCCGCGACGCGTAGCGGTCGTAGCCGCCCCGGGTGTCGTCGTCCTCGACGAGGCCGAGGTAGACCCCCATCTTTCGCATGGCTCCGGCCATCGGACGTCTCCTCAGTTCTCGTCGGCGCCGGCGGCTCGCGCTGGCCGGGCGGGTCGTGCGGATCGGTGGTGCGGGTGGTGCTGGTGTGACTCAGGACCGCGCAGTGGTGCCGGGCGGGTCCTCCGCATCGGAGGCTAGGGGCCGGGCGCCGAACAACGCGGTACCGACACGCACCACAGTGGCACCAGCGGTCACAGCAGCCTCCAGGTCGCCGCTCATGCCTGCCGATGTCTCCGAGGCACCAGGGTGGTCGGCCCGCACCCGCGCGGCGAGCGCGGCCAGCCGCTGGAACGCCGGCGCCGGGTCACCGCCCCGCGGGGCCACCGCCATCAGACCGCGCAGGCGCAGCCCGGCGGCCGCAGCGACGGCGTCGGCCAGCCGGGGGACGTCCTCGGGCGGGGCGCCGCCCCGCTCCCCCAGCTCCCCCTCGGGCCCGCCGAGGTCGACCTGGACCAGGACGTCGACGACGCGCTCCTGGGTGTCCGCGGCCCGGGCCAGGGCCGTGACCAGCTGCTCGCGGTCGACCGAGTGCACGGTGGCCCCCAGCCGGACGACGGCGGCGGCCTTGTTGCGCTGGAGCTGGCCGACCAGGTGCCACCGCAGGGCGGGGACCGCCGGGTCCTCGGCCAGCGCGGCCGCCTTGCCCGACAGCTCCTGCACCCGGTTCTCGGCGAAGTCGAGCTGGCCGAGGGCGGCGAGGACCGCCACGGCCTCGGCGGGGTGGGTCTTGCTGACCGCGAGCAGGGCCACCGTGGCCGGGTCCCGGCCGGCGGCGCGGGCCGCGGCGTCGATCCGCTCCCGCACCGCCCGCAGGTTCGCGGTCAGCCGTTCGACGAGCTCGGCCCCGGCACCGCTCGACGACTCGTCCCGGCCGCCTCGCAGGGGCTCGCCGCGAGCGTGGGAGAGGTCGGCGGAGAGGGGGTCCTCCGTCATCAGCCGAGCCAGACGACGCCGGCCTGACGACCGGTCACACCGTCCCGTCGGTGGCTGAACAGCCGCGGGTCCTCGACGGTGCACCGCGGGTCGTGCACGACCTGGCGGACGCCGGCGCCGCGCAGCACCTCGGCCAGACCCGCCCGCAGGTCGAGCCCGGGCGTGCCCTGCCGGGTGCGCACCGCGCTGGCCGGGGCCACCCGGGCGACCTCGGCCTGCATGGCCGCGGGCACCTCGTAGTCCAGTCCGCAGACCGCCGGGCCCAGCAGCGCCTCGACGTCGGCCGGGCGGGCACCCAGCCGGGTCATCGCCGCCAGCGCCGCCGGGACGACACCGCGCCGGACGCCCTCGCGCCCGGCGTGCACCGCCGCGACCACCCCGGCGACCGGGTCGGCCAGCAGGACCGGCACGCAGTCGGCGACCAGCACGCAGAGCACCAGGCCCGGCGTCGCGGTCACCAGCGCGTCGACGTCGGCGACCGGGTTCTCCTCGGCGTCCTCGACGATGGCGACCCCGGTGCCGTGCACCTGGGTCATCCAGACGACCTGCTCGCCGGGCACGCCCAGCTCACCGGCCAGCCGCGCACGGTTGGCCGCGACGTCGGCCGGGTCGTCCCCGACGTGGACGCCGAGGTTGAAGGAGTCGTAGGGGGCAGTGGAACGGCCGCCCCGGCGGTCGGTGACGACCCGTCGGGGTCGCACCGCCGTCGGGACGGCCGGTCCGGAGCTCACACGGCCCCCGTGCAGGGACCCGCTGCGAGCTTGCGAGTAGTGGGGGGCACGGGGGTCCTTCTACTGCGAACGGAGGAACTCGGGGATGTCGAGCTCCTCCTCGAAGTCCTCGGAGCCCAGCGGACGACGGGCGCCGCTGTTCGGGCCGGGGACGGGCGGCAGCGGCGGGACGGTGATCCCGCCACCCGTCGCCGGCGCGGCGGGCTGACCGGGCCGCGGGGCACCGGCCGCCGGCGCCTGGGCCGGGACGGCCTGGGTGGCCGGAGCCGCGGCCGGGGCCTGGACCGGCGCCTGGGCCGCCGGGCGCTCGCCGGTCTGCACGGGCGCGGCGGCCCGGGCAGGTGCGGGCGTGGTGACCGGCGTGCTGGGTGCGGCCGGCGCCACGGGGGCGGCGGTCGCGAGCAGGGTCGTGCCGGCGTCCTTGCGGTTGCTCGGCCGGCCGCTGTCGAAGCCGGCCGCGATCACCGTCACCCGGACCTCGTCGCCGAGGGCGTCGTCGATGACGGCCCCGAAGATGATGTTGGCGTCGGGGTGGGCGGCGTCGCTGACCAGCGAGGCGGCCTCGTTGATCTCGAACAGGCCGAGGTCCGAGCCACCGGAGATCGACAGCAGGACGCCGTGGGCGCCCTCCATCGAGGCCTCCAGCAGCGGGGAGGCGATGGCCTGCTCGGCGGCCAGCAGCGCCCGGTTGTCACCGCGCGCGCTGCCGATGCCCATCAGCGCCGAGCCCGCACCGGACATGACCGACTTGACGTCGGCGAAGTCCAGGTTGATCAGGCCGGGGGTGGTGATGAGGTCGGTGATGCCCTGGACACCGGACAGCAGCACCTGGTCGGCGGTGCGGAAGGCGTCCATGACGCTCACGTTCCGGTCGCCCAGCTGCAGCAGCCGGTCGTTCGGGATCACGATGAGCGTGTCGCACTCGTTGCGCAGCTCCTCGATGCCGGACTCGGCCTGGACCGCCCGCCGCTTCCCCTCGAAGGAGAACGGCCGGGTGACCACGCCGATGGTGAGGGCACCGAGCTTGCGGGCGATGGAGGCGACGACCGGCGCACCACCGGTGCCCGTGCCACCGCCCTCGCCCGCCGTCACGAAGACCATGTCGGCGCCCTTGAGCACCTCTTCGATCTCCTCGCGGTGGTCCTCGGCGGCCTGCCGGCCGACGTCGGGCTGGGCGCCGGCGCCCAGGCCACGGGTGAGCTCGCGGCCGACGTCGAGCTTGACGTCGGCGTCGCTCATCAGCAGCGCCTGCGCGTCGGTGTTGATCGCGATGAACTCGACGCCCTTGAGGCCGACCTCGATCATGCGATTGACCGCGTTCACGCCGCCGCCGCCGATGCCGACGACCTTGATGACCGCGAGGTAGTTGTGCGGAGGTGTCATGCCGCGCTCCCCAACTGGACCTTCATCCTCAGGTTAAGCCTTATAGTTATGTCAACTGGTGGGTGTGTGGTCGAAGTTAGGTGTGCCCTCGCACGCCAGCAAGCACCCCTCCGGCCTCGGCGTGTCCGGACTGTGATGTCGCACGGAGATCGGGCGACCCGCCTGTCACATCTGACTCACTCGGTGTGACGACCCGCGCGGTTCCGTCTCACGTAGCGGTGCAGACGTCCCGCTGGTGGACCTCGGTCGGACAGTTGCGGAAATCCAGGGACCTGGTGCGTCCCGGGCGTGTCGCGCGGCCTGTCGCAGCCCGGCCGTGCTGGTGGTCGAGGTCGAGGGTCAGCGGAGGACGACGGCGTCGGGGGTGCTGACGTCCAGCAGCGCACCGGGCTCGACCGCACCGGCGTCGATCTGCTGCAGCAGCGCCGCGAGCACCTCGGCCTTGCGGTCGGTGCGGTCCGCGCTCCCCCACCGCACGGTCCGGCCGTCGGTGAGGGTGAGCGTCACGTCGTCGGCGGTGCGCGCCGCGACCCCGGTCAGCTGTGCCCGCACGGCCCCCGGCAGCGCGGTGACCGCCCCGAGCGCCGCCCGCGTCGCGTCGTCGTCCGGCCCGGGTGCGGACACCTCGAGCGGGACGACGCCGTCGGGGGTGCTGCCGGTGATCGTCTCGAACACCACTCCCCCGGCGTCGACCAGCCGGCGGGCACCCTCGGACCGCACGACCGCGACCGGCACCCGCTCCTGCAGCGTGATCACCACCGTCCCCGGCCAGCCGCGGGTGACCTCGACCGAGGCGACCTGCGGCAGCTGACCGACCCGGGCGGCGACCGCGTCGGTGTCCACCCGCGCCAGCGGGGTGCCCACCTCCACGCCGGCGACGCCGACCACCTCCCCGGCGGCCAGCCGGGCCGCGCCGTCCACCTGGACCGTGCGCACGGCCAGCAGCGGGCCGGCCAGCAGCACCCAGCCGGCGACCGCGAGCAGGACCGCGGTCACGCCGAGCCCGACGACCAGCCGCCGCCGCCGGGCCAGGGTGCGGCGGGCGCTGCGGCGGCGGCGCCGGGGACCCAGTGGGGTGACCGGCGCGGACTGCTCGCGGGAGGCCTGCCGCCGGGACGACCCGCTCCGCCGCCGGGGTGAGCCCGCCCGGTCGTTGGTGGTCGTCCCGACCCGGCTCACCGCGTGGGCCCCGTCCCGTCCGCGGCCCCGTCGGCCACCTCCGGGTCGCCGGCCTCGGGGTCGCGCAGGGCGGCGAGCACCTCGGGGCCGACCATCGACACGTCCCCGGCGCCCATGGTGACCACGAGGTCCCCGGGCCGGGCCAGGGCCGCGACCCGCGGCGCGGCCGCCGACCAGGACGGCTCGAACCACACGCGGCCGGCGTCCGGGACCGCGTCGGCCACCAGCCGGCCGGTCACGCCGGGCACCGGGTCCTCGCGGGCGCCGTAGACGTCCATCACGACGATCAGGTCGGCCAGGCCCAGGGCCTCGCCGAAGCCGTCGGCGAACTGCGCCGTCCGGCTGTAGAGGTGCGGCTGGAAGAGCACGACGAGCCGGCCGGACCCGACCACCGCCCGCGCGGCGCGCAGCTGCGCGTCGACCTCGGTCGGGTGGTGGGCGTAGTCGTCGTAGACGCGCACGCCGGCCGCGGTGCCCTTGAGCTCGAACCGCCGGTGCACACCGCCGAACCGCTCGAGCCCGCTGATCAGCCCGGACGCCGGCAGGCCCAGCTCCAGCCCGGCCAGCAGCGCCGCGGCGCTGTTGAGGGCCATGTGCGCCCCAGGCAGCTGGATGTGCACCTCGCCGAGCTCGCGGCCGTCGAGGACGGCGGTGTACCGGGTGCCGTCGGCGGCCACGCGCAGGTCGACCAGCCGCAGGTCGGCGTCCGGGCCCTGGCCGTAGGTGCGCACCCGCGCGGCCCCGCCCACGCCGGCGAGCCGGGCCGCGCCGGGGTCGTCGGCGCAGAGCACGAGGAAGCCCTCGGCCGGCACGGTGTGCACGAAGGTGTCGAAGGCCGCCTCGACCGCGGCGAGGTCGCCGTAGTTGTCCAGGTGGTCGGCCTCGACGTTGGTGACGATCGCCCCGAGCGGGGCCAGCAGCAGGAACGACCGGTCGCTCTCGTCGGCCTCGGCCAGGAAGACGTCGCCCTGCCCGGCGTGGGCGTTGGACCCGGACTCGTTCAGCGTGCCGCCGATGGCGAAGGAGGGGTCGACCCCGCACGCCTGGACGGCGACGGTGAGCATCGAGGTGGTCGAGGTCTTGCCGTGCGTGCCGGCCACCGCGACGCTGCGCCGCCCGGCCATGACCGCGGCCAGCGCGACGGCCCGGGGCAGCACCCGCAGGCCCCGCTCCCGGGCGGCGAGCAGCTCGGGGTTCTCGTCCCGGATGGCGGTGGAGACCACCACGGTCGCGGCCTCGCCCAGGTGCGCGCCCTCGTGGCCGACCTCGACCCGCGCGCCGAGGGCGGCCAGCGCCCGCAGGGTGGCGGAGTCGCGGCGGTCGCTGCCGGAGACCGGCACGCCGCGGGCCAGCATGATCCGGGCGATGCCGCTCATCCCGGCGCCGCCGATGCCGATGAAGTGCACCGCGCCCAGGTCGCCCAGCGCCGGGATCGGGCCGGTCCAGGCGGCGACGTCGTCGGCGCTCATCGGGTTCCTCTCGAGGTGGCGACGTCGAGCACCAGGTCGGCCAGCCGGTCGTCGGCGTCGGGGGTGCCCGCGGCGGCGGCGTGCGCGGCCAGCGCGGACAGCGCGGTGGGGTCGGTCAGCAGCGGGACCAGCTCGGCGGTGATCCACGCCGGGTCCAGGTCGGCGTCGGCCACCAGCAGCCCGCCCCCGGCCTCGACCACCGGCAGCGCGTTGAGCCGCTGCTCGCCGTTGCCGATGGGCAGGGGCACGAAGGCGGCCGGCAGCCCGACTGCGGACAGCTCGGCGACGGTCACCGCGCCGGACCGGCACAGCGCCAGGTCGGCGGCGGCGTAGGCGAGGTCCATCCGCTCCAGGTAGTCGACGACCACGTAGGGCGCGGACCCGGCCGGGCGGTCGGGGACGGCGACGTCGGTGTTCTTCGGCCCGCGGGCGTGCAGCACCTGCACCCCGGCGGCGGTCAGCGCGTCGGCGGCACCGACCGCGGCCCGGTTGAGCGAGGCCGCACCCTGCGAGCCGCCGAAGACCAGCAGCGTGGGCCGGTCGGCGTCCAGGCCGAAGGCGGCGCGGGCCTCGGCCCGGCGCGCGGCCCGGTCCAGGCCGGTGATCGAGGTGCGCAGCGGCATGCCCACGTGCACCCCGCCGTGCAGCGGCGTGCCGGGCACGGTGAGCGCGACCCGCGCCGCGACCCGGGCGCCGATCCGGTTGGCCAGCCCGGGCAGCGCGTTCTGCTCGTGCACGACGACCGGGACGCCGGCCCGGCGGGCGGCGAGGTAGGCCGGCAGCGCCACGTAGCCGCCGAAGCCCACGACCACGTCGGCGCCGAGCTCGGTGAGCAGCGCGCGGGTCTCGGACACGGCGCGGACGACCCGGCCGGGCACCCGGAGCAGGTCCGGCGTGGGTTTGCGGGGCAGCGGCACCGGCGGGATGAGCCGCAGGTCGTACCCGCGGGCGGGCACCAGCCGGGTCTCCATGCCGCGGGCGGTGCCCAGGCAGGTGACCCGGGGGGCACCGCCGGGGGCGGTGCTGCGGCGGGTGAGGGCGTCGGCGAGGGCGAGCATGGGCTCGATGTGCCCACCGGTGCCACCGCCGGCGAGCACCACGTGCAGCCGGCGGCCGGCGTCCGCCGGGTGGGGCGGTCCGGCGTCGTTCGAGGGGGAGGTCACTGCAGGCGTCCTGGCCGTTCCGTTCGCGGGGGGTGGGACCGCGGCGCCGGCCGGACCCGCGCGGACGGGGGCTCGGCGCGCTCACGGGGGACGTCGCGCGGGGCGGGTCCCGCGGCCGACGAGGGCCGGCGGAGCGCGGAGGGGCGGTCACCGGCGGGCTGCCGGCCGCGCCCAGTCTGCCGGTCCACCGCGCCCCAGCGTTCCTCCGGGGTCGGTGCCCAGCCCTCGGCCCGCCGGGCACGGGCCGGCGCACCGTCCGGCGTCCGGCGTGCGGTGCGCAGGTCGCGGGCGGCGGCCGGTGCCGGGCGCACGCCGCGCAGCGGCTCGCCCCGGGGGTCGGACCGGCCTGGGCGCTCGGCCGGCCGGGGGGTGCTGCGGCTGCCCGACCGGCGCCGGGAGGGCACCGGGTCGACGGCGGTGGCCGGCGCCGGGTTGAACAGCCGGACCAGCCGGCCGCGGGGCTGGGACTGCAGGTGGGCGACCGCGGCGGGCTCGGCGCGGGCGAAGCGGACCAGCAGCCCGATGATGAACAGGGTGAGCACCAGCGACGTGCCGCCGGCGGAGATCAGCGGCAGGGTCACCCCGGTGACCGGCAGCAGGCCGACGACGTAGCCCATGTTCATGGTGGCCTGGCCGGTCAGCCACACGGTGATGGCGATGCTGGCGAGCTGGACGAACCGGTCGGCCGAGCGGCGGGCGATCCGGAACCCGGCCCAGGCCAGGACGCCGTAGAGGCTGATGACCACCAGGCAGCCGAGGAAGCCCAGCTCCTCGCCGATGATGGCGAAGATGTAGTCGGACTCGGCGTGCGGCAGCAGGTTCCACTTCATCGCGCTGTTGCCCAGCCCGACGCCGGCCACGCCGCCGGAAGCGAGGGCGTAGAAGCCGTGGATCGCCTGGTACCCGCCGTCGGTCGGGTCGGCGAAGGGGTCGAGGAAGCCGGTGATCCGGGCCGCCCGGTAGGGGGCGACGACGATCATCAGGGCCACGCCCGCAGCGGCGAGGACCGTGGCGCCGGCCAGGAACCGGCGCGGCAGCCCGCCGGCCCACATCAGCCCGGCCACCACCAGGGAGAGGCTGACCACCGCGCCCATGTCCGGCTCCATGATGAGCAGAGCCGACATCAGCACGAAGGCCGGCAGCACCGGCACCAGCAGGGCTTGGGTGGTGAGGTAGCGCTCGCGCAGGGCGATGACGTGCGCGCCCCACAGCGCGAAGAGCAGCTTGGCCAGCTCCGAGGGCTGGAAGTTGGTGACCTTCAGGTCGAACCAGGCGCGCGAGCCGTTGAGCTCCAGCCCGATGCCGGGGACCAGCACCAGCGTGAGCAGCACGAAGGAGACGACCATCCCCCAGCCGGCGAACCGCCGGATGCGGCCGATCGGCAGGTGCATCGCCACCAGCATCGCCACCAGGCCGAGCCCGGCGAAGACGATCTGCCGGACGCCGGGCAGCCAGGCCGGCTGGTCGTCCAGCGCCGCCTCGATCGAGGAGGCGGAGAAGACCATGACCAGCCCGATGGCCAGCAGCATCCCGGCCGAGCCGAGCACCAGGTGCGAGCTGGTCATCGGCCCGTCGAGCCACTCGGGCCCACGCAGTCGGAAGCCACCGCCGGTGCGGGCGACCGGCGGCGTGCGCGGCTCGCGGACGGGAGCGGAGCTCCGGCGTTCCCGGGTGCTCGCGGTCATCGTCGGCTCAGCCCAGCGCCCGCACGGCGTCGGCGAAGGCACGACCCCGGTGGGCGTAGTCGGTGAAGACGTCCATCGACGCGGCGGCCGGGGCCAGCAGGACGGTGTCGCCCGGGCTCGCCAGCGCGGCGGCGGCGGCCACCACCTCCCGCATCACACCGTCCCCGTACGACACATCAGCACCCATGGCCTCATGGTCGCCGCTGGCGACCACCGTGCGCGGGACCGACGGGGCGTGTCGCGCCAGTGACCGGGCCAGCTCCTCCCGGTCCCGGCCCAGCAGCACGACCCCGGCCAGCCGCGGCGCGACCGCGGCGACCAGTGGGTCGACGTCGGCGCCCTTGAGCAGCCCACCGGCGATCCAGACCACCCGCGGGTAGGCCGCCAGCGAGGCACCGGCCGCGTGCGGGTTGGTGGCCTTGCTGTCGTCGACGAAGTCCACCTCGCCCACCCGGCCGACCAGCACGTTGCGGTGGGCCCCGCCGGTGAAGGCGGCCAGCCCCCGGCGCACGCCGTCGGCGTCGACCCCGGCGACCCGGGCGAGCGCCGCGGCGGCCATCGCGTTGACCAGGTTGTGCGGCCCGCCGACCTGCAGCTCGCCGGTGCCGACGAGGACGTCGCCGGCCGGGTCGGTGCCGAACGCGCGGTCGACCAGGTCGCTCCCCCGCACCCCGAGCTGGCCGGGCGCGGGCTCGTCCAGGGTCACGGTCACCGGGTGCGGGTGGGCGGCGACCAGGGCGGCCGCGACCGGGTCACCGGCGTCGGCGACCGCGACCGGGGCCAGCCGCAGCAGCCGGGCCTTGGCGTCGCGGTAGGCGGTGAAGGACCCGTGCCAGTCGACGTGGTCGTCGGCGACGTTGAGCACGCACGCCGCGGCCGGGGCGATCGAGCTCGACCAGTGCAGCTGGAAGCTGGACAGCTCCACGGCGATCGCGTCGAAGCTGGGCCGGCCGTCGGCGTCGCGGGCGGTGACGACCTCGACCAGCGGCCGGCCGACGTTGCCGGCGGCCACCGCGCGCAGGCCCCCGGCAGTGAGCACCTGCTCGAGCATGGTGACGGTGGTGGTCTTGCCGTTGGTGCCGGTCACCGCGTACCAGGGCGCCGGCTCCCCGCCGGGGGCCGCGATCCGCAGCCGCCAGGCCAGCTCGGGCTCACCGATGACCTCGATGCCGCGCTCGGCGGCCGCGACCAGCAGCGGGCTGTCCGGCCGCCAGCCCGGCGAGGTGACCACCAGGTCGACGTCCTCGGGTGGGGCGGTGAGCGGGCCCAGCCAGCGCGCGCCGGCGGCGACCAGCTCGGTGAGCACGGCCGGCTCCCGCGCGTCGGTGAGCGCGACGTCGTCCCCGCGGGCGAGCAGCACCCGCGCGGCGGCGACCCCGGAGACGCCGAGCCCGGCGACGAGGACGCTCATCAGAGGCCCGCGAAGGAGAGCCAGTCGGCGTAGAACAGCCCGAGCCCGAAGGCCACGGCCATCCCGGTGACCAACCAGAACCGGACGATGACGGTGTTCTCCGCCCAGCCGGCGAGCTCGAAGTGGTGGTGCAGCGGCGCCATCCGGAACACCCGCCGCCGGGTGGCCCGGAAGAAGGCGACCTGGATGACCACCGACAGGGTCACCGCGACGAAGAGCCCGCCGAGGACGACCAGCAGCAGCTCGGTGCGGGTGACGATGGCCAGACCCGCCATCAGCCCACCGAGGGCCAGCGAGCCGGTGTCGCCCATGAAGATCCGCGCCGGCGAGGTGTTCCACCACAGGAAGCCCAGGCAGGCGCCCATCGCCGACGCGGCGATCAGGGTGACGTCGAGGGGGTCGCGCACGGTGTAGCAGCCCTCGATGGCCAGCGCGGAGCTGCAGTCGTGGCCGAACTGCCAGAACGAGATGATCACGTAGGAGGCGAACACCATCGCCGAGCAGCCGGCGGCCAGCCCGTCGAGGCCGTCGGTGAGGTTGACCGCGTTGGAGAACCCGGCGATGAACAGGTAGGCCACCGCGCAGAACACGAACGCCGGCATGGTCAGCGGCGCGATGTCCCGCACGAAGGACACGGTGGTGGTGGCCACCGCGGTGCCGTCGGCGCCGTCCTCGATCAGCGCGAGGACGGCGAAGGTCAGCCCGACGACCAGCTGGCCGACCAGCTTGGCCGTCTTGTTCAGTCCCAGGCTGCGCCGGTAGCGGATCTTGAGGTAGTCGTCGAGGAACCCGACGGTGCCCATGCCGATGAGCAGGAACAGCAGCAGCAGGCCGGTGGCGGTGACCCCCCGGCCCTCCTGGTTGATCAGGAACAGGTGGGCGACCAGGTAGCCGAGCACGGTGGCCAGGACCATGACGGTGCCGCCCATGGTGGGCGTGCCCTTCTTGGCCAGGTGGCTCTCCGGGCCGTCGTCGCGGATCTCCTGTCCGAAGCCCTGACGCCGGAAGGCCTTGATGGCCAGCGGGGTCATCAGGATCGACACGATCAGCCCCACGGCGGCGGCGACCAGCACCGACTTCACGCGGTCACCCCCGCAGCCGTCTGGAGCAGCTCGCGCAGCACCGCGCGGTCGTCGAAGGGCAGCACGGAACCTCCCACCTCCTGGCCGGTCTCGTGGCCCTTGCCGGCCACCAGCAACGTGTCACCCGGTCGCGCGAGGGCGACGGCCGCGGCCAGCGCGGCCCGCCGGTCGCCGATCTCGAGCACCTCGGCCCGCTGCGGGGCCGGCACCTCCTCGGCCCCGGCGCGCATCGCGGACCGGATGGCCGCGGGGTCCTCCGAGCGCGGGTTGTCGTCGGTGATCACCAGCACGTCGCTGCCGGCGGCCGCGGCCGCGCCCATCGCGGGGCGCTTGCCGGTGTCGCGGTCACCGCCGCAGCCGAGCACGGTGACCAGCCGGCCCGCGGTCGACCCGCGCAGCGCCGAGAGCGCGGTGGCGACCGCGTCCGGGGTGTGCGCGTAGTCGACGACGGCGACGAAGGGCTGCCCGGCGTCGACCGGCTCCATCCGCCCGGGGACGACGGTGTCGGCCAGCCCGGCCAGCGCGGTCTCCACCGGCACGCCCACGGCGTCCAGCAGCGCGACCGCCAGCACGGCGTTGGCCACGTTGAAGTCACCGGGCAGCCGCAACCGGGCCGGCCAGGTGCGCCCGCCGGGGCCGTGCAGGGTGAACGTCGAGCCGCCCGCGGGGGCGGTGGCCACGTCGGTGGCCGACCAGTCGGCGGCCGCCCCGGCGGTGCTGACGGTGACCGTGCCGGGGCGGACCAACCGGCGTCCGTGCTCGTCGTCGACGTCGACGACCTCGACCGCGGCCCGGCCGTCGAACAGCAGCGCCTTGGCCTGGAAGTAGCTCTCGACGTCGCCGTGGAAGTCCAGGTGGTCACGGGAGAGGTTGGTGAAGCCGGCGGCGGCGAAGCCCACGCCCCCGACCCGGCCCTGCACCAGCGCGTGGCTGGAGACCTCCATGACCACCGCCTGCACGCCGGAGTCGACCATCGTCGCCAGCAGCGCGTGCAGGTCGGGCGCCTCGGGGGTCGTGCGGACGCTGGGCAGCTCGGTGGTGACCGGCCCCCCGTCCGCGCCGCGCCCCCGGGTCCGGGTCTGCACGGTGCCGATCAGGCCGCTGGGCCGGCCGGCGGCGGCCAGCCCGGCCTCGACCAGGTAGCTCGTCGTCGTCTTGCCGTTGGTGCCGGTGATGCCCAGCACGGTCAGCTGCTCACTGGGCCGGCCGTACACCCGGGAGGCGACCGGGCCGAGCACCGCGCGCGGGTCCTCGACCACGCACACGGCGACGTCCGGGTCGCTGATCGCGGCGCGGCCGGCGGCGTCGGTCAGCACCGCGACCGCACCGCGGGCCAGGGCCTCGGGGACGTACGCGGCGCCGTGCGTGCGGGCGCCGGGGAGGGCGGCGTAGAGGTCTCCGGGCCGGACGTCGCCGGAGGCGAGGGTGACGCCGGAGACGGTCACCGCGGCCTCCCCCTGCACGGGGGCGCCGGTCAGGTCGGCCAGGTCGGTGAGCGGGACAGGGCGGATCCCCGCAGGCCGGGGAGCCGACCCGGAGGCGGTCGGGGTCACGACCGCCCAATCTACCGGCGCGGCACCCGGGCGCCCGCCCACCGGGCCACCTCGTGTCGCCCGGGACGGCCGGTCCGCGGTCGGGACGGGGATCAGTCGACCAGGAGGGTGAAGTCGGGCCGCGGGGAGCCCGAGGGGACGACGCCACCGGCGGTCAGCGCGAACCGCATGACGTCGGAGAACACCGGTGCGGCGACCTGGCCGCCCTCGGCGTCGCTGGTGGGCCGCTCCAGGTCGACGGCCACGACGTACTGCGGGTCGTCGGCGGGGGCGTAGCCGACGAAGGTCGTGAAGTAGCCGCCGCCGGTGTAGCAGCTGCAGTCGGGGTTGGCCCGCTGCGCGGTGCCGGTCTTGCCCACCACCCGGAAGCCGTCGACGGCACCCAGCGGCGCGGTGCCGCCCTTGCCGACGACGGACTCGAGCATGTGGGTCAGCTGGTCGGCGGTGTCCTCGCTGACCACCCGGACGCCCTCGGGGCGCGGGGCTGTGGTGACCGTGCCGTCGGGGGCGGTGACCGAGGCGACCACCCGCGGCGGGATGCGCACGCCCCCGTTGGCCAGGGTCTGGTAGACCGAGGCCATCTGCAGGGTGGTCACCGACACGCCCTGGCCGATCGGCACGTTGGCCGCCCGGCTCTGCGTCCACTCCGCGGCGCTCTCCAGGATGCCGGCGCTCTCCCCCGGCAGCTCGACCCCGGTCTGCGCGCCGATGCCGAAGGCCTTGAGGTACTCCTCCAGCTTCCCGTCGCCCACCTCGCGGGCGAGCATGATCGTGCCGACGTTGCTGGACTTGGCCATGATCCCGGTGACCGTGTAGCGCCGCGGCGGGTGCCGGCCGGCGTCCCGGACGGTGACGTCCCCGGCCTCGATGGAGTCCGGGACGACGAGCTCGGTGTCCTTGGTGGCCTTGCCCAGGTCGATGGCGGCGGCCAGGGTGACCGCCTTCATGACCGAGCCGGGCTCGTACACGTCGGAGACCACCGGGTTGCCCAGCAGCTCGGGGTCGGTCTCGTTGTAGCGCCCGGGGTCGTAGCCGGGGCAGGCGGCCATCGCGACGACCTCGCCGGTGTGCACGTCCTGGACCACGGCCGAGCCGGAGGTCGTCGCCCCGTCGGCGCAGGCGGCGTCCAGCCGCTGCTGCACGACGTACTGCAGGTCCTCGTCGATGGTCAGCGCGACCGTGCTGCCGTCGACGGCGGGGGTCGTGTCGTCGATGCCCGAGGGGATCGGGTTGCCGCTGCCGTCGACCTCGGTGCGCTCCTCGCCGTCGGTGCCGGTCAGCTGGTCCTCGAACGTCCGCTCGATGCCGGCCAGCCCCGCGCCGTCGGTGCCGACGAACCCGACGACCTGCCCGCCCACGGCGCCGGCGGGGTACAGCCGGACCGGGTCGGGCTCGAAGACGATGCCGGTCCGGTCCTCCCGCGGCAGCTCGCGGATCCGGTCGGTGACCTCGGTGGGCACCTTGGGCTTGAGCACCACGTAGCGGCTGTCCCGGGAGAGCTTCTCGGTCAGCTCCGCGGCCGGGACGTCGAGCAGCGTGGTCAGCGCCAGGGCGGTGCGGGTGGGGTCGGTGACCGCCTTCGGGTCCGCGACGACCCGTTCGGCGGCGACCGAGTAGGCCAGCACCCGGCCGGTGCGGTCGGTGATCTGGCCCCGGGCTGCCTCGATCGGCGAGACCGACATCCGGTCGGCCTCCGCCGCCCGGGCGTACGCGGCCCCGTCGACGCCCTGCAGCAGGACCAGCTTGCCCACGACCACCACCAGCAGGGTGATCAGCAGGGCCAGGCCCCACCGGTTGCGCTTGTCCCGCTGGTGCAGCCCCAGCGTCGGACGCCGCCGGCGCGCGCCGGGCTCCGGCCGGGACGCCGAGGAGCCGGAGCGGCGGGCCGGACCGGACGCCCGGCCGCCGTCGCGGCGCGCGGCGGCGGGACGGATCGGCGGCAGCTGGCCTGCAGGGGGCACGGATCAGTTCCCGGGGGTCGGTGCAGCGGGGTCGGTGGCGGGGTCGGCCTGCGTCGGCGCCCCGGCCGGTGCGGGGTCGGTGGCGGTGTCGGCCGGTGCGGTCCCGCTCGGGGCGGCGTCCGTCGGGGTGGTCCCGGCCGGGGCCGGCCCGTCGGTCGCGGGCGGGGTCGCCGCGGCCGGCGGCGTGGCCGGTGCCGGTGCGTTCGGGTCCGGGGCGTTCGGGTCGGGCGCCGGGACGGCCGTGCCCAGGAGCACCGAGGTGCCGTCGGGCTGCAGCACCAGGTGCGCCGGGGCACCCGGCTGCACCAGCCCGGCCGCCGCGGCGGCGCGGGCCAGCTCGGTGGCGGTGTCGGCAGCCACGACCTGCTGCTCCAGCCGGGAGACCTCCTCGGCCTGCTGCGCGTTGGCGGCGCGCTGCTCGTTGGCCTTGAGCGAGTCGACCGCGATGGCGGTGTTCAGCGCGAGCAGCCCCAGCGTGGTGGCGACCAGCAGCGCCACGATCAGCGCGACGAAGGGCGCGCGACGGCGGCTGCGGGAGGTGGCCCGCCCCGGGGTGCGGGTGGCGGCGGGCACCAGCTTCAGCTGCGGTCCGGAGGCCACCGGACCGGTGCGCCGGGTGGGGGCGCTGCGGGGCACGTGCACCGGGCCGCTGGCCGACCGCGGCACGCTGCCCCGGGCGACCGGGGCGCTGCGCGCAGGCGTGCGCGCGACCGGGGTGCGGGCGACCGGCGGGCGGGGGCTGCTGGACCCGGCGGCGGTCGAGGTCACCGGGGGCG
Source organism: Modestobacter sp. VKM Ac-2986 (assembly GCF_026967795.1). GTDB lineage: Bacteria > Actinomycetota > Actinomycetes > Mycobacteriales > Geodermatophilaceae > Modestobacter. The sequence goes on from NZ_JAPVBH010000002.1 coordinate 272,243, forward strand.
TCGTGGTCTGCACCAGCGGGGTGCGGGGCAGCGGGGGGTGCGGGGTGGTCCCCCGCGCCGTGCGGGCCGGCTGGCTCACGACGGCCCCGCGCCGGGCGTCGTCGCCGGTGCGCTCGTCCACGCGCTCACGAGGCCCGCCGGACACGCTCGGCGGCGCGCACGCGGGCCGAGGCCGCCCGCGGGTTGACGGCCAGCTCGGCCTCGCCGGGGGCCTCTCCCCCACGGGTGACCAGCCGCAGCACCGGCGCGTGCTCGGGCATCGGGACCGGCATGCCGGGCGGGGTGCGGTCGGTCGCCTCGGCGGCGAGGGTCTGCTTCACGATGCGGTCCTCGAGGGAGTGGAAGCTGATGACGGCGATCCGGCCACCGACGGCGAGGGCATCGATGGCCGCCGGCAGTGCACGGGTGAGCACGCCGAGCTCGTCGTTGACCTCGATGCGCAGGGCCTGGAAGGTCCGCTTGGCGGGGTGGCCACCGGTGCGGCGGGTGGCGGCGGGGATGGCGTCGCGGACCAGCTCGGCCAGCCGGGCGGTGCCGGTGAACGGCTCCCGGGTGCGTTCCCGCTCGATGGCCGAGGCGATCCGGCCGGCGAAGCGCTCCTCGCCGTAGACCCGCAGCACCCGGGCGAGCTCGCCGTGGGAGTAGGTGTTGACCACGTCGGCGGCGGTGCGCGGGCCGCTGGGGTCCATCCGCATGTCCAGCGGGGCGTCGGTGGAGTAGCTGAAGCCGCGGGTGGGCCGGTCCAGCTGCAGCGAGGACACGCCCAGGTCGAACAGCACGCCCTGCACCTCGGGGACGCCGAGGCGGTCCAGGACGTCGGGCAGCTCGTCGAAGACGGCGGGCACGAGGGTGGCCCGGTCGGTGAAGCCGGCGGCGTCGATCCGGGCGGCGGCCTCGGCGCGGGCGTCGGGGTCGCGGTCCAGGCCGATCAGCCGCAGCCGGGGGTGGGCGGCCAGCAGCGCCAGGGAGTGCCCGGCCAGGCCCAGCGTGCAGTCGACGACCACCGCGCCGGGGGCACGCAGCGCCGGGGCCAGCAGCTCGGTGACCCGGTCGAGCAGGACGGGGACGTGCAGCGCGGGCCCGGTGGGCTCGGGGCTGCTCATCGACGGGTCCTCTCCGGGGCGGCTCGGGGTGCTGCGGACCCGGGGTGGGGTGCAGTGGGGGCGGGGGTGGGAGGTGGCGCCGGGGTGGGGCGCCGACCCTGGCCCGCCGCCCCGCAGGGTCGCCTGGCGCCGGGGAAGCGGTACCAGGAGGTGCCCTGCTGGGGCGGCCGGGCGGTGGGGCGGTCCTGCGGTGGCGTCGAGCCGGGGGGAAGTCGGCTCGCCTGCCGGGGGTGCCGTCGAGCCGCGGGGAAGCAGGCTCGAAGACGGGGGTGTGCGTCAGGGGGTGGGTGGGGGGCGGTGGGGCTCAGGAGAGGGTCGGCATCCCCTCGCTCTCCATCGCCGCGAACGCGGCCTCCTGCTCGGCCACGTAGGCCTCCCAGGTGGCGGAGTCCCAGATCTCGAAGCGGGTGTCGACGCCGACCACGACCACGTCGCGGTCCAGGCCGGCGTACTCGCGCAGGCTGGCCGGGATGGTGATGCGGCCGGTCTTGTCGGCCTCCACCTCGACCATCGAGCCGAAGCTCATCCGCGCGTGCATGCGGGCGCCGTTGGTGTCCGAGGGCGCCATGGCCTTGAGGGCGGCGCTCTGCTCGGCGACCCGGGCCATGGTCAGCCCGTAGACGCAGCGTTCCTGGCCCTTCTTGATCACCATGCCGTCGGCCACGAGGTCGCGGTACCGGACAGGGAGGGCGAGCCGGCCCTTCTCGTCGAGGCGCAGGGGGTAGCTGCCGACGAACACCGGATCACCCCCTGCATCTGTCCTCCTGTGGTGTCGCCGGGCACCATCCGTGGTCCCAGCCTCCCCATTCCGCGACACAGTAACCCACTGGCCCCCACCAGACACCACATCGCCACGTGTCGTCCCCCGTCCTCCACCCGCCCCCACAGGCACCCCACAGCGGGCTCCCGACCAGCACGGCAGCCCCGGCGGCGCCCGTCGGCGGGGACGTCGCGGACGGCCGCGCGACCACCCCCGCAGTTGCCATCTGCACGTACCGTGTGGCGGGTGAGCGAGAGCACGGCAGGGCTGCGTCCGGACCGGGGCACGACGGAGCTGCGCTCCGCGCCACGGCACGGTGCCGACCCCCACGCCGCACCGGGCCCCGATGTCGACGTCGCGGCCGAGGGGGCCCGGCTCGCCGAGGCCATCGGCCGGGTCGTGGAGGGCAAGCCCGACGTCGTCCGGCTGGCGCTGGTCGTGCTGCTCGCCGAGGGCCACCTGCTGATCGAGGACGTGCCCGGCGTCGGGAAGACGACGCTGGCCAAGGCGCTGGCCCGCACGATCGACGGCACGGTCCGCCGGATCCAGTTCACCCCGGACCTGCTGCCCAGCGACGTGACCGGGGTGGCCGTCTACGACCGTGACTCCCGGGCCTTCGAGTTCAAGCCCGGCGCGATCTTCGCCAACGTGGTGGTGGCCGACGAGATCAACCGCGCCTCGCCCAAGACGCAGTCCGCCCTGCTGGAGTGCATGGAGGAGCGGCAGGTCACCGTCGACGGCGTCAGCTACGAGCTGGCCCGCCCCTTCATGGTCGTGGCCACCCAGAACCCGCTGGAGATGGAGGGCACCTACCCCCTCCCCGAGGCCCAGCGCGACCGCTTCACCGCCCGGGTGTCGATGGGCTACCCCGACCGGGACGCCGAGCTCGCGATGCTCGACGAGCGCGCCACCGTCGACCCGCTGACCGCCCTGACCCCGGTGGTCGACGCCGCCCAGGTGCGCGCCCTGGTCGCCGCCGTGGGCCGGCTGCACGTGGCCGAGCCGCTGCGCCGCTACGTCGTCTCGCTGGTCGAGGCCACCCGCCGCTCCCCCGAGCTGCGCCTGGGCGCCTCGCCCCGGGCCGGGCTGCAGCTGCTGCGGGCCGCCCGCGCCGCCGCCGCGCTGGCCGGGCGCGACCACGTGCTGCCCGACGACGTCCAGGCCATGGCCGTGCCGGTGCTGGCCCACCGGCTGCTGCTCACCCCCGACGCCGCCCTCGCCCGCCGCGACACCCAGCGCGTGGTGGCCGACCTGCTGACCTCCGTCCCCGTCCAGCGCGGGCACTGAGCGACCGCCGGACCACCCGACCCATGGCCCGTACTCGGCTGGCCGACGCCGCCTCCTCCCTGACCCTGCGCGGGCGCTGCCTGGTCGCCGCCGGGCTCACCCTGCTGGCCCTGGGCGCGGTGCTCGGTGAGCGCGCGCTGGTGCAGCTGGCGCTGTTCGTCCTGGCGCTGCCGGTCGTCTCCGCCGTCGGCGTCGCCCGGCAGCGGTTCCGGGTCGCCACCCGGCGCACCGTCACCCCGGCCCGGCTCCCGCGCGGCGAGAGCGCCGAGGTCCTCGTCGAGGTGGCCAACACCGACCGCCGGTCGGGCGGGCTGTGGCTGCTGACCGAGCAGCTGCCGGCCGAGCTGGGCCGCCGTCCGCAGTTCGTCGTCGAGCGGCTGTCCCCCGGCGCCACCGCCCCGCTGCGCTACCGGCTGCACGGTGCCCGGCGCGGCCGGTTCGCCCTCGGCCCGCTGCGGCTGCGGCTGGTCGACCCCTTCGGCCTGGTGCTGCGCACGGCCGCCGGCAGCGACACCGCCGCCCTGCTGGTGGTGCCCCGGGTGCGGCCGCTGCAGGGCACCGGCGGGCTCAGCGGCGCCGGCGGCACCGGCGGGGAGGGCGCGCGCCGCTCGATCGCCGTGCACGGCGAGGACGACGTCAGCACCCGCGAGTACCGCTACGGCGACGACCTGCGGCTGGTGCACTGGCGGGCCACCGCGCGCACCGGCGAGCTGATGGTCCGGCTGGAGGAGACGCCGTGGCAGGCCGCGGCCACCCTGTTCCTGGACACCCGGGCCACCGCGCACCTGGCCGGGAGCCGGGCCCGGGGCACCGCACCCTCGCCGGACACCCTGGAGTGGTCGATCGAGGCCGCGGCCAGCATCGGGGTGCACCTGCTGCGGCGCGGCGCCGCCCTGCGGGTGGTCACCGACGCCGGCGAGCTGACCGCGGCGCTGGGCCGCGGCACCCTGGGCCCCGACGAGCTGCTGGACCGGTTGGCCGAGCTGGAGCCCTCCCGGTACCCCGGCCTGCAGGTGGGCGTGGAGACGCTGCGCCGCACCGCCGTCGACGGGCCGGCGATCTGCCTGCTCGGGCTGGTCGGCCCCGAGGACGTCACCGCGCTGGCCCGCGCCCGCTCCGGCCCGGGCAGCGACGTCGCGGTGGTCGTCGACGCCGGCGCCTGGCTGGACGCCGGGGCCACCCGCAGCCGCCGTCCGCTGTCGGCCGGCGCCCGCGCCCAGCTGGTCGAGCGGCAGGAGCAGGCGGTGACGCTGCTGCGGTCGGCCGGCTGGCAGGTCCTGGCCGTGCGCCCGGACCAGACGGTCGACCAGGTGTGGGCCCGACTGGGCGGCCAGCCCACCGCCGCCGGGGCCGCCACCGGCTCGGTGCACCCCACCCCGACGTCCCCCCTCTCCACGGGAGCACCGGCATGACCCGCAGCACCGACGAGCTGGCCCGACCGCGGCAGGGCCGGGGCGGCACCGCGGTCGCCGCGGCCGTCGCCGTCCTGCTGGGCTCGTTGGCACTGCAGCCGGTCTTCGCCACCCTCGCCTGGTTCCCACCCGTCGCCCTCGCGGTGCTCGCGGTGGGGCTCGGCGGGGCGGCGCTGCGCGCCGGGGCCGCGCGGCTGGCGCCGCGGTGGGAGGCCCCGGCGCGGGTGCTCGTGCCGGTCGGCCAGCTGGTGCTCGTGCTGGTGGTGCTGACCACGGTCTTCGTCCCCGGCGACGCCTTCGCCGGCCTGGTGCCCACCCCGACCAGCCTCGGTGACCTGGCCGGGCTGCTGGCCGACGGCGGCGACGAGCTGCAGGAGCAGGGCACGCCGGCGCTGCCGCTGAACGGGCTGGTCGCGCTGACCACCGTCTTCGTGGCGCTGGTCGCCCTCGTCGTCGACCTGCTCGCCGTGCCCGCCCGCCAGCCCGCGCTCGGCGGTCTGGGCCTGCTGGTCCTGTACTGCGTGCCGGTCAGCACCGTGACCGGCGACGTCGCGCTGATCTCCTTCGCCGCCCCGGCCGCCGGGTTCGCCGTCCTCCTGTGGGCCGACCAGCGCGGCCGGCTGGTCGAGGGCGCCCGGGCCGGCAGCGGCTCGGCGCTGGGCACCGGCACCCTGCCCGCGCTGCGCACCGGGGTCGTCGCGCTGGTGGCCGGCCTCCTGCTCCCGGTCGTCGTGCCCACGCTGTCGGAGGGGTCGCTGGCCGCGGGGCTGGGCGGCTCGGGCACCGGCAACGGGCTGGGGACCGCGCTGGACCCGGTCGCGGAGATGTCCGGGCAGCTCAACCGCCCCGAGGCCATCGACCTGTTCCGCCTCGACGCCTCCGTCCCCGACCCCGGGTACCTCCGGTCGGTCGCGCTGGACCAGTACACCGTCGACCGCGGCTGGGGGCTGACCAACCTCAACGGCACCGGGTCGATCGCCGACGACGCCACGCTGGCGCCGCTGACCGGCGGGCAGAGCGCCCGGCCGGTCACCGCCACCGTCACCGTGCTCGAGCACGACGACGTCTTCATGCCGGTGCTGTACTCCCCGCTGGCGGTGCAGCTGGAGGACGGCGACGCGGAGGACTGGCGCTTCGACGCCGACGCCCGCACGGTCTTCGGCCGGGACACGACCACTGCGGGGCTGACCTACCGGATCAGCGCGCAGCAGCCCGAGCCCTCGGTCGAGCAGCTGGACGCCGCCCCGGACTCCCCCGCCGACGCCGACGCGATGGAGCGCTACACCCAGCTGCCCGACCTGGACCCCACCGTCACCGACCTGGCCCGCGAGCTGACCGACCCAGACCAGGCCCCCTACGAGCGGGCCCTGGCCGTGCAGCGGTACTTCACCGACGACGCCAACGACTTCATCTACAGCCTGTCCACCACCCCGGGCACCACCGGCGACGACCTGGCCGACTTCCTGCGGCTCAAGCGCGGCTACTGCGAGCAGTACGCCGGCGCGATGGCGGTGCTGGTGCGGGCCGCCGGGGTGCCGGCGCGGGTCGTGCTGGGCTACACCCCCGGGCAGGAGCAGGAGGACGGCACCCGGCTGGTCACCACCGACGACGCGCACGCCTGGGTCGAGGCCTGGTTCAGCGGCCTGGGCTGGATCCCCTTCGACCCCACCCCGATCGCGGCCAACCGGGCCGTCGACCTGCCCTGGGCGCCGCGCACCGACGCCACCGAGGACACCACCGTCGACCCGGTCACCCCGCAGGTCGAGGCCCCGGTGCCCGCCGCCCCGACCGCCGAGCTGGACCGGGACGACGAGGCCGTCCCCTCCGCGGCCCCCCTGACGACGTCGGGCCCGGACCTGCGGCCGTGGCTGACCGGCGGTGTGGGCGCCCTGCTGCTGCTCGGCCTGGCCGCCCTGCCCTTCGCGGTGCGCCGGCGGCAGCGCTCGGCCCGGCTGACCGACGGGCGGCCGGGGGCGCTGTGGGAGGAGCTGCTGGCCACCGCCACCGACCTGCGGATCGACGTGCCCGGGACGACGACGTCCCGCCAGCTGTCCCGGCAGCTGGCCGAGCGGCTCTCCGGCGCCGAGCCGGCCGCGGTGGCCGCCGTCCGCTCGCTGGCCCTGGCCCAGGAGCGGGCGGTCTACGGGCCGCCCGGTGCCGGCGACCAGCGGGACCCGGCGCTGGCCGAGGCGCTGCAGACCGTGCGGCGGGCGATGCTGCGGTCGGTGTCCCGGCAGCAGCGGCTGACGGCGGCGGTGTGGCCGGCGTCGACGCTGGGCGCGGCGCTGCGGTGGCTGACCGCGCGCACGCCCCGCCGGCCCCGCCCCGCCTGAGCCGGCGGGCCGCCGCCCGCCCCGCGGGCGGCGGCCGGGCCTGGCTACGGTTGCCCCGCCGGTGACCGTGCCGCTGCCGGCGTCCCCGACCAGCACCGGAGTGCCCCTGTGCGTGAGATAGCCGTCTTCGCCGGCAGCTCCCATCCCGAGCTCGCCGCGGAGCTGTGCGCCCAGCTGGGCGTCCCGCTGCAGCCGGTGCGCGTCACCCGGTTCGCCAACGACTGCCTCGAGGTGCAGCTGCAGGCCAACTGCCGGGAGCGCGACGTCTACCTCGTGCAGTCGCTGGTGACCCCGGTGCAGGAGAACCTGGTCGAGCTGCTGCTGATGATCGACGCGGCCCGGGGCGCCTCGGCCGCCCGGATCACCGTGGTCCTCCCCCACTACGCCTACGCGCGGTCGGACAAGAAGGACGCCCCGCGGATCTCCATCGGCGGGCGGCTGGTCGCCGACCTGATGGTGGCCGCCGGCGCCAGCCGGGTGCTGGCGATGACGCTGCACTCCCCGCAGGTGCACGGGTTCTTCAGCGTCCCGGTCGACCACCTGCACGCGCTGCGCGAGCTGGCCGACCACTTCCGCGCCCTCGACCTGTCCCGCACCACGGTGGTCTCCCCGGACCTGGGCAACGCCAAGGAGGCCGCGGCGTTCGCCCGGCGGCTCGGGGTGCCGGTGGCCGCCGGGGCCAAGCAGCGCTACGCCGACGACCGGGTGCAGATCAACGCCGTCATCGGTGACGTCGCCGACCGGGACGTGATCGTGCTCGACGACGAGATCGCCAAGGGCAGCACCGTGCTCGAGCTCATCGACCGGCTGCGCGACGCCGGCGCCCGCTCGATCCGGGTGGCCTGCACGCACGGGCTGTTCGCCGCCGGCGCGCTGGAGCGGATCGGCGCCCAGCCCGACGTGCTGGAGATCGTCTGCACCAACACGGTGCCCGCACCGGCCGACCCCTCGGGGAAGCTGACGGTGCTCTCGGTGGCCCCGGCGCTGGCCCAGGCGGTGCAGCGGATCCACGACGGGGAGTCGGTCAGCGCCCTGTTCGACACCCTCCCCACCGCCTGAACGCCGGCAGCCGCCGTCCGGGTGCGGACGGCGGCTGCCGGGAGGTGCTCGCTCGGGGGTGACCCCCGCGGCTGCTACTGGTCGTAGCGGCGGCGGAAGCGCTCCTCGAGCCGGTTCTTCATCGGCTGGCGCCGGGCCTTGCCGACCCGGCTCGAGCCGCCGGGGCCGGGACGGCCACCGCCGACCGGACCGGTCTCGACGACGCCGGTGGCGCCCTTGTAGTTGAGCAGTGCCAGCGTGGCGCCGCCGAAGGCGATCAGGAAGCCCAGGACGCCGACGACCACCTGGGCCACCGAGGCCGAGGGGATCGCGACGCCGGCCACGACGATCGCCAGGCCGACGACGACGAGCAGGACGCCCAGCTGCAACTTGCGGCGGGCCTTCTGTCGCCGGTCGCCGGTACGGACCGTCGAGGCGAACTTGGGATCGTCGTCGACGAGGGCGCGCTCGATCTGCTCCAGCAGACGCTGCTCGTGCTCGGAGAGCGGCACGTCGACCTCCAGGTGCGCAGTGCAATCAGCCACCGGCGGCAGTCCGCCCGCGGAACACCGAGGATACGAGGCGATTGCGGGCTGCGAAAGGTGAGTTGACCGCGACACACCCTCAGGGGCTGTTCTCATCAGCACAGGGGCGACGCGCCCGGGCCGGGAACTCCCCCTCACACGACGTCGGCGCAGGTCAGCGACCCGCCCTCGGGCGGGGTCCGCGTCCGGCCGGACCGGTGCCCGGGGTGCGCCCGCGGCCCAGCAGCGTGGCCGGCCGGACGGCGCCGGCACCGAAGCGCCGGGCGGCGGCGTCGGCGGCCAGCTCGGCGTCCCGGCGGCCGTGCTCGCGGGCACCGAGCTCGAGCTGGCGGGCGGTGGCGTCGGCGTCGACCAGCCCCTCGGCGCGCACCCCGACCAGCCGGATCCGGGCGCGGTCGAGGCCGAGGGCGTCGAACAGCGCGCGGGCGGTGTCGTAGAGCTCCTGACCGACGTCGGTGGGGACCTTGAGGGTGCGCGAGCGGGTGATGGTGGTGAAGTCGGCGAAGCGCACCTTGATGCTCACCGTGCGGGTCAGCGAGCCGGTGGAGCGCAGCCGGCCGGCCGTGCGCTCGGCCAGGTGCAGCAGCTCGCGGTGGATCACCTGCGGGTCGTCGACGTCGGTGCCGAAGGTCTCCTCCGCCCCGGTGGAGCGGTCGGGCTCGTCGGGCACCACCCGGCGCGGGTCGCGGCCCCAGGCCAGCTCGTGCAGGTGCGCCCCGGCGGCCTGACCGACCGCGCGCTGCAGGGTGCGGGCCGGCACGTGCGCCAGGTCGCCGACGGTGCGCAGCCCCAGTCGCAGCAGCACCTCCTCGGTCTTGGCCCCCACGCCCCACAGCGCGCCGACCGGCAGGGGGTGCAGGAAGTCCATGACCTCGGCCGGGCGCACCACCATCAGCCCGTCGGGCTTGGAGCGGGTGGAGGCCAGCTTGGCCACGAACTTGCTCCCGGCCACCCCGACCGAGCAGGTGATGCCCTGCTCGTCGAAGACCCGGGCCCGGATGTGCTCCCCGATCGCCACCGGGTCGCCCAGCCGCCGCCCGGAGCCGGAGACGTCCAGGAACGCCTCGTCCAGGCTCAGCGGCTCCACCAGCGGGGTGATGGTGCGGAACAGCGCCATCACCGACCGGGAGACCTCGGTGTAGAGCGCGAGGTCGCCGGGGAGCACGGTGGCCGTCGGGCACAGCCGCAGCGCCCGGGAGGTGGGCATGGCGCTGTGCACCCCGTACGCGCGGGCCTCGTAGGTCGCCGAGGTGACCACACCCCGGTTGCCCGCCCCGCCGACGATGACCGGCGTCCCGGCCAGCTCGGGGTGGCGGCGCACCTCGACGCTGGCGAAGAACGCGTCCATGTCGACGTGCAGCACCGTGCAACCGGCAGCCCGATCGGGCACGCGCGTCCCCTCTCCCGAGCTGCACCGGCTTCCCCCGGTGCAGCTCACCCTCAGCGGCCGTCCCCACGGCCGTCGAACACCTGTTCGAGAGGCTAGCGGGTCGCGCCCGGCACGTCCGCGCCGCCGGCAGGTCGACCCCTCCGGGGTGGGACGCCGTCGAGCGCGACGGGCGTCGGGGCCCGGCCGGACGTGTCGTGCACGACCGACCGCACCGCCGCCGGATGTGTGGCGAGTGGATCACTGCGGTAGGAAGTGCCCGACGGCCGCCTCCCGGCGACCGACACCAGCGACGAGCGGAGCAGCCCCATGGCACTCGACGACGACGACATGACCAGCACCGAGGGCCCGGCCGACTCCGGTGCCGGCGAGGGCACCCCGGGTCAGCACGACGGCGGCGCCGACGGTGGCGCGGAGGGCCCGGCCGACTCCGGTGCCGGCGGTGGCACCCCCGGCCAGCAGGACGGCGGCGCGGACGGCGGCGCTGACGGTGGGGCCGATGGCGGCGCGGACGGTGGGGCCGATGGCGGCGCCGACGGTGGGGCCGATGGCGGCGCGGACGGCGGTGCCGACGGTGGCGCCGAGGGCCCGGCCGACTCCGGTGCCGGCGGCGGCACCCCCGGCCAGCACGACGGCGGCGCGGACGGCTCGGCCTGACCGTGCCCGACCCTGATCTGCAGGACCGGGCGCCGTCCTCCCCCGAGGGCGGCGCCCGTCCGGCGTTGCGCCGCTGCATCCGCGTCGACCCGCAGGTCTTCGCCGACGAGCACTGGTCCCGCCGTCCGCTGCTGTCCACCGCGGCCGAGCTCGGGAGCACCTTCACCGACCTGCTCGACCTGGACGCCGTCGACGAGCTGCTGAGCACCCGCGGACTGCGCACGCCGTTCCTGCGGATCGCCAAGGACGGCGCCGTCGTGGACCCCAAGCGGTTCACCAGCCCGCAGGGCGCCGGCGCCGAGGTGGCCGACCAGGTGTCCTCCGACGCGGTGCTGCGGCTCTTCGCCGAGGGCAGCACCGTCGTCCTGCAGGGCCTGCACCGGCTGTGGCCGCCGCTGATCGCCTTCGCCAACCAGCTCGCCGCCGACCTCGGGCACCCCACCCAGGTCAACGCCTACGTCACCCCGCCGTCCTCGCGCGGGTTCTCCCCGCACTACGACGTGCACGACGTGTTCGTGCTGCAGGTCGCCGGGGAGAAGCACTGGACCATCCACGAGCCGGTGCTCACCGACCCGCTGCGCACCCACCCGTGGACCGACCGCCCCGACGAGGTCGCCGCCGCCGCGGAGCGCCCGCCGGTGATCGACACGGTGCTGCGCCCCGGCGACGCCCTCTACCTGCCCCGCGGCTACATCCACTCCGCGGTCGCGCTCGGCGAGATCAGCGCCCACCTGACCATCGGCGTCCACCCGGTCACCCGCTGGGGCGCGGTGGAGTCGGCGCTGGACCTGGTGCGGGTGCTCGCCGCCGAGGACCAGACGCTGCGCAGCTCGCTGCCGCTGGGCGTCGACCTGGCCGACCCCGCGACCACCACCGAGGACGTCGCCGCGGTGATCAGCGGCCTGCAGCGCGCGCTCGCCGAGGTCGACCCGGCCGCGGTGGCCGACTCACTGCGCTCGCGGGCCTGGGCGCAGGTGCGGCCGGCGCCGGTGTCACCGCTGGCGCAGTCCACCGCGCTCGCCGCGCTGGACGCCGACACCGTGCTGCGGGTGCGCCCGCTGCTGCGGGCCCAGCTGCGCGAGCCGGTCGGTGACCGGGTCGCGCTGGTCGCCGGTCGCCGCACCCACGACCTGCCGGCCGACACGCACCCCGCGCTGGCCGCGCTGCTGGCCGCCGGTGAGCTCAAGGTCGGCGACCTGCCCGGCCTGGACGCCGCCGACCAGCTCACCCTGGCCCGCCGGCTGGTGACCCAGTCGATCGCGATCGTCCCCGACGCCCGCCCCGGCGGAACGGCGCATCATGGGGACAGTGACGACCGCACCGGAGCCTGAGACCACGGGCGCCGACCCCCAGTTCTGCCAGGACACCGGGGAGGAGACCCCGCCGCGCTCCACCCCCGCGGGCCGGCTGGTGCCGGACCGCTGCTCGGTGCAGGCGCTGCTGCGCGGCGACTCCCCCGTGGCCACCGCACCCCCGGCCCGGCGCTGGCTGCTGGTCGAACAGCCCGGGCCGTGGGGGCGGGACGCGCTGCTGGAGTCCCGGTTCGACCGGCACGTGGCCTCCCGGCTGGCGACCCGCGCCCGCGAGCTCGGCATGCGGATCCAGATGGTGCGGCGTCCCGGGGAGCGGCTGTCGGACTCCGGCATGCGCTGGGCGGTGGCCGACACGACCGCGGGCGTGGAGACCGTGCACTGGTCGACCCGCACCTCCGACGCCGAGCTGCTGCAGCTGCCCTGGGACGGGTCGGTCGGCGAGGCCAGCACGCTGCCCACCTACCTGGTCTGCACCCACGGCGCGCACGACGCGTGCTGCGCGGTGCGCGGGCGACCGCTGGCCCGGGCACTGCCGCTGAGCGGGGCGCCGGTCGACGTGTGGGAGACCAGCCACCTGGGCGGTGACCGGTTCGCCGCCAACGTCGTCGTCCTGCCGTGGGGGTACGTCTACGGGCAGGTGCCGCAGGACGGCGCCGGGCTGGTCGCCGCACACGCCGCCGGGGAGGTCGCACTGCCGTGGCTGCGCGGCAAGGCCGGGCTGACGCCCGCGGCGCAGGCCGCCCAGCACCACGCCCGCAGCGAGCTCGGGCTGCTCGGCGTGGCCGACCTCCCGCCCCGGGGGGTGCGCACGCTGGACTCCTCGGCCGCCGGGACCGAGTGCTTCGAGGTCACGCTGGCCGGCCCGGACGGCGACGTCGTGGTCACCGTGGAGAGCCGGCTGTCCGGTGAGGCCCAGCGGCTGACCTGCGCCGCGGCCCGGCCGGGGCACTGGCGCACCTGGCACCCGCTGTCGCTGCAGGTGGCCGCGCGCGCCTGAGTCAGGCCAGCGCGCGGCCGCGGGCAGCCAGCAGCGGGATCTCCAGCTCGGCCGGGGTGAGCGAGCCGTGGAAGGCGCGCAGGCCCGCGGCGTGCGGCTCGGTCGCGGAGTCCAGCAGTGCCCAGCTGCCGCGGGCCAGGGCGAGGACGTCGCCGACCCGGTCGGCCAGGCCTGCGTCGACGGCCCCGAAGAGCCCGGCGTCGAAGGCCTCGGCCCGGTTGAGCACCCAGGCGCGGTCGCCGAGCACCGCCCGCCAGGTGGCCAGGACGTCGTCGGCGGCGCCGGGCTCGGCGTGCACGTAGCGGGCCCGCGGTTCGCCGGTGAGCAGCCGGACGCCGTCGCCGAGCCCGTCGATCGTGCTGGTGTCCAGCCGGGTGGCGTCGGGGACGTCGACCATCCCGTGGTCGGCGGTGACCAGCAGGACGGCGTCGGCGGGCAGGCCGGCGACCAGCTGCTCGACGAGCCGGTCGACCTGGCCCAGCTGCGCGCGCCAGGCCGCCGAGTCGACGCCGCGGACGTGCCCGGTCAGGTCGAGGTCGGCGGTGTAGCCGTAGACCAGGCTGCGCTCGCCCGCACCCAGCCGGTCCAGCATCCCGGCGACCAGGTCACCGGCGCTGACGGCCGGCACGTACTCCGCGCCCCGGTAAGCCGCGCGGGTGAGGCCGGAGGTCGCGAAGGCGTGCGGGGCGACCACGCTGCAGGTCACGCCCGCGGCGGCGGCGGAGGCGAAGACGGTGGGCTGTGCCTGCCACTGCTGCGGGTCGGGGTCGTCGCGCCACTGCACGTGGTTGAGCGTGGCGCCGGTGCCGGGCACCTCGGTGACGAAGCCGAGCACGCCGTGGCTGCCCGGCGGCAGACCGGTGCCCAGCGTGGTCAGGCTGACCGGTGTGGTGCTGGGGAACGGCGCGGACAGCACCCCGGCCGGGCGGTCGAGCGCGGTCAGCACGGGGGCCTGGGCGGGGTGGCCGGCGACCAGCTGCGCGCCGAGGCCGTCGACCAGCAGGACGGCGACCCGGCGGGCACCGGCGAGCGCGGTGACCAGGTCGAGCGGGTCGGCCGGGAGGTCGCCGCGGCGGACCGGCACGCCCAGCGCGGCGGCGACGCCGGGCAGGACGTCGGCGAGGGACGCGCTGCCGTAGGCGGGCAGCGCGAAGCCGGCGGGGAGGCGGCCCCCGTCCGTCGCAGGCCCGGGACGGGGCCGGGAGGTCACGGCCGGGTGGCCAGCACGTGCAGGCCGGTGGCGACGTCCCGGTAGGGGGAGGCCTCGGCCAGCGCTAGCTCGAGGGTGCGCAGTGCGGCCTGGTCGGCGCCGCTGGAGGCGCCCAGCAGGTCGGCCACCACCGACACCCCGCGCCACTCCCCCGGCTCCAGCCCGGCGGCGGCCAGCAGCGAGAGCAGCTCCTCGGGGCTGAACCGGCGCCGCGCCGGACCCGACCTCGCCGGTGCCGGGTCGCGGTCGGCGAGCAGTGCGCGGGCCTCCACCGGGTGGCCGCCGACGGCCCGGGCCAGGACCGCACCGGCCCGGTTGGCCGAGGCGATGGACAGCTGACCGCCCGGGCGGAGCACCCCGGCGATCTGGGCCAGCGTGCTCGCCGGGTCGTCGACCACCTCGAGCACGAAGTGGCACAGCACCAGGTCGAAGAGGTCGCCCTCGGGCAGCGCGGCGAGCATCCGGTCGCCGTCGCCCTGGATGCCGCGCACCTGCTCGCCCGCGCCGGCGGCCGCAGCCCGGCGGTGCAGCGTGGCGAGGGCGTCGGCGCTGGGGTCGACGACGGTCAGCTGGTGGCCGAGCTGGGCCAGCGGGACGGCGAACATGCCGCTGCCGCCGCCCAGGTCGAGCACGCGCAGCGGGGGGCCCGCGGTGACCAGCGGGTCGAGGGCGGCCCAGATCGCCGCCGTCCGGGCCGGAGCCTGCGCGGTGACGGCGGGAGGGTTCAACACCCCGGGGAGCCTAGTGCCGCCGCGGGCGCGCAGCAGAGCGCCGTGGCGGAACGGCACCGTCCGCCGGGAGGGGTCCGAGTGGCGGGTGGGGTGCCAGAGGGAACGCCCGCGCGCGTGTCCCTTCCGGAACGGGGTGCTGCTGCCTAGGTTGCCGCCATGCCGAGTTACCGCCTGCTGGACGGGGACGGACGCCCGACCGACCTCTTCACCGCCTCGTGCGACGACGAGGCGCGGGCCTTCGGGGTGCTGCGCGCCCACGAACTCCCGCGTCCCGAACCCCGGTTCGGGTCGCGCCGCGACTTCCAGGTGCAGCGCCAGGACGGCGAGCGCTGGCAGTTGCTCGTCGCCTTCGCCCCCGTCTGAGGAAGGACCCCGTCCCCTCTGGACGGGGCAGGCGGGACCGGCGAGGGTGACCGGATGGTGCGGCGCGTAGCGGTCCTGTCCGACGTCCACGGGGTGCTGCCGGTGCTGGAGGCGGTGCTCGCCGAGCCCGACGTCGCCGCGGCGGACCTGGTGGTGGTGACCGGTGACCACGCGGCCGGGCCGCAACCGGTGGAGGTGCTGGACCGGCTGACGGCGCTGGGCGACCGGGTGCTGCTGGTGCGCGGCAACGCCGACCGCGAGCTGGTGGCGCTGGCCGGCGGGGCCGACGTCGACGTGCCCGACCCGGTGAGCAGGTGGGCGGCCGCGCAGCTGCGCCCCGACCAGGTCGAGCTGCTGGCCGGGCTGCCGCACCCGGTGATGCTGGACGTCGAGGGCTTCGGTCCGACGGTCTTCTGCCACGGCACGCCCCGGGACGACGAGGAGGTCGTGCTGGTCGACACCCGGCTGGAGCGGTGGGCCGAGGTGTTCGCCGACCTGCCGGCGGAGGTGGCGACGGTGGTCTGCGGCCACACCCACATGCCCTTCCTGCGGCTGGTGGACCGGCGGCTGGTGGTCAACCCGGGCAGCGTCGGGATGCCCTACGGGCGTGCGGGCGGGCACTGGGCACTGCTGGCCGACGGCGCCGTCACCCTGCACCGGACGCCGCTCGACGTGGACGCCGCGGTGGCCCGGGTGGTCGCCGAGTCCGGCTACCCCCGCCGCCAGGAGTGGGCCGACTACTTCCTGCGGTCGGCGGCCAGCGACGCCGAGGCGCTCACCGTGTTCGGCCCGCGCGACGGCCGTCCCCGCTGAGGGACGGGCCCGGGGACGGCGCCGCCGGGCTGGGGAGGGCGCCCGCTCGATGGGGCGGGCGCCCTCCCGGAGATCAGCTGCCGGTCTTGGTGACCCCGAACATGAGCACGCGCCGTTCGACGTCGTAGTGGACCGTCTCGGTGTTGGTCAGCAGGTCCTGCAGGTTGTCGGCGTCGTCGGGGTCCAGGGTGAGGACCTCCTCCCAGGCGCCTTGGTCGAGCACGAGCTGCAGGGTGTACGTACCGGGCTTGCCCGGCTCTCCAGCGGTCCAGCTGAACTGGTAGTGGCTCAGCTGGCGGACCTTGATGGTGTTGTCGGTGACGGGCTGTGGGACCTCGGGCATGGGTCTGCCTCTCGACGATGGAGCCGACCGGGCACCACACCCGGCCCGGGAGCTCTGGTACCCGCCCGGGTGGACACCACGCGCCGCCGCGGGATCGATCGGGCCAACAGGGCGGGAACGACAGCGCCCCGGTCCACCGGGTCGGACGGCCGGCTGTACCGGTACCGGTGGGCGCACCCCCTGGACGCGGTCCGGCGGCCGTCGACACCAGCGGGAGACGGGGACCGGGTCGGCATCCGGCACCGAGGTGGGAGCTGGACCGCTGCGGCCCGGGACTCGGCGGGTCCCGGGCCGTACGGGTCCAGCGCTCCCGTCGCCGGGCTCAATGACCCGAGCTGCCGGGGCTGGAGTGCCACAGCTTGCGCGGTGGCTCGGCCGCCGCGCGGCGCACGGCGGTCGCTGCGTCGTCGCCGGCGGGCTTGATGTCGGCGTAGGGCGACATCCGGAAGCCGGTCGGGTGCACCAGCACCGGGCGCACCACCACCGGCCGGGGACCGTAGGAGGCCGCCGCGCCGCTGATCGCCTGGTCGGTGTACTGCCCGGGCGTGACCATCAGGTCGGCGACCGCGGCCAGCCCGCCGGTCTCCCACGCCTCGTGCAGCGCGGGCAGCTCCCAGGCGCCGGTGGCCCGCATCGACACCCCGCGCGGACCGGTGCGGCGCATCACCCCGCGGACCACCAGCAGCCAGGAGTGGAAGACGGTGGAGGCGTAGGGACCCTGAACGTCCTCGAAGAAGGTCGAGTCCGCGCACCCGGTGCCGTCGTCGAGGGTCACGAACACCACCCGCTTGCCGGACCGGATCGGCGGGGTCTGGGTGGCCACCTTCACCCCGGCCACCAGCACCTCCGCACCACTGCGGCACTGCAGCAGGTCGGCGGCCGGCACCGCACCGAGCGCGGCCAGGAACGGCCGGTAGAACTCGATGACGTGCCGGCTGGCGTCCAGCCCCAGCACCTCGAGCTCGGCACGCACCCGCTCGGCGTCGGTGAACTCCGGCAGCCCGGAGCTGACGAACTCCGGCTGGCCGGTGTCCCCGCCGCCCTCACCGACGTCGTCGAACAGCCCGGGCTCGGCCCCGTCGTCGGTCCCGGCCCCGGCCCCGGCCCCGAAGAGGTCGAGCCCGAGCTGGCCGGTGCTGCTGGCCCGCGCCCCGCTGCGGCTCCACCGGTCGAGCTCACCGATCTGCAGCAGCAGGTCCCGCCGGGTCAGCTGCGCGCGCCGCCGGGCCGGCCGGCCGGCCTCGCTGTCGCGGACCCCGAACCCGTAGATCGAGTCGAACCCGCCGGCCAGCACCAGCCGCTCCACCACCGGCCGGGACACCTTCGCCCGGTTCCAGAAGTCGGTGAGCGACCGGTAGGGCTGCCCCTCGACGATCCGGGTGAGCTCCTCGTCGTTGATGCCCTTCACGTCGGCCAGCGACAGCCGGATGCCGTACCGCCCGGGTTCGGGCATCGCCGCGGGCATCCAGGGCGCCCGGGGCACGAGCTCCACCCCGCCGTCCTCGTCGGGCCCACCGTCGTCGGGGTCACTGTCGTACCGGCCGCCGTCGTCGGGGGCACCGCCGTCCGGGTCACCGCCGTCCGGGTCACCGTCGACCCGCTCGATCCGGTAGCTGCCGACCGAGGCGTTCACGTCCAGCCCCAGCACGGCCACCCCGAAGTTGCGGGCGTCGTCGAGGATCAACCGCTTGGGGTACATGCCCGGGTCGTGGGTGAGCACCCCGGCCAGGAACGCCGCGGTGTGGTGGGTCTTGAGCCAGGCCGACTGGTAGGTGGGCAGCGCGAACGCCGCGGCGTGGGCCTTGCAGAAGCCGAAGGAGCCGAAGGCGACCAGCACCTCCCACACCTTCTCGACGACCTCGACGTCGAAGCCCTCCTCCAGCGCCCGCGGGGCGAACCAGGCCTTGACCTCGGCGTGGGCGTCCTTCTCCCCCAGCGCGCGGCGCACCTCGTCGGCGCTGGCCAGGTCGCAGCCGGTCATCACCGACACGATCTGCAGCACCTGCTCGTGGAAGACCACCACCCCGGCGGTCTCCTCCAGCGCCGGCTGCAGCGCCGGGTGCAGGTAGACCGGGTCGCGCCAGCCGTTCCGGGCCATCAGGAACGGGGTGACCATGTCGCTCTTCACCGGGCCGGGCCGGAACAGGGAGATGTCGACGATGAGGTCCTCGAAGGTCTGTGGGCCGAACTTGCCGACCAGCTCCCGCTGCCCCGGTGACTCGATCTGGAACATGCCCAGCGTGCGGGTGCTGCGGATCAGCTCGAACGTCGTCGGGTCGTCGCGGGGCACCGCGTCGATGTCGAGCTCCTCGCCGTCGACCCGGGCCACCTCGTCCATGGCGTGGGCGATCGCCGACTGCATCCGGATGCCGAGCAGGTCGAGCTTGAGCAGCCCCAGCTCCTCGACGTCGTCCTTGTCGAACTGGCTCATCGGGTAGCCGAGGTAGCTGCTCTCGACGGGGGTGCGGTCGAGCAGCGTGGCGTCGGACAGCAGCACGCCGCACGGGTGCAGCGCGATGTGCCGGGGCAGCCCGTCGAGCCGGGCGACCAGGTCGAACATCAGGTCCAGGTCGCCGCTGCCGCCCCCACGCCGGGAGCCCATCCGGCTGGCCCGCAGCTCCGGGAGGTCGCGCAGCGCGGCGTGCACCTGGTTGGCCCGGATGTGCGGGAACGCCTTGGCCACCGCGTCGACCTCGGCCGGCGGCAGACCCAGCGCTGCGCCGACGTCGCGGATGGCGTGCCGCACCCGGTAGGTGTCCATCATCGAGATGCAGCTGACCCGGTGCGCCCCGAAGCGGTCGATCACCGCGTCGTAGACCTCCATCCGCCGGGCGGACTCCACGTCGATGTCGATGTCGGGCAGCTGGTGGCGCAGCGGGGAGAGGAAGCGCTCCATCAGCAGGCCGTAGCGGATCGGGTCGACGTCGGAGATGCCCAGCAGGTAGGTGACCAGGCTGCCGGCGCCCGAGCCGCGGGCCGCGGCCCGCACCCGCAACTCCTTGATCAGGGCGACCACGTCGGCGACGGTGAGGAAGTAGGAGGGGTAGCCCAGCTGCTCGATCACCCCGAGCTCGGACTCCAGCCGCTCGCGCACCGCACCCGAGGGGGTCATCCCCCGCCGGCCGAACCCGGCCTCGCAGCGGGCCCGCAGCACCTGCGCCGGGCCCATGCCCCGCTCGGCGTCGGTGGTGACCACGTCGAGCTCGGGGTAGCGCACGGTGCCGATGCCCAGGTCGTCGCGGACGTCGACGGCGCACTGCTCGGCGATGCGGGCGGTGGTCTCCAGCAGCCGGAGTGCGACGTCCCGGTCGGGGCCGGCGATGTCCTCGGCGACCTCGGCCATCTCCTTGCCCGACTTCAGGTGCCCCTCGGCGGTGCGCCGGTCGACGTGCCGCTCCCCCAGCGGCACCAGCCGGCGGGCGGCGTCGAGGACGTCGGCGGTGGGGGCGTCGAGGGCGTCGACGTAGCGGACGGCGTTGGTGAGCACCGCCGGGACGCCGGCCTCGGTGGCCAGCGCCAGCAGCGCCTGCGCGCGGGACCGGTCGCCCTGCCCGCGGTGGTGCACGATCTCGACCACCAGCTGGCCGGGGCCGAACACCGACCGCCAGGCGGCCAGCCGGGCCCGGGCGAGGTCGGCGCGGCCGTCGGCCAGCGCCCGGCCGACCGAGGAGCCGGGGCCGAGCACCGCCAGAAGACCGGTGGCGTGCTCCCCGGCCAGGGTCAGCGAGCTGACCGGCTCACCGCGGGTGCCGGCGAGGTGGGTGGCGCTGGTGAGCCGGCACAGCGACCGCCAGCCCGCGCCGTCCTTGGCGAGGAAGGTGACCCGCGGCAGCCGCGGGTCGACGCTGGCCCCGCCCCGGGCCGGCGCCCGGCGGCCGGCCGGGTGGCGCGCCCGGTGCAGGTCGGCGGCCCGGACCCGGCCCGCCCCGGTCGGCTCGCCCCCGGCGACCGGGTCGACGGCCAGGTCGACGCCGAACAGCGGCCGGATGCCCGCCGACCGGGCGGCGAGGGCGAACTTGACCGCGCCGTAGAGGCCGTCGCGGTCGGTCAGCGCCAGCGCCCCCATGCCGTGGTCGGCTGCCCGGGTGACCAGGTCGGCCGGGTGGTTGGCGCCGTGCCGCATCGAGTACCCCGAGGCGACGTGCAGGTGGACGAAGGGGTCACTCACGAGCCGTGCTCGCTGGCGCTCGCCCGACGCGTTCGCGCCACTGCTGTGCTCATGCGTGAGCTCGCACGCTCGCTCACGTCTCAGGGCGCCCGGCGGGACGGCGGCGGCCGCCGTCCATCGACCGCAGGCGGACCGGGGCCGGCGGCGGGGCCGGCCGGCTGATCGTGGTCTCCACGACGCCGAGGAAGGTGCGCACGTCACGGACGAGGTCGTCGGCCTCCCGCTCGGTGACCGCGTGCGACAGGCCGGCCTCGGCCGCGGCCCGCTTGGCCGCGCCGGCGGCGAAGAACGCCGCCCACTCGCCCAGCTCGGGGGCGACCTTGCTGATCAGCACCCAGGCGCTGCGCGGACGGCGCCGGCCGGCGTCGGCGTCGGGCTGGGTGCGGGCGGCCAGCACCGCCGCGGCGGCGCGCAGGGCGGCCAGGTGCGCGGTGGCGTACCGCCAGCCGGCGTCGGGGCTGCCGGTCGCCTCGGCCAGCCCGCGGTGGGCCTGGCCGAGCAGCTGGGCGGCGGCAGAGGGCAGGGCCGGGGGCAAGGGGAGCTCCCCCTGCTCGGGGGCCGGCAGGACCCGGGCGGCGCCCATCAGTCGTGCGCCCGCACGAGCAGCCACTGCCCGGCCGTCGGCTCCCAGGACAGGTCGAACACCCCGGCGAAGCTCATCCGGGACCGCCCGGCCCGCGAGGCCTCCACCCGCCAGACCTGCCGGGTGGCGACCAGGTCGGCCGAGGCGCCACGGCCGGCGGGGTCGGGCTGCCACCACGGGGCGGTCTCGACCCACGAGTCGAGCAGCTCGCCCACCACGTAGCGGGTCTGGCCTCGCCAGAACTGGGCCGGCCCCGTCGGCCCCTGCTCGACCTGCACCTCTTCACCGACGCGGCCACCGGCCCCGACGAGCACTCGGCTCATGACAGACTCCCCAACTCCTCGCCCCACCGGCCGGCCCACGCCCCGGCCCGGCGGGGAAGCGCATGCGGGGAAGGCATGACGGCCCGGGCCGGTGAGCGGACCCACCGGTGTTCGAACACGTGTTCGAACACGTCGAGTAGACCGGAGGCGGACCGGGGACGTCAAGCCGGGACGGGTGTGTCCACGACCGTGTCGTCCCCCGCTCCTGCACCACGGTCCGGGCAACTCGTTTGCGCCGCGCCCCACCCCCGGTGTCGACTGGGGCGGTGCCCGCCCTGCCTCGTGCGCTGATGCCCCTGCGGCACCCGGGCTACCGCTGGCTGGCCGTCTCGCTGGTGCTCACGCTGACCTCCTCGGGCCTGTACCTGCTGGCCGTGGTCTGGCAGGTGATCGAGCTCGGTGGCGGGCCGGCGGCGCTGTCGCTGGTCAGCGCCGGCACGGCCGTCGGGATGCTGCTGACCACGCTGCTCGGTGGCGCCCTGGCCGACCGGGTGCCGCAGCGGCGCCTGCTGCTGGTCGTCGCCGTCGTCGAGCTGGTCGCGACCGGGGTCGTCGCCGCGCTCTCGCTGGCCGGGCTGCTCCAGCTGTGGCACCTGGCCGTGGCGTCGCTGCTCATCGGGCTGGGCCAGGGCCTGTACTACCCGGCCTACTCGGCGCTGGTGCCCGCGCTGCTGCCCGCCGACGAGCTGCTGGCGGCCAACGGGCTGGAGGGGGTCCTCCGGCCGCTGCTCACGCAGGCCGCCGGCCCGGCCGCGGCCGGGGCGATCGTCGCGGCCGCCTCACCCGGTGCCGCCCTGCTGGTCACCGCGGTGGCCGCGCTGGGGGCGGTCCTGGCGCTGCTGCGGCTGCCGGCCACGCCGCTGCGCCGCGACCTGGACGCCGAGGCCGCGGCCGCCGGCGGGCCCGCCCGGCACCCGGTCACCGCACTGCTGCACGACGTCCGGGCCGGCTTCTCCTACATGGTCGCGACCCCGTGGCTGCTCGCGACGCTGGTCTTCGCCTCGCTGCTGGTACTCGTGGTGCTCGGCCCGCTGGAGGTGCTGACCCCCTTCGCGCTGCGCGAGCAGACCGGCGGCGGGCCCTCGGAGCACTCGCTGGTGCTGGCCTCGTTCGGGATCGCCGGGGCGGTGGGCTCCCTCGCCGTCGCCTCGCGCCCGCTGCCGCGCCGCTACCTGACGCTGATGATCACGCTGTGGGGCGCCGGGTGCGCGCCGCTGGCGGTGTTCGGTGTGGCCACCGAGCTGTGGCTGTTCGTGCTCGCCGCCGCGGTCGCCGGGGCGGCCTTCCAGGGGGCCACCGTCATCTGGGGCACGCTGCTGCAGCGCCGGGTGCCCCCGGCGATGCTCGGCCGGGTGTCCAGCCTGGACTTCTTCGTCTCGCTGGCCTTCCTGCCGGTGTCGATGGCGCTGGCCGGCCCGGTGAGCGGGGTGATCGGGGTGCCGGCCACCTTCGCCCTCGCCGGGCTGGTGCCCCCGGTGCTGGCTGCGGTCGCGATCGTGGTGGCCCGGCTGCCCGCCGACGAGATCGCCCACCCGCTCGACACCCCGACCGGGACGACGGACGACACGGCGGACGGGACGACGGAGGAGACGGCCGCCCTCGGTCGGAGGTGACCACCGGGCGGTGCGGCGGGCTCCCCCGGCCGGTGGCAGGATCGCGCGCATGACCTCAGCGGAGATCCCGCAGCACCCCCGGGTCGCCGAGGTCGTGCAGCTGCTGCGCGCCGCCGGCGTCCCCGGTGAGGTGCGCGTGCTGCCCGACAGCGCCCGGACGGCGGCCGAGGCGGCCGCCGGGCTCGGTGTGCCGGTCGGCGCCATCGCCAACAGCCTGGTGTTCGACGTCGGCGGCCAGCCGTTGCTGGTGCTGACCAGCGGCGCGCACCGGGTGTCCGAGCCGCTGGTGGCCGAGCTGCTCGGCGTCCCGGCGGTCGTCCGGGCCACCCCGGAGTTCGTCCGGCAGCACACCGGGCAGGCCATCGGCGGCGTCGCCCCGGTCGGGCACCCCGAGCCCATCGGCACGCTGGTCGACGTCGAACTGGCCCGGCACGCGCAGGTCTGGGCCGCCGCCGGGCACCCGCACACCGTCTTCCCGACCAGCTACGCGGAGCTGCTGCGGCTGACCGACGGCACCCCCGCCGAGGTCGGCCCCGGTCCGTCGGTCGAGCCCGGCACGGCGCCGCACCTCGAGGAGGTGGCCTCGTGACCGGCACGACCCCGGCCACCCGGGTCGTCGAGCTGCCCGTGCCCTGGATGCGCGAGCACCTGCACGAGGCGCTGGCCATCTACGGCGCGGCGATGGGCTACGGCGACGCCGTCGTCGCCGGCCGCTACGGCTACGCCGTCCAGCACACCGAGCGCGCCGGCTTCCGGGCCGTGGGCGCCTTCGTCGAGACGCCGGACGGCGAGCGGCTGGTCGGCTTCGGCTACGGCTACCTCGTGTCGCCCGGCCAGTGGTGGCACGACCAGGTGCGCAACGCCCTGGACCGGCGGACGGCGAAGCAGTGGCTGCCCGGCGCCTTCGAGGTCTGCGAGCTGCACGTGCACCCCGACCACCAGAGCCGCGGGCTGGGCCGGCAGCTGCTGCACGCGCTGGTCGCCGACGCCGACTCCACGGTGGCGCTGCTGAGCACCCCGGACACCGACACCAAGGCCTTCCGGCTCTACCACGCCGACGGCTTCGTCGACCTCGCCCGGGGCCACCACTTCCCCGGCGACTCCCGCCCGTTCGCCATCCTGGGTGCCCGCCTGCCGCTGGCCCCGCCTGCCCGGAAGGACTGATCGCCGTTCCCAGCTCGCCGCAGGACACCGCCGTCCCCCCGCCCCCCGGCGACACCACCGTCGACGCCGTCGTCATCGGCTCCGGGCACAACGGCATGGTCGCCGCCGCCCACCTGGCGAAGGCCGGGCTGCGGGTGGAGGTGGTGGAGTCCGACGAGGTGCTGGGCGGCGCGGTCTCCACCGTGGAGCGGTGGCCCGGCGTCCGGGTCGACCGCGGGTCCAGCGCGCACGTGATCATCCGGCACAGCGGGGTGGTCGAGGAGCTGGAGCTCGAGGAGTTCGGGCTGCGCTACATCGACTGCGACCCGTGGGCCTTCGCCCCGGCCCCGGTGCCCGGCGACCCCGGCCCGGACGGGCAGCCGCTGGTGTTCTCCGTCGACCTGGACGCCACCTGCGCCTCGATCGCCGCCGCGTGCGGGGAGGCCGACGCCGCCGCCTACCGCCGGTTCGTCGAGGTGTGGGGCCCGCGCAGCGCCGCCGTCGTCAAGGCCTTCGGCGACCGGCCGGGCCCCGTCCAACTGGTGCGCCACCTGTGGCCGATCGGCTCCGGCCGCCCCCGCACCCCCGGCGGGGAGATCGCCACCGACTTCCTCGGCTCCGGCGACGCGCTGCTGGACCGCTGGTTCACCTCCGAGCGGCTCAAGGCCGCCCTGGCCTGGTTCGGCGCGCAGTCCGGCCCGCCGATGTCCGAGCCCGGCACCGCGGCCATGGTCGGCTGGGTGGCGCTGCTGCACGACGTCCCGCCCGGCCACCCGGTGGGCGGCTCCGGCGGGCTCACCCAGGCCCTCGCCGCCCGGCTGGCTGCCGACGGCGGCCGGGTCGTCCTCGGCGACGGCGCGGCCCGGCTGCTGGTCGAGGGCCCGGACGGCGCCCGGCGGGTGACCGGCGTGCAGACGGTGTCCGGACGGCGGGTCACCGCCCCCGTGGTCGTCGCCGCCTGCCACGTGCTGGCCACCAGGACCCTCGCCGGTGACGACGCACCGCCGGCGCTGGCCGACGCCGACCCGCCGCTGGGCAACGGCTTCGGCCTGGTGCTGCGCTGCCAGACGAACGCCCTGCCCGACTACCCCGGCGTGGGCGACGAGGCCCTGCAGGGCCTGCAGCTGCTGTGCACCGACCGCGCGCAGCTGGCCCGGGCGCACGGCGACTACCTCGCCGGGGAGCTCCCCCGCGAGCCGGTGCCGCTGGCGATGTCGTTCTCCGCGAGCGACCCGACCCTCGCCCCCGAGGGCCAGCACGTGGTCACCATCTGGGGGCAGTGGTACCCCTACGCCCTCGCCGACGGCAGCAGCTGGGACGACCTGGCCGAGGACGCCGCCCAGCAGCTCGTCGCCGCGGTCGACCGGTACGCCCCCGGCTTCGCCGACTCGGTGCAGCGGATGTACGTCCAGACCCCGCTGAAGCTGGAGCAGGAGCTGTCCCTGCTGCGCGGCAACGTCATGCACGTGGAGATGAGCCTGGCCAGCATGTTCAGCTTCCGGCCCACCCCGGCGCTGTCCGGTCACCGCGTCCCGGGCCTGGACGGGCTGTACCTGGCCGGCGCCTCCACCCACCCCGGTGGCGGTGTCTCCGGCAACTCCGGGCGCACCGCCGCGCGGATCGTGCTGGCCGACCGTCGTCCCGCCGCGCGGCTGCGCACCGGGCTCTCGGCAGGGGTCCGGACCCGGCTGGCGGCCCGGGCGGCGCGGTGACCGCCACCGCCGTCCGCGGACGCACCCGGCCGGCGCCGGGCTGGCTGCCGCTGGCGCTCACCGTGGCGCTGCTGGCCACCGCGATCGCCTACCCGCTGTCCGGTGGGTCGGCCCGCACCGGCATCAGCTGGGTGATCGTACTGCTGGGCTCCGCGGCCGCGATCAGCCACGCCTGGGTGAGTCGCGGCGCCCGGACCGGCCTCGGGGTGCTGGTGCTGGTGGCCGTGGTGGCCGTCGGGTTCGAGGCGCTGGGGCTGTCGACCGGCTTCCCGTACGGCACCTACGACTACAGCGACGTGCTGGGCCCCACGCTGCTCGGCGTCCCGTTCCTGGTGCCGCTGGCCTGGCTGATGATGGCCTGGCCGAGCTGGGTCGTGGCCCGGCGGCTGGCCCCGGACTCACGCCCGCTGCGGGTGCTCGTGGCCGCCTACGTCTTCGCCGCCTGGGACGTCGTGCTGGACCCGCAGCTGGTGCAGGCCGGCTTCTGGCGCTGGGCGCACCCCACGCCGGGGCTGCCCGGCATCGACACGGTGCCGCTGACCAACCTGGCCGGCTGGCTGGTTGCCGGGCTGGTGCTGATGACGCTGCTGGACCTGCTGGTGGCCCGCACCGCGACCCCGCCCCGCATCGGCGACACCGCGCCGCTGCTCACGCTGGCCTGGATGGTGCTGGGCGGTGCGCTGGCGCACGCCGTCTGGCTCGACCTCCCCGGGTCGGCCGTGTGGGGCGTCGTCCTGGCGGCGCCGGTGGTCGTCGCGCTGGTCCGCCGGCGGTGAGTCCGGCGGCGCACCGGCTGGTGCAGGCGTGCGCCGGGCTGTCGGTGCTCGCCGCCGTGCACGCGGCGGTCAACACCGCGCTGCTGCGCCGTCCCCCGCCCGCGCCGCGGCCGGTCGACCGCCGGGTCACCGTGGTCGTGCCGGCCCGGGACGAGGCCGACCAGATCGCGGGCTGCCTGGCCGCGCTGCTCGACCAGCGTGGGGTGCCGGGGCTGGGCGTGGTGGTGGTCGACGACGGCTCCACCGACGGCACCCCCGACCGGGTCCCGGCCGACCCCCGGGTGCAGGTGCTCACCGCCCGGCCGCCGGGGCCGGGGTGGCTGGGCAAGCCGAACGCCTGCGCCCAGGGCGCGGCCGCCGCCGGGGACGCCGAGCTGCTGGTGTTCCTCGACGCCGACGTCCGGCTGGCGCCGCACGCGATCGCCTCGGCCGTCGCCGTGCTGGAGGACGCCGGCCTCGACCTCGTCTCCCCCTGGCCGCGGCAGCTCACCGGCACCGCGGCCGAGCGGCTGGTGCAGCCGCTCCAGCAGTGGCTGTGGGCCACCCTGCTGCCGCTGCGGCCGGCCGAGCGCTCGCCCCGGCCCTCGCTGGCCGCGGCCAACGGCCAGTTCCTGGTGGTGCGGCGGACGGCGTACGAGCGGGCCGGTGGGCACGCGGCGGTGCGCGGCGAGGTCCTCGAGGACATCGCCCTGCTGCGCGCG
This sequence comes from Modestobacter sp. VKM Ac-2986, assembly GCF_026967795.1. GTDB lineage: Bacteria > Actinomycetota > Actinomycetes > Mycobacteriales > Geodermatophilaceae > Modestobacter. Next base: position 299,554 of record NZ_JAPVBH010000002.1, read on the forward strand.
GTCAAGGCCGCCGGCGGGCGCGGGGTCGTCGTCGACGGTTCGACGCTGGCCAGCTGCCGGATGTACGACGGCTGGCCGGCGGTCCGCGACGGCTACACGAAGTCGCTGTGGTCGGCCCTCGGCGGGCACCCGGCGGCGTCGGCCGGGGCCGCCGTGGCGCTGGGCGCGGTCTGGGTGCTCCCCCCGCTGGCGGCGCTGACCGGGTCGCGGGCCGGGCTGGTCGGCTACGCGGCCGGCGTGGTCAACCGGGCGGTCGTCGCGGCCGGCACCGGCGGCCGGGTGTGGCCCGACGCGCTGGCCCACCCGGTGTCGGTGGCGCTGCTGGACGTGCTGGTGGCCCGCTCGCTGCGCGCCCACCGGCGCGGTGAGCTGACCTGGCGGGGCCGCACGCTGACCGTCCCGCGCTGACGACGACGATGGGGCGGTGACCGAGCCCCGCACGTCCTTCGACCCGGCGCAGATGGACCCCGGCGCCTTCTACCGGGTGCTCAACTCCGTCGTCGTCCCCCGCCCGATCGCCTGGGTCGTGACCCGCTCGGCCGAGGGCGTGCACAACCTGGCGCCGCACTCGTTCTACACGGTGGCCTGCGTCGACCCGCCGATCGTGCAGTTCACCTCGGTGGGCCGCAAGGACTCCCTGGTCAACGCCGAGGCGACCGGGGACTTCACGGTCAACCTGACGCCGGAGTCGATGTTCGAGCAGGCCAACGCCACCGGCACCGACTTCCCGCCCGAGGAGAGCGAGGCCGAGCACACCGGCGTCCGGCTGGAGCCGAGTGAGACCGTCGCGGCGATGCGGGTGGCGCAGTCGCCGGTGTCGCTGGAGTGCACGCTGCACTCGACGCTGCGGCTCGGCGACAGCACCGTCGTCTTCGGGCAGGTGCGGCACATCGCCGTCCACACCACCGCCGTCCGCGACGGCCGGCCGCGGATCGAGCACCTGCGCCCGCTCGCCCGCCTGGGCGGCAACGAGTGGTCGACGATCGGCGAGGTCAGGGAGATCCGCCGCATCCCCTACGCGACCTGGACCGACGACCCCTCCATCGGCGAGCAGCTCCGCGGCGACTGATGAAGGACCCCGCTGCCCCCCACCACTCGCGAGCTCGCGGCGGGACCCTGCAGCGGGGCCGCAAGGGGCCATGTTCGCCAACACGGCCACCCTGCGGGTCCTCAGACCGGGAGGTGGGGGGCGACCTCGTCGGCGGCGTCGGCGCCGAAGGCGGCGGCGAAGCGGTCGAGGAACAGCTCGCGGGGCAGCGAGTACTCCTGGGTGCCGATCACCTCGACGGCGGCGGTGGCCACGGCCGAGCCCACCTGGGTGGCGCGCTCGAGGCCCAGCCCCCACTGCCGGGCGGCGACGAAGCCGGCGCGCAGCGCGTCCCCGCCGCCGGTGGGCTCGACCGGCTTGGTCTCCGGGACGGCGATGACGCGGATCGGCTCGGCGCCGGCCTGCTCCACGACCACGCCGTCCGCGGCCCGGGTGGTGACCCAGGTGCCGACCCGGGCGAGCACCTCGGCGTCGTCCCAGCCGGTCTTCTGCAGCAGCAGGGCGTGCTCGTACTCGTTGGTGAACAGCAGGTCCGCGCCGTCGACCAGGTCGCGGATCATCTCCCCGTCGGCCCAGGCCAGCTGCTGGCTGGGGTCGGCGAGGAAGGGGTAGCCGCGCTCCCGGCACTCGGCGGTGTGCTGCACCATCGCGGTCGGGTCGTTGGGCCCGATGATGACCAGGTCCAGGCCGCCGACCCGGTGCTCGACCGGGGCGAGCTCGATCATCGAGGCCTCGCTCATCGCGCCCGAGTAGAACGAGGCGATCTGGTTGTTGGCCACGTCGGTGGTGCAGGTGAACCGGGCGGTGTGCTTGAGCTCCGACCACCGCACGCTGCCGGTGTCGACGCCGTGCCGGGTCAGCCAGGCGTCGTAGTCGGCGAAGTCGCTGCCCACCGCGCCGACCAGCACCGGCGCCAGGCCGAGCAGCCCCAGGCCGTAGGCCATGTTCGCGCCCGCGCCGCCGCGGTGCTGCACCAGGTCGTCGACCAGGAAGGAGAGCGAGACGTTCTCCATCTTGCCCTCGACGAACTGGTCGGTGAACTTCCCGGGGAAGGTCATCAGGTGGTCGGTGGCGATCGAACCGGTCACGACGACGGGCATGAGGGCTGCTCTCTCCGGGGGACAACGGCCATCGAGCGGCCGGTCGGGCCCCGGCCGGGACCGGGCGCGGGACCGCTCCAGGGTAGGAGCCACCCCGGCCGGCCGCGCGGGGCGGTCAGCCGGCCGCGGGCTCCTCGCCCAGCGCGCGGCGCAGCTGGACGCCGAGCTGGGTGGTGCCGACGACGCCCAGCAGGCAGCCGACGGCCGCCCCGGCGGTGACCAGCGCGGCCACCACGTCGTGCCTGCCGACCTCGATCCCGAGCAGCGCGACCACCCCCGCACCGCCCAGCCCGAAGGCGGACATGACCACCCGGGTGGGGCGCTCCCACACCGAGATGGCCCCGGTCTCGCTCACCCCGGCCTGCCCGGCGCGGGCGCGCAGGTAGTCCGGCAGCCAGCACAGCGCACCGAAGCCCACGGCCAGCCAGCCCGGCGCCCCGGCCACCCAGAAGGCGAGCGCGTAGGCGACCTCGGTGAGCCGGTCGACCGCGGAGTCGAGCACGAACCCGCGCCGGGACGCCCGGCCGCCGGCGATGGCCAGTGCGCCGTCCAGGGAGTCCAGCAGGCCCGACAGCCCGATCAGCAGGCCGCAGACGACCAGCCAGCCGCCCCCGGCCGCCGCCGGCCCGACCGCGGCACCGGCCACCACCAGGCCCAGCGCGGTGGCCACCAGCGGGGAGAGCCGCGCCAGCGGGACGGCGAGGGTGTAGGCCAGGGTCAGCCAGCCGTGCACCCACCGGCTGTCGGCCGGGTCGGTGCCGCCGTGCCACCGCGACCAGGCCGCCAGGTACTCGTCACGGCTCAGCACCGGGTCAGTCCACCACGTCGCGGGCACGTCCCGGCACGGGCAGGGACAGTGGGGTGGTGCTCGCCGGCCTCTCCCCCGCCCGCCGCCGTCTGGTGGTGGCGCTGCTCGCCGTCCTCGCCGTCGCCGCGGCCGGCATCGCCGCCGTCGTCGTCGTCCCGCGGCTGACCGGCCCGGAGGCCGACCGGACGGTGCCGGCCGCCGAGCAGACCCCCGGCCCGGTGCTGCTGGTGCCGGGCTACGGCGGCTCGACCGGTTCGCTGCAGGTGCTCGCCGACCGGCTCACCGCCACCGGCCGGGACGCCACCGTCGTCGCCGTCCCCGACGGTGGCACCGGCGACATGACCGCCTCCGCCGAGGCCCTCGGTGCGGCCGTGGACGACGCGCTGGCCCGCACCGGCGCCGGCAGCGTGGACGTCGTGGGCTACTCCGCCGGCGGGGTGATCGCCCGGCTGTGGGCCGCCGACGGCGGCGCCGACCAGGCCCGGCGGGTGGTCACCCTGGGCTCGCCGCACCACGGCACCACCCTGGCCGACCTGGCCGCCGGGGTGCTGCCCGCCGAGTGCCCGCAGGCCTGCCAGCAGCTGACCACCACCAGCGACCTGCTCGCCGACCTCAACGCCGGCGACGAGACGCCCGAGGGCCCGGACTGGGTGTCGGTGTGGACCACCGCCGACCAGACGGTCACTCCGCCGGAGTCCGCGGAGCTGGCCGGCGCGCTGGAGCTCACCGTGCAGTCGGTGTGCACCGACTCCCGGGTGACCCACGGTCAGCTGCCCACCGACGCCGTCGTCCAGGGCATCGTGCTCGCCCAGCTGGCCGCCGGTCCGCCGGTCGACCTGGGCCCGGCCGACTGCGCCCGGCTGCGGCGGGGCTGACCCGTTCGGAGGAGCTGACCGGCCCACCGGGCATCCCGGGGAGCACCACGGGGATTGCACGGTGCAACGACGTCGATCCAGAGCGTCACCTAGGCCAGGAGGCCACCCCGTGTCCGCCCCCACCACCCCGTCGCCCCGCCGGACGGGTGTCACCACCAAGATCACCGCGGCCGTCGGGCTCGCCGCGCTCGTCGCCGTCCTCGTCGGCGTGCTGGGGCTGCACAGCCTCGGCCGCACCGCCGAGGCCACCGACACCATGTACCGCGACGAGCTGCTCGGCACCGCCGAGGTCGAGTCGATGCGCGCGGACTTCTTCGCCATCCGGCTGTCGGGCACCAACTACGCCGTCGCCACCGACCCCGCCGACCGGGTGGCCTACCTCGCCAGCCGGGACGCCGCCTATGGCGAGCTGGCCGCGGCCGCCGACCGCTACCTCGGCACCCACCCCTCCGAGGCCGGTCGCGCCCTGGTGCAGCAGGTCCTCGACGGCATCGAGGACTACCGGGCCGGCATGGTCGGCCTCGACGCCCTCGCCGACGCCGGGGACCTGACCGCCTGGTCCGAGGCGCGCGAGTCGACGATCTCCCCGATCGCCAAGGCCGTCATGGGCCAGCTCGACGAGCTCGCCGCACAGCGCCAGCAGGCCGCCGCCGACAGCGCCGCCGCGGCCACCGCCGCCTACGGGTCGACCCGGCTGCTGCTCCTCGCCGTGCTGGCCGTCGGCGTCACCGCCGCGCTGGTCGTCGGCCGGCTGGTCGCCCGCGGGATCACCGGGGGCCTGCGCCGGGTGCAGTCCACCGCCGAGGCGCTGGCCGCCGGCGACCTGACCCGGACCGCCGGGGTCACCTCGCGGGACGAGGTCGGCGCCACCGCCGCCGCGCTGGACGACGCCGTCGCCGAGCTGCGCACCGTGCTGTCCTCGGTCACCGCCACCGCCGACGCCGTAGCCGCCTCCTCCGAGGAGCTCAGCGCGTCCTCGGCACAGATCGCCGCCGCCGCCGAGCAGACCGCCACCCGCTCCGGGGTCGTCTCCGACGCCGCCGGCGAGGTGTCCCGCAACGTCGCCACGGTCGCCGCCGGCGCCGAGGAGATGGGCGCCTCGATCCGCGAGATCAGCCAGAACGCCTCCAGTGCGGCCCGGGCCGCCGCCGACGCGGTGGCCGAGGCGCGGGCGACCGACGCGACCATCACCCGGCTGGGCACCTCCAGCGACGAGATCGGCGCGGTGGTCAAGACCATCACCGCGATCGCCGCCCAGACCCACCTGCTCGCGCTCAACGCCACGATCGAGGCCGCCCGCGCGGGCGAGGCCGGCCGGGGCTTCGCCGTGGTCGCCGGGGAGGTGAAGGAGCTGGCCGCGGAGACCGCCCGGGCCACCGAGGACATCGCCCGGCGGGTGGAGACCATCCAGGCCGACACCTCCGGGGTGGTCGCGGCGATCGACCGGATCCAGACCGTGGTCGGCCAGGTCGACGCCTTCCAGCTGACCATCGCCTCCGCGGTGGAGGAGCAGACCGCCACCACCAACGAGATGGCCCGCTCGGTGGCCGAGGCCGCAGGGGGCTCGACCGAGATCGCCCGCACCATCAGCGGGGTCTCCGCCGCCGCCGGCGACACCACGCAGGCACTCGGCCAGACCCGCGGCGCGGTCGCCGAGCTCGCCCGGATGGCCGCCGACCTCCGCACCGGCGTCGCCCGCTTCACCCTCTGAGGGAGGCCCCGCTGTCCCCCACCGCTCGCCAGCTCACGGCGGGCCCCTGCAGCGGGGCCGGAACCGTTCCTGCCCGCACGACCCGGCCGCCGTCCGTCCTCCCTCACCAACGGCTGTCCTTCCTCACCAACGCTGGTGCGGGAGGACAGCCGTTGATCAGGTCACCTGATCCAACTCCGGCGACCGGGGACAGCTGTCGGGCCGCTAGGAGGTGATGTCCTTGGTGGTGAAGTTGGCCCAGGCCGCGCTGACCAGCACCACGACGTAGACGGCCTGCAGCCCGATGCCGCGCACGACGTCCCGCCACAGCACCGGCTCGCGGAACAGGTCGACGAAGGCCAGCCAGTAGCGGGTGGGCAGGTAGGGCGCGAAGGACGACGCCGCGTCCAGGGTGAACAGCAGCGACGAGGCGATGAGCACCGCCAGGGCACCCAGGGCCGCGGCCAGCGGGGAGTCGGTGAGGGTGGAGAAGAACAGCGCGAACGCGGCCACCCCCAGCATCGAGACGGTGATGTAGCCGATCGCCAGCACGGTGCGCCAGGCGATCTGCTCGGGCGTGATCGTGGTGCCCGACAGGGTCGTCCCGCCGATCGGCTGGACGTCGAAGAGCAACTGCCCGGTCACGTAGCCCACCGCGGCCACCACCACCACGGTGACCAGCACGAACGCGATGACCGAGACCAGCTTGGCCACCAGCAACCGGGTGCGGCCGGCCGGGCGGGCCAGCAGGTACCGCAGCGTGCCGGCCTGGGCCTCCCCCGCGACGGCCTCGCCGGCGACGACGGAGACCGCGATCGGCAGGAACAGCGGCAGCACGATGGCCAGCGCGGCCAGCGGGTAGAGCGTGCCGTTGGTGAGCACGGCGGAGAGGAACACCGGCCCCTCCCCCGGCCGCGGCGCGAGGTCGGTGACCGCCAGCAGCACGGCCACCAGCACCGGCAGGGCGTTGAGCATCGCGATCGTCACCCAGGTGCGGGGACGGCGGAACAGCTTGCGCAGCTCGACGGCGATCACCGGCGCGACCGCTCGCCCGGTGCGTCGACCCGGTCGGCGCTGGTGCTCGCCGCGGCCAGCACCACCTCCTCCAGGGTCGGGCGCTCCAGCGCCAGCCCGGTCACCGGCACCCCGGCGGCGACCAGCGCCGCGTTGACCTCGGCGGGGTCCGCGCCACGCACCACCGCGCGACCGTCGGAGGTCCGCAGCACCCGGCCGTCGAAGGCGGCGCGCACCCGGTCGGGGTCCGGGGTCTCCACGACGGTGGCACCGGTGGGCGCGGTGAGGGTGGCCAGCTGGTCCTGCAGCACGAGCCGCCCGCGGTCCAGCACGCCGACCCGGGTGCACAGCTGCTCGACCTCGGCCAGCAGGTGGCTGGAGAGGAACACCGTCGTCCCACCCCGGTTGAGCTCCAGCAGCAGGTCGCGGATCTCGTGGATGCCCTGCGGGTCCAGCCCGTTGGTCGGCTCGTCGAGCACCAGCAGCTCCGGACGCCGCAGCAGCGCCGCGCCCAGGCCGAGCCGCTGCCGCATGCCGAGGGAGAAGTCCTTCACCGGCCGCCGGCCCACCCCGGCCAGGCCGACCTGCTCGAGCACCGTGTCGATCCGCGCCGTGCGGGTGCGCCGCGACCCACCGGGCCCGGCGGCGTCGAACAGCGACAGGTTGGCCCGGGCGGGCAGGTGGCCGTAGTGCGCCGGGCCCTCGATCAGCGCGCCCACCCGGGGCAGCACGCGGCGGGCCCGCTTCGGCATCGGCTCGCCGAGCAGCTGCACCTCCCCCTCGGTGGGCAGCACCAGGCCCAGCAGCATCCGCACGGTCGTGGTCTTGCCCGAGCCGTTGGCGCCGAGGAAGCCGTAGACGTCGCCGGCGCGGACGTCGAGGTCGATGCCGTCGACCGCGCGCAGCCGCCCGTAGCGCTTGACCAGGCCGGTGGTGCCGATGACGGTGCTCAGGGTGCCTCTCCGGTGAGCTCGGTGGCCGCGGCGGCCAGCGCGTCGAGGGTGACGGTGCCGGTCAGCAGCACCGCGCCGTCGGGGCCGTCGGCCAGCATCAGCCCCAGCGGCCCGGCGGCGATCCGGACGCCGAGGTCGTCCACCACCGCGCCGGGCGCACCGGCCAGCGCGGTGCGCAGCCCGTTCGACGCGCGGCCGGGCAGGGCGCTGACGGTGAGCAGGGTGACCCCGCGGCCGTAGACGCCGACCGTGGCGGGCGCGCCCTCGATCGTGCGGCGGCCCAGGCCGGCGAGGGCGGCGGGCAGCACCAGCGTGCTGTCCCGGGTGCCGCGGGTGGCCGCCTGCAGCAGCTGCGGGTCCTGGCCCGCGCGGACCTCCGCGGCGGGCGGAACGGCGAAGTCGACGACCTCGACCTCCGGCGTGGTGAGGTCGAGCTCCAGGAAGGACGAGTCGACGGCGGGCTCACCACCGGACTCCCCGAACACCTGCACCCGCAGCGGCAGCCCGCTGGCCGCGTCGACCCACACGTCGACCCGGCCCACCGAGGCCGACCCCTCGGCCGGCACGACCCGCAGCCCCAGGGCGTCCCGGCCGGCGACCCGGTCGGCGCCGAAGCGGCTGAGCTCGGCGTCCGTGGCCTCCGACAGCAGCCGGCGGCCCAGCGCGCTGGGCAGCAGGTCCGGGGCGGTGGGCAGGGCCAGCGCGGTGTCCGCGGTGCGGGTCGCGGCGCTCGCCACGTAGTCCCAGGTCCAGGTGCCACCGGCGTCGGCGTGCACGCCGGTCTCCCCGGTGGGCGAGACGACGTCCACCCGCCAGTCGGCCGGCCCGCGGTACCAGGCGCGCATCGTCGTCCGGTCGCTGAGCAGGTCCGCGACGCCGGTCAGCTGCTCCCCCACCGGCAGCGCCAGCCCGCCGGCGGCCTGGGCGTACCCGGCGAAGGCCACGCCCGTGGAGTCCAGCGCGGCCCGGCGCAGGTCGGCGGCCGGGGTGCCGGCGTCGGAGGCCGGCAGCGCACCGATCAGCGGGGGCAGGGCGAGCAGCACCGCGACACCGCCGCCGACGGCCGCCCACCGGCGGGCTGCACCGGTCCGCCGTCGTCGCACGCGGGCCACGGTACGTCGGCATCCTGTGCCCGGCCCGGCGCTCGGGCCGAGCGTCCAGCCCTGCGCTCAGCCCAGCGCGACCACCAGGCAGCACCCGGCGAGGACCAGGCAGACCGGGGTCATCACCAGCCGCTCGGGACGGCTGCGGCTGATCCCGTTCAGCACGACGCCGAGCACGAAGTAGCCGGTCAGCACCCACAGCGCGACCTGCAGCCAGCCCGGCACGGCCGGGGACCGCAGGGCCGCGCCGAGGACCACCGCCGCGAACACCGCGTACAGCCCGATCGACACCGCACTGCCGATCCGCAGGGCGCGCGGCAGCACCCGGTGCTGCCCGCCCCAGGCCAGGTGCCCGTACGGGCGGCCGGCGGCCAGCAGCGCCTGCAGCACCGCCAGCCCGGTCAGCACGACGACGGCGAGGACGGCGGACCCGGTGAGCACGCGGGCACCGTAGTGGCTCCCGCCGCCCGGGAGGACGACGTGCGACGGCCCGCCCGGCCCCCTACGGTCGGTGCCCATGGCCGCCCCGATCAGCGACGCCGTGGTCGTCGACGTCCTCCGCCGGGTCGACCGCGGGCTCACCCCGCTCGCCGAGCGCCTCGGCCGCCCGCCGCGGGTGCACCTCGCCCGGCGCGCCGCCTGGTGGGCCGAGCGGGTCAGCCGGGTCGCCGCCGGGGTCTCCGCCGCGCCGCGGTTCGCCGGCAAGCTCGCCGACCTGCTGCCGCTGCAGAACACCGTGGGCTCGGCGGTGCAGGCCCTCGTCGTCCTCGGGGTGGCCGGTGAGCACGACGTCGTCGACCCCGCCGCGCGCATCTCGCTGCTGGCCCGGGTGCTGCTGGACCGCGACCTGCCCGCCGACCGGGTCGCCCCGCTGCTGACCCGGACGAGGGGCAGCTACGTCGACGAGGCGCTGGGCACCGACCGCTCGGGCCTGGACGGCGCAGCCCGCAGCCTGTGGCGGGCCGCCCGGCTGCTGAGCCGCATCGACGACGCCCTCGACGCCCGCCCCAAGGGCAAGCTCCGCCACCGCGCGCTGGCCCAGCTGCCGGTGGTCGGCGTCGTCGGTGGCTACGCCGCCGAGCGGGAGGGCCTGCGCCGGGCGGCGCAGGAGGCCGAGCAGCTGCTCGGCAGCTGAGTCAGACCGCCAGCGCCGCGGCCGGCGCCCCGGTGTCGACGCCCTCCCCGGCCAGGCTCGCGTAGACCTCACGCGTGGCCGTGGAGCGGTTCATGGTGATGAAGTGGATGCCGGGCACGCCCTCGGCGAGCAGCCGCTGGCACATCTGCGTGGCCACCTCTACGCCGTAGGCGCGCATGGCCCGCTTCTGGGCAGGCGTGTCGCCGTCCAGCTCGGCGAACCGGTCGGCCAGCTCGTCGGGGAACGCCTGCCCGGACAGCTGCACGATCCGGGTGATCTGCCGGGCGTTGGTGACCGGCATGACCCCGGCGATGATCGGCACGTCGCAGCCGCGGGCGGCGACCCGGTCGCGCAACCGCAGGTAGTCCTCCACCCGGAAGAACATCTGGGTGATCGCGAAGTCGGCACCGGCACGGCACTTGGCCACGAACATGTCGGTGTCGGACTCCAGGTCCGGCGAGCGCGGGTGCTGCTCGGGGAAGGCGGCCACGCCCACGCAGAAGTCGCCGATGCCCTTGATCAGCTCGACCAGCTCGGCGGCGTAGCGGAGCCCGTCGGGGTGCGCGGCCCACTCGGCCTGCGGGTCGGCACCGGGCGGGTCGCCGCGCAGCGCCAGCAGGTTGCGCACCCCTGCGGCGGCCAGCCGGCTGATCACGTGCCGCAGCTCGGCGACGCTGTGGTCGACCGCGGTCAGGTGGGCCAGCGGCAGCATCGTGGTGTCGCTGGCGATCTGCTCGGTCACCGAGACGGTGCCCTCGCGGGTCGAGCCGCCGGCGCCGTAGGTGACGGAGACGAACGAGGGCTGGAGGCGCTCGAGCTCACGGAGCGCGGTCCACAGCTGGACCTCGCCGGTGTCGTCCTTCGGGGGGAAGAACTCGAAGGACCAGGTGGGCTGCTCGCGTGAGAGCAGGTCGCGAACGGTGCCGGTCACGGGGGTCGAGACTACGTGCGCGCCGGGCGCCCTGTCGGCAGAACGCCACCCGGTGGCGGTCGCGCCACGCCGAGTTGGGCAATACTCGCCTCGTGACAACCGGGACGCAGCAGCGCGAACCCTCCGCCGGGAGCGCCACCGAGACCACGGGACGACCCGCTCTCGCGGTCGCCGACCTCGACCGGCTGCGGGCCGCCGTCGAGTCGGCGCTCCGCTCCTTCCTGACCGAGCAGCGCGAGACGCTGGCCGCCATGGCCGCCGAGCTGGTGCCGGTCGCCGACGAGGTCGTCGCCGTCGCCGGCGGGGGGAAGCGGTTGCGGCCGGCCTTCGCCTACTGGGGCTGGCGCGGCTTCGCCGCCGCCTCGGGCGTGGCGCGCGAGACCGACGACGCGGTGCTGCGCGCGGTGGCCGCGCTGGAGCTGGTGCACAGCTCCGCCCTGGTGCACGACGACGTGATGGACGCCGCCGTCACCCGGCGCGGCCGCCCGGCCACGCACGTGGGCTTCGCCGACCGGCACGACGGCCACGCCCTGGACGGCGACGCGGCGGCCTTCGGCGTGGGCGCGGCGATCCTGGTCGGCGACCTGGCCCTGGTCTGGTCCGACGAGCTGCTGCGCCGGTCGGGCATCTCCACCGACGCCCTGGCCCGGGTCCGCCCGGTCTGGGACACCATGCGCACCGAGGTCACCGCCGGTCAGTACCTGGACCTGCTGCGCGCCGCCGGTGGCCTGCCCGGCCCGGCCGGTGCGCTCAAGGTCGCCCGGTTCAAGAGCGCCGGCTACACCGTGCAGCGCCCCCTCCAGCTGGGCGCCGCGCTGGCCTGCGCCGGGCCCGCGGCCATGGAGGTCTGCAGCGCGGTCGGCCTGCCCCTGGGCGAGGCCTTCCAGCTGCGGGACGACGTCCTGGGCGTGTTCGGCGACCCCTCGGTCACCGGCAAGTCCGTCGACGACGACCTGCGGGAGGGCAAGCGCACGCTGCTGGTCGCGCTGACCGAGGAGGGCACCGACGACGCCGGCCGGCGTCTGCTGGCGGGCACGCTGGGCAACAGCGCCGCCGACCCGGCCGAGCTCGACGGCGTCCGGGCGCTGATGACCCGCAGCGGCGCCCTGGCCCGGGTCGAGGAGCGGATCGCCGAGCAGACCGGCCAGGCCCGAGCCGCGATCGCCGGCGCACCCCTGGCCGACGACGCCCGCCAGGCGCTGGACGCCCTCGCCGTCGCCGCCACCACCCGCGCGGCATGAAGCGCTTCCTGGACCGTCCCCTGCGCACCGTCCCCGGCCGCACCGACCGGGTCGTCGTCATCGGCGCGGGCCTGGCCGGGCTGTCGGCGGCGATGCGGCTGCGCGGCGCCGGCCGCGAGGTCACCGTCGTCGACCGTGTCCCGGGCCCCGGCGGCCGGGCCGGCCGGGTGGAGCGCCGCGGCTACGCACTGGACACCGGGCCCTCGGTGTTCACCGCCCCCGAGGTGGTCTCCGACGCCTTCGCCGCCCTCGGCGCGCGGATGGAGGACACCCTCACGCTCACGCCGCTGGACACCACCTACCGGGCGCAGTTCGCCGACGGCTCGCACCTGGACGTGCACGCCGACCGCACCGCCTTCGCCGCCGAGGTCGAGGCGCTGTGCGGGCCGGGCGAGGCCGCGGCCCTGCTGCGCTACCTCGACGACCTGGCCGAGCTCTACGAGCTGCAGCTGCGCACCTTCATCGACCGCAACCTCGACTCCCCGCTGGACCTGCTCGGCCCCGAGCTGCTCCAGCTGGTCCGCCGGGGCGGGTTCCGCCGGCTGTCGAACCACGTCGAGGGCTTCTTCACCGACGACCGGCTGCGCCGGCTGTTCAGCTTCCAGGCCCTCTACGCCGGGGTGTCGCCGTTCAAGGCGATCGCGGCCTACGCCGTCATCGCCCAGCTCGACATCGGCGCCGGGGTCTGGCACCCCCAGGGCGGGATCGGCGCCGTCCCGCGGGCGATGGCCGCCGCCGCGGCCGCGGCCGGGGTCGAGTTCCGCTACGGCACCGAGGTCGACCGGCTGGAGACCTCCGGCAGCCGGGTCACCGGTGTCGCGCTGGCCGGCGGCGACCTGCTGCCCGCCGACGCGGTCGTGGTCACCGCCGACGCCCCGCACCGGCTGGTGCCCGGGCTCCGCGGTCCGCGCCGGCCGGTCTACTCGCCGTCCTGCGTCGCCCTGCACCTGGGCGTGAAGGCCGAGCTGCCCGGCCAGGCGCACCACACGATCAGCTTCGGGGAGTCCTGGCAGCAGGTGTTCGACGAGCTGACCCGCGACGGGCGGCCGATGAGCGACCCGAGCCTGTTGATCAGCATGCCCTCGCGCACCGACCGCTCGCTGGCCCCCGAGGGCGGGCAGGTGCTCAGCGTCGTGGCGCCCACGCCGAACCTGGACCCGCGCAGCGGCGGCAACCCAGACATCGACTGGCCCCGGCTGCGCGGCCCCTACCGGGACGAGCTGCTGGCCACCCTGGAGGCCCGCGGCTGGACCGGCATCGGCGACGCGATCGAGGTCGAGGAGCTGCTGGACCCCCGCGACTGGGAGGCCCAGGGCATGGTCGCCGGCACGCCGTTCGCCCTCGCCCACACCTTCGGCCAGACCGGCCCGTTCCGGCCCTCGACGCTGCCGCGCAGCGGCCCGGAGAACGTCGTGCTGGCCGGCTCGTCGGTGCAGCCGGGCGTCGGCGTGCCGATGGTGGTCATCAGCGGGCGGCTGGCCGCGGAGCGGATCACCGGCCCGGTGCCGGCGTGACGGTCGCTCCCCCCAGCACCCGCGCGGCCCAGCAGGAGCAGCTGGACGCCGCCTACGCGGTGTGCCGCGGGATCGCCGCCGAGCACGGCAAGTCCTACTTCCTGGCCACCCGGCTGCTCACCCCCGACCGCCGGTCGGCCGTCCACGCGCTCTACGCCGCCGCGCGGGTGGCCGACGACATCGTCGACGTGGGCGCCGACGAGCCCGGCCGGGACCCCGAAGGCGAGCTGCTGACCTGGTCGCGGGCCGCGCTGGCCGAGGTCGAGGCCGGCTGGTCCGACGACCCGGTGCGGCTGGCGCTGGCGCACACCTACCGCCGGTACGACATCCCGCTGGAGCACCTGGTCGACTTCCTGGCCGCGATGACCAGCGACCTCGACGTCACCGGCTACCCCGACCTGGCCGCGCTGGACCGGTACATGTGGGGCTCGGCGTCGGTGATCGGGCTCCAGGTGCTGCCCGTGCTGGGCACCGCCCCCGGCGTGGTCCGCGAGGAGGCCGCCCCGCACGCGATCGCGCTCGGCGAGGCCTTCCAGCTGACCAACTTCCTCCGCGACGTCGCCGAGGACGTCGACCGCGGCCGGGTCTACCTGCCCGAGGACATGATGGCCGCGCACGGGGTGACCCGCGAGCAGCTGTCCGCCCGGCGGCACACCCCCGGCTTCACCGCGCTGATGCGCGAGATGGTCGACGTCACCCGCCGCCGCTACGACGACGCCGCGCTCGGCACGCCGATGCTGGCCCGGGAGTCGCGCGACTGCGTGCGTGCCGCGACCGACCTCTACGGCGGCATCCTCACCGAGATCGAGCGGGCGGGGTACCGGGTGCTCGACGGCCGGGTGCGGGTGTCCAAGCCACGCCGGCTCGCCGTCTTCGCCCGGCGGCTGACCGCCGCGCAGCTCGCCCGGGTGGGCACCGGCCGCTGACCCCGCGCGCGCGGGGTCAGCGACGGGTCGTCAGAGCGCCAGCGCCTGGGCGCGGCGGGTGACCTCGGTGTGCCGGTCGCCGCGCAGCGCCTCGACCGGCGTGCCCGGCAGGGAGTCGTCGACCTCGAAGAGCCAGGCGAAGGCCTCCTCGTCGGTGAACCGGCCGTCGTAGAGCACGGTGAGCAGGCCCGGCAGGTGCTTGAGGACGGCGCCGTCCTGGATGAAGTCGGCGGGGATCTTGCTGTTGCCGCTGCCGGGCACGGCCATCAGCTTCCGCTCGGCGATCAGCTGGCGGACCTTGTTGGTCGAGACGCCGAGCTGCGCGGCGACCTCAGCGGGGGTGAGCGTGTCCATGACCGCCGAGCCTATGGCGCCGGGCGGGCCCGCGAGCGGGCGGCCGGTCACCGCGCGCCCCGCCGGGCGCCGACAGCGGTCCCGACGGCGTGGCGCGGCCTCCCGGCAGCCTGCTGCCAGGGTCAGCGCACACCATGGGGGGCGTGTGGACCGGACACCTCGCGCGCACGGCGACCAGCCGCCGTCCCCGCGCCGTCCCGCACCCGCCGCCGGCGCTGGACACGCGGGCAGCGCACCGTCGCCCCCCAGCCGTCCCACTGGCCACCCGGGGCGCTCCCCGACCACGCTGCGTCGTCCCACGCGTCCGCCTGGTCACTCCCGTCGACCGGTGTCCGTCCCGTGACCTGACGACCCGCGTCATCACGGTCCCGGCGCCCTCGGCGCTCCTAGACTCGCCCCCGTGGAGACCGTCGTGACCGACCCCGTGGTCGGCCTGGTGCTCGAGGGGCGCTACCGCCTCGAGGAGCGCCTGGCGCGCGGCGGCATGTCCACCGTCTACGCCGCCACCGACCTGCGGCTGCACCGCACGGTCGCGGTCAAGGTGATGGCCGAGCACCTGGCCCACGACCCGGCGTTCGTCGACCGGTTCACCCGCGAGGCGCGGGCCACCGCGATGCTCAGCCACGTCAACGTCGTCTCCGTCAGCGACCAGGGCGCCGACCAAGGACTGGTCTTCCTGGTCATGGAGCTCGTCCGCGGCCGCACGCTGCGCGACCTGCTGCAGGCCCGCGGGCGGCTGACCGTCGGTGAGGCCTTCGCCGTGCTGGAGCCGGTGCTGGCCGGGCTGACCGCCGCCCACCGGGCCGGCATCGCCCACCGCGACGTCAAGCCCGAGAACGTCCTGATCGCCACCGACGGCCAGGTCAAGGTCGCCGACTTCGGCCTGGCCCGCGCCGTGGCCGGCACCGGGCAGACCAGCCACACCGGCGGGGTGCTGATCGGCACCGTCGCCTACCTGTCCCCCGAGCAGCTCGAACGCGGGCGCAGCGACGCCCGCAGCGACGTCTACGCCGCCGGCGTGATGTTCTACGAGCTGCTCACCGGCCACCCGCCCTACGTCGGTGACAGCGCGCTGGCCGTGGCCTACCAGCACGTGCACCACGACGTGCCCGCACCGTCGGCCGAGGTGCCCGGCGTGCCGTGGCAGGTCGACGAGCTGGTCGCCCGCACCACCCGGCGCGACCCGGCCGGCCGGCCGCTGGACGCCGGGGCCTTCCTCGCCGAGCTGACCGACCTGCGCGCGGACCTGGGCCTGGCCCGGGTGCCGGTGCCCACCGGCCGCCCGGCCGGCGACCCCACCGCCACCCTGCGGCCGATCACCCGGTCGACCGCGCCCCGCCCGCGGCACCCCAGCTCGCCCGGCGGCCGGCACAGCGACCCCGTCGGCGACCCGCGCACCGAGGTCTTCGGGGCGGTCCGCGGCGACCGCGGCCGGGGCACCACCGTGCTGCCGGGCATGGGCGGCGGCCCGACCACCGCCGTCGGCCGGGCCCGCCCCTCCCCGGTGCGCCCGGGCGTGCCGCAGCACATCCGCCGGCGCCGGGCCCGGCTCGCCGTCGCCCTGGTGCTGCTGCTGGCCGTCACGATCGGTGCGGTGGCGTGGTGGCTGGGCACCGGGCGCTGGACCGACGTCCCCGACCTGGTCGGCAAGGACCGCGACACCGCCATCGGACTGCTGCAGGAGGCCGGGCTGGACCCGGAGCTCGGCGCGCAGGAGTTCAGCGAGGACGTCCCCGAGGGCGCGGTCATCTCCGCCGACCCCGCGCAGGGCGAGGCGATCCGCGGCACCGACGTGCAGCTGGTGACCTCCCGGGGGCCCGAACGCTTCACCGTCGGCGGGGAGCTCGTCGGCCAGCCCGTCGACCAGGTGCTGGCCCGGCTGTCCACCGACCTGCCCGGCGTGACGGTCGCCCGCGCCGACGACTTCAGCGCCGACGTGCCGCGCGACGCCGTCCTCGCCTTCGACCCCGCCCCGGGCACCGCGCTCAAGCGCGGCGACACCGTCACCGTCGTCGTCTCCTCCGGGCCCGCCCCGGTCGACGTGCCCGACGTCGTGGGCCAGTCGCCCGAGGCCGCGCAGTCGACCCTGGAGCAGCTGGGCTTCACCGTGCAGCGCGACGGCGACCGGACCGCCTCGGTGCCCGTCGGCTCGGTCATGGCGGTCACCCCCGGCCCGGACGCCGGCGCGCAGCAGTACGGCAGCGAGGTCACGATCACCGTCTCCGAGGGCCTGCCCCAGGTGGCCGTGCCCGACGTCACCGGCCAGAGCCGGGACGACGCGCAGCGCGTGCTGGAGGAGGCCGGCCTGGACGTCGAGGTGCAGCAGTTCTTCGGCAACCGGGTCATCCGGCAGACCCCCGCCGCCGGGGAGACCGTCGACCTGGGCACCACCGTGACCATCCTCGCGACGTTCGGCTGACCCGCGCACCCGTGACCTCCCCGCACACCCCGCCGCCGGTCGGCGCGCACGTCCAGGTCAGGGGCGGCCTCGCGAAGGGCGGTCTGGCCTACACCGACGCCGTCGGGGCCCGCGCCGTCCAGGTGTTCGTGGGCAACCCCCGCGGCTGGCGGCCCAGCGCCGGCGACCCGGCCCAGGACGCCGCGTTCACCGCGGGCTGCGCCGAGCGCGGGGTGCCGTCGTTCGTCCACGCGCCGTTCCTGGTCAACGTGGGCTCCCCCAGCGAGGCCACCGTCGACCAGTCGGTCGAGACCGTCCGGCACACGCTGGCCCGCGGCACCCAGCTGGGCGTGCAGGGCGTCGTGGTGCACGCCGGCTCCGCGGTCGGCGCCGACCGGTACGAGGCGGCGCTGGCCCAACTGCACGAGCGGTTGCTGCCGGTGCTGGACGAGCTGCCCGAGGGCGCGCCACGGCTGCTGATCGAGCCCACCGCCGGCGGCGGGCGGTCGCTGGCTGCGACCGTGGAGGACCTGGGGCCCTACCTGGCCGCGCTGGAGGACCACCCCGCGGTCGGCGTCTGCTTCGACACCTGCCACGCCTGGGCCGCCGGGCACGACCTCGCCGCCCCCGGCGGGATGACCGCCACGCTGGACGCGCTGGTGGCCACCGTGGGACCGGGCCGGCTCGGGCTGGTGCACGCCAACGACTCCCTCGACGCCTGCGGCTCCACCCGCGACCGGCACACCACCATCGGCGCCGGCTCGATCGGCACCGCCCCCTTCGCCGAGCTGCTCACCCACCCGGCGGTCTCCGGCGTCCCGGTGGTCGTCGAGACCCCCAGCGAGGACGACGGCCACGCCCGTGACATCGCCCTGCTGTGCGCCCTGCGGGACGGCGTCCTCGCAGGTCGGGCCCCGGTTGCCGGCTGACACGCCCACGGTCGGCGACGCGCCGGGCGCAAACGATCCCACCGGCCCGGGGGTTCCCCCTCCGGGACGAGCGGGCTTCACTCGACGTGTCCGTGTCGCACCACAGAGTGCGGCCTCACCGCATCGAGGAGAGCCCCGGCCCATGCGCACCCGTCTGACCACGCTGGCCTTCAGCGCCCTGTCCGTCACCGCCCTGACGGTGACCGGGGTCGGTGCCGGCACCGCCTCCGCCGCCCCGCAGGCACAGGACACCTACATCGTCAGCCTCACCCCCGGCTCCCCGGCGGCGGCGATCGCGGCCCAGGCCGTGCAGCGGCTCGGCGGCGAGGTCGACCACGTCTACACCGCGGCGCTGACCGGCTTCGCCGTCACGCTGCCCACCACCGTGGCCGCCCGGCTGTCGACGCTGCCCGGGGTCGCGTCGGTGGAGCTGGACCAGCCGGTGCAGCTGGCCGCCACCCAGAGCGGGGCGACCTGGGGCCTGGACCGGGTCGACCAGCGGGCCCTGCCGCTGAGCAGCAGCTACAGCTACACCGCCACCGGCGCGGGGGTCACCGCCTACGTCATCGACACCGGGGTCCGCCTCGACCACACCGACCTGGCCGGGCGCGCGGTGTCCGGCTACGACGCGGTGGACGGCGGGACCGCCGACGACTGCAACGGCCACGGCACGCACGTCGCGGGCACCGTGGGCGGGGCGCGGTACGGCGTGGCCAAGGGCGTGCGCCTGGTCGGCGTCCGGGTGCTGGACTGCGCGGGCAGCGGCACCAACGCCGGGGTCATCGCCGGCATCGACTGGGTCACCGCCCACCACCAGGCCGGTGCCCCGGCCGTGGCGAACATGAGCCTGGGCGGCGGGGCCAGCACCGCGGTCGACGCGGCGGTGCAGCGCTCCATCGCCGACGGCGTCACCTACGCGGTGGCCGCGGGCAACGGCAACTCCCGCGGGGTCCCGCAGGACGCCTGCGGCGGCTCGCCGTCCCGGGTGCCGGCCGCGCTGACCGTCGGCGCCACCGACCGCACCGACGCCCCGGCCTCGTTCAGCAACTACGGCTCCTGCGTCGACCTGTTCGCCCCCGGCGTCGGCATCACCAGCGACTGGTACACCTCCGCCACGGCGACCAGCACCATCAGCGGGACGTCGATGGCCACCCCGCACGTGGCCGGCGTCGCCGCGCTCTACCTGCAGGGCAACCCCACGGCCAGCCCGGCGACGGTCTCGACCGCCGTCCTGGGGGCCACCACCAAGGACCGGGTGAAGACCACCCGGACCGCGGCCAACGACCTGCTCTTCAGCGCGTACTGAGCCGACCGCACCCGGGGCCGGGTCGCCCGCACCCCGCGGGCGGCCCGGCCCTGTGCGTGGTCAGACGACCAGGCTCAGCAGCGCGGCGATCACGAAGCCGACGACGCCGATCAGCGTCTCCATCACCGTCCAGGTGCGCAGCGTGGTCTTCACGTCCATCTCCAGGAACCGGCCGACCAGCCAGAAGCCCGAGTCGTTGACGTGGGACAGCACGGTGGCACCGCAGGCGATCGCGATGACCACGAGGGAGACGTCGAGCCGGGACAGGTCGGCGGACTCGACGGCCGGGGCGATGAGCCCGGCGGTGGTCAGCAGCGCCACGGTGGCCGAGCCCTGGGCGACCCGCAGGCAGGTGGCGATCACGAACGCGGCCACGATGACCGGCAGGCCGATCGACTCGAGGCTGTCGGCCAGGGCGGTGCCGATGCCGCTGGCGCGCAGGACGCCGCCGAACATGCCGCCCGCGCCGGTGATCAGGATGATCGCGCAGACCGGGCCCAGGGAGTCGTTGAGCAGCGTCTCGGTCTCTGCGCGGCTGAACCGCTCCCGGGCGAGCACGACCATCGCGACCAGCACGGTGATCAGGAGGGCGACCGGGGTCTGGCCGAGCAGGGTGACCCACTGCAGCCAGCCGGCCTCCTCGTCGACGGCGCCCGCGGTGGCCAGCGTGGTGAACCCGGTGTTGAGCAGGATGAGCACCAGCGGCAGCAGGAGGAGCAGCAGCACGGTGCTGAACCGGGGCGGGGCCTTGCGGCCGACCGCCGTCGTGACGCCCCCGCCGGTGCCCTCGCCGTCGTGGTCGGCCGCGCCGGCCACCGACGAGGGCACCGGCACCTGGAACCGCTTACCGGCCCACAGGCCGTACAGGTAGGCCGCGACGTACCAGGTGGGCAGGCCGACGACGAGGCCCACCACCACCAGCAGGCCGATGTCGGCGCCGAGGATGTCACCGGCGCCGACCGGGCCGGGGTGCGGCGGGACGAAGGCGTGCATGACGGCGAAGGCGCCGGCGGCGGGGAGCGCGTAGGTGAGCACCGAGCCGCCGAAGCGCCGCGCGACGCTGAAGATGATCGGCAGGAAGACGACGAAGCCGGCGTCGAAGAAGATCGGGAACCCGAACAGCAGCGAGGCCACGCCCAGGGCCAGCGGCGCCCGGCGCTCACCGAACCGGTTGATCAGCGTGTCCGCCAGCACCTGCGCGCCGCCGGTGACCTCCAGCAGCTTGCCGATCATGGCCCCGAGCCCGACCAGCAGGGCGACGCTGGCCAGCGTCGAGCCGAAGCCGGACAGCAGTGTGGAGACCACGTCGCCGACCGGGATGCGGGTGGCGAGAGCGGTCAGCAGGCTCACCAGGACCAGCGCCACGAAGGCGTGGACCCTGAACTTCATGATCAGCACCAGCAGCAGGGCGACCGCGGCGACGGCGATCAGCAGCAGGGCGGTGGTGCCCAGGACGGGTTCCGGTGGTGGCACGGGGGACCTCTTCGAGTCGTCGGTGACCGGGTCTCCCCCGCGGTCACGGAGGAGGTGACCACTGTGTCAGGGGCGGCTCCCCCGCACGTCCCCCGCGCATCTCGGTTCGGACTCGGTGCCCGCCGCGACGTCTGCGATCTCGTGGCCTCCGGCCCCGGGTGGCCACGAGATCGCACATCTCGCGGGACCCGGCGAGGACGACGACCAGCCCCCGGGCCACGGCGTCCGGTCCGGCCCGCCGACGGCGGGGCGGCCGGTCAGCGGGCGATGAGCTCGCCGAGCACCTTCGCTGCGCGCTCCACCCCGGCCCGGTCGACGTCCAGGTGGGTGACCAGCCGGACCCGCCGGGCGCTGACGTGCCCGACCAGGACCCCCTGGGCCCGGGCGGCCGGCACCACGGTCTCGGCGTCCACGTCGTCGAGCACGACCATGTTGGTGTGCACCCGCGCCGGGTCGGCGCCGAGGAGGTCGGCGAGGAGCCGGGCGTGCTCGTGGTCCTCGGCCAGCCGCTCGAGGTGGTGGTCGAGGGCGTGGGCGCCGGCCGCGGCCAGCACGCCGACCTGCCGCATCCCGCCACCGAGCCGCTTGCGCCACAGCCGGGCGGCCGCGATGCGCTCGGCGCTGGCCACCAGCACCGAGCCGACCGGTGCGCCCAGGCCCTTGGACAGGCAGACCGAGGCGGTGTCGGCGAGCCGACCGTAGGTGGACAGCGGGACGCCGGAGGCGACGTGGGCGTTCCAGATCCGGGCGCCGTCGAGGTGCACGTTGACCCCGGCCCCGCGGGACCAGTCCCAGAGCTTCTCCAGCTCCGCCAGCGGCTGCACGAGCCCGCCGCCGCGGTTGTGGGTGTTCTCCACGGCCACCGCGGCGGTCGCGGTGAGGTGCCAGTCGTCCTTCGGGCGCACCTGGGCGATGAGCTGGTCGGCCGACACCGTCCCGGCGTCGCCGTACCCGCCCCCACCGCTACCGGAGACGACCGTGCGCGAGGACAGCCCGAACAGCGCGGCCGCCGCACCCATCTCGTAGGTGAAGACGTGCGCGTCGGCGTCCCCGAGGACCTCCTGGCCGGGCTCGCAGACCAGCCGCAGGCCGATCTGGTTGCCCATCGTGCCGCTGGGCACGAAGAGCGCAGCCTCGTGGCCGAACATGTCCGCGACCCGCTCCTCCAGGGCGTTGACCGTGGGGTCCTCGACGTAGACGTCGTCGCCCACCTCGGCCTCGGCCATCGCCCGCCGCATGCCGGGAGTGGGACGGGTCAGGGTGTCCGAGCGCAGGTCGACGGCGCCGGTGGTGTCAGAACTGGTCATTCGACTGTGCCTCTCGGCCCCACTGCAGGGGCCCGCCGCGAGCTTGCGAGTGGTGGGGGGCAGTGGGGCCCTTCGTCACGAACGCAGCATCTCGGAGACGAGGAACGCCAGCTCCAGGGACTGCCCGGTGTTCAGCCGCGGGTCGCAGGCGGTCTCGTACCGGCTGTTGAGGTCGTCGTCGCTGATCTCCATCGCCCCGCCGAGGCACTCGGTGACGTCCTCACCGGTGAGCTCGACGTGGATGCCGCCGGGCCAGGTGCCCAGCGAGCGGTGCACGGCGAAGAAGCCGAGCACCTCGTCGACCACCCGGTCGAAGTGCCGCGTCTTGTAGCCACTCGGCGACTCGTGGGTGTTGCCGTGCATCGGGTCGCACTGCCACACGACCTGGTGGCCGCTGGCGGTGACCTTCTCCACGATGCCGGGGAGGACGTCGCGGATCTTCCCGTTGCCCATCCGGCTGATCAGGGTGAGCCGGCCGGGCAGGCCCTCGGGGTCCAGCCGCTCGACCAGCTCGGTGGCCTGCTCCGGGGTGGTCGTGGGGCCGATCTTCACGCCGATCGGGTTGGCCAGCCGGGAGACGAACTCGATGTGCGCCCCGTCCATCTGGCGGGTGCGCTCCCCCACCCAGACGAAGTGCCCGCTCAGCGCGTACGGGCGCCCCTCGTGCAGGCGCAGCAGGGCGCGCTCGTAGTCCAGGATCAGCGCCTCGTGGCTGCTGAACAGCTCCACGCCGCGCATCGCCTCGGAGTCGATGCCGCAGGCACGCATGAACGCCAGCGCCCGGTCGATCTCCTGGGCGATGACGTCGTAGCGCACCCCGGCCGGGGAGCTGGCGACGAAGTCCTTGTTCCAGTCGTGGACGGCGTGCAGGTCGGCCATGCCACCGCGGGCGTAGGCCCGGATCATGTTCATCGCTGCCGCGGAGTTGGCGTAGGCGCGCACCAGCCGGTTGGGGTCGGGGATCCGCTCCTCGAGCACCGGGTTGAGCGAGTTGACCATGTCGCCCCGGTAGGAGGGCAGCCCCAGCGCGTCGGTGTTGGACGAGCGCGGCTTGGCGTACTGCCCGGCGACCCGGCCGACCTTGACCACCGGCACGCTCGCGCCGTAGGTGAGGACGACGGCCATCTGCAGCAGCGTGCGGGTGGTGGCCTGCAGGTGCGGCTCGGTGTTCAGGTCGAAGGTCTCCGCGCAGTCCCCGCCCTGCAGCAGGAACGCCTTGCCCTGCGCGACGTCGGCCAGCTGGGCCCGCAGGCTGTCGACCTCGGCCGGCGCCACGATCGGCGGCACGGTGGTGAGGGTGGACAGCACGGCGTCCAGCGCGGCGCGGTCGGGCCACTCGGGCTGCTGGGCGGCGGGCAGCTCCCGCCACCGGTCCAGGTCCGGTACCAGCTCAGCGGCTTCAGGGAGGCTCACGACACGAGGGTACCGGCGGCCCGCAGCCCCACCGGCACCGCGCGGCCCCAGCGGGGCCACCGGTACCGGTGATCGACCCCCCTGCCGATGAGGGACCCGAGGCGGGATCTCCCGTCCGGGGAAGCGGGCCAGGGAGCACACGTGCGCAGGGGCATCAGGACGAAGGTCGTGGCGCTGGCGGTCGCCAGCATCGCGGTCACGGGGACGGCCATGGTGGGGGTGAGCGCCTGGCAGAGCGGGCGGTTCGCCGACGACGCCCGGGTCGACGTCCAGGAGCTGGTCGACCACAGCATCGAGCAGACCGCCGACGGCGTCTACGACGTCGTGGCGACGCAGGGCGAGTCCACGGCGGCCAAGGTCGACTCCGACCTGCAGGTGGCCAACTACGTCCTCCAGCAGAACGGGGGGCTGAGCCTGGGCTCGCCCACCCGCAACACCGTCCAGTGGGACGCCAAGAACCAGGTCACCAGTGAGGTCACCCCGGTCGCGCTTCCCCGCGTCCTGGTGGGCGAGGACTGGTTGGGCCAGAACGCCGACGTGGCGCAGCCGACCCCCGTGGTCGACCAGGTGCAGTCCCTCGTCGGTGGCACCACCACGATCTTCCAGCGGATGAACGACGCCGGCGACATGCTCCGCGTGGGCACCAACGTCGTCAGCGCCACCGGCAGCCGGGCCATCGGCACCTACATCCCCGCGGTCGGCGCGGACAACGCCCCGAACGCCGTCATCGGCGCCGTCCTGGCCGGTCAGACCTACCGGGGGACGGCGTTCGTCGTCGACTCCTGGTACGTCACGGCCTACCAGCCGCTGTTCGACGAGGCCGGCCAGGTGATCGGCATGGTCTACGTGGGCGTCAAGCAGGAGAACCTGCCCGCCCTGCGGGAGAGCCTGCAGACCACCACGGCCGGCGAGAACGGCACGGTCTGGGCCCTGGGCGGCACGGGCGACCGGGCCGGCACGGTGCTGATCAGCAAGGACGGGCAGTCCGAGGGCACCGCGCTGATGGACGCCCAGGACGCCGACGGCAAGGCCTACATCGCCGAGGTCGTGGCGGCCGCGGTCGAGCTGGGCGACGGCGAGCAGGCGACCGTCCGCTACCGGGACGACGCGACCGGCACGCACACCGTGCAGGTCGCCTATTACAAGCCGTGGGACTGGGTGCTCGTCGTCGACGCCCAGGACAGCGACTTCGCCGGCCCGGTCACCCGGCTGGACGAGGGGCGCTCGGCGATGGCCACCGCGCTGGTGGTCGCCGCCCTGCTGATCGGGGTCGTCGGCTTCTTCATCGCCTGGTCGATGGGCCGCCGGCTCACCGCACCGCTGGACGGCCTGCGCCAGCGGATGGCCGAGATCGCCGACGGCGAGGGCGACCTCACCCAGCGGGTCGACGAGTCCGCCCGCGACGAGGTCGGCGAGCTGGCCGCGGCGTTCAACCGCTTCGTGGACAAGGTGGCCGGCACCATCCGGGACATCGGCTCGGCCGCCGGCTCCCTGGCGTCCTCCGCCTCCGGGGTCTCCCGCATCGCCGACGGGCTCGGCGAGCGCGCCGTCCGCAGCCGGGACCAGGCCCGCCACGCCCACGCCGCGGCCTCCGACATCAGCTCCGGCGTCTCCTCCGCCGCCGCCGGTGCCGAGCAGATGGGCTCGGCGATCCGCGAGATCGCCCGCAGCGCCAGCGACGCCAGCCACGTCGGTCAGGGTGCGGTCGACCTCGCCGCCGCGACCGAGACCGCGATCGCGGCCCTGGGCACCAGCTCGCGGGAGATCAGCGACGTCGTCAAGGTCATCTCCGCGGTCGCCGAGCAGACCAACCTGCTGGCGCTCAACGCCACCATCGAGGCCGCCCGCGCCGGGGAGGCCGGCAAGGGCTTCGCCGTCGTCGCCACCGAGGTCAAGGAGCTGGCCCAGGAGTCCTCGCGGGCCAGCGAGGAGATCCACCAGCGGGTGCAGTCGATCCAGGCAGACACCAGCGCGGCGGTCGGCTCGATCAGCCAGATCGTGGCCGTCATCCGCGAGATGAACGACCACCAGACCACCATCGCCAGCGCGGTGGAGGAGCAGACGGCGGTCACCAACGAGCTCTCCCGCAGCGTCAGCTCGGTCGCCGACGGCGCCACCTCGGTCACCGAGACGATGAACGACGTCACCAACGACGCCGACCGCACCGCGGCCGACGTCGACCAGGCGCGCACCGCGGCCCGGGAGCTCGACCAGCTCTCCGGTGAGCTGAACCGCCTGATCAACGTCTTCACCGTGTAGGGACCCCGCGAGGAGGCCGGGACGGGGCCGTCAGCAGCGCTCAGCTGCCGGCGGCCCCGTCCGCGTTCCCGGGCACGGTGTGCGCCGAGGCCGCCTCCCCGCACTCAGCGGCCGGCGGCCCGCTCCGCTGCCTCGATGACCTGCCAGCGGGTGAGGTTGTAGCGGGCGTCGACCAGGGCGTCGTGGGTGCCGGCCGGCTTCGGGGGCAGGGCCGGCTGGCCGGCGTCGTCCCACCGCTGGCGCAACTCGTGGGTGAACCGCGGGACCGACCGGGGCAGCGCGGGCATCGCGCCCCACAGCTGGGCCAGCACCACGTGGTCGTAGGCGGCGAACCAGGCCCACAGCTCGACCTCCTCCCCGGGTGCGGTGAGGAAGGACAGCAGGTCCTCGCGGATGCGCTGCCGGCTGCGCCACGCCTTGTCCGCCGGGGGCGGCAGCTGGTCCAGGACGTTGCGGCGCACCCACGGGACGGCCCGGTCGGGGTCGAACTCGGTGCTGACGGCGTAGAACTCCCGGCCGGTCTCGTCGACCACCCCGATCGACACCAGGTCGATCGTGGTGCCGTCCTCGATGAACTCGGTGTCGTAGAAGAAGCGCCGCACGGTCACGCGGACACCGTAGGCGTCCGGGTGCCCGGGCCGCCCGGGGCCGCAGGGCCGGGACGGCGGCGGGCGTGCATCCTGTGAGCGATGAGCCAGGACGACGCACCACAGCCCACCCTGTCCGCGGCGAGCTGACCGGCGTGGACCCCACCGGCACGACCTACGCCCTGGCCGGCGCCGCCGCGCTGCTGGCGGCGCTGCTGCCCCGGCTGCTGCGCCGGCTCCCCGTCTCCGTGCCGATGGTGGTCGTCGCCGTCGGGCTCGTCGTCTTCGCCCTGTTCCAGGGCCTGCCCGACCCGGACCCGATGGAGCACGCGACCATCACGGTGCACCTGACCGAGGCGTGCGTGATCATCTCGCTGCTCGGCGCGGGCCTGGCCCTGGACCGGCCCGTGGGCTGGCACCGCTGGGCCACCACCTGGCGGCTGCTGGCGGTCACCATGCCGCTGACCATCGTCGTCACCGCACTGCTGGGCGCCTGGCTGCTGGGCCTGGGCGCCGCCGCGGCCGTCCTGCTGGCCGCGGTACTGGCCCCCACCGACCCGGTGCTCGCCACCGAGGTGCAGGTCGGCGAGCCGACCGAGGACATCGAGAGCGAGGACGAGGCCCGCTTCGCCCTCACCGCGGAGGCCGGGCTCAACGACGGGCTGGCCTTCCCGTTCACCTACGCCGCGATCGCCATGGCCACCGTCGGGGCGGCGCCCTCGCAGTGGCTGGTCGACTGGCTGCTGCTGGACGTGCTGTGGCGGCTGGCCGCCGGGGTGGCCATCGGCATCGCCGTGGGCTGGGTGCTCCGGCTGCTGTTCTTCTCCGCCCGCTCCCAGCAGGTCGGGCTCGCCGAGCGGGCCGAGGGCTTCGTCGCCCTGGCCACCGTCTTCCTGGCCTACGGGGTCACCGAGCTCGCCGAGGGCTACGGCTTCGTCGCCGTCTTCGTCTGCGCGTGCACGATCCGCGCCGCGGAGCGTGCCCACGGCGCGCACAAGACGCTGCACACCTACGTCGAGCAGGTGGAGCGGCTGCTGACGATGGTCCTGCTCGTGCTGCTGGGCGGGGCGGTCGCCCGCGGGGCGCTGGCCGACGTGACGGTGGCCGAGGTCGTCCTGGCCGTGCTGGTGCTCCTCGTCGTCCGACCGGCCGCCGGCTGGCTGGGGCTGGCGCGGGGCAAGACCGGACGCCGGGAGCGCGCGGTCATCTCCTTCTTCGGCGTCCGCGGGATCGGCTCGCTGTACTACCTGGCCTACGCGCTGGAGAAGGCCGAGTTCGCCGGGGCCGAGCAGCTGTGGCGGGTGACGGTGCTGGTCGTGCTGGGCTCGGTCGTCGTCCACGGCATCGCCGCGACCCCGGTGATGGCCCGGCTGGACCGGCACCGGGAGAAGGCGGCCGTCGCCCTGCACGGCACGACCGACGCGGCCACCACGACGGCGGTCTGAGCCGGACCGGTCAGCCCGCCCTGCTCGCCGGCAGCACCCGCTCGACCGCGAGCGCCGTCCGGACAGCGGTGCCCAGCAGCCGGGACGGGCCACGCCGCGGGAGGGCGGACAGCCGGGGGGCCAGCGCGGACAGCCGGTGGTGCCCACCGGTGCGGACCACCTGGTCGACCAGCAGCGCCGCTGCGCGGTGGGTGTCCAGCGCGCTGTGGCCCGTCCCGGCCAGCGGTACCAGCACGGCGTCGGGCAGCAGCCCGGTGACCTCCTCGGCCACCGCCCGCGGGGCGCGGAGGTCGCGGTCCCCGGACACCACCGCGGTCGGCCACGAGAAGTCCGGCAGCTCGACCCGCAGGTCGTAGGGCTCACCGGTGAACGGCGTGGCAGCGGCGGCGGCGGCGAAGGAGAGGTTGACGTCCAGCGGCTGCCCGTCCGGATCGGGTGCGTAGCCGAGCTCGGCGAACGCGATCCGGGCCACCAGGTCGGACTCCATGAACAGGGGCCGGCGGACGTCGGCCTCGGCGGCCCCCAGCGTGGACAGCCGCTCCCAGGTACGTCGGCCGCGCCCGGACAGCCGGAGGCGGAGGAGCTGCTCGAGGGCGTCCGGCCCGGCGAACTCGTGCACCAGCTGGGCGACCGCACCGGTCGACTCCACGGTCACCGCCCCGGACGCCACGGCGGCGCGCATCAGCTCCGCGGCCCGCGCCGTGCTCGGGTGGCGGCCCTCCCAGTACAGCTCCCGCAGCGTCCGGCGCACCACCCGGTCGTCGTGCGCGCTCAGCACCGCCGAGTCCAGCACCATCCCGGCCACCCGCCCGGGGTGCCGGACGCCGAACCCGGCGGCGAGGTAGCTGCCGTAGGAGGACCCGTGCACAACGGCCCGCGAGGCGCCGCAGTCGTCGAGGACCGCCGCGAGGTCGGCCACCACCTGCTCGATGGTGAACGCCTCCGGCGGCAGGTCCCGCCCCTCGTCGTCCGTGCGGGACAGCCCGACGCCGCGGTGCTCGACCATGACCACGTCGATGCCGCGCCGGGCCGCCTCGTCCCGGAAGGCGGCGTACGGCAGCACCGAGGCCAGGCCCGGGCCACCGGGGAGGACGAGCAGCGGCTGGTCGCCGGCCGGGCCCTCCCGGACGTAGGCCAGCTCGAACGTCTGCCCCGGACGGTCGGGGGCGACCGGCCGCCGCACCCGGTGGACCCGCGGGTCGGCGTCCAGTCGCCGGCGCAGCCGTGCCGTGCGGTCCCGTCGTCCCCCGGTGCCCATGTCCGTCCAACGGGAGACCGGACGGCGGCGTTCCGGGCAGGATGGGCCGGTGCCCGCAGCGATCGAGTTCGTCCGCCCCGCCGGCCTGACCGACCGGGCCCCGTACGCCTACGCCGCCGTGGTGGGCCCCGGCCGCACGGTGTTCACCGCCGGCGCCTGCCCGCTGGACGCCGCCGGGACCACCGTCGCGGTCGGCGACGTCGCCGGGCAGGCACGGCAGGTGGTGGCGAACCTGGTCACCGCGCGCGCCGCGGCCGGGGCCGGGCTGCCCGACGTGGTGCGGACGACGGTGTACGTGGCGTCGACCGAGCGGGCCGACCTGGTGACCGCCTGGGACGTCGTCCGGGCGGCCTTCGGGGACCACGACGCACCCAGCACGCTGCTCGGGGTCACCGTGCTCGGGTACCCCGACCAGCTGGTCGAGGTGGAGGCCGTCGCCGTCCTGCCCGCGGAGCCCTCGCACGCCGGGTGAACGGCGCGGGTCACCCGGCCAGGGAGTCCGGGAGCCGGTCGACGGCCTCGCGCGGCTGCGGCTGCAGGCGCCCGACGGCGTCCTGCGCCGAGGCACCCGTGGTGTCCATCGAC
This sequence comes from Modestobacter sp. VKM Ac-2986, assembly GCF_026967795.1. Lineage (GTDB taxonomy): Bacteria > Actinomycetota > Actinomycetes > Mycobacteriales > Geodermatophilaceae > Modestobacter. The sequence continues at coordinate 329,206 of NZ_JAPVBH010000002.1, forward strand.
TTCTTCACCTTGGCGCCGTACAGGTCGACGTACTCCTGGCCGGACAGCTCCATGATCTCGTACATGATCTCGTCGGTGATGGAGCGCTCGACGAAGCGGTCACCGCTGAGCCCGGCGTAGCGGGAGAAGTCCAGCGGCTTCCCGAAGCGCACGGTGACCTCGGCGAAGACCTCGCCCAGCACCCGGCCGGCCCGGCCCGGCAGCGGCACCCGGCGCGGCCGGTAGACCATCGCGACCGGGACGACGGGGGCGCCGGTCTCCAGCGTCATCCGGGCGACGCCGGTCTTGCCGCGGAACAGCCGGCCGTCGGGCGAGCGGGTGCCCTCGGGGTAGATGCCCAGCAGCCTGCCCTCGCGGAGGATGCGCATCCCGGTGCGGATGGCGTCCTCGGCGGCGCTGGCGTTGGTGCGGTCGATGGGCACCTGACCGCTGCCGGCGAAGAAGGCACGCTGCGCGGCGCCCTTGAGCCCGTGACCGGTGAAGTACTCGGCCTTGGCCAGGAACGTGACCCGGCGGCGCAGCGACAGGGGCATGAAGACCCAGTCGGCGGCCGACAGGTGGTTGCTCGCCACGATCGCCGCGCCCTTGGCCGGCACGTGCTCGGTGCCCTCGGCGGTGGGCCGCAGCGCGAGCCTGACGATCGGCCCGACGGCCACGAACTTGAGGAACCAGTAGAACAACGCGCCTCCCTCAGCGACTGTCAGACTAGGGAGGCTTGCTGCCGTCCGACAATCGGCGAGCCGTCCGGGGACATCCTGCCCCAGCCGCCCACCCAGCGCTCCCCGGAGGACCGATGCCGCAGGCCACACCGGTGATGGCCGGGGCCGAGCCGTTCGACCTGCCGGGCGGGGCCGTCGGGGTGCTGCTGTGCCACGGTTTCACCGGCACCCCGCAGAGCATGCGGGCCTGGGGCGAGCACCTGGCCGGGGCCGGCTTCTCCGTCAGCTGCCCGCTGCTGCCCGGGCACGGCACCCGCTGGCAGGACGCCAACGCCAGCACCGAGGACGACTGGTACGGCGCGCTGTCCACCGCGCTCGACGACCTGCTGACCCGGTGCGACGCCGTCGTCGTGGCCGGGTTGTCGATGGGCGGCACGCTGGCGCTGCGGCTGGCCGAGCGCCGGCCGGACGACGTCGCGGCGCTGGTGCTGGTCAACCCCTCGCTGCTCACCGAGCGCCGGGACGCGGCTCTCCTGCCGGTCCTGGCCCGGGTGACCCCGGTCTGGGCCGCGATCGCCGGCGAAATCAAGAAGCCCGGCGTCACCGAGCTCGCCTACCCGCGGCTGCCGACCCGGGCCGCGGTGGCGCTGCGCCGGCTGTGGACGGCGGTGCGCGCCGACCTGGGCCGGGTGCGCGCGCCGCTGCTGGTGTTCCGCAGCGTCACCGACCACGTGGTGGAAGCGTCCTCGACCCGGCTGCTGCTCGAGCGGGCCGCCAGCACCGACACCACCGAGGTCCTGCTGCACGACAGCTTCCACGTCGCGACCCTGGACAACGACGCCCCGCTGCTGTTCGACCGGTCGGTGCAGTGGATCCGCGACCGCGTCCCGGCCGCCCGCGGGACGATGGCGTGACCCTCCCCCGCCGCGGACGCGGCCGCCGCGACAACGGCCTGGACGCGGTCCTGTGGCACCCGCTGCGCGACGTCGACCCGCGGGTCGGTGAGCACCTGCTCGACGTGCTGGCCGCAGCCGGCATCGCCGCGTACCTGGAACCCTCCACCGACGTCGACCCCTACACCCGGGGCGTCTCGCTGCCCAGCCCGCCCACCGACCGGCTCTTCGTCGACCGGGCCCGGCGCGCCGAGGCCGCCGCGGTGCTCGACGTGCACGGTGGGCCGCCCGTCCCGCCGCTGCCGGCGCAGCCGCCCGCGCGCCCGGCCCGGGACCCGGCCGCCGACGACGAGGCCTTCGCCCGCATCGTCGCCGCCTTCGAGGCCGAGCACGGGCCGACCGCCGCCCCCGGCGTGCCACGCGACGACCCGCCCCCGCCGCCGGCCGAGCGCTCGGTGCTCGACCTGCCCGAGGAGCACTTCGAGCCCCCGCCGCCCCCGCCGCTGCCGGTGCTGGCGCCGGCCTCGCTGTACTCGCTGCTGCTGATCCTGGCCGGCGCGGTGCTGGTCATCGCGCCGGGCCGGCTCGGGCTGTCGGCCGACACCGGTCTGGTGCTCGGCGTGGCCGCGCTGATCGGCGGCGTCGGCGTCCTGGTCTCCCGGATGCGGGAACGCTCCACCGAGGACGGCGACGACGGCGCGGTCGTCTGAGCGCAGGCCCCCGGTCCCGACGCCGGGGGCGCGCCCGTGACCCGGGACAGGTCCGTCGACGCGGTGACCGTGGCTCAGGAGGTCCTCGGTGCCGGCAGGCCCCGGCGCAGCCGCGCCCGAGCCGACCCGGCCGCTCAGCGGCCCCGGCCGGCGGACCGACCCGGGACCAGCGCGCGCTCAGCTCAGCTGTCGCCCTCGCACACGGCGCGGCGGACGAGGTCGGCCGCGCCCACCAGGCCGGCCTGGGCGCCGAGCTCGGCAGCCACGATCCGCGGGCCGGGCCGGAAGCCGCGGCCGGGCAGCGCCCGTTCCAGCCGCTGGCGCGCGGGGCCCAGCACCGTCTCGCCGAGCACGCTCACGCCGCCGCCGATGACGACCACCTCGGGGTCCAGGACCGCGGACAGGTCCGCGATCCCCTGCCCGAGCCAGGTGCCCACCTCGGCCAGCAGCTCACCGGCCAGCGGGTCGCCGTCGGCAGCCGCACGGGCGACGTCCTCACCGGTGATCCGGTCCGGGTCGCCGTCCACCCGGTCCAGCAGGTGCGCGGCGGCGGCCGGGGACGAGTGCGCGACCTCGCGGGCAGTGGTGCCCAGCGCGTTGCCGCTGGCGTACTGCTCCCAGCAGCCGCGGTTGCCGCAGGCGCACAGCCGGCCGTCGGGCACGACCCGCATGTGGCCGTACTCGCCGGCCACGCCGTGGGCGCCGCGCTGCAGCCGGCCGTCGATGACCATCCCGCCCCCGATGCCGGTGCCCAGGGTGATCATCAGCATCAGGCTGCTGCCGCGCGCGGCGCCGTAGCGGTACTCGGCCCAGGCGGCGGCGTCGGCGTCGTTGCCCACCCACAGCGGGCGCTGCAGCCGGTCGGACAGCTCCTTGCGCAGCGGCTGGTTGCGCCAGGCCAGGTGCGGGCTGAACAGCACGGTGTCGCCGGTGCGGTCGAACCAGCCGGCCGCGCCGACGCCGACGCCGACCAGCGGGCCGCCGTGCCGCTCGGCCAGCTCGTCGACGACGGCGGCGATCGCGTCCTCGGTGGCGGCCACCGACTTGCCCGGCGTGGGCCGGCGGGCGGTGTCGGTGACGGTGCCGTCGGGCAGGACGACGCCGCCGGCGACCTTGGTCCCGCCGATGTCGATGCCGAGCGCCGGCAGCGCGGCGGCGTCCTCGGCGCAGCCGTAGGGCAGCGAGCCCAGGTCGGTGTCGGAGGCGCTCACGCGACGTCGATCCGCTGGACGGGGGCAGTGTGGGGCACGGTCGTCTCCGGAGGAGCGGCCGCGTCCGGGGTGGACGCGGCGGGGTCGGGTGTGCCGGCTGCGGCGGCGCTGCCGTCCGGACGGGAGGGGGCGCCCTGGGCGGCCGCCTGGGCCCGCAGCGTCGTCGCGGCGGAGGTGAGGACGTCGGCCAGGGACTCGAGCAGGTCGGGGCGGCGGCCGCGCAGGGCCGCCAGGCCGGTGCACACCGGGCACCAGCGGCACTCCGCGGAGTGGTCGTCGGCCGCGGGCGCACCGGCCGGGGACGCGGTGGCCGCGCCGCCCAGCAGCCCGCCGAGGACGTCGGACAGCGACGTCCCGGCGGCGTGCTCGGCGGCCAGGCCCGCGGCGAGCCGGCGGGCCTGCTCGACCCAGTCGGGTCCGGGGGTGGTCACGCGGTCCTCCGTTCGCTCCGGGCCGGTCCGGTGGTGGCCGACAGCAGCCCGGGCGGCCACTGCGCCGGGTCGGGGGCGAACCGGACCTCCAGGGTGGCCTGCCCGGTGCCGGGGGCGGTGAGGTGCCCGGACACCACGGTGCAGCGGCGCAGCAGCGCGTCCAGCGGCAGCGACCGGCGGACGCCGGAGGCGGTGACCACCAGGTCGTCGCCCCAGCGGGTCAGCCCGACCTCGCCGCGGCGGGCGTGCGGCAGGGCGACGTCCAGCGTCCACCCCTCCGCCGTCCGCCGGGACGCCGGCGGCGCCGGCGCGGCGGACGCGGTCTCCGGGACCGCGGCGTCCAGGGCCAGCAGGTCGGCCGTCGAGCCCGGCGGGACGGCGGCCTCGGCCACCTCGGCGACCGGGACAGACAGCGCGCGCACGGCGGCGACGGCGTCGGACTGCACGGCGGCGCGGGCCGCCCACCACTCCCCCGCCCCCACCGGCAGCACCCGGGCCACGGTCGCCGAGGCGACTCGCTGGCCGAGCACCGCCAGCGCCGCGGCGGTCTCCTCCAGCTGGCCGGCGGCGGCCGGCTCGGGGCGCAGCACCAGGTGCACGGCGGTGCGGGCGGGGTCGGCCAGCGGGACGGCGTCCAGCAGGTCCTCCACCGCGGCGGCGGCGTCCAGCAGCCCGGTGGCGGCACCGGGGCGGCCGGGGGTCGCGGCGGCGCGCAGGGTGGTAAGCACCCGCAGCCGGGTCGGGGCCAGCTGCCCCAGCCACCAGCGCAGGGCGCCGGGCAGGGCGAGCAGCGCGGTCGCGTCGGCGAGCGGGCCGGCGTCCACGACGACGACGTCGGCGTCCCCGGCGCGCACGTGGCCGGCGAGCGCGGTCAGCAGCGCGAACGCGGTCACCCCGGGGACGGGCACGACCGACGTGGCCGGCGGCACGGTGAGCACCGGGACCGCGGCGGTCAGCTGCTCGGCGTGCCGGGCCCACAGGGTCTCCAGCGCCGGCAGCGGGGCCACGACGTCGACCGTCACCGCGTCGGCGACGCCGGGGACCACGGGCGACTGGGCGCCGAGGAGCACGACCCGTGCGCCGGCCCGCGCCCGGGAGAGGGCGGTGGCGGCGGCGACGGTGGAGGTGCCGGCGCCACCCGGGCCGGTGACGAGGAGGACCTGGAGGGAGCCCATCAGCCCTCGACGCGCTTCTTGAGCTCCTTGAGCGCGGTGTCCAGGATGACCTTCTCGGCCTTGCGCTTGATCAACCCGAGCATCGGGATGGTGAGGTCGACGGTGATCGCGTAGGTGACCGTCGTGGACCCAGCGGACTCGGCCAGGGAGTAGGACCCGTCCTGCTGCTTCTGCATCTGGCCCTTCACCAGGGTCCAGTCGACCCGGCGGTCACCGTCCCAGGTGTAGGCCAGCACGTAGTCGTCCTTGACCGCACCGGCGTCGAGCACGAAGTGCACCTGGGAGGCCCGCCCGTCGGGGCCGGTGCCGAGCACCTCGACCTCCTTGGCCGCGGCCACCCACTGCGGGTAGGCCGGGAAGTCGGCGATCACGGCCATGACCTCGGCCGCGGGGGCGGCGACGACGATCGACTGCGTGGACTGGTCGGCCATGGGCGGCAGGGTAGTCGCTCCGCACGTCCTCCCTGGTCCACGACCGGGGCACACCGCCCGTCCGGGGGGTCGCTGGGCTGCTGCCCGGGCGCGTCGCCGGACTAGATTGAGGGCCGACCCCACGTCCGGGCCGGGTGCGACGGAGCTCCCGGCAGGGCGGGACAGAGAGGACCGGCGTGCGCGAGCTGAGCGTTCCCCCCACCGCCACCGTGGGCCCCGACGAGGCGCTGACCGACATGGTCACCCGCAACGCGGCCGAGCACCCCGACGACGTCGGGCTGCGCCGGCAGCACGAGGACCGGTGGACCGACGTCACCTACGCCCAGTTCGCCGCCGAGGTCGCCGGGGTCGCCAAGGGCCTCGTCGCCGGGGGCGTGCGAGCCGGCGACCGGGTCGCGCTGCTGGCGCGCACCCGCTACGAGTGGACGGTCCTGGACTACGCGATCTGGACCGCCGGCGCGGTCGTCGTCCCGGTCTACGAGACCTCCAGCCCCGACCAGGTCGCCTGGGTGCTGGCCGACTCCGGCGCCCGCGCGATCGTGGTCGAGACCGCCGCGCACGCCGGGGTGGTGGAGTCCATCCGCAGCGAGGTCCCCGACCTCGACGCCCTCTGGGTCATCGAGGAGGGCGCCCTGGACACCCTCACCACCGCCGGCGCCGACGTCCCCGACGGCGTCCTGGCCGAGCGCCGGGCGACGCTGGGCGCGGCCAGCCTGGCCACGCTGATCTACACCAGCGGCACCACCGGGCGGCCCAAGGGCTGCGAGCTGACCCACGCGAACTTCCTCTTCGAGGTCCGCAACGGCATCAGCCTGCTGTCCGGCCACCTCAACGAGCGCGGCTCGCTGCTGCTGTTCATCCCGCTGGCGCACGTGCTGGCCCGGGTGCTGCAGGTGGGCTGCATCGACAACCGCGTGACGCTCGGGCACACCCCGGACATCAAGGACCTGGTCGGCGACCTCGGCCGTTTCCAGCCCACCTTCGTGCTCGCCGTCCCCCGGGTGTTCGAGAAGGTCTACAACGGCGCGAAGGCCAAGGCCGAGGCCGACGGCAAGGGGAAGATCTTCGACCGGGCGGCGCAGGTGGCCATCGACTGGTCCCGCGCCCAGGACGCCGGCGGCCCGGGCCTGGGGCTGCGCGTCCAGCACGCGCTGTTCGAGCGGCTGGTCTACGGCAAGCTGCGCGCCGCACTCGGCGGCCGCTGCCACGCCGCCATCTCCGGCGGCGCCCCGCTGGGCGCCCGGCTGGGCCACTTCTTCCGTGGCCTGGGCGTCACCGTCTTCGAGGGCTACGGGCTCACCGAGACCACCGCCGCCGCCGCGGTCAACCACGACGCCGCCCTGCGCATCGGCAGCGTCGGCCGGCCGCTGCCCGGCGTCGACGCGATGATCGCCGAGGACGGCGAGGTGCTCCTGCGCGGCGGCATCGTGATGCGCGGCTACTGGCGGAACGAGAAGGCCACCGCCGAGGCGATCGACGCCGACGGCTGGTTCCGCACCGGTGACATCGGCGAGCTCGACGCCCAGGGCTTCCTGACCATCACCGGCCGCAAGAAGGAGATCCTGGTGACCGCGGCGGGCAAGAACGTGGCCCCTGCGGTGCTGGAGGACCGGCTGCGTGCCCACAAGCTGGTCAGCCAGTGCATCGTGGTCGGTGACCAGCGGCCCTTCATCGGCGCCCTGGTCACCCTCGACCCCGAGGCGCTGCCGGCCTGGCTGAAGAGCGTGGGCAAGGACACCGCGCTGACCGCGGACCAGCTGCGCGAGGACCCGGAGCTGCTGGCCGAGCTCGACCGCGCGGTCGCCGAGGCCAACAAGGCGGTCTCCCACGCCGAGGCGATCAAGAAGATCCGGGTGCTCGGTGAGGACTTCACCGAGGCCAACGGCACGCTCACCCCGAGCCTGAAGCTCAAGCGGGCCGTGGTGATGAAGCAGTACGGCGACCAGGTCGAGGCCCTCTACGCGACCGACGCCGCCGGCTCCCGCCACTGACGGTCGACCCCGCCGCCTCCGGGCGGCGGGGTCCTCAGCCGTCGAGGACGGCGGCGAAGGTCCCGGCGATCGTCGTCCAGGACCACCGCTGCTCCACCCACGCCCGGCCGGCCGCGCCCATGGCGCGCGCCCGGTCGGGGTCGTCGAGCAGGCCGGCCAGCGTGGCGGCCACCGCCGCCGGTGAGCGAGGGTCGACCACGTGCCCGGTGACCCCCTCGACGACGGTCTCCGGCGCCCCGCCGGAGGTGCCGGCCACCACCGGCCGGCCGCAGGCGGCGGCCTCGAGGAAGACCATGCCCAGCCCCTCGACGTCCAGCCCGCCCCGGCGGGTGCGGCAGGGCATGGCGAACACGTCCCCGGCGGCGTAGTGCGCCGGCAGCTCCTCCGCCGGCACCCCTCCGGTCAGGACGACGGAGTCCTGCAGCCCGCGCGCCGCCACCGCCCGGCGCAGCGCCGGCTCCAGCGGACCGCCACCGACCAGCAGCAGCCGGGCCCGCGGGTGCCGGGCGAGGACGTCGGCCCAGCCGGCCACCAGCACGTCCTGGCCCTTGCGCGGCACCAGCCGGGACACGCAGACCACGACGGGGGCGTCGCCGAGCCCGTGCCGGGCGCGCACCGCCGCACCGTCGACGTCCGGGGCGAACCGGTCGACGTCCACGCCGGGTGAGAGCTGCACCAGCTCGGTGCGGTCCCCCAGCGCCGGGGCGAGCCGGCTCCTCGTGTACTCGCTGATGTAGGTGACGGTGTCCAGGCCGCCGGCGATCCGGCGCATCACCTGCCGCGCGCCGGGCAGCGCCACCCAGCCGGTCTCGTGCCCGTGGGTGGCCCCGACCAGCCGTTCGACCCCGGCCCGGCGCAGCGCCGGGGCGAGCAGGCCCAGCGGTGCGGCGGCGCCGAAGAACACCGTGCGGCAGTCGCGCTCGCGGGCCAGCCGCACGGCGGCCCGGGCGGCGCCGGGGGTGGGCAGCAGCATCCCGGTGGGCAGCCGCACGACCTCGTAGGGCAGCGCGGCGTCGTGCTCGGCCGAACCGGGGTGGTCGGAGGCCAGCACGACCAGCGACTCCGGGGGCCGGGTGTCCAACAGGGCGGCGACGAAGGTCTGGATGCCGCCCTGCCGCGGCGGGAAGTCGTTGGTGACGACCAGGGTGCGGCTCACCGGCCGCGCACCCGGGTCCAGTCCTCGGCGAAGGCGATCCGCTGTGCCGAGGTGGGGTGACTGCCGAAGAACCACTGCCAGGCTGCCGGCGGGTCGGGGTCGTTGAGGTTGGCCGAGCCCAGCGACCGCTGCACGGCGATGAAGGACGCGGGGTCGCCGGTGAGGTCGAGGGCGTGCAGGTCGGCGCGGACCTCGATGTGCCGGGACACCAGGTTCTGCACCGGCGTCGACACCAGCGTGCCCAGGGCCAGCAGCAGGAGCAGCAGACCCACGACCCGGCCGTCACCCGGGCCGCTCGCCCCCGCCCGGCGCAGCAGCGGGGTGGAGCTCAGCAGCCAGCCGAGCAGCGCCGTCCCGGCGCCGGCACCCAGCGCACCGATCAGCGTGCCGGTGAGGACGTCGTCGTTGGCGACGTGCCCCAGCTCGTGGGCGGCGATCGACTCGACCTGCTCGTCGGGCACCTGCTCGAGGAGGGTGTCGTAGACGACGATCCGCCGGGTCGAGCCGAACCCGGACACGTAGGCGTTCAGCGCGGTCGTGCGGCGGCTGGCGTCGGCGACGAGCACGTCCTCGACCGGGGTGCCGCTGCGCTCGGCCAGCGCGAGCAGCTCGGTGCGCAGCGGGCTGTCGGGCATCGGTGCGAAGCGGTTGAACGCCGGCTCGATGAGCAGCGGGTAGAGGAACGAGCCGACGACGACCAGGACCGCTGCCCCACCGCCGGCCCAGGCCCACCAGGTGCGGGGGGCGCGGCGGGCCAGCCAGACCAGCACCAGCAGGCCCACCGCGGTGATCCCGGCGTTGATGCCGGTGGAGGTGGCGACGTCGCGGGCCCACAGGCCCCAGCTCCGGGTGGACAGCCCGTAGCGGTGCCGGACGACCTCGGCGTAGGCGGCCAGCGGCAGGGTGGCCAGCCGGCCGGCCACCAGGAGGGCCACCGTGCCCAGCAGCACCTGCCAGCCCCACCCACCGCCCAGCGGCCGGGCCACCGCACGGGCGGTGGCCGCACCGGCCGGGGTCAGGCCGAACACGGCCGAGACGACCAGCCCGAGCAGCAGCGAGGTCAGCGACGCCGGGCGCAGCGCCCGGGCGAAGGACTCGGCGCGGGCCGCCTGCTCGGCGGTGAAGGCGGCGGCCGGGTCGACCGGGGTCCGCCCGCCGGCCGGGGCGGGCAGCAGGTCCCAGGGCGTGACGACCGCGATCACCGCGACCAGGGCCAGGCCCAGCACCGCGGCCACCGCCAGCGCGAGCCGGCGGGAGGTGGGCTGGACCCCGACGGCGGTGCTCATCCGGAGGCCCCCGAGCGGGTCAGCGTGGACACGGCGGCGAGCTTAGGCAGCCGGTCTGTGCGCGGCCCCTGACCGGCGGGCGCCCGGCCGGCGGCCCCGGGGACGCCGGGCCCAGGGCGGCGGGCCCAGGGCGGCGGGCCCAGGGCGGCGGGCCCAGGGACGCCGGTCGCGGGGCGGCGCGGTCAGCCGAGCAGGCGGCGGGCGCCGACGTAGCCCTTCATGTCCACCGTGGACACGAGCACCGGCTGACCGAAGGTCGAGGCGTGCACCATCTGGCCGCTGCCGATGTAGATGCCCACGTGGCTCACCGGGCTGTGGAAGAAGACCAGGTCACCGGGCTGCAGTGCGGATCGCTCGACGGGCGTGCCCATCGCGGACTGGGCGCGACTGGAGTGCGGCAGCGCCTGGCCGGCCGCCGCGTAGGCGTACTGGGTGAGGCCGGAGCAGTCGAAGGCGTCCGGGCCGTCGGCGGCCCACACGTAGGGGTCGCCGAGCTGGGCGAGCGCGGTGTCGACGACGACCTGCGCCGCGTCGCTGGGGGCGCTCACCACCGCTGGCGGCTCGAGGACCGGGCCGGAGTGCTCGACGACGACCTCCTGCTGCTGGACGACCGAGAGCGCGTCGAACTGCTGCTCGTAGTCGCCGATCCGGGCGGTGAGGTCCTCCTGGCGGGCGGTGGTGTCGGCCAGCGTCTGCTCGGCGGCGGCCGCGGCGGACTCGGCGTCCACGCGGGCCTGCTCGGCGGCCGCGGCGGCCTCGGCGACCCGACCGAGCACCTGGTCGGTGTGCCCGGCGATCGCGTCGAGGGTGGTGACCTGGGCCAGGAACTCGTCGGCCGAGCCGCTGGTCATCAGGGCGTTGAACCGGGACAGGTTCTCCCCGGTGAAGGCGCTGCGGGCGATCCGGCGCACGTGCTCGTCCAGCGCGGCGAGCTGGGCCCGGGTGTCGGCGACCGCCTGCTCGGCGGCCCCGGCCGCGGCCTGCTGCTGGGCCAGCGTCTCCCGGGCGTCGTTGAGCTGCTCGGTGACGACCTCGAGCTCGTGGGTGGCGTCCGAGACCAGCCGGGTCGCCTCCTCGGAGGTGGCCGCCCGGGTGACCGGGTCGCCGGGTGCGGCGGCGGCGGTACCGGGCAGCACGGTCAGCACGAGGCTCGCCGCGACACCCGTCAGCAGTCCCGCGGTCAGCCGCCCGCCCGGTCGAGCTCCCGCTCGTGCCCGGGGACGGGCGAGACGCCGGCCGACGGTGCGCTCGACGGGTGCGGGCACCCGAGTGGTCCGGTCTCGGGGCTGAGGGCTCGCCACGGGCGGCGGGACTCCGTTCTCCTGCTCGACCGCCGGTCCGGTCAGCCGCCGGGCCGGGCCGGGGCCCTGTCGCGTCCTGGTCGACGCGGTGCTCGGTGCTGTGCGGACCCGGGAGGAGACACCCGGCACTGCGGCGGCTCCCCCGTCCACCGACCCGGTTCAGGGGCTGGCGGTCGGGCGGTGCCCGGCCGAGGTCACCCTCTGTGGCGACGACGTCTCGTACGGACACGACGAACTTAGGTCCGTGACCGGATCGAGATGAAGCCCCGTCAAACACCCGACTGGAGCGAGAAGCTGACGAATCACAGTGGTGCGATTTGTCAGCTCACGTGGCGACTGCCCCGGATGAACGCATCCTGATGACGCAACGGCGGAACCAGCCCGAACTCTGCCAACGCGCGGACCGCCTCCTGCTCCACCTCGTCCAGTTCGACCAGCGACCAGGGGTCGTCGGCGGACGTGTCCACGTGGATCACGTCACACTCGGCGTCGACACGTCCGGGCGCGTCGCCGGCCGCGACGGCACCCACCGCCCCCGCCTGTCCGGCCCGGACCACGGGCTCCCCGGCCCCGACCGCCGGCCGCCGACGGGTCAGCGGCACGACGGTGGGGTCGCTCCCCCGCCAGCCGGGTGGCGCGCCCAGCAGGACGGTCACGACGCAGTCGTCGCAGCCGTGACCGCGGACGGTGCAGGTGTCACAGTCGATGAGCACGACGGCTCTCCTTCTCTCTCTCCGGGTCCGGACAGCGCGGACGTTAGGGACGGGCACCGACAGTTCCGTCCCGCCGCCGCACGGGCCCCACGTCCGGCCCGGCCGCCCGGCGTGGGCTGCACGGAACTGTCGGACACCCGACCTAGCGTCCGGGGCGTGCTGTTCCCCCCTGTCCCACCCTTCCCGCCGGACGCACCCGGGGCGCCGCCGGACCGAGCCGGGTGGCAGCAGGTGGCACTGCCGGTGCACGGTGCCGCAGCGCCGGAGGTCTCCGCGCCCGGCCGGCCGCGCTACCACCAGGCCACGATCGACGACCTGGGCACCGCGCTGGCCGAGGTCACCTTCGTGGTGGTCGACCTGGAGACCACCGGCGGCAGCCCCAAGGACAGCGCGATCACCGAGATCGGCGCGGTCAAGGTCCGTGGCGGTCAGGTGGTCGGGGAGTTCCAGACCCTGGTCGACCCGGGGCACGCGATCCCGCCCTACATCAGCGTGCTCACCGGCATCACCACGACGATGGTCGCCGCCGCCCCCCGGATCGCCGCCGTGCTGCCCGGCTTCCTGGAGTTCGCCCGCGGCACCGTCCTGGTGGCCCACAACGCCCCCTTCGACCTGGGCTTCCTGCGCGCGGCCTGCGAGGCCAGCGACATGGCGTGGCCGGCGTTCGCCTCGGTCGACACCGCCGTCCTGGCCCGCCGGCTGCTCACCCGCGACGAGGTGCCCAACTGCAAGCTCGGCACCCTCGCGCCCTTCTTCTCCTCCCGGACCCAGCCCACCCACCGCGCCCTGGAGGACGCCCGGGCCACCGTCGACGTGCTGCACGGCCTCTTCGAGCGGCTGGGTCCGCTGGGCGTCACGTCGCTGGAGGAGCTCACCGGCCTCACCCGCCAGGTCGACCCGCGGCGCCGGCGCAAGCGCCACCTGGCCGAGGACGTCCCCCACGGCCCCGGCGTCTACGTCTTCCGCGGTCCCGGCGACGAGCCGCTCTACGTCGGCACCTCCGGTGACCTGCGCACCCGGGTCCGCAGCTACTTCTCCGCCGGCGAGCAGCGCAGCCGGATGACCGAGATGATCACCCTCGCGGAGCGGATCGAGACGCTGCCCTGCGCCCACGACCTCGAGGCGGCCGTCCGGGAACTGCGGCTGATCGCCCAGCACAAGCCGCGCTACAACAAGCGCTCGCGCTTCCCCGAGCGGGCGCTGTGGGTCCGGCTCACCGACGAGCCCTTCCCCCGGCTGTCGGTGGTCCGCCGCGAGGTCCCCGGCACGGGCACCTTCCTCGGCCCGTTCCCCGACCGCCGGGCCGCCGAGGCCGCGATGGCGGCGGTGCACGAGTCGCTGCCGCTGCGGCAGTGCACCGGCCGGCTGTCCCTCACGGTGCTCGGCAGCGCGTGCGCGCTGGCCGGGATGGGCCGCTGCGGGGCGCCCTGCACTGGAGCGCAGAGCCGGGAGGAGTACGCGTCGGTGGCCGAGGTCTTCACCGCCGCCGTCGACCACGACCCCCGCGGCCTGGTCGCCCCGCTGCTCGAGCGTGTCGAGCGGCTGGCCAGCGAGGGCCGCTACGAGGACGCCGCAGAGCTGCGCGACCGCGCCGCCGTCCTCGTGCGCGCCGTCCGACGCCGGCAACGGCTGGCCTCGCTGGCCGCGGTGCCCGAGCTGACCCTGGCCCGGCCCGACGGGGAGGGCGGGTGGCAGCTGTCGGTGGTCCGCAGCGGCCGGCTCGTGGCCGCCGGGGTCGCCGAGCGGGGACGCTCGGTCCGCGGGTACCTCGCCGACCTGCGCGCCACCGCCGAGACCACCACCACCCCGGAGGGAGAGCTGGCCGCCACCGTGGAGGAGACCGAGCTCGTGCTGCGGTGGATGGAGAAGCCGGGCACCCGCCTGGTCGACGTCACCGGCACGCTCGCCAGCCGCACGCCCGGCACCGGTGACTACAGCGGCTTCCTGGCCCTGGTCGAGGCCGGCCGGGCCGAGCGGGACCCCTTCGCCGACAACCGGGCGCTGGGCACCCGGTCCCAGCCCGACCGGGTCACCCCGGGCCGTCCCGCCGAGCCCGGCCGGCGGTCCCGGCCCCGACCCGACGGCCGCACGCCGGGACGGCGCGGGCGGACCGGCACCGGGCTAGCATCCCCGACGTGATCACCGCCATCGTGATGATCGATGCCGCCACCGACTCGATCGGCGAGGTCGCCGAAGCGGTCGCCGCCCTGCCCGGCGTCAGCGAGGTGTACTCCGTGGCCGGTGGGGTCGACCTGGTCGCCCTCGTCCGGGTGCACGAGTTCGAGGAGATCGCCCAGGTGATCGCCGGACGGATCAACAAGGTGCCCGGGGTGCTGGACACCGACACCCACATCGCCTTCCGCGCCTACTCCCGGCACGACCTGGAGGCGGCGTTCTCGATCGGCTTCGAGTCCGCCGACTGACGAAGGACCCCGCTGCCCCCCGCCCTGCGCAGGCTCAGGGCGGGGCCCTGCAGCGGGGCCGAGGGGCACTGCGATGTGCTCTGGTGGACGCTGACACCGTGGGCACCGGAGACGGCTGAGGGGCCGCGGCCAGTGGCCAGCGGCGTGGCTCGGTGAGGTCGGTCAGCCGCCGACGGCGGCGCGGGCCTGCTGGCTGACCTGGACCCACTGGTCGAGCTTGGCCGCGGCCCGGCCGTCGTCCACCGCGGCGGCAGCTCGCTCCAGCCCGGCCGCCAGCACGTCGTGCAGCCGACCGCCGTGCGTGTCGAAGGCGGCCAGCGCGGCGGCCGCGTTCAGCAGCACCGCGTCCCGCACCGGACCCCGGTCCCCGGCCACCAGCCGTCGCACCACCTCGGCGTTGACCTCGGGCCCGCCGCCGCGCAGCGCGCCGGGCTCGGCCACCGGGACGCCCAGCGCCGTCGGGTCCAGCCGCTCGGGCACCACCTCGCCGTCACGGACCACCCACACCGCCGAGGTGGTGGTGGTCGTCAGCTCGTCGAGCCCGTCGTCGCCGCGGAACACCAGCGCCCGGGTGCCACGGTCGGCCAGCACCTGGGCCAGCACCGGCGCCATCCGGGTGTCCGCGCAGCCGATCGCCGCGGCCACCGGGCGGGCCGGGTTGGTCAGCGGCCCCAGGAAGTTGAAGACCGTGCCGATGCCCAGCTCGCGACGCGGGGCGGCCGCGTGCCGCATGCCCGGGTGGAACACCGGGGCGAAGAAGAAGCCGATCCCGGCGTCGCGCACGCACCGGGCCACCGCGGGCGCCGGCAGGTCGATGACCACGCCCAGCGCCTCCAGCACGTCGGCGGTGCCGGACGCCGAGGACGCCGCCCGGTTGCCGTGCTTGGCGACGGGCACCCCGACGGCGGCGGTGACCAGGGCGGCCATGGTCGAGATGTTGACCGTCTGGGCCCCGTCCCCGCCGGTGCCGACGATGTCGACGCAGTCGACCGGCAACGGGACCGGCGTGGCCTGGTCGAGCATGGTCGCGGCCATGCCGGCGACCTCGTCGGGCGACTCGCCCTTGGCCCGCAGCGCCACGACGAAGCCGGCCACCTGGGCGGGGGTCGCCTCGCCGGTCATCACCTGCCGCATCGCCCAGCGGGTGTCGTCGGCGGACAGGTCCTCCCGGCGGATCAGCCGGTTGAGCAGTCCCGACCAGGTCGGGCGGACGTCGGCCACCGGGTCAGCGACGCACGGCGGGGCGCTGCAGGGCGCGCTCCCGCAGCAGCCCGGCGACCACCTCGGTGGCCGTCAGCGGGTCGATCGGGTAGGCCAGCGTGGCGTCGGCCAGCGACCAGTGCGCCAGCCAGCGGTCGGCCTGACGGGCGATGAGGACGACGAGCTGCGGGCAGTCGGCGATCTCGTTCTTCAGCTGCCGGCTGATGCCCATGCCGCCGGTCGGCTGGGCCTCGCCGTCGAGCAGGCACAGGTCGATCTGGCCGGCGTCGACCGCGGCCACCACCTCGTCACCGGTGGCGCACTCGACGTACCGCAGCGGGCCGACGTCGGCCGACGGGGAGCTGCCCAGGGCGGTGCGCACGGCGGCGCGGACCTCTGCCCGCTGACTGAAGACCAGCACGGTGGCCGGCGCGGCGTCGACGCTCACCCGGCGGAGC
Organism: Modestobacter sp. VKM Ac-2986; assembly: GCF_026967795.1. Lineage (GTDB taxonomy): Bacteria > Actinomycetota > Actinomycetes > Mycobacteriales > Geodermatophilaceae > Modestobacter. The sequence goes on from NZ_JAPVBH010000002.1 coordinate 345,244, forward strand.
CTAGCGGGCAGCGCCGCCCTCCGGGGACCCTGGCCGCGTACCCTCAGGTTGTGCACAACCGGCATGTTCCGCAGGACGCGCCACGCGGACCCGACCCCACGTCGTGGGAACCCTGTCCCGATGCCATGATGAGCCAGTGACAACGGCCCCCGTGGCGAGCAGCACCTTCGACACCTCGCGGGTGCACTCCCTGACTCGACCGAACATGGTCAGCGTCGGCACGATCGTCTGGCTCTCCAGCGAGCTGATGTTCTTCGCCGGCCTGTTCGCCATCTACTTCACCGCGCGCGCGCGAGCGCTGGAGGGTTGGCCGCCTGAGCCGACCGAGCTCAACGTTCCCTACGCGACGGTCTTCACCCTGATCCTGGTGGCCTCCTCGGTCACCTGCCAGTACGGGGTGTTCGCCGCGGAGATCGGCAACGTCTACGGGCTCCGGCGCTGGTTCACCATCACCTTCGTGATGGGGCTGGTCTTCGTGCTCGGCCAGGCGTTCGAGTACCGCACCCTGATCGTCGACCACGAGACGACCCTCTCGTCGTCCACGTACGGCTCGGCGTTCTACCTGACGACCGGCTTCCACGCCCTGCACGTGATCGGCGGCCTCGTGGCCTTCGCCTTCGTGCTCATGCGGTCCACCATGGGCCGTTTCACGCCTGCCCAGGCGACCTCGGCCATCGTGGTGTCCTACTACTGGCACTTCGTCGACGTCGTGTGGGTCGGTCTCTTCGTCACGATCTACCTGATCAAGTAGGGAACCGGGTGTCCACTCCCAACGCCTCATCCGTCGCCCCCGCCGAGGGTCGTCGCCGCGGGCTGCGCCGTCTCCGGCCGGAGGCCGGCACGCCGGCCGCCGCGGCTCGCGACCGTCGTCGGTCCAAGCGAAGCCGCCGGTTGGCCAACGTCGCCGGCCTGATGGCTGCCCTGGTGCTGACCGGGGTGGGCTACTCCGCGCTGGCCCCCGGCGCCAGCGCCGCAGACGACTCGACCGGCAACCCGTCCAACGCCGTCGAGGCCGGCCGCGAGCTCTACGTCCGCAGCTGCATCACCTGCCACGGCTCCAACCTCGAGGGCGTCACCGACCGCGGCCCGTCCCTCATCGGGGCCGGCGAGGCCGCCGTCTACTTCCAGGTGCACACCGGCCGCATGCCGCTCGTGCGCCAGGAGGCCCAGGCCGCCGAGCGCCCGCCGATCTTCTCCGAGGAGGAGATCGACCAGCTCATGGCCTACGTCCAGGAGAACGGCGGGGGGCCCACGCTGCCCTCCGGCGACCTGCGCGACGGCGACCTGGCCGAGGGTGGCGAGCTGTTCCGGCTCAACTGCGCCCAGTGCCACAACTTCACCGGCCAGGGCGGTGCGCTGTCCTCGGGCAAGCGGGCCCCCTCGCTGGCCGAGGCCAACGACCTGACGATCTACGCGGCCATGCTGCACGGCCCGGAGAACATGCCCGTGTTCGGCGACAACCAGCTGAGCCCGGACGAGAAGCGCTCGATCATCGACTACGTGCAGACCATGAAGACCAGCGCCGACCCCGGTGGCTACGGCGCCGGCCGTGTCGGCCCGGTCGCCGAGGGTCTGGTCATCTGGGTCGCGGCCGTCGGTGCCCTGCTCTTCGGCATCTTCTGGATGGGGACCAAGGCGTGACCACGACAGACCCCCGCCCCGGTTCCGCGGGCGGTGCCGACGAGGCCGGCCAGCTGCACGGTGGACCGGACGACGACTACTCGCCGGAGCAGCTCGCGGCGATGGACCGCACCGAGCTGGACCGCCTCGGCGCCCGGCTCGACGGCGTCGAGATCCTGCACGTCGAGCCCGCCGCCCCCATCGGGTCGGCGCTGGACAAGAAGAACACCCGGCTCGTCACCCTGTGGTTCGCCCTGGCCGGCCTGCTGTCGCTGGCCTTCGTGGTCGTCTTCCTCGGCTCGGGCTGGTTCCTGCCCAGCTGGGAGTGGCGGATCGAGAGCGGCACCTGGCAGTCGCTGTACACCCCGCTGTTGGGCGCCACCATGGGCGGTGCGCTGATCGCCATCGGCATCGCCCTGGTGCTCTACGTCAAGAAGCTGCTCCCCCACGAGACCGCCGTGCAGGACAAGCACGACGGCTCGCACTTCGACCGGGTCACCACCGGCGCCACGCTGATGGGCGGGCTGGACAGCTCCGGCCTCCCGCGGCGCAAGCTCCTGGTCGGCGTCCTGGGCATGATGAGCCTGGCGTTCGGCGCGATGCTCGTCTCCTTGCTGGGTGGCTTCATCAAGAACCCGAACAAGGGCAACCCGCTGGGCACGACCCCCTGGGCCGAGGGCGTCCGTCTCCTCCGCGACGACGGCACCCCCATCCGCCCCGGTGACCAGCAGCCGGGCTCGCTGGCCACGGTCTTCCCGGCCGTCGAGGGCGGTGACCGCGCCTACGACGCCGCGGTCATGCTGATCCGCCTCCGTCCCGAGCAGATCGAGACCCTCGTGCCGGCCGCCGGCCGCGAGGACTTCGCCTTCGGCGACTACGTCGCCTACTCCAAGGTCTGCACCCACGCCGGCTGCCCGGTGTCGCTCTACGAGCAGGAGACCAGCCGCATCCTGTGCCCCTGTCACCAGTCGCAGTTCGACGTGACGCAGGGCGCTCGACCGGTCTTCGGCCCGGCCACCCGGTCCCTCCCGCAGCTGCCCATCGCCCTCGACGAAGAGGGGTACTTTGTGGCACGAGGAGACTTCCCCGAGCCGATCGGGCCGTCGTTCTGGAACATTGGGAGGCTCAACTGATGGCCACCAGCACCGTGCCCGGGCCAGGGGCGCCCGCAACGCTCGTCGGCAAGGCGGCCTACGAGGTCGACGACCGACTGATCGTCGCCGGACCCGTCCGGCGCACCCTGAACAAGGTCTTCCCCGACCACTGGTCGTTCCTGCTGGGCGAGATCGCTCTCTACTCGTTCATCATGCTGCTGCTGTCGGGCACCTACCTGACCTTCTTCTACGACGCGTCGATGAAGGAGATCGTCTACGAGGGGTCCTACTCGGCCCTGCGTGGGATCGAGATGTCGGCGGCCTACGAGTCGACGCTGGACATCTCCTTCGACGTCCGTGGCGGTCTGTTCATCCGGCAGATGCACCACTGGGCGGCGCTGCTGTTCGTCGCCTCGATCGTCGTCCACCTGCTGCGCATCTTCTTCACCGGCGCCTACCGCCGGCCCCGTGAGACCAACTGGTTCATCGGTGTGGCGCTCCTGGTGCTGGCCATGCTCGAGGGCTTCGCCGGCTACACCCTCCCCGACGACCTGCTCTCCGGTACCGGTCTCCGCATCTTCTCCGCGGTGTTCCTCTCCATCCCGGTGATCGGGACGTGGATCTACTTCACCGTCTTCGGCGGGGACTTCCCCGGAGAGCTGATCATCGGCCGGCTCTACATCCTGCACGTGCTGATCATCCCGGCGGTCCTGCTGGCGCTCATCGCGCTGCACCTGCTGATCCTGGTCAAGCAGAAGCACACGCAGTTCCCGGGCGCTGGACGCACCGAGCACAACGTGGTCGGCAACCGGCTCTTCCCGACGTTCGCCGCCAAGGCGACCGGGCTGCTGTTCATCGTCTTCGGTGTCCTGGCCGCCCTCGGTGGCCTGGTGCAGATCAACCCGATCTGGCAGATGGGGCCCTACAACCCCGCGCAGGTCTCCGCCGGTTCCCAGCCCGACTGGTACATCGGCTTCGTCGACGGCGGCTCCCGCATCTTCCCGCCGTGGGAGATCGACCTGTGGGGCTACCACATCCCGCCGGTCCTCTGGGGGGCCCTCGGGATCCCCGGCATCATGTTCACGCTCCTGATGCTCTACCCGATCATCGAGCGCAAGCTCACCGGCGACACCGCCAGCCACCACCTGCTCCAGCGGCCGCGTGACGTGCCCGTCCGCACCTCGCTGGGCGCCATGGCGATCACCGCGTACCTGGTGCTCTTCATCTCCGGCGGCAACGACGTCATCGCCGAGAGGTTCGACATCAGCCTCAACGCCATGACCTGGGCCGGCCGCATCGGCTTCCTGGTCCTGCCGCCGATCGCCTACTGGGCGACCTACCGGCTGTGCCTGGGTCTCGAGCAGCACGACCGCGAGGTGCTCGAGCACGGCATCGAGACCGGTGTCATCCGTCGCCTGCCCAGTGGTGAGTTCATCGAGGTCCACCAGCCCCTGGGCCCGGTGGACGAGCACGGCCACGGCATGCTGGCCTACGGTGGCGCCTCGGTGCCGAAGAAGATGAACCAGGTCGGTGGCGCCCGCCGCGCGATCCGGGGCTTCTTCAAGCCGATCGAGGAGCCTGCGGCCGTGCAGCTCGAGGCCGAGCAGGAGGCCCGCGGCCTCGAGTCCGAGCAGTCGCACCGGCAGCTCACCGGCTCGGGTCGTCCCTCCGAGGGTGGCCGCCCGTCCGAGGGTGGTCGTCCCTCCGAGGGCGGGAAGCCCCAGCAGGAGCCCCGCGCCTGACCGAGCAGCACGAGCACCACACAGCAGGGGCCCCGGCGGCATCGTCCGCCGGGGCCCCTGCTGCATGTCGGGCCACCTCGCTCGACTGCCGTCCTCAGCCGCTCCCCTCCCCCTGTGCTCCGCTCCACGGCGAGAACGCCAGCGTGACCCACCGAGGTCGTGTGCCGGGCACTCGAACGAGTGCCCTGGGCTCGCCCCAGGTGGGCGACGTGGATCCGCGCCCCGGCCAAGGCACAGCGGCGACACACCGGCGCGTGCCCCGGTGAGACGCCATGGCACCCTGCCGCGAAGCAGAGCTGTCTGGGTTCTCGGCGGAGCGGGTCGGACTGCGTCACCCGGAGTCGTGGACAGGCCACAGGTTCCCCTCACCAGGCCGGGCGCGACCGGCCCCCGGACCGCGCCAGCAGGCCCGAGCGCGGGTGGCAGGGCGCGGCTGGCAGATCCGAACGTGAGTGCCAGGCTGCGCCTGGTGGATGCGGGCGCAGAATCTGAGCCGGCCGTGGGCCTCGCGGGCTCAGGCTGTCCTCGTTGGGTGAGCAGCACGTGCGTCCTCTCACCAGACGCCCAGAGCTGGCGCAGCCCGAAACGCCTCCGTGTGCGTCGACACGCGTACGCACGCGGACGCCCAGCTGCGTGCGGCGCCCACCGACAGGCGGCAGACCTGCTCACGGCACACGGCGTCCCAGCGGGTCCGCTCTGCGGAGCCACGCAGCCCGGGGACCGCCACATGAGCGGAGCCCTTCGGCACACCGCGCTGGACCATCCGGTGCTGCTGTCCGCAGTATCGGGCACCGGCGCCTGCATCGCAGGTCCATCAGCCGTGTGACGATCGGGCACCAGGACCCGGCACTCTGAGGACCCGACACCCCAATCGGTCGGCGCGAGGTGACCCACTCGCCGGACACCGATCCAGCGTGGACCTCAACACCCTCAGCGCTAGCCGATCAGCGTGACAGGCCCCTGCTGTCAGCGCCCCGGAGCATCGGCCCGCCAGCCGTTCGGCGTCGCCGATCGCACACCGGTCGCACGCACCCTGTCGTCCGGCCACTGCCCTTGCACCGGACGTCGACACAGGCGGCCCGGGGCGCCGGCCACGCATCCACGATGCGCCGGGCGCCGTGACCCCGGCACCGGCACCGGCACAGGGACACCACGAGCGAGCGGCGGCGGTCCGAGCTCGTGGAGGGCTGTCTGATCCGCCCCTACCGGCCCTGACTCGGCAGCGAGCCAGCGGTTCCGCGGAGCCCCGGCAGGCCGGTACCCAGGTGTTGCAGGCGTGGAGGGGTGGGCCGTGACGTCACGAGCCCGTGGGCAGCTGGACGAGCCGCCCCGATGCCAGCTGCTGCAGCCGAACACCTGGGCCACCAGGACCTGAGGCACCACGCGCCTGGGGCACCAGGCACCCGGGGCACCAGGCGGACGGGCGGCCGGCGTCGGACGGCTCACCCAGGAGCCGGGGTGAGGCAGGCCCCGCAACGCACGACGGACCCCTCCCCGGTGGGGAGGGGCCCGTCGTGGCCGAGGAGTGCTGGTCTCAGCTGTGCGCGTTCTGACCGACGTAGTACTCGAACAGCAGGCCACCGATGGTGAGCAGCAGCGCGATGCCCGCGATCAGGATCAGCCAGGGGTAGTAGAACGCCAGGGCCAGACCCATCAGCGCGGCGGAGAGGGCCAGACCGAAGGGCCAGTAGCTCGCCGGGCTGAAGAAGCCCAGCTCGCCGGCACCGTCGGCGATCTCGGCGTCCTTGCTGTCCTCGGGCCGGGCGTCGATGCGCCGGCTGACGAACCAGAAGAAGCCACCGATCAGCGCGGTCAGCCCGGCCGAGAGGGCCAGTGCCGTCGTGCCGATCGGCTCCTTCGACCAGAAGCCGTAGACGAACGCGGCCACGATGCAGAACACGGTGATCAAGTTGAAGATGAGCGCTTCGACCTTCACGGCCGCTCCTCCTGGTGCTGCGGGGTGAACAGGTCAGTCATCCGAGGCCGCCGCCGACGACTGCTCGCGCTCGAGGTCGAGCGGACGGGTCGACGTCGAGTTGCCCGGCTGACCGATGCTCTCGAGTGCGTCGTGGGTCGACAGACCGTCCTCGCGGGCGGCGAGGTAGGCCTCGTAGTCGGCCGAGTTGACCGACCGGACCTCGAAGTTCATGTAGGCGTGGTACGTCCCGCACAGCTCGGCGCAGCGGCCGACGAAGGCACCCTCCTCGCGGACGGTCACCTCGAAGACGTTGTCGCGGCCGTTCTCGTTGCCCGGGACGACGTCGAGCTTGAAGAGGAACTCCGGCACCCAGAACGAGTGGATGACGTCCGCAGAGGCCAGCTCGAACCGGATGGTCTGGTCGGTGGGGACCACCAGGATCGGGATCTCGGTGCTCGACCCGACCGTCGACACCGGCTCGCCGCCGTTGCTGTCGGTGGTGTCCGGGTAGACGAACTGCCAGTTCCACTTGAACGCGTTGACCGCGATGGTCACGTCGGGGTCGGCGCTGCGCTGCATGACCCGGTTCTGCGTGCTCACGGTGAAGAAGAACAGCACCGCGATGATGATGAACGGGACGATCGTGTAGATGATCTCCAGCGGGAGGTTGTACGCCGTCTGGCGCGGGACCTCGTCGCCGCGCTTGCGGTACCGGATCGCCGCGTAGGCGATGAGCGCCCACACCGCGATGCCGACCACGAGGGCGGCGATGGTGGAACCGATCCAGAGGGAGTGCATCCGGGCGGCCTCGTCGGTGATGCCCTCGGGCCATCCCCAGCTGAGCCAACCGCCCTGCACGTCACACCCGCTGAGCGTCAGAGCACCCAGGAGACCGAGCCCGGCGACCTTCGCCAGCTTGCTGCGTCGAGCCACTGCTCGCTGCCTCCTCATCCCCCGCGTGGCGGCACCACGCGGTCTCACCGGCGGGTGTCCCTCGGTTGCCCGACAGGCCTTGCCCACCTCGACCACAGTCTCCCCGAGACTAGCCGACCACGCTCGTCGTCCCGGGGGCGGGAGCAGGGGCGCGGCGGGTCGCACCCCGGCGTGCCGCAGCGGGCCCCGCCGGCGCCGGGCGCGATGGTCGTCGGGCCCCACGCATGTGCCCGGCGCCTCCCCGGTACGGCGCCTCGCCCGCCGGGCCGCCGACTACAGTCGAGGCGTGTACTCACGCGTCCTGACCGTGCGGTGGGTGCTGTTGCACCTGCTGGTGCTGGCGCTGTTCGTGGCGACGTTCTTCCTGGGCAACTGGCAGCTGGGCAAGGCCGAGGGCGGCGGTGGCGCGGTCAACTGGAGCTACGCGCTGCAGTGGCCGCTCTACGGCTTCATGGGCCTGGGCTTCTACCTGCGGATGTTGAAGGACGAGCTCAACCGCGACCCCGCCGACGACGAGCCGGGCAACGCCGTCGTGCTGTACCAGCGGCCGCGCATCGACACGACCGGTGACCCGGAGCTGGCCGCCTACAACGCCTACCTGGCCGACCTGAACGCCAAGGCCCTCGGACAGGAGACGCCCCGTGGGCGCTGACACGGCACTCTCCCCCCGGATCGCCGGCGCCCTGAACAGGTACCGGGTGCTGGCCTACGTCGTCGGGGTCATGCTGCTGGTCCTGGTCGCCGTGGCCATCCCCCTGAAGTACGCCGCGGACGTCCCGGAGGTCTCGGCCGTCGTCTCGCCGATCCACGGCCTCTTCTACGTGGTGTACCTGATCACCGCGTTCGACCTCGCGCTCAAGGCCCGGTTCACCAGCAAGGGCACCGTCCTGGTCCTGCTGGCCGGCGTCATCCCGTTCGTGTCCTTCGTGGCCGAGCGGCGGGTGACGGCGCGGGTCCGCGCCGGCCAGCCCCTCTGACCGGCTGCACCACCGCTCCTCCCCCGTCCCCCACCCCCTGGAGACCTCCCGCATGTGCGGCCTGCTGGCCTACCTGTCCACCGACGCCGCCCGCGTCGACGAGCAGACCGTCTCGGGGGTCCAGCACGCCCTGCGCTGCCTGCGCCACCGCGGTCCCGACGACCGCGAGGTGTGGTCCGACGGGAACGCCGTCCTGGGGTTCAACCGGCTGGCCTTCATCGACATCGAGGGCAGCCCGCAGCCGATGCCCTACGCCGACGGGCGCTACCGGATCGTCTTCAACGGCGAGATCTACAACTACCTGGAGCTCCGCGAGGAGCTGAGGGCCGCCGGCGCGGTCTTCGCCACCGAGGGCGACACCGAGGTCATCGTCGCCGGCTGGCACCTGTGGGGCGAGGCCGTCGTCCCCCGGCTGCGCGGCATGTTCGCCTTCGTCATCTGGGACACCCAGACCGGGACGGCGTTCGGCGCCCGGGACGCCTTCGGCATCAAGCCGCTGTTCACCGCACGCCTGGCCGACGGCGGACTGGTCTTCACCTCGGAGAAGAAGGCGCTGCTGGAGCTGCTGGGCGGCAGCGCCGGGGCCGGCGGCGTCGACGCGGCATCGCTGCAGCACTACCTGACGCTGCAGTACGTGCCCGAGCCGGCGACGCTGCACCGCGGCATCCGCCGGATCGAGAGCGGCACCAGCTTCACCGTCGCCGACGGTGAGCTCACCACGAAGCGCTGGTTCCACCCGACGTTCACCCCGCGTCCGGTCACGCCCGGTGGTGAGCAGGCCCTCTACGCCCGCATCGCCGAGGTGCTCGACGACTCGGTGGCCAAGCACATGCGCGCCGACGTCACCGTCGGGTCGTTCCTCTCCAGCGGCATCGACTCCACCGCCATCGCCGCCCTGGCGCACAAGTACAACCCCGACCTGGTCACCTTCACCGTTGGCTTTCAGCGCCAGGCGCAGTCGGAGGTGGAGATCGCCGCGGAGTCCGCCGCGATCCTCGGCGTCAAGCACGTGCCGATCGAGGTGAGCGCGCAGGAGTTCGCCGACGCGATCCCCACGGTGGTCTGGTACCTCGACGACCCGGTCGCCGACCCCGCGCTCGTGCCGCTGTACTTCGTGGCCCGCGAGGCCCGCAAGCACGTCAAGGTCGTGCTGTCCGGCGAGGGCGCCGACGAGCTGTTCGGCGGCTACACGATCTACCGCGAGCCGCTGAGCCTGGCCTGGGCGTCCAAGCTGCCCGCGGTGGGCCGGCGGGCGCTGGCCGGGCTGTCCCGTCTCGTCCCCGAGGGGGTGCGCGGGCAGGACCTGCTGGTGCGCGCCTCGACGCCCCTGGAGCAGCGCTACTACGGCAACGCCCGCAACATGCGCGAGGACGAGCTGGCCACGCTCATGCCCGGCCGCGACCGGGACCTGTCGCACGTCGACGTCACCGAGGCGCTGTACCGGCAGACCCGCGAGGCCGGCTACGACGACGTGACCGCGATGCAGTACGTCGACCTGTTCACCTGGCTGCGCGGCGACATCCTGGTCAAGGCCGACAAGATGACCATGGCCAACTCCCTGGAGCTGCGGGTGCCGTTCCTGGACCCCGAGGTCTTCGCCATCGCCAGCAGCCTGCCGGTCGAGCAGCGGGTCCCCGCCCGCGGTGACGCGACCAAGTACGCGCTGCGGCAGGCGATGGCCCAGATCGTGCCGCCGAAGATCATGAACCGGCGCAAGCTGGGCTTCCCGGTGCCGACGGCGGAGTTCCTGGCCGGCCCGCTGCACGAGTGGGCCCGCGGCATCGTCACCGACAGCCAGACCGACGAGTGGCTCGACCGCGACCACGTGCTCCTCCTGCTGGAGCGGCTGCGCTCCGCCGAGGTGCCGAGCAAGCGCATCGCCCGTCAGGTGTGGGAGGTGCTGGTCTTCATGATCTGGCACGGCATCTTCGTCGAGGAGCGGATCCACCCGGAGGTCCCCGAGCCGGTCTACCCGGTGCGGCTGTGACCGGCGGGGGCCGTGCCCGGCTGGTCACCGCGGTGGCCGGCTCCCTGCTGACCGCGGGACTGCTGACCGCCTGCTCCGGTGCCGACGACACCCCGCCGACACCCTCGACCTCGACCTCCACCTCAGGGTCGTCGTCCGGTGGCGCCCCCTCCCCGACCGGCTCCACGAGCCGGACGACGGCGGCGCCGACCACCGCAGCACCCACCAGTGCGTCACCCACGGCCGTGCCCAGCGGGTCACCGCCGTCCCCGCGGCGCACCGTGCCCAGCCCGTCGTCCGGGCTGCCGGTCCCCGTCCCCACCGGGGCGACGACCGAGAACTGAGCCCGGCCGGCACCTCGCCCGGGACAGCACAGTGCCCGGCACCCCCGAGGGGGTGCCGGGCACTGGGACGATGCGGACCCGCCCGCGAGGGCGGGGGCTACATCAGTGGAACGAGTCGCCGCAGGCGCAGGAGCCGCCGGCGTTCGGGTTGTCGATCGTGAAGCCCTGCTTCTCGATGGTGTCGACGAAGTCGATCGTCGCGCCGCCGAGGTAGGGGGTGCTCATGCGGTCGACGATGACCTCGACGCCGCCGTACTCGAAGGTCTGGTCACCGTCGAGGAAGCGCTCGTCGAAGAAGAGCTGGTAGCGCAGGCCGGAGCAGCCACCGGGCTGGACGGCGATGCGCAGCCGCAGGTCGTCGCGACCCTCCTGCTCCAGCAGGGCCTTCACCTTGGACGCGGCGGGGGCGCTGAGGATGACGTCGGTGGTCGTGCCGGGGGCCTGCGTGTCCTGAACGGTCATGTTGTGGTCCTCCCACACTCGAGGGTGTGCTGCTCGGCCCGCCACGGGGACGGACTCCTGCCATCAATGAGCACTGACGGCCAACACCGCCGGAGCGGAGCTGCTTCCCACTGTACGGCGCCGATGCCGGGCGGGACAGCAACCGCACCCCACCCGGAGAGGGCACGAGGGTCCACGACGGCACGGGAGGGGGCCCGTGGCCACGTAGACTCCACAGCCGTGAAGCTCCGCCTGCCCGGCCGCCGCGCCGACACCTCGACGCCGGACACGACCGTCGTCACCCCGCACGGCTCGACGGCCGTCGGCGCGGGCAAGGGCCGCCCGACCCCCAAGCGCAACGAGGCCCAGGGACGCCGCACCGGGCCGGTCCCGCCGCCGCCGACCACGCGCAAGGAGGCCTACCGGCGCCAGCGCGAGCAGCAGCTGGCCGGCCGGGGCAGCGCCCGCGAGGCAGCGGCCCGCGGCGACGACAGCGCGCTGACCCCCCGCGACCGGGGCCCCGAGCGCCGGCTGGTGCGCGACATCGTCGACGCCCGCCGCAACCTGGGCAGCTTCTTCCTGGTCATCGCCGCCTTGCTGCTGGTCAGCCTGGTCGTGCCCAGCCAGTCGCTGCAGGTGTACTCGTCGCTCCTGCTCTACGCGTTCTTCCTCGTGCTGATCGTCGACTCGATCGTGCTGGGCCGGAAGATCAAGGCCAAGGTCACCGAGCGGTTCCCGAACACCACGCAGAAGCACCGGAGCCTGATGTTCTACGGGATCAGCCGCGCCACGATGGTCCGCCGCTGGCGGTACCCCAAGCCCCAGGTCGCCCTCGGCGCCGAGGTCTGACGGAGGACCCCCTCGCCTGCGCCTTGCGAGGGGGCCGGGGTCGTTAGCCACGCTCAGGGCTAACGTCGGGTCGTGCAGACACGACGCCTCGGCCGCAGCGGCCTGACCATCTCCGAGATCGCCTACGGCAACTGGCTCACCCACGGCAGCCAGGTCGAGGAGGACGCCGCGCACGCCTGCGTGCGGGCCGCCCTCGACGTCGGGATCACCACCTTCGACACCGCCGACGTCTACGCCGGCACCAGGGCCGAGTCGGTGCTGGGCCGCGCACTGGCCGGGCAGCGCCGCGAGGGCCTGGAGGTCTTCACCAAGGTCTACTGGCCCACCGGGCCCGGCGCCAACGACCGTGGGCTGTCCCGCAAGCACATCATCGAGAGCTGCAACGCCTCGCTGCAGCGGCTGCAGACCGACTACGTCGACCTCTACCAGGCGCACCGCTACGACGCCTCGGTGCCGCTGGAGGAGACGATGACCGCCTTCGCCGACCTCGTGCGCCAGGGCAAGGTGCTCTACCTGGGCGTCTCGGAGTGGCGCGCCGAGGAGATCGCCGCGGCCGCCGAGCTGGCCCGCGAGCTGAAGGTCCAGCTGATCAGCAACCAGCCGCAGTACTCGATGCTGTGGCGGGTGATCGAGGCCGAGGTGGTGCCCACCAGCGAGCAGGAGGGCCTGTCCCAGATCGTCTGGTCGCCGCTGGCGCAGGGCGTGCTGACCGGCAAGTACCTGCCCGGTCAGCAGCCGCCGGCCGACAGCCGCGGCGGGCACGCCACCGTGGGCGGCTCGATGAAGGGCTACCTCACCGATGACGTGCTGACCCGGGTCCAGCAGCTGCGCCCGATCGCCGACGAGCTGGGCCTGTCGATGGCGCAGCTGGCGGTCGCCTGGGTGCTGCAGAACTCCAACGTCGCCGCGGCGATCATCGGGGCCAGCCGTCCCGAGCAGGTGCACGACAACGTCAAGGCCGCCGGCGTCACCCTGCCGGCCGAGGTGCTCACCCGCATCGACGACGTCCTCGGCGACGTCGTCGAGCGCGACCCGGCCAAGACCAGCCGGGGCTAGCGGTACCTGCCCTCCCGCCCCTCGCGTGCCCGCACGTCGTGGGACGGGAGGGCCTTCGCGCTACGAGGCCGCCAGGCCCATCGGGCCGTAGACGCGCTCGCCGTCGCGCTGGAGGGTGACCGTGGCGATCCCGCGCTCGAGCAGGTCGCGCCAGGCCTCCCCCAGCCAGGACTCCGCGTCGCCCTGGTTGTCGCACGCCGGCACCTCCACACCGAGCGTGGCGGGGTCCACGGGCGCGCCCGTCGGGTCTTCCAGCTGCCAGGTCCAGCTCATGCGGCGAGGCTAGCGAGGACGACGGCCCGGCGCCGGGCCGATGGCGTCGATCTTGGTTTACCCGGTGAGTCGATCGGGGCATGGGAGACGCGCACCGCTTGCGCCCCGAGACCGCGGAGGACCCATGAGCAAGCCCACCCCTGCGGACATCCAGGCCGAGATCGACGCGACCCGTGAGCGACTGGGCGAGACCGTCGACCAGCTCGCCGCGCGGCTCGACGTACCGGCCCGCACCCGGGCGCGACTGACGGAGAGCGCGCTGCGCACCCGCGACACCGCGGTGGAGACCTACCGCGAGAACCCGCCGGCCGTGATGGGGGCCGCCGCGGCCCTGCTCACCGCGGTCGTGGGCCTCGTCATCTGGAGGAGCAAGCGATGAGCAAGACCGCCAAGGCCGTCTACCGCCCCATCGGCCTGATCGGCAGCCTCGTGGCCAGCTCGATCGCCGCGACCCTGTTCCAGGTGGTGTGGAAGAAGGTCACCCGTCGGGACGACGCCCCCACCGCCATGCAGAGCGAGTACCGGCTGCGGGAGATCCTCGTGGCCTCCGCCGTCCGCGGTGCGATCGTCGCCGTCGTGAAGGCCCTGGTCAGCCGGGGCGGTGCCCGTGGCTTCACCAAGCTGACCGGCGCCTGGCCCGGCGACTGACCCCCCGCCACCCCCCCGTCCCGCCTCCAGACACGAAGGAACGCCCCCGATGGTGGACACCACCGACAACGCCGTCGAGCGCATCCGTCAGCGCGTGCAGGAGAAGGCCGCGCGCCGGGCGGCTGCCCGGGCGGGCGCCGACCGCGCCACGGACCCGGCGCCCTACACGGGTGCGACGACCGCCACGGTGGTGGCCACCGAGCGCCAGGAGGCCCAGCGCCCGGCGCCGGAGGTGCCCAGTGAGGCCGAGCTGCCCGGTGTGCAGGCGGAGAAGCCCACCGACATCCCCGCGCGCGGCTGGGTGCAGATCGTCAAGCGTGCCTGGGCGGAGAACGGCGCCGACAACATGCCGATCATCGGCGGCGGCGTGGCCTTCTTCGGCTTCCTGGCGATCTTCCCGGCGCTGATCGCGGCCATCTCCCTCTACGGCCTCATCGCCTCACCGGAGACGGTGGCCAGCCAGATCGAGTCGCTGTCGGGCCAGCTGCCCGAGAGCGCCCAGTCACTGCTGGCCGACCAGCTCACCGCCATCACGTCCAACAGCGGCGGCGCGCTGACGCTGAGCCTGATCATCTCCATCGCCGGTGCGCTGTGGAGCGCCTCCGGCGGCGTCGGGAACCTGATCAAGGCCGTCAACATCGCCTACGACGAGGTCGAGACCCGCAACTTCCTCAAGCTGCGGCTGCTCTCCCTGGCGTTGACCCTGGGCGCCATCGTCTTCGTCCTGATCACCTTCTCCCTGGTGGCCGTCGTCCCGGTGGTGCTCGACGCCCTGCCGCTGGGGGTCTTCGGCACGATCCTGGCCCAGGTCATCCGCTGGGGGCTGCTGCTCGGGGTGATGGCCGGGGCACTGTCGGTGCTCTACCGGGTCGCCCCCGACCGTGACGCCCCCAAGTTCCGCTGGGTCAGCCTGGGCTCGGTCTTCGTCACCGTCATCTGGGCGGCGATCAGCCTGCTGTTCAGCTTCTACGTCGACAACTTCGGGTCCTACGACAAGACCTACGGGGCCATCGCCGGCGTCATCGTGCTGATGCTGTGGCTGCAGCTGACCGTCTTCCTGGTGCTGCTGGGCGCGGAGATCAACTCCGAGACCGAGCACCAGACCGCGGTGGACACCACCAAGGGCGAGCCCCAGCCCATGGGCGAGCGCGACGCGACGATGGCCGACGAGGTCGCCGACCCGCCCGTACCGGACAAGAAGGACGAGGAGGAGGCGAAGGCCAAGGCCAACGCCTGACGGAGGACCCCCTCGGCCCCCACCGCTCCCGAGCTCGCAACGGACCCCTACGAGGGGGCCTCAGCGGACATGGGACTCCACGAACGGGGGCTTGCGGACGACGACGGGCTGCGGGCGGCCGCGGACGTCGACGGCCACCTCGTCACCCTCGGTGAGACCCGCGTCGGTGTCGAGCAGGGCGAGGGCGATCCCGGTCCGCAGCGTCGGGGAGAACGTCCCGCTGGTCACCTCACCGACCGTGCTCCCGTCGGCGGACAGCACGGCCATCCCCGGCCGCGGGATGCCCCGGCCGGGCGCCTGCAGGCCCCACAGCTGGCGGGCAGGGCCGGCCGCCTTCTCCGCCACCAGCGCCTCCCGGCCCCAGAACGCGTCCTTCCCCCAGCCCACGGCCCAGCCGGAGCGGGCCTGGTTCGGGGTGATGTCCAGCGACAGCTCGTGGCCGTGCAGCGGGTAGCCCATCTCGGTGCGCAGGGTGTCCCGGGCGCCGAGGCCGCAGGGCCGGATCTGCTCGGGCTCGCCAGCGGCCAGGAGGGCGTCCCACAGCGCGCCGGCCCGCTCGGCGGCGACCAGCAGTTCGTAGCCGTGCTCGCCGGTGTAGCCGGTACGGCAGACGGTCACCTCGTCACCGCCCGAGCCGGGGGTCTCGGCGAAGGACATGTAGGACAGCTCGCCGGGCAGGCCCACCGCGGCCAGCACCTCCGCCGCCCGCGGGCCCTGCAGGGCGAGGACGGCGACCTCGGTGTGCCGGTCGGTCACGGTGAGCCCGGCCGGCGCCGCCGCGGACAGCCGCGCGAGGACGTCGGCGGCGTTGGCGGCGTTGGGCACCAACAGGACGTCGTCCGGGCCGTGCAGGTAGACGATCAGGTCGTCGACGACGCCCCCGGCCTGGGGACCGTCGGCCACGCAGCACAGCGTGTACTGCGCCTGACCGGGGCCGATCCGCGTCAGGTCGTTGGTCAGGCACGAGTTCACGAAGTCGGCCGCACCGGGGCCGCGCACGGTCGCCGTGCCCAGGTGGGAGACGTCGAAGAGACCGACGCCCCCACGCACCGCCGTGTGCTCGGCGATCACCCCGCCGCCGGCGTACTCGATCGGCATCGACCAGCCGCCGAAGTCCGCGAACTTCGCGCCGGCGGCGACGTGCCGGTCGTGCAGGGGCGACAGGAGAGGGGAGGTCACGACCCGCCACGCTAGTGGTCGCTGCCACGCCGGTCGTACGCCGTCCTCACGTCCTCCCTACGATCGTCGCGTGCCGCCGACGATCTCCGCCACCGACCGCCCGCTCGAGAAGCTCTCCGCCGACGCCGTCGTCGTCGGGATCGGCCAGGGGCCGAACGGCCTGCTCAGCACGCCGGGGGCCGACGCGCTCGACCGGCTGCTCGGTGGCCGGCTGCTCGCCGCGCTGACCGACCTGGGCGCCCGCGGCGCCGAGGGCGAGGTCACCAAGCTCCCCACGTTCGGCCAGGGGCCGTTCCCGGTCGTGGCGGTCGCCGGTCTCGGCGCCCCGCAGGCCGGTGGTGGCTGGTCCCCCGAGGCGGTCCGCCAAGCCGCCGGCTCGGCGAGCCGCGCGCTGACCGGCCGCGGCTCGGTCGTCACGCTGCTGGCCGCCGTCGGTGGCGCGCCGGACGCCGAGCGCCTGCACGCCGTCGGTGAGGGCTCCCTGCTGGGCGCCTACGAGTTCACCGCCTACAAGTCCGCGCTGCCCGCCGACCGGCCCACCCCGCCGTCGTCGTTCGAGCTCGTCGTCCCCGACGCCGGCGCCGCCAAGGGCCCGCTGGCCAGGGTGCGCGCCGTGGCCCAGGCCGTCACGTTGGTCCGCGACCTGGTCAACACCCCGCCCAACGACCTGTACCCGGCCGAGCTGGCCGCCCGCGGCGCCGCTGCGGGCAAGAAGGCCGGGCTGTCGGTCGAGGTGCTCGACGAGAAGGCGCTCCTGGCCGGTGGCTACGGCGGCATCCTGGCCGTCGGCGGTGGGTCCTCGCGCCCGCCGCGGCTGCTGCGCATGGAGTACCGGGGCAAGAAGGCGCGGACGAGCGTGGCGCTGGTCGGCAAGGGCATCACCTTCGACAGCGGTGGCATCTCGATCAAGCCCGCCGCGCACATGGAGGACATGAAGAGCGACATGGCCGGCGCCGCGGCCGTCATCGCCACCGCGTGCCTGGTCGCCGAGCTCGGCCTCCCCGTCGACGTCACCGCCACCGTCCCGATCGCGGAGAACATGCCCAGCGGCACCGCCTACCGCCCGGCCGACGTGGTCACCTTCCGCAACGGGAAGAAGGCCGAGATCACCAACACCGACGCCGAGGGCCGCGTCGTGCTCGCCGACGCGATCTGCCGCGCGGTCGAGGACTCCCCCGCCCACCTGCTGGAGACCTCCACGCTCACCGGCGCGCAGCTGGTGGCGCTGGGCACCCGCACGTCCGGCGTCATGGGCAGCGACGACCTGCGCGACGCCGTCGTGGCCGCCAGCAAGCGCAGTGGCGAGCCGATGTGGCCCATGCCGCTGCCCGCCGAGCTGCGCCGCGGCCTGGACTCGTCGGTGGCCGACCTGGTCAACGCCAACCCCGACCGGATGGGCGGGATGCTCGTGGGCGGGCACTTCCTCGCCGAGTTCGTCCCCTCGGGCCTGCCGTGGGCGCACATCGACGTGGCGGGCCCGGCCTACAACACCGGCAGCCCCTGGGGGCACACGCCCAAGGGCGGCACCGGCGTCCCGGTCCGCACCCTGCTGGCCACCATCGAGGACCTCATCGCCCAGGCCTGACCCGGCCGGGCCCTGCCGCCCTCACCGGGCGGCAGGGCCCTGGGGGTGGTCGCGGTTCCAGTCGCGCATGCGCTGGGGGTAGCCGGTCACCTGTGCGTCGTACACCGGGACGGCGAGGTCGCGGGACAGCCTGCGGGCGGTCTCGGGCCCGTCGATGCGCCGGCGCGTCCACTCCCCGTCGGCGGCCACCAGCAGGATCGTCGTCTCGGTGACGGCGGTGCGGGGCTCGACGAAGCCCTCGACGCCGCGCCGGGTCGACACGAACTCCTCCAGGTGCCGGACGTCGGCGGACCCCGACGCACGGTCCAGCGTGCCGCGCCGGCCCGGCCCGGCCTCGGGTCGCGCGCGGCGCCCACGCAGTCGGTCGACCAGTCCCATGCCCTGCTCCCGTCCCCGGTGTCGCGCGCTGCACGGCGACGTTCGCAGCTGGTGAACGGAGCACCCGGACGTGTCGTTCCCGGGAGTGGCAGGATGGGCAGGCGCACGATCGTTGTGCCCGGCACCACACCGGGTCACCCAGCACTGAGGAGCACTTGTGAGCGCACCCACCACCCCCGCTGACCTGGTCATCCTCGGTGGTGGCTCCGGTGGCTACGCCGCGGCGCTGCGCGCCTCCGAGCTCGGCATGTCCGTCGTGCTGATCGAGAAGGACAAGGTCGGCGGCACCTGCCTGCACCGGGGCTGCATCCCGACCAAGGCGCTGCTGCACACCGCCGAGGTCGCCGACAACGCCCGCGAGGGCGAGCAGTTCGGCGTGAAGTCGACCCTGTCGGGCATCGACATGGACGGGGTGAACGCCTACAAGGACGGCGTCATCTCCAAGAACTTCAAGGGCCTGACCGGGCTGATCAAGAGCCGCGGCATCACCATCGTCACCGGTGAGGGGCGGCTGGTCTCCCCCACCGCGGTCGAGGTCGACGGCACCCGCTACGAGGGCAAGCACGTCCTGCTGGCCACCGGCTCCTACGCCCGCTCGCTGCCCGGCATCGACATCGACGGCACCAAGGTCATCACCAGCGACCACGCACTGGCCCTGGACCGGGTGCCCACCTCGGCGATCATCCTCGGCGGCGGCGTCATCGGCTGCGAGTTCGCCAGCGCCTGGAAGTCCTTCGGCGTCGACGTGACCATCGTCGAGGGCCTGCCGCACCTGGTGCCGCTGGAGGACGAGTCCTCCTCCAAGCTCCTCGAGCGCGCCTTCCGCCGCCGCAAGATCGACTTCTCCCTGGGCAGCCGGGTCGCCAAGGTCGAGACCACCGCCGACGGCGTCAAGGTCTCCCTGGAGAACGGCAAGGAGTTCGAGGCCGAGCTGGTGCTCGTCGCCGTCGGCCGCGGGCCGGTCAGCCAGGGCCTGGGCTACGAGGAGGCCGGGGTCGCCATGGAGCGTGGCTACGTCCTCGTCGACGAGTACATGCAGACCAACGTGCCGACCATCTCCGCCGTCGGTGACCTGGTGCCCACCCTCCAGCTGGCGCACGTCGGTTTCGGCGAGGGCATCCTCGTCGCCGAGCGGCTCGCCGGCCTGCCGGTCGTGCCGCTGGACTACGCCGGCGTCCCGCGCGTCACCTACTCCGAGCCCGAGGTCGCCTCCGTCGGCCTGACCGAGGCCCAGGCCAAGGAGCGCTACGGCGAGCTCGAGATCGCCACCTACGACCTCGCCGGCAACGGGCGCGCCGCCATCCTCAAGACCGCCGGCGCGGTGAAGCTGATCCGCACCGCCAACGGCGGCCCGGTCGTCGGCGTGCACATGGTCGGCAGCCGGGTGGGCGACCTGATTGCCGAGGCCCAGCTCATCTACAACTGGGAGGCCCTCCCCGAGGAGGTCGCCCAGCTGATCCACCCGCACCCCACGCTCAGCGAGGCCCTCGGCGAGGCCGCACTCGTGCTCGCGGGCAAGCCGCTGCACGCGCACAGCTGACCCTGCTCGTCCCGTCCCACCCCCCGCGACACCCCCCCTGACCTGAGGAGACCTGCCTTCGATGCCGACGACCGTCACCATGCCCGCCCTGGGCGAGAGCGTCACCGAGGGCACGGTCACCCGTTGGTTGAAGCAGGAGGGTGACACCGTCGAGGTCGACGAGCCCCTCCTGGAGGTCTCCACCGACAAGGTCGACACGGAGATCCCCTCCCCCGCCGCCGGCGTGCTCACCAAGATCGTCGTCGCGGAGGACGAGACCGTTGAGGTCGGCGCGGAGCTGGCGGTGATCGGCGGCGGCGACGACGCCGCTCCCGCCGCCCCCGCGCAGGAGGAGGCCCCGGCCGAGGCGGCCCCGGCCCAGGACGAGGCCCCGGCGGCTCCCGCCCCGGCTGCTGAGGCACCGGCGGCCGAGACCCCGTCCCAGGACGGCGGATCGGGCGGTGGCGAGGGCACCACGGTGACCATGCCGGCGCTCGGCGAGAGCGTCACCGAGGGCACCGTCACCCGCTGGCTCAAGGCCGTGGGCGACGAGGTCACCGTCGACGAGCCGCTGCTGGAGGTGTCCACCGACAAGGTCGACACCGAGATCCCCTCCCCGGTCTCGGGCACCCTGCTGTCGATCACGGTGAACGAGGACGAGACCGTCGAGGTCGGCGCCGAGCTCGCCGTCATCGGCACCGCCGGCAGCGCGCCCGCCGCGGCACCGGCCACCCCGGCCCCGGCGGCGGCCCCCGCACCGGCGGCCGAGAAGCCGCTGCCGTCTGCCCCCAAGACCGACGCCCCGGCGCCCGCGCCGGAGGAGGTCTCCCCGACCCCGGTCGAGGCCAACACCAGCACCGGCCAGCCCGGCGCCGACTACGGCTCCGGCGGCGTCATGCCGACCACCTCGCCCACCGACAACCCCTCGCCGGCCGAGGCCGTCGCCCCCGCCTCGCGGCCGGCGGCAGCACCCGCGCCCGAGGGCTCCGGCGCCTACGTGACCCCGCTGGTGCGCCGCCTGGCCGCCGAGCAGGGCGTCGACCTGTCCACGGTCGAGGGCACCGGCGTCGGTGGCCGGATCCGCAAGCAGGACGTGCTCGCCGCCGCCGAGGCGGCCAAGGCCGCGGCCGCCACCCCGGCCCCGGCCGCCAGCCCTGCCCCCGCCGCGGCGTCCTCGGCGACCCGCACCCCCTCGCCGGCTGCCACGTCCAGCTCCGCGCTGCGCGGGCGCACCGAGAAGCTCTCCCGGCTGCGCACCGTCATCGCCAAGCGGATGCTGGAGTCGCTGCAGGTCAGTGCTCAGCTGACCACCGTCGTCGAGGTCGACGTCACCCGGATCGCGCGGCTGCGCGACCAGGTGAAGAACGACTTCGCCGGCCGCGAGGGCGTCAAGCTGTCGTTCCTGCCGTTCTTCGCCAAGGCCGCGATCGAGGCGCTCAAGGAGCACCCGGTCGTCAACTCCTCGGTCGACCTCGAGGCCGGCACGGTCACCTACCACGACAGCGAGAACCTCGGCATCGCCGTCGACACCGAGCGCGGTCTGCTGGTGCCGGTCATCCACGGTGCGGGCGACCTCAACATCCCGGGTCTGGCGCGCAAGATCGCCGACCTGGCCGAGCGCACCCGGGTCAACAAGATCACGCCGGACGAGCTGGGTGGCGGCACCTTCACGCTGACCAACACCGGCAGCCGGGGCGCGCTCTTCGACACCCCGATCATCAACCAGCCGCAGGTCGCCATCCTGGGCCTCGGCGCGGTGGTGAAGCGGCCGGTCGTGGTCAAGGACGCCGACCTCGGCGAGGTCGTGGCCGTGCGCTCGATGGTCTACCTGGCCCTCAGCTACGACCACCGGATCGTCGACGGCGCCGACGCCGCCCGCTTCCTGGTCACCATGAAGGAGCGTCTCGAGGCCGGCCAGTTCTCCGGCGACCTCGGCCTCGCCTGATCGAGCACCCCGTCCGCCGGCTCGGCTGAGCCCGCGGACGGGTACCGAGGGCCCCGGCACCTGCCGGGGCCCTCGGCATCTCTCCGGCCGTCGAGCCGGTCCGTGCGCCGCCACCGCTGGGAGAGCTCGATGAAGATCGCCGTGACCGGGTCCTCCGGACTCATCGGATCGGCACTGGTCCCGCTCCTGGTCGCCGACGGGCACGAGGTGCTGCGCCTGGTGCGCCGCACCCCGCGGACCGCCGACGAGCACCGCTGGGAGCCCGCGCACCGCCGGCTCCCCCCGGGCCTGTTCGACGACGTCGACGCGGTCGTCAACCTGGCCGGTGTCGGGGTGGCCGACCACCGCTGGACCGCGGCGCACAAGCAGGCCGTACTCAGCAGCCGGGTCGACGCCACCACGACCGTCAGCGAGGCCCTGGCCGCAGCGGCCTCGGCCGATCCGGGCCGGGAGCGGGTCCTGCTGTCGGCCTCGGCGGTGGGGTACTACGGGGACACCGGCGACCGGGTCGTCGAGGAGAGCGCACCGGCGGGCTCGGACTTCCTCGCCGACGTCTGCGTCGCGTGGGAGGCGGCCACCGCACCGGCGGTGGACGCCGGCATCCGGGTGGCCACCCTGCGCACCGGGCTGGTGCTCGCCCGCGGCGGACTGCTGGGCCGACTGGCCCCGCTGTTCAAGCTCGGGGTCGGCGGCAAGCTCGGCAACGGCCGCCAGTACATGCCGTGGATCAGCCTGGCCGACGAGGTCGACGCGATCCGGTTCCTGCTCACCGCCCCGGTGTCCGGCCCGGTGAACCTGACCGCGCCCACCCCGGTCACCAACGCCGAGTTCACCGCCGCACTGGCCGACGTGGTGCACCGGCCGGCGCTGCTGACCGTGCCGGGCATCGCCCTGCAGGTGGTGCTGGGTGAGTTCGCGCGGGTCGGCGCGCTGGCCGGTCAGCGCGCGGTGCCGGCGGCGCTGGAGGCCGCCGGGTACCGGTTCTCCGTCACCGACCTGCGTGCGGCCCTCGCCCAGGCACACGCCAAGGGCTGACCGTTCCGCCGGACACCCCCGGTCGGTCACCCGCCGCCGACCAGCCCGCCCTCGGCGATCCGCCATCCGCCGGGGGTGCGGGCGAGCACCAGCTCGACCCGGGCGTCCCCGCGCCCGGGAACCAGATCCGCGTCGGCCTGCAGCTCGCGGGTGCCCGGTGCCGGCACCCCCGTCCGGTAGGCCGGGAGCGCGTCGACCAGCAGCACCCGTACCCGGCCGGGTGACTCCTCCCTCACCGAGACCACCTCGCGCAGCTGTGGGGTGAAGCCCTCCACCACCCTGCCTGCGGTGCGCAGCGCGGTCAGCTGCTCGGTGTCCCGGGCGAGCAGCGGGCTGCCCGGGGCGTGGACGGTGGCCAGCACGGCCGGGTCGGCGCCGGCCGCGAAGGCGGCGGTCCGGCGCTGGTAGAGCTCACCGACCACCCCTGCCCAGCCGTCCTCGTCGACCGGCGTCTCGGTGCGGTCGGCGGCCGGCGGGCTCGCCGACGCCTGCGTGGGCGGGCTGGGGGACGGGAGCTGCGGTGCGACGGCCGGCGACGAGGCGGTGGCCGACCCGGTCGGTGCCGGAGCCGGCTGGGTGCCCGGGGCCCCCGGCCCTCCTGGCGTACCGGTCCCCCGCCCTCCTGGCGTACCGGTTCCCGGTCCTGCTGACACGGCGCTCCCCGGCCCTCTTGGCGTGGCGGCCCCCGACCCCCCTGGCAGGGCGTCCCCCGGCCCTCCTGGCGCGCCGCGCTCCGGCGTCCCGGCGGTGGCACCCCCCGCCGTCCCCGCGGTGTCGCCCTGCGGCGCCCGGTCCCCCGGTCGTCCCCCGGCGGGCGCCGCCGGACCGTGGGGAGCCGTTGCCCCGCCGGTCGGCGACGCCGGCGGACCGGTGGGCGACCCCGACGGGGCAGTGGAGCGCACGTCCCCGGTCGGGGCGGGCCCGGCCACCGCCGCGGGCACCGGCTCGCCGGCGCTCCCCCAGCTCGACCCCAGCCAGACCGCACCCGCCAGGGCACCGCCGACCGCCAGCACCACGGCAGCACCGGTGACCGACCTCCGGACGAGTGCGCGCCACTGCCCGTCCACACCGGACCGCTCGGTCGACCACCGCCGCGCCCGGGCCAGCCGGCTCGCCGGGGCGGGTGCAGCGTGCGCGGCCCGCGGCCGCTGCCCCGGTACCTGGTGGGTCAGCTCGGTACGCGGCCCGCGGCCGGTGACGGCGAGCTCGGTGTCAGGGACCCCGGCCACCGGCAGCCGCACCGGCTCGGGCCGGCAGGCATGCCGGAGGTCGAGGGCGAACGCGGCCGCCGAGCCCCGCTCGTGCGGCTCCGGCGACAGCCCGCGCAGGACCACCCGGACCAGCTCCTCGGGAGCCTCGGGGGCCAGCACCGCCAGGTCGGGCAGCTGACCGCCCGCCGCGACGGTGAGCGTGCCGGCGGGGTCGGCGGCGTTCCACGGTGCGATGCCGGTGAGCGCGTGGAAGGCCGCGGCCGCCACGCCGAAGACGTCCGAGGCCGGCCCCGGTGCGCCTCCGCGGGCGACCACCGGGTCGACATAGGGCGGGGTGACCTCGGCGCGGGCGGCGTCCCCGACCAGCCGCGCCGTCCCGAGGTCGGTGAGCACCGGGCGCCCCTCGGCGGTGAAGACGATGTTGCCCGGCGAGAGGTCACCGTGCACGACGCCACGGTCGTGGGCGTGGGCCAGCGCGGCGGCGACCGGGGCGACCGTGGTCACGACCTCCCCGGGCCGCAGCCGGCCCCGCCGGGCGAGCAGCGCGGCCAGGCTCCCGCCCTCGAGCAGGTCGAGCACCAGCGCCACCTGCGCCGGTGCACCGCGCACCTCGCGGCGGACGACCTCGTGGAGGCGGACCAGGTGCGGGTGGTCCAGCTCCCCCAGCAGCGTTGCCTCCCGCTCCTGCCGCTCGGGGTCACCCCGGACGAGCACCTTGACCGCGACCGGGGGTCCACCGGACCGGGGACGGGCCCGCCAGACCTGGCCGGACCCGCCACGGCCGAGCAGCTCCTCGAGCACGAGTCCGGGTACGACGGGGGCCGCGGTCGGGGCGGGCTGCGCAGGCATGCCGGGGACCGTAGGCGGTCCGGCGGCCACCGCGTCGGCGCTGTCCACAGGCCGCTGCTCCGTCCACGGGCCGGACTCCGGCCGGACGGGGCCGGCGCCCAGCGCCTACGTTCGGGGCATGACCCTGCCTGCACGCGCCGAGGTGGTCGTGGTCGGCGCCGGCCTGGCCGGGCTGTCGGCGGCGACCCGGCTGGCTGCCGCCGGCCGCGACGTCCACCTGGTCGACGCAGCCGACCACGCCGGCGGACGGCTGACCACGACCCGGGTCGACGGGTTCACCGTCGACCGGGGCTTCCAGGTGCTCAACACCGGCTACCCGCGGGTGGCCGACCTCGACCTGGACGCCCTGGACATGGGGTGGTTCTGGACCGGGGCGGTCGTGCAGGGCGAGCGCGGCCCGCACCGCGTCGTCGACCCCCGTGAGCACCTCGGAGCACTGCTGGACACCGTGCGGGCGCCGATCGGCGGGCTCCCGCGGAAGGCGGCGCTGGCCGCCTTCTCCGCCCGGGCGGGCTACCTGCCGGTGTCCCGGTTGCTGGCGGCCCCCGAGCGCACCGCCGAGGAGGCACTGCGCTCCGCCGGCGTGGGCGAGCAGGCCCTGGAGACGTTCCTGCGCCCCTTCCTGTCCGGGGTGCTGCTGGAGGACCGGCTGAGCACCTCCAGCCGCTACCTCGACCTGGTGTGGCGCAGCTTCGTCCGTGGCCGGGTCGGCCTCCCCGCAGCCGGGATGCAGTCGGTCGGCCAGCAGCTGGCCGACCGGCTGCCCGCCGGGCAGGTGCACTTGAGGGTCCGCGTCACCGCCGTCGACGGCCGGTCGGTGCGCACCGCCGCCGGGACGACGACGGCCGACGCGGTCGTGGTCGCCACCGACCCCGACACCGCCAGCGGGCTGCTCCCCGGTCTGGGGGCCTCCGCACCGCGGCAGGTCACCACCCACCTGCACGTGCTGCCGACCTCCCCATGGTCCGAACCGCTCATCGTGCTCGGACGGCCCGGTGGCCGGCTGGTCAACAGCGTCGTCGTCTCCGACGCCCAGCCCGCCTACAGCCCTGACGGGCGGGCCCTGGTGGCCAGCTCCACCCTGCAGCCCACCCGGGAGGCCGACGTCCGGGCCGAGGTCGCCCGCGCGCACGGCGTGGCACCGGCCGAGCTCGAGCACCTCACCAGCGTGACCGTCACCGGCGCGCAACCGGCGGCGACGGTACCGCTGCAGCACCGGCGACCGGTCGACCTGGGCGAGGGCCTGTTCGTCTGCGGCGACCACCGGGACACCCCGTCCATCCAGGGCGCCATGGCCAGCGGTGCCCGCACCGCCCGCGCCGTCCTGCGCCGGCTGGCGGGCTCGGCACCCGCGCCGGGACGCGGGGCTTGAGGGCCGCCACCGCGGCGGAGCGACGGGCCGGAGCCCGGGCCCGGGTAGGTTCGCGCCGTGCCCGCTGCCGCACCCACGATCCTGGCCACCAGCATGGGCCTGCACGCCCGCGGCCCCCACGGCGCGGTGCCCGGACCGGTCGTCGACCTGGCGGTCGAGCTCGCCGGCCGGCCGGAGCAGCCGCGGATCACCTACCTGGGCACCGCCACCGGCGACGACCCGGCGCGGGTGGCGGGCTTCTACGGCGCCTTCGCCGGCAGCGCCGTCCGGGCCTCGCACCTGAGCCTGTTCCCCATGCCGAACCTCGCCGACGTGCGCACGCACCTGCTGTCCCAGGACGTCGTCTGGGTGGGCGGCGGCAGCGTCGCCGCCCTGCTCGCGGTCTGGCGGGTGCACGGCCTGGACGAGGTGTTCCGGGAGGCGTGGCAGGCCGGCGTCGTACTGGCGGGGGTGTCGGCCGGGTCGCTGTGCTGGCACGCCGGGGGCACCACGGACTCCTTCGGCCCGGACCTGCGGCCGGTGACGAACGGGCTGGCGCTGCTGCCGCACTCCAACGGCGTCCACCACGACTCCGAGGCCCAGCGCCGGCCGGTCTACCACCGGCTGGTCGCCGAGGGCGTGCTGCCCGCCGGGTACGCGACCGACGACGGCGTGGGGCTGGTCTACCGCGGCACCGAGCTGGTCGAGGCGGTCTCCGACCGGCCCGGCGCGAGCGCCCACCGGGTCGCGCGCGGCAGCGACGGGCAGGCCGTGGAGACACCGGTCCGCCCCCGCCGGCTGGCCTGACCGGTCCCGTCCAGCGGCTCGTCCCGGGCTCGCGGAGGACGAGGGGGACGGAGCCGGACGAGGCATAGGCTGTCTGGTCATGAGCGAGCTGGCGGTGGTGCGGGCGGGGCTGGTCCCCTACGAGCAGGCGTGGGCGCAGCAGCGCGAGGTGCACGAGCGACGGGTCGCCGGCACGGGCCCGGACACCCTCCTGCTGCTGGAGCACCCGCCGGTCTACACCGCCGGGAAGCGCACCCTGCCGCACGAGCGGCCCTTCGACGGCACCCCGGTCGTCGACGTCGACCGCGGCGGCAAGATCACCTGGCACGGCCCGGGCCAGCTCGTCGGCTACCCCATCGTGCAGCTGGCCGACCCGGTCGACGTCGTCGCGCACGTCCGCCGGCTGGAGCTCGCCCTGATGGAGGTCTGCGCCGGCTTTGGTCTGGCCACGTCGCAGGTCGAGGGCCGCAGTGGCGTCTGGGTGCTGGCCGACGAGCGCGGGCCGGACCGCAAGGTGGCCGCGATCGGCGTCCGGGTGGCCCGCGGGGTGACCATGCACGGCTTCGCCCTCAACTGCGACCCCGACATGACCGCCTTCGGCAACATGGTCCCGTGCGGCATCCCCGACGCCGGGGCGACCTCGCTGACCGCCGAGCTCGGCCGGGACGTCACCGTCGCCGAGGCCATCGAGCCGGTCGAGGCCACGATGCGCCGCGTGCTCACCGGCACCGCCGTCCCCGCCTGACGTCGGGTGCCGGCGCCGGGCAGGTGCCCGCGCCGGGCAGCCCCCTGCCGCGGGCGGTGTCCCGGCCGGACCAGCGTCCCCGCCTGATCTGGTCTGCGGCGTCCTCCCTCACCGACGTCTGTCCTCCCTCAGCAGCACTGGTGAGGGAGGACAGACGTGGATCAGGTCACCTGATCCACGTCCGGTAGCCGGGCTCCGCCGGTCGCCGCCGCGGGGCCCTTCCTCAGCCGACGACGAAGTTGACCAGGCGGCCGGGGACGGCGATGACGCGGCGCACCGTCTTGCCCTCGAGCTGGGCGACGACCTTCTCGTCGGCGCGGGCCGCCGCCTCGAGGGTCGCGGCATCGGCGTCGGCCGGGACGGCCACCTGTGCCCGGACCTTGCCGTTGACCTGCACGGCGACCTCGACGGTGTCGTCGACCAGCCAGCGGTCCTCGGCGACCGGGAACTGCGCCCAGGCCACCGAGCCGGCGTGGCCCAGCCGCGACCACAGCTCCTCGGCCAGGTGCGGGGCCAGCGGTGCGACCAGCAGCACCAGGGACTCGGCGACCGAGCGGGGCACCGCCGTCCCGGGCGGGAACGCCTGGGTCAGGTGGTTGGTCAGCTCGGTGATCCGGGCGATGGCGATGTTGAACCGCAGCGTGGTCATGCCGTCGCGCACGGCCTCGATGGCCCGGTGCAGCGCGCGGGAGGTGTCGTCGTCGGGCTCGACGTCCCCGGCGCGGACCTCTCCGGTCTCCTCGTCGACCACGACCCGCCAGATGCGGGCCAGCAGCCGGGCGGAGCCGACGACGGCCTTGGTCTCCCAGGGCCGGGACTGGTCCAGCGGCCCGGTCGACATCTCGTAGACCCGGAAGGTGTCCGCGCCGTACATCGCGATCATCTCGTCGGGCGTGACGACGTTCTTGAGGCTCTTGCCCATCTTCCCGTACTCGCGGTGGACCGGCTGCCCCTCGTAGAGGAACTGGCCGTCGCGCTCGACCACGTCGGCGGCGGGCACGGGGAAGCCGCGGGAGTCGGTGTAGGCGTAGGCGGAGATGTAGCCCTGGTTGACCAGCCGGCGGAAGGGCTCCTCGCTGGACACGTGCCCCAGGTCGAACAGCACCTTGTGCCAGAACCGGGCGTACAGCAGGTGCAGGACGGCGTGCTCGACACCGCCGACGTACAGGTCCACGCCGCCCACGTCGCCGGGCTCGCGCGGGCCCATCCAGTACCGCTCGAGCTCGGGGTCGACGAACTGCTGGTCGTTCGTCGGGTCGGTGTAGCGCAGGTAGTACCAGCACGACCCGGCCCAGTTGGGCATCGTGTTGGTCTCCCGGCGGTACTCCTGCGGCCCCTCGCCCAGGTCCAGGGTGACCGTCGTCCACTCCGTGGCGCGCGACAGCGGCGGCTCGGGCTGGGAGTCGGCGTCGTCGTCGGCGAAGGTCTTGGGCGAGTAGTCGTCGACCTCGGGCAGCAGCACCGGCAGCATCGAGTCCGGGACGGCGACCGGCAGGTCGTCGGCGTCGTAGACGATCGGGAACGGCTCGCCCCAGTACCGCTGCCGGCTGAACAGCCAGTCGCGCAGCTTGTAGGTGGTCGTCGCCTCACCGCAGCCGTTCGCCACCAGCCACTCGGTGACCGTGGCGATGGCCGTGGCCTTGTCCAGCCCGTCCAGCGACAGCTGCTCGTTGGAGCTGTTGATCATCGGCCCGGTGCCGGTGTAGGCACCACCGTCGAAGTCCGCCGGGGGCTGCACGGTGCGCACGACCGGCAGGCCGAGGACCTGGGCGAACTCCCAGTCGCGGGTGTCCTCACCGGGCACGGCCATGATCGCGCCGGTGCCGTAGCCGGTGAGCACGTAGTCGGCGATGAACACCGGCAGCTGGCGCTGCGTCAGCGGGTTGGTCGCGGTGACGCCCAGCCAGACGCCGGTCTTGTCGCGGCCCTCGGTCTGCCGCTCCAGCTCCGAGCGCCGGGAGGCCTGCAACTGGTAGGCCTCGACCGCCTCGGCGGGGGTGGCGGCACCGGCGGTCCAGCGCGGGTCGGCGCCGTCCGGCCACACGTCCGCGGTCAGCGCCTCGACGAGCGGGTGCTCGGGCGCCAGCACCAGGTAGGTGGCACCGAACAGGGTGTCGGGCCGGGTGGTGAAGACCTCGACGGTCTCGCCGGACACGGGGAACCGGACCCGTGCGCCGGTGGAGCGGCCGATCCAGTTGCGCTGCATCTGCTTCAGCGAGTCCGACCAGTCCAGCCGGTCCAGGTCGTCGATCAGCCGCTCGGCGTAGGCGGTGATCCGCATCATCCACTGGGTCAGCGGACGCCGGAAGACCGGGAAGTTGCCGCGCTCGGATCGCCCGTCGGCGGTGACCTCCTCGTTGGACAGCACGGTGCCCAGGCCGGGGCACCAGTTGACCGGCGCGGAGTGGCGGTAGGCCAGCCGGTGGGCGTCCACCACCCGGCGACGCTCGACCGGGGACAGCTCGGCCCAGCTCTGCCCCTCGGGCAGCGTGCCCGGCGCGGGCTGGCGGGTGCCGGCGTCCAGCTCGGTCACCAGCTCGGTGATCGGGCGGGCCCGGTCGGTCTCGGGGTCGAACCACGCCTCGAAGACCTGCCGGAAGATCCACTGGGTCCACTTGTAGTAGCCCGGGTCGATCGTGGCGAAGGTGCGGCGGGTGTCGTGGTCGACGCCCAGCCGGCGCAGCTGCGCGCTGATCGCGGCGATGTTGGCCTCGGTGGTGACCCGCGGGTGCTGCCCGGTCTGCACCGCGAACTGCTCGGCCGGCAGGCCGAAGGCGTCGTAGCCCATCGGGTGCAGCACGTTGCGCCCGTCCATCCGCAGGAACCGGCTGGTGACGTCGGTGCCCAGGTAGCCCAGCGGGTGCCCGACGTGCAGGCCGGCCCCGGAGGGGTACGGGAACATGTCCATCACGAACGCCTTGGGCCGGTCGGCCACGCGGTCGAAGCCCTCGCTGAGCGGACCGACCGGGTTGGGCGTGTGGAAGGTGCCCTCGGCCTCCCAGCGGTCCTGCCAGGCCAGCTCGATCTGCTGGGCCAGCGCCGGGGTGTAGCGGTGCGGGGGCACCCCGTCGGCAGTGGGCTCGGTGGTCTGGCTCATCGCGGCGCTCCTGGTACAGGGGGCGGACATGAAGAGACCCCTCACACAGGAGGGGTCGCCGTGCTGGTCCACGTGGGTGAGATCAGCACGGCCGGGGAAGCAGGAGTCCGCCGGTCACGGCGCCGATCCTAGCGCGCGCACGGGCCGGGGACGGCGTTCCTCCGGCGCGTGGGCGGGCGCACGCCGCGCGTCCGGTCCCGGGGCGGGATCGACCGGGTGGCCTGCGATGCGGCCGTCGCCCAGGAGGGCGCCCCCTGGCCCAGCACCCCGACCGGGTCCCGGTCCCCACCCACGACCGCTCCGCCCTCGTCGTGCCGGCCGGTGAGCGGCCCGCACGCAGCGCGGCGCACCCACCGACGCCGGGATGCCAGCGGTGGTCGGCTCGTGGGCGCAGCTGACCGCACTGGTGCTGCCCGGCGTGCAGGTGCGCACCGCCGGCTGACCCCACCGGGGGTGCTGCGTTGGCCAACAGCGGGTCCCGGCCCGTATGTTCATGATCGCAGCGGGTTTGCCCAACGTCCGACGAGGGCATTCCAGCGACCCGGCGTTGAGCAGCAGCGCCGCCTGCACACGGTCGCGCCGACAACGCGCTCCCGGCAGGCACGAGTCCGACGACCAGCCATGTCGTCCGGCCCGAGCCGCCGGTGGAGCGCAGCTGCCGGGAGCGGTACGGCCACCGTCCGGCAGGCGGCAGTCCCACGGGCCGTCGCGGAACCCGGAGCGGGTGGTGGGCGCCACCGTGCGCGAGGAGCGTTGAACGGCTGAGAGGAGGACGTCGATGGAACAGCTCGCCCAGTACGGCACCGGCCCCACCGGCGCCTCCACCGCCCCCGAGGCGGTCCCGCTGTCCGAGCTGACGCTCCCCCACCACGCCGCCCGGGTGCGGGTGCCCTCCTACGACCGGGCCGCCCTCACCCCCGCCGTCGTCCACTTCAGCGTGGGCGGCTTCCACCGGGCCCACCAACTGGTCTACCTCGACGACCTGGCCGAGACCGGCTGCACCGACTGGGGTGTGGTCGGCGTGGGCCTGCACTCACCGCAGATGCGCGACGCCCTCCGACCGCAGGACCACCTCTACACGGTCGTCGAGCGCAGCAGCGCCGGCGAGCGGGCCCGCGTGATCGGCTCGATGGTCGACTACCACTTCGCCCCCGACTCCCCGCAGACCGTGCTGGCGGCGCTGACCGACGAGCGCACCCGGCTGGTCACCATGACCATCACCGGCAACGCCTACCGGATCGACGCCGGCACCGGCCGGTTCGTCCCCGACGACGCGGTCCACGCCGACCTGGCAGACCCGCACCACCCGCGGACCCTGTTCGGCTACATC
This sequence comes from Modestobacter sp. VKM Ac-2986, assembly GCF_026967795.1. Classification (GTDB taxonomy): domain Bacteria; phylum Actinomycetota; class Actinomycetes; order Mycobacteriales; family Geodermatophilaceae; genus Modestobacter. The sequence goes on from NZ_JAPVBH010000002.1 coordinate 377,352, forward strand.
GTGGAGGCCCTCGACGTCCGGCGGGGGCGCGGGCTGCCCCCGTTCACGGTGCTGTCCTGCGACAACATGCAGTCCAACGGGGAGGCCGCCCGTGCCGCGGTCGTCGGGTTCGCCCGACTGCGCGACCCCGACCTGGCCCGCTGGATCGACGAGCGGGTCACCTTCCCCGGGAGCATGGTCGACCGGATCACCCCCTCGACCAGCCTCGCCGACCGCGACGGGATCGCCCGGCTGTTCGGCGTCGCCGACCGCTGGCCGGTCGTCACCGAGCCGTTCTCCCAGTGGGTCCTGGAGGACTCCTTCTGCAACGGCCGCCCGCCCTTGGAGCGGGTGGGCGTGCAGCTCGTCGCCGACGTCGGCCACCACGAGCTGATGAAGACCCGGCTGCTCAACGGCAGCCACTCCGCGATGGGGCACCTGGGCGAGCTGGCCGGGGTCACGTGGGTCGACGAGTTCCTGGCCGACCCGGTGCTGGGCCGCTACGTGACCGCGCTGATGGCCGAGGAGGTGGCACCCCTGCTGCCCGCCCCCGACGGCATCGACCTGGACGCCTACCAGCGCAGCCTGCTGCGTCGCTTCGCCGACCCGGCGACCGGTGACCGGCTGGACCGGCTGTGCCGCCGCGGGTCGTCGAAGATCCCGCTGTACGTGCTGCCCTCGCTGCTCACCGCCCGGGCGCAGGGCCGCCCCTCCCGGCTGCTCACCCTCGCCGTCGCGGGCTGGTGCCGGTACCTGCAGGGCACCGACCTCGCCGGCCGGCAGCTCGTGCTGGCCGACGACCGCGCCGAGCAGCTCGGGCTGCTGGCCCGCGCCGGCGGCACCGACCCCCGGCCGTTGCTGTCGGTCGACGCCGTCTTCGGCGACCTGGCCCGCGACGAGGACCTCGTCGCCGACCTCGGCGCCGCGCTCGAGCAGCTCGAGGAGCTCGGCGTCCGGGGTGCCGTGGCCGTCGCGCTCGCCGAGGACGACGTGGCCGCCGTCCCGGCGCGTCCCCCGTCGTCCGGCGCACTGCTGCCGGCATGACCACCCGTCCGACCCACCCCACGGAGGAGGCGCCCGCCATGCCCCGGCTCACCGATGCGCTCATCGAGCCACTCGAGGCGCTGCTCTGCGACGCGGACGGGAACCTCTTCCCCTCCGAGGAGCCGGCCTTCGTCGCCTCGGCCGAGGTGACCAACCGCTTCCTCGCCGCACACGGCGTCGACCTGCGGTTCACCGCCGAGGAGCTCCGCCTGGCCACCACGGGCAAGACCTTCCGGACGACGGCCGCCGAGCTGGCCGCCGCCGCCGGCGTCCCCGTGACCGACCTGGACAGCTGGGTCGCCCAGGAGAAGACCGCCGTCACCGCCCACCTGGGCCGGGTGCTGCGGCCGGACGCCGAGGTCACCGCCGCGCTGACCGCCTTCGATGCGCACCTCACCCTGACCGCGGTCAGCTCCAGCGCGCTGACCCGGCTGGCCGCCTGCTTCACCGCCACCGGCCTGGACGAGCTCGTCCCGCCGGCCGACCGGTACAGCGCTGAGGACTCCCTCCCGACGCCCACCAGCAAGCCCGACCCGGCGGTCTACCTGTACGCCTGTGCCGACCTCGGCATCGAGCCGGCCCAGGGCCTGGCGGTGGAGGACTCCGTCCCCGGTGCCCTGTCCGCCGTCCGGGCCGGGTGCCCGACCGTGGGCAACCTCTGCTTCGTGGCCCGGGCCGAGCGGGCCGAGCGCGAGGCGCAGCTGCGGGCGGCCGGCGTCCTCGCCGTCGTCTCCTCCTGGACCGAGCTGACGGAGCTGGTCCTGCCTGTCCTGGAGCGCCGTCCGGCGTCCCGGTCCTCCCTCGTCCGGACGGGTGGTCTGCGTTGAACGTCGTCCTCAACAGCTTCCGCGGCATGTACTCCGACAGCCCGCGCGCGCTCTTCGAGGCGCTGGTCGAGCGCGGCGACGACCACGCGTACACGTGGCTGGCCGCCGCCGACCGGATCGGGGACTTCCCCGCCGGGACGACGACGGTCGAGTTCGGCAGCGCCGCCGCGGTGGCCGCGCTCGAGGCCGCCGACATGGTCGTCTCCAACGACCACATCGGCTTCGACTGGGACAAGTCCCCCGGCACCACGTACCTGCAGACCTGGCACGGCACACCGCTCAAGCGGATCCACAACGACGTGCTGTGGGCACCGGAGGGCCGACTGGCCTACCTGGACACCGAGATCGCCCGCTGGGACGCGCTGCTGTCGCCGAACGCGGTGAGCACCCCGCGCTTCCGCAAGGCCTTCGGCTTCACCGGCCCGGTGCACGAGACCGGCTACCCGCGCAACGACGTCCTGAGCTCCCCGGAGCGCGACCGGATCCGGGCGCAGGTCCGGGCCGAGCTGGACGTCCCCGAGGGCGCCACCGCGGTCCTCTACACCCCGACGTGGCGCGACGACCAGGTGTTCAACGCCGCCGAGGGCGACCCCCAGCACTCGTTCCCGCTCGACCTCGGTGAGTTCGCCGCGGCGCTGGGCGAGGACCACGTGCTCTTGCTGCGCGTGCACCAGATGGTCTCCGACCGGCTGGACCTCGCCGACGGGTCCCCGATCCGCGACGTGTCCAGCTACCCGGACATCAGCTTCCTCTACCTGGCGGCCGACGTCCTGGTCACCGACTACTCCTCCACGATGTTCGACTTCGCCGTCACCGGGAAGCCGATCCTCAACTTCACCTACGACCTGGACTACTTCCAGGACGAGCTGCGGGGCTTCTACTTCGACCTCGCCGAGGCCGCCCCGGGTGAGCTGCTGAGCACCAGCGACGAGGTGCTGGCCGCCATCGCCGAGCTCAGCCGGGCACCCTGGGTGCCCACGGAGCGCTACGACCGGTTCCGCGAGACCTTCTGCTCGCTGGAGGACGGACACGCCACCGAGCGCGTCCTCCAGCTGTTCTTCCCGGCCGGCCCGCCTGGGCCGACGGGTGCTGCACCCACGCACGACGGAAAGAGGAGATGAGCATGCGCACTGCTGACCCGATCCTGACCGGGGGCCGCGATCAGCGGTCGCAGCCGGCCGCTGCCGGCCGCCCCTCCGCCACCGTGCAGACCGCCCCCCAGGTGGTCGTCCTGGCCGCGGGCATGGGCACCCGCCTCGGCCGCAAGCTGCCCAAGCCGCTCACCCCGCTGATGGACGGCCGCAGCATCATGTCCCAGCAGCTGGACGGCGTCCGCGCGGTCTTCGGCGCGCACACCCCGGTGACCGCGGTCGTCGGCTACCGGGCCAAGGCCGTCATGCGGGCCCAGCCGGACCTGCTGTTCGCCTTCAACCCCGACTTCGCCACCACCAACACCTCGCAGAGCCTGCTGCGCGCGCTCCGGTCCTCGCAGACCGGCGGCGTGCTCTGGCTCAACGGCGACGTCGTGTTCGACCCGGCCGTGCTCGACCACGCCGCACCGCTGGTGGCCGCCGACCAGAGCTTCGTCTGCGTCGACACCTCCACCGTCGCCGAGGAGGAGGTCAAGTACACCCTCGACGAGGAGGGCTTCATCGCCGAGCTGTCCAAGACCGTGGTCGGCGGGCTCGGTGAGGCGGTGGGCATCAACTACGTGTCCGGTGCCGACAAGGCAGCGCTGGTCGAGGCCCTGTCCACCGTGGAGATGACCGACTACTTCGAGCGGGGCATGGAGCTGGCGATTCAGCGGGCGGGCGTGCGGTTCCGCCCGCTGGACATCTCCCGGTTCTCCGCCGTCGAGGTCGACTTCGACGACGACCTGCAGCGGGCGAACACCTGGCTGGGCTCCCGGGCCGCCCTGGAGCCGCTGGCCTCCGAGCTGGACTGACCCACCCCCGCACGACAGCGCCCCGTCCCCCGGTGAGGGGACGGGGCGCTGTCGCGTCCGCAGGGAGCCCCTCGCGCGGACCCGGCCGGGGTCGCCTGGGGATCGGCGGCTGCACGCGCCGACCGGGACCGGCGATCCGGACGGCGGCGCGCCGTGCGCACCGGCGCTCCGCCGGGTGCCCGCACCGGTTCGGGGTGTGCCGCGGGACGCCAGCGGGCAGGATGATCGAGAAGCGATCAACTCGGAGGTGCTGGAGTGTTCCGCAAGAAGAGCCCGACAGAGGTCATCGGGGCCGAGTTGCAGGAAGGGCTGGCGCACCTGGGCCTGGCTGCGGCCGAGGCCCGCCGGGCCGCGGCCGAGCAGCTGCGCCCGCAGGTCGACGCAGCGACCAGGGCCGCGACCGTGGCCTACGCCACCGAGGTGGCCCCCCGCGTGGAGGCCGCCGTGGCCGCCCTCACCCCACAGCTGGACGCCGCCCGCGAGGTGCTGGTGCCCCGGCTCGACGCCGCCCGGGAGAACCTGGCGCCGCGCATCGAGGCAGCGCGCGAGAACCTCGCCCCGCGCATCGAGGCCGCACAGAAGGCCTACGAGTCCGACGTCGTCCCGCGTCTGGAGGCGGCCACCAAGGCAGCCCGGGCCAACCTGGAGACCGCCGTCGCCGCGGCCACGCCGCGCATCGAGGCCGCCCGCGGGGCGAGCGGTCCCGCGCTCGAGGCCGCCGCCAACGCCGCCCGGGCGAACCTGGAGACCGCGGTCGCGGCCGCCACGCCGCGCATCGTGGCCGCCCGGGACGCCGCGGGGCCGAAGATCAGCGCCGCCACCGCCGCGGCCACGGCCTACGCCGCCCCCAAGGTGACCGCCGCCCGTGACGCCGCGGTGCCGGCGCTCGACAGCGCCCGGGCCAGCCTGGCCGCGCAGGCGGACTCCGCCCGCGCACTGATCGACGCACGCAGCGCCGAGATCGCCGCGACCGCGGCGACCCTGACCGCCGCCACGGCCAAGCAGACCGAGAAGGTCCGCAAGGACGCCGCGGCCGCCGCCGACACGGCCCGCGCCGAGGCCGCCGTCCGGCTCGCCGCGCTGCGCGCCGCCGCCGACGCCAACTACTCGGCCGCGGGCAAGAAGGCCGAGAAGCTGGGCAAGAAGGCCGACAAGCTCTCCAAGCAGGCCGCCAAGCGGCGGGCTGAGCTGGAGAAGGCCGTCGCCGAGGCCCGCAAGGAGGCCGGCAAGCGCACGGCGAAGACCGTCACCACGGTCAAGCGGAGCGTGGGCATCGAGAAGCAGCCGCGTCGGTGGCCGTGGGTGGTGGCCGTCCTGGCCGCCGTCGCCGGCGTCGCCGTGGTGGTCCTGCGCAGGAAGAACACGAACGACCTGTGGAACCCGGCGCCCTCCGGCGACGGTCCCGTGCCCAGCTACCGAGAGGACCCCGTGTCCAGTTCACCGAGCACCCCCGCAGGCGGTACCGAGTCCCCCGAGGCCCAGGGGAAGACCGTCTCCTCCGCCATGACCGCCCCCTCGGACTCCGGTCCGGTCGAGGGCGGCATCGGCGCCCTCGAGGCCCAGCCCGCCTCCGGCCGCGACGAGCCCAGCAACCAGGACCGTCCGACCACCGCGACCGGGACCACGAACGACCCCGACAGCCCGGTGGCCACCGCGGCACCCGACAGCTTCACCGAGTCCCCGGGCAGCGCCGGCAACACCGCACCCAGCCGGGGCACCCGTCCCGACGAGGACGCCGCCGGCTGACCTGCCGTCCACCGCACCACACGTCCTGCGAGGGGGCCCGGCCACACGGCCGGGCCCCCTCCGCACGTCCCGGGTCGTCCGGGGGCCGGGAGTACGGTTCTCGGCATGAGCCTGGGCATGGAGGAGGCCGCTGTGACGGCCGGACCGGCCGCTTCTGCGGCGTCCCCGATCGAACCGGCCGGACGCAAGATGCTGCGTCTGGAGGTCCGCAACAGCCAGACGCCCATCGAGCGCAAGCCCGAGTGGATCAAGACCAAGCTGAAGACGGGTCCGGAGTACACCGAGCTCAAGTCGCTGGTGAAGCGCGAGGGCCTGCACACGGTGTGCGAGGAGGCCGGCTGCCCCAACATCTACGAGTGCTGGGAGGACCGCGAGGCCACCTTCCTCATCGGCGGTGACCAGTGCACGCGGCGGTGCGACTTCTGCCAGATCGACACCGGCAAGCCCGCCGACTACGACACCGACGAGCCCCGCCGCGTCGCCGAGAGCGTGGTCTCCATGGGCCTGCGGTACGCGACCATCACCGGCGTCGCCCGCGACGACCTGCCCGACGGCGGCGCGTGGCTGTACGCCGAGACGGTCCGCCAGATCCACGAGCAGATCCCCGGCTGCGGCGTCGAGCTGCTGATCCCGGACTTCAACGCCGAGCCCGACCAGCTCGCCGAGGTCTTCTCCTCCCGCCCCGAGGTGCTGGCGCACAACGTGGAGACCGTGCCGCGCATCTTCAAGCGGATCCGCCCCGGCTTCCGCTTCGAGCGGTCCCTGTCGGTCATCACCGCCGCCCGCGAGGCCGGGCTGGTCACCAAGTCCAACCTGATCCTGGGCATGGGCGAGGAGCCGCACGAGGTCGTCGAGGCCATGCAGGCACTGCACGAGGCCGGCTGCGACCTGCTCACCATCACCCAGTACCTGCGGCCCAGCGTCCGGCACCACCCGGTCTCGCGGTGGGTCAAGCCCGAGGAGTTCGTCGAGTTCAACGCCGAGGCCGAGCGGATCGGCTTCGCCGGCGTCCTCTCCGGCCCGCTGGTGCGCAGCTCCTACCGCGCCGGCCGGCTCTACCAGCAGGCCGCCGAGGCCCGCGGGCTGACCGTCACCACCCGCTGAGCTCACCCCTCCCGGCGACCCCGGACGCGCGCCGCGCGGACGGGGCTCGCCGGGGCCCTATCCTCGTGGGCATGGCACGCAGCAGGTCCACCGACTCCCCCGCCCCCACCGGCAAGGCCGGTCGGGGCCCGGCCGGCGCGTCCGGTCGCCACACCGGCGCCACCGCCGTCGGTGCCACCGGCAAGCCCGGCAAGGCGCCCAAGGCCCCGAAGCTGGGCAAGGACGGCAAGCCCAAGGGCTCCCGGCTGGCCAAGCTCAAGGGCCAGGCCGGGATGATGCGCCAGGCCTACACGCTCACGTACAAGAACGACCCCAAGCTCCCCTGGGCCATGCTCATCGCCTTCGTGGTGGTGTTCGCGGTGGTCGAGCTGATCGGCGTGCTGCTGAGCTCGCCGCTGATCTTCCTGCCCTTCGCCGTCCTCTTCGGGCTGCTCGCCGCGCTGATCGTCTTCGGACGGCGTGCCCAGGGCTCGGCCTACAAGCAGGTCGAGGGCCAGCCGGGTGCCGCGTCCTGGGTGCTCGAGGGCATGCGCGGTGACTGGCGGGTCAGCTCCGGCGTGGCCGGCACCCGCGAGCTCGACGCCCTGCACCGCGTGCTCGGCCGCCCCGGGATCATCCTGGTCGGCGAGGGCAACACGCAGCGGGTGCGCGGGCTGATCGCCGCGGAGAAGCGCCGGATGGCCAAGGTCGTCGGCGACACCCCGATCTACGACGTGGTCGTCGGCGACGGCGAGGGCCAGGTGCCGCTGAAGAAGCTCAGCACCCACGTCATGAAGCTCCCTCGCAACCTCGACGGCGCCGAGGTCAACTCCTTGGGCAAGCGGATGGCCGCGCTGGGCACCCAGCGCCTGCCGATGCCCGGCGGCCCGCTCCCCGGCGGCCGCCAGATGTCGGTCAGCCAGCGGCAGGTCCGCCGCCGCGGCTGACGCAGCCCCAGCACGAGGACGCCCCCGGTCGCCGCTGCGACCGGGGGCGTCCGTGCGTTCCCGGCCTCGTCCGGAGGCTCAGCGCGAGCCTGCGAGTGCTGAGTGGGACGAGGTCCTTCGTCAGACCCGGTCGCGGATGACGGCGGTGTCGGTGAGCCGGTCGTGCAGGCCGCGGCCGTCGGCGTCGACCACCAGCGCCGGCACCAGCAGCATGAGCAGGCCGGTGCGGACCAGCGCCCGCCACAGCGCCAGCCGCTGCCCGGTGCTCGGGTGCGCGAGCCGCAGGCCCAGCAACCGCATGCCCGGCGTCTGGCCGGTGAGCACCAGGAAGACCACGGTGATCACCCCGAACGCCGGCAGGCTCCACAGTCGGGGCAGCTCGGGGGCGGTGACCAGGCCGGCGACGAAGGCCGCGGCCACCGAGTCGACCAGGTAGGCGGCGATCCGACGTCCGAAGGGGGCCAGTGAGCCGGGGCCCTTCGCGGGCAGCCCCAGTGCGGAGCCACGGGCGGGTTGCTGAGAGGGTGAGACGTCGTCCCTGGCCATGCCGCCAGCGTATGTCCCGGCCCGCAGCACCCCCGCGGGGCAGGACATACGCGCCCGGCGCGACACGCCGGGGGCCGGTGTTACCGCCCGGAAACACGAGAGACACCGCAGGGCAACCGCCCGCTCGTAACTTGCGGCTCGGCTGTCCGCCCACTCCCGGAGGATCGATGTTCACCAGTCCCGACGAGGTCTTCGCCTACATCCGCGACAACGACGTGCGCTTCGTCGACGTGCGGTTCTGCGACCTCCCCGGCGTCATGCAGCACTTCACCATCCCCGCGGAGACCTTCGGGCCCGACACGTTCAGCGACGGCCTGGGCTTCGACGGCTCGTCGATCCGTGGCTTCCAGACGATCAACGAGTCCGACATGCTGCTGCTGCCCGACGCGAGCAGCGCGTACGTCGACCCGTTCCGCATCCACAAGACGCTGAACATCAACTTCTTCATCCACGACCCGATCACACGCGAGGCCTACAGCCGCGACCCGCGCAACGTGGCGAAGAAGGCCGAGGCCTACCTGGCCAGCTCCGGCATCGCCGACACCGCGTACTTCGGCCCCGAGGCCGAGTTCTACGTCTTCGACTCGGTGCGGCACGACACCTCGATCAACGAGGGCTACTACCACATCGACGCGATCGAGGGTTCCTGGAACTCCGGCTCGCTGACCGGGGAGAACGGCGGCCCGAACCTGGGCTACAAGACCCGGCAGAAGGGCGGGTACTTCCCCGTCGAGCCCGTCGACCACCAGAGCGACCTGCGCGCCCAGATGATGGTCAACCTGGCCGGCGCGGGCCTGGAGCTCGAGCGGGGCCACCACGAGGTGGGCACCGGCGGGCAGGCCGAGATCAACTACAAGTTCGACACCCTGCTGCGCTCGGCCGACAGCCTGATGCTGTTCAAGTACATCATCAAGAACACCGCCTGGGCCGCGGGCAAGACCGCCACCTTCATGCCCAAGCCGCTGTTCGGTGACAACGGCTCGGGCATGCACTGCCACCAGAGCCTCTGGAAGGACGGACAGCCGCTCTTCCACGCCGAGACCGGCTACGCGGGCCTGTCCGACACCGCCCGGCACTACATCGGTGGCCTGCTCAAGCACGCCCCCTCGCTGCTGGCCTTCACCAACCCGACGGTCAACAGCTACCACCGCCTGGTGCCCGGCTTCGAGGCCCCGATCAACCTGGTCTACTCCGCGCGCAACCGCTCGGCCTGCACCCGCATCCCGATCTCGGGTGACAACCCGAAGGCCAAGCGCATCGAGTTCCGGGTGCCGGACCCCTCGGCCAACCCCTACCTCGCCTTCTCCGCGATGCTGATGGCCGGCCTGGACGGCGTGAAGAACCGGATCGAGCCCCCGGCCCCGGTCGACAAGGACCTCTACGAGCTGCCGCCCGAGGAGGCCCTGGGCATCGAGAAGGTGCCGGCGTCGCTGGACGCGGTGCTCGACCGGCTCGAGGTCGACCACGACTACCTGCTCGACGGCGGGGTGTTCACCCCCGACCTGATCGAGACGTGGATCGAGTACAAGCGGGAGAACGAGATCACCCCGATCCGTCTCCGCCCGCACCCGCACGAGTTCGCGATGTACTACGACATCTGATCCACGTCGTGCTGCACCCGCGCAGCTGAACGACCAGGAGAGCCGGTCCCCCTGGGGGCCGGCTCTCCTGCCGTTCGGCGGCAGGACGACCGGGACGACCAGTGCGAGGGCGTCCCGTCTCCCCCGCCCCGCGACGACGGCACGCCGTGGGTCAGGCGTACCGGGCGACGAAGTCGGCCAGCATCCGGCCGGGCTCGGTGACCACCGCCGGCGCCAGGCGGGCCACCAGGGCATCCCGCTCCGCGGGCGGGTAGTACCCGGCGTGCTGGTAGACGTCCACCCGCGTGATCAGTGCCTCGAGGTCCAGCTCCGGGTGGAACTGGGTGGCGTACAGGTTCTGCTTCACCCGGAACACCTGCACCGGGCAGGTGGCGGAGCCGGCCAGCAGGACCGCGGTCGGCGGCAGGACCCGGCAGGCCTCCTTGTGCCCGACGAACGCGTCGAACTCCGCGGGCAGGCCGGCCAGCACCGGGTCGGTGCGCCCGGCCTCGGTCAGCCGCACCCGGACCGCGGAGATCGGCTCGGCGTACGTCCGGTCGATGACGCCGCCCTGGTGCACCCCGAGCGTCCCGACCCCGTAGCAGGCACCAAAGAAGGGATGGTCACGCGCGACGATCTCGTCCAGCAGCACCGACAGCTCACGCTCGACCCGCTGCTGGACGACCGACTTCTGCGACGGCGGGTCACTGGAGTTGAACGGGCCCCCACCGACGAACACCCCGGCGTAGCGGTCCAGGTCGATCTCCGGCAGGGGGCCTGCCTCCATGCGGACGCGGCGCAACTCGTCCGGCGCCAGCCCGGTGGCGCGCAGGAACGACTCGTACTCGTCGTCGGCGGCCAGGTCCTCCGCGCGGGAGGAGAGCAGGAGGAAGGGCCGCACGAGGGGCGAGCTTAGGCCGGGTCGTCCCGCGGGGTCAGGCGACGTCCTCCTGGGGGACGTCGAGGTCGAGGGACACCATCGCCTCGTTGGTGTGCAGGCTGAGCAGCCAGGGGCCGGCGACGGCGCCCACCGACGAGCCCGCCTGCTCGGCGACGGTGGCCACCTGGGCGGCGATCAGGTGCCGGGCGGCCTGGTAGACCTCGGCCGCGGTCACCGCCACCTCCAGCTCGTCCAGCCACAGCCGGCCGTCGGGCAGCACCCGCACGTCGGGCCGGGCGCCCCAGCCGAGGTCGGCGGCGGCGCTGCCGACCAGCGAGATCCCGGCCCGCAGCTCGCTCGCCTGGCGCTCCCGCCGTGCCTGCGCCGCTGCCCAGCCCGCCGCGCCCTGGCGGCCTCCGGTGTCGTCCCCGTGTGCCTCGGTCCCCATCGGTCGTCCTCCTCAACGCGGTGCCCTGGTCGTCCGTGGGACACAGCGTGGGGGCGCGGGGCCGGTGCACGGCGCAGGCGCCGCGTCCGCTGTGCCGCAGGGGCGCCACCGGGGCGGGTGGGACGAACCGTCGCGCGCCGGACCCACCCGGGTCCCTCCGGCGGGACCACCGTCGCGCGGCCGGCCAGCCCCGGGACGACGGCGCCCGCACATCCCGCTGGGCGTCACGATCCGGTGTCGATGCTGGTCAGCGGCGCGTCGGAGGTCCTAGCGTGCCGCCATGAGGCGCTTGCGCAGCACCGCTGTCACCGTCCTGGCCGTCGTCGCACTCGCCGGCTGCAGCGCGTCCTCCGACTCGGCGTCGGACGCGTCGGGCGCGGCGGGCACGGCGGCCCCCGCCGTCGACGTCCCCGTGCCCGGGACCCCCGAGGTGGCGCCCGGCGTCCCGACCCAGGCCCAGCCGGACCGCCAGGTCGTGCAGACCGGCTCCGCCTCGGTGGCCGTCGAGGACCCCGCCGCCGGTGCCCAGCGGGTCAGCGAGCTGGTGGAGGCCGCCGGTGGCCGGGTCGAGGAGCGCACCGAGCAGGCCGCCTCCCAGGACGAGGAGGACGGCGCGGGCGCCTCCGCCGACCTGGTCGTGCGGGTGCCGGCCGACGCACTGACCGGCGTCCTGGCCGACCTGGAGGAGCTCGGTGACGTCGAGTCCGTGTCGGTGTCCCGCTCCGACGTCACCGCCACCGTGGTCGACCTGGACGCGCGCATCTCGGCGCTGCAGAGCTCCGCGACGCGGTTGCAGGGCCTGATGGACGGCGCGGCCACCACCGAGGCGCTGCTCGCGGCGGAGAAGGCGCTGTCGGAGCGGCAGTCGCAGCTGGAGTCCCTGCAGTCGCAGCGGGCCTCGCTGGCCGACCAGGTGGAGCTGTCGACGCTGCGGGTGCAGCTGCGGCCGTTCGGCGTGGCCCCGGTCGGCGGGCCGGACGGGTTCCTCGAGGGGCTGGGCACCGGCTGGCGCGCGCTGGTCACGACCGTGGGTGCGACGCTCGTCGTCCTCGGCGTGGTGCTGCCGTGGATGGCGGTCGCCGCTCTGCTGACCGCCGGGGCGCTCGCCCTGCTCCGGCTGGTGCGCCGGCGCTCCTCGGTGGAGGCGCCGGCGCAGGGGTGAGCGCCCCTCCCTCGTGTCAGGTCAGCAGCAGCGGCTGACCGGGTTCCGCTCGATCGCGTCAGACCGGCGGCGCTCGAACTCCCGCCGGGTCAGCGGTGCGTGCCCGTGCGCGGCGCACTCGCGCAGGTGGTCGTCCCAGCGCGCCTCGCCGCTCCACTCGCGCAGGTACCAGCGCACCCCGCGGCCGGCCCGGACGACGGCGGAACGGACGTCGGCGGCGGTCACTGCTGACCGCCCCCGCTGCCGACCAGCCGCTCGTGGTCGGCCTGCGCCCGCTTCTCCTCGGCGGTGGCGAACAGGCCCGAGGGCTCCACGAGGGCCGACGGGACGGCCGGCTCCTCCGTGGTGGGCAGGCCCCCGGCGCGGACGGCGCGGGCGATGACCACCACGGCGTTGACCACCACGACCAGGACCAGGACGGCGAACAGGCTCTGCAGCACACCGTTGAGGGTGGAGTTGAAGACCACCTGGTCCATCTGCCCCTGGTCCTTCGCCGGTGCCAGCAGCTGGCCGGCGTCCCGGGCGTCGCGGTAGCGGTCGGCCTGGGCGAAGTAGCCGATCGCCGGGACGTCGGAGAAGACCTTCTGCCAGCTGGCGGTCATCGTGACGATCAGGTCCCAGGCCAGCGGGATGCCGGTGACCCAGGCGTAGCGCAGCTTCCCGTGCTTGATCAGCAGCACGGTGACCAGGGTCAGCGCGATGGCGGCCAGCAGCTGGTTGGCGATGCCGAACAGCGGGAAGAGCTGGTTGACCCCGCCCAGCGGGTCGGTCACGCCGATGTAGAGCACCGACCCCCACAGCCCGACGACGACCGCGCTGGCGATGACGTTGCCCGGCCGCCACGACAGGTCGCCGAACTTCTTCCAGACGTTGCCGATCGTGTCCTGCAGCATGAACCGGCCCACCCGGGTGCCGGCGTCGACGGCGGTGAGGATGAACAGCGCCTCGAACATGATCGCGAAGTGGTACCAGAAGGCCTGCAGGTTGCCGCCGAACGCGTCGCTGAAGATCTGCGAGATGCCGACGGCCAGGGTCGGGGCGCCACCGGTGCGGGAGATCAGGGTCGGCTCCTGGACCGCGGCCGCCGCGGCGGCGAGGTCCTGGGCGGAGGTGTCGAACCCGAAGCCCTGGACGAAGGTGGCCGCGGACTCGACCGCGCCACCGGTGGCGCCGGCCGGGCTGTTCATCGCGAAGTACAGGCCCTGGTCGATGACGCAGGCGGCGATGAGCGCGCTGATGGCCACGAAGGACTCCATCAGCATGCCGCCGTAGCCGATGAGCCGGACCTGGCTCTCCTTGGCCACCATCTTCGGCGTCGTCCCCGAGGCGATGAGGGCGTGGAAGCCCGAGAGCGCACCGCAGGCGATGGTGATGAAGACGAACGGGAACAGCGACCCGGCGAAGACCGGTCCGGTGCCCTCGCGGGCGAAGTCGGTGATCGCGTCGGCCTGCAGCACCGGCCGGGCGATGAGCAGGCTCAGGGCGAGCAGGACGATGACGCCGACCTTCATGAACGTCGACAGGTAGTCGCGCGGGGTGAGCAGCAGCCACACCGGCAGCACCGAGGCGACGAAGCCGTAGACGACCAGCGCGAGGACCAGCCACTCCTTGGACAGCGTCAGCGCGTCGGCGAGTGCGCTCTCCTGCACCCAGCCGCCGCCGATGATGGCCAGCAGCAGCAGGACGACGCCGATGCCGGTGGCCTCCAGCACCCTCCCTGGTCGCAGCCGGCGCAGGTACAGGCCCATGAAGAGCGCGATCGGGATGGTCAGCGCGATGGAGAAGACGCCCCAGGGCGACTCGGCGAGGGCGTTGACCACGATCAGCGCCAACACGGCCAGGATGATGATCATGATCGCGAAGACGGCGATCAGGGCGGCGACGCCGCCGACGACGCCGATCTCCTCGCGGACCATCTGCCCGAGGCTCTTGCCGTTGCGGCGCATCGAGAAGAACAGCACCGTCAGGTCCTGGACGGCGCCGGCGAAGATGACGCCGACGACGATCCAGATCGTGCCGGGCAGGTAGCCCATCTGCGCGGCGAGCACCGGCCCGACCAGCGGCCCGGCGCCGGCGATGGCGGCGAAGTGGTGGCCGAAGAGCACCCGCCGGTCGGTGACGTCGAAGTCGACGCCGTTGTGCAGCCGCTCGGCCGGGGTGGCCCGCCGGTCGTCGGTGCGCAGCACCGTCCGGGCGATGAACCGGGCGTAGAAGCGGTAGGCGATCGCGTAGGAGCACAGCGCCGCGAACAGGATCCACAGCGCCGAGACAGTCTCCCCGCGGGACAGCGCGAGCACCGTCCAGGCGACCGCGCCCGCCAGGGCCACCGCCGTCCAGACGAGGACCGAGCGCACCGACAGCCGACGACCGGCCGGGCCGCCGGGGGGTCGCGCCGGACCGGTGTCGTCCCGGGTGTAGGTCGTGGACATGCGCGCGCCTCCGGACCACAGCGGCGTCGCCGTTGACGCCGTCGGCAGCGATCATAGGGCCCCGGCGCGGCCGCGTGAGACCGGTGTCACAACGGACCGCGCGCGTCACCCCGGGGACGCCACCGTTCCCGTCCACATGCCGCCCCGCCCTGCCGAGAAGGAGAGGAGACGGGTCAACAGCCGGCGGGAGCACCCGCCGCACGGGGCGGCGGAAGAGGACGAGGATGAGGCGGCGCAACAGCGGCCAGGAGAAGGCAGCGGTGCCGGCGGCCATGCCCCGGGACGTCGAGGCGGTCGAGCAGGTCATCGCCGTCCTCGACCGGGGCGTCACCGACGACAAGGACGCCCACCAGAAGGTCACCGAGGAACTGGTCCGACAGCTGGACCTCTCCTACGGCGCGGTGTGGCTGCCCGGCCCGGACGGCTTCCACCGGTTCGGCGAGTACGGCCCGCTGGCGCCGGCGATGGCGGCCTCGACGTCGGCACGCGTCCGGAGCATCACCGCCGCCGACGGCTACGGCGGTCAGGCCATCCGGACGAAGACGGCGGTGCTCGTCGGCGAGGCCAGTGACCCCGCGACCTGCCTGCGCTGGGGTGGCGCGCTCACCGCGGGCGCCACCCACGGGTGCATCCTGCCGCTGGTGGAGAACGGGACCGTGACCGCCCTCCACGAGTACTACAACCGCGGCGAGATGCCCTTCACCGGCGCCCGGCAGGGCAAGTGGGACTCGCTGGGCCGACTGCTCGGCCACGCCCGGCGGTCCGCCCTCGCCAAGGCCGAGCTGCAGGAGAACCTCGACGACCGCGTCGCGGTCACCTCCGTCGTCACCGAGCTCGGTGCCGCCCGCGACCAGGCCGGCGCGCTGCGCCTGGCGCTGGACACCGTCCGGGAGGCCTTCGGCTGGGCCTACGGCTCCTACTGGGCACTGGACGAGTCCGCGAACGTGCTGCGCTTCCAGCAGGAGTCCGGCTCGGCCGGTGAGGAGTTCCGCAAGGTCACCCTGGCCGCGTCCTTCGCCGAGGGCGTGGGCCTGTCCGGGCGCGCGTGGAAGACCCGCGACCTGTTCTTCACCGCCGACATCGGCGAGATGACCGACTGCGTGCGCGCCCCGGCCGCCCAGCGCGCCGGGGTGAAGTCCGGCGTGTGCTTCCCGCTGCTGGTCGGCGGCCGCGTCATCGGCACCATGGACTTCTTCGTCACCGAGACCATCGAGCTGTCGGACTCCCGGGCCTCGGCGCTGCGCAACGTGCAGCAGCTGGTCTCCCAGCGACTGGACGTGCTGCGTCGCACCGAGGAGTCCGCGGAGAACGCCCGCGAGCTGCTCGACACCGTCTCCCGGCTGCGCGAGGCCGCGAGCGACGCCGGGCGGGTCGCCGAGAGCGCCGTCAGCCAGGCCTCCACCATGACCAGCGAGGTGCTGGCCCTGGACGAGGCCTCCGCCGCCGTCGGTGAGGTCATCCGGATCATCTCCGGCATCGCCGACCAGACCAACCTGCTGGCCCTCAACGCCACCATCGAGGCCGCCCGCGCCGGTGAGCTGGGCAAGGGCTTCGCCGTCGTGGCCAGCGAGGTCAAGGACCTGGCGCGGGAGACCGCCAGCGCCACCCAGAAGGTCTCCGACCAGATCGCCGGCATCCAGGCCAGCAGCAAGGCCGTGGCCACCGGCATCCACACCACCGCCGAGATCATCGGCCAGCTCGACGTCGTCCAGGCCCGGATCGGTGAGGTGCTGGAGGAGCAGGCCCGGATGGCGTCGGCCTTCGAGTGACCGCGGTGCCCGGCCGGGTACGCCCGGCCGGGCACCCACCCCGCCACGGGGGTTCGGGACCGGGGTCGGCTGGGCACAATCGACCCATGCGCCTTCCCAAGCCCCGGGGTCCCCTCAGCACCGCCCTGTGCGCGGACCTCGCCGCCGGGTCGACCCTGAGCAGCCAGACGCTCGCGGTCGGCTACGCCCTGGCCGCCGCAGCGGAGGACCCGCTGACCGACGAGGACCTCCAGCTCGCCCTGGCCGTCTGCTACGAGCTGCACTACCGGGGCTTCGACGAGGTCGACGACGACTGGGAGTGGAACCCCGAGCTGCTGCGCCTGCGCGCGGTGCTCGAGCAGCGGCACCTGGCCGCCCTGCAGTCCCTCGTCAGCCCGGTCGCGGTCACCGCCGACCCGGTCGACCAGCAGCTCACCGCCGTCATCGCCGCCGACGACGGCCCGTCGCTGTCGCGGTACCTGGCCCGGCACGGCACTCATCAGCAGTGGCGCGAGTACCTCACCGTGCGCAGCGTCTACCACCTCAAGGAGGGCGACCCGCACACCTGGGCGATCCCCCGGCTGAGCGGGCGGGCGAAGGCCGCGATGGTGGAGATCCAGGCCGACGAGTACGGCGGCGGCTCCCCCGAGCGCATGCACAGCCAGCTCTTCGCCGGCCTGATGCGCGACCTGGACCTGGACGACACCTACGGCGCGCTGTGGGACGACGCCCCGGCGGTGGCGTTCACCTCGGTCAACACGATGTCGCTGTTCGGGCTGCACCGCCGGCTGCGCGGGGCGTCCCTGGGCCACCTCGCCGCGGTGGAGATGACCTCCTCCGAGCCCAGCCGCCGGTACTCCAGTGGGCTCAAGCGCCTCGGGTTCGGCCCCGGCACGACCGTCTTCTACGACGAGCACGTGGAGGCCGACGCCGTCCACGAGCAGATCGCCTCGGTCGACATGTGCGGCTCGCTGGTCACCGACGACCCGGAGCTGACCGCCGACGTCCTGTTCGGTGCCCAGTGCTCGCTGGCCCTCGACGGGCTCACCGCCCACCACCTGCTCGGCGCCTGGGAGGCCGGCCGTTCGGGCCTGCGCGTGCAGGAGCCGGTCACCGTGTGATGAGGCCCCTCCCGGCCCCGCAGCGGGGCCGGGAGGGGCCGTCGTTCAGCGCAGGCCGAACACGGAGAGGGTGCCGTCGCCCTCGTTGCTGGTCAGGAACAACTTGCGGGACTCGACGGCCAGCAGGCCCTCCGGGGCGTCCCCGGTGGTGAGCACCTGCAGCAGCTGCGGGGCGGCGTCCCGGCCGTGCTCGTACACCAGGACGGCGTCGCCGCGCTCGGAGCCGATGAGGGTGTAGTCGGTGCCCTGCATGCGGGTCACCTCGGCGCCCTCGAACTCCGCGCCCTTGTCGTCGCTGCGGCCGTCGGGGTAGCGGCCGGCCGCGGCCAGCGCCTCCTCGGCGGAGCCGCCGCTGGCGAACAGCACGGTGCCGGTGGGGCTGAAGACCGTCCAGCCGCGGCCGCCGCTGGGCTCGGCGGCGAGGTCGCCCTCGTCGGCGGTGACCAGGTTGCCGTGGGCGGTCCACTGCACCGCGTCGGGCTCACGGGGGGCGACGAGCACGTCGTCGAAGGCGACCGTCCCGTCATCGGTCGTGTCGGCGTCGGTGCGGGTGACGGTGCCGGCGGAGAACGAGGAGACGACGCGGCCGCCGGCCAGGTCGACCAGGGCGACGGCGTTGTTCTCCTGCAGGGTCACTGCGGCCACGTCGGCGCGGTCGACGTCGACGAACTCCGGCTCGGGGTCGTTCGCGAACAGCGCGCCGGGCAGCCCGGTCAGCGACACCTGACGCACGGTCCACCGGTCGACCGTGCCGCGCAGGTCGACGACCGACAGGAACCCGGCGGGCAGCTGCGGCAGCCCACCCTCGACGCCTCCGACCTCGAGGTCCTCGTCGCGCTGGTTCTCGATGGCGATCGCGGCGAACCGGCCGCTGGGGCCGATGTCGATGCTGTCGGGCTGTCCGCCCAGGTCGATGTTGCGGACCACCGCGCGCGAGCGCAGGTCGACCACCGCGAGGTGGCCGGCCGGGCGGGTCAGGTCGGTGGTGTCGTCGACGACGACGAGGGCGTGCCGGCCGTCGCGGGTCACGGCCACCGAGGTGGGCGACCCGCCGACGTCGATGGTGCCGAGCTGCCGGGGCGCGGTGGGCACGCTGAGGTCGACCAGGCCGACGACGCCCAGCTCGGAGTCGGTGTAGAGCACCGTGCGGCCGTCGGGGGTGGCGGAGAGGATCTCGGCGACCTCGCCCTCGACGGCGAAGGTGGCCAGCGGGGCGAAGGTGCGCGGCTGCGGAGCGGCGGAGGCCGGCGTGGCGGCGACCACGAGGGCGAGGGCACTCAGCGCGAGCACACCGGAGACGGGACGGGACGGACGACGGAGCACGGGCACCTCACTGGACCGGGACGGGACCGGCACAGCCTCGACCGCCCCGGCCAGCCGGAGGTGTCGTCCGGGCGAACAGCGGGGGGCCCGGGCGTGACGAGCTGGTCAGTCGCCGGTGCCGGAGTACAGCTCGGCGGCCGGGCGCGGGCGGGACGGCGCGCTGCCGGCGGAGAAGCCGGACCGCTTGTGCGTGCCGTCGCAGAAGGGCTTGATGCCCGACTTCCCGCACCGGCACAGCGCGACGGTCCTGCGGCCGGGGTCGATCTCGTTGCCGTCGGTGTCGACCAGCCGGAAGTCCCCGCGCACGAGCAGCGGCCCGTCGCGGTAGGGGGTGATGGTCGCCGTCGGCTCGTCGGCGGGCGGCAGGTTCTGGACCTGCGCCTCGGAGACGGCGGGGACGTCGGTGGTCTCGACAGTGGGCTCGGCGACCGGCTGCTCGGCCAGGGACTCGGGGGGCACACCCCGATGGTGCCCCTCTTCCGTGGCGCGCAACCGACCGCCCCGGTCAGCCCTCCTCGGTGCGGCCGTAGAACACCCGCTCGACGACGGCGTGGGCCCGCCGGGTGACCCGCCGGTAGTCGTCGAGGAACTGCCCGGCGTCGGTGTCGGCGCCGTACCCGCAGGCCCGGGCGACACCGTTGAGCTCCAGCCCGGCCCGGGGCAGCTGGTCGCCGGGCCGGCCGCGGACCAGGAAGACCGCGTTGCGCGCCCGGCTGGCCAGCTCCCAGGCCGTCTGCAGCGCCTCGGCCTGCTCGGCCTCCAGCAGCCCGGCCTCGGTCAGCGCGTGCAGCGCGGTGACCGTGCCGGTGACCTGCAACGCCGGGTGCACTGCGGCGTGCTCGAGCTGCAGCAGCTGCACCGTCCACTCGACGTCGGCCAGCCCGCCGCGGCCGAGCTTGGTGTGCGTGGCCGGGTCGGCGCCGCGGGGCAGCCGCTCGCTCTCCACCCGGGCCTTCATCCGCCGGATCTCCCCGACCTGCTCGCTGGACAGCCCCGCACCCGGGTAGCGCAGCGGGTCGACCAGGGCCATGAACGCAGCACCCAGCGCCTCGTCGCCGGCGACCGGCTCGGCCCGCAGCAGCGCCTGCACCTCCCAGGTGGCGACCCAGCGCTGGTAGTACTGCGCGAAGGCCTCCAGGCTGCGCGACAGCGCCCCGGACCGGCCCTCCGGGCGGAGATCGGCGTCGACCTCGAAGGCGGGGTCGGGGGCGGGTTCGCCGAGCAGCCGGCGCAGCGCGTGGGCGACGGCGTTGGCCGTCGAGGCGGCCTTGCTCTCGTCGGCACCGGGACGCACCCGGTGCACGAACAGGACGTCGGCGTCGGAGCCGTAGCCCAGCTCGGCCCCGCCGAGGCGGCCCATGCCGATGACGGCGATGTCGACCGGGACGTCGGCGACGGCGAGCCCGGCGTCGGCGGCCCAGCTGCGCAGCGCGGCGTCCAGCCCGGCCCGCAGCGTGGCCACGGCGACCGCGTGCAGCGCCTGCCCGACCCGGAGCACGTCGAGGCGGCCCAGCAGGTCGGCGCAGGCGATCCGCAGCAGCTCCTGCCGGCGCAGCGAGCGCAGGACCTGCACCCCGCCGGCCGCGTCACCGGCCCGGGCCACCGCCTGCCGCCAGGCCGTCGTCAACGTGTCCGCGCTGCGCGGCTCGAGCTGCGCGTCGTCGGCGAGGACCCGCATCGCCTCGGGCGTGCGGGTGAGCAGCCCGGCGACGTACTGGCTGGAGCCCAGCAGCACCGCCAGCCGCTCGGCGGCCTGCCCCTCGTCGCGCAGCAGCCGGAGGAACCACTGGTCGTGGCCCAGCGCCTCGCTGACCCGCCGGTAGGCCAGCAGGCCGGCGTCGGGGTCGGCGCAGGAGGCGAAGGTCTGCAGCAGGACCGGCAGCAGGTAGCGCTGCATGGACGCCGACCGGCTCAGGCCCCCGGTCAACGCGGTCATGTGCCGCAGTGCGCCCTCGGGGTCGGCGAAGCCGAGCGCCCGCAGCCACTCCCCCGCGGCGCGCGGCCCCAGCGCCAGCTGCTCGCCGGGCACCCGGGCCACCGCCGACAGCAGCGGCCGGTAGAAGAGCTTCTCGTGCAGCCGGCGCACCACCCGGGTGTGCAGCGCGAGCTCCGCGCGCAGCACGGCCACCGAGTCACCGCGGTCGTCGGGCTTGTAGCCCAGCGAGCGGGCCAGCCAGCGCAGCTGGTCCCCGGCGACCGGCAGCAGGTGGGTGCGGCGCAGCCGGAGCAGCTGCAGCCGGTGCTCCACCGTGCGCAGGAAGCGGTAGGAGGCGACCAGGGTGGCCGCGTCGTCCCGGCTGATGTACCCCCCGGCGCCCAGCACCGTGAGCGCTGGCACCGTGCCGCCGACCCGCAGCGTGACGTCGGCCCGGCCGTGCACCAGCTGCAGCAGCTGCACGCTGAACTCCACGTCGCGCAGCCCGCCGCGGCCCAGCTTCAGCTCCCGGTCGGCCTGCCCGGCGGGGATGTTCTGCTCGACCCGGCGGCGCATCGCCTGGATCTCGCCGACGAACCCGGGCCGGTCACCGGCCTTCCAGACCAGCGGCCACAGCGCGTCGACGTACTCCCGGCCCAGTGCCGGGTCCCCGGCGACCGGGCGCATCTTCAGCAGCGCCTGGAACTCCCAGGTGCTGGCCCACGTGTCGTAGTAGGCCCGCATGCCGGCCACGGTGCGCACCAGCACGCCGGCCTTGCCCTCCGGGCGCAGCGCGGCGTCGACCTCCCAGGCGGCCTCCCGGCAGATCCGCATCAGCGCCGCCGCGACCCGGGTCGCCGAGGACAGCGCGGCGGCCTCGTCGGCTCCGGCGTCCACGGGCTCGGCGACGAAGACGACGTCGACGTCGCTGACGTAGTTGAGCTCCCGGCCACCGCACTTGCCCAGCCCGATGACCGCCAGCCGGCACGGGGCGCTGCCCGCCGGCTGGTCGGCGACGGCGACGGCGAGCCCCGCGGTGAGCACGGCGGCGGCGATGTCGGCCAGCTCTGCGGCGACCTCGTCGGCCGGCAGCGCGTCCCCGAGGTCGCGGCCGGCCAGCGACAGGATCGCGCGCCCGTAGGCGTGCTTGAGGTCGCGCACCCGAGAGCCGTCGGAGTCCGGCGCACCACTGCCCAGCCCGACGCCCCACGGCGGGTCGGCGGGGTCGGCGCCGACGGCGAACAGCAGCTGCTCCTGCAGCTCCTGCGGGCTCGGCCGGGACACCCGGTCCTCGGTGTCCAGGACGATCCAGTCGGCGGGGTGCGCGGCCAGGTGGTCGGCCAGCCCCGCGGAGGCCCCGAGCACCGACACCAGCCGCGA
The DNA here is from genome assembly GCF_026967795.1 of Modestobacter sp. VKM Ac-2986. Lineage (GTDB taxonomy): Bacteria > Actinomycetota > Actinomycetes > Mycobacteriales > Geodermatophilaceae > Modestobacter. The sequence continues at coordinate 399,455 of NZ_JAPVBH010000002.1, forward strand.
CCGCACCGAGGCCGAGCCGCGCAGCCGGGCGAGCAGGGCCGCGGCCAGGCCGCCGTCGGGGTCGGCGGCGTCCAGCGCCTCGACCAGCCGGGCCAGCGACCGGAGGGCGAGGTCGGGGTCGCCCGCGCGGGCCAGCGCCGAGACGACCGCACCGGCCTCGGGGTCGGCGGGCTCGTTGCGGTCGAGGTCCCACAGGCCCAGCGAGGCGTCGGCCAGCAGCCGGGCCGCCTGGGCGCCGTCCTCGAAGCCGAACCGGACCAGCCGGACGACGGCCCGCCGGGGGACGTCGTCGGGCGTGGGGGCTGCGGACACCGTCAGGCCCGCGCGGCGGCGCGGTCCCGCACGAGCGCGGCGAACCGGCCCGCGAACGGGGCCCAGACCTCGGCGACGTCGGGGTGCACCGCGGCCGCACGGGCGCAGACGGTCTCGACGTCGGTGCCCGTGCTGGCCACGCCGACCGGGTCGCTGCCGGCCCACTGGCGGACCAGGTGGTCGTCGGTCTCGATGTGGAACTGCAGGCCGTAGACGTGCGCGCCGACCCGGTAGGCCTGGTGCGGGTACCGCGGGTTGCTGGCCAGCAGGGTCGCCCCGGCCGGCAGCCGGTCGATCTCGTCGTGGTGCCACTGCACGACGTCGGGCGACAGCGGCAACGGCGCGAACAGCGGGTCGGCGTCGGCGGCGTCCCGCTTGGCCACCAGGGTGGGGCCGACCTCGGGGCCGTCGACGCCGACCCGGGTGCTGCCGCCGCCGACCTGGGCCAGCAGCTGCGCGCCGAGGCAGATCGCCAGCGTCGGGACGTCGGCGGCGACCGCCTGGCCGAGCAGGTGCCGCACGCCGACCAGCTCCGGGGAGACCGTCTCGTCGTCCAGCGAGGACTGCGGGCCACCGAGCACCAGCAGGCCGTCGAAGCCGGTGAGGTCGGCCGGCAACGGCTCCCCGGTGGACAGCCGCCGCTCGTCGAGCTCGAGCCCGGCGTCGGTCAGCCACTCCCCCAGCCGGGTGGGCGGGTCGGTGTCGGACGGGACGACGACGAGCAGGCGGGCCACACCGGGAGCCTATCGGCGCCGGACCGCGGATCTCGGTCCCGTACCGGCGTGCGTGCGACACGGCCGACAGGGCCTTCCGCACGGTCCCGGTCCGGTACGTTCCCGCCAACTCGGAGGAGGAGCGCATGGACCCGGAGCGCAGCACATCGTCGACGATCGGCCGGTGGGTGGGCTGGGTGGTGGTGCTCGCGCTCGCCGTGGCGGTGGCCGTGGCCACGACGGCCGTCGTCGGTCAGGTGACCGAGCGCCCGCTCATGCGGGCCGCGGCCACGCCCTCGGCCGCCCCGCCGTCGGCGCCGCCGCCGGCCGAGCCCGTGCGGGCGGACTACGAGGAGCTGCCGACCCGCTCGCTCACCGGCCCGCTGCCCGACGTCGCCGGCCGGACCGTCGGTGAGGCGCAGCAGGCCCTGGAGCAGGTCGAGGCCGTCGTGCACCTGGTCGACTCCCGCGGCTGGTTCCGGCCGGTCCAGCCGGACTGGGTCGTGTGCGGTGGAGGTCAGGCCTTCCGCGGCGACGGGTCCCCGACCGCCGATGTGACCGTCTCCGCCGTGCCTGCCGGCGACCCCTGCGCCTGACCGTCCCGGCCCGGCCCCCTCGCCGGGATCCGCGGCGCGCGGAGCGCGTCGTGGGGGGCGAGGGGGTCCTCCGTCACAGGCCTGGCAGGTACCGCTTCAGCTCGAAGGGCGTGACGTTCTGCCGGTAGGAGTTGAACTCCTCCCACTTGTTGCGCAGGAAGAAGTCGAACACGTGCTCACCCAGGGTCTCGGCGACCAGCTCGCTGCCCTGCATGGCGGTGAGCGCCTCGCCCAGGGAGACCGGCAGGTCCTCGTAGCCGGCCGCGCGCCGCTCGGTGTCGGTGAGCGACCAGACGTCGTCCTCGGCCTCGGGCGGGAGCTCGTAGCCCTTCTCGATGCCGCGCAGTCCGGCGGCGAGCAGGACCGCGAAGGTCAGGTAGGGGTTGCACGCGGAGTCCGGCGAGCGGACCTCGACCCGGGCGGAGTTGCCCTTGTTCGGCTTGTAGGAGGGCAGCCGCACCAGCGCCGAGCGGTTGGCCCGGCCCCAGGTCGCGGCGGTCGGGGCCTCGGTGCCGGCCAGCAGCCGGCGGTAGGAGTTGACCGTCTGGTTGGTGATCGCGGTCATCTCCCGGGCGTGGGTCATCAGCCCGGCGATGAACTGCTTGCCCGTGGTCGACAGCTTCATCGGGTCGGCCGGGTCGTGGAAGGCGTTGCGGTCGCCCTCGAACAGCGAGACGTGCGTGTGCATCGCCGAGCCGGCCAGCTCGGTGAACGGCTTGGGCATGAAGGTGGCGTGCACGCCCTGGGTCAGCGCGACCTCACGGACGACGTGCCGCAGCGTCATGATGTTGTCGGCCATCGACAGCGCGTCGGCGTACCGCAGGTCGATCTCCTGCTGGCCGGGCGCGACCTCGTGGTGGCTGAACTCCACCGAGATGCCCATAGCCTCCAGCGCGAAGACCGCCTCGCGGCGGAAGTCGTGCGCGACGTCGTGCGTGGAGAGGTCGAAGTAGCCGCCGGTGTCGGCGGGCTCCGGCGGGCGCCCGTCGGTCGGCAGGTCCTTGAGCAGGAAGAACTCGATCTCGGGGTGCGTGTAGAAGGTGAAACCCATGTCCGCGGCCTTGGCCAGCGCGCGGCGCAGCACGTGCCGGGGGTCGGCCCAGGCTGGTGAGCCGTCGGGCAGCGTGATGTCGCAGAACATCCGCGCCGTCTCGCTGGCCTGGCCGCGCTGCGCGGGCATCACCTGGAACGTCGCCGGGTCGGGCTTGGCGAGCATGTCGGACTCGTAGACCCGGGCGAAGCCCTCGATCGCCGAGCCGTCGAAGCCGATGCCCTCCGCGAAGGCCGCCTCGATCTCGGCCGGTGCCACCGCGACGGCCTTGAGATAGCCCGAGACGTCGGTGAACCACAGCCGCACGAAGCGGATGTCGCGCTCCTCCAGGGTGCGCAGGACGAACTCCTGCTGGCGGTCCATGCTCGCCATCGTGGCCTCCGGGCGTGACGGGGGTGTTACGTGGCCCCCAGCCTGCCCGCTCCCGGCGCCCGGGGACAGCAGCGGCGGGCAGGTGTCGCACTCACCGCGCCAGGGCCGAGCCCGCCTGCCAGTCGGCCCAGCCGGCGTTCCAGTCGCCGAAGCCGTCCCAGACCTCCATGGCCGGGCCGGCGTTCGCGATCTCCACGACGTCGCCGCGGCCGAAGTTCTCGTAGAACCAGCCGGCGTCCGCCACCGAGACGTTGAGGCAGCCGTGGGAGACGTTGCGGCGTCCCTGGTCGCGGACCGACCACGGGGCGCCGTGCACGAAGATCCCGGAGTTCGACAGCCGCGAGGCGTACTCGACCGGCGTCTCGTACCCGCCGGGGGCGTCCAGCGGGACGCCGTAGCTGGCCGAGCGCATCGTGTACTCCCGCGACTGCTGCATCACCACGTAGGTGCCGGTGGGCGTGGGGCTGCTGCTCTTGCCCAGCGACGTGGGCATCTCCCGCACCAGCCGGTCGTCGACGTAGAGCCGCAGCACCAGCTCCGTGGCGTCCACGGTGGCGACCTTCTTCGCCCCGACGTCGAACTCCACGTGCTCGCTCTGCTGGCCGTGCACGCCGTCGCCGACGTGCACGCCGCGGACGTCGACGTCGACCACCACGTGGGTGTGCGCCGGCCAGTACTCCTGCGGCCGGTAGTGCACGGTGCGGTCCGACAGCCACGACCACGAGCCGGTGACCGGCGGGGTGCTGGTGACGCGCAGCTGCCGCTCGACCGCGGCCCGGTCGGTGACGTCCTCGTCGAAGGTCACCGAGACCGGCTGGCCCACCCCGACGGTGGCCGCGTCGGAGGGGAAGACCGTGGGCAGGGTCAGCGTGCGCGGGGTGACCGTGCGGATCTCCCCGGTGCGGCGCGTCGTCGTCCCCGCGCCGTCCCTGGCCTCGGCGACGACGGCGTACGTGGTGCCGTAGGCCAGGTCCTGGTCGGCCACCCAGGAGGTGCCGTCGGCGGCGATCGTGCCGAGCACGACGGTGCCGTCGGCGGCCCGGACGTCGACCGTGGCGAGCGTGCCGTTGCCGGCGCCGACGAACAGCGGGGTCACCGGGGCGACGTCCACCGACCCCAGCGGCGGGTCGGTGCTGATGACCACCGGGTCCGGCTGCGGGGCCGGCGGTGCCGCGGTCACTGCCGGGACGGCGACCGGTGCGGCAGCGGGCTCGTCGCCGTGTGCGGCCTGGCAGGCCGGCAGGCCGAGGACCAGCAGCGCGGACAGGACGGCGACGGAGCGGGTGGACCGGGAGCCGGTCATGGAGACCCCAGAGGCTGCAGGAGCAACGACACAACAGGAACGACATCGACCGTATCGGCGGTCGACGCGGGGAGTGTGACACCCCACAACCGCTCGGGGCAGTCCCCGCCTGGTCACCCCGACCCGACGGCGACCAGACTGTGACCTGTGACTGCACCGGTACAGCTGCGCGTCGCACTGGCCCAGGTCGACCCCCGCGTCGGTGACCTCGCCGGCAACGCGGACCTCGTCGTCGACTGGACCCGGCGCGCCGCCACCGACGACGCCCACCTCGTCGTCTTCCCCGAGATGACCCTCACCGGCTACCCCGCCGAGGACCTCGTGCTGCGGGAGTCCTTCGCCCGGGCCAGCGAGCAGACCCTGGTCGACCTGGCCGCGCGGCTGGCCGCCGACGGGCTCGGCGACACCGCCGTCGTCGTCGGCTACCTGGCGCACACCGAGGGCAGCGGCCCGGCCCCGGTCGACTCGACGCCGACCGACGCGGAGGACTCCCCCGGCGACGCCAACCCCCGGCGCGGCGCACCCCGCAACGCCGCGGCCCTGCTGCACGGCGGCCGCGTCGTCGTCCGCTACCACAAGCGGCACCTGCCGAACTACGGCGTCTTCGACGAGGCCCGCTACTTCGTCCCCGGCACCGAGCTGCCGGTCGTGCGGCTGCACGGGGTCGACGTCGCGCTGACCATCTGCGAGGACCTGTGGGTCGAGGGCGGCCCGTGCGGCGTGGCCGGCCAGGCCGGGGTCGACCTGGTCGTCTCCCCCAACGCCTCCCCCTACGAGCGGGCCAAGGACGACCTGCGGCTGCCGCTGGTGCAGCGCCGCGCCGCCGAGGCGCGCGCCCCGATCGTCTACTGCAACCAGGTCGGCGGACAGGACGAGCTGGTCTTCGACGGCGACTCCCTCGCCGTCGCCGCCGACGGCACGCTGCTGGCGCGCGCGCCTCAGTTCGTCGAGCACCTGCTCACCGTCGACCTCGCGCTGGACACCGCCGCGGTGACCGAGCGGCGCGAGGGCCGCATCGGGCCGATGACCGTCACCAGGCACGTGCTCAGCGAGGAGCCGGTCGCCGCCTTCGAGGCGCGCCCGGGCACCGTCGCCGACCCGCTCGTCGACGCCGAGGAGGTGTGGCGGGCCCTCGTCCTGGGGCTGCAGGACTTCATCGACAAGAACGGCATGCCCTCGGTGGTGCTCGGCATGTCCGGCGGCATCGACTCCGCGCTGGTGGCCGCCCTGGCCGTCGACGCCCTGGGTGCGGAACGGGTGCACGGGGTCGGGCTGCCCAGCGAGTACTCCAGCGAGGGGTCGCTGACCGACGCCGCGGACTCCGCGCAGCGCCTCGGCATGCACTACTCCGTCGTCCCGATCGCGCCGATGGTGGAGGCCTACCGCGCGTCGGTCGAGCTGTCGGGCGTGGCCGCGGAGAACCTGCAGGCCCGGGTGCGCGGCACCCTGCTGATGGGGCTGTCCAACCAGCACGGGCACCTGCTGCTGGCCACCAGCAACAAGAGCGAGGTGGCCGTGGGCTACTCGACGCTCTACGGCGACGCCGCCGGCGGGTTCGCCCCGATCAAGGACGTGCTCAAGACCCTGGTCTGGGAGCTCGCCCGCTGGCGCAACGCGTACGCCCGTGACCGCGGCGAGGTCGAGCCGATCCCGCAGAACTCGATCGACAAGCCGCCGTCGGCCGAGCTCGCGCCCGGCCAGCAGGACAGCGACTCGCTGCCCAGCTACGAGGAGCTCGACGCGGTCATCACCGACTACGTCGACCGCGACCTCGGCATGGCCCAACTGCTCGAACGCGGCCACGACCCGGCGATCGTGGCCCGCGTGCTGCGGATGATCGACCTCGCGGAGTTCAAGCGCCGTCAGTCCGCGCCGGGCACGAAGATCTCGCTCAAGGCCTTCGGCCGGGACCGCCGGCTGCCGATCACCAACCGTTGGCGGGAGAGCCTGCCCAGCGTGCGAGAGGGAGCCCAGGCGTGACCGAGTCCGTGCTGTACGGCGGGACGTCGACCTCCCGCGTGCGGGTCCACCACCTGCGGCAGGCCAAGGAGCGGGGCGAGCGCTGGGCGATGCTCACCGCCTACGACACCCACTCGGCGCAGGTGTTCGAGGAGGCCGGCATCCCGGTGCTGCTGGTGGGCGACTCCGCGGGCAACGTCGTCCTCGGCCAGACCTCCACCGTCGCGGTGACGGTCGAGGACATGCTGCTGATGACCCGGGCGGTCACCCGCTCCACGACGCGGGCGCTGGTCGTGGCCGACCTGCCCTTCGGCAGCTACGAGGCCTCACCCGAGCAGGCCTTCGGCACCGCGGTGCGGATGATGAAGGAGGGCGGGGCGCAGGCGGTCAAGCTCGAGGGCGGGGTGCGCGTGGCCCCGCAGATCCGGCTGCTCACCCAGGCCGGCATCGCGGTCATGGCCCACGTCGGCTTCACCCCGCAGAGCGAGAACGCCCTCGGCGGCTTCCGGGTGCAGGGCCGCGGCGCCGGTGCCGAGCAGCTGCTCGCCGACGCGCGGGCCGTGCAGGAGGCGGGTGCGTTCGCCGTCGTCATGGAGATGGTCCCGGCTGCGATCGCCGCGAAGGTCACCGCGGAGCTGATCATCCCGACCATCGGCATCGGTGCCGGGCCCGACTGCGACGCCCAGGTGCTGGTCTGGCCGGACATGGCCGGGATGACGTCGGGCCGGGTGCCGCGGTTCGTCAAGCGCTACGCCGACCTGCGCGGGGAGCTGCTGCGGGCCACCCAGGAGTTCGCCACCGAGGTCCGCGACGGCACCTTCCCCACCGCCGAGCACAGCTTCGACTGACGTCCTCCGGACGCCCGGCCCCGTTGCAGGGGCCCGCTGCGAGCGGGCGAGCAGTGGGGGGCAACGGGGTCCTTTCAGACGTCGGTGATGCGGACGCCGGCGTGGGCCTTGTAGCGGCGGTTGACCGACACCAGGTTGATGGTCAGGGCCTCGACCTGGCGGGCGTTGCGCAACCGGCCGGCGTAGACCCCGCGCATGCCCGGCAGCCGCCCGGCCAGCGCCTGCACCAGGTCGGTGGCCTCGCGCACGTCACCGACGACCATGACGTCGCCCTCGAGCGTGGGCCGGGACAGGTCCTCCAGGAGCACCGCCGACAGGTGGTGGAACGCGCCGACCACCGAGCTGTCGGGCAGCAGCACCGCGGCCTGCTGGCACACGCTGCCCTCGACGACGTCGAGGGCGTAGGCGCCCAGCTCGTCCCAGCCCATCGGCACGACGCAGTCGACGACGACCTTGCCGGCCAGCGGCGTGGCCAGCTCGGCGAGGGTGTCGGCGTGCCCGGCGTACGGGACGGCGACGACGACCAGGTCCGCCGCGCCCGCGACGTCGACGTTCGACCCGCCGCGGACCGACACCTCACCGGCACCGGCGACGGCCGCGGCGCGGGTCGCCACCTCGGTCGCGACCTCCTCGGCCCGCTCGGCGTCCCGGGACCCCAGCAACACCCGCTGCCCGGCCGCGGCCAGCCGCACCGCCAGACCGCGGCCCTGCGGCCCGGTGCCCCCGAGCACACCGACGACGAGGTCCTCCACCGCGCGTCCGTCCGTCACGACCCCTCCTGACCTGCGCGGGCGCCCCCGGCCGGGGGCGCCCCTGCGGTCGATCATGCCCCGCCCGACGGTGCCGGGCGCGGTGGGTCAGTCCTCGCGCCAGGCGCGGTCCGCGGCGTCCTCCTGCTCGTTCCGCTCGGCGACCTTGTCCAGGGCGTGCTCGGCCTCGGCGCGGGTCTCGTAGGGGCCGAGGCGGTGCCGCTCGGCGCAGCCGTCCCGGGTCTCGACGGTGTGGTGCTTGAGGCAGAAGTACCAGGGCCCGGTGGTCATCGTCGTCCTCTCTCGGGGTGCGCGGTCCTCCCCAGCCTCGCACCGCGGGGCCGGGGTCACCTCCGGTCCCGACCCCGCCCGCGCAGACGGCGCGCCCGCGGCGGTGTGCGGGACCGGGCCGCTGCGGCATGCTGCACGCCATGGCAGGGGCGCACACGCCCGGACGAGGGCACCGGCACGGGGCGTCGTCCGCCCCGGAGGCCGCCGCGCCGCCCGGCGGCCGGGGCACCGACCGGCGGCTGGTCGCCTGGTGCCTGGCGGCGCTGCTGTTCACCGGGTCGGCGCTGGGCTCGGTCAACCTGCTCATCGACGGCGCCCTGCGGGAGGGGGCCAGCCGCCCGGTCTACGTGGGCACCCTCGGCGTCGGCGTGCTGCTGGCCGCGGCCCTGGCGGTCCGGCAGCGGGTGGGCGAGCGGGCGACGGTGGCCCTGGTGCTGGTCGGCGACGTCTCCTACGTGCTGCTGGCCTGGGCGACCAGCGACCCGCTGCGCTACGCCCCGCCGCTGATGCTGCTGTCCACCTGCTTCGTCGCGGCCTGGTTCCTGGGCGCCCGGGCGCTGGCGGTGCACATGGTGGCGGTGCTCGTCGCCTGCGCGTTCGTGCTGTGCGACAGCTACCCCTCCCTGCCCGCGCTCGTGGTCCCGGTGGCGGGCAGCGCGGGCATCCTCGACGTCGTCACGTTCGGGGTCTTCGTGCTGCGCCGGCGGGTGGAGCGGCTGCTGGCCGCGACCCAGGAGCTGTCCTCGACCGACCCGCTGACCGGGCTGGCCAACCGCCGGTCGCTGGTCGACCAGTCCCCCCGCGTGTGGCGGCAGGCGCGTCGCGACGGCCAGCGGGTCGCCGCGCTGGTGCTCGACCTGGACCACTTCAAGCGGCTCAACGACGACTTCGGGCACGCCGTGGGCGACGAGGTGCTGCGCGGGGTGTCCGGCGCGCTGGCCGCCAGCGTGCGGCCCCCCGACGTGCTGGCCCGCACCGGCGGGGAGGAGCTCGTCGTCCTCGGGCTGGTCTCCGACCCCGACGAGGCGCGGCGGCTGGCCGAGCGGCTGCGCCGCGCGGTGGCCGGCAGCGGGGCCGGCCGGCCGTGGCAGGTCACCGCCTCCATCGGGGTGGCGCTGGCCCACCCGGCCGACGGGGAGGACCCCGTCGACGCGCTGTGGCGGCTGGTCGACCGCGCCGACGCGGCCATGTACGCCGCCAAGGACGGCGGGCGGGACCGGGTGCAGGTCGCCGGGGGCGACGTCCCGCCGTCGCCGCGGGCCGCCGAGGGCGGACGGCGCCGTCCCGACCCGGCCGCCGGGGGCGCCGTCTGACCTCGCCGGTCCGCCCGGCGCCCCGCCGCCCGTTCTGCTTTCCTGCCTGCATGACCGCGATCCCCGGCCACCCCGTCCCGGGGGTCGTCAGCCCCGACCCGACGCGCACGGTGCCGCTCCCGCTGCGCGAGCAGGCCGACGTGCGCGACCGCTGGCTCACCCAGCGGCTGCTGGACCTGCTGCCCGGGCTGATGGACCGCGCCGGCATCGACCTGTGGGTCGTGCTCGGCCGGGAGTACAACGAGGACCCGGTGCTGGCCACCCTGCTGCCGGCGACCTGGCTGTCGGCACGGCGGCGCACGGTCCTGCTGTTCCACCGCAGCGACGACGGGGTGACCGCGGCCGCCGTCTCCCGCTACCCGGTGGGGCAGTTCCAGCCGGCGTGGGAGGCCGGCGAGCAGCCCGGGCTGTCCGCCGAGGAGCAGCAGTGGGCCGCCGTCCGCCGGTTCGTCGACCAGGCCTGCCCGGCCCGGATCGGCGTCGACGTCTCGGTCGTCTCCGCCCACGCCGACGGGCTCTCCCACACCGAGCACGGGCTGCTGATGGCCGCCCTCGGCCCGCACGCCGACCGGGTCGTGTCGGCCGAGGCGCTGGTCGTCGGCTGGCTGGAGACCCGGCTGCCGGAGGAGGTCGCGGCGCTGCACGCGATGAACCGGCTCGCGCACGAGGTCATCGACGAGGCCTTCTCCCCCGCGGTGATCACCGTCGGGGAGACCACCGCGCTGGACGTCGCCTGGTGGATCCGGCAGCGCTTCGCCGACCTCGGCGTCGACCCGTGGTTCCAGCCGACCGTGGACCTGCAGCGCGCGGGCAGCCCGCTGGTCGACGCCCAGGGCACCGTGCTGCCCGGCGTGCCCTACGACGCCACCATCTGCCCCGGCGACCTGGTCCACTGCGACGTCGGCCTGTCCAGCCTGGGGCTGCGGACCGACACCCAGCGCAACGCCTACGTGCTCGCCCCCGATGAGACCGCTCCCCCGCCCGGGCTCGTCGCCGCGCACGCGGTCGGCAACCGGATGCAGGACCTCACCACCGCGGCCCTGCAGCCGGGCCGGACCGGCGACGAGGTGCTCGCCGCCGCCCGCGCCGCCGCTGCGGCAGCCGGCGTCGACGGCGACGTGTACTCCCACCCGGTCGGCGTGCACGGCCACGGCGCCGGCCCCGCGATCGGGATGTGGGACCAGCAGGACGGCGTCCCCGGTGCCGGCTCGATGGTGGTGCACCCTGACACCGTGTGGGCCCTGGAGCTGTGCGTGCGGGTGCCGGTGCCGGAGTGGGGCGGCCAGCTGGTGCGGATGGGCCTGGAGCAGGGCATCGCGCTCTCCGCCGACGGCGTGGCCTACCTCGACGGCCGGCAGACCGACCTGATCGTCATCCCCGCTCGCTGAGCCCGGCCCGGCCCTCCCCGGACAGCTCGGCGCGCAGCCGGCGGACCTCCTCGGTCAGGGCGCGCAGCTCGGCCCGCAGCGCCTCGTCGGCCGCGGCGTCGGCGGCGTCGTCCTCGGCCCGGGCTGCGTCGGCGACCCGGCCGACGAACCACGAGGCGACGGCCGCGGTGACGGTGCCGAGCAGGGCGATCCCGGCGACCATCAGCATCCCGGCGACCAGCCGACCCTCGGCGGTGACCGGGTACCGGTCGCCGTAGCCGACGGTGGTGATCGTGGTGAACGCCCACCACAGCGCGTCGCCGAAGCTGGTGATCGTCGCGTCGGGATGGCCCCGTTCGGCGTCGAGCTCGGCGAGGGAGGCCATGAAGACGACGAGCGACGCGGTGAGGGTGACGTAGGCCGCGACCCGGCCGTGCAGCGAGGTGGTGAGCCGCCGGTCGATCACCCGGGCCACCCGGATCAGGCTGAGGATGCGCAGCGGCCGCAGCAACGGGAGGACGACGGCGAGCCCGTCGATCCAGTTGCGGCGGACGAACTGCCAGCGGTGGTCGGCCAGCGCCAGCCGGAACACGTAGTCGGCGAGGAACACCGGCCAGGCGATGACCGTGACCACGGTCAGCGTGGTCCGCAGCCAGCCGGGCAGGTCGGGCCGCAGCACGCCCCAGGCGTAGGCGGCCACGAAGAGGACCGCCAGCCCGATCAGCGGCCACTGGCTGGCCTCCTCGTAGCGGCGGCGCAGGTCGTCCTTGGTCACGCGGTCAGTGTCGCGGGCCTACCGTTCGCGGGCTGCGGCGGTGGCCTCGTCGTTCGCCTCCTGCAGCGCGTCGGCCAGCTCGTCCTTGGTCATGGTCGACCGGCCGTCGATGCCGGCGTCCTTCGCCAGGTCGTACAGGTGGGCCTTGGAGGCGTTGGCGTCGACGCCGCCCTTGCTGTCGAGGTCGGTGCCGGCGCCACCCCGCGCCGACTGCTCGTCGCTGGGGCCCTTCGCGCCGTCGGGCTTGGGCTGCCAGTGGTCGCCGACCTTCTCGTGGGTGTGCTTGACCGCGCCCCAGGCGACGCGGGCAGCCCGCTGCTCGTCGCCGTAGGAGTCGAGCGCCGAGTCGTGCGCCTTGGCGAACGTGCGCTGGGCCTTGGGGTCGGAACGCTGCAGGGTGCTCGGCAGCTCCTCGGGCACCGCGTCCCCGTCCTTCGTCGTCTTCGGCACGACGGCTCCTCTCGGGTCGGCACCCGGGGTACCCCGCGGCCGCAGGGGTCACTCCCTGCGGCCGCGGGGCGAGCTCAGCCCCGCTTGGCCGGCTGGACGAAGCGCCAGCCCTCGGCCTTCAGCTCAGGGACCACCCGGGCGACGGCCTCGACGGTGCCGCTGCGGTCCATGGTCGGGCCGTCGTGCAGCAGGACCACGCCGCCGGGGTTCTGCCGGATCCGGGTCTCGAGCCGGTCGGTGAGGACGTCGGCGTCCTGGGTCTCCCAGTCCTCGATCGTGACCGCCCAGCCCAGCGGCTGCATCCCGAGCTCGGCAGCCACCTGCGGGGAGGCACCCCAGCTGCCGTAGGGCGCCCGGAAGTAGGGGATGTCCTCGTGCGGGACGATCGCGTGGATGGCCGCGCTGGTCTCCTCGAGGTCCGCCCGGATCGCCTCCGGTGACCAGTCGGCCAGGTCGTCGTGGTGCATCGTGTGGTTGCAGAGGGTGTGGCCCCCCGCGACGATCTGCCGGACCAGGTCGGGGTTCTGCACGACGTAGTCACCCCAGAGGCAGAAGACGGCCTTCACGTGGTTCTCCCGCAGCACCTCGAGCAGCCGCGGGGTGTCCAGGGGGTTCGGGCCGTCGTCGAAGGTCAGGGCCGCGACCTGCCCCTCCTGGTGGGTGGTCGTGACGACCTGGTCGTTCACCGGGCCGCCGCGTCCTCCGCCGTACTCGGGCTTCCCGCCGCTGCCGTTCCCGGCCTGGGCGGGACCGGCGGCGGCGAGGAGGACGGCGGTGAAGGCGATCGCCGCCGGGGTGATGCGGCGGCGGGTGCGGGCGCGGGCAGTGGTCATCGTCGACCTCCGGGAGAGGGACGCCCGCGTGCGGGCGCCGGTTGACCGGGGCCTCTGAGCGAGCACCCCGGGGACCTGTGTCGAGTCGGCCGGTTCCAGCCGACCCGGTCCCGAGAACTTCCGGAACGTGACTCGCAACATACGAAGCGAGCACAGCGGACGTCAAGCCGACACCCAGCAGGGTGAGCCGGGCGGCAGGACCGGCACCCCTCGACCGCCCCGGCCCGTAGGGTTGGGCCCGGACCAGGAGGAACAGTGACCGAGACCCGAACGCAGAACGTGACCATCGCGGCGATCGCCGCGGAGGCAGGCGTCTCGGTGCCGACGGTCTCGCGCGTCCTCAACGGGCGGTCCGACGTCGCCCCGCACACCCGCGAGCGGGTGGAGCAGCTGCTGCGCCACCACGGCTACCGCCGCCGGGGCGGGCGGCCCACCACCTCGGCCCGGCTGATCGACCTGGTGTTCAACGACCTGGACAGCCCCTGGGCCGTGGAGATCATCCGCGGCGTCGAGGGCGCCGCGCACGCCGAGGGCGTCGGCACGGTGGTCACCGCCATCCACCGCCGCGCCAGCGACACCCGCTCGTGGCTGGACAACCTGGCCGGCCGGGCCAGTGACGGCGCCATCCTGGTCAGCAGCCAGCTGGACCCCGCCCTGGGCGCGGAGCTGCAGCGGCTGCACGTGCCCGCGGTGATGATCGACCCGGCCGGGGTGCCGGCCCTCGACGTCCCCACGATCGGCGCCACGAACTGGTCCGGCGGCCTCAGCGCGACCGAGCACCTCATCGGCCTGGGCCACCGCCGGATCGGCGTCGTCGCCGGGACGCCGACCCTGCTGTGCAGTCGGCCCCGGCTCGACGGGCACCGCGCGGCGCTGGAGTCCGCGGGCCTGACGCTGGACCCCGAGCTGGTGGTCGTCGGCGACTTCAGCCACGAGTCCGGCTTCCAGGCCGCCACCACGATGCTGGCGCTGGAGGACCGCCCCACGGCGATCGTGGCGGCCAACGACCAGATGGCCTTCGGTGTCTACGAGGCCGCGCGGCGAGCCGGGCTGCGCGTGCCCGAGGAGCTCAGCGTGGTGGGCTTCGACGACCTGCCCGGTGCCGAGTGGTCGTCCCCGCCGCTGACCACGGTGCACCAGCCGCTGTCGGAGATGGGGGCGCTGGGCGCCCGCACGGTGCTGCGGCTGGTGCGCGGCGAGGCGCTCGACGTGCCGCGCCTGGAGCTGGCCACCCGGCTCGTCGTCCGGGAGAGCACGGCCCCGCCCTCGCGCTGAGCCGCTGGCTCAGGGCAGGTCGGCGGTCTCCGCGGACTGCCGGTGACCACCGTTGGCGTCGTCGGCGTCGGGGTGGATCGTGCGCTCCTCGGACTCGGCGAGGATCAGCTCGGCCTGCTTCTCCGGGTCGACGCTGCCGCCGGTGGACCGCTCCTCCGGGTAGAGCTCGGCCCGGGTGTCGACGTTGTGCTGGGTGACGTTTGCGTGCGCCTCGGGCGACGGTTCCTTCATGTCGGGCATGCCGCCTCCCTACCCACCTCCCCCGCCACGACACCGGCCGCGCGGCAGCGCCCCTCGATGGGGCGCTGCCGCGGGCACGTGAGGTGCTGGAGCGGCCCCCTCGCAGGGCCCCGCCGCGAGCTTGCTCGTGGCGGGAGGCGAGGGGGTCCTTTCAGAAGCGGTGCGACTCGGTGTGGATGCCGAGGGCCTCGGCGACCTCCTGCACGTTGGTGAACTGCGCGTGAGCCGGCAGCCGGTTCAGGTCGGCCAGCACGCGGTCGGAGGCGTGGGACTCCTGCGCCTTGGCCACCAGCGCGTCCTTGTCGGCCGGCCACACCTCCTTGCCCAGCGCCTCGGCGATGGCGGCCCGGTGCTCGACGTCGGCCGGGGTGGTGCCGGGAGAGGTGGCGGCCTGGTGGGGGTCGGTCATGGTGGTGCTCCGTTCTCATCGTCCGGCCGCGGTGCGGCCGAGAGGTCTGTGGGTCGGGGGGTCAGCTGGGGGTGGAGTCGTCCGTGTAGCGCAGGACGGCGGCCACCGGGATGTCACCGGGCATGGCCGACCGCGGGACGACGACGACGGCGGCGCTGCTGCCGATCGCGGCCCGCAGCATCCCGAGGTCGGCGGGCACCTGGTGGGCGTCGGTGACCCCGAGTGCCGCGACGTCCTCGGCGGAGACGCCGAGCTCCAGCGCGCCGGGTCCGGCGTGGAGCTGCTCGTCGTCGGGCCGGTCGGCCAGCACCAGGGTCTCGACCTGGGCCTTGCGGAGCGCCTCGACGACCAGTGCGGTGCCGGTGACGGCCAGGCCGTGTGCGGAGGCGGCCTCGATCTGCTCGAGCACGCGGGTGGTCTCCGCGGCCTCGTTCTCCGCGATCAGTTCGGTGGCCCGGGCGGTGATGACGTCCCGATCGGCGCCGGCGGCGCGGCCACCCTCGTTGATGCTCACCAGGACCTGGGAAGCCTCCTGGCCGACCTTGTCGGCGATCAGCTGGCGGGCACGGACGTCCCCGGCGAGCAGGACGAAGCGCGAGTGGTCACGGGCGACCGCGTCGTTCACCGCTGCGGCCACCTGCCCGGCGTTCTCCTCCCACTGGTTCTCCGCAGTGTGCAGGTAGGTGTTGTGCGCCCAGCCGCCGACCTGGACCTTGCGCATGTGGAAGGTGTCGCCGTCGATCTTCTCGGTCTCCACCTGCTGGCCCGTGCCACTGGCCACCTGCACGTCGGCACCGACCCGGTCGGCGATGACGATCACGTGCGGGACGCGGCCGGCGAGCTGACGCAGCACCGGTAGCAACGCCGGGTCGGGCGACCAGGTGGCGACCGGGTCGCGTGGGGAGTCGGCGAGGGCCTCGTCGAGGACCACCGAGCCGTCGGCGGCCACGATGAGCGCGCGACCCCGCAGGGTGGCGATCCGGCCACCGTCGTTGGCCTCCAGCAGGTGGCTCCGCACGGCGTCGACCACCGGCTCGGGCGCGCCCTGGGCGGTGAGCTCCTCG
The DNA here is from genome assembly GCF_026967795.1 of Modestobacter sp. VKM Ac-2986. Taxonomy (GTDB): domain Bacteria; phylum Actinomycetota; class Actinomycetes; order Mycobacteriales; family Geodermatophilaceae; genus Modestobacter. The sequence continues at coordinate 415,375 of NZ_JAPVBH010000002.1, forward strand.
CTGACGGCCCGGACCTTCAGCTCGAGCTCGGTGTCGGCGGTCTCGGTGTTGTGGGTGACGTCCACGCAGACCGTGGCGTAGGGGCCAGGCGCGGTGAAGACGGCGTCCAGGAAGGTCACGTCCATGGGACGGGGAGCTCCTCGGGTCGTGCGACGGGGGCCGTGGCTGAGCCCCGCTCGTGCTCGGATCGGCCTACCCACCGCCCCCGTCCTCACACCCGGTGTGTCAACACCCCGGGGCCGGGTAGCCGAAGGGGCCCTGTCTCCCGCCACTGGCACGCCTCCGGCGGGGCCGGGCAGGGCCGACACGTCCGCCGCGACCGGAAGGAGCTGGGATGCCCGAGCACGAGACGCTCCCGCTGCCCGACTACGACCACCTGCCCGTCGGGAGCCTCACCTCCCGCATCCGCACCCTGGACACCGACGGGCTGCAGACCCTGCTGACCTACGAGCAGGCGCACGCCAACCGGGTGCAGGTCATCTCGGCGATGAACCACCGCCTGGCCGACCTGCGGGCCGGTTCCCAGCCCTCGGGGGGCGACCCGGCCGCCGCCCAGCCCGAGCACGCACCAGCACCCGCCGGCGGCTCGCAGGTGTCCGAGGCGACGACCGGGCCGAAGATCAACCCGCCGTCCCAGGGCGACCCGACCAACCCCGCGCAGCCCCGCTGAGCAGCTGACCGGGCCGGCCGCCGCACGGCGGCCGGCTCAGTCGCTGAAGGCCGCCACGATCCCCAGCACGGCCGGGCCGAGCAGGACGATGAACAGGGTCGGCAGGATGCACAGGATCAGCGGGAAGATCACCTTCACCGGGATCTGCATCGCCTTCTCCTCCGCGCGCTGACGGCGCTTGAGCCGCATCTCCTGCGCCTGGGTGCGCAGCACGTCGGCGATGGAGACCCCGTAGGCGTCGGCCTGGACGACGGCGCGGATGAAGCGGGCCAGGTCGGGGGCGCCGGTCCGCCCGGCCAGCGCCAGGTAGGCGTCCCGGCGGGGCTGGCCGACGGCGATGTCCTGCAGGGTGCGCAGCAGCTCCTCGGCCAGCGGGCCCGTGCCGTTCTTCGCCGCACGGGCCATCGCCGACTCGAAGCCCAGGCCGGCCTCGACGGCGATCGTCATCTGGTCGAGCGTGTCGGCCAGTTCGGCGTTGATCGCCTGCCGGCGCTCCTGGCCGCGGCTGTACAGCAGCAGCTCGGGGACGACGTGGGCGACCGCGGTGACCACGGCGACCGTCAGCCAGATCAGCAGGGTCGGGCGGGCTGCGGCCACCAGCACGCCCAGCCCCGCGGCGATCGCGGGCAGCACCAGCTTGGCGGCCACCAGCCGCGGCAGCGGCCACGCCGCCGGGCGGCCGGCGGTGCCGGCCAGCCGGTCGAGCCGGGCGACCGTCCCGGCCGGGGTGAGCGCCCGGACGACGGCGCGCCCGATGGCCGACCCCGACGGCGGCGCGACGACCACCCCGAGGTCCAGGTCCCGGGTCAGGTTCTGGCGCGTCCGGAGAACCGCCCCCGACGGGCGGGCCAGCAGCGCCCAGCCCAGGACCGGGACGGCGGAGGCGACCGCCACGGCGGCGGCCAGCACGAGCGGCGGGGTGGTGGTCATCAGAAGGTGATCGCCACGGTCTTGCGCAGCCACAGGCCGCCGATGGTCATCATCACCGCGGCGACGGCCAGCATCGCCCAGCCGACCAGGCTCTCGGAGAACCCGGCCAGGTAGTCGGGGTTGGTCAGCGAGATGAAGCCGATGACCCCGAACGGCAGTGCCATGAGCACGACCGCCGACAGCTTGCCCTCGGCCGACAGCGCCTGCACCTGCCGGCGGATGGCGTTGCGCTCCCGGATGGTGTGCCCGACCGTGTCGAGCACCTCGGCGAGGTTCCCGCCCACCTCCCGGTGGATGGCGATGGCCTGGGCGACCCAGGTGAAGTCGTCGCTGGCCATCCGCGCGGCCACCTCCTCCAGCGCGTCGGCGAGGTCGCGCCCGACCCGGGTCTCGTTGACGATCCGGGTGAACTCCTCGGCCGTCGGCGAGGCCGCCTCGTGCGCCACCGAGTCCAGCGCCCGCAGCAGGCTGTGCCCGGCGCGGAGGCTGCTGGCCATCAGCTGCAACGAGTCGTCGAGCTGGTCGGCGAAGGCCGCCTGCCGGCGGCTGCACCGGACCCGGAGCAGCACCTTCGCGCCGAGCGGGCCGGCGAGGGCGAGCAGCACGGCCGGCAGCAGGCCCCCGAGCAGCGCGCCGAGCGTGCCCAGCCCCAGCGTGGTCAGCCCGGTGACCAGCACGAAGTCCGACAGCGAGGTCGTCATCCCGGCTCGTTCGAGCGCCGCCGTGCCGGCGGCGACCTTCCCGCGCCGGGTCAGCAGCCGGTCGACCGCAGCGCCGGCGGCCGCACCGGCGCCGGCCAGCGCGGACGCCGGCGGGGCGACCGAGGGGTCGAGCCGGCTCAGCGGCACGCGCCGGGGACCGGCCGGGAGCACGGCGAGGGCGACCAGCAGCAGCGCGGCCGTTCCCGACGCCAGGCCGAGGACCAGCAGCGGCGGCATCAGGACCAGCCCCGCGCCCGCGGGTCGTCGACGGCGCCGAAGACCCGCGGCGACAGCGTGATCCCCAGCTCGGTGAACCGGTCGGTGAACCGCGGGCGGACCCCGGTCGGGACCGGCCGGCCCAGGAACCGGCCGGAGGCGTCGACGCCGGCGGCGAAGTCGAAGAGGAAGGCGTCCTGCAGGGTGACCGTCTCCCCCTCCATGCCCTGCACCTCGGTGACGGCGGTGACCCGGCGGGTCCCGTCACGCAACCGGCTCAGCTGGACGATGACGTCGACGGCCGAGGCGATCTGCTCGCGGATGGCCCGCAGCGGCAGGTCCATGCCGGCCATCAGGACGAGGGTCTCCAACCGGGCGATGGCGTCCCGCGGGGAGTTGGCGTGCACCGTCGACAGCGACCCGTCGTGCCCGGTGTTCATCGCCTGGAGCATGTCCAGGCTCTCCCCACCTCGGCACTCCCCCACCACGATGCGGTCCGGCCGCATGCGCAGCGAGTTGCGCACCAGGTCGCGGATGGTCACCGCGCCCTTGCCCTCGATGTTCGGGGGCCGGGACTCCAGCCGGACGACGTGGTCCTGCTGGAGCTGCAGCTCCACGGCGTCCTCGATCGTGACGATCCGCTCGCCGTCGGGGATGAAGGAGGAGAGCACGTTGAGCAGCGTGGTCTTCCCGGTGCCCGTGCCGCCGGAGACGATGACGTTGAGCCGGGCCTCGACGCAGGCGTGCAGCAGCTCGGCCATCTCCGGCGACAGCGTCCCGAAGCCGATCAGGTCCTCGACGCCGAACGGGTCCTTGGCGAACTTGCGGATGGTCAGGGTGGAGCCGCTGAAGGCCAGCGGCGGGATGATCGCGTTCACCCGGGACCCGTCGGCCAGCCGGGCGTCCACCAGCGGGGAGGACTCGTCGATGCGGCGGCCGACCCGGGAGACGATCCGGTCGATGACCCGGCGCAGGTGCTCCTCGGAGGTGAACCGGGAGCTGGTGCGGGTCAGCTTGCCGTTCTGCTCGACGTAGATCGAGTCCGGCCCGTTGGCCATGATCTCGGTGACCGTCGGGTCGTCCAGCAGCCGCTGCAGCGGTCCGAACCCGAGCACGTCGTCGGCCAGCTCGGCGGTCAGCCGCTGCCGCTCCTCGCTGCTCAGCGGCACCTTCTCGGCCTCGACCACCTCGTCGAGCTCGCCCAGCACGATCGCCCGCAGCGCCTCCTCGCTCAGGCTGGGGTCGTTCATCCGGCTGCCCATGCGCTCGAAGAGCGCCTTCCCGACCCGGTCCTTCAACCGGGTCAGGGCGTCGTTGGGCGCAGGCGCGACGGGTCCGGCAGGCAGCACCGGCGCCGCCGGTGCTGTGACGCCCACGGGGGCGAGCGGGGGCAGACCCCGGGCGACCTCGAGCCGGTGTGCGAGGTTCATCAGGACGCCGCCCGGTGCTTGGCCCGGTGCCCGGTGGGGCTGACCAGCGGGGTGGCCGCGAAGCGGGACACCAGGCGGCGCAGCTCCTTGGTCATCGGGTCCCGGCGTCCGCTCTCCAGCAGCGGCACACCCTGGTTGGTCGAGGCGGGCACGGCCGACGAGCGCGGCAGGACGACGTCCACGCCGGTGCCGATCGTGGTCTCGACGTCCCGGACGGACAGCCCGCCCTTCGGGTCGGCGAAGTTCATGACCACGTGCCGTCCGGCCGGGATCATGCACAGCTCGCGCAGGACGTCGAGCTCCTTGCGCAGCCCGCGGACGCCGGGCACGTCCATGCTGCTGAGCATCACGACGTCGCTGGACCGGTCCAGGGCGGCCAGTGTCTGCTCGGACAGCCCCGGCGCGGTGTCGACGACGACGTAGCGGAACTCGCGCGCGAGCAGCGCCAGCAGGCGGCTGACGTCGGCGGCGGTGACGGTGTCCCCGGCGGCCGGTGACTCTGAGCCGCAGACGGCGTACAGCCCGCTGGGGTGCTGGGTCAGGAAGGTCTTGAGCACCATGGTGTCCTGCGCCGCCGGCCCCGCGACGGCGTCGGGCAGGCTGTACTCGGGCACGAGACCGAGTGCGGAGGCCACGTCGCCGAACTGCACGTCCAGGTCCACGAGCACCGTGGACTGGGGTGCCGAGGAGGTCAGCCCGATGGCCAGGTTGGTGGCGATGGTGGTCTTGCCCACCCCGCCCTTGGGCGAGGCGACGGTGATGACCCGGCCGGTGTAGCGCGCGGAGTCCTCGACCGGGCGCAGGACCCGGCGGCGACCGGCCGCGGCCAGCGCCGCGCGTTCGATCGAGGCACGGATCTCGGCGGCGTCCGAGGCCGGGTCGAGCAGGTCGCGGATGCCGGCGCGCATGGCCGCCTGCAGCAGCGCCGGGTCGGGCCGGGCGAGGAGCAGGACGCTGATGCCGGGGCACTGCACGTCCAGCCGCGTGGCCAGTCCCAGCACCTGCTCGGCGGCGGCGTCGGGTCCGATGACCAGCACCTCCGGCAGCTCGCCGTCCACCAGCTGCTCGAACAGCCGGGCCGGGTCGCCGGGGAGCCGGCCGGCGGGGAGCACCTGCAGGTCCCCGTCGACGGCCGCGCCCACCCGCTGGGCGAGCTCCGCGCCTGCGGCGGCCAGCACGACTCGGCTCATGACAGGTCCTCTCGGTACACGTTGCCCGGGGTGATGACCTCGGTGCCCTCCAGGTCGGCGTCCGCCGGCTCCAGTGCGAGCCAGAGGGTGCCGTGCTCGGCGCCGAAGACGACCTGCTCGGCCTCCCGCACGGGCAGGGCCAGGGTGACCAGCAGGCTGGCGCTGGGCGCCGGGCTGCCGGCGGAGGCGGTCTCGGTGCCGGCCTCGGCCCCGCTGACGGCCGGCGCCGGCGCTCCCTGGACCTGGGTGACCAGCACCCGGTCCAGGGTGGCGTGCGTCGTCGGCGTCGCGAAGGAGATGAGGACGCCCACCTCGTCCCCGGCCACGAGCCGCCCGCCGACCGCCCGTTGGGGCTCCAGCAGGACGCTGACCTCAGCGAGCCCCTCGGGGACGGCGACCGTCCCGGGCGTCTGCAGGCTCTCCGGTGCGGCGAAGCGGCCGGCCAGGAGCTGCTCCCCGGGCTGGAGGTCGGTGACGGCCACCTGGCCGGTCAGGTCCGCCAGGTCGGTGACCCGGCCGGGCACGGCGGCCACCGCCGGCAGCTCCTCGGTGCGGACCAGCGCGGCCAGCTCCGCGACCGGGGTGCCGGCGGCGACGGGCTCGGCGACCACGAGCACCTGCACGGTCGCCATGCCGGCCATGGCCCGCTGGTCGGCCCCGCGGGCGTAGGTCACCAGGACCACGCTGCCCAGCACGGCCAGGACGAGCGCCGCCGCGGCGGCGAGGAGACGACGTCTCACGGTCGGCGCTCCTATCGGATCAGTCGGAGGACGGAGGCCCCGAGGGAGGGGCCGTCGGGGGTGTACGTGAAGCGCTCGGAGAGGTCGACGTAGCGCACGAAGTGGCCGGCGATGCAGCGGTCGTTGCCCGAGCATGGCGCCGGGCTGGTGCGGAACTGGCCGCTGCCGAGGTGGTAGCCGGTGATCTTGAAGGCCGCGTAGCCGTGCACGTGGTACCAGGCGTTGCTGCCGGTCGCGCCGGCGTCGTCGAACAGCGGGAGCAGCACGACCCGGCCGAGCTGGGCGGAGAAGTCGGCACTGGTGCACACCGACGGGACCGAGTTCCCGGTCGAGGAGGCGAGGCGCTGGTTGCGCGCGGAGGTCGCCTGGCACCTGCCCGGGTCGGTGTCCAGGTAGGCGAAGCCGCCGGGGACGGCGTTGCCGGAGCGACCCGTGCACCCGGTCCCGTCGGTCTTGGTGAACCGGATGGTCGCCGGCGTGGTGCTCGACAGCCCACCCACCTGCTGGGTGAAGGCGCAGACGGAGAAGGTGATCGGCAGGACCGCCGTCCCCCCACCCGGGGCACCCCACGCCACGGTGGCCAAGGCCGACACCGCCGTCGAGTCGTGGCCCAGCACCGGCGCGAACCAGTGCTCGACGGGGGTGCTCCCCCTCACCGTGACGCGCATCGGGCTGCTGAGCAGGACCGGCGGCGCAGCCACGGCGGCATCGTCGTTGGCGGCGACCATGGCCCGGGCGGTCGCCGCCATGTCCCCGCAGGCGCCGCGCGCGCAGTCCTGGGCCACCGCGAGGGCGGCGGCGTCCGCGGCGACCTGCAGCCTGGCGCGCTCGGCGTACAGCGCGCCGATGTCGACGGCGACAGCGGCGAAGCCGAGCATCGGCACCATGAGCAGGGACAGCACGACGGCGGCAGCACCGCGCTCCCCCGAGAGCCGGGACCGCAGGCGACGGGCCAGCGCACGGGTCAGCCGTTGCACCGCATGACCCCCGTTCCGCTGAGTGTGAGACCGGATCCGAAGAAGCCGGTGAGGTAGGGCATCCGGTAGGTGATCGTGACCCGGACGTTCGTGGGGGTCACGGACTGCGGGCAGGCCGTCGGGCTGACGACGATCTGGGCGTCGGTGATCGCCGGGGAGAGGGTGTCGGCCGCGTTCCGGACGGTCCCGCGCGCGGCGGCCGGGTCGTTCTGCAGGGCCATGACCCGCACGCCCTCCCGGGCGGCGGCCGACAGGGTGCCCTGCACGCGGTAGGCGTGGCTGAACTCGACGATGCCGAGCACCAGCAGGACCAGCAGCGGCACGATCAGCGCGAACTCGACTGCGCTGGCGCCGCGCTCGTCCCCGAGTCGTCGTCCGGCCATGGCCACCTCCCTGTGGGTGCAGCGACGCGGCGGCCCCGTGCGAGGCCGCCGCGCCGGCAGCTGCTGCTCGGTCCAGCGGCGGTGGGTCAGCCCGCCGCCGGAGCCGCGGGCAGCTCGTCGGAGACGTCGGTGAACAGGGCCTCGAGCTGCGTGCCGAGGAGGGCGACCGCGGCGATGATGGCGACGGCGATGAGCCCGACGAGCAGGCCGTACTCGACGGCGGTGGCGCCCTTCTCCTCGCGCTTGAGCCGGTCGGCGGCGACGGAGACGAAGCTGGACAGGGTGGCGTAGAAGGCGATCACGACTGCTCCCGAGAGGTGTGTGCCGGCTGGAGCGCGTCGGGTGAGGCGTCCTTGCGGCTGCTCCCAGACCATGCGGGTCCTGTGACCGGGATGACCCCGGCATGCCCTCGTCAGGGCGCCGGGTCCATCCTCCCGAGGCGTAGAGCCCGAATCTGGTCACCGTGAGTAGCTGACCTTGTTACGGAGAGATGTCCATCAGGACAACGGCAGGGACATCGCCAGCGCCGCCCCCACGATCATCGCGGGCCCGAAGGGCAGTGCGTCACCGCGGCCCACCCGCCGGACGGCCAGCAGGACGAGTGCCACGGCAGCCTGGACGACGAAGCCGGCGAGCGTCCCGAGGAGCACCGCGTCCCAGCCCAGCCACCCGAGGTGCAGGCCGAGCAGCGCCGCCAGCTTGACGTCGCCCATGCCCAGACCGCCGGGCGAGACCAGGGCCAGGGCCAGGTACACGACGAACAGGACGGCGGCCGCCGCCAGGGCGCGCAGCAGGGTGGACCAGTCCCCCGTCACGGCGGCTGCTCCGGACAGGAGGAGCACCCCCGCCCCGAGCGCCGGCAGCACCACGCGGTCGGGGAGGAGCTGGTGCCGGGCGTCGACCAGGACGAGCAGGACGCAGACAGCCACCAGCACCAGGTGGGCGGGCACGGCCGCGGTCACCCCGAGACGGACCACGACCAGACCGCAGAGCGTCGCGGTCACGAGCTCCAGCAGCGGAGGGCGCAGCGCGCGGCGTCCCGGCCGCAGCAGGTCGACCGCCCGGGCCCCGGACGGCCAGGGGAAGCGCCCCGCGGCCCGGTCCACCGCCGTCCCGGCCACCAGGCCCAGCAGCGCGGCGGCCGCTGCGGCCAGCAGCGTCACCGCGCCCTGCCGGAGTCGCTGCCTCTGCCCACGACCGCGACCCTGACACGCGACCCCGGCGGTCGCGTCGGTCCCCTGCCCGTCCGGGTGATGTCCCGGCACCGGACTTCACCGCACCGGCCCGCGACCCGATCACTGCTGCATGTCCCGCCGGCTCCGACTGCTGACCGCGGTCCCCCGAGGGCCGCTGGTCCTCGTCGCCCTGCTCGCCGGCCTGCTGGTGGTCCTCGCCCTGACACCGGTCGACGTCGGCACCGCCGTCCCGCTCGGCGTCACCTTCGCCCTGCAGCTGGCCGCCTGCCGGCTGTTCACCTGGCGGGCGCAGGTGGCACCGGCGGAACGCCCCCTGTGGCAGCGGTTCGCCGGGGCCGCGGCCCTGCTGGCCGCCGGCTCCGCCGTGGCCGTCCTCGTGGTGACCGTCCGCGCCGACCACACCGCCGACGTCGTCCCGCTCGCGGTGGCCCACGTCGTGGCCTTCCCCCTGCTCTACGGGGGCATGGTGCTGTGGAACCGCGACAGCACCAACGTCGCCGACCCCAGCGACACCCTGCTCGGCGCGGCCGCCGTCCTGGCGGTCGTCGCGATCACCGACACCGTGCTGGCGCACACCGGCAGCCGGTGGGCGTCGGCCACCTGGTGGCAGGTCCAGCCGGTGCTGCTGGCCCTGGCCGCCGGGCTGGTCGTCATCGGCACCTCGGTGGCGGTCCCCCACATCTCCGGCATGACCCGCGACCCGCGGGCCTGGCTGATCAGCGGCGGCCTGAGCGCGGACCTGCTGGGCGGGGTCTGCGCGGTGCTCGGGTACCGCCCCGGCTGGGCGCTGGCCGCCCTCGGGGTGGTCCTGCTGTGCCTGGCCGCCGTCGTCCGGCCCACCCCGGTCCCCCGCACGATGACCGACCCGGGCGCCACGACCATCGGCGCCTTCGTCGTCATCATCGCCTCGATCGCCGTGCTGGTGGCGACCGCGCTGGGCGCGGCCAGCGTGACGGCGGTCTGCTGCGCCGGCATCGCCGGGACGGCGTCGGGCATCCGGCTGCTGCTCAACGTCCGGGACCTGTCGCAGCTGGCGGTGAGCCGCCACGAGGCGCTGACCGACGAGCTCACCGGCCTGGCCAACCGCCGCGCCGTCCTGCGCCGGGTCGAGGAGCTGTGCGCCGACCGCGCCCCGCTGGTGCTCGGCGTCCTGGACCTGGACAAGTTCAAGGAGGTCAACGACGGCCTCGGCCACGCCGCCGGCGACGACCTGCTCCGGCTGGTGGCCCAGCGCCTGACGGCCGGGCTCGGTCACGGCGACGTCCTGGGCCGGCTCGGCGGCGACGAGTTCGCCCTCCTCGCCCACGTCGCCCCCGGCACCTGCCCGGAGGAGCGCGCCGCCGAGCTCGGGCGGGTCGTGCACGAGTCCCTCGCCGAGCCCTTCGCCGTCGGCGGGCTGGTCGTCCACGTCGCGGTCAGCCTCGGGCTCACCTGCCACCCCGGCGGTCCGGACGGCGACCCGGTCACCGCGGCCGCGCTGGTGCGCCAGGCCGACGCCGCCATGTACGACGCCAAGCGGTCCGGTTCCCAGGTCGTGCGCTACGACGCCGACCGGCACGGGGACAGCAGCGGCCGGCTGGCGCTGGTCGAGGAGCTGCGGGCGGGGATCGCCGGCGGCGAGCTGGTCCTGCACCACCAGCCGCAGGTCGACGTCGGCACCCGGCGGACCGTCGGGGTCGAGGCGCTGGTGCGCTGGCAGCACCCGACCCGCGGGCTGCTCGCGCCCGTGCACTTCCTGCCGCTGGCCGAGGTGCACGGCCTGATGGGCGTGCTCACCGACGCGGTGCTGGCCCAGTCGATCGCGCAGGCCGCCGCCTGGCGCCGGGCCGGCCGCGAGCTGCGCATCTCGGTCAACCTCTCGGCCAGCAACCTGCTCGACACCGGGCTGCCCGCGCGGGTGGCCGAGCTGCTGGAGCTGCACGCCCTGCCGCCGTCCGCGCTGGTCCTGGAGGTCACCGAGACGGTGCTGCTCAGCGACCCCGACCGCAGCCTGGCCGTGGTCGGCGCGCTGACCGAGCTCGGCGCCGGCGTGAGCATCGACGACTTCGGCACCGGCTACGCCTCGCTCACCTACCTGCACCAGCTGCCCGTCCAGGAGCTCAAGCTGGACCGGTCGTTCACCGCCGACCTGCTCACCGACTCCCGGGCGGCGGCCATCGTGGCCAGCACCGTGCGGCTGGCCCACCAGCTCGGGCTGCGGGTGGTCGCCGAGGGCGTCGAGGACCCCGCCACGTGGGCGCACCTGCGCGCACTGGACTGCGACGAGAGCCAGGGCTACCTGCACTCGCCGCCGCTGCCGGCCGCCGAGCTGGAGCAGTGGCTGGCCTGCCAGGACGAGCGCCGCGCCCGTGACCACGACCTCGACCTCGACGGGGCCCGGCCGGCACTGCGCTGACCGCCGGGGACGGGCGTGCCCCGTGGGACGGAGGAGGTGGACGCCGGGCGACACGGCGGCGTCGGAGCTGCACAGCGGTGGACGATCGACCTACCGTTCGTCCATGCGCGAGAACCGTCTCCCCCCGGTCCCCGGCTCCACGGACTGCTCCCCCGCCCGCCTGCAGCAGCTCAAGCTGATCGCCGCGGCCCGGGTGAGCGCCTGCCGGTCGACCAACCGCCAGCAGATCACCGACATCGTGCGGGTGACCGTCGACAACGAGGTGGACACGACCACCTTCGCCGCGATCGTCGACGACGTGGCCGGCGACGCCCTGCGTTGACCGGGATCCCGGAACGACGGCGGTCCTCACCCTGCGGCACCGTCCCGCACCTCAGCGAGACGGGACGCCGGTGGTCGTTTACCGCGTAAAGCGACGGGCTAGACCGTGATCATGTACCCCTGTGACCGGAAGCGGTCCCCGAGCGCCCCGGTGCCGGGCGCCCGGTGAACGACGAGGACCTGCAGCGGCTGATCTGGCGTCGGCTGTTCGAACTCGGGCTGACGGCCGAGGAGGCGTCGGCCCGCACCCTGGGGGTCGTGTCCAAGGAGGCCGTCCGCGGGCTGATGGGCGGCCGCACGTCGGTCTACGTCAGCGACCGCATCGCCCGCGCGCTGGCCCGGGCCCTCGACGTCCCGGAGCACCGGGTCCGCCGCACCGCCGGTCTGCCGGTGGAGGACCCCGAGACGGCCCGCACCGGGCCGCACCTGCGCATCGTCCGCTGAGCCGGTCGCCCTCCCGGGTGGGAGGGCGACGGACGAGTCGGCCTGTACGCCGGGTTCTGTCCCCGGGCGCCTCGCGGCGTCCCGATGGGCGGCCATCCATCTACGCCTGCCGTTGCCGACAGGCTCCAGCGGTCTACCCGCAGGCTCGGGCGGGCAGCCCTCGAACGCCTGCGCAGGACGGCGGCGGACCGCCGTCCCTCTCGACCTTGCTCCGGGTGGGGTTTACCGAGCCACACCGGTCACCCGGTGTGCGGTGGTCTCTTACACCGCCGTTTCACCCTTACCAGTGCGAGCACTGGCGGTCTGTTCTCTGTGGCACTGTCCCGCGGGTCACCCCGGGTCGCTGTTAACGACCACCCTGCCCTGTGGAGCCCGGACGTTCCTCGGTGCCGGGGTCTCCCCCGCCAACGCGACCGCCCAGCCGACTCGTCCGTCGTGCCGGAGACCCTACGCGACTCCCGGCTCAGCCCCAGAAGAGCCGGAACCCGACCTCCCGGCCGCCGTCCTCGGTGAGGGTCGACATGTCGACCTGTCGACGTGCCTGCTCCTCGACCGGGTCGTCGGACAGCGCCTGCAGGTAGCGGCGGTGCTCGGTGAGCGAGGCGACCGCGGCCTCGACCCCGACCGCGACGTCGACGACGTGCGGCGGCGGGTACCCGACGGCGTGGACGGCGACGTACCGCACGCCCGACCACGGCTCCTCGGTGAGCTCGGGGAAGATCCACTCGTTGGCCGCGTCGGCGACCGCGTCGAGCACCGAGCGGGTCAGCGCCCGGTGGTCGGGTGAGTTGAGCGCGCCGGGGGTGACCTCGGGTGCGGTCCAGGTGTCCCCGCCGTGCATGGTGACCACCAGGTCCGGCCGGTGCCGCCGGACGGCGCCGGCGAGGTCGCGCCGCAGCGGCAGGTCGGCGACCAGCACCCCGTCGCGGTGGTCCAGGAACTCGACCTCGGTCACCCCGACGACGGCGGCCGACCGGCGCTCCTCGTCCTCCCGCAGCGGGCCGGCCTCCGCCGGGGTGAGCCCGGCGATCCCGGCCTCCCCGCGGGTGGCCAGCAGGTAGTGCACCTCCTTGCCGGCCGCGGTCCAGACGGCGACCGCGGCGGCCGGCCCGTACTCGATGTCGTCGGGGTGGGCGGCGACGACCAGGGCGCGCTGCCAGTCGTCCGGGAACGGGGCGGAGGTCATCACCGGAGTCTGCTCCGTGTCCGGGGCCGGTCCGCCGGCTGGTGACCGGACGGCGGCACCCCGGTCGGTGTCGCTGACCGCGACGCGATCCTCCACCCGGGTCCCGCATGGTGGAGGATCACGTCCGTGATCGACAGCATCGACCGGCAGATCGTGCACGCGATGCAGGTCGACGGCCGCGCCCCGTTCAGCCGGGTGGCCACCGTGCTCGGGGTGTCGGAGCAGACGGTGGCCCGGCGCTGGCGCCGGCTGCGTGCCGACGGCGTCGTCCGGGTCCTGGGGCTGGCCACCCCGGACGCCACCGAGCCCAGCTGGCACATCCGGGTGCGGGTCCAGCCCGCCGCTGCCGGCGCGGTGGCCGAGGCGCTGGCCCGCCGTCCCGACGTGTCGTGGGTCAGCCTGACCTCCGGCGGTGCGGAGATCACCTGCTCCACCCGGCCGCGCACCCCGCGGCAGCGGGACGCCCTGCTGCTGGACCGGCTCCCCCGCACCGTGCAGGTCATCGACCTCAACGCCTTCTCGGTGCTGCACGCCTACGTGGGCGGCGACTACGAGTGGACCGCCTTCGAGGACCCGCTGACCGACGAGCAGGTCGCCGCCCTCGACCAGGGCCCGGCCCGGACGGCGACCACCCCGCTGGCCCTGGACCCCGAGGACGAGGTGCTGTTCGCGGCGCTGGCCACCGACGGGCGGCTGAGCTACGCCGAGCTGGCCGGGGTCACCGGCTGGTCGGAGAGCCGGGTGGCCCGCCGGGTGGAGGCGCTCCGCGCGGCCGGCGCGCTGTACTTCGACCTGGAGATCGCCAACGAGCTGCTGGGCCACCCGGTCAGCGCGAACCTCTGGCTGGGGCTGGCACCGGCCGACATCGCCCACGTCGGGGAGTCCCTGGCCCGGGAGCCGGAGACCGCGTTCGCCGCGGTGGTCACCGGGCCGGCGAACCTGATGGTGTCGGTGACCTGCCGGGACACCGCCCACCTCTACCGGTTCCTCACCGAGCGGGTGGGGGCGCTGCCGGTGCGCACGCTGGAGACCTCGACGGTGCTGCGCCGGGTGAAGCAGGCCGGCAGCCTGATGGACGGTCCGCGGCTGACCGACCCCGAACCCCCGCCGGTGCGGGGGCGCTGACACCCGCCCAGACGGTGATCAGGTGACCTGATCACCGTCTGTCCCCCCTCAGCAGCGTTGGGGAGGGGGGACGGACGGTGGTGAGGTCGGACGGCCCCGCTCAGCCTCCGCGGGCGACCCGCAGCGCCGCAGCGATCATCGGGACCTGGAACGGGATGCGGGCGACCGCCACGGCCAGCTTCCCCGGCCGGTGGCGGAACGCGCGCACCGTCTGGGCGTGCGCGGGCAGGACGCCGACCAGCAGCGCGACCGCGGCCCAGCCCCCCGCGCGCCGGGTCGCCGGCAGCGCCAGCAGCCCCGCCGTCCCGAGCTCGGCCACGCCGCTTCCGAGGACCCACGGCCGGGCCGGGCCCAGCTCCGGGGGGATCATCCAGTCGTAGGTCTGCGGCCGCACCAGGTGGAACATCCCGGTCGCGGTCAGCGCCGCGGCCATGGTCAGCGCACGCACGTCGTCCCTCATGCCCGGCGACAGTAGGCTCGCCCGTTGTGTCAGCCACCGACCTCCTCATCGCCGCCGGGGTCGCCCTGCTCGCCGGCGGCATCAACTCCATCGCCGGAGGCGGCTCGCTGATCCTCTTCCCGGTGCTGGTCAGCCTGGGACTGGGCACGGTCGCGGCGAACGTCACCAACTCCGTCGCCCAGTGGCCCGGCTACATCGGCGGGGTGCTCGGCTTCCGCGCCGAGTACGGCGGCCAGCGGAGCCGGCTGGTCCGGTTCGCGGTCACCGCGGTGCTCGGCGGCACGGTCGGCTCGGTGCTGCTGCTGACCACCCCGTCGGAGGCCTTCGACGCGATCGTGCCGGTGCTGGTGTTCCTGGCCAGCGTCCTGCTGGCCTTCCAGCCGATGATCACCAAGCGGCTGAAGCGGACCGATGGCGAGGGCCGCACCGGCGACCCGGCCTGGCTCTACGTCGCACTGTTCCTGGCCACCGTCTACGGCGGCTACTTCGGCGGCGCGCTGGGCGTGATCCTGGTCGGGGTGCTCGGCCTGGGGCTGGGCCGGCTGAAGCTGGCCAACGCGATGAAGAGCGCCATCTCACTGGTCACCGCCTCGGTCACCGTGGTCGTCTTCGGCATCTGGGGCCCGGTCGAGTGGGCCTACGTGGCGGTCTGCGCACCGGCCGCCCTCATCGGTGGGTTCCTCGGCGCCAAGGTCGCCACCCGCATCCCGAGCACCCCGCTGCGGGTGCTGATCGTGGTCTTCGGCGTCTCGGTCGCGGTCTACCTGTTCCTCCGCGGCTGAGCACGGTCCCCGGCCCATCGGCCTCGCTGCAGGGGCCCGCGCTGGGCCTGGGGAGCGTGGGGGGCAGCGAGGTCCTTCCTCACTCCCCGCCGCGGCCGGGGTCGCCGATGCTGATCATGGCCTCGACCGCGCGGCGGGCCCGGGCGGCGACGTCGGGGGCGACGTCGATCGCGCCGTCGCCGGTCTGCAGGGTGTGCAGCAGCTTGGCCGGCGTGATCATCTTCATGTAGCGGCAGGCGGCCCGGGCGTTCATCGGGATGAAGTCGGTCGTGCCGTTGAGCGCGCGCAGCTGGTGCAGGATGCCGATCTCGGTGGCCACCAGGACCTGCGGCGCCCGGGTCGCCGACGCGGCGTCGGCCATGCCGCCGGTGGACAGTACGCGGGTGCGCTCGGCGGGCAGGTCGCCGTGGCTGACCAGGTCCAGCACCGAGGTGGTGCAGCCGCACTCGGGGTGCACCAGGATCTCCGCGTCGGGGTGCGCGGCGATCTGCGAGCGGACGTCGGCGGGGCTGATGCCGGCGTGCACGTGGCACTCCCCTGCCCAGATCGACATGTTCGCCCGGCCGGTGACCCGCTTGACGTGCGCGCCGAGGAACTGGTCGGGCAGGAACAGGACCTCCC
The DNA here is from genome assembly GCF_026967795.1 of Modestobacter sp. VKM Ac-2986. GTDB lineage: Bacteria > Actinomycetota > Actinomycetes > Mycobacteriales > Geodermatophilaceae > Modestobacter. The sequence continues at coordinate 431,142 of NZ_JAPVBH010000002.1, forward strand.
GGTCCTCGGGGATCGACCGGACGACGTCGGCGGCGTTGGACGAGGTGCAGCAGATGTCGGTCTCGGCCTTCACCGCGGCGGTGGTGTTGACGTAGCTGACGACGACGGCGCCGGGGTGTTCGGCCTTCCACTCGCGCAACTGCTCGGCGGTGATGCTGTCGGCCAGCGAGCAGCCGGCGGCGTGGTCGGGCAGCAGCACCGTCTTGTCCGGGGACAGGATCTTCGCGGTCTCGGCCATGAAGTGCACGCCGCAGAAGACGATCTCGCGGGCGTCGGTCTCCGCGGCGATCCGGGACAGGTAGAGGGAGTCGCCGGTGAAGTGGGCGACGTCCTGGATCTCGGGCACCTGGTAGTTGTGCGCCAGGACGACGGCGCCGCGCTCGTCGGCGAGGCGGCGGACCTCGGCGGCCCACACCTCGTACTCGGCGGCGCTCATGGTGCGCTCGTCACCGACGAGGGCGGGAGAGATCGTGGCGGTCATGCGTCGGTCTCCGGGAGGTCGGGTGCGCGCGGGTCGCGGCCCATCATCGTCCGCGATCGGCTGTAGGGGGCGGGCCGGCCAGCCCCTAGGATCCCATCGATCGTGCACGACCCGATGACCGACCAAGGGACCCCCATGCGCCGCCGCCCGTTCGCCCTCACCCTGCTGGCCGCCACCGCCCTGGCCGCGACCGCGTGCGCGCCGCAGGAGGAGCAGGCCGACACCGTCGCCGCCCCCTCGGCCGCCGGCTGCGAGGCCGGCGCCCTGCCGACGCTGGAGGAGGGCACGCTGACGATCGGCACGGACGCCCCGGCCTACGAGCCGTGGTTCAGCGGTGACGACCCCACCAACGGCGAGGGCTTCGAGTCGGCGGTGGCCTACGCGGTCGCCGAGCAGCTGGGCTACGCCGAGGACGCCGTCACCTGGACGACGGTGCCGTTCAACAACGTCATCCAGCCCGGCGCGAAGACCTTCGACGTCGACATCAACCAGTTCTCGATCACCGACGAGCGCCGTCAGGCCGTCGACTTCTCCTCGCCCTACTACGACGTCACCCAGGCCGTGATCACCACGGCCGGCTCCGCCGCCGAGGGCGCCACCGACCTGGCCGCGCTCAAGGGCCTGCGGCTCGGCGCGCAGGTGGCGACGACCAGCCTCGACGTGCTCACCGACACGATCGCCCCCGACGCCGACCCGGTCGTGTTCAACACCAACGACGACGCGAAGCTGGCGCTGCAGAACGGCCAGGTCGACGCGATCGTGGTCGACCTGCCCACCGCCTTCTACATCACCGCCGCAGAGCTCGACGACGGCGTGATCGTCGGCCAGGTGGGCGACTCCGGCAGCAGCGCCGACCAGTTCGGGATGGTGCTGGCCAAGGGCAGCCCGCTCACCGACTGCGTCAGCCAGGCCGTCGACGCCCTCCGCGAGGACGGGACGCTCGCCGAGCTCGAGCAGCAGTGGCTGGCCGAGGTCGCCGACGCGCCCGTGCTGTCCTGAGCCGCCGGCACCCGGACGCCGTCCTGCCGGCGCCCAGCGAGCTCGAGCTCTCCCGGCGGGCCTGGCGACGCGACCGGGCCCGCCGGTCCACCGGCGTGGCACTGGTGTCCACGCTGCTGTTCGCGGTCGTGGCGTACCTGGTGGTCACCCGGTCGCCGGGCTGGCCGCGGGTGCAGACGACGTTCTTCTCACCGCAGGTCGCGCTGGACTCGCTGCCCGAGATCGCCCGCGGGCTGCTGCTGAACCTGCGGGTGCTGGTCGTCGGCGGCGTCCTGGTCCTGGTCGTCGGCCTGCTGGTGGCGATCGCGCGCACGCTGCGCGGGCCGGCCTTCGCCCCGCTGCGGCTGCTGGCGACCGGCTACGTCGACCTGTTCCGCGGCATGCCGCTGATCATCGTGCTGTACCTGGTGGGCTTCGGGTTCCCGGCGCTGGGTCTGCAGGGCGTGCCCACGTCGCCGTTCGTGCTCGGGACGGCGGCGATCGTGCTGGTCTACGCCGCCTACGTGGCCGAGGTGTTCCGCGCCGGCATCGAGTCGGTGCACCCCAGCCAGCGGGCCGCGGCGCGGTCGCTGGGGCTGACCCACCGGCAGAGCATGCGCATCGTGGTGCTCCCCCAGGCGCTGCGCACGGTCACCCCCGCACTGCTCAACGACTTCGTCGCGCTGCAGAAGGACGTCGGCCTGATCTCGGTGCTCGGGGCGATCGACGCAGTCCGCTCGGCGCAGATCCTCGTCGGGCGCAGCTTCAACTTCACGCCCTACGTCGTCGCCGGCCTGCTGTTCGTCCTGCTGGCCGTGCCGACCGCCCGGATCGCGGACGCCGTCTCGGCACGCGCCCGGCGGCGCCAGCAGTCGGGGCACCTGCTGTGAGCGCGCCGGTCCTCGACGTCCGGGGTGTGGTCAAGGCCTTCGGCAGCAACGTCGTGCTGCGCGGCGTCGACGTCGCCGTCGCCGAGCACCAGGTCGTCGCGCTGATCGGCGGTTCGGGCTCGGGCAAGTCGACGCTGCTGCGCTGCGCCAGCCTGCTGGAGACCGTCGACGACGGCCAGGTGCTGCTCGACGGCGAGGACGTCACCGACCCGCGGGTCGACGCCGACGCCGTCCGCCGCCGGCTGGGCGTGGTCTTCCAGGCCTACAACCTCTTCCCGCACCTGTCGGTGCTGGAGAACGTGACGCTGGCGCCGACCGTGGTGCACGGGCGGTCGAGGGCCGAGGCGCGCGACGAGGCGACGGCCCTGCTGGAGCGGGTGGGCCTGGCCGACAAGGCCGGCGAGTACCCCGACCGGCTGTCGGGTGGTCAGCAGCAGCGGGTGGCCATCGTGCGGGCACTGGCGGTGCGCCCCCGGGTGCTGCTGCTCGACGAGATCACCAGCGCGCTGGACCCCGAGCTGGTCGGTGAGGTGCTGCGCGTCGTCCGGGAGGTCGCCGAGCAGGGCATGACGATCCTGATGGCCACCCACGAGATGGGCTTCGCCAAGCAGGTCGCCGACACCATCGCCTTCCTCGACGCCGGCGTGGTGCTGGAGAGCGGCCCGCCCGCCCAGGTCCTCGCCGACCCGCAGGAGGCGCGCACCCGCCAGTTCCTCGCCCGGGTCATCGACGCCGGACGCCTCTGACCTCAGCCGAGGTGCGACGTGTCGTTCACGAGGCGGACGCTGGTGCGGCCGTCGGAGGACCAGGTGACCGTCGACAGCGAGGCTGCCTCCAGGAACACCCGGTGGACGACGTCGTCGCCGACCCCGAGCCCGGCGGCCAGCAGCAGCTTGATCGGCATCATGTGGCTGACCAGGAGCACCGTCGTGCCGGCGTGCCGCTCCAGCACCCGGGCGCGGGCCCGGGCGACCCGGGTGGACACGTCGAGGACCGACTCACCGCTGGGCGGCCGGACGTCGAGCGCCCCGGACCAGCGGCGGAAGGCCAGCGGGCTCTTCGACTGCGCCTCGTCGGCGGTCAGCCCCTCCCACGCACCGAAGTCCATCTCGCGCAGGTCGCCGTCGACCTCGACCGGGACGCCGAGCACCTCCGCAGCGGCCTCGGCGGTCTGCCGGGTGCGCTGCAGCGGGGAGCAGACGATGACGTCGATGCCGCGGCCGGCCAGGTGCCGGGCGGCCGCGGCGGCCTCCGCCCGTCCCAGCTCCGACAGCGGCAGGTCGCTGCTGCCGGAGAACCGGCGCTCGGGAGTGTGCTCGGTGCGCCCGTGCCGCAGCAGGTGGGTGACCGTGGTGACCACCGGGGCCGGCTCGGTGACCGGCTGCAGGTCGTCCTCGACCACGACCGGCTCGGTGGCCACGTCCCGGCGCACCGGCTTGCCGTCCATCGCCGAGTTGGCCAGCGCGTCGGCGGCACCGTTCTGCGCGCGCGGCACCCAGGTGTAGCGCACCGAGCCCAGCTGCCGGGCGATGTCACGGGCCTGCACGGCCAGCTGCTTCATGTCCGGGTGCTTGATCTGCCAGCGGCCCGACATCTGCTCCACGACGAGCTTGGAGTCCATCCGCACCTCGACCTCGGCGGTCGGGTCCAGGTCCAGCACGGCCTGCAGCCCGGCGACCAGCCCGCCGTACTCGGCGACGTTGTTGGTCGCCCGGCCCACGGACTCCGCCCGCTCGGCCAGCACCCGCCCGGTGTCGGCGTCCCGCACGAGCGCCCCGTAGCCGGCCGGCCCGGGGTTGCCCCGCGATCCGCCGTCGGCCTCGACGATGAGCCGGCGGCTCACAGCCCGGACTCGGCCGTGCGCACCAGGACCCGGTTGCAGTTCTCGCAGCGCAGCACGGTGTGCGGGTCGGCGTTGCGGTAGGAGGCCAGCTCGGTGCCGTAGAACTCGATCCGGCAGCCCTGGCAGCGGCGGGCCTTGAGCTCGGCGGCGCCGGTGCTGCCGGTCTGGGCGGCGACCCGGTCGTAGACCTTGAGCAGGTCGGCGGGGACCGTGGCGGCGATCTGGTCGCGCTTCGCCTGGTGCTGCTCGATGCCCTCGGCGATGACGGCGAACGCCGCGTCGCGGGCCTGCTCGGCGCGCTCCTGGTCGCCCTGCGCGCCGGCGAGCCCGGCCTGCGCCTCGGCCAGTGTGGTGTCGGCGGCCTCGCGGCGCTCCATCAGCTCGAGCACCTGGTCCTCCAGGTCGCCCTGCCGGCGGGCGAGGGACTCCAGCTCGTGCTGCAGGCCGGTGATCTCCTTCGGCGTCGCCCCGCCGGAGTCGATCCGCTGCTGGTCGCGGGCCGCGCGCTGGCGCACCGTGTCGACGTCGCCCTCCAGCCGCTTCTGCTCACGGTCCAGGTCACGGACGACGGTCTCGGCCCGGACGACGTCGTCGGACAGGGTCCGCTGCGCCTGGACGGCGGCCTCGACGGCGGCGAGCTCGGGAAGGGTGCGCTTGCGGTGGGTGAGCTGCGCGAGCGCGACGTCCTCCGCAGCGAGGGCCAGCAGCTTCTGCTGGTCGAAGTGGTCAGCCTGCACGTGGCCAACCTACCCGCGCCGCGACCGGCCGTGGACCACGCCGGGACGGCGCCCCCGCACCGAGCATCGGCCCCGACCCGGCACCTGGCGGGGTCCGGCCACCGCACCGACCGGTGGGCCGTGTCGCGCCACGGCCCACCGGTCGGCGGGGCGGCTGCACCCCGGCCGCTCCACCGCCGAGCGGCCGGGGCCCGGGGGTCAGCGGGTCAGGCGCACCGGGCCGGCGTCGATCGGCGTCCGGAGCAGGAGGTAGGGGTACACCCGCTCGTCGACCCCGCCGGCGTAGCGGGCCTGCCGGTGCAGCTGGTTGGCCGTCACGTAGAGGTGCCCGTCGGCGGCCACCGACATGGTGTCGGGCCACAGCAGCCGCTCGTCGTGCACGACGGTCTCGATCGCACCGTCGGGACGGCGGACGACGATCGCGTTCTGCTCCCCCGCGGTGGCGTAGAGGTTGCCGGCGTCGTCGGTCTCCAGGCCGTCGCCGGCGCTGCCCTTGTCGCCCTCGTCGACGACGGTGGCCGCGACCGCGTCGTCGTCCAGGCTGCGGTCGACCAGGGCGTCGGTGGCGACGCTGTACCAGTGCCGGGCGGCCAGCGGGCAGTACCAGAGGCGGGCGCCGTCGGCGGAGATGGCGATGCCGTCGGAGCCCATGGCCACCGGCTGCGGCTCGGCGTCCGGGCTCTCCTGGGTGAGGAACGGCCGGCCCTCGACCATCAGCAGCAGGTCCGGCGGGACGACGGCCTTGGTGGAGGCGTGGTCGCGCAGCCGGCGCCAGGAGTCCCCGGTGGCCAGGTCGACGACGATGATCCCGTTCTCGCCGGAGTCCGCGGAGTCGGTGATGTAGGCGACGCCGACCTCGCCGCGGGAGAGGTCGAACCGGACGTCGTTGAGGTAGGTCGTCTCCAGCGCGACCTCCCGCGGGAAGACGATCGTCTGCACCACCGTGTCGGTGGTCAGGTCGATGCAGACCAGCTTCGGCCCACCCACCTGCGTGGGCTGGAACAGCGGGGAGCCGGTGTCGAGGACCCACAGCCGGTCGGCCGGGTCGACGACGATGCTCTGCACGCTGACGAACGCGGTCTCGTCGTCGTCCCCGCTGGGCGAGTTGAGCGCCTGGTCGGGGTAGGCCACGGCCACCCCGTCCCGGATCTCGGCGACGGTGAACTCCACGTCGTCGCCCCACTTGGGGTAGTTCACGAAGACGCGCCCGGTGTGCGAGACCGAGACGCCGGTCGGCATCGGGCCGGACGTGAAGGCGTGCACCACCTCCAGCTCGCCGTAGGGGCGGTCGGTCTGCACGTCAGCTGACTGCGTCATGACCTCGCCCGTACCCGCGCGCGCTCCCGTGACCCGTCGCGTCATCGCCACCCGAGGGCCGTGCCGGTCCAGGCCGAGCTCACCCTCCCGCCGCCGCAGCGCCTGCAGGGCCGCGGTCGGCTCGATGACCTCCCAGCCGTGCCGGGCGTAGAACGGGGCGTTCCACGGGACGTCGGCGTAGGTGAGCAGGGTGACGCGGTCGGCACCGTGCCCCCGCGCCACCTCGACGGCCGCGGCCAGCAGCGCCCCGCCGATGCCGCGCCGGCTGTGCGCGGGGTGCACCGACAGCTGCTCCAGGTGCACCGCGCCGTCCAGCAGCTCGAGGACGGCGAAGCCCTGCACCGGCTCGCCGACCACCAGCACCCGCCAGGACCGCGCCCGCTCCGCCGCGGTGGCCGGGGCCGGCAGGTCGGTGATCCCCAGCGGCACGAACAGCTCGTCGGCCGCCGCCTCGACGTCCGGCAGCTGCGCCAGGTCGTCGTCCCCGGCGTCCCGCACCTCGTGGCGACTGGTCGACATGTCGGCACCCTGACACGTCGGCCAACCGACTCCCGAGAGGGCCGTGCTCGCGGACATGGCCCTCGGGGACCCACCCGAGTGGGCAGTTGCGGTCGTCGACACGTGGGGGGGCACCGCTCCGGACGGCACCCACTGCCCTCTCGGCCCCGCCTCAGCGGCAGCGGGGTCCTGCCTCAGTCCATCAGCGGGTCGGCGTCCTCGTCCTCGGTGTAGGCGGCCCACAGGGCGGCGTAGGCGCCGCCGCGGGCGAGCAGGTCGTCGTGCGTGCCGACCTCCACCACCCGGCCGCCGTCCATGACCGCGACCCGGTCCGCGCGGGCGGCGGTGGTGAGCCGGTGGGCGACGACCAGCGTCGTGCGCCGGCGGGCGACCGCGTCGGCGGCGCGGGTGACCGCGGCCTCGGTGGCCAGGTCCAGCGAGGCCGTCGCCTCGTCGAACAGCAGGACGTCGGGGTCGACCAGCTCGGCGCGGGCCAGCGCGAGCAGCTGGCGCTGGCCGGCCGACAGCGACCGGCCGCGCTCCCCCACCCGGGTGCGGTAGCCCTGCGGCAGCGCGGCCACCATCTCGTGCGCGCCGACCGCTCGGGCCGCGGCCTCCACCTCGGCGTCGGAGGCCTCCGGCCGGCCGTAGGCGATCGCGTCGCGCACCGAGCCGGAGAACAGGAACGCCTCCTGCGGGACGACGCCGAGCCGGCCGCGGTAGGCCAGCAGGTCCAGTGACCGCAGGTCCGCGCCGTCCACGCACACCGCACCCGACGTCGGGTCGTAGAAGCGGGCGACCAGCTTGACCACCGTGGACTTGCCCGCGCCGGTCTCGCCCACGAGCGCCAGCGTCTCCCCCGGTGCGACGGTCAGCGAGACGTCGCGCAGCGCGGGGGCGGGCGCACCGGCGTAGGCGAACGTGACGTCGGAGAGCTGCACCTCCCCACGCAGCCGGCCCACCGGGCGGGGGGCGACGGCGGCCGGGGTGGACGTCGGCAGCCGCAGCAGGTCCCGCAGCCGCCGCAGCCCGACCGCGGCCTGCTGGTAGCTGTCGAACACCTGCGACAGCTGCTGGACCGGGGAGAAGAACGTGTCGACGTAGAGCACGAAGGCGATCAGCACACCGGCGGTGATCGCCCCGTCGGACAGCCGGGCCGCACCGACCGCGAGCACCGCGGCGGCCGCGACCTCGGAGAGGAACTCGACGAACGGGAAGTAGATCGAGATGTAGCGCTGCGCCCGCAGCCGCACGTCCCGGTAGGCCTTGGCGTACCCGCGGAAGACGGCGGTGGAGTGCTCGGTGCGGTCGAACGCCTGGGTGACCCGCACCCCGGCGACGTCCTCCTGCAGCCGGGCGTTGACCGCGCTGACCCGCTCGCGGGCCTCGGTGTAGGCCGGCACCGACCGCGACCGGAACCAGACCGTGGTCACCACCAGCACCGGCAGCGTGGCCAGCAGCACCAGCGCCAGCTCGACGTCGAAGAGGAACAGCGCGACCAGCACCCCGACCAGGGTCAGCACGCTGATCACCGCGGTGGTCAGCCCGGTCTGCAGGAACGCCGACAGCGCGTCGACGTCCGTCGTCATCCGGGTCATGATCCGGCCGCCGAGCTCGCGCTCGTAGTAGTCCAGCCCCAGCCGCTGGAGCTGGGCGAAGGTCTTGACCCGCAGCGTGTAGAGCAGCCGCTCGCCGGTGCGCCCGGTCAGCCGGGCCGCCCCGCGGGCGACGAACAGGTCGACCACCACGACGGTGAACGCGATCGCGGCGACGCCCAGCAGCAGGGACGTCGACCGGGCGGCGATGCCGTTGTCGACGCCCTCGCGCACCAGCGCGGGGATGGCCAGCTGCGCGGCGGTGTCGACGGCCACCAGCACGAGCGCCGCGACCAGCGCCCAGCGGAACGGGCGGATCAGCCGCCACAGCGTGAAGTCGGTGTCGGCGGCCCGGGCGCGCTCGGAGGGCACGTCGGGCCGGTCGTCGGCGGGCGGCAGCCTCTCGACCAACGCGGTGAGCGCCGCCGTGGGTGCCGCGGCCGCCATCGCCGAGCCGCGACCGCCGATCGAGGCGGCCGCCTCCCGCACCGGGGCGGCCTCGACCGGGGTGGGCTCGGGCCAGGCGGCGGCGGTGACGCCGTCGGCCGGGGCCGCGTCGAGCTCGGGCACGTCGCCGGTGCCCGACAGCAGCAGCCGGAACAGCGGCGAGCGGACCTCGAGCTCGGCCGCCGTCCCGACGTCGACGACCCGGCCGTCGTCGAGGACGGCGACCCGGTCGGCCAGCGCCAGCGTCGACCGGCGGTGCGCCACCAGCAGCGTCGTCCGGCCGTGGACGGCGGTGCGCAGCGCGGTGTGGATGCGGGCCTCGACCGCGGCGTCGACGGCGGAGGTCGCGTCGTCGAGCACCAGCACCCGGGGGTCGGTGAGCAAGGCCCGGGCCAGCGCGACCCGCTGCCGCTGCCCGCCGGACAGCGTCAGGCCCTGCTCCCCGACGACGGTGTCGTAACCGTCGGGCAGGTCGGAGATGAAGCCGTCGGCCTGCGCGGCCCGGGCGGCGGCGCGCACCTCGGCGTCGGAGGCGTCGGGCCGGCCGAAGGCGATGTTGGACCGCACCGTGTCGGAGAACAGGAAGCTGTCCTCGAACACCACGCCCAGCGCCGAGCGCAGCGACCCGGTGTCCAGGTCGCGGACGTCGACCCCGCCGACCCGCAGCGCGCCGGCGGAGACGTCGTAGAAGCGCGGCAGCAGCGACACGACGGTGGACTTGCCCGACCCCGAGGAGCCGACCAGGGCGAGGGTCTCCCCCGGCTCGACCCGCAGCGAGACGCCGCGCAGCACCGGCCGGTCGGGCGTGTGGCCGAAGGTGACGTCATCGAGCTCGACGGTCAGCGGGCCGGCCGGCAGCCGCTGGTCACCGGAGACCAGGGTGGGCCGGGCGTCGATGACCTCCAGCACCCGCTCGACCCCGGCGCGGGCCTGCTGGCCGATGGTGAGCACGGCGGCGAGCTGCCGCACCGGCGACACCAGCGCAGCCAGGTAGGTGGCGAAGGCCAGGAAGGTGCCGAGTGAGATCGACCCGCGCAGCGCCAGCCACCCGCCCAGGGCCAGCACGCCGACCTGCCCGAGCGCCGGGACCGCCTGCAGCAGCGGGTTGTAGCGGGCGGTGAACCGGACGACGCGCATCCGGGCGCCGAAGAGCGTGCGGGCGCCGTCGTCGATCCGGTCGAGCTCGCGGTCCTCCTGGCCGAAGCCCTTGACCACCCGGACGCCGGTGACGGCGGCCTCCACGTCACCGGCCACCTCCCCGGCCTGCTGCTGGGCGGCCCAGTTGGCCGGGAACAGGTCGCGCCTGGACCGCAACGCCAGCCACCACAGCGCCGGCCCGACCGCCAGCGCCACGACGGTGAGCAGCGGGGACAGCCAGGCCATCACGCCCAGGGAGACCACGAACAGCAGCGCGTTGCCGGTCAGGTTGGGCAGGAACGCCAGCAGCCCCTGCACCAGGGTGATGTCGCTGATCGAGCGGCTGACCGCCTGCCCGGTCTGCAGCCGGTCCTGACCCGGGCCGTCGAGCCGGGACAGCGCGGCGTGGACGTCGTTGCGCAGGTCGTACTGCACGTCCAGCGACAGCCGCCCGGCCAGGTACCGGCGCACGAACCCGGCGCCGAAGCGCAGCAGCCCGGCGAGCACCAGCGCGACGACGAAGGGCGTGACGTCGGCGTCGCCGGCGACCACCCGGTCGACGACGGCGCGGGTCAGCAGCGGGGCGACCGCGGCGATCACCGAACCGACCAGCGCGGCGGTGAACGCCCCGACCAGGTCGCCCCGGTGCCGCAGGCAGTAGCCGACGAGGCGCTTCAGCCAGCCGCCCTCGGGCACCGGGGCCTCGTCGCGGGAGCGGGTGCTGGGGGCGCGCTGGGCAGTGGCCGTCACGAAGCGGCGAGGGTGAGCGGCACGACGTCCAGTGTGCGACTCCCCCGGCGGCCGCGCCGCCGACGGGGTGGGAGGGTGGCGCGGTGGCGGACAGGGGGTTGCACGCACCGGCCTGGCTGGAGGAGCTGGTGCGCACCAGCCGGCCGCCGGTGCCCTGGCGCGACGTCGTGCGGTTCGCCGTCGTCGTCCCCGCCCCGCTGGCCGTGGCGCTGGCCGTCGGCGGGGTCGAGGGCCCGGCGCTGGGTGCCGGCGTCTTCGCCACGATGGGCTCGCTGGCCGCGACGCTGGCGCCGCAGTCCGGGCCGCTGCGGGTGCGGCTGCGCCGGGTGGCGGCGGCCTCGCTGATGGGCGGCACCGGGCTGGTGGTCGGCCAGGCGCTCACCGGCGGCGGCTGGGTGCCGATCGTGCTGATGGCGCTGGTGTCCGCGGTCGCGGCGCTGCTCAGCTCGATCAGCGCGGCGTACTCCCTGGGCGCGCTGCAACTGCTGGTCTACACCGCGGTGTCCTCCGGGCTGTCCACGCCGCTGCCGGCCGTCGCCGAGGTCGGCTTCTTCCTGGCCGGTGCCGCGCTGGCCACCCTGGCGGTGGTGCTGCAGGCCCGGGTCGAACCGGTCGACCCCGACCGGGACGCCGTCGGCACGGTGTTCCGCCGGGTCGCCGAGCTGCTCGAGGCCATCGGCACCGACCGCACCGAGGACGCCCGCCGCGCGCTGACCCTGGCGCTCAACGACGGCTACGACCGGGTGATCCACACCCGCAGCCGCTCGGCCGGGCGCAACCGCGAGCTCGCCGGGCTGGCCGGGGTGCTCAATGCCGCCGCACCGCTGGTCGAGGGCGCCGTGGCCAGCGCCCGGGCCGGGGTGCCCGCCGACTCCCGGGACGTCGGCGCCGCGCACGCGCTGGCCACCGCCGTCACCGACCGCCGGCCGCTGCTGGGCGAGCGCCCGCCCCGGGTGGAGGACGCCCCGGCGCAGCAGCGCGCGGTGCGGCACGGCCTGCGGCTGGTCTGGAACGTCGTCGGCGACCCCGAGGAGCGCGCCTCGGCCGCCGTCGTCCGCCCCCGGCCGGACCTGCGGGTGCGGCTGCACGACCTCGCCGACCGCACCGTGGGCAACGCCGACTCCCGCGCCTTCGTCGTCCGGCTGACGCTGTGCATGACCGTGGCCGAGGTGGCCCGCCAGCTGCTGCCGATCGACCGGCCGTACTGGGTCCTGCTCACCGTCGCCATCGTGCTCAAGCCCGACTTCGGCTCGGTGTTCACCCGGGCGGTGCAACGCGGCGCCGGCACGCTGTTGGGGGTGCTGCTCGGCTCGCTGCTGCTGACGGTCGTCTCCCGCGACGCCTGGGTGCTGGTCCCGCTGGCGCTGGCCGCCGGCGCGCTGCCCTGGGCCCGCGCCGGCAACTTCGGGCTGTTCTCGGTCTTCCAGACCCCGCTGATCATCCTGCTGATCGACCTGGCCTCCCCCAGCGGTGACGGCGTCGTCGGTGCTCGGCTGGTCGACACCCTGATCGGCTGCGGCATCGTGCTGCTGTTCGGCTACCTGCTGTGGCCGCAGACCTGGCGCGCCCCGCTGGACGACGCCCTGAGCGCCGCCGCCCTGGCGCTGGACCGCTTCGTCGACGCCGCCTTCACCGCGAGCCCGGAGGAGACCAGGCGCGCGCGGCGGGCCAACTACCGCGCGCTCACCGAGCTGCAGACCCAACTGCAGCGACGGCTGGCCGAACCACCGCCGATCAGCACGCGGGCCGCCGCCTGGTACCCGGTGATCGTGCAGCTGGAGCGGACGGCGGACGCGGTCACCGAGGCGGTCATCGCGATGCGCACCGGGGCGCCGGCGCCCGAGCCCGGCCAGGTCGCGGTGCTGCGCAAGGCGGTGCGGGAGCTGGAGGCCGACCTGCGCGACCACCGGGTGCCCGACGACGCCGAGATCGACGCAGCCGGGGTGCTCGCCCCGGTCGCCCGCGAGGTCGACGCCGCCCGGCGGCTGGTCCGGGAGACCACGCCGGGACGGCGGGCGGGCGTCCGCGGCGCCGACGACTGAGCGCTCACTCCCGGACGTCGGCCGGGCCGGAGGCCATCGGCAACCCCGCGGCGGTCCACGCCTCGACACCACCGGCCAGGTCGGTCGCGCGCGGCAGCCCCACGGCCCGCAGCGAGGCGGCCGCCAGGCTGGAGCTGTAGCCGTGCCGGCAGACCACGACCACCTCCAGGTCGGGACCGGTCGCCTCCGGGATGCGCCACGGCGAGGTCGGGTCCAGCCGCCACTCCAGCACCGTGCGGTCGATGACCAGCGCGCCGGGGAACTCGCCCTGGACCCGGCGGTGGGACTCGGTGCGGGTGTCGACGACCAGCGCCCCCCGGGCCACCGCGGCCACCAGCTCCTGCGGCGTCAGCCGGTGCACCCCGGCCCGGCTGGCGGCCAGCACGTCGTCGATGCCCATGCCCAGCAGCCTGCCCGACGGGAAAAGCGCTGGTCGAGCCGGGCGGGCCGCCGTAGCGTCCTCCCTCGCCCGGGGTCAGCAGCCACGGCGGCATCGCCGTCGCAGGTCCTGCGGATCGGCTCCGGGCAGGCCATGTCAGGGCAGACGTCCACGGAACGTCCGGGGTTCAACTCCCTCAGGCCGTCCGGCGCGCGGTCATCCCGGCGCGGTCGGTCTGCGGCACCCCGGTGCCCCCCGTCCCGCGCCCGGCCGCGCGCCGGCCGGTTCCCCCGACGGGCAGTCGAGCGAGCAGTGAGGAGCACGGACGTGCGGATCGTCGTCGAGCAGTGGGAGCGGGTCCTGGGCTACCGGGACGGCCGCTTCGTCGAGGTGCTCGAGCCCGGCCGGCACCGGCGGGCGCGGCGGCGTCAGCGCTTCGTGCGGGTCGCCGTCCGGCCGCGGCTGCTCACCGTCCCCGGTCAGGAGGTGCTCACCGCCGACGGGCTGACGGTCAAGGTGAGCCTGCTGGCGACCTGCCGGACCAGTGACCCGCGGCGCTGGCACGAGGCCGTCGAGGACGCCGACGGGTTCGTCTACGCCGCCCTGCAGGTCGCGCTGCGCGAGGAGGTCGCCACCCGCACCCTCGACGAGCTGCTCACCGCCCGCGAGGCGCTGCCCGGCGCCCTCCAGGCGGCGGCGGCCCAGCGCGCGGAGGCGGTCGGCGTCACGGTCGAGGACGTCGCGGTGCGGGACGTGATGGTCCCGGCCGAGCTGCGGCGGGCCGCGGCCGGTGTCGCGACCGCCCGGGCCGAGGGGCTGGCCGCGCTGGAGCGGGCACGGTCGGAGGTCGCGGCCACCCGGGCCCTGGCCAACGCGGCGCGGATGGTCGCCGAGCAGCCGGGGCTGCTGCAGCTGCGGACCCTCCAGGCGGTCGAGGCCGGCGGCGCCACCGTCGTCCTCACCACCGGGCCCACCGGCACCGACGTCGGCGTCCCCCCGGTCCCGTGAACCCGGGCGGCGGCGTCCCCTCGGGGGGACGTCGCCGTCCGGGTCAGGCGACGGGGGCGTGGGCCCCGTCGCGGAAGGACGAGACGGCGGCGGCCGGGAGCGGGCGGGACAGCAGGTAGCCCTGCACCAGGTCGCAGGCGTCGGCGCGCAGCAGCTCCAGCTGGTCGACCTCCTCCACGCCCTCGGCGACGACGGTCAGCCCGAAGGTGTGCGCCGCCCGGATGATCAGCGCCACGAGCTCGCGGTTGCCCGCCTCGGCCGAGGCGATGAAGCTGCGGTCGATCTTGAGGGTGTCCACCGGCATCGAGCGCAGCTGGCCGATCGAGGTGAAGCCGGTGCCGAAGTCGTCGATGGCGATGCTCACCCCGTGCGACCGCAGGACGGCGAGGTTGCTGATCGCCGCGGGGTCGTCGACCAGCACGGTCTCGGTCACCTCGACGATCAGCAGCTCGGCCGGGAACCCGGAGGCGGCCAGCGCGGCCAGGACGTCGTCGACGACGCCGGCCTCGGCCAGGTGCCGGCCGGAGATGTTCACCGCGAGGGTCCGGTCGGCGGCGGTCGGGTCCTCCGCCCGCCACTGCGCCAGCTGGCGGGTGGCCTCGTTGAGCACCCACCGGTCGAGCTCGCAGATCAGCCGGGTGGCCTCGGCGGTGGGGATGAAGGAGTCCGGCGGGACCATCCCGTGGCCGGGGCGGTTCCAGCGGATCAGCGCCTCGTAACCGGTCAGCCGGCTCGTCGCGACGTCGAGCACCGGCTGGTAGTGCAGCTGCATCTCACCGTTGCGCAGTGCGGACGTGATCGCGGACTCCAGCTCGGCCCGGGCCGACAGCTCGGCGCGCAGCGCCTCGTCGAACACCTCGGCCCGGCCGCGGCCGTGCCCCTTGGCCCGGTAGGCCGCGGCGTCGGCCTCGGCGAAGAGCAGGTCGGCGTCGGTGCCGGCGTCGCGGGCGACCGCCACCCCGACGCTGGCACCGATCCACACCTGGTCGGCGCCGACGTCGATCGCCCGGGCGGTGACCGCGACGATCCGCTCGGCCAGCTCGACCAGGTCCCGCTCCTCGGCCACCTGCTCGACGAGGACGACGAACTCGTCACCGCCCAGGCGGCAGACGACGTCCCCGGAGCGCACCGTGGCCAGCAGCCGGCGGGCCACCTCCTGGAGCACGGCGTCCCCGTGGGCGTGGCCGAAGCCGTCGTTGACGGACTTGAAGCCGTCGAGGTCGACGAACAGCAGCCCGGTCATCCCCCCGGACCGCTGGGCGCGGTGCAGCGCCGAGTTGACCAGCACGCGTGCCTGGGCCCGGTTGGACAGCCCGGTCAGCGGGTCGTGCGTGGCCTGGTGGGTCAGCGCGAACTGCAGGCGCTCGCGCTCCCGCACCGACTCGACGATCTGCTGCACGGAGGCGTGCACCACCTCCCCGAGCGGACCGGGGAGCGGCTCCTCGAGGACGGGGCTGGTCAGATCGCCCCCGGCCACGGCGGCCGACTGCGCCTGGATGCGGCGCAGGCTGGCGACGGCGGAGCCCAGCGCGGTCGACACGGTGCGCACCTCACGGGGCCCACCGCCCTCGACCTCGACCAGCTCGCCGCGGCTGACCCGGTCGGCCTGCCCGGCCAGCACCCGGAGCGACCGGGAGATGCTGCGGCCGAGCAGGGCCGCACCGAGCGTCGCGGCCAGCAGCACGCCGAGTGCGGCCAGCAACGTGCGGTCCCGGCGACCGTCGGCGGCGTCGTGGTCGGCCGCCGCGGCGGCCTGGGCGCTGCCGACCGCGGTCTGCAGCAGCCCGGCGAGCGCAGCGTCCCGGTCGGTGTTCCGGCTGACCAGCGCGGCCACCTGCAGGATCGAGATGGGGGCGGCCGCGGCGTCGTCGGCCTGTGCAGCGAGGACGTCGTCGACCGCGGTCAGCGCCTCGGAGGTGCGGACGTCGTCCCAGGCCGACACCAGCGCCGGCTGCGCGAGCTCGTCCATCTGGGCGCGCGCGTCGGTGTAGCTGCGCCAGGTGGCGCGCCAGTCCAGGTCCGGGCCCTCGGTGCCGGAGACGGTGGTCTGGGTGCTGAGGAACAGCGGGATCGCGCGGCTGGCCGTGCGGGCCAGCCGGGCGACGAGCTCCACGTCGCGGGTCGCGCGGTCGGTCCCGGCCGACACGTCGTGCGCGCCGGCCGCCGACGCGGCGTCCCGCTGGGCCGCCATCAGCATGTCGGACACGGCGAGGTACCGCGTGTAGGTGTCCATCGGGGAGGCCTGCTGGTCCGACGCACCGGACCGCACGGCGGCGAGCTCCACCGCGGCCCGCTCGGCCACCTCGGCGCCCACCGACCCGGCCGGCACCGACGCGATCGCCGCATCGGTGACCTGCTGCGCCTGGGTGAGCGCCCCCTGCGCGTCAGCCAGCTGCGCCCGGACCAGGAACGTCGGCAGGCCGGTGAGGGCCACCGCCGCCGGGTCGCGCAGGACCGCGATCGACAGCACCGGGATGATCTCGTGCTCGACGCTGCTGCGGGCGGCCTCCAGCTGCGCCACCGCGCTCACCGCGGCCTCCGCGCCGGTCGCCGCATCCGCCTCGGCCACAGCGCCGCGGACCAGGACGGTGGTCAGCACAGCGACCCCAACGGTCGGGACGAGGACGAGCGCGGAGAGGTGGGCCCACAGCGGGGTGCCGCGGCCTGCCGTGCGGGACGCCGATCGAAGTCGCATGCCCTCCCATCGGCGCCCCGACACACGCCGTTGAGCGCCCCGCCCGAAGGGGTGAGGCGTCCGGGGTGGGCGCGGAGGGGTTCGAACCCCCGACCACTCGCTTGTAAGGCGAGCGCTCTACCGCTGAGCTACGCGCCCTCAGGCCCCGCTGCGAGATCCCGCCCCGAGCTCGCGAGGGGTGGGGGCAGCGGGGACCTTCCTCAGGCTGCTGCGGGCAGGGCCGCGACGGCGTCCTTCCAGCCGGACTGCGCGCGGGGGTCACCGGGCTGGTTGACCTCGGCGAAGGCGACCATGCCCTCGGCGTCGACCAGGAAGGTGCCGCGCAGCGCCATGCCGGCCTTGTCGTTGAAGACGCCGTAGGCGCGGGCGGTGTCCCCGTGCGGCCAGAAGTCCGACAGCAGCGGGAACCCGTAGCCCTCCTTCTCGCGGAAGGCCTTGAGGCTGAAGGTCGGGTCGGTGGAGATCGCGACCACCTGGACCCCGGCCTCGGTGTAGCCGGCCAGCTCGTCGCGCAGCTGGCACAGCTCGCCGGTGCAGATGCCGGAGAAGGCGAAGGGGTAGAAGACGACGAGCACCGGCCGGCCCCGCAGGTCGGCGAGGGACACGACCTGCTTGTCCTGGTCGGGGAGGCTGAACTCGGGGGCGACGTCACCGACGGAGAGGCTCATGCCCTCATCGTGCCGCACCCGGTCGGCCCCCTCACAAGGGCCCGCGCCATCGGCCCCGTCGCAGGGGCCCGCCGTCGGCCCCCTCGCAGGGCCCCGCCGCGAGCGGAGCGAGTGGTGGGGGGCGAGGGGGTCCTTGCTCAGCGACGGGAGCGGGCGGCCTTCGGGGTGACGAGGCGGATGCCCGACCAGTCCTTGGCCGCGGAGATGCTGGAGGTCTGCTGCAGCCCGGCGGTGGGGGCGGCCTCGGTGACGTCACCGGGCTCGACGTGGCCGGGGCGCCCGGACTTGGGGACCAGCAGCCACACGACGCCGTCCTCGGCGAGGGAGGCGATCGCGTCGACGAGGGCGTCGATCAGGTCGCCGTCGTCCTCGCGCCACCACAGCAGGACGGCGTCGGCCACCTCGTCGGAGTCCTCGTCGACCATGTCCCCGCCGGAGAGCTCGACGACGGAGTCACGCAGCTCCTCGTCGACGTCCTCGTCCCAGCCGAGCTCCTGCACGACCATGCCCGGCTTGATCCCCAGCCGGGCAGCCATGCTGGTGCTGCCCGAGTCGACGCTCATCCCTGCGGTTCCTCCGTGTGTTCGGCGACCCGGTCTGCTCCGGGCGTCTCGTTCGTCGTGCGGTGCCCCGGCGCGGTGTGCGCGGGGCGGGTGTCCTGCAGGGATGGTGCCCTGTCCTGGGCCGACCCGCCTGGGCGGGACCCCCGGTGGACCTCGTCGGGCCACCGTTGCAGCGGAGCGTAGGGCATCGGCGGCGCGGCGCAAGGTCTCCACCCGGATGCGGGGTCCGGAGGGGGCCGCCGAGGGGTGTTCGCGGACCTTCCTGAGGGTCCGATCGCGAGGCAACGTGACGTGCACCGCCCCGACAGGAGACGATGGGCACATGAGTGCCACGCAGCAGTCGGACGGAGACCCCGCCCGCATCACCGGCAGCCCCCGCGCGGTCATCACCGACGGGCGGCCGAGCCAGCTCCCCGACACCGACCCGGACGAGACCCAGGAGTGGCTGGAGTCCCTCGACGCGGTCGTCGACAACGCCGGTCGCAACCGCGCCCGCTACCTGATGCTCCGCATGCTGGAGCGCAGCCGCGAGCAGCAGGTCGGCGTCCCGGCGCTGCGGAGCACCGACTACATCAACACGATCGCCCCGGAGCAGGAGCCCTGGTTCCCCGGCGACGAGGACGTCGAGCGCCGGATCCGCGCCTACATCCGGTGGAACGCCGCGATCATGGTCCACCGCGCCCAGCGGCCGGGCATCTCCGTCGGCGGCCACATCTCCTCCTACGCCTCCTCGGCGTCGCTGTACGAGGTGGGCTTCAACCACTTCTTCCGCGGCAAGGACCACCCGGGCGGCGGCGACCAGATCTACTTCCAGGGCCACTCCTCCCCCGGCATCTACGCCCGCGGCTACCTCGAGGGCCGGCTCGACGAGCACCAGCTCGACGGCTTCCGCCAGGAGGTCAGCCACACCGGCGGTGGGCTCTCGTCCTACCCGCACCCGCGGCTGATGCCCGGCTTCTGGGAGTTCCCCACCGTCTCCATGGGCCTCGGCCCGATGAACGCGATCTACCAGGCGCGGTTCAACCGCTACCTGCACGACCGCGGCATCGCCGACACCTCCGACCAGCACGTCTGGGCGTTCCTCGGCGACGGCGAGATGGACGAGGTCGAGTCGATCGGCCCCATCGGTCTGGCCGCCCGCGAGGAGCTGGACAACCTCACGTTCGTCGTCAACTGCAACCTGCAGCGCCTCGACGGCCCGGTCCGCGGCAACGGCAAGGTCATCCAGGAGCTGGAGTCGATCTTCCGGGGTGCGGGCTGGAACGTCATCAAGGTCGTGTGGGGCCGGGGCTGGGACAAGCTCCTCGCCGCCGACCGCGACGGCGCGCTGGTGAACCTGATGAACAGCACGCCGGACGGCGACTACCAGACCTACAAGGCCGAGGACGGCGCCTACGTCCGCGAGCACTTCTTCGGTCGCGACCCCCGCACCCGCAAGCTGGTCGAGGGCCTGTCGGACAAGGAGGTCTGGGACCTGCAGCGCGGCGGTCACGACTACCGCAAGGTCTACGCCGCCTACAAGGCCGCGATGGAGCACAAGGGCCAGCCCACGGTCATCCTCGCCAAGACCATCAAGGGCTGGACGCTGGGCAGCCACTTCGAGGGCCGCAACTCCACGCACCAGATGAAGAAGCTGACGGCCGAGGACCTGGCCAACTTCCGCGACCGGCTGCACCTGCCGATCCCGGACGAGGCACTCGACAAGACCCTGCCGCCCTACTACAAGCCCGCCGCGGACTCCGACGAGATGCAGTACATGCTCGAGCGGCGTCAGGCGCTGGGTGGGTCGATCCCCCGCCGCCGGCACACCGCCGCGCAGCTCAAGGCCCCCGACGACAAGGCCTTCGAGGTCGTCCGCCGGGGCTCGGGCAAGCAGGAGGTCGCCACCACCATGGCGTTCGTCCGGCTGCTCAAGGAGCTCATCAAGGACCCCGAGCTCGGCCCGCGCTTCGTACCGGTGATCCCCGACGAGGCCCGCACCTTCGGCCTGGACTCGCTGTTCCCGACGAAGAAGATCTACAACCCGCACGGCCAGAACTACACCTCGGTCGACCGCGAGCTGATGCTGGCCTACAAGGAGTCCACGACCGGGCAGATCCTGCACGAGGGGATCAACGAGGCCGGCTCCTCGGCGTCGTTCATCGCGGCCGGCACGTCGTACGCGACGCACGGCGAGGCCATGATCCCGATCTACATCTTCTACTCGATGTTCGGGTTCCAGCGCACCGCCGACGAGTTCTGGGCGGCCGCCGACCAGATGACCCGCGGCTTCCTGCTGGGCGCCACCGCAGGCCGGACGACGCTCAACGGCGAGGGGCTGCAGCACGAGGACGGTCACTCGCTGCTGCTGGCCGAGACCAACCCCGCCGTCGTGTCCTACGACCCCGCGTTCTCCTACGAGGTCGGGCACATCGTCAAGGACGCCCTCCGCCGGATGTACGGCGAGGACCCGGGCGCGCCGCTGGGCGGCGACCGCGACCCGAACGTCATGTACTACCTGACGATCTACAACGAGCCCTACGTGCAGCCGGCCGAGCCCGCGGACCTGGACGTCACGGGCCTGCTGGCCGGGATCTACCGCTACGCCGAGGGCCCGGCCGACAAGGGCACCAAGGCGCAGGTCCTGGCCTCCGGCGTCGCCGTGCCGTGGGCGCTGCGGGCCCAGGAGCTGCTGGCCGAGGACTGGGGCGTGTCCGCCGACGTGTGGTCGGTGACGTCCTGGAACGAGCTGCGCCGCGAGGCCCTGGCCGCGGAGGAGTGGAACCTGCTCCACCCGGCCGAGGAGCCGAAGGTCCCCTTCGTCACGCAGAAGCTGGCCGACGCCCCCGGCCCGGTCGTGGCGGTGTCGGACTGGATGAAGGCGGTCCCGGACCTGCTGTCGCCGTTCATGCCGAACGGGATGGTCTCGCTGGGCACCGACGGGTTCGGTCTGTCCGACACCCGCCCGGCGCTGCGGCGGCACTTCCGGGTCGACGCCGAGTCGATCGTCGTCCGCACGCTGGCCTCGCTGGCCAACCGCGGCGAGATCGAGCGCGACGTCGTCCGCCAGGCGGTCGAGAAGTACAAGATCGGCGACGTCCAGGCCGCTCCGGAGGACACCAGCACCACCCCCGAGCAGCAGCCCGAGGCGTGACCCCCTCGGTCGGTCACCTGATCGCCGTCGTCCCGACGGTGATCAGGTGACCTGATCACCGTCTGTCCCCCCTCACCAGCATTGGTGAGGGGGGACAGTTGTTGGTGAGGCAGGACGGCGGTCCCCAGGCCCGGGCGTCGTCCACAGATCGGCCGGTGGCGTCCCTGTCACCTCGGGGACGACAGACCGTGTCGGCGTGCACCCGCTGCTGGACGACGCGATGAGACGCCACGCCGGCGTCTTCACCACCTCCGAGGCGCTGGCGGCCGGTGTCGACCGCAACGCCATCGCCCCGCTCGTGCGTGCCGGCACCTGGCGACGGCTCCGGTACGGGATCTACACGACAGGCGAAGTGTGGCGACGACACGAGGTGGAAGGCCGCACGCACCGGCTGGACTGCGCCGCCGCACTGCGGCGGCTCGGCGCTCCGGGGGCGACGGTCAGCCACACGTCGGCCGCACGACTGCACGGGCTGGTCGTCCCGAGGTCCCTCGACCACGGGGTACGACTGACCGGCCCGGAGCAGTGGCGCACCGGCCGCGGGTACCGGATCAGCGCAGCCTCGCTGCCACCGGCGGACGTCGTGGTGCACGAAGGACTGCCGATCACCGCCGTCACCCGAACACTCGCCGACGTGGGCCGGGAATGGTCGTTCACCGACACGGTGGTCGCCGTGGACGACTCACTGGCCGACGGCCGGACGACACTTCCGCAGCTGCAAGCCGCCGCGCTGGCCCAGACGCACTGGGTCGGCTGCGGCGACTCGGCACGTGCCTTCGGTGCGGCCCGGACCGGCGCGCACTCACCGCACGAGACCAGGACGCGGCTGGCACTACTGGCCGCCGGGTTGCCCGAGCCGTTGCTGCAGCAAGCCGTCCTGCTCGATGGCCGACTCGTCGCCGTCCTGGACATGTACTGGCCTGAAGCGGGCGTGTTCGTGGAGTGCGACGGGATGGTCAAGTACGCCGATCCGTGGCGCGGGCGCACCCCGGCCAAGGTCTTGTGGGCGGAGAAGCGCCGCCAAGACCACCTGCTGGACCTCGACCTGCACGGTGTGCGGGTCGCTCCGGACGACCTGCGCACGGACTGGCAGGCGAAGGTCGAGCGCCTCGGGACGCTGCTCGCGCGAGGCCGTGGGCACTCCCCGCGCTACCGGACGACGGCGTGGAACGGCGGACTGCGCACGCCGCACCGGGCCGCCACCGCCTGACGCCGTCCGACCTCACCAACGTCTGTCCTACCGCAGCAACGCTGGTGAGGGAGGACAGACGGTGATCAGGTCACCTGATCACCGTCTGTCCAGCCGAGCAGCTGCAGACCGTCAGCCGGCGAGGGCCTGGACCGCCATGAGGGCGTACATCGCGACGCCGGCGGGGAACGCCGACTCGTCGAACACCACCAGGTTCGAGTGGTTGCCGGGCGCGGTGGCCGGGTCCAGCTCCGGCAGCCGGGCGCCGAGGAAGGCCATCGCGCCGGGCACCTGCTCGAGCACGTAGGAGAAGTCCTCCGCGCCCATGAGCGGCTGCGGCATGACCGTGCTCGCCTCCTCGCCCAGCAGGACGGCGGCGGCCTCGGTGACCTGCGCGGCGACGGCGGCGTCGTTGACGGTCACCGGGTAGCCCTCGACCCGCACGAACTCCCCGCGCAGCTCGTGGGCGGCGGCGACGTGCTCACCGACCCGCTGGACCGACGCCACCATGTCGGCCCGCCGCTCCGGCGACAGGGTGCGGATGGTGCCGTGCACCAGCGCGGTCTCCGGGATGATGTTGTCGGTCCGGCCGGCCTCCAGGTGCCCCACGGTGACCACGGCGGGGTCGAAGACGTCGACGCGGCGGGTGACCATCGACTGCAGCGCCAGGATGATCTCCGCGGCCACCGGCACCGGGTCGGCGGACATGTGCGGGGTCGAGGCGTGCCCGCCGCGGCCGTGCACGGTGATCGTGAACTGGTCGGCCGAGGCCATCATCGAGCCGGGCCGCACGTTGATCGTGCCGGTCGGGAACGCAGTGGAGATGTGCAGCGCGAACGCACCGCTGACCGGGGCGTCCGGGACGACGTCGAGCAGCCCCTCGTCGAGCATGAACCGGGCGCCGTGGTGGCCCTCCTCCCCCGGCTGGAACATGAACACGACCTGCCCGGCGAGGGTGTCGCGGCGCTCGGCGAGCAGCCGGGCCGCACCGACGAGCATCGCGACGTGGGTGTCGTGGCCGCAGGCGTGCATGACGCCGGGGTTCTCGGAGGCGAAGTCCAGGCCGGTGTCCTCGGCCACGGGCAGGGCGTCCATGTCCCCGCGCAGGAGGTAGGTGGGCCCGGGACGGCCACCGCGCAGCACGCCGACCACCGAGGTGGTGCTTGTGCCGGTGGTGACCTCGATCGGCAGGTCGGCCAGCGCCTCCACGACGAGCGCCTGGGTGCGCGGCAGCTGCAGTCCGATCTCGGGCGTGCGGTGCAGGGCGCGGCGGAGCTCGACCGTGCGGTCGGCGTCGGCGCGGGCGGCGGCGAGCAGGTCAGCGGCAACGGATGCGTCGGCAGGCATGCGCCCAGTCTGTAGCAACGCTCACGACCACGGGAACCCGCTAGCGTGCCGCGCATGTCCTGGGACGACAGCCGCCGATCGTCCACCGAGGCCGCGCACTGGTTCCTGTCCACGGTCGACCGGGTGGGCGACCGGTGGACGGCGCCCGGCCTCGGCGAGTGGGACGTGCGCGCCCTCGTCGGCCACACCAGCCGGTCCTTCCTCACGGTGGAGAGCTACCTCGCCCGGCCCGCCGCCACCGTCGAGGTGGGCTCGCCGGCGGACTACTACGCGGCCACCCGGGCGATCGCGTCCTCCCCGGACGTCGCCGCGCGCGGACGGGACGCCGGCGCCGCGCTGGGTGCCACTCCTGCCGCCGCCCTGCACGAGATCGCCGCGCGGGTGCTCACCCTGGTCGGCACCTGCGACGGGACCGAGCTCCTGACGACGATCGCCGGCGGCATGCGGCTGGCCGACTACCTGCCGACCCGGACGTTCGAGCTGGTGGTGCACGGCCTCGACCTCGCCCGGGCACTCGGTGAGCCGCTCGACGTGCCCGCGCTGCCGGCCGCCGAGGCGCTGTCCCTGGTGGCCGGGCTCGCAGTCACCAGCGGGCAGGCCGGAGCGCTCCTGCTGGCCGCGACCGGCCGGACGACGGGGTTCTCAGTCCTCTGACGCCCACGCCGGCCGCGCGGCGTCCAGCTGCCAGACCAGCACCCGGTCGCCGTCGCCGGGCTCCGGGCCCACGAGCACCTCGTCACCGCGGACGACCACCTGCAGCCCGTCCGGCACGCCGGGCCCGGCGATCCCGACCCACAGCCGGGCATCGGGGCGGCCCAGGTCGACCCAGCCGCTGGGCCGCAGCAGGACGTCGTGTGCCGGCTGCGCACCCGGGGCGGCCGCCCGCAGGTACGTCTGGACGACGTGCGCCCCGCCGGCGCCGGCCACCTCGTCGTGCTCCAGCCCGCGCCCGGCCCGCAGCACCGCGACGTCCCCGGGCCCCAGCACCGCCTCCCGCCCCCAGGCGTGGCGCAGTGAGCCGGTCAGGAGCACCGCGACCACGTCGACGTCGGCGTGCGCGTGCCACCCGTAACCGGCGTCGGCACCCAGCCGGTCGTCGGCCATCCGCAGCAGCGGGCCCAGCGACCCGTCGTCCGGCTCCAGCAGCACCCGTGAGCTCATCGGGTCAGCCTGCCCGGCAGCGCGCGGGCCGCAACCGCGACCAGCAGCGACCAGGCCACCCCCAGCGCCCAGCCGCCGAGGACGTCGGACAGGAAGTGCACGCCCAGCCACATCCGGGTGCACCCCACGAGCAGCGCGAGCAGCACCCCGGCGACCGCCGCCCGGCGGCGTCCGGCCGGTGACAGCAGCGGCCAGGCGACCACCAGCGCGACGGTGACCAGCGTGGCCACGCCCGAGGCGTGCCCGCTGGGGAAGCTCAGCGAGTCCAGTTCCGCACCGCCCTGGGCGAACTGCGGGCGCGGCCGCCCGACCAGCTCCTTGAGCAGCGTGGTCAGCGGCCCCACCAGCACGGTGGCGGCCAGCACCCAGCCGGCGGTCCGGTACGCGCGCCGCCGCACCAGCCAGACCAGCGCCGCCAGGACGACGACCGCCCGGAACGCCGAGGAGCCGGGCGCGGTGGCCACCTGCAGCGCCGCCTCGTGCAGCCCGGACCGGTCGTCGCCGGCGTACAGGGCCTCGCTGACCGCCCGGTCCACCCGCAGCACCGGCCCGGCCCCGGCCCTGACGGCCCAGCCGAGCAGCGCGAGCACCGTGAGGCAGAGGGCGACGACCGCCGTCGGCCGACCCGGACGGGCGGTGTGCACGCGCTCCACGATCCCCGACGACCCGGCCCGTGACAGGCTCGGGGCATGGACGCAGCCGGACGGAGCGGGGAGAACGCCCCCTCGGAGGCGACGCTGCGCCGGCTCGAGCGCGCCTCGGGCGCCCTGGCGACGCAGGCCGTGGCCCGGATGGACGAGGAGCTGTCCTGGTTCCGGGCGATGCCGGCGGCCCAGCGCTCCTGGGTGACCCTGGTGGCCCAGGCCGGGATCGCCTCCCTCGTCGAGTGGTGCCGCAACCCCGGCCGTCCGCCGAAGCTGACCGGTGAGGTGTTCGGCGCCGCGCCCCGCGAGCTGATGCACGCCGTCCCGCTCAAGCGCTCGGTCGACCTGATCAAGGTCACCGTCGAGGTCGTCGAGGACCGGGTCGGACAGGTCGCCGAGCCCGGGGACGCCGACCGGCTGCGGCTGACCGTGCTGCAGTTCAGCCGGGAGATCGCCTTCGCCGCCGCGCACGTGTACGCCAGCTTCGCGGAGAACCGCGGCGCCTGGGACGCCCGGCTGGAGGCGCTCGTCGTCGACGCCCTGGTGCGCGGCGACCGCTCCGAGGAGCTGCCCGGCCGGGCCGCCGCGCTGGGCTGGGCGGAGACCGAGCCGGTGTTCGTGCTGGTGGGGTCCGCGCCGCCGGACGGGCAGGACGCCCGCGCCGCCGTCCGGCGGGCCGCCCGGTCGCTGGGCTGCGAGGTGCTGGTCGGGGTGCACGCCGACGAGCTGGTCGTCGTCCTGGGCGGGGCCGCGGACCCGGCTGCGGTGACCGGCCGGGTCTGCCGGGAGTTCGGGCCGGGCCCGGTCGTGCGGGGTCCCCGGGTCGAGTCGCTGGCCCGTGCCGGGGAGTCCGCGACCGCCGCACTGGCCGGGCTCCGCGCCGCGGCCGCCTGGCCCGACGCACCCCGGCCCGTGGAGGCCGAGGACCTGCTGCCCGAGCGCGCCCTGGACGGCGACCCGCTGGCCCGGGCCGCGCTGTCGGAGCGGGTCGCCTCCCCGCTGCAGGACGCCGGCGGTGAGCTGCTGGAGACGGTGCGCACCGTGCTGGGCACCGGGGGCAACCTGGAGGCCAGCGCCCGCGCGCTGTTCGTGCACACCAACACCGTGCGCTACCGGCTCAAGCGCGCCGCCGAGCTCACCGGGTGCTCCGCGACCGACCCGCGCGGGGCCTGGACGCTGCAGCTGGCCCTCGCCCTCGCGCAGCTCGAGGGCGACCGCTCGCTCTGGAACTGACCGCCCCAGTTGTGGCCTCACCCACCGACACGCGGCCGCGCGCGCGGTTGACGCGGTCGCAGTTGTAGGGATCCTCCAAAGATCCACGGGTGTTGTTCGTGGGCGATGCCAGCCCGCGCGCGCCGCCGGAATGGCACGGTGAACATGTGCTCGCCGTCCTCGCCCCCGGTCAGGGGGCCCAGAAGCCCGGGATGCTCACCGAGTGGCTCGACCTCCCGGGCGCCGAGTCCTTCTTCCGCTGGGCCGGAGCGATCGCCGACGCCGACCTCCTGGGGCTCGGCACCACCGGTGACGCCGAGGCCATCAAGGACACCGCGGTGACCCAGCCGCTGGTCGTCGCGATGAGCCTGTTCATCGCCCGCGAGCTGGGCGGCATGCCCGGCCCGGTCGTCCACTCCCCGCAGGCCGGCCGGGACGTCGTGATCACCGGCCACAGCGTCGGCGAGCTCACCGCGGCCGCGCTGGCCGGCGTGCTGTCGGTCGAGGCCGCCATCGCGCTGACCGCCGTCCGCGGCCGGGCCATGGCCCGCGCCTGCGCGCAGACGCCGACCGGCATGTCCGCCGTCCTGGGC
This sequence comes from Modestobacter sp. VKM Ac-2986, assembly GCF_026967795.1. Taxonomy (GTDB): domain Bacteria; phylum Actinomycetota; class Actinomycetes; order Mycobacteriales; family Geodermatophilaceae; genus Modestobacter. The sequence goes on from NZ_JAPVBH010000002.1 coordinate 458,449, forward strand.
GGCGACGCCGACGAGGTGCTCGCCGCGATCGAACAGCACGGGCTCGTGCCGGCCAACATGAACGGCGGCGGGCAGGTGGTCGCCGCCGGCTCACTCGAGGGGCTGGCCGCGCTCAAGGCCGACCCGCCCGCCAAGGCCCGGGTCGTGCCGCTGTCGGTCGCCGGGGCCTTCCACACCTCCTACATGGCACCGGCCCGCGAGGAGCTCGAGGCCCTCGTCGGTGGCCTGCGCCCGGCCGACCCGAGCCGGCTGCTGCTGTCCAACGCCGACGGCGCCGCGGTCACCAGCGGTGCCGAGGTCGTCTCCCGGCTGGTCAGCCAGGTCACCAGCCCGGTGCGCTTCGACGCGTGCCTGGCCACCCTGCGCGACCTCGGGGTCACCGCGGTGCTCGAGCTGCCCCCGGCCGGCGCCCTGGCCGGCCTGGCCAAGCGGGAGTGGAAGGGCGCCGGCATCGAGGTGCTGGCGCTGACCGGCCCGGCCGAGCTGGAGCGCGCCCGCGAGCTCATCGCCGCCGAGCGCGGTCGCGCCGAGGCCGAGCACTCCCCCGACTGGCGCGTGGTCGTCTCCCCGGCCCGCGGGACCGTCGTCCCGGCCGAGGTGCCCGAGGGCACCCACGTACCGGCCGGCACCCCGCTGGGCCGCATCCGCAGCCGCCGTGAGGAGGTCGTCGTCTCCGCCGGGTACGACGGCGTGCTCGCCGAGTGGCTCGTGCAGGACGGCGACCTCGTGGACGCCGGAGACCCGCTCGCCCGTCTCTACCCGGAGGAGTCCCGATGACCCCCATCACCCTGCGCAAGGGCGCACCCGGCGCGCAGATCCTGGGCCTCGGGTCCTACCGGCCGCGCCGCCGCGTCACCAACGACGAGCTGGCCACGATGATGGACACCAACGACGAGTGGATCCAGAGCCGCGTCGGCATCGCCGAGCGCCGCTGGGCCTCGGAGGACGAGACGCTGGTCGAGATGGCCGTCGCCGCCGGTGGCAAGGCGCTGGCCGCCAGCGGCCTGGACCCCGAGGACGTCGACCTGGTCATCCTGGCCAGCGCCAGCCTCACCGCGCCGATCCCGGGCATCGGCCCGCAGGTCGCCCACCGCCTCGGCATCCCCCGGCCGGGCGCCTTCGACCTCAACGCCGGGTGCGCCGGGTTCTGCTACGCCCTGGGCGTGGCCAGCGACGCCATCCGCAGCGGGGACGCCCGCAACGTGCTGGTGGTCGGGGTCGAGCGGCTCACCGACGTCACCGACCTCACCGACCGCACCACCGCGGTGATCTTCGCCGACGGCGCGGGTGCGGCCGTGGTCGGCGCCTCCGACTCCCCCGGCATCGGCCCGGCCGTGTGGGGCAGCGACGGCGACCAGTACAGCGCCATCGAGATCGCCGCCGGCAGCTCGACCATGACCATGGCCGGCCAGGCCGTCTACCGGTGGGCGACCACCAAGCTCACCGAGACCCTCGTCGAGGCGATGGACGCCGCCGGGGTCACCGCCGCCGACATCGACGTCTTCGCCCCGCACCAGGCCAACCTGCGGATCGTCGAGTCGATGGCCAAGAAGCTCGGCCTGTCCGAGGACACCGTCATCGCCCGCGACATCGTCCAGTCCGGCAACACCTCGGCCGCCTCCATCCCGCTGGCGCTCACCGCGCTGCAGGAGTCCGGCGAGGCCGGGTCCGGCGACCTGGTGCTGGTGCTGGGCTACGGCGCCGGCCTCACCTTCGCCGGCCAGGTCCTCCGCCTCCCCTGACACACTCCGACCTCGCCGGGACACCCGTCCCGGTCGACGGCGACAGCTCGTGAGGGCCGCCGCCACATCCAGCACAGAGAGGACCCCCACGTGCCCAGCACTGCAGAGATCCAGGCCGGCCTCGGCGAGATCCTGGAGGAGGTGGCCGGCGTGACCCCCGCCGACGCCACCCCGGAGAAGTCCTTCACCGACGACCTGGACGTCGACTCGCTGTCCATGGTCGAGATCGCCACCGCGGTCGAGGACAAGTTCGGCGTCGCCATCCCCGACGACGAGCTCGCCAACATCAAGACCGTCGGCGACGCCATGTCCTACATCGAGAAGAACCAGGGCTGATGAAGGACCCCGTCGCCCCCCAGGACGCGCTCCGCACGCCCCGGGACCCTGCGACGGGGCCGATCCAGCACTCCCCCCGGCCGACCGGCCAGACAGTCCCAGGAAGGAACGTCCCCATGAGCACGCCCACCGCCGACGTCGTCGTCACCGGGCTCGGTGCCACCACGCCCCTCGGTGGGGACGTGCCCTCCACCTGGGAGGCACTGCTGGCCGGCCGGTCCGGGGTCAGCCGCATCACCGACGACTGGGCCGGGCAGTTCCCGGCCCAGCTCGTCGCCCGCCTGGCCAGCGAGCCCGGCGAGACCCTCGACCGGGTGCGCATGCGCCGGCTCGACCGCAGCCAGCAGGTCGCCGTCGTCGCCGCCGAGGAGGCCTGGCGCGACGCCGCGGGTGCCGACTCCGGCGTCGCCCCCGAGCGGATCGCCGTCGTCTTCGGCACCGGCATCGGCGGCGCGCTGACCCTGCTGGACCAGGACGACATCCTGGAGGAGAAGGGCCCCAAGCGCGTCTCCCCCTTCACCATCCCGATGCTCATGCCCAACGGCCCGGCTGCCGCCGTCGGGCTGGCCGTCGGCGCCCGCGCCGGCGTGCACGCCCCGGTCAGTGCCTGCGCCTCCGGTGCCGAGGCCATCCGCTGGGGCCTGGACCTGCTGCGCCTGGGCCGCGCCGACATGGTCGTGGTCGGTGGCACCGAGGCCTGCGTGCACCCCCTCCCGATGGCCGGCTTCGCCGCGATGCGCGCCATGAGCACCCGCAACGACGAGCCCGAGCGCGCCTCGCGCCCCTTCGACAAGGGCCGCGACGGCTTCATCCTCGGTGAGGGCGCTGCGGCGCTCGTGCTCGAGCGCGCCGACGCCGCCAGGGCCCGCGGCGCGAAGGTCTACGCCACGCTCGCCGGTGCCGCCGGCACCTCCGACGGCTACGACCTCGTCGCCCCGCACCCTGAGGGCGAGGGTGCTGCCCGCGCGATCGGCGCGGCCATCCGCGACGCCGGGCTGACCGCCGCCGAGATCGGCCACGTCAACGCCCACGCCACCTCCACGCCGCTCGGTGACACCGCCGAGGCGACCGCCATCCACGACGCGATCGGTGACCACACCCTGGTCACCGCCACGAAGAGCCAGACCGGCCACCTGCTGGGTGCCGCCGGTGCGCTGGAGTCGGTGTTCGCCATCCTGGCGCTGCGCGACCAGGTCGTGCCGGCGACGGCGAACCTCGACGACCTCGACGACAACCCGGCCGTGCAGGCGCTGGACATCGTCCGGGGCGAGGCCCGCAAGGCGACCTTCGACGCCGTCCTCAACGACTCGTTCGGCTTCGGCGGCCACAACATGGCCGTGGTGTTCACGAAGGCCTAGACGAAGGACCCCCTCGCCCCCCACCACTCGCTCGCTCGCGGCGGGCCCCTGCAAGGGGGCCGAACCGCCTCTCGCTCTGAGGAGCTGTTCATGACCACCGTGCACGCCGACCCCCCTGCCACCACCGTCGACCCCCGGGACCCCGAGCACCGCCTCGCGCAGTTCTTCGACGCCGGGTCGCTGCAGCTGCTCGCCGCCCGCGACACCTCCGGCGTGCTGGCCGCCCGCGGCACGGTGGCCGGCTCGCCGGCGATCGCCTACTGCACCGACGCCACGATCATGGGCGGGGCGATGGGCCTGGACGGGTGCCGGCACATCGTCGACGCCATCGACGCCGCCCTGCGGGAGCGGGTGCCGGTCGTGGGCATCTGGCACTCCGGCGGTGCGCGGCTGGCCGAGGGCGTCGTCGCCCTGCACGCGGTCGGTGAGGTGTTCGCCGCGATGGTCCGCGCCTCGGGCCGGATCCCGCAGGTCTCCGTGGTCCTGGGTGCCGCTGCCGGTGGCGCCGCGTACGGCCCGGCGCTGACCGACCTGGTGATCATGAGCCCGGCTGGCCGCGTCTTCGTGACCGGCCCGGACGTCGTCCGCTCGGTCACCGGCGAGAACGTCGACCAGGAGCAGCTCGGTGGGCCCGACACCCACGGCCGGCGCTCCGGCGTCGTCCACGTGGTGACCGAGAGCGAGGCGGAGGCGCTGGAGACGGCCCGGACGGCGGTCGACCTGCTCGCCGCCCAGGGCACCTTCGCCCCCGCCGAGGGCGAGCCGGCCGTCGACCTGATGAGCCTGCTGCCCGAGCAGCGCAACCGCGCCTACGACGTCAAGCCGCTGGTCGCCCAGCTGCTCGACGGCCCCGGCCTGGAGCTGCACCCCCGCTTCGCGCCCAACGTCGTCACCACGCTGGGCCGGCTCGCCGGGCGCACCGTGGGCGTCGTGGCCAACAACCCGCTGCGACTCGGCGGCTGCCTGGACTCCGCCTCGGCGGAGAAGGCCGCCCGCTTCGTGCGGATGTGCGACGCCTTCGGGGTGCCGCTGGTCGTGCTGGTCGACGTCCCCGGCTACCTGCCCGGCGTGGGCCAGGAGTGGGACGGCGTCGTGCGCCGCGGCGCCAAGCTGCTGCACGCCTTCGCCGAGGCGGTGGTGCCGCGGGTGACGCTGGTGACCCGCAAGTCCTACGGCGGTGCCTACATCGCGATGAACGCCCGCTCGCTGGGCGCGACCGCGGTGTTCGCCTGGCCCGGCGCCGAGGTGGCCGTCATGGGCGCCAAGGCCGCAGTCGGGATCCTGCACCGCAAGAAGCTGGCCGCGGCGCAGCCCGGTGAGCGGGAGGCGCTGCACGCGCAGCTGGCCGCCGAGCACGAGGCGATCGCCGGGGGTGTGGCCAAGGCCCAGGAGATCGGCGTGGTGGACGAGGTCGTCGACCCCTCGGACACCAAGCGCCGGCTGGTGGCCGCACTGGCCGAGGCGCCGTCCGGCCGCGGGGCACACGGCAACATCCCGCTCTGACGACGGACGTGACGCGGCCCGGCCCCTCTGCGGAGGGGGCCGGGCCGCAGTCCGTGGTGCTGGTCCGCCACGGCAGCACGCGGTGGACCGGCCCTGCCGCAGGGCCCCGCGCCGAGCCTGCGAGGCGTGGGGGCGGCAGGGTCCTCCCTCAGACGACCTGGTGCAGCCAGGTGACGGGGGCGGCGTCGCCGGCGTGGCGGTAGGCCTCGAGGTCCTCGTCCCAGGCGGCGCCCAGCAGCGTGTCCACGCCGTGCCGGAAGGCCTCGACCGAGGAGGCGGTGGCCGCCAGGTGCCGCAGCTGCTGCTCGCTGATGACGAGGTCGCCGTTGGCGCTCACCGGGGAGCGGTGCACGCCGCGGCCGGGCACGTAGGACATGCGCTCGCCGTCGTTGCCGTGGCTGGCCTCCTCGGTGACCTCGAAGCGCAGCATCGGCCACTGCTTGAGGGCAGCGACCAGCTTCGCCCCGGTACCGGGGACCCCCGTCCAGGCGACCTCGGCACGGTAGGCACCGTGCGCCATGGGCTGGTCAGCCCATGACAGGGACACCGGCGCGCCGACGACGCGCTCGAGCGCCCACTCGACATGCTGGCAGAGAGCCTTCGGGCACGAGTGCACGAAGACGACACCCTGGGTTGACCGCTGCACGGCGCACCTCCATCGACTCGACTGACTCCGTCTTCCCCAACGGACCTGTCGTGCGGTGGACTGCTCTCGTACCTCGGCGGCTCTCAGAGCGACCGGTTGAGAGTTTGCCGGATCATGACCCGGTAGCGCCAGCCCGAGTTGCTCCCGCTGAGACGTCTGGGACGCGAGTGGTCCAGCGAGACGCGCATCTTCGCAGCTCAGCGACGATCTTGTTGCGACACGTGGACGATCCCACCTGGGATCGTCCATCTGTCGCGGAGGACGGAGCACCTCGACGACCGCTCTGACGACACCGTTAGCGTGGACACCTGGGGCGGTAGCTCAGCCGGTCAGAGCATGGGACTCATAATCCCTGGGTCGTGGGTTCGAGCCCCACCCGCCCCACCGCAGACCTCGTCGCCGACCTGATGGTCCGGCTCACCCCGTGGCTCCCCGTCGACGCCAGGCGCAGTGCCGGGGTCCGGTGACGGCGTCCCGGACCCCGACCGACGCGGACTCCCGTGACCACGCACCGGACCCCGACCGGGTCCGTCGACCCGACGAGGTCCTGGTGCCGTTCGGGCAGTGGGGCCCGGGGTCGACGGCGGCACTTCGTCGGCCGACCCACCTCGCCTCCTCCGCGGTCGGAGTTCGCCCCACCGGTAACACGCAACCCATCGGCATCAGCCGTCAGCCAGCTGCTGGCGAACAGCTCTCGGTAGTGGCACCGTCACTGGGAGCAACGTACGACTGACCCCGGCACGGCTTCGCGCCTGTGCTCACGTCCCACCGCTCCGGCGTCACTGCTGCCGCCGACCACGTCCGCCCTCGACGGCGACGACACCCACCCCCCGCCTTGCCTTCCGCTGCTCCGCCTGACGAGAGGACGCCCGTGACCACCGACACCGTCACCGCGTTCGACGCCGACCGCCGGCAGGTCTCCGCCGAGGAGATCGAGCTCCCCGACGCGCCCCTCGTCGCGCTCGTCGACCGGGTCGCCGCCGTGAGCCGGAGCAGTCGACCTCCCCATCCCCAACCGCCTCGGAGGACCCTGACCGTGTACGCCGACCTGCGCTGCCGCCTCGCCGGCAGCCGTCGCACCGCCCTCGAGCTCGACGACGCCCAGTGCTGGACGACCACCACCCCGGCCGGGCGGGTCCACGCCGACGCCGCGACGACCGCCCAGCTCCTCGTCGACTCGCGCAGCGCGTCATGAGCCTCGGACGGCGCGTTCGTGCCCTCACGGTCACTGCCCTCATCGGCGCAGCCATCGCGGCCCCGGTCGCTCTGCACCCCACACCTGCGGCCGCCGCGGAACCAGGCGCGATCCTCTTCGAGGACGACTTCACCGGCGCGGCCGGTGCATCGTTCGACCGCACGAAGTGGGAGGACTTCTCGGTCGAGACGTACAACTCCTCCGCCGCCTACGGCAACATCAAGCCCGGCGACAACGAGACCCTCAACGGGTCCGGCCAGCTGGTCATCCCCGCCAAGCCCGGTGCCGGGTCCGCGATCCGGACCGGCGCCAAGTTCGGGTTCGTCTACGGCACCATGTCCGCCTGGGTCAAGCAGCCAGCCGAGGCCGGCTACTGGCCGGCGTTCTGGTCGCTGAACAACAACACCGACGGCCGCGACGTGCTCCCGCTCGGCGAGGCCGACGCCATGGAGTTCTACTCCACCTGGCCCGAGGCGTACCACGCCGTCGGTCACACCTGGGGTTCACCCAGCTACCACGGCACCGACCACTACTGCCCCGCCGCGAACCTGACCAGCGGGTTCCACAAGTACTCCGCGCGCATCGAACCCGGGCGGGTCACGTTCCTGCTCGACGACGTGCAGTGCGGGCAGGTCTACACCAAGGACCCGGGCAAGCAGTGGGGCTTCGGCCCCGACGTCATGCGGCCCAACTGGTTGATCCTCAACCTGGCCAACGACAGTCGCAGTGGCGCCGAGGTGGTGGCCCCCACTCAGCCCGCGCAGCTGCTCGTCGACCGTGTCGAGGTGCGGGCGCTCCCATCGGCCGTCGCTGCACCCGTCGCCCCGCCCGTGACCGCACCCGTCACCCCGCCCGTGGCCGCACCCGTCACCCCGCCCGTCGCCCCGCCCGTCGCCGCACCGGTCGCCCCGCCCGTGACCGCACCGATCGCCCCGCCCGTGACCGCACCCGTCGCCCCGCCCGTCGCCAACGGCACCTACCGGCTGGTCAACGCCTGCTCACGCACGGCCATCGACGCACCCGCCGGCAGGGGCAACCTCAAGACCGCCGCCGACAGCGGCGCCGCGTCCCAGCAGTGGAGGGTGTCCGCCACGTCCGGCGGTCACCACAAGCTGATCAACGTCGCGCACAACACCACGATGAGCCTCCCGTGGACCTCCTCCGCCGACGGCGTGGCCCTCAGCCAGTACTACGACAACGGCAGCCCCAACGCCGAGTTCAAGCTGATCCCCGTGGCCGGCGGCGCCTACCAGCTGATCAACCGGACGAGCAGCAAGGCGGTCGCGGTGCGCGGTGACGCAACGGGTGTCGGCGTCGCCATCGAGCAGGTCACGCCGGACGCCGCTCGCTGCGGGCAGCGCTGGTCGCTCGTCTCGCCGGTCCCGACGGTCACGGCGTCCGCAGCGACCCTGGTGGCGCGGTTGACTGCGGTGCGGAACACCAACCCGCGCTGATCAGCGCTCCGCACGAGCCGGCCCCGCCCGCCAGCGTCCAGCTGGCGGGCGGGGCCTCGTCGCGTCGGCGAGGTCCGGGGTGGGCTGCCCGCTGTCCCTGCGGACCGACGCGACCGACCGTCGTCCGGGCCGCTGTCGGCGCACACCTTGGCGACCCGGTCCCGGGCCCTGGCCGAGGAGCGGAACCCCCCCCCCGTTCACCGAGGACCTGTCCGGCATGGAGCTCGCCGCCTCCCTGGGCACCACCTCGGTGCGCCGCCGGCACCGGACCACGGAGGCGCCCTCCGAGCGCGGGTGACCGGGACGCCGTCGATCTAGAGTCCGGGCATGGCTGACAAGAACCGCGTCCCCCGTCCGCTCGGGTGGTGCAGCGCCTGCCTGGCCGGCGACGGGCGCGAGCACCCGGCCGTGACGGCGTACCAGGGCACGTCGCTGTGCCGGGAGCACAACGCCGCCGCCCACACCGAGCAGCAGGCGACGCTCCGCCTGGGCGACCTGGCCGCGCAGGCGCAGACGCAGGCCGAGGCCGCCGTCGAGGAGGCCCGGAAGCTGCTCACCCGGGCCTGGCACCTGCGCGAACCGCGCTGACCGGCAGGTCGGTGCCCTCCGGCTGAGGATGAGCACGTGCCCCTCGACTCCAGCGTCAGCTACCCCGCCTCCCCCGACACCGTGCTCGCCGTCCTCACCGACGAGCAGTTCCTCCGCGACCGCGCCGCGGCGCTGGACGCCCAGGTGCAGGAGGTCACGGTCAGCGGCTCCGCCACCACCACCCGGCTCTCGGCACCCACTGCCGGCATCCCGCCGGTCTTCGCCCGGTTCGTCGGCTCATCGGTCGCCGTCGTCGAGCGCTCCACCTGGACACCGGACGGCGAGGGCGGCCACCGCTCCCCCCTGGACGTGCAGTCGGAGGTCTTCGGCCGCGAGGTCCGGGTGACCGGCGAGCGGCGGCTGCGCCCCGAGGCCGGTGGCACCCGCGCGACGGTCACCGGCGACGTCCGGGTCGACGCCCCGCTGGTCGGCAGGCAGGCGGAGAACGCCGTCCGCGAGCTGATGACCGTCGTGCTGCGCAAGGAGGACGAGCTCATCCGCGCCCGGCTGGCCTGATCAGTCCGCCGGCAGCGCCCAGGGACCAAGGGCCCAGGTCAGCGGCGCGACGAGGCCAGGGACCTGGCTGGTCCTCGGCACCGCGTCCTGCCGGTCGTGGGTGTCCACCCGTCTGTACGGGCCCGGCGTGCCGGAGTTGGCGTGGCCGGCGGTCCGGCCGTCCGCGTCGAGCCACTGGCCGCGCCGGCTCGTCCGCACGCTCGCCGTCGCGCTGCCGTCGTCCTCACCGAGTTCGGTCGACGTCGCCGGGACCGTGGTGCAGCCGCCGGTCCCCGGACTGTCGGTGGGTCGCGCGAGGATGGTCGTCATGGTCGCCTTCTTCCTCCCGCGGGCCAGCGACGACGAGCAGGCCGAACGGCTCTACGACGCCCTGGCCGAGTTCGCCGGCTGCGAGCCGGCCCCGGCCGGGCAGCGGGTCGCGTCGATCACCTTCGACGCCGACGGCGCCCAGTGGGTCGCCGCCGTGGGCGAGCCGCTGACCGGACGCCGGACGACGCAACAGCTGCGCCGGGGCGAGCTGCTCGAGCGCACCGAGGAGCTGGGCTCCCCCAGCCGGGTGCTGGCGATCTACCCGGGCACGCCGTTCCTGGTGGTGACCGACGCCCAGCCGATCACCCCGGCCGCCTCGGAGTGGGCCAACCCGTTCACCGTCACGCCCAGCGCGGTGACCCTCTTCGACCGGTGAGTCAGCGGCCCTGGCGCTGCCGGTAGCGGGCGGCCCGCTTCTCCGCCGCTGCGCGTCGCCGCTCCGACTCCGCCGCGGTCCGGCCCACCGCGGCCTGGTCGCGCACGGCCTGGGCGGTGCCCGGCGGGAAGCCGGCCTTCTTCACCCGGTGCTCGGTGGTCTCGGTGATGTAGGCGAAGGAGAAGATCAACCCGAGCAGCAGCCCACCCAGTGCGGTCATGCCGCGGATCCAGAACGGCCCGGGCACCAGGACGAGCACCAGTGCGACCGGCACCGACATCTGCACCAGCGCCCGCGCCAGGTGCCGCTGGCCCCAGGTGGCGGCCGTCGTGTCGTGCAGCACCCAGGCGCGGTGGCGCTCGGGCAGCCCCGCGCCCATGGCGTAGCCGAGCCAGCGCACCGGCCCGGGGCGGTGCAGCTGCGTCCCGTCGTCCACGGACCGGGGGTCGTCGTCAGCCACCCGTCCTGTGTACAGCAGGGCGGTGTGGGGCGGGTGTGACGCACGGGGGTCGAAAGGTGACTGCAGGCCCTCCCGGGCGGCGCCGGCGGGGAGGACCATCGGGGCATGCTCGCTCTCGTGGTGGACGACGTCGTCCCCTTCGAGGACTGGACGGCCGCCGCCCGCGCCTCGTTGGGGTTCCTGCACCGCACCGTCGGTCTGGACGCCTGGATGGTGACCCGGGTCCAGCCGCCCCACCAGCACGTGCTGCTCTCCCATCCCCGGGAGGCCGTCCCGTCCGGCACCGCGGTCCCCTGGGCGCAGTCCTTCTGCCACTCGATGGTCAGCGGCTCCGGGCCCCGGGTGGCCACCGTCGCCGCCGCCGTCCCGGCCTACCAGGACCTGGTGGCGCTGCACGGCGAGCGGGTGGCCGCCTACGTGGGCGTCCCGCTGGTCACCCGCTCGGGCGCGCTCTTCGGGACCCTGTGCGGGGTCTCGGGCCGTGCCCAGCCGCGCTCGCTGGCCCGACACCTCCCGCTGGTGGAGATGTCCGCCCGGATGCTCAGCACCCTGCTGCCCGCCGACGCCTGAGCGGCCTCAGCGGGCGACCAGGTCACGGGTGTCGATGCGTCCGCGGCCCACGTAGTACAGCGTCGTCCCCTCACCGATCGGGGTGTCCCACGGCGGGCTGACCGTGAGCCCGCCGGCGGTGCGGACGGCGAGCACGGTGGCCCCGAACCGCCGTCCCAGGTGGGTCTGGCAGTCGCCGAAGGCGGTGAACCCGTGCCCGGACGGCAGCCGCAGCGAGTAGGTGTTGCCGTGCCCGCCGGCGCTCATCAGGTCGCTGTAGACCTCGGTGATGCCGGGGTCCAGCGCCTCCTCGGTGATCAGCGTGGGCATGTGCCACTGCACGCAGGCGATCCCGGGGTTGACGTAGCGCAGGTTGTCGCGCCGGCCGAGGTCGCGCAGCGCCGCGACGGTGTGCACGCCGGGGTTGGCGTGCTCGACGGCGACGGCGATGGCCAGGGTCTCGTTGTCGTCGCGGCCGTCGACGATCACCGTGCGCGCCCGGTCGACGCAGGCGCGGGTCATGACGTCGGCGTGGGTGAGGTCGCCGCGGACGAAGGACACCACCGGGTCCTCGGGGACCGGGTTCTCCCCCACCTCGTCCCACGCGCACAGCACGATCGGGGTGGCGTTCTCCGCGTGCAGCTCGGCGAGCATCCGCTCGGTCCGGCCGGGCAGGTACCCCAGGACGACGACGTGACCGGTGAGCTCCAGTGCTCCCACACCCCTCAGACGCTTGCCGCGGACCGACTGCAGGTAGTCGGCGAGCCGCGAGAACAGCAGGGTCAGCGTGACGATCCCGCCGACGATGACGTACGTGCCCACCAGCCGCCCGGCGCCCGACTCCGGGAAGAAGTCGCCGTAACCGACGGTGGCGGCCGTGACGACGAAGTACCACCAGTAGTTGCCCGGCGCGGCGATCTCGCTGCCGGCCGGCTCCACCAGCGCCATCGCCAGCCAGCTGGTGAGGAACACCAGCACGATCACGGCCAGCGGCAACCGCCAGCCGCGCAACCGGCTGCCCAGCAGGCGGGTCAGCCGGGAGATGAGGAGGAACACGGATCTCCCACCGGGTCGGACGCTGCGCGCAACCTACCGCCCGGGCGCACGGCGTTTGGCCAGGTCGTGCACGGAGCACCCATCTGATCATGACGACCGGGCCCGGAGCGGGTGAGCGGCTCGTCGGCGGGCGCTACCTGCTGGGCGCCGAGCTCGGCCGGGGCGGCATGGGCGTGGTCTGGCAGGCCACCGACCAGGTGCTGCAGCGAGAGGTCGCGCTCAAGGAGATCACCTACCCGGTGCACCTGACCGACGACGAGCGCGCCGTGCTGCGCGAGCGCACCCTGCGCGAGGCCCGGGCCGCCGCCCGGCTGGACGACCCGCACGTGGTCACCGTCCACGACGTCGTCGAGGAGGACGGCCGGCCGTGGCTGGTGATGGAGCACGTGCGCTCCCGCAGCCTCCAGCAGGTCCTGGAGAACGACGGTCCGCTGAGCCCCTCCGCCGTCGCCCGGATCGGGCTGGACGTGCTGTCGGCGATCGAGGTCGCGCACGCCGCGGGCATCGTGCACCGGGACGTGAAGCCGGGCAACGTGCTCGTGGACGGCGACGGCCACGCCTGCCTCACCGACTTCGGCATCGCCACCTCCACCGACGACTCCTCGCTCACCACCCAGGGGGCGGTGCTCGGCTCGCCGTCCTACATGGCGCCCGAACGTGCCCGCGGCGAGGAGTCCACCCCCTCGATCGACCTGTGGTCGCTGGGCGCCACCCTCTACACCGCCGTCGAGGGCCACACGCCGTTCGACCGCGGTGCCCCGATGGCGACGCTGCTGGCGGTGGTCGACGAGGAGCCCGCGCCGACCACCGCCGCCGGCCCGCTGGGCCCGGTGCTGAGCGGGCTGCTGACCAAGGACCCCGCCGCGCGGATGACGGCAGCCGAGGCCCGGCGCGGGCTGGCGCAGGTCGCCGCCGGGGTGGACGCCGAGCCGGCCGCCCCGCGCACCCCGGTGACCGGCGGGGCGAAGGCGGCGGCGCGCGGCGGGCAGGTCGAGCGCTTCGACCTGGCCGACCTGCTGGCGCTGGCCTCCTCGTCCAAGGCGGTGGTGACCACCGTCGTGCGCGGCGCCCGCGACCAGGCCAAGGACGCCGCCGGGCGGCGCCGGGCGGACGCGGAGGCGGCGCCGACCCGCAGCCGGCACGAGCGACGGCAGGCGGTCAAGCAGCGCCGGCTGCGGTTCAAGCGGCGCTGGGTCGTCGTCCCGATGGTGCTGCTGGCACTGCTCGTGCTGCTCGTCCTGGGCGCGCTGGCGCTGCTGGTCACCGGGGTCGTCGAGCTGTCCTGAGCCGGCGGCGAGTGCCCCGGCGGATGGGCGGGTAGGTCGCGGGCATGGAGAGCCGTGACCTGCTGCTGACCGCCTTCGACAACGTCGAGGAGGTCGTCCGCCGTGCCCTCGACGGGATCGACCCGGCGCTGCTGACCGCGCGCCTGGACCCCGACGCCAACACGATCGCCTGGCTGGTCTGGCACCTGACCCGGGTGCAGGACGACCACGTGTCCGAGGTGGCCGGGACCGAGCAGGCGTACACGGCCGACGGCTGGGCGGACCGGTTCGGGCTCCCGTTCGAGCCCGGCGCGATCGGCTACGGCTTCAGCAGCGCCGACGTGGCGGCCACCGTCGTCACCGACCCGCAGTTGCTGGTCGACTACCACGCCGAGGTGCACCGCCGGACCGCAGCGTTCCTGCGCACGCTGTCGGCCGGGGACCTCGACCGGGTCGTCGACGAGCGGTGGGACCCGCCGGTGACCCTCGGCGTCCGGCTGCTCAGCGTGATCGGCGACGACCTGCAGCACGCCGGCCAGGCCGCGATCGTGCGCGGGGTCCTCGAGCGGCGGTGAGCGGAGGGGTCAGCCGGCGTGCCGCAGTGGCACGGTGGTGCGCTGGCGGCACTCGGCGCAGGCGGACCGGCCGGAGCTGAGCCGGTCCCAGTCCTGGGAGCCCCACACCTGCACGATGGCGCCGCAGACGGCCAGCTCCACCTCGCCGTCGAGCTCGTCGGAGGGACGGTGGGCCTCCACCGCGTGCCAGGACATCGGCTGGTCGGCCGGCTGGGCCCAGGACCGGCGGTCGGGACGAGCGAAGCCCACGGCGTAGGTGTTCCCGCGCTGAACAGTGGTCACGGCAGCAGCTGTGCCCTGCGACACGTCATCTCAATCATCTGCTGGGCGATGTGCTGCGTGCCGCCGATCAGCGGTCGGCGTCCTCCGCCACCGCCGGCTCCCGTTCCGCGCGGGAGCGGCGGTCAGCCCTCGACCACCTGCTCGGCGGTGTCGGTCAACGCCTGCTGCGCCTGCGCCCAGGTGGTGTCCTCCGGGAACTCGCCGAGCAGCACGACCACCCGGCCGTCGGTGAGCACCCCGGTGGAGTGCAGCTGGCGGCTGCCCTCCAGGCAGCACATCCAGCCCTGCTTGGCCGCGACCGCGCCGTCGGTGTCCGCCTGGGCCGACAGCAGCCCGAAGGACTGGCCGAACCCGTCGGCGGCGGTGGGGGTGGTCGACTGCATCCAGGTGGTCAGCGTGGCCAGGTCCGCAGGTGACAGGTGCGCGTCGAGGGAGGCCAGGAAGGTCGCGTAGTCCGCCGCCGTGGTGGTCGTCTCGCCCCACTGCCCGGACCGCTCGGGAGCAGCGGTGTCGTCCAGCCCGAACTCCGCGGCGGCGGCGGTGACCAGCTGTGCGCCGCCGAACTCGACCCACAGCACGTTCATCGCCTCGTCGTCGGAGAGCTCCACGGCCCGTTGCATCCGCACCAGGTCGTCGCCGTCCAGGGTGACCGTGCCGGCGGCGTCCCGCTCGAGCAGCTGCTGGACGACGAAGAGCTTGGCCAGCGAGGCGGTCCAGTGTGTCTCCCCCGCGGCGGCGGAGGGCACCAGCTCGTCCCCCGAGGCGTCCAGCGCCACCACCGAGATGGTCCCGCCGCCCGCCTCGACCGGCGGGTCGCCCCACAGCGCCGACACGTCCACCACCTCGGTGTGCGCCGCCAGCCAGCCGGCCAGGACCACGGAGAGGACGAGACCCAGGAGCCGGGGGCCGCGCCGGCGCCGACCCGGCCGGCCGTGGCGGTAGGTGGTCGGCGCCTCCGCGTGAGGGGCACGGCTGACGGGGGCGCGCAGCAGGGAGGTCTCGGTCACGGGAGCAGGTTCCGGGGCGGGCGGTGATCCGGCCGTCAGCGTTCCCCTTATCCCGCCCTTATGCCCGCAGCAGGCATCCTGGGGACGTCGCCGCCGACGGGGGCAGCGACGGGAGGGGACCTGATGCGCGTGCTGGTGGCCGACGACGAACGGCTGCTCGCCGAGACCGTGGCCGAGGGGCTGCGCCGGCTCTCCATCGCCGTCGACGTCTGCTACGACGGCGACGCCGCCCTGGAGCTGGTCTCCGTGCACCGCTACGACGTGGCGGTGCTCGACCGGGACATGCCCGGGCGCACCGGGGACGAGGTGTGCCGACACATCGTGGCCAGCCGGGACGGCGTCCGGGTGCTCATGCTCACCGCGGCCGGCGGCATCCGGGACCGGGTGGACGGGCTGAGCCTGGGCGCCGACGACTACCTCACCAAGCCCTTCGCCTTTGCCGAGCTGGTCGCCCGGGTGCAGGCGCTGGGACGGCGCTCGGGTGCGGCCACGCCGCCGGTGCTCGACCAGCACGGCATCGTGCTCGACGTCCCGCGGCACACCGCCTCGCGGGACGGCCGGCTGCTGTCGCTGACCCCCAAGGAGTTCGCGGTCCTCACCGTGCTCATGCGCGCCGAGGGCCAGGTCGTCACCGCCGAGCAGCTACTGGAGCAGGCCTGGGACGAGCACGCCGACCCCTTCACCAACGCCGTCCGGGTCGCGGTGATGACGCTGCGGCGCAAGCTGGGCGAGCCGCCGGTGGTGCACACCGTGCCCCGGGTCGGCTACCGCCTGGGCAGCGGCTGACCGTGCGGCTGACCCTGCGCGTCCGGACCACCCTCAGCCTGCTGACCTGCCTGCTCCTCGGCGGCCTCTTCCTGCCGTGGGCGTTCCAGCACCTGGCCAACATCCGGCGCGCCGTGTTCTACGACTCGTTGTTCCTGCGCTGCTCGGACGACTGGCGGGACGTCGGCGCCAGCGGGTGCTCCCCGGTCACCTACGACCCCCTCGAGGCCGGCGCCCTGCTGGTCCTCGTCAGTGGACTGGTCCTGGCAGCGGTGGTCGGGCTGACCGTGTGGAGCGGGCGGCCACTGCGCCGGCTGAGCGTCACCGTGCAGCGGTTCGGGCCGCAGAACCTCGCCGAGCGCACCGGGGTGCGCGCCCGTCGCGGTCAGTTCGGTCAGCTGGCCGGGGGCATCGACGCGATGCTCGGCCGCGTCATGGAGGGCTACGAGGCCCAGCGCCGGTTCGCCGCCAACGCCTCGCACGAGCTGCGCACACCCCTGGCGCTGCAGCGGACCCTGATCGAGGTCGGCCTGTCCGGGGACCCGACCCCGGACCAGTTGGAGCTGCTCACCCGGCAGCTGCTGACCACCAACGAGCGCAACGAGGCGCTCATCGAGGGCCTGCTGGTGCTGGCCGAGACCGACCAGGCCGTGGTGGCCCGCACCCCGCAGCGGCTGGACGCCATCGCCGCCGACGTCGCCTCGGTCTACCAGCAGCTGGCCGGGGCGGCCGGGGTCCGGCTGCAGACGGCGCTGGAGCCGGTGACCGTGTCCGGTGAGGCGGCGCTGCTGGAACGCCTGATCGCCAACCTGGTGCACAACGGCATCAAGTACAACGTCCCCGGCGGCGAGGTCTGCCTGCGCGTGACGCCCGGGCAGCCGGTGCTGCAGGTGACCAACACCGGCCCGCTGGTGCCCGCCGAGTCCGTGCCCCGGCTCTTCGAGCCGTTCCGGCGGGCCCGCGGCGACCGGCTGGACACCAGCGGCGGGGTCGGGCTGGGGCTGACCATCGCCCGGTCGATCACCCAGGCGCACGAGGGGCACATCGAGGCCACCGCCCGGCCGGCCGGTGGCCTCGACGTGACGGTGGAGCTGCCCCCACCGGGCTGACCGCCCCCGTCGTCGTGGACCCGGGCGAATGTCAGTGGAGCTGGTGCACCACCGCGTGGCCCTTCCCGCGGCTCATCAGCCACCGGTTGACCGGCACCGTGAGCACGAAGGCCACGGCCAGGGCCCCGGCCAGGGACAGCCAGAACACCGCGCTGCCCAGACCGGCGTCCATCGCGCCGGGGACGGTGAGCATCACCGCGTTGTCGATGAGCTCCATGACCGCGATGGACACGGTGTCGGCGGCCAGCGCGACACGGACGGCCGCCCGCAGCGTCAGCCCGCTGCGCAGGACGCCGCGCATCGTGAAGGCGTAGCCGAAGACGAACGCCAGCGCGACCGCCAGGACGACGGTGCCGGCGTCGGGCAGGCCCACCGCCGTCCCGATCGCCATGCCGAGCACCTCGCCGACGGCGCAACCGGTGAGGCAGTGCAGGGTCGCCTGGACCGCCATGGACCAACTGACCGACGGGGTCGAGACGTGGGGTGGGTGGACCGTGCTGTCGTGCATGACGCCTCCTCGGGACGGACGACCCTTGTATACCCCCCGGGGGTATCCGATGCAACGAGTTGTCCCCCGGCTCTCCTAGCTCTCGGGCGACCGGCATGGCTACATCTGCCTACACCGTCCGGGTCATTGGTGAGACCTGTAGCACATGACGTGCCGTACGAGTGCCGATGATGGCGACATGTCACCACGGCTCGCAACGATGCGGACGTCCCCCGAGCAGCAGGTCGAGGCCTTCCGGTCCCCGTCGCCCTGGTGGCGGTCGGCCGTGGTCTACCAGGTCTACCTGCGCTCCTTCGCCGACAGCAACGGCGACGGCATCGGCGACCTGGCCGGCCTGCGCTCGCGGCTGCCCTACCTGTCCTGGCTCGGCGTCGACGCGCTGTGGATCAACCCGCACTACCCCTCCGGCGGCGCCGACGGCGGCTACGACATCGCCGACTACCGCGCGGTCGACCCCGACTACGGCGACGTCGCCGACCTCGAGGCGCTGGTCGCCGACGCCCGCCGGCTCGGCCTCAAGGTCGTGCTGGACGTCGTCCCGAACCACACCTCCGACCAGCACCCGTGGTTCCAGGCCGCGCTGACCGACCCCGACTCCCCCGAGGCCTCGCGCTACCACTTCGCCCCGGCGTCGGAAGAGCCGCCGAACAACTGGCAGTCCCTCTTCGGCGGGCCGGCCTGGTCGCGCACCCCCGACGGCCGCTGGTACCTGCACCTGTTCGCCCCCGAGCAGCCCGACCTGAACTGGCGCGACCCGGCCGTCGCCGCGGACTTCGAGAAGACACTGCGGTTCTGGCTGGACCGTGGCGTCAGCGGTTTCCGCGTCGACGTGGCCTACGGGCTGTTCAAGGACGCCGAACTCCGCGACAACCCCGGGAAGTACTCCCCCACGCTGTTCGGGCACGGCCCGGAGCAGGCGATGACCTGGAACCAGCCCGAGGTGCACGACGTGTGGCGCCGCTGGCGGGAGATCTGCGACGAGTACCCGGACACCATGATCGTCGGCGAGGTCTGCCTGGCCGACCCGCAGGAGGTGGCGCTGTACTCGCGCCCCGACGAGATGCACCAGTCGTTCTGCTTCCGGCTGCTCAAGTCCGGCTGGGACACCGAGGCCTTCGCCGACGGCGTGCGCAGCGCGCTGGACGCGTTCGGCGCGGTCGGCGCCCCGGTCTCCTGGGTGCTGGGCAACCACGACAAGGACCGCCAGGTGACCCGCTTCGGCGGCGGGGCGCTCGGTACCGCCCGGGCCCGCGCCGCGGCGCTGCTGATGCTGTCGCTGCCCGGCTCGGCCTACCTCTACGCCGGCGACGAGCTGGGCCTGCCGCAGGCCGTCGTCCCCGACGAGGCCAAGACCGACCCGATCTTCTTCCGCAGCGGTGGCGCCCGCGCCGGCCGCGACGGCTGCCGCATCCCGATGCCGTGGAACGACGCCGACGGCGTCGGCTTCTCCCCCGACGGTGCCGCCGACCCGTGGCTGCCGATCCCCACCGACTGGTCCGGCTACGCGGTGTCCACCCAGACCCGCGACGGCGGCTCGATGCTCACCCTCTACCGCCGCGCCCTCGCCCTGCGGGCCGCGCACCCGGCGCTCGGGTCGGGCGAGGCGACGGTCGAGACCGCCGGTGACGTCCTCACCGTGCACTGCGCCGGGGACGACGAGACGGTGCGCTGCGTGGTCAACATGGGCACCGAGACCGTGCTGGTGCGGACGACGGGGACGGTGCTGCTGGCCTCGTCGACCTCGGTGCGCCAGTCCGCGGGCACCATCGCCCTCCCGGCGAACACCGCCGCCTGGATCAGCGAGGACTGACCTGCTGTGCCGTCGTGCGCGCCCCGGCGCACGACGGCACACGGGAGGGGCTGCGCACTGGGGACGTCGACGTGTCCACCGGAGGCGCTTCGACGGCCGACGGGCCGGGTACCCCCTCCGCATCGACACGAGCCGCAGGGTGCGGTTAAGGTAATTCCTATGAGATCGGTAGGGATTGTGCAGTGCGCGCTCGTCGAGCGCCGGCACATCGACCTGCTGCGGTGCGCGAGTGCGCTCTGTCTCGACTGAGCACCCGCCGCCCCGCCCGCACCCCCTCCCCTGGAGTCCTCGCATGACCCTGCTCGCCAGCCCCACCACCGCCACTGCCGCCGAGCCGTCCGTGCTCGAGATCGAGCGCCTGGAGCCGACCATCGGCGCCCGGGTGCACGGTGTCGACCTCGACCGCGCCACCGACGAGCAGATCGTGGCCATCCGGGCCGCGCTCGCCGAGTACAAGGTGCTGTTCTTCGCCGACCAGCACGACCTGCACCCCGACAGCCAGATCGCGCTGGGCCGCCGGCTCGGTGAGCTCACCGAGTCCCACCCGGTCGTCCCGGGCGTCGACGAGGACCACCCGGAGATCTACGCGCTCGACAGCGCCAGCGGTGGCTTCGCCGACATCTGGCACACCGACGTCACCTTCGTGCGCCGTCCTCCGCTGGGCTCGGTGCTGCGGGCCGTCGTGCTCCCGCCGACCGGCGGGGACACCCAGTGGGCCGACCTCGAGCTGGCCTACCGCTCGCTCAGCGAGCCGGTGCAGCGCCTGGCCGACCAGCTGGTCGCGGTGCACGACGGCACCCGCGAGTTCGGGTACTACCTGGCCCAGCGCGAGGAGCGCACCAAGTGGGAGGGCGAGGAGTTCCGCGCCCTGGTCCCGATTGAGCACCCCGTCGTCCGGGTCAACCCCGACACCGGCCGCAAGGGCCTGTTCGTCAACCCCGGCTTCGTGTCCCACATCAAGGACGTCTCCGACGCCGAGAGCCGCTACCTGCTCGACCTGTTCTACGCCCACATCACCAAGCCCGAGCACATCGTCCGGCACCGCTGGTCGGTCGGTGACGTGGTCATGTGGGACAACCGCTCGACCGTGCACTACGCCAACCGCGACTACGGCACCCAGCGCCGCGTGATGCACCGCATCACCTTCCGCGGCGAGGAGCCCGTCGGGCCGCTCGCGTCCTGAGCCCCGCTACGACGAGGCGCTGTCCCGGACGGGATGGCGCCTCGTCGTGTGTCCGGGCAGGTCAGCGGGCCCGGGCGACCCAGTCGGCGAGCAGGCCGCCGACGACGTCGGGGCGCTCGTGCAGCAGGGCGTGGCCTGCCCCGTCGACGACGGCCAGCGTGGCGTGCGGGTGCCGGTCGAGCAGGTCGACCGTGTCGGCGTATCCGACGACGGAGTCCTGCCGCCCGGCGAGCAGCAGGGTCGGGACGTCGACCGGGCCCGTGCCGACGTCGACCGGCCAGCGGGCGAAGACCCGCTCCAGCGCCACCTCGTCCTGGATCGTCATGCCGGGGACGACGGAGTCGCGGTGCCGGCGGGCGGTGGCCCGGGTGCGCACCACGAAGTACTCGTCGAAGCCGGCCCGCTGGTCGGGCTCGAGCTCGTCGTACGCGTCGGCGTCCTGCCGGACGACGACCGGCGCGGGCACCTCGCCGGTGCTCTCGGCCGCCGTACAGACCAGCGCGAGGCCGCGGACCAGGTCGGGTCGCTGCGCGGTCAGCCCGCGCGCCAGGTAGCCGCCGTAGGAGTGGCCCAGCAGCAGGACCGGCCCGCCGTCCAGCTGCTCGACGAACGCGGCGAGGACCGCGACGACGTCGTCGTTGCCGTGCAGCCCCTCGGCGGTGGTGCGGCCCATCCCCGGCAGGTCGAGGTACACGCGCCGGAGGTCCGTGCCGCCCAGGACCTGTTCCAGGGCCGCCTCGAGGTCGCGGTGGTCGACGCCGGCGCCGTGCAGGGCGACCAGTGGCAGCCCGCTGCCGTGCTCGACGGAGTGGACGGTGACACCGCGCACCCGGCTCTCCATGGCGGGACGCTAGCGCTCGTCCTCCTCGGCCGGGGCGCTCGACCGCTCGGCCGGCGTCACCGATGAGTTCCACCGGCCGGGCCGGTCCTGCCGGTGTACCCACTCGAACCACCGACGGGAGACCCACCGTGACCAGCCCCGCACACCCCGGCCGCACGTTCTTCGTGACCCTGCCCGTGGCCGACGTCGCGCGCAGCCGGGCGTTCTTCACCGCGCTCGGGTTCACCTTCGACGAGGCCTTCTCCGGTGACGGCGCCGCCTGCATGCTCGTCGGCGAGCAGGCCAGCGTGATGCTGGGTGACCACGCGACCTTCGCGCAGCACTCGAAGCGGCCGATGGCCGACCCGGCCACGCACGCACTGGCGCTCTACTGCTTCAGCGTCCCGTCCCGGGAGGACGTCGACCGCGTCGTCGACACCGCCCTGGCGGCCGGCGCCGTCGAGGCCGACCCGCTCGAGGACCTCGGGTTCATGGTGTCCCGCAGCTTCTTCGACCTCGACGGCCACGGCTGGCAGGTCATGTGGATGGCCCCGGCGGCGGCCGGCCAGGACGCCGAACCGGCCGCGCAGGGCGTCGCGGTCTGAGCCGCTGCCGACGAGGCCAGCGCACCGGGTCACGCCGGTCAGACCGTGTGGAGTCGCTGGCACGTGCCGCCGGCGGCCAGCCGGTGCGGCCGGGCGCGGGTGACCTCGTCGCGCGGCACGGAGATCATCACCCTTGCCCCACTGGGCAGCTCCCCGGCGCGGGAGCGCTACCGCTGGAGGTCAAGGTCACCGACCGGGCCGCGTCACGCACAGTGGCGGCGGACGAAGTCCTGTCGCTCGTCAGGTGGACTGTGCGGATCACCGCAGCTGCCTAGCGTCTCGGGTGTGACGCATGGACAGTTCCGATGAGCGGGATGACTCCCCTGCCGACGCTCGGGCCAGTGGCCTCGAACACCGCGACGAGCTCTGTTCTGACCAGTCTCTGGGAGGGGGTGTGGGCTCAACCGTGGCTCGGTGTGCTCCTTGCCCTGGTGGTCGGGCGCGCGTGCCTGCGCGTGGTGCGCGAGGGCATCCACGGGGGCAGGCGACGGGACCCTGTGCGCACCTACTCCCGAGCGGACAAGTCGTTGCTGCTCCTGCGTGCCGGCGGCCGGTGCGAGCACCACACTCCGCTGATCGGTCGCTGCGAGCAGACGGCGCGACTGGAGGCGGATCACGTCCATCCCCACAGCCGGGGTGGCTCGACCACGCTGGCCAACGGACAAGTGCTCTGCCGGCGGCACAACAAGGCGAAGGCCGCTCGCGTGCCGTGGAACGGGGAGTTGAACCGCCTCGCTCGCCGTCGACGGTCGTACGCACCACCGGGTCTGCCCGTGGACGTGATCCGCCGCTGACCGGCCTGGCTCACTGATGGAGAAGGGACGGACGCGGCGTCGGCAGGGCGCGCCCCCCGCTCGACGTCACGCGGCGGCCGGATGATCGGCACATCAGTGCGGTGGTTGCGAGCGACCGCCCGTGCAAGAGGCGTCGAGGGCACCGACCCGGCGGGTCGGTTATTCGCTCAGCGAGCGGGCTGCCTCCGCGATGTCGTTCGCGGTGAGCGTCGAGACGTCGTCCCGGCTGAGGTCGTCGACGCTCTTGCCCTCGGCGCGGGTCAGCCGGAGGGCCTGGCGGTTCAGCGACTGTTCGAACAGGGTGCGGGCGAAGCGCGCGTTGCCGGACTCCTGGTCCGACGTGAGGCCACCCAGGGTGCGGCGGAGCGTGACCGCAGCGCCGGGCTCCAGCACGTACTCGTGCTGAAGGACGACGCCGGTGAAGATGGCCTCCAGCTCGGCGGTGGAGTAGTCCGGGAAGTCGATCTCCCGGGCGAAGCGCGACCGCAGGCCCGGGTTGGAGGCCAGGAAGGCCTCCATCAGGCGCGGGTAACCGGCCACGATCACCACGAGCCGGTGGCGGTGGTCCTCCATGCGCTTGAGGAGGACCTCGATCGCCTCGGGCCCGAAGTCGACCCGGCCGTCGGAGTCCGGGGACAGCGAGTAGGCCTCGTCGATGAACAAGACCCCGTCGAGCGCCTTGCGGATGACCCGGTCGGTCTTGATCGCAGTCGCGCCGACGTACTGCCCGACCAGGGCAGCCCGGTCGACCTCGACCAGGTGCCCCTTCTGCAGCAGGCCGACCGCCCGGTACATCTCGGCCAGGAGCCGCGCCACGGTGGTCTTGCCCGTGCCCGGGTTGCCGAGGAACACCAGGTGCTGGGACGTCGCCGCCTCGGGGAGTCCGTGCGCCTTGCGGCGGGCCTGCACCTGCAGGAAGGCGACGAGCGCCTGCACCTGCTCCTTGACCGCCTCCAGCCCCACGAGCCCGTCGAGTTCGGCCTGGATCACCGCGAGCGGTCGGGCCGGGCCGGGGCGGCCGCCGAAGAGGTCGTTCATCAGGTCGTCAACGCCGCGGATGCCGGGACGTGGGAGCTGGTCGCCGAGGCGGCCGACGGTCTCGCGGAGCTCGTCCAGCGGCTTGCGGTTGGACGGCATCCACCGAGCGTAAGCGCCCCAGGAGCGGGAGGCTCGGCGAGGAACAGCACGTACCGTCGGCCGCGTAGCTGCGGTGCGCACGCCTCGGTGCAGTCGTCATGGCGGCGGAGTTGATGCCGCTGACACGTTGTCCCTGCGACGCACGTGTTGATCGGGTGAGACATGCATGAAGCGTCTGGTCGACCACTCGCTCGCGGCAACCCGCACGGCCATCACAGACCGGTTGATGAGTCGTGAGCCCCCCAGGACCACGCCGATCAACGTCCCTGAGCAGTACCGCTGGCTGAGCCGTTGCTCCCAGGACGAGTCGTTGTGGATACCGTCCGACCATGACTCCGTCGTTGTCGACCCACGTCATCGAGCAGCGTTGGCCGCGGCTGTACCACCTGACGGAGATCGGGTCCTGGCCGTCGATCGAGCGCCACGGGCTCCTGTCGACGGCAGCACTGCTCGACGTGTACGGGGTCGTCGGCGCCGAACGCGAGCGCCTCTTGAGCCAGCGCCGGCCGGAGATGAGGCGGCTCGAGCGCTCGGGCGTGGGGACCGCGTGGCTGCGCGACAACAAGCCGATGAACGAGACAGTCCTGCGCCGAACGCTGGTGGGCATGGACGCTCGTGAGTACTACCGGGCCTTGAACCAGCGAGTGTTCTTCTTCCTCGATGAGTCGCCGCTGTCCAGGCTCAGGAACGCACCCCCCTACCGAGACCGAGCGCACGAGGTGCTCGTCCTGGACACCGCCGCGCTCCTGTCGCGCTACGGCCACATCGTCGAGCTCTCGCCCTACAACAGTGGCGCTGTCCATCCGGGCGCGAAGGTCGAGCGTGGGCCGCGGCCCTTCCTGCCGATCAACGAGTACCCGTGGGAGGAACGTCGAGGCAAGCGACCCCCCATCGCTGAACTGACGGTTCCGGGAGGCGTTCAGGACGTGAGCAGCCTGTTGATCGAGCGCAAGACACTCCAGCCGGGGACCGGCGGCAGCTGAAGCCGGCACGGGTTGCGATCTGGACTGGTCCGTGGACCGCACCGACCCGCCTCGGCGCGGCAGACAAAAGCCCCTGATCAGCGACGCTGACCAGGGGCTCGGCTTGCTCCCTCGATAGGACTTGAACCTATAACCCTGCGATTAACAGTCGCATGCTCTGCCAATTGAGCTACGAGGGATCAGCGGGCCGTGACCCGCGGACTCGTCAAGGTTACTACACCGTGGGAGGGGTGTCGGGGCAGGGGTTCTCGGCGGGTCGTCCGCGGAACCGGCCGGTACCGTCAGCACTCCCCCGAACCCAGGAGGTCCCTCGTGGCCAAGCTGTCCTTCCTCGCCGGCTTCGGCGCCGGCTACGTCCTCGGCGCCAAGGCCGGCCGCGAGCGCTACGAGCAGATCCGTCGGCTCTACGCCTCGGCCAAGGACGACCCGCGTCTGCAGGCCGCCGCCGGTGTCGCCCAGGCCCGCGCCGACGCCGCCGTCGACTCGGTCAAGACCCGCATGGGCACCGACACCGGCCACTGACCGCGGTTCAGCGGCTGGGGTCGTCGGCGTCCACCGCGGCCGCCAGCCGCTCCCGCGCGACCTGGCGGGCGGCCGGGTCGTCGCGGTCGGCGTCGTCGTCGAACACCACCGTCCACTCCCGGGCTGCCTGACCGGGCACCCGGCGGGCCACCAGCAGCACCGCCCCGCCGGTGGGCAGCGGGTGCCGCTGGCTGGTCACCACCGTCCGGTCGACCCGGGTGCGCAGCACCGCTGGCAGCTCGCCGGCCGCGCGCAGCACGAACCGCAGCGGCGCCTCCCGCGCCTGCACGCCCGGCTCGACGTCGGCCAGCGGGACGACGGTGAACGTGCCGCCCTCCCCCGCCGCCGTCCAGCGCGCGGTGCCGAC
Organism: Modestobacter sp. VKM Ac-2986; assembly: GCF_026967795.1. Classification (GTDB taxonomy): domain Bacteria; phylum Actinomycetota; class Actinomycetes; order Mycobacteriales; family Geodermatophilaceae; genus Modestobacter. Next base: position 484,269 of record NZ_JAPVBH010000002.1, read on the forward strand.
CCGGTGCCAGGGCAGGACGTCGCCGTCCGACCGCAGGCCCCGGCTGGTCGCCACGAGCCAGCCGCCCGCCACCAGCTCGCCCCAGGCCAGCACCCGCTCGTCGGGGTCGGCGGCCACCAGGGCGCGCACCTGCTCGGGCGGGCGCGCGCGCCCGCCCCGCAGCCGCCCGAGCAGGTTCACAGGCCGCCGGCCGCCCGGGTGCGCAGGGCCCGGGCCAGCGCCTCGAGGTCGATCAGCTTCTGGAACATCTTCATGTAGCCGTCGGAGTCCTCGACCGGGTTGGTGCGCTGCAGCCGGCCCTTGATCGCCACCAGCTCACGCTCGGCCGCCATCAGCTGCAGCCGGGCCATCAGCGCGTTGACGTAGGTGGGGTCGTTCTCCCCCACCGAGTGCATCGGCTCGACCGCCAGCGCGGTCAACATCGCCTTGGCCGACTCCCGGTCGCAGTGCTCGGTCACCTCGTCCAGCCAGGCCGCGCCGGACGTCGTCGCCCCGGCCGCTCCCCCGGCACCGGAGACCGCCGCGGCCACCGCCGCGTAGTCCGGGTCGGTGTAGGCCTCGGCCGGGACGGCGTCGAAGTCGGGCCCGGCGAGCTCGGGGCACTGCAGCGCCGCCTTCACCGCCTCCCGCTCGACCTCACGCGCGGCGTCCTCCGGGGAGCGCTGCGGCGCGCGGCCCCGGGACGGCGGCCGCTTCTCCCCCACCCCGTCGCCACCCTGCTGACGCAGCCGGGCCACGACCTCGCTCTCGTCGGGCAGGCCGAGCAGCCCGGCCAGCCGACGGGCGTAGGCGGGACGCAGCGCGTGGTCCTTGATCTGGGCCAGCAGCGGCGCCGTCTTGTCCAGCGCGGCGACGCGGCCCTCCACGGTGTCCAGGTCGTACTCGGCCAGGTGCGTCCGCAGCACGAACTCGATCAGCGGCGTGCGCCGGGCGATCAGGTCGCGCACGGCGGCGTCCCCGTGGGCCTGGCGCAGCTCGCAGGGGTCGCGGCCCTCCTGCTCGACCGCGACGAAGGTCTGCGCGACGAAGCGCTGGTCCTCCTTGAACGACTTCATCGCCGCCGCCTGGCCGGCCGCGTCGCCGTCGAAGGTGTAGATCACCTCTCCGCGGAACTCGTCCTGGTCCATCAAGAGCCGGCGCAGCACGTTGATGTGCTCCGGCCCGAACGCGGTGCCGCAGGAGGCGACGGCGGTGGTCACGCCGGCCACGTGGCAGGCCATCACGTCGGTGTAGCCCTCGACGACGACCGCCTGGTGGCTGCGGGCGATCTCCCGCTTGGCCCGCTCGACGCCGTAGAGGACGGTGCTCTTCTTGTACAGCGGCGTCTCGGGGGTGTTGAGGTACTTCGGGCCCGGGTCGTCGTCCATCAGCTTGCGGGCGCCGAAACCGATCACGTCACCGGTGAGGTCGCGGATCGGCCAGATCAGCCGGCGGTGGAACCGGTCGATGAGCGTGCCGCGGGAGGACTCCTTCGCCAGCCCCCCGGTGACCAGCTCCTCCTGCGTGTAGCCCAGCCCGCGCAGGTGCCGGGTCAGGGTGTCCCAGCCGGCGGGGGCGTAGCCGCAGTTGAAGTCCAGCGCGACCTGCCGGTCGAAGCCGCGGTCGGCCAGGAAGCTGCGGGCCGGCGCGGCGTCGGGCGTCATCAGCTGGACGGCGTAGAAGTCCGCAGCCGCGGTGTTGGCCGCCACCAGCCGGGCTCGCTGGCCGGCGTGCGCGCGGTCGGGGCCGGCGGTGGCGCGGCCGCCGTCGTCCTCGTACTGCAGCTGCACCCCGGTGCGGCCGGCGAGCAGCTCGACAGCCTCGGAGAAGGACAGGTGGTCGATCTCCTGCACGAAGCGGATGACGTCACCACCGACCCCGCACCCGAAGCAGTGGTACAGCCCGCGCGAGGGCGTGACCTGGAAGGACGGCGACTTCTCGTCGTGGAACGGGCACAGCCCCTTGAGGCTGCCGCCGCCCGCACGCTTGAGCTGCAGGTGCTCGCCGACGACCTCGTCGATCTTCGACCGCTCGCGGACCGTGGCGATGTCCGCGGCCCGGATGCGTCCCCGGCCGGGCATCAGACGGCCGCCGCGGCCGCGGCCCAGCGTCGGCCGAGGACGAGCTCGACCCACAGCAGGAAGACCGCGTGGTCCAGGGACAGGTCGGGGGCCGTGGTGAGCGTGGGCCGCGGGTTCCACGACCCGGTCGTGTCGCTCTCGGCCAGCTGCCGGCCGTCGACGGTGTAGCGGTGGGTGCCCTTCCAGCGGGACGCCGACGTGACCTCGACGGTCATGCCGTCCAGCTCCGCCGTCCAGGTGCCGTTCCAGTACGACGTCTGCCGCGCCCGCAGCCGGACGGCGTCCTCGGGGTCGACGGCCCAGCGGGCGGCCAGCTCGCGGCCGGCCTTCCCGAAGACCCAGGACCGCCCGGCCACCTCAGCGGTCGCGGACTCCTTCCAGTTCGACGCGTGCAGCGTCGCCACGACGGCATCGCCCTCGAGCACCGGGACGGTGCCCTTCGGCAGGTCGTGCGACGCGCTCTTGCCCAGCTCCAGCACTGTCTCTCCTCCTCAGCCGATGCCCGGTGCCCCGGCGACGCTCTCGCCGGTCGCGCGGTAGAGCAGGTAGGCGGCCGTCTCGCGCACGATGTACCGCAGCTGCGTGGTGCGCGTCTGCACGGCCGGGCCCTGGCGGGTCGGCGAGCTGGTCGCGTCCATGCTGGCGTCGGACGCCATCCGCTGCGCGCGCATGGCGTGCCACGGGTCGGTCACCAGGACGGCGGTGCGCCAGCCCTGCCCGTCGAAGGTGCCGGCGACCGCCCGCACGCTCTCCAAGGTGTCCTCGCCCTCCTCGACGGCGAGCAGCGCCTCCGCCGGGACGCCGGCGTCCAGCAGGTACCGCCGGCCGGCCTCCGCCTCGCTGTACTGGTCACCCTCGGCCTTGCCGCCCACGGTCACCACCCTCGGCGCCACGCCGTCGGTGTAGAGCGACAGCGCGTGCTCCAGCCGGGCCTCGAAGATCGAGGACGGGACGCCGTTGTACTGCGCCGACCCGAGCACCACGATCGCGTCGGACCCGGGCCGGTCGTCCTGCCGCGCGGTCCACCAGATGGCCAGCCCCGTGGCCCCGGCGAGCAGCAGCACCGACGTCACCGCGGCACCCACCACCCGCACGACCAACTGCCCCGCCGACGCTGCCACCCGTCATGGGTACCACGCGACGCGCCGGGTGCGGGGAGCCGCTGGGGGCGGCCCGTCGCTCAGCCCGTGACGCGGGTCCCGCAGACCTTCGTGCCGCCCTCGGGGACCAGGGTGAGCTCGGTGGTGGTGACCGTGCCGGCGTCGTCCCAGCGCACCGTGACCAGCTCGGCCGGCGCACCCTCGTACTCGCTCGACTGCGTCCCGGTCACCTGCGGGGTGCCCGGCTGCAGGTACTCCGCGGCCAGCTGGTCCGGGGGCACCGCGGCCCGCACGTCGTCGCAGATCAGCGCGTACGAGGTGGTCAGGTCCCCCTGCGACAGCGCGGCGGTGAAGACGGTGGCGACCTCCCGGGACTGGTCGGCCCCGTTCCCGTTCCACACGTTCATCAGCACGACCATGGTCACCGAGAACAGCGCCGTGCCGCCCAGCAGGCCGAGGACCAGGCCGTTGCGCTGGCGCGGCTCGGCGGTGTGCAGCGGCGCCGGGCCGTCGTCGTAGAGGAACGGTCCGGTGGTCATCTGCCGCCTCGGGTCGTGGTCACGACGGGCGTCATCCGCCACCCACCAGGAGCTCGGCGCCGGCAGGCGGGCGCGGGTCGTCGCGGTCGTCCAGCCAGCCCTCCGGCAGCGACACCGGGCGCGCCGACGTCGTCCGTCCGCGGGGCTCGCCCAGGACCGTCTGCGGGTAGGGCTGGTCCTCGATGCCGGCCAGCAGCTCGGCCAGCTCGTCGAGGCTGCTGACCATGGCCAGGGCGCGGCGGGTGTCCGAACCGACGGCGAAGCCCTTGAGGTACCAGGCCACGTGCTTGCGGAAGTCCGCGCAGCCGTAGGCCTCCTCGCCGTGCTCGGCGACCAGCAGCGTCGCGTGCCGGTGCATCACCGCGGCGACCTGGCGGAAGTCGGGCAGCGTGCGCTGGGTGGACCCGGCGAAGGCAGCGGCCAGGTCGGCGAACAGCCACGGGCGCCCCAGGCAGCCCCGGCCCACGACGACGCCGGCGCAGCCGGTCTCGGCGACCATGCGCAGCGCGTCGTCGGCCTCCCACAGGTCGCCGTTGCCCAGCACCGGGATGTCGACGGTCTCGACCAGCCTCGCGATGGGCGCCCAGTCGGCGGTGCCGCTGTAGAGCTGGTCGGCGGTGCGCCCGTGCAGGGTGATCGCCGCGGCGCCGGCGTCCTGGGCGATCCGTCCGGCGTCGAGGTAGGTGGTGTGCTCGGGGTCGATGCCGATGCGGGTCTTCACCGTCACCGGGACGTCGCCGGCGGCCTGGACTGCGGCCCGCACGATGTTGCCGAACAGCACGCGGCGCCACGGCAGCGCCGAGCCACCGCCCTTGCGGGTCACCTTGGGCACCGGGCAGCCGAAGTTGAGGTCGATGTGCGCCGGGCGGGTGCCGGCGACCTGCTCGTCGACCAGCATCGACACCGCGCGGCCCACCGTGGCCGGGTCGACGCCGTAGAGCTGCACGGAGAACGCGTCGGCCTCGTCGGTGGTGGCCTGCACCATCCGCAGCGTCTTCTCGTTGCGCTCCACCAGCGCGCGGGTGGTGATCATCTCGCAGACGTACAGGCCGGCGCCGAACTCCCGGCACAGCGTGCGGAACGCCGGACCGGTGATCCCGGCCATCGGCGCGAGCACCACCGCCGGGTCCACGGTCAGCTTCCCCAGCTGCAACGCCGGCAGCGCCGTCGCGCGCTCGAGGGTGCTGGTCACGCCCCCAGGGTAGGTGCCCCGGCTGTGTGCCCGGGGACACGCCGGAGCGGCCACCTCGCCGTCCCATCCGGCTCGACCCCTCGGCGTCCCTGGCGCGGGTCAACCCGGGCCAGGTGACGTCGAACCGCGCCGTGGCACGGCCCGACGTCAGGTCGACCGGGTCAACCCGGGCGGCGGCCCAGTCCACCCGGGGGCCTACCGCGCGTCCGGGTCTGGTGTCCGTGACCGTCCCCGTCGGCCCCACCGGTCCACAGGTCGCCCGGTCGGGCCACTCCGCCGGCGATCACCGATCACGCTGCCTGGGGTGCGCGCTCCCCTCTCCGTCCCGACTGCCGTGGCCGAGCCAGGACGGCGACGGCTCGGCATCTTCACCACCGCCGACCTGACCGCCGTCGGTGTCGGTGAACGGGAGGTCCGGACGGCGGTGCGCACGGGGACGTGGGTGCGGCTGCGCACCGGCGTCTTCGTGACGGCCGGGGACCTCGCCGAGGTGGAGCGCACCCGACGCCGTCCGGGACTGGACGCGCTCGCCGTGACGACCAGCCTGGGCCGCCCGTCCGCTGTCCTCAGCGGAGCGACCGCGGCCTGGGTGTGGGGCCTCCCGAGACCGCGGGCGGCGGAGCCGGTGGTCGAGTTGACCGACCCGGATCGCTGGCGACGCGGTCGCGGATGGCGGATGACCCGCGCCGTCCTCTCTGAGGACGAGGTGACCGTGCGCGGTGCGTACCCCGTGACGACGGCGGCCCGGACCCTGGTCGACGTGGCCCGCTCGTGGCCGGAGGTGCACGCCGTGGCCGCCCTGGACGCTGCGCTGTTGCGCGGGCTGACCACCCGGAGCCACGTGGCCCAGGTGCTCGACCGACAGGCGTTCGTACCCGGGATCCCGCGAGCCGTGCGCGCTCTCGCCCTGGCAGACGGGCGGGCCGAGTCCTGGCTCGAGACGTACGGCCGGCTGGCCTTCGCCGCGCTCGGGTTGCCGCCCTTCATCCCACAGGTCGAGCTCTGGGTGGACGGACAGCTGCTCAAGGTCGTCGACGGCTGGTACCCCGAGGCGGCGGTGGCCGTGGAGTTCGACGGGCAGGTGAAGTACCGGCAGCCCGCCTTCGGCCGGACCCCGGCGGAGGAGTTGTGGCAGGAGAAGCGCACGGAGGACCTGCTCCGCTCGCTGGGGATCCGCTTCGTCCGGCTCTCCGCCGCTGACCTCGGCGACCAGCGGCCCGCCGTCGCGACGACGGTCCACCGACTCCTGGCGACGCCCGGCCCCCTGGCCCGCGCCTTCCAGGAAGCGCCCCGGGCCGTGGGGCGGCCACGGGACGGAGAGGTGGGTGACGACGGGTGGTTGTCCCGGGTCGACGACCGGGTCGGAGGGTGAGCTGACGGGGGTCGAACCGCGTCACCTGACGTTGAGCCGCGCCGTGGCACGGCTCAACGTCAGGTCACCCGGGTTGACCCGGGCTGCCGCACCCGGAGCAGGTGCGGCAGCCCCAGCTCAGCAGCCAGGGAGGCGGGCGGCGAGGTAGGAGACGACCTGGTCCAGGCCGACGCGCTCCTGGCTCATCGAGTCCCGCTCGCGCACGGTCACCGCGTTGTCCTCGAGGGTGTCGAAGTCGACGGTGAGGCAGAACGGGGTGCCCACCTCGTCCTGACGGCGGTAGCGGCGGCCGATGGCGCCGGCGTCGTCGAAGTCGACGTTCCAGTTCTTGCGCAGGTCGGCGGCCAGGCCGCGGGCCTTGGGCGAGAGGTCGGCGTTGCGCGACAGCGGCAGGACGGCGGCCTTGACCGGGGCCAGCCGGTGGTCCAGCCGCAGCACCGTGCGGGTGTCGACGCCGCCCTTGGCGTTGGGCGCCTCGTCCTCGGTGTAGGCGTCGACCAGGAACGCCATCAGCGAGCGGGTCAGCCCGGCGGCCGGCTCGATGACGTACGGCGTCCAGCGCTCGTTGGTGGCCTGGTCGAAGTAGGACAGGTCGTTGCCCGAGTGCTCCGAGTGCGTCTTCAGGTCGAAGTCGGTGCGGTTGGCGATGCCCTCCAGCTCGCCCCACTCCGAGCCCTGGAAGCCGAAGCGGTACTCGATGTCGACGGTGCGCGTCGAGTAGTGCGAGAGCTTCTCCGCCGGGTGCTCGAAGTGGCGCAGGTTTTCGGGGTCGATCCCCAGGTCGGTGTACCAGCGGGTGCGCTCGTCGATCCAGTACTGGTGCCACTCGGCGTCCTCGCCGGGCTTGACGAAGAACTCCATCTCCATCTGCTCGAACTCACGCGTGCGGAAGATGAAGTTGCCCGGCGTGATCTCGTTGCGGAAGGACTTGCCGATCTGGCCGATGCCGAACGGCGGCTTCTTCCGCGAGGCGCCCATGACGTTGGCGAAGCTGACGAAGATGCCCTGGGCGGTCTCGGGGCGCAGGTAGTGCAGCCCCGACTCGTCCTCGACCGGGCCGAGGTGGGTCTTCAGCATCATGTTGAAGTCGCGCGGCTCGGTCCACTGGCCGGTGACGCCACAGTTCGGGCAGGTGATGTCGGTCAGGCCGTTCTCCGGGGCCCGGCCCTTCTTCTCTTCGTACGCCTCCTCCAGGTGGTCGGCCCGGAAGCGCTTGTGGCAGTTCTGGCACTCCGTCAGCGGGTCGGTGAACACACCGACGTGACCGGAGGCGACCCACACCTGGCGGGGCAGGATGACCGAGGAGTCCAGGCCGACGACGTCGTCCCGGCTCTGGACGACGGTGCGCCACCACTGCTTCTTGATGTTGTCCTTGAGCTCGACGCCGAGGGGGCCGTAGTCCCAGGCGGAGCGGGTGCCACCGTAGATCTCCCCGGAGGGGAAGACGATCCCCCGGCGCTTGCAGAGGTTGACCACCTTCTCCAGGCGAGCGGGGTCGGCGGTACGGGCGGGGGTGGCTTCGCTGGGCACGGGGGCTCCATCCGGCTGGCGGTCGGCGAGTGACCCCTCAACGCTAGTCGGCCTCCCCGCGTCGCTCCCCGGCCGACCCCACCGGCCACCGGGTGTTCACCCGCTGCCGGTGGAGCGCGTCCCGGGCCCGGCCTTACCTTGCAGCTCGTGACCGTGCCCGCGTCCCCGACGGCCGATCCCCCCACCCTCCGCCCGGCGGTCGTCGACCAGCGCCTGGCCCGCACCACCGCCGGCCTGTGCCGCGACCACCCCGCGAGCGCACCGGCGGTGCGCGGTGTCCTGGCGCCGCTGCGGGACCGTCTCCGCCGGGTGCACGAGCGGTGCGTGCAGGCCGACGCCGACGCGTGGGCCGCCTACCGCGCCGACCTCGACCGCGGCCTGGACGAGCTGTCGGTGGAGGTCGCCCGGGCGGCCCAGGAGCCGGCGCGGGGTCCCGCGGTGGACGACGTCCTGACGACGGCGGCCGCACGGCTGGAGCTGCGGGCCTGGGAGCTGCGGCTGCACACCACCGGCGGCCCCGACGCCCTCGTCGCGGAGGCCCGGCAGCTGGCCGCGGCGCTGCGGGCCGGGCTCGACGAGCTGGCGGCCGACCCCGGCTCGCCGGCACTGCGTGCCCGGGCGGAGCACGACCTGGAGACCCTGCGACGCGCGGTGGAACGAGCCGGGCGGAGCTGACCGCGACACCCTCACGGAACACGATCGGACGGAGAACGCGCAGGTCACACGGCGCATCGGTGTCGATCCGGTCGTGCACTGCCGATCGTTGAGCTGCACACCCGCCTGCGACCAGCCGGGCGCCGTGCTCTCCGAGAGGGGTCCGACCATGACCGGTCACCGCCTGACCACCGCCCTGCGCCTGCGTTCCCTGCGCACCCTCCTGGTGCTGGTCGTGCTCGCCTGCAGCACGGTCCCGCTCGCCGGGCTGGGCGTCTTCGCCTGGCAGCGCAGCGAGGGCGACTGGGTGCGCAACTCGGGGGAGCTGCTGCAGAGCGAGGCCCGGTCCACGATCGACAAGATCGACCGCAACCTCTTCGAGCGCTACGGCGACGTGCAGGCCTTCGCCTTCAACCCCGACGCCTCGGCCGAGCCGCCGACGGTCGCCGAGGCCGCGGACTTCTACAGCAGGAACTACGTCATCTACGACCTGCTGCTCGTCGTCGACCGGGACGGCCGGGTGGTCGGCGGCAACAGCGTCACCGGCGACGGCCAGCCGATCGACCCCGCGTCCTACGCCGGTGCCGACCTGTCGACCCGGCCGTGGTTCGCCGAGGCACTGGCCCTGCCGGCCGGCCAGACCTACGTGCAGGACCCCGAGGTCGACCCGCTGGTCAGCGCGGCGAGCGGCCGGGACGACGCGACGCTGGTGTTCGCTGCCCCCGTCTACGGCGCCGACGGCCAGGCCGAGCGGCTGTGGGTCAACTGGGCCTCGGTGCCCCGGGTGATGGGCCAGATCTTGGACGAGCAGGTCGCCGGGCTGGGTGACCGTGGCGTCGCCGTCACCGCCCAGCTGCTGCGCGAGGACGGCGTCGTCCTCGTCGGCCCGGGCGCCCAGGACTCCCTCGACCTCACCGCGACCGGCTCCCCCGCGGCCACCGCGGTGGCGGCCGGCGCGTCCGGGCACGGCACCGACGAACTCGCCGACGGCACCGGTGCGGACGTCGAGAAGGTGCGCGGCTGGTCGGCGTCCGAGGGGGCGCTGGGCTTCGCCGGCTACGGCTGGGGCGTGGTGCTCAGCGAGCACCTCGGTGACGCCGTGGCCCCGGCCTCGGCCCTGCTGCAGGCGGTGCTGCTGGTCGCCGTGGTGGTCGCCGCCGTCGTCGCGGTGGTGGCCCTGCTGGTGGCCCGCGCCCTGACCCGGCCCCTGGACCACGCGGTCGGCGTGCTCGAGCAGGTGGCCGACGGGGACCTCCGCCCCCGCCTGCCCGAGTCCGGCACCGACGAGCTGCGCGCGCTGGCCGTCGCGCTCAACCGGTCACTGGAGGACATGGGCAGCGCACTGGGCGGCCTGCGCGACCGCACCGGGGACCTGTCCACGGCCTCCGACCAGCTCCGCGGCCTGTCCGACGACGTCACCCGGGACGCCGCCCGCGGCACCGAGGTGGCCGGCACCGCCCAGGCCGCCACCGAGCTGGTCAGCGAGAACGTGCGCACCGTCGCCGCCGGCGCGGAGGAGATGGGCGTCTCCATCCGGGAGATCGCGCACTCCACCTCCGAGGCCGCCCGGGTGGGCGCCTCGGCCGTGGTGGCGGCGCAGCGGACCACGGCCCAGGTCGCCCGGCTCGGTGAGTCCTCCCGGCAGATCGGGGACGTCGTCGCGGCGATCACCTCCATCGCCGAGCAGACCAACCTGCTGGCGCTCAACGCCACCATCGAGGCCGCCCGCGCCGGGGAGGCCGGCAAGGGCTTCGCCGTGGTCGCCAACGAGGTCAAGGAGCTGGCCCAGGAGACGCAGCGGGCCACCGAGGACATCACCCGCCGGGTCGAGACCATCCAGGCCGACACCGCCGGGGCGGCGGCCTCGATCGCGGAGATCGCCGCCATCGTCGAACAGGTCAACAACCACCAGCAGACCATCGCCTCGGCGGTGGAGGAGCAGAGCGCGACGACGGCGGAGATGAGCCGCAACGTGGCCCAGGCCGCCACCGGCACCGAGGGCGTCAGCGCCGACGTGCGCACGGTGACCGCCGCGACCCGCTCCACCGCACAGTCCATCGCCTCCACCCGGGAGACCGCCGTCGCCCTGGCCACCATCACCGAGGAGCTGCGCGGCCTGGTCTCCCGCTTCGACCTGCCCTAGCGGAGCACCTGTACCGGCCCTCCTGCAGGGCCCGCCGCGTGCGCGCGAGTGGTGGGGAGTTGACGGCCCCCTCCGCCAGCTCAGGGCGGGCCCCGAGAGGGGGCCTAGGCGCTGCCGAACCGGCGCTGCCGACTGGCGTACTCCTCGCAGGCCTGCCACAGGTGGCGGCGGTCGAAGTCCGGCCAGAGCGTGTCCAGGAAGACCAACTCGGCGTAGGCCGACTGCCACAGCAGGAAGTTGCTGGTGCGGTTCTCCCCCGAGCTGCGCACGAACAGGTCGACGTCGGGCATGTCGGGCTCGTCGAGGAACCGGGCGACGGTCTCCTCGTCGACCTTGTCCGGCCTGATCCGCCCGGCGGCGACCTCCCGGGCGATGGCCGCGGCGGCGTCGGCGATCTCGGCGCGGCCGCCGTAGTTGACGCACATCGTCAGGGTCAGGACGTCGTTGTCCTTCGTGAGCTCCTCGGCGACCTCGAGCTCCTTGATGACGCTGCCCCACAGCCGCGGACGGCGACCGGCCCAGCGCACCCGCACGCCGAGCTCGTGCATCTCGTCGCGGCGGCGGCGGATGACGTCGCGGTTGAAGCCCATCAGGAACCTCACCTCGTCGGGGCTGCGCTTCCAGTTCTCCGTGGAGAACGCGTAGGCGCTGATCGCCTTCACGCCGAGTTCGATGGCGCCCTCCACGCAGTCGAACAGCGACGCCTCACCGGACTCGTGCCCGGCGGTGCGCGGCAGCCCGCGGGACTTCGCCCAGCGGCCGTTGCCGTCCATCACGATCGCCACGTGGTGCGGCACCTTGTCCGCCGGGATCGCCGGCGGGCGGGCACCGGAGGGGTGCGGGCTCGGGGCCTTCACCTCCCGCCTCACCATGTCACCGGTTCGCTCACGTGGACCGCTCCGCTCCTCGCTCGTACCTCGCTGCGATGCTCACGACCCTCTCCGCTCACGTCCGGTCCACCAACGGCAGCGAGCGCAGCCCACGCTCCAGGTGCCACTGCAGCAGGGCCGCGACCAGGCCGCTGCCCTCCTTGCGGTTGATGCTCAGGCTGTTCTCGGCCTGGGCCCAGTCGCCGGACAACAGCGCCTCCAGCAGTTCGATGGTGACCGGACTCGGCATCGCCGACCCGGTGGGACGGCAGGACGGGCAGACGGTCCCGCCGGCGGGGACGGAGAAGTGACGGTGCGGCCCGGCCTCACCGCAGCGGGCGCAGTCGCCCAGCGCGGGCTCCCAGCCGGCCACCGACATCGCGCGCAGCAGGAAGGCGTCCAGCACCAGCGAGGCCGGCTTCTGCCCCTCGGCCAGCGTGCGCAGTGCGCCGATGACCAGCAGGAACATCCGCAGCGAGGGCTCCTTCTCCTCGACCGTCAGCCGGTCGGCGGTCTCCAGGACCGCGGTGCCGGCGGTGTAGGCCCGGTAGTCGGAGACGATCTCGGTGCCGTAGGGGCGGATGGACTCGGCCTGGCTGACGATGTCGAGGTTGCGGCCGGTGTAGAGCTGCAGGTCGACGTGGCTGAACGGCTCGAGCCGGGCACCGAACTTGCTCTTGGTGCGCCGTACGCCCTTGGCCACGGCACGGACCTTGCCGGTGCGCCGGGTGAGCACGGTGACGATCCGGTCGGCCTCACCGAGCTTCTGGGTGCGCAGCACCACGCCCTCGTCCCGGTACAGCGCCTGCGGGGTGTTCGACACCTAACGCCCCGCCCCCCGGCGGCGGATCGCTCCGCTCCTCAATAGCCCAGCCTGTTCAGCTTCTTCGGGTCGTCCTGCCACTCCCCCAGCACCGTGACGTGCAGGTCCAGGTGGACCCGGCCGCCCAGCAGCGTCTCCAGCCCGACCCGGGCCTCGCTGCCGATCGCCTTGATGATGTTCCCGCCCTTGCCCAGCAGCATCGGCTTCTGGCTGGCGCGCTCGACGTGCAGCAGCGCGTGGACCTCGGTGAACACGGCGCTCGCGTCCCGGGGGTCGGGCTTGCGGATGATCTCCTCGACGCTGACGGCGAGGGAGTGCGGGACCTCCTGGCGGACCTTCTCCAGCGCCGCCTCGCGGACCAGCTCGGCGATCTGCCGCTCGACGTCCTCGTCGGTGGTCTGCTCCTCCGGGTACAGCGGCGGGCCCTCGGGCAGCATCTTGATCAGGATGTCGGACAGCAGCTCGACCTGGTCGCCGGCCACGGCGCTGACCGGGACGACCTCCACGGCGTCGACGAGCTGGCTGGCCGCGAGCAGCTGCTCGGTGATCGCCTTCTTGCCCGCGGCGTCGGTCTTGGTGACCACCAGCACCACCGGGGTGGTGACGTTCTTCAGCTGCCGGGCGATGAAGGCGTCCCCGGTGCCCACCGGCTGGTCGGCCGGGATGCAGAACACGATGACGTCGACGTCGGCGAGGGTGTCGCGGACGACGTCGTTGAGCCGCTGGCCGAGCAGGCTCTTGGGCTTGTGCAGGCCCGGGGTGTCGACCAGCACGAGCTGGCCGGCCGGGCGGTGGACGACACCGCGGATGGCGTGCCGGGTGGTCTGCGGCCGGTTGCTGACGATGCCGACCTTCTCGCCGACCAGGGCGTTGGTGAGCGTGGTCTTCCCGGCGTTGGGACGCCCGACCAGGGCGACGAACCCGCTGCGGTGGACGGGCTGCTCGGGAGGGGTCACGCCGTCCAGTCTCCCACTGCGCACCGACCGTTCTCCCCTCCCGCTCGCCCCTGACCGCAGGAGGGCGCGCCGGCGGCCCTGCGATCATGGTCGGCATGCCTCCCCGGTCGCGACGCAACGACGGTGAGCCCCTGGCGGTCCAGGCGGCGCGGGCCCGGGAGCAGCACCGCACGCAGACGGGCAGCTACGGCTACCTCGCCCGCCGGGGGCCCAAGCGGAGCGCCACCGTGGTCCCGCGCCCGCTGCGCTACTGGCAGTACGACGTGGCCAGCCCGGTGGTGATCGGCCTGACCGTGCTGGCCGTCGCGGTGTGGCTGGGCTTCCTGGGCTGGCGGGACAGCGGCGCCGCGGTCGCCGCCGAGGCACCGGTGGCGGTCGGCCTGGGCCTGCTGGTCCTCGTCGTCTCGACCGGGCGGTTCACCATCGGCGACTGGGCGGTCTCCACCGACATCGCCGGGCTGCGCCAGACGTCGTCCTTCGGGGTGGTCCCGCTGGTGCTGGTCACCGAGGTCGTCCGCGGGTCGGCGCCGGCCGGGTGGCCGAGGCCCCGCCGCCGGGGCGGCTGGTGGCCCGGGCGGCAGCGGATCAGCGTGGCCCACCTGGACACCGACGGGGAGACGCCGCGGTCGTTCACCGTCTGGGTGCGCGACCCGGCCGCCGTCGCCGACGCCCTGGGCCGCCCGCTCCCGTAGACCCCGGCCTCGTCCTGGACCTGAGGGGGACGAGGTCCTCACTCGTCGTCGAGGGTGGGCGGCAGGAGCCGGGCCCGGGTGGCCCGGCGGACGGCGTCCAGCCGCGACGTCGAGCCGAGCTTGCTGTTGATGTTGCTCAGGTGCCGCTTGACGGTCCCCTCGCTGATCCGCAGCTCGGTGGCGATCACGGCGTTGGAGCAGGCGCGGGCGACCAGGGTCAGCACCTCCACCTCGCGGTCGGACAGCACCGGCGCGGCCGGCGAGGTCAGCCCGGCCAGCCCGCTGCGGGACACCGACAGGGTGACCAGGTCCTGCTCGTGCTCGGTGCTGGCCCGGATGGCCGCGACCAGCTCGTGGTGGCCGATGGTCTTGATCAGGTAGGCCGAGGCGCCGCGCAGCAGCAGCTGCCGGGCCAGCGGGGTGTTCTCGTGCATGGTGAGGACGACGACCTTCGTCGTCGGCGACGCCGCGCGGATCTCCACCAGCGAGGTGAGCACCGACTGACCGGGCATCTCCACGTCCAGCAGCACGACGTCGGGGCGGTGCTGGCGGGCCAGCCGCACGGCCTCCTCACCGTTGGAGCCCTCCGCGACGACCTCGATGCCCTCGTGCACCGACAGCAGCGCGCCGAGGCTCTCGCGGAACAGCCGGTGGTCGTCGACGAGGACCACCCCCAGCTCCCGCAGCGCGCCGGTCACGCCAGTGCCGCCGTGAGCGGGACGGTCAGCGTCATCGTGACCCCGCCCGGCCCGGCGTCCAGGACGGCGCGGCCGCCCAGCCCGTGGGCCCGCTCACGGAGCGAGGCCAGGCCGACGGTGCGGGTGGTGTCGACCGTGGCCGGGTCGAAGCCGGCACCGTCGTCCTCGACCACCGCGGTCAGCTGGGCCCCGGCGACGCGGAGGGTCACGTCCAGGCGGGTCGCCCCGCGGGCGTGCAGGAGCGAGTTGCGGATGGCCTCGCGCACGATCAGGTAGCTCTCCTCCTTGACGTGGGACGGCAGCTCGACCGCCTCCTCACCCTGCTCGGTCAGCGTCGCCGACAGCCCGACCGGGACGGTGAAGTCCAGGTACTCCTGCAGCGCCTGGGCCAGGGTCCGGTGGCCCACCATGTCGCGCAGCCGGGTGGCCAGGCTGCGGACGTCGTTGAGGGTGTCCAGCAGCAGCTGGCGGGTCGACCGCAGCCGGTCGGGGTCCAGCGGCCGGCCGGTGTCGACCAGGTGCAGGGCCAGGTCCAGCCCCTGCATGGCCGCGCCGATGCCGTGGCTGGTGTGGTCGTGCAGGTCTCGGGCCACGCGGCGGCGCTCGTCGCGGTTCGCGTCGCTGATCCGGGACAGCAGCACGTCGACGTAGGAGGTGGCGGCCGGCACGACGAGCGCGTCGATGACCTCGTGCAGGACGAGGGCGATCCGCTCGGCGGCCCGGGGACCGGTCACCAGGCCCGCGGCCTGGGAGAGCAGCGGCGGCAGCGCGTGCCGGAACAGCAGGCTCGCCGCCCGCAGCGACTCGGCCGGGTGCACGTGGCTGCGCGCCCGGACGGCGCCGACGTCGGGTGCGCGCTCGGGCGCGGGCTGACCGCGCAGCCGCGCACGGGTGGTGTGCAGGACGGCCAGCGCACGCCCGGCCAGCAGCGCGCGGAGGTCGGGGTCGGCGACCAGCCGGGGCGAGACGAGGGCGACGTCGGCGAGGAACGCAGCGACGACCTCGTCGTCGACCGCTGCGTCCTCTGCCGGACCTCCCGGGAGGTCCTCCTCGGCGGCACCCCCGTGCGCGTCGCCGAGGAGGACGTCGGGCGCCCCGTCGCCCGCCTGCGTCACCGGAGGCCGGTGGCAGGCGGCAGGACAGCGGGACCCGGACCGGCGGACGCCGCCCCCCGGGCGCGCGTCCCTGCCGGGACGGGCCGGGGACGCAGCACAGCCGCGCTCTCGTCCCCGGTCACCCACCCACCCTGTCTCATCGACGACGGAACCTCAGCCCCCGAACGGTGTAGTCGCCCTACAACTTTCGGCACATCGCCAGGACGCTGCCTGCGGCAGGCCGACCGTCACATCTGGGCGCGCAGCACGCCGTCGGGCCCGGCGAGCAGCACCGGCGCGGACGGCGTCAGGTCGTGGACCGCGGCCAGCCCGGCCGGCTCCACGGCGTCCCCGGCGGAGACCACCGCGGCCGCCTCCAGGCCCTCGACCCCGCTGGAGACCGCGGCCGCGACCGCCGCCTGCAGCGCGGACAGCTGCAGCGAGGGCAGCGTCACGGTCGCGGCGAGGTAGGTGCGGCCGTCGGTGTCGCGCACCGCGGCGCCCTCGGGCGCGCCGGTACGGCCTCGGGCGGAACGGGCCAGCGTGATCAGCTTGGCGTCCTCGGGGTCCAGATCGGCCACCGGAGCACTCTCCCATCCGTCGGTCCGGCCCTCCCGCAGGGGCCCGCCGCGAGTTCGCGAGCGGGAGCGGTGGGGCGGGAGGGTCCTTCCTCAGCCTTCCACGGTGGCGTGCTCGGGCTCCCGGGCGGCCTGCTCGGCGTCGTCCTCACCGGACTCGGGCACCCGGGTGACCAGGATCGTGTCGATCTGGTTGCGCCGTCCGCCGGTGCTCTCGGCGACCAGCCGCAGCCCGCCGACCTCGGCCGCGGAGCCCTCGATGGGCACCACGCCGAGCTCGCGGGCCAGGAGCCCACCGACGGTCTCGACGCCGTCGTCCTCGGGGAGCTGCACCTTGAACAGGTCGGCGAGGTCCTCGACCGGCAGCCGGGCGGTGATCCGCACCGAGCCGTCGGCGAGCTCCTCGATCGGGGGCCGCTGCACCGCGTCGTGCTCGTCGGCGATCTCACCGACGATCTCCTCGAGGATGTCCTCGATGGTGACCAGGCCGGCGAAACCGCCGTACTCGTCGACGACGACGGCCATGTGCGTGCGGCTGGCCTGCATCTCCCGCAGCAGCTCGTCGACCGGCTTGGACTCCGGGATGAAGCTCGCCCGGCGCATCAGCTCCTCGACCCGCGGCTCGCTGACCCGGGAGTCCGAGGAGCCCTGGGACCGGCGGACGAGGTCCTTGAGGAAGACGACGCCGATGATGTCGTCGACGTTCTCCCCGATGACCGGCAGCCGGCTGAACCCGCTGCGCAGGCACAGCGCCAGCGCCTGGCGCAGGGTCTTGCCGCGCTCGATCCACACCACGTCGGGCCGGGGCACCATCACCTCGCGGGCGATGGTGTCGCCGAGCTCGAACACGCCGTGGATCATGTTGCGCTCGCCGGACTCGACGACGCCGCGCTCCTCGGCCATGTCGACCAGCTCGCGCAGCTCGACCTCGCTGCTGAACGGGCCGTCGCGGTAGCCCTTGCCCGGGGTGATCGCGTTGCCGATGAGGATCAGCAGCGTGGCGATGGGCCCGAGCATCCGGCCGAGCAGCCGCACCAGCGGGGCGGCGGCCAGCGCGATCGGGTAGGCGTGCTGCCGGCCGATCGTGCGCGGGCCGACGCCGACCAGCACGTAGCTGACCACCGTCATGACCGCCGCGGCCACGGCGACGCCGACCGGCACGGAGTCGAAGAGCCGGAAGAACACCCCGGCCACGAGCACCGCGGCGGTCATCTCGCACACGATCCGCAGCAGCAGGAGCAGCGCCACGTGCCGCGCGCGCTCCTCGACCACCGCCATCAGCGGGCCGGCACGCTTGGCGCCGTCCCGGCGCAGCTCCTCCACGCGCGCCACCGACAGCCGCTGCAGCGCGGCGTCGAGCGCGCCGAAGACACCGGCGACCAGCACGAGGAGGACCGCGATCACCAGCAGGACGATCGCTGTCGGGCTCATCGGTCGCCCGACTCCACGGGCTCGCCGGTCACCGGTTCCCGCGGGACGGAGCGCCAGCCCTCGAGCAGCTTGCCCTGCAGGCCGAACATCTCCTTCTCCTCGTCGGGCTCCATGTGGTCGTAGCCCAGCAGGTGGAGCACGCCGTGGGTGGCCAGCAGGAGGAGCTCGTCGGCCATCGAGTGGCCGGCCGCGCGGGCCTGCCGGACGGCGACGGCCGGGCACAGCACGACGTCACCGAGCAGCGCCGGACCCGGTTCGGGATCGTCGGGCCGCTTGGTGTCCAGGTCGTCCATCGGGAAGGCCAGCACGTCGGTGGGGCCCTTCTCGCCCATCCACCGCTCGTGCAGCGTGGCCATGTAGTCGACGTCGACGCACAGCACGGACAGCTCGGCGAGCGGGCTGACCTCCATGGCGTCGAGCACGTAGCGGCAGACGCCGGCCAGGGCGGTCTCGTCGACGGGGATCTCGGACTCGTTCGCGACCTCGACGGGCACGTCGATCAGCTCCCCTGCTGCCGGGCCGGGCGGGCCGGCCGGGCGGGGTTGCGGGACTGGCCCGCGGGGGCGGGGAGCAGGGTGGCGTCATAGCGCTCGTAGGCGTCGACGATGTCGCCGACCAACCGGTGCCGGACCACGTCGGAGCTGGTGAGGGTGGCGAAGTGGACGTCGTCGATGCCCTCGAGGATGTCGCGGACCACCCGCAGACCGCTCTGCGCGCCACCGGGCAGGTCGACCTGCGTGACGTCGCCGGTGACGACCATCTTGGAGCCGAACCCGAGCCGGGTGAGGAACATCTTCATCTGCTCGGCGGTGGTGTTCTGCGCCTCGTCGAGGATCACGAACGCGTCGTTGAGCGTGCGTCCGCGCATGTAGGCCAGCGGGGCGACCTCGATGGTGCCGGCCGTCATCAGCCGCGGAATCGACTCGGGGTCGACCATGTCGTGCAGCGCGTCGTACAGCGGGCGCAGGTAGGGGTCGATCTTGTCCGACAGCGAGCCGGGGAGGTAGCCCAGCCGCTCGCCGGCCTCCACCGCGGGGCGGGTGAGGATGATCCGGTTGACCTGCTTGGTCTGCAGCGCCTGCACGGCCTTGGCCATCGCCAGGTAGGTCTTGCCGGTACCGGCCGGGCCGATCCCGAAGATCACGCTGTGGGTGTCGATGGCGTCGACGTAGTGCTTCTGGTTCAGCGTCTTGGGCCGGATGGTGCGGCCGCGGCGGCTGATGATGTCGAGGCTGAGCACCTCGGCGGGCCGCTCGCCGCCACCGGCACGCAGCATGCCGACGACGCGGCGCACCGAGTCCGGGCGCAGCGTCTGACCGGTGGCCAGCAGCGCGATCAGCTCGTCGAAGACCCGGACGGCGAAGGCGTTGTCACCCGGCTGCCCGGTCACGGCGATCTCGTTGCCCCGGACGTGCACGTCGGCGGCGATCTCGCTCTCGACCAGGCGGAGCAGCTCGTCGCCGGAGCCGAGGAGCGCGACCATGGAGACGGTGGCGGGGACGGTGATGGAGGTGCGGACGGCGGCCGGTACGGCCTGAGCGTCCGCGGCACCCTCGGTGATCGCCGCTGCGCGCGCGGAGAGCTCACGCGTCGAGGCGGTACCGATCGGGGCGCCTGGTGAGGTGTCGGGCAAGAACGCTCGACCCTGCCTTCCGTGACGGGGCTGTGACCTGGGCGAGTCTACGCGCCGACGGCGGTTCCCTGCCCCGTCGCCGCGACCGGGTCACCCCGGCCCCGACCGGGTCAGCCGGGCGGCCAGCCCAGGCCGCGGCCGCCGAGCACGTGCAGGTGCACGTGGTGGACCGTCTGGCCGGCGCCCGGGCCGCTGTTGGCGACCAGCCGCCAACCGGGCTCGGGGGCCTGGTCGCTGGCCAGCCCCTCCTGCACCGCGACCGCCTGCGCGGCGGCGAGCAGCTCGGCGGCGAGCACCGGGTCGGCCGCAGCGAGGGCGCCGATCGTCGCGTGGTGGGCCTTGGGCACGACCAGCACGTGCGTCGGCGCCTGCGGGGCGATGTCCCGGAACGCCAGCGTGGTGGCGGTCTCGGCGACGACGTCGGGGGTGATCTCCCCGGCGACCATCCGGCAGAACAGGCAGTCGGGCGCGGCCTCGGTCATGCCGTGACCCTAGTGGCGCGTGTGAATCCGGAACCTGGAAGTCCACGTCCGGGTCGTGCGCGACCGTTCGTCCCGGTGCAGGTGCTGCCGAGTACACGACCGGACGGTCGAGACCACGGCCATGTCGAGCCGGAGGACTGCCATCGTGCGCATCACCACCCGCCGCCCTGTCGCGGACACCGCCGCCGAGCTCGCCGAGGCGCGCTCGGACGTCACCGCCGTCACCCGGGTGCTCATGGCCCTGGACGGCGCCCGCACCGAGGAGGAGGTGGCCCGCGCCGCGCTGGACACCGTCCGGCAGTGCTTCGGCTGGGCCTACGGCTCCTGGTGGAAGATCGACCACGGTGACCGCGCGCTGCACTTCGCCGTCGAGTCCGGCGACGCCGGGCGGGAGTTCCGCGAGGTCACGCTGACGGCCTCCTTCGCCGAGGGCGTCGGGCTGTCCGGGCGGGCGTGGCGGTCCCGCGACCTGCTCTTCGTCGCGGACCTGGGTGAGATGACCGACTGCGTGCGCGCACCGGCCGCCCAGCGGGTGGGCGTCAGGTCCGGGGTCTGCTTCCCGGTCGTGCGCGGCGGGGAGGTCCTGGGGACCATGGACTTCTTCACCACCGAGACGCTCACCCCGACCGCCGAGCGGCTGGACGCGCTGCGCGCGGTCGGCACGCTGGTGTCCCAGGCCTTCACCCGGGTCACCGCCGCCGCCGACCAGGAGCGCGCCGCCGGCGACGTCGCCGCGATCAACATCCTGCTCCGCGAGCTCAGCACGGCGACCACCGTCGAGGACGCCGTCCGGACCGCGCTGGACACCATCCGCCGCGAGTTCGACTGGCACTACGGGTCCTACTGGACCGTCGACGAGAGCCGCCACGCGCTGACCTTCGCGCTGGACTCCGGCGACCTCGGCCCGGCCTTCCGCCAGGTCAGCCGGACGGCGTCCTTCGCCGAGGGCGTCGGCGTGGCCGGCCGCACGTGGAAGGCCCGCGACCTGGTGTTCGTCGAGGACCTCGGCGAGGTCAGGGACTGCGTCCGGGCGCCGGCCGCGCAGCAGGCGGGCGTGCGGTCGGGCGTCTGCCTGCCGATCACGGTCGACGGCCGGGTCCTCGGGACCATGGACTTCTTCGCCACGCGCACGCTGGTCATGAGCGACAGCCGGCGCGACGCGCTGCGCAACACCGCCTTCCTCGTCTCCCAGACCATCCAGCGGATGCGCGCCTCGGAGCGGGTGGCCACCGCGGCGCGGGAGATGGTGGCCTCGATCCAGGAGGTCGAGCGCAACGTCGCCGAGGCCACCGCCGTCGCCGGCGAGGGCCAGCGGGTGGCCGGGCAGGCCGCCGAGTTCGTCGCCAGCCTGGGCACCTCCAGCGCCGAGATCGACAAGGTCGTCCGGGTGATCACCGGCATCGCCGAGCAGACCAACCTGCTCGCCCTCAACGCCACGATCGAGGCCGCGCGCGCCGGGGAGGCCGGCAAGGGCTTCGCGGTCGTCGCCGGGGAGGTCAAGGAGTTGGCCCGGGAGACCGCGCTGGCCACCGACGAGGTCAGCGACCGGGTCACCACCATCCAGGACGACGTCCAGCGGGTCGTCGGGGCGCTGGACTCCATCCGCGAGGTGGTCGACCGGGTCAACGAGACCCAGCACCTGATCGCCGGCGTCCTCACCGAGCAGTCCGCGGTCACCCGCAGCATCGTCGAGATGTCCTGACGACCTCGGGTCGGCCGGTGCGGCGGCCGACCCGGGACCGGGGTCAGGACAGCTTCGTCCCGGTGATGCCGCCGTCGACGCGGAGCGTGATGCCGTGCACCATCGCCGCGTCGTCCGAGGCGAGGAACAGCACCCCGCGGGCGACGTCCTCGGGCCGGATCGGGGTGCCGGCCGGCGTGGTGGCCGTCATCGCGTCCAGGACCTCCCCGGCGGCCTCGTTGCCCGGGGTGCGCGTGACCCCCGGCGAGACGGTGTTGACCCGCACGCCGCGCGGCCCGAACTCGGCGGCCCAGGCCCGGGTGAGCTGCTCGGCGGCGGCCTTGGTCGCGGTGTACATCGCGCCGAAGGGGCTGCCGACCGAGGCCATCCAAGACCCGATGGTCACCACGACCCCGCTGCCGCGCTCGGCCATCGCCGGGGCGAGCGCGCCGACGAGCACGTGCGGGGCGCGGACGTTGACCGCCAGCATCGCGTCGAGGTCGCCGTCGGGCAGGTCGGCGGTGGCCGTGACCGGGTAGATGCCGGCGTTGTTCACCAGGACGTCGACCCGCCCATCCAGGGCGTCGGTCGCGGCGGCGGCGAAGGCCCGCAGGTCGGCGTAGCTGCCGCCGAGGTCCGCGGGGACGAAGGTGGCGTGCCCGCCGTCGGCGGTGATCGCGGCGACGACGGCCTCGCCGCGGACGGCGTCCCGGCCGCTGACCGCGACGGTGGCGCCCTCGGCGGCGAGCACGACGGCGATGGCGGCGCCGATGCCGCTGGTGGAACCGGTGACGAGGGCGGTGCGGCCGGCCAGGCGGCCGGCGGTGGTGGTCGGTGAGGTCATGGCCCCACTGCACCCGGTGCAGCCGGGGCGGGCCAGGTCCGGCTCAGCCTGGGCATGCCGTGACCAGCCGGGAACCGACGTCGCGGCCCTACCGTGGACGCATGCCGACCGACCGCGCCGCGCTGGGCGCCTTCCTGCGCTCCCGCCGCGACCGGCTGACCCCGGCCCAGGCCGGGATGGACGCCTTCCCCGGGGCGCGGCGGGTGCCGGGGCTGCGCAAGGAGGAGCTGGCGGTGCTGGCCGGGCTGAGCCCGGACTACTACTCGCGGCTGGAGCAGGGCCGGCAGGCCAACGTCTCCGACGAGGTGCTCGACGCGCTGGCCCGGGCGCTGCGCCTGGACGACGTCGAGCACGCCCACCTGCGCGACCTGGCCGCCCCCACCCGCCGCCGCCGGGCCACCTCCTCGGTGCCGCAGCGGGCCGACCCGGGGCTGCTGCGGCTGATGACCGGCCTGGACCACCTGCCGGCGCTCGTGCTCGGCCAGCGCGGCGAGGTGCTGGCCCGCAACGCCCTGCTGACCGCGGTGCTCGGCCACCCCTTCGAGCCGGGGTCGTCGCTGCTGCGCTGGCTGTTCCTGGACCCGCTGGCCCGCGAGCGGATCGTCAACTGGGCGCAGTTCGCCATGGCGTCGGTGGGGGCGCTGCGCCGGGACGCCGCCCGGCACCCCGACGACGTCCGGCTGCGCGCCCTGATCGACGAGCTGCGGGCCGCCGACCCCGACGTCGCCCGCTGGTGGGACGACCAGGGCGTGCGCGACTACGCCTCGGTGCCCAAGCGGATCGCCCACCCGGTGGCCGGGCCGCTGTCGTTCGACATCGAGCTGGTCTCCGCCCCGCACGACCTCGACCAGCGGCTGATCGTCTACACCGCCGAGCCCGGGTCCCCGACCGCCCGGCAGCTGCCGCTGCTGGCCAGCTGGGGAGCGGCGGCCCCGGCACGCTGAGCGTTCAGCCGGCTGCGGTCGCCGCCACCGACCCCAGCAGGGCGAGCCCCTCGGCGCTGGCCGAGCCCGACTCGGCCGAGTAGACGACGAGCTGCTGACCGGGGGCGGCCCGGACGTCGAAGGACTGCATCCCCAGCGTGAGCGGCCCGACCTCGGGGTGGCGGAACCGCTTGACCTCCAGCGTCTTGCCCCGGGCGTCGTTGCGCTGCCAGAGCCGGGCGAACTCCGGGCTGTCCTGCAGCAGCCGGTCGACCACCGCGCGGACGCGGGGCGCCTCGCCCCATGCACCCTGGGCCAGCCGGAGACCGGCGACGGTGTTGGCGGCGACCAGCGGCCAGTCGGCGTACAGCTGCCGGGCCGCGGGGTCGCAGAACAGCGCGACGACGAGGTTGCGGGAGGACAGGGAGGCACCGAACAGCGCCTCGCCCAGCCGGTTGGCGGCGAGCACGTCGTAGGCGCGGCCCAGCACGAGCGCTGGGGTGTCCGGCCAGCGGTCCAGCAGGGCGAGCAGGGCGGGGTCGACCCGTTCGGGCAGCGGGACCCAGTCCGGGCGGGGGCTCAGCCCGGCCAGCCGGTACAGGTGCGACCGGCTGTCCTCGGACAGCTGGAGCGCCTGCCCCAGGGCGTCGAGCACCTGCGGCGAGGGGTGGCGCTCACGGCCCTGCTCCAACCGCGTGTAGTAGTCGACGCTCATCTCCGCCTGCCGGGCCACCTCCTCGCGGCGCAGCCCGGCCACCCGGCGGGCGCCGTAGGAGGGCAGCCCCAGCTGGGCCGGGGTGACCTGCGCCCGCCGGGCCCGCAGGAAGTCACCCAGGTCAGACGCCATGCCCCGACCGTAGGGCCGGACCGGCGGCCGTGGGTGGGTGCGGTGCTCCCAGGCACGGCCCGGCCTGGTCCGGTCCGCTGCCGCGCCGGACGGTGGCGGCATGACCGAGAACCCGACACCCTCCTCCTCCCCGACCCACAAGGTGGTCGTGCTGACCGGCGCCAGCAGCGGCATCGGCGCCGCCACCGCACTCCGCCTGGCCGCCGAGGGCCACCACGTCGTGCTGGCCGCCCGCCGCGAGGACCGGCTGGCCGAGCTGGTGGCGCAGATCGAGGCGGCCGGCGGTTCCGCCGAGGCGCACCGGGTGGACGTCACCGTCGCCGCCGACGTCCGGGCCCTGCTGGAGTCCGTCGTGGCCACCCGCGGCCGGGTCGACGTGGTGGTGAACAACGCCGGCGTCATGCCGCTGTCCCGGCTGGACGCCCTGCGCGTGGACGAGTGGGACCTGATGATCGACGTGAACGTCCGCGGCCTGCTGCACGGCATCGCGGCGGCCCTGCCGCACTTCCAGCGCCAGGGCAGCGGCCACTTCGTCACCGTCGCCTCCGTCGGCGCACACGCCGTGAGCCCGACCGCCGCCGTCTACTGCGGCACCAAGTACGCGGCCTGGGCGATCACCGAGGGGCTGCGCCAGGAGCTGGACCCGGGCATCCGGGTCACCACTGTGTCCCCCGGCGTGGTGGAGAGCGAGCTGGCCGGGTCCATCACCGACCCGGCCGCGGCCGAGCTGATGCGCACCTACCGGCGGAACACGGTGCCGGCGGACACGATCGCCGCGGCGATCTCCTACGCGCTGGCCCAGCCCGACGGCGTCGACGTCACCGAGATCGTGGTGCAGCCGGCCGCCCAGCGCTGACGGCCCCGGGCAGGACGGGGCCGCCGGCGTGGGCGACGATGGGCGCCGTCCGCTCCCGCCGTTCCCGCCGTCCCCCGGAGGTCCCGTCATGCCCGCACTGCAGCCCGTCGCGAGGACGTAGTGGGCACCCGTCGCGCCGTCCGGTCGGGTGGTCGAGCACAGACAGGGTTGTCCCGCCGCGGGTTCCTCACCGCCGCCGCGGCCACCGCCACGGCCGCCGCGCTCGCCGCCTGCGGCCGCACCTCCCCCGTGTCCTCCCCGGGGGCGGCGCCCTCCTCCGGCCGGGGCGCCCTGCGTCTCGGTGCCATCCCCGACCAGGACCCCGAGGTCCTCCAGCGCCTGTACGGCACGGTCGCCGAGTCCATGTCCGCCGCGCTGGACCTCGACGTCAGCTACTCCCCCGTCACCGACTACGCCGCCGCGGTCTCCCTCTTCCGCACCGGCGACCTGGACCTGGTCTGGTTCGGCGGGCTCACCGGCGTGCAGGCGCGGCTGCAGACACCCGGCGCGCAGCCGCTCGCCCAGCGCGACATCGACCAGGACTTCCACTCGGTCTTCGTGGTCAACGCCGCGACCGGGCTCGCCCCGGCCGACGACCTGACCCCGCTGGCGCCGCTGCGGTTCACCTACGGCAGCGAGACCTCGACATCGGGCCGGCTGATGCCGGCGTACTTCCTGCGCGAGCAGGGCGTGGACCCGCAGGGCTTCCCGGGCGGCCCGGGCTTCTCCGGCTCGCACGACGCGACGCTGGCACTGGTGGCCGCGGGCACCTACCAGGCCGGCGTGCTCAACGAGCAGGTGTGGGAGAGCCGGACGGCAGCCGGCACGGTCGACCCCGCGGTGGTGCAGTACGCCCGGACGCCGGCCTTCCACGACTACCACTGGCTGCTGGGCCCGCAGGCCCCCCAGCGGCTGGGCGCCGACTTCGCGACCCGGCTGACCGGGTGGTTCACCGGCCTGCCCACCGGCGACCCGGTGCTCGAGCTGTTCGGCGCCGGCGCCTTCGTCCCGGCCACCGCGAGCGACTACGACCAGATCGAGCAGATCGGCCGCTCCCTGGGACTGGTCAGCTGACCGCCGTCCTCCGGCTGCACGGCGTCTCGGTCACCCACGGCTCCACTCCCGCGCTGGACGGCGTCGACCTGACCGTGGACGTCGGCGAGCGGGTGGCCGTGGTCGGGGCGTCGGGCGCCGGCAAGTCGACGCTGCTCGCGGTGGCCAACGGCTCGGTGCCGGCCACCGCGGGCACGGTCGAGGTGCTGGGCGCCGACCCGGGTGCGCTGTCCGGCCGCGCGCTGCGGCAGCTGCGCGCCCGGGTGGGCACCGTGCACCAGCACCTGGAGCTGGTCGGGCAGCTGCGGGTGGTGCACAACGTCAACGCCGGGCGGCTGGCGACGTGGCCGGCATGGCGGGCCGCGGTGTCGCTGCTGCGCCCGCAGGGGTTGCCCGAGGTGCTGGCCGCGCTGACCGAGGTGGAACTGGCCGACCGGGTCTGGGAGCGCACCGACCGGCTGTCGGGCGGGCAGCGGCAGCGGGTGGCCGTGGCCCGGGTGCTGGTGCAGCGGCCGGAGCTGGTGCTCGCCGACGAGCCGGCGTCCGCGCTGGACCCGGTGCTCGCCGACCGCACGATGGCCCTGCTCGCCGGCACCGGCAGCACCCTGGTGGCCTCGCTGCACGACCCGGCACTGGCGCTGCGGCACTGCACCCGGGTGGTCGGGCTGGCCGCCGGGCGGGTGGTGCTGGACTCCCCCACCGCCGTCCTGTCCCTCGCCGACCTGACCGCCTTCTACCGCCGGTGACCGCGGTGACCACCCGCGCTGCGGGCGTCCCGGCGCTGCGGCGGGACGGCGTGCGCTGGGCGTGGGGGCTGGGCACGCTCGTCGTCCTGGGCTGGTCGCTGGCCGGGGCCGGGCTGTTCTCCGGCGCGGTGGTCAACACCGCCGGCACCCGCCAGTTCGGCCGGTTCGCCGCGGCCGCCCTCTCCCCCGCCACTGATGCCGCCTTCCTCGGCGTGCTCGCGTCGTCGGTGCTCATCACCGTCGCCTACGCGGCCCTCGGCGCCGCGCTGGCGGTCGGGCTGGGCGCGGTGGGCGCGGTGGCGGTCGCCCGCACCACCTGGGGACGCCGCCGGCTGGGCTGGGCGCTGGCCCGCGGCGCGCTCGCCGTCCCGCGCGGGCTGCACGAGGCGGTGTGGGGGCTGCTGCTGGTCAACCTGCTGGGGCTGGACCCGTGGGTGGGCGTGCTGGCGATCGGCATCCCCTACGGCGCGGTCACCGCCAAGGTGTTCGCCGACCTGCTCGACGAGGTGCCCCGCGGCCCGTACGAGGCGCTGCGCGCCACCGGCGCCGGCCCCGTCCCCGCCGCGCTGTACGGGCTGCTGCCCGCGGCGTCGGGCGGGCTGCTGTCCTACTCCTTCTACCGGCTGGAGTGCGCCGTGCGCTCGGCGGTGGTGCTCGGCCTGATCGGCGCCGGCGGGCTGGGCTACCAGCTGTCGCTGTCGTTCAGCTCGCTGCGCTGGCCGGAGGTGTGGTCGTGCGTCTACGCGCTGTCGGCGCTGTGCGTGCTGGCCGTGGTGGCCGGGCGGGCGGTGCGCCGGCGGGTGGCCGACCCCCGTCCGGCCGGCGACCGGCTGCGCCGCGACCCGCTGCTGACCACCGCCGTCCTGACCACGCTGGCCGCCGTCGCGTGGTCGTGGTGGTACCTGGCGGTCTCCCCGGCGACGCTGGTCTCCGACCGCACCGGCGACCAGCTGCGCTACGTGCTCGCCGCCGCCTGGCCGCCGGACGTCGACGGCCCGCTGCTGTCGGCCGTGGCCTCGGCGGCCGTGGACACCGTGCAGATGTCGGTCATCGCGATCGCCGTGGCCACCGTCGGTGCGGTGCTGCTGGCCGGGGTCGCCGCGCACCCGGTCCGGCCCACGGTCGCGCGACGGCTGACCGGGGCCGTCGTCCGGGCGGCGCTGCTGCTGCTGCGCGCCGTCCCACCGCCGGTGTGGGCACTGGTGCTGCTGTTCGTGCTGCTGCCCGGGGTCCTGCCGGGGGCGCTCGCACTGGGCGTCTACACCCTCGGCGTGCTCGGCCGGCTGGCCGCGGAGGCCACCGAGGAGCTCGACCCCCGACCCCGGGCGGCGCTCACCGCGCTGGGTGCGAGCCCGGTGGCGGGGTGGCTGTACTCGGTGCTGCCGGCCGCGACCGGACCGGTGCTGGCCTACGCGCTCTACCGCTGGGAGGTGGCCGTCCGGGACACCGTGCTGGTCGGGCTGCTCGGCGCCGGCGGGCTCGGGGCGCTGCTGGCCTCCCGGTTGGCGGTGTTCGACTGGGGCGCGGTGACCACGGTGCTGGTCGCGCTGGTCGTGCTGACCGCGGCGGTCGACCTGGTCAGCGCCCGTGCCCGGGCCGCGCTGCGCTGATCCCCCGCTGCCGAGTGGGCAGTTGCTGCCGCCCCGACCGGCGTGCCGGTGCGTGTCGGCGACCGCAACTGCTCAGTCGGTCGCCCCCAACGGCGGGACGTCCTGGCGGACCAGCCACAGGCGGTCCGCAGGGACGGTGCCTGACTGGAACAGGTACCCCTCCGGGGACTGCTCCAGGTCCACCCGGACGACGCCGTCGACCGCCCACACGTCCACCGGCCCACCGGTGTTGTTCATGCGCACGAACCAGTCGACGAGGAACTCGTCGTCGGCGAGGAACACCCCGTCCTGCTCGGGCACCGGACTGCCCGCGATGCCCGGGGCAGCGCCCATCCGGCGCACGTCGAGGCCGTGCCGGCGGATCGAGGCCCGATTGCGCACCGAGGTGACGTGGAACCACGTCTCCCCCGCCGGGGCGCTCACGCCCAGCGGGTGCGGGCGCTCAGTGCGGCCAGGGCAGCGGCGCCGGCGGTGGACGTGCGCAGCACCTCGGGGCCCAGCCGCACCGAGTGCGCGCCGGCCGCGCGGAAGGCGACCACCTCGCCGTCGGTGAGACCGCCCTCGGGACCCACGATCACCGCGACCGTGCCCTCGGCCGGGACGTCGACCTGCGCCAGCGGACGGCGGGCCTGCTCGTGCAGCACCAGGGTCAGGTCGACGTCGCCGAGCAGGCCGATGACCTGCCGGGTGCTCATCGGCGCGGTCACCTCCGGCACCCGCGGACGCCGGGCCTGCTTGCTCGCCGCCCGGGCCGCCGAGCGCCACTTGGCCAGGCCCTTGTCGATGCGGTCGTCGCGCCACTTCGTCACGCAGCGGGCCGCGGTCCACGGCACGATCCGGTCGACGCCCAGCTCGGTGGCCAGGTCGACTGCCAGCGGCCCGTGGTCGCCCTTGGGCAGCGCCTGCACGAGCAGGAACTCGGGCTCCGGCGCGGCGATCTCGTGCCGGGCGAGCACGTGCACCTGCAGCGTCGAGCCCTCGGCGGCGAGCACGGAGCCCTCGACCAGCAGCCCGCGCCCGTCGGAGACCCGCACCCGCTCCCCGGCGGCCAGCCGCAGGACGTCGACGGCGTGCCGGCCCTCGGCGCCGGCGACGGTCAGCACGTCGCCGGCGGGCACCTCGTCGAGCAGGAAGAGCGGGGCGCCGTCGGCCTCAGGGGCCCCGGCGGAGCTCATCGGCCGTTGAACGCGTCGCGCACCCGGGAGAACAGCCCGCCGTGGTTGGCCTCGGTGCCCTTGGTGAGGTCCTCGTTGCGCAGCGCGGCGAGCTCGCGCAGCAGCTCGGACTGGCGGTCGTCGAGCCGGGTCGGGGTCTGCACGTCCAGGTGCACGAGCAGGTTGCCGCGCCCGGTCCCGCGCAGCCGCGGGGCGCCGTGGGCCCGCAGGGTGAGCACGCTGCCGGACTGGGTGCCCGGCCGGATGTCGAGGTCCTCGGCGCCCTCGAGCGTCTCCAGCTTCAGCGACGTGCCCAGCGCCGCCGCGGTCATCGGCAGGGTGACCCGGCAGTGCAGGTCCTCGCCGTCGCGGGTGAACACGTCGTGCGGCCGCTCGTGCACCTCGACGTAGAGGTCACCGGCCGGGCCACCGCCGGGGCCGACCTCGCCGTAGCCGGCCAGCCGGATGCGCATGCCGTCCTCGACACCGGCGGGGATCTTCACGGGGATGTCGCGGCGGGCACGGACCCGGCCGTCGCCACCGCACTGCCCGCACGGGCTGGGGATGACCTGGCCGGTGGCCTGGCAGGTGGGGCAGGGGCGGCTGGCGATGACCTGGCCGAGGAAGGAGCGCTGCACGCTCTGCACCTCGCCGCGGCCGTTGCAGGTGCTGCAGGTCTCGGGGTGGGTGCCGGGGGCGGTGCCGGCACCGGTGCACACGTCGCAGAGGACGGCGGTGTCGACGGTGATCTCCGTCGTCGTCCCGAAGACCGTCTCGTCGAGGTCCAGGTCGACCCGGATCAGGGCGTCCTCGCCCTCGCGGGTGCGGCTGCGCGGCCCTCGGCCACCACCCTGACCGCCGAAGAAGGCGTCCATGATGTCGCCGAGGCCACCGAAGCCCGCGGCGTTGCCGAACGGGTTGCCCCCGCCACGACCACCGTTGGTGTCGAAGGGGTCACCGCCGAGGTCGACGATGCGCCGCTTCTCCGGGTCGGTCAGCGCCTCGTAGGCCCGGCTGACCAGCTGGAACTGCTCCTTCGCGCCCTCGTCGGGGTTCACGTCGGGGTGCAGGTCGCGGGCCATCTTCCGGTACGCGCGCTTGATGTCGGAGTCGCTGGCGCCCTGCTTCAGACCCAGGACGCCGTAGTAGTCGGTTGCCATGCGTGTTCTCAGTCCTCAGCTCTCGGCCAGCAGGTGGCCGACGTAGCGGGCCACGGCTCGTACCGCGGCCATGTTCCCTGCGTAGTCCATCCGGGTGGGCCCCACGACGCCGAGGCCGCCGAGGGCCTCCTCGCCCGAGCCGTACCCGACGGACACGAACGACGCGCCGGTCAGCGCCTCGTGCTGGTTCTCCTCGCCGATGCTCACGATCACCGCGCCGGGGTCCACCTCGGCCATCAACCGCAGGACCACCACCTGTTCTTCCAGCGCCTCCAGCAGCGGCCGGACGGTGCCGGGGAAGTCCAGGGTGCTGCCGTGGGCGAGGTTCGCCGTCCCGCCGATGACCAGCCGGTCCTCCGAGGGCTCGACGAGGGTCTCCAGCAGGGTGGCGCTGACCGCCGCGACGAGCGGGCGCAGGTGCGGCGGGGCGTTCTCGACCAGACCGGGGGCCTTGTCGCTGGCCTCGGCGAGCTTCGCCCCGGTGAAGGCGGCGTTGAGCAGGGTGCGCAGCTCGGCGACGGTCTCGGACTCGGTGTCGACCGGCACCTCCACCACGCGCTGCTCGACCCGGCCGGTGTCGGTGATGAGCACCATCAGCAGCCGGGACGTCGACAGCGGCACCAGCTCCAGGTGCCGGACGGCGCTGCGCGACAGCGTCGGGTACTGGACGACGGCGACCTGGCGGGTCAGCTGGGCCAGCAGTCGCACGCTGCGGCCCAGGACGTCGTGCAGGTCGACCGCACCGTCGAGGAACTTCTCGATCGCGGTGCGCTCGGCGGCCGACAGCGGCTTGACCGTGTTGAGCCGGTCGACGAAGAAGCGGTAGCCCTTGTCGGTGGGCACCCGGCCGGCACTGGTGTGCGGCTGGGTGATGTACCCCTCCTCCTCCAGCACCGCCATGTCGTTGCGGATGGTGGCGGGTGAGACGCCCAGGTCGTACCGGGCGGCCAGGGCCTTGCTCCCCACCGGGTCGTTGGTGGAGACGTAGTCCTGGACGATCGCCCGGAGGACGCGCAGGCGGCGGTCGTCGTGCGCCACGGCTGACACCTCCCGTACCGGTCGACGGGCCGCTCTGGCACTCCAGCGGTCCGAGTGCCAGCATACGGCGGCCCTGCTCCCCCGTCCCCCGCCCCGCGAGGACCCGTCGCCGCGGCGGGCGCGCATGGGATCGGTCCCGCGGGAGGGGCCCGGCAGTGGTCGGGCGAATCACACTAGTGTGATTCGCAGTCGACGGGCTCCCAGCCGCTGGGGTCCGGGGAGCGGGAGGCTCGGCCCTGATCTTCAAGGCAGTTCGGGACGGACGCCCCTATCCCGACCACGGCTTCTCCACCCGCGACTGGGCGATGATCCCGCCCCGGCAGATCCGGCTGGACACCCTGGTCACCACAAAGCGCGAGCTGGCCCTCGACGCGCTGCTGGCCGACGACTCGACCTTCTACGGCGACCTGTTCCCGCACGCGGTGCAGTGGCACGGCGAGACCTACCTCGAGGACGGCGTCCACCGCGCGCTGCGCGCCGCCCTGCAGCAGCGCAACGTCATCCACGTCCGGGTCCTCGACCTCGACGCGCTCATGCCCGCCGACCCGGACACCACCGCCGACGCTCGCTGACGCCCCTCCCGGCCCGCCGGCCCTCTCGTAGGGGCCCGCCGCGAGCGCAGCGAGTGGTGGGGGGCGAGAGGGTCCTTTCAGAGCCAGCCCTTGTCCGCGGCGACCCGGGCGGCCTCCACCCGGGTGCGGGCGCCGGTCTTGCCGATCGCGGCGGACAGGTAGTTGCGCACCGTCCCCTCGCTCAGGAACAGCCGCGCGGCGATGTCGGCGACCGTCGCGCCGTCGGCGGCGGCCCGCAGGACGTCGGCCTCCCGGCCCGACAGCGGCGTCGCGCCCAGCGCAAGTGCTGCGGCGGCCAGGTCGCGGTCGATCACCCGCTCCCCCGCCACCACTGCCCGGATCGCCCGCGCCAGCTCGGCCACGGGTGCGTCCTTGACCAGGAAGCCGGCCGCGCCGACCTCCATCGCCCGGCGCAGGAAGCCCGGCCGGCCGAAGGTGGTGAGGACGACGGCGCGCACGTCCGGCAGCTGCGCGGCCAGCTCGCGGGCGGCCTCGATCCCGTCCTGCCCGGGCATCTCGATGTCCAGCAGCGCGACGTCGGGCCGGTGCTCGTGCGCCGCGGCCAGCACCAGGTCGCCGCGGCCGACCTCGGCCACCACCTCGATGTCGGGCTCGAGGTCCAGGAGCGCCCGCAGCGCCCCGCGCACCATGCCCTGGTCCTCGGCCAAGAGCACCCGGATGGTCACGCGCCCACGGTCGCAGACGTCAGCGACACCCGGGTGGTCACGCGTCCACCGTGGCAGACGTCAGCGGCACGGACGCGCGGAGCCGGTAGCCACCGCCGTCGTCCGGGCCGGCGGCCAGCTCACCGCCCAGCGCGCCCACCCGCTCGCGCAGCCCGGCTAGCCCCGAGCCGGGCGACGTCCCCCGCACGGTTCCGCCGGGCACTCCCCCGCCGCCGTCGTCGGTCACCGTGAGCACCGCGCGGTCGCCGTCCTCGGTCAGCGCGATGGTGACCTGCCCGGCGCCGCTGTGCCGCAGCACGTTGGTGGTGGCCTCGCGCACCACCCAGCCCAACGCGGCGTCGGCGCCGACCGGCAGCACCGGGACCCGGTCGGGCAGGGCCACGGCGATGCCCGCGCCGGTCAGCGCCGCGCGCGCCTCGGCCAGCGCCTGCCCGCAGGTCACCTGCCGGTAGCCGCTGACCGCCTCGCGCACCTCGGCCAGCGCCTGCCGGGCGGCGTCCTCGACGTCGGCCATCTCTGCACCCGCTCGGACAGCGTCGACCGGGGCCAGCCGGCGGGCCAGCTCGCTCTTGAGCGCGATCAGCGACAGCGAGTGCCCGAGCAGGTCGTGCAGGTCGCGGGCGAAACGCAGCCGCTCCTCGGCGACGGCGTGCCGGGCCAGCTCCTCGCGGGCCTCCTGCAGCTCCCGGTTGACGGTGATCAGGTAGCCGGTGCCCTGGATGGCGAAGGCGGTGAGCAGGCAGATCGCCGGCAGGAACAGCAGCCCGGGCGCACCGCCGACCAGGATGACCGCCAGGCACAGCGCGGCCGCGGCCACCACCGCCGGCCACACCCAGCGCCACGGCAGG
Organism: Modestobacter sp. VKM Ac-2986; assembly: GCF_026967795.1. Lineage (GTDB taxonomy): Bacteria > Actinomycetota > Actinomycetes > Mycobacteriales > Geodermatophilaceae > Modestobacter. Next base: position 518,133 of record NZ_JAPVBH010000002.1, read on the forward strand.
ACGGCGGCGGCCGCCGCGGACACGTAGATCATCAGCCCCGACCAGCTCGGGCCGAAGCCAATCGCCAGTGCCGCGGCCAGCGCGGTCATGACCAGGAAGTCCGGACGGAGGCCGCGCGGGCGGCCGAGCTGGGCGATGACGGCCAGGTAGACCAGGGTGAAGGCGACCAGCCCGATGCCGGCGACCCAGCGGGCCGCTACCGGGCGCTCGGTGGTCACCAGGTCGACGACCGGGAAGAACTGGAACAGCAGCCACGGCACCGCCCACAGCGCCTGCTGCCACCGGCTCGACCTGTCCACCGACGAGATGCTGCCACCCACCGTCGTCCCCCCGGCTCAGCCGGCGACCGCGTGCAGCGGACGACGCCGCGCGACGGCCACGGCGGCCGCGGAGAACACCGCGCCGAAGGCGAACAGCACCAGCACCGCCTGCGCCGAGGGGGCGCTGCCGGAGACGACGTCCCGGCCCAGCTGGGCGTACCAGTAGGAGGGCATGGCGCGGGCCAGCGTGACCAGCCCGTCGGGCAGGATCTCGACCGGCCACCACAGCCCGCCCAGCGCCGCCAGCGCCGTCCCGGCGATGCCCATGGCCGCCCCGGCCGCCTGGGAGTCCAGGGCGATGCCCAGGCCGATGCCGAGCGCCACGAACACGACCGCGCCGGCCCACATGACGCCGACCAGCGCCAGCCAGCTGCCCAGGCCGAGCTCCACGCCGTTGACGAACCGGCCGACCAGCGCCACGACGACCAGGCTCGGCAGCACCAGCAGGGCGCCCACGGCCACGTCGACGGCGAGCGCGGTGCCCGGCGGGACGGGGACGACGCGCAGCTGCCGCAGCCAGCCCGTGGAGCGGTCGAAGGCCAGCCGGATGGTCGCGCCCAGGGCCGCGCCGATGGCGCCGTAGCCCATCATCGAGACCAGGTAGAGCTCGCCGTAGTCGGCCTGACCGCCGTTCGCCGCGGCCTGGGCGCCGAAGACCTGGGTGAACAGGACGGTGAACAGCGCCGGCAGGACGATGGTGAAGAAGACGTACTGCCGGTTGCGGCCCACCCGGCGGAGCTGGAACAGCAGCAGGTCGGTCATCGGGAGACCCCGTCCGAGGCAGTGGTGAGCGGCGCGGTCGTGAGCTGGAGGAAGGCCTGCTCGAGGGTGGCGCCGCGGACCTCGAGCCCGGGCAGGGCGTCGCGCTGGGCGAGCAGGGCGCGCAGCGTGGCCTCGGCGTCGGAGGTGGCCAGCTCGACCAGCTCGCCCACCCCGCCCACGGCCGTCACGCCGGGCAGGGCGCCGAGCCCGTCCCGCGGGCCCGGGCAGCGGAAGCGCACGGTGCGCCCGGCGATGCGCGACTTGACCGCCGCGGCCGACCCGTCGGCGAGCACTCGCCCGCCGCCGACCACGACCACCCGGTCGGCGACCGCGTCGGCCTCGTCGAGGTGGTGGGTGGCGAAGACGACGGTGTGCCCGCGGTCGGCCAGCCCGCGCATCGTCGTCCAGAACGCCTGGCGGCCCTCGACGTCCATGGCCGAGGTGGGCTCGTCGAGGACCAGCAGCGGAGGTGCCCCGGCCAGCGCGAGCGCGAGCAGCACCCGCTGCCGCTGCCCGCCGGACAGGGCGTCGACCTCGCGCCCGAGCAGCTCCTCGATCCCGGCGGTGGCCAGCAGGTCCGCCAGCGGCCACGGGTCGGCGTAGCGGCGGCGGACCAGGGTCAGCACCTCGCCGACGCGGGTCTCGCTGGGCAGGCCGCCGTGCTGGAGCATCGCCCCGACCCCGCCGGCGGCCACGGCCTCGGCCGGCGCCCGGCCCAGCAGCCGCACCCGGCCGGCGGCGGGGCGGAAGAGCCCGAGCGCGGCGTTGACGATCGAGGACTTCCCGGCCCCGTTGGCGCCGAGCAGGGCGACGGTCTCCCCGCGCGGGATGCGCAGGTCGACGCCGTCGACGGCGAGGGTGCCGCCGTAGCGGACGGTGAGTCCCTCGATGTCGAGGGCGGGGGTGTCGGGCATGCGGCCAGCCTGCCGAGGAGGGCCGGCTCCGCGGTAGTGCGGAACGTCGTCCACAGCACCTGACGGATGTCAGACAGGGGCTCCCGACCCGCCTACGCTCGCGGTGTGGACGTCATCGAGGCCCCCGTGGACCCCGCGCTCGAGGTGCTGGAGCGGGTGTTCGGCTACGACGCCTTCCGCGGCCCGCAGCGCGAGGTGGTCGACCACGTCGTCGCCGGCGGTGACGCGCTGGTGCTCATGCCCACCGGTGGCGGCAAGTCGCTGTGCTACCAGGTGCCCTCGCTGCTGCGCGAGGGCGTGGGCGTGGTGGTGTCCCCGCTGATCGCGCTGATGCAGGACCAGGTCGACGCCCTGACGGCCCTCGGCGTGCGCGCCGGCTTCCTCAACTCCAGCCAGGACCGGGACGAGCGCCGCGCCGTCGAGCAGGCGTTCCTGGCCCAGGAGCTGGACCTGCTCTACGTGGCGCCGGAGTCCCTGGGTGGCGGCTCCTCCCCCACCGCGCGGCTGCTGGAGCGCGGCAAGATCGCGCTGTTCGCCATCGACGAGGCGCACTGCGTCGCGCAGTGGGGCCACGACTTCCGGCCCGACTACCTGGCCCTGTCGATGCTGCACGAGCGCTGGCCCGACGTCCCGCGGATCGCGCTGACCGCCACGGCCACCCCCGCGACGCACGCCGAGATCAGCACCCGGCTGCAGCTCGACGACGCCCTGCACGTGGTCGCGGGCTTCGACCGGCCCAACATCCAGTACCGGATCGCGCCCAAGGACTCCCCGCAGAAGCAGCTGCTGGACCTGCTGCGCACCGAGCACCCCGGCGACGCCGGCATCGTCTACTGCCTGTCCCGGGCCTCGGTGGAGAAGACCGCGGACTTCCTGGTCGCCCAGGGCATCCCGGCCCTGCCCTACCACGCAGGGCTGGACCAGCAGGTGCGCGCACGGAACCAGTCCCGCTTCCTGCGCGAGGACGGCCTGGTGATGGTGGCGACCATCGCCTTCGGCATGGGCATCGACAAGCCCGACGTCCGGTTCGTCGCCCACCTGGACCTGCCCAAGTCGGTGGAGGGCTACTACCAGGAGACCGGCCGCGCCGGTCGCGACGGGCAGCCCGCGACCGCGTGGCTGGCCTACGGACTGGCCGACGTCGTCCAGCAGCGCAAGATGATCCAGACCTCGGACGGCGACGCCGCGCACCGGCGGGTGCTGTCGGCCCAGCTGGACGCGATGCTGGCGCTCTGCGAGACCGTCGAGTGCCGGCGGGTGCGGCTGCTGGCCCACTTCGGGCAGGAGGGCACCCCCTGCGGCAACTGCGACACCTGCCTCACCCCGCCGGAGTCCTGGGACGCCACCGTGCCGGCGCAGAAGCTGCTGTCGACGGTGCTGCGGCTGCAGCGTGAGCGCGGGCAGTCCTTCGGGGCCGGCCAGTCGATCGACATCCTGCTGGGCAAGCGCACCGACAAGGTCGCCCAGCACTCGCACGACGAGCTGACCACCTTCGGCATCGGCACCGACCTGACCGAGGGGCAGTGGCGCGGCGTGGCCCGGCAGCTGCTGGCCCAGGGGCTGCTGGCGGTGCAGGGCGAGTACGCTACGCTCGCGCTCAGCGAGGCCAGCGGTCCGGTGCTGCGCCGGGAGCAGACCGTGCTGATGCGCCGCGACCCCGACCGCCCCGCGCGTTCCAGCCGGTCCGGGCGCAAGGACCGGGCGACCGCTGCCCCGGAGCTGCCGGCGTCGGCGGCCGGTGCCTTCGAGCGGCTGCGCGCCTGGCGGGGGGCAACGGCCAAGGAGCAGGGCGTGCCGGCCTACGTCGTCTTCCACGACGCGACGCTGCGCCAGATAGCCACCGAGGAGCCGGCCACCCTGGCGGCGCTGGGCACCGTCAGCGGCGTCGGCGCGGCCAAGCTGGAGCGCTACGGCGAGTCGCTCCTGGCCGCCCTGCACGCCTGACACCGGCGGCCCTCACCCGCCGGGCAGGACGCTCCGCACCGCGTCGACGACGGCGTCCGGGGCCTCGGTCGGGACCTGGTGACCCGCGTCGACCACGGTCACCTGCGTGCCCTCGACCAGCGCGGCCAGCCGGTCCTGGGCCGCGGTCCACTCCGCCGACAGGCCCTGCCCCCGGCTGAGCACGGCCAGCGGGAGGTCGGCGGACAGCTCGGTCACCGCGGCCGCCGCCGCCTCGACGTCGGCCAGGTCCAGCGCCTCCTCGCCCATCTCGACGGACCGGAGGTCGGCCGCGCCGGTGCCGCGCACGACGCCGACCGAGGGGTCCAGCGCGTCGACCAGCACCAGGCCGGCGACCCGGTCGGGGTGTCGGCCGGCGTGGACCCGGGCCGGGTAGCCGCCGAAGGAGTGCGCCACCAGCACGACCGGGCCGGCGCCCGCAGCGTGCTCGACGACCGTGTCGAGCTCGGCGTCCAGCGCGTCAGCGCCCCGGCCACCCGTCCCGGGCGCGTCGCTCGCACCGGTGCCCGGCCGGTCGTAGCGGCAGACGCGGGCGTCCCCGGCGAGCGCGCGCTCGACGTCCAGCCACTGGGCGGAGGAGGCGTCCTCGCCGATGCCGTGCACCAGGACCACCGCAGGGCCTTCCCCGGCGCACCACACCCGCTGGCCGGCGACCGTGGCCGTCTCCTCGCCGGGCACCGGCTCGGGACCGCCGGAGCAGCCGGTCACGACCAGGAGCCCCAGCACCACCGCGGCGCGCATCCGCACGCGCCGCACGCTAGCGGTCTTCGGGTCAGTCGGTCAGGTCGCGGACGACGGCGTCGGCGAGCAGCCGGCCGCGGTCGGTGAGGACGGCGAGCCCGGCCTCGTGCGGCCCCGCCTCCAGCAGCCCGCGGACGACGCTCTCCGCCGCCCGGGCCCGCCCGACCCCGCTCAGCGCCGACAGGGGGAGCCCGTCGCGCAGCCGGAGGCCGAGCATGACCCGCTCCAGCGCCTGGTCCTCGGCGCTGAGCAGTTCGGTGTCCGCGGCCGGGTGCAGGCCGGCGGTGATGCGGTCGGCGTAGGCGGCCGGGTGCTTGACGTTCCACCAGCGCAGCCCACCGACGTGGGAGTGGGCACCGGGGCCGATGCCCCACCAGTTGGCGTTGGCCCAGTAGAGCTCGTTGTGCCGGCAGCGGGCGGCGTCGTCGCGGGCCCAGTTGGACACCTCGTACCAGCCCAGCCCCGCGCTCCCGAAGGCCCGGTCGGCCATCTCGTAGCGGTCGGCCAGCACGTCGTCGTCGGGCATGGGCAGCTCGCCCTTGGCGACCCGGCGGGCCAGCCGGGTCCCCTGCTCGACGATCAGCGCGTACGCGCTGACGTGGTCGACGGGTGCGGCCAGCACGGCGTCGATCGAGGCCAGCCAGTCGGCGTCGGTCTCCCCCGGTGCGCCGTAGATGAGGTCGAGGTTGACGTGCTCGAACCCGGCGGCGCGGGCCTCGTGCGCGGCCTGCACCGCGCGGCCGGGGGTGTGCCGGCGGTCGAGGACGGCGAGGACGTGTTCGGCGGCCGACTGCATGCCCAGGCTGATCCGGGTGAAGCCGCCCGCCCGCAGCGTGGCCAGCGACTCCGGCGTCACCGACTCGGGGTTGGCCTCGGTGGTCACCTCGACGTCGGGGGCGACCGGGAACAGCTCACGGACGGCGTCCATCACCGCGACCAGGTCGTGGGCGGGCAGCAACGTGGGCGTGCCGCCGCCGACGAAGACGGTCTGCACCGCGGGGAGGTCCGGGCCCAGCACCTGCGCGGCCAGCCGCAGCTCCGCGATCGCCGTCCCGGCGTACTCGCTGCGGTTGGCGCCGGGACCCAGCTCGTCGGAGGTGTAGGTGTTGAAGTCGCAGTAGCCGCAGCGGGTCGCGCAGAACGGCACGTGCACGTAGAGCCCGAAGGGCGTCGTCGCCAGGCCCGCGCGTGCCGATGCCGGGAGCATCGAGGGGTCGGCCGGCAGGGCGGGGGTCGCGCCGAGGAGCGGCAGGGTCGTGGTCATCGCTGGTCCCAGTGTGACCGCTCCCGGCGACCTCCCGGCGTGCCGGGCAGGTGACCTCGGCGACGGTGTGCTGCCGACAGTCGAGCCCTGCCCCCAGATGGGGGCAGGGCTCGACCGTCCGCGGATGCCTTGCCTGCCGCCGGTCCGGCCCCCACGCTGGGCCCATGACCGACCCGGAGGACCCGCGGGCGCAGTACCGGCAGCTCCCCGAGCGCGTGCAGCCCGAGGACGTCGTGGAGACCTCGGACGCCGACCCGCGGGTGGTCGTGGACCCCCCGGTGCCAGAGGCGTGGCGGTCGGCGCTGTTCGGCCCCGCCACCTGAGGCGTCAGCGCAGGCGGCGGGTGTTGTCCGGCTGGCGCACGGTGACGCCGCGGGCGTCGAGCCACTCGGCCAGCGGGACGGCGACCCGGCGGCTGGTCCCCCACGCCTGCCGGGCCTGGCTCAGCGTGAACGGCTGCGCCAGCGTGGCCAGCCGGGCGCGGGCCACCTCCGCGACGCCGGGCGCCAGGTAGATGCCCTCGCCGATCCGCACCAGCTGCTCGTCGCGCACCGCGGCCGCGAGCTCCTTGGCACCCAGCCCGGCGGCCACCAGGTCACCGGCCTCGGGTGCGGCGAACGGCTCCTGGGCCAGCCGGGCGCGGATGCCGTCGACGGCGCGCTGCACCTGCGGTGGCAGCCCTGCCGACTCGGCCACCACCCGGCCGTCGCGCAGCGACAGCGGCGGGCGCACGAAGGCCGGGACCAGCTCGACGTCGGGCAGCTCCAGCGCCGAGCGCAGCACGGCCAGCGGCGGGCCGGGCTCCAGCGGGCGCAGCTGCCGGTAGCGGGCGACCACCTGGGGCACCCGGGCGGCCAGCTCGTCTGCCAGCGCGGGCGCGACCAACCACGGGCCCACGGCCGGGACGCCGGCGGGCACCGGCCAGCCCATCGCCACGAAGTCGGCCCGGCGCACGAACCGCCGCCGGGCCAGGTCGGCCAGGGCCCCGGCCTCACCGGTCGGCTGCTCGGCCAGCTCGGCCGCGCGGCTGGCGGCGGCACCGCGGCGGCGCAGCTCGGGCGGGTCGACGTCCCGCACGTCGGCGCCGAACACGCGGCGGGCGCCGGGGTCGCGCAACAGCAGCCGGTCCCCGACCCGCAGCGGCAACGGCTCGGTCAGCCGCAGCCGCAGCGCGCTGCCGTCCAGCGGACGCACCCGGGCCGCCACCGTCGCCGAGCCGATGTGCACGACCAGCTCGGCCGGCAGCCTGTCCTCCACCGGGGACACCAGGGAGACGTCGAGGTCGGTGGTGCGCCGGAAGGCGTCCGGGGTGAGCAGCGCGGCCCCCCGGGACAGCTGCTCGACGGCGATGCCCCGCAGGTTCAGCGCCACCCGGGCGGTCGCGCCGGCCGACTCGACCGGCTCACCGAGGGACTGCAGGCCGCGCACGGTGACCACCTCACCGCCCAGGTCCAGCCGGTCACCGGCCGCCACGGTGCCGGCAGCCAGCGTCCCGGTGACCACCGTGCCGGCGCCCTTGATGGTGAAGGCGCGGTCGACCCACAGCCGCACGGGCGCCACCGGGTCGGGCGCGGGCAGGCCATCGAGCACCTGCTCCAGCATCGCCGACAACTCGGGCAGGCCGGCGCCGGTGCGGGCGCTGACGGCGACCGCGGGCAGCCGGCCGAGCGAGGTGCCGGCCAGCCGCTCCTGCGCGTCGGCGAGCACGGGTGCGGCGTCGGCGAGGTCGGACTTGGTGACCGCGAGCAGCCCGTGCCGCACCCCGAGGGCGTCGAGCACCGCGACGTGCTCGGCGGTCTGCGCCGACCAGCCGTCGTCGGCGGCGACCACGACCAGGGCAGCCGGCACCGAGCCGACGCCGGCGAGCATGTTGCCCACGAACCGCTCGTGCCCGGGGACGTCGACCACCGCGAGCCGGCGGCCCGAGGGCAGCGTCGTCCAGGCGAACCCGAGGTCGATGGTGAGGCCGCGGCGGCGCTCCTCCTCCCACCGGTCGGGCTCCATGCCGGTGAGCGCGCGCACCAGCGTCGACTTGCCGTGGTCGACGTGGCCGGCGGTGGCGATCACGTCCACCTGCGCGCCACCTCCAGCACCACGCGGGTGAGCTCGGCGTCCTGGGCGGGCTGCAGGCTGCGCACGTCCAGCAGCGTGCGGCCGCCCTCGACGTACCCGACCACCGGCGGGGTGGCCGCGCGCAGCGGCTCGGCGAAGCGGACGTCGAGGGCGACGGCGGCGCTGGGCAGCGGGAACTCCGGTGCCCCTCCCCCGCCGACCCGCGCGGTCGCCTCGACCGCGTCCGCCTCGACCCCGCCGGCCCGCAGCGCGGCGGCGACCGCGGTGGCCCGGGCGTGCAGCTGCGCGGGGTCGGCGTCCAGCATCTGCCGCACCGGCGGCACCGGGCCGCGCAGCGTGGCCTCCAGGGCGGCGAGGGTGGTCTTGTCCACCCGCAGCGCCCGGTAGAGCGGGTGCCGGCGCAGCCGCTGCACCAGGTCCGCCCGGCCCAGCACGATGCCGGCCTGCGGCCCGCCGAGCAGTTTGTCGCCGCTGCACATCACCAGGTCCGCGCCGGCGGCCAGCGTCGTCTGCAGGTCGGGCTCGTCGGGCAGCAGCGGGTGCGGGCGCAGCAGCCCGCTGCCGACGTCGGCGACCAACGGGACGCCGGTGCCGGCCAGCGCCGGGGCGAGCTCGGCGACCTCGACCGACCGGGTGAAGCCGCGGACGACGAAGTTCGACGGGTGCACCTTGAGCACCGCGCCGGTGTCCGGGCCCAGGGCTGCGGTGTAGTCGGCGACCGAGGCGCGGTTGGTGGTGCCCACCTCGCGCAGCCGGGCGCCGGTGGACACCAGCAGGTCCGGGATCCGGAAACCGTCGCCGATCTCGACCAGCTCGCCGCGGGCGATGACCAGCTCCCCGCCCAGCGCGGTGGCGACCAAGGCGAGGGCGGCGGCGCAGTTGTTGACCACCAGCGCGGCCTCGGCGGCCGGGACCGCCTCCAGCAGCGCGCCGAGCGCACCCTCCCCGCGGGGCCCCCGGCGGCCGGTGCCCAGGTCCAGCTCGACGTCGGTGGTGCCGCTGGCCGCGACCACCGCCTCGACGGCGGCGGTCGACCACGGGGCGCGACCGAGGTTGGTGTGCACCAGCACCCCGGTGGCGTTGAGCACCGGCGACAGGCTCGACGCGGTGCCGGGCAGCGCGGCGAGCACGGCCGGGACGACGTCGTCGGGGGCCAGCTCACCGGCGCGCACCCGCTGCTGGGCGACCTGGACCGCCGACCGCACCAGCTCGCGGCCGAGCCTGGAGGCACGGGCCGCGACCTGCGGGTCGGCCAGGACGGCGTCGGTGCGCGGCACCTGCCGGCGGGGATCGGGAGTCATCGCCGCCGAGCGTAGGTGCCCACCGCGACCGGCCGCCGGGCCCGCTCCGGCAGGTGCGGTGGAACAGGTGCGCCCCGGCGGCCGGCCACGTCCCGACAGCGGGCGGGGGCGACTGGACCGCCGGGGTGCACCTGGCTCGTCAGCCGAGCGACAGCGCCGTCCAGGAGACGGGCGGCAGCTCGACGGTCAGCGTGCCGTCCTCCACGACGGCGCTCTTGTTGTCGACCGGCGCGACGCGGGTCGGCTCGGTGAGGGTGTTGGCGGCGTAGGGGTCCTCGTCGTTGAGGGTGTGCGCCTCCTGCAGGCCGACCACGCCGAGCGACCCGAGGTCCACCGTCACCGTCACCGTCTCGTCCACGGACCGGTTGACCAGGAACACCGCGGTCGCGCCGGTGTCCGGGTCGTGGGTGGCCACCGCGTCGACCAGCGGGACCTCGCCGTGGGCCTCGGTGCGGTAGGTGCCACAGGTCAGCTCCGGGCGCAGCACCTGCCCCCGGGCCAGCCGGGAGGTGAGGGCGAAGGGGAAGAAGGACGTCTGCTTCCACGCCGGCCCGCCGGGCTCGGTCATGATCGGGGCGATCACGTTGACCAGCTGGGCCAGGCTCGCCGAGGTGACCCGGTCGGCGTGCTTGAGCAGCGAGATCAGCAGGCTGCCCACCACGACGGCGTCGGCCACGGAGTACTGGTCCTCGAGCAGCCGGGGCGCGTAGGGCCACTGCTCGATGTCGGTGATCTGGTCCTCGGTGTGGAAGCGCTCCTGGTACCAGACGTTCCACTCGTCGAAGGAGACGTTGATCGTCTTGTCGCTGCGCAGCACTGCCTTCACGTGGTCGGCGGTGGCCACGACGGACTCGATGAACCGGTCCATGTCCACGGCCGAGGCCAGGAAGCCGGCCAGGTCGCCGTCCTTCTCCGCGTAGTAGGCGTGGCAGGAGATGAAGTCGACGTCCTCGTAGGTGTGCTCGAGGACCGTGCGCTCCCAGGCGCCGAACGTGGGCATCTGGGAGTTCGAGCTGCCGCACACGACCAGCTCGACCGAGGGGTCCAGCTGCCGCATCGCCTTCGCGGTCTGGCTGGCGATCTTGCCGTAGTCCTCGGCGCTGCGGTGGCCCAGCTGCCAGGGGCCGTCCATCTCGTTGCCCAGGCACCACATCGACACCCGGAAGGGCTCGAGCGTGCCGTCGGCGACCCGCTGGTCCGACAGCGCCGTGCCGGAGCGGATGTTGGTGTACTCCAGGAGGTCGATTGCCTCCTGCACCCCGCGGGTGCCGAGGTTGACCGCGAGCATGAGCTCACTGCCGGCCTTGTCGTTCCAGCGAGCGAACTCGTGCAGGCCCACCTCGTTGGTCTCGGTGGAGTGCCAGGCCAGGTCGAGCCGGCGGGGGCGGTCCTCCCGCGGGCCGACGCCGTCCTCCCAGCGGTAGCCGGAGACGAAGTTGCCGCCGGGGTAGCGGATGGTCGACACGCCCAGCTCGCGGACGAGGTCCAGGACGTCGGTGCGGAACCCCTCCTCGTCGGCGGCGGGGTGGCCGGGCTCGTAGATGCCGTCGTAGACGCACCGGCCCAGGTGCTCGACGAAGGAGCCGAAGACCCGTCGGTGGACGTCACCCACGACGAAGTGCGGGTTGAGGGTCAGGTGTGCTGCGGACATGGGGAACTCCTCGGTGAGGACACAGGGGGCCGGCCGTGGGGGCGGCGAGGGTCAGGTGGAGCGGGTGCCGACCCGGTGGGGGCACCGGGTCGGCACCGCGGCACGGCGTCGGTCACGACGTCGCGGCGGAGCACGGAGACGGGCGGCTCAGCGCGGGCTGGGCCGGGCAGGCCCCGCGGTGCGGGGCCCGGCGGTCACTTCAGGCTGCCGAGGGACAGGCCGCCCTGCCAGTAGCGCTGGAGGCCGAGGAAGGCCGCGATCAGGGGCACGATCGACACCAGCGAGCCGACGATGATCAGGGTGTACAGCGAGACCCCGCCGCCGTTGTTGGCCCCGGCCAGTCCCTGCCAGAGGTTGATGCCGACGGTCACCGGGAAGAGCCGGGAGTCCGAGAGCACCGCCAGCGGCAGGAAGTAGTTGTTCCAGGTGCCCACCACCGACAGCAGCAGCACGGTGACCACGGCCGGTCGCATGAGCGGCAGCGCGACCTGGAAGAACAACCGGAACTCACCGGCGCCATCCATCCGGGCCGCGTCCAGGAGCTCGTCGGGCACGGCGTCGGCGGCGTAGACCCGCATCAGGTAGACCCCGAACGGGCTGAGCATCGAGGGCAGGATGACCGCCCAGATCGTGTTGGTCATGCCGACCCCGGACAGCATGATGAAGGTGGGGATGACCAGCGCGGTCATCGGCACCATCACCGCCCCGAGCAGCAGGGAGAACGCCAGCCGCCGACCCGGGAAGTCGAACTTGGCGAAGGCGTAGCCGGCCAGCACCGCGAGCACGGTGGCCCCGATGCCGCCGCCGAGCGCGTAGAGCAGCGAGTTGCGCAGCCACCGCAGGTAGATGCCGTCGTTGTAGGTGAACAGCGTCGACAGGTTGTCGAACAGGTGGAACCCGTCGCCGAACCAGAGCGCGCCGTTGGGCGAGCTGAACAGGCCGCTGCCGTTCTTGGTGCTGGACACGATGAGGAACCACAGCGGCATGACGAAGTACAGGACCAGGAACGCGAGGAACACGTGCGAGCCGAGCTTGCGCTTGGGGCGCTTGCCCCGCTTGCTGCTGGCGGCGGCCCCGGCGGGCGGGGTGTCGAGGGGCTTGGTCAGGACGCTCACTGGAGGAACCCCCCACGCTTGCGGGTCGCGAACAGGAAGATGTAGACGCCGATGAAGACGACGATCCCCAGGGCGAAGGAGATCGCCGAGGCGTAGTTGAACTGGGCGAACCGGAAGGCCAGGTTGAACGCGTAGACGTTCGGCGTGATGTCGGTGCCGATCGCCCCGTTCGAGATCGGGGTCAGCACCTGGGGTTCGGCGAAGAACTGCAGGGTCCCGATCAGGGAGAACACCAGGACCAGGATCAGCGCCGAGCTGATCATCGGGATCTTGATCCGGGTGGCGATCTGCCAGGACCCGGCTCCGTCGATCTTCGCTGCCTCGTAGACCGACGGGTCGATGCCCTGCAGCGCCGCGTACAGGATGATCATGAAGTAGCCGGCCCACTGCCAGGTCACGACGTTGGTGAACCCGTAGAACAGGTTGTCCGGGCTGAGCAGGAAGGGCGCGTCGTCCCCGAAGAGCTGCTCCAGCGGCCCGAAGCTCGGGCTGTAGAGGAAGCCCCAGATCACCGCGCCGATCACGGCCGGGATGGCGTACGGGATGAAGATCATGAGCCGGGCGAAACGCGAGAACCGGCTGGTGACCGAGTCCAGCACCAGGGCCGCGGCCAGCGCCACGATCATCTGCGCCGGGATGACGATGAAGGAGAAGCGGACGACGAACCAGACACCGTTGAGGAACGACGGGTCGGAGAACGCGCGGCTGTAGTTCTCCAGTCCGGCGAAACGCTCACCGGTGGCCAGCCCCTTGGTGTAGAGGCTCAGGTAGAAGGCGTAGAGCAGCGGCGCGATCAGGAAGACGAGGAAGACCACGGCGAAGGGCGCCAGGAACGCCCAGCCGATCAGGCCCTGGGAACGACCCCGGCCCTGCTTCCGTCGTCGCTGGCCGGCCGGCGGGCCCGCGGTGGGTGCATCCGGCCGCGGTGCCGTGTGCAGCGTTGCCATTCCGACTCGCTCTCGTGCGGTGGAGGGGGTGCGGGTCCCGGGAGAGGGCGGCTCTCCCGGGACCCGACGTCACGGTGGGTGGATCAGGTCACTTCAGCGTGAAGCCCTGCTGGGTCGCGTAGGTCTCCATCTCGGCCTGCAGGTCGTCCAGCGCCTGGGAGCCGCTCTTCTCGCCGTTGTTGATCGCGGCGATCTCCTCGGTGAACTGGGCGTAGAAGGTCGTGCCGAAGGGGCTGTACGTGGAGCCCTCGTACGCCTCGGCCGCGGGGATGTAGACGTCCTTGTTCGCGGTCTGCCCGGAGAAGAACTCGGTCTCGTTGTCGATGAACTCCTGGGAGGTCAGGATCGACTGGTTCAGCGGGAAGATCGTCTGGCTCTCCCAGCCGTCGGTCAGCGAGGCCTCGTCCGCGTAGAGCTCCTTGGCCACCAGGGCCGCGTTCTCCTTCTGCTGGGACTGGCTGGTCACCGACCAGACCGACCCGCCCCAGTTGACCGACACCGGGTTCGCGGTGTCCCACTGGGGCAGCGGCGCGACGGCCCAGTTGCCGGCGTCGGCACCCTCGCCGGCGCCGGCGCCGGTCAGGTAGCCGGGAGCCCAGGCGGCGGAGATGTAGGTGGCGTAGTCACCGGCGATCGCACCGGCGATGTAGTCGGTCGTGAACTGGTCCTGGGTGCCCACGATGCCGTCCTCCACGAGGCCCGCCCAGTAGTCGAGCACCTCCTTGCTCTCCGGCCCGTTGAGGTCGATCGACAGCTCGGTGGGGTTGGCCGAGTCGTAGACCCACGGCTCGGCACCGTTCTGCTGCATGAGCGCGACCGTCGGGGCCGGCACGTTGGCCGGGAGGTCGCCCATGAGCGGGCCGCCCTCGGCCTTGAGCTTCTCGCCGGCCGCCCGGTACTCGTCCCACGTGGTGGGCGGGGTGATGCCGTACTGCTCGAAGACGTCGGTGCGGTACATCATCGCCATCGGCCCGCCGTCGACCGGGATGCCGTAGACGGCGTCGCCGCTGGAGACGTCCTTCCAGGCACCCTCACCGAAGTTCCCCTGGACGTCGGCGGCGCCGTACTCGGTCAGGTCGACCAGTGCCTCCTGCAGGGCGAACACCGGCACGGTGTCGGTCTCGAGCATGATCACGTCGGGGGCACCGGTGCCCGCGGAGACCGCGGTCTGGAAGCGGGCGTACTCGTCGGCGCCCTGACCGGCGTTGGTCAGGCAGACCTGGACGTCGTCGTGACCCTCGTTGAAGTTCTCCACGACCGTCGCGGCGTTGGGGTACCAGGCCCACACGGAGACGATGGCGGCCTCGGTCTTGGTGATGGGGACGCTGCAGCTGCCGGGGTCGACAGCGGCGCCCGCTTCCTCCTCACCGCCACCGCAGGCGGAGAGCGAGGCCACGACGGTGCCGGCGCCGATGACGGCGGCGAGGACTCTGTTCTTCACGGTGCTCCCTCTCGGAGTCGCACCCCACGACGTCGTCGTCTGGGGGTGGAGCAGGTCCTGCGACCGGCTGGAGCCGGTGCCTGGGCGGAGCCGACCAACCTCGCGGGAGAGCCGGACCCTGTGGTGCAGGACACGATTTACAACGTTGTGAACGGCATCGTGCTGAACGCCCGGGGTCATGTCAAGGAGGGGTGACCGTGTCGTTACCGAGTCCTCGGCCGACGTCGCGGTGGCTGCCCGCGACTCCCCCGGACGGCAGCTCCCGGCTCAGCTGGAGGCGCGCTCCACCAGCGACCAGCCCACCGGCACGTGTTGTACCGGGAGGTCCCGGTCGGCGATCCGGCGGACCAGCGCGGCCACCGCGGACTCGGCGATCTCCCGGCGTCCGGGGTCGATGGTGGTCAACGCCGGCTGGGAGTACTGGCCGTCGTCGGTGTTGTCGAAGCCGACGACCGCGACGTCCTCGGGCACCTTGCGCCCTGCGGTGATCAGCGCGTGCATCGCCCCCAGGGCGAGCGTGTCGTTCAGCGCGAACACCGCGTCGAACTCGACGCCGGACTGCATCAGCTGCTGGGCGGCCTCCGCGCCCTGGTGGCGGTACCAGAGCTCGGCCGGCCCGAACAACCGCTCGTCGACGGCGATGCCCGCCTCCTCCAGCGCCTCCCGGTACCCCCGCAGACGCAGCCCGGCCGACCCGATGACCTCCCCCGGGTGCACGCCCACCACCGCGATCCGGCGGCGCCCGCGCTCCAGGAGGTACCGGGTCGCCGCCCGCGCCGTCTCGACGTTCTGGATCATCACGTGGTCGACGGTGGGGTGGAACAGCCGCTCCCCGAGCAGCACCATGGGCAGGTCGATCTCCAGCAGCCCGACGTCCTCGGCCGTCATGCCCAGCGGGCTGAAGAGCAGGCCGTCGACCATCCGCAGCCGAGCGCTGGTGAGCAGGTCGACCTCCCGCTGGCGGTCCCGGTTGGTCTGCTCGATCAGCACCACCAGGCCCCGGCGCTCGGCGGCCCGGATCACCTCGTCGGCGAGTTCGGCGAAGTACGGCAGCCGCAGCTCGGGCACGGCGAGGCTGATCGCCCCGTTGCGGCCCGACCGCAGGCTGCGCGCGGAGAGGTTGGGTTGGTAGCCCAGCTGCGCGATGGCGTCCAGCACGCGCTGGCGGGTGCTGGGTCGGACGTGCGGGTAGTCGTTGACGACGTTGGAGACGGTCTTGAAGGACACGCCCGCGAGCCGGGCCACGTCGTGCAGGGTGGCGGCCACCAGCAAGGTCCTCCCGGTCCGTCGGCGCTGCGACGCGGCACCGACCGGGAAGTACCGGTCGGCGCCCGTGCGCCGCTCCGGGGGAGCCTGCCACAGCGGACGGCCGCGACCGGCGCGGCAGCGCGGGACCGGTGGGGACCGGTCCCGCGTGCGGACGCAGCTGGCGGAGGCGGACGGGAATCGAACCCGCCTGACCGAGATGCTCGATCACGTCGGCTTTAGAGGCCGCGGGGGCCACCAGACACCCTGACGCCTCCACCGCCGAGCCTACTGGGGCGCGCGGACCGGGGCGTGCACGCCGGTCGTAGATTCGGGGCATGACCGCGACCGCTGTCCGCCTGACCCAGTTCGCCCACGGTGGCGGGTGCGCCTGCAAGATCCCGCCCGGCGAGCTGGAGGCGGTCGTCGCCGGCCTCACCCACACCGGCCCGCGCGACCCCTCCGCCGAGCTGGTCGTCGGCCTGGACGACGGGGACGACGCCGCGGTGGTGCGGCTGGCCGGCGGGCAGGGGCTGGTGCTCACCACCGACTTCTTCACCCCGGTCGTCGACGACGCCTACGCCTTCGGCCGGATCGCAGCGGCCAACGCGATGTCCGACGTCTACGCCATGGGCGGCACCCCGGTCGTGGCGGTGAACCTGCTCGGCTGGCCGCGCGACGTGCTGCCCGTCGAGCTCATCGCCGAGGTGCTGCGCGGCGGCCTGGAGGTCGCCCACGAGGCGGGCTGCCACGTCGGCGGCGGGCACTCCATCGACTCCCCCGAGCCCACCTACGGCATGGCCGTCACCGGGCTGGTCGACCTGGACAAGCTGATCCGCAACGACGCGGCGGTGGCCGGCACGGCGCTGTCGCTGACCAAGCCGCTGGGCGTCGGGGTGCTCAACAACCGGATGAAGAACACCGGCGAGCCCTCGCCCGAGGCGATCGCGTCGATGGGCGCGCTCAACGCCGAGGCCTCGGTCGCCGCGGTGGCCGCCGGGATCCGCGCGGGCACCGACGTCACCGGCTTCGGCCTGCTCGGCCACCTCTACAAGATGGCCCGTGCCAGCGGGGTGACCGCGGTGGTCGACGCCGCCGCCGTCCCGTACCTGGCCGGCGCCCGGCAGGCCGTGGCCGACGGCTGGGTCTCCGGCGGCACCCGGCGCAACCTGGACTGGGTGCGCCCGCACACCGACCTGTCGCACGTGTCCGACGACGAGGCGCTGCTGCTCGCCGACGCCCAGACCTCCGGCGGCCTGCTGCTCGGCGGCGAGGTCCCCGGTGCCCCGGTGATCGGCGAGTTCGTCGCCCAGCAGGAGTTCGCCGTCGTCGTCCGATGACCCCCGGGGGCGAAAGTGGCCACTTCCACCCTCCCGGGGCGGGGGTAGGTTCCCGGCATGCTGGCCGCCTTCGTCTCCGCGCCCTCACCCGACGACCCGCTCTCGGTGCTGGAGGTGGGTGAGCGGCCCGAGCCGGAGGCGCCCGAGGGCTGGACGACGGTCACGGTGAAGGCGGCTGCGCTCAACCACCACGACCTGTTCAGCCTGCGCGGCGTCGGGCTGCCCGCCGAGCGGATGCCGATGACCCTGGGCTGCGACGCCGCGGGCACCGACGCCGACGGGAACGAGGTCGTCGTCCATGCGGTGGTGTCCAGCCCCGGGTGGACCGGTGACGAGACACTGGACCCCAAGCGGTCGCTGCTGTCCGAGCGGTACCAGGGCACGCTTGCCGAACGGGTCGCCGTCCCGGCGCGCAACGTCGTCCCGAAGCCGACGGCGCTGTCGTTCGCCGAGGCCGCCTGCCTGCCCACGGCCTGGCTGACCGCGTACCGGATGCTGTTCGTCCGCTCGGGGCTGCGGCCGGGTCAGACGGTGCTGGTGCAGGGCGCCAGCGGTGGCGTGGCCACCGCACTGGTCCAGCTGGGCACGGCCGCGGGCTACCGGATGTGGGTGACCGGGCGCAGCGAGGAGAAGCGGACGGCGGCGCTCGCCCTGGGTGCTGAGCAGGCGTTCGAGCCCGGCGCTCGGCTGCCCGAGCGCGTGGACGGCGTGATGGAGAGCGTCGGGAAGGCCACCTGGGCGCACAGCATCCGGTCACTCAAGCCCGGCGGCGTCGTCGTCACCTGCGGGGCGACCACCGGGTTCGACCCGAGCGCGGAGCTGAACCGGGTGTTCTTCACCCAGCTGTCGGTGGTGGGGTCCACGATGGGCACCCGGGAGGAACTGGCCCAGCTGATGCGGATGCTCGAGGTCACCGGGGTGCGCCCGCAGATCGACGTCGAGCTGCCGCTGCGTGAGGCCCGCGAGGGGTTTGCGCGGATGCTCGAGGGGCGCACCAACGGGAAGATCGTGTTCGTCGGCTGAAGAGGGTGGTCCCGGTGATCGCACGCACCTGGCGGGGGTGGGTCCGCAGCGAGGACCGGGCGGCCTACGCCGCCTACGTCGAGGAGACGGGGATGGCGCAGTACCGGCGGACGCCGGGCAACATGGCGGCACACCTGCTCACCCGCGACCTGGGCGACGGCCGGGCCGAGGTGGTCACGGTGAGCCTGTGGGCGTCACTGGACGACGTCCGGGCCTTCGCCGGGGACGACGTGGACGCAGCCGTCTTCTACCCCGAGGACGACCGGTACCTCGTCGACCGCGAGCGCACCGTCACCCACTACGAGGTGCACTGAGACCTGTCAGGCCCGGGCGCGCTGCCGCTCGATCTTGGCGGCGAGCACCGGCTGGTCCTTGAGCGGCATGAACGGCAGCGCCGGCTCCAGCTCGGGCAGCCGCGCCCGCTGGGTCATCACGATCCGGAAGCCGGTGGCCACGGTGATGCCGTGGTCGGGGCGGGAGACCACCTCGACGGCGTCGCCGGCACCGAGCTCACCGGTCTCCAGCACCCGGAGGTAGACGCCGGTCGCCCCGTGGGCGGCGAACCGCTTGACCAGGTCCGGCACGTCCCAGAAGCGGGCGAAGTTGGCGCACGGGGTGCGCCAGGCGGTGACCTCGAGCAGCGCCGTCCCGACCTGCCAGCGCTCGCCGAACACGGCCGCGTCCAGGTCGACCCCGGACGTGCGCAGGTTCTCCCCGAACCGGCCGGGCGGCAGCTCGCGCCCGAGCTCGGCGGACCAGAAGTCGGCGTCGGCCTGGGCGTAGGCGTAGACCGCCTGACCCTCGCCACCGTGGTGCTTCTTGTTGACCTGCACGTCGCCGTCCAGGCCCAGCGGGTGGACGGCGACCCGGCCGGCGACCGGCTTCTTGTCGATGCCGGAGCGGTTCGGGCGCTTGTCCGGCAGCGGCAGGAGGTCGCTCCCCGAGACGCAGACCGCCTCCAGCCGCCCGGTCACGCGCCCAGCTCGCTGGCGCTCGCCGGGCACGTGCCCGAGGGTGCTCCGCTCCTGAGTGAGCTCGCGAGCTCGCTCACTTCTTGCTGGCCGTGGACTCGTTGGTGGAGAGCGCGGCCACGAAGGCCTCCTGGGGGACCTCGACGCGGCCGACCATCTTCATCCGCTTCTTGCCCTCCTTCTGCTTCTCCAGCAGCTTGCGCTTGCGGGTGATGTCACCGCCGTAGCACTTGGCCAGCACGTCCTTGCGGATCGCGCGGACGGTCTCGCGGGCGATGACCCGGGCGCCGACGGCGGCCTGGATCGGCACCTCGAACTGCTGGCGCGGGATCAGCTCGCGGAGCTTGCCGGCCATGAGCACGCCGTAGCTGTAGGCCTTGTCCTTGTGCACGATCGCGGAGAACGCGTCGACGGCCTCGCCCTGCAGCAGGATGTCCACCTTCACCAGGTCGGACACCTGCTCGCCGGCCTCCTGGTAGTCCAGGCTCGCGTAGCCGCGGGTGCGGGACTTCAGCGCGTCGAAGAAGTCGAAGATGATCTCGCCGAGGGGCAGCGTGTAGCGCAGCTCGACGCGGGTCTCGGACAGGTAGTCCATGCCGGTCAGCGCGCCGCGGCGGCCCTGGCAGAGCTCCATGATCGCGCCGGTGTAGTCGCTGGGGGCGATGATCGTGGCGTTGACGACCGGCTCGTAGACGGCCTCCATCTTCCCGTGCGGCCAGTCGCTGGGGTTGGTGACGACGACCTCGCTCTTGTCCTCCATCACCACCCGGTAGACGACGTTGGGCGCGGTCGAGATCAGGCTCAGCCCGGCCTCGCGCTCCAGCCGCTCGCGGACGATCTCCAGGTGCAGCAGGCCGAGGAAGCCCACCCGGAAGCCGAAGCCCAGTGCGGCGGAGGTCTCGGGCTCGTAGACCAGCGCGGCGTCGTTGAGCAGCAGCTTGTCCAGCGCCTCGCGCAGCAGCTGGTACTCGCTGCCGTCGATCGGGTACAGGCCGGAGTAGACCATCGGCTTGGGGTCGCTGTAGCCGCCGATCGGCTCAGCGGCCGGCTTGTGCTGCAGCGTGACGGTGTCACCGACGCGGGACTGGCGGACGTCCTTCACCCCGGTGATGAAGTAGCCGACCTCGCCGACCCCGAGCCCCTCGACCGGCTTGGGCTCCGGGGAGATGACGCCGATCTCCAGCAGCTCGTGGTTGGCGCCGGTGGACATCATCTTGATCCGGTCGCGGCCGGAGATCCGGCCGTCCATGACCCGGACGTAGGTGATGACGCCGCGGTAGATGTCGTAGACCGAGTCGAAGATCATCGCCCGCGCCGGCCCGTCGGCGTCGCCGACCGGAGCCGGGATCTTGGCCACGATCTCGTCCAGCAGCTCGGGCACGCCGACACCGGTCTTGCCGCTGACCCGCAGGACGTCGCCGGGCTCGCAGCCGATGATGTTGGCGATCTCCGCGGCGAACTTCTCCGGCTGGGCCGCCGGCAGGTCGATCTTGTTGAGCACCGGGATGATCGTCAGGTTGTTCTCGAGCGCCAGGTAGAGGTTCGCCAGCGTCTGCGCCTCGATGCCCTGCGCGGCGTCGACCAGGAGGACTGCGCCCTCGCAGGCGGCCAGCGACCGGGACACCTCGTAGGTGAAGTCGACGTGCCCGGGGGTGTCGATCATGTCCAGGACGAACTCCTGGTCCCCGACCGTCCAGGGCAGCCGCACGTTCTGCGACTTGATGGTGATGCCGCGTTCGCGCTCGATGTCCATCCGGTCGAGGTACTGGGCGCGCATCTGGCGCCCCTCGACGATGCCGGTCACCTCGAGCATCCGGTCGGCCAACGTCGACTTGCCGTGGTCGATGTGGGCGATGATGCAGAAGTTCCGGATCCGGGCGGGATCGGTGCTGGCAGGAGTCGTCACAGTGCGCCCATCGTCCCATGGACTCGGCTGCCGTCCAGCGATCGCCCGCCACGTCGCCGTCGTCCGCGGTGGGCCGGCGGCCTCTCGGCCCACGGCTGTTGGGCCGCAGGCCGAGGGCTGGTATCTTGTGAGGCCGGTCCGCAGTGCGCTCTCGTTGCGCCGCGGACGTGCGACTCAGCACGAGCACTGACCCAGACTCCCAGAGACATTCGAGGCTCACGCGTGGCGAACATCAAGTCCCAGATCAAGCGGATCAAGACCAACGAGATCGCGCGCAAGCGCAACGTCGCGGTCAAGTCCTCGCTGAAGACCCAGGTGCGTCGTTTCCGCACCGCCGCCGACGCCGGCGACAAGGACGCTGCCCTCACCGCGCTCCAGATCGCCAGCAAGGCGCTGGACAAGGCCGCCAGCAAGGGCATCATCCACAAGAACCAGGCTGCGAACCGCAAGTCGGCGCTGGCCAAGAAGGTCGCCAGCCTCTGACCTCCCGAGCGCGACCGCACGCCGGTCGCCTCGCCGACGAGCCCCTCTCCCCACCGGGAGAGGGGCTCGTCGCCGTTCCGGGGTGCGACGCCGGACCGTCGGCCGGACCTGACCGGTCGCTCAGCGGAAGGAGCGGGCCCGCTCACCGCGGCCGGCGGCGCCGGCCGACCGGATCTCCACCAGCTGCCGGATCGCCTTCTCCAGGGCGTAGTCGGCGCTGGCCGCGGCGCCCTTGACGTCGGCGTTGAGCGTGGCGGCCACGCCGATGGCCTGCTGCAGCGCGTCGATGGTCCAGCCGCGGGCCTGGGACTGGGCCTTCTTCACCTTCCACGGCGGGAGCTTGAGCTGGCGGGCCAGCTCGCCGATGTTCGTGGTGTTCAGCGAGGCGACCCGGGCCGCGGTGCGGACACCGTCGGCCAGCGCGTCGGCGATCAGCACGTGGGCGACCCCGCGGTCGAGCGCCCAGCGCAGCATCTCGACCGAGCCGGCTGTGTCGCCCACCAGCACCCGCTCGGCGACGGTGAACCCGGTGACCTCGGCCTGCCCGCGGTGGAAGCGGGCGACCGCGTCGGCGTCGATGGAGCCGCCGAAGTCCGACACCAGCTGGCTCGCGGCGGCCGACAGCCCCCGGAGGTCGTTGCCCACGGCGTCCAGCAGGGCGGTGACGGCGTCCGGGGTGATCCGGCCGCCGGCGTGCCGCACCTCGTTGCGCACGAAGGCGATCCGCTCCCCCGCCGAGCTGATCTTCGGGCACTCGTCGATGGCGGCACCGGCGGCCTTGAACGCCTTGACCAGCGCCTCGTTCCGCTTGCCGCCGTGGTGGACCAGGACCAGGGTCAGCTCCGGGTCGGGGTCCTTCGTGTAGCTGATCAGGTTCTCCGCCAGCGCCGCCGCGGCCTCGTGCACGCCGGTGACGACGACGAGCCGGTGCCCACCGAACAGCGAGGGCGCCAGGGCGTCGGTCAGCTGCCCGATCGCCAGCCCGGCGGCGGCGAGCTCGTGCTCCTCGCTGTCGGGGTGGGCCTCGCGCACCGCGACGCGCACGGCGCTGACCGCGCGGGCGCGCAGGAGCTCCTCCTCGCCGGCCACGACGCGCAGGCGGGACGTCGGTGCCGGGGGTGCTGCTGCCACGACCCCATGCTGCCACGCGGTACCGACCGGACCGGGACCTCGCTGCTGCCCCGACCACGGCGGTCGGCGCCGACGCCGTGGCGCGCAGGACGGCGTCCGGGCCGCGCACCGCCACGCCCCAACTGCCCGCCCGGCCCACGACGGCCACGGCCCCGTCCCGGTCGGTGCGGTAGGTGCGCATGCCCGCCTCGGCCAGCCAGTCGAGCAACCGGTCGGCGGGGTGGCCGTAGGTGTTGTCCGCCCCCACCGAGATCAGGGCCACGGCGGCACCGCTGGCGGACAGGAACGCCGGGTCGGCGTCCGCGCTGCCGTGGTGCGGCACCTTGAGCACGTCCGCCGAGAGGTCGGCACCACCGGCCAGCACCCGCGCCTCGGCCTCGGCGCTGAGGTCGCCGGTGAACAGCACCCGCAGCCCGCGCTGGGTGACCCGGACGACCAGGCTCAGGTCGTTGGCGTCCCCGCCGGGGACGGCGCGCGCCGGGTCGGGGGCCAGCGCCTCCAGCTCCGCGGTGCCGACCGTCCGTCGGTCCCCCGGCACCAGGACCGCCTGCCGTCCGCCGGCCGCCGCGATCAGCTCCGCCACCACCGGCGCCCGTTCGTCGGTCGGGGCGAGCGTGCCGGTGACCACCTCGCCCACCGCGCGGTCGGACAGCGCGCCGGCCAGCCCGCCCACGTGGTCGGCGTCCAGGTGCGAGAGCACGACCAGCGGCAGCCGGTGCACCCCCAGCCGGTCCAGGCAGCCGTCGACCAGAACGACGTCGGGTCCGGCGTCGACCAGCACCGCCTCGCCCGGTGCGGTCGGCAGCACGAACGCGTCCCCCTGGCCGACGTCGCAGGCGACCACCACGGTGTCCGGGAGTGGCCAGCCGCGGGTGACGTGGCGCAGCGGCCAGCCGACCAGCAGCAGGCCGACCAACGCCGCCAGGACCAGCGGCCGCAGTCGCGACCACCGCCACAGCCCCCAGGCCGCCACGGCGAGCAGGACAGCCAGCAGCGCTGCCCCGCCCGCACCGGCCGGCCAGCCGGTCGCCCCGTCGGGCACGGCCGCGGCCCGCTCGGCCACCAGCACCAGCCACCGCACCGGCCAGCCGGCCAGCCAGGTGAGCGCATCGGCCGCGCCGGGCGAGAGGGGTGAGACCAGCGCGGCCAGCAGCCCGAGCACCGTCGCCGGGGCGACCGCGGGCGCGGCCAGGAGGTTGGCCGGCAGGGAGACCAGGCTGACCGTGCCGGACAGCGCCGCCACGAGCGGAGCGGTGACCACCCCGGCGGCCGCACTGACCGCCACCGCGTCGGCGACCGGCCGCAGGACACCCCGGCGGCGCAGCGACCGGGACCAGCCCGGTGCCAGCAGCACGATGCCCGCCGTCGCGGCCACCGAGAGCGCGAAGCCCGCGTCGGTGGCCAGCGCCGGCTGGACCAGCAGCAGCACCAGCACCGTCGCGGCCAGGGCGGGCACCGCGGCCCGCGACCGGCCCGAGGCCAGCGCGAGCACCCCCACCGCGCCCATCGTCGCGGCCCGCAGCACGCTGGCGCCCGGCCGGGCCAGCACCACGAAGCCCACGATCGCCAGCGCGGCCACCGCCGCCTGCACCCTGCGGTCGGCACCGCGGGCACGCAGCGGCCACAGCACCAGCGCCACGACGATCGCCACGTTCGCGCCGGAGACCGCGGTGAGGTGGGCCAGCCCGGCCCGCCGGAACTCGGCGGTGAGCACCGGGTCCATCGCGGTCGTGTCACCGACGACCAGCCCGGGCAGCAACCCGGCCGGGCGTGGCGGCAACGTCCGCGCCGCAGAGTCGGCCAGCCCGCCGCGCAGGGCACCGGCGACGTCCTGCGCACTGCCCGGCCCACCGGCGGGCTCCGGCGGCGACCGGGCCGACAGCACCGCCCACACGTCGTCCCCCGGCTCCGCGGGGCGGACTGCGGCTCGCAGCCGGACCGTCTGTCCGGGCAGCAGCCCGGCCCACTCCTCCGCCGGCCCGAACAGCAGCACCGGGTCGCCACCCAGCCGCTGCCCGTCGACCTCACCGAGGGTGCCGCGCACCAGCACCCGGGGCAGACCGCCGCCCGTCAGCAGCCGCGGGTCGTCGTCGAGCTCCAGCACCACCGGGACCACGGCCCCCCGGTCGGCGAGCCCGGCCAGCGGCGACACCTCCCGTTCGTGTCCCCGGACCGCCGCGGCGGCACCGGCGAGGGTGACCGCCGCGAGGCACACCACCAGCACCAACGCCCCCGCACCGCCCGCCGTCCTGCCCCGGGTACGGACCAGCGCGACCCCGCCGCCGAGTGCGGCGGCGACCGCCGTCGCCAGCAGCAGCTCCACCGGGAGGCGCGGCGCGGCGAGGGTCAGCAGCCACACCGTGCCGGCGGCCGGCACCAGCCGCAGGTCCACCCACGTCCAGCGCTGCTCGGTGCGCACCCGCCGCAGCGGCACCCGGGCCGGGAGCACGTCAGACCCGCACCCGCTCGGCCAGCTCGGCGAAGACGGCCGGGCCGATGCCGCTGACGTCGTCCAGCTGCTCGATCGAGGCGAAGGGACCGTGCTCGGCGCGGTGGTCGACGATCCGCTGCGCCAGGACCGGTCCGATGCCCGGCAGCGCGTCGAGGTCGGCGGTGGTGGCGGTGTTGAGGTCCAGCAGCCCGCCGTCACCGGTGCCGGCGGCACCGGCCGGCGGTGCACCGGCGAGCGGCGCACCGGCCGCGCCGGGCACGCCGACGGCGACCTGCTGGCCGTCGGCGAGCAGGGCGGCGGCGTTGACCGACGCCGGGTCGGCCTCCGGCAGCAGGCCGCCGGCGGCGGCCAGCGCGTCGGCGACGCGGGCACCGGCCGGCAGCGTCACCAGTCCCGGGGAGACGACGAGCCCCACCACCGACACCACCACCGTGCCGTCCGGGGGCGGGGCCGGGAGCGCCGCCGTGGACGACGGGGCGCTCGACGGGGCCGCCGCGGTCACCGCGACCGGCACCGGTTCGACCGCCGGGCGCCCCAGCCAGGTCCAGCCGACCAGCGCCGCCGCGGCGACCACGGCCACCGCCCACAGCGCCCACGAGCCCGGCCGTCCCGGGTCCAGGCGGGCCGTGGCCCCCGGGGCGCGGTGCCGCCCGAGCCCGGCGGGCAGCGGTGGCTCCGCGGGCTCGACCGGCCGGCGCACCGGCGGTGCCGGCTCGTCGTCCTCCCACTCGTCGGGCTCGGGCTCCTCCTCCGGTGTCCAGCCACCGCGTGCCTGCCCCTCGGCGAGCAGCGCCCGCAGCCGGGCGCGGATGACGTCGGAGTCGTCGCTGCGACGGGCGGAGGGGCGCACCGGAGGGACGGTAGGAGCCAGCAGGCGGCCCGGACGGCGGCCGGCCGAGGTTGTGGACGGGCACCTGCGCTGTGGACGGCGGCGCCCGCAGGGGCGGTGACACCGGCACGGTGGGCGGCGCGCCCACCGACCGCTCAGCCCTGCGCCGCGCCCGGGACCGGCGCGATGACGACGCCCACCGCACCCGGGCCCACGTGCGCACCGACCGCGGCACCCAGCTCGCTGACGAACAGCTCGGTCACCGCCGGCAGCTGGGCCGTGAGCTGGTCGGTCAGCCGCTGTGCGCGCTCCGGCGCAGCCAGGTGGTGCACCGCGACCGCGACCGGGCGGTCACCGGCCACCTCGGCGGCCCGCTGGACCAGCCGGTTGAGCGCCCGGGCCGAGGTGCGCACCTTCTCCAGGGCCACCACCTGCCCGTCGGTCACGTGCAGCACCGGCTTCATCGCCAGCGCACTGCCGAGCAGGGCCGCCGCCGACCCGATCCGGCCACCGCGGCGCAGGTGCTCGAGGGTGTCGACGACGAAGAAGGTCCGGGTCGCGGCGGCGGTGTCCCGGGCGGCGGCGGCGACCTCCTCGGCCGGGGCACCCGCCTCGGCGGCGCGGGCGGCGGCGAGCACCGCGAACCCGCTGCCCATCGCCGCCGAGCGGGAGTCCAGCACGGTCACCAGGTGCTCTCCCACCTGCGAGGCGGCGACCCGCGCCGCGTCCCAGGTGCCGGAGAGCTCCCCGGACAGGTGCACCGACACGAGCCGGTCCGCGCCACCGTCCAGCAGCCGCCGGTACACCGCCACGAAGTCACCGGGGGTGGGCCGGGAGGTCGTGACGTGGCCTCCGCGGGCGGCCAGGGAACGGGCCACCTCGGCCGAGCTGACGTCGCTGCCCTCACGTCCCGACCGCCCGGCCAGCACGACGTACAACGGCACGACCTCGATCCCGTAGCGGACGGCGAGGTCGGCGGGGAGGTAGGCCGTCGAGTCGGTGACCACGGCGACGGACATGGCGCGAGGCTAGCCGCGAGGCGACGCAGGGGTGTCGGGATCCTGCTCAGCCGGCGGCGTCGGCGTCGGTCGCCGCGGTGTCGGCCGGGGGCTCCGCCGCGTCGGGCACGGCTGCGTCCGGCACGTCGGAGGCCGACGGCCCCGGGAAGGGCCCCCGGTCGCCGCTGGCACGGGCGCGGTGGTCGGCGCCGCTGGGCGCAGCCAGGTTGTGCCGCATCAGCCGCCAGCCCGAGGGCTGGAAGGACAGCTCGCTCCAGTGGCAGTTGCCCAGCGGACCGAAGACCCGCCGGTGCACCGGGCCCAGGCCCAGCAGCGCCTCGATCAGCCGGCCGGCCGTGCCGCCGTGGGTCACCAGCACCGCCACGTCCGCCGGCGGCAGGTCGGCGACGGCGGCCAGGGCCCGCGCGGCCACGTCGGCCTGCGCCTCTCCCCCGCGTCCGGGCACCGGGCGCCCGGCGATCCAGTCGGCGTACTGCCCGGGGTGGCGCTCGGCCACCTCGTCCCGGGTCAGCCCCTCCCAGGTGCCCAGGCCGTGCTCGCGCAGCCGCCCGTCGACCCGCACCTCGACACCCAGCAGCGGCGCCAGGGCCCCGGCGGTGTCCCGGGCCCGGTGCAGGTCACTGGAGACGACCACGGCGTCCTCACCGCGCAGCAGCGCGGCCAGGTGCGGTGCGGTGCGCGCGGCCTGCGCCCGCCCCTCGTCGTCCAGGGGCGGGTCGAGCTGGCCCTGGAACCGCCCGCCGGCGTTCCAGGCGGTGCGCCCGTGCCGCCACACGAGCAGGCGGGGCGCCGGCGGGGCGGCCGGACCTGCGGTCACCGGTCGGTCTCGTCCAGTCCCGCGTCGGTGAGCTCGTCGTCGTCCACCGGGTCCTCGTCGGCCGCCGGGGCGGAGGCCGGCGCAGCGGGGGTGGCCGCGTCGCCGGCCCGGAGGGCGCTGTCGGTGAAGGGGATCACCGGACAGTCCTTCCACAGCCGCTCGAGGGAGTAGTAGGCGCGCTCCTCGGCGTGCTGGACGTGCACCACGACGTCGACGAAGTCGAGCAGCACCCAGCGTCCCTCGGCCATGCCCTCACGGCGCACCGGCTTGATGTCGTGCTCGCGCAGCCGTTCCTCGACCGCGTCGACGATCGCCTGCACCTGCCGCTCGTTGGGCGCCGACGTCAGGACGAACGCGTCGGTGATGGCCAGCCGGTCGCTGACGTCGACGATGGACACGTCGGTGGCGAGCTTGTCGGCGGCGGCCTGCGCTGCGATGAGCGCGGTCTCACGTGCCTCGGCTGAGGCGGTCATCGGGGGTTCTCCTGCGGGTCGGGGGACGTGTCGTCCCCGGGGGCTGGGTCGTCGGGCAGGGTGGGCCGGGCCGGCTCGCCGGCCCTCCCACCCGTGGGGGGCGGACCCGCGAGCCGGAGCTCGGTCCCGGGGAGCACCGCGCCGGTGGACGTCGTGTCCGCGCGGTAGAGCCCGCGCTTCTCGATGTACTGCACCACACCGTCGGGCACCAGGTACCAGACGGGCATCCCGCGCTGGACGCGGTCACGGCAGTCGGTGGAGCTGATCGCCAGCGCCGGCACCTCCACCAGGCTGACCGCGCCCTGGGGCAGGTCGGCGTCGGCGAGCTGGTAGCCGGGCCGGGTCACCCCGACGAAGTGCGCCAGGCCGAACAGCTTGTCGGTCTCGTGCCAGCCCACGATCTGGGCCAGCGCGTCGGCACCGGTGATGAAGAACAGCTCCGTGTCCGGGTGCAGCCGGCGCAGGTCGGCGAGGGTGTCGATGGTGTAGGTCGGGCCCTCGCGGTCCAGGTCCACCCGGCTCACGGAGAACCGCGGGTTGGACGCGGTCGCGATGACCGTCATCAGGTAGCGGTCCTCGGCCGGGCTGACCCCGCGCTCGGTCTTCTGCCACGGCTGGCCGGTCGGGACGAACACGACCTCGTCGAGCCCGAACAGCCCGGCGACCTCACTGGCGGCCACCAGGTGGCCGTGGTGGACGGGGTCGAACGTCCCGCCCATCACCCCGAGTCGACGTGCTGCCACCGATCGAGACTAGCCCGGTCCCGCCGGGGCCGGTCGTCCGACCACCGGCTCCGGACGCCACCGGCGTGCCGGGGAGGGCGGACGGTGGTCGTCGCCGACCCCGTCCGCCGACCGGCCCCCCCGTGCAGCCGGTCGCCGGCGGCCTCCCACGGCAGCGCCCGGAGAGCGCTCCGCAGGACGGCGGCCGCCGTCCCGTACTGGTCAACGGTACGGAACCGTCTCGGTTACGGCTGTGCGGGCGACCAACTGCCGCAGACGGCGTCCCGGGCAGCCCGGACCGGTCAGCGGACGTGGCCGCTGCCGGTGACGACGTAGGTGGTGGAGGTCAGCTCGGGCAGGCCCAGCGGCCCGCGGGCGTGCAGCTTCTGCGTGGAGATGCCGATCTCCGCCCCGAAGCCGAACTCACCGCCGTCGGTGAACCGGGTCGAGGCGTTGACCAGCACGGCGGCGGCGTCGACACCGGCGGTGAAGTCGGCGATCGCCCGGGCCGAGTCGGCCACGATCGCCTCCGAGTGGCCGCTCCCCCACCGGGCGATGTGGTTCAGCGCCTGCGGCAGGTCGTCGACGACCCGGACCGCCATGTCCAGCGACAGGTACTCGGTGGCCCAGTCCTCGTCGGTGGCCGGGACGACGGCGCCGTGCGCGGCCCGGGCCGCCTCGTCGCCGTGCAGGGTGACCCCGGCGTCGGCGAGCGCGGACAGCAGCCGCGGCAGGAACGGCGCGTCGCGGTGCACCAGCAGCGTCTCCGCGGAGTTGCACACGCTCACCCGCGAGGTCTTGGCGTTGAGCACGATCGCCTCGGCCATCGCGGCGTCGGCGGAGGCGTCGACGTAGACGTGGCAGTTGCCCACCCCGGTCTCGATCACCGGGACGGTGGCCTCGGCGACCACCCGGGCGATCAGCGACGCGCCACCGCGCGGGATCACCACGTCGACCAGCCCGCGGGCGTGCAGCAGCTCACCCACCGAGGCCCGGTCGGCGGGCAGCAGCGCGATGCACCCGGCCGGCAGCCCGGCCTTCTCGGCCGCCTCGCTGAGGACGGCGACCAGCGCGGTGTTGGTGCGGTGCGCAGACGCCGACCCGCGCAGCAGCGCCGCGTTGCCGCTCTTCAGGCACAGGCCCGCGGCGTCGACGGTGACGTTGGGCCGGGCCTCGTAGACGATGCCGACGACCCCGAGCGGGACCCGGACCTGCCGCAGCTGCAGCCCGTTGGCCAGCGTCGAACCGCGGACGACGTCCCCGACCGGGTCGGGCAGCGAGACCAGGTGGCGCAGCGCGTCGGCGACGCCGGCCAACCGCGCCGGGTCCAGCCGGAGCCGGTCGAGCACGGACTCCGCGGTGCCCTCGGCGGCGGCCGCCTCGACGTCGGCGGCGTTGGCGGCCAGCACCTCCTCGGCCCGCTCGCCCAGCGCCTGGGCCATCGCGGTGAGGGCGGCGTCCTTGGTCTCGGTGGGCAGCGTGCGCAGCACCCGGGCGGCCTCGCGGGCGCGGGCCGCAGCGGCCCCGATCAACGGCAGGTCGGCAGCAGACACGACACCAGGTTACGTGCGGCCCCCCGCGCCGGGGACCTCCCTCAGGAGCGCAGCGCGCGGAGGACCCGCTTGCGGGCCTCGCCGGTCAGCCGGTCGACGAAGAGCTTCCCGTCGAGGTGGTCGACCTCGTGCTGCAGGCACCGGGCCAGCAGACCGCTGCCGGCGATCCGCAGCGGTTCGCCACGGGAGTCGAACCCCTCGGCGACGCAGTGCATCGCCCGCACGGTCGGGGCGTAGAGGCCGGGGATCGACAGGCAGCCCTCGTCGTCGTCCTGGGTCTCCTCGGAACGCTCGGTGATCTGCGGGTTCACCATGTGCCCGATGACGCCGTCGACGTTGTAGGAGAACACCCGCAGGCCGACGCCGATCTGGGTGGCGGCCACCCCGGCCCGGCCGGGGTTGTCCACGGTGTCCTCGAGGTCGCGGACCAGCGCGACCAGGTCCTTGTCGAACGTGCGGACCGGGTCGGCCGGGGTCCGCAGCACCGGGTCACCGATCTCGCGGATGGGGCGCACGGTCACGCGGCCACCTCGCCGGCGCCCGTCGACCGCACTGTGCGCACGCGTGATCCCGCAAGCTCGCTCACGGGTGCATCCTCTCAGCCACCGGCCGGGATCAGCCGACCAGGACCATCTCGTCGCGGTGGACGACCTCGCGGCGGTGCTCGGGGTCCAGGTCACCGGTCTTGCGGCCCAGCAGCGCGGGCAGCTCCCGCGCGTCGTAGGCGACCAGGCCGTGGGCGACGACCACGCCGTCGGGACCGACCAGCTCGACCGGGTCGTCGGCGAGGAACTCCCCGGTCACCCCGGTGACCCCGGCGGCCAGCAGCGAGGCGTGCCGCTCGCGGACCGCGCGCACCGCGCCGTCGTCGAGCAACAGCCGGCCGCGGGGGCGGCTGGCGTAGCGCAGCCAGAACTGCCGCGCCGAGGGACGCCGGCCGCTCGCGGCGAACAGCGTGCCCACCTGCTCCCCCGCCAGCGCCGCGGCCGCCTGCGGGGTGGAGGTGACCACGACGGGCACCCCGGCCTGGGCGGCGATGAGCGCCGCCTCGACCTTGGTGGCCATCCCGCCGGTGCCGACCCCGTTGCGGCTGGCCGAGCCCAGGGCCACCGCGGCGAGGTCCTCGGGGCCGTGCACGGTGTCGACCAGCTGGGCCGGGCCGGTGCGGGGGTCGCCGTCGTAGACGCCGTCGACGTCGGACAGCAGCACCAGCGCGTCGGCGACCGCCACGTGGGCGACCAGCGCGGCGAGCCGGTCGTTGTCGCCGAAGCGGATCTCCTCGGTGGCGACCGTGTCGTTCTCGTTGACGATCGGCAGCACACCCAGGGCCAGCAGGCGCTCGATGGTCTGCTGGGCGTTGCGGTAGTGGCTGCGCCGGGTCAGGTCGTTGGCGGTGAGCAGCACCTGCCCGACGGTGACGCCGTGGCCGGCGAAGGCGTCGGCGTAGGTCTGCACCAGCCGCAGCTGCCCGACGCTGGCCGCGGCCTGGGCGGTGGCCAGGTCACGCGGCCGGCCGGTCAGTGACAGCGGGGCGAGCCCGGCCGCGATGGCCCCCGAGGAGACCAGCACGACCTGGCGGCCGGCGGCCCGCAGCGCCCCCAGGACGTCGACGAGCGCCCGCAGCCGGTCGACGTCCAGCCCTCCGGGCAGGGTGGTCAGGGACGAGGAACCGACCTTGACCACCACCCGGGAGGCTGCGGCGACGTCTGCGCGCGTGCTCACTTGCCGGCGTCGCCCTGGATCAGGTCGGCGTCGATCCAGCCGTCGGCGTCGGCGACCTCGTAGGGCAGCCGGCGGGCCTTCTTGGCCGCCAGCCGCTCGTCGGCGCCGGGTCGGTTGTTGTTCTCCAGGCGCACGTCGGTGCCACGGCCGCCCAGGCCCGCGGTCTCCTCGATGGTGAGGGTGCCGGCCGGCAGGGTCGGCTCCCAGTCGAAGGTGACGTCGCCGACGGTGATCGCGTCGCCGGGGACGGCGCCGGCCTTGGCCAGCGCCTCCTCGACGCCGAGCCGGTTGAGCCGGTCGGCTAGGTAGCCGACGGCCTCGTCGTTGTTGAAGTCCGTCTGCTTGATCCAGCGCTCGGGCCGGGTGCCCAGCACCAGCCAGCCGTCGGTGCGCGGGTCGGGCTCGACGGTGAAGCCGCCGTCGTCGACGGCCTTGGGGGTGAGCGTGATGTGCGCGGGCTCGACCTCGGGCTGTGCGGCGCGGTGCTCGGCGACGGCGCGTGCCAGCGCGAAGCCCAGCTCGGCGAGGCCCTCGTGGGTGGCCACGCTGACCGGGAACACCTGCAGCCCGCGCTCCTCCAGCGTGGTGCGCACCAGGTCGACCAGCTCGCGACCGTCGGGCACGTCGATCTTGTTCAGGACGGCGATCCGCAGCCGGCCCACCAGGTCCAGCTCCTCGCCGCCATACTCGCGCAGCTCGTGCTCGAGGGCGTCGATGTCGCTCTCCGGGTCGCGCCCGGGCTCCATGGTGGCCATGTCGACGACGTGGACCAGCACCGCGCACCGCTCGACGTGCCGGAGGAACTGCAGACCCAGGCCCTTGCCGGTGGAGGCCCCGGGGATCAGCCCCGGGACGTCGGCCATCGTGTAGGTGACGTCACCGGAGCGGACGACGCCCAGCTGCGGCACCAGGGTGGTGAACGGGTAGTCGGCGATCTTCGGCCGGGCCGCGGACATGGCGGCCACCAGCGAGGACTTGCCCGCCGAGGGGTAGCCGACCAGGCCGACGTCGGCGATGCTCTTGAGCTCCAGCACGGCGTCGACGGACTCACCGGGCTCGCCCAGCAGCGCGAAGCCGGGGGCCTTGCGGCGGGCGTTGGCCAGCGCGGCGTTGCCGAGCCCGCCCTTGCCGCCGCGGGCCAGGACCAGCCGGGTGCCGGCGCCCATCAGGTCGGCGACGGGCTCGCCGCCGATGTGCACCACGGTGCCCGGCGGCACCTTCAGCACGCGCTCCTCGCCGCGACCACCGTTCTTGTAGTCACCCGCGGCCTGGCGGCCGTTGCCGGCCTTCTGGTGCGGGGAGTGGTGGAAGTCCAGCAGGGTGTGCACGTTGGGGTCGACCTCGAGGACGACGTCCCCGCCGTCGCCGCCGTTGCCCCCGTCGGGCCCACCGAGGGGCTTGAACTTCTCGCGGTGCACGGAGCTGACCCCGTGCGCGCCGTTGCCTGCGGTCACGTGGACGGTCACACGGTCGACGAAAGCGGCCATGGTCGCCGCCTCTCTACTTCACTGGCGAATGGGAAACGGGTGGCGGCGCCGATGTCGGCACCGCCACCCGCTCAGTACTGGATGGCCTCCCTCGCGGGGAGGCCCGAGCTCACGCGGAGACGGTCTCCCGGACGGCGGCCACGGGGGCCCCGACAGCGGTGATCGCGATCTCACGACGGCCACGACGGAACCCGAAGGTCACCGCGCCGGGGACGAGGGCGAACAGCGTGTCGTCCTTGCCGCGACCGACACCCAGACCCGGGTGGAAGTGGGTGCCGCGCTGGCGGACGATGATCTCGCCGGCCTTGACGACCTGGCCACCGAAGCGCTTGACGCCCAGACGCTGGGCGTTGGAGTCGCGGCCGTTGCGGGACGACGATGCGCCCTTCTTGTGTGCCATGTCGTCAGCCCTTCGTGATGTCGCGGACCACGACGCTGGTCAGGGGCTGACGGTGCCCCTGGCGCTTGTGGTAGCCCGTCTTGTTCTTGAACTTGTGGATGTGGATCTTCGGGCCCTTGCCGTGCTCGACGATCTCGCCGGTCACGGTGACCCCGGCGAGGGTCTGGGCGTCGGCGGTGACGGTGTCGCCGTCCACCAGGAGGATGGCCGGGAGGGTGACGGTGTCACCGGCCACCCCACTCAGGCGGTTGATGGTGAACGTGTCACCGACACCCACCTTGTGCTGCGTTCCACCGGCCTTGACGACTGCGTACACCACTGACTCCTCGATCGGTTCCTGTATCCAGCACTGTGTCCTGCGCACACCCCGGCGCGCGGCCGAGTGCTGGACGGTCGTCCACCGACGCGACACACCCAGAGGTGGCCTGTCGTGGCGGAGCAACCCGTCCAGCGTACCCGAGCGGCAGCATCCGGGTCGAACCCCTCCCGCCCCGGCCCCGGTGTCCGGGGTCGGAGCAGGAGGGTCGTGTCACTGGGCCGGCGGGCCGGCCGGCCGCGTGGCCGCCCGGCGGCGCCGCGGACGGGCCACCGGGGGCGCGTCGGCGGGCACCGGCTCGGCGACCGCCAGCGGCGAGACGACCACGGCCGGAGCCGGCCGCGGGTCGGCCGCCGGGGCCTCGGTCGACACCTCGGTCACGGCCTCCGTCGGGGCTCCTGCCAGCGGCCCGGCCATCGCGGGGGCGCCGGTCGGCACCTCCACGTCGGGCGCCTGCTGAACCGGGGTCTCCTCGAGCAGCGTCTCGCCGGTCAGGGACTCCACCGACGGCGACGGGGCACCCAGCTCGGTGCTCGCCTCCGACGCGGCCTCGGTCTCGGCGACCACGGCCGCCAGCACGGTGTCCGGCGTCGCGTGCTCGACCGGCTCCCCCGTCGGCTGTGGCTCGGCGACCTGCTCCGTCGGCTGCTCGACCGGGGACCCGGTCACACCGGTCTCCTCGGCCGTGCGGGCCTCCGCCGACTGGCCGCGGCCGCGGCGTCCGCGGCTGCGCCGTCCGCTGCGCCCCTCGGCGGCCGGCTCGGCCACCGGCTCGTCGACGGCGGGCTCGACCGGCTCGGTGGCCGGCTCGGCGGTCGCCGTGCCACCGCCGAGGGCGAGCGCGTCGGCCAGCTCCCAGCCGGCGGCGGGGTCCTCGCGGCGCGAGGGCTCACGACGCGGGGTCCCGCGGCGACGGCCGCCGTCCCGGCGCGTGTCGTCCCCGGCGGGCTCGGCCGGGACGTCGGCCTCGACAGCCGGGGCCTCGACGACGGCATCCGCGACGACCGGGGTCTCGACGGCCGGGGCCTCGACGACCGGGGTGACCGCGACCGACGGCGGCTCGGAGACCGGGCCGACGTCCAGCGTGTCGACGCCGGCGGTCTCGGCGGCGTCCTGCTGGCCGCCGTTGCGCCGGCCGCCGTCGGCCTTGCCGCCGCCGCGGTTGCGCCCGCCGTTGCCGGCGTCACCGCCCCCGTTGCCGTTGCCGCCCCCGTTGCCCTTCTTGCCCTCGGGCTGGTCGAGGTGCACGAGCACACCCCGGCCGCGGCAGTGCTCGCACGGCTCGGAGAAGACCTCGAGCAGGCCCTGCCCGACCCGCTTGCGGGTCATCTGCACCAGGCCCAGCGAGGTGACCTCGGCGACCTGGTGCTTGGTGCGGTCCCGGCCCAGGCACTCGGTGAGCCGCCGCAGCACGAGGTCGCGGTTGCTCTCCAGGACCATGTCGATGAAGTCGATGACGATGATCCCGCCGATGTCGCGCAGCCGGAGCTGGCGGACGATCTCCTCGGCGGCCTCGATGTTGTTCCGGGTCACCGTCTGCTCGAGGTTGCCCCCCGAGCCGACGAACTTGCCGGTGTTGACGTCGACGACCGTCATCGCCTCGGTGCGGTCGATGACCAGCGAGCCACCGGAGGGCAGCCAGACCTTGCGGTCGAGGGCCTTCATCAGCTGCTCGTCGATCCGCAGGTCCCGGAAGACGTCGCCGGTGCCGGTGTAGCGCTCCAGCCGCTGCGACAGCTCCGGGGAGACGTGGGCGACGTAGGCCTCCACGGTGTCCCAGGCGTCGCTGCCCTGCACGACCAGCCGCTTGAAGTCCTCGTTGAAGACGTCGCGGATGACCCGGATGGCCAGGTCGGGCTCGCCGTAGAGCAGCGTCGGGGCGTTCGACGTCGAGGCGGCCTTGGTCTGGATGACCTCCCACTGCGCCTGCAGCCGGGACACGTCGCGGGTGAGCTCCTCCTCCGAGGCGCCCTCCGCGGCGGTCCGGATGATCACGCCGGCGTCGTCCGGGACGATCTTCTTGAGGATGTCCTTGAGCCGGGTGCGCTCCTTGTCCGGCAGCTTGCGGCTGATGCCGGTCATCGAGCCACCGGGCACGTAGACCAGGAAGCGGCCGGGCAGGTTCACCTGCTGGGTGAGCCGGGCGCCCTTGTGACCGATCGGGTCCTTGGTGACCTGCACCAGGACCTTGTCCCCGGACTTCAGCGCGGTCTCGATCGACCGCGACTTGCCGGACAGGCCGGCGGCGTCCCAGTTGACCTCACCGGCGTACAGGACGGCGTTGCGGCCCTTGCCGATGTCGACGAAGGCGGCCTCCATGCTGGGCAGCACGTTCTGCACCCGGCCGAGGTAGACGTTGCCGGCGAAGGACGTCGCCTGCGCCTGGGTCACGTAGTGCTCGACCAGGACGTCGTCCTCGAGGACGGCGATCTGGGTGCGCTCGCCCTGCTGGCGGATGACCATGGCGCGGTCGACGGCCTCGCGGCGGGCGAGGAACTCGGACTCGGACAGGATCGGCGCGCGCTTGCGGCCCCCGTCGCGGCCCTCGCGGCGGCGCTGGCGCTTGGCCTCCAGGCGGGTGGACCCGGCCACGCCCCGGACGTCGTCGTCGCTGGAGGTGCGGCCGTTGCGGCCGGCCCGCTCCGGGCGGTCGTCGGCGTCCTCGGTGGTGTCCTCGGCGCCGGCCTCGCCACTGCTCCCCCGGCGACGGCGGCGGCGACGACGGCGGGTGCTCGAACCGGACTCCGGGGAGTCCTCGTCCTCGGCCTCGTCGGCGTCGGCGGCGTCCTCGGGCTCGTCGGCGGACTCGGCCACGGGCTCGGCGGGCTGCTCGGCGTCGTCGTCGGACTCGGTGTCGGCTGAGTCGTCGCCGGTGCGGCCACGCCCGCGGCCACGGCGGCCCCGACGGCGGCGGCGGCTGCCGGAGGCGCCACCGTCCTCGCCGTCACGGTCCTCGTCGTCGGCGTCGGTGTCGGCGTCGTCGACGTCGGTCACGCCGAGGTCGACGGGCTCGACGTCCTCGATCTCGGCGACCTCGGCCGGGACCTCCTCGACGACCTCACGGCGGCGGCTGCGCGAGCGCCGCGGCGGGGCCGGCTCGTCGTCCCGGTCGTCGGCCACCACGGGCTGCTCGACCGGGGCCTCGACCGGGGACTCGGCGGCGGCACGGCGGCTGCGCCGGCGGGGGGCGGCGACCTCGGGCTCGGGGGCCACGAAGGTCACGAAGGCCGGCGCGGTGGGCGTGACCGGCTTCGGCGGCTCGACGGAGTCGGGGTCGGCGGCCAGCGCAGGGCGGGTGGCCCGGCGGCGCGGACGGGCGGTGACGGTGGTCGGCTCGGGTGAGCTGAACTGCGCGCCGAAGCGGGGCAGCTCCGGCTCGTGCTCGGGCTCGGGCCGGCGCACGGGCGGGGCCCAGGCGTCGGGGACGGGCACGGGGTCGGCGTCCTCGACGGCGCCCAGTCCCTCGTCGGCGGCCAGGCTCTCCACGGAGGCCATGTCCTCCACGGAGGCCGGGTCCGCGACGCTGGCCGGGCCGGCGACGTCGGCCGTGTGCTGCGCGGGCGCGTCCGCCGGGTCCTCGCCGGGCTCCTTCGGCAGCGCGGCCTCGTCGACCGGCTGTGCCTGGTCGGCAGGGAGCTCGGCGGTGCCGGCCCCGGGGGTGGGTGACCCGTCCGGGACGCCGGCCGAGGCCGCCGCCTGTCCGGTCACTTCGTTGGTCTCGTCGTCGACGTGGTCGGCCACTGAGGGCTCGCCTCCTGTACGTCCCCGGGCGCCGATCGTCTCCGACTGGCGGCCGCGCAGGGACGCGGGTTGGGCGGTTCGGGCGGCCGCGGTGTGCGGCGCAGCCCTCCCCGCGAAGTCTTGGTCGCGCCCCGGCCGGTGCGGCTGGGGCCCGGTGGTGCAGCGTGCGAGGAGCAGGTGGTGCGGTGGTGCAGGTCCTGTGGTGCAAGTCCGGGTGGTGCGGAGCTGGGGTGGTGCAGCGTCACGGCTGGCAGACGTGTCGCGAGCACGACGTCCGGCGTCCGGCTCCGCCGGTCAGACCGGCGTGCTCTCCTCCTGGGGGGAGGAACGCACCGCGCGGTCGGGCCCGAGCGGATCGGCGACGTCACCGCTGTCGTCTAGCCGGCCCTGCGCCTCACGCACGGCCCGGGGGGGCAACGGCGGGCGCAGGTCGGCGACGACAGCCAGAGCGGCCATCACGTCGTCCGGTCGGACGGTCGGCGTGAGCTGCCGTACGACCACCGTGAGTATGGCACAACCTGCCTCTTCGGTGACCTCTGCACCGACCACGGCCGCGCGGGCGTCGATGTCCCTGAGGCCGTTCTTGGTGCGCTTGGCGACCGTCACGACGTCCCGGGAGAGCAGCTCCTGCACCGCCGCGTCGAGGTCGCCGGTGTCGACACCGGGCAGGTCGATCCGCCAGCGGGTGGCGTCCAGCCGGTCGGCCAGCGAGCCGCTGCCCTCGACGGCCTCCACACACTCCAGGACGTCGATGCCCGGGGGCAGCGAGGCGTCCAGGGCCCGGCGCACCTGCTCGGGGTCGCAGCGCGCCGACAGCCCGATCTCGAAGTACTCGGCCTCGGAGGCCGCGCCGGTGGGCGCGGCCCCCATGTAGGAGATCTTCGGGTGCGGGCTGAAGCCGGCCGAGAACGCCATCGGCACCTGCGCCCGGCGCAGCGCACGCTCCAGCGCGCGGGCCAGGTCGCGGTGCGAGGCGAACCGCAGCGGGCCGCGCTTGGTGTAGCGCAGCCGGAGCTTCTGGACGGTCGGCGGCGGCGGAGGGCCGTCGGGGGTGCGGGCCATCAGTGCGTGTGGACCGGGTCGGCCACCGCCGCGTCGGCGTGCACGTCGACCTGCGGGCGCGCACCCACCACGGCCAGCGGGATCAGGCTGCGGCCGGTGGGGCCGATCTGGATCTCGGTGCCCATGGTCGGGCAGACACCGCAGTCGTAGCAGCCGGTCCAGCGACAGTCGCCCACCTCGTCCTCGGTGATCGCGTCCTGCCAGTCGTCCCAGAGCCACTCCTTGTCCAGGCCGGAGTCCAGGTGGTCCCAGGGCAGCACCTCGTGCTCGGTGCGCTCGCGGGTCGTGTACCAGTCCAGGTCGACGCCGAACGGGGCGAGCTCCTCGGTCGCGGCGGTCATCCACCGGTCGTAGGAGAAGTGCTCGCTCCAGCCGTCGAAGTGCCCGCCGTCGCGCCACACCCGCTCGATGACCCGGCCCACCCGGCGGTCGCCGCGGGAGAGCAGTCCCTCGATCACGCCGGGCTTGCCGTCGTGGTAGCGCAGCCCGATGGAGCGGCCGATCCGGCGGTCGGCGTTGATCGCGTCGCGCAGCACCCGCAGCCGGTGGTCGATGGTCTCGGCACTGGCCTGCGCGGCCCACTGGAACGGGGTGTGCGGCTTGGGCACGAAGCCACCGATGGAGACGGTGCAGCGGATGTCCTTGGAGCCGCTGGCCTCGCGGCCGGCGCGGATGACCTCGACCGCGAGCTCGGCGATCTCCAGCACGTCCTCGTCGGTCTCGGTGGGCAGACCGCACATGAAGTACAGCTTCACCTGGCGCCAGCCGTTGGCGTAGGCCGTGGTGACCGTGCGGACCAGGTCCTCCTTGGACACGGTCTTGTTGATCACCCGGCGGATGCGCTCGCTGCCGCCCTCGGGGGCGAAGGTCAAGCCGCTGCGGCGGCCGTTGCGGGACAGCTCGTTGGCGAGCGTCACGTTGAAGGCGTCGACGCGGGTGCTCGGGAGCGAGAGCCCGGTGTTGGTGCCCTCGTACCGGTCGGCCAGCTCCTTGGCCAGCTGCCCGATCTCGGAGTGGTCGGCGCTGCTCAGCGAGAGCAGGCCCACCTCCTCGTAGCCGGTGGCCTTGAGACCGGCGTCGACCATCGAGCCGATGCCGGTGATGGTGCGCTCACGCACCGGGCGGGTGATCATCCCGGCCTGGCAGAAGCGGCAGCCGCGGGTGCAGCCGCGGAAGATCTCCACGCTCATCCGCTCGTGCACGCTCTCGGCCAGCGGCACCAGCGGCTGCTTCGGGTAGGGCCACTCATCGAGGTCCATGACCGTGCGCTTGCTGATCCGCGGGGGGACGTCGTCCCGGGTGCGCAGGACCTCGGCGATCGTGCCGTCGGCGCCGTAGGTGACGGCGTAGAAGCGCGGCACGTAGACGCCCTCGACGCGGGAGAGCCGGGCCAGCAGCTCGACGCGCCCGCCGGGGCGGCCCTGTTCCTTCCAGGCGGCGACGACGTCGGTGATGTCGCCGACGACCTGCTCGCCGTCACCGAGGACGGCGCAGTCGACGAAGTCGCTGACCGGCTCGGGGTTGAAGGCGGCGTGCCCGCCGGCGACGACGACCGGGTGGCTCTCGTCGCGGTCGACCGCGTGCAGCGGGACCCCGGCGAGGTCGAGGGCCTCGAGCAGGTTCGTGTAGCCCAGCTCGGTGGCGAAGCTGACGCCGAGCAGGTCGAAGTCGCGGACGGGGCGGTGGGCGTCGACGGTGAACTGGCCGACACCGGCCTCCCGCATCAGCCCGGCGAGGTCGGGCCAGACGGCGTAGGTGCGCTCGGCCAGGGCGTCCGGGCGCTCGTTGAGCACCTCGTACAGGATCATGAGGCCCTGGTTGGGCACCCCGACCTCGTAGGCGTCCGGGTACATGAGCGCCCAGTGGACGGCGACGGACTCCCAGGGCTTGACCTGGGCGTTCAGCTCACCGCCGACGTACTGGATCGGCTTCTGCACCTGGGCGAGGAGGGGCTCGAGGCGGGGGTAGAGAGACTCGACAGTCATGGCCCGTCCAGGGTAGACGGCGGCGTTCCCGACACGCCGTCCGGCGACGCCCCTCCCCGACGACCTGGTCGGTTCGCAGGGGCGGTCAGCAGTCGGGGGTGAGGGTCCTCGTCACCGGCGAGGACCGCCACGCGTTCCGGGCGGCGGTGAGCGTGAAGGTGTAGGCGGTGCCGTCGGCCAGCGGACCCTGCGAGACGCTCGAGGTCCCGGCCGCCAGCGTCGAGGACGTCGTGGCGCCACCGCCCGCGCGTTCCAGCCGGTAGCCGTCCGCCCACGTGCTCGGGGTCGGCGTCCACGACAGGTTGGCCGTGGCCGTGTCCGCCACGCGCTGCAGGACGACGACCTGGGCCACCCAGCGCGAGCTCTCCAGGGCCGTGGCACTGCGCGGCGTGGTGGACCCCGGGCCGCCGAAGGTCTCCCCGGCGCCCCTGATGCCCACGTGGACGCCGTCACCGGTGCCCGTCGACGTCCCGTAGAAGTCCGCGCCGCCGGAGGCCGGGTCCAGGGGTCCCTGTGTCTTGGTGAACAGGTGCACCACCTGCACGTTCTTGTCCTGGGTGGTCACGGACGGCGTGGTCGCCGTGTCGGAGCTGCCGGGGACGCCGGCGAACAGGGGGGCGACGAGGCGTGCGTTGCGGAA
Organism: Modestobacter sp. VKM Ac-2986; assembly: GCF_026967795.1. Taxonomy (GTDB): domain Bacteria; phylum Actinomycetota; class Actinomycetes; order Mycobacteriales; family Geodermatophilaceae; genus Modestobacter. Next base: position 559,941 of record NZ_JAPVBH010000002.1, read on the forward strand.
GGCCGTCACGCCGCCGGCGAAGTACAGGGTGGAGCCGCTGGTGGGGTGGCGGAAGGTGGCGCTGGGCTCGTTGGCCCCCGCCTCCTTCCAGTAGACGTTCGAGGCGATGGTGGTGTTGTCGGTCCGCCCCACCAGCTGCCAGCCGCTCGGCGCGATGAGCGTCTGGGTGTCGTCGTGGTAGCCGACGTGTGCCAGGAGGTAGTCCCCCGCCGTCGTGTTGGCCGGCATCGGCAGCGTCACCGACCCCGCCCCGGTCGCAGTGCTGGAGGCGCGCCGGGCGATGGTCGGGGTGAGGGTGCAGCTCGAGGAGACCGTCAGGTTGGACGGCGGCTGCAGCTGGTCGGCCGCCCATGCGTCGCCGCTGTTCGCCGTGGTCGCCGAGAAGGACGCGTGGGCGCCGTCAAGGACGGTCGGCGCCAGGAGGAGCGCGGCCGCGGCCAGCACCGCCACGATCGCGGCCAACGGCCCGCGTCGTCCCCGAGGGAGACCGTGCGCCCGCATGCTCACCACCCGTCCCCTCGTCGGTGGTGACGACCGGCCATGCGGAACCGCACACGGTCGTTGCTCGCACCGCTCCCACTATCGACAGGCCGACGCTCGCGCTTGAGCGGGACACGACACGGATCTGTACCGGATCGGGAGAGGGCAGCGGGTCGGACGCAGGTGCCGACTGTCGGGCAGGCGGGGGCCCCGCCCCCGGGAGGAGTCGCACCGCAGGCGGCGCGCGACCGTCTCCCCCAGCGGGTGGACGGCGGTGCGCGCCGCCGCGGCGGTCAGCCGAGCTGGGGGAAGAAGAGCGCGATCTCGCGGGCGGCCGACTCGGGCGAGTCCGAGCCGTGGACGATGTTCGACTGCACCTCGAGGGCGAAGTCGCCGCGGATGGTGCCGGGGGCGGCCTTGACCGGGTCGGTGGCGCCGGCGAGCGCACGGAACGCCTCGATGGCGCGCGGGCCCTCGACGACCAGGGCGAGCAGCGGCGCGCTGGTGATGAACTCGACCAGGGAGCCGAAGAACGGGCGCTCCCGGTGCTCGCCGTAGTGCTCCTCGGCGACCTCGACGGTCAGGGTGCGCAGCTCGGCGGCGACCAGGCGCAGGCCCTTGGCCTCGAGGCGGGCGACGACCTGGCCGACCAGGCCGCGGGCCACGCCGTCGGGCTTGACCAGGACCAGGGAACGCTCAGCAGTGGGTGCAGACACGCCGCGGAGAGTACGGGATCCGCATCGTCAACCTGGGTTGACAGGACCAGGTCGTCAACCTACGTTGACGTCATGCCCATCACCACCGACGTCACGACCGCCGCGGCGGCCGACGACCCGGACACCGGCCTGCGTGCCGTCCGGGCGCTGCGCGACCTGGCCGACCGGCTCGAGGTGCTCCAGGTCGGCAGCGCCCGGGACCGCGGCTGGTCCTGGCAGCAGATCGCCGACGCCCTCGGGGTCAGCAAGCAGGCCGTCCACAAGAAGCACGCCACCTCACGAAGGGACCGCTGACGTGTTCGAACGCTTCACCGACGAGGCCCGGCTGGCCGTCGTCCGCGCACAGGAGGAGGCCCGTCAGCTCGACGCCTCCCGCATCGAGCCGGTGCACCTGCTGCTCGCGCTCACCCGCGACACCGGCCGGGGCGGCACCGCGCTCGCCGCGTCGGGGGTCGACCACGCCACGCTGCGCGCGGCGCTGACCCCGGACGCCCTGGACGCCGACGTCCTGGCCGCGGTGGGCGTGGACCTGGCCCAGGTGCGCGCCACCACGGAGGCCGTGTTCGGGCCGGGTGCACTCGACCGCGGCCGCGGCCCGGTCCGGGGACACCTCCCCTTCACCGACGGCAGCAAGCGGGCGCTGGAGGAGACGTTGCGGGCCGCGCTGCAGCGCAAGGAGCGGCGCCTGGACACCGGGCACGTGCTGCTCGGGGTGCTCGCGGTGGCCGACCCCACCGTCCGGCGGGTCCTGGCCCGGCTGGGCACGGACGACGACCGGCTGGGCGCCGGTCTGGACAGCGGTCCGGCGGCCTGACCGCCGGAGCCGGGCGCCTGGGCTCAGGCGCTCCGGCCGGTGGTCAGGTCGAGCCGGGCCATGTGGCGCCACAGCTCCTGGTCGCGGTCGGACAGGCCGTTCCAGCAGTCGAAGCTGGCCCGGGAGTGCAGCTCTCGGGCGTGCCGCTCGACCAGGTCGCCGTGCACCTGGTGCCGGGTGCGTGCCGCGTACTCCACGATGGTCTGGCTGACCGGGCCGGCCAGGTCGATGGCCGGACCGTCGGTCCCGGTGCGCTTGCCGGTGCCGGTCCGGCCGGTGGCGCTCGCGCAACAGCCGTCGTGGTGCCTCATGACTGCCTCCGTCCTCAGCGCCGACCCCGTCGCTGGGGTCCGCGCCCACCCACCATCGACCACGACCCGGGGGTGCCGGAGGGTGTCCGCCCCGGCTCCCCCCGGTCGGGTGACCCCGGCCGTGGTCAGTCGACGGGCGGTGACGGCGGCGCGGCGGGCACGGGCCCCAGCGCCGAGCCGAGCAGGTCCTTGCGGGTCTGCAGCAGGTAGGCCCAGATGAGCACGAAGAGGCCGCCGACCAGCCACATGGCGGCGCCGAAGAACCCGGTCAGCAGCAGCGGCACCTGCAGCACGGTGCCGATCATCAGCCCCCGCGGCTTCCGCTGCACGCCGCTGGCCAGGATGAACAGGACCGCCAGCACGATGAGCACGGTCAGCCGGAAGCCGGTCAGCCCGTCGCCGCTCTGCGCGATGCCGCGCGGGACGAACAGGACGGCGATGCCCTCCAGCAGCAGGATCGCCGCGGCCGCCCCGCCGAGCGCCTTCCCCGCGCGGACCGGGTCCGGCGCCGTCACTTCCGGCCCCCGCCCAGCAGCGTGCGGGCCTCCCCCGCGGTGACGACGCTGCCGGTGACCAGCACGCCGGACCCGCCCAGGGCGTCGTCCGGGCCGGCCTCGGCCAGCTCGATCGCCGCCTCCAGGGCGTCGGACAGCTGCGGGTGCACGCTCACCCGGTCGGACCCGAACACGTCGACGGCCAGCGCCCCCAGCTCGTCGGCCGGGATGGCCCGCGGGGAGCTGTTCTGGGTGACCACCAGCTCGGCGCACAGGCCCTCGAGCTCGGCGAGGATGCCGCCGACGTCCTTGCCCTGCACGCACCCGACGACCCCGACCAGCCGGGTGAAGTCGAAGGACTCCCGGACGGCGGCCACGGTCGCGGCCATGCCGGCCGGGTTGTGCGCGGCGTCGACCAGCACGGCCGGGGACGTGCGGAGCCGCTCCAGCCGCCCGGGCGAGCGCACCGCGGCGAAGGACTCCCGGACGACGTCCTGCGCGACCGGCCCGGTGGCCGACCCCGCCCCGAGGAACGCCTCGACGGCGGCCAGCGCGACGGCGGCGTTCTGCGCCTGGTGGGCGCCGAACAGCGGCAGGAAGACCTCGTCGTACTCCCCGCCCAGGCCCTGCAGGCGCACCTGCTGCCCGCCGACGGCGACCCGCCGCTCCAGCACGCCGAACTCGGTGCCCTCGCGGGCCACGGTCGCGTCGACCTCGATGGCCCGGCGCACCAGCGCCTCGAGCGCACCGGCCGGCTGGTGGGCGAGCACCGCGACGACGTCGACGCCGGGCAGCCCCTCCTCGGTCGGCGGCGCGGGCTTGATGATCCCGGACTTCTCCGTGGCGATGCTGGCGACGTCGGGGCCGAGGTACTCGGCGTGGTCCATCGACACCGGGGTGACCACCGCGACCCGGGCGTCGGCGACGTTGGTCGCGTCCCAGGTGCCGCCCATGCCGACCTCGACGACGGCGACGTCGACCGGGGTCTCGGCGAAGGCCGCGTAGGCCATGGCGACGGTGACCTCGAAGAAGGACATCGGGATGTCGCTGCCGGCGTCGACCATCTGCACGTAGGGCGCGATGTCGTCGAACACCTCGACGAAGCGCTCGGCGCCGATCGGCTCCCCGTCCAGGACGATCCGCTCGCGGACGGTCTCCAGGTGCGGGCTGGTGAACCGGCCCACGCGCAGGCCGAAGCCGCGCAGCAGCTCGTCGATCATCCGCGCCGTCGTGGTCTTGCCGTTGGTGCCGGTGACCTGGACGACGGGGAACGCCCGGTGCGGGGAGCCCAGCAGGTCCAGCAGCGCGGTGATGCGGGTCAGCGACGGCTCGAGGCGGCTCTCCGGCCAGCGGGCGAGGAGCGCCTGCTCGACCCGGTCGAGGTCACGGGAAAGGGAGGTGCTCACCGCTCCTAGGATGCCAGTCATGGCAGCCGACACCTCCCCCCTGGACAGCACGGCCCCAGGAGCGACCGTCGGCGTACCCGACAAGCCCTCCGTGGACGGGCTCGAGGCCACCTGGACCGCCCGCTGGGCCGACCAGCAGACCTACGGCTTCGACCGGGCCGCCGCGCTCGCCGCCCCCCGGTCGCAGACCTACGCGATCGACACCCCGCCGCCCACCGCGAGCGGCTCGCTGCACGTCGGGCACGTGTTCAGCTACACCCACACCGACATCGTCGCCCGCTACCAGCGGATGCGCGGCAAGCACGTGTTCTACCCGATGGGCTGGGACGACAACGGCCTGCCGACCGAGCGCCGGGTGCAGAACTACTACGGCGTGCGCTGCGACCCCTCGCTCCCCTACGACGCCGACTTCACCCCGCCGGAGAAGCCGGGCAAGGACCAGCTGCCCATCTCCCGGCGCAACTTCGTCGAGCTGTGCGAGCAGCTGACCGCCGTCGACGAGGAGGAGTTCGCGAAGCTGTGGCGGCGGGTCGGCCTGTCGGTGGACTGGTCGAACGTCTACCGCACCATCTCGGAGACCTCCCGGGCCACCGCGCAGCGGATGTTCCTGCACAACCTGGCCCGCGGGGAGGCCTACGCCCAGGAGGCGCCGACCCTCTGGGACGTCACCTTCCGCACCGCCGTCGCCCAGGCCGAGCTGGAGGACCGCGAGCGCCCCGGCGCCTACCACCGGATCGGCTTCCCCGGCCCGGACGGTGAGCCGGTGTTCATCGAGACCACCCGCCCCGAGCTGCTGCCGGCCTGCGTCGCCCTGGTCGCGCACCCGGACGACGCCCGCTACCAGCCGCTGTTCGGCAAGACGGTGACCACGCCGCTGTTCGGCGTCGAGGTCCCGGTGCTCGCTCACCGCCTCGCCGAGCCGGACAAGGGCTCGGGCATCGCGATGATCTGCACCTTCGGCGACCTCAACGACGTCACCTGGTGGCGCGAGCTGCAGCTGCCGACCCGCGCCGTCATCGGCTGGGACGGCCGGTTCGTCGCCGACGCCCCCGAGGGCGTGCCCGCCCACGTCTACGCCGAGCTCGCCGGCAAGACCTCCTTCTCCGCCCAGCAGCGGGTCGTCGAGCTGCTGCGCGAGAGCGGCGACCTGGACGGCGACCCCCGCCCTATCACCCACCAGGTGAAGTTCTTCGAGAAGGGCGAGCGCCCGCTGGAGATCGTCACCACCCGCCAGTGGTACATCCGCAACGGCGGCCGGGACGCCGACCTGCGCGCCGCGCTGATCGAGCGGGGCCGGGAGATCCAGTGGGTGCCCGAGCACATGCGGCACCGCTACGAGAACTGGGTCGACGGCCTCAACGGCGACTGGCTGGTCAGCCGCCAGCGGTTCTTCGGCGTCCCGTTCCCGATCTGGTACCGCCTGGACGCCGAGGGCCTGCCGGTGTACGACGAGCCGCTGCTGGCCCCGGAGGCCGCGCTGCCGGTGGACCCGTCCTCCGACGTCCCCGAGGGGTTCACCGAGGACCAGCGGGGCGTGCCCGGCGGGTTCATGGCCGACCCCGACGTCATGGACACCTGGGCGACGTCCTCCCTGTCGCCGCAGGTGGCCTCCGGGTGGGACACCGACCCGGAGCTCTTCGCGCACGTCTTCCCGATGGACCAGCGGCCGCAGGCGCACGACATCATCCGCACCTGGCTGTTCTCCACCGTCGTCCGCGCGCACTACGAGCACGGCTCGGTGCCCTTCACCCACGCCACCATCTCCGGCTTCGTGGTCGACCCCGACCGCAAGAAGATGAGCAAGTCCAAGGGCAACGCGACCACGCCGATCGACGTGCTGGAGCGCTACGGCACCGACGCGGTGCGCTGGCGCGCGGCCGGCGCCCGCCCGGGTGCCGACTCCCCCTTCGACGAGGCGCAGATGAAGGTCGGCCGCCGGCTGGCCATGAAGATCCTCAACGTCGGCAAGTTCGTCCTCGGCCTCGGCGCCTCCCCGGCGCTGACCGCCGCGGACGTCACCGAGCCGATCGACCTCGGGCTGCTGGCGTCGCTGGCGCAGGTGGTCGACGAGGCCACCGCGGCGATGGAGGCCTACAACTACACCCGGGCCCTCGAGGTCGCCGAGACGTTCTTCTGGTCGTTCTGCGACGACTACGTGGAGCTGGTGAAGACCCGCGCCTACCAGTCCGATGCCGCGGCGGTCTCCGCGCAGGCGACGCTGGCGCTGGCCCTGTCGGTGCAGCTGCGGCTGTTCGCCCCGGTGCTGCCCTTCGTCACCGAGGAGGTCTGGTCGTGGTGGCAGAGCGGGTCGGTGCACCGGGCGCTGTGGCCGACCGCGACCGAGCTGCCGACCGGCGGTGACACCGCCGTCCCGGTGGTGGCCGCCGAGACCCTGGCCGCGGTGCGCAAGGCGAAGTCCGAGGCCAAGCAGTCGATGCGCGCCGACGTCGCCTCGGCCACGGTGACAGCCCCGGCCGCGCAGGTGCCGCTGGTGGAGGCGGTGCGCCCCGACCTCGTCGCCGCCGGCCGGATCGCCGAGCTCACCGTCGTCGCCGGCGAGGGCCCGCTGCGGGTCGACGTCGTCCTGGCCGAGGTGCCCGCGGAGGGCTGAGCGGCTCCGGACGCCGACGGCCGGAGGACCTGGGTGGTCCTCCGGCCGTCGGCGTCCTGCGGGTGTCCGCGGGCCTCAGCCCCGGGCGTCCGCCGTCGGCGCGAAGGTCACGGTGACGCTCGGGACGCCGAAGCTCGCGCCGAGGCCGGTCAGCATCGCGCGGGTGTTCTCCTCGGCGCGGTCCCGCAGGTCGCTGGCCCCGGCGGCCGCCGCCATCCGCTCCCCCGCCGCCGCGTAGAGCGCGGTGTCGTCGACCGGCTCGTCGACCACGGCGTCGCCCACCCGGTCGAGCAGGCCGCGGTCGCGGTCGAGCACCCGGCTGTTGGCCACGTCGACCTGCGGGGTGTCCAGCCGGGGTGCCGGCAGCGTGATGGTGGCCGAGGTGCCATCGGCGGACAGCTGGACCCCGTCGGCGTCCAGGCCGGTGAAGTCGACGTAGGCGTCGACGCTGCCGGTCGCCAGCAGGCTGGTGCGCTCACCGCTGATCACCGAGGGGACGTAGGGGGTGTCCCGCTCCTGGTCGATGACGACCTGGAAGGTGCCGGTCGCAGCGTGGTACTCGGTCAGGTCGTCGAGGGCCAGCAGCAGCGGCGGCGTGCTGCGGTCGACGACCTGCTGCTCCAGCGGCGACCAGCCGGTGACCCGGTCGTAGGCCACCCCCACCAGCGGGACGACGACCGCGGCGCCGATCCCGACGGCCACCAGGCGACGGCGGAGCCGGCGTGGCCGGCGGGCGACCACGGTGGCGGCGGAGGTGTCCGGGTGCTGCAGCAGCGTCGGCATCGCGGGGTGCTCCCTGGCTCGGCGGGCGTCCCCGCACAGAGCGCCCACAGCCCCGCTCCTCTTCCCCGCCCCGGCGTGTCGCGCCGACCGATGCGGTCGTCGGACGCCCGTGGCCCGGGACCTGGTCGGTTCCGGGCCACGGGCGTCCACGGCCCCGTCCGGTGGACGGGGCCTTCGCTCAGGCGGACTTCTCGCGCGGGGCGCGGGCGACCTTGCGCGGGACGATCGTCGGGTTCACGTGCTCGAGCACGACGTCCTGGGTGATGACGACGGTGGCGACGTCCTCACGGCTGGGGATCTCGTACATGACCGACTGGAGGACCTCCTCCATGATCGCGCGGAGCCCGCGGGCGCCGGTGCCACGCAGGATCGCCTGGTCGGCGATGGCCTCGAGGGCGTCGTCGGTGAACTCCAGCTCGACCCCGTCGAGCTCGAAGAGCTTGCGGTACTGGCGGACCAGGGCGTTCTTCGGCTCGGTGAGGATGTTGATCAGGGCCTCACGGTCGAGCTTCTGCACGCTGGTGATGACCGGCAGACGGCCGATGAACTCCGGGATCATCCCGAACTTCAGCAGGTCCTCCGGCATGACCTGGGCGAAGGCGTTGGCCTGCTCGATCTCGGCCTTGCCGCGGACCTCGGCACCGAAGCCGATGCCCTGCTTGCCGGTGCGGGCCTCGATGACCTGGTCCAGCCCCGCGAAGGCACCACCGACGATGAACAGCACGTTGGTGGTGTCGATCTGGATGAACTCCTGGTGCGGGTGCTTGCGACCGCCCTGCGGCGGCACCGAGGCGGTGGTGCCCTCGAGGATCTTCAGCAGCGCCTGCTGCACGCCCTCACCGGAGACGTCCCGGGTGATCGACGGGTTCTCGCTCTTGCGGGCGATCTTGTCGACCTCGTCGATGTAGATGATCCCGGTCTCGGCGCGCTTGACGTCGTAGTCGGCGGCCTGGATCAGCTTGAGGAGGATGTTCTCGACGTCCTCACCGACGTAGCCGGCCTCGGTCAGCGCGGTGGCGTCGGCGATCGCGAAGGGGACGTTCAGCATCCGGGCGAGGGTCTGGGCCAGGTGCGTCTTGCCGCAACCGGTCGGGCCCATCAGCAGGATGTTGGACTTGGCCAGCTCCACGCCCTCGTCACGGCTGGCACGGTCACCGCCGGCCTGGATCCGCTTGTAGTGGTTGTAGACCGCCACCGCGAGCGTGCGCTTGGCCTGGTCCTGGCCGATGACGTACTGCTCGAGGAAGTCGTGGATCTCCTTGGGCTTCGGCAGCTCGTCGAACTTGAGGTCCGAGGACTCCGAGAGCTCCTCCTCGATGATCTCGTTGCACAGGTCGATGCACTCGTCGCAGATGTAGACCCCGGGGCCCGCGATGAGCTTCTTGACCTGCTTCTGGCTCTTGCCGCAGAACGAGCACTTGAGCAGGTCGCCGCTCTCACCGATTCGTGCCACCTGGCTGACCTCCACCTCGAGTGGGACGGCGGTGCCGCTGTCCCGTTGGTACCTGCGTGGTGCCCGTCGACACCGGGAACTGCCGGCGTCCGTCGTTCCCTGCGGTCTGGACCGGGGAGCCGGGCGTCCTGCGAACCTACCCGGCGGGAACGACCTTCCCGGGCAGGAACTCACCCGGGTCGTCCGGCCCGTAACACCCGTCCCGCACCCCTCCGGTGACCCGGCCGGGTTGCGGGTGACGCCGAGGTCCGGGAGCGCCGTGGTGGCGCCACCGGACCCCGGCGGTCCCCCGTCCCCCGGGCCGTGGACCCGGGGGACGGGGACCTCCCTCAGACGGCGAGGGGGGGCAGTGCGTTGAGCTTGCGGCTCGGGATGACCTGGTCGACGATCCCGTACTCCATGGCCTGCTCCGCGGTGAGGATCTTGTCGCGGTCGATGTCCTTGCGGACCTGCTCCTGGGTCTGGCCGGTGTGCCGGGCCAGGATCTGCTCCATCTGGACCCGCACGCGCTCGATCTCGTTCGCGTGGATCTCCAGGTCGGTCACCTGACCGCCGGCCTCGCCGGAGGGCTGGTGGATCAGGACCCGGGAGTGCGGCAGCGCCAGGCGCTTGCCCTTGGTCCCGGCCGCGAGCAGGACGGCGGCCGCGGAAGCGGCCTGGCCCATGCAGACGGTCTGGATGTCGGGGCGGACGAACATCATCGTGTCGTAGATCGCCGTCAGCGCGGTGAACGAGCCACCGGGTGAGTTGATGTACATGGTGATGTCGCGGTCGGGGTCGTTGGACTCCAGCGTAATGAGCTGGGCCATCACGTCGTTGGCCGAGGCGTCGTCCACCTGCACCCCGAGGAAGATGATGCGCTCCTCGAAGAGCTTGTTGTACGGGTTGGACTCCTTCATGCCGTAGCTGGTGCGCTCGACGAAGGAGGGGAGGATGTACCGGCTCTCCGGCATCTGGAAGTTGCTCATGGTCACTTCTCCGGTCCGTCGGTGACCGGGTTGTCGGTCGAGGTCATGGTCTCCGCACGGGTCACCACGTGGTCGACGAAGCCGTACTCGAGGGCCTCCTGCGCGGTGAACCAGCGGTCGCGGTCGGAGTCCTTCTCGATCTGCTCGACCGTCTGCCCGGTGAACTGCGACTGCAGCTCGTTGAGCTGACGCTTGGTGCTGCGGAAGAGCTCCGCCTGGATCGCGATGTCGGAGGCGGTGCCACCGACGCCGGCCGAGGGCTGGTGCATGAGGATCCGCGTGTGCGGCAGCGAGTACCGCTTGCCCTTGGTGCCCGCGGTGAGCAGGAACTGCCCCATGGAGGCGGCCAAGCCCATCGCGTAGGTGGCGACGTCGCAGTCGATGAACTGCATCGTGTCGAAGATCGCCATGCCGGCGGTCACCGAGCCACCGGGCGAGTTGATGTACAGGTGGATGTCGCGGGAGGGGTCCTCGGCGGACAGCAGCAGCATCTGCGCGGCGAGCTGGTTGGCGATGACGTCGTCGACCTGGCTGCCCAGGAAGATGATGCGCTCGCGCAGCAGGCGCTCGTAGACCGAGTCGTTGAGGTTCATCATCGACCCACCGCCGCGCAGCATCGGCGTGCCGGGGGTGATCAGGGCTGGGTTGCTCACGGGTGCGGTGACCTCCGTAGGACTGCGGTGCAGTCGGTCTCGTGGAACGGGTTGCCGGTGGTCTGGGGCGTTCGCCGGGTCCGCGGACGACCGTCGTGGACGGACGTCGTGAGGTGCGGTCCCGATGACCGTCTCGGTGTCACGTCGACCCTAACGCCCACCCCCGACCGGTTCCTCCCGGTGCAGGGCGGTGTTCGCCGTGGGCGCAGCGGGGGCGCCGGTGGCCGGGAACGACAGCGCCGCCCGCACCCGGGACGGGGTGCGGGCGGCGCTGTCGTGGCGGGCGGTCAGGCCTTGTCGGTGCTGCCCTCGGCGTCGTCGACGGCGGCCTCGGAGTCGGTCACGGCCGGCTCGGCGGGCGCGTCGCCGGCGGCGTCCGGCTTCGGCGCGTCGGTGACGGCGTCCTCGGTCGCGACGTCCTCCACCTCGTCCTCGCCGTGGTCGTGACCGGAGTGGTCATGACCGGCGTGGTCGTGGTCGTGGTCGTGGTCGTGGTCGTGGTCGTGACCGGCGTGGTCGTGGTCGCCGGCGGTAACGGTCTGCGGGCGCAGCGCCTCCAGGTCGACCACGGCACCGGACTCGTCGGTGATCGTCGTCTGCTCCAGCAGCTGGGCCAGCGCCTTGGTCCGGCGCACGTCGGCGACGAAGTCGGCGATGTTGTTGCCCTGCTGCAGCTGCTGCGCGTACTGCTCCGGGCTGACCCGGTTGCGCTGCGCGGCGGCCATGACCTGGGCCGAGAGGTCCTCGTTGTCGACGGTGACCTCACGGGCGTCGGCGATCGAGTCCAGGATGAACTGGGTCTTGACGGCCTTCTCGACGTTCTCGCGCAGGTCGGCGTCGTAGGCCTCGCGGCTCTCGATCCCGGCCATGGAGAAGTAGGCGTCCCAGTCCATGCCGGCCTGCTGGAGCTCGCGCTCCATGGCCTGGCTGCGCCAGGACAGCTCCTGCTCGACCAGGTTCTCCGGCACCGGGACGTCGGTGACCTCGAGCAGGTGCTCGACCAGCTTGTCGCGGGCCTGGGCACCCTGCTGCAGCACCTTGGTGCGGGCCAGCCGGGTGCGGACGTCGGTCCGCAGCTCCTCGAGGGTGTCGAACTCGCTGGCGATGGAGGCGAACTCGTCGTCGAGCTCGGGCAGCTCCTTGGCCTTGACCGAGCGGACGGTGACGGTCACGTCGGCGACCTCACCGGCCTGGTCGCCGGCCAGCAGCGCGGTGGAGAAGGTGGCGCTGCCGTCGGCGGACAGGCCGCGGACGGCCTCGTCCAGGCCGTTCATCAGGTTGCCGGAGCCGACCTCGTAGGACATGCCGGTCGTGCTGCCGTCCTCGAGGACCTCGCCGTTGAGCGTGGCCTCCAGGTCGATGGAGACGTAGTCGCCGTCCTCGGCGGGGCGGTCGACACCGGTCAGGGTGGCGAAGCGCTCGCGCATGACGTCGACCTGCTGGTCGATCTCCTCGTCGCTGACCGCGACGTCGTCGACGGTCACCGCCAGGGCGTCCAGCGGGGGCAGCTCGACCGTGGGGGCGACGTCGACCTCGGCGGTGAACTCCAGGACCTCGCCGTCCTCGAGGCGCGTGACCGACACCTCGGGCTGGCTGATGACGCGGACCTGCTTCTCGCGGACGGCCTCGGAGTAGACCTCCGGGACGGCGTGCTGGACGACCTGCTCCAGGACGACGGGACGCCCGATGCGCTGGTCGAGCACGCGGGTCGGGACCTTGCCGGGGCGGAAGCCGGGGACGCGCACCTGGCGGCCGAGCTCCTTGTAGACCTCACCGAAAGCGTGGTCCAGGTCGCTCCACGGCACCTCGATCGCGAGCCGGACCCGGGTCGGGCCCAGGTTCTCGATGGTGCTCTTCACAGGGCAGCGCTCCTCTTGGGGGACAGACGGGACCCGACGCCGGCGGCGCCAGGTCGCCCACGAGTCTAGAGACGTCGCGGACGACGGTTGACGTGAGTCGGGGTGGCGGGATTCGAACCCACGGCCCCCCGCTCCCAAAGCGGGTGCGCTACCAAGCTGCGCTACACCCCGTGGCCCGCCGCTGAGTCTAGGCACTCGGGGCGACCGGTACTCTGTGCAGGCACCTCTCGGGGTGCACCGCGGGTGTAGCTCAATGGTAGAGCCCCAGCCTTCCAAGCTGGCCATGCCGGTTCGATCCCGGTCACCCGCTCCACGTGGTCACGCAGGTCACGGGATTGTCAGCGCCAGCTGGTGTCGCCGAGCCGATCCAACAGCCCGCTGCTTGCAGGCGGTCGCTCAGATGGCGTACTGGCTGTCGAGGTGCTCGACCCGGCTGCGGAACGTCACCTCAGGCAGTCAGCACTCGCGCAGGCCGTCGTGCACTCAAGGCTCAGCGGCAGCCGAACATGCGCATCGAGCGCCGTGACGGCCAACGGAGGCAGTGATGCGTCCGGCGTGGACCGAACCGGGCCCGCAACTAAGCGTTGAGGACGCCGACGTCGCTGCCCACCACCAGATCCGCGGAACCACGACCTAAACGCGAACCTCACGGCGTGACCGTGTTGGTCCTGAAGGGGCCGATGGACGCCGGTAAGGTCCACTGTCGGTGAGATCAGGCGGTCCAGAGTTGCTTGCAATCGCTCCACGGTCCGGTCCCGGAGTAGCCGACGACGTCCCACCCAGGCTGCCGCCCTGTCGGCGTCGGCCGGTCTCACGCGGTGGGCCGTCGGCGGCGAGAGCCGCCTGGAAACGTCAGCCCAACCCGATATGAACGGGTGCCGTGGAGCCAATGAGTGAGGTACGTGTGTCACAGATGGATGTTGGCCCAGTGGTGCATGAGCCGACCGGCGTTCATCAAACGCTGGTGCGATCCGGAGCCGACCTCACCCCGTACGAGGTGCAGTTCCTCGACTTGTCCGGGCTCACCGATCTCGTGGCTGAGCCGGAGACCTGGACCTTCCTCGCGTCTAACCAAGCACTCTCGTTCGCCACCCATGGGACATTCCGGTACTTCGGCAAGTTCCCACCTCCGGTCGCTCGGCGGCTGATCTCGGCTTACACGGTGCCGGGGGACACTGTCGTCGACCTCATGGCCGGCAGCGGAACGACCGGCGTCGAGGCGTTGCTGTCCGGGCGCACCGCCATCCTCAACGACGTCAATCCGTTTAGCGCCCTGGTGGCCCGGGTCAAGACCACGAGGATCGCCACCGTGGAGGCACGCGCCGCCCTGCAGCAGGTGCGGCTGGTGGTCGAGGAGGGACTGGCCCAGCCTGTCGCGCCGTCCGGGTTGCGGAACACCGACCATTGGTTCCTGCCGGAGACGCAGACCAGCCTGGGTGCCATCCGCGGGGCTATCGACATGGTGACCAGAGGAGAAGTCCGCGACCTGCTGCTCGTGGCGCTGGCGGCGGTCGTTCGCAAGGTGTCACGGGCGACGACCCAGCAGGGCCGGCTCTTCCTCGATGCGACCACTGCACAGCTCGATGCGCTGCCTGCCTTCCTGAAGGCCGCGGACAAGCTGATCGACCGTGCAGCCTCCCTGCCCGAAGGCCTGGTCACTGTCACCAGTGAGGACGTCCGTGAGCTGGCGGTTCGCAGCCGTGCTCCGCTCGTGGTGCTCCATCCGCCGTATTTCAACGCATACAAGTACAGCTCGGTCAACAGCTTGGAGATGGCATGGCTGGGAATCGATCGAGCTGCTGTCCGCCGGCGTGAGATCCGCGAGTTTTTCAAGACCGCGAAACCCGACAAGCTCCAGGACTTCCTCTCCGACATGACGGCCGCCGCCACTCGCGCCGTCGACTGGCTTGCTCCGGGTGGACGCCTGGCTCTGATGCTGGGCGACGCGCGGCTCGGCGGTGAGCACGTTCGCGTGGTGCGGCCCCTGCTCGACGCACTCAGCGACCGACTGGTCGTAGAGCGATTGATCATGCGCGTGCCCAAGTTCACCGAGGCCAGCTGGGCGGCGAGCCAGCGGCGCACAACAGCCGAACTGGGGGCGTCGAAGATGTACGACTTCATCGTCGTCCTGAGGCCTGCTCATGGCTGAAGTCGTCGTTCCGGCCGAGACTCACGGGCCGCAATACGGCCTGCATAAGTACTGGGCGCGCAAGCCGGCGACCGTCCTGGATCACCACCTCGGCAGGCTGCTGACGGCTCCCGGAGTCGTCGTCGACCCGTTCTGCGGCAGCGGGGTGTTCCTCCGGCAGGCAGCAGAGGCCGGGCACAGTGCATACGGCTTCGACGTCAATCCCCTCGCGGTGATGCTCTCCAGCATGACGCTGGACCCGCCGCCCGCACGGGACTTCTGCGACGCGGTCGAAGTCCTGCTGGCGACGCTGGGCGACGATGCCGAGCGGAGCTTCAAGCTCGACGACGGTCGACCCGTCAGATATGTCGTGCATGCCCTGGTCACTTGCTGCCCGCAGTGTTCGCGGCGTACCGCAGCCAACCTGGCAGGCAAGGTGGGACGCCGATACGTTTGCATCTGCGGGACACGCTTGCAGTACAACCTCGCCGTCTCCGAGAGCACTCGTGTCGTCGACGTAGTCGGGCCTGACCCCTCAGCGGCCTCACCTCAAAGGGAGTTAAAGCGACAGCAGCAGCTGTCCGCCGTCCCGAGCGCTCCGGAGCTGCACGAGCGGTACTCCGTCCCCTTCGTGGACAACGCACGCACGCTCACCCGAGCCGACATGAGAACCGAGGACCTGTTCACCCCCCGCAACTTCTCCCTCCTCGTCCGTGCCGCGGACTTCGCCGAAGGCCTGCCGGACGCGGGCCTGCGGGAAGCCATGCAGATGCTGGTAACCAGCAGCGTTGCCCAGTGCTCGCGGCTCATCGCCGATCGGGGCCGGATGTCCGGCGGCGGCCCGGCGTGGACGGTTCCGGGGTACTGGGTGCCACCGGTGCACCTGGAGACCAATCCGATCAATCACCTGAGAGCGCGCGCCAAGCGGTTCTCGGCGGGCCTCGCCCGACTGCACGGAGTGCCGGCCCGTAAGGGCCGGGTGGAGCTTGAGGACGCACGCACCGGGATGCGCGGACTGCGGGAGACCGGCGTCCGGGCGGACTTGGTCTTCCTCGACCCACCGTACGGCGACAGCGTTGCCTATCTTGAGTTCTCCGCGCTGTGGAACGCCTTTCTACGCCGCGACGCGGACCTGGCCCAGGACCTCAGCGTTTCCCAGCGCAAGCAGCAGCCGGCCACGTGGGAGGCATACGAGGACGGGCTCCGGGTCGCCGTACAGGAGGCCGCGCAGTTGCTGACCGACGACGGGCGCCTCCTTGTCACCTTCAACAGCTTGGACCTGCGGGCCTGGTCGGCACTGATGACGGCGGTGCAGGGAGCCGGGCTCATCCTTGAAGAAGTTACCTATCAGAGGCCAGCGGTGGTGTCGGCCAAGGCGCAGTTCTCCACCGACGGCAGCTACCAGGGTGACTTCTACGGCACCTTTCGCGCGGGCTCAGCGGAGATGATCACCACGAGCGAGGGGGAGGACCAGCTAGCCGCTCAGTATGAGCAGCTCGTCGCAGGGCACGGGCCCGTCGTGCCGCGCGGCCTGGTACATCGGGTGACCGCACTGTCCGCGATGCGGATGAACCTGGACAGCGCGAGCTGGGGTGAACTCGATCAACTCATCGGCCGCTACTTCTCGGGTCGAGGAACGCGGCTGTCCGCGACCGCACTCCTCCTGCAGCGGTGCGCGCCTGTCGACGGCACTCCGCGGCCGGCTCCGGCGGCCTAGACGAGGACCACGGGGACGTCCAGGGACTCAGCGATCTGCTCGGCGGTCGCGGCGAATGTCTCCGGGGCGATCAACCGGCAGTCGATCCGAGTGGCGCCAGCGGTGCGAAGGCACTCGAAACCGAACACCTCCGGTCGAAGGTGACCAGCCCTGTCAACGCGTTCGACGTGACCCGCGTAGAGGTCGGTGGCGGCGCGCGCGGCGGTGGCGGACGTGGGCCGTTCCGCGCCCCAGAGCAACGCACAGTACGTCGCGTGGGCGCGCCGGGAGATCCAGGCGCCCTCCCGGGACGCGAGGGCTCCCGTCAGGTCCACGGCGACCTGAGCCGACTTGGCGGCCTGCGCGGTGAGGCCGGCCAGCTCGGTCTTCGCCTCGATGATCAGCGTCGTTGCCAGCCGATCGTTGACCAGCACCAGGTCCGGGCGGGTCTCCTCGCGGCCGAAACGGTGCACCTCTGTGGACCGGCCGCTCGAATCAGGCGCCATGACGCGCTTCCACGGGCCAGCGGTCGGGTTGGTGAAGGCGACGAACCACTCGTCGCCGGCGACGTCCACCTTGACCTC
This sequence comes from Modestobacter sp. VKM Ac-2986, assembly GCF_026967795.1. Taxonomy (GTDB): domain Bacteria; phylum Actinomycetota; class Actinomycetes; order Mycobacteriales; family Geodermatophilaceae; genus Modestobacter. The sequence continues at coordinate 576,897 of NZ_JAPVBH010000002.1, forward strand.
GAGTGCCCAGCGGGCCATCTCCTCGGTTACCTTGCGCACACGCCTCACAAGGTCACGCCGGTTGTGGGCAGGACGGCGACGCCTCCAGCGAAGATGATGAGGTCGGTCAGTTCCTTCATGATCGTGACTCCCTTGTTCGGTCTGGCCGCCCTGAGCGCGCGAATTTGGGCATGGGACTGGTGCGGGTAGTAGGCCACGACGCGGCGAGGACGCTGGTCGAACTTCCCGAAGGCGGTGGCCCATGCCGCGAGCTGGCCGGTGAACGGGTCCCCGAAGATGCGGCCGGGCTTGACGCTGCTGCTCAAGTAGACGAACACCGGATCCTCCTCGGCGAAGACGAGACCGTCGAGCTTCTCGGAGAGCCTCGGGAAGGTGGTCTGGAGACTTTGGGAAAAGTCGCCCCAGCTGTCGTACAAGTAGGCGATGTGCCGGCTGCGGGTCACGTGCTTGCGGCCTGTCGGGCTGTTCTGGAAGTCGTCCATCGACAGCGTCCAGCGCACAGCGGGATCGAGAGCCGGCATCCGTTGGTGGCTGGTCCGATGGGCCGTCAGCCACACCTCGAGGTCGGCAGGTGGTTGCGGCTTGGAACCGCGCCCCTTCATCACCGGGTACGCCAACCCCTCCGCGACGTCCTTCTCGATTTGCTGCGCCAGTACGTCGTCCGTGGTGACCTTTTCTGCCACTCCCTCGCGCAAGGGGTGATCGCCCGAACTCAACAAAGGCCACCGCAGGAAAGCCTTGTCCCAGATGGCCTCCTCCGCCTCCGGATGACCCAGGGCAGCGGCGGCGTACTGAGCTGGCAGGTCGGCGTCGGCCAGCGCCGGACTGCCCGGGAGGTACTCGATCTGACTGCGCCACTGCCGATCGATGAACTTCAGCATCTCGTCGTACTGCTCGGTCAGCAGCGCCTGCAGGCTCGCCTCGACAGACGACGCGCCGACCGAGTCGAGGATCAGCCGGTGCAGTGTCTGGAAGAGGCTGCGGAGACCAGTGCCGGCGGAGTAGTCCTCGGGCGACGTCAGGTCAGAGTAGTGCAGCACGACGGATGGAACCCGACGGTCCTGAGTCAGCTTCAGGGCCGTGATGGTGGGCCAGATCGAGTCATGCCGCACGCCGCCGTCCAGGTGCATGCCGAACTCGCTCAGCAGGTACCAGAAGGGGATGCCGAGGCGCATCGCTCCGTACTGTCGCTCGCACCGTTGCATGGCCTGGTTGCCGGTCGGGGTGGCCGCCGTCTCTTCGACCGCGAAGAGAATCCGGTCGGACGAGGCGTCGTACAACGCCAGATCTGGCTTACCCCATGGCACGAGCTCGCTGATCTTCTCCGGTCGAGACTCCCACGCGTCGTAGTCGCCGTAGACCACGATCTCGAACGACGCAGGACCGGAATAGGTGTGCACGGGGAGGAAGCCGTCCACGAAGGAGTAGGAGTGCGTCCCTCCGGCCTGTATGTGTGTCAGGGCGAGTTGCTCGCACGCCCACTGGCCCTCATGAAAGCTGTCGCTCCAGAGTTCGAACGTCCGCATTGTCACAACCTCCGACTTCCACCAGATCGCGGCCGAGGCGCACTCACTCCACCTCGACAGGCCGGTGAGATCAGCACGCGTCATGTCAGGTCGACCAGGCCATCGACGTCCCGCTCGACACCGCGTGACACTTTTGCTCCTCCATCGGCAGGCTGGTGCCACCTCTTGACCAGGTGCGCAAGGCGAGACACCCTCGCGTCGACAGCCGTGACCTGTTGATGGGCGTGTCTCAGGCGGCCTGTTGATCACCCTTTGATCCGTCGGGTCGTTCGACGACGCCGTGGTCTTCAACGCACGAGCCGATGCATAGGCCTGGCCGGCCAGCCAGCCAGCAGACTGGCTTGCTCCGCGGAGCTGGTGGGTTCTACACGCCGTTCACCGCACCATCGGTCGGAACGCCCAGGATCACCGGTCACTCGCGCTGAATGCCGCAGCGCAGCCAGCTCCTGGTGAGCTACCTCCTGGGATGGAGTGGGTGCTTGGCGGCCCCCATACCCAACCCGAAGGTCCCTATTCAGATCAAGATCAGCTGCTCACCGCAGCACTGCACCAACCTGTCCGGGCAGTACACCTAGGCGGCGTTGAAGGCGCCCTCGGTGAGCTCCCGCCGCCACCACGCCGCTCCCGACGGCCGTGTCGGGGCAGTGCTGCCAGCTCGCCCGGATTGACGGCCTGCTTCACGGCTCCACGCGGTGGTGCAGGTGGACGACGCCACCGGCGAACCTGCGCTCGGAGACCAGCTCCAAGTCCAGTCGCAGCCCGTCGGGCAGGGCGCGGGTGCCGCCGCCGACGACGACCGGGTGCACGAACTGGTGCAGGTCGTCGACGAGGCCGGCCCGCAGCGCGTGCGCGGCCAGCCCCGGCCCGCCGATCGCCAGGTCACGGTCCGTCCCGGCCTTCAGCCGGGCGACCGCCGCCGGGTCGAAGGTGCGCTCGAGCCGGGTCCGCGGGGTGCCCACCTCCGCCAGCGTCGTGGAATAGACGACCTTGTCCGCGGCCCGCCAGATCTCGGCGTAGTCGTTCTCGACCGGGTCGTGGTCGGGGCCGGCGACGTCCTGCCAGACCGCGAGGGTCTCGTACATCCGCCGGCCGTACAGGTGGGTGCCCACCGGCCGCTCGAGGTCGTTGACGAACGCGTGCAGCTCCTCGTCCGGCGCCGCCCAGTCGAACCGGCCGTCGGCGTCGGCGGTGTACCCGTCCAGCGAGCACAGCACGGCGTACTGCAGCCGGCCCATCAGCGGGCCGCCGGCTCCGGGTGCAGCGGCAGACCGAACGCCTCGAACAGCCGCGGGCCGAGGAACGCCGTCATCCGGGTGACCTTGCCGTCGGTGAACTCCAGCGCGTGCACCGCCCACGGCTCGAACGACCCGCCCGGGCCGCTGGGGCGCCACTGCGCGAAGGCGGGGTTGCCGCCCAGCTGCAGCGGGACGACGTGCGACCCGCGGCACTCCGCACCCGGGCCGAGGAACCAGGTGGCGATGTCGGCGGAGCTGCGCAGCCACATGGCGAACGGCGGCATGTCCATCACCGCGTCCTCGTGCAGCAGCGCCACCAGCGCGTCGATGTCGTAGCGGGCGAAGGCGTCGAGGTAGCGGGCCAGCAGCTCGGCCTGGTCGTCGCCCACCTCGCGCGGCGCGGGAGCCGGACCGGCCTGCTGTGCGGCCATGGTGGCCCGGGCCCGCTGCAGGGCGCTGTTCGCCGCCGCGACCGTGGTCTCCAGCAGGACGGCGACCTCGTCGGCCCGCCAGCGCAGCACGTCGCGCAGGATGAGCACGGCCCGCTGGCGCGGCGGCAGGTGCTGCAGGGCGGCGAGGAAGGCCAGCCGCACCGAGTCCCGCTGGACGGCGATCTCGGCCGGGTCACCGCCGCCGGAGGGCAGCACCTGGCGGTCCAGCGCCGGCTCCAGCCACGCGCCGTCGGCCAGCACCCCGGCCAGCGAGGCCGGGACCGGCGCGGACGGCTCGGCGGACAGGTCGACCGGGAGTGCCCGGCGCTTGCGCCCGTCCAGGGAGTCCAGGCAGACGTTGGTGGCGATCCGGTAGAGCCAGGAGCGCAGCGCCCCGCTGCCCTCGAGCTTGTCGAGGGACCGCCAGGCTCGCAGCATCGTCTCCTGCACCGCGTCCTCGGCGTCGAAGACCGACCCGAGCATCCGGTAGCAGTAGCCGGTCAGCTCCCGCCGGTGCTCGGCCAGCCGCGGTTCCAGGTCCGCGGCCTCTCCCGTGCCGGGACGTTCGCTGATCACACCGGTCATGGCTGGCTCCCGCGGTCGTCGACGTGGTGGCCGATGGTGCCCGAGGGCACCGACGGAACCAAGGGCCCACGACGCGCGGGACCGACGGGGGCGTCCGCTACTGGTAGGTGACCAGCTCCGGGGTCGGCAGCACCTGCTCGATCGTCTGCTCGGGGGTGAGCATCGGCAGGTCCTCGTCGATGAAGTTCTTCCAGCCCCAGGTGAGCTCCTCCTGGGCCCCGTCGTGCAGCACCCGCCAGGTGTCCTGCTTGGCCGACTGCCCGCCCTGCCCGTCGACGTGGACCATGTAGGCCAGCTCGTCGCGGGAGACGTCCAGCCGCTCGCGGTCGACGACCATCCGCACCTGGAACTGGTGCAGCACCAGGAGCTTCTGCGGCAGCGCCTTCTCCCGGGTCAGGTCGGCCAGCCAGGTGACGACGGAGTTGACCTCGTCGATGCCGACCTGGCCGATCTTCTGCAGCGGCAGGCCGTTCGGCTCCAGCCGCCACTCCGGGTCCAGCGCCAGGCCGACGTGGGGCAGCTCCAGCAGCGGCTGGTACATCTTCGCCTGGGACAGGAAGTCGCTGCGGCCCGGCTGCAGGTCCAGCACCACGTACATCCCCGCCGCGCCGGCGCCCTCGACCCACGGGCGCAGCGTCTCGACGTCCTGCTCGGCGGAGTAGTCGCCGTCCGCGCCGGCGCTGCTGGAGGCGACCGTGGCGATGATCTCGAAGGTCGGGACGACGGTGGTGTCGACCAGCGGGCGGTACTCGTCGGCCAGCTGCTGCGCGCGCTGGATCGAGGCGGGCAGGTCCTGCTCGCCCAGCAGCCCCAGCGCACCGCTGCCCGGGATGCCGTAGAGGGCGACCATCATGTGCTCGGGGAACAGCAGCTGACCGCCGCCGGGCAGCTGGGGGCCGGTGGCCGCCGTGTCCAGCTTCCAGTCGATGCCCGGAGCGGCGGCGAGGTCGGCGCCCAGCACGACCACCGACGGGTCGGTCGCCAGGCGGTCGACGACCTCGGCGGAAGCCCGCGGGTCGGGCTCGCCGGTCAGCAGCACCTCGGCGCCGGCGGCGCGGGCGGTGGCGATGCCGGCGAGGGAGTCCGGGGCTCCGCTGGCCAGGACGACGACGTCGGTGAGCGCCTCACCCCGGGTGACCGCGGGCAGCGTGCCCGGCTCCGCTGCTGCCGACGGGCTGGACGACGGGCTGGCGGACGACGGGCTGGCGGGCTCGGCCTCGGCGCTCAACGCGGGCAGGCTGTCCGCGGCGAGACCGGCCACCGCCGCGGCGCGGTCGGCCGGGGCGAGGGTCTGCTCCGGGCCGAACTGCAGCCCGGTCGCCTGCGCCACCGCGGCGGCCTCGGCCGGGACCGCGACCACGGCGGCGTCCTCACCCGGCGGGAGCAGGCCGGCGGCGTCGGCGCCGACCGCCAGCACCGACTGCACACCGAGGCGGTCGAGCTCGGGCCCCACGACGTCGGGGTCCCCGAGCAGCAGCGGCACCCCCAGCCCGACGGCGGCAGCCGCGCCGAGCAGCTGCCCCGAGGCGTCGTCCGGTGCGGCGACGACGGCCACCGGGGAGCTGGCGAAGACGGCCCGGCTGGCCGACACCGCGGCGGCGGCCGGCTCGGCGTCGGGGACCAGCGTGCGGTCGGCGTCCGGTGCCGCGGTGACCACCGCGGCGGGCTGGGCGGCGGACCCGGACCCCCCGGCGGCGTCGTCGGCGGGGTCGTCACCGCTGGTGCACCCGGCGAGCACGACGAGGGCCAGGGCGGCGGGCAGGACGGCGGTGGTGGTGGAGCGCATCATCAACTTCCTCGGTCCGGTGCCCCTCCCCCGCAGACCGGGGACCCGAGGGCGCGACCGCGCCGAGGGACACACCACCCTAGGGGCACGGCACCCGATGGGGCCCCCTCGCGCCCGCCGGTGCTGGACAGCGGGGCTGCCCGCCGGGAGCATCCGCGGACGGGATGACGGTGCAGGGGTCGGGACAGCCCGACGTGGCAGTGGCCAGCCAGCAGGCTGGGGGCCCAGGGGACGACCGGACCAGGCTGGGACCCGTGACCACCCCGACCACGCGCACCGGACAGCGGGCCCGCTGGCGCCAGACCGGTGTCGACGCGGCCCACGTCCTGCTGGGCTTCCCGCTCGCGCTGGTCGCGTTCGTCGTCGTGGTCGTCGGGCTGGCCCTGGGCGCAGGTCTGCTGATCGTCTGGATCGGCCTGCCGGTGCTGGTCGGCACGCTCTTCGTGGCCCGCGGCCTGGCGACCGTGGAGCGGCGCCGGCTGCCCGCCGTCCTCGGCCGCCCGCTGCCCCGACCGGTGTACCGCCCGGTCGACCCGACGCAGGGACTCCCCCAGCGGCTGGTCGCCCCGATGCGCGAGCCGCAGTACTGGCTCGACGCCCTGCACGGGGTGCTCCACCTGGTCGTGGCGCTGCCCGCCTTCGTCGTGGTGGTCACCTGGGGTGCCGGCGTGCTCGGCGGACTCAGTTACGGCGCGTGGGGCTGGGCGCTGCCCGAGGGGCCCGACTCCCGGGACCTGCCGGAGCTGCTGGGGCTCGGTGAGGGCCTGGGCGTCCGGATCGCCGCCAACGCCGTCCTGGGGCTCTTCTTCCTGGTCACGCTGCCCCCGGTGACCCGGGCGATGGCCCTGCTGGAGGCGCAGCTGGGCCGGGCGCTGCTCACCTCGCGGGCCGGCACCCAGGCCGAGCTCGGCCGACTGGCCGAGGGCCGGGACGCCGCGGTCGCCGCGGAGGCGGTCGCGCTGCGGCAGCTCGAGCGCGACATCCACGACGGCCCGCAGCAACGGCTGGTGCGGCTGAGCATGGACCTGCACCGGGCCCGCCGGATGATCGACACCGACCCCGAGGGTGCCCGCGCCACGCTGGCCGAGGCCGCCGAGCAGACCCGGGAGACGCTGGAGGAGCTGCGGGCGCTGTCCCGCGGGATCGCACCGCCCGTGCTCGCCGACCGCGGGCTGACCGCCGCGCTGGCCGCGATCGCGGCGCGCTCCCCCGTCGCCGTCGACCTGGCCGTCTCCCTGCCGCTGGGCCAGCGCCTGCCACCGGTCGTGGAGAACACCGCCTACTTCCTGGTCAGCGAGGCCCTGGCCAACGTCGCCAAGCACAGCACCGCCACCCTGGCCCGGGTCGCCGTCGACCTCGAGGACGGCCTGCTGCGGGTGGAGGTCGAGGACGACGGCGCCGGTGGGGCCGTCCTGGCCCCCGGGCACGGCCTGGCCGGGCTGACCGACCGGCTGCGCGCCGTGGACGGCGTGCTCACCGTGGACAGCCCCCGGGGCGGTCCCACCCGACTGATCGGAGAGGTCCCGTGCCGCTGAACCGGCCCATGCGCGTCGTGCTCGCCGAGGACTCCGTGCTGCTGCGCGAGGGGCTGGTCCGGCTGCTCGGCGAGGCCGGCACCGAGGTGCTGGCCGCCGTCGGCGACGGCCCGCACCTGGTGCGCGCGGTCGTCGAGCACCGCCCCGACGTCGCCGTCGTCGACGTCCGCATGCCGCCCACCCACACCGACGAGGGGTTGCGGGCCGCGGTGGAGGCCCGCCGGCTCGTGCCGACGACGGCGGTGCTGGTGCTGTCGCAGTACGTCGAGGTCGCCTACGCCGACGAGCTGCTCGCCGACGGCGCCGGCGGGGTGGGCTACCTGCTCAAGGACCGGGTCGCCCAGGTGGAGCAGTTCCTCTCCGCTCTGGACGACGTCGTCGCCGGCGGCACGGTCCTGGACCCGCAGGTGGTCTCCCAGCTGTTCGCCCGGCGCCGGCGCGACGACCCGGTGCGCTCACTGTCACCCCGCGAGCGGGAGGTGCTGGGGCTGATCGCCGAGGGCCACTCGAACACCGCGATCGCCCGGGAGCTGGTGGTCACCCCGGGTGCGGTGGAGAAGCACACCCAGCACATCTTCGCCAAGCTCGGGCTCGCCCAGGACGAGGACCAGCACCGCCGCGTGCTGGCGACCCTGGCCTACCTGCGCAGCTGACCGGCAGGGGCCCGCGCCCAGACCGGGGACGGCCGAGCGGCGGAACTGGTTGGCGGAGGGTCGTACCGGGCCGGTAGACACCACCCGTGACCGAACCCGCCGACCAGCTCCGCCCGATCACCGCCGAGGAGTGGCCGCGGTTCATCCGCGCCATGCACACCACCTTCGGCGTCGAGTCCACGGGCCCGTTCCTCGACGAGCCCTCCCCGCTCGCCGAGCTCGACCGGACCCTCGCCCTGTTCGACGGCGACCGGGTGGCGGCCACCTCCGGCGTCTACAGCCTGGAGATGAGCGTCCCCGGCGCCGTCGTCCCCACCGCCGGGGTCACCTGGGTCACCGTCGCCCCCGACCACCGCCGGCAGGGCGTGCTGACCGGGATCATGCGGCGGCAGCTCGCCCAGGCGCAGTCGGCCGGCCGGGAGCCGGTGGCGGCCCTGTGGGCCGCGGAGTCCTCGATCTACGGCCGCTTCGGTTACGCCCCGGCCACCTGGCGGGGCGGCTGGACCGGTCGCACCGAACGGCTCCGACTGCGCCCGGACGTCGACTGCGGCACCGGCACCGTCGCCCTGGTCGACGTCGAGCGGTTCCGCCCGGCCGCCGTCCGGCTGTACGAGCAGGTCCGGCGGTTCGTCCCCGGCAACCTCGCCCGCGACGAGCGGTGGTGGGACCGGGTGCTCTTCGACCGCCCGACCGAGGGGGGCACCGGCCGGCAGCACCTGCTGCACACCGAGGTCGACGGCACCGTCACCGGCTACGCGACCTACCGGGTGAAGGCCGACTGGACCGACACCGGCGAGCCCGAGGGCGTGCTCACCGTCGGTGAGGTGCGCGCCGGCACGCCGGCCGCGTACGCCGCCCTGTGGCGCTTCCTGCTCGGCGTGGACCTGGTGCGCACCGTCGAGGTCCCCGACGCCTCCGCCGACGACCCGCTGCGGCACCTGCTCGCCGACCCGCGGGCGCTGCACGCCCGGCCGGTCGACGCGCTGTGGGTCCGGCTGGTCGACGTCGGCCGGGCCCTGTCCGCCCGGCGCTACCCGGCCCGCATCGACCTGGTCATCGAGGTGCGCGACCGGTTCTGCGACTGGAACGACGGGCGCTGGCACGTCTGGGGCCACCCGTCCGGTGCCTTCTGCGACCGCACCGACCGTGACGCCGACCTGGTCCTCGACATCGAGGCGCTGTCCGCGGCGTTCCTCGGTGGCGTCTCGCTGGCCAGCCTGCAGGCCGCCGGCCGGGTCACCGAGATCAGCCCCGGCGCGGTCATCGCGGCCTCGACGGCGTTCAGCTGGCCGGTCACCCCGTGGTGCCCCGACCACTTCTGAGGAAGGACCCCCTCGCCCCCCACCACTCGCGGGCTCGTGGCGGGCCCCTGCGAGGGGGCCGATCAGGCAGGGCGGGTGCCGTCCCACTCGTCGAGGGGGGCGCAGTGCCAGCGCCAGGAGGTGACCGGGGCGCGGCCGGGGAGGTCGGTGCGGCCGGTGGCCCACAGCAGCGCCGTCCACGGGTCGGTGTCGGCCGGGGCCCAGGGGAACAGCCGGGCGCGGGTGGCGGCGGCCAGCGCGGGCGGCGGCGTCCAGTCCAGGCCCTGGTCGTCGGCGACGTCACCGGCGTGCAGCAGCAGCTCCGCGCAGCCCATGCCGGCGAAGCCCGAGGCGTCGGCCAGGCCCCAGTCGTGGAACCCGCGCTCGTCCGGCCCTGCGGCGTCCACGACCCGGGCGAGCACCTCGGTGGCGGCGCGCAGCTGGGTGAGCACCTCGGACAGCGAGGCGTCCGGCTGGCGCACCAGCTCGAACGCCGTCGCCTCGTCGACCCCGGCCACCAGGTCGGTGGCGTACCAGGTCAGGCACGAGGTGATGTGCGCGGCGACGCCGATGACGTCGGTGCCCAGGGTGGGCACCGACGCCGCGCCGTCGGGCACGCGGGTGAACAGCTCCTGCACGGCGGCCCCCGCCGCCCGCAGGTCGTCGCCGGTCACCGCGCCGTCAGGGAGCCGGGTGCCGCGACTCGCCGGAGACGCCGATCCGCTCGCGCTCGTAGTCGGTGAGCAGCCCGATCCGGCGGACGTGCCGGGCCTCGCCGCTGAACGGCTCGCGCAGGTAGGTCAGCACGAGCTCGGTGGCCTCCTCGACGCTGTGCTGCCGGTTGCCCACGGCGGCGACGTTGGCGTCGTTGTGCTGGCGGGCCAGCCGGGCGGTGCTGCCGTTCCAGATCAGGGCCGCACGCACGCCGGGCACCTTGTTGGCCGCGATCTGCTCGCCGTTGCCCGAGCCGCCGATGACGATGCCCAGGCTGCCGGGCTCGGTGACGACCCGCTCCCCGACCTCGAAGCAGAACGGCGGGTAGTCGTCCTGCGGGTCGTAGTCGAAGGCGCCGCAGTCGACGGGCTCGAAGCCCTCGTCGGCGAGCACCGTCATCAGGTGGGCTTTCAGTTCCAGACCGGCGTGGTCGGTGCCGAGGAAGACGCGCATGGCCCGATCCTCTCAGGAGAGGTGACAGTCTGGCCCGGTGGCGGTGCTCGGTGTCGACGGCTGGCAGCTCGGCTGGGTCGGCGCGCGCCTGGACGGCCGCACCGTCCAGCTGCTCGACCTCCCGACCGTCGCGGACGTGCTCGCCGTCCCCGGCGTCGAGGTGGTCGGGATCGACATGCCGATCGGGCTGTCGGAGGACGGCGTCCGGGCCTGCGACGTCGCGGCTCGTGACCTGCTGAGGACGTTCGGCGCGGCCAGCTCGGTCTTCCCCGCGCCGGTCCGCGCGGTGCTGGCCACCGAGGACTACGCCGAGGCCCGCGCGCTCTCCCGGGCGGCCACCACTCCCCCACGGGCGCCCTCGGCGCAGACGTTCCAGCTGGTGCGGTCCATCCGCGCACTCGACGACGCCCTCGGCGACCCACCTCCCGGCCGGGTCGTGGAGGTGCACCCCGAGCTGGCGTTCCGGGTCGGGCTCGGCGGCGTGCCCGACCGCAAGGGCACCGCCCGCGGCACCGTGCAGCGACTGGCCGCCCTGCGCGCGGTGATGGACGTGGAGGCCGCGCTCGCCGACGCGCCCACCGGCGTCCCGCTGGTCGACGCGCTCGACGCCTGCGCGGCCGCCTGGTCGGCCCGGCGGCTCGCCGACGGAACGGCCGAGTGCGTCGGCGACGGGACGAGCGACTCCCGCGGCCGGCCGATGCGGATCTGCTGGTGACCGCCGGCTGGCGCGAGGTCGGCGACCGCGTGTTCGTCCGCCGGCACCGCGAGCTCGACCTCAACTGCGGCCTGGTCGTGGGCGAGGACGCCTGCCTGGTCGTCGACACCCGCTCGCACCTGGGCGAGGGGCAGGCGCTGGCCGAGGCGGTGCGCACCGTGACCGGGCACCCGTGGACGGTGGTCAACACCCACGCCCACCACGACCACTGCTTCGGCAACGCCGCGTTCCGCCCGGCCGCCGTCTGGGGCACCCGCCGGTGCGCCGAGGGGCTGGACGCCACCGGCGAGCTGCAGCGGGCCGACGTCGTCAACGGTCTGCGTGCCGACGGCGACCCGGCGGCCGAGCTGGTCGCCACCGCGCCGATCGACACCCCCGACCACCTCGTCGACGACGCGGCCGTGCTCGACGTCGGTGGCCGGCAGGTGACCCTGCGCCACCTGGGCCGCGGGCACACCGACGGCGACCTGGTGGTCGCGGTGGACGACGTCGTGTTCGCCGGGGACCTGGTCGAGGAGGGTGCTCCCCCAGCGATGGAGGACGCCTTCCCGCTCGAGTGGCCGGGCACCCTGACCGCCCTGCTGGCCGGGGTGCGCGGGCCGGTGGTGCCCGGGCACGGCGCGGTCGTGGACGCGGCGTTCGTGGCCGCCCAGCGCGACGAGCTCGCCCGGCTGGCGCGCTGGCTCACCGACCCGGGCGCGCCGCCGGCGTTCGACGCGCACACCCGCGCGGTCGCGCGGACCCGTGTCCCGGGCTGAGCGGGACGCTCAGGCCAGCCGGCGGGCCACCGGCAGCGGCAGGACGCGCAGCAGCGCGGCCACCGGGCGCCACGGCCACTCCGGCACGTAGGCGCGCACCGGCTCGCGCTCGATCGCTGCGGTGAGCGCCGTGACACCGGTGTCCAGGTCCACGGTGAACGGGCCGCGGCGTCCGGTGTTGATGTCGGTCTCGATGAACCCCGGGTGGACGGTGGTCACCCGGATGCCGCGGGTCGCCCGGTCGCCGAGCAGGTCGGCGCGGATGCCCTCGGCGAGCACCGCGTCGGCGGCCTTGGAGGTGGCGTACGCCGTCCGGGTGCCGCGCATGCCGCGCACGCCGGCGACGGAGGAGACGACCACGAGGTGACCGGCGCCCTGGGCGCGGAACAGCGCGACGGCGGCCTCGCAACAGGCGTGCGTGCCGAGCACGTTCGTGACCAGCACCTGCCGGTTGGGCCGCGGGTCACCGCTGCCGATCGGGGTGCCCTTGCCGAGCCCGGCGTTGGCGATGAACCGGTCCAGCCCGCCGAGCTCGGCGGCCAGCCGCGGGACCACCTCGGCGACGGCGTCCGGGTCGTCGACGTCCAGCGGGGCGACCGCGACCCGGACGCCGGGGTGCCGGGTGACCAGCTCGTCGCGCAGTGCCTCCAGCCGGTCCAGCCGGCGGGCGACGAGGGCGAGGTCGCGGCCCCGGGCGGCGAACCGCCGGGCCATGCCCGCACCGAGCCCGGAGCTCGCACCGGTGATCAGGATCCGCTGCCGGAGCGGGGGTCGCGCCATCGACCCAGCATGCCGCCGATGGAGTCCCAGCGCTCGGGATCTGCAGCGCTGGGACTCCACGGCGTCCTCCCTCAGCGGGTGCCGGTGAGCTCCAGGGTGTCGGCGGGGACCGAGGACATGTCCGGGTCGGCGGTGCGGGTGCGCTTGAGCTCCCAGAAGTCCGGCAGCCCGGCCAGCAGCACGGCGCCGTCGAAGGCCCGGCCGGCGTCCTCGCCGGTGGGCACCTTGCTGATCACCGGGCCGAAGAACGCCACGCCGTCGACGTGGACGATCGGGGTGCCGACGTCCTCGCCCACCGGGTCCATGCCCTCGTGGTGGCTCTTCTCCAACGCCTCGTCGTACTCGGTCGAGCCGGCGGCCTCGGCGAGCTCGGCGGGCAGGCCGACCCGCTCCAGCGCCGGGGCGATGACCTCGTCGATCTCCAGCTTCTCGTGGTGCCGCAGCGTGCCCATGGCGGTGTAGAGGTCGGCGAGCACGCCCTCGCCGTGCTGCTGGACGGCGGCGGTGAGCACCCGGACCGGGCCGATCGCCTTGGCCATCATCTCCTGGTACTGCTCGGGGAGCTCGCGGCCGCGGTTGAGCACCGACAGGCTCATGACGTGCCAGTGCAGGTCGATGTCGCGGACCTTGGCGGCCTCGAGCACCCAGCGGCTGGTCAGCCACGCCCAGGGACACAGCGGGTCGACCCACACGTCGACGCGGGCGCGGGTGGGTGCGGTCTGCACGGTCTCGGTCACGGGGTGCCTCTCGATCGGTGGACAGGGGCCCGCGGCGCGCGCGGGCCGGTCATCGGTTGCGGCAAGTCGGGGCGCCGTCCGGTCATTCCCGCGGCCCGCCGCGACCACACCGGGGAGGGTGTCGGTGCCACGTGGCAGGCTCCGGTGCGTGGCAGTCCCCAATCTGACTCGTGACGACGCCGCGGCCCGCGCCGCGCTGCTGACCGTCTCCAGCTACGACCTCTTCCTCGACGTCACCGACGGCCACGGCCACCCCGGTGAGGACACGTTCCGGTCGGTCACCACCGTCCGGTTCGAGGCCCGCACGCCAGGTGCCGACACCTTCATCGACCTGGTCGCCGAGCGGATCCGGTCCGCGACGCTCAACGGCGTGGAGCTGGACCTGTCCGGCTACTCCGAGGACGACGGCCTCGCCCTGCCCGGCCTCGCCGCGACCAACGAGCTCGTGGTCGACGCCGACTGCCGCTACTCCCGCACCGGGGAGGGCCTGCACCGGTTCGTCGACCCGGAGGACGAGCAGGTCTACCTGTACACGCACTTCGAGCCGGCCGAGGCGGCCAAGATGTTCGCCTGCTTCGACCAGCCCGACCTCAAGTCGGTGTTCACCGTGCACGTCACCGCGCCGTTCGACTGGCAGGTCGTGAGCAACACCGGCGACCGCACCATCGAGGCCGGTGAGGCCGGCTCCCAGCTGGTGCACTTCACCCCGACCAAGCGGATCTCCACCTACCTGGTCGCCCTGGTGGCCGGTCCCTACGCCCGGGTCACCGACCTGCACGACGGCATCCCGCTGGGCATCTACTGCCGCGCGTCGCTGGCCCAGCACCTGGACCCCGACGAGATCTTCGCCGTCACCAAGGCCGGTTTCGACTTCTACCACCGGGTGTTCGACTACCCGTACCCGTTCGACAAGTACGACCAGCTCTTCGTGCCCGAGTTCAACGCAGGCGCCATGGAGAACGCCGGCTGCGTGACCTTCCTGGAGGACTACGTCTTCCGGTCGAAGACCAGCCGGGCCCGCTACGAGCGGCGCGCGGAGACGATCCTGCACGAGCTGGCCCACATGTGGTTCGGCGACCTCGTGACCATGCGCTGGTGGGACGACCTGTGGCTCAACGAGTCCTTCGCCACCTACATCTCCACGCTCTGCCAGGCCGAGGCCACCGAGTACACGACGGCATGGACGACGTTCGCCAACACGGAGAAGAGCTGGGCCTACGCCCAGGACCAGCTGCCCTCGACCCACCCGATCGCCGCCGACATGGTCGACGTCGCCGCGGTCGAGGTGAACTTCGACGGCATCACCTACGCCAAGGGCGCCTCGGTGCTCAAGCAGCTGGTCGCCTACGTCGGCCAGGACGCCTTCCTCGCCGCGGTGCGCAAGTACTTCCGCAAGCACGAGTACGGCAACACCACCCTCGCCGACCTGTTGGGTGAGCTGTCGGAGGCCTCCGGCCGCGACCTGTCCGACTGGTCGGCGCAGTGGCTGCAGACCAGCCAGGTCAACACCCTGCGCCCGGTCTACGCCCTGGACGAGGACGGCCGCTACGCCTCCTTCGCCATCGAGCAGACCGCGGTGACCGCGCACCCGGTGCTCCGCCGGCACCGGCTGGCCGTGGGCCTGTACAGCACCGGCCCCGACGGGCTCACCCGCTCGCACCGGGTCGAGCTGGACGTCGACGGCGCCCGCACCGAGGTCGCCGAGCTGGTCGGCCACCCGGCCGCGGACCTGGTGCTGGTCAACGACGACGACCTCACCTACGCCAAGCTCCGGCTCGACGAGCGGTCACTGGCCACCCTGCGCGGCGGGATCGGCTCGATCCCGGACTCGCTGCCCCGCGCGCTGTGCTGGTCGGCGGCCTGGGACATGACCCGCGACGGCGAGCTGGCGGCCCGCGAGTGGGTGCAGCTGGTGCTCGCCGGCGTCGACGCCGAGACCGAGATCAGCGTCGTCCAGTCGTTGCTGGCCCGGGTGCAGTCGGCGCTGGCCTCCTTCGCCGACCCGGCCTGGGCGCCCACCGGCTGGGCGCTGCTGGCCGACAAGGCGCTGGCCTCCCTGTCCACGGCCGAGCCCGGCAGCGACGCGCAGCTGCAGTGGTCGCGCACCCTGGCCGCCGCCGCGCGCAGCGACGAGCACGTCGCCGCGCTCCGCGGGCTGCTCGACGGCTCGCTGGTGATCGAGGGCCTGACCGTCGACGCCGACGCGCGCTGGTCCTTCCTGCAGGGGCTGGTCGCGGTGGGCGCCGCCGGGGACGCCGAGATCGACGCCGAGTCCGCCCGGGACGCCACCGCCACCGGCGCCCGCCGCACCGCCACCGCCCGCGCGCTGCGCCCCACGGCCGAGTCCAAGGCCGAGACCTGGGAGCGGGCGTTCACCGACGAGTCGATCCCCAACGCCGTGCACGAGGCGATGGTGGCCGGCTTCTGGCACCCGGCGCAGCAGGAGCTCACCACGCCCTACGTGCAGCGCTACTTCGCCGACATCACCGGCCTGTGGGACCGCCGCCCCGGTGAGATCGCGAAGAACGCCGTCGAGTACCTCTTCCCGAAGGTGATCGCCGAGCAGACCCTCGCGGCCGCCGACGAGTGGCTGACCGACGAGACGGCGCCGCCGCCGCTGCGCCGCCTGGTCAGCGAGGGCCGCGACGGCGTGGCCCGTGCACTGTGGGCCCGCAAGCGGGACGCCTCCGCCTGACGACGGCCCCTGCGGGGACGACGGGCCCGGGACGCAGCAGCCGCGTCCCGGGCCCGTCGCCGTTCCGGCGCCTGCCGGTGGCGCTCCGGGGCCAGGTCAGCTGGTCGTGGGGGCTCCTGGCTCACCGCAGACGCTGAGCCAGGAGCACGCGGGGTGAGCCCGGACGGCGGTGACCGGCGTGCCACCGCCGGCGGGCGGCCCGGCACCAGTCCGGGAGACGACGCAGGCCCCGCCCCCGGGATCCGGGAGCGGGGCCTGCTGGGCCCCTTCCAGGGGCCCGCCACGAGCGTGCGAGTCGTGGGGGTCCTTCGTCAGTGACCGCCGCGGCGGGCGGGGTGGCCGGCGCCGTCCGACAACTGCCGGAGGCCGTGCACGATCGCGCCGACCAGGTCGCCGGAGCCGAGCCGGTTGGTCATCGACAGCACGGCGAGGGCGCACGCGCGGTCGGGCAGCCGGCGGGCCGCGGCGGTGCCGGTGACGATCTCCATGACCCGCTGCCCGGGCGAGATGGCCACCAGGACGCCGATGCTGACGTCGCCCCCGGAGCGCTGGTGCAGGTCCTCGGCGGTGGCGCGGGTGTCGCGGCCCAGGTCGCCGATGTAGAGGGTGAACCGGAGCCCGGTCTCCTTCGTGGACATGGTCAGCGCCTCGTCGATGCGGGCCAGGTCGCGGTAGCTGAAGATCCCGCTGTTGGCGTCGTCGACGACGGAGTTGGCGGTGTCCTTGGTCGAGGTGTGCCCGGCGTCGGGCTGCTGCTGCGTCTGGGTCTGGGACTGCGACATCGAGGCGGGGTCTCCGGAGGACGACGGGGTGGAGGAGATCGCGGTGCTCATCGGGTCACCAGGTCCCGCGCGCGCCGCCGGCGGCGCTGCGCCGCGGGACGTCGACCTCGTGGGTGTGCGGGTGCTCGCCGAGCGCCAGCGCGGCGGCGGTCGCGCCGACCCCGGCGGTCGCGGCGCTGGCGCCGGTGCGCCCGTCACCGGCGGTCAGGGCGCGGGGGCCGTTGCCGTTGCTGCCGCCGGTCAGGGCGCGGGCGCCGGTCTGGCCGCCGACGGCACCGTGCGCGCTGAGGCCGCCACCGTGGTCGTCGTGCCGGTCACCGTGCACGGGCAGGCCCGGGATGTCGGGGTGCGGCTCGTACCAGACGGCCTCGTGCTCCCACGGCTGACCGGGCTTGTACTTGGCCGGGCCCTTGCCGCGACCGGGGATCATGGTGACCCCGGCGAACAGCAGGACGACCACCAGCGGGACGACGACGTAGAGGAGCACGGTCTCGAGCACGGGCATGGCCGCAATCTACCGGGGTCGACGATCACCGGCCCGGCAGGATCACCACATCGCGGGATGGCGCGCCACCCACGGCCGGGCGGCCTCCAGCTGCGCGGACAGCGAGATCAGCGTGGCCTCGTCGGCCGGGCGGCCCACGAGCATCGTGCCGATCGGCAGGCCCTCCGGCGTCCACCACAGCGGCACGCTCACGGCCGGCTGGCCGGTGACGTTGTAGACGGCCGGGAAGGCCGCGTACTCCACCTGCCGGGCGAAGTCGGTGGCGCCGTCCTCGCCGAACCAGCCCACCGGCCGCGGCGTCATCGTGCAGACCGGCGCCAGCAGGACGTCGAACCCGCTGGTGGCCTGCACGAACCGGCGGGAGAACAGCCGCAGCGTCGCCATCGCCTCCATGACCTCGCGGGCACCCAGGGCCAGCCCGCGCTCGCGCAGGAACCTGGTCAGCGGTCGCAACTGCCCGACCTGGCCGGGGCCGACCGGCAGGGTGGTCGCCGACAGCGCCCACACCACCTCGAAGGCGGGGAACACCTGGGGCGTGAGCGGGGTCGGCGGGAGGTCCTCCACGTCGTGGCCCAGGTCGGTCAGCAGCGCCGAGGCGTCCTCGAAGGCCGCCCGCACCTGCGGGTCCAGCTCCACCCCGGACATGCCCGACTCCAGCTGGCGGCCGATCCGCAGCCGCCCGGGCGCGCGGTCGGCGTGGCCGAGGAACGTCTCCCCCGCCGGCAGCGGCGCGGCCCAGAACGGGTCGCCGGGGACCGGGCCGGCCATCGCGTCGAGCATCGCGGCGGCGTCCCGGACCGTGCGGGCCAGCGGCCCCTGCACCCCCAGCCCGGTGGTCTCGCTGCCCAGCGGCGCGTTGCTGACCCGGCCGCGGCTGGGCTTGATGCCGACCAGCCCGTTGATGCCGGCCGGGATGCGGATCGACCCGCCGCCGTCCGAGCCCTGCGCAAAGGGCAGCATCCCGGCGGCCACGGCCACGGCGGCCCCGCCGCTGGAGCCACCGGCCAGCAGCGAGGGGTCCCACGGGGACCGGGCGGGGCCGGCGAGGGCGTTGTCGGTGTAGCAGGGGAAGCCGAACTCCGGGGTGTTCGTCTTGCCCACGCTGATCGTCCCGGCCGCGGCCAGCTTCGTGACCACGGCGTCGTCGAAGGTCGCCACGTTGTCGGCCAGCACGGCCGACCCGAAGGTGGTGCGCACCCCGGCGGTGTTGTTCAGGTCCTTGATCGCGGTGGGCACGCCGTGCAGCGGCGGGAGGTCGACCCCGTCGAGCACCGCCCCGTCGGCCACCGCGGCCGCGGCCAGCGCCCGCTCGGGGGTGACGGTGAGGAAGGCGCCGAGCGAGGCGTCCAGCGCCTCGATCCGGGACAGGCAGTGCCGCACCAGCTCGGTCGCGCTCACCTCCCGCGCCCGGACGGCGGCGGCCTGCTCCAGCGCGGTGAGGTCGTGCAGCTGCGTGCTCACGGACCGGACGCTAGCCGCCGCCCCCGACGGCGGGAGACCGGCCGGGACGTCGGACATCATGGCCGCGTGGACCTCTCCCGCGCCGCCGCCGTCGCCGCCGACGCCACCGACCCGCTGGCCGGGTTCCGCGCCCGCTTCACCGGCACGGACGACGAGGGCCCCGGCCGCTCGCTGTACCTGGACGGCAACTCCCTGGGCCGGCTGCCGGTGGACACCCCGGCCGCGGTCGCACGGGTCGTCGAGCAGGAGTGGGGTCGTGGGCTGGTCGGCTCCTGGGGTGGCTGGGTCGAGCAGTCCCGGCGGATCGGCGACGTCCTGGCCGCGGGCGTGCTGGGTGCCCGGCCCGGTGAGGTGCTGATCAGCGACACGACCAGCGTCGACCTCTACAAGCTGCTGGTCGCCGCCGTCGACGCACGCCCGGGCCGCGACGTGCTGGTGTGCTGCGCCGACGACTTCCCCACCGACCGGTACGTCGTGGCCGGGGTGGCCGGGCAGCGCGGGATGACCGTGCGCTCGGTGGCGGCCCACGTCGACGAGGGACTGGACCTGGCCGTGCTGGCGCGGGCACTGGACGAGCGGGTCGCCGTCCTGGTGCTGTCGCAGGTGGCCTACCGGTCCGGCGCGGTGGTCGACATGGCCGCGGTGACCCGGCTGGCCCGCGAGCACGGCGCCCTGGTGGTCTGGGACCTGAGCCACGGCGCCGGTGCGGTGCCCGCCGACCTGACCGCGGTCGGCGCGGACCTGGCCGTGGGCTGCACCTACAAGCACCTCAACGGCGGGCCGGGCGCCCCGGCGTTCCTCTACGTGCGGCAGGAGCTGCAGGACCAGCTGCGCCAGCCGATCTGGGGCTGGTTCGGGGCCCGCGACCAGTTCGCCATGGGTGCGACCTACGAGCCGGCCGAGGGCGTGGACCGCTTCGCCGTCGGCACTCCCCCGGTCCTGGCGATGGCCGCCGTCGAGGTGGGCGCCCGGCTCACCGCAGGGGCCGGCATCGACGCGATCGCAGCGAAGGGCCGGGCGCTGACCGACCTGGTCGTGGCGCTGGCCGACGAGTGGCTGGCCGGGCACGGCGTGGCGGTGGCCAGCCCGCGGGACGCCGCCCGACGCGGGGCGCACGTGTCGCTGGCCCACCCCGCCGCCTGGCAGCTGACCCAGGCGCTGATCGAGCGCGGCGTCGTCCCGGACTTCCGGACGCCGGACCGGTTGCGGCTGGGCCCGGCGCCGCTCTACACCCGGTTCGTCGACGTCTGGGACGCGATGGACCGGCTGCGCACCGTGCTCACCGACCGGTCCTGGGAGGCCTACCCGGTCGAGCGCAGCCGGGTCACCTGACGCACCGATGAGTTCCGCGGCCGGGGGCGGTCCTCCCCGCGACCGACCCCGACCAGGAGGAACCGCGTGCCCCAGCTGCTGGAGGTCCAGGACTTCACCGTCTCGAGCGACGGGTTCGGTGCCGGGGAGGGGCAGAGCCTGGAACGGCCGTTCGGGCACGCCGACCCCGGAGCGCTCATGAGCTGGGCGCTCGGCACGGCGAGCTTCCCCAACCGCACCGGACCGGGCGGCAGCCGCGGGCTCGACGACCACCTGGTCCGCGACTTCTCCCACGGCATCGGCGCCGAGATCATGGGGGCGCACGAGTTAAGCCCGCACCGCGGCCCGTGGACCGATCACGACTGGCAGGGCTGGTGGGGCGACGAGCCGCCGTTCCACACCCCGGTGTTCGTGATGACCCACCACCTGCGCCCGTCGTTCACGCTGTCGGACACCACCTTCCACTTCGTCGACGGCACACCGGCCGAGGTGCTGGCCCAGGCGCAGGAGGCCGCGCAGGGACGCGACGTCCGGCTCGGCGGAGGGGCGTCGGTGATCCGGGAGTTCCTGGACGCCGACCTGGTCGACACGCTGCACGTGGCGGTCGCACCGGCGATCCAGCTCGGCTCCGGGTCGCGGTTGTGGCACTCACCCGACGAGCTGCTGGACCGCTTCCACCGGGACGTCGTCCCCAGTCCCAGCGGCGTGGTGCACCACCTCTTCTGGCGGCGGTGAGTCAGCGCGCGGTGGCGAAGACGACCAGGTCCTCCGTCGTCGCGCCGGAGCCCAGCGGCGTCAGGCAGGTGATCAGGACCAGCCGCCCGGGGACGGCCTCCCACACCTCGGTCGCGCCGGCGAGGGCGTCCGCGGCGTACCGGGCGGTGCGCTCGACGGTGTAGTCGACGGTGCCCTCGGGGGTGCTGACGGAGACGACGTCCCCGGGGACCAGCGCGGACCCCTGGTGGTCGGCGGTGAGCAGCGGGTCGAAGCCGGAGTTCCCCGTGCTGGTCGAGTGCGCCGCCAGGTAGAGGGTGTTGTCGGCGTCCTCCGCCGCGCCGACGGGCTCGCCGTAGGGCTGCACCCAGTAGGCGGCGGTCAGCAGCGGTGGGTCGATCACCCCGGTCGGCGCCGCCAGCGGCAGCACCGGCAGGTCCAGGCCCACCGCGTCGACCCGCACGTGCACCGGCGAGGACGGCGTCGTCCACGCCGTGGCGGTGGTCCGCGGCAGCGCGGTCGCCTGCGACGGGGCACCGGAGGGCGGCGCGGTCACCGCGGCCGCCGCGGCCCCACCCGCCGAGAGCGGCTCCGCGCCGGACAGGCCGACCCCGAGGACGACGGCACCGGCGACCCCGAGGACGGTGCACCCGGAGAGCGCCGCCGCCCGCGGGCCCGGACGCCGCACGTCAGTCCTGCGGCGCGGCGGCCGGGCGGCGCCGCGGCCGCAGCACCGCACCCGCACCGAGCGCCGCGACCAGCAGCGCCGTGCCGCCCACCGCGACCAGCGGCACCGAGGCACCGGCGTCCGGCTCGGTCCAGCCGGTGTTGGACGCCAGGCCCGGGTTGAGCACCGGGACTACCACCGGCTGCCCCGGCGGCGCGACGACGGGGGCGACGGCGACCGGTGCGGCCGTCACGTCCAGGGTGAGGGTGACGCTGTACCAGGGGTTCTCCGCGTCGGTGCCGATGATCAGCGCCAGCGCGTGGTCGCCGGACCGGGAGTCGGCCGGCACGGTCAGCTCGATCCCGTCGGCCGTGACGGTCACCGGCAGCGTGTCGTCCCCGAACGACCCACCGTCGACCGACACCTCCTCGTCGACGTCCTCGGACACGTCGGGTGCGGGCTGCTCCGCGGGCTCGTCGGCGGCCTCGGCAGCGGCCTGCGCGGCGTCCACGGCCTCGGCGGCGGCCACGCGGGCCAGCGCCTCCGCGGGAGCCGGCTCCGCCAACGGGGAGGTCGGGATGCCGAAGTCGCCGGTCAGGGACCCGATGAGGTACTGCCACCGCGAGAGCTCGTCGTCCGGGTCGAACCCGGGGTCGGTGTCGGGCTCCACCTCCGGGGCGGGCACGGTCGCCTCGTACCAGCCGTCGGTGTGGCCCTCGTCGTACCCCTGCTCGTAGCCGGTGTCGGCAGCGGCCTGTGCGGCGTCGAAGGACGGCCCGTGCGCCGGGACGTGCACGGCGCCCAGCCCGGCCTGCAGCCCGGCGTCGGAGCCGTCGGTGTACCCGGCCTCGTACCCGGCCCAGAAGCCGTCCTCGTCGGGCTCGGTCCGGAAGAAGACCGCCGTCGTGTCGGTGAGCGCGTCGAGTCCGACGGTGCGCATCAGCGAGTCCGCCGGCAGCGTGAACGCGATCGTCGTCCCGGCGGTGACCGCGTAGGACGAGCAGTCGACCTCCGCGCCCGGGTCGGCACCGGCGTCCACGTCCGGCTCGGGCGCCTCGGCCAGCCACGCGTAGGTGCACGGCAGCCCGGCCTGGGCGCTCAGCACGGGGGCGAGCGGGACCACGGAGGTGCCGGCGCCGGCGAACTCGAGCAGGTACTCGACGTCCGCGCCGACCTCGACCCCGGGGGCGGTGCCGGTGAGCCCTGCGACCGTGAGCAGGCCCAGCGGCCCGCTGGACGCGTCGGTCGGCAGCGTGATGCGCACGAGGCCGTCCGAGGGCCCGGTGACGTCGAGGTGGCCGGCACCGGTCGCCGCGGACGAGAGGGTGCGGGTCGGCTCCTCGTCGGTCTCGGCGCCGGTCTCCAGCAGGTAGGTGGCCGCCGAGGCGTCGACACCGGCGGGCAGCTGCAGGTCGACCGCGCCACCCCACTCGACCTCGACGGGGACGAACTCGCCGCCACCGTCCTCGGTGGGCGGTGACGTGTTCTCCGACGGGTACAGGAAGAGGACGACGTCCGGTGGCGACAGCGGGACGGTCAGCCCCACCGCCGCACTGGCCGGGGAGGTGCCCAACGCGAGGGCGACCAGCGTCGCCAGCGCGCCGACGGCGGCACGGGCCGACGCTCGGGACGGGGTGGGAACGGACACGGGGACGCCTCTCGACCGCGGCGTCCGACACGCCGACGCGGCGAAAGGTAGGGCACGACCGGCTGCCTCCGACGGCGCGACGCGCCCGTGTGACTGGTGGGACCGGCCGGGCGCGTCTGCTCAGGCGCTGACGGACTCGGTCAGCCCCAGCCACTCCCGCCAGCGGGGGTCGACCGTGCGGTGCCCCAGCAAGCGCCACGCCGTCCCGCTGGGTGCCCGCGGTGGGTGCGGCAGCGCCCAGCCCATCTCCGCCAGCGAGCGGTCGGCCTTGACGTGGTTGCAGCGGCGGCAGGCGGCCACCACGTTCTCCCAGGTGTGCGTCCCGCCCCTGCTGCGCGGCACCACGTGGTCGATGCTGGTGGCCGACGCGCCGCAGTAGACGCAGGTCGAGGAGTCGCGGGTGAACACCGCCCGGCGCGACAGCGGCACCTGCACCGGGAAGGGCACCCGCACGTAGCGGGTCAGCCGCACCACGACCGGCACCGCCAGGGTGACCCGTTCGGCGTGCACCTCCTCGTCACCGACGTCGACGCTCTCGGCCTTGGCGGCCAGCACGAGCACGATCGCGCGCCGACTGGACACCACGCACAACGGCTCGTAGGTGGCGTTGAGCAGCAACGTGGCGCCGGTCGTGGCGGCCGGCTGGGCGGTCGGGGCGACCGGGTCACGCCGTGGTGCGGCGCGGCCCGACGCGGGCGGGAGTGCGGTGATCGACACGGGACACCTCCGGGTGCCCGTTGCCACCGACGGCTTCGACAGCCCACGGGCACCTCCATCCTGCACCGGAAACGGCCGTGGTGGGCGGCGGGCGTCACACCCCCGCACTACCGTCGCCCACGTGCGCTACCCCGACGCCCCCCGCCTGGACCTGGTCGAGAACCTGCACGGCCACTCGGTCGCCGACCCCTACCGCTGGCTGGAGGACGCCGCCGACCCGCGCACCGTGGCCTGGGCCGCCGCCCAGGACGAGCTGGCCGCGGACCTGCTGGCCGGGCTGCCGACCCGGCCGGTGTTCGCCGAGCGGCTCGAGCAGCTGGTGCACGCCGGCGCCGTCGGGGTCCCGGTCCGGCGCCGCGGGCGGGCCTTCTCCACCCGCCGCGACCCCGGGCAGGAGCACGCCGTCCTGCGGGTGACCGAGCCCGACGGCACCGTGCGGGTGCTGGTCGACCCGACCGCGCTGGACCCCGCGGGCACCACCACCCTCGATGCCTGGCAGCCCTCCTGGGAGGGCGACCGGCTGGCCTACCAGCTCTCGGTCGGCGGCGACGAGGAGTCCCAGCTGTTCGTCCTGGACGTCGCCACCGGCGAGGTGGTCGAGGGCCCGATCGACCGCTGCCGCTACTCCCCCGTCGGCTGGCTGCCCGGCGGCGAGGAGCTCTTCTACGTGCGCCGGCTCGCCCCCGACCTCGTGCCGGCCGGCGAGGAGCAGTTCCACCGCCGGGTGTGGCGCCACCGGGTGGGCGCCGACGCGGCCACCGACGTGCTGGTGCACGGCGAGGGCAGCGACCCCTCCACCTACTTCGGTGCCCGCACCAGCGCCGACGGCCGCTGGCTGGTCGTCTCCGCCTCGGTGGGCACCGCCCCGCGCGACGACGTCTGGCTGGCCGACCTGGCCGGTGACGGCGTCCTGCGCGAGCTGCAGGTCGGCGTGGACGCCCAGACCTCGGCCTGGGTGGCCCGCGACGGGCGGCTGTGGCTGCACACCGACCGCGACAGCCCGCGCGGCCGGCTGGTCGTCGCCGACCCCACCGACCCCGCGACGTGGGCCCCGGCGGCCTGGCGCGAGGTCGTGCCGCAGCAGGCCGACGGCGTGCTGACCGATCTCGCCCTGGTCGACGGCGCGGACGGCGCCCTGACGGTGCTAGCGGTGCACGCCGTGGACGCCACCGACCGGCTGTCGCTGTGGGCCGGCGACGGCTCCGGCGCGCTCGGCGAGGTCAGCGACCTGCAGCCGGGCAGCATCTCCGGGGTGAGCGCACCGCCCGAGGGCGGCACCACCGCCTGGATCGGCTTCACCGACTACTCGACGCCGCCCTCGGTGCTGCGCTGGGACGCCACCGAGCCGACCGTGCTCACCGAGCACGAGAAGGCACCGACCACGGCGACGGTCCTGTCGGTGCAGGTGGTCGAGGCCCACGCCACCTCCGCCGACGGCACGCCGGTGCACCTGTTCGTTCTCTCGCCCTCCGGCATGCCCGACACCCCCCGGCCGACCGTGCTCTACGGCTACGGCGGCTTCAACGTCTCCCTCACCCCGGCCTACAGCGCGCAGGCGCTGGCCTGGGTCGCCGCCGGCGGGGTGTGGGTGGTGGCCAACCTGCGCGGTGGCTCCGAGCACGGCGAGGAGTGGCACCGGGCCGGCATGCGCGAGCACAAGCAGAACGTGTTCGACGACTTCGCCGCCGCGGCACAGCACCTGGTCGCCGCCGGCTGGACGACGCCGGCGCAGCTGGCGGTGATGGGCGGGTCGAACGGCGGGCTGCTGGTGGGCGCGATGGCCACCCAGCACCCCGACCTGGTCGCGGCCGTCGTGTGCAGCGCACCGCTGCTGGACATGGTCCGCTACGAGCTGTTCGGCCTGGGCCGCACCTGGAACGACGAGTACGGCACCGCCGCGGACCCGGTCGAGCTGGGCTGGCTGCTGGGGTACTCGCCCTACCACCGGGTGGTCGAGGGCACCGCCTACCCGGCGGTGCTGTTCACGACCTTCGAGTCCGACACCCGGGTCGACCCGCTGCACGCCCGCAAGCTCGCCGCGGCGCTGCAGCACGCCACCTCCGCCGAGGCGCCGATCGTGCTGCGCCGCGAGCTGTCGGTCGGGCACGGGGCCCGCGCGGTGAGCCGGACGGTCGGCCTGGCCGCCGACCAGCTGGCGTTCCTGGCCGCGCACACCGGCCTCGCCCCGGCCTCCGCCTGAGCGTGACCCGGCCGGCCCGACCGTGACCCCGACCGCCGGCCCGACCACGGGCCGGCGGTCCCCGGCGCGCCCGGTGGACCCCGGGTGGCACCGGCCGGTTCCGTTCCACCTGCCAGAATCCCCCGTCATGCGACGTGCCCGAGCGGTCACCGTCACCGAGGCCGCCGGGCCCCGGTCCCGTGCAGGTGCCCGCTGAGCGCCCACGGGACGGGCCCGGCCGACGCGCCGGCGACCTACGGGCAGGTCTTCGCCGTCGGTGAGTTCCGGCCGCTGTTCGGCTCCCACCTGCTGTCCACGATCGGCGACGAGCTCGCCCGGGTGGCGCTGACGGTGCTGGTCTACCAGCGCACCGACTCCGCGGTGCTGGCCGCGCTCACCTTCGCGATCAGCTACCTGCCGTGGCTGCTGGGCGGCCCGGTGCTGTCCGCCCTGGCCGACCGGCTGCCCCGGCACCAGGTGCTCATCGGCAGCGACGTCGCCCGCGCCGTCCTGGTGGCCGCGATGGCCGTGCCGGGGACGCCGTTGCCGCTGCTGCTCCTCCTGCTGCTGCTGGTGTCGTTGTTCGCCCCAGCCTTCGAGGCCGCCCGCTCGGCGCTGACGGCCGACGTGCTCGAGGGCGACCGGTACGCCGTCGCGACCTCGCTGACCGGGATCACCCAGCAGGTCGCCCAGCTGATCGGCTTCGGCCTCGGCGGCCTGCTGCTGACGCAGCTGTCCGCCTCCGCCGCCCTGCTGCTCAACGCGGCCACCTTCGCCGTCTCCGCCGTCTGGCTGACCCTGGGGCTGCGCCGCCGGCCCGCACCGGTGCAGGACGCCGGGGAGGCCGGGCGCTCGCTGCTGCAGGACACCGCCAGCGGCCTGCGCCTGGTGGCCGGCGCCGCCCGGCTGCGGGCGATCGTCGGGCTGCTGTGGGTCGCGGCGCTGTTCGTCAACGCCCCGGAGGGCATCGCCGCCCCCTGGACGCTGGAGCTGCAGGACGCCCTCGGCGCGACCGGGCTGCTGCTGGCCGCCAACCCGGCCGGCGCCGCGGTCGGCGGGGTGCTCGTGGGCCGGTTCTGTCCACCGGCGCTGCGCGACCGGCTGCTCACCCCGCTGGTGCTGCTCTCCCTGGGCGGCATCCTGCTGGCCGGGCTGGTGCCGCTGGTGCTCGACCGCGGCACCACGGCCTTCGTCGTCGTCCTGGTCCTGCTGTTCGTCGCCGGACTGGGCGGGGCCTGCTCGATCCCGCTCAACGTCGCCTTCGTCCAGGCCGTGCCCAGCGCCTACCGCGGCCGCGCGTTCGGGGTGGCGGTGGCCGGGCTGTACGGCGTCCAGGGGCTGGGTGCCGTGCTGGCCGGGGTCGCTGCCGACCTGGTCCGGCCGAGCACCGTGGTGGTGCTGTCGGGGGCCGTGGGGCTGGTCGCCGTCGTCGTCCCGCTGCTGGCGCTGCGGCGGTCGGCGTCCGGGCCGGCCGGAGGAGACCCTGCCCACGTGGCCTCCGGTCCCCCGGCTGGGGGACCATCGCAGGCATGACCCAGAGCGCGTCCCCGTCGGAGGCTGCGACCTTCTACGACCAGATCGGCGGCGAGCCGGTCTTCTCCGCGCTGGTGGCCCACTTCTACGCCGCCGTGAAGGAGGACCCGGTCCTGCGCCCGATGTACCCCGGCGACGACTGGGAGGGCGCGGAGACGCGGCTGCGGATGTTCCTGCAGCAGTACTGGGGCGGGCCGCGCACCTACTCCGAGGAGCGCGGGCACCCCCGGCTGCGGATGCGGCACGCCCCCTTCGCCATCGACGACGCCGCGCGGCAGGCCTGGCTGACCCACATGCGCGCCGCCGTCGACTCGCTGGGGCTCACCGCCGAGCAGGACGCCACGTTGTGGGGTTACCTGGAGATGGCGGCGCACAGCATGCAGAACCGGTGGCCCGAGGGGGCCGGCGGCACGCTGTCGGTCTGATCCGGCGCCGCAGCCCCTCCACACCCGCAGGAGCCCCCGCTGAGCGAGCACCCGACGTCCGTGACCACCCCGACCGCCGACTGGTGGCGCGAGGCGGTGTTCTACCAGGTCTACATCCGCAGCTTCGCCGACGCCTCCAGTGACGGGGTCGGCGACCTCGCCGGCATCCGGTCCCGGCTGCCGCACCTGGTCGACCTGGGCGTCGACGCGCTGTGGATCACGCCGTTCTACCCCTCGCCGATGGCCGACCACGGCTACGACGTCGCCGACCCGCGGGACGTCGAGCCGACGTTCGGTGACCTGTCCGGCTTCGACGCCCTGCTCGCCGACGCACACGCCGCCGGCCTGAAGGTCACCGTCGACCTGGTCCCCAACCACAGCTCCGACCAGCACGTCTGGTTCCAGGAGGCGCTGGCGTCGGCGCCCGGCTCACCGGCCCGGGCCCGGTACTTCTTCCGGGACGGCCGCGGGCCCGACGGCAGCGAGCCGCCGAACAACTGGCCCTCGGTGTTCGGCGGTCCGACCTGGACCCGGGTGCCCGACGGTCA
This sequence comes from Modestobacter sp. VKM Ac-2986, assembly GCF_026967795.1. Taxonomy (GTDB): domain Bacteria; phylum Actinomycetota; class Actinomycetes; order Mycobacteriales; family Geodermatophilaceae; genus Modestobacter. The sequence goes on from NZ_JAPVBH010000002.1 coordinate 605,291, forward strand.
GTGGTACCTGCACATCTTCGCCCCGGAGCAGCCCGACCTGGACTTCGCCAACCCCGAGGTCGTGGCGGACCTGGAGGAGACGCTGCACTTCTGGCTGCGGCGCGGGGTCGACGGCTTCCGGATCGACGTCGCGCACGGCATGGCCAAGCCCGACGGGCTCCCGGACATGGCGCCGGCCGAGGACACCGGCCTGTTCGCCGACGACGGCCCCGGCGACCTGCGCTTCGACCAGGACGGCGTGCACGCGGTCCACCGGCGGCTGCGGGCGGTGCTCGACCAGTACGAGGACCGGATGGCCGTCGGCGAGTGCTGGGTGTTCGACGACGAGCGGCTGGCCGCCTACCTGCGCCCCGACGAGCTGCACCTGGCCTTCAACTTCCGGCTGCTGACCGCCGACTGGGAGGCGGACTCGCTGCGCTCGGCGGTGCAGCACTCGCTGGCCGCGGTCGCGCCCACCCCCGCCCCGGCCTGCTGGGTGCTGTCCAACCACGACCGGCCGCGGCACGTCACCCGCTACGGCGGCGGCGAGCTGGGCACCCGCCGGGCCCGGGCCGCGGCACTGCTGCAGCTGGCCCTGCCCGGGGTCGCCTACGTCTACAACGGCGACGAGCTCGGCATGCCCGACGTCGACCTGCCCGACGAGGCGCTGCAGGACCCGATCTGGGAACGCTCCGGGCACACCGAGCGCGGCCGGGACGCCTGCCGGGTCCCCGTCCCGTGGTCCGGGGACTCCCCCGCCTACGGGTTCTCCACGACGCCCGACACGTGGCTGCCCATGCCGGCGGGCTGGGGTCCGCTGACGGCCGAGGCCCAGGCCGCCGACCCGGGTTCGATGCTGTCGCTGTACCGCAGCGCGCTGGCCCTGCGGCGCAGCTCGTCGGCCTTCACCGGCGAGGACGTGCAGTGGCTGCCCGCCCCCGAGGGCGTCCTGGCCTTCCGCCGCTCCGGTGGGCTGGTGTGCCTGGTGAACCTCTCCGGCGCCCCCGTCCCGCTGCCCGAGGGCGAGGTGCTGCTGGCCAGCGAGGCGGTCGCCGACAGCACGCTGGCGGCCGACGCGGCGGTCTGGCTGCAGGGCTGACCTGACCCGCCGGGCGCCTCCCGGGACCGACCGTCCCGGGAGGCGCCGCACCCCGCGGCAGGTAGCATCCGACCCGTTACGCAGCGTCGCGGGGGACGCTCGTCACCTGTCCACCAGCGTCGCTGGACCCGCCCCGGGAGGCCCGCCATGACGTTGTTGCAGGTCGAGGGTGTGCAGAAGTCGTTCGGTGCCCGCCGCGTGCTGCGCGGGGTGTCGTTCACCGTCGGCGAGGGCGAGATCGTCGGACTCGTCGGCACCAACGGTGCGGGCAAGTCCACGCTCGGCGACGTGCTCGCCGGCATCACCGCCGCCGACGCCGGCACGATGACCCTGGGCGGCCGTCCGTACGCACCGCTGTCGGCCGGGGACGCCCGCGACCTGGGCATCGGCGTCGTCGAGCAGCTGGTCCGCATCGACCCGGCGCTGACCGTCGCGCAGGCGGTCTTCCGCGGCACCGCGCAGGCCGGGCGCCCCCAGGCCGAGCTGCGCGGGCCGGCGCAGGCGCTGCTGGCCGAGGTCACCCTCGACGTCGACCCCGACACCCCGGTCGGGGAGCTGCCGCACTTCGTGCACGGGCTGGTGGAGATCGCCCGGGTCCTCGCCGAGGACACCCGGGTGGTCGTGCTCGACGAGGTGTCGGCCGCCCTGCTCCCGCTGGAGGTGACCAGCCTGCACGCCGTCGCCGGCCGGCTCAGCCGCCAGGGCCGCGGCGTGCTCTACATCAGCCACCGGCTGCCCGAGCTGCTCGCGGTGGTCGACCGGGTGCTGGTGCTGCGCGAGGGGCGGATCGCCCTGGACAGCCCGGCCGAGGAGATGGACCCGGTCCGGCTGGCCGCCGAGACCGTCGGCGAGCCGGTGCCGCTGCCCCCGGCCCGGGTGCCCGCACCGGCACGGCCGGAGACGAGCCGTCCGCCGGCGCCACGGGCCGGGGACGAGGAGGTCGCGCTGCAGGTCCGCAACCTGCGGGTGCCCGGCGCGGTGGACGGCGTGGACCTGCTGCTGCGCCGCGGCGAGGTGATCGGGCTGACCGGGCACCGCTCCTCCGGCGTCCGCGAGATCGCCGGCGCGCTCTCCGGTGAGCTGCCCGCCGTCACCGACGAGCTGCTGCTGCACGGCGAGCCACGGCAGCTGAGCACGGCTGCGGGTGACGGGGCGCTGCAGCTGCCGGTCTACCGCGCCGACGACGACGCCTACGGGGTGGACCCCGGCGAGACGATCGCCCGCACGCTCACCCAGGAGGCCTGGGGCACGCTCAGCGACCTGCACAAGGAGATCGCCACGCTGCGCAGCGTGATCCGCACGGTGCACCAGCTGGACGTCAAGACCCTCAGCATCCGCACCGTGTTCGGCGCGCTGTCCGGCGGCGACCAGCACAAGCTGGCCCTGGCCCGGTGGATGGCCTCGGCACGCGACGTCGTCGTCCTGCACGAGCCCACCCGCGGCCTGGACGTCCGCGCCCGGCAGCAGGTGCGCCAGCTGCTGGACGACGCCACGCAGCACGGGACGTCCGTGGTCGTCGTGTCCGTGGACCCCGACGAGCTGGCCGAGTGCTGCGACCGCATCGGCATCGTCTCCGGTGGCCGCGTCACCCGGTGGATCGAGGCCGGCGACCTGGCCGTCGAGACCGTCCGCGCCCGGATCCTCGAGGCCGCCACCGCCGCGTGACCGCGGTGCCGCCCGCATGGGGCGGCACCGCGGTGAGGCCCCGCTGCAGGGTCCCGCCGCGAGCGTGCGAGTGGTGGGGGCAGCGGGGTCCTGCGTCAGACGGCGACGCCCGCGGCGACCGACCGCAGCTTGTGCCGGGCCAGCGCCAGGTTCGCCGTCGTCCGGTTGAGCACCAGGTAGATGAACAGGCCGGCGTTGCCCTGGCCGCGCAGCACGTTGATCAGGTGGTACTGGCCCTGCAGGGTGATCAGGACGTCCTCGATCTCGTCCTTGAGCTCGAGGTCGGAGATCGTCCGCAGCTTCGCGCGCACCACGTTGGAGTTCCCGGCGGCCGCGACGTTGAGGTCGAAGCCGGGGTTGCCGCCGGTCGCGAGGGCCATGCCGCTGTCGATGTCGACGATCGCGGCGCCGGTGGCACCGTCGATGGCGAGCAGGTCGGCGATGACGTTGTCGAGCTGGGCCACGGTGGGGGCTCCTGTCGTTGTCGTGACGGTGGGCAGCGGGTCGCTGTCCCCCGGGTCGGGAGCTGACCGGGGCGGGTCGTCGTGCACGGGGTCCCCGGCCGGCGGAGCCGTCTCGTCGGGGGCGGGCGCGGCAGGTGCGCGGTCGGGTCCGGAGCCGTCGTCGGGCGCCGGGTCCGGTGACCGCAGGGCTCCCCCGAGGGGGTCCTGCGGTGCGGGGCGCCCCCACGACAGCAGCGACGACCACCACCCGGTTGCCATGCCGTGATCCACCTTCGCCGAGGGGCTCTGGACCTCAGCGAACACGTCGGCGGCTGGCCGGGCAAACCGACGGACGTATCTGCAGGTGAGCGGGCAGGTACGCACCGCGACCGCTCCCGGTGTGCCCGAGGCCGCCGCCGAGGCGCCGTCGCGGCCGTCCCGACCGGCGGTCCGGAACCCGGCCGGATAGGGCAGACTCTCTGCCGTTCGACGGTGCGCTGCGCCGTCCCGCACTCCCAGGAGGACCCGTGGCCACTGCCTCGATGCCCGCGCTGCCGATGCGCCCGCTCGTGCTCGCCGACCTCGTCCCGGCCGTCCGTGCCCGCAACGTGGTCCTGGTCGCCTTCGGCGTGCTGTTCACCGCGCTGCTGGCCCAGGTGTCGGTCCCGGTGCCCGGGTCGCCGGTGCCCATCACCGGCCAGACGCTCGCCGTGGTGCTCACCGCGGCCAGCCTCGGCCCGGTCCGCGGCGTCGCCGTGCAGGCGTTCTACATCCTGGCCGCGCTGGTCGGGCTGCCGTTCTACTCCGAGGCCAGCGGCGGCGTCGACGTCGTCTTCGGCGCCACCGGCGGCTACGTGGTCGGCTTCATCCCCGCCGCGTACCTGATCGGCATGGCCGCCCGCCGGGGCATGGACCGGCAGCCGCTCAAGGCCGCTCCGCTCTTCGTCGCCGGCCAGGCCGTGATCTTCGCCGTCGGTGTCCCGTGGCTGGCCGTCAGCACCGGCATGTCGGCCGGCCAGGCGCTGGACGCGGGCTTCTACCCGTTCATCGTCGGTGGCCTGGTCAAGGCCGTCGTCGCCGCCGGCGTGCTCGGTGGTGCCTGGCGGCTCGCCCGGCGCAGCTGACCGCACCGCACCCCGACCGCCCCGCTGCCGAGCACCTGGCAGCGGGGCGGTCGTCGTTCCGGACGACGACGGGCGCCGCCGTCCGCCGCTCGACGACACCGCCGGGCGTGGACCCGGGGCGCCACGTGGTGCGTGCCGACCGGCGGGCTCAGGCCGGCGCGTCCTCGGTGTAGCGGGCCAGGAAGACCTTCTCCTCCGGGGTGAGCCGGCGCGGCCGGTTCGTGGCGAAGTCGAAGGTGACCAGCACCGTGCTGCCGGTGACGGCGAGCTGCCCGTGGTCGAGGAGCTCGTAGTGGCAGGTGAAGGCCGCCGACCGGACGCCGGACACCCAGATCTGCACCTGCAGCGGCTCGGCGTCGTAGACGACCGGGCGCTTGTAGGTGATCTCGTGGCTGGCCACCACGATGCCCCGGCGCAGGCCGGTCTTCTCGTCGTGGGTGGGCTGGTCGAAGAACAGGTCCACCCGGGCGGTCTCGAAGTAGCCGAGGAAGGCCACGTTGTTGACGTGCTGGTAGGCGTCCATGTCCGACCAGCGCATGGGGACCGCCACGGTGTGCCTCACCCGCGCCACCCTGCCAGCCCGGTGCGCGGGCACCGCACGACGGGTCCGGTCCGGCGCTCCGCACGCCCGGTCCGGGCGGCCGCGCGCCCCTACGCTGCCGGCATGGTCGAGGGCTGGGACGACGGGACGCCCGGCGTGCTGGTCCTGCCGTCGGGACGGCGGGTGCGCGGGCGGGGCCTGGGCGCGCCGCTGCCGCCCGGCCCGGTGCCCACGTTCGGGCTGTACCTGCTGGGCCGCCGCCCGGAGCCGCTGCCGTGGGAGCACCGCTGGGTGCGCTGGCCGGACTTCCGGCTGCCGCGGGACCCGGTGCTGCTGCGCGCGGAGCTGGCGCAGGTGTGGGAGCGGGCGGCCGGCGAGCGCGTGGAGGTGGCCTGCTGGGGCGGGACCGGACGCACCGGCACGGCGCTGGCCTGCCTCGCCGTCCTCGACGGTGTGCCCGCGGCCGACGCGGTGGCCCACGTGCGCGCCCACTACCGCCCCCGCGCGGTCGAGACCCCGGCCCAGCGCCGGTTCGTCGCGCGGTTCGGGTGACGCGGCCCGACCCTGCCGGTGCGGGCGTCCCACCCGGGGTGGGGTCCACGAGACGCCGACGGCCGGCCGGAGCGTGAGCTCCGACCGGCCGTCATGACGTGCTGCCCTGCCCGCGAGCAAGAGGATGGGCGCGGTCGGACCCCGTCCGGGCTCCACCCCGTAGGTGCGCGGGGTGAGGAGGACGAGGTCCGCCGACCCCGATCAGTCGCGGGACAGCTTGCGGTACGTGGCGCGGTGCGGACGGGTGGCGTCGATGCCGAGCCGCTCGACCTTGTTCTTCTCGTAGTCGTCGAAGTTGCCCTCGAACCAGAACCACTTGGACTCGCCCTCGTAGGCCAGGATGTGCGTCGCCACCCGGTCGAGGAACCACCGGTCGTGGCTGACGACCACGGCGCACCCGGGGAACTCCAGCAGTGCGCCCTCGAGGCTGGTGAGGGTCTCGACGTCCAGGTCGTTGGTGGGCTCGTCGAGCAGCAGCAGGTTGCCGCCCTGCTTGAGGGTCAGCGCCAGGTTCAGCCGGTTGCGCTCACCACCGGACAGCACGCCGGCCTTCTTCTGCTGGTCCGGGCCCTTGAACCCGAACGCGGAGACGTAGGCCCGCGAGGGCATCTCGACGTTGCCGACCTTGATGTGGTCCAGGCCGTCGGAGACGACCTCCCACAGGCTCTTGTTCGGGTCGATGCCGCTGCGGTTCTGCTCGACGTAGCTGATCTTGACCGTCTCGCCGACCTTGACCTCGCCCTCGTCGGGCTCGGCCTGGTCGACCAGCATCTTGAACAGCGTGGTCTTGCCGGCACCGTTGGGGCCGACGACGCCGACGATGCCGTTGCGCGGCAGCGTGAAGGACAGGTCGTCGATCAGCACCCGGTCACCGAAGCCCTTGGTGAGGTGCTTGGTCTCGATGACGATGCTGCCCAGCCGCGGGCCCGGCGGGATCTGGATCTCCTCGAAGTCCAGCTTGCGGAACTTGTCGGCCTCGGCGGCCATCTCCTCGTACCGGGCCAGGCGGGACTTGCTCTTGGCCTGGCGGGCCTTGGCGCCCGAGCGCACCCACTCCAGCTCCTCCTTGAGCCGCTTGGCGCGCTTGGCGTCCTTGGCCCCCTCGACCTTGAGGCGGGTGGCCTTGGTCTCCAGGTAGGTGGAGTAGTTGCCCTCGTAGGGGTAGGCGCGGCCGCGGTCGAGCTCGAGGATCCACTCGGCGACGTTGTCCAGGAAGTACCGGTCGTGGGTCACGGCGATGACGGTGCCGGCGTACTTCTCCAGGTGCTGCTCCAGCCACGCGACGCTCTCGGCGTCCAGGTGGTTGGTGGGCTCGTCGAGCAGCAGCAGGTCCGGGGCCTCGAGCAGCAGCTTGCACAGCGCGACGCGGCGGCGCTCACCACCGGACAGCACCGTGACGTCGGCGTCGCCGGGCGGGCAGCGCAGCGCGTCCATGGCCTGCTCGATGCGGTTGTCGAGCTCCCAGCCGTCGGCGTTCTCGATGACCTCCATCAGCTCGCCCTGCTCGGCGAGGAGGGAGTCGAAGTCGGCGTCGGGCTCGCCCATGGCCTCGCTCACCTGCTCGAAGCGGGTCAGCGCCGCGCGGAGGTCCTTGACGGCCTCCTCGACGTTGCCGCGCACGTCGAGCTCCTCGTTGAGCGGGGGCTCCTGCTGGAGCATGCCCACGGTCGCGCCCGGCGCGAGGACGACGTCGCCGTTGGAGGCGGTCTCCAGCCCGGCCATGATCTTCAGGACCGTGGACTTGCCGGCGCCGTTGGGGCCGACGACGCCGATCTTGGCGCCGGGCAGGAACGCCAGGGTGACGTCGTCGAGGATGACCTTGTCGCCGTGCGCCTTGCGCGCACGGACCATCGAGTAGATGTACTGAGCCAAGAGGTCGGTGCCTTCCGTCGGTGAGGGGGCAGGGCGGGGCAGCCGTTCCCGGCGTCCACCGGCCCCGCCCCCTGCGTTCTCAGCTCCGATCCTCCCAGTCCGGGAGGCTCACGTCAGCGCCGGCACCGCGGCACGGTCGCCGGTGAGGTCGGAGTCCACCTCGGAGAACGCCGCCTCCCCCTCGATGTAGTCCGTGGGCCGGTCGGCCCAGGGGTCCTCGGCCGGCGGCTCCGCAGCGACGTCGTCCGGGACCCCGGGAGGCGCGGCCTGGGTGACCGGCCGCGCGGACCGGCGGAACTCGGCGGTCCCGCGGGTCAGGTCCGGGCCGACGTGCGCGGCGCGGATCTGCGGCCGGCTGCGGCGGCCCTGCTCGCTGTCCCAGGAGTGCGTGTACAGCTCACCGCGGACCACGACCGGGTCGCCCTTGCTCAGGGTGTGCGAGACGTTGCCGCCCAGCTCGCCCCAGCACTCGACGTCGACGAAGAAGGTGCGGTTGTCGGTCCAGGCCTGCGTCTCCCGGTCGAACCGGCGCGACGTGGAGGCCATGCGGAAGTTGGTCACGCCGTCCCCGCTGGGCAGCCGGCTGCGCTGCGGTGAGTTGACGATGTTGCCGACGACGGTGATCAGGCACTCGTTCACGGTGCTCCTCCGATGGGTGGGCCCGGCGACCTGCCGGGGATGCCACCACCGTGCTGTCCGGGTGCCGCCCGGGACAGCGGTCCGGCCCGCTTGTGGAGGAACCGGCCGGGTGTGGACGGCGGCCGGCGGAGGACCGACCCGCAGCACTACGTGCGACCCGCCGAACGCACCGGACGCGGTGGGCACCCCGGGTTCGTCCCGCTCGGCGGCGCGCGCGATGCGATGATGCGGGCCGCGAGCGCCCGTAGCTCAGTGGACAGAGCAGGTGCCTTCTAAGCACTTGGTCGCAGGTTCGATCCCTGCCGGGCGCGCTCCCCACCGCGCGCCACGGACGCGTCGGCACACCCGGCGGCGGGTAGAGCCCGGGCATGAGCTCACCGACCCCCTCCCCCACCGGCCACACCCCCGAGGGCGGCGTGCTCGTGGGCAGCGAAGACGCGCGCCGCACGCTCGTCCTGTTCGAGGACCCGCAGTGCCCCTACTGCCGCCAGTCCGAGGACGCCACCGGCGACGTGCTCCGGCGCGAGATCTCCTCGGGCTCGGTCTCCGTCGAGTACCGGATGCGCAGCTTCCTCGGCCCCGAGTCGGTCCGGGCGAACAACGCCCTGGCCCTGGCCGCCGAGGCCGGCCACTTCGACCAGCTCCGCCGTGAGCTGTTCGCCCACCAGCCGGCCGAGCAGACCGGCGGCTTCACCACCGACGAGCTCGTCGAACTGGGCCGCAGGGCCGGCCTGACCACCCCCGAGTTCGTGTCCGGTGTGCGGGAGGGCCGCCACGTCGACTGGGTGGTCGAGCGGGAGGAGGCCTTCCTGGCCCAGGACCCCGACGGCACCCCGCAGGCACAGCTGGACGGCGAGTGGGTCGACGCGCAGGTCCTCTACGACCCCGAGGCGCTGGGCGCGCTGGTCCGCGGCTGACCCGCGGCGGCCGGCTGGCGCGCGGTCAGCCGGCCTCGGCCGGGTCGGGGTGCGCGGCCAGGAACCGCTCGGCCTGACGGCCGTCCCGCTCCAACGCCCAGGTCAGCGAGGCGAGCAGGCCGACGACCACCCCCATCGGGTGCCGCTCCCAGGCAACTCCCAGGGCGTGCAGGCAACTCCCAACCGGCGCACAGCCCCCGCTGGGTCCCGGGCGGTCCACTCGTCCCATGAACGACGAGACGACCCCGCTGTCCGACGCCCAGCCGGCCCCCACGACCACCACTGCCCCCACCCCGCGGCGGCGACGCGGGACCCGCGCCCTCGCGACCGGTGCGGTCGGGGCGCTGGGCGTCGCCGCCGGCGTGGTCATCGGCGTGCAGACCAGCGGGGGCGCGAGCGCGGCGACCATCACGCCGTCGGCGGCCACCGAGCCGGCGGTCACCTTCGGCCGCGGCCCCGGCAGCTACGGGACGCCCCCCGGCTACGGCAGCTCGACGGCTGTCGCGGCCGGCACGGCGACCGCGGACCAGGTGGTCGGCGTCGTCGACATCGTCACCGAGCTCGCGTACTCCGGTGGTGAGGCAGCGGGCACCGGCATGGTGCTCACCTCCAACGGCGAGGTGCTGACCAACGACCACGTCGTCGAGGGCGCCACCAGCATCACGGTGACCGTGCTGTCGACCGGCGAGCAGTACACCGCGACCGTCGTCGGCACCGTCCCGACCGCGGACGTCGCCGTCCTCCAGCTGGAGGACGCCTCCGGGCTGGACACCGTGCAGGTCGACGCCGACGGCGTCGAGCTGGGCGAGGCGGTGACCGCGGTCGGCAACGCCGGCGGCGACCCCTCCTCGACGAGCGCGGCCGAGGGCACGGTCACCGCACTGGACCAGTCGATCACCGCGACCAGCGAGTCCGGCACGGACGCCGAGCGGCTCACCGGGCTGATCGAGACGAACGCCGACGTCCAGGCCGGCGACTCCGGCGGCCCGCTGTTCGACGCCGACGGCGAGGTGGTCGGGATGGACACGGCGGCCTCCAGCGGCGGTGCCGTCCGGTCCTACGCGATCCCGATCGACACCGCGATGGACCTGGTCGGGCAGATCGAGGACGGCGTGGACGACGCGACGGTGCACCAGGGCCTGCCGGCGTTCCTAGGCGTCTCGGTGGCCGACGGCACCGCGGGCGCGATCATCGCCGGGGTGCTGTCCGACGGCCCGGCCGACCAGGCCGGGATCGGCGCCGGCGACGTCGTCACCGCCCTCGGCGGGACGCCGGTCGACAGCGCCACCGACCTGACCACCGCCCTGGCCGCGCAGGACCCCGGCGACGAGGTCGAGGTCACCTGGACCGACATCACCGGGACGTCGCAGACCGCCACCGTCACCCTGGTCGCCGGCCCCGCCGACTGACCGGCCGGCCAGTGTGCGCTGGTGGTCGCCTCCGGGACCGGGAGGCGACCACCAGCGCACAACGGTGACGTCAGCGGCGGCGCAGCGCGGCGTCGGTGAGCGAGGGCGGCTGGTAGCCGGCGTCGTCGGCGCGGATGTTCGTCCCCGGCGGGACGATCGCGTCGATCGCATCGAGCACCTCCGCCGACAGGACGACGTCGACGGCGGGGAGCTGACTGGTCAGCTGCTCCATCGTGCGCGGGCCGATGATCGCCGAGGTCACGCCCGGGTGGTTGAGGACGAAGGCGATCGCCAGCTCGACCAGCGTCATCCCGTTGTCCTCGGCGAGGGTGGCCAGGGCGTCGGCGGCGTCGAGCTTGCGCTGGTTGACCGGGTCCGACAGGTCGTAGCGGGCGCCCATCCGCCCCGACCGGCTGCTCTCCGGCGCGTCGGCCCCCTTGCGCCACTTCCCGGACAGCCAGCCACCGGCCAGCGGGCTCCACGGCAGCACGCCCATGCCGTACTGCTGGGCGACCGGCAGCACCTCGGTCTCGATGCCGCGCACCAGCAGCGAGTACGGCGGCTGCTCGGTGACGAACCGGCCGCTGTGTCGCTTCTCGGCCGCCCACTGGGCCTGCACCATCTCCGAGGCGGGGAAGGTCGAGGAGCCGAAGTAGCGGATCTTGCCGGCGCGCTGCAGGTCGGTCAGCGCGTCGAGGGTCTCCTCGACGTCGGTGTCCGGCGAGGGCCGGTGGATCTGGTAGAGGTCGATCCAGTCGGTCTGCAGCCGGCGCAGGCTGCTCTCCACCTCCCGGACCAGCCAGCGGCGGCTGTTGCCCTGGTGGTTGGGGTCCTCGCCCATCTTCCCGTGCGCCTTGGTGGCCAACACGACGTCGTCCCGCCGGCCGAGCAGGGCCTTGCCGACGATCTCCTCGGACTCCCCGGCGGAGTAGACGTCGGCGGTGTCGACGAAGTTCAGGCCGGCGTCCAGGGCGGCGTGGACGATCCGGACCGAGTCCTCGTGGTCGGGGTTGCCCCAGGCACCGAACATCATCGCGCCGAGGCAGAGCGGGCTGACCTTGACGCCGGTACGACCGAGCGTGCGCATCTCCATGCCGACCCCCGTAACCGCGACCACCCCCGCCGAACCGTTCTCGGCGGGGGTGGTTGCAGAGATCAACGCTGGTCGGGGTGCACCCAGCCGATCGCGGGCGCGACGTGCTGCGTGATCGTCTCCAGCAGCCGGGCGTTGTACTCGACGCCGAGCATGTTGGGGATGGTCAGCAGCAGGGTGTCGGCCTCGCGCACGGCCATGTCCTTGGACAGCTGCTCGGCCAGCTCGTCGGGCTCACCGGCGTAGCTCTTGCCGAACCGGGACCGCACACCGCCGAGCAGGCCGACCTGGTCGCCGCTGTCGCGGTCGGCACCGAAGTAGGCGCGGTCCTCGTCGGTGGTGATCGGCATGACCGACCGGCTCACCGACACCCGCGGCTGGTGCGCCCAGCCGGCCTCGTCCCAGGCGGCGCGGAACAGCGCGATCTGCTCGGCCTGCAGCTCGTCGAAGGGCACGCCGGTGTCCTCCGACAGCAGGGTCGAGCTCATCAGGTTCATGCCCTGCTGGGCGGTCCAGACCGCGGTGGACCGCGTGCCCGAGCCCCACCAGATGCGCTCGCGGAGCCCCGGCGACTGCGGCTGGACGGCGAGCCGGGTCCCGCCGCGGTGCATCCGCGGGTCGGCGTCGACCAGCGCGGTGCCGCTGATCGCGGACAGGAACAGGCCCGTCTTGGCCCGGGCGAGCTCGGCGTCGTCGCTGCCCTCGCCGGGCACGTAGCCGAACGCCTCGGACCCGCGCAGCGCCGTCTCCGGTGACCCGCGGCTCACGCCGAGCTGCAGCCGCCCGGCGCTGATCAGGTCGGCCGCGGCCGCCTCCTCCGCCATGTACAGCGGGTTCTCGTAGCGCATGTCGATGACACCGGTGCCGATCTCGATGCGCCGGGTGCGCGCGCCGATGGCGGCCAGCAGCGGGAACGGCGAGGAGAGCTGGCGGGCGAAGTGGTGCACCCGCACGTAGGCGCCGTCGACGCCCAGCTCCTCGGCCGCCTCGGCCAGCTCCACGGTCTGCAGCAGCGCGTCCGCGCCGGTGCGCACCTGCGAGCCCTGGACCGGTTGCCAGTGCCCGAAGTTCAGGAAGCCGATCTTCTTGTCCACCGCACTCACCTCTCGTCGTCTGCCCCGTGAGCGTCCACGGGGGCCACGGTGTTCCCGGTGGGATCACATCGGGTGGTCCGTGCGTTGCCCCCGACGTGTCGGGCGGCACACCAGCCGCCCGCTGACCCCAGGAGGACCCATGCGCGCCACCGTGAACGGCACCGTCGTCGCCGAGGCGACCGAGGACGAGCTCGTCAAGATCGAGGGCAACTGGTACTTCCCGCCCTCGGCGCTCACCCCGGGCGCGCTCAGCGAGAGCCCCACGCCCTACACCTGCCCGTGGAAGGGCGCGGCCCAGTACTGGGACGTCGTCACCCCCGACGGCACCACGAAGGACGGCGCCTGGAGCTACCCCGACCTCAAGCCCTCGGCGGTCGAGCGGGTCGGCCGTGACTTCGCCGGCTACGTGGCCTTCTCCCCCGGCGTCACCGTCTCCGCCTGACCCGGCCCGGCAGGCGGCGGCACCCGTCACCGCCTGCCGCCCGGACGCCGGTGGTGCAGGACGGGAACCGCGTGACCCGAGTGGCGTCCTGTCACTGGACGTGACGGCACGAACACGTTGACACGGCCGAGGTTGCGTGGTTAAGGGCTCACGATGGGCGAGGCTGTCGAGGTGACCACCTCCGTTCCCGAGTCGCCTCGGGCCACCGGGCCCGACGGCACCGCCGGGCAGCGGCTGCGTGCGGCCGACGTGCTGCTGGCCGACCGGGGGCAGCTGTTCCGGGCCCTGTTCCTCTCCGCGCCGGTCGCCCAGGCCGTCGTCGACGCCAGCGGCCAGCTGCTGGTCGTCAACCCCGCGCTGTGCGATCTCACCGGCCGCACGACGGGCGAGCTCGTCGGCCGCCACCTGGACCTGCTGACCCACCCCGACGACGTCCCGCTGGCCGACCTCGCCGACGAGCACCTGCCCGGCACGACGCTGCTGGACCCGCAGCTGCAGGTCGTCGGCGAGCGCCGGCTGCAGCGCGCCGACGGCGAGAGCCTGTGGGTGGAGCAGAGCCGCGAGCTCATCCACCGCAGCACCGGCGAGCTGCACTTCGTCGTCCTGTCCCTGGTCGACGTGACCGACCGCCGCCGGGCCGAGGACGACCTGGTGCGCCGCACCTTCATCGACCCGCTGACCGGCCTGCCCAACCGCCGCGCCCTGAGTGAGCGCCTGCAGCACGCGCTGGCCGTCTCCGGGCGCCGGGACACCTCCGTGGGCCTGCTGCACCTGGACATCGACCGGTTCACCGCCGTCAACGACTCCCTGGGCCACGAGGGCGGGGACCAGCTGCTGTGCCAGGTCGCCGACCGGCTGCGCTGGAGCACCCGGGTCGAGGACACCGCCGTGCGCTTCGGCGCCGACGAGTTCCTCGTGCTCGCCGAGGACGTCGAGGACGTCGAGGCGCTGCGCACCCTGGCCGACCGCCTGCTCAGCGTGCTCGACGAGCCCTTCCACGTGGCCGGCCGCGAGGTGAGCCTGTCCGCCAGCGTCGGCATGACGCTGGGGTCGGACATCTCCCCCGAGGCGCTGCTCCGCCAGGCCCACAGCGCGCTCGCCCGGGCCAAGGACAGCGGCGGCCGCGGCCGGGTCGAGCTGCACGACGGCGCGGTCACCGAGGCCTACGTCGACCAGCTGCAGCTGGAGACCGACCTGCGCCACGCGCTGGAGGCCGGCGAGCTGCGGCTGTTCTACCAACCGATCGTCGCGCTCTCCGACGAGCACCTGCTCGGCTACGAGGCGCTCATCCGCTGGCAGCACCCCACCCGCGGGCTGCTGCCGCCGGGCGCGTTCCTGGCCGCCGCCGAGGACAACCGGCTCACCTCCCGGCTGGGCGCCTGGGTGCTGCACCAGGCCTGCTGGGACGCGGCCGGCTGGGACCCGGCGCTGCGGGTGCACGTCAACATCTCCGCCCGGCACCTGGCCGAGCCGGGGTTCGCCGAGCTGGTCGCCGACGCCCTCGCCGAGTCCGGCCTGGCCCCGGAGCGGCTGGAGCTGGAGATCACCGAGTCGACGGCGCTGTTCGCCGCCGACGCCACGCTGCACGCGGTGGACACGGTGACCGAGACCGGCGTGACCCTGGCCCTGGACGACTTCGGCACCGGCTACTCCGCGATCACCGCGCTGCACCGGCTGCCGATCCACACGCTGAAGATCGACCGCTCCTTCGTCGCCGACGTCGTCGGCCAGCCGGCCACCGCGGCGCTGGTGCAGGGGCTGCTGCAGCTCGGCGCGGGCATGGGCCTGCAGGTCATCGCCGAGGGCATCGAGGACGGCGAGCAGGCCAAGTGGCTGCTCGAGCACGGCTGCTCGATGGCCCAGGGCTACGCCTTCGGCCGGCCCGCGCCGCTGCCGGCCCGCGAGCTCGAGGACCTCGACACCCCGCCGGACCTCAGCCTGCCGGGCGGCCCGCCGTCCGGTCCGGCGCCGTCCGGGGGGCTGTCGGCCGGCCCGCTGGCCTTCGACACCCCCTTCGCCCTGCCCGCCGACGTCCTGTCCGACGTCGACGAGCTGGACGACGTGGAGCTCGGTGAGCAGGACCGCGACGAGCGGCCCCGCAGCCGGGACCGGTGGACGCCGAAGCCGGCGCAGGGCACCGCCGCGGTGCCGGAGCTCAACGCCTTCGCCCTGCCCGTGACCGGTGCGTCCCCGGCGCCGGAGCCGCTCGCCGCAGCGGTCCCGGAGGCCGACGAGGTCCCGGCCGTCGACCCCGACTTCGACCCGTCGGTGTTCCGGCCCTCGCGCGCCTTCCTGGAGCTGCGCGAGCTGCTGGCCGCCAACGGCGTCCAGGACCCGTTCGTGCCCGAGCCCCGCGAGGCCGCCGAGATCGGCGACCTGAGCGGCCTGACCCCCGACGCCGGGGACCTGTCGGGGCTGCGTCCCTGGCTGGAGTCCTTCCAGCAGCGCCTCGGCCCGCGCACCGGCGAGCTCCCCGAGGTCGGCCGCAGCTGACGCTCCCCTGACCGGCCGGCGACGACGCCGGCCGGTCAGCCGACGCGCTCTCCGGCCTGCACCGGCCGCAGCTCGGGCTGCTTCGGCGTCCGGCCGTCGCCGGAGGACCGCCCGCGCAGCCGGCGGCCGATCCACGGCACCACGAACCCGCGCACCCAGGCGGCCTCCTGGGCGAGGACCTCGCGGGCCGGCCGCGGCGGCGCCGGGTCCAGCGGCGTCCGCCAGTCGGTGTCGTCGCCGGTGACCGGCACCCCGAGTGCCGCGGCCGCCGCCAGCGCGGTGCGCCGGTGACCCTCGGCGGTGAGGTGGATGCGGTCGCCGGCGTCCCACATCCGCGCGTCCTGCACCCACGCCGCGCCCCACTGGTCGACCACGACGGCGCCCTGCCGGGCGGCGATCGACCACAGGTGGGCGTTGAACACCGCGACCCGGCCGCGGGTGCGCCGGATGATCGGGGTCTGCCGCGGGTCGACCCCGGTCACCAGCAGGACGTCGGCCCCGGCCTCCCGGAACCCCACCACGGCCTGCTCGAGGTCGGCGGCCAGCCGGTCGGGGTCGGCGCCGGGGCGGAGCAGGTCGTTGCCGCCGGCGACCAGGCTGACCAGGTCCGGCCGTGCGGCCAGCGCCGCGGGCACCTGCTCGGCGAGCACCTGGTGCAGCAGCCGGCCGCGGATGGCCAGGTTGGCGTACTCGACGGTGCCCGCGGGGGCCGCGGCCGCGAGGTGCCCGGCCAGCCGGTCGGCCCAGCCGCGGAAGGCGTCCGGCGTCCCCGGGTCGGGGTCGCTGAGCCCCTCGGTGAAGGAGTCCCCCAGCGCGATGTAGCGCTGCCACGTCCGTCGGTCGCTGCCCGGCTGCACGCTGCTACTGCACCACGCCCGGACCGGCGGCACGCAGCGAGGGGTGGGGCCGACCTCAACGTCGCCGTCTCCTGCCCGTCACATGAGACCGCCAGGATCTGCGGTCATGCGCACCGACGTGGCCTGCACCCTCATCGTCTCCTCGCCCGCACCGGCGACCGCCCTGCTGCAGGTCGCCGTGGCCGCGCCGCTGACCGAGCAGCTGACCGTGCTCGGCGACGGACGGCCGGTGCCGGTCGAGGAGGTCGCCGTCCCCGGTGCCCGGGTGCACCGGCTGGAGGTGCCGGCCGGGGAGACGACGATCGTCTACACCGCGCAGGTCGAGTCGGCCGGCAGCCCGCGGGAGGTCACGCCGGCGGAGTGGGCGGAGTTCGTCCGGCCCAGCCGCTACTGCCCGTCGGACCAGCTGGAGGGCTACGCCGGCACCGAGTTCGACCGGTCGCTGCCGCGCGCGGAGCTGATCGCCTCCGTCGCCGCCTGGGTGGCCGGGCGGCTGAGCTACGTCTCCGGCTCCAGCCGCCCGGTGGACACCGCGGTCGACACCCTGCTGCTGGGCCGGGGCGTGTGCCGCGACTACGCGCACCTGACCATCACGATGCTGCGCGCGCTGGAGGTCCCGGCCCGGCTGGTCGCGGTCTACGCCCCGGGGCTGTCGCCGATGGACTTCCACGCCGTGGTCGAGGCCGACGTGGACGGCGTCTGGCAGACCGTCGACGCCACCCGGCTGGCCCCGACGTCGGCGCTGGTGCGCATCTGCTCGGGCCGGGACGCCGCCGACACCGCGTTCCTGTCGCTGTTCGGCGGCCGGTCCGTGCTGGAGCGGATGACCGTCACCGCCACCGTGGACGGCGACCTCCCCGCCCCCGACGACGAGCCCTTCCCGCTGCCGTAGCCGCCGCGTCCTGCCGGAGGTGGACCAGGGCCCCTGGGCCGAGCCGGGCCCACCGTCGACAGCTCCTGGTCAGCGCCCGTCGGCGTCCCGGCTGCGGACGGACGGCGAGCTGGTCGCGGTGCTGCCCGGGGGCGTGACCCCGCCCGGCTGGCGGCGGCGCAGCTCGTCGGGCAGCAGCTCGACCAGCTCCTCGGGCAGCAGCGGGAGGTCCAGCAGCGAGAGCTTGACCCGGCTGCGGTCGGCGGCCAGCCAGTCGTCCAGCCGCACCAGCAGCCCGGCGTCGGTGCGGGTGGAGACGTGCAGCTCGTCGCCGGGGCCCAGCCGGCCGACCACCAGCCCGTCGACCTCGACCGCCGGGCGGCCCGCGTTCTCCGGCAGGGACAGGTGCAGCGGCTCGTGCGGGCCGAGCACCAGGGTGCGGTCGATGCCGTTCAGCGGCGCCGAGGGGGTGACGAGCACGCCCTCGGCACCCGGGGACACGACCGGCCCACCGGCGGCGAAGTTGTAGGCCGTCGACCCCATCGGGGTGGCGATGATCAGGGCGTCGCAGCGGTAGTGCCCGTAGCGACGGCCGGCCACCGACAGGGTCGCGTCGACCATCCCCTCCCCCGGCACCCGGGCCAGGACGACGTCGTTGAACGCCACCGTCTCCCAGCCGGGCCCCTGCACGACCAGGCAGCTGCGCGACTCCAGCGTCGAGCGGCCCTCGGCCATCGCGGTGAGCGCGCCCTCCAGCTCCCGGCCCTCCACCTCGGTGAGGAAGCCGAGCCGGCCGAAGTTGACGCCCAGCACCGGGACCGGGTCGTCGACGACCAGGCGCATCGCGCCCAGCAGCGTGCCGTCACCGCCCAGGGCGATGATGCCGTCGCAGCTGGTCGCCAGCTCCGCCACGCCCACCGGGGTCACCCCCTGCAGGTGCAGCCGGGCGACGTCCCCGTCGCTGGCGACCAGTTCCACCCCGTGCGCCGTCGTCCAGGCGGCCACCTGGTCGACGGCGCCGGCGCAGTCACGGAAGGGGTGCAGCACGAGCCCGATGCGGCTCCCACCGTGCACCCGTCAGCCCCGGTAGGTCTCGAGCAGGCGCAGCCAGATCTCGCTGATCGTCGGGTAGGACGGGACGGCGTGCCACAGCCGCGCGATCGGCACCTCGCCGACCACCGCGATCGTCGCCGAGTGCAGCAGCTCGGCCACGCCTCCGCCGACGAACGTCACCCCGAGCAGCACCTCGCGCTCGGTGTCGACGACGGCGATCGCCGTCCCGGTGTAGCCGTCGGCGTGCACCGCGGCACCGGCCACGCTGCCGATCGGGTACTCCACGACGCGGTGCGGCAGCCCTGCCTTGTCCGCCTCGGCGGCGGTCATGCCGACCGAGGCGACCTGCGGGTCGGTGAACACGACGCTGGGGGTGGCGCGCCGGTCGGCGGTGGCCACGAACGGCGACCAGTCGGACAGGTCGACCTGCTCGCCGTGGGCCCGGGCGACGATCGCCGCGCCGGCCTGGCGGGCCTGGTACTTGCCCATGTGGGTCAGCTGCTGCCGGCCGTTGACGTCGCCCACGCCGTAGAGCCACGGGGTGCCCGGCACCTGCAGCGACTCGTCGACGTCGAGGTACCCCTCCGGCTCCAGGCCGACGGTCTCCAGCCCGATCTCGTCGGTGTTCGCGGCGCGGCCCACGGCGACCAGCACCTCGTCGCCGCGGAACTCCCCGGCGGAGCTGGTGAGCACGACCTCGCCGCCCTCGCGGCGCACCGACTGCACCTCCACGCCCAGGTGGACGTCGACGCCCAGGTCGCGCAGCGAGGCCTCGACCGCCTCGCCGGCGGCGGGCTCCAGGTGCGGCAGCAGCCGCTCGTTGTGCTGGAAGAGCGTCACCGAGGACCCGAGCTGCTGCCAGGCGGTGGACATCTCGCAGCCCACGTAGCCGCCACCGATGACCAGCAGCCGGCCCGGCACCTCCTTGGCGCTGGTGGACTCCCGCGGGGTCCACGGCGTGACCTCGGCCAGCCCGTCGACCGGCGGGACAGCGGCGCGCGAGCCGGTGCACACGGCCACGGCCTCCCGGGCGGTGAGCACCAGCTCGGTGCCGTCGGCCTGGGTCACGACGACCCGCTTCTCGCCGTCGAGGCGGCCCTTGCCGCGCACCAGGGCGATGTTGCTGCTCTCGACCCACTCGACCTGGCTGGAGTCGTCCCAGTCGTGGGTGAAGGAGTCGCGGCGGGCCAGCGTCGCGGCGACGTCCTGCTCGCCGGTCACCGCGGCGGCGGCCCCCGAGACGGCCCGGGCCCCGGCCAGCACCTCGCTGCCGCGCAGCAGCGTCTTGCTGGGCATGCACGCCCAGTAGGAGCACTCCCCACCGACCAGTTCGCTCTCCACGAGGACGGCGGTCAGCCCGCCCTTGACGACGATGTCGGCGACGTTCTCCCCGGTCGAGCCCGCCCCGAGGACGATGACGTCGTAGCTCTGCTCTGCAGTGGTCACGACTGCATTGTGGTCGACTGGTCCCCGTGCCTGTCGATGCTCGGGAGTACGCAGCCGCTCTGCGCCAGTACGCGGCCGGCGTGGTGCTGCTGACCGTGCGCGACGACATCGACGACGTCGGGACGACGGTGACGTCGCTGATGAGCGTCTCGGCCGACCCGCCGCTGGTCGCGATCGGGCTGGCCACCGAGGGCTACCCGGCCGAGGTGCTGCAGGCGGTGGGCTCCTGCGCGGTCAACGTGCTCGGGTCCGCCCACGCGATCCTGGCCAGCCGGTTCTCCTCCGCCGGCCGGCCCAGCGCCCGGCACCTGCTGGAGTCCGTGCCCTGGCACCGCGCGCCGGTGAGCGAGGCGATCGTGCTCGACGGCGCCCTGGCCGCGCTCGACTGCACGGTGGCCTCCGTCGTCGAGGCCGGTGACCACGTCGTCGTCCTGCTGCAGGTCGAGGGCGTGCCGGCGCTCGGCGACGACGACCCGCTGCTGCGGCTGCGCGGCCGCTTCACCGACGGCGCCGGCCAGGCCCTCCGCCGTCCGTGAGCGGGGCCGGGTCGCCCGGCATCGCCGGGGGCGGGTGGGTGCGCACTCGTCGGGGTGTCGGCGTGGCCCGACCTCCCGGGATCTGCGCAACGGCGCTCGCCGCGGCCACGGTGCTCGCGGTCGCGGGCTGCTCAGGGGGCGCGGCGCCGGGGGCGTCCCCCGCCCCGGCCTCCTCCGCGCCGGCCCCGGCCGCTCCGGCGTCGGCGGCCCCGCCGGTCACCGACCCTGCGGTCGGGGTGGCGCTGGCGGCGCTGGAGGAGGAGTCCGGGCGCCGGCTCGGGGTGTACGCCGTCGACACCGGCTCCGGTGCGGTCGTCGAGCACCGCGCCGACGAGCGCTTCCCGTACGCCTCCACCTCCAAGGCGCTGACCGCCGCGGCGGTGCTGGACCGGACGACCGACGCCGAGCTGGACGTGGTGGTCCGCTGGACCGCCGGTGACCTGGTGACGTACTCGCCGGTGACCGAGCTGCACGTCGAGACCGGGCTGCCGCTGCGGGACGTGCTGGCCGCCGCGCTGCAGGTCAGCGACAACACCGCCGGCAACCTGCTCCTCGACGAGCTGGGCGGCACCGCGGGGTTCGAGCAGGTGCTGCGGGGACTCGGGGACGACGTCACCTCTCCCGACCGGTACGAGCCGGAGCTGAACACCGGCGTCCCCGGCGACGAGCGGGACACCAGCACGCCCCGGGCACTCGCCGGCGACCTGCGCGCCGTCGCCGTCGATGAGGCGCTCGACCCGGACGACCGCGCCCTGCTGCTGGGCTGGATGCGCAGCTCGACCACGGGCGGCGCGCTGGTCCGCGCGGGCGTCCCCGACGGGTGGGACGTCGCCGACAAGTCCGGCACCGCGGCGTACGGCACCCGCAACGACCTGGCCGTCGTGCAGCCTCCGGGGCGCGCGCCGATCGTGCTCGCCGTCCTCTCCACCTCCGCCGACGCGGACGCCGACCCCTCCGACGCCGTCGTCGCCCGGGCGGCCGAGGTCGTGGTCACCGCGCTGCGCTGAGCGCCCGGGAACGCGGGCGACACGAGCCGGGGCTAGCGTCGTGCCTGCGATGACTGGTTCCCTCCCCGCCCCGTCCGCGTCCGCCCTCAACCGCGCGCTCGTCCGTGCCGAACGCGGCGTGACGCTCGACGCCACCGAGGCCGAGACCCTGATGCACGCCCGCGGCCTGGCCGAGGGCGAGCCGCTGGACCGGCTGCTGACGACCGCCTCCCGGGTGCGGGACGCCGGCCTCGCCTCCGCCGGCCGCCCCGGGGTGGTGACCTACAGCCGCAAGGTGTTCATCCCGCTCACCACCCTGTGCCGCGACCGCTGCCACTACTGCACGTTCGTCACCACGCCCGGGCAGCTGCGCGCCGAGGGCCGGGCGCCGTTCCTGTCCCCCGACGAGGTGCTCGACATCGCCCGCCAGGGCGCGGCGCTGGGCTGCAAGGAGGCGCTGTTCACCCTCGGCGACCGCCCGGAGGACCGCTGGCCGGTGGCCGCCGAGTGGCTGGAGGCGCACGGCTTCGACTCCACGCTGGGCTACCTGCGGGCGATGGCCATCCGGGTGCTGGAGGAGACCGGGCTGCTGCCGCACCTCAACCCCGGCGTGCTGAGCTGGGAGGAGATCCAGCGGCTCAAGCCGGTCGCGGCGTCGATGGGCATGATGCTGGAGACGACGGCCACGCGGCTGTGGTCGGAGAAGGGCGGCCCGCACTTCGGCAGCCCCGACAAGGAGCCCGCCGTGCGGCTGCGGGTGCTCGAGGACGCCGGCCGCTCCGCGGTCCCGTTCACCACCGGCGTGCTGCTGGGCATCGGCGAGACCTACGCCGAGCGGGTCGACGCGCTGGCCGAGATCCGGGCCTCGGCGCGCCGGCACGGACACGTGCAGGAGGTGATTGTGCAGAACTTCCGGGCCAAGCCGCGCACCGCGATGGCCGGCGCGGACGACCTCGCGCTGCAGGAGTACGTCGCCTCGGTCGCGGTCAGCCGGCTGGTCCTCGGGCCGGCCGCGCGGGTCCAGGCGCCGCCGAACCTGAGCGACTCCACCGAGCTGGGCCTGCTGCTGCGGGCCGGCGTCGACGACTGGGGTGGGGTCTCCCCGCTCACGCCCGACCACGTCAACCCCGAGCGCCCGTGGCCCAACATCGACAAGCTGGCCCAGCTGACCGCCGACGCCGGCTTCACGCTGCGCGAGCGGCTCGCCGCCCAGCCCGGCTACGTGCTGCAGCCCGAGCCGTGGCTGGACCCCCGGGTGCGCCCGCACGTCGACGCCCTGGCCGGCGAGGACGGCCTCGCCGTCGAGGGCCGCAACCCGGTCGGGCTGCCGTGGCAGGAGCCGGACGAGGCGTGGACGGCGTCGGGCCGGGTCGACCTGCACACCGAGATCGACACCCTGGGGCGCACCGGCGACCGGCGCAGCGACTTCGACGCCGTCTACGGCGACTGGGCCGAGCTGCGCTCCCGCACCGAGAGCGCCCGCGACGGGCACTCGACCGCGATCGCGGCCGGCGACCCGGAGGTGCACGCGGCACTCCGGCACGCCGAGACCGACCCCGCCGGGCTGAGCGACGCCGAGTACCTGGCGCTGCTGGGCGCCGACGGCACCGACCTCGACGCCCTCGCGGCGCTGGCCGACGCCGTCCGCCGCGACGTCAACGGCGACGACGTCACCTACGTGGTGAACCGGAACGTCAACTTCACCAACGTCTGCTACACCGGCTGCCGGTTCTGCGCCTTCGCCCAGCGGCGCACCGACGCCGACGCCTTCACCCTGTCGATGCAGCAGGTCGGTGACCGGGTGGAGGAGGCCTGGGCCGGTGGGGCGACCGAGATCTGCATGCAGGGCGGCATCCACCCCGACCTGCCCGGCACCGCCTACCTCGACCTGGCGCGGGAGGTGAAGTCCCGCCGTCCCGACATCCACCTGCACGCGTTCTCCCCGATGGAGGTGGTGAACGGGTCGGCGCGCACCGGCCTGAGCTTCCGCGACTTCCTCACCGCCGCGAAGGAGGCCGGCGTCGACTCCCTGCCCGGGACCGCGGCGGAGATCCTGGACGACGACGTCCGCTGGGTGCTGACCAAGGGCAAGCTGCCCACGGCCACCTGGCTGGAGATCGTCCGGACGGCGCACGAGGTGGGCCTGCCGACGACCTCGACGATGATGTACGGCCACGTCGACACCCCCGCCCACTGGGTCGCGCACCTGCGCACCCTCAGCCGCCTGCAGGACGAGACCGGCGGCTTCCGCGAGTTCGTGCTGCTGCCGTTCGTGCACCACAACTCGCCCATCTACCTGGCCGGCGTCGCCCGGCCCGGACCGACGAACCGGGAGAACCGGGCGGTGCACGCCGTGGCCCGACTGGTGCTGCACGGGCGGATCGACAACATCCAGACCTCGTGGGTGAAGCTCGGGGACACCGGCACCCAGGCGATGCTGGACGGCGGCGCCAACGACCTCGGCGGCACGCTGATGGAGGAGACCATCAGCCGGATGGCGGGCTCGGGCAACGGGTCGCTGAAGACCATCGCCGAACTGGAGGCCATGGCCGCCGCGATCGGCCGCCCGGCCCGCCAGCGCACGACGGAGTACGGCACGCCGAGCGCCGAGCGGATGGCCACCGCCCGCACCGACGCCGGCCGCCGCGCGCTCACCCTCAAGGTCGTCTGACTGCCCTTCCCGAGACAGCCGACCCCACCTGCGCTCAGGGAGCGGGCGGACGACAGACCAGGGCGGTGAGCCCGCTGTCGAGCACTGTCGCACCGGCGGCCGCCGGGACCAGCACCGTGTCGCCCACCTCCACCTGCAGGCTGCCCGCCCCCGAGGACAGCACCCCGGCGCCGTCGGTGACCACGACGACGGCGAAGCCCGCCGCGAGCTCGGTCCGTCCGGCAACGCGGTCGACGCGGAAGAAGCTGTCCGCCGCCGCCGGCAGCACCGGTCCGGTGGCCCCGGCGCGCACCACCAGGGCCTCGACCTGGTCGGCCGTTCGGGGCGCGAGGTCGGTCGCCTGGAGTGCGCGGTCGAAGCCCAGCCCCAGATGCCCGTCGCGCGGCCCGTCGAGTGCGAAGTCACGCCATTCCAGCAGGATCGAGAGGTCCTCCGGCTCCTGCACCTCGACCAGGAACGTGCCGGCCCCGATCGCGTGCGGCATGCCGGCCGGTACGAACACGGCGTCCCCGGGCGCCACTTCGACTCGGTGCATCGCTGCCAGCAGCCCGTCGACGTCCTGGTCGTCGACCAGCCGGCGCAGCCGGTCCGCGGACAGCTCGGCACGCCAGCCCAGGTGCACCTCGCCTCCCCGCAGGAACACCCACGCCTCGGTCTTGCCGTGCGCACACCCCAGGTGCTCGGCGGCGAAGGCGCCGTCGGGATGCAGGTGCACCGGCAGCCGTTGCCCGGCGTCGAGCAGCTTGGTCAGCAGCCGCGTGTCCGCTCCGAAACGGGCCACGTGCGCCTCCCCCAGCCACGCCCGCGGGTCTGCCCCGACCGCGTCGCGCAGCGTGCGCCCGTCGTCGAGCACCGTCAACCCCAGTGCCCCCTCACCGAACAGCGTCGTCGTGGAACCGACCCAGTCCTCGGGCACCCGGCTGCCGTCCCACACCTGCCGGCGGAACTCGGCGATCCGTCCACCTCCGGCGTAGAAGCGGTCGGCCGGTTGGTTGGCCGGCAGGGGCAACGGGGTGACTGCCACGGGTCTCCTCTCGTCACGAGATCGTGATGCACACCATGGTGATCTAGCGCACGTGGGCGATGTTAGCGTTCGCAACGTGGCGACGGCGCCACGGCGCAGGCAGGTTCAACGGCCCGGCGAAGGGCCCAGAAACGGCTCTGATCGGGCAGGAGACCGGCCCGCGGTACAGCCAGCACGGAGGAACACGACGATGTCTTTCTCACGCTCCCGGACGATGTCCAGCGCTCTGCTCCTCGCGGGGGCCCTCGTCATGACGGGCTGCAGCAACGGCGACCAGACCCCGGCCGCCGGTGGCGGCGGCGGTGGCGGTGGTGGTGAGGTGGAGAAGGTCGGCCTGATGCTCCAGGACATCTCCAACCCGTTCTTCGCGTCGATGCAGGCGAGCATGGAGGCGGCGGCCGAGGCCGACGGCTTCGAGCTCAACGTCCAGGACGGGCGTCAGGACCTCGGCACACAGAACGACCAGATCGACGCCTTCATCCAGCAGGGCATGGACCTGATCCTGCTCAACGCGGTCGACAGCGACGGCATCGCCTCCGGCGTGGCCCGCGCCCAGGCGGCCGGCATCCCGGTGGTGGCCGTGGACGTCGACGCCGCCGGTGCCCAGGCCGCCGTCACCACCGACAACGTTAAGGCCGGCGAGCTCGCCTGCCAGGCGCTGGTCGACAAGATGGGCGGCGCGGGCAACATCCTCGTGGTCGAAGGCACCCCCACCACCGCGCCGCAGGACCGGGTCAAGGGCTGTGAGGGCGTGCTCGCCGAGAACCCCGACATCAAGGTGCTCGCGCGCCAGGCCGGCAAGAACGACCGCGACAGCGGCTTGACGCTGACCACCGACATGCTGACCGCCAACAGTGACGTGCAGGGCATCTTCGCCATCAACGACCCGGAGGCGCTCGGCGCGTCCCTGGCCGTGCAGCAGGCCGGCCGCACCGGCGTGGTCATCACCGGTGTCGACGGGTCGCCCGAGGCTGTCAAGGCGCTGCAGGACCCCGCCTCCGACTTCTGGGCCAGCGCAGCGCAGGACCCGGGCGGCATGGCCGTCAAGGCCCTCGAAGTGGGCCGGGAGATCGTCGCGGGCAACGCCCCCACCGAGCGGGTGACGCTGCTGGACCCCACGATCGTCACCAAGGACAGCGTCAGTGACTACAAGGGCTGGTGACGTACCGGGGGCGGCGCGGGGCACGGGCGTGAGCGGGACGCCCGGAGCATCCCTTCTGGAGGTGTCGGGGATCAGCAAGCGCTTCGGCGCCACCCGGGCGCTGTCGGACGTGAGCTTCGACGTCCGGCCCGGTGAGGTGCACGCCCTCATGGGCGAGAACGGCGCTGGCAAGTCGACGCTGATGAAGATCATCTCCGGCAACTACCAGCCGGACACCGGCACGATCGGCATCGGCGGCTCCCCGGTCGTCCTGACGTCGCCCCGCGACGCCATGGCGGCCGGAGTGGCGATCATCCACCAGGAGCTGAACACCATCCCCGAGATGACGGTCGCGGAGAACCTCGCGACCGGGGCCGAGCCGACCCGCTTCGGGGTGCTGCTCGACCGGCGGGCGATGCGGCAGCAGGCCCAGGAGAAGCTCGCCCGGGTCGGCGCCGACATCGACCCCGACCGGCCGATCGGCCGCCTCAGCGTTGGCATGCAGCAGGTGGTGGAGATCGCCCGCGCGGTCGCCGAGGACGCCAAGGTGCTGGTGCTCGACGAGCCGACGGCGTCGTTGTCCAAGAGCGAGTCCGAGCACCTGTTCAGGCTGATCCGCACCATGCGCGAGGCCGGGATGGGGTTGATCTACATCAGCCACCGGATGGAGGAGGTCTGGGAGCTCGCCGACCGGGTCACCGTCTTCCGGGACGGGAAGCTCATCGGGACCCGGGACATGCACGCCCAGGGCGCCGACCAGGTCACTCCCGATGACATCGTGAAGATGATGGTCGGCCGCGAGATCTCCGACCTCTACACCCACGACCGCCGGGGCGGAGGGGACGTGCGCCTGTCGGTGCGTGAGCTGACCGGCCCCGGCGGCATCGGTCCGGTCTCCTTCGACGTCCGGGCCGGTGAGATCGTCGGGATGGTCGGGCTCATCGGGGCCGGCCGCACCGAGGTGGCCCGGCTCGTCTACGGGGCCGACCGGCGCACCGGCGGGGTGGTCGAGCTCGACGGCCGGCCGCTCGAGGCGCGCGGACCGGCGGACGCCATCCGTGCCGGGGTGGGGCTGCTCCCGGAGAGCCGCAAGGACCAGGCGCTCTTCCTGGACATGTCGGTCCGGGACAACGTGAGCGTCTCGACGCTGGGCGACTACACCAGCGGCGGCGTGCTGCGTGGGCGGCGGCTGCTGTCCGCCGTCCGCGGGGTGATGCAGCAGCTGAAGGTGCGGGCCAACGCCGTCGACCTGGAGTCGCGGGCGCTGTCCGGTGGCAACCAGCAGAAGGTCGTGCTCGGCCGGCTGCTGTTGCAGAAGCCCAGGCTGCTCATCCTCGACGAGCCCACCCGCGGGGTCGACATCGGTGCCAAGAGCGAGATCTACACGATCATCGACGAGATCGCCGCGACCGGGACGGCCGTCCTCGTCATCTCCTCCGACCTGCCGGAGGCCCTCGGCATCAGCGACCGCCTCCTGGTGATGCGCGGCGGCCGGATCGTCGCCGAGGTGCCCGCCGCCGAGGCGAGCGAGGAGTCCGTCATGCAGCACGCCACCGGCGTGCACACACCATCCACATCGACCGGGGACCGGGACCGGGCCCACGACGCAGGAGCGAGAAGATGAGCACCACCGTCGACACGGCCGACAGCACCGTCGTCCCGAGCGACAGCACACGCAGGAACGGCTTCGGCTACTGGTGGGACCGCGTCGGCATCCTGCTGGTGCTCGTCCTGCTCGTGCTCTTGATGGCCGTGCTGGCCCCGAACTTCCTGTCGGTCAGCAACGGCGTCAACGTGGCCCGGTCGGTCTCGATCAACGCGATCCTCGCCGCGGGGATGACGCTGGTCATCCTCACCGGCGGGATCGACCTGTCGGTCGGCTCCATCCTGGCGGTCTCGGGCGTGACCGGCGTCCTGCTGTGGACCAACGGCGTACCCACACCACTGGCCCTGATCGGCGGCATCCTGGTCGGAGCCCTGGCCGGGGCGGTCAACGGCGTCTTCGTCGCCCGATTCGCCCTGCCGGCGTTCATCGTGACGCTGGGGTCGATGACCTACCTGCGAGGGTTGTCGTATTCGCTGCTCGACGGACAACCACTGGTGGCGACCGAGCTCGGCTACCGCGGCGTCGGCAACGGCAGCGTCGCCGGGATCCCCCAGCCGGTGGTGCTCATGGTGATCGTCTACGCGGTGCTGTGGTTCGTTCTCGAGCGCACCCGCTTCGGTCGCCACGTGTACGCCGTCGGTGGGAACAGCGAGGGCGCCCGACTGGCGGGCATCAACGTCAAGCGGGTGCTGATGACCGTCTACATGATCGGCGGCGCGACCGCCGGCGTCGCGGGCGTCATCTTCTCCGCCCGCGTCCTGTCGGCCCAGCCCACCGCCGGCAGCGGCTACGAGCTCGACGCCATCGCGGCGGTCGTGCTGGGCGGGACGGCGCTGGCCGGTGGACGGGGACGCATCCTCGGCACGCTGATCGGGGCGGTGATCATCGGCGTCCTGTCCAACGGCCTCGTGCTGATGAACGTGCCGTTCTTCTACCAGTTGATCATCAAGGGCGTCGTCATCATCCTGGCCATCGGGCTGGACAGCCTGAAGCGGCTGGGCCGCACCTCGGGCTGACCACGCTGGGCTCCCGCCCCCCGGCCGTCGGGGGCGGGAGCCCAGCGTCTCCACCCACCCAGCCGGACGACGATCGGTCCGACACGCCCTCTGGTCCGGCAGGATGTCCGGCGCCGGGACCCTGCCCGGCGCGGTGGGAGGAGCCGGCGTGCCACGGGTGACCAGCGCGGACGTCGCGCGGGAGAGCGGGGTGTCCCGCACCACGGTCAGCTACGTCCTCAACGACACGTCCGGCACGGTGATCTCCGAGGAGACCCGGCGGCGGGTGCGCGAGGCCGCCGACCGGCTCGGGTACGCCCCGTCGGCGGCCGCCCGCACGCTGCGCAGCGGGCGCAGCGACCTCGTGCTCTGCGTCGTGCCGGACTGGCCGGTCGGCCCCGTGATGGAGGCGCTGCTGGACCACCTGACCCGCGAGCTCGCCGCCCGCGACCTGTCGGTGCTGGTGCACCACTCGCGCGGGCAGCGGCCGCTGGCGGACCTGTGGCGGGCGGTCACCCCGCGGGCCGTCGTCGGCTTCACCGCCTTCCCCGACGCCGACGAGGTCGGCATGCGCCGGGCGGGCATCCAGGTGGTCGCCACCGTGCTGGACGAGGAGCCCCGCCGGCCCGGGGCCTTCGCCGTCGGGCAGCTGCAGGTGGGGCGGCTGCAGGCCCAGCACCTGGTGGGCGCCGGGCACCGCGTGATCGGCTACGCCTCGACCACCGACCCGCGGCTGGCCGAGTTCGCCGACCCACGGCTGGCCGGGGTGCGCGAGGAGTGCCGACGGCTGGGCCTCCCCGATCCCCGGGTGCACGCCGTCGAGCTGACCGCGGAGTCCGGACGGGCGGCGGTGCGCGCCCTGCGGGCCGGGCTCGAGCCGGCCAGCGCGATCGCCGCCTACAACGACGAGGTCGCCCTCGCCGTCCTCGCCGGGGCGCGCGCGGAGGGCCTGCGGGTCCCGGACGACGTCGCCGTCATCGGGGTGGACGACGTCACGGCCGCCCGGCTCGCGGCTCCCCCGCTGACGACGGTGTCCCAGTCGGCGGCGGTGCAGGCCCGCTTCCTCTCGGACTCGGTGACCGCGGCGCTGGACGGCCGGCCCCCGCCGGCCCACCCCGACGACGTCCTGCGGCTGGTGGTGCGGGAGTCGGCCTGAGACGTGCCGGTGGGCCGGGGCGCCCGGGCGCGCCGCCCCACCGGGTCCTGCCCATGGGTCAGCGTGCGGGGTAGTCCACGACGTACTGCGGCCTTCCCTGGGTGGTGCCGTCGGAGCGGCCGCCCACGTCGTTGACCACGTGCTCGATGACGCCGAGCCCGTCGAGGTGCACGGTCATCACGTGGTGCAGCTGGACGCCCGGGGTGTTCGGCACCTCGAAGCCCATCTGCGTGGTGATGCCGGGGCCGGCGTTGCGCTGGTAGCCGTACACGCCACCGCCGTCCAGCCGGTGGGTCGTGACCTGCTCCCCGACCTTGTAGCCGGCCCAGCCGAGCGTGCCGTTCGGCTCCTGCCAGTCGGCCTGCGACGGCGGGTCGTACGGGATCTCGTTCTGGTACAGCACGACCCGGCCGCGCTCGCCGTTCCAGACGGTGTTGTGCTCCTGGAAGTGCTCGACGAACAGGCCGGTCGCGGTGACGTCCGCGCCGTTGACGACCACACCGGTGCGGCCGATGTTGGTGCGCCACCGGTCGGTGTCGCCGTTCACGCCGGCGGTGAAGCCCTCCACCCCGTGGTCGGCGCGCCACACCCAGGTGTGGTCGACGAGCACGTGGTCGCTGTTGACCACCAGCGCCGTGTCGGCCTTGCCCACGTGCGGGCCGCCGACGCGGAAGAAGACGTCGGACAGCGTCGTCGGGTTGGTGGCACCGCTCTTCTTCGGGCTGCTGTTGCCGTTCTTCTTGCCGACCTCCAGCAGCACCGGCGACTCCTTCGTGCCGGCGTCGATGGTGACGCCGGCGACGACCACACCGGGGACGTCGGCCACGGTCATCGGCACGGCGCCGTCCACCGCGGTCAGCGTGGCCAGACCCAGCCCGAGGACGACGGTGTCGGCACGCTTGACGGCGATGCTCGAGGCGACGTCGTAGACGCCGGGGGTGAGCAGCAGGTGCTTGCCGCGGGCCAGCTGGTTGTTGATCTCCTGCACGCTGGTCGTCGGCTTCGCGATGAAGAAGTCGGTCAGCGGGACGGTGCGGCCGGGGGTCAGGCCCTCGTCCCAGGTGACGCCCCGGCTGTTCGTCTGGGCCGAGGGGACGCGGACCTGCCAGGCGCCCTTCGCGTCGACGAACAGGTACGGCTTCTCCCGGCTGACCGGCGTGTTCTCCACGGTGGTGTACGGCGGGTCCGGGAAGCCGGCCTCGCTGGGCGCGCCCTCGACACCGGAGAAGACCTGGTTCCACACGCCGTTGGACCAGCTGCCGATCGTGCTGTTGCGGGTCAGCCACTGCTGCTGCGACCCGTTGACGACGTCGCCGGCGAGCGTGTCGGCGATGAAGCCGCCACTGGCGAACTGCGGCCCGTCGGTGCAGTAGTCCATCAGCGACAGGGTGCCGCCGCTGACCTCGACACGGCGCATGGGCGAGGCCTGGGAGACGGCGAAGAAGTTGGCCGTCGACCGGCAGCCGTCCTGGCCGGTGGCGTTGACGTTCAGGTGGAAGTTGGAGACCGACCGCCAGAAGTTGTCCAGCGCGATGCAGTTGGGCGTGCCGTCGGCGTTAGGGCGGCAGCGGTTGTAGACCTCGACCTTGCCGTTGATCGTGACGTCTCGTGGGGAGGCACCCAGACCCGCGATCTCGGTGTAGTAGCCGACCTTGAGCTGCAGCGGCTCGGTGGCGGTGCCGTAGGTGCCGGGCTTGAACAGCAGCGCGTACCGCTGCGTGCCCATCTCGTTGGCCACCTGCTGGGCGTAGATCGCGTCGGCCTGCGCCTGGATCTGCGCGACCGGCGTGCTCGGGTCGAAGACGGTGACGTTGACGCCCAGGTCGGGCGAGGTCGCGTCGACCTGCTGCGTCGGGGCGGCCGTCGCGGCGCCCATCGTCGCCGGGGCGACGGACAGGGCGAGGGTGAGGGCCAGCAGGCCCGGGAGGCGACGGAGACCGCGGCGCCGGGGCACCGTCGACTCCGCGGGGATGGCTGGGGCGTCCATGCGCGTCCTCTTCGTTGAGTTCGGCAGTCAGGTGACTCGTGTCACCCTTGTCATTCTGAGGACGCGCACAGCCTTGTCAAGACGCGCCGGTCGACCCACCCGGCCACCCGGCGTGCCGCGCCCGCCGGTCCCGGCGGTGCACCGGGTTCAGGCGGTCCAGCGGGGCGCCGTCCGGCCGGACACCGCGCCGGCGGCCGTCCGCGCCCAGGCCTCCCGCAGCACCGCGACCAGCGCGCCGACGGCCTCTGGGGGCACCGACAGCGGGAGCCGCAGCCAGCGGTCGGCGGTGCCGTCGACGGTGAACCGTGGCCCGGGGGTGATCCGCAGCCCCAGGTCGAGGGCGTGCCCGGCCAGCCGGGTGGAGCTGCCCGCGGGCAGCTGGACCCAGAGCATCGCGCCCGCCCGCGGCCGGGTGACGCGCCAGTCGGGCAGCTGGTCGGCGAGCGCGGCCAGCAGTGCGTCGCGCGAGGCGGTCAGCCAGGCGACGCGGTCGGCCACCACCTCGTCGGCGACGGCGAGCAGCCGCACCGCGACCAGCTGCTCGAGCACCGGGCTGCTCAGGTCGACGGTCCCGCGGGCCTGGGCGAGCCGGGCCAGCAGCGGTGGGTCGGCGCGCACCCAGCCCACCCGCAGGCCCGACCAGAACGCCTTGCTCATCGAGCCGAGGGTGACCACCCGGCGGTCCAGCACCGCCAGCGGCGTCGCCGGCTCCCCGTCGAGCACGAGGTCGGTGAACGTCTCGTCGGCGGCGACGACCGGGGCGTCCACCGCCGCGAGCAGCGCGCGCCGCTGCCGGTCGTCGGCGAGCAGCCCGGTGGGGTTCTGCCCGTCGGGGGTCAGCAGGGCGACGTCGGCGGCGCCGGCCGGCAGCTCCCAGCCCTCTGCGGTGACCGGCAGCGGCACCGCGCGCAGGTGCGCCGCCGCGACGGCGTCCAGCGCGGCCGGGTACGTGGGCTGCTCGACCAGCACCCGCCGACCCGGCGTGGTCACGGTGCGCAGCAGCAGGTCCCAGCCGGCCAGCGCGCCGTTGGTCACCATGACCTGCTCGGCCACGGTGGGCAGCCCCCGCCGGGTCAGGTGCCCGGCGACCGCGCTGCGCAGCGCCGGCAGGCCGTAGGGGTGCAGCCCGTGCCCGGACAGCAGCGGCCGCAGGTCCGCGGCCGCCTGCGCGACCGCGTCCACGAGCTGGGCCGGCGCCGGCGTCGCGGCCACGGTCAGGTCCCGGACGACGGCCGGCTCCCCCGGGTCGGCGTCCGGGCGCACCGGGGCGGACGCCGGCAGGGTGACCCGGCTGCCCGCCCCACCGGCGCTCACCAGGTAGCCCTCGGCCCGCAGCACGTCGTAGGCCGCGGTGACCGTCGTCCGGCTCAGCCGCAGCGCGGCGGCCAGGCTGCGCTCGCTGGGCACCCGGCTGCCCAGCGCGAGCCGGCCGTCCAGCGCCAGCCCGCGGATGCCGGCGGCCACCGCCCCGTAGGCCGGTCCCTCGCCCAGCCACGGGTCCAGCAGCTCGGCCAGCCGATCGGTGCCCACCCGGCCATGATGGCGAACTTGGCCCTTCTCGGACAAGGCCAAGCCGGTGAGGGTGAGGGCGTGCACCTCCTCGCGCCGATGCCGCCGGACCGCCGGCCCACCCGCCTGCTGCTCCTGCTGTCCGGGCTGGTCCTCTACGGCGCCAGCTCCGGGCTGATGCTCGAGGCCGGGCTCGGGCAGATGCCGTGGGCGGTGCTGCACCAGGGCCTGTCCCGCACCCTCGGTGGGTCGATCGGCACCTGGACCATCGCCGTCGGCGTGCTCGTGCTGCTCGCCTGGGTGCCGCTGCGACAGCGCCCGGGCGTCGGCACGCTGGCCAACGTGGTGGTGCTCGGCCTGGCACTGGACGCCACCCTGGCCGTGGTGCCGACGCCGACCGGCCTGTCCGTGCGCGTCCCGCTGCTGCTGGCGGGCATCGTGCTCAACGGCGTGGCCACCGGTGCCTACATCGGGGCCGGACTGGGTGCCGGGCCGCGCGACGGGCTGAGCACCGGACTGGCGGCACGCGGGCTCTCGCTGCGGGTGGTGCGCACCTCGATCGAGCTGGGCGTGCTCGGCCTCGGCTGGGTCCTCGGCGGCAACGTG
Source organism: Modestobacter sp. VKM Ac-2986 (assembly GCF_026967795.1). Lineage (GTDB taxonomy): Bacteria > Actinomycetota > Actinomycetes > Mycobacteriales > Geodermatophilaceae > Modestobacter. Next base: position 639,097 of record NZ_JAPVBH010000002.1, read on the forward strand.
GGCGTCGGCACCGTGCTCTACGCGGCCACGATCGGCGTGCTCACCCACGCGACCGTCCCCGCGCTGCGGCTGCGTGACCGGGTGCCGACCGGCGCTGCCTCCTGACCCGGCCACCCCGGCAGGCCACCACGATGCGGCCGACCGACCGGCGGCGCGCAGCGGCCGGTGGGGGCGACTGGACCGCGCCCCCACCGACCGGCGGGGTCAGCGGCTGCCGCCGCCCACCATCGGGTCGTCCCCGGTGCTGCGCACCGTCGACTCGACACCCTCGGTCGACGTCGGGGTCGTGTAGCCCTCCGCGGGCGACTCCTCGAGCAGCACGTCGTCACGGACCTGGTCCACGGGCGGCTGCTCGACGACGGTCACCTCCTGCACCGGGGCCACCGGCTGCGACGGGGCGACCTGCTCCGACTGCTCGGTGTCCGAACCGCTCCTGGCCGCCGCCACGGCCGCGCCTGCCGCCGCGACGGCCGCCACACCGGCGATCACACCCGTGGCCGACACCCCGGCCTTGCCACTGTCCCCGCGCGACAGGCTGGCGTCCTCGACACCGGGCGTGCCCACGCCGACGCCGTGCTCGACGGAACCGCGCCACGCACCGCTCTCGTAGCCCTGGTCCTCGATGAGCGCCTTGAACCTGGCGAGGTCGGACCTCGCCTGCCGTCCCACGATGCCGAGCTTGTCACCGGCCTGCTCGACGAGGCCCTCGGGCTCGTACTCCAGGGTCAGGTGGACCATCGTGGAGGTCGGGCCGACGGGGGTGAACCGGACGGCGCCGGCGTTGGTCGCACCGCTCGTCGCGGCCCAGGCGATCTTCTCGTCGGGCACCTGCTCGAGGATCGCGGCCTCCCACTCGCGACGCACGCCGGCGATCTCGGCCACCCAGTGCAGCCGCTGGTCCCCGTGCTGGTGGACCTCCTTGATGCCTCCCATGAAGTGCGGGAAGTCCTCGAACTGGGTCCACTGGTTGTAGGCGGTCGTCACCGGGACGTCCACCTGGACGGACTCCTCGACCTTGGTGGTCATCGTGGTTCCTCCTTCATCGCAGGACACGCTCGCCGAACAGCGCGGGCACGTGCTACCCCTCCGACATCCGCTGACACCCCGGGGCGACCGGCGGTCGCACTCCTCGGATCGGCAGGATGGAGCTGCCGTCCCCCGAGGTGCCGAGGAGAGTCCGTGAGTGAGCCCGTGCGTCCGCCGTCCCAGCTCGACCTGCTCGCCGACCGCGTCGTCGAGGAGTACGCCGCCTCGATCCCGGAGGTGGCCACCTACATCGGGGTCCCCGGGCACGACGACCGCTGGTCGGACCTCACGCCCGAGGGACACGGCGCCCACGCCCAGTTGCTGCGCACCGCGATCGGCATGGCCGGGCGCGTGCGACCCGTCGACCACCGGGAGGAGGTCGCCCGGGCGGCGATGACCGAGCGGCTGGGCGCCGAGCTCGCCCGCTACGAGGCGGGCTGGGCACAGGCCGCGCTGAACAACGTCTCCAGCCCGCTGTCGGAGTTCCGGATCACGCTCGGCATGATGCCGACCGAGACCGAGGCCGACTGGGCGGTGATCGCCCGGCGGCTGGCCGCCCTGCCCCGCGCCCTCGACGGCTACCTGGCCGGCCTGACCGAGGCGGCCCGGCACGGCCGCAGCGCCGCGGCGCGGCAGGTGACGCTGGCGGCCGCCACGGCTCGCCGCTGGGCCGGCACCGCCGAGCGCCCCGGGTACTTCACCGAGCTGGCCTCCTCCGCACCCGCCGGCTCGGCCGGGCTGACGAGCGACCTCACCCGCGCGGCGGCGGCGACGTCGGCCGCCCTGCTCGACTTCGCCGACCGCCTGGAGGGCGGGCTGCTGCCGCTGGCCCCGCAACGCGACGCGGTGGGCCGGGAGCGCTACGCCGTCGAGTCCCGCTTCCACGCCGGCGTCGACCTGGACCTCGAGGAGACCTACGCCTGGGGCTGGGAGGAGCTGGCCCGGATCGTGGCGGAGAAGGAGGCGGTCGCCGAGCAGATCGCCCCCGGGCAGGGCGTGGCCGGCGCGGTCGCCCGGCTCGACGCCGACCCCGCCCGCCAGGTGCACGGGCGCGAGGCGCTGCAGGCGTGGCTGCAGGAGACCGCCGACCGGGCGATCGCGGCCCTGGACGGCGTCCACTTCGACATCCCCGCCCCGGTCCGGCGGATCGAGGGGCTGCTCACCCCGACCTCCGGCGAGGGCGTCTACTACACCGCCCCGACCGAGGACTTCAGCCGCCCGGGCCGGATGTGGTGGTCGCTCCCCGAGGGCGTCACCTCGATGACCACCTGGCGGGAGACGACCACCGTCTTCCACGAGGGCGCACCCGGCCACCACCTGCAGATCGGCCAGACCGTGCACGACGCCGCGCGGCTCAACCGCTGGCAGCGCCTGCTGGCCGACTGCTCCGGGCACGCCGAGGGCTGGGCGCTGTACTCCGAGCGGCTGATGGCCGAGCTGGGCTTCCTCGACGACCCGGGCGACCGGCTGGGCATGCTCGACGCGCAGGAGCTGCGCGCGGCCCGGGTCGTCCTGGACATCGGGCTGCACCTGGACCTGCCGATCCCGCCCGGTCGCGCCACCGGCGAGCGCTGGACCTACGACGTCGCCCTGGCCTTCCTCCGCGCGCACGTGGACATGGAGGACGCGATGCGGGTCGACGAGCTGCACCGCTACCTCGGCTGGCCCGGCCAGGCGCCGGTCTACAAGGTCGGCGAGCGCGTCCTGCTCACCTGCCGGGAGGAGGCCCGCCGGCGCGCCGGCGCCGGCTTCGACCTCAAGACGTGGCACCGCGACGTGCTCGCCCTGGGGCCGCTGGGGCTGGGCCCGCTGATCGCCGAGCTCGCCCGGCTCTGACCGCCGCCGTCAGACCGGCCGTACCGGCTGCCGATGATCATGCAGGCGTCCGGCCGGCCCGCTCGGCCGGTGTCGACCCGCGGCCTCGACGGGTGGTCGGACCGGCCTGCGATCGTCCAGATCCGCGCTCGTGGACCGTTCGCGATCTGGACGAACTCGACCGCCCCGGTGGGCAGAACCTGACCCCCGGACCGGCGTGTCGGGCACACCTCCGCACGCAGCAGGGGCGGGCGCGACAGGTGTGACCGGTGTGACCGGGCGTAACACGGAAGACATTTGACCCCTCGGAACGGCACCCGTGTAATTCATCCCGTGCTCACAGCAAGTGAGCACACGGCAACCGTGACGAACGGACGCCGGACCGAGACGCAGGGGGACGAATCGCGATGGCCGACGTGACGTGGATGAGCGAGTACCGCACCGCAGCTGCCGAGGTGGCTCCGGTGAACTACGGCCAGGACGTGCTGGGCATGGCCGACGTCTACGACGCCGGCTTCGGCACCCTGGACGTCGTCGAGGACGGCGGCTGGCAGGAGCGCGCACTGTGCGCCGAGACCGACCCCGAGGCCTTCTTCCCGGAGAAGGGCGGCTCGACCCGCGAGGCCAAGAAGATCTGCACCGGCTGCGAGGTCCGCAACGACTGCCTCGAGTACGCGCTGGCCAACGACGAGCGCTTCGGCATCTGGGGCGGCCTGTCCGAGCGCGAGCGTCGTCGCCTGCGTCGCCGCGCCGTCTGAGGACTCCTTCGCCCCCCACCCCTCGCACGCTCGGGGCGGGACCCTGCGAAGGGGCCGACGATCGAGGCGGGCGCACGCGGGGTAGTGGGCGCTCGTGCGAGCGATCACCTACACCCAGCCCGGCGGTCCCGACGTCCTGCAGCTCGTCGACCGCCCCACCCCGGAACCCGGACCCGGTGAGGTGCTGGTGCGCCTGGCCTTCTCCGGCGTGAACCCCACCGACTGGAAGTCCCGCAGCGGCACCCAGCCCGGCCCCGACGGCCAGGTCCCCGACCAGGACGGCGCTGGGACCATCACCGCCGTCGGCCAGGGCGTCGACCCGGTGCTCGTCGGTGAGCGCGTCTGGGTCTGGGAGGCCGCCTGGCAGCGCCCGCACGGCACCGCCGCGGAGCACACCGTCGTCCCGGCCCGGCAGACCGTGCTGCTCGGTGCCGACGCCTCCTTCGAGCTCGGCGCCGCGCTCGGGATCCCGTTCCTGACCGCGCACCGCTGCCTCACCGTCGCCGAGTCGCTCCCCGACCGGCTCTCCCCCGGCTCGCTGAACGGCCGCACCGTGCTCGTGCAGGGTGGCGCCGGCGCGGTCGGCAACGCCGCCATCCAGCTCGCCCGCTGGGCCGACGCCACCGTGATCACCACGGTCAGCTCCCCGCGCAAGGCCCAGCTGGCCGCCGCCGCGGGCGCGAGCCACGTCATCGACTACACGCGCCAGGACGTCGTCGCGGAGGTCCGCAAGATCGTGCCGGGCGGCGTGGACGCGATCGTCGAGGTCGCCCCGGCCGCCAACGCCGCGATCGACGCACAGGTCATCGCCCCGCACGGCGCCGTCGCGATGTACGCCAACGACGGCGGCGACGAGGTCACCGTCCCGATCCGCAGCCAGATGGGGCCCAACGCCCGCTGGCAGTTCGTCCTGGTCTACACCGAGCCGACCCGGGCCAAGGACCTCGCCGTCTCCGACGTCAACGCCGCAGTCCTGGACGGCGCCGTGCGGGTGGGCGAGGACGCCGGCCTGCCGCTGCACGTCTTCCCGCTGGCCGAGACCGCCGCAGCCCATCAGGCCGTCCAGGACGGCGTCACCGGCAAGGTGCTCATCGACGTCACCCGCTGAGGACGGCCCCTGCCCCCGACCCCTGCAGGGCCCCGCCGCGAGCCTGCGAGCGGTGGGGGCAGGGGTCCTCCCTCAGGCGGCCTTGCCGACCTTGACCAGCCGGCGCTTCTTCACCGTGTAGCCCGGCGGCAGCGTGCCCTCGGCCAGGGCGCGCAGCGGGCAGCGGGTGCACCGCGGCCGGTCCTCGCAGCACTTGCTCTTGGGCATCTTCGCCGACTTCGCCACGAGGTGAGGTTAGCCATGCCTTCCCGACCGCTCACCGGGCGGGGCGCCCGGGCCACTACCGTTGCGGGGACGTCCCGCCCCTCGCACCGACCAGGAGCCCCGATGGCCGCCGATGCCTTCATCGACCTGCTCAACGCCCAGATCGGGCACGAGTTCGCCGCACACCAGCAGTACGTGGCGATCGCCATCTACTTCGACGACCTGACCATGCCGCAGACCGCGCAGCTGTTCTTCGACCAGGCCGGCGAGGAGCGCGACCACGCGATGATGATGGTCCGCTACCTCCTCGACGCCGACGCGCGCGTGCAGGTCCCCGGGATCGCCGCGCCGATCAACGAGTTCCCCGACGTGGTCGCCCCCGTGTCCCTGGCGCTGGAGCAGGAGAAGCGGGTCACCGAGCAGATCAACCAGCTCACCGCGGTCGCCCGGCAGCACAACGACTTCGCCTCGGACCAGTTCATGCAGTGGTTCATCAAGGAGCAGGTCGAGGAGGTCAGCAAGATGAGCGACCTGCTGGCCATCGTCCGCCGGTCCACCCACGACCTGGAGACCATCGAGGACTACGTGCTGCGCGAGGTCAAGGCCGAGGGCGCCGACCCGATGGCCCCCTCGATCGCCGGCGCCGCCCGCTGACCTGCGCGCCCCGCCCGGTGCGCACACCGGGCGGGCGCCCAGCTCAGTCGGACCCGAGGGCCAGGGCGGCGCTCGCCAGCGCGTCGAGCTCCTCGGAGGAGCCCTGCCCGCCGACGTAGGCGGTCTCCACGATGGTGGCCACCGCATCCTGCGGGCGGCTGGCGTACTCCCGCGAGGAGGACAACCGCTCCGGGCCACCGGGGTAGCCGGTGCCCTCACGCAGCAGGTCGTTGACGTTGCCGCTGCCGTCGGTGTCGGCGAGGGTGACCAGCGCGGCGGCCAGGTCCGCGTCGGGCATGGTCACGTCCGCCCGCGACACCACGGCCGGCCGTCCGTCCACCTCGGCCGACCACAGCGACCGGGTCAGCGACGTGCAGTCCGACCGGGCGAAGAAGTCGGCGACCGCACCGTAGGCGTGGTCGGCACAGGTGTCCTCGGTCGTGGTCGCCTCGAGGGTGAACGTCGTGCCGTCGACGACCTGCGTGTCCCCCGGGGCCGGCCCGGCCGGGACGGCGTCGGGGGCGGCGCTGGACGACGGGCCGGCCTGCGGGGCCTCGGCGGCGCCGTCCCGCTCGCCCACGAGGACGACGACCACGGTCACCAGGGCCGCCACGACCACCAGCGCGGCAGCGACCAGCAGGGCGCGGCGCCGTCCGGACGTGTCCGCCCCGGCGGCGCTGCTCCCCTCCGGGGGGACGGTGCTGGTGCTGCGGGTGGGCGGCACGGCGGCGGCCGAGGCCCGGGGCCGCAGCTCCGGCGGCAGCTCCCGCCGCGGCTGCGGTGCGACCTCGACGGTCGGGGTGGACCCGAACAGCCCGCCCAGGCCACCGCTGTCCTCGAGCCCGCGGGGCTCCTGGAACGGCGCCCGGTCCGGGGTCAGCGCCTGGGTCTGCTGGACCACGGGCTCGACCGGACGGTACGTGCGGACGTCCTGCGTGTGCCGGTCCTGGTCGGCGACCTGCGCGGCACTGCTGCGCTCGGCGTCCTCCTGGGCCTGCACGGCCGCGGCGGCCACCCGGGCGGCGGCGGCCGGGTCGACCAGCGGCGGGGTGCGCTGCTGCGGGACCGGCGCCGCGGGCGGCTCGGGCGTGGACAGCGGCTGCGGCGCGTAGCGGGGCGGGGCGGCGTTGAGGGCCGCGGGGGTGAGCAGCTCCTGGCGGCGCAGGACGTAGGGCGAGTACGGGAACCCCTCGCCGTTGAGCTCCTCGACCGACGGGGTGCGCCCGGCGACGCCGAGGGCCTCGATGCCGGCCCGCACGTCGGCCGTGGTCCACAGCCGGGGGTTGTCGGTGCCGGCGTGCCGGGCCGCACGGGCCACCCCGAGCAGCAGCGACTGCTGGTCGAGGAGGGCCACCTGGTCGCCCTCGCCGAGGTCTCCGTCGGCCGGGACGATGCCGGTGACCGCGCCGGTGAGCACGGTGAGCCGGGCGATCCGGCCGGGCTCCAGCCCGGCCGCCCGCAGCGTCACCGCGGCCTGCATGCCGGCCCGCATCAGGCCCTCGAGCGGCGTGGAACCGCCACCGGCCAGCTGGACGACGTCCCCGGGGCCGTCGCCGGAGCCGATCGTCCAGGCGCCCTCCTGGGAGGCGGTGACGACGCCGGAGCGGCGCTCCACCTCCACGACGCGGACGACGGCCAGGCCCTCGGGCACGAAGAGCACCGCGTCGGCCTGCCGGCGGTTCATCGGGCCCTCGACGACGGGCAGGGAGGCCATCACCGCCCCGCGGACGCCGCTGCCGGTGTCCCAGCCGGCGAGCTCGGCGAAGAACGCACGCTCGGCGGCCGTCTGCAACGGCGTCGGCGTGAGGATCAGCACGGGGTCTCCAGGGGCAGGCAGCGAGAGGGCGGCGCGGGACGCGGCGGTTCCCGCGGCGAGACGGCGGCGGTCCGCCCCGACGTTACGTCATCCGGGGGGCCCGCTCCGGGCTCACCGGAGGGACGCGCCGCCCGCCCCGGTGACCACCGGCGTGTCCGGGGCGCAGGCCACCGGGGCCTGCCAGCGGCGGCACCGGGAGCTGACGGCCAGCCGGTCCAGCGCCGTCCAGGGCACGGCGAGACCAGAGCCGGCACAGCAGGGCCACCAGGTGACGCAAGCCGGCGCGCAGCGAGGACGGCGCGGCCGGCGACGGCGCGGCGGGGGACGTGCTGGAGGACACGAGCGGCTCCGCGGGGTCGTTGCAGGGAGCCGGAGAGCAGCCACGGGACGACCGCTCCCGAGCCGGGATGCGGCAGATCTGTGGCGGGTGTGGCGAGTGGGCCGCCCCGGCGGTGCGTAGGGTCGCCCACGTGGCGGACAGTGCAGCGCACAACCTGGTGTGGATCGACTGCGAGATGACCGGACTGGACCTGGTCAGCGACAAGCTGATCGAGGTCGCGGTGGTGGTCACCGACTCCCAGCTCAACGTGCTCGACCCCGGCCTGGACGTGATCATCCACGCCGACGACGCCGACCTCGACGGCATGGTCGAGGTCGTGCGGAAGATGCACGCGCACTCGGGCCTGACCGAGGAGGTGCGGGCCTCGACGGTCACGCTCGCCGAGGCCCAGGAGCAGGTGCTGGCCTACGTCAAGCGGTTCGTGCCCGAGCGCCGCACCGCCCCGCTGTGCGGCAACTCGATCGGCACCGACCGCGGCTTCCTGGCCCGCGACATGCCCGAGCTCGACGACCACCTGCACTACCGGATGATCGACGTCTCCTCCATCAAGGAGCTGGGCCGCCGCTGGTACCCGCGGGTCTACTTCGCCCAGCCGCCCAAGGGCCTGGCGCACCGGGCGCTGGCCGACATCCTGGAGTCGATCCGGGAGCTGGCCTACTACCGGCAGACCCTCTTCGTGCCCGACCCCGGCCCGACCAGCGACCAGGCGCAGGCCGCCGCGGCCGACGTCGTGGCCGCGTTCGCACCGGTGCTGGAGGCCGGCGCGGCCGACGGCGGGACGGCCGCCGCGCAGGCCTGACCGGGTCCCCGACCCCGGGCTCGTCACCGGCCTGAGGGTCTCCGGTATCGTCATCTCGTCCACCGGGCCGGCTCTCGCCAGCCGCCCGGTGTACATGGTGGGTGTAGCTCAGTTGGTAGAGCGCCAGGTTGTGATCCTGGATGTCGCGGGTTCAAGTCCCGTCACTCACCCCGACAGAGGGCCCCGGTCAGCACGCTGACCGGGGCCCTCCTGCGTCCGGGCACACCGGAGACCCCGGTCGGCGGACCGACCGGGGTCTCGGGCGTCATGACGGGGTCAGGGTCATGGGTGGAGCGGGGTCCCGACTCAGCGGGCGAACACGACGACGTCGTCGGCGGGGCTGCTGTCGGACGGGCCGCCGCAGGTGATCAACCGCAGCTCGGGCTCCTCGGTGTCGCCGTACAGGGCCAGGGTCGGGAACCGGCCCCCGGGCACGACCCGCGTCTCGTAGACGGTGAAGCGGGCCAGGGTGCCGTCGGCGCGGGTCACCTCGACCTGGTCGCCGACCGTCAGCTCGCCGAGGTCGTGGAAGACCGCGGGCAGGTGGGCGGCGCTGTCGACGTGCCCCTCGAACACGGCCGGACCCCGCTCCCCCGGCCGCGGTGAGCCGGTGGACCACGCGGCCGCCTCGTGGTCGGGGCAGGACCCGGACCCGGTGGCCGCCCCGTCGCCCGCGCCGAGCGGGAGCACCGGGGACTCGACGTCGATCGCCGGGATCTCCACCGAGACGGGCAGCTCGACCGGCGCCGCCGTCGGCAGGTCGACCAGGACGGGCACGGCCGTGGACGGCGGGGCACCGACCGTCGCCGCGGCCAGGGCCGTGCCGGGGTCCTGGCCCAGGACCCCGACCGCCGCTGCGCCACCGCTCCCGAGGAGCAGCAGCGCCGCGAGGACGACGGCCGCCCGGCCACCGGGACGGCGGTCAGGGGCACCTGCCACGCTGCCGGTCACCGGGCGACGGCGCGGAGGACGCCCGCTCGGGTGCTGCTCCGCACGGTGCACCTCCCCCTGCTCGACCCCGGCCCCGGCTGCGGGGCACCCCGCGTCCGCAGGGCTGACCCGGGTTCGTGCCGGGACCGCGATCCGGATGGGTCCGGCGGGCGCCACACCTCCGCGCCGGCCCGGGGACGCCGTGCGTCCGTCGGCACCGTGGGGCATCGTCGGCGGGTGCCCTTCGACTCCCGCACGATCACCGTCCGCCGGACCGGTGAGGAGACCTGGGAGGTGCTGGAGCCCCTGGTCTACCGCGGCCGCCGCGACACCTTCGTCGTCCCGGCCGGGTTCCGCACCGACTTCGCCACCGTGCCGCGGGTGGTGGTGTGGCTGATCCCCCGCTTCGGCCGGTACACGCTCGCCGCGGTGCTGCACGACTGGCTGGTCACGGTCGGGCTGCTCTCCGGGGCGGTCAGCTCCCGGGACGCCGACGGGCTGTTCCGCCGCGTGCTCGCCGAGCTCGACGTGCCGCCGGTGCGCCGCTGGCTGATGTGGTGCGGCGTCCGGTGGGGCGCGCTGGCCAACCCGCTGCGCCGGCCGGGCTGGTGGCGGGACGCGCCGCGGCTGCTGCCGTTGTCGGTGCTGGCCGCGCCGGTCGTCGTCCCGCCCGCGCTGGTGATCAGCGCGGCCCTGGCGGTCTACACCGTCGTCGAGTCCGCGGTCACCCGGCTCGTGCCGGGGAGCGGGCGACGGGGCGATCGCGGCCTGCGCCTCTGAGACGCGACAGCGGCCGCGACCCGGTCGGGTCGCGGCCGCTGGGGGCGGGGGGTCAGGACAGCGCGCTGCCGGCCGTCCACTGGTCCCACGGGACTGCCCAGTCGTAGATGTCGCCGTCGGCCGGGCCCAGCGTGCCGCCGATGGAGTTGACCACCTCGACGACGTCGCCGGGCTGGGAGAACTCGTAGAACCACCGCGCCCGCTCGTCGGTGAGGTTGATGCAGCCGTGGCTGACGTTCGACGAGCCCTGCTGGCGCACCGACCACGGCGCCCCGTGCACGAACTCCCCGTTGTTGGAGATGCGGGTCGCGTACTTGACCGGGGTCCGGTAGCCGCCGGGGGCGTCGGCGGCCAGGCCGAACGTCGAGGAGTCCATGGTGATGTCGGCGAACTTCTCCAGCACCACGTGCGCGCCGTTGTGGGTGGGGTTCTCCGCGCTGCCGGCGCTCATCGGGAAGGTCTGCTGGACCTCCCCGCCGCTGCGCACGGTGAGCGTGTGCGCGGCGGCGTCGGCGACCGAGACGTGCGCCTCGCCGACGTGGAAGGAGACGGTGCGGTCGACCTTGCCCCAGACCCCGTCGCCGAAGTCGACGCCGAACAGGTCGGCGGTGACGGTGACGTCGGTGTCGGCCGGCCAGTAGGTCGACGGGCGGAAGTGCACCTCGCTGGCGTCGACCCAGCTCCACACCCCGTCGGTCGGGGTGGAGGAGGTGACGGTCAGGTGGCGCTCGACGGTCGCCTGGTCGGCCACCGGCTCGTCGAAGAAGACCCGGACCGGCATGCCCACCCCCACGGTGGTGCCGTCCAGCGGGCCGATGTCGGGCTTGTCCTGCAGCCGAGGGGTGACCGTGGTGAAGGTCGAGGTCCCGGTGGTCACCTGGTCGCCGGCGCTGGCCGCCGTGGCCGTCACCGTGTAGGTCGTGCCGTAGGCCAGGTCCTGGGCCGGGGTCCAGGCCTCGGTGTCGGCGTCCACCGGCACCAGCGCGCCGTCCACCGGCGCCCCGCTCCCGTCGGTGACCGTGACGTCGTCGAGCTCGCCGTCGGTGACGTCGACCTCCAGCGGCTGGGCCGGGGAGACGTCGGTGGCGCCGTCGGCGATGTTCACGGTCAACTGCGCGGGCGGGGCGGCCGGGGCGGACGAGGAAGCGGACGACGACGCCCCGCTGTCGGCGGTGGCGTCGGACGAGGCGCCCGTGCAGCCGGCCACGAGTGCGAGCACCGCGGCGACGAGCACCGGCGCGGTCCTTCTCCCCTGCTGGACCCCCACGACGACCTGCCTCCCCGCGAGCACCACCGGCCGGGACCCTCCCGGCCGGTGGTGCACACCACCCTCAGTGTCCACGCGCTGGCTGTCAGTCGGTTGGGTCGCGGCACGGTGTGTCCGGACCGCTCTCGGCCGGGCAGGACCCCCACCGACACGCGCCCGGACCGACGTGTACAGTTCTCTCCTGTTGCCCGGTCCGCCCGGGGAGCACGCGCCATTAGCTCAATTGGCAGAGCAGCTGACTCTTAATCAGCGGGTTCGGGGTTCGAGTCCCTGATGGCGCACCACACGGAACGGCCCCGTCCACCCGGACGGGGCCGTTCCGTCGTTCCAGCCCCCGGACAGGGGGCAGCCCGGTGGCCGTGTCGTCGACCACCGGGCCTGGGACCTGCCCCGTGCCGGCACGGCGCAGCTCCTCAGGAGGTCGTTCCCGAACAGTGGGGCGCGCAACCGGCGCCGGGGTCAGCTGGGCCGGTCGAGCTGGAACTCGCCGGTGCGCACCAGCTGCTCGGCGATGTCGCGGAGCTTGCGGTTGGCCCGCATCGACACCGCGGCCATCGCCTGGAACGCCTGGTCGGCGGTCAGCTTGTGCCGCTCCATCAGGATGCCCTTGGCCTGGTCGATGACCGCCCGGGACTCCAGCGCCACCTGCAGGTTGTCGGCCATGTTCCGGGCCGTCTCGTAGGCGTGCATGTTGGCCACGGCGACCGCGGCGTAGGGGGCGAACTTCTGTGCCGCCTGCCGGGCCTCGTCGTCGAAGGCGTCCGTCTCACGGGCGTAGACGTTCAGCGCCCCGGACAGCCCCTCCTGGATGCGCAGGGGCACCGACAGGGAACTGCCGCTGCCCCGTTCCCGGGCGACCTCCGCGTACTCCGGCCAGCGCGGGTCGGTGCTGGCGTCACTGATCTCGGTGAGCTCACCTGTCGAGGCGGCGTGCAGGCACGGGCCGTACCCGCGGCCGTACTGGCTCTCGTCGAGGTCCATGGCCAGCTGGCCCGTGGAGACCGCGGTGGTGGCCTTGTCGTTGGCCAACAGCGTGATCGAGACCTCCGGGCTGCCCGGCAGGACCTCCTTCGCCAGGTCGGTCACCGTTCGCAGGACCGACTCCATCGACTGGTCCCGGAGGGCGATGTTGCCCAGACGCTCCAGAGCGTCCAGGGCCTGGGCATGACGGGACTGGGTGTTCTCGGGCATGACGGTGCTCCGGTTCGGCTCACCGGGGCGTCGACCTCGGCAAGGGCCCCGCCGTGGGGCCCCGCTCGCACGCACGCCGCTGTCTGACGCACAACGCGCACGACTGGGTCGTGGTTGTGCGACCAAGATACCCGGCCGGACGGCGGCGGACGTCCTCGTCACCGCGGCTCCTCGACCGGCCGTGTGGACGCGGGCGGGTCTGGCTATGCTCGCCAGGCCAACGCGTCACACAGCCGGCGTGCGGCAGCAGGGTCCCGACCTCTGCACTCCGCCCGAGCCCATGGGCTCGATCCCGCCGGCACGTGGGCTGTCCGGTGCCACCTGACGCCGGAGCACCCCCTTGACGCGCCCCACCCACGAGGACGACCTCGCCCAGCTCGCCTTCGACGAGCTCGGCCGGATGTCCTTCGCCGACCACTCGCTGGAGTCGGTGCTGCAGAAGGTCACCGACCTGGCCGCCCGGGTGCTCCCCGGCGAGCCGGCCACCTCCGTCACGATCGTCGACGCGGGCCGCGCGACCACCGTCGCCGCCAGCCATCCCCTGGCCCGACAACTGGACCAGGTCCAGTACGCCCAGGGCTCCGGCCCGTGCCTGCAGGCCGCCACCACGGGCGTCGTGGTCGAGCTGCTCGACACCGCGACGGAGTCGCGCTGGGCCCCCTTCCCGCAGGTCGCCGCCCAGCGGGACTGCAAGGGGGTGATGTCGTTCCCGCTGCCGCCGCAGGAGCTGATCAGCGGCGGGCTGAACGTCTACTCCCGCAGCACGTCACAGCCGCTGGACGAGCGCACCCGGGCCGTCGCCGCCCGCTTCGCCGCCTATGCGGTCGTGCCGGTGTCGAACATGTACCTGTACGAGAGCGCGGTCGGGCGGGCCGAGAACCTCCGCGCCGCGCTGGACTCCCGGGCCGTGATCGACCAGGCCAAGGGCATCCTGATGGAGCGCCACAAGCTCTCCGCCGACCAGGCCTTCTCGGCGCTGGCCGAGGTGTCGATGGCGACCAACACCCGGGTGCGCGACGTCGCCGAGCGCTTCGTGCACACCGGCGAGCTGCCGCACACCCCCTGACCCGGCGGCGGGTTCGGGCAGCACCCCCCGTTGGGCACGGTCCCGGGCATGACCACCCCCACCGAGAACGCCGTCGCCCTCGGCGCGCGGCGCGCGCGCCAGCACCTGTCCCTGGCCGACGCCGGGCACCGCGAGCAGGCCGACTTCGTGATCGACGTCCTCGGCGACCCCGGCGCGCTGCTGGCCATGGGAGCGGGGTCCACCGCGCTGGCCCGGATGGCCGCCCGACTGCTCCCCCCGGCTCCGCGTGCGCGGGCCGGCGCCCGGCAGCTCGAGCTCGCCCGGGTGCGCGACGACGCCGGGTCCGACGTCGATGCGCTGCGGGGCTGGCTGCGGCAGGCCACCGCCGAGGCGCTCGCCGTCACCCGGCTGGCCGAGCCCGATGCGGCAGCACGCCGCGCGCTGTTCCTGTCCCCCTGACGTGCGCCGGACCGGGCGCGGTGGTCGGCGCGACGGGCGGCAGGGACAGTGGAGGGGTGACCGCACCGTCCCAGTCCCCCGCCGACCTCGGCGCCCACCGCGCCGCCGAGTACCTCCGGCTGCTCGACGCCGACCGCAGCGACGAGGCCGAGGCGCTGCTCGCCGGGCTGACCGACGCCCGCGAGCTGGTCTTCGTCGGCGCCGGCTTCACCGCCCTCGCCCGCCGCACCGGCCGTACCCTGCCCACGGCCATGCGCGCCCAGGCCAGCACCCGCCAGGTGCTGCTCGGCCAGCTGCGCGACGCCAGCCGGCGCGACCCCGACGGCCTGCGCCGCTGGCTGCGCGAGGCGGGCGAGGAGGTCCGCACGGTCAACCGGCTGGCCGAGGCCGCCCGCCTGCGGCTGGGCGACCAGGCCGCCGTCAGCTGAGCCGCCGTCAGCTGAGCCGCGGCGCCCGGGCGACCGCGACCGCGACCGGCAGCACCAGCGCCAGCAGCCCGGCGACCAGCAGGTAGGTCAGGGGCAGGCCCAGCCCGGCGGCCACGGCGCCCACCGCCAGTGCCCCGATCGCGGTGCCGGTGTCGAAGCTGGCGTTCCACACCGCGCTGACCGTGGCGGTGCTGCCCTCCCCCGCCCGGGCCAGGGAGACGACCAGCGTCAGGTTCTGCACCGCGCCGTAGGCCACGCCCAGACCGAGGCTCCCCAGCAGCAGCGCGCCGGTGCCCGCCGGCCCGGCGAGCGACAGCCCCAGGGCCACCAGCGCCAGCCCGGCGACGCCGGTGCCCAGGGCGGCGGGCAGCAACACGCGGGCGCCGATCCGGTCGACCAGCACGCCGACCCGCCAGCGGCAGACCGCCGTGCTGACGCCGAACACCAGCAGCGCCGCGGTCGCCGTGGCGCCGTCCGGCCGCTCGATCGGCAGGAAGGTGACCAGCCCGCCGCCGGCCAGGGTGACCGTCAGCAGCACCAGGGACGGCGCGGCCGAGGCCCGGACCGCGGCGCGCGAGGTGCCCGGCCCGGCGTCCGCCGGCGGCGGCCCGAGCGCCCGCACCAGCCCCGGCACGAACGGCAGCGCCAGCACCGCCGAGGCACCGAGCGCCGCGACCCACGGGAAGTGCCCGGCCAGGGTCAGCGCGGCACCGCCGGGCACGGCCACCAGCGTGGGCAGGCCGGCGCCCAGGCCGTAGATGCCGATCGACTCCCCGCGCCGCTCCGGCGGCACCGCCTGGGCCGCGATCGCCGAGCCCAGCACGGTCAGGACGGCGAAGCCCACACCGCGGACGGCGGAGACCGCCAGCAGCCAGGCGACGTCGTCCCCGGCGAGGTAGAGCGGGGCCGGTGCCCCCAGCGCCACCAGCCCGGCGGCCAGCACCGGCCCGAGGCCCCAGCGGCGCACCAGTGCCGGGACGGTGCCCTGCACGAGCACGGTGACCAGCAGGAAGACGGTGGTCGCCGAGCCGGCCGCGACCAGCCCAGCCCCGGCGTCCGCCGCGTACGCCGGCAGCGCGGCGAGCAGTACCGAGTAGCTCGTCAGGCCCAGCAGGCTGACGGCGAACATGGCCCGCACGGCCGGCAGCCGCCACAGCGAGACGCGCTCGGCCGTCGGCACTCCGTCCCCCGTTCCGGGCACTCGCTGGTGGCGGCACGGGGCCGTTGCCTACGGTTCCCCCATGACCTCTCCCGTCAGCATCCCGGCGACCACCACGATCGTCGTCATGGGGGTGTCCGGTGCCGGCAAGACCAGCGCCGCCCAGGAGATCACCCGGCAGCTGGGCTGGGAGTTCATCGAGGGCGACGACCTCCACCCGGAGGCCAACGTGGCGAAGATGGCCGCCGGCACCCCGCTGGACGACGACGACCGCTGGCCGTGGCTGCGCCGGGTCGCCGAGGTGATCGGCGAGCACGAGGCCGCCGGCCACTCGCTGGTGATCACCTGCTCGGCGCTCAAGCGCAGCTACCGCGACCTGCTGCGCGAGGGCAACCCGTCGGTGTGGTTCGCCCACGTCGACGTCCCCCGCGAGGTGCTGGCCGCACGGCTGGCCGCCCGCCGCGGGCACTTCATGCCGCCGTCCCTGCTGGACAGCCAGCTCGCGACGCTCGAGCGGCTCGGCGAGGACGAGCCCGGCGACGTCATCGCCGGGGACGCCCCGCTCGACCAGACCGTCGCCCAGGTGCTCGCCGACCTCCGCGAGGAGCGCACCCTGCAGAGCTGAGCGGAGTGGGATCGCGCCGGTGACCGGCGCGATCCTCCTCCACTCACTGCATGTGCGGGTAGCGGTGGTCGGTGGCGGGGACGAACGTCTCCTTGATCGACCGGGCGCTGGTCCAGCGCAGCAGGTTCTGCGCGGCGCCGGCCTTGTCGTTGGTGCCCGAGGCGCGGCCCCCGCCGAAGGGCTGCTGACCGACGACGGCGCCGGTGGGCTTGTCGTTGACGTAGAAGTTGCCGGCGGCGTGCCGCAGGAAGCGCTGCGCGTGGGCGATGGCGACCCGGTCCTGGGCGATGACCGAGCCGGTGAGCGCGTAGGGGGCCACCGACTCCATCTGCCGCAGCACGGTGTCGTAGTCGGCGTCGTCGTAGACGTGCACGGCCAGCACTGGGCCGAAGTACTCGGTGCTGAACACCTCGTGCCCGGGGTCGGTCCCCTCGATGACGGTGGGCCGGACGAAGAAGCCCTCGCTGTCGTCGGCCGTTCCGCCGGCGACCACGGTGAGTGCGTCGTCGGCGTGCGCGGCCTCCAGCACCTTCGACAGCTTGGTGAACGAGCGGCGGTCGATGACGGCGCCCATGAAGTGGGACAGGTCGGTGACGTCGCCCATCGGGATGGCCTCGACCGTGCCGACCAGGTCGTCCCTGATCCGCGCCCACAGGCTCCGCGGCACGTAGGCGCGGGAGGCCGCCGAGCACTTCTGGCCCTGGTACTCGAAGGCGCCGCGGATCATCGCCGTGCGCAGCACGTCGGGGTCGGCCGAGGGGTGGGCGACGATGAAGTCCTTGCCGCCGGTCTCGCCGACCACGCGCGGGTAGCCGCGGTAGGAGGCGATGTTCTCCCCCACCGTGCGCCACAGGTGCTGGAACACCCGGGTCGAGCCGGTGAAGTGGATGCCGGCCAGGTCGCGGTCGGCCAGCACGACGTCGGAGACCGGGATGCCGTCGCCGGGCAGCATGTTGATCACGCCGGCCGGGAGCCCGGCGGCCTCGAGCAGCCGCATGGTCAGGTGTGCGCCCAGCTGCTGGGTGGGCGAGGGCTTCCAGACGACGGTGTTGCCCATCAGCGCCGGGGCGGTGGGCAGGTTGCCGGCGATGGCGGTGAAGTTGAACGGCGTGACCGCGTAGACGAAGCCCTCGAGCGGGCGGTGGTCGACCCGGTTCCAGACGCCGGGGCCCGAGACCGGCTGCTGGGCGAGGACCTCGCGGGCGAAGTGCACGTTCCAGCGCCAGAAGTCGATGAGCTCGCAGGCGGCGTCGATCTCGGCCTGGTAGGCGGTCTTGGACTGCCCGAGCATCGTGGCGGCGTTGAGCGTCTGCCGCCAGGGCCCGGCCAGCAGGTCGGCGGCCTTGAGGAAGACGGCGGCCCGGTCGTCGAAGGACAGCTCCGACCAGCCCGGTGCGGCCGCCTTCGCCGCGGCCACCGCGGCCTGCGCGTCGGCGGTGGTGGAGTGCGCCGACGTCCCGAGCACCTGGGCGTGCCGGTGCGGGGCGACGACGTCGAAGGACTCCCCGCCCGGCATCCGCTGCGCACCGCCGATGGTGGCGGTCAGCTCGTGCGGGGTGGCGGCCAGTTCGGTGAGCCGCTGCTGCAGCTCGGCCCGCTCGGCCGAGCCGGGCGCGTAGTCCTTGACGGTCTCGTTGCGCGGCGCGGGGACCTGGGTGACGGCGTCCATGGGGTGCTCCTCAGCTGGAGGAGGGCGGAAGTGGCCACTTCCGCCCGGAGGGGTCAGGAACGGGTGGCGAGGGAGCGGAGGAAGAACTGCAGGTTGGCGGGGCGCTCGGCCAGCCGGCGCATGAAGTAGCCGTACCAGTCGGCGCCGTAGGGAACGTAGGCCCGCACGGTGTGCCCGGCGCGGGCCAGGCGGACCTGCTCCTCGGGGCGGATGCCGTAGAGCAGCTGGAACTCGTAGCTGTCGCTCGTGCGGCCGGTCTCGGCGACCAGCGCCAGCAGCCGGGCGATCAGCGCCGGGTCGTGGGTGCCGGCCATCGGGTACCCGCCGCCGCGGACCAGCGTCTCCAGGCAGCGGGCGTAGGCGGCGTCGACGGCGGCCTTGTCCTGGTGGGCCACGGTGGCCGGCTCCTGGTAGGCGCCCTTGACCAGCCGCACCCGCGACCCGGGGACGGCGAGGGTGCGGACGTCGTCCTCGGTGCGGTGCAGCATCGCCTGCAGGACCGCGCCCGTGCCGGGGTGCTCGCGGCGCAGCTCGGCGACGATCGCCAGCGTGGAGTCGACGGTCGAGGAGCCCTCCATGTCCACGGTCACGGTGGTGCCCAGCGCGGTGGCGGCCTCCACGACCGGGCGCACCAACTGCAGCGCCACGTCGTCGCCGCCGACCGGCAGCGCCTGCCCGAAGGCCGACAGCTTCACCGACACCTCGGCGGCGCGGCCCAGGCCCAGCGGGGCGAGCCCGTCGAGCGCGGCCAGGTAGGCGTCCCGGCTGCGGGTGGCCTCGGCGCGGTCGGTGACGTCCTCGCCGAGGTGGTCCAGGGTGACGCCGATCCCGTCGGCGGCCAGCGCCCGGACGGCGGTCAGCGCGGCGGGCAGGGTCTCCCCGGCGACGAACCGGTCGACCACCCGGCGGCTGACCGGCGTGCCGGTGACCGCGCGGCGCAGGCCGGGACGGCGGGAGGCGGAGAGCAGGGCCTTCTGCAGGACGGGCACGGGACAGACGCTAGGGACGGCGGGCCCCCGCGCACCACCGACAGATGTCCGGACTCGTGACCCGCGCCTCGTACGATCGTCTGATCGGCGGCGGGAGGGGCATCGTGCGCGACGACCTGCAGGAGCTGGTGGACGACGTCTCCCGCGTGCTCGGGGCGCCGGCGACGCTGGAGGACCGCGACTTCACACTGCTGGCGTTCTGCGCGCACGACGACGACCGCACGACCACGATGGACGTCGTCCGCACCCGGTCCATCCTCGGCCGCAGCTCCACGCCCGCGGTGCGCGCCTGGTTCGAGGGCCACGGCATCGCCGGTGCCACCGCCCCGGTGCGGGTGCCGGCCGACCCGGCTGCGGGGGTCCTGACCCGGCTGTGCCTGCCGGTGCGGGCCGACGGCGAGCTGCACGGGTACCTGTGGCTGCTCGACGAGGGCCGCACCGACCTGACCGACCCGGCGGCCCCCGGGCTCGCGGCGGCGATGGCCGTGGCCGCGGCGGCCGGCCGGCTGCTGGCCGCGGGGCGCCCGGGCACCGAGGACCTGTCGACGGCCCTGCGCGAGGTCCTCACCGGTCCCGCGCCCCGCGCCGCCCGGGCACTGGGCGCCGCCCTGGGCACCGACGCCCCGGTCACCCTGGTGGCGCTGCTCGTGCCCGCGCCCGGGCTCCCCGCCGGCTGGGCGCCCCCGGCCGCGGGAGCGGTGCCGGCGGTGCTGGCCGGGGGCGCCGAGGTCGCCGTCCTGCTGCCGCTGCCCGCCGGTGGCGACACCCGCCCGGCCGGTGCACTGGCCGCCGCCGCCCTGACCGGGCTGCCGCCGGGGAGCACCGCCGGGGTCGCGGCCGCGCGCCGGGGTTGTGGGGACCTGTCCGCCCAGTGGCACGAGGCGCGGACGGCGGCCCGGGTCGCGGCCGTCGACCCGGGACTGGCCCCGGCGGCGTCCTGGTCCGAGCTCGGTGCGTGGCGGCAGGTGGCCGCCGTCGGCGACCCGGACCCGGCGCTGGCGCGCCTGCTGGCCGACCCGGTGCTGACCGGGACCGCGGAGGTGTGGCTGGACTGCGCGGGCAGCCCGCAGCGGGCCGCGGCCCGGCTGTGCATCCACCGGCAGACGCTGTACTACCGGCTGGGCCGGATCGAGGAGCTGACCGGACTGGACCTCGCCGAGGGCGCCGACCGGCTGCTGCTGCACCTGGGGGTGCGTGCGGCGCGGCTCACACGCTTCGTTCGCGGGGGCAACGACCTCGGCTACCAACAGTGACCTAAACTCGACAGGCTCATGACTCCAGCACAAGGCGCCTCCCCGTTCCACGGGCCGGATGCGCGGGACGGCGAGGTGCGGGTGGTCGACGAGGACCGCGGGACCGACGTGCTGCGCCGGCTGCGCACCGAGACGGCCGTGGAGCACCAGGCCGTCGAGGACACCCTGGACCTGCTGTCCCCCACGCTCACCCGTGACCGGCTGGCCGACGTCCTGACCGCCATGCACGGCTTCTGGCTGGCGGCCGAGGCCTCGCTGGACGCGTGGGCGCAGGCCGAGCCCGCCGACGCCGCCGGGGTCGACTGGCCCCGCCGCCGCCGCGCCGCGCTGTTCACCGCCGACCTGGCCGCGCTCGGCACGACCGGTCCCCCGCCGCGGCCCGCGCTGTCCGAGGTGCCCGACACCGACGCGGCGCTGGGCCGGATGTACGTGCTGGAGGGCTCCTCGCTGGGCGGGGTGTTCATCGACCGGCACCTGGCCACGCTCCCCCAGCTCACCGACGTCGGCCGGCTGTCGGCCTTCAGCCCCTACGGCGAGGAGACCGGCGCCATGTGGCACGCCTTCCGGACGGTGACCCGCGCGCGGATCGCCGACGGCGGGAATGCCGACCGGCTGGTCGCTGCTGCCCGGGAGACCTTCGGTGCCCTGGCCGCTTGGTGCGGCGCACCGTCGCCCGGCGGGGCACGCTGGACACCGACCCGTTCGACGCACAGCTCCACCCGAGGGAACGAGGTCGTCGCGTGACGGACCAGTTGCAGTCAGGCCCCTGGCTGGCTCCCGGCGAGACGGTCGACCTGACCAACTGCGAGCGCGAACCGATCCACGTCCCCGGCAGCATCCAGCCCCGCGGCGTCCTGCTGGCGGTCAGCGAGCCGGACATGGTCGTGCGCCAGGTGTCCCGCAACCTCGCCGACGTGGTGGGCGTGGCCTGGGACGACGCGCTGGGCCGCCCGCTGGGCGAGGTGGTGGGCGTCGGCCCGGCCGACGCGATCGCCCGCTCGGCCAGCGCCTTCGGCGACCTGCGCGAGCGCAACCCGGTCGAGCTGATCCTCGACTGCGACGGCACGCCCTGCCCGGTCGACGCGATCCTGCACCGGGTCGCGCACGTGGGGGTGCACCCCGACCTGCCGAGCGCGAGCACCCTGGTCGTGGAGCTCGAGCCGGCCTTCGGGCCCCGCCCGTTCTCCTTCCCCAACACCTACCAGGCGGTGCGCGGCACGATCACAGAGCTCAACCGCGCCAGCTCGCTGCAGGAGCTCTACGACATCACCGCCCAGGCGGTGCGCACCCTCACCGGCTTCGACCGGGTGATGGTCTACCGCTACGACGCCGACTACAACGGCGAGGTCGTCGCCGAGGCCAAGCTGCCGGAGCTCAACTCCTTCCTCGGCCTGCACTACCCGGCCTCGGACATCCCGGCCCAGGCCCGGGCGCTGTACGAGAAGAACTGGGTCCGGCTGATCAACGACGTGACCTACACGCCGTCCCCGCTGGAGCCGGTCGACCTGCCCGCGACGGGTGCGCCGCTGGACCTCACCTACTCAACGCTGCGCAGCGTCTCGCCGATCCACTGCGAGTACCTGCAGAACATGGGCGTGGCGGCGTCGATGTCGATCTCGCTGCTGCGCGACGACAAGCTCTGGGGCCTCATCGCCTGCCACCACTACACCGGCCCGCACGCCCCGCCCTACGCCACCCGCGCCGCCGCGGAGTTCCTGGGCTCGACGCTGTCGCTGCGCCTGGTCGACCGCACCGAGGACGAGGAGCACCGGCGCGCGCTGCGGGTCCGCTCCACCATGGCCTGGCTGACCGCGGCCGCGCTGGACGAGGACCGCCCGCTGGCCGAGACGATGCTCGGGCGGCCCGGCCTGCTCGACGTCGTCCCGGCCGACTCGGTCTTGGTGAACCTGCAGGGCTCCACCGGTGGCGCGGGCGTCCCGCTCCCGCCCGAGGTCACCGCCGCGATCGCCGCCTGGGTCGCCGACCAGGACGGCGACGTGGTGAGCACCGACCGGCTGCCGCTGGTCGCCCCGCAGCTGGAGGTGCCCGGCGACCTGGGGTGCGGCGTGCTCGCCCTGCCGCTGGCAGAGGGGCAGTACGTCATCTGGACCCGCGCCGAGCAGGTCCACTCGGTCGACTGGGGCGGCGACCCGCACAACAAGGCGATCGCCGAGCGCGAGGGCGACCGGGTGCGGCTCTCCCCGCGCAAGTCCTTCGACCGGTGGCGGGAGACCGTGCGCAACCGCGCCGAGGCCTGGACGCCGGCCGAGCTGGCCGAGGCCGGCGAGCTCCGCGCCAACCTGCTCGAGGCGCTGTACGCCCGCTCCCGGCGGGTGGCGCGCACCGCGATCACCCTGCAGCGCAGCCTGCTGTCCGAGCCCCCGGACCCCGACCACCTGGACTTCGCCGTCCGCTACGTCCCGGCCTCGCGCGACTCGCAGGTCGGCGGCGACTGGTACGACGTGTTCCAGCAACCCGACGGGGCCACCGTGCTGGTGATCGGCGACGTCGTCGGTCACGACACCGAGGCGGCGGCCTGCATGGGCCAGCTGCGCGGCCTGCTGCGCGGCATCACCTACGACAGCGCCGACAGCCCCGCCGGTGTGCTGACCCGGCTCGACCGGGCCATCGCCGGGCTGGAGCTGAAGACCATGGCCTCGGTCCTGGTGGCCCGGCTGGAGCAGACCCCGGCCGAGGTCGCCCAGGGCGTCACCCGGCTGCGCTGGTCCAACGCCGGGCACCTGCCGCCGGTGGTGGTGGACGCCGACGGGCAGATCGAGGTGCTCGACGCCGCCCGACCGGACCTGCTGCTCGGCGTCGAGCCCAGCGCCCCGCGGCGGGACCACGTGCTCACGGTCTCCCGCGGGGCGACGGTGGTGCTCTACACCGACGGGCTGGTCGAGCGTCGCGACCAGCTGTTCGACACCGGGGTCGACCAGCTGCGCGAGGAGCTGCGCACGCTGTGGCGGTCCCCGGTCGCCGAGGTCGCCGACCAGCTGCTGGCCCGGATGGTGCCCGACCGCGCCGAGGACGACGTCGCCCTGGTCGCCGTCCGGCTCAACCACCAGCTGCCCGGGATCTGACGCAGGGCCCCACCGCGAGTGGGCGGGCCCCGTCCTCCTCAGCGGTCGGTGAACTCCGCGTCCAGCCCGTCGGCGTTGCCGCCGGCGACGTCCTCGCCCAGCGGCAGCGGGGCGTCGTCGGCCGCGGCGGCGGCGACCTCCGGGGAGTCCTCGACGGCCGGCTCCGCCTCGCCCTTGCCCGGCTTCTGCAGCGCCTTGAGCAGCTTGCGCTCCTCCTTGGCCAGCGGGCGGCTGTCGGGGTGGCCTGGCTCGCCCTCGTCGTTGCCGGTGGCCATCGCGGTGTCGGGCAGGGTGCTGTCGGGCAGGGTGCTGTCGGGGGTGTCGCGCTGCTCGGTCATGTCCCTGTCCTACCGAGCGGGGCGGTCGGCGAACCCTCGGCCAGCGTGCGCACCAGCTCCCGTACGGCACTGCGGCCGGCCCGGTTCGCCCCGATCGTGCTGGCCGAGGGCCCGTAACCGACCAGGTGCAGCCGCGGTTCGGCCACCACCCGGGTCCCGTCCATGACGACGCCGCCGCCCGCGCTGCGCAGGTGCAGCGGGGCCAGGTGGTCCAGCGCCGCCCGGAAGCCGGTCGCCCACAGGACCACGTCGGCGGGGACGGACCGGGGCGGGGAGTCCCAGGCCACGCCGTCGGCGATGAGCCGGTCGAACACCGGCTGCCGGTCCAGCACGCCCCGGGCCCGGGCGGCGAGCACGGCCTCGGTCTCCAGCAGCCCGGTCACCCCGACCACGCTGACCGGCGGCAACCCGGCCCGCACCCGCTCGTCGACGAGGGCGACCGCGGCCCGGCCGGCGTCCTCGTCGAAGGGCCCGGTGCGCCACACCGGCTCCCGTCGGGTGACCCAGGTCGTGGCCGCGGCGACCTCGCTGATCTCGATCAGCTGCTGCACCGCGGAGGTGCCCCCACCGACCACGACCACCCGCTGCCCGGCGAACTCCGCCGCACCGCGGTAGTCGGCGGCGTGCAGCTGGCGGCCGGTGAACAGCTCACGTCCGGGGTAGGCAGGCCAGAAGGGCCGGGTCCAGGTGCCGGTGGCGTTGACCAGCCCGCGCGCCGTCCACTCCCCCGCGCTCGTGTCCAGCACGAACCCCTCGTCCGTACGGTGCACCGCACGGACGGCGACCGGGCGGTGCACCGGCAGCTCGAAGCGCCGCTCGTACTCGGCGAAGTACGCGCTGACCACCTCGCTGGCCGGTGCGGCCGGGTCGGCGTCGGGCAGGTCCATCCCGGGCAGCGGGGCGATCCGGTGCGCCTTGTCCAACCGCAGCGAGGGCCAGCGGTGCTGCCACGCCCCACCGGGGCCGGCGTCGGCGTCGAGCACCACGAAGTCGGCGCCCCGCCGGCGCAGCTCGTACGCCGCCGACAGCCCGGCCTGACCCGCCCCGATGACCACCACGTCGCTGTGCACGCCCCCGGCAACACCACCGGCGCCCCGCTCATGCCGCAGACGGTGATCAGGTCACCTGATCAGACTCTGTCCTCCCTCAGCAGCGCTGGTGAGGTCGGACAGACGGTGCTGAGGTGACCTGATCACCGTCTGGGCTCAGGAGCGGACGGCGGACAGCAGCCGCGGCCGCAGAGCACCCGAGCCCAGCAGCGCGCCGACCCGGCCGGACTGCTCCTGCGCCTCCGCCCACCGCGGGTCGTCGCCGTGCCGGCGTTGCACCTCGGCCTCCACGGCGTCGGCGCGCTCGCGCCACTGCGCCGAGCTGTCGGACAGGTCGGCCTCGGCCCGGCCGGTGACGGTGAACCCGGCGTCGGCCAGCAGCGCGTCGACCTCGGCGGTGGAGGGGAAGCTGTTGCCCTCGGGCAGCGGCGGGGGCAGGGGGGAGTCGGCGGCGAACACCAGCAGGCCCAGCCGGCCGCCGGGCACGAGCACCCGGTGCAGCTCGGCGAGCAGCGCGGGCTTCTCCTCGGTGGTGCACAGCACGCCCAGGCACCAGGCGGCGTCGAAGGCGCCGTCGGCCAGCGGCAGCGACTGCGACAGCGCCACCACCGAGGGCAGTCCGAACAACGTGGCGCTGGCGCGCACGGCCTCGGCCATCGGCTCGACGCACACCGGACGGACGCCGCGCTCGGCGGCCAGCCAGCCCGCCGGGCCGCCGACGCCCGCGCCGGAGTCCAGCACCCGGGCGCCGTCTCGGAGGTCGAGGGCGTCGGCCAGCCAGCGCAGCGCGCCCTCGCTGCCGCTCCCCCGGCACCCGGCCGGGACGGCGTGCTCCGGGCCGAGCGCCCGCACCGCCTCGGCGGTCCAGCCGGCGACCGTGCCGAACTCGGTCTCCATGGCCTCGCTGGCGATCTCGCTCATGCGCCCTCCCGGACCCTCGTGGCCACCTCGGCCTTGATCGCCGCGGCCGTCTCCTCGCCCCGCGCCGAGGCGAGCCCGGACAGGTTCACCCCCACGACCCCGGGGACGGCGAGCAGCGCCCGCGCCTCGGCCACCGCCGCCACGATGCCCGCTGCGACCGGATCGGGCGCGTCGAGCACCCGCTGCACCGCGGCGTCGTCCAGGTGCAGCCCGGGGAAGCGCTGCAGCACCCGCGCCGAACGCTCGTCGGTGTAGACCGCGACCGCGGCGATGAACGGCAGCGTGGCACCGGCGGCCCGCGCGGCCGCGGTGAACGCGGCCAGCCGGGCTGCGGACGCGACGTGGTTGAGCACGACCAGCTGGGCGCCGGCGCGCTCCTTCTCCGCGACCCGCGCCGGGCGCAGCGCCAGCGGGGGCGCGTCCGGGGACTCCGGCACCGCCGTGGTCAGCCCGGCCGCCGCGGCCAGGGCGGCCAGCCGGGTGCCGTCGAGGTCGAACACCGAGGTGACGCCGGGGCGCGTCCCGGGACCCCGGGCGTCCCCGGTCACGCACAGGACGCCGTCGACGCCCACCTCGGCCAGCCCGGCCAGTTCCTGCTCCAGCACCAGCCGGTTGCGGTCGCGGCAGGCCAGCGTCGTCCAGGGGCGCCCCCCGGCGGCGAGCACGTCGGCGGCCATCAGCGTGGGCGGCAGGTCGGGGCGGCCCTGGTGCTCACCGATCAGCAGTCCGTCGCTGACCGGGGCCAGCGCCCCGACCACCGCACGCACGCAGGAGCGGTCGAAGGGCCGGACGGTGAGGTCGGAGAGGACGACGGGACCGCGGCGCGACCGGACCAGCAGGCCGTCGGCGGCCGGCGCCGGACGGGGCGGTGCCGGGTCGGTCCACCGCGGCAGCGGCTGGTCGAGGAACACGCACCGGTGCGTGGCGGCCTCGCAGCCACCGTCCTCGCGCACCCCGCCGCAGGGGCCGAACACCATCCGCTTCGGGCACCCGGCGCGGACCCCGTCCGGGACCTGCTCCAGCACGGTCACCCGTGGACGCTGTCCGCCCGGGCACCGGGCGAAACGCCGAGGGGTGTGACGTGTGCGCGTCATGTGTCCCGGACGTGCGGAGCGGGCAGTGGACGGAGAACGTCCAGCAGCGGCGGAGAGAGGCGGTGGTCCCGTGACGCACAGCATCGAGGAGCACCAGGGCTACCGGCACGTGGGACACGTGCTCGGGGTCGATCTGGACATGACGACGGTGGTGGGCCCGGTCCTGCGCCGTGCGGTGGCCGACGGCGAGCCCGTGGTGGTGGCCTGCCCCGAGGCGGTCGCGGCTGCCGTGCTGGCCACGCTGGAGGGCGTCGGTGACGTGTACGTCGCCCCGACCGACCCGCTGGACGACCGCCCGCCGGCGGCGCTCGCCGCGATCGCCGAGCTGGTCGACGCCCGCGCCCCCGGTGAGGGGCGTCGGCTGCACCTGGTGACCGGCCCCGGCGGCCCGCACACCGACCCGGCCGTGTGGATGCAGACCGAGGCGCTGCTCAACCACGTGCTGGCCGAGCGCCCGGTCGACCACATCTGCCTGCTCGGCCCCCTGGGCGCCGGCCCGGCCGCCGGCACCGGTCCCGTCGTGGACGTCGACGCCGTCGTGCACGCCACCCACCCGTGGCTGCTCACCGAGGTCGGCACGGTGCGCAACCCCGCCTACCGGCCGCCGGCCGAGCTGCTGCGGGAGGTGCAGCGGGCCTCGGTGCCCGACCCGCTGGAGGAGACCGAGCCGACCCTGTCGGTGGTCGACATGGAGGACATGCGCGCCCTGCGCCGGGCGCTGACCCGGGTGCTCGCCGACAGCTCCCTGTCCGCGGACGCCGCCCAGGACTTCGTGCTGGCCATCGACGAGGTGACCGCCAACGCCTCCGAGCACGGCATCCCGCCGGTCGACGTGCGGCTGTGGTGCACCCCGGAGCGGCTGCTGTGCGCGGTCACCGACCGCGGCGCGGCCTTCGACGACCCGCTGGTGGGCTACGGCCCGGCGCACGGCGACATGGCCGTGGGCGGGATGGGCCTGTGGCTGGCCCGCCGGTCGGTCGACAGCCTCACCGCCGCCCCCGCCGACGACTCCGGCGACGGCTGCACCGTCCGCCTCGTCGTGCACGCCTGAGGGAGGAACGCGCTGCCCTGCGGCCTCGCCGCAGGGCCCGCGCCGAGCCGGCGAGGACTGCAGCGGGGTCCGTCCGGATCAGGGCCGGACGGACGGGCCGTGGGCCGACCGGCTGCTAGGCCGGCAGGAGCCCGTTGGCCTCGATGAGCCGGGCCTGCTCGCGGCACCACGGTGACCAGGCCTCGTACTCCTGGGTCTCCTGGCGGTCGCGGAAGGCCGCCCACCCCAGCAGCTCCCACTCGCCCACCTCGGTCGGGTCGGGGCGGGGCGTGCCGGTGAAGCGGCCGACGTAGACCGGGCAGATCTCGTTCTCCACCACACCGCGGAACTCCGCGCGGTAGCGGTAGGACGGCAGCGCCGGGCGCAGGTCGGCGACACCGAGGCCGAGCTCGTACCCCGCACGGCGGGCGATCGCGTCGACGTCGGGCTCGTCCGGGCCGGGGTGGCCGCAGACGGTGTTGGTCCACATCCCCGGGAAGGTCGCCTTCGACTCGGCCCGCCGGGTGACCAGCAGCCGGCCGTCGTCGGCGAAGAGGTAGGCGGAGAAGGCCCGGTGCAGCGGGGTCTCCCCGGTGTGCACCAGGGGCTTGGGCATCGTGCCGATCGCCGTCCCGTGGTCATCGACCAACACGATCAGCTCTGTCGTCGGAGGGGCCACCACGGGTCCATCCTCCCCCGGCGGTGGATCCGGTTCCGGATGGGTCCCCGGCGGGGGTGCACCTCGGACGGGTGAGCGGCTGTCGTGACGATGTGCAACTTTCGACACACTCGGCGTCGTCACCACGGACGGGGACCACGAGAGGCAGGCACGAACGCATGACCACGACCTCGACGTCCTCCACCACGCGCCCGGCGGGCGTGCTGCAGGTGGCGCTCTCCGCCGACCCGACCGGCCCGGACGCCGGGCGCGGACTCGGCGAGCTGTCCCGCCCGGCCCACCTGGTCCCGGCAACGGCCAGCATGGCCTCGGTCGACGTCCTCTTCCGCCGGGACGCCGCGCTGCGCTGGGTCGTCGTCGACACCCCCGGCGCGCCCCAGCTGGTCAGCCGCTCCTGGTTCGAGCTGGCGATGACCGGACGGCTCGGCTACGGCCGGCTGCTGCTGCAGCGCCGTCCGGTGGCCGACTCCGCGCCCCCGGCCACGCTCCGCTTCGCCGCCGACTGCCCGGTGGCCACGGTGGCCGCCGCCGTCATCGAGCGCCGTTCCGCCGGCGACACCCTGCTCGACGCGGTGCTCGTGACCTGGCCGGACGGCCGGCTCGCGGTCGCACCGGTCACCGCGGTGTTCGAGCAGCTGGCCCAGCGCTACGCCTACCAGGCCCTGCACGACCCGCTGACCGGGCTGCCCAACCGGCTCTTCCTGCTCGAGCGGCTCCGGCAGACCCACGCCGCCGGGACCACCGGCGTGCTGTTCTCCATCGACCTGGACCGCTTCAAGGACACCAACGACCACCTCGGCCACGCCGCCGGCGACGACGTCCTCGTCGAGTTCGCCGGCCGGCTGCGCTCCGTGGCCCGCACCGGCGACCTCGTCGTGCGGCTCGGCGGTGACGAGTTCGCGGTGCTCACCGAGGCACCGCTGAGCGGCGCACAGGCCACCGCGCTGGGCGAGCGGATCGTGCTGACCGCGGCCGCGCCCTACGTCGTGACCGCGCGCACCGGGTCCGGCGGCGAGCACCTGGTCAGCCTCGGCGCCAGCGTGGGCGTCGCCGGCGCGGCCGGTCCCGGTGGGCTCACCCCCGACGCGGTGCTGCACCGGGCCGACCTCGCCGTCCACCGGGCCAAGTCCCTGGGCCGCGGCCGGGTCGCCCACTTCGGCACGGAGCTGGTGGAGGACGCCGAGACCTCCGACACCGTCCGCGCCCAGCACGAGATGGAGCGCCGGCTGCGGCAGGCGATCGAGTCGTGCAGCCTGGAGCTGCACTACCAGCCGGTCGTCAGCCTGCCCTCGGCCCAGGTCACCGGCGTCGAGGCGCTGGCCCGCTGGACCGACCCCGAGCTGGGCCGGGTCGCCCCCGACCGGTTCATCCCGCTCGCCGAGCGCACCGGCCTCGTCGTCGACCTGGGCCGCTGGGTGCTGCAGACCGCGTGCCGGGAGGCCGCGGGCTGGGCTGCCGGGCCCTCAGGGCTGCCGCCGACCGTGGCCGTCAACGTCTCCCCCGTCCAGCTCACCCAGCGCGGCTTCATCGACGACGTCACCGCCGCCCTCACCGACAGCGGCCTGGCCCCCGACCGGCTGTGCCTGGAGATCACCGAGACCGCGGCCATCACCGACCTCGACGCCACCGCGGCCCGCCTCGCTCAGGTCCGCGACCTGGGGGTCCGCCTGGCGCTGGACGACTTCGGCACCGGGCACTCCGCGCTCGCCCTGCTGCGCGCCCTGCCGGTGCACCTGGTCAAGATCGACCGCTCCTTCATCGAGCGGGTCGCCAGCGACACCGCCGACGCCGTGCTGGCCCGGCTGGTCATCGAGGCCGCGCACAGCCTGGGCCGCCGGGTCTGCGCCGAGGGCGTCGAGACCGCCGAGCAGGCCCAGCAGCTGGTCGCGATGGGCTGCGACTCCGCCCAGGGCTGGCTGTTCGGCCGGCCCGAGCCCGCCTCGGCCCGGCTGACCGAGCGGCTCAGCTCCCGTGCGCTGGCCGAGCCGCTCGCCGCCGAGGCCGTGCTCCCGCTGGGCAACGACGAGCTGGTGCTGGTGACCACCCCCGACCGGGTCGTCACCTACGCCTCGGCCAGCAGCCAGGCCGTGCTGGGCCGGCTGCCGCAGGAGATCACCGGCACTGACCTCACCAGCACCTTCTACCTCGACTCCCCGGCCCCGGCCGGGCCGTGGGACGACGGCACCGCCGTGCACCGCGTCCGGCACCGGGACGGCAGCACCCGGTGGCTGGAGAGCACCACCCGGCGGCTGACCGGTGAGGACGGCCGGGTGCGCGAGGTGCTGTCGGTCTCCCGCGACGTCACCGCCACCGTGCAGGCCCGGCGGGCGCTGACCGACAGCGAGCAGATGTTCCGGCACGCCTTCGACGACGCCCCGATCGGCATGCTGCTGGCCCGCACCGACGGCTCGCTGCTGCGGGCCAACCGGGCCTTCGCCGCGCTGCTGGGGACCGACAGCGAGGCGCTGGTGGGCCGGCGGGTGCAGGACCTCACCCCGGCGTACGACCGTGCGGAGCAGGCCACCGCCGTCATGGCCCTGTTCACCGAGGCCGACGGCCGGACCGAGCTGTCCACCAGCCTGCGGCACGCCGACGGCACACAGCTGCCGGTCACCGTGCGGGTCTCGGTGGTGCGCGACGCCGACGGGACCCCGACGTCGGTGTTCGCCCACGTGCTGCCCGAGCCCGCGCGGGTCGCCGTCGCGGTCTGAGCGTGGCCCCGCCCCGCAGCGGGCAGAGAACGGGCATGGACACCTTCTCCCGCGGTGGGCTGGTCTTCGACGTCCGCGACTCCGGGCCCGGCGACGGGGAGCCCGTCGTCCTGCTGCACGGCTTCCCGCAGGACTCCTCGGCCTTCGACCGGATGGCCCCGGCGCTGCACTCGGCCGGGCTGCGCACCCTCGCCCCCGACCAGCGCGGCTACTCCCCCGGCGCCCGGCCGGCCGGGCGCTCCGCCTACCGCCTGCGCGAGTCGGTCGACGACGTGCTGGCCCTGCTGCGGACCGCCGGGCTGGCCAGCGCGCACGTCGTCGGGCACGACTGGGGCGGCATCGTGGGCTGGGCACTGGCGGCCTGGCACCCGTGGCGGGTGCGCACGCTGACCGCGCTGTCGGTGCCGCACCCGGCCGCGATGACCCAGGCGCTGGGGCACAGCGACCAGGCCCTGCGCAGCAGCTACGTCGGCTTCTTCCAGGTGCCCGCCGTCCCCGAGGCGGTGCTGCTGGCCGGCCGGGGCGCGGTGCTGCGGCGGACGCTCCGCCAGGGCGGGCTGCCGCCCGAGCTGGCCGACGGCTACGTCGAGCGGCTGCAGCAGCCGGGCGCGCTGACCGCGGCGCTGAACTGGTACCGGGCGCTCCCGCTGTCCGGCAACACCCCGGTGGGCACCGTGCGGGTACCGACGCTGCACGTGTGGGGCGACGGCGACGCCTTCCTGGGCCGGGCGGCGACCGAGGCGACCGCGCAGTTCGTCGACGCCCCCTACGCCCTGGAGGTGCTCGAGGGCATGAACCACTGGGTCCCCGAGCTGGCCGCCGAGCGCACCGCGGAGCTGGTCACCGCGCACGTCCGCACCCACGGCAGCTGAACAGGTCCCGGCGGGCCGCGCCGCGCCCTACGGTGACCGCGTGCGGCAGGTGACCCGGGCGGACGTGCTGGCGTCCCGTGTGCGCGCCCACCAGCTCGACCGGACGGCGGGCACGCTCGCCGACACGGCGGTGCTGGACCTCGGGGTGCAGGACACCGGCGCGGACGCGGCCCGCTGGGCGCTCGCCGTCCGCGGCCTGGTCGACGTCCCGGCCGGTGACCTGGCCCTGGTCTGGACGCTGCGCGGCGCACCGCACGTGTACCGCCGCGCCGACCTGCCCGGGGTGGCCGCGGCGACCGCCCCGTTCTCCGAGGCCGACGCGGCGAAGCGGGTCTTCGACGGCGCACGGCCGCTGCGGGCCGCCGGCGTCCCGGTGCTGACGGCGCTGGACACCATGGCCGCGGCGATGCGGGAGGTCGTCACCGCACCGACGGTCAAGGGCGAGCTGTCCCGGCAGCTGACGGAACGGATGGACGCCCCGTACCTGCGCCACTGCCGCCCCTGCCACGCGGTGCACGTGTACGAGCAGACGTTCCGGCTGGCCGCGCTGCGCGCCGGGCTGGAGCTGCAGCCGGACACCTCTCCCCCGGTGCTCCAGCCAGTCCCCGGGCTCGTGCCCGCGGCCGAGGTGCCCGCGCACCTGGACGTCGTCCGCGGGTACCTGCGGCTGCACGGCCCGGCCACCCCGCAGCAGGTGGCGGCCTACCTCGACGCCCCGGTGCAGGACGTGCGGGGGCACTGGCCGGACGACGCGGTCGAGGTGCAGGTGGACGGCGAGCGGCGGTGGCTGCTGGCCGCCGACGTCGACGGCCTCGGCGCCGGCCCGGCACGCACGACCCGGCTGCTGGGCCCCTTCGACCCCTACCTGCAGACCCGCGACCGCACCCTGCTGGTGCCCGACGCGGCGCAGGCGTCGGACCTGTGGCGCGTCCTCGGCCGGCCCGGGGCGGTGCTGGTCGACGGGGAGGTCGCCGGCACCTGGCGGCCGCGCAAGGCCGGCCGGCGGCTGACCGTGCAGGTCGACCCGTGGCGCGACGTCCCGGTCGCCGCGCTGGAGGCCGAGGCCGAGCGGCTGGCCGCCGTCCGGGGCACCGAGCTGGCAGGGCTCACCGTCGGCGGTTGAGGGGTGCGCCGATGCGGGTAGCGCCCGGTCATGGCTGAACCCACCGGCTCCTCCCTGCTCCCCGGCCTGACCGTCGCCGTCACCGGCGCCAGCGGCAACGTCGGGACGGCGCTGCTGCGCGCCCTCGCCGACGCCGGTGTCACCGAGGTCCGCGGGCTGGCCCGCCGCCGTCCCCCCGAGACCGCCCCCTACGCCGGGGTGCGCTGGTACACCGCCGACCTCGGGACGCCGGAGAGCGAGCCGGTGCTGGCCGAGTTCCTCGACGGCGTCGACGCGGTCGTCCACTCGGCGTGGGCGCTGGTCCCCGACCGCGACCCGGAGCGGCTGCAGCGGGTGAACGTCGACGGCACCCGGCGGGTGCTGGACGCCGCGGCCGCGGCGGGCGTGCGGCACGTCGTGCACCTGTCCTCGATCGGCACCTACGCCGCCGGCCCGCAGACGCACCCGGTCGGCGAGGACTGGCCGACCACCGGCGTCCCGAGCTCGCAGTACAGCCGGCTCAAGGTCGAGTGCGAGCGGATGCTCCGCGTGTTCGACGCCGCCAACCCGGGGACCACCGTCACCGCGATCCGCCCGACGCTGGTGCTCCAGCCCGACGCCGCGAGCGAGATCGGCCGCTACTTCCTCGGCCCGGTGCTGTTCCCCGCGGCCCGCGCCCTGCCGGCCCCGGTGGCCGGGGTGGCGGCCAAGGTGCTGCCGCTGCCGATCCCGGACCTGTCGATCGGGGTGGTGCACGCCGACGACGTGGCCGACGTGATCGCCCGGGCCCTGGACCGCCGGGCGGGTGGCGCGTTCAACGTGACCGCCCCGCCGAACTTCGACGCCGCCGGCCTGGCCGGGGCGCTGGGGATGAAGCGGGTGGCCGTGCCCGCGGTGGTGCTGCGCACCGGGATGCAGGTGGCGTTCCTGTCCCGGCTGCTGCAGATCGAGCCGGGCTGGCTGGACCTGGGCCTGGGCGTCCCGCCGATGGACACCACCCGCGCCCGCACGGTGCTGGGCTGGCGCGCCAAGCACAGCGGCGGCGACGCGCTGCGCGACTTCGTCGCCGCACTCGGCGCCGGCCACGGCGGCGAGGGCCCGCTGCTGCACCCGGGCACCGGCCCGGAACACACCCCCGCCTGACCAGCCGCCGGGACGACGACGGCCGGGCCCCCGTGCGGGGACCCGGCCGTCGTCGGCTGTCGTGGAGCGCTTACGCCAGCGCGTCCAGCTTGGCCATGTCCTCGGCGGACAGCGTCAGCTGCGCAGCGCCCATGTTCTCGGTCAGGTGGTCGATCGACTTCGTGCCCGGGATGGGCAGGATGACCGGCGACTTCTGCAGCAGCCAGGCCAGTGCCACCTGCGAGGGGGTCGCGTCGAGCTCGCGGGCCACCTCGGCGACCGGGCTGTCGGGCTTGGCCAGGTCACCGGTGGCGATCGGGAACCACGGGATGAACGCGATGCCCTCGGCCTCGGCGTAGGCCAGCACGTCGGCGGACTGCCGGTTCGTCAGGTTGTACAGGTTCTGCACGGAGACGATCTCGGTGATCTCGCGGGCGGCCTTCAGCTCGTCGACGGAGACCTCCGAGACGCCGACGTGGCGGACCTTGCCCTCCTCCTTGAGCTCGGCGAAGGCACCGAGCTGGTCGGCGAGGGGCACCTCGGTGTCGATGCGGTGCAGCTGGATCAGGTCGATCCGGTCGACCTTGAGGTTGCGCAGCGACAGCTCGACCTGCTGCTTGAGGTAGGACGGGCGACCGACCGGGGGCCAGACGCCGGGGCCGGTGCGGGTCAGGCCGGCCTTGGTGCCGATGACCAGGCCGTCCGGGTACGGGAACGCGGCCTCGGCGATGATCTGCTCGCTGACCTGCGGGCCGTAGGAGTCGGCGGTGTCGATGAAGTCGACGCCCTGCTCGATCGCGGCCTTGACCACGGCGAGCGCGCCGGCGCGGTCGGCCGGCTCGCCCCAGACGCCCGGGCCGGTGAGCTGCATGGCGCCGTAGCCGAGGCGGTGGACGGTGAGGTCGCCGCCGAGGTCGAAGGTGAGCGGGGTGGTGGGGGCGGTCATGGGTCCTCCAGGAGCTCGAGTCGGGTGGGACCCGCGGCTGCGGCCTGCGGGGTCCCGTCCCCTACAAGGGCTCCCGGGCGCCCGTCCTTCCCCGCCCCCGGTCATGTGAGGGTCGGCACAGTCGCTGGTGCGCATGCTGGACGCCGGGCCCCGGTGGGGGAAGGTGGTCCGGTGCAACGGACACGGCGGGCCGGGACGACGGCCCTGCCGGTGCTGCTCCTGGCCGGGGTGCTGCTGGTCGCGCTGAACCTCCGCGGGCCGCTGGTCGCGGTCGCCCCGGTGGTCGAGGACCTGCAGCGGGACCTCCGCGTCGGTGCGGGCACCATCGGCCTGCTGACCAGCATCCCGGTGCTGTGCTTCGGCCTGGCCGCCCCGCTGGCCTCGCTGCTGATCGCCCGCAGCGGAGTGCACCGGGCGGTGCTGCTCTCCCTGGCCGGGGTGCTGGCCGGCACGGTGCTGCGGTCGCTGGGCAGCCAGGAGGCCGCGATCGCCGGCACGGTGGTGATCGGGCTGGGCATCACCGTGGGCAACGTCGTCGTCCCGGTGGTCATCGGCCGCGACTTCCCCGGCGCCACCAACATCGTCACCGCCGCGTACACCGCCGCGCTCAACGTCGGGGCGACGACGACGTCCGCGCTCACCGCGCCGCTGGCCGACCTCGTCGGCTGGCAGCTCGCGCTGGCCGCATGGGGCCTGCTGGTGGTGGTCGCCGCGGCCGTCTGGACCACCGCGCTGCGCCGCCAGGTGGCCCGCGCCGCCGCCGCCGAGGCCGCGGGCACCGCCCCTCCCCCGCCACCGGCCGCCGCCCCGGGCCCCCCGGTCTGGCGAAGCCCGGTGGCCTGGGGTCTGACGCTGGCCTTCTCCGGTCAGGCGTTCAGCTACTACGGCACGACGGCCTGGCTGCCCACGCTGCTGGCCGACGAGAACGGCCTGACCAAGGCCCAGGCCGGGGTCAGCTCCTCGCTGTTCCAGGTGCTGGCGGTGGTCGGGGCGTTCTCCGTGCCCGCCCTGGTCGCCTGGTGGAAGCGCCCCGCGCTGGTGCTGCTGGCCGTGACCGCCTTCTGGGCGACGCTGCCGATCGGGCTGCTGGTCGCCCCGGGCCTGTGGCCGCTGTGGTGCAGCCTCGCCGGGGCGGCCCAGGGCGGCGGCATCACCGTCGTCTTCATCGCCATCGTGCGGCGGTCGCCCGACCTGACCCGGAGCCGGCAGCTGTCGGCGATGGTGCAGGGCGGGGGCTACGTCGTGGCGGCCACCGGACCCCTGGTCGTGGGGGCCGTGCACGACGCGACGGGCGGTTGGACCGCACCGCTGCTGGTCATCTGTGGATCAGTGGCCGTGATGGCCGTCGCCGGGACTGCGTCCGCCGGCGGACGGACCGAGGCAGCACGAGACGCGGCGCCGGCACCGGCGCCCGCAGAGGAGGCACGTCGTGGGTGAGATCGTCGTCGTCCGGCACGGGGCGACCGAGTGGAGCACGAGCGGGCAGCACACCGGGCTGACCGACCTGCCGCTGCTCCCCGGCGGTGAGGACGACGCCCGGGCGCTGCGGGCGGAGCTGTCGGACCGGCAGATCACGCACGCCTTCGTCAGCCCGCTGGCCCGGGCCCGGCGCACCGCGGAACTGGCCGGCCTGTTCGACCACGGCATCACCGCCGAGCTGGAGCCCGACCTGGTCGAGGTCGACTACGGGCGGTGGGAGGGCAAGACCACCCCGCAGATCCACGAGGAGCTCGGCCACCCCTGGTCGCTGTGGAGCGACGGCACCGAGCCCGGCGACACCCCCGGCGAGAGCCTGGTCCAGGTCGCCGCGCGGGTCGACCGGGTGCTGGAGCGGGCCCGGCCGCTGCTGGCCGACGGCGACGTCGCGCTGGTCGCCCACGGGCACGTGCTGCGCATCCTCACCGCCCGCTGGCTGGGCTTCGGCCCGGAGAAGGGTGCGATCTTCCCGCTGGCCACCGGCCGCTACGGCGTCCTGGGCCACGAGCACGACTGGCCGGCCCTCATCGGCTGGAACACCGTCTGAGGAGCCCCTCGCCCCCCACCACCCGCACGCTCGCGGCGGGCCCCTGCGAGGGGGCCGGACAGCGGCTCGGACGGCGGACGGGCGCGGGCCGCTAGACCAGGACGAGCTCGGGCTCGGACTCCGGCTCCGGGCGCACCGGGTGGCCGAAGAGCCAGCCCTGCCCGAGGTCGGCGCCCACGGCCCGCGCCCGGTCGGCCATCAGCTCGGACTCCACGCCCTCGGCCACGACCGTGCCGCCGTGCAGGTGGGTGAGCTCGGTCAGCGCCCGGGCGATCGCGTTCGGTCCGGGCTCGTGCAGCCGGGCGACCAGCGCCTTGCTGAGCTTGACGACGTCCGGGCGGACGACCGACACCAGCGCCAGGCCGGACCAGCCGACGCCGACGTCGTCCAGGGCCACCCGCCAGCCCAGCGAGCGGTGGTGCTCCAGCACCGACAGCAGGTGCTCCCGGTCGGTGACCGCGTGCGAGGCGACCACCTCGAACACCAGCTGCCGCGGGTCGATCCCGGCCTCGTGCACGGCCCGCTCGGTGCTGGCCAGGCAGACCGAGGGCCGGTGGACCGCCGCCGGGTCGGAGTTCACGTACAGGTCGGCGCCGCCCAGCCAGCCGGCGGCGTGGCTGATCGCGGCCTCGCGGGCCAGCCGGTCGAGCCGGTCCAGCCAGCCGCCGCGCTCGGCGAGGAAGAACAGGTCGCCCCCGCCGACCTCGCGGCCGTCGACCCGGCCGCGCAGCAGCGCCTCGTGCCCGACCATCCCGCCGGAGGTCAGCGACATGATCGGCTGGTAGACCGGCCACAGCTCGGCCCCGGTGAGCAGGCCCATCTCCACGGTGATGCCGCGGCGGGCCAGCTCGACGGCCAGCGTCGGCGCGGTGAGCAGCCGGGTGGCCAGCGCGACGCCGTCCGCGGGCGGGTCGGTGGTGACCCGCACGGCCTGGGTCTCGGCGGAGGTCAGCTCGCGGGCCAGCCGCTGGAGCAGCCGGTCGATCCGCCGGCCGCCCTCGTCGTCGACGACGTCCAGCAGCCCCGGTGCGGTGCCGATC
This sequence comes from Modestobacter sp. VKM Ac-2986, assembly GCF_026967795.1. Taxonomy (GTDB): domain Bacteria; phylum Actinomycetota; class Actinomycetes; order Mycobacteriales; family Geodermatophilaceae; genus Modestobacter. The sequence goes on from NZ_JAPVBH010000002.1 coordinate 677,404, forward strand.
CGCAGGCCCATCGCCCCGGCGACCCGGGAGATGCTGGGCAGCACGTGGGTGAGGGTGCTGGCCAGGAGCAGGCGGCGGGCAGACCGCGGGGTCTCCCACGAGGGACGCACGGAGTCGACGGGGCCGGTCACGGCAGCAGGATGACCGACCACCTCCGTGACCAGCCGCAGGCGCGCGGTCGCTGAGCGCAGTGGGGCAGGTGGGGCCCGGCTCACAGTGGGAACGATGATCAACCGGACTAGTGTCTAGTCGTGTCCGACCCCACCTCCCCTGCCGGCGACCGACCCGGTCGCGGCGGCCGTCCCCGCGACCCCTCCCGGGACGGCGCGATCCGCTCGGCGATCCTCGCGGTCCTGGCCGAGTCGGGGTACGCGGGCCTGACCATGGACGCCGTGGCCGCCACCGCCGGGGTGGGCAAGGCGACGATCTACCGCCGCTGGCGCACCAAGTCCGACCTGGTCGCCGACGCCGTCGCCGACCTGAGCGCCTCCTCGATGACGCTGCCGGACACCGGGTCGCTGGAGGGCGACCTGCGCCTGCTGCTGCACGGGCTGGTGTCGGCGGTCAACGGGCCACTGGGTGCCGCGACGCTGTCGCTGATGTCGGCACTGCCGCACGAGCCGGCGCTGCAGACGGCGTTCCGCAGCGGGCCGATGGACCTGTGGTCGGTCGTGTACCGCCAGGTCTGGGCACGCGCCGTGGCGCGCGGCGAGGTCGACGACTCCGTGCCCGGCAGCGCGGTGTCCTCCTCGGCCAGCGCGCCGATCCTGCAGCGCTGGCTGTTCAGCAGCGAGCCGGTCACCGAGGCCTACGCCGACGAGATCCTGGCCGACGTGGTCCTGCCCCTGCTGGCCGCCCGCCGGGCCGGCTGCCCCGGCTGAGCGGCCGGGGCAGCCGGGCAGGTCAGGCGGCCGACCGGAAGCGGCGCAGCCGCAGGCTGTTGGTCACCACCAGCACCGAGGACGCCGCCATGGCCAGCCCGGCCAGCAGCGGGTTGAGGAACCCGAGCGCGGCCAGCGGCACCAGCGCCACGTTGTAGGCGAAGGCCCAGAACAGGTTGCCCTTGATCACCGCGAGGGTGCGCCGGGCCAGCCGGACGGCGTCGACCGCGGCGTCGAGGTCGGCGCGCACCAGGGTGAGGTCGCTGGCCTCGATCGCGACGTCGGTGCCCGAGCCCATCGCCAGCCCGAGGTCGGCCTGGGCGAGTGCGGGGGCGTCGTTGACGCCGTCGCCGACCATGGCGACCACCCGGCCGCGGGCCTGCAGGTCGCGGACGACGTCGACCTTGCCGGCCGGCAGCACCCCGGACACCACCTCGTCGGGGGCCAGGCCCACGGCGCGGGCGACCGCGGCGGCGGCCCCGGCGTTGTCGCCGGTCACGAGCACCGGCGCCAGCCCCAGCGCGCGCAGCCGGGTGATGGCCGCGGCGCTGCTGGGCTTGACGGTGTCGGCGACGACCAGCACCCCGCGCACCTCGCCGTCCCAGGCGACCCGGACGGCGGTGCGCCCGGCGGCCTCGGCGGCGTCGGCGACGGCGGCCAGGTCGGCCGGCACCGGCGGCAGGTCGCCGCGGCAGCCGATGACCAGGTCGTGGCCCTCGACGGTGCCGGTGACGCCGATGCCGGCCTGGCTGGCGAAGCCGGTGACCGGCGCCAGCGGTGCACCGGCTGCGGCGACGACGGCGCGGGCGATCGGGTGCTCGCTGCCGGCCTCGACGGCCGCGGCGAGCCGCAGCGTGTCGGGGTGGCCGGCGACCTCGACCAGGCTCATCTGCCCGGTGGTGACGGTGCCGGTCTTGTCCAGCACCACGGTGTCGACCCGGCGGGTGCTCTCCAGCACCTCCGGGCCCTTGATCAGCACGCCCAGCTGGGCGCCGCGGCCGGTGCCCACCAGCAGGGCGGTGGGGGTGGCCAGGCCCAGCGCGCACGGGCAGGCGATGACCAGCACGGCGACGGCGGCGGTGAACGCGGCCGTGACGTCGCCGGTGAGGAGCAGCCAGCCGAGCAGGGTGCCCAGCGCGATGACCAGCACCACCGGCACGAACACCGCCGAGACCCGGTCGGCCAACCGCTGCACCTGCGCCTTACCGCTCTGCGCCTGGGTGACCAGGCGGCCGAGCTGGGCCAGCGTGGTGTCCGCGCCGACCCGGGTGGCCTCGACGACCAGCCGGCCACCGACGTTGACCGTCGCGCCGGTGACCCGGTCACCCTCGGCGACCTCCACCGGGACGCTCTCCCCGGTCAGCATCGACAGGTCGACCGCGGAGCTGCCGCTCACGACGAGACCGTCGGTGGCCACCTTCTCCCCCGGCCGGACGACGAAACGGTCGCCCACGGCGAGCTCGGCGATCGGCACGCGCACCTCGACGCCGTCCCGCAGCACGGCGGCCTCGCGCACCCCGAGCTCGAGCAGCGCGGCCAGCGCGGCGCCGGAGCGGCGCTTGGCGCGGGCCTCGGCCCACCGGCCGGCGAGCAGGAAGACGGTGACCGCCGAGGCGACCTCCAGGTAGATCTCGTGCGTGCCGGCGCCGCGCTCGGGCAGCAGGGTGAAGCTCATCCGCATGCCCGCCATGCCGGCGTCGCCGAGGAACAGCGCCCACAGCGACCACAGGTAGGCCGCGGTGATGCCGATCGAGACCAGGGTGTCCATGGTGCTGGCGCCGTGCCGGGCGTTGACGACGGCGGCGCGATGGAAGGGCCAGGCCCCCCAGAGCACGACCGGGGTGGCCAGCGCCAGCGCCACCCACTGCCAGTTGGTGAACTGCCAGGCCGGCACCATCGACAGCAGCACCACCGGCAGCGCGAGCACGGTGCTGACCAGCAGCCGCTGCCGCAGTGCGGACTCGGGGGCGACGGGCTCCTGCTCGTCGTCGTCCGCCGGCGGGGTGGGGAGCGCGGCTGCGTACCCAGCGGCGCTCACGGTCTCCAGGAGCCGGTCGGTGACGACCCGGGCCGGGTCGAACCGGACGGTCGCGGCCTCGGTGGCGTAGTTGACGCTGGCCTCGACGCCGTCGAGCTTGTTGAGCTTCCGCTCGATCCGGTTCGCGCAGCTGGCACAGGTCATCCCGGTGATGTCGAGGCGGACCTCGTCCAGCGGCGCCGGCGCCTGCGACCGGGCCGCCTCCGGCCCGGCGCTCATGCCGGCTGCGCGGTGTAGCTGCCGGCCTCGGCGACGGCGGCCTGCACCTGCTCGGGCGTCACGTCGCCGACGACGTGCAGCCGGCCGGTGGCCAGGTCGACGTCGACCTCGGTGACGCCGAGCTCGCTGACCTCCTCGGTGACCGAGGCGACGCAGTGCTGGCAGGTCATACCGGTGACGGTGAAGTCCATGGTGGGCACAGGGGGCTCCTTGTGGTCGGTCGGGTCAGGAACGGACGAGCCGGGCGATGGCGGCGGAGGCCTCGGCGATCTTGGCGTCGGCTGTGGCGCCGTCGTCGGCGGCGCTGCTGGCCACCGCGTCGCGGACGCAGTGGGCCAGGTGGTCGTCGAGCAGGCCGAGTGCGACCGCCTGCAGCGCCTTGGTGGCCGCGGAGACCTGGGTCAGCACGTCGATGCAGTACGTGTCGTCCTCGACCATCCGTGCGATGCCGCGGACCTGGCCCTCCACGCGCTTGAGGCGCGCGAGCAGCTGGTCCTTCTCCCCCGCGTAGCCCGTCATGCGACCGAGGGTACCCCCCGGGGGTACCCTCGCGCCAGCCCGGGCGGTGGTCAGCCGACCGAGACGCAGAGCCCGCCCGGGGCGTCGAGGCACGACGACGCCGGCCCGCCCACCACCGTCCACGGTCCGTCGCGGCCGGAGCCCCCGGCCACCGGGTCGCGCAGGTCGGTGAGCGCCACGGTCAGCCCGGTGAGGGCGTCGTCCGGGGCGTCGGGGCCCACGACCAGGTACGCCGTCACGGTGGTCGCCTCCGTGGCGCCCAGCACGAGGTGGTCGGCGGACGGCGTCCGGTCACCGTCCCGGCAGTACCAGACGTCGCTGTCCGAGGACTCGACGAACAGCCCCACGACGCCGGCGTCCACGGCCGGACCGCTCACCGAGACGCCGGCGGAGACCACCGTCACCGCGCCCGGGCGGTCGGTGAAGGTGAGGTCGACGGCGAGGTGGCGCGTCGTCGCCTCCTCCAGGCCACAGTCGGTGGGGAACGTGACGTCCAGGGGCGGCAAGCCGGCGGTCACCGGGTGCGCGTCGACCAGCAGGCTGCCGCGGAACGGCCCGCCGGGCAGCTGCCGGTCGTCGAGCAGCTGCGCGGTGAGCACGGGGGTGGCCGGCGGCGGGGTCGGGGTCGGGCGCGGGGTGGTCGACACCGGGGCGGCGACCGGGGTGACCGGCGGGTGGGCCAGCTCCTCGAGGAAGCCGCACCCGGTCAGGACCGAGGACGTCACCAGCCCGAGGACCAGCAGGGCTCCCCGTCGCATGGCCGGGGAGCATGACAGCTCCGCCCCCGCCGGGCCAGCACCCCGGTCACCAGCCGCGGGTGCCGGGCTCCCCCTTGAACGGGCCCACCACGTCGGCGGTGATCCAGCCGCCGTAGAAGTCCCCGGCCTGGGCGCGCACCGGCTCCCCGTCGACCGTCGCGCCGTCGACCCTGCTCGGGTAGAAGGCGACCGCACCGGCCAGGTGCTCGTAGCCGGGCGAGGGCCGCTCGTAGGACCAGGCGACCGAGGGGTGGCGGACACCGTCGACGACGAGGTCCCAGTAGGTGGCCTGCCCCTTGAACTCGCACCACGAGGAGCCGTTGCCGCGCTCCAGGACGCCGGGGACGACGTCGTCCCGGGGCACGTAGTAGACCGGCGGGTGACTGGTCTCGCAGACGCGCACCGCGCGGTCGGTGGTGGCGACGACCTGCCCGCCGGCGGTGACCTCGACACGGCGGCCGGTCACCTGCGCCGACGGTGGGCGGGGATAGTCCCAGACGGACTCCTGGCCGGGACCTGCGGGATCGGGTGTCGGGTGCCTCACGGCCCCGAGTGTGCCCCCGCCGGACGCCGCGTGCGGGCCGCGTGGGCCCGCGACCGGACACCCCCTCCCGCACGCGGCGGGCAGGGGTGCCGGGAGGCGGTCAGCGCCGGCGGGTGTGCCCGACCACGACCTTCGCCCGCCGGCGGTTGCGGACGCGGCGGACGACCTTGGTGGTCACCACGAGGGTGACGACCAGGCCGAGGGCGCTCTCGACGGCGATGCCGGTCGGGCTGGCGAGGAAGGCCTGCGCCTTGGCCTTGCCCTGCGCCTTCAGCCGGGTCGGGTTGGTGCGGTACGCCAGCTCGTCCAACGTCGACCCGAGGGACTCTCGGGCGGCGTCGATCTCCTGCTGGATCTGCTCGGGGCTGCGTGGCACGGGCGACAGCCTGCCAGATGCCGGCCGCCTCGGCCGATCGGCCGCCTCCGCACTCCCCCTCCCGCGCGACGGGGACACCCGTCAGGGGGAGGGGAGCCCGAGCACGCCGGTCACCAGCGCGTCCAGGACGGTGGTCGCCGCCGCCAGGTCCGGGGCCCGGGACACCAGGACGTCGGAGTACAGGAACGACTCCCCCAGCCGGACGACGGCGAGGGCCAGGACCGGCAGCGGCACGAGCGGCACCAGCCCGAGCTCGTCGACGTCCCGCTGGAACAGGTCGGTGTAGGCCTCGACCAGCCGCGGCTGCACCCGGCCCCCCGGATCGGTGACGATGCGCAGCGTGGTCGTGGGCTCCTCCTCGAGGAGCCGCTTCAGCGCCGGGGCCAGGCTCACCAGGTGCCGGTGCTCCTCGGCGATCTCCAGCGAGCGCATCCGGCTCGGTGGCGTGGCGTCCGGCGGCCGGGCGTCGTGCACCTCGGTGGCGATCAGGAGCGCCCCCCGCGCCAGCACCCAGAGCGCCTCGCCCAGGATCGCGTCCCGGTTGCCCACCCGCCGGAACAGCGTCACCCGGGAGATCCCCAGCTCCGCGGCGAGCGTCGAGGTGTCCAGGCGCTCACCGCGCAGCAGCGTGTGCGCGGCGGCGCGGACGACCTCCTCCGGGGGCGCGATCACGGCGGGGAGCGTAGGCGAGGACCGGCCACCTCCCGGTCCTCGGCGTGCCAGGGCCGGACGTGGCGGAGGGCGGCCGCCGTGTCCCCACGGCGACCGCCCCCCTCAGCGACGTGCGGTCACACCGGGCAGGTGGACCGGCTGTCGGAGACCGGGCCGGTCAGCGTGACGCTGGGGCCGGGGCACAGGAACTGGCTGTACCGGGTGTCGGCGTCGACCCACCGCTTGAGCCAGGCGATCGACTGGGCGGCGATCGTGGTGTTCGCACTGTTCGGGGCGAAGTGGCTGGCGTTGTTCAGCTCCACGTACGCCCGCTCCGGGGCGTTGGTCAGCGACTCGTAGAACGGGATGGAGTGGCTGTCCACCGGCGCGACGGTGTCCTCCTCCGCGCCGATCACCAGGGTGGGGGTGCGGACCTCCGGCCAGCTCTTGTCGGTGTTCCAGCCGGTCAGCGGGATGGCCGCGTCCAGGGTGGGCCGGTCCTTGGCCGCCTCCAGGGTGCCACCGCCGCCCATCGAGTGGCCGATGACCGCCAGCCGGTCGGGGTCGACCCGGCTGCGCACCGAGCTGACCGTGGTCAGGTGGTCCAGCGCCGCCAGCAGCTGGTCGCCGCGCGCGGCCGGCTGGTCGTAGCGGGAGTTGGTGTCGAACACGATGACCACGAAGCCCTGCGAGGCGATCCGCGGGCCGAGCCACGCGACGCTGGACCGGGCAGCGGTGTAGCCGGGCGCGATCGCCACGCCCCCGAACGTGCCCTGGGTGGTGGAGGTCGGGTAGTAGATCGTCGCTGCGCCGAAGCCGCGGGTCGACAGGTCCGACACGGTCGTGGACGTGGTGGCGAAGGGGCCGGTCGTGGCGCTGACGCTGGCCTGGGTCGGGGCGGGACCCCGCCACCAGGAGGGATCGGCACTGGCGGTGCCGGGCGCGGTGAGGAGCGTGGCCAGCGCCACGGAGAGCACGGTGAGCGTGCTCGCCAGGGGACGTGGGAGGTGCATCGTCGTCCTCTCGGGAGCCGTGGGCGCTGCTGCACCACGGCGGGGGGAAGGGACCTGCGCGCACCGCCGCTGGCGTCCGTCCGGTGAGCTGCCTCACGTCGGTGCGTGATCGGACCGTAACCAGGTGCCCGGGGACGGGTCAACGGTCTGGCGGAACAAAATGCTCATCTGTTCCACGGCGTTCACGTCCCGTCGACCGTCCTGCCCCGGCCAGGACGACCGGGGCGCCCTGCCCTCCTAGACTCCTGGCTCACGCGGGAGTGGTGTAACGGCAGCCACGCCAGGTTTAGGTCCTGGTGCCCTCGGGCGTGCGGGTTCGACTCCCGCCTCTCGCACTCAGCCGAGGTCGACGCCGAGCTCCAGCAGCACCGACGGGGCGTCCGGGTCGTCGGCGTCGACCACGGCCAGCAGGTCGGCACGCCCGGCACCGGCGGAGCGCAGCGCCAGCCCCTCGACCTTCAGGACCCGGCCGGCCACCTCGGGCAGCGGGACGACGGACTGCACGGTCGTCCCGTCGACGAGCACGAGGGCCGCGGCCACGACCGGGCCGTCGTCCACGGCGTTCGGGGTGTCCTCCGCCGCCGCGCTGAGCAGCAGCCGCCCGTCGGGCAGCGCCACCGCGTCGGTGACGGCCAGGCCCACGCCGGCCACCTCGCCCAGGTCGAGCACACCGGGGGCGGTGACCGGGACCCCGGCAGGGTCGGTGACCCCGAGGACGGCGTCGACCAGCGCGTCCAGCGGGACGTCGACGCCGGCCGAGGGCACGCCGGCGGCCAGGTTGCCGCGCTGGAACCAGCGCACCGTGCCGGCTGAGCGACTGGCGCCCTCCAGGTTCAGCTGGTCCATCGGCGTGCCCAGGACCGCGGCGACCCGTGCGTACAGCGGGCCCAGCTCCGCGGCGGCGACCACCGGCTCGCCGTCCACCAGCCGGACCAGCACCCCGCGCATCCGCTGGGGCGTGGAGCCCGAGCCGAGCAGCAGCACGGCCGGCTCGCCGTCGACCTCGGCCGGGCAGGCCACCTCCAGGTCGGGCTTGAGGTGCTTGGTCCCGGCCGCCTCGGCGAACCGGTCGTGCCCCTCCACCGGCGGGAGCAGCCGCACGGGGCGCACGCCGTCCGGGCGCACCCAGGCGGCGGAGGTGGCGTCGTCCTGGGCCACCAGCCAGCCCCCGCCCAGCGGCGCGATCGCCGAGGCGGCCGTCACCGGGCTCCCGTCGTCGAACCGGAGCTCGCGGACGCCGTCCGCCGTCACCCGCATGCCGTCACTGTGCCGCCCCGACCCGCCGGGCGCCCGGCGGGTCAGGGGCCCTGGCGCCGGGACCGCCGGCCGGGACCCGCCCACTCGAGCACCAGCGTCTCCCCCGGCGGCAACGCCGCCCAGGACCGCTGCGCCACCCGCAGCGCCGCCGCTGCCGCGTCCAGCCGCGCCGCTGGGTGCCCGGACCCGGCGACCTCGGCCGGGAGCACCTCCGCGCCCCGGGCCAGCCGGCCGACCACGTCGGCCAGCTGCTCCGCCTGCTGGATGCGGCTCCCCCGCTCACGCTTCAGCGCCGCCGACCGCTCCGCCGCGTGTGGCGGCTGGCGGCCCGTGACGTGCCGCATGCTGTGCCACACCACGCCGTCGGCGACACAGCCCCAGATGCCGTCGGGCACCTGCAGCTCCTGCTCCACCAGCGCGTGCACCAGGTCGTGCGGCAGGTCGGCGCCGCCCCCGGCGCCGCGCATCTCGAAGACGACGCCGTCGTCCCGCTCAACCCGGGTCTCCACCGGACGCCGGTCGGTCATCCGCCGGAAGGTCAGCCGCACCTCGCCAGGATCGGACCCCGGTCAACCGGTTTCCGGGGCCCGGGACGTGCCGGCGGCCCGGCGATGGGGTCAGCGCCCCCCGAGCACCTCGGCGACCACCGGCAGCAGCGCGGTGAACGCCTGGCCGCGGTGGCTGCGCGCGTCCTTCTCCTCCGGCGACAGCTCCGCCGAGGTCAGCTCCAGCCCGTCGGGGACGAAGACCGGGTCGTAGCCGAAGCCGTGGGTGCCCCGGCCCTCGCCGATCACCCGGCCGCGCCACTCCGCGCGCAGCACGTGCTCGAACCCGTCGGGGGTCACCAGCGCCGCGGCGCAGACGAACGCCGCACCGCGCCGCTCCTCGGGCACGTCGGCGAGCTGCCCCAGCAGCAGAGCGGTGTTGGCCGGGTCGTCGCCGTGCCGGCCCGACCAGCGCGCGGACAGCACGCCGGGCATGCCGTTGAGCGCGTCGACGGCGATGCCGGAGTCGTCGGCCACCGCGGGCAGGCCCGTGTACCGGACCGCCTCGCGGGCCTTGAGCAGGGCGTTGTCCTCGAACGTCGCGCCGGTCTCCGGGGCTTCCGGGTACTCCGCGACGTCGCGCAGGCCCAGCACCTCGACCCCGGGGACGGCGGTGGTCAGCAGCCGCTGCAGCTCGGCGAGCTTGCCGGCGTTCCGGGTGGCGAGCAGCAGCCGGCTCATGCCGAGAGGGCCTGCTGCTGCAGCACGGTCAGCTCGGCGCACCCGGCCACGGCGAGGTCGAGCAGCCGGTCGAGGGTGGGCCGGTCGAAGACCGCGCCCTCCGCCGTCCCCTGGACCTCGACGAAGGTGCCGTCGGCGGTGCACACGACGTTCATGTCGGTGCCGGCGCGCACGTCCTCCTCATAGGCGAGGTCCAGCCGCGGCTCGCCGTCGATGACGCCGACGCTGATCGCGGCGACCGACTGGGTGATCGCCGTCGGGCGGGCCAGCTTCTTCCGCTCCCCCAGCCAGGACACGGCGTCGGCCAGCGCCACGTAGGCACCGGTGATCGCCGCGGTGCGGGTGCCGCCGTCGGCCTGCAGGACGTCGCAGTCCAGCGCGATGCTGTTCTCCCCCAGTGCGGACAGGTCGATGCTGGCCCGCAGCGAGCGGCCGATGAGCCGGCTGATCTCGTGGGTGCGGCCGCCGACCTTGCCCTTGACCGACTCGCGGTCGTTGCGGGTGTGGGTGGCCCGCGGCAGCATCGAGTACTCGGCGGTGACCCAGCCCAGGCCCGAGCCCTTGCGCCAGCGCGGCACGCCCTCGGTGACGCTGGCCGCGCAGAGCACGCGGGTGCGGCCGAACTCGACCAGCACCGAGCCCTCGGCGTGGTCGAGCCAGTTGCGGGTGATGGTCACCGGGCGGAGCTGGTCGGCACTGCGGCCGTCGGGGCGGGTCACGCCGTCCGAGGGTAGTGCCGGCGGCGACCGCGACCCGCTCCGCCGTTGTACGCCGGTGGTCGCCTCCCGGGCCGGGACACGACCACGAGCGCACAGCGGGTGCCTCTGCGAGGCTCCTGCCATGCGATCGGAGCTGCGAGCCGTCCGCACCGGGGGCGTGCCCTCGGTGGTCGACCTGACCGACGAGTGCGCGGAGTTCGTCCGCGGCGAGGGCGACGGGCTGCTGCAGGTGTTCGTCCCGCACGCCACCGCCGGCATCGCGATCATCGAGACCGGCGCCGGCAGCGACGACGACCTGCTGGCCCAGCTCGACCAGCTGCTCCCCCGCGACGACCGCTGGCGTCACCGGCACGGCGCCGCCGGCCACGGCCGCGACCACGTGCTGCCGGCCTTCGTGCCGCCGCACGCCACGGTGCCGGTCCTGGAGGGCCGGATGACCCTGGGCACCTGGCAGCGGATCTGCTTCGTCGACACCAACATCGACAACCCGACCCGGCACGTGCGCTTCAGCTTCCTGGCGGGCTGACCAGCCGGTCCGGCCCCCGCGGCGGGGATGCGGGAAGATGCGGCCATGACCGAGACGAGCGTCGCCCCCGTCCGCCTCGCGCCCGGTGACCGGGCGCCGGAGTTCAGCCTGCCCGACGCCGACGGCACGCCCGTCTCGCTGGCCTCCTACCGGGGCCGGCGCGTCATCGTCTACTGCTACCCGGCGGCGCTGACCCCGGGCTGCACCACGCAGGCCGTCGACTTCACCGCCGCCGCCGGCGACCTCGCCGAGGCCGGGCTGGACATCATCGGCATCTCCCCCGACGCCCCCGACAAGCTGCGCAGCTTCACGGAGAAGGAGGGGCTGCACATCACCCTCGTCTCCGACCCGGACAAGACGGTGCTCACCGCCTACGGCGCCTACGGCCCGAAGAAGCTCTACGGCAAGGAGGTCGTCGGGGTCATCCGGTCGACGTTCATCGTCGACGCCGAGGGCCTGGTCGAGAAGGCCGCCTACAACGTCAAGGCCACCGGCCACGTCGCCAAGCTGATGCGCGACCTCGGGATCGCCTGAACAAGGACCCCGCTGCCCCCCGCCAGTCGTTCCTCGCGGCGGGCCCCTGCAGCGGGGCCGGGGCCGGTGGGGGTCCTGGTCGTCCCTGGGCGCGGCAGACCCTGGCAGGACGGCGGCGGGTCGGGCAGGGTCGGGGCATGAGTGATCAGATCGGCGTCACCGGACTCGCCGTCATGGGCGCCAACCTCGCCCGCAACCTCGCCCGGCACGGCCACCAGGTCGTGCTCCACAACCGCAGCCAGGCCCGCACCGACGCCCTGGTCGAGGCGCACGGCAGCGAGGGCGACTTCGTCCCGACCGGCTCCGTGGCCGACTTCGTCCAGACCCTGCAGCGGCCGCGCAAGATCATCATCATGGTCAAGGCCGGCGCCCCGACCGACGCCGTCATCGACGAGATCGCCCCGCTGCTGGAGGAGGGCGACGTGCTGATGGACGGCGGCAACGCCCTGTTCACCGACACGGTCCGGCGCACGGAGGCGCTGTCGGCCCAGGGCCTGCACTTCGTGGGCACCGGCATCAGCGGCGGCGAGGAGGGCGCGCTCAACGGCCCGAGCATCATGCCCGGCGGCTCCGCGGAGGCCTACGAGCTGGTCGGCCCGCTGCTGGAGTCGATCGCGGCCGTCGTCGACGGTGAGCCGTGCTGCACCCACGTCGGCGAGAGCGGCGCCGGGCACTTCGTGAAGATGGTGCACAACGGCATCGAGTACGCCGACATGCAGCTCATCGCCGAGGCCTACGACCTGCTCCGCCAAGGGCTGGGCATGAGCCCGGCCGAGATCGGTGACGTGTTCGCCGACTGGAACACCGGCGACCTCTCCAGCTACCTGATCGAGATCACCGCCCAGGTGCTGCGGCACACCGACGCCGAGACCGGCCGCCCGTTCGTCGACGTCGTGGTCGACGAGGCCGAGCAGAAGGGCACCGGCCGCTGGACCGTGCAGTCCGCGCTGGACCTGGGCGTGCCGGTCAGCGGCATCGCCGAGGCGGTCTTCGCCCGCGCGCTGTCCGGGCACCGCGAGCAGCGGCGGGCCGCGCAGCAGGTCCTCCCCGGGCCGGACCGGGAGTGGGACGAGCAGGTCGCGGACCGGGACGCCTTCGTCGAGTCGGTGCGCCAGGCGCTGTACGCCTCCAAGGTGGTCGCCTACGCCCAGGGGTTCGACCAGATCACCCAGGGCGCCGACCAGTACGGCTGGGACATCGACCGGGCCGCGCTGGCCCGGATCTGGCGCGGCGGCTGCATCATCCGGGCCGACTTCCTCGACCGGATCGCCCAGGTGTTCACCGACGAGCCCGACGTCACCACGCTGCTCACCAATGCGTACTTCCGCGATGCGGTGAGCGTGGGCCAGGAGGGCTGGCGCCAGGTCGTCGCCGGGGCGGCGCGCCACGGCGTCCCGGTGCCCGGCTTCGCCAGCGCGCTGTCCTACTACGACGGGCTGCGCGCCGAGCGGCTGCCGGCCTCGCTGATCCAGGGGCTGCGCGACCTCTTCGGGGCACACACCTACCAGCGCGTGGACAAGGAGGGCGCGTTCCACACGATGTGGGGCGAGGACGGCCGCGAGGTCAGCGCCTGAGCTCGTCCCCGGGAGGCCGGTTCACGCACCGGCCTCCCGGGCGGCGCGGGCCCGCCGCTTGCCCTCGTGCATCGCCGCCACCCGGGCGACCGGGATCGTGTGGCCCTCGGCGACCAGGTCGGCGGGCAGCTCCTGCGGCTCGGGCTGCGCGTCGGCCCACGGGTCCCGGCCGGCGAAGCGCTCCGCCGCGCCGGCCACGGTGACGTCACCGGGCCGGACCCCCGACGCGTCGTCCCAGTCGGCCAGCTCGGCCCAGGTCACCGGGGCCGACACCGGCAGGCCGGGGCGCACCCGCGGGCTGTAGGCGACCGCGATCGTCCCGCGCCCGGACCGGGTGGAGTCGACGAACACCCGCCCGCCCCGCTCGGCGACGACGTAGGCGGTGGTGGCCAGCTCCGGGTCCAGCGCCGCGGTGCGGGCGGCCAGCGCCCGGGTGGCGGCGGCGACGTCCTCGACCGGCGAGCCGTGCACCGGGACGACGACGTGCAGGCCGGTGGAGCCGCTGGTCTTCACCGCCCCCGCCAGCCCGGCGTCGGCCAGCGCGCGGCGGGCCAGCAGCGCGGTCGCCACGACCCCGGCGAAGTCGCCGTCCTCGGGTGGGTCGAGGTCGAGGACCAGCCCGGTGGGCTGCTCCTCACCGACCCGGCCGAACGGCACGTGCAGCTCCACGGCCCGCTGGTTGGCCAGCCACAGCAGGGTGCGACGGTCCTCGCACAGCACCTGGTGCACCTCGCGGTGCGCGCGGTCGCTCCACGTGGGCACGGTGCGCACCCACTCGGGGGCGCCCTTGGGCACGTCGCGCTGGATGAAGGCCGCAGCACCGGGCCGCACCCGCTTCACCGTCAGCGGACGGCCGGACAGCAACGGCACCAACCGGTCGGCGAAGGCGTCGAGGTGGTCGACCAGGTCGCGCTTGGTGACCTCCAGCCCGTCGCCCAGCGGGGAGTCCAGGCTGCTCAACCGGACGCCGTCCCGTTCCTCCTCGGTGGCCATGCGCTGACGGTGCCGTGCCCGCGGGTGCTCGGCAACCTGCAGTCCGGCCCTCGGGCCCCTACGAGGGGGTCCTCCGACTGATCACCGTCCGCCTCACACGTCGTAGACGCCGGCGTGCCGGGCGAGCTCGCTGGCCGGGAAGACGGCGCGGGCCGCGGCCAGCTGGGCGTCGGCGTCCACCCAGGCCGGGACGTGGGTGACCAGCAGCCGGCCCACCCCCGCCGCGGCGGCGTGCTCGCCGGCCTGGCGGCCGGTCAGGTGCAGCCCGTCGGGCAGGCCCGGGACGTCGGGGTGCGCGGCCTCGGACAGGAGCACGTCGGCGCCGCGGGCCAGCTCGACGACCTCCGCGCTCGGGCCGGTGTCGCCGGTGTAGACCAGGGATCGGCCACCGGCCTCCAGCCGCACCGCGTAGCACTCGACGGGGTGCTGGGTGCGCGCGGTGGTGACCTGGAAGGGGCCGAGGGTCCAGCGGCCCGCGCCGATCGCGGTCACGCCGAACACGTCGTCGATCGACCCGCCGTCGGGGTCGTAGGCGGTCGCCAGCCGGCGGTCGGCGCCCACGGGTGCGTAGAGCGGCACCGTGCGGCCGTCGGAGCGCCCCGAGTAGCGGTGCCAGACGATGAACGGTGCGACGTCCAGGCAGTGGTCGGCGTGCAGGTGGCTGAGGTAGACGGCGTCGACCATCGCCGGGTCGAGCACGCCCTGCAGGGCCCCGAAGGCGCCGTTGCCCAGGTCGAGCAGGAGGGCGAACTCCTCGTGCTCGACCAGGTAGCAGGAGGCCGGTGACGCCGGACCCGGCGCGCTGCCCGAGCAGCCGATCACGGTGAGCCTCACGCCGCCGCCCCCTGTCCGGCGCGCAGCACCTCGTCGACCTCGGGGCCGAGGAAGCGGCGGCCCAGCCGGGCGAAGGGCTCGGGGTCGCCGGTGGCCAGGAACCGGTGCACCGGCGGTGGCCCGTCGGGGTCGCGGAGCAGGTCGGTGCGGGTGAGCACGCGGTAGACGTCCTTGGCCGTCTCCTCGGCGCTGGAGACCAGCGTGACGCCCTCCCCCAGCACCAGCGACAGCACGCCGGTGAGCAGCGGGTAGTGCGTGCAGCCCAGCACGACGGTGTCGACGTCGGCGGCCAGCAGCGGGTCCAGGTAGGACTGCGCCAGCCCGACGAGCTGCCGGCCGCTGGTGGTCCCGCGCTCGACGAAGTCGACGAAACTGGGGCAGGCGGCGCTGGTGACCGTGACCTGCGGGGCGGCGGCGAAGGCGTCGGTGTAGGCGCCGCTGGTGATCGTCGCGGTCGTCCCGATCACCCCGATCCGCCCCGTGCGGGTGGCCGCGGTCGCGCGGCGCACCGCCGGCAGCACCACCTCCACGACCGGCACGTCGTAGCGCTCGCGGGCGTCGCCCAGGCAGGCGGCGCTGGCGGAGTTGCAGGCGATGACCAGCATCTTCACCCCGGCGGCGACGAGGTCGTCCATCACGGCGAGGGAGTGCCGGCGGACCTCGGCGATCGGCAACGGCCCGTAGGGGCTGTGCGCGGTGTCTCCGACGTAGCGGATCGACTCGTGCGGCAGCTGGTCGAGCACCGCCCGGGCGACGGTCAGCCCGCCGACCCCGGAGTCGAAGATCCCGATGGGCGCGTCCGCCCCTGCCGTCGTCCCGTGGCTGTTCATCTCGCCCGCCAGGCTAGCGAGCCGGTACGACGGTCCGCTCAGCCGCGGAGCAGCGTGGCGGCGGGCAGCAGCAGGCCCGTGCCGGTCCAGCGGACCCCGGTCAGGTCGCGGACCACCGCGGTCGCCGCCGTGTCCAGCGCGAGCTCGCCGATGCCGAGCACCGCGCAGCCGGCGGCGAGCCCGGCGGCCACGCCGCTGGGGCTGTCCTCCAGGACGACGAGGTCCGTCGGCGGCAGGCCAAGCCGGGAGGCGCCGGTCAGGTAGGGCTCGGGGTGCGGCTTGCCGGCCGTGACGTCCTCGGCGGTGACCAGGACCTCGGGCAGCGGGACGCCGGCGGCGGTCAGCCGGGCGCCGGCCAGGTCGCGCACCCCGGACGTGACGACCGCCCACGGGACGCCGTCCAGCTGCGGGACCAGCTCCAGCACCCCGGGGACGGCGGTCGTGCTGCCGACGTCCTCCAGCTCCAGGCGGGTGATGTGGGCGACCGCCGCGGGCACCGCGTCGGCGCCCAGGAACAGGGCGACGGTGTCGGCGGCCCGGCGACCGGGGACGGCGAGCATCACCTCGACCGGGTCCAGGTCGTTCTCCATCGCCCAGCGGGTCCACGACCGCACGACGCTGACCTCGGAGTCGACCAGCACGCCGTCGTTGTCGAACAGCAGCCCCCGGGCGGGGAGGAAGTGGTCGCCCATCAGGCCCACAGCTGGCCCTCGAGCGCGGCCGAGGCCTCGTCGAGGGTGCCGGCGTAGGCGCCGGTGGAGAGGTACTTCCACCCGCCGTCGCAGACGATGAAGACGATGTCGGCCTTGCGGCCGGCCGCGACCTCCTTGTCCGCGATGCCCAGCGCGGCGTGCAGGATCGCCCCGGTCGAGATCCCGGCGAAGATGCCCTCGCGCTCCACCAGCTGGCGGGTGCGGTGGATCGCGTCGTCCGGGCCGACCGAGAAGCGCGAGTCGAGCAGGTCGGCGTCGTAGAGCTCGGGGATGAAGCCCTCGTCGATGTTCCGCAGCCCGTAGACGAGCTCGCCGTAGCGCGGCTCCGCGGCGATCACCTGGACCTCGGGCTTGTGCTCCCGCAGGTACCGGGAGACCCCCATGAGGGTGCCGGTGGTGCCCAGGCCCGCGACGAAGTGGGTGATCGAGGGCATGTCGGCCAGGATCTCCGGGCCGGTGCCGGTGTAGTGCGCCTCGGCGTTGGCCGGGTTGCCGTACTGGTACAGCATCACCCAGTCCTCGTGCTCGGCGGCCAGGCCCTTGGCGACCGCTACGGCCTGGTTGCTGCCGCCGGCGGCCGGGGAGCTGATGATCTGCGCGCCGTACATCTCCAGCAGCTGACGCCGCTCGATCGAGGTGTTCTCCGGCATGACGCAGATCAGCTGGTAGCCGCGCTGGCGGGCGACCATGGCCAGGGAGATGCCGGTGTTGCCGCTGGTGGGCTCCAGGATGGTGCTGCCCGGCGACAGCCGCCCCTCCTTCTCCGCCGCGTCGATCATCGCGATGGCGGCCCGGTCCTTGATGGAGCCGGTGGGGTTGTGGTCCTCGAGCTTGGCCCACAGCCGCACGTCAGGGGTGGGCGACAGCGACGGCAGACCCACCAGCGGGGTGTTGCCGAGCGAGTCGACGAGGGAGGCGAAGCGGGCCATGAACGGGTCTCCTGGGGAGTGGGTGCCGGGTGGGGAGGCCCGGTCAGCAGCCGCCGGCGACCGCGGGGAGGATCGTCACCGAGTCGCCGTCCTTGACGGCGGTGTCGAGGGCACCGGTGAAGCGCACGTCCTCGTCGTTGACGTAGACGTTGACGAAGCGGTGCAGCTTGCCCTCCTCGGTGACCAGGCGGTTCTTGATCCCGGGGTGCTGCGTGTCGATGTCGTCGACCAGGGCGCCGAGGGTGGCGCCGGAGCCCTCGACGGTCTTGTTGCCGCCGGTGTGGGTGCGCAGGATGGTCGGGATGCGGACCTGGATGGCCATGGCGGGAGAGCTCCTTCTCGCGGGGTGGGGGTGTGCACGCGCAGCGCGCGCGGGTGTGACGACTGTCCGGGGGAACGCCGGTCCGCGACCGGTGATTCCGCCGGTCGCCTGAGCCCTCCTGCAGCTGCAGGAGGGCTGCGTCACTCGTAGACGACGGTGGTCGGCGAGTGGCCGAACAGGTAGGACTCGACGACGTCGACGTCCTCCTCGGTGACCTGACCGTCGACGATCCGGAAGCTCCGGAACTCGACGTCGTCACCGGCCAGGCCGGTCTGCGCACCGTGCTCACGGGTCGAGACCAGCACGTAGTGCGCCTCGGGCTCGGACGCGTAGCTGACGTCGGTGCGCGAGGGGTAGGCCTCGGTGGCGGTGTGCGAGTGGTAGACGACCACGGGGACCTCGTCCCGGTCGTCCATGTCGCGGTAGAGCCGCAGCAGGTCGGCGCTGTCGAACTCGTAGAACGTGGGCGAGCGCGCCGCGTTCAGCATCGGGATGTGCCGCTCGGGCCGGTCGCTGCCCTCGGGCCCGGCGACGACGCCACAGGCCTCGTCCGGGTGGTCCCGGCGCGAGTGGGCCACGATGGCGTCGTAGGTCGCGCGGTCGATGCGCAGCACGGGCTCAGTCTAGGCCGCCGGGCCGGGGGCCCCGCCGGTCCCCCTCCCCCAGGGGTGAGGCCACACCCGGGGAGGCCGCGTCGCACGCCCCGGGGCGCTAGCGTCGGGTCCCGTGGTGGTCGAGGCGCTGATGGTGGCGGGCGTGCTCCTGCTGCCGGTGCCGGCCCTCGTCCTGGGCGCGACCCGGGTGCGGCACCGGCTCGGGAGGTCCAGCGTCCACGAGCGCGCCGACCGGGTGGAGCTGGCGCTGCTGGTGACCGGCCGGCTGCTCGGCCTGCTGTTGCTGCTGGTGCTGTCGGTGGTCACCCTGCTGGCCTGCATCGGCGGGATCGTCCGGGAGCGGACGCTGCCGAGCCTGGTCTACGTCTTCTTCGTCGCCGACCTGCTCGTCGCGAGCCTGGTGCTGCTCACCGTCGGCCGCCGCGGCCGGCGACCAGCGCGTCGATCAGCGAGCCCTGCACGGCGGTGAGCCAGTAGTAGACGGCCAGCTGGGAGCCCTCCTCGCCGGCGGGGTCGTCCGGCGGCTCGGTCTCGGCGGTGATCTCCAGCCGGGTGCCCAGCGCCAGCCGCAGGTCGTTGGTGGTGCGCAGCCAGGCCCGCGCCTGGTCGGCGTCCAGCCGCACCTCCCCGCCCTCGAAGGGCAGGGTGGCCCGCACCATGGCCAGGTCGTCGGCCTTGCCGCTGCGCAGCCCGGCCTCGGTCAGGTCGCGGTAGTCCGCGGCCATCTCCGGGTCGCCCACGTGCCCCGGCGGCAGCAGCCGCTCGACGACCGGGTCGCCGCCGGTGTCGTCGGGATCGGCGGCCAGCAGCTGCTCGAGCTGGTCGAGCAGCAGGCTCACGATGTCCACCTCGGCGGCCACCAGCTTGGCCACCAGCACGTCGCCCTTGCGGCGGAACGGCCGCATCTCAGGCGTCCTTCTGGTAGGTGGCCCACAGGCCGTAGGCGTGCAACCGGCTGGTGTCGTGCTCCATGCGCTCCCGCGGGCCGGAGCTGACCACGGCCCGGCCCTCGTGGTGCACCTGCAGCATCAGCTTCGTGGCCGTGGCCTCGTCGTAGCCGAACAGCTCCTGCAGCACGAAGGTCACGTAGGTCATGAGGTTCACCGGGTCGTCCCAGACCACGGTCACCCACGGGCGGTCGAGGTCGGACTCCTCCCGGCTGACGGTCTCCGGCGTCCACACCGGCGCGAGCGGTCCGGCCACGTGATCACTGTAGGACGCCTCCCCCGGGGCGGCGCGGACGGTGGGCACCTATCGTCTGCGTCCATGTCGCCGAGCCCGCTCAGCCCCGCGCTCCTCACCGACCGCTACGAGCTGACCATGCTGGCGGCCGCGCTCGCCGACGGCACCGCCGACCGCGACTGCGTGTTCGAGGTCTTCGCCCGCCGCCTCCCGCACGGCCGCCGCTACGGCGTGCTGGCCGGGACCGGACGGTTCCTGGAGGCCCTCCCGCACTTCCGGTTCGGCGAGGACGAGCTGGCCGCGCTGACCGCGCAGGGCATCGACGACCCGCGACTGCTCGACCACCTGGCCGGCTTCCGCTTCACCGGCGACGTCGACGGCTACGCCGAGGGCGACCTCTACTTCCCCGGCTCCCCCGTGCTCACCGTGCGCGCCCCGTTCGGCCAGGCCGTGCTGCTGGAGACCCTCGCGCTGTCGGTCCTGAACCACGACAGCGCGATCGCCGCGGCCGGCGCCCGCATGATCGGTGCCGCCGCCGGCCGCCCGTGCATCGAGATGGGCTCCCGGCGCACCCACGAGGAGGCCGCCGTCGCCTCGGCCCGGGCCGCCGCGCTGGTCGGCTTCTCCGCGACGTCGAACCTGGCCGCCGGCGCCCGGTACGGCATCCCCACCACCGGCACGAGTGCGCACGCCTTCACCCTGCTGCACGACGACGAGGCCGCGGCCTTCCGCGCCCAGCTGGCCACCCTGGGCACCGGGACGACGCTGCTGGTCGACACCTACGACACCGAGCAGGGCATCCGGACGGCGGTCGAGGTCGCCGGCCCGGAGCTGGGGGCCGTACGGCTGGACTCCGGCGACCTGGCGATCGAGGCCACCCGGGCGCGCGCACTGCTGGACTCCCTGGGCAACACCGGCACCCGGGTCATCGTCACCAGCGACCTGGACGAGTACGCCATCGCCGCCCTGGCCGCCGCCCCCGTCGACGGGTACGGGGTGGGCACCTCGCTGGTCACCGGCTCGGGCTCCCCCACCGTCGGGATGGTCTACAAGCTCGTCGAGCGGGACGGCGTGCCGGTGGCGAAGAACTCCGAGGGCAAGCGCTCGGTGGGCGGGCGCAAGACCGCCGTCCGCCGGCACGCCGCGGACGGGACGGCCACCGCCGAGGTGGTCAGCGCCGGGCCGGTGGCCGCCGCGGCGCACGACCGCGAGCTGCTCGTGCCGCTGGTGCGGGCCGGTGAGGTGGTCGACCCGCGGAGCCCGGCCGAGACGCTGGCCGCCGCCCGGGAGCTGCACGCCCGGGTGCGGGGCACGCTGCCCACCGAGGCGTGGTCGCTGTCGCGGGGCGAGCCCGCCATCGACACGGTCACCGCCTGAGGGAGGACCCCCTCACCCCCGGCCCCGTCGCGAGGCTCGTCCCGAGCGTGCGAGGGACGAGGAGGACGGGGTCCTCCCACTCGCGGCGGGGCCCTGCAAGGGGGTCGACCTCGCTGCGCTCGGCGAGTTCAGGAACCGCGACGGTCGCGGGGTGGGGTGGTGAGCGGGCAGGATGGGCGGATGACGCGCGCACTGGTGATCGTCGACGTCCAGAACGACTTCTGCGAGGGCGGCAGCCTCGCGGTCGGAGGTGGCGCCGCGGTGGCGCGGGCCATCAGCGCCCACGCCGCCACCGGCGGTTACGACCACGTGGTCGCCACCCGCGACCACCACGTCGACCCGGGGGCGCACTTCTCCACCGCCCCCGACTTCCTCGACACCTGGCCGGCGCACTGCGTGGTCGGCACGTCCGGGGTGGAGCTCCACTCCGACCTGGACCGGCGGCCGATCGAGGCGGTCTTCGACAAGGGCGAGTACGCAGCCGCCTACTCCGGCTTCGAGGGTTCCTACGACGGACAGGGCCTGGCCGACTGGCTGCGGGCCCACGACGTGGACAGCGTCGACGTCGTCGGGATCGCCACCGACCACTGCGTTCGGGCCACCGCCCTGGACGCCGTCGGCGCCGGGCTGTCCACGCGGGTCCTGCTGCACCTCACCGCCGGGGTGGCCGAGGGCACCACCGCCGCGGCCCTCGACCAGCTCCGCACCGCCGGCGTCGAACTGGAGGGCACGGTCTCCCGGGCCGGTTGAGCCTCAGCCGGCGTCGAGGACCTCGTCGCGGGTGAAGCCGAGCACCTGCAGCACGGCGTCGAGGTAGGGCTGGTTGAGCGCGGCGTTGGCCTGCTCGCGCACCACCGGCTTGGCGTTGAAGGCGATGCCGAGCCCGGCGGCGGCCAGCATGTCCAGGTCGTTGGCCCCGTCGCCGACCGCCACCGTCTGCTCCAGCGGGATGCCGTGCTCGGCGGCGAACCGGGCCAGCGCCCGCGCCTTCCCTGCCCGGTCCACGATCTCGCCGACCAGCCCGCCGGTCAGCCGCCCGTCGGCGACCTCGAGGGTGTTGGCGGCGGCGAAGTCCAGCCCCAGCGCCGCGGCCAGCGGGTCGGTGATCTGGGTGAACCCGCCGCTGACGATCCCGCACCGGAAGCCCAGCCGCTGCAGGGTGCGGATCAACGTGCGGGCGCCGGGGGTGAGCACCAGCTGCTCGCGCACCTCGTCCAGCACCCCGACGGGCAGGCCCGCCAGCAGGGCGACCCGGGCGCGCAGCGACTGCTC
Organism: Modestobacter sp. VKM Ac-2986; assembly: GCF_026967795.1. Lineage (GTDB taxonomy): Bacteria > Actinomycetota > Actinomycetes > Mycobacteriales > Geodermatophilaceae > Modestobacter. Next base: position 699,305 of record NZ_JAPVBH010000002.1, read on the forward strand.
GAAGTCCAGCTCACCGTTCATCGCCGCGGCGGTGATCCCGGCGACCTCGCCGGCTCGGCCGGCACGGACGGCGAGCTCGTCGATGACCTCGCCGCGGACCAGCGTGGAGTCCACGTCCAGCACGATCAGCCGCTTGCTCCGCCGGACCAGCCCGGCCTGCTCGACGGCGACGTCGGTGCCGGTCCGGGCGGCCACGGCGCCCAGAGCGGTGCGCAGCTGGGTCGAGCCCGCCCCGGAGACGGTGAGCTCGAAGCTGGTGACCGGGTAGTCCGACAGCCGACGGACGGCCTCGATGTTGCCGCCGACCTCGGCGATGGCCTGCGCCGCCCCGGCGACGGCGGCCGGTGGCACGGGACGGCCCAGGACGGTCACGTGGTGGCGGGGGCCGCGCTCGGGCGGCTCGGTGGCGGTGGCGGGCTCGGTGGTCACCGCCAGGCCGGTCGCGGCCGCGACCTCCGCGGCGGTGGCAGCGAGCCGGTCGGCCAGCGCTCCCCCGCCGGCGACGCCCGGACCGCGCACCACGACGCCGAGCACCAGCTGGCCGTGCACGACGACCTGCTCGACGTCGACCACCTCGACGACCTCACCGCCCAGGGCCTCCAGCGCGGCGAACAGCGTCGCGGTGACCCCTGGGCGGTCGGCGCCGGTGACGGTCAGCAGCGCGCCCTCGGGCCCTGGCCCGACCTCGGGTCCTCCGGGGAGGTCGGTCGGCGCGGGGACGGCGGCGCGGTCGGTCACGTCGTCATCGTGCCGGAACCCCGCCGCGCGGTGGTCGGTGCCCCGGGCGGGACGCGCTCGGGGCGTCGGGACCGGCCCCCGGACGCGGGAACGCCCCGCCGGCCAGTGGCCGACGGGGCGTTCCTGTGGTGATCCGACTCAGGTCGGGTCCTTGTCGTTGGCGCCCTGACGGCTGCCACCGGTGAGACCGGCCTCGCCGGCGTAGGGCCCGTGGCCCTTGCCCGCGTGGGCCTCCATCTCCAGACGGTCCCGCAGGTGCGGGTAGTGCAGCTCGAACGCCGGGCGCTCGGAGCGGATCCGCGGGATCTCGGTGAAGTTGTGCCGCGGCGGCGGGGAGGACGTCGCCCACTCCAGCGAGTTGCCGTGGCCCCAGGGGTCGTCTCGCAGCGCCAGCCGGCCGTGCTTCCACGACTTGACGACGTTGTAGACGAAGGGGATCACCGAGGCGCCGAGGATGAACGACCCGATCGTGGAGACCGTGTGCATCGTCGTGAAGTTGCCGCCCGCGTCGATGTCGAGGTAGTCGGCGTAACGACGCGGCATGCCCTCGTTGCCCAGCCAGTGCTGGATGAGGAACGTGGCGTGGAAGCCGATGAAGGTCAGCCAGAAGTGCAGCTTGCCGATCTTCTCGTCCATCATCCGGCCGCACATCTTCGGGAACCAGAAGTACAGACCCGAGTAGGCGGCGAACACCACGGTGCCGAAGACGACGTAGTGGAAGTGGGCCACGACGAAGTAGCTGTCGTTGACGTGCCAGTCCAGCGGCGGGCTCGCCAGCAGGACGCCGGTCAGCCCACCCAGGAGGAAGGTGATCAGGAAGCCCACCGCGAAGAGCATCGGCGTCTCGAACGTCAGCTGGCCGCGCCACATGGTGCCGATCCAGTTGAAGAACTTGATGCCGGTCGGCACGGCGATGATGTAGCTCAGGAAGCTGAAGAACGGCAGCAGGACCGCACCGGTGGCGAACATGTGGTGCGCCCACACGGCCAGCGAGAGGGCGGTGATGCCGATCAGCGCGAAGATCATGCCTTTGTAGCCGAAGAGCGGCTTGCGGCTGAAGACCGGGATGACCTCGCTGATGATGCCGAAGAACGGCAGCGCGATGATGTAGACCTCGGGGTGCCCGAAGAACCAGAAGAGGTGCTGCCACAGCATCGGCCCGCCGTTCTCCGGCGTGAAGACCTGGGCCCCGAGGTGACGATCGGCCAGCAGCGCGAAGAGCGCGGCGGTCAGGATCGGGAAGGCCAGCAGGATCAGGATGCTGGTGACCAGCGCCGCCCAGGTGAAGATCGACATCCGGAACATCGTCAGACCCGGGGCGCGCAGGCAGACGATCGTGGCGATGAAGTTGACGCCACCGAGGATCGTGCCCAGACCGCTGACGATCAGGCCGCTGATCCACAGGTCACCGCCGGCACCCGGGCTGTGCGCCCCGGTCGACAGCGGGGTGTAGGCGTACCAGCCGAAGTCGGCGGCCCCACCCGGGGTGAGGAAGCCGGAGACGGCGATCGCCGAGCCGAAGAGGAACAGCCAGAAGGAGAAGGCGTTCAACCGGGGGAAGGCGACGTCGGGCGCACCGAGCTGGAGCGGCATGATGAGGTTCGCGAAGGCGAAGAACATCGGCGTCGCGAAGAACAGCAGCATGATCGTGCCGTGCATCGTGACCAGCTGGTTGTACTGCTCGGGCGAGAGGAACTGCAGCTCCGGGCGGGCCAGCTCACCGCGCATCAGCAGGGCCATGAACCCGCCGACGAAGAACCAGATGAACGCCACCGTGGTGTACATCAGGCCGATGGTCTTGTGGTCCGTCGTGCGCAGCAGGCCGAGGAGCCGCGAGCCCTTCTCGGCCTCGTGTGCCGGGCTGGGCCGGCTCACGATCGGGGCAGGTGCGATCGTCACGCCCGGAGCTTAGACGGTCCTGCGGGGCTTGACACGGCGGGTGGAGGAGTCGGTGCGGCGCACTCGGCGCGCCTCGCCGGACATGCCGTGGACACGACCCGGTTGCATGCCACCCGTCTGCCTCCCCGCGCTGGTCAGCGCCCCGGCGCCCGCCGTGGAGCCACCGGAGCACCCGGCGGTCCCGAGACCGGGTCGTGACGGTCGACGCGTTTGTACGCCCCATGGCCAGGGCACAGATGATCTTGCGCTGGACAGTCCAGCGCTCGACGGCCACGGCCGTCAGGCACAGGAGGTCTCACATGAGCCTTGGTGGAATCCTTCTGACGATCGTCATCGGCTTCATCGCCGGACTGATCGCCCGCGCCGTGGTCCCCGGCAAGCAGGACCTCGGCCTCGTCGCCACGCTGGTCCTGGGCCTCATCGGCTCGGTGATCGGCAACGCGATCTACAACCTGGTCGCCAACGGCAACCTCGAGTTCCGTCCCGGCGGCTGGTGGGCCTCGATCCTGGGCGCGATCCTGGTGCTCGCGGTCTACGTCTTCGCGACCGGCAACAAGCGCCGCGTCACCCGCTGACGCGCCGCCCGCACCGCGGGCACCGCACCACCGACGAGGGCCCAGCCGATCCGGCTGGGCCCTCGTCGCACGTCCGGATCAGCCGCCGGCGGGACCCGGCGTCCAGGTGCTGACGTCGACGGCCACGGTGACCGGGACGGTGTCGGGCAGCCCGGCGACCCGGGCGGCCAGCTCGTCCTCGGCGAGGTGCCGGGCGTGCGGCCCCATCCCGACCAGCGTGCGCACCGCGGCGTGGTCGAGGGAGAGCACCTGCCGGTACGGGACGGTGGACACCGGCTCCAGGTGCGGCTCCAGTGCGGCCGAGAGCCGGTCGGCCTTGGCCGGGTCGACGGTGAGCAGCCCGAGCGGCCCCACCAGCTCGGCGAGGTGGTCGACCGCCGGGGTCACCACGACCAACCGGCCTCCCGGCGCCAGCACCCGCGCGGTCTCCGCGCCGTTGCGGGGCGCGAACACGACCAGCACCCGGTCGACGGCGGCGCTGCGCACCGGCCAGCCCGCCCAGGAGTCGGCGACCACCGCCATCGCCCGCGGGTGCGCCCGCGCCGCCCGGCGGGCGGCGTAACGCGAGGCGTCCAGCACCACCCCGACCGCGTCCGGCGTCCGGTCCAGGACCCCCGCCAGGTGTGCGCCGGTGCCACCGCCGAGGTCCAGCAGCGTGCGTGGCGGCGGGCCGGCGAGCACCGCGTCGGCCAGTGCCGCCGTGATCCCGGCGTAGTGGCCGGCGGCCAGGAAGTCCGCGCGGTCGGCGACCATGGCCGCGGAGTCACCGGCGTGCGGACTGCCACCGGCCGGGAGCAACGTCACGTGACCCTGACGCGCGCGGTCGAAGGCGTGTCCCGCCGGGCAGCGCAGGCCGGCGCCGTCGACGGCGAGCCCCTGGCCGCAGACCGGGCAGGCCAGGACGGCGACCGCGGCGGCGGGCAGCGCGGGCAGGGTCATCGGGTCCGCACCGGCAGCCGGTGCAGCGTGACCTCCCCGAGGCGGCCCTCCGCGACGACCCCGGTCAGGTAGGTGGGGTGCGGCTGCCTGCGCCGGTCGGTCGGCGAGCCGGGGTTGAGCAGCCGCAGCCCGCCGGGGGCCGTCGTGTCCCAGGGGATGTGACTGTGGCCGAAGACCAGCACGTCGGTGTCCGGGAAGCGCTCGGCACAGCGCCGCTCCCGGCCAGCTGCGTCGCCGGTCTCGTGGACGACGGCGAGGCGGACGCCCGCCAGCTCCACACGGGCGACCTCCGGCAGCCGCGCACGCAGGGCACCGTGGTCGTTGTTGCCGTACACCCCGACCAGCCGGCGGGACCGCTGCTCGAGCTCGTCCAGGAGCGCCACGTCGACCCAGTCCCCCGCGTGCACGACGACGTCGGCGTCCTCGATCCGCTGCCACAGCTCCGCGGGCAGGTCACGCGCCCGCTTCGGCAGGTGGGTGTCGGAGATGAACACCACGGAAATCGACACCGGTGCATCGTCTCAGCCCGCTACCTTCGGGCATCGGCCGACAACGCGGCCGTCAGTTCGACGATCGAGGACCCCACGTGAGCAGTTCCGCCGCCAAGTCCACCGGCTCCGGCCCCGTCCTGGGCGACGAGCCCTACCCGAAGCGGTGGCTGGCGCTGGCCGTCATCGCCGTGACGGTGCTGATGATCGTGCTCGACGCGACCATCGTGAACATCGCCCTGCCGGCGGTCTCCACCGACCTGGCCATCACGGCGGCGAACCAGCAGTGGATCGTCACCGCCTACACCCTGACCTTCGGCGGGCTGCTGCTGCTCGGTGGCCGGATCGCCGACTTCTGGGGCCGCAAGCGCACCTACCTCGTCGGCGCCGTCGGCTTCGCCCTCGCCTCGGCCCTCGGTGGCCTCGCGGTCAACGAGGAGATGCTGTTCGCCGCCCGCGCCCTCCAGGGTGCCTTCGGGGCACTCCTCGGCCCGGCCTCGCTCGCGCTGATCACGGTCCTGTTCACCGACGCCGCCGAGCGCGCCAAGGCCTTCGCCGTCTACGGCGCGATCGCCGGTGGTGGATCGGCGGTGGGCCTGCTGCTGGGCGGGGTGCTCACCGAGTACGCCGACTGGCGCTGGTGCTTCTGGGTCAACGTGCCGGTCGCGCTCATCGCGGTCCTGGCTGCCATCCGGGTCGTGCCGGAGAGCCGGGCCCCCGGTGACGCGAGCTACGACGTGCCCGGCGCGGTCCTCGTCACCGTCGGCCTGGCCTCGCTGGTCTACGGGTTCACCAAGGTCGCGCAGGCCTCGCAGGAGGACCCGCAGGAGAACGCCTGGACCGACGGCACCGCGCTGACGTTCATCGTCGTCGGCCTGCTGCTGGTGGCGGCGTTCGTCGTCGTGGAGTTCAAGGTGCGCAACCCGCTGCTGCCGATGCGGCTGGTGCTCGACCGCAACCGGGGCGGGGCCTACCTGACCTCCACGCTGGTCGGTGCCGGGCTCATCGGGTCCTTCTTCTTCCTGAGCCTGTACTTCCAGGAGGTGCTCGGCTACACCCCGGTGGCGACCGGGTTCGCCTCGCTGCCCACCACCCTCGGGGTGCTCATCGCCGCCGGTGCGGCCAGCGCGCTCGTGCCCCGCATCGGGCCCAAGCCGCTGATGGTGCTCGGTGGCCTGCTCGCCGCCGGCGGGCTGTTCGTGCTGTCCTTCCTGGACGTCGGGACGTCGTTCTGGACGATCCCCTTCCCCGGCCAGCTGCTGCTGGGCCTGGGCCTGGGCTTCACGTTCGTGCCGCTGTCGAACCTGGCACTGGTGGGCATCGGGGAGCACGACGCCGGGGCCGCCAGCGCGGTGCTGCAGGCGGTGCAGCAGATCGGTGCCTCCATCGGCACGGCGCTGCTGGCCACGCTGTCGGTGGGCGCCATCACCGCGGCGCTGACCGACCGGCCGGCCACCCAGCAGGACCCGGCCGCCGCGCTGGAGGCGCAGGTCGCCGGCTACACGACCGCCTTCACCTGGGCCGCCGTGCTGCTGCTGATCGGCGCCGTGGTCTCCGCGGTGCTGATCAAGGCCACCAAGGACGACCTGCCGACCGACGCCCCGGTGCACGCCGGCTGAGGGAGGACCCCTCGCCCCGCGCCGGGGCCCGCACCGGACGCCCGTCTCCCCTCCGGGAGGCGGGCGTCCGTCGTTGCGGCGTCACTGCAGGGCCCTGCCGCGAGCCTGCGAGAGGTGGGGGCAGCGGGGTCCGTCAGTCGTGGACGGGTGACTCGTGGCTGCGGTGCGCGGGTGACTCGAGCTGGAAGGTGCAGTGCGCGAGGTCGAAGTGGCCGCCCAGGCACTCCGACAGCGAGTCGAGCACCCGGCCACCGTGCCCCTCGGCGAGCACGTCGTCGTGCACGACGACGTGGGCCGACAGCACCGGCAGGCCCGAGGTGATCGTCCAGGCGTGCAGGTCGTGCACCCCCAGGACGCCGGGGACGGCGAGCACGTGCACCCGGACGTCGTCGAGGTCGACACCGCGGGGCGCGGCCTCGAGCAGGACGTCGAGGGCCTCGCGCAGCAGCGACCAGGCCCGCGGCAGGACCAGCGCGCCCACGGCCAGCGAGGCGACGACGTCGGCGCCGGTCCAGCCGGTGGTGAGGATGACCAGGGCGGCGGCGATGACCGCCACCGAGCCGAGCGCGTCGCCGACGACCTCCAGGTAGGCGCCGCGGGTGTTCAACGACTCCCCCTGCCCGGCGTGCAGCAGTGCCAGCGACCCGACGTTGACGACCAGGCCGACGAGGGCCACCCCGAGCATCCAGCCCGAGTGGATGTCGGGCGGGTCGCCGATCCGCCGGACGGCCTCGACGACCACGTACACCCCGACGCCGAGCAGCAGCAGGCCGTTGGCGACGGCGGCGAGCACCTCGAGCCGCTGCAGACCGAAGGTGCGCCGGCCGCGGGCGGGCCGCTGGGCCAGGGTGACCGCGCCCAGCGCCATGCCGATGCCCAGGGCGTCCGTCGCCATGTGCGCGGCGTCGGCCAGCAGCGCCAGCGACCCCGAGACCAGCGCGCCGACGACCTCGACGACGAAGACGCTGCCGGTCAGCGCGAGGACGACGGCCAGCCGCCTCCGGTGCCCGGCCGACACGGTGCCCGAGCCGTGCTCGGCACCGTGACGGTGCGCCGCACCGTGGTCGTGCCCCATCGCCGTCCCCCTCGCTGACCAGTGTCCTGACATGCAGGATGCCGCATGTCAGACCCGAAAGCCAGGCGCCCCACGCCGACCACCCCGACCGGGACGGCGAGCGACCGTCGCGCGAGGTGCTGGCGAGGGCGAGGGTCAGGCCCCCTCGCAGGGTCCCGCCGCGAGGGACGAGCGGTGGGGGGCGAGGGTCAGGCCCCCTCGCAGGGTCCCGCCGCGAGGCACGAGCGGTGGGGGGCGAGGGTCAGGCCCCCTCGCAGGGTCCCGCCGCGAGGCACGAGCGGTGGGGGGCGAGGGGGTCCTTCATCAGATCGCGACGCCGCGCTCGCGGAGCCACGGCAGCGGGTCGATGCGGGTGCCGTCGATGCCGCCCACGTGCACCTCGAAGTGCAGGTGCGGCCCGGTGGACTGGCCGCGGTTGCCCAGCAGCGCGATCGTGTCGCCGGCCCGCACGCGCTGCCCCTCGGCCACCAGGATCTCCTGCATGTGGCCGTAGACGGTGACGTCACCGTTCTCGTGCTGGACGTAGACGGCCAGGCCGAAGCCGCTGGCCGCGCCGGCCCGGACGACGACGCCGTCCATGACCGCGTACTCGGGCGTGCCGATCGGGGCGGCGAAGTCGATGCCGGCGTGCAGGGTGCCCCAGCGGTTGCCGAACCCACTGGTGAGCCGGGCGCCCTGGACGGGCAGCACCGCGTCGGGGCGCGCGGCCTCCGCGGCAGCGGCGGCCGCGGCCGCGGCTGCGGCGGCGGCTGCGTCCGAGGCGACCCGGTCGGCCTCGGCCTGCACCCGCGCAGCGGCGGCCTGCTCGTCCTCGCGCTCGGCCCGGCTGGCCAGCAGTTGCTGTAGCCGGGAGGCGGCGACGTCCTCGGTGAGCGCGGGCTGCTCGGCCTGCAGCAGGCCCAGCTCGGCGGCGACACTGGTCGGCCGGTCGGCGTCAGCGGCGCGGGCGACGTCCACCGGGTTGCCGGCAGCGGTGAGGGCCAGCCCGGCCACGCCGAGCAAGGCCGCGGTGACGACCAGCCGCGGGCGGCCCATCGGGGTGCGTCGGCGGCGGCGGTGCCCACCGGTGGCCAGCCGTGCCACGACCTGCTCGGCGGTGAGCTCGGCGACCGGGGCGCGGCCGACGGGCTGCGGGTGGGCCGCGCCGGCGGCGAGCAGCGCGTCGACGTCGAGGGCGAGCGGCCAGGCGTCGCCGTGACCCGGGAGCGCGGCACTCGCCGGCAGAGACCGGTCGATGGGGCCGGCCCCCACGGGGCAGGTGGTCGAGGCGCTCAGCGGGGAGGCCCCCCGCAGGCGGCGGGACCGGCCGGTGAGCCGGCGGACGAGGGCGGTGACGGGCGCCGACTCCGGCACCTCGGGGCTCGCGGGCGACGGGGCGACAGCTGAGCCGCCGGCCTGGACGGGAGCACTACGGCGCACCGTCCCGTCGTCGTCGAGCCGGGCGAGATGTTGCGGGTCCATGCACCTGTCTTCCGTCGGCGTCGTGCTGGGGCGGCGCCCATGTAAACACGATGTGATCACTTCGTGATCTGCCGAAGGCCACATGCACACGGGGTCAAGTGGTCAGCGTCACAACAGCAAGTGCCAAACGGGGACGGTCCGTCACGGCATGACTGCCCGCGGTTCATGACTCGAACGCGCCGGTCCGGGTAGGTCCAGACCACCTGCACCGGGCACCGTCCCCGCTGACCACCGTCGCGGACCTCCCGGCGCCTCCGAGACCGAGGAGCACCCCATGCGCGCAGTGACCTGGCACGGCCGGGACGACGTCCGCGTCGACACCGTGCCCGACCCGACCATCCAGGACCCGACCGACGTCATCGTGGAGATCACCTCCACCGGCATCTGCGGGTCCGACCTCCACCTGATCGAGGTGATGGCGCCGTTCATGACCGTGGGCGACGTGATGGGCCACGAGCCGATGGGCGTCGTGCGCGAGGTCGGTGCCGGCGTCACCGAGCTCAAGGCCGGCGACCGGGTCGTCGTCCCGTTCAACATCTCCTGCGGCACCTGCTGGATGTGCGACCAGGGGCTGCAGAGCCAGTGCGAGACGACGCAGAACCGCGAGCAGGGCTACGGCGCCTCGCTGTTCGGCTACACCAAGCTGTACGGCCAGGTCCCCGGCGGGCAGGCGCAGTACCTGCGGGTCCCGTTCGGCAACACGCTGCCGATCAAGGTCCCGCACGGTCCGGCCGACGACCGGTTCGTCTACCTCTCCGACGTCCTGCCCACCGCCTGGCAGGCGGTGCAGTACGCCAACGTCAAGCCCGGCAGCTCGGTGCTGGTGCTGGGTCTGGGCCCGATCGGTGACATGGCCACCCGGATCGCGAAGCACCTGGGAGCCAGGCAGGTCATGGCCTCCGACGTCGTCCCGGAGCGGCTGGCCCGGGCCCGCGCCAACGGCATCGACGTCCTGGACTCCACCGACCAGGCCGACGTGGTCGCCTGGGTGCGCGAGAAGACCGACGGCCGCGGGCCGGACGCCGTCATCGACGCCGTCGGCATGGAGGCCCACGGCTCCCCCGGCGCGAAGTTCGCCCAGAAGGCCAGCGCGATCGTGCCCGACGGGATCATGGAGAAGGTCATGCAGGTCGCCGGCATCGACCGGATGGCCGCGGTGAACACCGCGATCGAGGCCGTCCGCCGCGGCGGCACCATCTCGCTGTCCGGCGTCTACGGCGGCGCGACCGACCCGATGCCGCTGGCGCAGATGTTCGACAAGCAGGTCGAGCTGCGGATGGGCCAGGCCAACGTCTGGCGCTGGGTGCCCGACATCCTGCCGCTGCTCACCGACGCCGACCCGCTGGGCGTGGACTCCTTCGCCACGCACCACGTGCCGCTGGAGCAGGCGCCGCAGGCCTACGAGTCCTTCCGGCAGAAGCAGGACGGCGCGGTCAAGGTGCTGCTGCAGCCCTGACCTGCACGGACACGGGCCGCGCACGGGACGTCCGTCCCGGCGCGGCCCCTGGTGCGCGGGACGACGTGACCAGCCTCATGCAGGTCAGGGGCAGCGGAACCGGCCGCACTGCTCTTGGCTGGAGCGGGGCGCCACCCCCGCCCTCCCCGCACCGCCCCTGAGGAGCCCCGCCGTGCCCCGCGCGCTGCTCGCCCTGTCCATCGGTGCCTTCGGCATCGGCACGTCCGAGTTCGTGATCATGGGCATGCTCCCCCAGGTGGCCGACGACTTCTCCGTCTCGGTCGCCGCGGTCGGCATCCTGATCAGCGCCTACGCCCTCGGGGTCGTCATCGGGGCGCCGACGCTGACCGCGCTGGGCGTGCGGTTCACCCCGCGGCAGACCCTCATCGGGCTGATGGCGGTCTTCACGGTGGGCAACGCCCTCTCCGCGGCAGCCCCGACCTACGAGACGCTGATGGCCGCCCGGGTGATCACCGCGCTGGCACACGGCTCCTTCTTCGGCGTGGGCGCGGTCGCGGCCCGCACGCTGGTGCCCAAGGAGAAGGGCACCCAGGCGATCTCGCTGATGTTCGTCGGGCTGACGCTGGCCAACGTCATCGGCGTCCCCATCGGCACGTTCGTCGCCCAGCAGCAGAGCTGGCGGCTGGTGTTCGGCGGGGCCGCGGCGATCGGGCTGCTCACCATCGCCGGGCTGGTCGCCTGGATGCCGAAGGTGGCCGGGGCACCGACCGACCTGCGGCAGGAGCTGGGCGCCTTCCGCCGCCGGCAGGTCTGGCTGACCCTCGCCGTCACCACGATCGGCTTCGCCGCGCTGTTCTCCGTCTACAGCTACGTCAGCCCGATCCTCACCGACCTCTCCGGCATGGGCGAGAACCGGGTCGTCTTCGTGCTCGCGCTGTTCGGGCTGGGCACGACCGCCGGCACCCTGCTCGGCGGCCGGCTGGGCGACCGGTACGGCTTCGTCTTCGTCACCGTCGGCCTGCTGGCCACCGCCGCGCTCCTGGTCGTGTTCACCGTCGTGGTCGTGAACCAGGTCGCCGCCGTCGTCCTGCTCGTCCTGTTCGGGGCGATCACGTTCTCCGGCGGCCCGGTCGTGCAGAACCGGGCGATCGAGGCGGCCCGGGTCCAGGGCGGCAGCCTGGTGTCCGCGGCCAACCAGGGGGCGTTCAACGCCGCCAACGCCCTGGGCGCCGCACTCGGCGCGGCCACACTGGACGCCGGCTGGGGCTACCGCGCCCCGATGTGGGTCGGTGCCGGGCTGGCGCTGCTGGGCGCCGGCCTGTCGGTGGTCGCACTGCGCAGCCAGCGGGCCGAGACCGCCCGCGACGCCACAGCTGCCGCAGCCGCGACCGAGGTGCCCGCTCCGCTGCGCGCCGCCTGACGGGGTACGGCGTCCGGCGATGTGCAGCGGCGACGCCCGGGGGTAGGGCGGGGGCATGACCACAGCCGAGAAGTCAGGCCAGTTCCGCCTCGGTGACCGCACGGTGTACCGCATGGGCTACGGCGCGATGCAGCTGTCCGGCCCGCACGTGATGGGCCCGCCGGCCGACCGGGACGGCGCCGTCGCCCTGCTGCGGCGCGCGGTGGAGCTGGGCGTCGACCACATCGACACCAGCGACTACTACGGCCCGCACGTGACCAACGAGATCATCCGCGAGGCCCTGCACCCCTACCCCGACGAGCCCACGATCGTCACCAAGGTGGGCGCCCGCCGCACCGAGAAGGGCGGCTGGCCCGAGGCGCTGGGCGCCGACGAGCTGCGCCAGGCCGTGCACGACAACCTCGACCACCTCGGCGTCGACGCGCTCGACGTGGTCAACCTGCGCATGCCCGGGTTCGCCGAGCCCGTGCAGCGCTCGCTGGCCGAGCCGATGGAGACACTCGCCGCCCTGCAGCAGGAGGGGCTGGTCAGGCACATCGGCGTCAGCAACGTGACGCTCCAGATGTACGCGGAGGCGAAGTCGATCGCTCCGGTGGTGTGCGTGCAGAACCACTACAACCTGGTCAACCGCAGCGACGACGCCATGGTCGACGCGCTGGCCCGCGAGGGCATCGCCTACGTGCCGTTCTGGCCGCTGGGCGGGTTCTCCCCGCTGCAGTCGGCGGCCCTGGAGTCCGTGGCGCGCACCCTGGAGACCACGCCGATGCAGGTGGCGCTGGCCTGGCTGCTGGCCCGCTCCCCGAACATCCTGCTGATCCCCGGCACGCGGTCGGTGCAGCACCTGGAGCAGAACCTGGAGGCCGGGATGCGCTCGCTGGGTCCGGTGGAGATGGCGGAGCTGGACCGCATCGGCGGCGACGGCACCCTCGACCCCGACCTCTGACGAGAGCTCCCGGCCGGGTCGGTGCGGAGCGGCGCCCGCAGCTGCTCCACACCGACCCGGCGGGGCCGGGTTCACCCGTTCCGGTGACATGCCGGACCGCGTACCGAGAGCCCTGTTCAGCGCCCTGGCCCGCTGTTAGCTTTCGCCGGGTCCTCCTCCGACGCCGTGGGTGGGCGCCGCGCCGCCCACACCCCCGAGGCGCCTCGGAACGAGAGAGAAGGCAGGAACATGCCCGGCGAGAACACCCCGGTGCTGCGGGCCGACGTGGTCATCTGCACCTACACGGACGCCCGCTGGGACCTGCTCGAGCGCGCGGTCGCCTCCGTCCAGACCCAGTCGGTGGCGCCGGGGAGGATCCTGCTCTGCGTCGACCACAACGACGAGCTCCTCGAGCGCTGCCTGGCCACCTGGGGCCCGGGCACCGACCAGCCGGGGCCGCCGATCGAGGTCTTCCCGAACCGGTTCGCCGGACGGCTCGGCTCGGCCCGCAACACCGCGGTCGAGCGGGTCACCGCCGAGGTCGTCGCCTTCCTCGACGACGACGCCGAGGCGGACCCGACCTGGCTGGAGACCCTCCTGTCGGTCTACGCCGAGGACGGCGCCGTGGCGGTCGGCGGCGCTCCGCTGCCCAACCACCAGATCGCGCGGCCGGGCTGGTTCCCGTACGAGTTCGACTGGGTGTTCGGCTGCCACTACGTCGGGCTGCCCGAGGTGCGCCAGCCGGTGCGGCACCTGATCGGGGCGAGCATGTCGGTGCGCACCGACGCCCTGTGGGCGGTCGGCGGCTTCCACTCCGACAAGCACGACGACATGGACCTCTCACACCGGGTCGCCGCAGCGCACGGCGCGGCTGCCGTCGTCTACGAGCCCAAGGCCCGGATCTACCACGTCGTCCATCCGGAGCGGCTGACCTGGGACTACTTCTGGCGGCGCTGCTACACGATCAACCGTGGCAAGGTCCGCGCCTTCGCCGACATGGGGGCGGCGGGCAACATCCGTGCGGAGCTGGAGTTCGCCCGCGCCATGGCGGGCAGCGTGACCAGGAAGCTCCTGCGGGCGCTGCGCGGTGACCGTGACGCCGGCGCCCAGGCTGCGGCCATCGTGGGTGGACTGGCCGCCGCCGGCGTCGGACACCTGCGCGGCCGGCTCGACCTCCGGGCGGGCCGGCTCCCCGCCTCGCTCACCGTCGGCCTCCCCCCGCGGTGACACCCACCGGTCAGCACCTGGTGATCGGCTCGGGGGCGTCGGCCGCGATGGTGGCCTGGACGCTCGCCCGTCGCGGGGAGCAGGTGACGGTGCTCGACCTGGGCAGCCGACTGGACGCCTCCCGCACCGCAGCGCTGGAGCGGATGAGCTCCCGGGACGAGTCGTCCTGGGACCCGTCGGACCTGCAGCTGGTCACCGACCGGGCCGCCGGCGGCGGCCGCGCGGTACCGCAGAAGCGCGTCTACGGGTCGGACCACCCGTTCCGCGACCTCGGGCAGGTCGCCGGCATCAGTGGCGGCCGACCGGACACGAACACCGACGTCGTCTCCTCGGCCTACGGCGGGTTCACCAACCTCTGGGGCGCGCAGGTCATGCCGTTCTCCCCGGGCACCTTCCGGGACTGGCCGATCTCCTGGGCCGAGATGGAACCGCACTACCGGGCAGCCCTCGAGCAGGTCCCGCTGGCTGCTGAGGCCGACGACCTGGCCGAGGCGTTCCCCCTGCTCGCCGCCCGGTCCGGACTGCCCCCACTGGCACCCCGGACCGAGGCGGTGCTCCAGCGGTACGCCGTCCACCGTGCGGCGCTGCGCGCCCGCGGCGTGACCGTCGGGCGCGCGCGGTTGGGCTTCCGAGCCAACGACTGCACCCGGTGTGGACTGTGCATGACCGGGTGCCCGCACGGGCTGATCTACAGCGCCTCCCAGACCATGGACCAGGTGCGCCGACTGCCGAACGTCCGCTACGTCGGCGGCGTGCTGGTCGAGGAGATCGGGCAGGACCACCGGGGGGCGGTGGCCCGGTTCCGTGAGCTGGCCAGCGGGGCACGATCAGAGCTCCACGCCGACCGGTTGTTCGTCGCCGCCGGGGCCGTCGGCACCACCCGGCTCGTGCTGGGCTCGCTGCCGGGACCGCCGACCAGCGTGCGCATGGCGGAGTCCCGCCAGTTCGTCGTGCCCTTCCTCTCTCGTCGCGGCGTGGCCGATCCCCGCCGTCCGGACGCACGGGACTTCACGCTCAACCAGTTCAACGTGCTGCTGTCCTTCGACGAGCAGGACGTCGACACCGCGCACGTGCACTGCTATCCCTACAACCCGGCGTTCCTCGACGCCCTGCCTTCCCCACTGCGCCACCCGGCGCTGTCCCGGCTGTCGACCGAGGCACTCCGCCGGCTCACGGTCGGCTTCGGCTACCTGCCCTCGTGGGCTTCACCGTCGATCCGGGTGACCGCCCGCCGCGGTACCGGCGGACTGCCCGCGCTGGACCTCGTGCCCGAGGAGGACGGCAAGCGACCGGCCCTGCTCGGTCCCACGCTGCGCCGACTGGCACGGGCGGCGCCGGCGCTGGACCTGTGGCCGCTGCTGACCCACGTCTCGGTGAGCGGCGCCGGCAAGAGCTACCACTTCGGCTCGACCTTCCCCCACCGGGCGCCGGGCACCCCGGGTGGGACGGACCGGTGGGGCCGGCTGCCGGAGTGGGACCGGGTCCACCTGGTGGACGGATCGGTGCTCCCGACCCTCGCCTCGACGACGTTCACCCTCACCGTGATGGCCAACGCCACCCGGATCGCCACCGAGGTCGTCGACGGCCGGGCGCCGAGCGTGGTGTCGACGTCCGCGGAGTCGACCCGCTGACCCGAGGACCCCTCCCGACCGCCGGCGCGCCCAGAGCGGTGGCGGGAGGAGGTCCTCAGCGGGCGCGCTGGACCCGGCCCTCGTCGAAGACCGGCTCGAGCGTCTCGCGCACCCGGCCGTCGGAGCCGAAGACGAGGAACCGGTCGAACGTGCGGGCGAACCAGCGGTCGTGGGTCACCGTGATCACCGTGCCGTCGAAGGCACCGATCGCGGCCTCCAGCGACTCCGCGCTCAGCACGTCGAGGTTGTCGGTGGGCTCGTCCAGCAACAGGAGCGTCGCCCCGGACAGCTCCAGCAGCAGCACCTGGAACCGCGCCTGCTGCCCGCCGGACAGCGACCGGAACAGCTGGTCGCCCGAGGGCGCGAGGCCGTAGCGGCGCAGCGTGGCCATCGCCCTGCCCCGGTCGACGCCGGGCCGGTCGCCCTCGCCGCGCCACAGCAGGTCGACCAGGGTCTCGTCCAGCCACTCCGGGTGGGCGTGGGTCTGGGCGAAGAACCCGGGGACGACGCGGGACCCCAGCCGCCAGCCGCCGGTGTGGGCGACGTCCTGGCCGGCCAGCAGCCGCAGGAAGTGCGACTTGCCCGCACCGTTGGAGCCCAGCACCGCGACCCGGTCGCCGTACTCGATCTCCACGTCGAAGGGCTTCATCAGGCCGGTGAGCTCCAGCTGCTCGGCCATCACCACCCGGACGCCGGTGCGACCGCCGCGCAGCCGCATCTGCACCTGCTGCTCCGGCGGCCGCTCCGGGGGCGGGCCGGCGGCCTCGTACTTGGCCAGCCGGGTCTGCATGGCGTGGTAGCGCGCGGCCATGTCGGGTGAGTTCTTGGCCAGCTGCTGCATCGTGCGGGTCAGGTCGATGAGCCGCTCGTGCTCCTCGTCCCAGCGTCGGCGCAGGTCGGCCATCCGCTCGTGCCGGGCCGCGCGCGCCGCGGGGTAGGCCGCCCAGTTGCCGGCGTGCACCCACGCCGTCCCGCCCTCGACGGTGACGACCCGGTCGGCGACCCGGTCCAGCAGCTCCCGGTCGTGGGTGACGAACAGGACGGTCTTGCGGGTCTCCAGCAGCCGCTCCTCCAGCCACCGCTTGCCCGGGACGTCGAGGTAGTTGTCCGGCTCGTCGAGCAGCAGCACCTGGTCGGGCCCGCGCAGCAGGCACTCCAGCGCCAGCCGCTTCTGCTCTCCGCCGGAGAGGCTGTTGAGCCCGCGGTACTTGCAGTTCTCGTACGGGACGCCGAGGGCCGCGACCGTGACGGTGTCCCAGGTGACCTCGACGTCGTAGCCGCCGACGTCGCCCCAGGTGGCCAGCGCGTTGGCGTAGGTCATCTGGGTGGGCTCGTCGTCGGCCTCCATCATGGCCAGCTCGGCGGCCTCGACGGCGTCCCAGGCGGCGCGGACGGCGGGCGGCGCGAGGTCGACGAGGAAGCGCTGCACCGTGGTGTCGTCGCGGACCGAGCCGATGAACTGGCGCATGATGCCCAGCCCGCCGACGAGGGCGACCGAGCCGGCGTCGGGCACCAGGTCGCCGCTGATGATCCGCAGCATCGTGGTCTTGCCCGCGCCGTTCTCCCCGACCAGCGCGGCGATCGCGCCTTCACCGACCCGGAAGGCCACGTCGTCGAGCAGCACCCGCCCGTCGGGGAGGGTGAACCGGACACCGGTGACGTCGAGGTACCCCATGCCCCCATCCTCCCGGACGGGGCGGACAGCGCCGACCACCTGCCGAGTGGGCAGTTGCCGCCGTCCCGGGCGGCGCGTCCTGCCGTGTCGGCGACCGCACGTGCCCACTCGGCGGGCGCGGTGCGCAGGCGGGTCACAGCACCGAGCCCAGGAGCACCGCGCCAGCGGCCAGCAGCACCGCGGCCACGATGGTCCCGGCCACCAGTCGCTGACGACGTCGTCAGTCCGCGTCAGACCTGATCAACAGCCGGAGGTCCCGATAGCGTCGTCGTCGTGGAGCTCCCCCGGCGCAGGCGGTCGCGGTCGGAGCCGGTGCGGGCCCCTCAGCCAGTGACCGAGTTCGTCGGCGGCTGGATTGCCGGCCCCGAGGAGTTCCCCTACGAGTTCGACGACGGGACCGGCGAGCACGTCCCCGTCCACCTGATGGAGTTCACCAGCGTCGAGTACCGCGTGCACCCACCGAGGTTGACCCTCCGGTTCGCCTACGGCATCCCCAGGACGCCGACCGAGGGACTCGGTGCTCCGTTCGCCGTGTTCGAGTTCCACGACGTGCAGATCTGGCAGTGGGAGGACGACCATGACCTCTTCGACGTGCCGGAGGACGTCCGCGGTCAGGTGGAGTCGTTCGACTGGTACGAGCCGACGAACACCTACGACCTGCACGCCATCAACACCCGGCTGCTCTTCTCGGCCCGACGGCTGGTCGTACGCGTGGAGCCGGCAGTCCACTGGGTCGCCCGGGACACCACGGTCAGCAGCGTCGCGCCGGCCGTCAGCGAGGTCGACGGTCCTGACGACCAGCCGCTGCGAGACCCGGGACGCGGCCGGTGACCGACCGGCGGACGCCGGGCTGGAAAGGGTGGCCAGCCTGGACCAGGCGCGGACGTCGAGCCCGCCGTCGGCCGCAGCCGGCCCAGCTGCCGCCGGAGTTCGTGGGCGTGGCACCCATCTCGGCCGGCTTCCCCTACCAGTTCTCGACCGCTGACGGCGTCCCTGTGCGGCTGCACGACATGCAGTTCATCGGTCTCCATCGCCGGGTCCGGCCACCGACGCTGACCCTGCGCTTCCGCTACGACGACCCGGACTGGACGCCGCCGGAGGCAGTGGCCACGCCGGTCGCCGTCTTCGCGTTCCTCGGCGTGCAGATCTGGCAGTGGGAGGACGACCACGACCTGTTCGAGGTGCCGGACGACGTCCGCGGCCAGGTCGGCACCTTCGACTGGCACGCCCCGACCAGCACGTTCAGCCTGGAGACCATCAACACGACGCTGTTCTTCTCCGCTGACCGGCTCACCGTCCACCTGGAGCCGCTGCCGCCGGCCGAGTGAGCAGTTGCCGCCGTCCCGGGCGGCGCGTCCTGCCGTGTCGGCGACCGCAAGTGCCCACTCGGCGGGGGGGGGACGGCGGTCAGCCGCAGTAGCTGTTGCGCCCGTCGGCGGTGCTGGCGACGGCGTCCCGCACGAGCTGGTCCAGCGCGACGGTGTCGACCCGGTCGAGCGAGGTGAACCGGATGCAGCTCCTGCCGCACGAGACCCGGCCCAGCTGCGCCGCCCGGGACTCCGCGAGGTACTGCCCGTCGACGACGGCGCACACGTAAAGGGACAGGTGCCGCTTCTGCGCCGCCAGCGCGATCAGCGGCCACGTCGTGGTCTCCTCCGCCGACCGGGGCCGGTAGGGCATCAGCCCGTACCCGAGCATCCGCCCCGACCCGACCGCGACCAGCTGGCGGTCGATGCCCGGCGCCGCCGCCTGGACCAGCGCGTCGACCCGGCGGAGCTCACCGGCGCGGTCACCGGCAGCGGCGAACCAGGCGTCGACGTCCGCCTGGTCGGGGTCCACCTCAGAGCACCGAGCCCAGGAGCACGGCGCCGGCGGCCAGCAGCATCGCGGCCACGATGATCCCGGCGACCAGCCGCTGACGACGTCGTCCGTCCGGCCCCAGGTTGCCCATCCCCATCACGGGGGCAACGGTAGTGCTCAGCCGACGGGGAGCGACCCGGCGCGCTCGCGCCGGTACTGCCCGGCGGTGACCGGGTCGTGGCGGGTGGGGCCGGCCGCCGCGGTGGGCAACCGCTCGACGACCGCCCTCGGGTCGGGCTCGGCGCAGAAGGCCAGCGACAGCAGCTCCTCGGCCGGCGCCTCCACCGGCGGGGGCAGCACGCGGTGCGGCGCGGAGCGCCAGCGGTCACCGGTCCAGCGCGCGAGCAGGTCACCGGCGGTGACGGTCAGCGCGCCGGGCACGCACGGGACGTCGACCCACGCGCCCTCCAGGGTCTGCACCTGCAGGCAGCCCAGACCCGGTTCGCGGTCGGTCAGGGTCAACGTGCCGGGGTCGGTGTGCGCGGCGACCCGCATCTGCCCCGGCGCCACCGACCCGACGGTCCGCCGCGCCGGGTACCAGGTCAGGTCGGCGTGCCAGGCGCCGGCGGCGAAGCGGGAGGTGAAGAAGTCGGCGTCCAGGTCCAGCGCGAGGGCCAGCACGCGCAGCAGCTCCTCGGCCACGGCGGTGCCGCACCGCGTGAACGCGGTCGCCGAGGCGCGCAGGCAGGGCGTGCCGGCCGGCCAGACGTTCGGCTCGAACCACTCCGCCTCCAGCGTCCCGAGCACCCCGGCCGGCGCCTCCTCCGACCCGAAGCCGAAGGACTCCACCAGGTCGGCCGTGGCCCCGCCGCCCGGTGGCACCCAGCCGCGCCCGCCGGGGAGGGTCGCCAGCTCGGCCTTGGCCGCCGGCGGCTCGGCGAAGAACAGCCGCGCCTCCTCGCGCAGGCAGTGCGTGAGCGGGGGGCTCAGCGGGTGCCCGGTGACCAGCAGGACCCCCACCTCGCACAGCGCCCGGTCGACGTCGGTGGCCACCTGCCGGCGGCCCTCCGGGTCGCCCGAGTACCAGGGCGTGAGGTCGACCAATGGGACGGCGGTCATCGGGCTCCTCTGCGGGACGGCTGCCCATGACGCTAGGCACCCGGCGTTGCCGCTGGATGACACCGCTGTGACACCTCGCACTATCGACGCCCCGCACCGTCGGACCCGGCTGCCAGGGTGTGCGCGTGGACGAGCTCTCGATGCTGCGGATGGCGGCCCAGTGGCTGGTCGGTCCGCCGGCGGCCTCCCCGGTCGAGGCCGTGCGCCGGCTGACCGCCGTCCAGGCCCAGGACCTGCCCGGTGCGCTGCTGTCGGTCGCGCTGCGCAGCGGGGGCACCCGGGCGGAGGTCACCGCGGCGCTGGACGCCGGCACCGTCGTCCGGTCCTGGCCGATGCGCGGCACCCTGCACCTGACGGCCGCCGAGGACCTGCGGTGGCTGCTGGACCTGTGCACCGAACGCGTGCTGCGGGGCGTGGCCACGCGGCGCGCCGCCCTGGAGCTCACCGAGGTCGACCTCGAGCGCGCCCGGGAGGCAGCGGTCGGCGCGCTCACCGGCGGGCGCGCAGCGAGCCGGGCCGAGCTGCTGGCCGCGCTGACCGCCGGCGGTGTCCCGACGACCGGGCAGCGCGGGTACCACCTGCTGTGGTGGCTGTCCCAGACCGGCACGCTGGTCCTGGGCCCCACCCGGGACGGCGACCAGCTGTTCGTGCTGCTGGACGAGTGGGTGCCCGTCCCCCGCCGGCTCGACCGCGAGGAGGCGCTGGGCGAGCTGGCGCTGCGGTACTTCCGCGGGCACGGCCCGGCCACCGTCGCCGACCTGGTCCGCTGGGCCGGCACCACCGTCGGCGACGGGCGGGCCGGCCTGGCGTTCGCCCGGCCGCAGCTGGAGACGCTCACCGTCGACGGCACCGAGCACCTGATGGACCCCGGGACGCCGGCACGTCTGGCCGCCGCCCGCGCCGAGGCCGGGGGCGTGCACCTGCTGCCCGGCTTCGACGAGCTCGTGCTGGGCTACGCCGACCGGAGCTGCACCGTGCCCGCCGAGCACGCCGACCGCATCGTGCCCGGTGCCAACGGCGTCTTCCGGCCCACCGTCGTCGTCGGCGGTCGGGCGGTGGCCACCTGGCGCACCGGGCGCGGGAAGGCGCGGCCGCTGGAGGTCGAGCCGTTCGGGGAGCTCGCCCCCGGCGTCCTGGCGGCGGTCGAGCAGCGGTACGCCGCACTGACCTGAGGTTGCGGCGCACAACGCCCGGGGAAGGGAGCGGTCATGGAGTACACACGCCTCGGCACCACCGGTCTGCAGGTCTCCCGGATCTGCCTCGGGATGATGAGCTTCGGCGACGCGTCCCGCGGCGGGCACCCGTGGGTCCTCCCCGAGGACGACAGCCGGGTCCTCATCGAGAAGGCGCTGTCGGCCGGCATCACCTTCTTCGACACCGCGAACGTCTACTCGGCCGGCTCCAGCGAGGAGATCACCGGCCGCGCGATCCGCGACTTCGCCCACCGCGAGGACGTCGTCCTGGCCACCAAGGTGCACGGCCGGATGCGGCCGGGCCCCAACGGCGCCGGCCTGTCCCGCAAGGCGATCACCGCCGAGCTCGAGGCCAGCCTCACCCGGCTCGGCACCGACTACGTCGACCTCTACCAGGTCCACCGCTGGGACCCGGCCACCCCGATCGAGGAGACGCTGGAGGCGCTCGACGCCGCCGTCCGCTCGGGGAAGGTGCGCTACCTGGGCGCCTCCAGCATGTGGGCGTGGCAGTTCAGCAAGGCGCTGCACCTGGCCGGCGAGCACGGGTGGCACCGCTTCGTCTCGATGCAGGACCACTACAACCTGCTCAACCGCGAGGAGGAGCGGGAGATGCTGCCGCTGTGCGCCGACGAGGGCATCGGCGTCATCCCGTGGAGCCCGCTGGCCCGCGGCCGGCTGACCCGCGACTGGGACGAGGCCACCAACCGCTCGGAGACCGACGAGTTCGGCAGCAAGCTGTACAACGACGGCGACCGGGTGATCGTGGAGCGGGTCGCCCAGGTGGCCGAGGCGCGCGGCGTCCCGCGGGCGCAGGTCGCACTGGCCTGGGTGCTGAGCAAGCCGGTGGTGTCGGCCCCGATCGTCGGCGTCACCAAGGACCGGCACCTCGACGACGCGGTCGCCGCCGTCGACCTGGAGCTCACGCCCGAGGAGATCGCGACGCTGGAGGAACCCTACACCCCGCACGCGGTGGTCGGCTTCCAGTGAGCCGGCTCGCACGCGGTGCGTGACCTGCGTCCACGACGGCGGGGGCGGGTGCCGGTCAGGATGGACGTCGTGGCCGGCACCTCCTCCCCGCTCCGCCGGGTCGCCCCGCACCTGCTCGGCCCGCCCCTCCCCCCGGTGTCCGCGCTGTGGGCGGCCAACGGACGGCGGGCGCTGTCGGCGGCCTGCTGCGTCGGGGTGCCGCTCGCGCTCGGTCTGGCACTCGGCCACCCCGGCCCCGGGTCGGCCGCCGCGCTGGGCGGGTTCACCGCCGTCTACGGCCACGCGCTCCCCTACCGACGCCGCGCCGGGGTCGCCGCGGGCGTGGCGCTGGCCGTGGTCGCCTCGATCGCCCTCGGCGGGCTGACCGGCGGGCACCCGGTGCTGCTGGCCGCGACCCTGGGCCTCATCGCCGCGGCGGCCACCGCGGGCACCGCCGTCTGGCGGGTCGGGCCGCCCGGGGCGCTCCCGCCGGTGCTGGTCGCCGGCAGCGCCAGCGCGCTGGGCTCCGGCGCCGAGGTGGTGGGCCAGCACGTGGCCGCCGCAGCCGCGGCCGCCGTGCTCAGCTGGGTGGTGGTGATGCTGCCGTGGCTGTGGGACCCGGCCGGCCCCGAGCGCCGGGCACTGCAAGCCGCCGACGCCGCGGTCACCCGGGCGGAGGCCGACGGTGCCCCCGGCCAGCACGGCACCGTCGCCCGGGCGGTGCGGGTCGCGGTCACCGCCGCCGCCGGGGGCAGCCGCCGCCGTCCCTCGCTGCTGCCGGCCGCCGCCGACGTCGAGGCGCGCTTCTCCCGCGCCCTGCCCCTGGTCGGCCCGGCCACCCCCCACACCGGGGCCCCTGCGCCGACGGTCCGGCCGCGGGCGCCGCTGTGGACCGAGACCGCCGCCCGGATCGGCATCGGCGTGGGCCTCGCCGGCCTGGTCGCAGCCGCGGCCGGCCTGCCCAGCCCCTACTGGGCGGCGACGTCGGCGGTCGCGGTCCTGCTGGGCACCGACGCCCGGCACACCCGCGCCCGCGCCTTCCACCGGGTGACCGGCACCCTCGCCGGCACGGCCGTCGCGGCGCTCGTCTTCGCCGTGCAGCCGCCGACCGCGGTCACCGTCGTGCTCGTCGCCGTCCTGCTGATCTGCGTCGAGCTGCTCATCGCCTCGCAGTACGTCCTCGCCGTCACCTGCCTCACCCCGGTGTCGCTGCTGCTGGTGCACCTGGGCGCGCCCGGCACCCCGGAGTCGACGCTGATCGCGGCACGGATCGAGGAGACGGTGCTGGGCATGGCGGTCGCGCTGGCCGTCGGGCTGCTGCTGTTCCCCCGGGCCGGCAGCCGGCGCCTCCCCCACGCGGTCACCGCCACCGCCGACTGCGTGGTCGCCGCGGTCCGGGTCCCGGCCGGCACACCCGCCGACCGGGCGCTGCACGACGAGCTCGTCGCACTCACCGACGTGGCCATCGCCGCCCGGGCCGAACTCTTCTCCGCCCGCGGCGCGGACGCCTGGCTGGAGCGCTCCCGCGAGGTCGCCGACCTCGGCTGGGCGCTGCTCGGCGCCCGGGCACGGGAGGACGACGTCCTCGCCGAGGCGGTCGCCGTCCGGGTCCGCCGCGACCTGGGTCAGTCCTCGATGACGTCGCGTCCCTGATCGCGCAGCTCGGCCAGCCGGTCGAGCATGTGACGCAGCACCTCCGGCGGGTGCCCCTGCCAGTCGGGCCGCTCGGCGACGACGCGCAGCGGGGCGCGGGTGCGGTAGGACTGCGTCGGGTTGCCGGGGAACCGCTTGTCGGTGACGTTCGGGTCGTCCTCGAAGGGGCCGAGTGGCTCCACGACGTAGACGTGACCCCGGTCGGTGCCGCCGGCCAGCGCGGTCGCGAGCTCCGCGCCCCAGGCGGCGGTCTCCTCCAGCGCGGTGAAGTAGACGTGGTTCATCACCCGGCCGGCCTGGAAGTTCGAGCTGTGGCCGGGCACGAGCTCGTCGCCGACCGCGAGCACCGCCTTCGTGCCGTGCAGGAACGGCCCCGGCACGTGGTCACAGTGCTCGTAGGTCACCCGCTCGCGCGTGCCGCCCTCGTCCACCCCGGCTCCCCTCGCCCCGCGGCCACCGTAGGGGTCAGGCGGGCAGGCCGACCAGCCTCGCCGACAGCTCCCACAGCTCCGCGGCCCGGACGTCGTCCCGCGCGGACGGCGCGGTGAGGGTGCGGCTGCGGTGCGCGTGATGGGCACCGTCGCGCCAGCCCCCGTCGGCCGTGGCCAGCCAGACCAGGGTGTCGGCACCCTGGGCGGGGGTGCGCAGGAAGGCCACCAGCGGGCTGCGGAAGAGCACCCCGGTGGCCCCACCCGCGGCCCGGCCGAACCCGGTCGCCACCCCGCCGGGGTCGAAGCAGGTGGCGGTGACCTCCGGCGCCCACCGCCGGGCCAGCTCGCGGGTGAACAGGACGTTGCACCACTTGGCGCGCGCGTAGGCCCGGGTCGCGACGTAGGGCGGACGCGACTCGACGGCCTCGGCCAGGTGCCCGCGCCGGGACGCCCCGCCCCAGTGCGCGAAGGACGACGTGGTCACCACCCGGCCCCGGCTCGCCCGCAGCTGCGGCTCCAGCAGCCGGGTCAGCAGGTAGGGCGCCAGGTGGTCGACCTGGAAGGTGCGCTCGTTGCCGTCGACGGTGACCTCGCGGTGCGCGAACGAGGCGCCGGCGTTGTTGACCAGCACGTCGACCCGCGGCAGGTCGGCCAGCTGCGCGGCGAGCCGGCGGACGTCGTCCAGGCGGGCGAGGTCGACGGTCAGCGCGCGGGCGCCGTCCAGCTCGGCGGCCACGGCGGCCGTCTTCTCCGCCGACCGGCCGACCACGACGACCTGCGCGCCGCTGCGGTGCAGCCGGCGGGCGGCCGCCGCGCCGATGCCGTCGCTGGCCCCGGTGACGACGACGACCGGCCCGCCGCCGGCGCTCAGTTCTTCGGCTCGACGAGGACGACGGGGATCTCGCGGACCGTCTTCGCCTGGTAGTCGGCGTAGTCGGGGTAGGCCGCCACGGCCCGCTCCCACCACACCGCCTTCTCCTCGCCGGTGACCTCGCGGGCCACGCCGTCGACCACCGTGTCGCCGTCCTGCACGGTGACCTGGTCGGGGTGGGCCCTGAGGTTGAAGTACCAGGTGGGGTGGGTCGGGGCGCCGCCCTGCGAGGCGACCATCGCGTAGACGCCGTCGTGCTCCACGCGCATCAGCGGGTTCTTGCGGACCTTGCCGCTCTTGGCGCCGCGGGTCGTGTAGACCACGACCGGCTCGGTGCGGCCCGGCAGGGTGTTGCCCTCGCGCCCGCCGGTGCGCTCGTAGAGCTCCACCTGGTCACGGACCCACTTCTCCGGGCTGGGGACGTACTCACCGTCGAGAGGCATGACCCGACCCTAGGACGGCCGCCCGCCCGACACCTTCCCGACCGGTCGTTCTTGAACGATCGGTCATCAACGGCTACGGTCGCGTCATGGGCAGGCCGCGCAGCTTCGACGAGGCCGTCGCCGTGACCCGCGCCGCCGCGGTCTTCGCCGAGCTCGGGTACGAGGGCGCCAGCGTCGACGACCTCGTGCAGCGGCTGGGCGTGCACCGCGGCTCGCTGTACTCGACCTTCGGCAGCAAGCGCGCCCTCTACCTGCGGGTGCTCCGCGACCACGTCGACGGCCTGGCCGCGCCGGACGGGAACGGCGCCGACCTGACCCTGCTGCTGCGCGCGGCCGTCGAGCGCGCCCCGGTCGACCCCGAGGCGGCCGCGCTGGTGGCCCGGGGGCTGGACGCCCTGGCGGAGCACGTGCACCCCGCACCCGGCGAGGGCCCGGCCGCCGCCCTGGCCCGCCTGCTGGGCGAGCACCTCGTCCGCCGCGCCACCCACCACCAGGAGGACACGTGACCGCTGTCGAGATCGTCGGGGACACCCTCGTCGTCACCATGACCGGCCTGGACCGGTTCTGGTCGCTGCGCCGGCGGATCACCGTGCCGCTGGCACACGTACGGGGTGCGACCGCCGACCCCGGGGTGGTCCGGGAGCCCGCCGGCACCCGCTCCCCGGGGACGTACGTGCCGCGGGTGGTCACCGCCGGCAGCTACCGCCGGGACGGTGAGTGGACCTTCTGGAACCTGCGGGCGTCGCAGCAGCCCGTCGTCGTCGAGCTGGCCGGCGAACGGTTCCGCCGGCTGGTGCTCGGGGTCGACGACGCCCGTGCGGTGGCCGAGCGGGTGGAGCGCGCCCTGACCCGCAGCTGACCACGCCGGGGTGCGGCCGGACCGGGGCGACGGCAGAGTGCTCCAGGACCCGCCGGACACGACGACGCAGCCCGAGGAGGACCCGTGCAGCCCGCGCCCCCCGCACCCCGGGTCGTCGTCCGCGGCGAGGCGGTCGCCGAGGTGCTCCCCGACGCCGCGGACCTCACCGTCACCGTCGAGGTCCGCGACCGTCGCCGGGACGCCGCGCTGACCCGGCTGGCCGAGCGGCAGCGGTCGCTCACCGACCTGCTCGAGGCCGCCCGCGGCGACCTGGCCGGGGTGGTCACCGACGCGGTCGCCGCCTACCCCGAGTCGGGGGACGGCAGCCGGGTCAGCGGCCACGTCGCGGTGACCACGACCCGGGTGCGGATGGCCGACGTGGCGGCGGCCGGCGAGCTGGCGGTGGCCGTCGCGACGCTGCCGGACACCTCGCTGCACGGGCCGCACTGGCGCGTCAGCCGAGGGCACCCGGTGCACCAGCAGGTGCGCGGCGAGGCGGTCGCCGACGCGGTCGCCCGGGCCCGGGCCTACGCTGCTGCGCTGGGCTGCCGGCTCACCGGGCTGGTCGAGGTGCGCGACGTGGACACCCACGGCGGCGGCTCGATGCGGGCGTTCGCCGCGGTACCACCCGGCAGCTCCGGCCTGGACCTGCAGCCGGCACCCCAGGAGGTGCACGGGCAGGTCGAGGCCACGTTCACCATGTCCGTCCCCGACCAGGAGGTCTTCACGCGATGAGGTTCCGCGAGAGCGGCCGGCTGGACACCTCCGGTGTCCAGGACCGGCGGGGCGGCGGTCTGGGCGGTGGGCGCGGGCTGGCGGTCGGCGGTGGCGGACTGGGCGTCGTCGGGTTGATCGTGGTCGTGCTGTTCCAGGTGCTCGGCGGCAACGGCGGTGGCGGCGGGATCCCGACCGGCGGCTTCAGCGGCTTCGACGCCGGACAGGGCGCGGGACGGGCGTTCGACAACAGCGAGCTGGCCGCGTCCTGCGACGAGGTGGCCGACGCGAACACCTCCGCGGAGTGCGCCGTCGTGGCCAGCATCGACTCCATCCAGGACTACTGGGGCGCCACCCTGGGCGCGGACTACCAGCCGGCCGACACCGTGTTCTTCTCCGACCAGGTGCAGAGCGCGTGCGGCCCCGCCAGCAGCGGCACCGGGCCGTTCTACTGCCCCGGTGACTCGCTGGTCTACATCGACCTGTCCTTCTTCGACGACCTGCAGACCCGGTTCGGGGCCGAGGGCGGGGCCTTCGTCAACGCCTACGTGCTGGCCCACGAGTACGGCCACCACGTGCAGAACCTGCTGGGCATCAACCGGCAGGTGCAGCCCGGGGACGCCGGCCCGACCAGCGGCAGCGTCCGCCTGGAGCTGCAGGCCGACTGCTTCGCCGGCACCTGGGCCGACCACGCCGAGACGGTGCCCGACGAGACCGGCCAGCCGCTCATCGTCGACATCACCGACGACGACATCAACCGCGCACTGGACACCGCCGGGCGGATCGGCGACGACTTCATCCAGGAGAACCTGGGCGGGGGCCGCGTCGACGAGGAGTCGTTCACCCACGGCTCCTCGGAGCAGCGGCAGCGGTGGTTCTCCACCGGCTACTCCACCGGCGACCCCAGCCAGTGCGACACCTTCGCCACCGACGACCTGGGCTGAGCACCGGACACGCGGGGGAAGCAGCCGGAGCTCCGCCGGGTTGTCGCCGGACATGACGACTCTCGGCATCATCGGCGCAGGCCACATCGGCACCGCCCTCGCCCAGGCAGCCCTCGACGCCGGTCACGACGTCGTGATCAGCAACTCCCGCGGCCCGGAGACGCTCACCGACCTCGTCGCCGCCCTCGAGCAGCGCCCCCGACGGCGGGGTCAGGTTCGCGCCGACACCTCCGCCGGCGCAGCCGCCGCCGCCGACCTCGCGGTGGTCACCGTCCCGCTCGCAGCGGTGCCGCACGTCCCGGTCGAGCCGCTGGCCGGCAAGGTCGTGATCGACACGAACAACTACTACCCGCAGCGCGACGGGCAGATCGCCGAGCTCGACGACGAGACGACGACGACCGCCGAGCTGCTGCAGGCCCACCTGCCCACCTCGCGGGTGGTCAAGGCCTTCAACCACATCGGCGCCGCCGACATCCCCACGGCCGGCACCCCGGCCGGCACCCCGAACCGCCGCGCCCTCGCCGTGGCCGGGGACGACGAGGCGGCCAAGGCCACCGTGGTCGCCTTCATCGACGCGATCGGCTTCGACACCGTCGACCTCGGCCCGCTCGCCGAGGGCTGGCGCATCCAGCGGGACACCCCCGGCTACGGCGTGCCGCTCGACGCCGCCGGCCTGCGGGTCGCCACCGACTCGGCGAAGCGCTACCGCGACATGTGAGCCGCCGGCGCCCGCGGCCGGTCAGCCGGCCGCGAGCGCCTGCTCGGCCGCCTCGACCTCGGCGTTCCACTCCGGCTTCTCGGCCTGCCAGCGGTCCTCGGTGCGGCCCTGGCGCCAGTAGCCCGAGATCGAGGTGAACGCCGGGTCCAGCCCCCGCTCGGCCCGCAGGTGCAGCCGCAGCTCGCGCACCAGCCCGGCCTCGCCGTGCACGAACACGTGCCCGGTGCCCTCGGGCAGCGTCGCGGCGCGGACGGCGGCGACCAGTGACTGCCCCACCGGGGCCGGACCGCGGTGCACCCACACGACCTCCACGTCCGCGGGCAGGTCGAGGTCGGCCTGCTCCTCCGCCCGGTCGGCGACCTCGACCACCACCAGCGCCGGGGCGCCGGCCGGCAGCCGGGTCAGCGCCGCACCGATGGCCGGCAGCGCGCTCTCGTCGCCGGCGAGCAGGTGCCAGTCGGCGTCCGGGCTGGGCGCGTACGCACCGCCCGGGCCGAAGAACTGGATCCGGTCGCCGGGCTGCGCGGCCGCCGCCCACGGCCCGGCCAGCCCGGTGTCGCCGTGGTGCACGAAGTCGATCGTCAGCTCACCGGCCGCGGCGTCCCACGCGCGGACCGTGTACGTGCGGGTGACCGGCCACTGCTCCGGCGGCAGCTCGGCGCGCAGCTGCTCGACGTCGAACGGGACGCCGTAGGTCGCGCCGGGCGGCGGGAAGAGCAGCTTGACGTAGTGGTCGGTGAACTCCCCCGCCGGGAAGCCGGCCAGCCCCTCACCGCCCAGGACGACACGGATCATGTGCGGCGTCACGCGGGAGGTGCACAGCACCTCACCGACCCGGGCCACCCGGGCCCGGCGCGGACCGCTCCTGGTCGGACTGCTCACTGCGGACCTCCTGACCGAGGAAGGCAAGGCTTGCCTTCGCCCGTAGGCTACCCGCCGACCGTGCGCTCCCCGGAACACGAACGTCATCGCGAAAGATCGAACTCGCGGTTTACGCCGTAGCGAGGGCCGGGTACCAGGACCTCCAACGGAACGGCGTCCCACCGAGGCCACGGTGGAACCCCCCAGTGTCGGCACCGCGGAACCTCGCGGTGTCAGCGCCGTCCCGCTCCAGCAGCTGCACCCGGTCCCTGTGGTCCGGCGATGGGGCATGCCCTGGAGCGGTCGGTGGACCACCGGGCACGGATGCCCAGTTCTGCTCAGTCCACGTACCGCCCATGCACGACGAGGAGGAACGATGACGCACTCCATCGACACCCCGACGCCCTCAGCCCAGAGCGGCGCGACCCCCGTGTCCACCGGCAGCCCGTCCACCAAGGACGTCGCCAAGGACCAGGCCGGCACCGTCGCCTCGACCGCCGCCTCCGCCGGCAGCCAGGTCGCCTCGACCGCTGCCGACCAGGCCAAGCAGGTCACCCAGGAGACCAAGCGCCAGGCGCAGGACCTGATCGCCCAGGGCCGCACCCAGGTCACCAGCCAGCTGCAGGACCAGGCCCGCAACGGCCAGCTGAAGGCCAGCGAGGGCCTGGAGCAGATCGCCCAGCAGCTGCGCACCATGGTGTCCGGCAGCGGCGAGACGCCCACCGGCCCCGCCGCCGACCTGGTCACCCAGGCCGGTGACAAGGTCGAGGAGCTCGCCTCCTGGCTGCAGTCCCGCGAGCCCGGCGACCTGCTGGTCGAGGCACGCAACTTCGCCCGCCGTCGTCCCGGCGCCTTCATCCTCGGTGCTGCCGTGGCCGGCATCCTCGCCGGTCGCCTGACCACCGGCGTCGTGGCCGCCCACAAGGACGCCAGCCCGAGCACCGGCACCACGCCGCTGCCGGCCACCCCGTCCTACGGCACCACGAACTACGCCGCGGAGACCACGGCCACCGGCTACGCCGACGCCGGCTACGCGGGCACCACCTCCGGTTACGCCACGACCGGCACCACGGGCTCGGTCCCGCCGCCGCCGTACGGCACGACCGGCACCACCGGCACTTCCGGCATCGGCGGCTTCGACGACCCGGCCCGCACCTCGGGCCCGGGCCAGCTGTGAGCCACCCCTACGGCGGCCAGCCCGCCACCGGCTACGGCGACGGCGGGGCCACCAGCTACGTGCCCGGCGCAGAGTCGAACCAGGCGCAGTACCTGGACGACGAGCAGCCGATGACCGCCGACGGGCACCCCGACGTCGAGCACACCTCGGTCGGGAACCTGATCGGCGGGGTGACGCAGGACTTCTCCGAGCTCATGCGGCTGGAGCTGGCGCTGGCCAAGGCAGAGCTGCGGGCCGAGGCGAACAAGGCCACGGCCGAGGTCAAGGCGCAGACCGGCAAGGCCGGCAAGGGCGTGGGCATGCTCGTCGGTGCCGCGGTCGCCGGCCTCATGGTCCTGGTCTTCCTCAGCTGCGCGATCTGGTGGGCCCTGGAGAACGTCATGGACGCGGGCCTGGCGGCCCTCATCGTGACCGTCCTCTGGGTGGTCATCGCCGCCGTCCTGGCGTCGATGGGCCGCAAGGCCCTCAAGACGATCGACTTCTCGGGACTGAAGCACCTCAACCCCAAGCCCGAACAGACCGTGGAGACCCTCCAGCAGGTCCCCGGCGCCCTCAAGCCCAACTGACCGGACAGGAGACCGACATGACCAGCAGTGACCCGGACGTCATCCGTCGCCAGATCGAGGAGACCCGCGCCAACCTCAGCTACGAGGTCGACGCGCTCAACGAGAAGGTCAACCCCTCCCGGGTGGTCGACCGTCGCGTGGGCAAGGTCAAGACCAGCGCCTCCGGCCTGAAGGACCGCGTCTTCGGCGCGGCCCACGAGACCGGCAACCACGCCGGTGGGGCGGCGCACAACGCCGCCGGCTCCGTGCAGGGCGCTGCCTCCGACGCCATGGGCGCCGTGCAGCAGGCCCCCGGCCAGCTCAAGACCCAGGCCCAGGGCAACCCCCTGGCCGCCGGTCTGATCGCCTTCGGCGTCGGCTGGCTCGTCTCCTCCCTCCTGCCCACCAGCGAGAAGGAGAAGCAGCTCGCCCAGCAGGCCGAGACCGCGGTCAAGGAGCACTCCCAGCCGCTGGTCGACCAGGCCAAGAACGTGGCGCAGGAGATCGGCGAGAACCTGAAGCCCGCCGCCCAGGACGCCGTCCAGTCGGTCAAGGCGACCGCGCAGGACGGTGTCCAGACGGTCAAGGCCGAGGGCCAGTCCGCCGCGCAGGACGTCCAGGGCACCGCCCAGGACGCCAAGCAGACCGTGCAGGGTCACGCCTCCGCCTGATCCTCACCCGCAGTTCCCGTCGGGCCCCGGTGCACCAGCACCGGGGCCCGACGTGCGTCCGGGCACGACCACCGGGCTCGACCGCCACCGCCCGGCGTGCTCAGCCGGTCGAGCCCGCCACGTGCCCGTCGGCGTCGACGACGACGACCTCCACCCCGGCGGCGTGGAAGGGCGCGACCGCCCCGGGTTCCGCGCCGTCGTCGGTGACCAGCGTCCACCCGTCGGGCAGCTGGGCCCAGGCGTGGAACGGCCGCCGCCCCAGCTTGGTGGCGTGCGCGAGCACGTAGACCCGCTGCGCCTGCCGGGCCATCAGCTCCTTGAGCCGCGTCTGCTCCAGCTCGGCCTCGCAGATGCCCCGGTCGGCGGTCACGCTGTCGGCCCCGAGGAAGACCCGGTCGAACGTCATCCGCTCCAGCGCCGCCTCGGCCAGCGGACCGACGAACCCCTGCGACAGGTGCCGCAGCGTGCCCCCGAGGCACTCGACGTGCACGTCCTCCGCGTCGGCCAGCGCCTGCAGACTGGTCAGCCCGGTGGTCGCGACGGTCAGCGGTGCGGTCCAGCGGAGCTCGTGCGCGAGCGCCCCGACCGTGGAGCCGGCGTCCAGGAGCACCGTCTCCCCGGCCACCACCTGCCGGGCAGCCCATCGGGCGATCCCCCGCTTGGCCTCGAACGCCTCGCCGATCCGCTGGCGGAGCGAGGGCTCGGCGTGGGTCAGCAGCGCCATCGCCCCGCCGTAGGTGCGGGCCAGCCGCCCCTCCGCGGTCAGCTGGGCGAGGTCCCGCCGGATGGTGGAGGCGGTCACCTCGAACACCGCCGCCAGCTCCTCCACCGAGGCCAGCCCCGTGGAGGTCGCCAGCCGGACGATCTCCTCCCGGCGGTACCGGGAGCCCGACTGCCGGCTGGACTCGCCCACGGTCTCGGACGGCGGGCGCTGGTCTGGCTGCACGGGGTCTCCCCTGCTGGAGGTGCGGTCGCAGCCGGCGGTCAGGCCGCCGGTCGCGGGGACATCTGCGCAGCTTGCCGCAGTGCCTCGATCATGCTGCCGATCTCGACCTTCCCGGTGCCGGCGATGTCGAAGGCCGTGCCGTGGTCGACCGAGGTGCGGATGACGGGCAGCCCGACCGTGATGTTCACCCCGGCCTCGATGCCGAGCACCTTGACCGGACCGTGACCCTGGTCGTGGTACATCGCCACCACCAGGTCGTAGTCACCCCGGCCGGCGACGAAGAAGGCGGTGTCGGCCGGCAGCGGGCCGCGCACGTCGATGCCGTCGGCCTGCAGCCGCTCGATCGCCGGGACGATCTTCTCCTCCTCCTCGCCGTAGCCGAACAGCCCGTTCTCCCCGGCGTGCGGGTTGATGCCGCAGACGCTGATCCGGGGGTTGGGGATGCCGGCCCGCACGAGGGCGTCGTGCCCGCGGCGGACGGTGCGCTCGACCAGGCCCGGCTCGATCCGGTTGATCGCGTCGATGAGCCCCAGGTGCGTGGTCACGTGGATGACCCGGATGCGCGGTGAGCTCAGCATCATCGACACCTCGTCGATGCCGCAGAAGTGCGCCAGCAGCTCGGTGTGCCCGGGGTAGACGTGCCCGGCGGCGTGCAGCGCCTCCTTGTTCAGCGGCGCGGTGCAGATGCCCTGCACCTCCCCCGCCATGGCCAGCTCGGCGGCGACCCGGATGTACTCGTAGGCGGCGTGCCCGGCCACCGGCGACAGCCGGCCCCAGGGCAGGTCGGCCGGCAGCAGGCCCAGGTCGATCACGTTGATCCGGCCGGGGGTGAACACGGCGTCGGCGACGCGCTCGACGACGGCGATCTCGGCGTCCAGGCCCAGGATCTCCGCGGCCGCGCGCAGGCGGGCGGCGTCACCGATCACCACGGGACGGCAGCGCGCGGCGGAGGCCGGGTCGACCAGCGCACCGACGACCACCTCCGGACCGACGCCGGCGCCGTCGCCCATCGTGACGGCGATGAACGGCGTGGGGCCGCTGTCGGCCACGGGCTCGGTCGGGGAGGTGAGGGTGCTCATGGAGGGGCCTTCCGTCGTGCCGCCGGAGGCGACGGGGTGCTGATCGGTGGAGGGGACGGCGACCTCGCCGGTGAGGGCGGCGAGGATCGCGAGCAGGGAGCCCGGGCCGCCGAAGCTGCCGGGGCGGGTGACGACGGAGCGTCCGTCGGGGGCGGTGCTGACCACCGCGCCGTGGTGGACCGTCGCCCGGGGGGCGAGCGAGCGCACGCCGAGCGCGTCCAGCACACGACGGGCCGTCTCGCCCCCGGTGAGCGCGAGGTCGACCGGGGCCCCGGGCACGTCGGCGAGCGCGGTGGCGACCAGCCGGGCCAGACCGGCGGACAGGTGGCGGGCCGCGCCGGGCACGACCCCGCCGGCCGGGTCGGCACGCAGCACGACCGGGCCACGGGTGACGGCGTCGGCGACGAGGCGGACCACCGCCGGGTCCGGGACGGCGGCCAGCAGGTCCGCCACGGGCACCGCCAGGTCGGGCACCCCGGCGGCACGCAGCCCGGCGACCTGGGTCAGCGCCCCGGTCTCGGCGGTGCCGACGACGACCAGCGGCCCCGGCCTCCCCGTGCGCGCGGCGGTGGTCGTGCCGCCCAGCGGAGCATGGCCCAGCCGACGGCCGACCGCGGCGGCCAGCCCGGAGGAACCGGCCAGCGCGACCCCGGGCAGTGCGGCGACGGCCGCGGCCACCGCGTCCAGGTCGGCGTCGGACTCCCCGTCGCAGACCGGTACCCGGCCCGCGGTCAGCACCGCCTGGAGCCGGGCCGGCAACCCGGGTCCGCGCACGTGCCGGAGCGGGACGACCTCCACCGGCAGGGGGGCCAGTGCTTCGGCCAGCGACGACGGGGCGCTGCGGCCCTCGGTCGCCCAGGCCGCGGTGCCGGCGAGCGGACCGCCGGCCACGACCGGGACGCCGCCGCGGACGACCCGGTCCAGGGCGGGCAGCGCGGTCGCGACCACCACCGGGCCGACGGCACCGACGGATGCGGCCACCGGCCCGCGCAGCAGCGAGTCCAGCTTCAGCAGCACGGCGGCAGCGGGCGCGCCGGCCAGGGCCCGTGCGACGGCGGCGGTGGTGGTGACGGCATCGGCGTGCCGGGTGTCCAGGTCCACGACGACCACCTCGGCGGGCGCACCGGCGGCGGGCACCGCGCCGGCCAGCTCGAGGCGGGCGGAGCCGGTGCGCGGACCGAGCATCGCCGCGGTCTCGGCGGCCCCGGAGAGGTCGTCGGCCAGCACGAGCAGGGCTGCCGCCGGTGCGGTCACGTCGGCCCCTCTCCCCGTCGGACGGTGGTCGGCGACGGCTGCACCGAAGGGTCCTCGGGACCCGGTGGAGCACGTCGAACAGTGTGCAGCCTGCCACGTCATGCGCGGAACGCGCTAGCCCCTTGCGCGAAACGCGCACGGCTGTACCGTGACGTGGGCAACATGCCGGCAGCCCGCCGGCCGACGAGGTGAGAGGTCGACGATGACCGCAGCGGGACCCGGCCGAGAGCTCTCGCGCCGCTCCTTCTTCCGGCTGGGTGGCGCCGTGGGCGCCGCACTGGCGTTCGGCCCGGCGCTGTCCGCGTGCGCCGGCCCGACCGGCGCCGCCGGCCCGGGGACCATGACCCTGGCGCTCAACCGCTCGCTGGTGAGCCTGGACAACAAGCTCAACCAGTTCGACGCCGCCGTCACCGTGCAGCGGGCCGTCCGGCAGGGGCTGACCCGCATCGGGGCCGACCTGACCCCGGAGCTGGTGCTGGCCGAGAGCTTCGAGCTCACCGACGACACCCAGTGGACGGTCAAGCTCCGCGAGGGGGTGCGCTACTCCGACGGCACCCCGGTCACCCCGGACGACGTCGCGACCGCGCTGCAGATGTACCGCGACGTCAGCGGCTCGTTCCTGGCCGCGTTCTTCCGCGAGTGGCCCACGGTGGAGGTGCTCGACGACCGCACCTTCACCATGAACACCGAGCGGCCCGAGCCGGTGCTCGACTACCTGATGGCCAACATCCTGGTCACCCCGGCGGCCGCCAACGCCCCCGAGGAGCTGCAGAGCGGCGTGGGCTCCGGCCCCTACGTGGTGGCCAGCTCCAACCGCGGCACCGGCGACTACACGCTGACCCGCAACCCGGCCTACTGGGGGCCCGCGGCCAACGTCGAGACCGTCCAGGTGCGCTTCCTGCCCGAGGAGTCCAGCCGGGTGGTGGCGCTGCGCTCGGGCGAGGTCGACGTCATCGACACCATCTCCCCCGACTCCGCCGACCAGCTGGCCGGGCTGCCGCAGGTCACCGTCGAGCAGGCCGGCGGGACCCGGATCAGCCAGCTGTTCTACAACTTCCGCAAGCCCGCCGACCACCCGCTCTCCGACGTCCGGGTGCGTGAGGCGCTGTCCTACGCGATCGACGGCCGGGCCCTGGTCGAGGACGTGCTGGTCGGCTCGGTGAGCCAGGCGACCGGCGTCGTCCCGGCCGACCTCGCCGGCGCGACGGCCACCCACACCTACTCCTACGACCCGCGGAAGGCCCGGCAGATGCTGGAGGCCGCCGGGGTCCGCAGCGGGGACCTCGAGCTCACCCTGATCTGGGAGACCGGCGAGTTCGCCAACGACGTGTCGGTGATGGAGTCGACGGTGCAGATGCTCGCCGACGCCGGGGTGCGCAGCCGGCTGGTGCAGTTCCAGCCCGGCGGTGACATCTCGCTGTGGCGGCAGGGCAAGGCCGGTGACTGGGACGTGCTCGGCAACGGCTACGCCTCCCCCACCGGCCTGGCGCTGACGATGCTCAAGGGCATGTACGGCGGGACCGCCGAGAAGGAGGCGACCCGCGACACCTACCACGGCTACGTCGTCCCCGACGTCCAGGAGCTGATCGACGCCGCCGGCACCGAGGTCGACCCGGCCCGCCGTCAGCAGCTGCTCGACCAGGCCCAGGACGCGGTCTGGGACACCTGGCCGTGCATGTGGGCCTTCGTGCCGAAGTCGGTCCTGGCCCGCCGCGCGCGGGTCACCGACCTGGCGCTGCAGTCGACGAACTCCTACCCCCTCGCCTCCACGAAGCTGGCGGTCTGACCATGGCGACCTACGTCCTCAAGCGGCTCGGCCAGAGCGTGCTCACGCTCTTCCTGACCCTGACCACCGTGTTCGTGCTGCTGCGACTCGCCCCCGGCGACCCGGCCGCCGCCTACGCCGGGCCCAACCCCACCACCGAGGACCTCGAGCGCATCCGGGCGCAGTTCGGCCTGGACGACTCCCTGCTGGGCCAGTACGGGACCTTCCTGGCCAACCTGGTGCGGGGTGACCTGGGGACGTCGTTCTCCTTCCAGGCGCCGGCGCTGGACGTCGTGCTGGACCGGCTGCCCTACACGCTGACGCTGGCGGTCTCGGCCATCCTGGTGACCGCGGTCGTCGCCGTCCCGCTCGGGGTGTGGATGGCCCGGCACGTGCACACCGGCCGCGAGTTCGGCGCCAACCTGTTCACCATCGCCGGGCAGTCGATGCCGGACTTCTGGAGCGGCATCATGCTGCTCACCCTCTTCGCCGTCGTCCTCCCGGTCTTCCCGGCCTCGGGCTTCGCCACCTGGGGCGGGCTGGTGCTCCCCACGGTCACCATCGCCGTCCTGCAGATCGCGCTGATCAGCCGGATGGTCGCCCGCGAGATGAGCACGAACATGACCTCGCCGTTCCTGACCGTCGCCCGGTCCCGCGGGGTGTCCGAGCGCGGCCTGACCTGGCGGTACGGGATGACCAACTCCGCCATCCCGGTGCTCACCGCGCTGGGCACCCGGTTCGCCGCGATGCTCAACGGCGTCGTCGTGGTCGAGGTCGTCTTCGCCTGGCCCGGCGTCGGCTCGCTCGTCGTCCGCGCCCTGGAGACCCGCGACTACCCGCTCATCCAGGCGACCGTGCTGGTCACCGCGGTGCTCACCGTGGCCGTCCAGCTGCTCATCGACCTGGCCTACCCGCTGCTGGACCCGCGGGTGCGGCTCACGAAGACCTCGGGCAGGTCGGCGTCGCCGGCCACGGCCCCCAGCGCCCAGACAGCCCAGGAAGCGGTGCCGGCATGACGACCACCCTCACCCCGGGACCGGCGGCCACGCCGGCCACCCAGGAGCGGCCCAGCGCCGTCACCCCGGCCGACCTGCGGCGGGCCGGAGCCCGGCGGCAGGCCCGCTGGGCGCGGGCGAAGACCTGGACCGGCGCGGTCTGCACGCTGGTCGTCGTCGTGCCCGTCGTCCTGGCCGCCCTGCTGCCGCTGCCCGACCCCGACCAGCAGGACCTGGGTGCCCGCCGGCTGGCGCCGTTCACCGACGGCCACCTCTTCGGCACCGACCAGCTGGGCCGCGACCTGCTCTCCCGGGTGCTGCACGGCGGTCAGACCTCGCTGATGATCGGCGTGCTGGCGATCATCGTGGCCGGCCTCATCGGCATCGTGCTCGGCTCGCTCGCCGGCTTCTTCGGCGGCTGGGTGGACGCGGTGATCAGCCGGCTGCTCGAGGCGCAGATGTCGCTGCCGCTGCTGCTCATGCTGCTGCTGGTGGTCGCCCTCTTCGGGCCCTCGATCCCGGTCATCACGCTGGTGATCGCCATCGCGCAGTGGCCCGAGGTGGGCCGGCTGACCCGCTCGCTGGTGCTGCGGGAACGGGAGAAGCCCTACGTGGCGGCCGCGACTGTGCTGGGGCTGAGCCGGGTCGCGGTGCTGGCCCGGCACGTCGTGCCGAACGTGCTGCGCCAGGCGACGCTGGTCGTGCTGCTGCTGCTGGCCCAGGCGGTGCTGCTGGAGAGCGCGCTGTCCTACCTGGGCGCCGGTCCCGAGCGCCCGTTCGCG
Organism: Modestobacter sp. VKM Ac-2986; assembly: GCF_026967795.1. Taxonomy (GTDB): domain Bacteria; phylum Actinomycetota; class Actinomycetes; order Mycobacteriales; family Geodermatophilaceae; genus Modestobacter. The sequence goes on from NZ_JAPVBH010000002.1 coordinate 738,177, forward strand.
ACCTGGGGCCGGATCATCTCCGACGGCCAGGACTACATCACGACGTCCTGGTGGCTGGTCACCCTGCCCGGCCTGTTCATCGTGCTGCTCGTCGTCGGTGTCAACCTCCTCGGCGACGGTCTCCGCGACCGCACCCGCCGGGCCGACAAGGAGGCCTGAGACGTGGTCTTCCCCATCCCGCACGACACCGTCCCCATCCTCGAGGTCACCGACCTCCAGGTGGAGCTCATCACCGCCACCGGCGTCGTCCGGGCCGTGGACGGCGTCTCGTTCGTCATCCGGCGCGGCGAGACGGTGACCCTGATCGGCGAGTCCGGCTCGGGCAAGTCCACGACCGCGATGGGCGTGCTGCAGCTGCTGCCCGACGACCTCGCGGTGCTGTCGGGCTCGGTGAAGGTCGGCGGCGTCGACCTGCTCACCGACCGGGGCGCCGCCGGGCGCATCCGCGGCCGGATGGTCAGCCTCATCCCGCAGGACCCGATGACCTCGCTGTCGCCGGTGCACACCGTCGGCGCGCAGCTCAAGGGCGCCATCCGGCTGGCCGGGCACTCCAAGGCCGCGGCCGGGAAGCGGGCGGTCGAGCTCCTGGAGGCGGTGCGCATCCCGCGGCCGGCCGAGCAGCTGGGGAAGTACCCGCACCAGCTGTCCGGCGGCATGCTGCAGCGCGTCCTGATCGCCATCGCGCTGGCCGGCCACCCGGTGCTGCTGGTGGCTGACGAGCCGACCTCGGCCCTGGACGTGACCGTGCAGGCCGGGATCCTGGACCTGCTGATGGAGCTGCAGGAGCGCACCGGCGTCGGCATCCTCATGATCACCCACGACCTCGGCGTCGCCCGGCTGGTGTCCGACCGGATCCACGTCATGCGCGCCGGCCGGTTCGTCGAGTCCGGCGAGGCCGAGCAGGTGGTCGAGGCACCCCGGGAGGACTACACCCGCCGGCTGCTGGCCGCCGTCCCGCAGCTGGGCCCGATGGACCCGGTCCCCTCCCCCGCCGGCGCGCACGCCGCCGTCCTCGAGACCCCCGGAGGCACCCGATGAGCCAGCCGCTGCTGAGCGTGGAGGACCTGGTCGTCGACTACGGCGCCTTCCGGGCCGTGGACGGGGTGAGCTTCTCCGTCGAGCGCGGGACGACGCTGGCCGTGGTCGGCGAGTCCGGCTGCGGCAAGTCGACGGTGGCCCGCTCCCTGGTGCGGCTGCTCACCCCCACGTCCGGGCGGATCGTGCTCGACGGCACCGACATCGCCCAGCTGCCCGAACGCCGGCTCCGGCCGTTGCGCCGCAAGGTGCAGATGGTCTTCCAGGACCCCTACGGCTCGCTGGACCCGCACCTGACCGCCGAGCAGATCGTCGCCGAGCCGCTGCGGGAGCTGTCCCGCGCCGACCGGGCGAAGGAGGCCGCCCGGCTGCTGGACGCCGTCGGGCTGCCCACGAGCGCACTGCGCCGGCGGCCGGCGGAGTTCTCCGGCGGCCAGCGTCAGCGCATCGGCATCGCCCGGGCGCTGGCCACCAGCCCCGAGCTGCTGGTCTGCGACGAGGCGACCAGCGCCCTGGACGTGAGCGTGCAGGCCCAGGTGCTGGACCTGCTCACCGAGCTGCAGGCCGAGCGCGGGCTGACCTACCTGTTCATCTCGCACAACCTCGGGGTGGTGCGCCAGATCAGCCAGCGGATCGTGGTGATGCGGGCCGGGCGGATCGTGGAGTCCGGCGCCACCGCCGACGTGCTCCGGGCACCCACCGAGGAGTACACCCGGGCGCTGCGTCAGGCGGCGCTGGACCCGACCGCCATGCGCGGTCGCAAGCCGCGCGACGTCGTCCGGCAGCTGCAGGCGGCGGGCGCGTGACCGCCCCGCTGCAGCTGCCCGGCGCACCGGTGCCGCTGTCCCGCCTGGTCCTGGGCACGATGACCTTCGGCGACACGGTCGACGCCGCGGGCTCCGCCGCGATGCTCGACGCCGCGCTGGACGCCGGGGTCACCGGGCTGGACACCGCCAACGCCTACGCCGGCGGGGCCACCGAGGAGATCCTGGCGCCGCTGCTGGCCACCCGGCGCGACCGCGTCGTGCTCGCCACCAAGGCCGGCATGCCGCACCCCGACGCCGGGGACGCCGCGCCGCTGTCGGCCACCGGCCTGCGCGCCTCGCTGGAGGGCTCGCTGCGCCGGCTGCAGGTGGACCGGGTCGACCTGTTCTACCTGCACCAGCCCGACCGCCGGACGCCGCTGACCGAGACGCTGACCGCGGTCGAGGAGGCGGTGGACCGCGGCGAGGTCGGCGCGCTGGGCGTCTCGAACTTCGCCGCCTGGCAGATCGCCGAGGTCAACGCCGCCGCCGACGCCGTCGGCTGCCCCCGCCCGGTCGTGGCCCAGCAGCTGTACAACCTGCTGGCCCGCCGGGTCGAGGAGGAGTACCTGGAGTTCGCCCGCAGCTCCGGGCTGCTGACCATGGTCTACAACCCGCTGGGCGGTGGCCTGCTCACCGGCCGGCACTCCTTCGCCGACGGCGCGACCAGCGGCCGGTTCGGCGACTCGCGGCTGGCCGCGATGTACAAGCAGCGCTACTGGACGCCGGAGCTGTTCGAGGCCGTCGACCGGCTGGCGGCGATCGCCGCGGGCGCCGGGCTGCCGCTGGCCGAGCTGTCGCTGCGCTGGCTGCTGGGCTCACCCGACGTCGGCGCGCTGCTGCTCGGCGGGTCCAAGGTCGCCCAGCTCGAGCAGAACGTCGCCGCCGCGGCCGCCGGCCCGCTGCCGGCCGACGTGGTCGCCGCCTGCGACGAGGTCGGCGCCACCCTCCGCGGGCCCATGCCCGCCTACAACCGCTGAACACCCCGACGTCTGGAGACCCGTTGTCCCGCCACACCGACCTCGCCGCCCGCATCCGTGCCCGCGAGCGCGTCCTGGGCTACTGGATCGCCCTGGACTCCCCCGTCTCCACCGAGCGCATCGCCCGCAGCGGCTACGACTACCTCGCGCTGGACGCCCAGCACGGGCTGTTCTCCTACGAGGGCATGCTGCGCGGGATCACCGCCGTGGACGCCGGCGGCGCCGCGGTGCCGTGGGTGCGGGTGGAGGCCAACGACCCGACCTACATCGGCAAGGCGCTGGACGCCGGGGCGGGCGGGGTGATCGTCCCGCTGGTCGACGACGCCGCGCAGGCCGCCGCCGCGGTGGCGAGCGCCAAGTACCCGCCCCTGGGACGGCGCAGCTACGGCCCGATGCGCTCGGGTCTGCGGGTGGGCCCCAAGCCCGCCGACAGCAACGAGACCACCCTGGTGTTCGCCATGATCGAGACCCCCGAGGGCCTGGCCAACGTCGCCGAGATCTGCGCGACCCCGGGCCTGGACGGCGTCTACGTCGGCCCCTCGGACCTGTGCATCGCCGTGGGCGGGGCGTTCCCCAACGACCCGGCGGTGGCCGAGGTGTTCGAGGCCGCGCTGGTCACCGTCCGGGAGGCCGCGGCGGCCGCCGGGGTGGCCGCGGGCATCCACACGATGGCGGGCGCGCAGGCGGCCCAGCGGCTGGCCGAGGGCTACACCTTCGCCACGGTCTCCTCGGACCTGACCCATCTGGAGCAGGCCGCCAAGGACCACCTGGCCGCCGCCACCGCCGCCCCGGCGACCACCGGCGACGGGACGGGCTACTGATGACCGCCCCCGAGCTGGTCCGCGACGGCGTGCTCCGCGACCGGGGGCAGGGCCGCCGCGACACGTTCCTGCCGACCACCACCGTGCAGGTCCACGCGGCCAACCTGATGACGCTGCCCGACGGGGGCCTGGGCTGCGTCTGGTTCGGCGGCACCCAGGAGGGCGTCCCGGACATCTCCATCTGGTTCTCCCGGCTCACCGGCGACACCTGGTCCCCGGCCGAGCAGCTCTCCGACGACGGCACCCGCTCCGAGCAGAACCCGGTGCTGTTCCCGACGCCGTCCGGTGAGCTGTGGCTGCTGTGGACCGCGCAGCACGCCGGCGACCAGGACTCCGCCGAGGTGCGCCTGCGGGTGTCGCCGGACTCCGGCCGCACCTGGGGCGAGCCGCGGACGCTGTTCCCGGCCACCGAGCGCGGCGGGGTCTTCGTCCGCCAGCCGGTCGTCGTCCTGCCGTCGGGGCGCTGGCTGCTGCCGGTGTTCTCCTGCGTCACCGTGCCCGGGCAGAAGTGGGTCGGCGACGAGGACACCAGCTCGGTGATGGTCAGCGACGACGCCGGCACCACCTGGCGCGAGGTCGCCGTCCCCGGGTCGACCGGGTGCGTGCACATGGACGTCGTCCCGGTCGAGGGCGGACTGGCCGCGTTCTACCGCAGCCGCTGGGCGGACTGGGTGCACCGCTCGACGTCGACCGACGACGGGGGGACCTGGACCGCACCCGTGCCCACGGAGCTGCCCAACAACAACAGCTCGGTCCAGGTGACGGCGCTGGCCGACGGCCGGCTGGCGATGGTGCTCAACCCGACCCAGGCCGGCCCGGACACCCCGCGGCGACTGTCGCTGTACGACGAGATCGACGACACCGGGCTGGCCGCCGAGCAGTCGCAGGTCACCGAGCAGGCCGACGACGGCCGGCGGCGCGCGTTCTGGGGCACCCCGCGCGCTCCCATGACCCTGGCGCTGTCCGCCGACGGCGGCGTGACCTGGCCGCAGCGCCGGGACGTCGAGACCGGCGACGGGTACTGCCTGAGCAACAACAGCCGGGAGGGGGTGAACCGGGAGCTTTCCTACCCCTCGGTGCACCAGACCGCCGACGGCGCGCTGCACCTGGCCTTCACCTACCACCGCACGGCGATCGAGCACGTGGTGGTCGACCCGTCGTGGGTGACCGGGGCGTGAGGCACGCGCTGGTCACCGGGGTCAGCTCCGGCATCGGGGCCGCCGTCGTCGACCGGCTGCTCGCCGACGGCTGGACCGTCACCGGGCTCAGCCGCACCGAGCCACCGGCCCGGGAGGGGCTGACCTGGCTGGCCGCCGACCTCACCGACCTGGACGCGGTGCCCGCCGCGCTGGCCGGCGTCGGGCCGCTGGACGCGGTGGTGCACGCCGCCGGCGTCCAGCGCTCGGCGCCGCTGGGCCGGCTCTCGGCCGCCGACGGCGAGCTGATGTGGCGGCTGCACGTCGGGGCGGCCACGGCGGTGGTCGACGCCGTCGTCGACCAGGTGGCCGACGGGGGCCGGATCGTGCTGATGGGCAGCCGCACCGCCACAGGGGTGGCCGGGAAGAGCCAGTACGCCGCCACCAAGGCCGCACTGGCGGGGCTGGCCCGCTCGTGGGCGATGGAGCTGGCCGGCCGGCGGGTCACGGTCAACGTGGTGGCCCCCGGCCCCACCGACACCCCGATGCTGGCCGACCCGGGCCGGGCGGCGACCCCACCGCGGACGCCGCCGCTGGGCCGGTTCGTGCAGCCGGGCGAGGTGGCCGGGCTGACCGCCTTCCTGCTCGGCCCCGAGGGCGGCATGGTCACCGGCCAGCACCTGGTCATCTGCGCGGGCGCCTCGCTCTGACCTCGTCCGGGTGAGCCCTCCGCCGCGCCCGCTCCAGCTCCGGCCGTCGTCCGCCGTTCCCCGAGGGGACGGACCCCGTCCCCGACCGGGACGGCGACGCCACGACCAGGAGGAGGGCGCACCGTGGACGCACCCGCGCGCGTGCTGGTGGCCGACGACGAGGAGGACATCCGCCTGCTGGTCACCCTGGCCGTCCGCCGGGCCGGCTGCTCGGTCGTCGCCGCGGTCGCCGACGGCGCGCAGGCCCTGGCCGTGGCCCGGTCCGAGCAGCCCGACCTGGTCGTGCTGGACGTGTCCATGCCCGAGGCGACCGGCCTCCAGGTGTGCGCCGCGCTGCGCGCCGAGCCGCGCACGGCCGGGTGCCGGGTGTTGCTGCTGTCGGCCGGAGCCTCCCCCGACGACGTCGCCCGGGGCCTGGCCGCCGGCGCCGACGCCTACCTCCCCAAGCCGTTCACCGTCGCCGGCCTCGTCGCCCAGGTGCGGCTGCTGACCGCCCGGGACGCGGCGTGACCGCGCTGCTCGACCGGCCCCCCGCGGCGGTGGCAGGTCCCCCGGCCGCGCCCGGCCGCACGGCCCCGGTCGCCCTGGCGGTGCTGGCCCTGGCCGGCGTCGTCCTGCTGCTCACCGGGCCGCCGGTGCCCCTCGCCGTCCTCGGTGCGGGTGCGGTGCTGGTGGCGGTCGGTGAGCTCGCCCGCCGGCTGCACCGGCTGGTCACCGCGGCCGCCGAGTTGGAGGCCCAGCGCCGCGACCTCGTGACCCGCGGCCGGTCGACCGCCGAGGACCTCGAGGTCGCCACCCGGATGATGCGGGCCCGCGCGCAGACGATGACCAGCGTCATCGACGCCGTCACCGAGCAGTCGATCATCGGCACCGACCGCGACGGGCTGGTCCGGGTGTGGAACCCCGGCGCCGAGCGGATGCTCGGGCTGCCCCGCGCCGACGTCGTCCGCGCCCGCACCATCACCGACTTCCACGCCCCCGAGGAGCTCGACGCCGAGGCCGGCGCCGACGACGGGGAGCACGTCGCCCCGGCCGCCCGGTTCGCCGCGCTGGTGCGCACCGCGCGGGAGCACGGCAGCGACGTCCGGGACTGGACCTACCTGACCGCCGACGGCCGCCGGCTCACCGTCTCGGTGGCGATCACCCCGCGCACCGACGACGAGGGCGAGCAGGCCGGCTGGAACTTCGTCGGCACCGACATGACCGAGGCCCGGGAGACCGAGCGGCTCAAGGACCAGTTCGTCAGCCTCATCTCCCACGAGCTGCGCACCCCGCTGGCCTCGATCCTGGGCTACCTCGAACTGGTCGTGGACGACGAGGAGCAGCCGCTCACCGACGAGCAGGCGCAGTACCTGGGCATCGTCGAGCGCAACGCGCAGCGGCTGCTGCGGCTCGTCGGCGACCTGCTGTTCACCGCCCAGGTGGACGCCGGCCGGCTCACCCTCACCCCCGAGGACGTCGACCTGGCCGCGATCGTGCGCGCCGCGGAGGACACCGCCCGGGTGACCGCCGCCGCCCGCGGGGTCGCCGTCGTCGTGGACCTGCCCGCCGAGGGCCTACTCGCCCGCGGTGACGCGCTGCGGCTCGGACAGGCCTGCGACAACCTGGTCTCCAACGCGGTCAAGTTCACCCCGTCCGGCGGTCAGGTCACCCTGCGGCTGCGCCGCGCCTGGCGGGACGCCGCCGGCACGCTCGCCAGCACGGCCGCCCCCGGCTGCTCGCCGGTGGCGCTGCTGTCGGTCAGCGACACCGGCATCGGCATCCCGACCGGGGAGCAGGGCCAGCTGTTCACCAGCTTCTTCCGGGCCTCCACCGCCCGGCGCAACGCCGTCCCCGGGGTCGGGCTCGGCCTGACGATCACCAAGGCCATCACCACCGCGCACGGCGGCACCCTGGACGTCGAGAGCGCCGAGGGCCGCGGCACCACCTTCACCCTCGCCCTCCCGCTGTAGTCCTGGCCCCCCGGCCCCCGTGCAGGGACCCGCCGCGAGCCTGCGAGTGGTGGGGGGCACGGGGGTCCTCCAATTGCGGCTTTCTTGCGGAACGCTGGCGGGTGGCCTGCGGATCGACCTCCAGAGTCATCCCTGTCGCCGGGAACGCCCGCCGACACCGGACTCCCGAGGAGACGCAGCCATGACCGCCGCCACCACCACCGCCACCCGCAGCCGCAACGTCCGCAAGGTCCTCGGCTCGCTGGGTGTCATCGGTGCCGCTGCCGCCGTCGCCGGCATGGGCACCTTCGGCTCCTTCACCGACAGCACCACCCCGCTGGCCGCCTCGGTCACCTCCGGCACCCTCTCGCTCGACCTGGCCGGCCTCAACGAGAACCTGAGCATCTCCGCGGCGAACCTCGTGCCCGGTGACTCGGTGGCCACCCGGTTCAACCTGGAGAACTCCGGCACCGTGGACATGGCCGCGATCGGCCTGGGCGTCACCGCGTCGCCGTCGAGCGTCCTGGACACCGACAAGGTCAACGGCCTCAAGCTGGCCATCGACTCCTGCAGCGTGTCCTGGACCGTCGCCCCCAACAACACCTTCACCTGCGCCGGCACGACCAAGTCCGTGCTCGCACCGACCGCCGCGACGAGCACCACGACGCTGGCCAACCTGAACAGCCTCGCCGCCGGCAAGTCGGACAACCTGGTCGTGAAGCTCTCCCTCCCCGAGGCGGCCGGCAACGAGTTCCAGGGCAAGACCAGCACCCTCTCCCTCGTCTTCACCGGCACCCAGAAGACCGGCACCACCCGCTGACCTGCCGGCCCTGACCGCCCTGACCGCCGCTCCCCCGAGAGGACCTGACATGACCACCGCACTCGCCACGGACTTCGCCCCCGCGTTCCGTCCGGCGCAGCAGCTCACCGGGATGCCGCGGCTCGCCGCCGGCCTCGTGAGGCGCGCGGTCGACCTGGTCCTCCGCTGGACGGTCCGCCTGGTCGTCACCCTCGCCGTCCTGTCCTTCGGCCTGCTGGCCATCGGCCCGCACGTGTTCGGCTACCGGACGATGACGATGCTGACCGGGAGCATGACCGGCACGATCGACGTCGGGGACGTCCAGGTCGTCACGCCGCTGCCGGTGGCCGAGGTCACCGAGGGCATGATCATCGCCTACCACATCCCGATCGACGACCACCACCTCGTCACCCACCGGGTCATCGGCGTGCAGACCGCCGCCGACGGCACCGTCACCGTGCAGACCAAGGGCGATGCCAACACCGCAGCCGACCCGTGGCAGGCCCAGCTCCAGGGCGACACCGCCTACCAGGTCCGCGCCGTCGTGCCCGAGCTCGGCCACGTCGTCCAGGCCCTCCGCTCCCCCGTGCTGAGCCAGGCGCTGGTCTACGGCGCCCCGGCCCTGCTGGCCGGCTGGCTGCTGCTGTCGATCTGGCGCCCCACCGCCCCGGCCGCCGAGCGCCGCACCGAGGACGACGACGCGTGAGCCTCCGCCGCCGCGTCCTGCAGGTCCGCCCCACCACCCACCCCGGCTCCGGCTGGACCCCCACGACCGTCCTGACAGGAGCCCCGACGTGCTGACCGCCCTGGTGATCGACGAGTCCCGTACCGCCCGCGCGCAGGTGACCGGCCTGCTGGAGCTGGCCGGCTGGGGCGTGCACGAGGCCGGTGACGCCGAGGACGCCCGCTGGCTGAACGCCTCGCTCGCCGTCGACCTGGTGGTCACCGCCGCCACCGTCCTGGGCGCCCCCTCCGGCGCCGCCCTGCTGACCGAGCTGCGCACCGCCGGCAGCACCGCCCGCTTCCTGGTCGTCACCCCCGAGCCCACCGCCGAGGTCCGCGCCGCGGCCGCGGCCGCCGGCGCCCTCGCCTGCCTCCCTGCCCCGGTGGACGCCCGGCTGCTGCTGGACCTGCTCGCCCGTCGCGGCACCACCCCACCGACCGCGCTGGTCGACGCCGAGGACCTGCACGACGCCGACCGGGACGACGAGCTCGCCGACCGGCTGCAGGCGATGTACGACGCGGCGCTGCCCGGCCGCTTCTCCGCCATCGACCGCGGCGCCCGCGCCGGGGACCCGCAGGCGCTCGCCGACGCGGCCTTCACCCTGGCCGGGACGTCGGGCCAGCTCGGCCACCCCGACGTCGCCGACGTCTGCCAGGCCATCGCCGCCGACGCCCGGCGCGGCGTCCTGGCGCACTCCCGGGTCTCCGAGCTGGCCGGGCTGGCCGGTGTCGACCGCCGGGTCGCCGACCGCCGCCGGGCGCCCGGCGCCGTCCACGGGGACCGCGGCGAGCCGCGCGGCACCCGGGACCGCCGTCTCGACCAGGCCGACCGGCGGGGCCGGTCCGTGGCCGACCGCTCCACCGGCGCGGCGATGGACGTGCTCGAGCAGGCCGCCGACGCCGCGGCCGGCCGCCTCGCCGCCCGCCGGCACCGCCCCGCCACCTGAGGACCCCCTCACCCCCTGCGAGGGGGCCGGACGACGAAGGGCCCGGTCCCCATGCGGGGGCCGGGCCGTTCGCCGGATGCAGCAGGTGCCGCTCAGGCCACCAGTCGGTAGCCCACTCCGCGCACCGTCTTGATCTCCGGGCTCTGCAGCCCGGCCGCCGTCAACTTCCGGCGGAGGTTGGACATGTGCGCCTCGACGAGGCGCAGGTTGCCCTCCCAGTCCGTCTGCCACACCTCGCGCAGCAGGGTCTCCCGCTGCAGCACCCGGCCGGGCCGGGCGACGAGGGCGGCGAGCAGGTCGAACTCGGTGCGGGTCAGGTCGACGGCGGAACCGTCCACCCGCACCTCACGGCTGTCGGGGTCGACCTCGAGCTCGGCCAGCCGCTGGACGCTGTCCTCCAGCGGGGCGCGCGGCTCGGGGACGGCGACCGTCCGCGGCCGGCGCAGCATGGTCTGCACCCGCGCCACGAGCTCGCGCGGGGAGAAGGGCTTGGCCATGTAGCCGTCCGCGCCGACGGCCAGCCCGATGAGCAGGTCGACCTCCTCGGCGCGCGCGGTGAGCATGAGGACGTAGCAGTCGGTCTCGGCGCGCAGCTGCCGGCAGACCTCGGTGCCGTCGGCGTCGGGGAGCCCCAGGTCCAGCACGACGACGTCCGGCGCCTCGCGGCGCACCTCGGCCAGGCAGGCCGCTCCGGAGACCGCCTCGCGGACGTCCATCCCGGCGCGGCGCAGCACGGTGACGACGAGCTCGCGGATCTCGTCGGTGTCCTCGACCACGAGCACGGACTGACCCGGCACGACCCCTCCTCACGACACGCACGGCACGCCGCGGTGGCGTCCACCGAGGTCATCGTCACCGGCACACCGGATGCCCACCCGGACGCCGGCCCGTTCACCCCAACGGATGACGGACCGCCGCCACCGACCGTGCGCCCACCGGGGTCCCGAGGCCCGCCCGGCCCCGCTCGGCGCACAGTCGACGAAGGACCCCCTCGGCCCCCTCTCAGGGCCCCGCCCTGAGCTCGCGAAGGGTGGGGGGAGAGGGGGTCCTTCTTCAGGCGAAGGCGCTGAGGCCGGTGATCGAGCGGCCGACGATGAGGGTGTTCATCTCCCGGGTGCCCTCGTAGGAGTACAGCGCCTCGGCGTCGGCGAAGAACCGGATGACGTCGTGCTCGAGCACGATCCCGTTGCCGCCGAAGAGCTCCCGCGCCCACGCGACGGTCTCCCGGCACCGGCTGGTGACGTAGCTCTTGGCCAGCGCCGCCTGGTCGTCGCGGAGCAGGCCGTCCTCCTGGAGCTGGGAGAGCCGCACCGTCATGCCCATGCTGGCGGTGACGTTGCCCAGCATCCGGGCCAGCAGGTCCTGGATCAGCTGGAACCCCCCGATCGGCCGGCCGAACTGCTCGCGCTCCTTGGCGTAGCGCACCGCGACCTCGTAGGCGCCGAGCTGGCAGCCCACCCCGGCCCAGGCGACGCCGGCGCGGGTCTCCTTGAGCACCTTGTTGACGTCGCGGAAGCTGTTGCAGTTCTCCAGCTTCGCCGACGCCGGGATGCGGCAGTCGGTGAAGGTGAGGTCGGCGTTCTGCACCGTGCGGAGGGCGAACTTGTGCTCGATCTTGGCGGCGGAGAAGCCGGGCGTGCCCTTCTCCACCAGGAAGCCCTTGACCTGGTCGTCGGCGACGTCGCGGGCGAACACGATCAGGACGTCGGCGAAGGTGCCGTTGCCGATCCAGCGCTTGGCCCCGTCCAGCACCCACTCGTCGCCGTCCCGGCGGGCGGTGGTGCGCATCCCGCGGGCGACGTCGGAACCGCCCAGCGGCTCGGTGAGCCCGAAGGCGCCGATCGTCTCCATGGTGCGCATCGAGGGGACCCAGCGGGCCTGCTGCTCCGCCGAGCCCAGGAGCATCAGCGAGCCCAGCGCCAGGCCGTTGTGGACGCCGAAGAAGGTGGCCATCGACGGGTCGACCCGGGCCAGCTCCATGGCCTGGAAGCCCTCCATGAGCCGGGAGATCCGCGGGCGGCCCTCGTGGTCGTAGGAGCGGCCGACCAGGTCGGCCTCGACGAAGCGCGGGATGAGGTCCATCGGGAACTCCGCAGCGGCCCACGCGGCGTTGACCCGCGGCTTCACCTCGGCGGCGAGGAACTCCCGGAGGGCCACCAGTTCCTTCTGCTCGCTGTCGCTGAGCAGCGACTGGAACGCGAAGAAGTCCGCGGGCAGGTGGTCGGCGGTCATGGCAGGCCCTCTCTCTCGTCATCGTCGACGTCGTGCTCGATGATGACGAAGTTACCCCTCAGTAACAAGAGCCGGCCGGCACGTCCCCGCGTGTCCCGGGGACGTGCCGCGGCGTCCTAGTTGAGCGGCCGGGTGCCCGCCGGCAGGGTGCCCCCGGCGACCATCGCGGTGACGGCGTCCTGGAGCGCGGTGAGCGCCACGCGCTGGGTGTTCGGGCCGGTCGAGACCCGCGCGACGCCCAGCTCCTGCAGCTCGCCGGCCGGCAGGGACCTCCCCGGCACGCTGATCACCGAGAGCTTGCGGGGCCCGAACGCATCGACCAGGGCGGCGACCTCGTCCCGGGCCACGACGCCGGGGACGAACACGACCGGCGCGCCGGCCTCGAGGAACGCCCGCCCCCGGGTGACCGCCTCGGCGAGGACGGCCGAGCGGTCGGCGTCCGGACCTGCCTTCAGGAGGGCGTCGGTGCGGGCGTTGAGCACGAAGTCGATGCCGGCGTCCCGCCCGGCGCGGAGCGCGGCCTCGACGGCGGCGACCGCCTCGTCCAGCGGCTTCATCTGGTCCTCGAGGTTGCCGCCGACGACGCCCACCTCGATCGCCCGCCGGACGGTGTCCCCGGCGTCCCCGTAGCCCGCCTCGAGGTCCATGCTCACCGGCACGTCGACGGCGGCGACGATGCGGCCGACCATGTCCAGGTGCAGCTCGAGGGGGATGTTCTCCCCGTCCGCGTAGCCGAAGGTGGCCGCGATCGAGTGGCTCGCGGTGGCCAGGGCGCGCACGCCCGGCGTGCCGGCGACGACGGTGGCCGACACGACGTCCCAGACGTTGGTCAGGGTCAGGATCTCCGGGGCGGTGTGCAGGTCGAGCAGGGTGCGGGCGCGGGTGGCGAGGTCGGTCATGCCCGCATCATGGCCAACGGCCGGCGCTCACGTCGACCCCGAGCGGGTGCCTCCCGGGGGCCTCCCGCAGCGTGGTTCAGTCGCGGCGGGCGCCTGGCTCCGGCCGGGTCGAGGGCATGCGGAGGGCGGCCACGAGGATGCCGGCGGACGCCGCCCAGAAGGGGTTGTCGAGGACGCCGACCGCCACCAGCAGGAGTCCGGCCAGCAGCCCCAGCGCGGCACCGGCGAACGACCAGACCGTGAGCCGGGAGAGGAACGTCAGCGCGTCCATGCCGACCAGGATGCCGGGTCCGCCGAGACCGGGCAACGGCCCGCGGGACGCTCTCTAGCCTGGTCGCATGGTCTCCCTGGGCACGCCCCTGTCCCCCTCGGCCACCCGCGTGATGCTGCTGGGCAGCGGTGAGCTGGCCAAGGAGGTGCTGATCGCGCTGCAGCGCCTCGGCGTGGAGACCATCGCCGTCGACCGCTACGCCGACGCCCCCGGGCACCAGGTCGCGCACTCCGCCCGCACGATCACCATGAGCGACCCCGCCCAGCTGCGCGCGCTGGTCGAGGCCGAGCGCCCCGACGTCGTCGTCCCGGAGATCGAGGCGATCGCCACCGGCACGCTGGTCGAGCTGGAGGCCGAGGGCGTGCGCGTGGTCCCGACCGCCCGGGCCGCGCAGCTGACCATGGACCGCGAGGGCATCCGCCGGCTCGCCGCCGAGACCCTCGGCCTGCCCACCAGCGCCCACCGCTTCTGCGACTCCCTCGACGAGCTGCGCGCCGCCGCGGCCGAGGTCGGCTTCCCGTGCGTGGTGAAGCCGGTGGTGTCGAGCTCCGGCAAGGGCCAGAGCACGCTCGCCGGCCCGGACGACGTCGAGGCGGCCTGGCAGTACGCGATGGCCGGCGGCCGGGTCACCGGCACCCGGGTGATCGTCGAGGGGTTCGTCGACTTCGACTACGAGATCACCCTGCTGACCGTGCGCTCGGTGCGCGGCGGGGAGACCGTCACCGACTTCTGCGCGCCGGTCGGACACCGCCAGGAGGCCGGCGACTACGTGGAGAGCTGGCAGCCCCAGGCCATGTCGCCGGTCGCCCTGGACCGGGCGCAGGCCATCGCGGCCGCCGTGACGGCCGACCTGGGCGGGCTGGGGCTGTTCGGGGTCGAGCTGTTCGTCCGCGGGGACGAGGTCTGGTTCTCCGAGGTCAGCCCGCGCCCGCACGACACCGGCATGGTCACCATGACCACCCAGTGGCAGGACGAGTTCGAGCTGCACGCCCGCGCCCTGCTCGGCCTGCCGGTCGACACCACGCTGCGCAACCCGGGTGCCTCGGCGGTCGTCTACGGCGGTCTCGACGCGGTCGGGGTCATCTTCGACGGCGTGGACGACGCCCTCGCGCTCCCCGGCGTGGAGCTGCGGCTCTTCGGCAAGCCGGAGAGCTCCACCCGCCGCCGGATGGGCGTGGCCCTGGCCCGCGCGGAGGACGTCGACACCGCGCGTGCCACCGCCCGCGAGGCCGCCGGCCGGGTGCACCCCCGGGCCTGACCCCGCCCGCCGCCGTCCCCAGCCGGGGGCGCCGTCCCCGGTCCGCGCCGGACGCCCCGCGCCGTCCGCGGGGTGGGAGACGATCCCGGCATGCCCCGCGCCGCCCAGGAGGACCCGATCGCCCAGGACCGGACCACCCAGGACCCCGTCCCGCTGCTGCTCGTCGCGGGCTCGCGGCTGGCCGGGCAGCCCGGCGTCCAGGCCGCCGAGCTCGACCCGATCGTGCGCCGGCTCACCGCGCTGGACGGCGGCGTCGACACCGACGGGCACGCCCAGCGCGCGCTGGCGACCCTGCTGCCCTTCCTCTGGGAGGCGGGCTGGCAGCCGGCCGACGTCGTGCACGCCGTGCGCCGGCGCACCAACCAGCGTGCCGGCCGGCTGGCCGCCGCGCTGATCCGGGGCGACGCGGCAGCGGCCGCCGAGCGGGCGCCGGCGGCGTGGACCGCCCAGCTGGCCGGCCTCGAGGGATCGGCGGGCTCGGTGACGGCGTGGTGGCGCGGCGAGGGGGTCGACGCGGCGGCCGGCTGGCGCGACGTGCTGCGCGTGCTCGGCGTCGTACGCGACCTGCCCCCGCTGGAGCAGCTGCTCGCGCCCCCGTCGGCCTGGTCGGCGGACACCCGCGCGGAGGCCGCCCTCGACCCGGGCGCCGACCCGAAGCTGGTGGGCCGGGTGCGCGCCCTGCTGGCCAAGGCGGAGTCGACCGACTTCCCCGAGGAGGCCGAGGCGCTCAGCGCGAAGGCGCAGTCGTTGATGGCGCGGCACCGGATCGACACCGCGGTGCTGGCCCAGCAGCCCGGTGGCGCGTCCTCGTCGGTCGTCGCCCGGCGGCTGCACCTGCAGGACCCGCACGTCGACGCCCGGGCCGCGGTCGTGCAGGCGGTGGGCGCGGCGAACGGCGTGCGCGTGGTGCTGCTGCCGGCCTTCGGCATGGCCACCCTGGTCGGTGCGGCCGACGACCTGGACCTGGTGGAGCTGCTGGTGGCCTCACTGCTGCTGCAGGCCGACCGGGCGCTGGGCGCGGCCGCGCGGGAGGGCGGCGCGCGGGTGCGGTCGACGGCCTACCGCAAGGGCTTCCTCTACGCGTTCGCCCAGCGCATCGGTGAGCGGCTGGAGAGCGCCCGGGAGGCGGCGACCACGGCGGCGATGGCCACCTACGGTCCGGCCCTGCTGCCGGCGCTGGCCGAGCGGGAGCAGGCCGTCGACCGGCTGGTCGGCGAGCTGTTCCCCCGGCTGCGCAAGCGCACCGGCCGGTCCGTGGACGCGGCGGGCTGGCACGCCGGCCGTCAGGCGGCCGACGCGGCCGACCTCGGCACCGGCCAGCGGGCACTCCCCCGCTGACCCGGCCCGGCCCCCGCCCCCAGGCTCACCCCGAGCCTGCGAGGGGTGAGGAGGAAGGGGGTCCTCCCGCTAGAGCAGGACGTCGAGGGAGGCGCCGAGCTCGGCGATGAAGGTCGCCTGGTGGGTCAGGTCGACCGCGGTGGTCAGCCAGCCGGCCACGAACATCAGCTGGTCGGCCGAGGCCTCGTCCAGCGACGCCGTCGCCGCCGCCGTGCCCGCCCTCGCCACTGCACTGCACGCCAAGGTCATCATGACCGGCTCCTCTCGTCGTGGGAGAGGAGTCGGCAGGCCGGCGCCGGAACTGGAGCAGCGACAGCCGATCGGCGCCCGACCACCCCGGAGGGGTGAGACCGGTCAGCGCAGCCCGTCGACCAGCACCTGCAGCAGCGCCTCGTAGGTGGCCCCGGCGTCGGGGGTGAGGACCAGTCCCCCCAGCTCCAAGCTCACCGCGCCGTGCACCGCGTTCCAGATCAGCTGGGCGGTCCCCCGCGGGTCCCCGGGGCGCAGCACGCCCCGGTCCATCCCGTACCGGACCCGGTCGACCAGGGCGGTGAACGCGGCGTCCGCCCGGTCGGCGAGCTCCGCGGTGGGCGCGGCCTGCGAGAGCCCCGGACCGAACATCGCCGCGTAGTGCTGCGGGTGGGCCAGGGCGAACCGGCGGTAGTTGCGCCCGGAGGCCAGCAGCCGGGCGGTGGGGTCGACGTCGGTGTCCTCACCGACGGCGGCGGCGAGGCCGCCGAAGCCGCGGACCAGGACCGCGGCGACCAGCCCGTCCTTGTTGCCGAACCGGTTGTAGACGCCCATCGGGGCCACGCCCGCCTCGGCCGCGACGGCGCGCACGGTCAGCCCGCCCAGCCCGTCGCGCACCAGCACCCGCTCGGCGGCGTCGACCAGCGCCTGCTCCACCGCCCGGCTCGGCGTCCGCCCGCTCGCACTGCCATCCGTCACGACCACATCCTGCCCCGTTGACCTCGCGTAGAACATCGTTCTACATTGATGGCACAACGTTCTACACCAGGAGGCCATCGTGACCGTTCCCGCCACCCCGCCGACCACCCGACGGTGGTGGGTGCTGCTCGCGCTCTGCCTGTCGGTGCTCCTGGTCAGCGTCGACAACACGATCGTCAACGTCGCGCTGCCCACGCTCGGGCGCGAGCTGTCGGCGTCGACCAGCGACCTCCAGTGGGTGGTCGACGGCTACACGCTGGCCTTCGCCGCCCTGCTGCTGCTCGGCGGCGCCCTGGGCGACCGGTTCGGCCGCCGGCGGGTGCTGGAGACCGGACTGGTCCTCTTCGCCGCCACCTCCCTGCTGGCCGCGACGGCCGACACCACCGCCCAGCTCGTGGTCGGCCGCGTCGCGATGGGCGTCAGCGCCGCCGCGATCTACCCGGCGACCCTCGCCCTGCTGGTGTCGACCTTCACCGACCGCCGGGAACGCGCCACGGCGATCGGCATCTGGTCGGCGGTCACCGGCCTGTCGGTCGCGATCGGCCCCGTGAGCGGCGGCCTGCTGCTCGAGCACTTCGCCTGGGGGTCGGTCTTCCTGGTCAACCTGCCGCTGGCCGCGGTCGCCGTCGTCGCCGGCCGGGTGCTGCTCACCGAGTCCGCCGACCCGCGCCCGCGCCGCTTCGACCTGATCGGGGCCGCGGCCTCCATCGCCGGCATCGGGCTGCTGGTGTCCACCACCATCGAGGCGCCGGGCCGGGGCTGGTCCTCCGCCGCGACCGTGGGCGGCTACCTGGCCGCGGCCGCCGCGCTCGCGTTCTTCGTGCGGTGGGAGCTGCGCCGGGAGGCCCCGATGCTCGACGTGCGGCTGTTCACCGACCGGCGGGTCTCGGTGGGCAGCGGCGCCATCGCGCTGGCCTTCTTCAGCCTGTTCGGCTTCATCTTCCTGATCACCCAGTACTTCCAGGCCGTCCGCGGCTACGACACCCTCACCGCCGGGCTGGCCACGCTGCCCTTCGCCCTGGTCATCGCCCCGGTCAGCCCGCTGGCGATCCTGGCGATGCGGGCGGTGGGCACCAAGCTCGTGGTCGCCGCCGGCCTGCTCACCATGGCCGCCGGCTTCGTGGTCGCCGCCGGCAGCACGCTGGAGTCGGCCTACTGGGGCCGCATCGTGGTCTCGATGGTGCTCATGGCCGCCGGCCTCGGCCTGGTCACCGGCCCGGCCACCGAGGCGGTCATGGGCGCGCTGCGCGCCGCGGAGGCCGGTGCCGGCTCGGCGGTGAACGACACCGTCCGCGAGGTCGGCGGCACGCTCGGGGTCGCCGTCGTCGGCTCGGTGCTCAGCACGGTCTACGGCCCGGCGGTCGTCGACGGGCTGACCGGCGCCGGCGCACCGGCCGGGGCCGCCGCCTCGGCCGCGGACTCGGTGTTCGCCGGCCTCGCCGTCGCCGGGTCGCTGCCCGGCGAGGCGGCCCGCGCCGTGCAGCAGTCGTTCCTGGACGGCGTCAGCGCCGGGTCGTGGGTGTGCGCCGCCGTGTCGGCCGCCGGCGCGCTCGTCGTCCTGGCCCTGCTGCCCGCGCAGCACCGCGTGGCCGACCCGGCACTGCAGCTCTCACCCGCATGAGGCCGGCCCCGCTGCAGGGCCCCGCCGCGAGCTCGCGAGTGGTGGGGGCAGCGGGGTCCTCCCTCAGCCGCGGGGGTCGAAGGGCTCCCGGCCCGGCGGCAGGTTGGAGCGGTCGGGGGCGATGACGGTGGCCTCGGTGGAGTCCGGCAGCGCGACGGTCGGCGTCGCCGGGTCCAGCAGCAGGTCGCCGGTGCCGTGCAGCATCGTCTCGCCGCGGAAGAAGGCCGGTGCGGCCACGTTCCAGGCCACCATCAGCAGCAGCCCCAGCAGCAGGGCGCCGATGCCGATCACGAACACCCCGCCCACGCCCTGGAACACGGTCTCGCCGTACTCGGGGTCGGCGTACTCGACGCAGGCCAGCACGAACACCGCGAGCATGAACAGCCCGCCCAGGCCCGGCAGCACGAAGCGCATCAGCACGTCGCGCACCGAGTGCAGCGACCGGCGGAACTCCCAGGCGCAGGCGAAGCCGGTGAGCCCGTAGTAGAAGGCGATGAGCATGCCGGTGGCGGTGATGGAGTCGACCAGCACGTTCTCGCTGACCAGGGTCAGCCCGACGTAGAAGGCGATCGAGACCAGGCCCATCCAGACCGTGGAGACGGTCGGGGTGAAGTACCGCGGGTGGATCCGGGCGAAGCTCTTCGGCAGCGCGCCGTAGGCGGCCATCGACAGCGAGCCACGCGCGGTGGGCAGGATCGTCGTCTGGGTGCAGGCCGCAGCCGAGGTCAGGACCGAGACGATGAGCAGCGCCTCGAAGACCTGGCCCAGCCCGCTGTCGCCGAACACCGTCGGGCCCAGGGCGTTGAACACGTCGTCGGCGTTGGCCTCGTTGCCCAGCCCCAGCCCCTCGCTGCCCACGCCGGCGAAGGCCACGGTGGCGATCGAGACCACGGTGTAGATGCCGACCAGCAGCACCGTGGAGATGATCGCGGCGCGGCCCGGCGAGCGGGTCGGGTTGGCGGTCTCCTCGTTGACCGCGACCGCGGAGTCCCAGCCCCAGTAGATGAAGATCGCCAGCAGCACCGCCTCGGTCATCGCCGTCCAGCTGATCCCCGTGGGCACCAGCCAGGACAGCGACGGCGTCAGCGAGCCCTCCGGCGCGCTCCCGGCGTAGACCTTCACCAGCGCGTAGGCGGCGAAGGCGACGAGGACGACGACCTCGATGGTGAGCAGCACGTTCTGCGTCCGCGCGGTGGGCTCGATGCCCCGGTAGCAGATCCAGGTCATCAGCACGATCCACACGACACCGGCGACGGTGGTCCACAACGCGCTCTCGGCGAGGGAGTCCAGCCCGACCAGCCGGTAGCTGTAGGCGCCGGCGACCTGGGCGAGGTTGGCCATGACGATGACGTCGGCGGCGATGATCCCCCAGCCGCCCATCCAGCCGGTGCGCGGACCGAAGGCCCGGGCGGCCCAGGTGAACGTCGTCCCGCAGTCGGGCTCGCGCTTGTTGAGCTCGGCGTAGGCGACGGCGATCAGCCACATCGGCACGAAGGCCAGCAGCATGATCGCCGGGGCCTTCACCCCGACGGCGATGACCACGAACCCGAGCGTCGCGGCGAGGGCGTAGGCCGGGGCCGTCGAGGAGACGCCGAGGACGATCGAGGAGACCAGCCCGAGAGCCCCCCGCTTCAGGCCCTTGTCGACGGCCTCGCCCTCCACGCGGGGAGGCGCGAGCGGCGCCGGGGACGAAGCGGTCATGCCGGAGCCGTGCGCGCGTTCATGCCACGGTTTATCGCACAGGTGGAGTGCCCGCCGCCGAACGGGGTGCGACCGAGCCGGTCGGACGCCGGGAACAGACCGACACCCGAATTAGTTGCGTGCAGCGAGCAATCACCTGGGGCAGGCTGTGCCCAGGCGTTCGCACGCCGGCGCGACGACGCGCCAGTCCACCCCCCGCTCGTCGATGCCGGAGACCCCGTGTCCCATCCCGCTCCCCCGCCCAGCACGGGCGTGCCCACCACCGGACCCGCCGCCGCGGCCGACGCCAAGGCGGCTGCGGCCGCCCAGGCCGACCACGACCACGGCCGCCGCTGGTGGACCCTGGCCACCCTGGGCCTGGCCCAGCTGATGGTCGTCCTGGACGCCACGATCGTGAACATCGCGCTGCCCAGCGCGCAGGCCGGCCTCGGGTTCTCCGACGCCGACCGCCAGTGGGTCGTCACCGCCTACTCGCTGGCCTTCGGCGGTCTGCTGCTGCTCGGTGGCCGCCTCGCCGACCTCTTCGGCCGCCGCCGCACCCTGCTGATCGGCCTGGTCGGCTTCGCCCTCGCCTCGGCCCTGGGCGGCGCGGCCACCGGCTTCGGGATGCTGGTCGGCGCCCGGGCGCTACAGGGCGCGTTCGGCGCACTGCTGGCCCCCGCCGCGCTGTCGCTGCTGACCATCACGTTCAGCGACCCGAAGGAGCGCGGCAAGGCCTTCGGCATCTTCGGTGCCATCGCCGGCGCCGGGGCGGCCATCGGCCTGCTGCTGGGCGGGGTGCTCACCGAGTTCCTGAGCTGGCGCTGGTGCCTCTACGTCAACGTGCCGATCGCCGTCGTCGCCGGGCTCGGTGCGCTGCGCTTCGTCCGCACGGTGGCTCCGGCACAGGGCGTGAAGCTGGACGTCCCCGGCGTCGTCACCGCCGTCCTCGGTCTGTCGGGCCTGGTCTACGCCTTCGCCCGCGCCGAGCAGGAGGGCTGGTCGGACCCGGTCACGATGACCCTGATCGTCGTCTCGGTGCTGCTGCTGGTGGCCTTCGTGCTCATCCAGCAGCGGGTGGCCCACCCGCTGCTGCCGCTGCGGGTCGTGCTGGACCGGCGCCGCGGCGGCGCCTACCTCGCGATCGGGCTCGCCGCGATCGGCATGTTCGCCGTCTTCCTCTTCCTCACCTACTACCTGCAGCGGACGTTGGAGTTCAGCCCGCTGCGGAGCGGGTTCGCCTTCCTGCCCTTCGTCGCCGGCATCATCACCAGCTCCACGGTGGTCGTGCCCCGGCTGCTGCCGAGGATCGGCCCGCGCCTGCTGATCACCACCGGCCAGCTCCTGGGCGCGGTCGGGCTGCTGTACCTCTGGCGCCTGCAGGCCGACAGCGGCTACCTGGTCCACGTCCTGCCGGCCCTGTTCGTGATGGGCCTGGGCATGGGCCTGATCTTCGCCTCGTGCTTCAACACCGCGACCTCCGGCACGCAGCCGTCGGACGCGGGGGTGGCCTCGGCGCTGGTCAACACCGGCCAGCAGGTCGGCGGCGCCCTGGGCACCGCGCTGCTCAACACCATCGCCGCCACGGTCACCGCCTCCTACGTGCGGGCCAACGGCCAGACCCCGGCAGTGCTGGCCGAGGCCGCGGTCGCCGGTGAGACCCGGGCGTTCCTGGTCTCGGCCGGGGTGTTCCTGCTCGGCGCCGTGCTCAGCCTGCTGGTCATCCCCAGCGGCCCGAACCCGGTCAGCCACCGTGGCGCGCCGGTGCCGGCCGGCCACTGAGCGAGACCGTCGTCCCCGGCCGCCGGCACCCCGGCGGCCGGGGACGACGCCCGCCCACCCCACCCCGGCGGGCGCGACCCGACCCGGGTCGACGACACTGTGCAAGGAGATGTGACCCTCCGGCGCGAGCCGGCCGAACGCGTGGAGTGATGGCCGTGGTGGAGCCGACGGACGTCGGCGGCCTCGAGGGGACCGACCTCGAGGGCGCGCGGGTCCGGGCACAGCTCGCGGTCGACGCAGCCGGCATCGGCACCTTCGACTGGGACCTGCGCACCGGCCGGCTGCTGTGGGACGAGCGGCTGATCGCCCTGTTCGGCTACGAGGTGAGCACGTTCGGCCGCAGCATCGACGCCTTCAACGCCCGCCTGCACCCCGACGACCTGCCCCGGGTCACCGACGCGCTGCAGGGGGCGGTCGACTCCGTCGGCGACTACGAGGCCGACTACCGCATCGTGCTGCCCGACGGCACCACCCGCTGGGTGTCGGCGCGCGGCCGGGCGCTGCCCGGTGCGGACGGCACGTCGGTCCGGGTCATCGGCGTGGCCTACGACGTCACGGCCGAGGTCGCCGACGAGGCCCGCGTGGCCCGCGTCCTGGAGGCGATGCCGGCCGGCTTCTACTCGCTGGACCACGACTGGCGGTTCGTGCACGTCAACGCCCACGCCGAGCGGCTCCTGGGCCGCAGCCGCGACGAGCTGCTCGGCCAGGAGATCTGGTCGGCGTTCCCGGCGACGGTCGACGGCGTCTTCGAGGAGAGCTACCGGGCCGCGGTCGCCAGCGGTGAACCGGTCTCCTTCGACGCCTACTACCCGGCCCCCCTCGACGGCTGGTACGAGCTGCGTGCCTGGCCCACCCCCGACGGGCTGTCGGTCTACTTCATCGAGGTCACCGAGCGCCGCCGCGCCCAGGAGCGGGCCGAGACGGCCACCCGCCGGCTCACGTTGCTGGCCCAGGTCAGCGCGGAGCTGGCCGGCACCCTGGACGTGCAGGCGGCCACCACCCGGCTGCCCCGACTGGTCGTGCCGGCGCTGGCCGACTACTGCATCCTCACCGTGATCGACGACGACGGGCAGCCCCGCGACATCGGCAGCTGGCACCGCGACCCGGCCAGCCGGGTCCTGCTGGAGCGGTACGCCGAGGTGCGGCTGGACGCCATGCCGATGACCGCCCCGGTGGGCCGTGCGCTGCACTCCAACGAGGCGGTCACGTTCTCCGGTGACGACGTCCTGCAGCTGCTCCCGCCCGGCCGGGCCCGGGAGCTGCTCACCCTGCTGGCGCCGGAGACCGAGGTCGCGCTGCCGCTGCGTGCCCGCGGCCGGACGCTCGGGCTGCTGACGCTGTTCTTCTCCGCCGGCCACGTGCCCACCCCCGAGGACGTCTCCGTCGCCCAGGACGTCGCCGACCGGGCCGGGCTGGCCTGGGACAACGCGCGGTTGTTCGGCCAGCAGCAGCAGATGGCCGAGACGTTGCAGCGCAGCATGCTCACCGAGCCGCCGGAGCCCGACCACGCCGAGATCGTGGTCCGCTACCTGCCGGCCGCCGAGGCGGCCCGGGTGGGCGGTGACTGGTACGACGCGTTCCTGCAGCCCAACGGCGCGACCATGCTGGTCATCGGGGACGTCGTCGGCCACGACACCGCAGCCGCCGCCGCGATGGGCCAGGTCCGCAGCCTGCTGCGCGGGATCGCCGCCTACAGCGACGCCGGCCCCTGCGAGGTGCTGCGCGGGCTGGACTCGGCGATGTCGGTCCTGCAGCTGGACACCCTGGCCACCGCCGCCATCGCCCGGTTCGAGCAGACCCTCGACGAGCGTGCGCGCGGCGTCACCCGGATGGTGTGGGCCAACGCCGGGCACCTGCCGCCGCTGGCGCTGAACCCCGACGGCAGCGTCGCGGTCCTGGCCGACTGGAAGGCCGACCTGCTGCTCGGGGTCGACTCGTCGGTGACCCGCACCGAGAACGTCGTCACCCTCGACCGCGGCACCACGGTGCTGCTCTACACCGACGGCCTCATCGAGCGCCGGGACGCCGACCTGGACACCGGTCTGCAGCGGCTGCGCACCGCGCTGTCGGAGCTGGCCGAGCTCCCGCTGCAGCAGCTGTGCGACGAGCTGATCGACCGGCTGGTCGACGGCAAGCCCGAGGACGACGTCGCCCTGGTGGCCGTGCGGCTGCACCGGCAGGACCGCCCGCGCCCGCCCGAGGCCGGTCCGAACCGGGTGCCCGACGGGGTGCCCGCCGACCCGGGCGCCCCGTGAACCCGGCGGACCGGACCGGGGCCGACCCCACCTCGACCAGCGACCCGGGACGGCTCGGCCTACCGTGGACGGGGCGCCCCGGCACAGGTCGGACCACATCGACCGGAGGGAGCTCCCCCGTGCCCGCGACGACGACCGAGCCGCCTCTCGACGGCCACGTCCACGAGCTGCTGGTGCACGACTCGCCCGAGGAGCTCCTGGCGGTCGCCGTCCCGTTCCTGCGGGCCGGGCTGGAGGCCGGTGAGTCCGCGGTCATCGCCACCGGCGACGCCTCCGGTGCCCTGCTCCGGGAGGCCCTGGGCGACGACGAGCGGGTGGTCGTCATCCCGCGCAGCGAGGTCTACCGGATCCGCACGCCCACCGCGCTCACCGCCGTGCGGCGGCTGGTCGACCAGCAGCTGACCGCCGGCAGCACGCGGGTGCGCGTGCTCGGCGAGACCGACTTCGGGCGGACGCCGCGCGACTGGCTGGAGTGGCAGCGCTACGAGGCCGTGGTGAACGAGGCCTTCCGGCCGCTGCCGCTGTGGGGGCTCTGCGCCTACGACACCACCGTGCTGCCCGACGAGCTCATCACCACCGGCCTGCAGACCCACCCCTTCGTGCACACCGCGACCGGGCGTCAGGTCAACCCCGACTTCGTCGAGCCCGCTGGCTTCCTGCGGTCGCTGCCGGTGCCCGACGAGCCGCTGGAGGGCACCGCGCCGCTGCTGCGCGTCGACGACGTCCGCGAGTTCAGCGGGCTGCGCCGCGCCGTCGCCCGGGTGCTCGCCGACCTGGGCGGTGACCCCGACCTGCTCGAGGACCTGCACCTGGCCATCGACGAGATGAGCTCCAACGCGGTGCGGCACGGCGGCCCGCCGGTCACCCTGCGGCTCTGGGCCGGCGCGGACCGCGTGGTCTGCCGGATCAGCGACGGCGGCACGGGCATGGACTCACCGTTCGCCGGTTACGGCCCGGCCCACGGGGAGGACCTCTCCCGCGGCGGGATGGGTCTGTGGCTGGCCCGCCAGCTGTGCGACCACGTCGACGTCATCGACGAGGGCGCCGGGCTGACCGTGCGCCTGACGACGTCCCTGCACTGACCCGACCGCGACCGAGAGGCACCCGTGGACCTGCCCGAGCGGCTGCTCGCCCTGCTGCACCGCCCCAGTCCCTGCTTCCTCGCCACCACGATGCCCGACGGGTCGCCGCAGCTGACCCAGACCTGGGTCGACACCGACGGCACGCACGTGCTGGTCAACACCGTGGCCGGGTTCCAGAAGGTGCGGAACATGGAGCGCGACCCGCGGGTGGCGCTCAACGTCGCCGACCCCGACGACGTGTCCAGCTACTACGCGGTGCGCGGCCGGGTCGTCGAGATCACCCGCGACGGGGCCGCGGAGCACATCGACCGGCTGGCGCAGAAGTACCTCGGCGGCCCCTACCCCTGGTACGGCGGCCGCGACCAGGTCCGGCTGACCGTCCGCATCGCCGCCGACCGGATCAGCTCACCGCAGGGCTGACCGGTGCGTCCGGGGCTGCTGTGGGCCATGTGATCAACGCGGCGCGTCACGGCGCGCTTTCCGGTGCTCGATCGTCCGGCCCCTAGCATCGTGCCGCGTACTGCTGCCCGACCGGTCGGACCCGACCGTCCCGTGGCACGGGGGACGGTGCGCATCCGGAGGAGGAACGAGTCGTGGGCTGGTCGACCAGAGGCACCACCGCCGTGGCCGCGGCAGGCACGACCGCCGTCCCGCCGCCGGCAGCACCACCCGTGCCCCGTCCGCGCCGCAAGGTCGAGCAGGACGCCAGCCTCGAGCACGCCGCCCAGCAGGCCGGAGTGCTGACCCAGGCCAGCCGGGAGGTCTCCGACACCTCCCAGCAGGCCGCCGAGTCGCTGACCGAGCTGCGGTCGGCGATCACCGACATCTCCACCAGCACCCACCGTGCCTCCACGATCGCCGAGGACGCGGTGCGGGACGCCCGTGCCGTCGACGAGCGGATCGCCGCCCTCCAGGAGGCCAGCGAGTCGATCACCGAGATGGTGCGGTTGATCTCCGCGATCAGCCAGCAGAGCCGGTTCCTCGCGCTCAACGCCTACGTCGAGGCCGCCCGCGCCGGGGACGTCGGCCGCGGGTTCGCCGTCGTCGCCGACGAGGTCAAGCAGCTGGCCAGCCGCACCGCCCAGGCCGCCGAGGACATCGGCGCGCAGATCGAGGCCGTGCAGTCCGAGACCCGCCAGGCGGTCAGCGCCATCCAGCGGATCAGCGGCACGCTCGGCTCGATCGCCGAGGCCCAGGACGCCATCGCCGCCGCCGTCGAGCAGCAGCGGGCCGCCACCGACCGGGTCGTGGACAACGTCGACCGGGCGGCCAGCGGCTCGGCCCGGATCAGCCGGGCGGTGGCCGAGCTGGCCGACAGCCAGCGGCTGGCCTACGTGCGCCGCGCGCTGACCCTTGCCCAGGACCTGCTCGAGGACGCCGGCGGCCTCTCCCTCGGCGCGGGCACCCGCTCGACGACCGTCACCGACCAGGCGACCTCGACCGGCCACCAGGTGGACCTGCCCGAGCTGGTGCTCGGCGGGACACCGCTGACCTGGGTCGACGACCCCCGCCGGCCCGCGCCGCTGGTGGACGACGTGGTGGCGCAGATGGGCGGCACCTGCACGCTCTTCCAGCGACTGGACGACGCCGGGGCCATGGTGCGCGCGGCCACCACCGTGGTCACCGCCGCGGGCCGGCGCAACATCGGGACCTACATCGCCCCGGTCAACGTCGACGGCACCCGCAACCCGGTGCTCGCCGCCGTGCTGGCCGGCCGGCTCTACACCGGGCCGGCGACCGTGGCCGGCAAGCCGTACTTCACCGCCTACGCCGGTGTGCACGCCCCCGACGGCACGCTGGTCGGCATGCTCTACGTCGGGCTGCCGACCGAGTCGCTGGGCTGAGCCGGCGGGCCGTCACTGCCGGACGGCGAGCACCAGCCAGCGGTCCTCGGCGTCGTCGACCAGTGTCGTCGTCCAGCCCGCGCGGCTGAGCAGGGCGCTGATCCGCGGCTGACCGCGTACGTCGTCCGGTCGCAGTTCGTGGCCGTGCCGGCGGGCCAGCGCCACGCGGCCGACCGGGGAGAACAGCGCCAGCCGCGCTCCGTGGGCGGCGACCCGGCCCAGCTCGCGCAGCCCGGCCTCCGGCTCGGCCAGGTGCGACACCAGGCCGGCGGCCAGGACGGCGTCGAAGGCGCCCGTGGCGAACGGCAGCGCGTGGACGTCGCCGCGCACCAGCCCGGCGATCTCTGCGCGCCCCCGGCCGGTGGCCTCGGTGAGCATCTCCGCGGTCAGGTCGACCCCGACCACGGTGCCGGCCGGGCCGGTCGCCGCCCGCAGCACCGGCAGCGCCCGACCGGTGCCGCAGGCGGCGTCCAGGACGGTGTCGCCGGGGTGCACCCCGAGCTCGGCGACCGCGCGGGCGAAGCGGGGCCCGTCGTCGGGGAACCGCTCCTCCCACCCGGCGGCCCGGACCGCGAAGAACGCCCGGGTGTCCCGGGCGCCGTCGTCCGGGCCGCTCACGGCGGGCTCAGCAGGGCAGGCCGGTGAACGCCCGGAACGCCTCGACCAGTGCAGCGGAGTCGTCCGCGCCGAGCACGACGGTCACGTGCTCACCGGCACCGGCCCGCAGCCGGTCGGCCTCACCCAGCACCGCGGCCAGCCGCTCGGCCCGCGCCCGGTCGGCCTCGGCGAACTCAATGCCGGAGACGGCGGCCTCACCGGCGGTCACGGTGCCGACGGTCAGCCCGCCGTCCCGCAGCGCCTGCGCGACCTCCTCGGCCAGCACCGGGTCCCCGGTCCCGTCGAGCACGTCGACGGTGGTGGCCGCGGCCGGCTCGCAGGAGTCGGTCGGCGGGGCCGGCGGCTCCGTCGTGGGCGGCGCGACGGGCGGCGTCGAGGTGGCGGGCGGCTCGGTCGTCGGAGGCGCCGAACTGGCGGGCGGCTCTGTCGTGGGAGCGGGCTCCGTCGTCGGCGCGGGCTCCGTCGTCGGCGCGGGCTCCGTCGTCGGCGCGGGCTCCGTCGTCGGCGCGGGCTCCGTCGTCGGCGCGGGCTCCGTCGTCGGCGCGGGCTCCGTCGTCGGCGCGGGCTCCGTCGTCGGCGCGGGCTCCGTCGTCGGCGCGGGCTCCGTCGTCGGCGCGGGCTCCGTCGTCGGCGCGGGCTCCGTCGTCGGCGCGGGCTCCGTCGTCGGCGCGGGCTCCGTCGTCGGCGCGGGCTCCGTCGTCGGCGCGGGCTCCGTCGTCGGCGCGGG
>NZ_JAPVBH010000003.1 GCF_026967795.1 Modestobacter sp. VKM Ac-2986
GGTGGAAGCGGCGCAAGTCGTGGAGCTGACCGGTACTAATAGGCCGAGGGCTTGACTCACACAACACCCAGCCCTTTCTGCTAGATGTCTCGCGTCCACTGTGTGGTTCTGAACGTACGGAACCCACCCCCCACTCACCCCACATGTTCGTCGTGGTGGTGAGGCCGGTCGGGGTGGGCCCGATAAGTTCACAGCGTTACGGCGGTCATGGCGAAAGGGAAACGCCCGGTCTCATTCCGAACCCGGAAGCTAAGCCTTTCAGCGCCGATGGTACTGCCCCGGGGACGGGGTGGGAGAGTAGGACGCCGCCGGACACAACTCAACGAAACGGGGGTCGGAGCTTAATGCTCCGGCTCCCGTTTCGTGCGTTTGTCCGCTCTCGTCGACCGACCAGCCCCCCGCGCAGCGGAGGTGGGCCGCGTGCGATGCCGTTCAGGTGCCCCCACCGGGCGTGCGCCGTTCATCAGTGAGGTACGTACACACCATGACTTCTCCCCGACGCGGGCCCGCGGGCTCCGATCGAGGCCGCGGCAACAGCGGCGGCGGGAGTGGCGCTCCCCGACAGGGTGGCGCCGGCCGTCCCGCACGTCCGGCCGGTCACCGCGGGTCCCGGCCCACCGGGTACGGCGCAGGCGCTGGTGGTGCCGGTGGCTCCAGTGGCGGCTCCGGTTCGTCACGTGACGATGCCTACCGTGCTCGCGGTGGTGCTGCCGGCGGCGAGTGGGGAGCCCGCCCCTCCGGTGGTCGTCCGCAGCGCGGCCGACCCCAGGGTGACGGTGCCCCCCGGCGCGACGCACAGGACCGCGGCCCGCGCACCGACCGCCCGGCTGGTGCCGGCCGCCCCCAGGGCGACCGGCCGTCGTACCAGGACCGCGCCCCCCGTGGGGAGCGATCCACGGGTGGCGGACGCCCCGCCGGTGGTGCCGGACGTCCCAGCGCTGGTGGTCGCCCGTCCGGTGACCGCCCGTCGTGGCAGGACCGCCGTCCGGCGGGCGCAGGCCGCCCGTCGGGTGACCGTCCCTCCTGGCAAGACCGCGCGCCCCGCGGTGACCGCCCCCAGGGTGGTGGCCGTCCCTCGGGTGACCGTCCCACCGGTGGCCGCCCGTCCGGTGACCGTCCCTCCTGGCAGGACCGCGCGCCCCGTGGTGACCGTCCCCAGGGTGGTGGCCGTCCCTCGGGTGACCGTCCCACCGGTGGGCGCCCGTCCGGTGACCGTCCCTCCTGGCAGGACCGTCGCCCGGGTCAGGACAGCCGGCCCGGTCAGGACCGCTCCGGTGGGAGCCGGCCCGCGTGGCAGGACCGTCGCCCCAGTGGCGACCGGCCTGCTGGTGGTCGTCCCTCGGGTGACCGCCCCGCGTGGCAGGACCGCCGTCCCGCTGGGGACCGTCCCAGCGGTGGCGGTCGCCCGTCCGGTGACCGCCCGGCGTGGCAGGACCGCCGCCCGGGTCAGGACAGCCGGCCCGGCCAGGACCGCCGTCCCGGTGGGGACCGCCCCGCGGGTGGTCGCCCGTCGGGTGACCGTCCCGCGTGGCAGGACCGCCGTCCCGGCGGGGACCGTCCCGCCGGTGGAGGTCGTCCCGCTGGGGACCGCCCCGCGTACCAGGACCGTGCGCCGCGCGGTGACCGGCCGCAGGGCGACCGGCCCTCGTGGCAGGACCGTCGTCCCGGGCAGGAGAGCCGACCGGGGCAGGACCGCCCGGCCGGCGGTCGTCCCTCCGGAGACCGCGCACCGCGCAGCGACCGTCCCTCGGGCGACCGCCCGACATGGCAGGACCGCCGTCCCGGCGGCGACCGGCCTGCCGGCGGTGACCGTCCGGCGGCCGGGGGGCGCCCCTCCGGCGACACCCCCTCGTGGCAGGACCGCCGTCCCGAGCGCCGTCCGGCTGCCGGACGTGACGAGGAGGGCGGCAGCCGGCCCGCCGGCCCGCCGATCCCGGAGTGGGCCGACCCCCGCGAGCTCGACCCGGTGGTCCGCTCCGCGCTGCGCAGCCTGGACTCCCGCAACGCCGAGCTGGTCGGCAAGCACCTCGCCGCCGCCGGTGGTCTCGTCGACGACGAGCCCGAGCTCGCCCTCCAGCACGCCCGGGCCGCCCGTGACCGCGCGTCGCGCATCGCCCCGGTGCGCGAGGCCGTGGGCGTCGCCGCTTACCTCGCGGGTGACTTCGCCGAGGCCGCCCGGGAGATCCGCGCCTACGCGCGGATGAGCGGCGACCAGAGCTACCGCGCCGTGCTCGCCGACTGCGAGCGCGCCCTGGGCCGACCGGAGAACGCGCTGCGGCTCGTGGCCGAGGCCTTCGAGGCACAGCCTGACGACGAGGAGCTCGTCGAGCTCCAGCTGGTCGAGGCCGGCGCCCGGCAGGACCTCGGTGAGCTCCCCGCCGCGGCCCTGATCCTGGAGGCCGCGCTCGGCGGCCGGCCGACCCCGGCCGGTCTCGGGCACCCCGACCTCGGCAAGCTCCGGCTGGCCACCGCCTACGCCGACCTGCTCGCCGCCCGCGGCGAGGAGGAGCTGGCCATGGAGTGGTACGGCGCCATCGCCGCAGCTGACCCCGACGACCTCACCGGCGTCTCCGACCACTTCCTCGACGACGAGGACGAGGAGGGCGACGAGCTCGACGGTGACGTGC
Source organism: Modestobacter sp. VKM Ac-2986 (assembly GCF_026967795.1). Classification (GTDB taxonomy): domain Bacteria; phylum Actinomycetota; class Actinomycetes; order Mycobacteriales; family Geodermatophilaceae; genus Modestobacter. The sequence goes on from NZ_JAPVBH010000003.1 coordinate 2,628, forward strand.
TGGACGACGACGTGCTGGACGACGACGTGCTGGACGACGACGACGATGTCGAGGGCGACGACCTCCCCGGTGCCGACGCCGACGGGTCCTCGGCCGACGAGCCCGTCGTCGCGCCGGCCGTGGCGGCCGCGGTGGCCGACGCAGTCGACGCCGCTGAGGACGCCGATGACGAGGACGACGTCGACGAGGACGAACTCGACTTCGTCGCCGACGACGACATCGAGGCCGAGGTCGCGGAGCTGCTCGGGGAGGCGCCCCCGCCGCCGGTGGAGCGGGACCACAGCCGGCTCTTCCAGCAGGCGACGGAGCAGCAGCCGCCGACGAACTGACCCGCTCCGTCCACACCGGCCGGCGTCGTCCACAGAGTCGTGGCGACGCTGGCCGGTGGGGGAGCGGGCGGCCAGGCTCGAGACATGAGCCTGGCCGTCATCGATCGGAACGACGTCGTGCTGCGGGGGCGGCTGAGCGCGCCCCCGGAGCTGCGCCCCATGCCCAGCGGGGACACGCTGCTGCTGTTCAAGCTCGTCGTGCGACGGGAGAGCCCGCGGCCACGCGGCCCGAGGTCCGACGTGATCACCTGCGTCAGCTACGCACCCGCCCTGCAGCGCTACGCGGCGGCCTGGACCGTCGAGGACGTCGTCGAGGTCGAGGGGTCGCTGCAACGCCGGTTCTGGCGCACGCCCACCGGCACGGCCGTCGCCTACGAGGTCAACTGCCGCCGCGGCCGCAAGATCAGTCGCGGGACGCAGCGCGCTCCGGCTCGACCTGCCTGACGGTCAGTCCTCGTGCGGACGCAGCACCAGGCCGGTGCGGGGCTTGGGCACGAACAGCGTCGACTTGCGGGGCATGCGGGCCCCGGCCCGTGCCACCGCGGCCACGTCCGAGGGCGACGGCGAACGCAGCAGCAGCGCCACCCCGGCGCGCTCCTGCGCCGAGCGCAGCGCCTCGGCCACGTCGTGGCCGATCAGCACCGACCCCGGGTCGTCCGGCAGACCCCACAGCCGCGACAGCACCGCAGCGTGGGCCAGCACGACGTCCAGCCCGCGCCAGGCCGCCGGTGCCTCCGCCGGCACGGCCGCGAGCATCTCCGGGGCGGGGTCGGACAGCTCGGCGACGCGCACGCCGTCGGTGACCAGGAAGGCCGGCGCACCGCGATGCGCGGTCCAGTCCTCGACGACCCGGCGCAGGTCGCCGTCGGCGGGGGACAGGTCCTGCACCCGGAAGCCGGCGGCGGCCGAGGCCAGTGCGGCGTCGAGGCCCAGGTCGGGCACGACCCGGTGGATGGCCTGCAGGCGCAGCCCGCCGGCGCCCATGGGGGTCAGCAGTGCCAGCACGCTGCCGTGCCCGCCGACGGACTGCTGGTGGTCGCGGGCGGCGGCGAAGCGGTGGTGCCCGTCGGCGATCACCGCCCCGGTGCCGGCCAGTGCCCGGGTCAGCTGCGCGAGCACCTCGGGGTCGGTGACCCGCCACAGCCGGTGCACGACCCCGTCGGGGTCGCCGACCTCCAGGGTGGGCGGGCTGCCGGCGGCGACCCGGCGGGTCAGCTCGGCGACCTCGGCGTCCGGGTCGTGCGCCAGCACGATCGGCTCCAGGTCGGTGTGGGTGGCCGCGAGCAGGGCGGCGCGTCCGGCCACGGCGGGGGCGAAGGTGTCCTCGTGCGGCAGCACCGCCGCCGACCCGGGCGGGGGCACGGTGACCGCGCCCAGCCAGCCCGTCGTCGGCGCGCTGCCCGGGGCGCTCATCTCGTAGCGCCACAGCGCGGGCTCCTCGTCGCGCACCAGCACGCCGTCGGCCAGCCAGTTGCCCAGGGTGGTCGCCGCGACGGTGGCCGAGGCGCGGTCCCGGCCGGCACGGGTGCCCTCCGGGGTCTCCACCGGGTCGACGTCCGGCAGGATGAGGCGGACGATGTTGTGCGGATCGGCCGCGGCCAGTCGTTCGCGGCCCGCCGCGGTCACCAGGTCGTAGGCCGGCGAGCTCACCCTCGCCAGGTGCCCGGCGTCCTGGTCGCGGTAGAGCAGGGCACGGAACGGCCGGACGTCGAGGCCCGCTTCGTCAGGAGGCGGGGCGTCCGCCGACGTCGAGGGCACGTACTCGATCGTAGGAGCGCGTCGGCACACGGCCCGCAGCGGCGTCGGCCGTGGCGGGCACCTGCTGCCGGTGCACGCCAGGGAGGAGCGCGGTGGTCGACCCAGGACAGCCCGACGGCGGGGTCTACGAGTGGTACCAGCGTGGCCTGCAGCTGCTGGGGGACCGCAACCCGGCGGCGGCCGCGACCCTGCTCGAGCGCGCCGTCGCCGCCGAGCCCACCTCCCGGAGTGCGCGCGAGGCGCTGGCCCGGGCACAGTACGACGCCGGTCGCTACCGCGACGCGATCGACAGCTTCACCCACCTCATCGCCGCCAACCCCACCGACGACTACGCCCAGTTCGGGCTCGGCCTGGCCGCCAGCCGGGCCGGCGAGCTCGAGCTGGCCGCCGAGCACCTCGCCCTGGCCGTGGCCATGCGCCCCGACCTCGACCACTACGCCCGCGCGCTGCGCGGGGTCCGGGCCCGCCGTGGCCTGGCGGAGGAGCTCCCATGACCTGCACCCACATCTCCACCCGCACCCGGTGGTCCCGACGGTGAGCGGCGACCACGTCCCGCTGTCCGCTGGCACCGACGCGCCGCCCACCACCACGCACGACGTGGCGCTGCTCGACCTCGACGGGGTCGTCTACGTCGGGCCGGCCGCCGTCCCCGGGGTGCCCGAGGCGCTCACCGCCGCCCGCGCCGCCGGCATGCGCCTGGGGTTCGTCACCAACAACGCCGCGCGCACCCCCGAGCAGGTGGCCACCCACCTGACCGAGCTCGGCGTCCCGGCCGAGCCCGGCGACGTGATCACCAGCTCGCAGGCGGCCGCCACCGTGGTGGCCGGACTGGTCGGCGCGGGCGGCCGGGTGCTGGCCGTGGGCGGTCCGGGGGTCGCGACCGCGCTGACCGCCGCCGGGCTGACCGTCGTCGAGCGCGCCGAGGACTCCCCGGCCGCCGTCGTGCAGGGCTACGGCCCGGCGGTCGGGTGGGCGCAGCTGGCCGAGGCCGTCGTCGCCGTCCGCGGCGGGGCGCGGCACGTCGCGACCAACACCGACGCGACCATCCCCTCCCCGCGCGGCGTGCTGCCGGGCAACGGGGCGTTCGTCGGCGTGGTCAGCACGGTCACCGGGCAGCAGCCGCTGGTCACCGGCAAGCCGGACCCGGCCATGCACGCCGAGTGCGTGCGCCGCACCGGTGCCCGCCGGCCGCTGGTCGTGGGCGACCGGCTCGACACCGACATCGAGGGCGCGCGGCGGGCCGGCGCGGACAGCCTGCTGGTCCTCTCCGGTGTCGCCACCCCCGCGCACCTGCTGGCCGCCGGGCCCGACCACCGGCCCGACCTGCTCGCACCCGACGCCGCGGGGCTGCTCATCGGGCACCCGCCGGTGACGGGCGCCGGGGACGGCTGGGACTGCCGCGGGTGGCGGGCGGCGGCGACCGACGGGGTGCTCACCCTGCACGGGGCCGGCGCGGACGGCGGACCGACCGATGGGCTCGACGGGCTGCGGGCACTGGCCGTCGCCCACTGGGCGCAGCACCCGGACGCGGGCGCGCCCGCGGTGGTCCGCAGCGGCGACGCCGCGGCCGCCGAGGCACTCCGCGGCTGGGGGCTGGCCGGGGACTGACCGGCGGGCCGTGCGCAGGGCCCGCCGGCTCAGCAGCGGCCGGCGGGCCGCCGGGTGCTCAGAGCAGGGAGCGCAGCCGCAGCATGTCGCGCAGCCCGGCCTCCAGCTTGACCCGGCCGGCGGCCCAGGCCGGGGCGAAGGCGAGCTCGCCGGAGGTCAGCGCCAGCAGGTCGTCGCTGACCATCGTCAACCGGATGTCGGCCTTGGGCAGGGTCGGGGAGTCGGGCAGCGCGGTCATGTCGTGCACCTGACCGAGGGCCAGCCGACCCTGCACCACCTGGCCGAGGTCGGTGAGCCGGCAGGACACGGTGCGGTCGAGGTCCCGGGCGCCCTCGGCGGCGGCCAGCTTCCTGACGAAGCCGTCCAGGGCGGTCGTGCACTGCTCCAGCGTGGCCACGTGCGGCGTTCCTCCTCGAGCAGGGGACCGGGTCGACCCGCCGGAGGGCCCGGCGGTGCCGTCCGGCCGGGTGCCCGGCCGGGTGGTCCGGGGCGCGACGCTACCGGCGGTGCCCTCCCGCCGCCGAGGTCGGGAGGGCCGGGGCAGGTCTGTGTCCACCGTCCCGGCCGTGCACCGCCGCCCGTCGGTCCCGGCCGGTAACCTCGGGTCGCGCCGCCCCCCGGCGGCCGGCCCGCAGTGCCGCAGCAGGTGACCCGGCAGCGACGGACGACGGACGAGGAGGAGCGCGTGAGCCAGCCCGACCAGCCCCGACCGGTCCCCGGCCCGGCTGTCCCGCGCCCAGGCGCCGTCCCCGGCCCTGCCGTCCCGCGCCCAGGCGCCGTCCCCGGCCCGGCTGTCGCGCGACCTGGCGCCGTTCCGGGGTCGCCCGTCGCACCCACCGGTGCCGTGCCCCGTCCGGCCGTCCCGCGTCCGGGCGCCGTCCCGGGTCCGGGTGCGCCGCGTCCGGCCGCCGTCCCGGGTCCGGCGGTGGGCGTCCCGGCCGGCCCGTCGCCCTTCGCCGGGCTGACCGAGCGCCCGGTGTCCGAGCACGTCGCCGTGTTCGAGGCCGAGCACGACCGGCTGCAGCGCGAGCTGGCCACCATCGACCAGCTCTGATGGCCCGCCGCAGCCGGCTCGACGCCGAGCTCGTCCGCCGCGGACTGGCCCGCTCCCGCGAGCACGCCGTCACCCTCATCGCCGAGGGCCGGGTCACCGTGGGCGGGCAGGCCGCCACCAAGCCCGCCACTGGCGTGGAGGCCGGCGCCCCCGTCGTCGTCCGCACCGACCCCGACCAGCCCAGCTGGGTGTCCCGCGGGGCGCACAAGCTGCTCGGCGCCCTGGATGCCTTCCCGGTCGCCGTCGAGGGCCGGCGCGCGCTGGACGCCGGCGCCTCCACCGGCGGGTTCACCGAGGTGCTGCTGAGCCGCGGCGTCGGGGAGGTCGTCGCCGTCGACGTCGGCTACGGCGAGCTCGCCTGGTCGCTGCGCACCGACGAGCGGGTCGCGGTCCACGAGCGCACCAACGTGCGCGAGCTGACCCCGGAGACGATCGGCGGCCCGGTCGACCTGGTCGTCGCCGACCTCTCCTTCATCTCCCTGCGCCTGGTGCTGCCCGCCCTCACCGCCTGCGCGCGCCCGGACGCGGACCTGTTGCCCATGGTCAAGCCCCAGTTCGAGGTGGGGCGCGAGCGGATCGGCGCCGGCGGCGTCGTCCGCGACCTCGGGCACCGGGCCGACGCCGTGTTGACCGTGGCGCGCGCTGCAGCCGAGCTGGGCTGGGGCACCGCCGGTGTCGTGGCCAGCCCGCTGCCCGGCCCCGCCGGCAACGTGGAGTTCTTCTTGTGGCTGCGCCGCGACGCACCACCACCGGAGCAGGCCGACATCGACCGAGCAGTTCAGGAAGGACCACCGTGACCCAGAGCACCGTCGCTCCGGCCGGTCAGCCCACCCGCCGCGTGCTCCTGGCCGTGCACACCGGACGGGCCGACATCGTCGAGCTCGCCCGGGACACCGCGGCCCGGCTGACCCGGGCGGGCATCGTCGTCCGGCTGCTGGAGGACGAGGCCGAGGACCTGGCCGTGCCCGGTGCCGAGGTCTGCCCGTTCGGGCCCGGTGCCGCCGACGACGTGGAGCTCGTGCTGGTCCTGGGCGGTGACGGCACCTTCCTGCGCGCCGCGGAGCTCGCGCACAACAGCGACGCGGCCATCACCGGGGTCAACCTGGGCCGGGTCGGCTTCCTGGCCGAGACCGAGCCCGACGGCGTCGACGAGATGATCGGGGCCGTCGAGCGCCGCGAGTACCAGGTCGAGGAGCGGCTCACCCTCGACGCGACCGTCTTCGACGCGGCGGGCCGGCAGGTCGGCGACACCTGGGCGATGAACGAGGTGTCCATCGAGAAGGTGGAGCGAACCCGGGTGCTCGACGTGGTCCTGGAGGTCGACGGGCGGCCGCTGACCAGCTTCGGCTGCGACGGCGTGCTGTGCGCCACCCCGACCGGCTCCACCGCCTACGCGTTCTCCGCGGGCGGTCCGGTCGTGTGGCCCGACGTCGACGCCCTGCTCGTGGTGCCCACCAACGCCCACGCCCTCTTCGCCCGGCCGCTGGTGGCGTCCCCGTCCTCGGTGCTCACCGTCGCCATCCCGGCCGACGGCAACCGGGCCCGGGTGTCGGCCGACAGCCGCCGCGTCGTCGACGTCCCCGACGGCGGACGGGTCGAGGTCCGCCGCTCCGCCCGGCCCGTGCGCATCGCCCGGGTCAACCCGACGACGTTCAGCGACAAGCTGGTGGCCAAGTTCGGGCTGCCGGTGCGCGGGTTCCGTGACGCCCGCTCGCACGGCCCCGGCCACGAGGCCCCGGTCTTCACCCAGAACGTGCTCACCCGCGGCATCGCCACCGCCGGCACCGTGCTCCCCGGCACCGTGCCCGGCGCCGGTGCCCCGACCGAGGAGGCAGCCGGTGGCCACCCGCACCGCACGGCCTGACCGGACGACGGCCCGGAAGACGGCCGCCGCACCCGCCGGCACCACACCGGCCGACACCGCACCTGCGGACACCGCTCCCACCGGCGCGGCTCCGACCGGCGGCGCGCCCCGCAACGGCGCGCTGTCCGAGCTGCACCTGCACGGGCTCGGCTCGATCGACGACGTCACGCTGGAGCTGGGCCCGGGCCTGACCGTGGTGACCGGGGAGACCGGCGCCGGCAAGACCATGGTCGTCACCGGCCTGACCCTGCTGTTCGGTGGCCGCGCCGACCAGGGGCGCGTCCGCGCCGGGGTGCGTGCCGGGGTCGAGGGCCGGCTGGTGCTGCCCGCCGACTCCCCGGTGTGGGCCCGGGCGGCCGAGGCCGGTGCCGAGCCCGACGAGGACGGCAGCCTCATCCTGGCCCGCACGTTCAGCGCCGAGGGCCGCTCCCGGGCGCACCTGGGCGGACGCAGCGTGCCCGTCGGCGTGGTGTCCGAGCTGGCCGAGCAGCTGGTGGCCGTGCACGGCCAGACCGATCAGCTGCGGCTGACCCGCCCGGCCGAGCAGCGCCGCGCGCTGGACCGGTACGCCGGACCCGCGCACCTGGCCCTGCTGGAGCAGCACCGCGCCGCGCACGCCACCTGGCGCGCGCTGGCCGAGGACCTGGACCGCCGCCGCAGCCAGGCCCGTGAGCTGGCCCAGACCGCCGACGTCCTGCGGCACGGCCTGGAGGAGATCGCCGCCGTCGCGCCCGAGGAGGGTGAGGACGACGCGCTCGACGCCCAGGCCCGCCGGCTCGGTGACGCCGACGCGCTGCGGTCGGCCGCCGACGCGGCCCGGTTCGCGCTGGTCGGCGACGTCACCGGTGACCTGGGTGGGGGAGGGGACGCCGAGAGCGACGCCTCGACCGCCCTGGCGGTCGCCGAGCGGGCGCTGGCCGGTTCCGACGACCCGGCGCTGGTGCTGCTGGCCCGCGACCTGGCCGACGCCGTCGCCGTGGTCTCCGACGTGGCCGTCCAGCTGGCCGGCTACGTGGCCGACCTGGACGCCGACCCCGCACGGCTGGCCGAGGTGCTGGACCGGCGGGCGGTAATCACCGCGCTGGTCCGCAAGTACGCCGACGCGGGCGAGGGGCTGGCCGGGGTGCTGGCCTGGGCTGCCGACGCGGAGTCCCGGCTGTCCCAGCTCGACGTCTCCGACGAGGCGTTGGAGGCCCTGCAGGCCCAGCGCGACGCGGCCCGGGCCGAGCTCGACGCGCTCTCGGCGCAGGTGACCGCCGGCCGGCAGGCCGCCGCCACCGGGTTCGCCGCGGAGGTCGGTGCCGAGCTGGCGGGGCTGGCGATGAAGAACGCGCAGGTGTCCTTCCAGATCGACACCGACCCCACGCACCCCGGCCCTGAAGGTGTCGACGAGGTGCTGCTGCTGATGTCGCCGCACCCCGGCGCCCCGACCCGTCCGGTGCACAAGGGCGCCTCCGGCGGTGAGCTCTCCCGGGTGATGCTGGCCATCGAGGTGGTCTTCGCCGGTGCCGACCCGGTGCCGGTCATGGTCTTCGACGAGGTCGACGCCGGCGTCGGTGGCTCCGCGGCCGGGGAGATCGGTGCGCGGCTGGCCCGGCTGGCCGCCGAGCACCAGGTCGTGGTGGTCACCCACCTGGCCCAGGTCGCCGCCTTCGCCGACACCCACCTGGTGGTCGACAAGTCCCCGGACACCGCGCAGGGCGTCACCGCCACCGACATCCGCGCGGTGCGCGGGGAGGACCGGGTGCGCGAGCTGGCCCGGATGCTGTCCGGTCTGGCCGACAGCGACACCGGCCAGGCCCACGCCCGCGAACTGCTCGCCGTCGCCGCCGAGCGCCAGTAGGGACTCGGCCCCGAGGGGACGGCGCGGAGGGTGTGCGTCGTGGCCGCGCAGGGTGCCACGATGCCCGCGTGACCCATGACGCCCCGGCGGAGGTCAGCGCTCTGGCCATCAACGTGACCATCCCCGAGCAGCTCCGGTGGACCGACACGCGGCGCGGTGAGGAGTTCGTGCTCACCACGCTCAACGTCCGGCTGCTGCCGGACGGGCACCTGGCGGCCAAGGCCTACGGCCGGCCGGTCGCCGGTGGGCGGGGCGGCTACGTCTCCTTCCCCGTGCCCGACACCGAGGAGCTGGCGGCCCTGCTGTCGGAGGCTGCCGGCCAGGCCGGGGCGCTGTGGACGGCGCACCGCGGCCTCGGCTGACCGGCCCGCCCGTCCTCGGCAGCCCGCGGGCCCGGAAACAGCCCGCGCATCGGGACGCCGGCCCGACGACGGACGGGTCCGTCCTCAGCGGCGCTTGGCGTACCCCGCCAGGCCGAACTGCAGCAGCGACAGCCCGCGCTGACCACGGGTGCGCAGCTCGGCGACCAGCGCCGGCCCCGACGCCCCGGCCAGGATGCGGTCGCGGGCCAGCTCCAGCAGCGACGAGTACAGCCCCAGCACCGCGTTGGCGGCCAGCCACGGCTCCAGCTCACCGGGCGTGGCCCGGGTCTCCAGGATGATCTGCTCGGCCAGCGACTCGGTCAGCGTGCCGAGGATCTCCCGCTCGCGCGCCTGGAGGGTGCGACTGCCCCTGATCACCCGCGCCATCTCCGTCATGCCCTCGGCCGCGGCAGGGGAGCCCAGCTGGCTCACCGCGGCGACGACGAAGCCCCCGGCGGCCGCGGCCACGGACTCCCCGGCGGGCCGCCGGCGGACGGCGTCGAGCAGGGCGGCGCGCATCGGCGGGTCGGCCTCGAAGACCAGGCCCTCCTTGACCGGGAAGTGGTTGAACACCGTCTTCTCGACCACGCCCGCGCGCTGGGCGATCTCGCTCACGCTCACGGTGTCGAAGCCGCGCTCGACGAACAGCTCGGCGGCCGCGTCGACGATGGCCTCCCGGGTGCGCTGGCGGCGCTGCTCCCGCAGGTTGGGTCCCCGCCGGTCGCGGCGGCGCGCACGGCGTCCGGGGCCGGGGGCGTCGGCGGGCACCGCCTCACCCTCGGCGACCTCGGCGGGCACCGCCTCGCCCTCGTCGGCCTCGGCTGCGGCCGGGACGTCGTCCGGCTGGGGTGCGGTGGTGTTCGGCTCGATGCCGGCCTGCTCGATGCCGGCCTGCTCGGGGGCAACGGCCACCTCAGTGGTGAGCACGGCCGCGGGCGGCGCAGCGGTGGGGGGCACGGACGTGACCGCAGGCTCGGGCACCGGCGGGCGCGAGCGCAGCTCCACCACGGCCGCGGAGGTCTCGGGCTGCTCCTCCGGGGGCGCCGGCTGGACGGTCGTGGCGCCGTCCGGGGTCTCGGCGGGGTCGTCGAACACGACAGTCGCTGTACTCCGGCGCGCGGAGGCCCCTGCAGTCACAGCAGTCACGCTAGTGACGGGCCGGTCCCGTCCTGCTGCAGCGACGCGCACCCAGATCACGGGCGTGTCGCGGTCACACCGGTGTCGTCACTGTGCGTGGTCGATTGCTCGCTGATGCGCGTCGGGATCATGGCCAAGGGCGCCCGTGGGAGCATCCCGCCATGCGGATCGGCACGGTGCGGCGCGGACGAGTGCCCGACCCGGGACCGGGCGTGAGCGGTCCGGCGCGGCTGGACCGACGGACGAAGAACCTCACCAAGCGCCTGCGGCCCGGCGACATCGCCGTCATCGACCACCTCGACGTCGACCGGGTGGCCGCCGACGCCCTGGTGTCCTGCCAGGTCGCCGCCGTCGTCAACGCCGCGCCCAGCACGTCGGGCCGCTACCCCAACCTCGGCCCCGGCGTCCTGGTCGACGCGGGGATCCCGCTCATCGACGGGGTCGGCAAGGAGGTCTTCACCCGGGTCAAGGAGGGCGCACGGCTGCGGGTCGAGGGCGACCGGGTCTTCGCCGGGGACACGCTGGTCGCGCAGGGTGTCGAGCAGACCCCGGACAGCGTGGCCGAGGCCATGGTCGACGCCCGCGCCGGGCTGTCGGCGCAGCTGGAGGCCTTCGCGGCCAACACCATGGAGTACATGAAGCGCGAGCGCGCGCTGCTGCTCGACGGCGTGGGCGTGCCCGACGTGACCACCCGGATCGAGGGCCGGCACGTGCTGATCGTCGTCCGCGGCTACGACTACCGGGAGGACCTGCAGGCGCTGCGGCCGTACATCCGCGACTACCGGCCGGTGCTGATCGGCGTCGACGGCGGGGCCGACGCGCTCAAGGAGGCCGGCTACCAGCCGGACATGATCATCGGGGACATGGACTCGGTCAGTGACGCGGTGCTCCGCTGCGGCGCCGAGGTGGTCGTGCACGCCTACCCCGACGGCCAGGCGCCCGGCCTGAAGCGGGTCACCGACCTCGGCGTCCCCGCGATCACCTTCCCCGCCGCGGCCACCAGCGAGGACATCGCGATGCTGCTGGCCGACGAGAAGGGCGCCTCGCTCATCGTCGCCGTCGGCACGCACGCCACGCTCGTGGAGTTCCTGGACAAGGGCCGCGGCGGCATGGCCTCGACCTTCCTCACCCGGCTGCGGCTGGGCGGCAAGCTCGTCGACGCCAAGGGCGTGAGCCGGCTCTACCGCAGCCGCATCTCCACCCTCGCCCTGGTGTTCCTCGTGGTCGCCGCGCTCGCCTCGATCGCCGCGGCCCTGGCCGTGTCCACCGCCGGCCGGGTGTACTTCGACCTGTTGATCGACCAATGGGACAGCTTCGTGTTCTGGCTGGAGAACCTCTTCACGTGATCGACTTCCGCTACCACCTGGTCTCGCTGATCGCGGTCTTCCTGGCCGTGGCGCTCGGGATAGTCATCGGCACCACCCAGCTCAACGGGCCGGTGCTGACGAACCTGCAGGGCCAGGTCAGCGCGCTCCAGACGGACAAGCGGGCACTGGAGGACCAGAGCCGGGAGCTGCAGGCGCAATTGGACGACGTCGGCAGCTTCGACGAGGCCGTCGGCCCGGCGCTGGTCGAGGGCAGCCTGTCCGGGCGCAGCGTCGTCCTGGTGGTCGGCTCCGAGGACGTGGCCCCCGACGTGCTCGAGGGGCTCACCGCCCTGCTGGGCAGCGCGGGCGCGACCGTGACCGGCACCATCCGGCTCACCCCCGGGTACGGCGACCCGGCCAACGACGCCGCGGTGGAGGCCTACGTCTCCGGCCCCGGCCGGCCGGCCGGCCTGGACCCGGCGGACGCCGGCGACCCCGCGGGCCTGGCCGCCGACCTGCTCGCCGAGGTGCTGATGGTGCCCCCGGCCGACGCCGGCACCGCCGGGCCGGTCCCCGCCTCGGCCACCTCCTCGGTGCTGGCCGGGCTGGAGGAGCTGGGGGTGCTCAGCCGGGACACCTCCTCGGTGACGCCGGCCGACCACGCCGTGCTGCTGACCGCCGGGGTGCTCACCGACGAGAACGCCCTGCCCCGCACCGAGGCCCTGGTGCAGCTGGTCACCGCCCTGGACCGGCGCGGTTCCGGCGCCGTGGCCGCGGGCGACCCGACCACCGTCGACGACGGCGGCCTCCTGCGGGCCCTGCGCGCCGACACCTCGGTCTCGGCGGTGGTCTCCACCGTCGACAACGTGACCGTGCCCGCCGGCCGGATCAGCACCGTGCTGGCGCTGGCCGCCGAGAGCCGCGGCACGACCGGTGCCTACGGGAGCGGCGAGGACACCCAGCCCGTCCCGCCGGCGTCGTGACCGGCCGCCGGGGTCTGACGGCGGCCGCGGCCGGGGTGCTGGGCGCCCGGACCGGGCTGGCCGTGGCCGGGCGCGTCCCGGGTGCGCGCTGGCAGCGCACCAACTTCGCCGGCCGGCCGGTGAGCCTGCTCGGCGGACCGGTGCTGGCCGCCGCCGCGACCGGCGCCGCCGTGCTCGGCGCCCCGACCGGGCACCGGGCCGCCGCAGCGGTGGTGGGCACGGTCGCCGGGCTCGTGGGCAGCTACGACGACCTGGCCGGCGCCCGCCCCGAGCAGGCCCGGGACAAGGGGCTGGCCGGGCACCTGGCCGCGCTGCGGGATGGCCGGGTGTCCGCGGGCGCGGTCAAGGTCGTCGGGATCGGTGCCGCCGCATCCGTCGCCGCGGTCCTCACCCGGCGGGGGAGCGCGGCCGACGCCGTCCTCACCGTCGGGCTGGTCGCCGGGACGGCGAACCTGGTCAACCTGCTGGACCTGCGACCGGGGCGGGCCGGCAAGGCCGCCGTCCTGCTGGCCGGGGCGACCCTCGGCGGTCCGGCCGGTGGGCTGTCCGCCGGGGCGCTGGGCGCGACCGCCGGACTGCTGCCGGCCGACCTCGGCGAGCGGGTGATGCTCGGCGACTGCGGGGCCAACGCGCTGGGCGCGCTGCTGGGGCTGCGGCTGGCCGACCTGCCCGGGCGCCCGGGCCGGGCTGGCCTGCTCGCGGTCGTCACCGCGCTGACCCTGGCCAGCGAGAAGGTGAGCTTCACCCGGGTCATCGAGTCGACCCCCGGTCTGCGCGAGCTCGACCAGCTCGGCCGCCGCAGCACGTGACCCCCTCCACCCGGCGGGCCCTGGTGCAGGGGGCGGCCGGTGCGGCCCTGCTGATCTCGGTGCTCACCGTGCTGTCCCGGCTGGCCGGGTTCGGCCGCACCGTCGTGTTCACCAACACCGTGGGCGCCGGCAGCACCGGGGACACCTACCTGGCCGCCAACACCGTCCCCAACGTCGTCTTCGAGGTCGTCGCCGGCGGTGCGTTGGCGAGCCTGGTCGTGCCGATGCTGGCCGGGGGGATCGCCGCCGGGGACCGCGAGCAGGTGCGGCGCACCGCCTCGGCGCTGCTGGGCTGGACCCTCCTGCTGCTGGTCCCGCTCGCCCTGGGCGTGGCGCTGCTCGCCCGGCCGATCGCCGCCGGGCTGCTGGGCGGCGGCGACCCCGCGCAGGTCGACCTGGCGGCGCGGCTGCTGCTGGTCTTCGCGCCGCAGGTCGTGCTCTACGGCATCGGCATCGTGCTCACCGGCGTCCTGCAGGCCCATCGCCGGTTCGCCGGGCCGGCGCTGGCGCCGCTGCTGTCCTCGCTGGTCGTCGCCGGCGCCTACCTGGTGTTCGCCGCGATCGGCGGCAGCCGGGACGTCGCCGGCCTGGGCACCGCCGCCGAGCTCGTGCTGGGCATGGGGACGACGCTGGGCGTGGTCGCGCTGAGCCTGTCGCTGCTCGGCCCGCTGCGCCGGCTGCGGCTGGGCCTGCGCCCGGCGCTGCGGTTCCCGGTCGGGGCCGCACCCCGGGTGCGCCGGCTCGCGCTGGCCGGGGTGGTCACGCTGGCCGGGCAGCAGCTGGTCACCGTGGTGGCGATCCGGCTGGCCAACGACGGCGCCCCCGACGGCACCCAGGTCGTCCTCGTCGCGGCCATGACGCTCTTCCTGCTGCCCTGGGCGGCGCTGGCGGTGCCCCTGGCCACCTCGGTCTACCCGGCGCTGAGCGAGCGCGCGGCGGCCGGCGACGAGGCCGGCTACCGGCGGGCGCTGGCCCCGGCCGCGGTGCTCACCGTGGTCACCGCGGCGGTCGCCGCCGCCGGGCTGGTCGCGGTCGCGGGGCCGGTCGCCCGGGTCTTCCTCGCCTCGGCCACCGACGCCGCCGCAGCACCGGCGCTGCGGGCCGCCGTCCTCGGGTTCGCCCCCGGGCTGGTCGGCTACGCGCTGGTGGCGCTGCTGTCCCGGGCGCTGTACGCCCGCGGCACGTGGCGGGCACCGACGGTCTGCCTCACCGCCGGCTGGCTGGTCGCGGTCGCTGCCGACCTGGTGCTCGCCGCCGCCCTGCCGCCCGCGGACCGCGCGCTGGCCCTGGGTGCCGGGCACAGCATCGGGGTCACCGTGGCCGGGGCGTCGCTGCTGGCCGTCGTCGTGCGGGTCGCCGGGCCCGGTGCGCTCACCGGCGTGCTGCGCACCGGGGTGCCCGCCCTCGGCGCCGCGGTGCTCGCCGGGGCCGCCGGCCTGCTGACGTCCGCCGCGCTGGGCGCCGACCCGGTGCCGCGTGGCGGGGTGGCGTCGGCGGTCGGCGTCGGCGTGGTGAGCGGGGGAGTCGTCCTGCTCGTCGCGGCCGCCGTGCTGGCGGCCACCGCCCGCCGGCCGCTCACCGCGGCCCTGCGGGGGCTGCGCACACCGGAGGGGGAGACGAGTGGCTGAGCTGACCGACCGACGGGTCACCGAGGTGCTGGCCACCAGCACCGGCGGCGTCGGCACCCACCTGCGCTCGGTGCTGCCGGCCCTGGTCGCGGCCGGTGCGGACGTCCGGGTGTGCGGCCCGCGGGCCACCGAGGAGCTGTTCGGCTTCACCGCCACCGGCGCGGACTTCCGCGAGGTCGGCGTCTCCGCCGGGCTCGCCCCGGCCGCCGACCTGCGCGCGGTCCGGGCGCTGCGCCGGACGGCCGCCGGCAGCGACCTGGTGCACGCCCACGGGCTGCGCGCCGGGCTGGTCGCCGCGCTGGCCGGCCACCGGCCCCTGGTCCTGACGCTGCACAACGCCGCCCCGCCCGGGGGCGGGCTCCGGCGCCGGGTGCTGGACGCCGCCGAGCGGGCCACCGTCCGCGCCGCCGACGTGGTGCTGGCCGCCTCGGCCGACCTCGCCGCCAACGCCGTCCGGCTGGGTGCCCGCGACGTCCGGGCGGCGCCGGTGTCGGCGCCCCCGCTGCCGCCGCCCACCCGCCCGCGGGCGCAGGTGCGCGCCGAGCTGGGGCTGGACGACGCCCGGCCGCTGGTGCTGGCCGTGGGCCGGCTGCACCCGCAGAAGGGCTATGACGTGCTGCTGGACGTCCTGGCCGCAGGTGTCGCCGGTGACCCGCTGGTCGCCGTCGCCGGGGACGGGCCGCTGCACGACGCACTCGCCGCGCGCGTCACCGCCGGGGGGCTGCCGGTGACCCTGCTGGGCCGCCGCACCGACGTCGCCGACCTGCTCGCCGCCGCCGACGTCGTCGTCCTGCCCTCGGTGTGGGAGGCCCGCTCGCTCACCGCCCAGGAGGCGCTGCGCTCCGGCGTCCCGCTGGTGGCCACCGCGGTGGGCGGCGTCCCGGAGCTGGTCGGGGACGCCGCCGTGCTCGTCCCGGCCGGGGACGCCGGTGCGCTGGCCGCTGCGCTGGGCGGGCTGCTCACCGACCCGGCGCGGCGCGCGGAGCTGGCGGCGGCCGGACCGCGGCAGGCGGCGGGCTGGCCGGACGAGGCGGCGACCGCGGCCCAGTTGGTCACCGTGTACGCGGAGCTGCTGGCCCGGCGCTGAGAAGTGCGGGGGAGCCCGTGTTAACGTCGGCGTCCGTGGGTCGACAGGCAGAATCCGGCAACCGTTCGCTCCCCAACTCCCAGCCGACGAAGTTCGTCTTCGTCACCGGCGGCGTCGTGTCGTCCCTGGGCAAGGGCCTGACCGCGAGCTCCCTGGGGGCACTGCTCTCCAGCCGTGGGCTGCGGGTCACCATGCAGAAGCTGGACCCGTACCTCAACGTGGACCCCGGCACCATGAACCCGTTCCAGCACGGCGAGGTCTTCGTGACCGAGGACGGCGCCGAGACCGACCTGGACATCGGGCACTACGAGCGGTTCCTGGACACCGACCTCACCGGCCGGGCCAACGTGACCACCGGCCAGGTCTACTCCGACGTGATCGCCCGGGAGCGGCGCGGGGAGTACCTCGGCGACACCGTGCAGGTCATCCCGCACATCACCAACGAGATCAAGGCCCGGATGCTGGCCGGCGCCGACTCCGCCGAGCGGGTCGACGTGGTGATCACCGAGATCGGCGGCACGGTCGGCGACATCGAGTCGCTGCCGTTCCTGGAGGCCGCCCGCCAGGTGCGCCACGAGATCGGCCGGGACAACTGCTTCTTCCTGCACATCTCGCTGATCCCCTACATCGCGCCCTCCGGTGAGCTGAAGACCAAGCCGACCCAGCACTCGGTGGCCCAGCTGCGCAGCATCGGCATCCAGCCCGACGCGATCGTCTGCCGTTCCGACCGGCCGATCAGCGAGGGCCTCAAGCGCAAGATCAGCCTGATGTGCGACACCGACGCCGAGGGCGTGGTGTCCTGCCCGGACGCCCCCTCGATCTACGACATCCCGCGGGTGCTGCACCGGGAAGGCCTGGACGCCTACGTCGTCCGTCGCCTCGGCCTGCCCTTCCGGGACGTCGACTGGACCGTGTGGGGTGACCTGCTCGACCGGGTCCACGCCCCGAAGCAGACCGTCACCGTCGCCCTGGTCGGCAAGTACATCGACCTGCCCGACGCCTACCTGTCGGTGACCGAGGCGCTGCGGGCCGGCGGGTTCGCCCACCGCTCCCGGGTGCAGATCCGCTGGGTGCCCTCCGACGACTGCGAGACCCCCGAGGGCGCCCGGGCCGCGCTGGCCGGGGTGGACGGCGTCTGCATCCCCGGCGGCTTCGGTGTCCGCGGCATCGAGGGCAAGCTCGGCGCCATCACGCACGCCCGGGAGAACGGCATCCCGACCTTGGGGCTGTGCCTGGGCCTGCAGTGCATGGTCATCGAGACCGCGCGCAACCTGGCCGGCATCGCCGGGGCCAACTCCACCGAGTTCGACCCGGATACCCCCGACGCGGTCATCTCCACCATGGCCACCCAGCTCGACGTCGTCGCCGGGCGCGGGGACATGGGCGGCACCATGCGCCTGGGCAGCTACCCGGCGACGCTGGCCAAGGGCTCGGTCGCGGCCGCCGCCTACGGCGCCACGGAGATCACCGAGCGGCACCGGCACCGCTACGAGGTCGCCAACGCCTACCGCGACCGGCTCACCGAGGCCGGCCTGGTCTTCTCCGGCACCTCGCCCGACGGCCTGCTGGTCGAGTTCGCCGAGCTGCCCGCCGACGTCCACCCGTTCTTCGTCGGCACCCAGGCCCACCCCGAGCTCAAGAGCCGCCCGACCCGGCCGCACCCGCTGTTCGCCGCGTTCGTGGCCGCCGCGGCCTCCTTCCAGGACGCCGCCCGGCTGCCGGTGCCCGACGAGGAGCCGGTCGGGATCTGATGAGTCACGACTACGAGGTGCTGTCGACCGAGACGGTCTACGACGGGCGGGTCATCTCGCTGCGGAGGGACACCGTGGCCATGCCCGGCGGGGGCGAGAGCGTCCGCGAGGTCGTGCACCACGGCGGCGCGGTCGGCATCGTCGCCCTCGACGACGAGGACCGGGTCGTGATGCTGCGCCAGTACCGGCACCCGGTCGGGGAACACATGTGGGAGGTGCCGGCCGGCCTGCTGGACGTCGACGGCGAGGCCCCCGTCGACGCCGCCCGCCGCGAGCTGGCCGAGGAGGTGCAGCTGTCGGCGGAGCGCTGGTCGCTGCTGACCACGCACCACCCCTCGCCGGGCTTCTGCGACGAGAAGGTGCTGCTGTACCTGGCCGAGGGCCTGGCGTCGGTCGACCGGCCCGAGGGCTTCGTGGTCGAGCACGAGGAGCTGGACATGACCGTCGAGCGCGTGCCGCTGACGGAGGCCGTGCAGTGGGTGTTCGACGGCACGATCCGCAACTCCCTCGCCGCCATCGGGGTGCTCGCCGCCGCCCAGGTGCGGGCCACCGCGCCGCGGCTGCGCCCGCTCGACGCGGTCTGAGCCCTCGGTCCCAGCCGCCTGCACCGGCGGACGGCCGCGCCACAGCGCGGCCGTCCGTGCGCCGGCCCGTGCCGCCGCGCGGGTCGAGCCGCTCCACCTGACGTTGAGCCGCGCCACGGCCCGGCTCAACGTCAGCTGAGGCGGGTCAAGCCGGTCGGTGGTGGACCCGGTCGGTGGTGGGGCGCCCGGTCGGTGCGGGTCGACCTGCACCGGGCGGGGTCCAGCCGCGTGCGCACGCGGCTCCACACTGCGCCGCCCGGGTCAACCCGGCTGGGTCGCGGCGCCCTCGTCGGTCGGCAGCGTCAGCCCGAGTCGCTGCAGCTCCAGCCCGGCCAGGGCCCGGACGGCGGCCGGGTCGCCGGCCCGCCACCCGGCGCCGGTGCCGGGGGGCAGCGCGGCCAGCCGGCTCAGCGGTGCGGTCGCCATCGCCCGCGCCGCGAGCAGCTCGAGGTCGCCCACGCCCTGCGCGCCGTGCGCCAGCAGCCGGTCGGTGGCCCGGGCCTCGCGCAGCCAGCCCAGCCGCCACGGCAGCCAGCGCAGCAGCAACCAGCCCACCGGCAGCACCACCAGGACCACGGCCAGCACCGTGGCCAGCGTCGAGACGGCGTCCTGGGCGCCCTGCCCGGCCCCGGTGACCTGCGCCCCGGCGTCCCCGAGGGCGTCGAAGGGCGTGGCGAGCTCG
This sequence comes from Modestobacter sp. VKM Ac-2986, assembly GCF_026967795.1. Lineage (GTDB taxonomy): Bacteria > Actinomycetota > Actinomycetes > Mycobacteriales > Geodermatophilaceae > Modestobacter. The sequence continues at coordinate 21,414 of NZ_JAPVBH010000003.1, forward strand.
TCGCCGACCACCGGGACGCCGTCGGCCGCGCCGGCGGCGCTGCCCATGGTGTCCGAGATCGACCGGCCCAGGTCCGACAGCGCGCGGCCGGGCTCGGCCAGGACCAGCACGGCCCGGTGCACCACCCGGGCGACCAGCAGCCACGCCACCAGCCAGACCACCAGGCCCAGGTCGGCGGCCACCTGCCGGGCGCGGCGGTCGGGTCGGTCGGCGTACAGGCGCATCAGCGGGGCTCCCGGGAACGGGCGGGTGGGTCCCCGGCATGGTGCGGCACCCCGGCCCGGGACGGCGATCCGGGTGCGCAAGAACGGTCGGGCGCCGGGACCGCCGCGCGCGACAGACTGCCCGCATGCCCGAGGACACCCCGGCCGCCGGACGTGACCGGCTGCGCGAGCTGCTGGACGCCGTCCTGGACGAGGACAACCGCACGCTGACCGAGATGGCCGGCGACGCCTTCGCCTCACCGTGGCACTTCGCCCGGCAGGTGAGCCGCGGCGCGGGGGAGGCGCCGGTCGCACTGCGCCGCCGGGTGGTGCTGGAGCGCGCGGCCTGGCAGCTGCGCGAGGGCCGCAGCGTCACCGACGTCGCCTTCGCCGCCGGCTACGAGTCGGTGGAGGGCTTCAGCCGCGCGTTCAGCCGGGCCTACGGCTGCTCCCCCGGGCAGGCGGGGACGGCGCCCGGGCGGGACGCGCACTGGCTGCCGGCGCCCAACGGCATCCACTTCCACCCGCCGGCCTCGCTGTGGGTCACCGGCCGGCCGGGGCAGCGCGGTGGCGACGAGGTGACCGCACTGCTCGTGCACCACGACCTCGAGGACACCCGCGCCCTGCTGGAGATCGCGAAGGGCTGTCCGGAGGCGGAGTACCGGCGGGTGCGCGTCCCCGGCCAGCAGGTGCTGCCTTGGGACGGTCCGGAGGAGTCGCTGGCCGCGGTGCTGGAGCACCAGGTCTGGACGACCGAGGTGTGGCTGGCCGCCGTGGAGGGCGCCGACCACCCGGCCCGCGGCCGCGACGACCCGGCGGCCCTGCTGGCCCGGCACGACGCGGCCGCCCCCCGCTGGCTGGCGTTCGTCCGGGAGGTCTCCCGCCGCGGCGCGTGGGGCGACCGGCTGGTCGACGCCCTCTGTGACCCGCCGGAGTCGTTCGTGCTCGGCAGCGTCGTCGCGCACGTGCTCACCTACGGCGCCCACCGCCGGCAGCTGGCCCGGCACTGGTTCCGCGCAGCCGGCCTCGACGTGGACGCCGGCGACCCGATCGACTGGCTGAGCAGGAGGACCTCGTGACCCGCACCGTGTACTACACCGCCACGTCCCTGGACGGCTTCATCGCCACCGCCGACCACTCCCTGGACTGGCTGCTCACCCGGGACAACGACCCGGCCGGGCCGATGGGCTACGACGGCTTCATCGCCGGGGTCGGCGCGGTGGCCATGGGGGCGACCACCTACCGGTGGGTGCGGGAGAACGACCCGGGCTGGGTGCCCGAGCGGCCGACGTGGGTGTTCACCCACCGGGAGCTCGACCTCGTCCCGGGAGCGGACCTGCGGCCCACCGCCGACGACCCGGCCCGGGTGCACGCCGCGATGGTCGAGGCGGCCGCGGGCCGGGACGTGTACGTGGTCGGCGGTGGGGACCTGGCCGGCCAGTTCGCCGACCGCGGCCTGCTCGACGAGGTCGTGGTGGCCATCGCCCCGGTCACCCTCGGCGCCGGCGCCCCACTGCTGCCACGGCGGGTGGAGCTGGCGGTGCAGGAGGTCGACCGCAACGGCGAGTTCGTCGTCGTCCGGTACGCCGTCGTCCGGCCGGCCTGAGCTGCTGACCCACACGAACGACGTCCTGGCCGCCCGGACCGAGCACGACTCTCGCGACCGGCCGGAGAGTGCTCCCTGACACACCCGGGACACCCGCCGTGCCTAGACTCCGCCCGAGGCAGGCCCCGACCGGGCCGCCCGGACACGGTGGCGCCACCGACACCCTGGTGGTCGCGCACCGGGACAGTGGAGAGCTGCGATGCGCGTCGGGGTCGCCCGAGAGGTCAAGAACCGTGAGTACCGGGTCGCGCTGACCCCCTCCGGGGTCACCGAGCTGGTCGCCGCCGGGCACGAGGTGCTGGTCGAGACCGACGCCGGCGCGGGGTCCTCCATCCCGGACGCCGACTACGTCGCCGCCGGCGCGCGGATCGTGCCGACCGCCGACGACGTGTGGGGCGCGGCCGACCTGCTGCTGAAGGTCAAGGAGCCGATCGCCGAGGAGTTCGGCCGGCTGCGGGCCGGGCAGACGCTGTTCACCTACCTGCACCTGGCCGCGTCGCGGGAGTGCACCGACGCGCTGCTGGCCTCGGGCACCACCGCGATCGCCTACGAGACCGTGCAGACCGACGGCGGGGCGCTGCCGCTGCTGGCCCCGATGTCCGAGGTCGCCGGCCGGATGGCCCCGCAGGTGGGCGCGCACACCCTGGAGCGCGCCTCCGGCGGCCGCGGCGTCCTGCTCGGTGGGGTGTCCGGGGTGCATGCGGCCAAGGTCGTCGTCCTGGGTGCGGGGGTGTCGGGGATGAACGCGGCCACCATCGCCCTGGGCATGCAGGCACAGGTGACCGTGCTGGACCGGGACCTGGAGAAGCTGCGCGCCGCCGACCGGCTCTACCGCGGCCACCTGCAGACCGTGGCGTCCAACGCCCTGGAGGTCGAGCGTGCCGTGCTGGACGCCGACCTGGTCATCGGCGCCGTCCTCGTCGCCGGGGCCAAGGCGCCGGTGCTGGTCAGCGATGAGCTGGTGTCCCGGATGAAGCCCGGCTCGGTGCTGGTGGACATCGCCGTGGACCAGGGCGGCTGCTTCGAGTCGACCCGGCCCACCACCCACGACGACCCGACCTTCGGCGTCGCCGACTCCGTCTTCTACTGCGTGGCCAACATGCCCGGCGCGGTGCCGCACACCTCGACCTACGCGCTGACCAACGTCACGCTGCCCTACGTCATGGCGCTGGCCAACCGGGGCACCGCGGCCGCGCTGGCCGCCGACCCGGCGCTGGCCCGCGGGGTCAACGTCGCCGCCGGACGGCTGGTGCACGCCGGGGTGGCGGATGCGCACGCACTGCCGTCGGTGCCGTGGCAGGAGGTCCTGTCCTGACCGGCGCGACCCTGAGCAGTGCGACGTCGGCCGGCCCCGACGTCGCCCGCACCGTCACCGGCTACCTCGACCACCTCACCGTCGAGCGCGGGCTGGCGGCCAACACGATCAGCTCCTACCGCCGGGACCTGCGCCGCTACGCGGAGTTCCTCACCGCCGCCGGGGTGCGCGGGCTCGGCGAGGTGGGGGAGTCCGACGTGGCCGCGTTCCTCGTCGCCCTGCGCACCGGGGACGACGACCACCCACCGCTGTCGGCCACCTCGGCCGCGCGTGCGGTGGTCGCCGTCCGCGGGCTGCACCGGTTCGCCCTGCTCGACGGGCTGATCACCGACGACGTCGCCGCGGAGGTCAAGCCCCCGGCCCCGGCCCGGCGGCTGCCCAAGGCCATCCCGGTCGAGCAGGTGGTGGCGCTGCTGGAGGCCGCCGCCTCCGTCGAGGGCCCCCGCGGGCTGCGCGACCGGGCGCTGCTGGAGCTGTTGTACGGCACCGGCGCCCGCATCTCCGAGGCCGTGGGGCTGGCCGTCGACGACCTGGCGCTGGGCGCGGACCCCAGCACCGCGGCGGTGCGGCTGGCCGGCAAGGGCGGGAAGGAGCGCGTCGTCCCGGTGGGCAGCTACGCCGTCCGGGCCGTGCAGGACTACCTGGTGCGCGCGCGACCGGCGCTGGTGGCCAAGGCCCGCACCGGGGTGCGCGGGGGAGCGCTGTTCCTCAACGCCCGCGGCGGCCCGCTGTCCCGGCAGAGCGCCTGGACGATCCTGCGCGAGGCCGCCGAGCGGGCCGGGATCGGCGCCGAGCTGTCCCCGCACACCCTGCGGCACTCCTTCGCCACCCACCTGCTCGACGGCGGCGCCGACGTCCGCGTCGTGCAGGAGCTGCTCGGCCACGCCTCGGTGACCACCACCCAGGTCTACACGCTGGTCACCGTCGAGCGGCTGCGCGAGGTCTACGCCACCAGCCACCCCCGCGCGCTGCGCTGAGCCCACCGCCGGGCGGGCGGGGCAACTTGTCGACAAGTCGTCCCGCGTTCGGGTCACGGTCACCGCCCACCCTGCCGATGAGGGACGCAGGAGAACGGACCGGCGGCTTCCCCCCGCCGGGGACAGCGTCCTCCTCCCGCGACCGCCAGCCGGCGGACGCGGCAGCGACGGTCCAGGGAAGAGGCAGAAGCGATGTCGACACGAGCCGAGGCGGCGGCGTCCGCCGTCGGGCTCCCGTACGACGGGGGCCTGTCCGGCGGTGCCGAGATGGGTGCCCCGACGAGCCGGGTCGACCCTGCCCGGGCCCGGCAGCGGAAGCTGACCGAGCCCAAGCGCCTGACCTCCCACGGTCCGGCGCAGGTCATCGCCATGTGCAACCAGAAGGGCGGGGTCGGCAAGACGACCTCGACCATCAACCTCGGGGCCGCGCTGGCCGAGCACGGCCGCAAGGTCCTGCTCGTCGACCTGGACCCGCAGGGTGCGCTCTCGGTCGGCCTGGGCATCCCCTCGCAGGGCCTGGACCGCACCATCTACAACGCGCTCATGGAGCCGGCCACCACCCTGGCCGACGTCCGGGTCGCCACCGGCATCCCCGGCCTGGACCTGGTGCCCAGCAACATCGACCTGTCCGCCGCCGAGGTGCAGCTGGTCAGCGAGGTCGCCCGTGAGCAGACCCTGCTGCGGGTGCTGGCGCCGATCCGGGCCGAGTACGACTACGTGCTCATCGACTGCCAGCCCTCCCTGGGGCTGCTGACGGTCAACGCGCTCACCGCCGCCCAGGGCGTGATCATCCCGCTGGAGTGCGAGTTCTTCTCCCTCCGCGGCGTCGCGCTGCTGGTCGACACCATCGACAAGGTCAAGGAGCGGCTCAACCCGTCGCTGGAGATCTCCGGCATCCTCGCCACGATGTACGACACGCGGACCGTGCACTGCCGCGAGGTGTTCAGCCGGGTCGTCGAGGCCTTCGGCGACACCGTGTTCCAGACCGTCATCTCCCGCACCGTGCGCTTCCCGGAGACCACGGTCGCCGGGCAGCCGATCACGCAGTGGGCCCCGACGTCCGGTGGCGCTGCCGCCTACCGCGACCTGGCCAAGGAGGTCCTCGCCCTGTGAACGAGCGAGCGAGTTCACCGATGGGCACAGCACCCGTCACGCCGACGACGAGCGCCAGCGAGGAGGACGCGTGACCCGCCGTCCTGTGCTCCCCGGTGCGTCCGAGCTGTTCCGCCGGACCGACACCCCGGCAACACCGCCGCCGGCCCCGGTCACCGAGCTGCCGAACCTGGCCGCCACGACCTCCTCGCCTGCGCTGCGCGGGTCCTCCGCCGCGCGCGAGGCCGAGGCCGGTGCCCCGCCGCTGACGCTGGTGCCCGACGTCGCCGGTGGTGCCCCGCGCATCGTCGTCGACGAGCTGGCCGCGCACCGGTCCACGCTGCCGGCCGCGCCGGCCCAGCGGACCCGCGGTGCCGCGGACAAGAACCGCACCCGGCACGAGGAGAAGATCACCGTCTACTGCTCGGCCGACGAGCTGCTGGCCCTGGAGACCGCGCGGCTGACCCTGCGCGGGCAGCACGGCGTGGCCGCCGACCGCGGCCGGATCGTCCGCGAGGCGATCAACGTCCTGCTGGCCGACCTCGAGGTGCACGGCGAGGACTCCGTCCTCGTCCGCCGCCTGCGCAAGCACTGAGGACAGGCGGGACCTGTCAGGGGTCCCGCTTAGGCTGGTGCGGTGACGACGGTGGCGGTCCCGGAGGCGGGCACCGGGCGGTTCACCGTCCGGCTGACCAACTTCGAGGGCCCGTTCGACCTGCTGCTGCAGCTGATCGGCAAGCACAAGCTCGACGTCACCGAGATCGCCCTGTCGGTGGTCACCGACGAGTTCATCGCCCACCTGCGCGACCTCTCCGACGAGCTGCACCTGGACCAGGCCAGCGAGTTCCTGGTCGTCGCCGCCACGCTGCTGGACCTCAAGGCCGCCCGGTTGCTGCCCGCCGCCGACGTCGAGGACCCCGACGACCTCGACGTCCTGGAGGCCCGCGACCTGCTGTTCGCCCGGCTGCTGCAGTACCGGGCCTACAAGCAGGCCGCCGCCTTCCTGCGCACCCGCGAGTCCGAGGCCGCCCGCCGGTACGCCCGCGACGCCGGCCTCGAGCCGCAGTTCGCCCAGCTGCTGCCCGAGGTGCTCCTCGGGGTGACGCCCGAGCAGTTCGCCGCCCTGGCGTTCGAGGCGCTCACGCCCAAGCCCCCGCCCACGGTCAGCGTCACCCACCTGCACGCCCCGGCGGTCAGCGTCACCGAGCAGCTGGTCCTCGTCCGCAGCCGGGTCGCCGAGGCCGGGACGGCGACCTTCCGGTCGTTGAGCCGCGACTGCGCGCACACCCTCGAGGTGGTCGCCCGGTTCCTCGCGCTGCTGGAGCTGTACCGCCAGCAGCTGGTGACCTTCGACCAGGCGGTGCCGCTGGGGGAGCTGCACGTGCGCTGGACCGGCCCGGCCCTGGTCGACGGCCGGCTGCCCGCCGACCTGTCGCTGCCCGCGGACCTGGACCTGGACGCGGACCTGCCCGAGGACGATCGATGACCGACGAGCCGGAGGCCCCGCGCCCGTTCTCCTGGGACGCCGTCGTCGCCGAGGTCGCCGCCGGCCTGGCCGAGGGCGAGGAGCGGGGCACCGCCCGGGACCAGGGCTGGGACGCCGTCGCCGCCCGGCTGGCCGCCGAGTTCGGCCGGCCCGAGGCGCGCAGCGACCCCGCCGACGCCCCGTCCTCCCGCGGGCTGGGCCGGGCACCCGCCGATCCGCCGGTGGAGCTGGTCGTCGTCCCCGAGCCGGAGGCGCCGGTCGAGGAGACCGTCGCCGCGGTGCCGGACGAGCTCCCGCTCGACCTCACCCCGCTGGACGACGTCGCACTGCACGGCGGACTGGAGGCGCTGCTGTTCGTCACCGACACCCCGCTGGACGAGCCCTCGCTGGCCGCGGCGCTGCAGGTGCCGGTCCACCGGGTGCGCGCCGCGCTGGTGGCACTGGCCGCCGCGTACGACGAGCGCCGGGCCGGCACCACGCTGCGCCGGGTGGGGGAGGGGTGGCGGCTCTACACCCGGGAGGAGCACGCCGCGGTGGTGGAGCGGCACCTGTTGGAGGGGCAGCGCAGCCGGCTGACCCAGGCGGCGCTGGAGACGCTGGCGGTGATCGCCTACCGGCAGCCGGTCACCCGCGCCCGCATCTCGGCGATCCGCGGGGTCGGGGTGGACGCCGTCGTCCGCACGCTCACCGCCCGCGGGCTGATCCGCGAGGCCGGCGCCGACCCCGACACCGGCGGCGGGCTGTACGTGACCACCCCGCTGTTCCTCGAGCGGCTCGGGCTCACCGGCCTCGACGAGCTGCCCGAGCTCGCCCCGCTGCTGCCCGACACCCGCACCCTGCTCGACGAGCACCCCGACAGCTGACGTCTGCCGACCGGTAGGAGCACCGGCGCGCAGGTGGGAGACTGGAGGGGATGGACACGACTGCAGACGACACTCCCACCACCTCCGGCGGTGAGGGCTGGTCCGAGGACATGGAGCTCGCACCGATCCGCCCCGGTGACGTCGAGGAGCCCCAGCACGACGACGACAGCCCCGGCGAGCGGCTGCAGAAGGTGCTCGCCCGCGCGGGTGTCGGCTCCCGGCGCGTCTCCGAGGACATGATCGACGCCGGCCGGATCAGCGTGAACGGCCAGGTCGTGCGGGTGCAGGGCATGCGCGTGGACCCCGACACCGCGGTCATCGCTGTCGACGGGCGGCGGATCGACATCCGCAACGACAAGGTCACCTACGCGATGAACAAGCCCGTCGGGATCATCACCTCGATGAGCGACGACCGGGGCCGCCCCACCGTCGGGGACATGATCGGCGACCTCGCCGTCGGGCTGACCCACGTGGGCCGCCTCGACCAGGACACCGAGGGCCTGCTGCTGCTCACCACCGACGGCGAGCTCGCCCACCGGCTGGCGCACCCCTCCTACCTGGTGTCCAAGACCTACCTCGCCCAGGTCACCGGCTCGGTGCCGCGCGACCTGCACCGCACGCTGCGCAAGGGCATCGAGCTCGAGGACGGCCCGGTCAAGGTGGACTCCTTCCACGTCGTGGACGCCCACGCCGGCCAGTCGGTCGTCGAGGTGGTCCTGCACGAGGGGCGCAAGCACATCGTCCGCCGGCTGCTGGCCGAGGTCGGGCTGCCCGTCACCCGGCTCACCCGCACCGCCGTCGGCCCGATCGAGCTGGCCCGGATGCGCACCGGCACCATCCGCAAGCTCACCCGCACCGAGGTCGGCGCCCTCCACGAGCTCGTCGGCATGTAGAAGGACCCCCTTGCAGGGCCCCACCGCTCGCGAGCTCGCGGCGGGGCCCTGCAAGGGGGCCGGAACGCACACCGGCCGGCGTCCCCTCTCGGGGACGCCGGCCGGTGTGCGTTGCGGGTGTTGATTACAGGGCGGTGATCTCCACCGGGGTGGTGAGCACGCGGTCGACGCCGACGACGCGGTCCGGGCCGGTGACCCGGACGGTGGTCTCCAACGGCAGGTCGGTGCTCGACGTGCCGACCTTGAGCACCAGGTCGCCGGACTCCACGATGCGGGTCAGCTCCCGGCCGGTGAACGACGTCCGGTCGGCGTGCAGGGTGAACGACACGCGCGCGCCCGCACCCGCGGCCAGCTCGACCCGGGCGAAGCCGGCGAGCTGAGTGACCGGGCGGACCACGCTGGCGACCGGGTCGTGCAGGTAGAGCTGCACGACCTGGGCGCCGTCCCGCTCACCGGTGTTGCGCACCGTCGCGGAGACCGTCACCGAGCCGTCGGTGGCCAGCTCCTCCGTCGCCGCGCCGTCGACACCGGCGACCTGCAGGTCGGCGAGGTCGAAGGTGGTGTACGACAGGCCGTGCCCGAAGGGGAAGGCCGGCGTGGGGTCGGCGGAGCTGATGCCGCTCTGCGCGCCGAGGATCGGGTGCAGGTAGGTGGCCGGCGACCCGCCCGGGGTGGCCGGCACCGAGACCGGCAGCCGACCGGAGGGGTTGACCCGGCCGCTCAGCACACCGGCGACCGCGCCGGCGCCCTCCTCGCCCGGGAAGAACGCCTGGACGATCGCGGCGGCCCGGTCGACGACGGCGCCCAGGGCGTAGGGCCGCCCGGTGAGCAGCACGACCACGACCGGCTTGCCGGTCTCCAGCAGCGCGTCCAGCAGCTCGCCCTGCAGGCCGGGCAGGCGCAGGTCGTCGGCGTCGCAGCCCTCACCGGAGGTGCCGCGGCCGAACAGCCCGGCGACGTCACCGAGGACGGCGAGGACGACGTCGGACTCACCGGCCACCCGCACCGCCTCGTCGATGCCGCTGCGGTCGAGCTCCTGCACCGGGACGCCGCGGGCGGTGGTGACCTCGGCGTCGGGGAACTCGGTGCGCACCGCATCGAGCAGCGTCGGCAGCTCGATGCCCAGCGGCATGTCCGGGTGCTGCACGCCCACGTGGTTGGGGAAGGCGTAGCAGCCCATCAGCGACAGCACCTCGTCGGCGGCGGGGCCGACGACGGCGAGCTTCGCCGGGGCCTGCAGCGGCAGCGCCGAGGTGCGGTTGTCCAGCAGGACGACGGACCGCTCGGCGAGCGTGCGGGCCAGCGCCCGCATGTACGGCGGGTCGAAGTCCAGGGTCTCCGCGCCCTCGCGCAGCACCGCGGGCTCGGGGTCCCAGCCGGCGTCGAGCAGGCCGAGCTCGCCCTTCTGCAGCAGCACCCGCTCCAGCGCGCGGTCGATGACGTCCATGCCGACCTCACCGGAGCGGATGCGCTCCAGCAGCGGCTCGCCGTAGCAGCGCACCGTGGGCAGCTCGACGTCGATGCCGGCCCGCAGCGCCTGCGCGGCGGCGTCACCGGGGGAGGAGGCCACGCCCTGGGTGGTCTCGAGCATGGAGACGGCGAAGTAGTCGGCGACCACGACGCCGTCGAAGCCCAGGGTCTCCCGCAGCAGGCCGGTCATCAGCGCGGGGTCCGCGGCCGGGGGCAGGCCGTCGACGGCGGCGTAGGAGTTCATCACCGAGCGGGCACCGCCCTCGCGCAGCGCGGTCTCGAACGGGGGCAGCACGATGTCGGCGAAGTCGCGGGGGCCCAGCCGCACCGGGGCGTGGTTGCGGCCCGAGCCGGAGCCCGAGTAGCCGGCGAAGTGCTTGAGGGTCGCGACGATGCCCGAGCTCTCCAGCCCGCGGGTGTAGGCCGAGCCCAGGACGGCGACGAGGTAGGGGTCCTCGCTGATGGTCTCCTCGGTGCGGCCCCAGCGGTGGTCGAAGCTCACGTCCAGCACCGGGGACAGGCCCTGGTGCACACCGACGGAGCGCATGAGCTCACCGATGCCGGCGGCCATGGTCTCGACCGAGGCGGTGTCGAAGGAGGCGCCCCAGGCCAGCGGGGTGGGGAAGACGGTGGCCTGCCAGGCGGTGAAGCCGGTCAGGCACTCCTCGTGGGCCACGGCCGGGATGCCGAGGCGGGAGTTGGCGACCAGGTCGCGCTGGGTCTGGGCGAGCACCCGGGCGCCGGTGAGCGGCTCCACCGGGCCGGTGCCGAAGACGCGGGTCAGCTGGCCGAGGCCCGGCTTGGTCAGCTCCTCCCACGGCGGGAGCGGCTCGGAGAACTCGTGCTGGTTGGGGGCCACCTCCTCGCCGTCGGAGATCGTCGTCCAGATGCCGTAGAGCTGGGCGACCTTCTCCTCGAGGGTCATCACGTCCATCAGGGCGCGGACGCGCTCGGGCAGCGGGCGCGCGGGGTCGCTCCACACGTCGGCGGCGGGGGCGCCCGAGTCGAGGTCGGACGGGGACGGTGACGAGGTCACGGGACGGGCTCCTGGGGTCGGTTCGGGCGCCGGAGGAGGCGCTGACTGGTCGCCGGTGTCGGCGCCGGAGGGCAGGGGAGGGGAGGTGGTCATGGGGTCAGCGGCGCGGGGGAGCGGTGGAGGCGCGGGTGACCAGGTGGGTGGCCAGCTCCATGCGCTGGCTGCCGAGCACCCGGCCGTTGACCAGGTCGTGCAGCATCCGCCCGGCCATCCGCCCCATGTCGGCCAGCGGCTGGCACACGGTGGTCAGGGGCGGGGAGGACCAGCGGGCCATCGGCAGGTCGTCGAAGCCGACCACGCTCAGGTCGTCGGGCACGGAGAGCCCGGCCTGGCGGGCGGCCTCCATGACGCCGAAGGCCTGCTCGTCGCTGCCGGCGAAGATCGCCGTCGGCGGGTCGGGCAGGGCCAGCAGCGCCTGCGCCTGGTCGTAGCCGCCCTGGTGGCGGAAGGTGCCGTGCACCACCAGCGTGGGGTCGACCGCGATGCCGGCCCGCTCCAGCGCTGCCCGGTACCCGTCGATGCGGGCCCGGCTGCACAGGTAGGCCTGCGGCCCGCCGACCACGGCGATCCGCCGGTGGCCCAGCTCGACCAGGTGCTCGGTGGCCGCCAGCCCGCCGGCCCAGTTGGTCGCCCCGACACTGGGGACGTCCTGGCCGGGCATGTCGACCGGGTCGATGACGACGACCGGCAGCTTGGACCGGCCCAGCCGGCGCTGGTCGGCCGCGGTGAGCCGGGAGGTGACGACCAGCGCGCCGCGCCGTCCGCCGGCGACCAGGGCCTGCACCCAGTCGACGTCCGACGTACGGGACTGGGAGGAGACCACGACCTCCAGGCCGCTCTCGGTGACCCCGCGGAGGATCTCCACGGCCCAGGGGCTGTCCAGTGCGGTGAAGACGACGTCGACCAGCAGGTCCTCGGCCGGGCGGCGGGTGACCGGCACGTAGTTGTGCGCGTCCAGCAGCTGCTGGACGTGGGCGCGGGTGGCCGGGGCGACGTCGGCCTTGCCGTTGACGACCTTGGACACGGTGGGCAGCGAGACCCCGGCAGCTGCGGCGATGGAGGCCAAGGTCGGTCGGCCCAGCTGGTGCGGTGGCACTGGACGGCCTCCCGGTCCGTTTGCGGTGGCGGCTCGGCACGGAGCCTGCCCCCGGCAGGACCGGTGCGGTCAGGCCGGCGTCGCTGTCGGCGTGACGCGCACGTTATCGAAACTTTCGGTACTTGGATAGCCATCACACCCGGAATCCGGCTGATCTGCGGGCTGACGTGGCGGCGGAGAGGTCACGGTTCGGACACGTCGACGTATGCCTGGCGGGACCGTTGACAGGTGCCGGTGACGTGGCTTACGTTCTCGCAACTGCTCGAAACTTTCGGTTTTCAACGACGAAACAGGAAGGTGGCGGTGGGATGTCCCCCCGGCGTCTGACCAAGGTGGCCGTGTCGGCCACCACCCTTGCTCTGCTCGGCTCGATGGCAGCCTGTGGCTCCGACAACACCGCCGGTGGTTCCGGTGGCGGTGAAGGCGGCGGCACGGCTGACGTGTGGGCCCTGCAGGACACGACCCTCAACCCGATCGAGGAAGCCTCGATCCAGCGCTACAACGACGGCGACGGTCCGGGCTCGGTGAAGCTCTCGACCTTCGGCAACGACCCGTACAAGCAGCGGCTCCGCACGGCGATCAACTCGCCCCAGGCGCCCGACGTCTTCTTCAACTGGGGCGGCGGCTCCCTCAAGGAGTACGTCGACGCCGGCAAGATCGAGGACCTGACCCCGATCCTGGACGCCGACCCCGCGCTGCGCGACGCGTTCCTGCCCAGCGTGCTGGCCGGTGCCGAGATCGACGGAAAGCAGTACGGCCTGCCGATGCGCGGTGTCCAGCCGGTGCTGATGTACGGCAACAAGGAGGTCCTGACGGCCAACGGCATCGACGGGATGCCCGCCACCTGGGACGAGCTCCTCGCCGACGTCGCGACCCTCAAGGCCGCCGGGCTCACCACGCCCATCGCGCTCGCCGGTTCGCAGTCGTGGACCGAGCTCATGTGGGCGGAGTACCTGCTCGACCGCGTCGCCGGCCCGGAGGTCTTCCAGGCCATCCGTGACGGCGAGGGCCAGGGCTGGAACGACCCGGCCGTGCTCGAGGCGATGACCATGCTCAAGCAGCTCATCGACGCCGGCGCGTTCGGCACGGCGAACGACTTCTCCGCGACCGAGTACGACGCGGGTGGCACCACGCAGCTGCTGGCCAACGGCGACGCGGCCTTCCACCTCATGGGCTCCTGGGAGTTCACGAACCAGAAGGGCACCAACCCGGACTTCGTGTCGGCCGGCAACCTGCTCTACGCGCCGTTCCCGGCCGTCGAGGGTGGCGCGGGCGACCCGAGCAACCTGGTCGGCAACGTGTCGAACTTCTACTCGGTGACCAGCGCGTCCCCGAACAAGCAGGCGGCGCTGGAGTACGTCAAGACCCAGCTCAACAACCCCGACTACGTCTCCGAGCTGATCGCGGCCGGCGACGTGATGCCGATCGCGGGGGCCCGCGAGCAGCTGGCCGCCACGGAGGACGGTGACTACCTCACCACCGTCTACGACCTCACGGAGAACGCGAGCAACTTCCAGCTCTCGTGGGACCAGGACCTGAGCGCCGACGAGGCGACCAAGATGCTGACCGAGCTGAGCAACCTGTTCCTGGGTGTGCAGACGCCGGAGGGCTTCGTCGCAGCCATGGCTGGCTGACGCACACCCTCCCGACCGCACCGCTGACTACACAGAGGACCTGATCTTGGCTGTCACGGGACGAGAGCGTCCTTCCGGCTGGTACATGGCACCGGTGTTGACCTTCTTCGGGGTCTTCGCCGTCCTGCCCATGGTGCTGGTCGTCTACCTCAGCTTCACCGACTGGGACGGCTTCGGCTTCCCCTCGCTCTCGGGCGGGGGGAACTGGAGCCGGGCCCTGCAGGACCCCGAGGTGGGGCGCTCACTGGTGCTGACGCTGGTGTTCATGGTCCTCGGCTGGGTCGTCCAGACCCCGATCGCGATGATGATCGGGGTCTGGGCGGCCGGGCGGCAGCGCAACCGTGCCGTCCTCAGCTCGATCTTCTTCCTGCCGGTGCTGCTGTCCACCGCTGCCATCGCGCTGCTGTGGAGCGCCGTGCTCGACGGCAACTTCGGGCTCACCCAGCAGCTGCCCTTCCTGGACCGGTTCAGCTTCCTGGGTGACCAGAGCCTGGTCATCTACACGGTCGCCTGGGTCCTGACCTGGCAGTACGTGCCCTTCCACACGCTGCTGTACCAAAGCGCGGCGCGCGGCATCCCGGTCTCGATCTACGAGGCCGCGACCATCGACGGCGCCGGTCGGTACAAGCAGTTCTTCCGGATCACGCTGCCGCTGCTGCGGTACACGCTGATCACCTCGACCGTGCTGATGCTGGTCGGCTCGGTCACCACGTTCGACACCATCCTGCTGCTCACCAACGGTGGGCCCGGCACGTCGACCCGGATCGCGCCGCTGTACATGTACATCACCGGCTTCGGCGCCTTCGAGTTCGGCTACGCCAGTGCGATCGCGGTCATCCTGCTGGTGCTCGGCGCCGGCCTGTCCCTGGCGGTCACCCGGCTCACCGGCTTCCGCAAGATGTCCAGCCAGCAGGAGGGCTCGTGAGCATCACCCAGTCCGGCACCCCGATGGCCAGGCCGCCGGCCTCCGCCGGCCCCTCCGCCTCGGTCATCGGGCCCAAGCGGCGCAAGGTCGGCCGCGAGAAGCCGAACTACCTGGCCGGAGTGCTGTCGGCGATCTGGCTCGTCCTGGTCGTCGTGCCGCTGTACTTCATGATCAGCAGCAGCTTCCGCACCCGGCAGGACTACCTGCGCGACAACCCGCTGAAACTGCCCTCCAGCCCGACGTTCGAGAACTACCAGTCGGTGTTCACCGGCGGGTTCGGCCGGTACTTCCTCAACAACATCATCGTCACGGTGGGCACGGTCGCCATCGTGGTCGCGCTGGTGGTGCCGGCGGCCTACGCGGTGGCCCGCAACCCCTCGCCGATGGTGCAGCGCGGCTTCTCGCTGATGCTGGTCGGCCTGGCCGTGCCCGCGCAGGCCGTGATCATCCCGGTGTACCTGCTGATCAACCAGATGCAGCTCTACGACACCCTGCTGGCCATCATCCTGCCGACGGCGGCGTTCGCGTTGCCGGTGGCGATGCTGGTGATGACCAACAGCCTGCGCGACATCCCCAACGAGCTCTACGAGGCACAGACCCTCGACGGCGCGGGTGCGCTGCAGACGCTGCGCAACCTCGTCCTGCCGCTGGCGAAGCCGGCGATCACGACGGTGACGGTGTTCACCGCCATGAGCGCCTGGAACGGCTTCCTGTTCCCCCTGGTGCTGACCCAGTCGGCCGAGCAGCGCACGCTGACCCTGGGGCTGCAGACGTTCTCGAGCCAGTTCGGCACCAACGTGCCGGGACTGCTCGCGGCCATCACGCTGTCCCTGCTGCCGATCTTCTTCGTCTACCTCTTCGGACGGCGGTACCTGCTGGGCGGCCTGACGGCCGGTTTCGGCAAGTAGCGTCGCCCGCCCACCCGGCCCGTCGGATCAGCTGATCCGGCGGGCCGGGTGCGTGAGGACGTCCTCCAGCACCTGCAGGGCGGCGCCGCTGGCACCGGCCGCGGGCGGTCCGGGCACGCTGACCACCCGCGGCCGGCGCCAGCGGGCGGAGAGCACTCGCGCGGCCAGGTGCTCCTCCAGTGTCGGGCGCAGCAGGTCGGCCAGTTCCGCGAGGTGCCCGCCCAGCACGACGGTCGGGATGCCGACCACGTTCACCACCCCGGCCAGGGCCACGCCGAGGGCCCAGGCGCTGGCGTCCAGCGCCGCCACCGCGGCCGGCTCGCCGGCCGCCGCCAGCCGGGCGAGGTCACCGGCAGGGGTGTCCAGGGGCAGACCGGCGGCCCGCAGCAGTGCGTGCCGGCCCGCGAAGAGCTCCAGGCACCCGGTCGAGCCGCAGCTGCAGGCCGGACCGTCGGGGTCGACGCACACGTGGCCCACCTCCCCGGCCCACCCGGAGCTGCCGGTGACCCGGCCGCCGAGGACGACCGCGCCGCCGATGCCGATCTGGCCGGAGAGGTACACGAAGTCGCGGTGCGGGCCGGGGCGGCCCGGTGCCTCCTCGGCGACGGTCCGGGCGGCGAGGTCGGCCTCGTTGCCGAGGACGACGTCGAGCCCGGCCGGGAGGTGGCCGGCCAGCAGGGCCGCGGGCCGGAGGTCCGACCAGCCCAGGTTGGGAGCACGCAACAGCACCCCGGCCTCGGCGTCGACCACGCCGGGCAGCGCCAGGCCGGCCCCGACCAGCAGGGAGTCGGAGGGCAGCTCGGTGAGGACGCCGGCGGTCAGCGCACCGAGGGCGGCCAGCGTCTCGGCCGGGTCGCTGCCGCGCAGGTCGCCGGGCTCGACGCGCTCGGCCACCACCCGGCCCCGCAGGTCGACCACCCGGGCGGCGAGCAAGCCGGCGTCGGACTGCAGGCCCAGCGCGGTGAACCGGGCACCGGGCACCAGCGGGGTGGCCGGCCGGCCACGGCGGGGGACCGGCTCGCGCTCCAGCTCGTCCAGCAGCCCGCCGGCAACCAGCTCGTCGGCCAGCCGGGCGGCCGTGGCCCGGGTCATCCCCGTGACGCCGGCGATGTCGGCGCGGGAGAGCGGCCCGGTCGCGGCACACACCGTGCGGAGCACCAGGGCCAGGTTCGTCGTCCGGACGGTGGACTGGCGGGCACTGCTCGGCGCTCCCGCCAGTCGCTGCGTCACCGCTTGAGGTTAGCGGCTCCGTGCCTTATGTTTCAGGGCAGAACAAAAGACCGCCCGGGTGGGCGACACGCTTCGGCCCCCTCACCCGCGCTCCCGGCACCCCCCGCGAGAGGAACTCACTGATGAGCACCCCCCAGGCCACCCCCGAGGACAAGTTCACCTTCGGCCTCTGGACGATCGGCTGGACGGCCCGCGACCCCTTCGGTGACGCCACCCGCGACGCCGTCGACGTGGTCGAGTCCGTGCACAAGCTCGCCGGGATGGGCGCCTACGGCGTCACCTTCCACGACGACGACGTCATCCCCTTCGGCAGCGAGGCCGCGGCCCGCGACAAGGTGATCGCCCGCTTCAAGGGCGCCCTGGAGGAGACCGGCCTCAAGGTCCCCATGGTGACCACCAACCTGTTCACCCACCCGGTGTTCAAGGAGGGCGGGCTCACCGCCAACGACCGCGAGGTCCGCCGCTACGCCATGCGCAAGGTCATGCGCAACATGGACCTCGCCGCCGAGCTGGGTGCCGAGACCTACGTCCTGTGGGGTGGCCGCGAGGGCACCGAGGTCGACACCGCCAAGGACCTCATCGCCGCCCTGGACCGCTACGCCGAGTCCATCGACACCCTGGCCCAGTACTCCGAGGACAAGGGCTACGGCCTGAAGTTCGCCCTGGAGCCCAAGCCGAACGAGCCCCGCGGCGACATCTTCCTGCCCACCGTCGGGCACGCCATCGCCTTCATCTCCAAGCTGCAGCACGCCGACCTGGTCGGGATCAACCCCGAGGTCGGCCACGAGCAGATGGCGAACCTGAACTTCACCCACGGCATCGCCGAGGCGATCTGGCTGGGCAAGCTCTTCCACATCGACCTCAACGGCCAGCACGGGCCCAAGTTCGACCAGGACCTGGTCTTCGGCCACGGCGACCTGCTGCAGGCCTTCAGCACCGTCGACCTGCTGGAGAACGGCGGCCTGAACGGCGGCCCGTCCTACGACGGCCCCCGTCACTTCGACTACAAGCCGCTGCGCACCGAGGACATGGACGGTGTGTGGCGTTCGGCCCAGGCCAACATCACCACCTACCTCCTGCTCAAGGAGCGGGCCGCTGCGTTCCGCGCCGACCCGGAGGTCCAGGAGGCCATGGCCGCGGCCCGCGTCGCCGAGCTGCGCACGCCGACCATCGGTGAGGGTGGCTACCAGGAGCTGCTCGACGACCGCTCGGCGTTCGAGGACTTCGACGCCGACACCGTGGGCAAGCGCGGCGCCGGTGTGGTCCGCCTCGACCAGCTGATGATCGAGCACCTGCTCGGCGCTCGCTGATCAGGTCGGGTCGGGCTCGGGCGAGGAGAGGTCTGTCGTGACGCTGGTGGCCGGGGTCGATTCGTCGACCCAGTCGTGCAAGGTCGTGATCCGCGACGCCGAGAGCGGCGCCCTGGTCCGTGAGGGGCGGGCGTCGCACCCCGACGGCACGGAGGTCGACCCGGCCGCCTGGTCGGCTGCGCTGGAGACGGCGATCGAGGCGGCGGGCGGCCTGTCCGACGTCGCCGCGGTCGCCGTCGGCGGCCAGCAGCACGGCATGGTGTGCCTGGACGCCGAGGGCGAGGTGGTCCGTCCCGCGCTGCTGTGGAACGACACCCGCTCGGCCCAGGCGGCCACCGACCTCATCGCCGAGCTCGGCCCGGGTGAGACCGGCCGCCGTGCGTGGGCCGACGCGGTCGGCCTCGTGCCGGTCGCGTCGTTCACGGTGACCAAGCTGCGCTGGCTGGCCGAGCACGAGCCGGCCAACGCCGAGCGCACCGCGGCGGTGTGCCTGCCGCACGACTGGCTCACCTGGAAGCTGGCCGGGGCGTCGGGTCTCGACGCCCTGGTCACCGACCGCGGTGACGCCAGCGGCACCGGCTACTGGTCCACCCACACCAACGAGTACCGCCCCGACCTGCTCGAGCGCGCGTTCGGCCGCACCCCGGTGCTGCCGCGCGTGCTCGGGCCGGCCGAGCAGGCCGGCACGGTCGCCGGCGGCGCCCTCGGTGCCGCCGGTGGCGCGCTGCTGGGCCCGGGCACCGGCGACAACGCCGCGGCCGCGCTCGGGATCAACGCCGAGCCCGGCGACGTGGTGCTGTCCATCGGCACCTCCGGTGTGGTCTCCACGGTGTCGAGCACGCCCAGTGCCGACCCCTCGGGCACCGTCGCCGGCTTCGCCGACGCCACCGGCAACTACCTGCCGCTGGTGGTCACGCTGAACGCCGCCCGGGTGCTCGACGCCACCGCGCGGCTGCTCGGGGTCGACCACGAGGAGCTGTCCCGGCTGGCGCTCACCGCGCCGGCCGGCTCCGGCGGCCTCGTCGTCGTGCCCTACCTCGAGGGCGAGCGCACCCCGGACCGCCCGCAGTCCACCGGCGCGCTGCACGGCCTCACCCTCGCCACCTCCGACCCGGCGCACCTGGCACGCGCCGCGGTCGAGGGGCTGCTCTGCGGCCTGGCCGACGGACTGGAGGCCATCGCTGCGCTGGGCAACCCGGTCCGCCGGGTGTTCCTCGTCGGTGGCGGTGCCCGCTCGGAGGCGGTGCGCCGGCTGGCGCCGGCCGTCCTCGGCGTGCCCGTGCTCGTCCCGCCGCCGGGGGAGTACGTCGCCGACGGCGCCGCCCGCCAGGCGGCGTGGGTCCTGGCCGGGGGCAGCACGCCGCCGGTCTGGCCGGCCACCAGCACCGAGGTGTACGAGGCCGACCCGGTCCCGTTCGTCCGGGAGCGTTACGCCGAGGTCCGCGAGATGACCGCCGACCGGGTGTGACCTGCACTACCCCAAC
The DNA here is from genome assembly GCF_026967795.1 of Modestobacter sp. VKM Ac-2986. Classification (GTDB taxonomy): domain Bacteria; phylum Actinomycetota; class Actinomycetes; order Mycobacteriales; family Geodermatophilaceae; genus Modestobacter. The sequence goes on from NZ_JAPVBH010000003.1 coordinate 40,942, forward strand.
GGCTCGCGAGCGGGCATGATCTGCACTGCACCACCCCGTCCCACCCACTCGGATCGTCCGGCACGTTCCTGCCGGTAGGAGGACTTCACAATGGCGTCTGTCACCTACGACTCCGCAACTCGTCGCTACCCCGGGTCAGACCGGGCCGCCGTCGACGCGCTGAACCTGACCATCGAGGACGGCGAGTTCCTCGTCCTCGTCGGCCCCTCGGGCTGTGGCAAGTCCACGTCCCTGCGCATGCTCGCCGGCCTGGAGGACATCGACGAGGGCGCGATCCTCATCGGTGGGCGTGACGTCACCGACGTCGCCGCCAAGGACCGCGACATCGCGATGGTGTTCCAGAACTACGCGCTGTACCCGCACATGACCGTCGCCGACAACATGGGCTTCGGCCTGCGGATGGCCGGGGTCAACAAGAGCGAGATCAGCACCCGGGTCCGTGACGCGGCCAAGCTGCTGGACCTCGAGCCCTACCTGGACCGCAAGCCCAAGGCGCTCTCCGGTGGCCAGCGCCAGCGCGTGGCCATGGGCCGGGCGATCGTCCGCAGCCCGCAGGTGTTCCTCATGGACGAGCCGCTGTCGAACCTCGACGCCAAGCTGCGCGTGCAGACCCGCACCCAGATCGCCCAGCTGCAGCGCCGGCTGGCCGTCACCACCGTCTACGTCACCCACGACCAGGTCGAGGCCATGACCATGGGCGACCGGGTCGCGGTGCTCAAGGACGGGCTGCTGATGCAGGTCGGCAAGCCGCGCGAGCTCTACGACCACCCGAAGAACGTCTTCGTGGCCGGCTTCATCGGCTCGCCGGCGATGAACCTGTTCACCCTCGACCAGACCGACGGCGGCGTCTCCTTCGGCAACACCGTGCACCCGGTCGGCCGTGACGTGCTGGGCCAGGCCGCGGGCAAGGAGGTCGTCGTGGGCATCCGTCCCGAGGACCTCGACATCGCCGACAACGGTCTCCCGATCGAGGTCGACGTCGTCGAGGAGCTGGGCGCCGACGCCTACATCTACGGGCGCACCCTGGTCGGCAACGGCGAGCAGCAGATCATCGCCCGCGTCGACGGGCGTCGTCCCCCGGCCAAGGGCGACCGGCTGTCGGTCCTGCCCCGCTCGGGTCACGTGCACCTGTTCGACCAGGTCAGCGGCGAGCGCCTCGGGTGACGGTGCTGCCCACCGGCGAGCAGTACACGCTGCGTCAGGCCGGAGCTGAGGCCGTCGTCACCGAGGTCGGCGGCGGCCTGCGGAGCTACCGCGCCGGTGGGCGGCACCTGGTCGACGGGTTCGGCGAGCAGGACATGGCCCCCAACGCGCGGGGCCATGTCCTGGCGCCGTGGCCCAACCGGCTGCGCGACGGTCGCTACACCTGGGACGGCGAGGAGCACGAGACGCCGGTCTCGGAGCACGAGACCGGCAACGCCATCCACGGCCTCGTGCGGTTCGTGGCCTGGCAGGTGGTGGAGCGCACGAGCGAGCGGGTCGTGCTCGAGCACCTGCTCCACCCCCAGCCCGGATACCCGTTCACCCTCCGGCTGCGGATCGCCTACGAGCTGTCCGCCGCCGGGCTGCGGGTGCAGACCACGGCCACCAACGAGGGCGACCGCGCGCTGCCGTACGGGGAGGGGCACCACCCCTACCTGGCGGCCGGCGCCGGGCTGCACGTCGACGACTGCATGCTCGTCGCCCCCGGCCGGACCCGGCTGGAGACCGACGAGCGGGCCATCCCGACCGGGGCGGTCGACGTCGCCGGCACCCGTTACGACCTGCGGGCGGGGGAGAAGGTCGGTGACCTGCTCATCGACCACGCCTTCACCGACCTCGAGCGGGACGGCGACGGCCTGGCCTGGGTGCGGCTGACCGCTCCCGACGGCCGGGGCGTGGCGGTGTGGATGGACAGCGCCTACGGCTACCTGCAGCTGTTCACCGGCGATGTGGTGCCCGAGCCGCGGCGTCGCGAAGGGCTGGCCGTCGAGCCGATGACCTGCCCGCCGAACGCCCTGGCCACCGGCGAGGCCGTGCTGCGGCTCGAGCCGGGGGAGTCCACGACGGCCGCGTGGGGGATCGCCCCGCTGGGCTGACGCCCGCCGTCCCGGTGCCCGGGCCCGGCCTCCGCGAGGAGCCGGGACCCGGGCACCGTCGTGTCCGGTCCCGTGGCCCGTCGGGGTGCCCGGCCACCGGGTGCCCGACTGCTGGCGCGGCGGGGTGGCGCGGCCTCCTTAGACTCGACCGAGGTGCCCGGCGATCCGGGTACCGCATCGATCGAGGAGAGTGCTGTGGCCGTCCGAGCCATCCGGGGTGCGACGCAGGTGGCCGCCGACGACCGCGCCGAGGTGCTGGGCGCCACGCGGGAGCTGGTGAGCGCGGTGCTGGAGCGCAACCAGGTCGACCCCGCCGACCTGATCAGCATCCTGTTCACCGCGACCCCCGACCTGGTGTCGGAGTTCCCGGCGCTGGCCGCGCGCGAGCTGGGCCTGGGCGACGTGCCGCTGATGTGCGCGACCGAGATCGCCGTCCCGCACGCGCTGCCGCGGGTGCTGCGGCTGATGGCGCACGTGGACACGCCCCTGCCCCGCGCCGACGTCCAGCACGTCTACCTGCGCGGGGCCGTCGCCCTCCGCCGGGACATCGCGCAGTGAGCGAGCAACGAGTGAGCGCACCGAGAGCAGTGAGTGGAGTGGACGTCGTGAGTGCAGAGCAGTTCCGCGGTCAGGTGACCCTCGACGGGCCCTCGGGCACGGGCAAGTCCAGCGTCGCCCGCGACGTGGCGACCCGGCTGGGTGCGGCGTACCTGGACACCGGCGCGATGTACCGCGCCGCGACCGTCGCGGTCCTGGACGCCGGTGTCGACCTCGACGACCCCGAGGGCATCGCCCGCGCCGTCGGCGCCGCCGACATCCAGGTCGGGACGACGGCCGACGTTGAGACCGTGACCGTGGACGGCGTCGACGTGGCCGAGCGGATCCGCGGCGCCGAGGTCACCCGCACCGTCTCACCGGTCTCCGCCGTCCCGGCCGTGCGCCGGATGCTGGTGGACCGGCAGCGCTCGCTGGTCGCCGCCGCGGATGCGGTGGTCGTGGAGGGCCGGGACATCGGCACCGTGGTGCTGCCCGACGCGACCGTGAAGATCTACCTGACCGCCGCCCCCGAGGCGCGGGCGCAGCGGCGGGCCGGCCAGCTCGGCGTGACCGACGCGGCCCGGATCGCCGAGATCGCCGCGGACCTGCGCCGCCGGGACGAGTACGACAGCAGCCGGGCCGACAGCCCGCTGCGCCCAGCTGCCGACGCCGTGGTCGTCGACAGCACCGGGCTGGACCGCGACGCCGTCGTCGAGCGTGTGCTCGACCTGGCGCGCACTGCAGTGGGAGAACTGGCATGAGCACCGACAACGACGCGCCCTTCGGCGGCGGCGACGAGCCCACCGGCCCGCTGCCGGTGGTGGCCATCGTGGGGCGGCCCAACGTGGGCAAGTCCACGCTGGTCAACCGCTTCCTGGGCCGCCGCGCCGCGGTGGTGCAGGACGTCCCGGGCGTGACCCGCGACCGCATCCCGTACCAGGCGCTGTGGAACGGCAAGAACTTCACCGTCGTCGACACCGGCGGCTGGGAGCCCAAGGCGACCGGCATGGCCGCCTCGATCGCCCGGCAGGCCGAGTACGCGATGAAGACCGCCGACGTGATCGTGCTGGTCGTCGACGCCTCGGTGGGCGTCACCGAGACCGACCTGGCGGCTGCGCGCGTGCTGCGCCGCAGCACCACCCCGGTGATCGTGGTGGCCAACAAGGTCGACGACGAGCGCGGGGAGTCCAACGCCGCCGAGCTGTGGTCGCTGGGCCTGGGCGAGCCGTTCTCGGTCAGCGCGCTGCACGGCCGGGGGAGCGGTGACCTGCTCGACCTCGTGCTGGACGCCATGCCCGAGGCGCCCCGGGAGACCGAGGACCTGGGCGGCCCGCGCCGCGTCGCGCTGGTCGGGCGGCCCAACGTGGGCAAGTCCAGCCTGATCAACCGGCTGTCGAAGGAGGAGCGCTCGGTCGTCGACTCGGTGGCCGGCACCACCGTCGACCCGGTCGACTCCATCGTGACGCTCAACGGCGAGGACTGGCGCTTCGTCGACACCGCCGGCCTGCGCCGCCGGGTCAACACCGCCAGCGGCACCGAGTACTACGCCAGCCTGCGCACCGAGGCCGCGATCGAGGCCGCCGAGGTCGCCGTCGTCCTGCTCGCCGCCGACGAGGTGATCAGCGAGCAGGACCAGCGGGTGATCACCCAGGTCATCGAGGCCGGCCGCGCGCTGGTCATCGCCTTCAACAAGTGGGACAACGTCGACGAGGACCGGCACGCCCAGCTGGAGAAGGAGATCGACCGCGACCTGGCCCGGATCCAGTGGGCCAGCCGGATCAACATCTCCGCGACCACGGGCCGTGGCGTGAACAAGCTGGCCGGTCACCTGAAGTCGGCGCTGGCCGGCTGGGAGACCCGGGTGCCGACCGCGGAGCTGAACACCTTCATCCGCACGCTGGTGCAGGAGACCCCGCCGCCGGCCCGCGGTGGTCGTGCCCCGAAGATCAAGTACGTGACGCAGGCCGACATCCGGCCGCCGCGGTTCGTCGTGTTCTCCACCGGGTTCCTCGAGGCGGGGTACCGGCGGTTCCTGGAGCGCAAGCTGCGTGAGCAGTTCGGCTTCCACGGGACGCCGATCGACGTCTCGGTCAAGGTCCGCGAGGGCCGGGAGACCGGCCGGCGCAACTAGGGCCGGAGTCAGGCCGGGGGAGGGCGTGCGGTAATCTCTCCCGGCAGCGATCGAGCGCACCGGGGGGTCTCCCGCCGGGGGGTTCGGAGCTCGGGCTGTAGCGCAGCTTGGTAGCGCACTTGACTGGGGGTCAAGGGGTCGCAGGTTCAAATCCTGTCAGCCCGACCGAGAAGTTGCAGGTGAGAGGCGGGTCGCCCGGATCGGGCGGCCCGCCTCTCGCGTTCGGTGCAGCACCACGCCGCCCGACCACCCCGAGCGGGGGGCCGGTCCCCCGGCCGTGCCAGGCCGCCGGGCAGTCCGGCCGCGGTCCCCGACGACGAGGTCGCGGTCGCGCCGGCCCTCGCCACGGACTCCCGCTCCGGCAGCCCCGTCGGCTCACCGGCGGTGCCCGCCCGTGATGCGGGGGCAGCGCCGCCCTCACACAGCCCGACGGCGGAGCGTGCGTCCCGTTGCTCGGGGCCGTGCGCCGCGCGCGGGGGGCTGCGTCAACGTCCGCCCTTGCCGCGCACAGGTGAAGAGTGCTTCACTTGTCTCGTCGTGGAGGGGAGTACCCCGCGCCACCTCGTCGTCAGCACGGCCCTCGGGCCCGGCGGGGTGGGGTCCCTGGTCTCGGGCCAGGGACAGGGGAGACCTCCGGTCGCAACCTGACCGGGAGGTGCCCTGTGAACGTCCCCCTCTGGACCTGGCTGGCCGTGCTGGCGGTCATCCTCGTCATGCTCGCCGTCGACCTGTTCGCCCATCGCCGAGCGCACGTGATCGGCGTGCGCGAGGCCGCCGTGTGGTCGGCGGTCTGGGTGGCGCTCGGCGTCGGCTTCGGCGCCCTCGTGTGGTGGCAGGCCGGCGCCGACTTCGGCCAGCAGTACTTCGCCGGCTACCTGATCGAGAAGTCCCTGGCCGTGGACAACGTCTTCGTCTGGGCGATCGTGCTCACGTACTTCGCCGTCCCGCGGGAGTACCAGCACCGGGTGCTGTTCCTCGGCGTGCTGGGCGCACTGGTGTTCCGCGGGGTGTTCATCGCCGCCGGGTCGGTCCTGATCGCCAGCTTCAGCTGGGTGCTCTACGTCTTCGCCGCCGTCCTGCTGGTCACCGGGGTGAAGATGATCCGGGCGCGCGACGAGCACCTGGACCCCGAGCGGTCCCGGGCGCTGCGGCTGTTCCGCCGGTTCGTGCCGATGGCCGACGCGTACCACGGTCAGCGCCTGGTCGTGCGGGTCGCCGGGCGGCTGGTGGCCACCCCGCTGCTGGCGGTGCTGGTGGTCATCGAGGTGACCGACGTCGTGTTCGCCGTCGACTCGATCCCGGCGATCTTCGCCGTCACCGACGAGCCGTTCCTGGTCTTCACCGCCAACGCGTTCGCCGTCCTGGGGCTGCGGGCGATGTACTTCCTGCTCGCCGACCTGGTGCACCGGTTCGTCTACCTGAAGACCGGCCTGGCCCTGGTCCTGATCTGGGTGGGGGTCAAGATGCTGCTCAAGGTCGACGTCGTCTACGTCCCGACGACGGTCTCGCTGGCCGTGATCGCCACGATCATCGGGATCTCGGTCGCGCTGAGCCTGCGGGCCACCCGCGGCCAGGGGCGGACCCCGGTGACCGTGGCCGGCGCGGCGCCCTTCCGGGTCGCCACGGCCGAGGAGACCGCGCAGCTGGAGCCGGTGCTGCGGCGGCGCCGGGAGTCGACGAGTGAGCAGGTGCGGTGAGCGCTGACCGGCCGTGGACCTTCCTGACCAACCACGCGCACGTCCTGCTCGCCGTCGCCGGTGCCCCGGACGCCCGGGTGGTGGAGATCGCCGAGGTCGTGGGCGTCTCCACCCGCTCGGCCCTGTCGATCCTGGGCGACCTGGAGGAGGCGGGCTACGTGACCCGGGTGAAGGTGGGCCGGCGCACGCACTACGCCGTGCGACCGCACCAGCCCTTCCGGCACCCCGCGGACGCGGCCCACGAGGTGGACGAGCTGCTGGCGGTCTTCCGGCAGCCGCCGGGGTCCGGCTGACCTGCGAGCGGACGCCCGCTGACCACCGGGAGCGCGCGCGGAGAGGGCCGCCTGCCGCTCGGCGTCGCCGTCGGTGGGCGGGACGATCTCGTGTCGGTAGGCTGACCGGTACTTCCGGCGGCCAGGGGAGCGGTTGCATGCCCAGTGAGCGGTTCACCGGGCTGGTCGCCGTCCTCGACGCGATCCGCAGCGGGCCCGGCATCACCCAGCCGGAGCTGACCGAGCGGGTGGGGCTGGGCCGCAGCGTGGTCGCGCAGCGGGTGGGCGAGCTCGAGTCGGCCGGGCTGGTGGCCAACGACGGACTCGGGCCCTCCACCGGAGGTCGCGCGCCGCGCCGCCTGCGCCTGCGCGCCGAGGCCGGTCACGTCCTGGGTGTCGACATCGCGTCCAACGAGCTCGTGGTCGGCCTGGCCGACCTGGCCGGCGACATCGTCGCCGTGCGGCACGAGCACGTCGACGTCACCAGCGGCCCCGAGCTGACCCTGGCCGCGGCGGAGCGGATGGGGGACGCCCTCGTCCGGGAGGCCGGGCTCACCGGCGGGGTCTGGGCCGTCGGCGTCGGGACGCCGGGCCCGGTGGCCTTCGAGCGGGGCGACTTCCTGGCCGGGCCGCACATGCCCGGCTGGGCGCGGTACCCGCTCCGGGCCCGCCTGGCGCGGCACTGGTCGGCGCCCACCTGGATCGACGACCGGGTGAACCTGCTGGCCCTGGGCGAGATGTGGCGCAACCCCGCGGCCGCCGACGCCGCCCAGCTGCTCTACGTGGGCGGTGGCACGACGATCGCCGCCGCCGTGGTCGTCGACGGCCGGGTGTACCGGGGCGCCAACGGCCTGTCCGGGGCCATCGGGCACATCCCGGTCGCCGGGTCGGGCGACGTCGTCTGCGCCTGCGGCCAGACCGGCTGCCTCGAGGCGGTCGCCGGCGGCACGGCGCTGGCGCAGAACGCCCGGCTGCTGGCCGAGTGCGGGCAGAGCGACGCCCTGCTGGCCGTGCTCCGCGAGAGCGGCCGGATCCGGCCGGTCGACATCACGATGGCCGCCGAGGCCGGCGACCAGGCCGCGCGCGCCCTGCTGCACCGCACCGGTCTGCTGCTCGGGGACAGCCTGGCGACGCTGGTGAGCCTGTTCGACCCGGAGCTGCTCGTCATCGGCGGTGGCATGGCCCGGGCCGGGGCGCACGTCCTGCCCTCGATCGGGGAGGCGGTGCGTGCCCGGGTGTCCTCGACGACCGGGCAGCGCCTGCGCATCGAGCTGTCCGCGGTCGACGAGGAGGTGGCCGGCGTGACCGGCGCCGTGCAGCTGGCGGTGGGGGAGCTCTTCTCCCGCGACCAGCTCTCCTCGTGGCTCGACGACCGGTCACCCGCCGGCCGGCCCGAGCTCGCCGGCGTCGACGCCGAGGACCTCTCCGCCTGACCCGCCGGCTGGGGTGTCACGGGGCGGCCTGGGCATCGACCGTTGCTGTGTGGGAGCAGTGTCCATCAGCGGTGCTGATGACGACCATCAGGAGGTCGGCGGCAGCGGTCCATTGACTTCTTCCGGTGGTAGGCAGAAGGCTGTGGTGGTCATCACGTAGTCCTGCACCGCAACGCCGCGGTGCACCACGAGAGGTCCCCCCATGACACAGCGAGGCCCCTGGCGTCTCCGCCGCGTGAGCGTCCTGCTGGCTGCACCGGCGGTCGGCGCCCTCACCCTCACCGGGTGCGGCGGCAGCGAGTCCGGCGGCGAGGCCGGCGGCTCGGCCGCAGCCGCTGACGGCTTCACCTTCACCTTCGAGAACGCCAGCGGTGGCGAGAGCCCGTGGCAGCTCCTGGCCGACGAGTACACCGCGGCCACCGGTGTCGAGATCGAGACCCAGGGGCTGCCGCCGGACAGCTACGGGCTGACCGTGCGCACCCAGCTCCAGGGCGGCAACGCCTCGGACCTGATGATGTTCTCCCCGGGTGCGGGCAACTCCAACGCGGTGATGCCGCTGGCCGAGGCCGGCTACATCGAGCCGCTGGGCGAGAGCTCCACCGAGCTCATCCCCGAGGGCAACGAGGACCTGTTCGTCCTCGACGGCAAGACCTACGCCCAGCCCACGGACCTCGTCCCGGTCGGCATGGTGTGGAACGCCGGCGCGGCGACCGAGGCCGGGGTCGAGGTGCCCGGCGACTTCGACGCCATGATCGAGGCCTGCAAGGCAGTCGGCGAGGGCAAGTCGCTGTTCGCCCTGGCCGGGTCGGTGCCGCAGAACGCCGGCCTGATGACCATGTCGATCTCGGCGACCCGGGTCTACGCCGAGGATCCCGACTGGAACAGCAAGCGCGCCGAGGGCTCGGTGTCCTTCGCCGACAGCAAGGGCTGGCAGGACACCCTGCAGACGGTCGTGGACATGAACGAGGCCGGCTGCTTCCAGGACGGCGCCGCCGGTGGCGGGTTCGACGCCATCACCCAGGGGCTGACCCAGGGCAGCGCACTGGGTGCCTTCGTGCCCGGCGCCGCCGCCACCGAGCTCGCCAAGGCCACCCCGGGTGCGAAGTTCGAGGTCGAGCCGTTCCCGGCGCCGACGGGTGCGGACCCCTACATGTTCGCCAGCCCGAACTACGCGCTGGCGGTCAACGCCAAGGCCGAGCCCGGGGCCAAGCAGGCGGCCATCGACTTCCTCGCCTGGGCCGCGCAGCCGGAGAACTCCAGGACCTTCACCGAGCTGCAGGGCGGCGTCGCGATCACCGGCCCGGACGAGAACCTCGCCCCGGTGTACGCCCCGGTGGCCGACCTGCTCGAGGCCGGCGACTACTCGCCGCTGCCGCTGCTGTCCTGGCCGAACCCGGGCGTCTACGACGCGCTGTCCACCGGTGTGCAGGGGCTGCTGACCGGTCAGGGCGACATCCCGTCCGCGCTCGCCGCCGTCGACGCCGCGTGGGACCAGTAGGACCCGACGTCCGACCGACCCGAGGGACTGACTGACGATGACTGCGACGATCCGGAAAGGCCCCGTCGTGGGAGAGGGCAGTTCGGCCGCCGGGGGTGGGGCAGTGTCCCGCTCCCGGCGCGCCCGGCCGCTCATCACCTACGGCCGGTGGTGGTGGGCGCTCCCGGCGATCGCGATGGTGGCGTTGGTCCACTACGCGGCGACCGCGGGTGGCGCGGTGTACGCGTTCACCGACTGGACCGGCATCGGGGACTTCGACTTCATCGGGCTGGACAACTTCCGGCGGATCTTCGACGACCCCAAGCTGATCGGCTCGCTGAAGAACACGCTCTTCCTGGCGTTCGGCTTCCTGGTGCTGACCAACGTGGTGGGGCTGTGTCTGGCCCTGGCCCTCAACCGCACGCTGAAGAGCCGCTACCTGCTCCGAGTGCTGTTCTTCATGCCGGTGGTGCTCAGCCCGCTGGCGGTCTCCTACGTCTGGAAGTTCATCTTCGACTTCAAGGGCCCGCTCAACGGCGTCCTCGGCTGGGTGGGCATGGAGCCGCGGACCTGGCTGGCCGACCCGACCCTCGCGCTGTGGGCGGTGCTGCTGGTGATGGCCTGGCAGACCACCGGCATGGTGATGGTGATCTTCCTCGCCGGCCTGGCCACCGTGCCGATCGAGATCGAGGAGGCCGCCGCGATCGACGGGGCCGGCACCTGGCGACGGTTCCGGCACATCACGATCCCCTCGATCCGGCCCTCGATCGCCATCGCCTCGACCCTGATGCTCATCCAGGGCCTGCGCGTGTTCGACCAGGTCATGGCGCTGACCGGCGGTGGCCCGGCCGGGGCCACCGAGACGCTGGCCACGCAGGTCTACAAGCAGACGTTCGCGCTGAGCAACTTCGGCTTCGGCGCGGCGCTGGCCCTGCTCCTCACCCTCATCATGCTCGTGTTCTCGGTGCTGCAGCAGGTGGCCACCCGAGACCGCTCACAGGGAGCGTGACCGCTGTGTTCCGTTACTCGCCGGCCACGGCCGTGCGCGAGGGCGTCGTCTGGGTCTTCGCGCTGCTGACCCTGCTGCCGTTCTACTTCCTGGTCGTCACCGCGCTCAAGCCCAGCGAGGAGCTGCTCACCACGAGCACCTCCGCGCCGCCGAGCCGCCCCACCCTGGAGAACTTCACCGAGGTGCTCAGCGGTGGCGGGGACAACAACATCCTGCTGGCCCTGGGGCACAGCGTGGTCATCACCGCGGCCAGCATCGTCGGGCTGGTGGCCTTCGGCTCGCTGGCGGCCTACGTGCTGTCCCGGACCACCCGGCGCTGGGGCACGATCACCTTCTACGGGTTCCTCATCGCCATCCTGCTGCCCACCCAGCTGGGTCTGGTGCCGCTCTACATCGGCGCCCGGCAGATCGGGCTGGTCGGGACGATGTGGGGGATGGTCGTCCTCTACGTCGGCACGCTGATGCCGCTGGCGGTCTTCCTCTACGCCGGCTTCTTCCGCAACCTGCCGCGCGACTACGAGGAGGCGGCGTCGCTGGACGGCGCCAGCCCGGGGCGGGTGTTCCTGCGGGTCGTGTTCCCGCTGATGTCGCCGGCGACCGGCACCGTGGCCATCCTGGCCGGGCTCATCGTGTGGAACGACTTCTTCTCCGCGCTGATCTTCCTGGGCGGCTCGGACAACCAGACCCTGCCGGTGTCGATGTACTACTACGTCGGCTCGCTGGTCTCGGCGTGGAACAAGATCTTCGCGATCGTGCTGATCTCGATGGTCCCGATCCTGGCCTTCTACCTCTTCGCGCAGAAGAAGTTCATCCAGGGCTTCGCCGGCGGGATCAAGTAGCCCGCACGACCGCCGCCGGGCCGCTGCCGCCGGTCCGCCACCGCCATCAGTCGCCCTGATGCCGGTCATCGACGGTGTGACGACGCGCGTCCTCGACTTCCTCCGAGTGTCGGCAGAAGAATGGGGACGTCGTCCCGTCTGAGGCGACGGGTGCCTCCCGCCGTCCGCCCACCACCCCCGGCCCGTCCTCCGGACAGGCCGTCACCCCCACCGCCCGGCAGCTCGCCGGCGCGGCAGCCTGAGACGAGGCCCCCATGACCACGCCCGCCCACCGCATCCAGCGGGGCGTCAGCCTGTACTCCTACCAGGAGGAGTTCTTCCTCCGGACCATGACGCTCGAGGACTGTGTCCGCGCCGCCGCGGAGTGCGGTGCCCTCGGGATCGAGATCATCCCCGAGCAGTCGATCCCCGGGTACCCGCAGCTGACCGAGGAGTTCCTGCAGACCTGGCACGGGTGGATGGCGCAGTACGGCACCCACCCGGCCGCGACCGACCTCTTCCTGGACACCAAGCGCCACCCGGGCCGCTGGCTGACCCTCGAGGAGCAGGTCGCCTCGGTCCGCCAGGACGTCGACATCGCCGTCCGGCTGGGGGCGCCGGTGGTGCGCGCCATCATCAACACCCCGCCGGAGGTGATGGAGGCGGCCGCGCCGTACGCCGAGGAGGCCGGGGTGCGGCTGCTGCTGGAGGTGCACGCCCCCTTCCACTACGAGCACCCGTGGGTCCTCCAGCACCTGGAGGTCATGTACCGCACCGGGTCGCCGGCGCTGGGCCTGATGCCGGACATGGGCACCTACGTGCGGCGGTTCCCCCGCGTGGTCAGCGACCGTGCCCTGCGCGACGGCGCCAAGCCCGAGCTGGTCGACCTGATCGTGTCCACCTACGACGACCACGGCGACACCCACGCCCTGATGGACGTCGTCAACTACCGCGGCGGGGGGCCGGTCGAGTTTGGCCTGGCCCGCCAGGCCACGCACTACATCTGGTCCGAGCCCAAGGCGATGCTCGAGCACATGGGGCTCATCGGCCACGTGCAGGCGAAGTTCTACGAGATGACCGACGAGGGCGTCGAGTACTCGATCCCCTATGACGAGATCGTCCCGGTCCTGATCGAGGGCGGGTTCGCCGGCCACCTGTCCAGCGAGTACGAGGGCAACCGGCACGTCCAGGACGCCTTCCCGGTGGACAGCGTCGAGCAGGTCCGCCGTCAGCACGCCATGTTCGCCCGCCTGCTGGGCGAGACCACCGGAGAGGACGCCTGATGTTCGACCAGTACATCGTCTGCGAGGAGGGCTTCCGGGCCCACGAGGACGGCCGCCCCGGTGGGGTCGTCGAGGTGCGGATGCCCTACTACCGGGGCCTGGCCCTGTCGATGGTCGAGGCCGTCGACCTGGTCCTGGACGGCCGCCCGGTGCCGGCGGACCGGACCACCTTCACCGTGCACGGCCACACCTACGGCTTCGACCAGCTGCCGCACACCACCGACGACCGGTGGGAGATGGGGGAGCGGGCGCAGCTGGCGTTCACCACCGACGAGCCGCTGGCGCCCGGTGAGCACGACGTGGCCGTCTCGGTGCGGCTGCGGATCTCCTACATGCCGGTGCCGGGCGGGGGTCGCGACAGCAAGCGGCTCACCCTCGCCGGCGCCTGACCCGGACCAGGGGACCGACGATGAGCGAGTCGGAGGGACGGGGCGTGGCGACCGAGGCCTACGACGTGGTGGTCGTCGGCTCCGGGCCGGTGGGCACCGCGGTGGCCCGCGAGCTGGCCGACCTGGACCCGGGGCTGCGGCTGCTGGTGCTCGAGGCCGGCGGGGTGCTCGGCGAGACGCCGGGCGGGCACGTGAAGAACATCGCCGACGCCGGTGCCCGCGAGGCGGCGCTGGCGGCGCTCCCGCCCAGCCGGGACGCCCTGCCCGGTGGGCGGCCGGCGCGGCCGGGGACGGCCCTGGTCGGCGCCCCGGACATGCCGAACGCGGCCATCTCCACCAACGTCGGCGGCATGGGCGCGCACTGGACGGCGGCCTGCCCGCTGCCCGGTGACGACGAGGTGCCGGACTTCCTGGACCGGGACTCCTTCGACGACGCCCTGGCCCGCGCCGCCGACCTGCTCGCGGTGACCACGCACGCCTTCGACGGCGCACCGCTGACCCCGGCGGTGCTCCGCGTGCTCGGCGAGGTCTTCGACGGGCCCGGCCGCCGTCCGGTCGGGCCGATGCCGGTCGCGGTGCGCCGCGAGGCCGACGGCCAGCTGCACTGGACCGGGCCCGCGGTCGTCGCCGGCGACCTGTGGGAGCGGCCGCAGGTGACCCTGCGGGCCGGCACGCTGGCCCGGCGGGTGCGGATCGAGGGCCCGACGGTCACCGGGGTCGAGGTGGTGGACGTGGCCACGGGCCGGTCCGAGGTGCTCGCCGCCCGGGCCGTGCTGGTCGCCGCGGACGCCTTCCGGACCCCGCAGCTGCTCTGGACGTCAGGCATCCGGCCGGCGGCCCTGGGCCGCTACCTCAACGACCAGCCGCAGGTCATGCTGGCCTCCCTGGTGGCCGAGGAGCACGTGCCCGCCGACGCGGTGGGTCTGGGCGCGGTGCCCACGTCGGTGGCCACGACGCCGGGGGGCGGGGCGATCGTGCCGCTGTCCGGGGTGTCCTGGGTGCCCTACGCCGCCGACCGGCCCTTCCACGGCCAGGTCATGCAGCTGGACGCCTCGCCGGTGCCGCTGGAGCCCGACGTCACGGTCCGGCCGGGCCAGGTGGTGGGGCTGGGCTGGTTCTGCCGCAAGCAGCTGTCGGCCCAGGACCGGGTGTGGTTCGACGAGCGCGAGCTCGACGAGCACGGGATGCCGGCGATCCGGATCGACTACACGCTCACCGCGGCCGACGAGGAGTCGATCGCCGCGGCGACGGCGGAGATCCGCCGGGCCGCCGCGGCGCTGGGGCGGACGCTGGGGGAGCCGTTCACCATGCCGGCCGGCACCTCGCTGCACTACCAGGGCACGACCCGGATGGGCCCGGTCGACGACGGCACCAGCGTCTGCGACACCACCGGCCGGGTCTGGGGCACCGAGAACCTCTACGTCGGCGGCAACAACGTCATCCCGACCTCCACGGCCTGCAACCCGACGGTCACCGCCGTCGCGCTCGGCGTGCTCTCCGCCCGGGCACTGCTGGGCCGGCTGGCGGGGGTGGAGGGGGACGCGGTCGCCGCCCGCGCCGTGCCCGAGGGCGCGCAGGCCTGACGTCCGGACCGCGGGCGCAAGGGCCGGCGGGCGGCGCGGCCCGCCGGTCCGTCGGGGGAGCTCGCGCCCCGGCGGACGAGCGGTCCCGGGACGACGCCGGTGGTCGGCCACGGACGCCGCCGGGCTGTGCCGTCCGCCGCGCCCTCCCGCCCGCCGTCCGGCCCAGCGCCGCACCGACGGGGCCGCTGAGGGCACCGCAGTCGCTCGTTGACGTGTGGCGCAGCGCACTCTACCGTCAGAACCCGAACCAACATTCTGATTCACCAACGATCGACGAGGAGGCCGGGATGTCCGGGAACGCACCGCTCGCCACTGCGCCGGCAGGGTTCCGCCGGGCGCTGGGCCACTACCCGACCGGGGTCTCGCTCATCACCGCCCGGCAGGCCGACGGGACGCCGGTGGCGATGGTCGTGGGCACCTTCACCTCCGTCTCGCTGGACCCCCCGCTGGTGGGCTTCCTGCCCGACCGCGCCAGCACGTCCTGGCCGCTGATCCGGGAGGCGGGGCGCTTCTGCGTCAACGTGCTCGCCGCCGACCAGGAACAGGTCTGCCGGGCGTTCGTGTCCAAGGACCCCGACCGGTTCGAGCGCTGGACCAGCGTCGGCGACGTGCACCGCCCGCCGCTGCTGCGGGGTGCGGTGCTGCAGGTCGACTGCGACCTCGCCGACGTGCTGCCCGCCGGTGACCACGACGTGGTGCTGGGCCGGGTGACCGGCATCTCCGTGTCCGAGGAGGCCGGTCTGCCCCTGCTGTTCCTGCGGGGCGGCTACGGGTCTCCGTCGCTGCCCTCGGTCCAGGCCGAGGGCCCCGGCCTCGCCGACCAGCTGCGGCTGGCCGACCTGATCCGCCCCGAGGCCGAGGCGCTGTCCGCCGAGCTCGGGCTGGTGTGCCTGGTCAGCGCCGCCGTGGGCGACGCCGTCGTCTCCCTCGTGGCGGCCGGCATCGGCTCGGCGCCCGGCGGGAGCGACACCCGGGTGGGCACCACCTTCCCGCTGGCGGCCCCGATCGCGCCGCTGTTCCTCGCCTGGGCCCCGGCCGCCGACCAGCAGGCCTGGCTGGCCCGGGGCGCCCGGCTCACCGGGAGCGACACGGCCGGGTGCGCCGCGGACCTGGCGGCGGTGCGGGCGCTCGGCCACACGGTCACCACCGGCCGCGCCAGCGCCGACCGGTTCGAGCGCTCCCTGTTCGACCGCGACGCCCCCGGCGGTGTGGCCGGGGTGCTCGGGGAGCTGCTGCAGCGCGGGCCCGAGCCCGGGTTGCGCCGGCCGCTGGCCGAGCTCACCGACGTCACCTCGATCGCCGCGCCTGTCCGCGACCGCGACGGGCAGGTCGTCCTGGCGCTGCACCTCATGGGCTTCACCGGCCAGGAGACCCCCGACCGGCTCACGACCTGCCTGGACCGGCTGCTCGTCGCAGCCCGCCGGGCGACCGACCGCACCGCTGCCTGACCCCGCCCGTCCCGCCCCGACCAGGAGGTCGTCGTGCACTTCTCCGCATTCCTCACCAGCCGCTCCATGGCCCCCGAGCAGGACCGGGCGGTGACCCTGGCGATGGTCCAGCACGCCACGGACGCCGAGCGGCTCGGCTTCGACGCCGTCTTCCTGCCCGACCACCACTTCACCGGCTACACCCCGCCGGCCAGCGACCCGATGATGTTCGCCGCCTACCTGACGGCCAAGCTGCCGCGGCTGCACCTCGGCTTCTCCGTGCAGACCATCCCGCTGCACCACCCGGTGCGCTTCGCCGAGCGGCTGAACATCATCGACCAGCTGACCGAGGGCAAGGTGCTGGTCGGGGTGGGCAGCGGCACCACCCCGGAGGAGATGATCGGCCTCGGGGTCAACTACAAGGACGCCGCGGACCTGGCGATCAGCAACCTGGAGATCGTCGAGCGGCTGTGGGCGAAGAAGCCCACCGACGAGCCCGTCGTCTTCGACAACGGCCGTTACCAGGGCGCGGTCGTCTCCCGCATCGCACCGGCGGCCTACTCGCCCGACGGCCCGCAGGTCATGTCCGTGGCGCTGCGTCCCAGCAGCGTCCAGCGGGCTGCGGCCAAGGCCCAGCCCGCGTTCATCCCGGCCTTCACCCCGCCCGGCTTCGACGGGGACCCGATGCCGCACCTGCGCCGCTACTTCGCCGCCTACCGCGAGGCCCTCGAGGCGGCCGGCCACCCGGAGGAGAAGGTGGCCCACGCCCTGGAGTGGACGACGCACACCTACCAGCACGTGCACGTCGCCGAGACCGACGAGCAGGCCGAGGACGAGTTCCAGACGCTGATGGCGGAGTACCAGGAGGCCATCGACCACGAGTACGAGGCGAACAAGGCGGCCGAGGAGCTCAGCGGGGTCGACCTGCGCCGGGCACCGGACGCCCGGGGGCCGGAGTACCAGGGCACCTGGTGCCTGCGCGGCAGCGTCGAGACCGTGAGCGCGCACCTGGCGGAGGTGCACGACCTCGGCATCGGCAACCTGCTCGGTGGGTTCATGGGCGGCCCGCTGACGCCGGGCCGGCAGGAGCTGGGCACCCGGTCCATGGAGCTGTTCGCCACCCGGGTCATGCCCCGGTTCCGGTCCGCGTGACCACCGTCGACCACGGCCGCCCCGGCGACGCGGCGCTGCACGCCGTCCTCGAGCAGCTGGACCCCGCGCAGCGCGCGGCGCTGACGGCCGGGGAGACCGGCTGGAGCACCGTGCCGGCGCCGGAGGTGGGGCTGGGGTCGGTCGTGCTCGTCGACGGCCCGCTCGGGCTGGTGAGCCCGACCTTCGACGAGCGGGACACCTCGCTGCTGCTGCCCTGCGGCACGGCGCTGGGCGCCACCTGGGACCCCGCGGTCGTCCGGGCCGTGGCGGCCGCCGAGGCCTCGGAGGCTCGCCGCCGCGGCCACGACGGCGTGTACGCGCCCAACCTGAACCTGGCGCGCACCGGCCTGTCCGGGCGCACCTTCGAGATGCTCTCCGAGGACCCGCAGCTCGCCGGCGTCCTCGGTGCGGCCTTCGTGCAGGGCGTGCAGGGGCAGGGGGTGGCCTCCTTCCCCAAGCACCTGGTCTGCAACGACACCGAGACGCAGCGGCAGCGGATGAGCGCGACCGTCGACCCGGTGACCCTGCGCGAGGTCTACCTGCGCCCCTTCGAGCTGGCCGTCCGCGCCGGCGCCTGGGGCGTGATGACGGCCTACAACGGGGTCAACGGCGTGCCCTGCGCCGAGGACGCCGGGCTGCTGTCGGTCCTCAAGGACGAGTGGGGCTTCGACGGGCTGACGGTGTCGGACTACTTCGCCCTCAAGCAGACCCTCGGTCCGGCGCTGGCCGGGCTGGACCTGGAGATGCCGGGCCCGGCCATCCACCTCGGCCCGCAGCTGGCCGCGGCGGTGGCCGCCGGGCAGGTGCCCCAGGAGCGGGTGGACGACGCCGTGCTCCGGCTGCTGCGGCTGGCCGGCCGGGTCGGCGCGCTGGCCGGCCACGAGCGCGTGGTCGGTGCACCCGGGGAGCAGGTGGACGCCGACGGCGCCGCGGACGTGCTCAGCACCGCCGCGGCCGCCGCCTTCACCCTCGTCCGCAACGAGGGTGCGGTCCTGCCGCTGGACGGCGCGGAGGTGGCCCGCCTCGCCGTCCTCGGCCCGAACGCCGCCCGGCCGTGCTTCCAGGGGGCCACCTTCGGCCGCATCCGGCCCGCCTCCCCGCCCGTCCCGCCGCTGGACGCCCTCCGCGCGCGGTTCGCCGGCGAGGTCGTGCACGAGCCGGGCATCGCCCTGACCCGGCCCGAGCCGCTGGGCGCCTTCGCGGTGACCGCCCCGGACGGCACCCCGGGCGTCCTGCTGGAGCACCACGTCGGGGAGGCCGGCGCCGAGCCGGTGCTCACCGAGGTGCGCGGCGACAGCAGCTTCATCTGGTTCGGCACCGTGCCCGGCGTCGGCCCCACGACGCGGCCCGGGTCGCTGCGGCTGACCGCCGTCCTCACCCCGCAGGTCAGCGGCGTGCACCTGCTGGGTGCCGGCGGCTCCGGGGACACGACGCTGACCGTCGACGGGCGGCCGGTGGCCGACCGGCCGGCGCCCGCGCCGCAGGACGTGATGGGCGAGGTGGCCCGGGCCGAGATGAGCACCGGCGCGGTGGAGCTGACCGCCGGGGTGCCGGTGACCGTCGTGGTCGAGATGCACTCGGCGGGGTCGCGGGTGCAGGCGCTCACCGTCGGCTGCCTGGCCCCGCAGCCCGACGGTGCGCTGGCCCGCGCCGTCGCCGCTGCCGCGGACGCGGACGCCGTCGTGCTGGTGGTCGGCGACGTGCTGGAGACCTCCCGGGAGAGCCGCGACCTGGACGACTCGGCCCTGCCGGCCGCCCAGGAGCAGCTGATCCGCGAGGTCGCCGCGGTCAACCCCCGCACCGTCGTGGTGGTCAACGCCGGCCGCCCGGTGCACGCGCCGTGGGCCGACGAGGTCGCCGCCGTGCTCTTCGCCTGGTTCCCGGGCCAGGAGTTCGGCCCGGCGCTGGCGGGCGTGCTGGCCGGGGACCGGGAGCCCGGCGGGCGGATGCCGGTCACGGTGCCGCTCGCCGACACCGACCGCTCGACCTGGGGCGAGCAGCTGGACGCCGACCTCGCGCTGGACTACACGGCCACCGAGCCGGTGGGGTACCGGTACCTGCAGCGGACGCACCGCCCGGCCCGCTTCCCGTTCGGCTCCGGGGAGGGCTACACCAGCTGGGACGTGCGGGACGCCGACCTCGCGGTCGACCGGGCCGGCCCGGCGGTCCGCGCCGAGGTCACCGTGACGGTCGCCAACACCGGTGCCCGGGCCGGCCGCGACGTCGTCCAGGTGTACGTCCAGGGACCCGGGGAGGACTCCGCCCGGCTGGCCGGGTTCACCGGGGTGCGGCTGGCGCCGGGGGACAGCGACCGGGTGTCCGTCGTGCTGGACGAGCGGACCTTCCAGCGCTGGGAGGTCGGTGCCGGCTGGGTCGTTCCGGCCGGCCGGCACGAGGTCCGGGTCGGCCGCTCCTCCGCCGACCTGCCGCACGTGCTGGCCGTGGACCTGTGATCCCGGCCGAGCAGACGACCGCGGTGGACCGGGCGCCGGGCCGGCGCGGACGGCCGCGGATGGCGCTGGCGATCGCGTGTGCGACCCAGTTCATCTGCGTCCTGGACGTCTCGATCGTCAACGTCGCCCTGCCGGCCATGCGCACGGACCTGTCGCTGTCGCCGGTCGGGCTGCAGTGGGTGGTCAACGGCTACACGCTCACCTTCGCCGGCTTCCTGCTGCTGGGCGGCCGTGCCGCGGACCTGCTGGGCCGGCGGAACGTCTTCATCGCCGGCCTCGCCCTGTTCACCCTCGCCAGCCTGGCCGCCGGGTGCGCCCAGGAGGGGTGGCAGCTGGTGGCCGCCCGGGTGGTGCAGGGCCTGGGTGGCGCGGTGCTGGCCCCGACGGCACTCAGCCTGATCACTACGACGTTCACCGAGCCCGCCGCCCGGGCGCGCGCGCTGGCTGTGCTCACCGGGGCCGCCGGTGCCGGCGGAGCCCTGGGCGGCGTCATCGGCGGGGTGCTCACCGGGCTGCTCAACTGGCGGTGGGTGTTCTTCGTCAACGTCCCGCTGGGGGCGCTGCTCGTCGTCGGGGCGCTGACGGCCCTGCCCGCGGCGGTCCGGCAGCCACTGCGCGGTCGGCTGGACCTGCCCGGCTCGGCCACCGTGACCACCGGTACGGCCGCCCTGGTGGCCGCCATCGTGGTGAGCGAGCAGCGCGGCTGGACGTCGGCCTCGACGCTGCTGCTGCTCGCGGTCGCCGTCCTGCTGCTGACCGCGTTCGTGCTGCGCGAGCGCCGGGCCGCCCACCCGCTGGTGCCGCTGGCGGTCTTCCGGGTCCGCTCCCTGGCCCTGGCCAACGGGCTGTCGGCGCTGATCGGCGGGGTGCTGCCGGCGACCATGTTCTTCCTGTCCCTGCACCTGCAGCAGGTGCTGGGCATGAGCCCGCTGCGCGCCGGGCTGGCCCTGCTGCCCAGTGCGGTGGGCATCGCCGCCGGGGCGTGGGCGGCGTCCCGGCTGGTCGCCCGGGGTGCGAAGGCGACCTTCATCGGTGGCTGCCTGCTCAGCGGCGTGTCACTGGCATGGCTGTCGGGGATCGACCCGGACGCCGGCTACGCCCTCCCCGTCGCCGTCCCGCTGTTCACCGCGATGTTCGGCTTCGGGGTCTCCGGCCTGCCGCTGACCGTCGCGGCGACCTCGGGGGTGGGCCCGCACTGGGCGGGTCTGGCGTCCGGGCTGCTCAACACCGCCAAGCAGGTCGGGGGAGCGGTCGGGCTGGCCGCGCTCGTCACCATCGCCGCCACCCGCACCGCCGGGCTGACCGGCGGGGGAGCGCCGGAGGACGTGGCGACCACGTCCGGCTTCGGCACCGCCCTGCTGGTGGGCGCCGCGATCATGGTCCTGGCGGCCCTGGGCGGATCGGCCCTCCCGCGTGCCTCCCGCGGCCGCGCCCGTCCCGAACCGGTGGCGGGCACGTGACGGGCACCCTCCGGGCCGCTGCGGTGGCCGGCTCGTCCGAGGACCGGGGCGCGGTGCCCCCGACCGGGGCGGACCGGGTGGCCGTGGGCGGCCCGGACGCGGCGGCCGACCGGCTGGCCGCGGCCTTCACCGCGCGGTTCGGGCGCGCACCCGGCGGGGTGTGGACCGTGCCGGCGGTGCTGCCCCTGCTGGGCGGCCCGGATCCCGGCCGGAGTGCCGCGCTGTTCACCACGGTGGACCGCCGGGCGGTGGTCGCGGTCGGGCGGGCACCCGGCGGCGGGACGGACCTGCTGGGCGAGGACGACGGCCGGCCCGCGCCACCGCTGCTCCGGACGGCCGCCGAGCGCGTGGGCCGGGGTCTCGCGGCGCAGCAGCCGGCCGCGGGGCCGGGTGCCGGTGGGCCGGTGCGCGGGGTGGCGGCCGCCGAGCTCGAGGCCGCCCTCGCCGCGCCGGGCACGGCCGTGGCCGTGCGCGCCGCCGGAGCGCGCTGCGTCCCGGTCGCGCCGAGCCTCGGCGCCGGGGAGTGGTCCCTGGTGCTGCTGGACTCCGGGCAGCGCGACCCGGCTCGCGACGTGGGCCACGACCGTCTCCTGTCCCGGGGCGGGTCCGCCCGGTGGGCCGGCTGGGCAGCGGGCGAGGAGGCCCGGGTCGAGGCGGCGGTGCCGGCCCTGCGCGCCGGGGACCTGGGTGCGGTGGGGCAGCTGATGACCGACTCCCACGTCGCGGCCCGGGAGGACCTGCGGCTGTCCTCGGTCCAGGTCGAGGCGACGGTGGCCGCGGCCCTGCAGGCCGGCGCGGCCGGGGCGCGGCTGGTGGAGGCGGCCTTCTGGGGTCCCGTGCTCGCGCTGGTGCCGGCCGCGCGGGTGGCGGACGTGGCGGCAGCGGTCCGCGAGTCGGCCCTCCGCCTGGGCTTCCCCCGCCCGTCGGCGACCCGGCTGCGTCCGGGCGTCCGGGCCCGGCGGGTCCGGTGAGGACGTGACGACACCGGGCAGGCGCCTTCCGTACGGTCGCGGCGTGGAGAACCCCAACGCCTACGCCCGCGAACCCAAGCAGGAGCGCAGCCGGCTGTCCTTCGACCGGGCCGTGGACGCCGCGGTGTCGTTGCTGGTGGAGCGGCGAGCCGCCACGTTCACCCTGGCCGAGGTGGCCGAGCGGGCCGGCGTCTCCACCGGGTCGATCTACGGCCGGGTCGACAGCAAGGACGACCTGCTGCGCACGGCGCACGCGCGCGAGATGGCCCGGATGTCGGTCGAGCAGGCCGAGGCGTTCCCCGCGACGGCACCGGCGGGGGAGACCTTCCCGGACACGGTCAGCCGGTTGGTGCACACCGTCGGTGACCTGCTCCGCCGCAACGCCCCCGTGCTCGCCCCGTTCATGCTCATGGGCCCGCACGACCCGGTCATCGCCGAGCTCGGCAGCAACGGCTACCGGGAGCTCAGTGCGGCCTTCAGCGCCGCACTGCTGGCCCGCGGCGACGCGATCACCCACCCCGAGCCGGAGCGCGCAGCCGCTTGGAGCTGCACGGTCGTCTACAGCGTCCTCGCGCGCTGGCTCGGGCTGGGCAGTGCGCCCGAGGCGGCCGGCGAGGGGGACTGGGAGCTCATCCTGGCCGACCTCGCGGAGATGGTGACCGCCTTCCTCACCGGCGGCCCGCGGAGCTGAGCTCCAGGGCCCGGACCTCCGGCCGGCACCGGCCGAGGGGTTGAGACGACGAGCACAGCAGGACTAGAATCAACACGTTGGTTCTGAACCAACGGCGAGAGGTCGGCGCACGGGGGTGCATCGACCACGTACCTCGTCCGGGCCCGTCCGCCGTCGTGCTGACGGCGTCCGCACGCGCCCACCCGCGGGGCCCCCACCGATGCCCCGCCCACCGCCGACCGGAAGCAGGCGACGTGTACCAGCTGTCCCCGAACATCGAGCTCCTGTTCACAGAAGCCGGGCCCGACCACGCCGACCGGGTCCGCGCGGCCGCGGCCGCGGGCTTCGACGCCGTGGAGATGTGGGGCACCGCCGAGAAGGACGTGCCCGCCATCGCCGCGGCGCTGGCCGACACCGGCGTGTCCATGACGTCGGTGCTCGCCGAGCCGCGCACCAACTTCGCGCTGCCCTGGGAGGTGATGGACGCCTTCTTCGAGGGCCTGGACCGCGGCGTCGAGGCCGCCCGGCTGCTCGGCTGCCCCCGCATCGTGCTCCAGTCCGGCGTCGGCTTCGGCGGCGCCAAGCGCTCGGTGAACCACGACCGGCTGGCCGGCATCTACGCCCAGGCCGTCGAGCGCACCCGGGGCTCGGGCGTCGCCCTCGTCCTCGAGCCGGTCAACACCCGGGTCGACCACCCCGGCACGCTGCTGGACCACACCGCCGACGCCGTCCTGGTGGCCCGGGCGGTCGGGTCGGAGTCCTTCGGCGTCCTCTACGACCTCTACCACTCCCTCACCCAGGGGGAGGACCCCGCGACCGAGCTGGCCAACGCGGCCGGCCTGGTCCACTACGTGCAGGTCGCCGACGTCGCCGGGCGCGGTGAACCGGGCAGCGGCGGCGTCGACTGGCCCGCGCGACTGGCCGAGCTGCGGACGGCCGGCTACGACGGCCCGATCGGCCTGGAGTACGTCCCGACCGTCGAGACGACGGCGTCGGTGGCGCACATCCGCTCCGTCGCGGCGGACGCGTGATGAGCGCCCCGACCGAGCGCGCGATCAAGTGGAGCTACATGGACCACTGGCGCAGCAACGGCCCGTCCGGGCCCGTCGACCAGTGGCACTCCCACCGGACGATGTCGACGTTCCTCAAGCAGGTGAAGGCGGTCGGCTTCGACGCGATCGACACCTTCGACTTCCGCATCTGGCAGATGTACGGCGACTACGGCGGCCCGGCGAAGTACCAGGAGATGGTCACCGACCACGGCCTGGAGCGGATCGTGAACACCTTCCACGCCGCCGACTACGACGTCCGCAGCTACGCCCCGCACGTCCCGGAGACGCACGAGGCCATCCTCGAGGACTTCCGGGTGACCATGGGCCGCTGGTCGGAGATCCAGCTGGACAACATCATCGTGATGCCGGCGACCCTGTACTACGACATGGAGCCGGTCACCGAGGACAAGCTCAAGACCTCGGCCGAGCTGTGGAACCGGGTCGGGGAGATCACCGCGGGGTACGGGGTGAAGCTCACCTGCCACCACGAGTTCTTCTGCGGCATCCAGTCCGAGGCAGACATCGAGACCTTCTACTCCCACACCGACCCCGCGTTCGTGCACCTGTTCCTGGACACCGCGCAGCACTGCATCGCCTCGGTCGACCCGGTCGCGCTCTACCGGCGGCACGCCCCCCGGGTCAGCGGCTTCCACTTCAAGGACACCCACGACGTGGCCACCGGCGACGACCACCGCAACCGCCCGGACTCCGAGATCATGGCGCCGACCACCGGCAAGTGGTTCTACGAGATGGGCACGCCCGAGGGACGCGTGGACTTCGAGGCGATGATGACCGCCGTCCGCGACGAGGGCTACCGGGGCTGGATCAGCGTCGAGCACGACAAGGCCAACAAGCAGGGCGGCGACTACTCGGAGGCCACGGCCGTCTCCCGCTGGTACGCCAAGAACGTCCTCGAGAACATCTACCGGTAGGGGCGCGACATGACCGACATCCAGTGGGGCTACGCGCTCAACCAGTGGAAGCCGCAGTTCGACGACTTCGTGCGCCGCGAGGAGCACGAGCGGGCGCTGAAGACGATGTCCATCGCCGGGTTCACCGGCGTGGAGCTGACCGCGGCGAGCGGGCGCTGGGAGCCCTTCGGCAACCCCCAGCAGCTGGAGGCCAACTTCGGCTCGCTCGCCGGGTTCCGGGAGTTCCTCACCGGCTGCCGGGTCGACGCCGTCCCGGCCTGGTACTACGACCCGCAGCAGCGCTTCCACGAGACGCTCACCCCGGCGCTGTCGCCGCTGGTGGCCGAGGACGTGACCGGGATCGTGGAGAAGGCGGAGTGGTTCGCCGCCGCCCTGGCCGAGCTCGGCGGCACGGTGCTGTCGGTGCGGGCCGCGCCCTCGGGCTGGGACGTGCCGGCCGACGCCGAGGACGTCGTCGAGCGGCTCGCCGCCTGCTGGGACGCGGTCGGGCGGGCCACCGCGCGCCACGGCGTGCGCACCGCGCTGCACGTGGACTTCCTGTCCTGGCTCCGCCGGCCCGGGACGCTGGACCAGCTGCTCGCGGCCACCGACCCCGACCTGGTCGGGCTGGTCGTCGACACCGGTGAGCTGACCGTCGCCGGCATCGACCCGCTGGCGCTCCTCCAGCAGCACGCCGGGCGGGTCTGGCACGTGCAGTTCAAGGACGCCTTCGCCGTCGACGAGGCGCAGGAGTACCTCGAGCCGCACTCTGAGTACTCGGTGCGGGTCCGGGGCGGCGCGCGGGAGGTCCCGCGGTGGTTCGGTGAGCCCGGCACCGACGGCGGCCTGGTCGACTTCGCCGGCCTCACCCGCGCCCTGGTCGAGGCCGGGTACACCGGCTGGGTCGTGGTCGAGAGCGACCAGAGCCCGCACCCCGCGCAGAGCGCGCTGGTGGCCGGCTACCTGCTGCAGCGGGAGCTCCGCCCGCTCGTCGAGGCCGCCGCCGCGCCGGCGGTGTGACCCGGCGTCTGCGGACCCTCGCCGGAGGGGGCCCGCAGACGCCGAGAGGGGCGGCGGTCCACCGGACCGCCGCCCCTCTCGCGTGCTCCCCGCTCAGTTGACGACGTGCAGCTGGTCCATCCACAGGGCCTGCCAGGCGTGGCCGTCGGGGTCGGTGAAGCTGCCGGTGTGGGTCGACCCGTCGTCCGGCACGGGCGCACCGGGCCGGCCGCCGGCGGCGACCGCCCTCGCCACCAGGTCGTCCACGTCGGCCCGGTCCGGCACGGTGAGGCTGTGCACCACCGTCGGGTGCTGCGCCGGGTCGGCCACGTCCCCGGCGACCAGGTCGGCGAACGCGTCACGGACGAGGAGCCGGACCACGATGTTGTCGTCGAGGACGACCGCGGCCGTGTGCGCGTCGGAGGAGTGCTCGTTGACGCCGAAGCCCAGGGCCTCGTAGAACGCCCGGGAGGCGGGCAGGTCCTGCACGGGCAGGGTCACGAAGAGCATGGGCACGGGTGGTGCTCCTGTCTGGGAGGGCGGGCCGGACCGGGTGGTCAGTGCCGGGCGGCGAGCTCGGCGAAGGTGTCGGCGACCCAGTCGGCGACGAACGTGCTCACGTACGGCAGGTGGTCCAGGCCGATGTGCTCGGTCGCGCCCTCCTCGGGGGTGAACACCCGCAGCTCGCACTTCGGGGAGTTCACCGCCTGCTCGTGCGAGCGGTGCGCCATCGCCAGCGGGATCTGCCGGTCGTTGGCGCCGTGGGCGATGAGGAAGGGCACGGTGATGCGCTCGACGACGCCGTCGAGGTTGACCCCGTCGGCGAAGTCGAGGAACGGGTCGAGGTGGTCCTCGTCGCCCTCGAACCCCCAGACCCACAGCACGTGGCCCCAGTAGTGGGGGACCGGGCGCTCGCCCTCGCGCTGCCGCCGGCGGCGCTGCACCGCGCCCCAGTCGTGGTTGGCGCCCCACGCCACGCAGAGCGCGAACCGCTGCTCGAAGGCCGCGGCGCGCGGGGCGTAGTAGCCGCCCAGCGACCAGCCGGTGATGCCGATCCGGCGGGCGTCCACGTCGGGGCGGGTCTCCAGCCAGTCGACGGCCGCGCCGGCCCACGCCTCGGTGTCGATGCGGGCGGTGAGCCCCTGCAGCCGCAGCGCCTCGCCGGTGCCGGGCTGGTCGAGCATCAGGCAGGAGATGCCGCGGGCGGCCAGCTCCTCCCAGTGGCCCGAGGAGTACATGTGCTCCTTGGTCGAGTCCAGCCCGTTGACCAGCACGATGACCGGGGCGGGCCCGTCGTCGGTGGCCGGCGCCTGGCTGAAGTAGGCCGGCAGCGTGGTGCCCTCGTAGGGCACGGCGACCCGGCTGACCCGCGGGCTGTGCAGGTCGAAGGCCTTCTGCGCCAGCTCCAGCAGCCGCCGGTAGCTGGGCACCCGGTCGGGGTCGGCGTGGGAGAGCATCCGCTCGGCCTGGGAGAGGTAGTTGGTGGCGCGGGCGTACAGCTGGCCGGCGGTGCGGGTGTGCCCGGCCTTCTCCGCCTCCTCGGCCTGGCCGACCAGCTGCTCGGTGAGGGCGGTCCAGGCGCGGAGGAAGTCCGGGGTCCCGGCGTCCTCACCGGCGTTGGCGGCGTCCTTGATCGGCCGGCAGGCGCGGTCGACCTCGTCGATGAGGCCGCCGGAGTTCAGCGTCGCGACGACGCCGAGGTTCCAGGTGTAGGGGCCGGTGGGGAAGTACTCGAACACGGGGGTCCTCTCGGTGCCGTCGGTCAGACGGTGCGGGTGCGGGGGCGGGGGCGAGCAGGGCGCACCGGCGGCAGGTCGGCGCCGGCGACGACCCGGTTGCGGAGGGTGCCGAGGCACTCGACGGTCATCTCGACGACGTCGCCGGGCTGCAGCGGCGGGGGTGCGGCGTTGCCGCGGGTGCCCCACAGCTCGGCCAGGCAGCCGCCGTTGCCGCAGGTGCCTGAGCCCAGGACGTCGCCGGCGCGCACCTGGGTGCCGCGGGAGGCGTAGCTGATGAGCTCCTCGAAGGGCCAGCCCATGTTCGACAGCAGGTCTTGGCCGACCTGGGTGCCGTTGACGGCCACCCGCATGTCCAGGGCGAGGAAGCCCTCGGCGTCGCGGTAGGGCTCGAGTTCGTCGGCGGTCACCAGCCAGGGCCCCAGCGTGGTGGCGGAGTCCTTGCCCTTGGCGGGGCCGAGGTTGACCTTCATCTCCCGGGCCTGCAGGTCGCGGGCGGACCAGTCGTTGAGCACGGTGTAGCCGAAGACGTGGTCGCGGGCCTGCTCGGGGGTGAGTGAGGCGCCGTCCCGCCCGACGACGACCGCGACCTCGAGCTCGAAGTCGAAGCGCTGCGAGCCGGGTGGGACGGCGACGTCGTCGTGCGCGCCGATGAGGGCGTAGGGGTTGGTGAAGTAGAACGTCGGCGCCTGGTACCACTCCGGGGGCACGTCGGCGACGCCGTCGATCGCCTTCCGGACGCCCTCGACGTGCTCCTCGAACGCGACGAAGTCCCGGACGGTCGGTGCCTCCAGCGGCGGCAGCAGCCGGACGTCGGCCAGCGGGACCGACGGCCCGGTCAGTGCCGTGGCGCCGGCCGCCAGTGCCGCCGGCAGCCCGGCGCGGACCAGGTCGAGCACGGTGGTGCCCGCGGGGAACGGGTGGACGGCGTCGCCGTCGACCACCCCGGCCGAGACGCTGCCGTGCACCTCGTAGGTGGCGAGGCGCATCAGACCGGCGGGGCCACGAACAGGCCCTTGTCCGGGTCGTTGAACGAGCGCTGGGCGACGAACTCGTTCATCGCGTTGGCGGTGCCCCACTGGTCGCTGACCTCGGGGTTGCTGAAGTCGTAGAGGTGCGGGTGCCAGGTGTCCTCGTCCAGGACGTCGAGCTCGGTCGTGTACTCGACGGTGTTGCCGTGCGGGTCGAGGAAGTAGCTGAAGGTGTTGTTGCCGGCCATGTGCCGGCCCGGTCCCCAGATCTTCTCCACGCCGGCCCGCAGCAGCCGTCCGGTGCCGCGCATGTACTCGTCGATGCCGCGCAGCTCGAAGGAGGCGTGGTGCAGCGAGGCGTGCGGTCCGCGGGCGACGGCCAGGCTGTGGTGCCAGGCGTTGGTCCGCATGAACCACATCATGTTGCCCATCCGCGGGTGCATCAGGGTGTCGGACAGGGCGAAGGCCAGGTGCTGCTCGTAGAAGGCGACGGTGCCCTCCGGGTCGCGGGAGTTGAGGACGACGTGGGACAGGCGCACCGGGATCGACTCGCCCTCCTCGATCGTGCGGTGCTGGCGGGCCTCGACGTCGGAGCTGATCTCGACGGTGCGGCCCTCGTTGTCGAAGAACCGGAAGCCGTACCCGCCGCCGGGGGTCTGCAGGACGTCGGGCTCGCCGATCAGCGGGACGCCGGCCTCGGCGATCTGCGCGGCGAGGGTGTCGACGTCCGCCCGGTCAGCGGCACCGAAGGAGATGAGGTCGATCCGCTTGTCGGTGGCCTGCCGCAGCCGCACGATGTACTGCTCCGGCGACCCCTCGGCGGCCAGGTAGGCCAGGCCCGAGTCGGTGTGCTCGGTCTTGAGCCCCCAGGTGCCGGAGTAGAAGCCGAGCTGCTTGTCGAAGTCGGGCACGGCCAGGTCGACGTGCCGCAGGTGGGTGATCAGCCGCTGGCGGGGCTGGGTCTCGGTCATGGTGTCGTCTCCGTGTTCTTCCGGCCCCCTCCCGGGTCCCGCCCCGAGCGTGCGAGGGGCGGGGAGGAGGGGGTCCTTTCTCAGGCGGGCTGGCTGGTGAGCGCGGCGATGGAGCGCATGAGCGCGGGGACGTCGCCCCGGACGTGGTCGAGCTGCCACTGGGCGAGGGTGTTGGAGGCCTCGACGACGGTGCGGGCGCGGTCGACGCGCCGGCGGTGGAACTCGTCCCACAGCTCCTGGTCGAGGGTGGTGCGCTCCGTGAGCAGCCCACCCAGCACCGCCGCGTCCTCCAGCGCCATGGCCCCGCCCTGGGCGATGGTCGGCGGGCAGGTGTGTGCGGCGTCGCCGATGAGCACCACCCGGCCGCGGTTCCACGGCTCCTCCAGCAGGTGGGTCTCGAACCAGGTGTAGTTGACCTGGGAGGCGTCGGTCAGCGACTCGCGGACCTCGTCCCACGGTCCGTGGTAGGCCTGCGACAGCTCCTTCATCGTGGCCAGCTGCTCGTCGGGGGACATGCCGCTGCGGTCGACGGCCGGCTCGACGATGTAGGCGTAGAGCGAGTCCTCGCCGGTGGGGCAGTAGCCGGCGATGAAGGAGGGGCCGCCGTAGAACAGGTCGGTCCGGGTCACGCTGGCCGGCCGTGGGCCGAAGGCCCGCCAGATCCCCATGCCCATCGATCGGGTCTCCAGCTGGACGCCGATCGCCCGCCGCGTGTACGAGCGGAGGCCGTCGGCGGCCACGACCAGGTCGTAGCGCCCGGTCGAGCCGTCGGAGAAGGTCACGTCGACGCCGTCGTCGTCCTGGGTGAGCTCGGTGAACGTCGTCCCGAAGCGCACCTTGACGCCGACCTCGACGGCCCGGTCGACCAGGATCCGGGCGAGTTCGGGGCGGGGCATGCCGAGTGCCGCAGGGAGGTCCGGGCCGCCGGTCTTGGCGTCGGGGACCTCGGCCACGATCGTGCCGAACGGGTCCGGTGCCCGGATCCCGGTGACGTCGAAGGGGTAGCCGGCCGCGCGCACCTGGTCCCAGACGCCCAGGGTGCGCAGCTCGCGGAGCGCGTTGCCCTGCAGGGTGATGCCGGAGCCGAGTGCCCCGACGGCCGGCTTGATCTCGATCAGGTCGACCGCCACCCCGCGGAGGGCGAGGTGGACGGCGGTGGCGGTGCCGGCCAGGCCGCTGCCGACGACGAGGACGGTGTCCACTGCGGGCATCGGGGCGCTCCTACTTGACGGCGATGGGGTTGACCGGGGAGCCGACGGCGCCGGTGATGGGCAGGGGGGCGGCGGTGAGGAAGAAGTCCCACTGGCCGTCGGTGGCGCAGTCGGCGGCGAGGGCGTCGAGGTCCCACATCTCGCCGAGGTAGAGCCCGATGTTGGGGATGGCGACCTGGTGGAGGGGCTGGAAGGCGACGTCGAACTCGTTGGGCCGGACCTCGAAGCCCCAGGTGTCGGTGGCGATGCCGGCGATCTCGGTGGCGTGCAGCCAGTCGGCGGTGGTGAAGGACAGGCCGGGGGCGGGCCCGCCGGCGTAGTCGCCCCAGCCGCGGCCGGCGGCGATGTCGCGGCGGGCGCGGGTGAGCCGCCCGGTGCGCACGCACAGCAGGTCCCCGCGGCCGACCCGGGCGGTCTCGCCCTGGACGGTGATGGTGGCCTGCAGGTGTTCGGCGGTGATGGCGAACCCGTCGGGCAGCTCGCCGTCGACCCCGATCGCGCGGCCGACGTCGAGCAGCACGCCGCGGCCGGTGAGGTGGGCGGCGGCGGTCTGGATGCCGGTGACCAGGTCGCCCTCGCTGGTCACGACGTCGCCGGCGCGGCGGCCGTTCCAGGCGTTGCCGTGGTCGAAGATGTGGCCGAGGCCGTCCCATTGTGTGGAGCACTGCAGTGGCATGGCGATGACGTCGTCGGCGCCGCCGATGCCGTGCGGGAAGCCCTGGTTGCCGCGTTCGGCGTCGGTGCCGGTGTCGGTCATGGTGTGGACGGGGTTGGTGCGGCGCCGCCAGCCCTTCTGCGGGCCGTCGGTGTCGAAGGGCTGGGACAGGGAGAAGCTCACCCCGCGGCGGACCAGCCGGGCACCCTCGACCCGCTTGTCCGGGGTGAGGAAGTTGAGCGTGCCGAGCACGTCGTCAGCACCCCACCGGCCCCAGTTGGAGACGCGCTGCACGGTAGCCGCGATCGCCCCCTCGGGGTTGGTGCGGTCGAGCGGGGCAGCTGGCGGCACGGCGGTGTGCGGCACGGCGGTGTGCGGCACGGCGGTCTGGGACACGTCGGGTTCCTCCTCGGGGCGACGCAGACCACAGTCGGTGCCCCGATCGGATCAGGGAAGACGAGAGTCCTGATGCAGGGCATCAGGTGTGTGGATACTCCGGACATGAACCTGGCCCGGCTCGACCTGAACCTGCTGGTGTCGCTGGACGCGCTGCTCCAGCAGCGCAGCGTCACCCGGGCCGCGGCGCAGATGGGGCTGAGCCAGCCGGCGCTGTCGGCCTCGCTGGGCCGGCTGCGGCGGCACTTCGGTGACGAGCTGCTCACCCGGGTGGGCAACGAGTACCGGCTGACGCCGCTGGCGCTGCAGCTGCGCGAGCTGGTGCGGATCGCGCTGTCCGGCGCGGAGCGGGTGTTCGACGCCCAGCCCGACTTCGACCCGGCGTCCTCCACCCGGGAGTTCACCGCGCTGGTCAGCGACTACGTGGTCGTCGTCCTCGGGGACACCCTCGCCGGCCTGCTGGCCGAGGAGGCCCCGCACACCCGGCTGCGGCTGACCCCGCACTCCCCGGCGATGGTCGAGCGTGCCGAGCAGGTACTGCTCGGCGGGGACGTGATGATGCTCCCGCACGGCTTCGTCAACGACCTCTCGCACCGGGACCTGTACCGCGACGAGTGGGTGTGCGTGGTGTCGGCGGACAACCCGGTCGCCGACGAGGGGCTCACGACCGAGCACCTCCGGACCATGTCGTGGGTGCTGACCTACCACGGGCCGGCCGCCTCGACCCCGGCTGCGCTGCAGATGCGCATGCTCGGCATCGAGCCGCGGGCCCAGGTGGTCACCGAGAACTTCATCACCGTGCCCGGCCTGGTGGCCGGCAGCGACCGGATCGCGCTGCTCCAGCGGCGGCTGGTCGACCTGCTGCCGCTGGGCAGCGGGATCCGGGCGCTGCCCTGCCCCTTCGAGGTGGGGCCGCTGGTGGAGGCGATGTGGTGGCACCCGGCCCTGGACGACGACCCCGAGCACCGCTGGTTCCGGGACGTGATCAGCCGGGCTGCCGCCCAGGCCGTGGGGTCGCCGCATCCACCAGCCTGATGACTGGGATCACCGGACCCGGGCTTCCCCCGGGCGCGACCCGTCTTGCACACTGCGGGTGTGTCGCAGGTCACCGTCGACCTGCACCGTCGTACCGGAGGTGCCTGTGTCCGAGGCCACTGCGACGTTCGAGGACGTCGTCGGACCGATGCGTGCGGAGTTCGCCGTCTGCCCGGTGACCGGGCAGTTGGCCGGCCGCCCGAGCGGCCGGCTCGCCCGGTTGCTGCGCGGGCTCGCCGTGCTCGGCTGCGTCCAGGGCCACGCCCTGGTCACCCCGGCCGTGACCGGGATCGACATCGCTGATGAGCGGCCCCAGGAGAAGTGATTTCCGCTCCGCGCCCCGCGTCCTGACACTCCTCGACCAGTGATGCCGGTCACGGAGGCCGGTGTCCCGTCAACGGAGACGCCCGTGTCAGAAGTCGTGAGCCCGTCCCCGGCCGCCCCGCCGCTCGCCGGCGACGTCGCCCTGGACCCCGCCACCGGCCGCCCGGCCGGCCGCACGCAGGCCGTCGTGCTGGTGCTCGCCAGTTGCCTCGGTGTGCTCGGTGCCGTCCTGCTCGCCCCCGTGCTGCCGGCCATCGAGGACGCCTTCAGCGACACGCCCGGCGTGCAGGCGCTGACCCCGATCGTGCTCACGGCGCCGGCCCTGGTCATCGGGCTGACCGCGCCGTTCGTCGGCCGGGTCGTCGACCGGATCGGCCGCAAGCGACTGCTGGTGACTGCACTGGTGGTGTACGCCCTCGTCGGCACCGCGCCGCTGTGGCTGCCCTCCCTCCAGCTGATCGTCGCCAGCCGGGTCCTCGTCGGGCTCACCGAGGCCGTGATCATGACCTGCTGCACCACGCTGCTGGCCGACTACTTCTCCGGGGCCGAGCGTGCACGCTGGTTCGGCCGGCAGGTCGTGGCCACCACCGTGGCCGCCACCCTGTTCTTCGGCATCGGCGGGGCGCTGGGCTCGGTCGGCTGGCGGACGCCGTTCTGGCTCTACCTGGTCAGCCTGCCGCTGGCGGTCGTCGCGGCCCGCACCATCTGGCAGCCGGTGCAGCGACGGTCGACCGGCACCGCCCTGCCGCGGCTGCCCTGGCACCGGCTGGCCGCGCCGGTCGGGTTCTCGCTGCTCGGCGGGCTGGTGTTCTACGTGCTGATCGTGGAGCTGTCGTTCAAGCTCGACGAGCTCGGCGTGGTCTCCACCGGCGCGATCGGTGCGATCAGCGCGGTCGGGTCGCTCGGCACGGCGGTCGGCGCCCTGGCCTCCAGCCGGCTCGCCGTCCGCGGCCCGGCGGTCACGATCCCGCTCGCGTTCGCGGTCTCCGGCGTGGGGCTGGTCGGGCTGGGGCTCGCGCCCACCGTCCCGGTCGTCGTCGTGGCCGCCGTGGTCACCGGACTGGGCAACGGGCTGCTGCTGCCCGCGCTGCTCAGCTGGGCTGTCGGGTCGCTCACCTTCGAGCAGCGCGGCCGTGGCACCGGCTGGTGGACCGCCGCGGTGTTCCTCGGGCAGTTCCTCTGCCCGCTGGTGGTGCTGGCGCTGTCGGGCGTGATCGGGGGCCTGAGCTCGGCGCTGGTCGCGGTCGGGGTCGTGGCGGTCGCCACCGCCCTCGCCGTCCGTGCCCGCCGGCCGGTGGCCGGCTAGCTCCGGGCGCCGGCCGCACCTGGCAGCCGGTCCGCCCGGGCACGACGGAGGCCCCGGTCCCGCTCCACG
Source organism: Modestobacter sp. VKM Ac-2986 (assembly GCF_026967795.1). Classification (GTDB taxonomy): domain Bacteria; phylum Actinomycetota; class Actinomycetes; order Mycobacteriales; family Geodermatophilaceae; genus Modestobacter. The sequence goes on from NZ_JAPVBH010000003.1 coordinate 75,418, forward strand.
GGGCCGGGGCCTCGGTCGTCCGTCCCCGCCGGGGCCCCTGCCGGTCAGGCGCCGTCCGGCTCGTCCCGCCGGACGGCGCCGGTGACGGACCGCCCGATGATCTCCTTCATGATCTCGGTCGTGCCGGCGTAGAGCGTCGAGTGCCGGGAGTCCAGGAGGTCACGCGCTGCCGGGTTGTCGCGCAGGTACCCGTGTCCGCCGTACAGCTGGAGGCAGCGGCTGACCACCTGTTGCTGCAGCTCGGTCACCCACCACTTGACCATGGCCGCGTCGACGTCGGTCAGGGTCCCCGCCACCAGCTCGTGCAGGGCCTTGTCGACGAAGACCTGGGCGACCTCGATCTCGGTGGCCAGCTCGGCGAGGGTGAACCTCACGGTCTGCAGGGCCGCCAGTGGACGGCCGAACGCCTCCCGGTGCAGCACGTGCTCCCGGGTGTGCCCGAACGTGTGCTGCATCCCGGCCACCGCCGTGATCGCGACGCTGAGCCGCTCCTGCGGCAGGTTCTGCGTCAGGTAGCCGAAACCCTGGTCCTCGGCACCCAGCAGGTCGGCACGCGGCACCCGGACCCCGTCGAAGAACAGCTCGGCGGTGTCCTGGGCCGGTAGCCCGATCTTGTCCAGCCTCGTGCGCCGGAGCCCCGGTGCGTCGCCGGAGACGACGAACAGGGTCAGGGCGTCGCGCCGCTCCGGTGACCCCAGCTTGGCCGCCACCACGACGAGGTCGGCGTTCATGCCGTTGCCGATGAAGACCTTGGAGCCGGTCAGGACGTAGTCGTCCCCGTCGGGGACGGCGGTCGTCCGGATGCCGCGCAGGTCACTGCCGGCGACGCGTTCGGTCATCGCGAGCGCGCTCACCAGCCGGCCGCTGCACAGCCCGGGGAGCCAGCGCCGCTTCTGCTCCTCGGTGCACAGCGCGTCCAGGTAGGGCGCGACCAGGTCGTTGAGGCCGCCGAGGTTGATGACCAGGGAGGCGGCGCCGACCCGGCACAGCTCCTCGATGACCACGGCGTTGTAGCGGAAGTCCCGCGGCCCCCGGCCGCCGTGGGCCGCATCGAGGCCCAGACCGAGCAGGCCCGCCTCGCCGGCCCGCCGGTAGAAGGACCGGCTCACGGCACCGTCCTGCGCCCACTGCGCCAGGTGGGGGACCACCTCGGCGGTGACGAAGCCGGCGACCTCGGCGCGGAACGACTCGTGCCCGGCCCCGAAGACGTCCCGTCTCACCCGCGCCCCCGACGCCCGGGGTCCCGGTCCCGGCAGCTCACCGTGGCCGTCAGCGGAGAAAGCGGAAGACCGGCTCGGCGATGCAGACCGGCTTGGCGGCCCCCTCCGCCTCGATGACCGCGGTGGCGGTGACCTGCAGGCCGCCGGCGACCTCCTCGACGTCCTTGAGGGTCGCGGTGAGCCGGATCCTGGCACCCACCGGCACCGGTGCGGGGAAGCGCACCTTGTTCAGGCCGTAGTTGACCGCCATGCCCACGTCGGTGACCACCAGGACCTCCGACCACATGGGGATCAGCAGGGACAGGGTGAGGTAGCCGTGCCCGATCGGGCCACCGAACGGGCTCTCCCGCGTCGCGCGCTCGACGTCGACGTGGATCCACTGGTGGTCGTCGGTGGCGTCGGCGAAGGTGTCGACCCGCGACTGGGTGACCTCGACCCAGTCGCTGGTGCCCAGCTCGGCGCCCTTGAGGGCCGGCAGCTCGGCGAGGGTGGTGGTGGTGCTCATGTGTCCTCCTGGGTGGGCACGAAGGTGTGCCGCAGGTCGGGTTTGCGGATCTTGCCGGTGGCGGTCTTGGGCAGGTCGTCCACGAAGCGGAACTGCTTGGGCACCTTGAACCCGGCGAGGCGCTGGCGCAGTGCGGCGCGCAGCGCGTCGGGGTCCGCCGTGGCGCCGGGGGCGGGGACGACGACGGCCAGCCCCACCTCGCCCCAGTGCGGGTCGGGCACCCCGATGACCGCGACCTCCTGCACCTCGGGGAGCTCGAGCATCACCGACTCGACCTCGGCCGGGTACACGTTCTCCCCGCCGGAGATGATCATGTCCTTGTACCGGTCGCGGATGTAGAGGTAGCCGTCCTCGTCGGTCGAGCCGGCGTCCCCGGAGTGGTACCAGCCGTCGACGATCGCGGCCGCGGTCGCCTCGGGGGCGTCCCAGTAGCCGGCCATGACGTTCGGCCCGGACAGCACGATCTCCCCGACCTCGCCGGGCGGGCACACCGTGCCGTCGGGCCGGACGACCGCGACGTCGGTGAAGAACTGCGGCTTGCCGGCGGACCCGACGTGGCTGACCGCGTCCGCGCTGTCCAGGACCGTGCCGGCGGGCGCGGACTCGGTCATCCCGTAGGCCTGCTGGACGGTGACCCCGCGGTCCAGCCAGGTGCGCAGCAGCGGCAGCGGGAGGGGTGCCCCGGCGGCGCCGATGGTGCGCAGCGCGGACAGGTCCCGGGTCGGGAAGTCCGGCTGCCGGCTGAGCGCGTCGAGCATCGTGGGGACGGCGAAGAACGACGTCACCCGCTGCTCGGCGATGACCGCGAGGGTGGCCGGCGGGTCGAAGCCGCGGACCAGCACCACGCACCCGCCGCGCATCATCGTCGGGTTGAGCGTGCCGTTCAGCCCGCCGATGTGGAACAGCGGGGCCAGCGCCAGGGTCCGCTCGTCCGGGGCGAAGTCGAAGCCCAGCACCTGGCTCAGGCACGACCAGGTCATGTTGCCGTGGGTGAGCACCGCGCCCTTGGGCCGGCCGGTGGTGCCCGACGTGTACATGATCAGGCAGACGTCGTCGAGGGTGACCGCCTCGTCGCGTTGCACCGGGTCGGCGGCGGCGAGCAGCTGGTCCCAGTCCAGCGAGCCGGCGCCGCCGGCCAGCGGCGGCTCGGCCGCGATCCACGCCCGGACGGCGGGCAGCGCGGTGCGCAGGGTGTCCGCCGTCGTCCCGTGCTCCCGACCGTGCAGCACCAGCGAGGCACCCGAGTGCTCCAGCACGAACTGCGCCTCCGGCGCGGTGAGCCGGGCGTTGACCGGCACCCAGACGGCGCCGAGCTGGCCGCACGCGTACAGGGTCTCCAGGGCCGCGGGGTGGTTGGCGCCGAACCAGGCGACCCGGTCACCGCGCTGTACGCCGAGCCCCGCCAGCGCCGCCGCGGCGCGCCGGACCCGCAGCGCGAACTCGCCGTGGGTCGTCGTCGTCCCCTCGAACCACAGTGCCGGCTTGCGCGCCGAGCTCCGCAGGTGCCGTTCCGGCCACGAGCCCAGGCCGGCGTTCCTCACCGCAGCCCCAGGGCCCGGATCGCGTTCTCCTTCATGATCAGCGGCTTGACCTCGGGCTTGATGTCGAGGGTCTCGAAGTCGGCCATCCAGCGCTCCGGGCGCAGCAGCGGGTAGTCCGAGCCGAAGAGCACCTTGTGCTTGAGCAGCCCGTTGGCGGCCTTGACCAGCTGCGGCGGGAAGTACTTCGGCGACCAGCCGGACAGGTCGATGTAGACGTTGGCCTTGTGGGTGGCGATGGAGATCGCGGCGTCCTGCCAGGGCACCGAGGGGTGGGCCATGATGATCGTCAGGCCGGGGAAGTCGGCGGCGACGTCGTCGAGCAGCATCGGGTCGGAGTAGCGCAGCTTGATGCCGCGCCCACCGGGCAGCCCGGCGCCGATCCCGGTCTGGCCGGTGTGGAAAAGCGCCGGGACGCCGAGGGCCTGCAGCTCCTCGTAGAGCGGGTAGACCGCGCGGTCGTTGGGCTCGAAGGCCTGGATGCTCGGGTGGAACTTGAAGCCCCGGACGCCGTGGGACTCCACCAGGCTGCGGGCCAGCCGGATGCCTGCGGCCCCGCGGGCGGGGTCGACCGAGCCGAACGGGATGAGCACGTCGGGGTGCTCGGCGGCGAGGTCGGCGATCTCCTCGTTGGACAGCGCCGGGTGGCCGGTGGCGTGCTCGATGTCGACGGTGAAGACGACGGCGGCCATGCCCTGGGCCCGGTAGTCCGCGGCGATGTCGGGGACCGTGGGGTCGTAGGGGTCGCCCTTGAAGTACCTCGCGGCCGCGGCGTTGAGCTCGTCGTCCAGGGCCAGGTGGCCGTGGGTGTCGGCGTGCACGTGGGTGTGCACGTCGATCGCGACCAGCGCGTCCAGGTCCAGCTGCAGGGTCACTTCGGCGGCTCCGGCAGCTGCTGGCCGACCGTCTGCAGTGAGCCCTGGAAGGACTGCGGCCAGGTCGCGGCGATGGCGTCGGCGGACCAGCCGGTGCCCTCGGCGAACTCGACGACGACCTCGCTGGGGTGCGACCAGAGGGCGAGGCGGTCACCGCCTATGCCCACGGCCTGTCCGGTGATGCCGGCAGCGGCGTCGGAGGCGAGGAAGGCGACCAGCCCGGCGGCGTCGGTGGGGGAGCCGAAGCCCAGCTGCTGGCGGGCGTAGGGCGGCAGCGGCTCGCCGGCGGCGAGGGCGTCGACGTAGGGCTTGAGGAAGGGCACCGTCTCCGTCATCGCGGTGGCGGCGACGGGGACGACGGCGTTGACGGTGATGTTCGCGCGCGCCAGCTCCATGGCCCAGGTGCGCACCATGCCGACGATGCCGGCCTTGGCCGCGGCGTAGTTGGTCTGGCCGAAGTTGCCGACCTGGCCGGTGGGGGAGCCGATGCAGATGACCCGGCCGCCCTCGCCCTGCTCGCGCATGCGGACCGCGGCGGCGCGGGTGCAGGTGAAGGTGCCGCGCAGATGGGTGGTGACGACGGCGTCGAACTGCTCGTCGGTCATCTTCCACAGCGTGGTGTCGCGCAGGATGCCGGCGTTGTTGACCAGGACGTCCAGGCGGCCGAAGTCGGACACCGCACGGTCGACGAGGGCCTGCGCGGCCTCGCTCGAGCCGACGGGGACGACCTCGGCGACGGCGGTGCCGCCCGCGCCGGTGATCGAGGCGACGGCGGCGTCGGCGACGGCGGCGTCGACGTCGTTGACCACCACCGAGGCGCCGCAGCGGGCCAGCTCGGTGGCGTAGGCCAGGCCGAGGCCCCGCCCGGATCCGGTGACGACGGCGACCTTGCCGGTCAGGTCCATGGGTGCTCCTCATCGGGACAGGGGTGGTCCGGGCAACGTAGGTGCGTATCGTGGAGGTTGTCAACGATGGAGGTGTGCATGGGTCAGCCGATGGCCGACGACCTCGGGTTCCTGCTGTCCCGGGCCAGCGGCCAGGTCGTGCGGGCGACGAACGCCGCGCTGGCCGAGCACGGGCTGCGGGTGCGGACCTACTCGGTGCTGGTGTTCGCCTGCGAGGCCGCCGACGGGCTCAACCAGCGCGAGCTGGCCGGGTTCCTGGGCCTGGACCCCTCCCAGGTGGTGCTGCTGGTCGATGAGCTGGTCGCCGCGGGGCTGGTGGAGCGGCAGGCGGCCGAGACCGACCGGCGTACCCGGCTGGTGGTGCCGACGGCGCAGGGCAGGCGGGTCCGCGAGGCCGCCGGCGAGGCCGCCGACGCCGCCGTCGAGGTCCCGCTGGGCCTGCTCGGGGACGCCGAGCGCGACCGGTTGCGGGACATGCTGACCCGCATCTGGACGGCCACCGGCTAGTCCTCCTGCTCCCGTCCCTGAGGCGCGTGGGTCCACGCCGAGGGTGCCCGCGCACGGAGCGCGGTGCCGCAGTGGTGCTCGGCGGCAGTCGTGCGTGCGGGGGGCCGGGGCCGCCGACCGGTGTGTGCGGCGCGGGCGCCCGACATGTCCGGTGTCCGAGCCGGCGCCCGGCGGTCCCCGGCAGCGGCCGGCGCGGGAGGTGTCGGCCTGGCCGACGACGTCGGCCGGGCTCGTCCCAGGACGGCGGCACCGACCGGCCCCGGGGCGGTCCAGGACCGTCCTGCAGCTCGCCGAGGCCCCTCGTCCGGCAAGTCCGTCGTCGTCCGGCCGTGGGCCCACGGAAGCTGCCCGGGGGCGGACGTCGTCGTCGGACGCTGGCGTCGAGACGAGATAACGCTAGACACTCTATTGACGCACGCGGACGTAGTCTCTAGCTTTTACGTGACCTGGACCACGATGACGTGCGTCTGGGTCTGAACGTGAGACCAGGAGGACGACGATGTCCCCGCCCCTGCTGTCCGTCGAGCACCTCGACGTCGTCTACGACGGCACCATCAGCGCGCTGTCCGACGTCTCGCTGACCGTGGACGAGGGGCAGGTCGTCGCGGTCCTCGGCTCCAACGGCGCCGGCAAGACCTCGCTGCTGCGCGCGGTCTCCCGGGCGCTGGGCTCCTACGGCGGTGCGGTCACCGGTGGCACCGTCCGGTTCGCCGGTGCCGACCTCGCCGGGCTCGACACCGCCGCCGTCGTCGCCCGGGGCCTGGTGCAGGTGCCGGAGGGGCGCCGGGTCTTCCGCGACCTGACGGTGGAGGAGAACCTGCGGGCCGGCGGGTACACGGTGCGCGACGCCCGGGCCCGGGCGCAGGCCCGCGACCGGGTGTTCGACCTGTTCCCGATCCTGGCTGAGCGCCGGGACCAACCCGGCGGCCTGCTGTCCGGTGGCCAGCAGCAGATGCTCGCCATGGGCCGGGCGCTGATGGTCTCCCCACGGCTGCTGCTGCTCGACGAGCCCTCGCTCGGGCTGGCACCGCTGCTCGTCGACCAGATCGGCGAGATCATCACCGAGATCAACCGGCAGGGCACCGCGGTGCTGCTCATCGAGCAGAACGCGGTGATGGGCCTGCGGGTCGCCGACGCCGCCTCCGTGCTGGAGGTCGGCCGGGTCACCGCCGCCGGGTCGGCCGCGGAGCTCGCCGCCAGCGACGAGGTGCAGGAGCGGTACCTGGGGGTCGCCGTGCCGGTGGTGGCCACCGAACCGGTCCTCGACCAGCCGGCGATCCCGACCGCGGAGCCACCGCAGCGGCTGCGCGTCGAGGGGCTGACCGTGCGGTTCGGCGGCATCACCGCCCTGTCCGAGGTGAGCTTCACCGTCGAGCCGGGCACCGTGCACGCCCTCATCGGGCCCAACGGGGCCGGCAAGTCCACCCTGGTCAACGTCCTGGGCGGGGCCTACCGGGCCACCGAGGGCACGGTGCACTACGGCGACGAGGAGCTCACCGCGCTGCCGGCCCACCGGGTGGCCGGCCTCGGGGTGGCCCGGACCTTCCAGAACATCTCCCTGGCCCTCGAGGACACCGTCGAGGACAACCTGCTCGTCGGCCGGCACCGGTTGATGCGGGCCGGCGTGGTGTCGGGCGCCTGGCGCACACCGCGGGTCCGCCGGGAGGAGCGCGAGCACCGGGAGACCGTCGCCGGCATCGCCGAGCTGCTCGGCATCGGCCACCTGCTCCGGACGCCGGTGCACACGCTGGCCTACGGCGACCGCAAGCGGGTGGAGATGGGCCGGGCGCTGGCCGCCCGCCCCTCGCTGCTGCTGCTGGACGAGCCGGTCGCCGGGATGACCCACGGGGAGTCCCAGGACATGGCCGACACCATCCGCCAGGTCCGCCGCGACCTGGGCCTGTCGATCGTGCTGGTCGAGCACGACATGCCCTTCGTCATGGGCCTGGCCGAGCAGGTCACCGTCCTGGACTTCGGGAAGAAGATCGCCGAGGGCACCCCGGCCCAGGTGCAGCGGGACCCCGAGGTCGTCCGGGCCTACCTGGGGGCGGCGGCGGCATGAGCGATCCGCTGGCGAGCACAGCTGCCGTCCCTGCCGGCGACGAGCGCGGAGCGGGGGAGGCGGCATGACCTACTTCCTGGCGCAGGTGCTCAACGGGCTGTCCTACGGCCTGGTGCTGAGCCTCATCGCCGCCGGCTTCGCCATCGTCTTCACCTCCACGGGGGTGCTGAACTTCGCGCACGGCTCGGTGGTGCTGCTGGGTGCCTACCTGGTCGCGGTGCTGCACCCGACCCTCGGCTTCTGGCCCTCCCTGCTCGTCGGCATGGCCGGGTCCGCGCTGGTCGGGGTGGCCATCAACGCGCTGCTGGTGCGCCACCTGGCGGACCAGAACGCCGGCACCGCGGCGATCCTGATGCTCGGCGTCGACATCGTGCTGCTCACCGAGCTGACCCGGCGGATCGGCAACCAGGTGCTCACCCTCGGCGCCCCGTGGGGGGCCTCGGTGGTCCGGTTCGGCGACGTGTCGCTGCCCACCGGGCGGGTGGTCGCCGCCGGCGTCACCGTGGTGGCCTTCGCCGGACTCTGGTACCTCTTCGCCCGCACCGACCTGGGCGTCGGCATGCGCGCGGCGGCCGCCGACGGCCCGACCGCCTCGCTGATGGGCATCCGGCTGACCCGCACCGCGGCGACCGGCTGGGCGCTGGCGGGTGTGCTCGCCGCCGTCGCCGGGGTCTTCCTGACCTCCTTCCCGGCACCCGGGGTGGCCCCGACCGTCGCGCTCAGCGCGTTCGCGGCGATCCCGGCCTGGGTGCTCGGCGGCTTCGACTCCGTGCCCGGCGCCGTCGTGGGCGGCCTGGTCATCGGGCTCACCAGCGCGTTGGTCACCGGCTACGAGGGCGACCTGGAGCGGTTCGTCGGCACCGGCTTCGGCGAGGTCGCGCCCTACGTCGTCATGATCGTCGTCCTGCTCGTGCGGCCCTCGGGCCTGCTGGGCAGCAAGGAGGCCGTCCGTGTCTGAGCTGCGCGGGAACCCGTGGCCCCGCCGGGTCGGCGGGCTGGTGCTCGTGCTGGTCGCCCTCGCGCTGCCCCTGGCGCTGTCGGACTTCTGGCTGCAGACCGGCCTGTTCGTGATGGCCGCGGCCATCGGCGCGGTCGGGCTGACCCTGCTGGTCGGCGTCGCCGGGCAGCTGTCGCTGGGGCACGCGGCGTTCGCCGCCATCGGTGCCTACGTCTACGCCTGGTCCACCGGGGAGGCGACGTCGACGGTCGGCGGTGCCGGGCTGCCCCCGCTGGCCGGGCTGGTGCTGGCCGCCGTGGTCAGCGCGCTGGTCGGGGCGGCCTTCTCACCCGTCGCCGGCCGGCTGCGCGGCATCTACCTGGGGCTGGCCACGCTCGGCCTGGTCTTCGTCGTCCGGCACCTGCTGGTCAACCTCGACCAGTGGACCGGCGGGTTCACCGGTCGCTCGGTGGAGTCCTTCGCCCTCGGCGGGTTCAGCTTCAGCAACTCCGACCCCGACTACCTGGCCGTCGCGGGCGTGGAGTTCGAGGGGCTGCACCGGCTCTGGTACCTCTTCCTCGTCCTGGCCCTGGCCGCGTGCTGGCTGGCCGGCAACCTGCGGTCCGGCCGCACCGGGCGGGCCTGGGCCAACGTCCGGGACTCCGAGACGGCCGCCGCGGCGATGGGGATCGGGGTCGCCCGGGCCAAGGCGTCGGTGTTCGTCGTCTCCTCGGCCTACGCCGGGGTCGCCGGGGCGATGCTCGCGCTGGCCTACGGGCGGGTGGCCCCCGACGTCTTCAGCCTCACCGCCTCCGTCGACTTCCTGGTGATGATCGTGCTCGGCGGCCTGGGCTCGGTCGGCGGTGCCGTCGTCGGGGCGCTGTTCGTCACCGCGCTGCCCTTGGTGCTGGCCGAGTACAGCGGGTCGCTGCCCTTCCTGGCCGCCCCAGGCTCCGGCGGGCTGGACCCCTCGACGGCGTCCCGGATCGTCTACGGGCTGGCGATCATCGCCGTCCTGCTGTTCCTCCGCGGTGGGCTGGCCGGCGCCGCCCGCCGGCTGCGGCACGGCAGCGCCCCGGGCGCACCGCCGTCCGCGCCGGGTCCCACACCGCACGACCCGCTCAGCACCCACGACGTCGGCCGCCCGGCCGGCGGCCCCGCACGGTCGAAGGAGACCACCCCATGACGCACCTGCCCCGCGCCCGTGCCCTCACGCTGGGGGCGGCCACCGCGCTCGCGCTGGCCGCGTGCAGCACTACCGACCCGAACCAGGCCGGCACCGCGGCGGGCTCCGGCTCCGGGTCCGCCGCCGGCTCGGGTGAGGTGCAGACCGGCAACGGGGTCACCGACGCCGAGATCCGGATCGGGATGCTGACCGACCTGTCCGGGCCCTTCGCCGCCGGCGCGGCGGTCCAGGTCACCGAGACCAAGGCCTACTGGGACCAGGTGAACGCCGCCGGCGGCGTCTGCGACCGGGACGTCGCCGTCGACGTGCAGGACCACGGCTACGACCCGCAGAAGGCCGTCACCCTCTACCGCAGCATGGCGCCCGACGTCATCGCGCTGCAGCAGGTCCTCGGCGGCCCGACCAGCGCCGCGGTGCTCCCGCTGGCCGAGCAGGACGACGTCTACGTGGGCGGCGTCGGCTGGGCCGGCAGCGCCCTGCAGTACGCGAACAACCAGCTGCCCGGTGCCTCCTACGCCATCGAGGGCGCCAACGCGATCGACCACCTGGTCGACGGGCTGGGCGTGGCGGAGGGGGCGCGGATCGGCGTCGTGTACTTCGCCGGTGACTACGGCGCCGACGTGCTGGCCGGCGCCGAGCACGCGGCCGAGGAGCGGGGCGTGGAGATCGTGGCCCAGGAGATCACCTCGGCCACCACCGACCTGTCCGCGCAGGCGTCCGCGCTGGCCCAGGCCGGCGTCGCCGGTGTCGTGCTGGGGGCCGCGCCCACGCAGCTGGCCTCGCTGGCCGGATCGCTGGCCTCGCAGGGCGTCGACGTGCCGCTCATCGGCATGAACCCGACCTTCAACCCCTCGCTGCTGACCACCCCGGCCAGGGACGCGCTGCTGGCCAACACCTACAGCATCACCAGCGTCGCGCCCTACTCCTCCGACGCCGAGGGCGTGAAGGCGGCCAACGAGCTGTACGCGCAGGCCGACCCCGACGGTGCGCTGGGCTGGGAGGTGCCGCTGGCCTACGTCCAGGGGGAGCTGCTGAAGCAGGCGCTCCAGGGCGCCTGCGACTCCGGTGACCTGACCCCGGAGGGCGTCGTCGCCGCGCTGCGGGAGAGCTCCTCGGTGGACACGCAGGGTCTGCTGCCCGACGGTCTGGACTACTCGCAGGTGGGCCAGTCGCCGACCACGACCGTCTACCTGTCCAAGGTCGACGCGGACGCCCCGGCCGGGCTGGCGCTGGTGGACGAGCTCAGCGGTCCCAGCGCGGAGTCCTTCTCCTACGGGGGCTGACCGGTGCCCGCGCCCGTGGTCAGCGAGCTGCGGGCGCCGGCCGCCGGCCCGGCCGACGGCGTCCTCGGGGACGTCCTCCGCCGGGCCGCCGGCCGCGGACCCGACGACCTGCTGCTGACCACCCCGGACACCGGGGGGTCCTGGACGGCGGCGGAGCTGCTCGCCGACGCCGAGTCGCTGGCCGCCGGGCTGCTGGCCCGGCACGCGCCCGGTGCGCGGATCGCCACCTGCCTGGGCAACGGGCCCGCGCCGGTGCTCGTGCAGCTCGGGGTCGCGCTGGCCGGCATGACGCTCGTGCCGGTCAACCCGCGGTCCCGGCCCGCGGAGGTCGAGCACGCGCTGCGGCTCTCCGGTGCGGTGCTGGCGCTGGCCGCCGAGGAGGTGGCGGGCAACCCGGTGGCCGACCTGTGCGCCGCCGTCGACGGTGTCGAGGTGCTGCGGGTGGGCACCGACTGGCGGGCGGGCCTGCCCTGGGCGGCACCGGGGGACCTGCCCGTCGTCGAGCCGGAGTCGCTGGCCCAGGTGCAGTTCACCTCCGGGACGACCGGGCGGGCCAAGGGCGTGCTGATCACCCACGCCGGGATGGTCGCGACCGGGACGGCGTTCGCGCAGCGGCTGGGCCCGACCGCCGGGCGGGTGTGGTGCAACCCGATGCCGCTGTTCCACACCGCCGGCAACGTGCTGGGCGTGGTCGGGGCGCTGAGCGCGGGCGCCGAGCACGTCGTGCTGCCCTTCGCCCCGGAGCCGGTCCTGCAGGTGCTCCGGGCGCACCGGGTGAGCATGCTGTCCGCCGCGCCCACCCTGCTGGACCTGCTGGCCGCGGCCGGCCCGCCCGACCTCCCCGACCTGCGGGTGCTGTTCACCGGCGGGATGACCGTGACACCGGCGTTCGTGGACCGGGTGGAGGCGGTGTTCGGCGCCCGGCTGTCGATCACCTTCGGGATGACCGAGACCTGCGGTGCGGTGCTGCAGACCTCCCCGGAGGACCCCGACCCGGTGCGCCGGGAGACCGTCGGCGCACCGCTGGCCGGCACCGACGTCCGGGTCGCCGACCCCGACGGGGCGCCCGTCCCGCTGGGGACGCCGGGCGAGCTGTGGGTGCGGGGTGCGCGGATCACCCGGGGGTACCTCGACGACCCGGTCGCCACCGCCGAGGCGATCGACCCCGAGGGCTGGCTGCACACCGGCGACCTCGCCGAGATGACCCCGGCCGGAGCCTGCCGGGTGGTCGGCCGGCTCAAGGACATGATCAAGACCGGCGGGGAGAACGTCTCCCCGGTGGAGGTCGAGGAGGTGCTGGTGGACCACCCGGACGTCGCCCGGGCCGCGGTGGTCGGGGTGCCGGACCCGCGGTGGGGGGAGCTGGTGGTGGCCTTCGTCGTCCCGGCGGGGGACCGGGACCCGAGCCCGGCGGAGCTGACGGCGCACTGCCGGGACCGGCTGGCGCCGTTCAAGGTGCCCCGGTCGTGGCGGGTGGTCGACGCCCTGCCGATGACGGCGTCGGCCAAGGTGCAGCGGGCCGAGCTGCGGCGCGTCGCCGCGGGCACGACGTGAGGGGGGCGTTGCTGGCCGACCTGGCCGCCGAGGGCGCCGTGCTGGAGGACCTGCTCACCGCGCTGGCGCCGGCGGACTGGACCCGGGACACCTCCGCCGCGGGGTGGACCGTCGGCCACCAGGTGGCCCACCTGGCCTGGACCGACGACGTCGCCCTGCTCGCCGCCACCGACCCGGGGGCCTTCGCCGACCGGGTGGCCGGCGACCCGCCGGACGCGGTGGAGGCGGGCGCGCGCGCCGGTGCCGCCGCGCCGCCGGCGGTCCTGCTCGCCCGGTGGCGGGCCGGCCGGGAGCGGCTCGCCGACGCGCTGGCCGCAGTGCCCGACGGCACCCGGCTGCCCTGGTTCGGCCCGCCGATGAGCGTGGCCTCCCTGGTCACCGCCCGCCTCATGGAGACCTGGGCGCACGGCGTCGACGTCCGGGACGCCCTCGGCCACCCGGTGGGGGAGTCGCGCCGGCTGGACCACGTGGCCCACCTCGGCGTCCGGACCCGGGACTTCGCCTTCACCGCGCACGGGCTGCCCGTACCGGCGGCACCGGTCCGGGTCGAGCTCACCCGCGCCGACGGCAGCCGGTGGACCGCCGGGCCCGAGGACGCCGACCAGCGGGTCACCGGGCCGCTGCTGGACTTCTGCCTGCGCGTCGTGCAGCGCCGGCCGCGCGCCGTGCTCGACCTGCACGCCGTCGGCCCGGACGCCGGGCGGTGGCTGGACGTGGCCCAGGCCTTCGCCGGGGCCCCGGGCGCGGGCAGTCAGGGCCCACCGCCGCGCGGGGACGGGGGGCCGACGGGCCCCGGCCCTCGTCGCGACGAGGACCGGGACCCGCCCGCGGGTCAGAACGGGTAGGTCGGCAGGTCCCCGCGCAGCGTCACCCACTGGGTCTCGGTGAACGCCTCGATGTTGGCCTGCGGGCCGCCGTGGCGGGAGCCGGTGCCCGAGGCCCCGACCCCGCCGAAGGGGGCGACCGCCTCGTCGTTCACGGTCTGGTCGTTGATGTGCACCAGCCCGGCCGGGATGCGCTCGGCCAGCTGCAGCCCGGCGTAGACGTCCCGGGTCAGGATGCCCAGCGACAGCCCGTACTCGGTGCCGGCGGCCAGCCCGGCCACCTCGTCGACGGAGGAGAACGGCGTCACCGGCGCGACCGGGCCGAAGATCTCCTGCTGGTAGGCGGGCGCCTCCACCGGGACGTCGCCGAGCACGGTCGGCCGGTAGAACAGCCCGTCGTAGGTGCCACCGGTGCGCACGGTGGCCCCGGCCTCGACGCTGGCGGTGACCAGGCCGTGCACCCGGTCGCGCTGCCCGGCGTCGATGATGGGCCCGAGGGCCACGTGGTCGCGGAACGGGTCGCCGACGGGCAGGTCCTTGACCTTGTCGGTGAGGACCTGGGTGTACTCCTCGGCGATCGAGGCGTGCACCAGGTGCCGGGACGTCGCCATGCAGATCTGGCCGGAGTGGGCGAAGGTGCCCCACGCCCCGACCGAGGCGGCCGCCGTCACGTCGACGTCGGGCATCACGATGAGCGCGGAGTTGCCGCCCAGCTCCAGGTGCGCCCGCTTGAGGTGCTGACCGGCCAGGGCGCCGACCGCGCGCCCCGCCTTCGTCGAGCCGGTGAACGCGATGACCCGCACCGCCGGGTCGACGACGAGGGCCTCACCGACGTCGGCGCCGCCGGGCAGCACCTGGAAGACGCCCTCCGGGACGCCGGCCTCGGCGAACACCCGGGCGAACACCGCACCGCCGCTGACCGCCGTCCGCGGGTCGGGCTTCAGGATGACGGCGTTGCCCAGCGCGAGCGCCGGGGCGATCGCCCGGATCGCCAGGATGGTGGGCACGTTGAACGGCGCGATGACGCCGACGACGCCGGCCGGCACCCGGCGGGCGAAGGACAGCCGCGGGGAGCCGGTGCGCAGCAGCTCGCCGTAAGGGTGGCTGGGCAGCGCGGAGGCCTCGTAGCACTCCTGGGCGCTGGTGTGCACCTGGAAGTCGCCGAAGGGCAGGATCGACCCGGACTCGCGGGCCAGCCAGACCTTGATCTCCTCGGCGTTCGCGGTGAGCAGGTCACCGGCCTTGCGCAGCACGGCCGCGCGCTGCTCGAACGGCAGCGCCGCCCACCCGCGCTGGGCCGCCGCCGCCCGGGCGCCGGCCGCCGCGACGTCGGCGGGGGTGGCCAGGCCGACCTCGCCCAGCGCCTCACCGGTCGCCGGTTCCACCGCGGTGTAGGTGCCACCGGCGCCGTCGGTCCAGGCGCCGGTCCACACCTTGCCGCGCCATCCGCCGTCCTCGAGCAGTGCCATCCGATGGGTCCTCTCCACAGTCGCTTCAGGGTGTTCGGGCCGGACCGTACGCCGGTGCCCCGGCGGTGCGGTCCGGCCCGTCCTCAGCGCAGCGGCCGGTTGAAGCGGGGCAGGGCGGGCTCCACGAACCGCGGCGCGGGCTCGGCACCCAGGGCTGCGGCTCGACGGTCCATCGCACTCGCGGACGTCGCGGGCCAGGCGCCGGTCTCCAGCCGCCGCACCATGGTCCGCAGGGCTGCGTGCTGCTCGGCGGGGGAGAAGGTGCAGTGGCCCACGGTCTCGGTGTAGGTCTGCCGGAGCTGGTGGCCCTTGCCGGCGCGACGCACCAGCGACTCGTAGTACTGCTGCTGGGTCACGGTGGAGATCTGGTCCCCGGTGCCGGACATCGTGAGCACCGGCACCTGCAGGTCACCGTCGAAGACGATGCCGCGGGAGAAGCGCTCCACGGCCGCCGGGTCCGCGGCGATGCGGGGGGCCGCGGCCAGGGCGTCGAGGTCCTCGCCCAGGTCGAGACCGGCCTCGGCGTAGAGCTCCCGGACCGCCCGCCTCACCATGGGGTCGGCCGCCCGGAGCTGCCGCGCGTAGTCCACCCCCGTGTTCCAGGACGGGTTCCCGCCCACCAGCGCGGTGAAGGTGGCCCGACTGCTCATCGCCTGTCCGATGTAGGGCAGCGGCCCACCGGCGAGGGCCAGGAAGGCGCCTTCCTCCAGGGCGGCGGCG
The DNA here is from genome assembly GCF_026967795.1 of Modestobacter sp. VKM Ac-2986. Lineage (GTDB taxonomy): Bacteria > Actinomycetota > Actinomycetes > Mycobacteriales > Geodermatophilaceae > Modestobacter. The sequence goes on from NZ_JAPVBH010000003.1 coordinate 91,003, forward strand.
TCCTCGCGGTCCGGCGGCAGGGGCTGCGTGCCGTCGGGCCGGACACCCCAGGCCGGGAGCTGGCCGATCGCGGAGGCGAGGGCGATGCGGGCCCGCCCCTCGGGGGTCTGCTGCGCGTCGGTGAGGGCACGGACCCAGGCCTCGCGGGCGGTGGGGACGTCGCCGATGTCGACCACCGGCAACCCCGGGGCGACGAGCTCCTCGAGCACGAACACCGTGTCCAGCTTCTGGTTCCACTGGGCGACCGCGCCGCCGAGCCCGCCGCACATCGGGACGGCGGCGTCGAACACGTCGGGGTGCTCCTGCACGGCCCCGGCGGAGACGAACCCGCCCATGGAGGCGCCGGAGGCGATCGCCCGGCGGGCCGGGCCGTAGGCCGCCTCGAACTCCGCGAGCGCCTCGGCCTGGTTGTCGATCGCGCCGCGGATGTCCCACCCGGTGACCGCCCGGGTCGTGCCGCCGCGGGCGATGCCGTCGTCGAGCAGGCGCTGGGTCAGCGGCTCACCCGGTCCGGGCCCGACGAAGTCCAGGGCCACCACGACGGTGCCGTTCCACCGCGCGGGGACGACGAACTCGTAGGGCGTCCCGTCCTCGAGCGTGCCGCTGATGCAGGAGGGCCGGGCCGTGTTCCCGGCCAGGCACGCGGTGCCGCCGGGTGGGCTGGTGACCGGGGTGGCCGCGGCGGTGCCGGTGCCGGAGACGGCGCCGGTGACCAGGGCGGTGGCCAGGAGCAGGCCGGCGGTTCGGGGGCGTGTGCGCACTCGGTTCCTCCACGGGGGTGCGGGCGGCGGGCGGCGCAGGACCGTCCACCGGTGCCGGGCGGGTCCTGTGACCTGGACCACCTGCCGGTGGGGAGAGCGTCTAAGGACCCCGCCCGACCTGTCAACCTCAAGTCGCTTGACATCCCGTGAGTCCGGTCGCGGAGAAGAGCGGGGGGCCACGTCAGGCGGGTGTCAGGTGGCCTGATCGACGGGTGGGGCGCACTTCCGCTGGCCGGTAGGCCTGGTGCGTCCTCGCGAGATCGCGGTCCCCGTCGCCGATCGGGGCGACGGTCGCCCCTGTCAGACTCTCCCGGTGGGCGGCGGGCGGGCGGGGTGCGACCGGGTGCCTGCGGCACCCATCCGGCCGGCCGGCACGCGCTGCACGTCCCGGCACCCGGCCCCCGGGTCGTGACCGCCGCCGCTGGGGGGCCGGGTCCCGAGGACGTCGACGAGGCCCCCGTGCCGTCCGCGTCCGCGGTCGACCCGGACCGGGCTCCCCGGGCCGCCGCGTCCCGCGTGGAGTACGTCTCCCAGCGGCTGGCGCGGGCACTCACCCGGGCCACCGAGCTCGTCGTCGCGCGGCACTCGATCAGCGTGCCGGAGTACCGGATGCTGCTGCTGCTCAGCGACCAGGTCCCCCGGTCCAACGCGGAGCTGGCGCGGCTGATGTTCGTGTCGTCCCAGGCCACCCACCTGGTGCTGTCCGACCTCGTGGCGCGGGGGCTGGTGGGACGGAGTGCCCACCCCGGCAACAGGCGCGTCAGGCTGGCCCGCCCCACCGAGCTCGGCACCGTGACGCTGAACGCGTGCCTGGCCGACATGATCGGCATCGAGGACCGGATTCTCGCCGGCATGCCCCCCGCCGAGCGGGGCATGCTGCTGTCGGCGCTGCAGCACGCCGCAGAGGTCCTGGCCGGTGGGTACTTCGGCGACGAGGACCTCGAGCGCGAGGCGGTCGCGCTCCGCCGGCACCGCTCCTAGTCCGTCCGCCGGCGCCCGTCCGTCGGCACTGCCCCAGCTCCGCCCGCCGGGACCTCGCCCGCTCGGGAGGCGCTGGTCCGGGACGCCCCCGTGGCGCGGCAGCACCCCGGCGGCGGCCGGGTGGTCGTGCCCGCGGCCGGTGCCGGCCCGTGCGGGGCCTGGGCGTCACCGGTCGCCGCCTCCGTGCTCCCTGGACGAGATCGGCCGATATGACGTGAGGCGTTTTGTTGACGGTCGCCACGTTTCCGACTAACTTCCCCGGCGATGTGAGTTGCAGGTCACATCAGTGCGTCGACGGGGCAAGGGCGCCCCAGGACTGGAGTTCCCATGAAGAGGCTCGCGACAGCTGCGGCGGCCACGGCCCTGCTCACCCTCACCGCCTGCGGTGGCGGCGGTGGTGGGGACGGGGCAGCCGGGGGCACCGGCGCCGCCCCGGCCCCGGCCGATGCCGTGACGGCCGAGTTCTCCCAGGCGGCGGCCGACCTGCTGCCCCAGGCGATCAAGGACAGCGGCACGATGACCTGGACGGGGGCACCCAAGCCGCCCTTCTACGTCGACGGCGCCGACGGCTTCACCGGCCTGGGGCCGGACCTCGAGGCGGCGATGGAGCAGGTGCTCGACATCGACATCGAGTTCCAGCCGACCGACGGCCTCAACTCGGTCCTGCTCTCGCTGCAGTCCGCGCGGGCCGACTTCTTCATCGGTGGGGTGCGCGCCACCCCGGAGCGCCAGAAGGACTTCGACCTCGTGGGGTGGCTGACGATCGGCCCCTCCTACCTGATCAGCAGCGACCGGGCCGACGAGCTCAAGGCCCCCGGCGACCTGTGCGGGAACACCGTGGCCTACGAGGAGGGCAGCTCCATGGAGTCCTTCGTGACCAAGCTGGCCGAGGAGTGCTCCGCCGGGGGCGGCGAGACGCTCACGCCCCTCCCGCTCACCGCGGACGGCGCCCGGCTCGCCGTGGACTCCGGCCGCGCCGACGCGTTCGCGGCCAACGAGTCCGACGGCCGCTACATCCAGCTCCAGCGGGAGGGGAGGTACGAGGTCATCGTGCAGGACACCGGCTCCTCCGACCTCACCGCCGGGATGGCGCTGCGCGGCTCCGGCGTGGGCGAGGCCGTCACGGCCGCCTTCCAGGCCCTCATCGACCAGGGCGTCTACGAGGAGCTCATGACCAAGTGGAACCTCGCCGACTCCATGGTCGACGAGCCGGTCCTCAACCCGGCATGACCGGCCCTGGTCCGCGGTCGCTCAGGGCGACCGTCCCGGGGCGCCGCGGGGCGACCTCGGCCGCCGGGCCGGCCCGGTCCGCGGCCCCCGGGCCCGGGTCCGCGCCGTCCCCGGCCGTTACGGCGGCAGCGGCACCGGACGCGCGGGACAGCCGTCCCGAGCGGCGGCCGCTGCTGTGGCTGGCCTGGGCGGTGCTGGCCGTGCTGGCCGCACAGCTCGTGGCCTTCGTGCTGCGCAGCGACCGGCTGGAGCTGGAGGTCGTGGGGGAGTACCTGTTCGCCGAGCCCGTCCTGGACGGGCTCCTCACCACCGTCGTGCTGACGGTGGTGGCGACGGTCCTCGGCACCGCGCTGGGTGCGGTGGTCTGCCTGGCCCGGCTGAGCTCGCTGGCGCCGGTGCGCTACCTGGCCACGGCGTGGATCGCGGTCTTCCGCAGCGTGCCCCCGCTGGTCCAGCTGCTCTTCTGGTTCAACCTCGCCTACCTGGTGCCCGTGCTGTCCCTCGGCATCCCGTTCGGGCCGTCGTTCGGGGACTGGGACGCCAATGACGTGATCACCCCCTACACCGCGGCCGTGATCGGGTTGTCGCTGTACAACAGCCCCTACAGCGCGGAGATCATCCGCTCGGGTCTGTCCTCGGTGCCCCGGGGCCAGCTGGAGGCGGCCACGTCGCTGGGGCTGCCGGCCCGGGACACCTTCTTCCGCATCCGCCTGCCGCAGGCCACGCGGATCATCCTGCCGCCGATGGGCAGTCAGGTGATCTCGCTGCTCAAGGGCACGTCGCTGGTCAGCGTCATCTCCATGACCGACCTGCTCGGCGCGGCGCGGGAGGTCTACACCCGCACCTTCGAGGTCGTCCCGCTGCTGATCGTGGCGATCCTCTGGTACATCGTGCTCGTGGCCGTCCTCACCACGGGGCAGTCCTGGCTGGAACGGCGGTTCTCCCGTGGCTACTGACCCGATCCGCACCCCGGCGGCCGGGCCCGCCGACGCACCGCCGGTCCTGCGCGCCCGCGGGGTCGGCAAGGTCTTCGGCGGGGTCCAGGCCCTGCAGGGGGTCGACCTCGACGTGGCCGAGGGGGAGGTCGTCGTGGTCATCGGCCCCTCCGGCTCGGGCAAGTCGACGCTGGTGCGGTGCATCGACCAGCTCGAGCAGATCGACGCCGGCTCCATCGAGCTCGACGGTGAGCTGCTGGGCTTCCGGGTCGACCGCGGTGGGGTGCTCCGCCGGCTGCCGACGAGGCGGACCGCCGCCCAGCGCAGGCGGATGGGGATGGTCTTCCAGTCCTTCAACCTCTTCGCGCACCTGACCGTGGCCCGCAACGTGTGGGAGGCGCCGGTGCGGGCGCTGGGGGTCCCGGCCCCCGAGGCCCGCGAACGCGCCCGCGAGCTGCTGGAGCGGGTGGGCCTGGGACACAAGGCCGACGCCTACCCCTCCCAGCTGTCCGGCGGGCAGCAGCAGCGGGTGGCGATCGCCCGGGCGATGGCGATGCGCCCGCGCCTCATGCTCTTCGACGAGCCCACGAGCGCGCTGGACCCCGAGCTCGTGGGCGAGGTCCTGGGCGTCATGAAGTCCCTGGCCCAGGAGCGGATGACCATGATCGTGGTGACGCACGAGCTGCAGTTCGCCCGCGAGGTGGCCGACCGCGTCGTGTTCATGGACGCCGGGACCGTCGTCGAGCAGGGACCACCGGACCAGGTGTTCGGCCGGCCCGCGACCGAACGGCTGCAGACGTTCCTGCACCGGTTCTCCGCCGCTCCGTGACGACGTCCCCATCGGCCGTCGCGCGGGCGGGATCGGGGCAGGCTGCGCACGTCGACCGGGTGACCGGGGCCGGGGCGTCCGTCGTGACCGGTCTCCCGGCCGCGGAGGAGCTCGACGGGCACCGCCCCCAGACGCTGCTGTTCACCTTCCTCGGCAGGCACGTCCTCGGCTCGCCCACCGGGGTGGCCTCCAGCGTCCTGATCGCCGTCCTGGAGCAGCTGGGGGTCTCCCAGCAGGCGGCCCGGTCGACGATCACCCGGATGGTCAAGCGCGGTCACCTGGAACGGCACCGGATCGGGCGGCGCGCCTACTTCACCGTGTCGCCCTCCCTGAGCGGCGTCCTGACCGAGGGGGAACGGCGGATCTTCGGCCCGCCGTCGCCCGTCGACCGGGAGGGGACCTGGACCCTGCTCAGCTTCTCCATCCCGGAGAGCGAGCGGGCCGCCCGGCACAGCCTGCGGACGGCCCTGGCCTACCGGGGCTTCGGCCTGCTGCGCAGCGGGTTGTGGATCGCCTCGGGGGAGGTGGACGTGCTGCCCACGCTGGACCGGATGGGCCTGCGCGACCGGGTCGACGTGTTCCACGCCCGCCCGGCCGACCCGCACCGCCTGGTCGGCTCGGTCCAGGACGTGTGGGACCTGGACGCCGTCGCCGAGGGGTACCGCCGATTCCTGGACGTGTGGGGTGGTCGGCGTCCGCAGCCGGGCCGGTACCTGGCGAACGACGTGGCGCTCATCTCCGCCTGGCAGCAGGTCCAGGTCGCCGACCCCGGCCTCCCCGCCTCCCACCTGCCGCCCGACTGGCCCGCGGCGGCGGCCACCGAGCTCTTCCTCGAACGGTCGGCCCGCTGGCGGGCCGCCGCCGACGCCGAGTTCGGTGAGCTCCTGCGCGACGACGGCGCCGAGTCGGTGGCCCCCGCGGCCACCGTCGCACCGCTCCCGGGTCGCCCGGCCGCCCGGCTGGTCCGCGGCACCGGCGACCGCTGACGTCCCACCGTCGGCCCACCCCCACCTTCCCGCCCGACGTCGACGCCGACGTCCGCCGTCCGGACCCGCCCGCCTCGGGCGGCCCGGGCGATGCGGACGTCGCACCCTGGAGGACTGCGATGAGCACCGCCCCGAACCCCACCGGACCCGACGAGCCGACCGACGAGCGGCCGCTGGCCGGCATCCGGGTCCTGGACCTGACCCGGGCCCTCGCCGGCCCCTACGCCACCCTGCTGCTGGCCGGTCTCGGTGCCGAGGTCATCAAGATCGAGGACCCGCTGCACGGGGACCTCGCGCGGGAGAACAGCCCCTACCTCGGCGCACGGGGGGTGGTCGTCGAGCGGCGTGACCCCGACGACGTCTCGCTGTCCCACCTGACCCGGTCCCGCGGCAAGTCGGGGGTGACCCTGGACTTGAAGAACCCGATGGCCGCCGAGGTCTTCGCCGACCTGGTCGCCGGGTGCGACGTCGTCGTGGAGAACTTCACCGCCGGCACGGCCCGCCGCCTGGGGGTCGACTACGAGCGGGTGCGCGAGCTCAACCCGCGGGTGGTCTACCTGTCGCTGAGCGGGTTCGGGCAGGACGACAAGGCCGGCAGCAAGGCGATGGACGTGCTGGTGCAGGCCCTCAGCGGGGTCATGTACACCAGCGGGGAGGCCGGGGAGCCGCCGGTGCGGCTGGGGATCCCGGTGGCCGACATGCTCGCCCCGGTCTTCGGGGTCATCGGCATCCTGGCCGCCCTCGAGCGGCGCCACCGCACGGGCGAGGGCGACTGGGTCGACGTGTCCATGCTCGGTGCGCTCACCTCCTTCGTCGCCATCGAGAACTGGGGCGCCATGGCCGCCGCGGGCATGGAGGCGCGGACCGGACGGACCGTGCACCGCCTGTCGCCGTTCGGGGTCTTCGAGTGCCGCGACGGCCACGTCGCGATCGTGGCGGTGCACGACAAGCTCGCGACCGGGCTGTTCACCGCCATGGGCGACCCCGGGATGGCCGAGGACGACCGGTACCGGACCCGGGACCGCCGGGTGTCCAACGCCCGTGCGCTGGAGGCCCGCATCGAGGAGTGGACCCGCTCCCTCCCGATGGCCGAGGTGCTCGCCCTGCTGGAGGCGCAGGGGGTGCCGGCCGCACCGGTGCGCACCCCGGAGGAGGCGTTCGCCGACCCGGGCACGCTGCGCCGCCAGGAGGCGGTCCCGGTCGTCCACCCGGTGCACGGGCCGGCCGAGGGACTGCACACCGCCGGGGTGCCGATCACCTTCACCTCCGGCCGGGTCGGCTTCGACGACGTCCTGCCCCTGCACCTGGGACAGCACAACGACGACGTCTACGGCGGGCTGCTGGGCTACGACGCGGAGAAGCTGCGGGTCCTGCGGGAGCGGGGGGTCATCTGATGCCCGGTACCCCCACCGGCACCCCCACCGGCACCCCCACCGCGGCCCTGGCCGCCGCCCACGCGGCCCGCCGGGACCCGGCGTCCTGGGCGGACGCGGGGCCCGCGGTGCTGGTGCTCGGGCCGGTGCCGGCGGCGGAGCTGGTGCTGGCGGCCGGGCTGCACCCGGTCGAGCTGACCGCCGACCCGGTGGCCGGCACCCCGACCCTGGACGCGCTGGCGGGCCCGGTCGCGCTCGGGTGGCGGGGCCGCTCGCTGCTGGAGCAGGTGCTGGTGCTGGGCGACCGCCCGGCCGCGGTCCTGTTCACCGGCACCACCGCCACCGACGCCGGGCTCTACGCCACCGTGCGCGAGCTCGCGCGCACCACCGGCGTGCCGCTGCCGCCGTGCCACCACCTGGACGCCCCGGGCCTGGACCGCGGGTCCTCCGCCCGGTACCGGCGGCACCGGTTCACCGAGGCGATGGGGTGGCTGGGCGGCCTCTCCGGCCAGGAGGTCACGCCCGAACGCCTGCGCAGCGCGGCCGAGGTCGTGGCCGCCCGCGACGCGCTCCTGCGGGTGCTGCGCGAGGAGCGCCGGTCGGCCACCCCGCGACTCGGTGGCCACGCCGCGGCGGTCGCCCGCCAGGCCGGCGCGGCGCTGGGTCCGGCCCGCCACCACGAGCTGCTGGCCGCGCTGGTCGCCGAGGACTTCCGGTCCTCGCCCACGCCGGCCGCCCCTGGGGAGCGCATCGTGCTGTCCGGCAGCACGCAGGAGGACCCGTGGCTCTACGAGGTCCTCGAGCGGTCCGGGGTCGTCGTCCTGGGGGCGCACGAGGGCGGGGAGACCGGCGGGTGGACCGACGTCCCGGTGGACGTGGTCGGGGCGCTCGCCGAGCGTCCCGTGGGCTGGCCGGGCCGCCCCGCCGCCGACGACGGGGCGCTGGTGGACCACCTCGTCCGGGAGGCCCGCGAGCTCGCCGCGACGACGGTCGTGCACGTCGCCTGGACCGGGGACGAGGTCGCCGCGTGGGACGCCGCTCGCCTGGTCGCGGGCGCCCCGGAGGGCCTGGCGGTGGTGACGGTGTCCGGCGCGCCCTCACCGGCACGGGCGGAGGGCCTGGCGGCCGACTGGGCCACAGGCGGCCTGCGCACGCCCGCGCCCACCGTGGTGGTGACGCCCCCGACGCCGACCGTCCCGGCGGACGGTCGCCGGGCCGGGGCGGGTGCGGCGAGCGGGTCGCCCACCGCCGGTGCCGCACGACCGCGCTCGCGGAAGGTGCTCACGGTCAGCGACGAGTTCTCCGCCCACCAGCGGGAGTGGTTCACCGACACCACGCAGCGGGCCCGGGACGGCGAGCCCTTCGCCGTCGTCGCCGCGGACTACCCGCACGAGCTGCTGCGGGCGCTGGACGTGCCCTACGTGGTCACCCAGTGGTGGGCCTCGATCGTCGGGGCCAAGCGGCTCATGGCCAGCAACGCGGCGGCGCTCGGGTCCGCCGGCTACGACCCCCTCGTGGAGCCCTACAGCACCCAGGGCCTGGCCAGCCACCTCAACGACGAGCAGCCCTGGGGCGGGCTGCCCCGCCCCGGCGTGCTCGGCGCCACCCTGGGGACGGCGCCCACCCAGCGCATCCACACGGCCTGGGCGCGGGAGACCGGGGCCCGGTACCTCCCGGTGGAGCGCTCGGCCGAGGTGCGGTGGTCGCTGTCCCCGACGTGGTGGGAGGACCTGCGCCACGACTGGGACACCGCGCTGGAGCCCGTCCGGCTGGACCTGCTGACCGAGGAGCTCGCCGGGGTCGTGCGCGGCCTGGAGGAGCAGACCGGGCGACGGCTGGACCTCGACCGGCTGCGGGAGGTCCTGGACCTGGCCAACGAGCAGGCGCAGGCAAACCGGCAGGCCCGCGACCTGCTCGCTGAGGCCCGCCCGGCCCCTGCGGGGATCGTGGACACGATGCCGGCGACCATGGTGCCGCAGTGGCACCGCGGCACGGTCTGGGCGCGGGACGCCGCCCGGTCGCTCCGGGACGAGATCGCCGGGCGGGTGTCCGCCGGGCAGGGCGTGGTCGCCGACGAGCGGGTGCGCCTGATGTGGGTCGGCCGGGGGATGTGGGGCGACACCGCGCTCTACCAGCACCTGGAGGACAGCCACGGCGCGGTCTTCGTCTGGTCGATGTACCTGGGGCTGGCGGCCGACGGGTACGAGCGTCAGTGCGCCCCGGACCAGGACCCGCTGCGGGCCCTGGCCAGTCGGTTCGTGACGATGGGCGACGAGCTGCGGATGCCCACGTGGGCCGGGGCCTGGCACGTCAAGGAGGCCCGGTTGCACGGGGTGGACGGCGCCGTCGCCGTCGCCGACGCCGACCCCTTCGTGCTCCGCGCCCTGGAGGAGGCCGGCACACCGGTGCTCCGCCTCGGGCTGGACAACACCGACCACCAGGGCGGCGCGCAGGCGCGCGAGGCCCTGCAGCGCTTCGTCGAGGGTCTCGGGACGGCGGGGACGCGGGCGGCCGGGACGGTGGGGACGCGGGCGGCAGGGACGGTGGGGCACCGCGCGCCGTGAGGGTCGCGGGTGGCCGGGCGCCTGGGACGTGGTCCCGGCACCGCCGCCCACCACCCGGGCCGGCCGACCGGCCACCGTTCCTGCGGGGGCGCTTCCTGGGGTACGTGCTCGGCGCGCTGACCTCCAGCACCGGCATCTGGATGCTGCGCCTGGGGCAGACCCTGACCCTGCTGCAGGTCCCGGGTGTCACCGGCTGGAGCGTCGGGGCGCTCGCCGCCCTGCAGACCGCACCGCTGATCGTGCTGGCCCCGGTGGTCGGCCTGCTGTCGGACCGGGTGCACCGGCTCCGGTTGCTGGTGGTCGGTCAGCTGTCGATGGCCGGGGTCGCGGTGGTGGAGGCGTGGTCGTCCCTCACCGGCAGGAGCTCGGTCACCCAGTCCCTGGTGCTGGCCGCGGTGCTGGGCTGCGCGGCCGCGCTGGACCACCCGGTGCGGACCTCGGCGGTCGCCGACCTGGTCGCCGTCCCCGACCTGCCCCGCGCGGTGGGGTCCGTCGTGCTGACCACCCAGCTCGGCCGGGTGCTCGGCCCGGCGGCGTGCGCGGCCCTCACCGCGGTCCGGGGCACGTCGGCGGTGTTCCTGGCCTGCATCGGGCTCTTCCTCGCCTTCGCCGCGGTGCTGCTGACCGGGGTGCGCCAGGGTCGGTCGCCGTCGCGGGCCGGGGGCGGCTTCCGGGCGGCCCGGCGCGCCCTCCGGGAGGACCCCACGCTGCTCGTCGTCCTGTGGTTCGTCGGCTGTGGCGGACTGGTCGGGCCGAACCTGACGACGCTGGCCACCCTGACCGTCGGGCTGGAGCTGGGCGGCGGTGCCCTGGAGGTCAGCGCGGCGGCGCTCGCGCTGGCCGTGGGAGCGGTGATCGGGGCGGGCGCCACGAGCATCGGTCGCCGAGGCCCGACGCTGCGCAGCGTCGGGGTGGCCACCGCCGCCTGCGGGGTGACCGCGGCCGCCTCCGGCGCCGCGCCCAGCCACCCGGTCTACCTGGGGGCGCTCGTGCTGTGCGGGGCGACCGCCCTGTTCATGGCCTCCCAGGCCGGCGCGCTGGTGCAGGTGCGGGTGCCCGAGGACGTCCGGGGGCTGGTGACGGCGCTGTTCTCCGTCGCGCTGATCGCCGGCGTGCCGGTGGGGGCACCGCTGATGGGCTGGGGGGCCGACGTGCTCGGGCCGCGGCTCACCGCCGGGGTGTCCGGGCTGCTCGTGGTCTGCGGTGCCCTCGCGGGGGCGGCGTACCTGCGCTGGGGACCGGCCCGCCGACGCCGCCCGGCGTAGGTCCGCCCGATCTCAGCGGCCGTGGGCCCGCAGGCTCCGCTCCAGCGCCGTCCGGGCCGCGGGCACCAGGCCCTCGAGGACGCGCCGGTAGGTGGCCGTGCTCTCGTCGGCCGGCCAGTCCGGCCCCAGCTGCGCGGCCGGCAGGCCCGGGTCGGCGCGCAGGAGTGCCAACCAGTCGGCGCCCAGGAGCGTGAGCTGGGCCAGGGACCCGGCGACCCGGGACGGCCGTCCCCAGGTGTCGATGAACCAGGTGTGCGAGGCCCGGACGGCCGGCACGTCCCAGGCCCGGTGCACCAGCCGGTGCACGTCGGTCCCGGGCAGCGGACTCGCGCTGAACGCGTCGGCCAGCCCGGCGGCGTCGGCCAGGTCCGAGGAGCCCAACACGGTGGCGACGTCGACCGACCCGGGAGCGATCCACAGCCCGTCCCGCAGGCCGCCGAAGCCGGCCCAGGTGAGCCGGGCGCGGACGCGGTGGCGCAGGTCGCGGCGGCTCTCCGGCACCGAGTAGCTCAGCAGAGTCCACTCGCCCTCCGGGTGCCTGAAGGGGGCCGGGGAGCTCACCCGCCGGGACGCCTGGCGCAGGACGTCCTCGGCGAGCGCGGTGAGCTGGTACTCCGCCGTCCGGCCCACCTGCCCCCGGACCAGCAGGCCGCGCTGGGTCATCCGCTTGAGGGTGGCGCGCGCCGCGGACTCGGTGACCCCGAGGTCGGCCAGCAGGTCCAACAGCGTGATCGAGGGCAGCGGCGGCAGGCCCGCGTCGACGACCAGGGCACCGAAGAAGCTCAGCAGCAGGGACTGGGGGCGGTGCGGGACCTCGAGAGCCGGTGCCGGTGCGTCCTGGGGGTCGTCGTCGTCGACGGCCGGCAGTGCGCTCATGGGGCCTCCCTGATCAGTCGTCGACCTCAGCCACGGCCTGACCAGGGTGACCCGAGGACCGACATCATCGCGACCGGCGTCCACCGCACGCGCACAGGGGGAGCAGCCGCGTCACCGGCGGAGGTGGTGGCGGCGGTCGGGCCCGCTCAGCCCTGGGCGCGCAGCTCGGCCAGGATCGGCCGGGCGACCGCCAGCGCGTGGTTGGCCGCGGGCACGCCGGCGTAGACGGCGGTGTGCAGGCAGACCTCGGCGATCTCCTCGTCGGTCAGCCCGTTGTTGACCGCCGCCTTCACGTGCAGCGCGAACTCGTCCCAGTGCCGCAGCGAGGCAGTGATGGCCAGGGTGAGCATGCTGCGCTCGCGCCGACCCAGCCCCGGCCGCTGCCACAGATCGCCCCAGGCGACCCGGGTGATGAAGTCCTGGAAGTCGGCGGTGAACGGGGTGACGGCGGCGACGGCCCGGTCGACGTGCGCGTCGCCCAGCACCTCCCGCCGCACCCGCATGCCGGCCGCGCGGCGCTGCTCGTCGGTCTCCAGCGGTCCGGTCTCCAGCGGTTCGGTCACGGGGTGCCTCCGGTGGCGTGCGCGATCAGGGCCTCGGCCACCGCGGCGGGCTGCTCGAGGTTGGCCAGGTGGGCGGCCGGGCTGAGGCTGAGCAGGCGTGCGCCCGGGACGCCGTCGGCGATGGTCCGCTGGTGCTCCGGCGGCACCGCCTCGTCCTCGGCGCCGGACACCACCAGCGTCGGGGCGGTGATCCGGTGCAGGTCGCCGCGCTGGTCCATCCGCGCGATCGCCAGGCAGCAGCCGGCGTACCCCTCGTCGTCGGCGGCGGTGACCATCGCCTGCAGCCGGGCCACCAGGTCGGGGTGGGCGGCGGCGTGGGGCGGGGTGAGCCAGCGGGAGACCACCGGTTGCGCGATGGCGACCGTGCCCTCGGCACGGACGGTGCGCGCCCGGTCCTCCCACCTCGCCGCGTTGCCGGTGTGCGCCGAGCTGCACAGCACCGCCAGGGTCAGCACCCGCTGCGGCTCGCGCACCGCCAGCCGCAGGCCGGTCATGCCGCCGATGGACACCCCGGCGACGTGCGCCTGCTCGACGCCGAGCCGGTCCAGCAGCGCCACGACGTCGTCGGTGAGGTCGTCGATCGTCAGGTCGCCCCGGGACGACGGTGACCGGCCGTGCCCGCGGGTGTCGTAGCGGACCACCCGGAACCGCTCGGTGAGCGCCGGCAGCTGCGGGTCCCACATCGACAGGTCCGAGCCGAGGCTGTTCGACAGCAGCAGCACCGGGGCGTCGTCCGGGCCCTCGACGACGGTGTGCACCTCGACGGCGGTCACGGCGTCCCTCCCTGGTCGGCGAGCACGTGGGCGGCGAGCGCGGCGTCGGTCTGGGCGCCGGCCTCCCCGACGTCGGGGGCGCCGTCGGCGACCAGCGCCGCGCCGTCGACGTCGGTGCGCGCCAGCACCAGGTCGGGGAACGGGCGGCCGGTCGTGGCCGCCTCCCGCACCGCGGCGGCCGCGGCGTCGTGCGCGGCGCCGGCGCCCAGCGCGGGCGTGAGCGCCTCGGCCAGGGCGCCGGCCAGCTGCGGGTCACCGGCAGCGGCGACGGTGGCGGCCATCCGGTCGGTGTCCAGCCGCAGCGAGGACAGGCACTCGGCCAGCCAGGACGCCGCCGACCCCACCGTGGCCAGCAGGTCGGTCAGCGTGGGCCACTCCGCGTGCCAGGTGCCCGCGCCCCGCTCGTGCTCCTGCTCCATCGCCGCGTAGAGCGTCGCCACCAGCCCGGGCGCGCGGCGGGCGCAGGCCCGCGCGGAGATCGCGGCCACCGGGTTGGCCTTGTGCGGCATCGCCGAGGAGCCGCCGCGGCCCTCGGCGACCTCGGCCACCTCGCCGACCTCGGTCTGGGCCAGCAGGACCACGTCGAGCGCGATCGTGGCGACCACCCCGGCGGCGGCGCCGAGCACCCCGGCGACGTCGGCGATCGGCAGCCGCACGGTCGACCACGGCACCGCGGTGGTGGCCAGGCCCAGCTCGACGGCGAGCTCGCGGCGCAGGTCGACCCCGGAGCCGGAGCTGGCGGCCAGCGTGCCCACCGCGCCGCCGTACTGGACCGGCAGCCCGGCGACCACGGCGGCGATCCGCGTCCGGACGCCGTCCAGGCCGGCGAGCCAGGTCGCGGCCTTGAACCCGGCGGTGATCGGCAGGGCCTGCTGCATGAGCGTGCGGCCCATCAGCACGTCGTCCCGGTGCTCGGTCGCGAGCCGGGCGCACGCGTCGGCGGCGGTGCCGAGGTCGGTGGCGATCAGCTGGAGACCGCGCCGGGCCAGCAGCACGGCCGCGGTGTCCACGACGTCCTGGCTGGTGGCGCCGACGTGCACCGCGCCGGCGGCGTACGGGCCGGCGGCGTCCCGCAGCGCGCGCACCAGCGGGGGCACGGGGTTGCCGGCGTCCCCGGCGTGCGCGTGCACCGCGGCGAGGTCGAGCCGGGCGGGGTCGGCGCAGACCCGGCTCACCTCGTCGGCGGCGGTCGCGGCGACGAGGCCGACGCGGGCGGCGGCGCGGGCGAGCGCGCCCTCCACCTCCAGGAGGGCGACCAGCCAGGGGTCACCCGGGCCGGCGGACACCGGGCCGCGGGCGAAGGTCGCATCCAGGAGGCTCACGCGGGCATCCTGCCCGGTGCGCCGCTCACACCGCGAGGAAGACGGTCTCGACCATGCCCTTGGCCGCGCAGTCCTGCAGGTGCAGGTCCAGGACGTAGCCGTCCTCGCCCGGCTGGGCGATCAGCGTCCGCCGGGCGTCGTCGTCGGGCAGGGCGGACAGCAGTGGGTCCGCGGCGTTGGCCTCGGCCTCGTCGGCGAAGTAGATGCGGGTGACCAGCCGGTCCAGCAGACCGCGGGCGAACACCGAGACGTCGACGTGCGGTGCCTGCCAGCCGCCCGCGCCGTCGGGCACCGGGCCGGGCTTGAGGGTGCACACGGCGTAGGCGCCGCCGTCGACGGTGTCCGAGCGCGCGAAGCCGCGGAACCCGGGCACGGTCACCGCGCCGCGCGGGTCGTCGGGGTGGGCGAAGCGCCCGTCGGGATCGGCCTGCCAGGTCTCGACCATCGCGTCGGGCACCAGGTCGCCGTTGCCGTCGAACACCCGGCCGCGCAGCCAGATCGCGCCCGGGGTGCCCTCGGCGACCGCGTGCGGGCCGTCGGGCCAGGTGAGCCCGATCGCCAGGTAGGGCCCGACGGTCGCGCTGGGGGTGGTGCCCAGCCGGAACGGCTCGTCGAGGAACCCGCTGCCCCGGCGTGGGGTGCCCGGGACCCGGTCGTTGTCCTCCCGCGCGCCGCGCACGAGGGGGGACAGGTGCGGGCTGCTCATGCGACATCTCCGTCGTCGTCGGTCTCGAACGGGGTCTGGTCGGCCCCGCGCAGGACGACGTCCCACTGGAAGGCCAGCGCCCAGTTGTCCTGGGTGCGCTCCAGGTCGAACCGGCTGATCGCCCGGTGCCGGGCGGTCGGCGGGATCGCGTTGAAGATCGGGTCCTGGCCGAACAGCGGGTCGTCGGGGAAGTACATCTGGGTGACCAGCCGCTGGGTGAACGCGGTCCCGAAGAGGCTGAAGTGGATGTGCGCCGGCCGCCAGGCGTTGTGGTGGTTGCCCCAGGGGTACGCGCCGGGCTTGATGGTGGTGAACTCGTAGCGGCCCAGGGCGTCGGTGACCACCCGGCCCAGGCCGTCGAAGTGCGGGTCCAGTGGCGCCGGCCAGTTGTCCACCACGTGCCGGTACCGGCCGGCGGCGTTGGCCTGCCACACCTCGACCAGCGCGTGCGGCACCGGGCGGCCGTCGCTGTCGAGCACCCGGCCGAAGACGATGATCCGCTGGCCCTGCGCCTCCCCGCCCATCCGCAGGGTGAGGTCGGCGTCGGCCGCGGTGACCCGGTCCTCGCCCAGCACCGGGCCGGTCACCTCGGTCAGCCGGTGGGGGAGGTCGACGGGGGTGCGCAGCGGGGCGCGGAGCGCCGTGCTGCGGTAGCCGGGGAAGGCCAGCGGGGTGCGGCTGGACTCCGGTTCGCGCCCGTACCGCGGGAGCACCAGGGCGCTGTCCTGCGGCGGTCGCGGGTCGCGCGATGTGGTCCCGGTCATACTCGGCGACGGTAGGGCGTCGCCGTAGGGTGCCCAAGCAGGGACTTCCACTGAGAGGAAGACAGCATGTCCGGTGGAGCTGCCGCGACGGGGCGGTCGGTGACCTCGCGCGCCCTGGGCGTCCTCGACGCCTTCGACGCCGGCCACCACCGGCTCACGCTGTCGGAGGTCGCGGCGCGCTCGGGCACCCCGCTGACCACCGCCCACCGCCTCCTCGCCGAGCTGGTCGCCTGGGGGGCGCTGGTCCGCCGGGACGACGGACGCTACGAGATCGGCCGCAAGCTGTGGGACCTCGGCCTGCTCGCCCCGGTGCAGCTGGAGCTGCGCCAGGTCGCCGCCCCGTTCCTGCTGGACGTGCACACGGCCACCCGGGACACCGTGCACCTGGCCGTCCGCGAGGGCGCCCGGGCGCTGTACGTGGAGCGGATCTCCGGCCGGGAGTCGGTGCCGATCGTCAGCCAGGTGGGCAGCCGGCTGCCGCTGCACGCCACCGCCGTGGGCAAGGTGCTGCTGGCCTCGGCGCCGGACGACGTCGTGGAGCAGGTGCTGCGGGCCCCCACCCGGGAGACCCGGCACACCGTGGTCGACCCCCGGCGGATCGCCCGGGACCTCGAGGGTGTGCGCCGGGACGGCTGGGCGCGGACGTGCGAGGAGATGTCGCTGGGAGCGGCCTCGGTCGCCGTCCCGGTCACCGTCGAGCGGGCGTCGGGGCCGGTGGTGGTGGCCGCGCTGGGCATCGTCGTGGCCGCTCACCGCCGGGACCTCGGCCGGCTGGCGCCGGTGCTGCAGGTGGCCGCCCGGGGCATCGGCCGGGCGGTGGGCGGCGCCGAGCCGTTCCGCTGAGTGCTTCCGCTCAGCGGGAGGACGGGCTGGGAGGCGTCGGGTCGGCAACGCACACTCCGGTCATGCGCACCCAGGTGGGGATCATCGGTGCCGGCCCGGCCGGCCTCCTGCTGTCCCGGCTCCTGCAGCTGCAGGGCATCGACACGGTGGTCCTGGAGAACCGGTCCCGCGACTACGTCGAGGCCCGCATCCGGGCCGGCATCCTCGAGGAGCACACCGTGCAGACCCTCGTCGACGCCGGCGTCGGGGAGCGACTGCAGCGGGAGGGGCTGCCGCACGACGGGGTGTACCTGCAGTACCCCGGCGTGCGCCACCACCTGGACTTCCCGTCGCTGTGCGGGCGGCGGGTGTGGGCCTACGGGCAGACCGAGGTCACCAAGGACCTCATCAGTGCGCAGCTCGACGACGGCCCGCCGCTGCTGTTCGGCGTCAGCGACGTGGTCCCCGAGGACGTCGACGGCGACGCCCCGCGGATCCGGTTCACCGACGCCGACGGCGTCCCGCAGGTGCTGGAGTGCGACGCGATCGCCGGCACCGACGGCTTCCACGGCGTCTCCCGGCCGGTCGTCACCGCGGGCACCAGCGGGCGACTGTGGGAGCGCACCTACCCCTACGCCTGGCTCGGCGTGCTCGCCGACGTCGCGCCCTCGACCGACGAGCTGGTCTACGCCTGGCACCCCGACGGGTTCGCGTTGCTGTCGATGCGCTCGCCGTCGGTGTCCCGGCTGTACCTCCAGGTCGACCCCGGCGAGCGGATCGAGGACTGGTCCGACGACCGGATCTGGGAGGCGCTGGCCACCCGCTCGGCGCTGGAGGGCTGGGAGCTGCAGACCGGCCCGATCACCGAGAAGTCGGTCCTGCCGATGCGCTCGTTCGTCTCCGCGCCGATGCGCCGGGGCCGGCTCTTCCTCGCCGGGGACGCGGCGCACATCGTGCCGCCGACCGGGGCCAAGGGCCTCAACCTCGCCGTCGCCGACGTCACCCTGCTGGCCGGCGCGCTGACCCGGCTGCTGGCCGAGGGGCGCTCGGACCTGGTCGACACCTACTCCGACCGGGCGCTGGCCCGGGTCTGGCGCTGCACCCACTTCTCCTGGTGGATGACCTCGATGCTGCACCGCGCCGGCGACGACTTCGACGCCGAGCTGCAGCTGGCCCAGCTGCGCCGGGTCTGCGGCTCCGAGGCCGCCGCCCGCGAGCTGGCCGAGAACTACACCGGCCTGCCGGTCGGCTGACCGCCGCGGTCTTCCGCTGGACGGAACCAGCCGCTTGGCGGTCCGGTCCCGCGCTGACACGGTGACCCGATGGACGACGTCGTCATCTGCGCACCGCTGCGCACCCCCGTCGGCCGGATGGGTGGGGTCTTCGCGGGCCTGTCGGCCAACCAGCTCGCCGCCACCGCGATCCGTGCCCTGGCCGAGCGCACCGGGCTGGGCGAGGGCGAGGTCGACGACGTCGTGCTCGGGCACTGCAACCCCAGCGGCGAGAATCCCGCGATCGGCCGGATCGCCGCCCTGGACGCCGGGCTCGGGGTGCAGGTGCCCGGTCTGCAGCTCGACCGGCGGTGCGGCTCGGGCCTGCAGGCGGTGCTCTACGCGGCGATGACCGTCGCCTCGGGTGCGGCGACCACCGTCGTGGCCGGCGGTGTGGAGTCGATGAGCTCGGTCGAGCACTACGCCCTGGGCCTGCGCACCGGCGTCCGGGGCGACGGGACGATGCTGCACGACCGCCTCGCCCGCGCCCGGGAGACCGCCGGCGGCGTGGACCACCCGGTGCCCGGCGGGATGCTGGAGACCGCGGAGAACGTGCGCCGCGAGCACGACATCGACCGGCTGGCCCAGGACGCGTGGGCGCTGCGCTCCCAGCAGGCCGCGGGTGCCGCGATCGCCGCGGGCCGGTTCGCCGACGAGATCGTCGGGGTCGAGGTGCCGGGCACCCGGAAGACACCGGCCCACGTGGTCACCACCGACGAGCACCCCCGTCCGGACACCACCATGGCCGACCTCGCGAAGCTGCGGCCGGTCATGGGCGCGGTCGACCCGCACGCGACGGTCACCGCCGGCAACGCGTCGGGTCAGAACGACGGGGCCGCGGTCTGCCTGGTCACCACCCGCGCCGAGGCCGACCGCCGCGGCTGGGACCCCTTCCTGCGGGTCACCGGCTGGGCGGTGGCCGGCGTGCCGCCGGAGACGATGGGCATCGGGCCGGTGCCGGCCACGGCCGCGGTGCTGGCCCGCACCGGGCTGACCTTCGCCGACCTGGACCTCATCGAGCTCAACGAGGCCTTCGCCAGCCAGGTGCTCGCCTGCCTGGACCTCTGGGGCCTGGGCACCGAGGACCGCGAGCGGGTCAACGTCAACGGCTCGGGCATCTCGCTGGGCCACCCGGTGGGGGCCACCGGCGCCCGGATCCTGGCCACCCTGGCCCACGAGCTGCGCCGCCGCGAGGGCCGCTACGCCCTGGAGACCATGTGCATCGGCGGCGGGCAGGGCCTGGCCGCCGTCTTCGAGCGCGTGGTCTGACCGCACCCCAGCAGGGCCCCCCGCCGTCCGGCGGGGTGGGCACACCAGTCGATCGGGAGATGGAATGGACAAGGTCGTCCCCAGCGCCGCCGAGGCGGTGGCCGACATCGCCGACGGGGCCACCCTGGCCGTGGGTGGCTTCGGGTTGTGCGGCGTGCCGTTCGGCCTGATCGAGGCGCTGCTGGCCCAGGGGACCTCGGGGCTGACCACGATCTCCAACAACTGCGGGGTCGACGACCAGGCGCTGGGCGTGCTGCTCTACGCGGGCCGGATCACCAAGACGATCAGCTCCTTCGTCGGCGGCAACAAGGAGCTGGCCCGCCTCTACCTGTCCGGGCAGCTGGAGGTCGAGCTGACCCCGCAGGGCTCGCTGGCCGAGCGGCTGCGCGCCGGCGGCACCGGCATCCCGGCCTTCTACACCCCGACCGGGGTCGGCACGCTCGTCGCCGAGGGCGGCATCCCGGTGCGCTACGACGCCGACGGGAACGTGGTGGCCACCAGCCCGCCCAAGGAGGTCCGCCGGTTCGGCGACACCGACTACGTGCTGGAGACCGCCCTGACCGCCGACTTCGGGCTGGTCCGCGCCGCGGTCGGCGACCGGCACGGCAACCTGGTCTTCGCCGCCTCCGCCCGCAACTTCAACCCGCTGGCCGCGATGGCCGGCCGGGTGACCATCGCCGAGGTCGAGGAGCTCGTGGAGCCGGGGGAGATCCCGCCGGAGCAGGTCCACCTGCCCGGCGTGTACGTCCAGCGGGTCGTGGCCGTCACCGACCCTGCCCGGCCGATCGAGAAGCGCACCACCCGGCCCCGCCGGGCGCCGGGCACCCCGGCGGCGGCCGGCGACGAGACCACGGAGGCCTGAGATGGCACTGTCCCGCGACCAGCTCGCCGCCCGGGTCGCCGCCGACCTGCGCGACGGCCAGTACGTCAACCTCGGCATCGGCATGCCCACGCTGGTGCCCGGCCACGTGCCCGACGGCGTGCACGTCGTGCTGCACAGCGAGAACGGCGTGCTCGGTGTCGGCCCCTACCCCTTCGAGGGCGAGGAGGACGCCGACCTGATCAACGCCGGCAAGGAGACGATCACCGTCCTGCCCGGGGCCAGCTACTTCGACTCCGCAGCCTCGTTCGGGATGATCCGCGGTCACGTCGTCGACGTCGCCGTCCTGGGGGCGATGCAGGTCAACGTCCGCGGCGACCTGGCCAACTGGCTCATCCCCGGCAAGATGGTCAACGGCATGGGCGGGGCGATGGACCTCGTCCACGGCGCCCGCGAGGTCGTCGTGATGATGGAGCACACCGCCCGCGACGGGTCGCCCAAGATCGTCGAGGAGTGCTCCCTGCCGCTCACCGGCCGGGCCTGCGTCGACCGCATCGTCACCGACCTGGCCGTCGTCGACGTCACCCCCGACGGGCTGGTGCTGCGCGAGGTCGCCCCCGGCGTCACCGCCGCCGACGTCGTGGCCGCCACGGGCGCCCCGCTGCACGTGCCCGACGACGTCCCGACGATGCAGGTCGGGCACGCCGGCTGACCACGCCGGACAGGGTCAGCCGGCAGGCAGCTCCCGCAGCCCGAGCAGCCGGTCCAGCACCCGGAACCGGTAGGCCGCCCCCAGCGCGAGGAACCACAGGACGAGCACCGGCAGCACGATCGTGTACACCGGCGGGGCGGCGCCGGTCAGGCCGAGGTAGGTGGAGACGGCCGGGGTGAGCAGTGCGGCGAGCAGCACGACGAGCAGCCCGGCGACCAGCAGCCCGGTGCGGCGGTCGGTGACGGGGGTGAAGACGGCGAACACCCGGGCCGGCGGTACGAGGAAGAGGACCAGCAGCACCGAGGCCAGCGACACGAAGGTGTTGAGCCCGGTCTGGGCGCCGATCGCGGAGGCCGCCTCGGCGAAGTCGGCGTCGGTGCCGTAGGTCAGCCCGGTGTAGCTCTCGAACTCGGTCACGACGAAGTCGGGCGCGCGCCCGGTGGTGAAGACGTCGGACAACCCGGTGTACAGGAACGCGTAGACGGCGACGCCGCCCCCGGCGGTCAGCAGGGCGGCCGGGACGACGAACCGGCCGAGCGTCCCCAGCACGTGCGGGTCCGGGGGTGCCGGCCGCGCCCAGGCGGTGAGCACCAGGGTGGGCAGGCCGACGGTGAACAGCGTCAGGCCGCCCTGGGCGGGGGAGTAGGGGAAGCCCAGGCCGAGCATCGTGACCGCCACGATGACCAGGGCCTGGGTGGCGACCCGGGCCAGGAAGAGCTGCGCGGAGGTGGTGATGCCGGCGATCAGGCGCCGCCCCAGCCGGCGGGCGGGCACCAGGGCCGCCAGGGAGTCCCCGGTCAGCACGATGTCGGCCACGTCGCGGGTCACCGCGCTCCCGCTGGCCATGGCCACCCCGACCTGGGCGGCCTTGAGCGCGCGGGCGTCGTTGACGCCGTCGCCGACCATCGCCACGTGGTGGCCCTGCCGCCGCAGCGCGGTCACCACCCGTTCCTTCTGCTCCGGCGCCACCCGGCCGAACACCGAGCCCGTCGCGACGACGGCCTCGAGCTCGGCGTCGGTGAGCTCCGGGAAGTGCCCGGCGTGCACGCCGGTGGCGTCCCGCAGCCCGGCGCGGGCGGCCAGGGCGGCGACGGTCCCCGGGTCGTCGCCGGAGAGCACCGTGACCGCGATGCCCTCCTCGGCGAAGCGGGCCAGGGTGGCGGGCACGTCCGGGCGCAGCTCGTCGGCCAGCGCCACCAGGGCCAGCGCCTCCAGGCCGGGCAGCACCGGCCGCCCGGCGGCGTCCCGCAGCGGGGCCGCGGGGTCGGTGGCCCGGGCGAACACCAGCACCCGCAGGCCCTGCGCCGTCCGGGAGGTGACCCCCACGGGCGGCAGCGCGGTCCCCAGCGCCGGGGTCAGTGCCTCGGGGGCACCCAGCACCCACGTCGCACCCGCCGTGCGCACCGCGCTCCACCGCAGCGCGGAGCTGAACGGCACCTCCTCGACCACCGCGACCGGGGCACCCGGCAGGGCGCCGGCCAGCGCGGCGCTGGTCAGGTTGGGGGCGCCGGTGCTGTGCGCCATCGCGGCCAGCGCAGCGGTGACGGTCGCGCCGTCCTGCCCGCCGAGCGGCACCAGCTCGGCGACGGTGAGCCGTCCGGTGGTGAGCGTGCCGGTCTTGTCGGTGCACAAGACGTCGACGTTGCTCACCGACTCCACCGCGTTGACCCGCTGCACGAGCGCGCCCTGCCGGGAGGTGGTGACCGCGCCGGCGGTGTAGGCCAGCGCGATGAGGAAGAACAGCCCGTAGGGCACCAGCCCGGACAGCACGGCGGTGATCTGCACGACCCGCACCAGCGACAGCCCCTCCAGCGCCGCCTGGGCCAGGATCGCCCCGCTCATCAGCACCACCAGCAGCATCGTCAGCCGGACGACGAAGGCGATCCGCCGCTGCAGCGGGGTGGTGTCGGTGGTGGCCCGACGGGCCTCGGCGGTGAGCCGCTGGGCGTGGCTGTCGGCGCCCACGTCGCGGGCCAGCTGCAGCGCCGCGCCCCCGACCACCACGCTGCCCGACAGCAGGTCCTCGCCCTCGGAGCGCAGCTGGGCGTCGGACTCACCGGTCAGCAGCGACTCGTCCACCTCGGCCTGCCCGGCCAGCACCGGGCCGTCGACGACGAGCTGGTCACCGGGCCGGACCCGGACCACGTCGCCGCGCACCACCTCCTCGGGACCGACCTCGGTGTCGGCGCCGTCCCGGACGACGACCACGGTGCCCCGGGCCAGCAGCTGCAGCCGGTCCAGCTGCCGCTTGGCACGGATCTCCTGCACCGCGCTGATCGCCGCGTTGAGCACCCCGATGCCCACGCTGATCAGCGCGTCGCCGGGCCGGCCGAGCGCCAGCAGCGCGACGCCCACGGAGAACAGGATCGAGTTGTACAGGTTGAGCACGTTGGTGCGCACGATCCGCCCGTACGTGCGGGAGGACGCGCTGACCGCGTCGTTGCCCTCGCCCCGGCGGCGGCGGGCAGCCGCCTCGCCGGAGGACAACCCGAGGGTCGGCGGCGCGGCCGTGAGGCTGGGGGTCACCGGCCCAGCATGACCACCCGAGCGGGGACGACGCCGGTCGACACGGCCGGCCGACGGGATCGTCCCCGGCCGCGCCGCGTGGACGGTGGGCGGTCGTCCACGCGGCGCCGTGCGGGTCAGGCGTCCAGGCCGGTGTAGGTCGGGGTCTCCGCGGCCCCGTCCCAGGTGACCCGGAAGGTGAAGGCCTCCTCGAGGTCGGCGCGGTACTGGTCGGCCTCGTCCTGGGTGAGGGTGCCGTCGGCCAGCAGCGTGTCGATGGCGACGCCGTACTCGGCGACCATGCCGTCGATGAGCTCCTGCGGGTCGATGCCCAGGTCCTCGGCGACCTCGGCCAGGCCCTGGCCGGCGTCCATGCGCACGTGCAGCTCCTCGTGCGTGATGCCCAGCACCGCGTCGAGGACGTCCTCGACCGGCTGGTGGCCGCGGTGCAGGTCCAGGGCGGGGTCGCCGTAGGCGTCCTGGACCAGCGCGACGAGCTCCTCCTCGGTGGTCACGGAGGAGACGTCGACCGAGCCGCCGGGCCCGCCCGTGCCGCCACCGGGCCGGCCGCCGCCGAACTCGGAGGTCTCCGTGGTCGCCGTCGCGGAGTCGGCGGCGCTGCTGGAACTCGCGGCACTGCTGGTGGAACCGGCGGCGGCGGAGCTGTCGGTCGTCCCGCAGGCGGCGAGAGGGAGTGCGAGGGAGAAGGAGAGGGCGAGGGTGGCCACGGCCTTGCGGATCTTCACGGTGGTCCTGTCGGTCGGGGTCGCCGGGGCGACTCGATGTGTGGGGACCACCGTCCGGCCCGGACCTCGGTGGAGGGCCTGTGCTCCCTGTGCGCCGGCTGGGCATCGACTGGACGGCAAGGCACACCTGGTCCTCAGCGAGGGCACAGGGTGCGCGGCCACGGTCGTCCCCATGACGACCCGACGCAGCCGTGCCCTGGCCGGCTCCGCCCTCACCGCTGCCCTCGCCGGTCCGCTCACCCTGCTCACCGCCGGCGCGGCCCGGGCGCACAGCCTGCAGAGCAGCACGCTGGCCGTGCGGGTCGGCGAGGAGCAGGTCGAGGCCACCGTCTCCGTCGCCGCCGACACCCTGGACGGGGTGGTCGGGGAGGCCGCGACCGACGCCGACATGACCGCCTACCTCGCCGACCACCTCACCGTCACCGGCACCGACGGCACGGCGTGGGCCGAGACCTGGTCGGCCGTGACCCGCGAGACGGTGGAGGGGATCGACTCCTACAGCGTCGACGTCGTGCTGGACACCGGGGGTGCGGACCCCTCGTCGTTCACCCTCGCCCATGACGGTGTCATCGAGGCCGATGCCTCCCACGAGGCGGTGGTCGTGCTGACCGACGCGGCTGGTGACATCTCCACCCCGGGTGTGCTCACCGCCGCCGACGACACGCTCACCATCGGGGACACCGCCGCGACCGGGGCGGCCGACAGCGGCCTGCTGGACATGGTCGGGTACGGGCTGCACCACGTGCTCGAGGGCGCGGACCACCTGCTGTTCCTCCTCACCCTGCTGCTGGTCGCCCCGGTGGCCGCGGCCGGCGGCCGGTGGGTGCGCCGCGAGGGCCTGCGGCCCACGCTGAGCTCGGTGCTGGCGATGGTCACCGCCTTCACCGTCGGGCACTCGCTGACCCTGCTGGCCTCCGCGCTGGGCTGGGTCACCGCCCCCGGCACGCCGGTGGAGGT
Organism: Modestobacter sp. VKM Ac-2986; assembly: GCF_026967795.1. Classification (GTDB taxonomy): domain Bacteria; phylum Actinomycetota; class Actinomycetes; order Mycobacteriales; family Geodermatophilaceae; genus Modestobacter. The sequence goes on from NZ_JAPVBH010000003.1 coordinate 116,033, forward strand.
GCTCATCGCCGTCTCCGTCGGCGTCGCCGCCGTGCACGCGCTGCGCCCGCTGGCCCGCCGCGGCGAGGTGCTGGTGGCCGGTGGGTTCGGCCTGGTGCACGGGCTGGCGTTCGCCGGCACCCTCACCGACCTGGGCCTGGCCGGGACGACGTCGGTGCCGGCGCTGCTGGCGTTCAACGTGGGCGTCGAACTCGCCCAGCTGCTCACCGTCGCGCTGGTGTTCCCCTCCCTGTACCTGTTGTCCCGCACCCGCTGGTACCCGCGGGTGCGGGTCGCCGGTGCGGTGGTCGCCCTGGTCGCCGCGACCACCTGGGCGCTGGACCGGCTGGGTTGGCTGGCCGACCCGCTGGCCGGGGTGGAGGAGGCGCTGGTGGCCCACCCCTGGTGGGTCGTCCTCGGCATGGCCGTGCTCGCCCTGACCGCCCTGGCCGTGAGTGGTCGTGCGGTCGACCGGTCGGTCGGTGCTGACGCCGACCGCGCCGGCCGGCGCGTGGCGGCACTCCGGTGAGCCAGGCCGGCGTCCGGCGGGCCGTTGCCGCTCCGGGCGGCGCGGGGGTCCCGCAGCCAGGCCCGCTCGGGCCGGTGCTGGTCGTCATCGCCGGGCTGCCCGGCAGCGGCAAGACGACACTGCTGCGCCGGCTGCTCGAGCGGGCCGGCAACCTGCCTGCGTCCCCGACCGGACTGGACGCCGAGGAGGTCGCGGCCCGGCTGCGGGAGTCCGGCCTGACCGTTCCGTACCGGGTGCTGCGCCCGGTCGTGCACGTCGCCCACCGCTGGCGGGTGCTGCGCGTCCTCGCCGGGCCGGCGCCGGTGGTCCTGCTCAGCGATCCGTGGACCAGCGGGCCGTGGCGGCGGGCCGTGCTGGCTGCCGGGCGATGCGCCGGGCGGTCGGTACGACTGGTGGTGCTCGACGTGCCGGCGGAGACAGCCGTCGCAGGGCAGCGCGTTCGTGGGCGGACCATCCCGGCGCGGCGGATGCGCAGGCACACGGCCCGCTGGACGCGGGGGCTCACCGAGCTGCCAGCCGACGCCGTCCTGGTCAGCCGATCGCAGGCCGACCGGCTCACGCTGGACGCCGTGGTCGGCGGAGCACCGGCGGCCTGACGAGCCCCTGGCTCGCGCCACCGGTCCACGGCCGCGCGGTTGCGAGGGCGGTTCCCTCGACCACCGCCTCGTAGCGGCGGACGTCGGGAGACCCGCCGTCCAGGTCGGTGGGACACCGTTGCCAGAGGTGAGGTGGCCCGTGCGGACAGTCGGCAGGTGCTGGACGCGGCACCCGCCCCCGACCCACGACGCGGGAGTCGGGTGGTCGCAGCACCGCGACGCCGTCGTGCAGACCGCCGGTGGGACGTCCTGGACCCGGCTGTCGCGGCCGGTGGGCGGCGGCGACCTGACGGCCGAGCCTGCCGCTGCCGCTGCCGCGGTGGTCGGCCGCCAGCATCCGCAGGCAGCCGGCCACTCACCGGCGCAGCGGCTGGTCGTGGTCGTCGTGCGCGGGCGGCGTCGCCGAGAGCGCTGCGGTCTCGAGGTCGCTGCCCTCCTCGACGGTCTCGGGGCCGGGGCCGGTGAGGACGGCGTGGGGCAGTCGGACGGTGAACGTCGTCTCGCCCGGTCGGCTGGTCGCCGTGACGGTGCCGCCGTGCGCGGCGACGACGGCGTGCACGATGGCCAGACCCAGCCCGGTGGACCCCGCCACGCGGGAGCGGGAGGCGTCGCCGCGGGCGAAGCGCTCGAAGACGTGACCCAGCAGTCCCGGTGGGATGCCGGGACCGTCGTCCACCACCTGGAGCACCGCCTGCTCGTCGACGACGGACAGCCGCGCGGTCGCGGTGGTGCCGGGGGGAGTGTGCGTGCGGGTGTTGGCCAGCAGGTTGGCGATCACCTGGTGCAGCCGCGGCTCGTCACCGGGTACGACGACGGCGCCGTCGGGCAGGTCGAAGCGCCAGTGGTGCTGCGGTCCAGCGGCGTGTGCGTCGCTGACGGTGTCGACGAGCAGCGCCGTCAGGTCGACCTCACCGGCAGGGACGTCGCGGCCGGCGTCCAGGCGGGCCAGCAGGAGCAGGTCGTCCACCAGACCGGACATGCGGAGGGCCTCGGACTCCACCCGGCCGAGCGCGTGCCCGACCTCGGGTGGCACGTCGGTGTGCTTGCGGCGCACCAGCTCGGCGTACCCCCGGATCGAGGCCAGCGGGGTCCGCAGCTCGTGGCTGGCGTCGGCGACGAACTGGCGCACCTGCGTCTCCGATGACTGTCGGGCGGCCAGTGAGCTCTCCACGTGGTCCAGCATCCGGTTCAGCGCCGACCCGACCTGACCGACCTCGGTGTGCACGTCGGTGTCTGCCGGGGGGACGCGCTCGGCGAGCCGCACCTCGCCACTGGCCAGGGGCAGCTCGGCGACCCGGGTGGCCGTGGCGGCCACCCGCTGCAAGGGGCGGAGGGTGCGGCCGATGGTCAGCCAGCCGATCAGTCCAGCCACGGCCAGGCCGGCCAGCCCGGCTCCCAGCTCGACGGTGATCAGCCTGCCCAGGGCGGTGTCGGCCTCGGCCAGGGGGCGCCCGCTGACGAGGACGTCCCCGACCGGGCCCGTGGTCGCTGCCACGCGGTAGTCGCCGAGATCGGTGCCCAGGTCGACGGTGCGCGGCCGGCTGTCGCGGGGGACGGAGGTGACCAGCTCCACCTGGGCGTCGGTGAGCTCACGCAGCTGTCCCTGGTCGCCGATCACGCCGGCGACGGTGTCGCCGCTGGTCTCGATGCGGACGCCGAGCGTGCCCTCGCCCTGACCCGGCGCGTACAGGAAGTCCGGCCGGTCGTCGTCGTCCGGCGGTGGGCCAGGGTCCGTCGGTGTCCCCCACTCGGGGGGTGTCTGCCCGTCGAGGGGTGGTCGGTCCGCTCGCGAGGCGCGGTCGGCGGTCGCGGAGAGCTGGGCGTCCACCTGGCTGATCAGTTGCTGGCGTTGTGACGCCGTGGCCACGAAGCCCACGAGGACCAGGATCAGCGCGAGCGGGACGAGGAGGGCCAGCAACAGCTTCGTGCGGAGGGACACCCGTCTGCTCGGGCGCAGCAGGGGCATCAGGGTGCGGGCTTGATCACGTACCCGGCGCCGCGGAGGGTGTGGATCATCGGCGTGCGGCCGGCGTCGATCTTGCGGCGGAGGTAGGAGATGTAGAGCTCGACGATGTTGCCCTGGCCGCCGAAGTCGTACTGCCACACCCGGTCGAGGATCTGGGCCTTGGACAGCACGCGCTTGGGGTTGCGCATCAGGTAGCGCAGCAGCTCGAACTCGGTCGCGGTGAGCCGGATGTCGTCACCTCCGCGGGTGACCTCGTGGCTCTCCTCGTCCAGGGTCAGGTCGCCCACGACGAGGAGGCTGTCCGCGCTGACCGCGCGGTTGGTCCGCCGCAGCAGCCCGCGCAGGCGCGCCGCGACCTCCTCCAGGCTGAACGGCTTGGTGACGTAGTCGTCCCCGCCGGCGGTGAGGCCGGCGATCCGGTCCTCGACCGCATCGCGGGCGGTGAGGAACACGACCGGCACCAGGGGCGCGTCGGCGCGCATCCGGCGCAGCACCTCCAGGCCGTCCATGTCCGGCAGCATGACGTCCAGCACCACCGCGTCGGGACGGAACTCACGAGCGGTCGTGACCGCGGCGGCGCCGTCACCCGCGGTGCGCACCTCCCAGCCCTCGTACCGCAGGGCCATGGACAGCAGGTCCGACAGCATCGGCTCGTCGTCGACCACGAGCACTCGTACCGGGGTGCCATCGGCTCGGCGCAGCTCCTGCCGGGACGGGGCCGTGCTGGAGGACGTCATGGGAGGAGCCTGACGGGGGAGGGTGTGCCGCGTCCATGTGGATCCTGTGCGCGACCTGTGAACAGCTGAGGTGACCACCGCACGCCGTCGGGAGCGGGGACCTCGGCGCCGACCGGTGTCGCCCCTCGGCTCCTCGCCGGACGCGGGCCGCGACGGGCCGGTGGGTGCCCGGAGCGGTCACCGGAGGTCGTGCGCGCGGGCACGACGGAGCCGGGCGACCAGCACCCCGGCCGCGGTGGCCCCCAGGGCGTTGAGTGCCGCGTCCATCGGGGAGACCACTCGTCCCACCGGGAGTGCGTACTGCAGCAGCTCGATCCCGGCACCTGTGGCGAGCATGGTGGCCAGGAGCGGGCGGAACCGCCCCAGAGCGGGGTGGAGGACGACCAGCAGGACGGCGGGCACGACCAGCAGGACGAGGTTGCCCACCAGCTGCAGCAACGTGGCGCCGGAGTCGAGGCCGGTCGCGTACCAGCGCAGCTCGACGAGCGGCGAGCCCCACGCCCACCCCGTGCCCTCCGGGGACAGGGTGGCGACCGCCACGACGGCCAGGGCGGCCGCCAGCGACACCCGCAGGGCCGCGCGGGGGAGAGCCGGGCGGGTGCGCCCGGTCCCCGGGGCGACCGTCGCGAGGTCGGCGGGCGGGCGGGGCAGTGTTCCGGTGACCATGCCGTCACCCTGGTGCGACGTCCTGCCGCCTGCCTGTACCGCAGCTGCGACCCGGCTGTGCGGTCAGCCAGGGCGGGCCGGCGACGTGCCCTCCGATGGTCGGCCGTGGTGGGGGGTGCGGTGCAGCGCGACCAGGGACCTGCCGGGCCGCGACCCCGGGCATGAGGGCAGCCCCCGGGGTCGGCCTGGCCTGCGCTCCGGTCAGGGGATGATGCGGGCCGCGCGGTAGCGCTCGACGTAGCCGAAGAAGCTGTCCCGGCTGTCCCGGCTGTCGGTGAACCCGGCCTTGCGCGACTTGTTCATGTCGGTCAGCACCTCGATCTCCCGGCCCAGGTCGCTGTCGGTGTGCCACCACGAGGCGATCCGGCCCAGGTCGGGCTCGACCAGCCCGTGCTCGGCGGCGATCTCGGCCCAGACGGCCTCGGTGCCGGCCATGCTCTCGGCCAGCGGCCGGATCCGGCCGGAGTACCCCTCCCACTCCAGCCCGAAGTGCGCGGCGATCTGCGGCCACAGCCAGCGCCAGCGGAAGACGTCGCCGTTGGCGGTGTTGAACGCCTGGTCGTGCCCGGCCTCCGACGTCGCGGCCCAGATGATCTGGTCGGCGAGCAGGTCGGCGTCGGTCACGTCGGTGACGCCGTTCCACTGGGTCGCCGAGCCGGGGAAGACGAAGGGGCGTCCGGTCTCCTTGCAGATGGCCGCGTACGCCGAGAGCGTGAGCACCATGTTCATCGCGTTGCCGACGGCGAACCCGAAGACGGTGTGCGAGCGGTGCACGCTCCAGGTGAACCCCGCGCGGGCGGCGGCGGCGAACAGCTCGTCCTCCTGCGCGTAGTAGAAGTTCGGTGCGTCCAGCCGCGGCTCCTCCTCCCGGAACGGGGTGTCGCCCATCTGGCCCTGGGCGTAGGCCTCGAAGGGGCCGAGGTAGTGCTTGAGCCCGGTCATCAACGCCACGTGCCGGACCGACCCGGCCGGCTCCAGCGCGGCGAGCAGGTCGCGGACGGCGGCACCGTTGACGGCGATGTTCTCGGCCTCGGTGGCCTGCCGGGTCCAGGCGGTGATCGCGACCAGCTCCGGCGCCAGCCCGTCGAGGGCGGCGGTCAGCCCGGCGGGGTCCGCGAGGTCGGCCTGCACCGGGTGGATGCCGGGCCCGGGGGCGCGGCCGCTGCGGGACAGGCCGTGGACCTCCCAGCCGGCGGCGACCAGCCGGGCGCCCAGGTTCTGCCCGACGATGCCGGTGGCGCCGACGACCAGGGCCCTGCGTGGGGTGGGGGTGCTCATGTCCTGCTCCTCTTCTGCTCGTGCCGCTGTCGCGGCGGGGCACCCGGCCGGCGCTGCGGTCACGGCCGCGTGCTGGTGTGCCGCGCCGTCGGGTGCTCGTGATGCTCTCTCCTGCCCCCGGTCGCGTCCCGGTGACCGTGACCTCACGCACCTCGGGGCGCGGGCGGTGACGGCGGCGCGGAGGAGAGCGACGACGTCACCCCAGCGTCGGGTGACGGTCCCTCCCGTGACGCCGGGCGCCCGGTCGGGCCGTGTCCTCGGCGCACGGCCGGGGTCAGCTGGCGGAGCCCCGCCGGTAGGCGCCGTACCAGTGGTTCGCGGCCAGTTCCTGGGCCACGGCGTGGTCCGCGGCCGCCTCGCCGTCGACCAGCTGCTCCTGCAGGACCTGGAAGCCGCCACGGACGACGATGCCGGCCGCCCGGTCCACGTCGAGGTCCGCCGCCGTCCGGCCTGCGGCCTGCTCGGCGCGCAGCTGGTCCCGGACGACGTCGAGGAAGCGGTCGCGCTGCCCGTTCCACCAGGCGCGCAGCCCGGCGTCGTACGCGGCGGTCTCGACGATGGCGCTGAACAGCGCGCGCTGGGCGCGGTAGTGCGTCAGGTAGGCGAGGTAGGCCTGGGTCAGGCCTGCGACCCCGCCGTCGGGGCCCGTCGGTTCCCAGGCGCGGCCGTCGCTGTAGACGTCGGCGACCATGGCGGCCCCGAGCCGTTGGAGCAGGTCGGACTTGTCGCGGAAGTAGAGGTAGAAGGTCGACCGCGAGATGCCGGCCGCCCCGGCCAGCCGCTCCACGCCCAGCTCGGTGAAGGTCGACCCCTCCGCCAGCAGCTCGGCCACGCCCCGGGCGACCTTCTGCTCCACCTCGGCCCTGCGGTCGACCCCGCCGGAGGGCCGCCTCGTGGTCGATGCCATGCCGGGAGCCTAGGCGTCGGATGCCCCGGACCAGCGCTCGGGCAGCCTGTCGGACACTGTGTCCGACAACATGTTGGACACAGTGTCCGATCCACCTACCGTCGAGGGGAGCAGGCGCCTCCCCGGTGCCGCGACGACGGACGGAGACCCGCCATGTACGACGAACGCCCCACGGTGCTGCTGGTGCACGGTGCCTGGCACGGCCCGTGGGTCTGGGCGCGGCTGCAGCCGGCACTGGACGCCCTCGGCTGGCAGACCCGGACCGTGCAGCTGCCCAGCAGCTCGGGCACCGCGGACACGGCCGGCGTCGGCCCCGGTCTCGCCGAGGACACCGCGGCCGTCCGCCGGGCCCTCAGCTACATCGACGGGCCGGCCGTCGTCCTGGCCCACTCCTACGGCGGCATCCCGGTCAGCCAGGCCACCGCCGGCCGGACCGACGTGGCGCACCTGGTCTACCTGGCCGCCTACCAGCTCGACGTGGGGGAGAGCATGTTCTCCTTCCATGGCGTCCCGGTGCCCGCGTCCTCCGCGGGGCTGATGCCCCTCACCGGTGACCCGCGGGCGATGTTCTTCCAGGACGTGCCCGACGACCTGGCCGAGGAGTCCCTGGCCCGGCTGGGGCCGCAGTCGCTGCGCTCCTGCACCGACGCGCTCACCGCGGCCGGCTGGCACACCATCCCGGCCACGTACCTGGTCTGCGAGCGGGACGGCGCCCTGCCGGTCGAGCTGCAGGAGCAGCTGGCGCTGCGCAGCGGGACCGTCCGCCGGCTCCCCAGCGGCCACTCGCCCCACCTGTCCATGCCCGGCGAGCTGGCCGCCGTGCTCACCGAGGCCGTCCGCGCCGTCCCGGCCTGAGCAGGGGACGGGCGGCGGGCCGGCGGCGCCCACCAGGGCGAGACATCCGTGTCCGCACGGATGTCCGCACCCCTGCGGCTGACCAGCATGGAAGGGACTGCCCCCGCGGCGGTCTCGGCCGACCGCGCCCCCCAGCTGCGGGCGAGCCCCCCGTGCAGCGGAGTCCGCGCACCCGGAGAACAGGAGGACGACCATGACCTCGCACGCCCACCCTGAGGACCAGCCGCACCCGGGTCCCGACGCCGGGGACCAGCTGCCGGGCGGCACCGGTGCCACCGAGGCCGCCCCCGGTCTGCTCGACGGGCCTGCGGCCCGGGCCGAGCGGATCGAGGCGGTCGGGCTGCACGCCTTCGTCACCGGCCTCTCGGCGGAGGCCCGGCGGGGACTCGGCATGAGCGCGACCCGGCTCGGCGGCGCCGAGGTGCTCGCACTGGCCGACGACCCGACCCACTACTGGAGCAAGGCACTCGGCTTCGGGGTGACCGAGCCGGTCACCCCGGAGCTGATCACCGAGGTCGTGCGCTTCTACGAGCGCAGCGGCGCCCAGCAGGCCACGATCCAGATCGCTCCCGCGGCCCTGCCGGAGGACTGGCCGGCCATCGCCGGGGAGCTCGGGCTGGAGCAGCGGCCCAGCTGGGTGAAGCTGCAGCGCGACCTCGCCGCCGCCCCGGCCGGCCTCCCCGCGCCCACCGCCGGACTGCGCGTCGCGCCGGTGGCCGAGGCCGACCTCGCCGCCTGGGCCCGGGTGCTGTTCTCCGGTTTCGGCATGCCACCGGCCTACGACTCGATGGGCACCGGCGTGGACCCCACCGTCTGCCACCGCTGGGCGGCCTGGGACGGCGACCGGATCGTGGCCGGCGCGACCGTCGTCATCGACGGCGACGCCGCCGGGATGTTCGGGGCGGCCACCCTGCCCGGGGACCGCCGTCGGGGCGCCCAGTCCGCGCTGCTCGCCGCGCGGCTGTACGACGCGGCCGGGGCGGGTGTCCGCTGGGTCAGTGCCGAGACGGGCGCGGAGGCCGCCGGGCAGCGCAACCCCTCGCTGCACAACCTGCGGCGCGCGGGCCTGGTCGACCTGTACGAGCGGCCGAACTGGCTCTGGCGGGCGCGGTGACCGCCCGGCCGGCCGTCGCGCCGTCCCGCACGCGCGGTCAGCGGCCCGGGGCACGGCGGGCCGCCGGCACCGACGGCACGTCGACGCGGTGGCGGTGCAGACAGACGCGGTGGCGGTGCAGACCGTGACCTTCCAGATCGGCGCGCACACCTCCGGGGAGATCACCAGCGACCCCCGGACCGGCCGGCTGCCGTCCGCGCAGCAGCGCATGCGCGACACCATCGAGCAGGGGGTGGTGGCCGAGCAGGTGGGCCTGGACGTGTTCGGCGTGGGGGAGCGCCACCGCGGCGACTTCCTCACCTCCTCCCCGGCGGTGCTGCTGTCCGCCGTCGCCGCACGGACGTCGACCATCCGGCTGACCAGCGCGGTGACCGTGCTCGCCGCCCTGGACCCGGTCCGGCTGTTCCAGGACTTCGCCACGCTGGACCTGGTTTCCGGGGGCAGGGCCGAGATCATCGCCGGGACGGGCTCCCCGCAGGACTCCTTCCCGCTGTTCGGTCCGTACCTCGACGACCACGCGGCCCTGTTCGCCGAGGAGCTCGACCTGCTGCTGGCACTGCGGGAGGAGGACCCGATCACCTGGTGCGGCCGGTTCCGCACGCCGCTGCACGAGGCCGACGTCGCGCCCCGGCCGGTGCAGGACCTGTTGCCGGTCCACGTCGGTGTCGGCGTCACCCCGTCCGCCGGCGCCCGGGCCGGTCGGCTGGGTCCGCCGCTGGCCCAGGGGGTGCTGCTGGGCCGCGTCGACACCGGGCTGGGGGTCCTCGAGGCCTACCGCGCAGCGGCGGCAGAGGCCGGGCACGACCCGGCCGGTCTGCACACGACCGTCCTCGGGCACGGGTACCCCGCCTCCACCAGTCAGCAGACGCGCCAGGCGATGCACACGCACCTGGCGCACGGTCTGCAGGAGAACGGCCCGGTCCGAGGCGGGACCGGCGCGTCCGGCAGCGCGGTGGAGCGCTCCTGCCTAGACGTCCAGGCGTCGGCCGCCGGCGCGCTGGTCGTCGGCAGCCCGCAGCAGGTCATCGACGAGGTGATGGCCCAGCACGAGCTGTACGGACACGACCGCCTGCTGGTCCACCTGGGCCTGGGCGGCCTGCCGCAGCGGGAACACCTGGCGGCCATCGAGCTGTTGGGGGCCGAGGTCGCACCGGTGCTGAGCCCCGAGCTCTCCGTCGCAGGTGCCCTCGCCGGCTGACCCCGCAGGCGCGGAGCGCGCACGACCGGATCGAACCGACGTCAGGACGGACGAGACATGGGCGAGAGCCCGCAGACCGCGCACGTGCTCACCTTCCTGGGACCGGTGCGCGCCCGACTGCACGGCCGGGACGTGGCGCTCGGAAGCCCTCAGCAGCGGGCGGTCTGGTCCGCGCTGGTGCTCGGCGACCGGCTGATCACGGCCGCCGAGCTCATCGACGCGCTGTGGGGGGAGTCGCCGCCGCGGGGCGCGCAGGCCACCGTCCGGACCTACGTGTCGAGGCTGCGGGCTGCGCTGGCCGCCGCCGACCCGGCCGGGGAGGTGGCGCAGCTGACCACCGGCGACGGCGGCTACCAGGTCCGGGTGCCCGACGACGCCGTCGACGTGCGGCTGGCCGAGCTCGGGGTCTCCCGGGCACGGGAACTGGTGCACGGCGGGGACCGGGCCGCTGCCCGGTCGGTGCTGCGGGACGTGACCGGGCTGTGGGCCGGCAGCCCGCTCACCGGCGCCGTCGGCCCCTGGGTGGAGACCCACGAGCGGGTCCTCACCGCCCGGCGCGCCGAGCTGCTCGAGGAGCTGTGGGAGCTCGAGGCCGACCTGGACCCCGCCGGGGGAGTCGCCGCCGAGCTCACCGAAGGGGTGCGGGCGGAGCCGCTGCGCGAGCGCCGGCACGAGCTGCTCATGCTCGTGCAGTACCGCACCGGCCGGCGGGCAGCGGCCCTGGCCACCTACCGCGCCGCACGCGACCTGCTCGCCGACGAGCTGGGGATCGAGCCCGGGCCGGCGTTGGTGGCCCTGCACCAGCGGGTGCTGCGGGACGACCCTGCGCTACGGCCGCGCACCGCCGGCCCGGCTCGCGCCGTGCGGCCCGCCCAGCTGCCGCCACCGGCCGGTGCCCTGGTCGGCCGGGACGAGCTGGTCGCCGAGCTCGTGGCCGCGCTCACCGCCGGCAGCGGCTCCCCGCGGCTGGCGCTCACCGGCCTGGGCGGCACGGGCAGCAGCGCCGTCGCCGTGGAGGCCGCCCGCCGCGTGGCCGCGACCTACCCGGACGGCCAGCTCTACGTCGACCTCCGGGCCGCGGGCACCGGGACGGCGGAGGTCCTCGCCGGGCTGCTCCGGTCACTCGGCACCGCAGCAGCCGACGTGCCCGCCGACCCCGCCGAACGGCTCGCCGCCTGGCGCACCGCCTCCAGCACGCGCCGTCTGCTCGTGGTGCTCGACCACGTCGGCGACCCCGCCCAGCTGCAGGAGCTGGCCCCCGCCGGCCCGGCCAGCGCGCTGGTCGTCACCGCGGCCCGGCGGCTGCTCACGCCGTGCGGTCTGCGCTGGTGGACCGTCGGGCCGCTGACGCCCGAGTCCTCCCTGCGGCTGCTGGCCGAGCTGGCCGGGCACGACCGCGTGCGCGCCGAACGGGCGGTGTCCGCGGCGCTCGTCGCGGCCTGCTCCCACCAGCCGCTCGCCGTCGTAGTCGCCGCGGCCCGGCTGACCGACCGGCCGCACTGGACGGTCGCGCAGATCGCCGCGCAGCTCGACGAGGACCTGCGCGAGCCGGTGGTGATGGCCGCCGACTGCGCCGTGGTGGACGCCCCCCTCGCCCGGTCCCAGGCGCAGCTCCCGGCGGCGGTGGACGACGCCTTCTGCCTGCTCGCCGTCCCCGACTCCGACCACCTCGACGCCGCGGCCGCCGGCGCCCTCCTCGACCTCCCGCCCGCCCGGGCCCGCGCGGTCCTCGAGGCGCTCGTGGACGCCCACCTGCTGGTCGCCGAGGCCGGCGGCCGCTACCGGTTCCTGGGGCTGCTGCGGGCCTTCGCGCGTCGGCAGGCCCGGCCCCGGCACGGCACCCGCGCCGTCCAGGCGGCGCTGCGCCGGCTGGCCGACCACCTGGCCGAGCGGGAGCAGGTGCCCACCATCGTCAGCGGCCGCCGTCAGCCCGCGGACCCGGCGCTGGTCGCCGTCCTGGCGCAGCTGGAGGCCGGACGCCGGCCGGAGGGGGCGCGCACCAGCGCCTGATCGCCGGCGCCGGGTCGACACGGTGTGGACGTCGACGCCCGGTCGCGTCGACGGATCGTCCACGCCGGCCCGGTGGACTGCCGTCATGACGATGACCGACCGACCTCCCGCGCCCGACCCGCTCGCCCTCGCCGACCTGGCCGGGGCCGTGACCGGGGTGGTGCTCACCCCCGGCCAGCCCGGCTACGACGAGGAGCGCGCCCCCTTCAACCTCGCCCTCGAGTCCCACCCGGCCGTGGTGGTCGGGGCAGTGGACGCCGCCGACGTGCAGGCCGCGGTCCGCTTCGCCCGCGCCCACGACCTGCCGGTGGCCGTGATGACCACCGGCCACCAGGCGTCGGTACCCGTGGACGCCGCCGTCCTGGTCACCACCCGCCGGATGTCCGACGTCCGGGTCGACCCGCTGGCCGCGACTGTGACGGTCGGGGCGGGGGTCGTCTGGCAGCAGGTCGTGGACGCCACGACGGCCTACGGGCTGGCTCCGCTGAACGGCTCCTCACCGCTGGTGGGTGTCGTCGGCTACACCCTCGGTGGCGGGCTCAGCCCGATGCTGGGCCGGGCCTTCGGCTGGGCGGCCGACGCGCTGCGCTCGATGACCGTGGTCACCGCCGACGGCGAGCTGCACGAGGTCTCCGCCCACGCCCCGGACCCCCTGGACGCCGACCTCTTCTGGGGCCTGCCGGGCGCCAAGAGCAACCTGGGCATCGTCACCTCGATGACCTTCGGGCTGTTCCCGGTGACGCACCTGCACGCCGGCGGCCTGTTCTTCGCCGGAGCCGACCTCGCGGCGGTGCTGACCGCCTACGCCGCGCTGACCGCCGCCGCACCCGACGAGCTGACCACGTCGATCGCGCTGCTCCGGATGCCGCCGGTGCCCTTCGTCCCGGAGTTCCTGCGTGGCACGTTCATGGTGCACGTCCGGGTCTCACTGCTCGGGACGGCGGAGCAGGCCGGGGAGCTGCTGCGGCCGCTGCGCGCGGCGGCCCCCGCCCTCCTCGACACCGTGGCCGACATGCCCTACGCGGACTTCGCCAGCATCCACGCCGACCCGTCCTCGCCCGCCCCCTGGCGGGAGCACTCCGCGCTGCTCGGTCCGCTGACGCCCGGGGCGATCGACACCCTGGTCGAGGTCGCCGGGCCCGACGCCGACGTCCCGGTGCAGATGTTGCAGCTGCGGCACCTGGGCGGCGCGCTGGCCCGGGGGGAGGCCACGACCAACGCGGCCGCCCGCCGGCACGCCGAGTTCGTCCTCGACGCGATAGCCATCGGCCCGGTGGAGGTGACCGGCGGGGCCATGTCCTGGACCAGGGGGCTGGTCGACCGGCTGGCGGACGTCAGGGTGCCCGGCACGAACCTCAACTTCCTGGGCGCGGAGGACGCGAGCCCGGCGGAGGTGGCCGCGGCCCACGACCCCGCCGTCCTGGCCCGGCTCCGGCAGGTCAAGCGGGCCGTCGACCCGCACAACACGTTCCGGATCAACCACAACATCACCCCCGCGGAGGACCCCCGATGACCATCCCTGCACAGCCCACCGACCTGGCGGCCCTGGTCGACCACCACGACATCGTCGACACACTGCTCCGCTACACCGGCGGCCTGGACCTCGCCGACGCCGAGCTGATGACCTCCGCCCTCACCGAGGACGCCGTGGTCGACCTGACCCCGGCGACGACGAAGATCGGCCTGGACTTCCCGGTGCTCGCGCCGCGGGACACCGTCGTCGGGGCCCTCGTGGGCGCCGTCGGGCCGCTGGACACCAGCCACTCGGTGACCAACGCCCGCACCACGGTGGACGGCGACGAGGCCACCCTCATCGCCTACGCCCACGCGATGCACTTCCTGCCCGGCACCGGCCCGGACCACCGCCGAACCGAGCACGCCGAGATGATGAACCGGTACACCACCCAGCTCGTCCGCCAGGACGGCACCTGGCGCATCCGGCACCTGAGCATCGACAACCTCTGGTTCGACGGCGACCCGCAGATCCTGGTCTCCCAGGTCTGAGGACACCGGCGGTGCCCGGAGGAGGGCAGGACCCGGCGTCCTGCCCTCCTCCCGTCCGGTCGGCCGGCGGGTCCCTGCTCCTGACCGGTCAGCTGCCGGGCGGTGCCGGGTCCCCGGCCAGCAGGCCCAGCAGCCGGCCACGGGCCTCGCGGGCCCACCCGAGCTCACCCGCGGGGTCCAGGCGGTCGATCGCACGGACGGCCTCGGCCCACGCCGACCTCGCACCGAGCTCGTCCCCGGAGGCCGTGAGCGCGTGCCCGACCCCCGCGGTGGCCTCGACCAGGACGCGTGCGTCCTGGTCGGGGGCTAACCGGGCCACCTCGCGGTAGCGGGCGAGCGCCTCGGTGACCCGGCCCTGGGCGAGGGCGGCGTGCGCGAGCTTCACCTCGACGTCGAGCATCCACCGGTCGTCCCCGACGGCACGGAACAGCTCCCTGCTCCGGGACCACTCCTGCTCGGCACCCACGGCGTCGCCCGCCGACAGCAGCCGCGAGCCCGCGTCGACCCGGAACATGGCCTCCAGTTGCCGGTCGCCGAGCTCCTGGATGAGGGCGAGCGCCGCCGCGAGGTGTTCCCGCACCTCCGCGTCGCGGTGCTGGTCGAGCGGGCCGGCGACCTCGCTGAGGGTCTCGGCGAGCTGGGCGTGCGCCTCGGCCTCACCTCGACGGACCCCGGCCACCTGATAGGCGGCGATGGCGGACCGGAGGTGGTCCACGCTGAGCGTCCCGTCCCCGAGGCTGTCGTACGCGCTGGCGAGGCCGTGGTGGACGCGGCCCACCCACGACCGGTCGTCCGCACTCTCGGCGGCGGCGAGCGCCAGGTGCTGGCAGACGACGGCGTCGGCCGGGCGCCCCAGTCTGTCCTGCAGCGGCAGGAGCAGCGCGGCCAGCTGCAGCACGTCCTGGTCCAGTCCCGCCGCGGCGGCCTGCTGCACGACCGAGACCAGGCTCGCGGCCTCGGTCGCGAACCAGCCGACGACGGCGGCCGCGTCGGGGAAGACCTCGGGCGACACGCCGGCCGGGAGGGGAGGCAGGTCGAGCGGCACGCGCTGGGGGAAGTGGACCTGACGCGCGGCGGCCGTCGTGTGCAGGTGGTGCGCGGTGGTGCGCACGACGAACTCGGCGCGCTCCGGTCCGTCGGTCACCTCACCGGCGTAGGCCAGCAGCAGGTCGTGCATCCGCCAGCGGTCCGGGCGCGGCCGCGTGACCAGGGCCGAGTCCGCGAACTGCCGCAGCAGCCGGCCGACCGAGGTGCGGTCGAGGCCACTGGCACTCGCGACGGCGGCCGTGCCGGTGTCCCCGCCCGGCTGGACCGCCAGCGCCCGGAACACCAGCGCTGCGTCCGGTGCCAGCGCCCGGTAGGACGGGGCGAGCACGGCCCGCAGGTCACTGACCTGGTCGGTGGTCGCCATGGCGTCCAGGGGACCTGCGCCCAGCTCCTCGGCCAGGGCGGCGAGCGACATCGCCGGGGAGATGGCGGCGCGGGCGGCCACCACGGCCAGGGCCAGGGGCAGCCCCCCGGTCCGCTCGGCCAGCCGGTCGACGGCAGCCGGCTCGTCGTCGACCCGCCGGTCGCCCAGCCGCTGGCGGAGGAACCGCCGCGCGTCCGCGGGGTCGAGGACGGCGAGGGCGACCGGCCGCGCGCCGGCGGTCACGACGAGGCCGGTGAGTGGGTCCCGGCTGGTGACGACGACCAGCGTGCCCGGGTCACCGGGCAGCAGCGGGCGCACCTGCCCGGCGTCCCGGGCGTTGTCGAGCAGGACGAGCACCCGGCGTCCGTGCAGGAGGGTCCGGTACCGGGCCGCGCGGCCCGGGAGATCGGTCGGCACGTCCTGCGGAGGGACGCCCAGGGCCTCGAGGAAGCCGCGCAGCGCCTCGGCGGGGTCGACCGGCGGGTGCACGGGGTCGAAGCCGCGGAGGTCGACGTACAGCTGCCCGTCGGGGTGGTCGACGGCGCGCGACCGGGCGAAGTGCACGGCCAGCGTCGTCTTGCCCACGCCGCCCATCCCCGAGACGACGACCACCCCGGCGGCGGTACCGGTGTCGGACGCGGCCTCGCCCAGCCGGGCCAGGTCCTGCTCACGGCCGGTGACCCGGGCGACCTCGCCGGGCAGCTGGGCCGGCACCGCAGGCGCGCGGACGAGGGGTGCGGCCACCGGGGGCGTGCCGGTGAGCACCTGTTCCTGCAAGGCCTGCAGGGCCGGGCCGGGGTCGACGCCGAGTTCCTCGGCCAGGACGGTGCGGGCCTGGGCGTAGGCCGAGAGCGCCTCGGCCTGCCGGCCGAGGCGCCACAGGGCGAGGACCTGGAGTTCGCGCAGGCTCTCGCGGAGCGGCTGCTGGGCGATGAGGACGGTGAGCTCGCCGAGGGCCTCGGTCAGCTGCCCCAGCTCGATCCGCGCGGCGAGGAGCTCCTCGACGACGGAGTCGTGGAGCTGGGTGAGGCGTTCCCGCTGCGACTCGGCGTAGGGGCCGGGCAGCCCGGACAGCGGTGTGCCCCGCCAGGGCGCGAGCGCTGCGCGCAGGTGCTCCACCGCCGCCGCGGTGTCACCCCGCCGGAACGCCTCCGCTGCGTGGTCGCGTTGCGTCGTGACGGTGGTGAGGTCGAGGTCGTAGCCGGCGCGGTCCAGTCGGTAGCCACCACCGGTCGCGCTGAGCAGCGCACTCGCGGGCCCGAGCGCCCGGCGCAGCCGCGAGAGGTAGGTGCGCACCGTTCCGGCCGCGCTGACGGGCGGGTCCTCGCCCCAGAGCCCCGTGATCAGGGCCGGGAGCTCGACGTGCGCCACCTCGTGCATCGCCAGGGCGGCCAGCACGGCCTGCTGCTGGGGCGAGCCCAGCGCGAGCTCGGACCCGCCGGCCCGGGCCTCCAGCGGCCCCAGCACCGACAGCTGCAGCAGTGGCGCCTCCGGGACGGCGCTGAGCCGGCTGCCCGAGGACGTCGCCCGGCTGCTCGAGGACGTCCCCGGGTGGCTCGAGGACACGGCCCTCCCTCGGTCGTCGTCGGCGCGCGGCCGCCGGGGGAGAGCGCTCCGGCGTCCCGGGGCCGGTCCAGGACGTGTGCGGACCCGCCCCCGGGGAGGGGGAGGGCGGCACCGGCCCGGACCCTACGCGAACGGGACGCGGGGGACCGTGCCGAGTCCAGGCAGTTCACGGGCGCAGCGGGGGCCCGACGATCTGGATGCCGTGGTCGGCCGCGATGCGGGTCAGCTCGCCCGGGTCGGGTGGGCCGCCGGCGGGCGCACCGGTCGGCAGGCCGACCTCGGTGACGAAGCGGTCGAACCCGCCGGGGCGCCCTCGTCGTCCCCCAGGCCGAGGTCAGCACCCGCGACCGCGGACTCGAGTCCGCCGCCACGGTGATCGACACGGCCACGGGCCTGGGTGCGCTGGTCCGGCAGCTGGCCGTGTCGCTGCACGGGGAGCGGCACGCCCTGGACCAGCGGGCCTTCGACGCCTCGTGCGACGGGCTGCTGGACCTCGCCGCGCTCGCCGCCGCGGGTGCCGACCGTGCACCGGAGGCCCAGCGCGCCTCGGTGGCCGACGCCGTCCGCGGCTACGTCCGCGCCCACGCCCACGAGCCCGACCTCGACGTCCACGCCATCGCCCGCGCCCTGGGCTGGTCCTCCCGGCACGTCCAGGGGGTGCTGCAGGCGTCGGGCACCACGGCCCGGGACCTGATCCGCAGCCAGCGGCTGGAACTGGCCCGCACCCGGCTGGCCAGCCGGCGGTGGGCCGACGTGACCGTCGCCGACATCGCCGCGGCCAGCGGCTTCAGTACACACTCCGCCTTCTCCACGGCCTTCCGCGCGGAGTTCGGGACCACCCCCTCCGCCGTCCGCGGCCGGCACGGCCGTCCGGTCGACACCCCGGCGGCACCGCTGCCCGTGGTCGACAGGGACGCGCTGGGCTGAGGACAGCTCCCGCACAGGTGCACGCCGGACGGTCGTCGTACGGGCCGTGACCGACGGCCCCGGACGAGGAGTGCACATGCGCAGGAAGCTGATCGTCGCCACGACCGCAGGCGTGCTGGCCCTGGGGGGCGTGGCCGTCGCCGTCCCGGCGCTGGCCGACACCGGGACCAGCGGCCAGTCCGCCGTCGGACGCATCGCCGAGGCGCTGTCCGGCCTGGTGTCCGACGGGTCGCTGACCCAGGAGCAGGCCGACGAGGTCGCCACCACGCTGACCGAGGCGGGCATCGGGGGCCACGGGAGCCATGGCGGCCACGGTGGTCCCGGGGGCGGCCGGCCCGACCTCGGCGCGGCCGCCTCCGCGCTGGGCATGACCGAGGAGGAGCTGCGCACCGCCCTGGACGTCGAGGGCACCAGCCTGGCCGACGTCGCCGGGCAGCAGGGCGTCGCCGTCGACACGGTCGTCGACGCGCTGGTGGCCGCCGTGCAGGCCGACGTCGCCGAGCACGTCCAGGACGGCGACCTGACCCAGGCGCAGGCCGACGAGCGGCTCGCCGACCTGGAGGCCCGGGTGACCGAGCGCGTCGAGAGCGACAGCTGGGGCCCCGGCCGTGGTCGTGGGGGCCCTGACCGCGACGCCGACGGGACCACCGAGGACGACTGACCCGGGCCCTCACCGGCGCGACCGGTCACGTCGGCGACGTGGCCGGTCGCGCGGGGTGGCCGCACGTGCCGCCGGAGGAAATGCAGCGGTCACAGACCGCACCTAGCGTGCGGCCCATGAGACGCCCCCTCGTCGCCACCGCCGTCGCGATGGCCCTGACCGTCCCCCTCCTCGCCGCCCCGCCGGCCCTCGCCGACCGGTACGACCCCGGCAGCACCAGCGGCGGGGACCCCTACTTCCCGGCCGCCGGCAACGGCGGGTACGACGTGTCGCATTACGACCTCGGCCTGTCCTACGACCCGGCGACCGGCCGGCTGGACGGGACTGCGGTCATCAGCCTCACCGCGACCGCGGACCTGGACAGCTTCAGCCTCGACCTGCGCCGCCTGACCGCGACCTCCGTGCTGGTCGACGGCAAGCGCGCCACGTTCGAGCAGCTGCCCCCGGACGGGTCCGGGCTCGGTGGCGAGCTGGTCGTCCGGACCCGGCCCAAGCTGAAGGCCGGCAGCACCCACACGGTCACCGTCGTCTACGGGGGCGTCCCCGGCCGCCCGGTGGACAGCGGCGGCGAGCTGTACGGCTTCGTGAGCACCCCCGACGGGGCGCTGGTCGCCAGCGAGCCCGAGGGTGCCGCCACCTGGTTCCCGGTCAACGACGTGCCCACCGACAAGGCCACCTACGACTTCCGCATCACCGTGCCGGAGGGCAAGACGGCGATCGCCAACGGCGAGCCGGTCGGCACCCCGACGACCACCGGCGGGCGGACGACGTTCGTGTGGCGGGCGAGCGACCCGATGGCCAGCTACCTGGCGACGGCGTCCATCGGCGACTACACGACGACCACCTCGACCGGTCCGCACGGCCTGCCGATCATCGACTTCGTCGAGCGCGACCTCACCGCCGCCGCCCGCGCGCAGACGCTGGCGAGCCTGGCGCTCCAGCCCCGGATGATCACCTTCTTCGAGGGGATCTACGGCCCGTACCCCTTCACCTCCTACGGCTCGATCGTCGACGACGACGGCGTCGGCTACGCCCTGGAGACCCAGACCCGGCCGGTGTACTCCCGGACCGCGTCGGAGACCACGGTCGCCCACGAACTGGCCCACCAGTGGGTCGGCAACAGCGTGACCCTCGAGCAGTGGCGCGACATCTGGCTCAACGAGGGGTTCGCCACCTACTCGCAGTGGCTGTGGACCGAGTCCCGGGGCGGCGCGACCGTGCAGCAGCGGTTCGACACCGTCTACCGCACCGCCGCGACCAGCACGCTGTGGAGCGTCCCGCCGGGTGACCCGGGGGCCGCGGACCTCTTCGCCCGCTCGACCTACGACCGTGGCGCCGCCGCGCTGCAGGCGCTGCGGGTGGAGATCGGCGACCCGGCCTTCTTCGCCGTGCTCCGGGCGTGGACGACGGAGAACGCCGACGGCAACGTCACGACCGCCGACTTCGTCGCGCTGTCCGAGCGGATCAGCGGACAGCAGCTGGACGCGTTCTTCCAGGCCTGGATCTACGCGCCGGTCAAGCCCACCAGCTGGTGACCCGGTCGCCGGCCGTCGCACCGGGGACCCGGGACGACGGCCGGCGCGCATCGTCGGTCGCGCCCCCGACCACCGCCGTGCCAGCGGCGCTCGGGGGGACCGGTCCTCAGGACGGCCCCGCGGGGAGTGCGGCGAAGCTGCGCTGCACGTCGCGGTACCAGTGCAGCGACTGCCGGGGTCGCCGCCAGCGGGCCTTCATCGCCTCGCGGGCCGGCTGGTGCGTGGCGTCACCGGACTGCTCGGCCTCCGCCAGGTGCCGGTCCTGGGCCTGGATGACCTCGTCGGCGGTCTCGCCGCGGTGCTGGCGGTCGCACGGACCCCCGAGATCGCGGCACGTCATGGTCTTCACGGTCGGTTCCTCCTCCTGTGGTCGGCCGGCCGCCTCGAGCGACCCACCCGTGCCCCTCTGACGCGGGCCGCCCCGGGTGTGTGACCGGCGGTCGCCTCAGGCGGTGCCGGCGTGCCCGTCCCGGCGCACCACACCGGCCAGCACGTCCGGGTCGGCGCGGAAGGTGATCCGCTGGACCAGGCCGCCGGCGAGGGTGAAGTCGAACAGCACCATCGGCCGGCCGCGGGACCACCAGGCCGCGGCCGGCCGGTCGCCGACCAGCACGGGCAGCGCGGCGGTGGCGCTGCCGTCGAAGAAGGCGGCCACGTCCTCGCGGCCGCGGATCCGCGCCGGGGTGCCCAGCAGCACCGCGGCGTCGTCAGCCCCGACCTCGGCGTCCGGGGCGAGCAGGGCCAGCAGCCGGCCCAGGTCCCCGCCGCGGGCGGCCGCCATGAACGCGTCCACCACCGCCCGGTCGGCCGGGTGCCCCTCGGGCCCGTGGTCCCCGGCGTCGCGCTCGGCCGGGTCCGGCCGCCCGATCCGCCCGCGGGCCCGGGAGGCGAGCTTGCGCGCTGCGGCCGGCGTCGTGTCCAGGACGGCGGCGATCGTGGGGAAGTCGACGGCGAAGCTGTCGTGCAGCACGAACGCCACCCGCTCCCGGGGGGACAGGCGCTGGAGCACCACCTGCAGCGCGACGCCCACGGTGTCGGCGAGCGCGACCTCCTCGGCGGGGTCGGGCGCGGCCGCCCCGGTGAGGTCCTCCTGCGGCACCGGGGTGCGGGCGCGCAGCCGGTCCAGGCACAGCCGGGTGGTCACCGTGGTCAGCCAGGCCGGCAGGTCCTCGACCTCGGTGCCGGTGGTGTGCAGCCGCAGCCAGGCCTGCTGCACGACGTCCTCGGCCTCGGTCCGGTCGGCCAGCACCCTCGCGGCGATCCGCAGCAGCCGCGGGCGCTCCGCCTCGAACTCCTCGGTCGCCTCCACGGTGGTCCTCCCTCGTCCGCCCCGGTCCTCGTGCTGACGGCCGGCGCCCGCGGGGTGTGACCGGGACGCCGTTCCGCTGCCCTGGCGGCGCCGGGTGGACGACGGGGCGAGGATGAGCCCATGACTGCCCTCAGCGCGTTCGAGCACCGGCTCGTGGTGGTCTCCTCCTCCGGCGACCGCCAGGTCGTGACCAGCCTGCCCCGGGGGAAGGAGCGCGGGCACCAGTTGCACTGCGGCAGCTGCGATGGGGTCGTGGCCTTCGACCGCGTCCCGATGACCGCGCCGGCCCCCGTCGTGCGGTGCGGGTCGTGCCGGTCGCTGAGCGACCTCACGCAGGAGCACCCGGCGCAGTCCTGAGGCCGGGACGCACGGACCCCCGGACGTCGGCAGCCGGCGGGCGACGGCGTCCACGGGCCGAGGGTCGGTCACGGGTCGCGGTGTGGCCACGCGCCCGCCGGTCGGCCCGGTCGGGGAGGCCGGGTGGCGCGGGGTGTCGGTGCGGGGTGGTGCGGCGGTGGTCCCCGGTGCCGGGGACCACCGCCGCGGGGTCAGGCGACGATCTTGGTGGTCATCTCGGCCAGCCGGCGGCCCTGGTAGCGGGCGGCCTCCAGCTCCTCGGCGGACGCGGTGGCCGACTGGCCACCGGAGGCGGTGGAGGAGCCGTAGGGGTTGCCACCGGCGGCGAACAGCAGCGGGTCGGTGTAGCCGGGCGGCACGATGACGGCCCCGAAGTGGCTGAAGATGTTGAAGAAGGTCAGCAGCGTGGACTCGTTGCCGCCGTGCACGTTCTGCGCGCTGGTGAAGGCCGTGGCCCCCTTGTTCGCCAGCTTCCCGGTGAACCACAGCCCGCCCAGGGTGTCGATGAACTGCTTCATCTGGGCGGCGGGCGTGCCGAACCGGGTGGGGGAGCCCAGGGCGTAGCCGTCGGCCCACTCCATGTCGGCCGGGGTGGCCTCCTGCACCTCGCCGGCGGTGGCGTCGACGTGGGCCTGCCACAGCGGGTTGGACGCGATGGCCCCGGCGGGGGCGGTCTCGGGCACCCGGCGCAGCCGGACCTCCGCGCCGGTGGAGGCGGCGCCCTCGGCGACGGCGGCGGCGAGCTGGTGCACGTTGCCGGTGGACGAGTAGTAGATGACTGCGATCTTGGTGGGCACGCGCGTCTCCTCGAGGAGGTGGGGCAGGGGTGTCGCCGGACGGTTGGTCAACCGTTCAACCAACTCCGACGCTAGGCCCGGACCCCGCTCCCGGCAAGCGGGACCGGGCCGGGGAGGCCGCCACCGGCGCGCCGTCCCACCCGGCCTGCCGCGCGCCCCGGGCCGGGTGGGACGCCCCGGGGCGCGCGGGCACTAACCTGACCGGCGGTGGCGACGGCGAGGGTGGGGATCCGATGACGAGGGCGGACGGTCGGCCTGCCGACCTCCCGGGGCAGGCCGGGAACCCGGCGCGGACCCCGGTGAGCACCCCGGCGGTGGCGGACCGGGACGCCCTCAGCGACCGCGTCCTGACCCTGCCCAACCTGCTGTCGGTGGTCCGGCTGCTGGGTGTGCCGCTGTTCCTGTGGCTGCTGCTGGGCCCGCAGGCCGACGGGTGGGCGATCCTCGTCCTGGCGCTGTCGGGGGTCACCGACTGGGCCGACGGCGCGCTCGCCCGCGCGCTGGGCCAGTCCAGCCGGCTCGGTGCGCTGCTGGACCCGGCCGCCGACCGGCTCTACATCGTCGCCACGCTCGTCGCCTTCGTCCTCCGCGACGTCGTCCCGCTGTGGGTGGTGGTGGTGCTGCTGGGCCGCGAGCTCGTGCTCGGCATCACCCTGCTCGTGCTGCGCCGCGACGGCTGGCCGCCCCTGCAGGTGCACTACCTGGGCAAGGCGGCCACCTTCCTGCTGCTCTACGCCTTCCCGCTGCTGCTCCTGGCCGACGGCACCGGCACCGCTGCCGCGATCGCCCGGCCGATCGCCTACGCGCTCACCGTCTGGGGTGCGGCCCTCTACGTGCTGGCCGGGGCGTTCTACGTCGTCCAGGCCGCCGGCCTGCTCGCCGCCGGGCGCCGGGCGTCCGCGTGAGCGCTCCGGCACCGGGCCGGCAGCGGTCGCTGGGGGCCTCGCTGCTGGACCAGGTCCTCGCCGAGACGCTCGACCCCGCCTACGCCCAGGCCGCCGCCGCCCGCGCCGAGCGGGCCGCCGCACCCGGCACCGGTGCCGCCCGGCCGTCCTGGCTGCTGCGCCACCGCGGGCAGCTGCTGGTCGCCCTCACCCTGCTGCTGGCCGGCCTGCTCGCCTCGGTGACCTACCAGGAGGCAGCCGTCGGTGCCCAAGGCCGTGAGCAGACCCGGGAGGCCCTCCGCGACGACATCCGCGAGGAGTCGGAGGTGACCGACGACCTGGTCGCCGAGCTCGAGGCGCTCACCGCCGAGGTCGGCCGCACCCGCGACCAGGCGCTGGCCACCACCGGCACCGGCCAGCGCGCGCTGGCCCGGCTGACCGCCGTGGAGCAGGCCGCCGCCGTCCTGGCCGTCTCCGGCCCGGGCCTGCGGGTCACCCTGGACGACGCCCCGCCGCCGGCCGACAGCGACCCGGTCGGCGGCACCACCCCGCAGAACGCGGCCGGCCTGGTCCAGGACGCCGACGTGCAGCTGGCGGTCAACGGGCTGTGGGCCGCCGGCGCGGAGGCGATCAGCATCAACGGCCAGCGCATCGGCGCCACCACCGCCATCCGCCAGGCCGGGGGTGCGGTGCTGGTCAACTTCCGGCCGGTCGCCCCGCCCTACGACATCGAGGCGATCGGGGACTCCGAGGCCCTGCCCCGGGCCTTCCTCGCCAGCCCCGAGGCGGACACCCTGGCCCGGCTCACCCTCGACTACGGTGTCGTGTTCGACTTCGCCCGGGTCGGCGACCTGGACCTGCCCGCCGGGTCCAGCGCCGAGCTGCGGCACGCCCGCCCGCTGGACCCCGCCCTGGACCCGAGCACGGCCGCGCGCACCGACCCGACCACCGACGGAGGCTGACCTGTGATCCCGATCCTCGGACTCGCGGTCGGCGTGGTCCTGGGCCTGCTCCTGGACCCCAGCGTGCCGCTGTGGCTGCAGCCCTACCTGCCGATCGCGGTCGTCGCCGCCCTGGACGCCGTCTTCGGTGGTGTCCGGGCCCGCTTCGACCGCATCTTCGACGCCAAGGTCTTCGTCGTGTCCTTCGTGTCCAACGTGGTGGTCGCCGCGCTGATCGTCTTCCTCGGCGACCAGCTCGGCGTCGGTGCCCAGCTGTCGACCGCCGTCGTCGTGGTCCTGGGCATCCGCATCTTCGGCAACGCCGCGGCCATCCGCCGGCACCTGTTCCGGGCATGAGCGGGCCGCTGCCGACGGGGCCGCAGCCGGCCGGCGAGCCCGGGGCCGACCTGCCGTCCGCGCCGGTGCCCACCGCCGACGCCGTCCCGGCCCCGCCGGTCGAGGGCCCGCCGGCCGGACCGGGGGAGGGCCCGGCCCCCGCGCCCGGCCCGCCGGCCCGGCCGCGCCGCCGCCGCGACCCGCTGGCCGCCTCGCTGATCGGGGTGCTCACCCTGCTGCTCGGCTTCGCCTTCGCCGTCCAGGTCCGCAGCACCGACACCGACCAGCAGCTGGCCGGGGCACGCGAGGAGGACCTGGTCCGCATCCTCGACGACGTCACCGCACAGGAGGACCGGCTGCGGCAGGAGATCGCCGACCAGCGGGTGGCCCTGGACTCCCTCGGCGACTCCGACACCGTCGCCGCGGCCGCCCTGCAGGAGGCCCAGGAGCGCGCCGAGACCCTCGGCATCCTCAACGGCACCGTCGCCGCCCGCGGTCCCGGCCTCGAGCTCACCATCCGCGACCCGCTCGGCAGGGTCGACGTCGAGGTCCTGCTCAACGCCGTCCAGGAGCTGCGCGGCGCCGGCGCGGAGACCATGCAGATCGACGGCGTCCGGATCGGGGTCAGCAGCGCCGTCACCGGCACCGCCGGGCAGCTGGCCGTCGACGGCCAGCCGCTGGAGGCGCCCTACACGGTGCGCGTCATCGGCTCCCCGCAGGACATGGCGACCGCGCTGAACATCCCCGGCGGGGTCGCCACCCGGGTCAGCACGGCCGAGGGCAGCCTGGACGTCGTCCAGTCCACCGACGTCGTGGTGGACGCGTTGCGACCGCTGGACGAGCCTCAATACGCTGAACCCGCCGACTGACGAAGGACCTCGGTGCTCCCCACCTCACGCTCCGCGCGAGGCGGGACCCTGCACCGAGGCCGGACGACCGACTGCCACCCCTGACACCTGGAGACGCCGCACATGGCCACGCCCGACGATCGCCGTTACACCGACCAGCACGAGTGGGCGCTGGTCCAGGGCACCGGGGGTGCCGCGACGGTGGTCCGGGTCGGGATCACCGACCACGCCCAGGACGCCCTGGGCGACATCGTGTTCGTGCAGCTGCCCGCGGTCGGTGACGAGGTGGCGCCGGGAAACCCGATCGGTGAGGTCGAGTCGACCAAGTCCGTCTCCGACGTCTACTCCCCGGTGGCCGGGGTGGTCACCGCGGTCAACGACGCGCTCGCCGACGCCCCCGAGACGGTCAACAGCGACCCCTACGGCGCCGGCTGGCTGGTCGAGGTCGAGGTGTCCGGCGCGACCGGTGACCCGACCGCGGAGCTGCTGGACGCCGCCGCCTACCAGGCACTCGTCGACGCCACCTGATCTGCGCCGCGGGGCCCCGGGCGTGCTCCCCGGCGGCTCCGACGGCCAGTCGGGCACCCGCAGTCCCGGTGCGACCCCCGACGATCACTATCATCACCACGAGGGCCGGCCCGTGAGCGCAGCGGGACCCGCCGACCCTCACCCTGTACGTGTGGTCGACCCCCGGGTCGGCCAGCCAGAGACCCATGACCCCCGGCCCGACCGCGACCCCGCGGCGGCCGACCACGGCGGGCCACCCGGCCCGTCGTCCGCCGGCCGACCGCGGCCGTACCACCAGGCCCGCGGCGGTGCCGTCTGCACCGGAGGAGACCCACGTGCTCTGCACTCGATGTGGCCACCAGAACCCCGAGGGCAGCCGCTTCTGCGCCCAGTGCGGTTCGGCTCTGAGCCCCGAGCGGGTCGGCGAGTCGACCAGCATCATCCCCAAGGTCGGTGGCGAGGACTCCGGTGAGCAGGCCGAGGTGTCCGAGTCGACCGCCGACGCGCACGCCGGCGCCGTCGAGTCGCTGCCGCCGGGCTCGGCCCTGCTGGTGGTCAAGCGCGGCCCGAACGCCGGCAGCCGGTTCCTCCTCGACCAGGAGGTCACCACCGCCGGCCGGCACCCCGACAGCGACATCTTCCTCGACGACGTCACCGTCAGCCGCCGGCACGTGGAGTTCCACCGCGAGGGCGGCGGCTTCACCGTGCACGACGTGGGCAGCCTCAACGGCACCTACGTCAACCGCGAGCCCGTCGACGTGGCCTCCCTCGCCGGGGGCGACGAGGTGCAGATCGGCAAGTTCCGCCTGGTGTACCTGACCGGGCCGCGGACGGGCGAGCCGGCCGGCTCGTGACCGGGCGGGCGACGGCCGGGGCCGCGGGCACCGTGTCCCCGCCCACCGGGGCGCGCGACCAGACCGGGCCCGCGTCGTGACGTCGGTGCCCCAGCCCGGAGCCAGCGCGGACCGGGACACCGACACGACCCCGCGCTTCACCATCGGGGAGGTCCTCACCGCGCTGCGGGGGGACTTCCCCGACGTGACGATCAGCAAGATCCGGTACCTGGAGTCCGAGCAGCTGGTCCACCCGCAGCGGACGCCGTCGGGCTACCGGAAGTTCTCCCTGGCCGACGTGGCCCGGCTGCGGTACGTGCTGGCCGCCCAGCGCGACCAGTACCTGCCGCTGCGGGTCATCAAGGAGCAGCTCGACGCCCTGGACCGGGGCGTGGGCGACGCCGGCAGCGGTGCGGACGACGTCCCCGCCGCCGAGCTGCTGCCGGCCGAGGAGTTCGCCCGGGCCGCCGGGCTGACCGCCGGCCAGCTGGCCGACTGCGTCGAGTTCGGGTTCGTCGCCACCGACGCCGAGGGCCGGCACCGTGGCGCCGAGCTGCCCGTGGCGCGGGCCGTGGCCGGGCTGGCGCGGCACGGCATCGAACCGCGGCACCTGCGCGTCCACCGCACCGCCGTGGAGCGGGAGGCCGCGCTGCTCGAGCAGGTCGTCACCCCGGCGCTGCGGGCCCGCTCGGAGGAGGGCAGGAACCGCGCCGCCGAACAGCTGCAGGAACTGGCCCGGCTCTCGGCCCAGCTGCACTCGGCGCTGCTGGACGCGCGCCTGCGCAAGGTCCTCGGCGGTTGAGCGCTGGCGTACCGTTGCGCCGGTAGGGACAGCCGCGGACATCGAGCCCGGCGTCCGGCGTCGGATCGCTGCCCAGCGGGGCAGGACCGGCGGGGGAGGTCAGCGGAGGGGAGCCAGACGTGCAGGAGCTCAGAGTCGTCGGCGTCCGGGTGGAGCTGCCGGGCAACCAGCCCATCCTCCTGCTGAAGGAGACCCAGGGGGAGCGCTACCTCCCGATCTGGATCGGCGCGGTCGAGGCCGCCGCCATCGCCTACGAGCAGCAGGGCGTCCGGCCGGCGCGCCCGATGACCCACGACCTGCTCCGTGAGGTGGTGACCACCCTGGGCGCGAGCCTGGAGGCGGTCCACATCACCGAGATGCGGGACGGGATCTACATCGCCGAGCTGCGCTTCGACGACGAGCGCACCGTCAGCGCCCGCCCCTCGGACGCCGTCGCCCTCGCCGTGCGCACCGGCGCCCCGATCTACGGCGCCGAGTCCCTGCTCGACGAGGTGGGGATCGAGATCCCCGACGAGCAGGAGGACGAGGTGGAGAAGTTCCGCGAGTTCCTCGACAACATCAGCCCGGAGGACTTCGAGGCCGGCTCCGGCCCCGCCTGAGGAAGGACCCCCACCACTCGCACTCTCGTGGTGGGCTCTGGGGCGGGGCCTGACCGCCGCCCCACCGCTCGCACGCTGGTGGAGGCGGCGGGTCTGACCGCCGCCCTCCACCACGCACACGCTCGTGGCGGGCTCTGCGGCGGAGCCTGACGGCTGCCCTCCCGCGCTGGCTCGCGGTCAGCGCCCCCGACGGGGCCGGTGCGGCGGGTGGGACGAGGCCCGGAGTGGCCCCTGGAGGGGGCCCGGTGGGGGCTGGGCCCGCCCGGGGGCCGTGGGACGGGTGCCCGGGAGTCCCCCCGAAGGGGGTGAGTGGGCCGACACGCCACTCCCTCGGTTGACCGGTCCCCGGGCCCGGCCTACGGTCAGCGAATCACGTGCGTGGAACTCGACGAGCACCGTCGCGTGACCTCCCCGGCGCGAGCCGGGGACGGCCCAGGCGACAGTGCTGGGTGCGAGACCCTCGTCCCGGTCCTCCCGGGCCGCCGCGCGAGCGAGGACGAGAGCACAGCAGGGCCGCGCACGCGGCCGACGAGCGCCAGCGAGGAGTGCCCGTGAGCGACCACCACGACGGTTCGCAGGGTCAGCTGTTCAGCGACGCAGCGGTGGGTGCCCCCTCCTACGACGACATGGACACCGACGTCGTCGGCTACCGCGGCCCGACCGCCTGCTCGGCGGCCGGCATCACCTACCGCCAGCTGGACTACTGGGCCCGCACCGGCCTGGTCGCCCCCTCGGTGCGCACCGCCACCGGCTCGGGCACCCAGCGGCTGTACTCCTTCCGCGACATCCTCGTGCTCAAGGTCGTCAAGCGGCTGCTGGACACCGGCGTCTCCCTGCAGAACATCCGCAAGGCCGTCGACCACCTGCGCACCCGCGGGGTCAAGGAGCTCTCCCACATCACGCTGCTGTCCGACGGCGCCACGGTGTACGAGTGCACCTCCGCCGAGGAGGTCGTCGACCTGCTCGCCGGCGGGCAGGGCGTCTTCGGCATCGCCGTCTCCGGGGCGCTGCGCGAGCTGTCCGGGGAGCTCGCCGAGCTGCCCGCCGAGCGGCTCGACGGCAGCGGCCCGGTCAACGCCGACGACGAGCTCTCCGCCCGCCGACGCCGCCGCGCCGCCTCCGCCTGACGCAGGACCTCCCGCCCGAGCTCGTGAGGGGTGCGGAGGGCGACGCCCCCGGCTCGTGCGAAGGGCTCGTGGACCTCAGCGGCCGCGGGTGATGGGACCGATCCCATCGCCGTCCTGTGCCCCACCTCACGACCCCGTCGGGCCCTCCGGCGGGGTCGTTGCGCGCTGGTAGCGTCGGGCCAATGGTCGACCGTTCGTCCGATGAGGACGGAACCCCGCCCCGCTCCATCCCGCTGACCGGCGCGCTCCCGTCGCTGTCGGCCCTCTCGCCGCAGGGGGAGTTCGCGGCCCGGCACATCGGCCCGCGGCCCGCCGACACCGCCGCGATGCTCGAGGTGGTCGGCCACGCCTCGCTGGAGTCCCTCGCCGACGCCAGCGTCCCCGAGGGTGTGCGCGACCGCAGCCCGCTCGACCTCCCCGCCGCCGCCGACGAGGCCACCGTCCTGGCCCAGCTGCGCGAGCGCGCCGAGGCCAACGAGGTGTTCACCTCGATGATCGGCCTGGGCTACAACGGCACCCTGACGCCGAGCGTCATCCAGCGCACCATCCTGGAGAACCCGGCCTGGTACACCGCCTACACGCCCTACCAGCCCGAGATCAGCCAGGGCCGGCTCGAGGCGCTGATCAACTTCCAGACCATGGTCGCCGACCTCACCGGCCTCGACGTCGCCGGTGCCTCCATGCTCGACGAGGCCACCGCCGCGGCCGAGGCGATGACCCTGGTGCGCCGCGCCGGGCGGGCCAAGGTCGACGCCGTCTTCGTCGTCGACGCCGACACGCTGCCGCAGACCCTGGCCGTGCTGCGCACCCGGGCCGAGCCGCTGGGCATCGGCCTGCACGTGGCCGACCTGTCCGCCGGCTGGCCCACCGACCTGCCCGCGGCCGGGGCCTTCGGCGTCCTGCTGGCCTTCCCCGGCGCGAGTGGCGCCGTGCGCGACCACCGGGCGCTGGCCGAGGCCGCGCACGCCGCCGGTGCCTCCGTCGTCGTGGCCGCCGACCTGCTGGCGCTGACCCTGCTCGAGGCGCCGGGGGAGTGGGGCGCCGACGTCGCCTGCGGCACCACGCAGCGCTTCGGCGTCCCGATGGGCTACGGCGGTCCGCACGCCGGCTACCTCGCCGTCCGGCAGGGGCTGGCCCGCCAGCTGCCCGGCCGGCTCGTCGGGGTGTCGGTGGACGCCGACGGCGACGTCGCCTACCGGCTGGCGCTGCAGACCCGCGAGCAGCACATCCGCCGGGAGAAGGCCACCAGCAACATCTGCACCGCGCAGGTGCTGCTGGCCGTCATCGCCGGCGCCTACGCCGTCTACCACGGCCCCGAGGGCCTCACCGCGATCGCGGCCCGGGTGCACCGCAGTGCCCAGGCGCTGGCCGGCTGGCTGCGCGCGGGCGGCGTCGACCTGGTGCACGCGGACTACTTCGACACCCTCGCCGTCTCCGTGCCCGGCCGGGCCGCCGAGGTGGTCGCTGCGGCAGCGGAGCGCCGGGTGAACCTGCGCCTCGTCGACGCCGACACCGTCGCGGTCGCCTGCGACGAGACCACCACCCCCGCCGTCCTGGCGCTGGTGGCCGGGGCCTTCGGCGTCGAGGCCGACCTGTCGACCCTGGACGATGGCGGCGCGGACGCCCTGCCGGCGCAGCTGCGGCGGGCCACGCCGTTCCTCACGCACCCGGTCTTCGCCGACCACCGCTCGGAGACCGCGATGCTGCGGTACCTGCGGAAGCTCAGCGACAAGGACCTCGCGCTGGACCGCACGATGATCCCGCTGGGCTCCTGCACGATGAAGCTCAACGCCGCCACCGAGATGGCCGCGATCACCTGGCCGGAGTTCGCCGGGCTGCACCCCTTCGCCCCCGTCGAGCAGGCCCGCGGCTATCACCAGCTGATCACCGAGCTGTGCGAGGGCCTGGCCGAGATCACCGGCTACGCCGCGGTCAGCGTGCAGCCCAACGCCGGCTCGCAGGGTGAGTTCGCCGGGCTGATGGCCATCCGCGCCTACCACCACAGCCGGGGCGACCAGGCACGCGACGTCTGCCTGATCCCGTCCTCCGCGCACGGCACCAACGCCGCCAGCGCGGTCATGGCCGGCATGCGCGTGGTCGTCGTGGCCTGCGACGAGGCCGGCAACGTCGACCTGGCCGACCTGCGCGCCAAGGTCGACGCCCACGCCGAGCGGCTCGCCGCGATCATGATCACCTACCCCTCGACCCACGGGGTGTTCGAGGTCGAGGTGCAGGAGATCTGCGCCGCGGTGCACGACGCCGGCGGTCAGGTCTACGTCGACGGCGCCAACCTCAACGCCCTGGTCGGGCTCGCCCGCCCCGGCCGGTTCGGCTCCGACGTCAGCCACCTGAACCTGCACAAGACCTTCTGCATCCCGCACGGCGGCGGCGGTCCCGGCGTGGGCCCGATCGGCGTCCGCGAGCACCTGGTGCCCTTCCTGCCCAGCCACCCGCTGGTGGAGACCGGCGGTGCGGGTGCGGTGATCTCCGGCGCGCCCTTCGGCTCGGCCGGCATCCTGCCGATCTCCTGGGCCTACCTGCGGCTGATGGGCCCCGACGGGCTGCTGCGGGCCACCCAGCACGCGATCCTGGCGGCCAACTACGTCGCCGAGCGGCTGCGCCCGTACTACCCGGTGCTGTACGCCGGCGCCGACGGGCTGGTCGCCCACGAGTGCATCCTGGACATCCGGCCGCTGACCAAGGCCACCGGCGTCACCAACGACGACATCGCCAAGCGCCTCATCGACTTCGGCTTCCACGCCCCGACCATGAGCTTCCCGGTCGCCGGCACGCTGATGGTCGAGCCGACCGAGAGCGAGGACAAGGCGGAGATCGACCGGTTCGTCGAGGCGATGATCGCCATCCGCGGCGAGATCGACAGGGTCGGCAGCGGCGACTACGACGCCACCGACAACCCGCTGCGCAACGCCCCGCACACGCTGAAGATGCTCAGCGGCGCCTGGGACCGGCCGTACTCGCGGGAGACCGCGGTGTACCCGGTCCGCGGCCTCACCGGGCGGGGCTACCTCGCACCGGTGCGGCGGATCGACGGCGCCTACGGCGACCGCAACCTGGTCTGCTCCTGCCCCTCGCCGGAGGCGTTCGAGGAGCCGCACGAGGCGCAGCCCCCGGTGCCGAGGGAGCCCAGCCGGGCCGAGGGCGCCCCCGACGACCTCGGGACGACGGCCGACGTGGTGGGCGCCCAGGCCTGAGGGAGGCCCCCCCGGGGGGCGGGAGTGGGCGCTCCCGCCCCTGGGGAGTCAGGCGGCCCGGGGACGCGGGGTCCTGGTGCGTGCGCATGCGGTGACCCGCTCGCCGGCGACGTCGAGGACGGCGACCCGGTGGACGTGGTGCCCGACACCGGCCGGGTGGCGCCCAGCCGCTGGCGCGTCGCGCACACGGCGCGCCGACGGGGCTCGACGCCGCGGCTGCGGTGGGTGGAACATCCCTGCATGAGGACGTCGGTGCGGGGGTCGGTCTCGGGCGGGGTCGTGGCGGCGGGAGCGGCGGTGCTGCTGACCGCCTGCGGTGGTCAACCGGTGGGCGGGGCGGCCGGCCCGGTCCAGGTCAGCGAGGCCGCGGCCACCGGGACCGCGAGCCCGGCGACCGCGAGCGCGAGCCCGGCCACCGGGACCGCGGACGACCTCGCCGCCGGGCTGCTGCCGGCGTCGGCGTTCGGCCCGGACGCCGAGGTCGTCGCGCTCCCCGAGGACGCGCCGGGCTGGTGGTCCGGGCACGACGGCTGGGACCACGAGGGCTGGGACGGCCACGGCTGGGGCCACGGCGGTCGGGGTCACGGTGGCTGGGGTGAGGGCGGCTGGTGGGGCCACGGCGACGGAGCCGAGGACCTCCCGGAGGGGACGGGAGTCGAGCCGGCCGCGTGCGCCGACGTGCTGTCCGCCCTCCCGGAGCTCCCTGACGAGGAGCCGGAGGTGGCCGGTCAGGTCGCCACGACCGACCAGCTGCGCACGTTCCAGGTCCTCGCCGACGGGCCGGCGCTGGAGGGCCTGCAGCTGCCGGTCGACCAGCTGCTGGAGAACTGCGCGCAGGTGACCGTGACCGGTCCCTGGGGGATGACGGCGACCTTCTCCGTCACCGAGCTCGACGCCGCGGACCGCGGGGCGGCGACCACCGCGCTGTCGGTCGCGGTGACCTCCCCGGCCGGCTCGCGCTCGGGTCTGGTGGGCGTGGTCACCCAGGGCTCGCGCGCGATGGTGCTGGCGCAGACCAGCGAGGACGGCGCCGAGCCGGACGCGGGTGCGTTCACGGCGCTGCTGGACCAGGCCGCGGACGCCGCGTCCTTCGACTGACCCCGGCAGCCGCCCCGACGACGGCCCGGCACCCACCTGCCGCACAGGACGGCCGGCCCGCTCGAGCCCTGCTCCTGCTCGGGCCCGGGCCCCTGAGGGGGGCGGAAGTGGCCACTTCCGCCCCTCTCGGGCGTCAGGCGGGGGTGGGGCGGATGAAGGCGGCCGAGTCGTAGTAGGTGCGCACGCCGGTGACCTGCTCGCCGTCCACGTCGATGACGGTCACGCCGCTGTAGGTCAGCTCGGCGCCGTCGGTGAGGGTGCTGCGCGAGACCCACTCCAGCGACGAGCCGCTCTCCCCGTCGAGGGTGGAGGTGAACTCGGTGGTGATGGAGCCGAACACCGAGCGGTAGTCGTCCCAGAAGACACGGGCGCCGTCGGGCCCGGTCTCCTCCTGGTGCCGGTCCAGCTTGCGCAGGACCGCGCCGGGGGCGGTGAGCTCCACCATGGGGCCGGTGTCGGCGTGCTCGTCGAGGTGGTGCAGGGCGGCCATGAAACGGTCGCTGACAGCGCTCATCGGTTCTCCTCCAGGTGTCGGACCCTCTGCCCGTTGCCGGTGGCCTACCCGGTCGCGCGGCATCGACCCACCCATCGCGCACCGGCCCCTTCGCCGGGCCCCGCCGCGAGACGGAGGACCCCGTCCTCCTCACCCCTCGCGAGCTCGGGGCGAGCCTCGGGACGGGGCCGGGCGACGGGGTCCTCTCAGAGCTTGCGGAGCAGGACCCGACGCACGGAGTGGTCGGCGGACTTCTGCAGCACCAGCTTGGCCCGGGAGCGGGTCGGGGCGATGTTGCGGCGCAGGTTGGGCTCGTTGACGCCCCGCCAGATGCCCCGGGCGGTGGTGGTCGCCTCCTCGTCGGTGAGGTCGGCGAAGCGGTGGAAGTAGGCGCTGGTGTCCTGGAAGGCGGTGCGCCGCAGGGCCAGGAAGCGCTCGACGTACCAGCGGGAGATGTCGGCCTCGGTGGCGTCGACGTAGACGGAGAAGTCGAAGAAGTCCGACAGGAACACCTCCGGCACCCGTCCGTCGGCGCTGCCCCCGGCCTGCAGGACGTTGAGCCCCTCCAGCACGAGCACGTCGGGGCGGTCGACCACCTGCCGCTGCCCGGGCAGGACGTCGTAGGATTGGTGGGAGTACAGCGGGGCGCTGACCTCGGGCTTGCCGGACTTCACGTCGGCCAGGAAGCGCAGCAGGGCGCGGCGGTCGTAGCTCTCCGGGAAGCCCTTGCGCTCCAGCAGCCCACGGGACTCCAGTTCGGCGTTGGGCAGCAGGAACCCGTCGGTGGTGACCAGGTCGACCCGCGGGGTGTCGGGGGCGGCGGCCAGCAGCGCCTGCAGCAGCCGGGACGTGGTGCTCTTGCCGACCGCGACGCTGCCGGCCACCCCGATCACGAACGGCACCTTCTCGGTGCGGGCGCCCAGGAAGCGGGTCTGCTCGGCCCACAGCCGCCGGCTGGCGGTGACGTGCAGGTGCAGCAGCCGGGCCAGCGGCAGGTAGACCGTGGCCACCTCGTCGAGGTCGATGCGGTCCCCGAAGCTGGCCATCGCCCGGACGTCGGCGTTGCTCAGTGGCAGCTCGCCCCCCGCGGCCAGGGCCCGCCAGGACTCACGGTCGAACGCGGTGAAGGGCGAGACCTGCGCTCGCGTTCCGGCCGTCACGGCGTTCATGGTGCCGTCTGCCCGCGCGGGCCCCCCCGACCGGGTGGTCCCGGGGCGGCTGAGGGCCCGCCCGGGGAGCCGGGGCGTCTAGGGTCCAGGGCGTGTCGTCGCCCGGGCTGCTCGACCGGATCGAGCGTTACTCCGCTCTCGCACCGCTGGCGGAGGCCCAGGTGCACCGCATCGGTGCCCTCCAGGTCCCGATCGGCCCGCAGGAGTGGCCCTTCCCGGCCCGCCCGCTGCCCGGCCGCGAGGCCGACGTCACCCTGGCCGACGTGCAGGCCGCGGTCGCGATGCAGGAGGCCGCCGGGCTGCCGGCGTCCCTGGAGTGGCTGGGCGACCGCTGCCGCGGGCTGGCCGGCGTCGCCCGCTCGGCGGGGCTGGTCGTCGACGAGCTCCCGCTGCTGGTGGCCGACGACCCGCTGACGGTGCTGCTGCCCACCGGCGTCCGGCTCTACCTCGTCGGCGCCGACGACCCGAGGCTGGGGCTGTACCAGCGGCTGACCGCCCTCGCCTTCGCCCAGCCCCGCCCGGTCGCCGTCCCGGCCGGCGCGCCGTCGCCGTCCGGGGTGCCCGACGTGGCCGTGGACGACCCGGGACCCGAGCACGTGCCGGCGACGGAGGTGCTGCGCGAGCGGGTGGCCTCGGGCCGCACGGTGATGATGGTGGCCGTCGAGGACGGCCAGCCGGTCGCCATCGGCTCCCACCAGCCCGTCGACGTCGACGGCACCGAGATCAGCGAGGTCGTCGGGGTGGCCACCCTGCCCCGCTTCCGCGGCCGCGGCCTGGGCGCGGGGCTCACCTCGGCGCTGGTCGAGCACGCCCGGCAGACCGCGGACCTGGTGTTCCTCTCCGCCGGGGACGACGACGTCGCCCGGGTGTACGAGCGCGCCGGCTTCGCCCGGGTCGCCACCAGCTGTACCGCCGAGCGCCCGGCCGGCTGAGCGACCCGGCGGGGGAGGGGAGCCCCACCCCCGCCGGCGCGGGGTCAGTCGACCGAGAAGGTCGCCACGATCGTCGCCCGGGCCAGGGTGTGGCCGAACAGGTTGAAGCCCAGGTAGGCCGGGGTCGCCTCGGCCGGCACGCCGAGGTCGTCGGTGTCCAGGGCGTGCACGACCACGTAGTACCGGTGCGGGCCGTGCCCGGCCGGCGGGGCCGCGCCGACGAACCCGGCGAACCCGGCGTCGTTGCGCAGCTGGACGGCGCCCTCGGGCAGCCCGCCCTCGGACGCGCCGCTGGGCAGCTCGGTGACCGACACCGGGATGCCGGTCACCGCCCAGTGCCAGAAGCCGCTGGTGGTGGGGGCGTCGGGGTCGTAGACGGTGACGGCGAAGCCGCGCGTGCCCTCGGGGAACCCGGACCAGGACAGCTGCGGGGAGCGGTCCTCCCCGCCGGGGACGCCCATCGCACCGCTGGTGTGCGGCGCGGTGAGCACCGCACCGTCGCTGATGTCGGTGCTGGTGAGGTCGAAGGACGGCACCTGGGGCAGGAAGTCGTAGGGGTTGGGTGGGACGGGTCGACCGGCCATGCCGGGTCCTCCTCGGGTCAGGTGGCCCCCGGGCGGTGATCGCCGGGGAGCGGCTGCTGCCGACACTAGGCAGGTCGGCCGTGCCCCGCCCGGTCGCCCCCACCCGATCAGGCGGCAGGGCGGGCGCCCCGTGCCGGGGCGCCCGCCCGGGACGGCGACACGGTCACTCGGCGCACCTTGTCCGGTGTCAACCGTTATGCCCAACACCCGCGCCGCACGACCCACCCGCGGTCCCCGACCACGGGGGAAGGGTCGCCAACCGGACACAGACGCACCACACACCCGCCGCGGGGACGGCGGCGCCGGTGGGGACGACGGCGCGGCGGCCTCCGGCGGGCTGGACAGGTGCCGGTCGGGAGTGCGCCGTACCGTGACGCCCGTGCTGGGACTCCCCGAAGACATCCGGGCCTGCTTGTTCGACCTCGACGGGGTCCTGACCCAGACCGCGAAGGTGCACCAGGCTGCCTGGAAGCGCACCTTCGACGAGTTCCTCCAGGGTCGGGACCCGTCGGCGGCCGAGTTCAGCGGCGACGACTACAACACCTACGTCGACGGCAAGCCGCGCAAGGACGGCGTCCGCGACTTCCTGGCCAGCCGGGGCATCACCCTGCCCGAGGGCAGCGACGACGACCCGGCCGACGCCGCCACCGTGGCCGGTGTCTCGACCCGCAAGAACGTGCTGGTGCTGGCCGAGCTCGACGAGCACGGCGTCCAGGTCTACGAGGGCTCGATGCGCTACCTGCGGGCGGTCAAGGCCGCCGGCCTGGCCACCGCCGTGGTGACCGCCTCGGCCAACGGCGAGTCCGTCATCGCCGTCGCCGGTTTCGCCGACCTCATCGATGCCCGCGTCGACGGGCTGGTCGCCGCCGCCCAGGGGCTGCGCGGCAAGCCCGCGCCGGACCCCTTCCTCGCCGGTGCCCGGGCGCTGGGCATGGAGCCCGCGCAGTGCGCGGTGTTCGAGGACGCGCTGTCGGGGGTCGAGGCCGGCCGGGCCGGGGACTTCGGCTTCGTCGTCGGTGTCGACCGGGTGGGTCAGGCCGAGGGCCTGCGCGAGCGCGGCGCCGACGTCGTCGTCACCGACCTCGACCAGCTGCTGGAGGCCCAGCAGTGACCGCCGGGCGCGCGCACTTCGTCGTCGAGCCCTGGTCGGTCACCGCCATCGGGCTGGACCTGGCCTCCCTCGGCGTCAACGAGTCGGTGTTCGCCCTGGCCAACGGGCACATCGGCATGCGGGGCACCTTCGAGGAGGGGGAGCCCGTCGTCGTCCCGGGCACCTACCTCAACGGCTTCTTCGAGGAGCGGCCGCTGCCCTACGCCGAGGCCGGCTACGGCTTCCCCGAGCAGGGGCAGACGGTCGTCAACGCCACCGACGGCAAGATCATCCGGCTGCTGGTGGGCGACTCGCCCCTGGACCTGCAGTACGGCGACCTGATCGACCACCGCCGCACCCTGGACCTGCGCGACGGCGTGCTCCGGCGCACCACCGAGTGGCGCTCGCCCAGCGGCCGCCAGGTGCGGGTCACCAGCACCCGGCTGGTCTCCCTCACCCGCCGCTCCATCGCCGCCATCGAGTACACGGTCGAGTGCACCGACGACGCCGGTGACCTCTACATCGCCCTGCAGTCGGACCTGCTGGCCAACGAGGCCGTCTCCACCACCGAGAGCGACGACCCGCGGGCGGCCTCGGCCATGGACCGGCCGCTGGTCTCCGAGCTGCACGAGGGTTCCGGTCGGCACGCGGTGCTGGTGCACCAGACCCGCCGCAGCAAGCTGCGGATGGCCGCCGGGATGGACCACGAGGTGGAGATCCCGGACTCCGCGTCGGAGGAGCTCGAGGTGTCGCCGGACCTGGCGCGCTACCAGCTCGCCGCCCGGCTGCCGGCCGGCTCGAAGCTGCGGCTGGTCAAGTACCTGGCCTACGGCTGGTCCAGCCGGCGCTCCTCGGCCGCCATGCGCGACCAGGTGGAGGGCGCGCTGGCGACGGCGAAGCTGGCCGGCTGGGAGCGGCTGCTGCGCGAGCAGCGCGAGCTGCTGGACACCCACTGGGACGAGGCCGACGTCGAGATCGAGGGCGACGACGAGCTGCAGCAGGCCGTGCGGGTGGGCATGTTCCACGTCCTGCAGGCCGGGCTGCGCGCCGAGCGCCAGCCGATCCCGGCCAAGGGGCTCACCGGCGACGGCTACGACGGGCACACCTTCTGGGACACCGAGACCTACGTCCTCCCGGTGCTCACCTACACCGCCCCGCAGGCCGTGCGCGACGCGCTGCTGTGGCGGCACTCCATCCTCGACCAGGCCCGCGAGCGGGCCCGCGTCCTCGGCTTCGACGGCGCGGCCTTCCCGTGGCGCACCATCCGCGGGGAGGAGACCTCGGGGTACTGGCCGGCCGGGACGGCGGCGTTCCACATCAACGCCGACATCGCCGACGCCGTCGCCCGCTACACCGTGGCCACCCACGACGAGGTGTTCGACCGCGACTACGGCACCGAGCTGCTGGTGGAGACCGCCCGGCTGTGGAGCTCGCTGGGGCACTTCGACGGCGAGCAGAACTTCCGCATCGACGGCGTCACCGGGCCCGACGAGTACACCGCCGTGGTCGACAACAACGTCTACACCAACCTGATGGCGCAGCGGAACCTGCGGGAGGCCGTCGCCGCGGTGGGCCGCAACCCCGACACGGCCGTGCGGCTGCAGGTGGGGGACGACGAGGTCCAGCGGTGGTCCGCCGCGGCGGAGGCCATGCGGGTGCCGTTCAACAAGGCACTGGGCGTGCACGAGCAGTCCGAGGGGTTCACCCACCACGAGGAGTGGGACTTCGCCGGCACCCGGGCCGACCAGTACCCGTTGCTGCTGAACTTCCCCTACTTCGACATCTACCGGAAGCAGGTCCTCAAGCAGGCCGACCTGGTGATGGCGCTGCACCTGCGCGGCGACGCGTTCACCCTCGAGGAGAAGATCGCCGACTTCGCCTACTACGAGGCGCGCACCGTGCGGGACTCCTCGCTGTCGGCCGCGGTCCAGGCGGTCGTGGCTGCCGAGACCGGGCACCTGCAGTTGGCCCACGACTACTGGGGCGAGGCGGCGCTGACGGACCTGCAGAACCTGCACGGCAACAGCGGCCACGGCCTGCACATCGCCTCGCTGGCCGGCGGCTGGATGGTCGCCGTCGGCGGCTTCGGCGGGATGCGCGACCACGGCGGCAAGCTGGCCTTCGCCCCGCGGCTGCCCCCGCGGATCACCCGGCTCCGGTTCCGGATGGTCTTCCAGGGCCGCTGCCTGTCGGTCACGGTCACCCCGGAGCGGGCCACCTACCGGTTGGTCTACGGCGACGAGCCACTGGAGATCCACCACCACGGCCAGCAGGTGCTGGTCGCCCAGGACGGCGTCGACCTCCCGATCCCGGCGCCGCTGGACGTCGCCCCGGTGCACCAGCCGCCGAACGCCGCCCCCCGCCGCCGCAACCGCCCCACCAGCGACTGAGGGAGGACCCCCTCGCCCCCGTGCCACGCCCCACGCGGCACGGGGGCCGGGCCCTCGCAGGTCGGGGTGGGGCATCGAGATCCGCGATCTCGTGGCCACCGGCGCCGGGAGGCCACGAGTTCGCAGATCTCGCGGTCGGTGACGCACTGTCGGCGTCGTCCCGCGGCAGGTCGTGCGTGGGGGCCGGGTCCTCGTCCGTCGGCGTCCAGCGTCGAGATCTGCGCTCTCGTGGCCACCGGCGCCGGGAGGTCCCGAGTTCGCGGATCTCGCGGTCGAGCGGGCGGCGCCCGGGCGTGGCGGGCCGGGCGGCCAACAGTGCGTGAACGGTCGGTGCAGCGCGTGTGCGCTGGTCACGACGGTGCACCATCCGGGCATGACACAGCTCCCGCAGGTGCCGCTGAGCCGCCGGCGGTTCCTGGCAGCTGGAGCCGCCACCGGCGCGGCCGTCGTCCTCTCCGCCGCGGCCGGGGCGCCGCACGCACGCGCCGCCGGGCCGGGACCCCGGGTGTACGTGCTGGTCGTCGACGGCTGCCGGCCCGACGAGATCAGCCCGGTGCTCACCCCGCGGCTGGCCGCACTGCGCAGCGCCGGGACGACGTTCCCGCGGGCACGCTCGCTGCCGGTGATGGAGACGATCCCCAACCACACGATGATGATGACCGGGGTGCGCCCGGACCGGACCGGTGTGCCGAGCAACGCGGTGTTCGACCGGGCCGAGGGCGTCGTCCGTGACCTGGACCGGCCGAGCGACCTGCGCTTCCCGACCCTGCTCGAGCGGCTGCGGACCGGCGCCCGGACGACGGGCAGCGTGCTGAGCAAGGAGTACCTGTTCAGCGTCTTCGGCACCCGGGCCACCTACCGCTGGGAGCCCTTCCCGCTGCTGCCGGTCACCGACCACGCCCCCGACGCGGCCACCGTGGACGCCCTCCTCGCCATGGTCGACGGCCCAGACCCCGACTTCGTGTTCACGAACCTCGGTGACGTCGACCGTTTCGGTCACGCCGACGTCACCGGCACCACGGTGCAGGCCGCCCGCCGGCTGGCGCTGGTCTCCACCGACCTGCAGGTGGGCCGGTTCGTCGACCACCTGCGCGCCACCGGCCGCTGGGAGCGCAGCGTGCTGCTGGTCCTGGCCGACCACTCGATGGACTTCTCCTTGCCCACCTCGACGATCTCGGTGAACCGGGTGCTGGCGCCGCGGCCGGACCTGCAGGCGGCGATCACGATCGCCCAGAACGGCGGCGCCGACCTGCTGTACTGGACCGGGCCCGCCGCCCGCCGCAACGCCGGCCTGACCGAGGTGCGCCGGCTGGTGCAGGCCCACCCCGGGGTGCTGTCGGTGCACGTCCCCGGGTCGCTGCGGCTGGGTCCGGAGGCCGGGGACCTGCTGGCCTACGCCCGGCCCGGCTGGCGGTTCACCGACCCCGAGCCGACCTCCAACCCGATCCCGGGCAACCACGGGCACCCGGTGACCGAGCCGATCCCGTTCTTCCTCTCCGGTGGGCACCCGGCGCTGCGGCGGGGCGTGAGCAGCGGCGCCCAGGCGCGCACGGTCGACGTGGCACCGACGGTGGGGGCGGTGTTCGGGCTGGCCGCGCCGGCCGGCGGCTACGACGGCGCCCCGCGGCGCGAGGCGTTCGTGTCGTTGCCGCTGCGCTGACCCGGGTCAGCCGGTCAGCGGGGCGACCAGCCAGGACGTCCCGAGCACCAGCGCGCCGCCGTCCACCAGCAGGAACAGCCCCACCCACAGCAGCCCCGGCAGCCGGGTGAGCCGGGCCAGCTGGTCGGCGTCGGAGTCCCGGGCCGTGCCCCGCCGCCGGGAGCGCTGCAGCTCCAGCACGGTGCGCGGGGCGGCCAGCAGCAGGAACCAGGTGACGCCGTGGGCGAAGGCGGCCTGCCCCGGGGCCGGCATCCACCAGGTGGCGGCGAACACCAGCGCCGCGGTGACCAGCACCGACCACAGCCCGTACCAGTTGCGGATCTGCACCAGCAGCAGCGCGAGCAGCAGCAGCAGCGCCCACAGCAGGCCGACCGCGTACCCCGCGGCCAGCAGCGCGGCCGCCCCCAGCCCGAACAACCCCGGCCCGGTGTAGCCCGCCGCCGCGGTGAGCACCATCCCCGGGCCGGTGGGCCGCCCGGCCGACACGGTGACCCCCGAGGTGTCCGAGTGCAGCCGGATGCCCGACAGCCGGCGGCCGGTGACCAGCGCGGCCAGGCCGTGCGCGCCCTCGTGGGCGATCGTCACCGCGTGCCGGGAGGACCGCCACAGCGTCGGGGAGAGCACCAGCAGCGCAGCCAGCGCGGCGCTGAGCGCCAGCACCCACGCCGGCAGCGGGGGAGAGGTGGCGCTGACCCGGGTCCAGAACTCCTCGACGGCCGCCATGCCCCCGATCATGACCAGCCCGGCTGTGCACGAGCCCGGCGGCGCGCGGGGGGACCGGGTTCGACGTCCCACCCAGTGGACCGCGATGCTGTGCCCCATGGAGAGTGCTGCACCGGCACCCGCAGTACCGGAGACCCCGGAACTGCCGGTGACCGTCTCGTTCACGCGGCGCGCCGACCCGGCGCACGCGATGGAGATGACCGCCTGGATCCGGGCGGGGCTGACGATGGCCGAGGGCTTCCCCGGCTTCCTGGGGGGCGGCTGGGTCCGTCCCCGGCACGGCGCGGACGAGTGGCACATGCTGTGCCGGTTCGCCTCGCCGGCCACGCTCGCCACCTGGGAGGCGAGCTCCGAGCGCCGCTGGTGGCTCGGTTCGGCCCAGGGTCTGGCGGAGGTGACCCGCACCGAGCGGCGCACGGGCATCGAGGGCTGGTTCGACGCCCCGGTCGACGCCGCCACGGAACTGCCGCCCGCCCCGGCGCCGCCGCCGCGGTGGAAGCAGGCCGTCACCATCTGGCTGGTCTTCTTCCCGCTCAACCTGCTCGCCACGGTCACGCTCGGTGCGCTGCTGGCCGACGTGCACGTCGTGCTCCGGGTGGCAGCGATGACGTTGACCCTCACCCCGCTCATGACCTACCTGCTGCTGCCCTGGATGACCCGCCGTCTCGGCTGGTGGCTCCAGGGCCGCCGCTGGCGGGACCGCCGGCTCGCCTGACGCCCGCCGGGGGCCGCGCACGCGACGCGGCCCCCGGCGGAGCGGCCCACCCGTCGTACGACCGTTATCCCCAACAAGTGCGCCGCCGACCCGACAGGGAAGACCAGCAACGACAGGGGAGCGGCCCCGGTCCGCTCAGACCAGGTCGGCGTCGTGCACCAGCAGCGCGATCTGCACCCGGTTGGCCAGCTCGAGCTTCACCATCAGCCGGGACACGTGCGCCTTCACCGTCGCCACGCTCAGGTACAGCTCCGCGCCGATCTGCGCGTTGGACAGCCCGCGGCCCACCGCCAGCGCCACGTCGCGCTCCCGCTCGCTGAGCGTCGCCAGCCGGTCCCGCGCCCGCTGCTGCCGCGCCTCACCCGGCGCCACCGCCCCCGCCGCCGACACGTGCGCGATCAGCCGCCGGGTCACGGTCGGTGAGAGCATCGGCTCCCCGTCGGCCACCCGGCGCACCGCGTCCACGATCGCCGCCGGCGGGGTGTCCTTGAGCAGGAACCCGCTCGCACCGGCCCGCAGTGCCCGCAGCACCTGGTCGTCGGCGTCGAAGGTGGTCAGCACGATCACCGCCGGGGCGTCGGGCGCGCTCATCAGCGCCTCGGTGGCGGTCAGCCCGTCGGTGCGCGGCATCCGGATGTCCATCAGCACGACGTCGGGCCGGGTGCGCGCCACCGCCGCCGGCACCTCGGCACCGTCGGCCGCCTCGCCCACCAGCTCCAGGCCCGCGGCCCCACCGAGCACCATCCCCAGCGCCGAGCGCACCAGGGCGTCGTCGTCCACCACGAGGACCCGGACCGGCCCGCTCGTGCCGGTCCCGCTCACGCCGATCTCGCTCATGCCGGCCAGGGCAGCGTCGCGGTCAGCCGGAACTCCCCGTCCGCCGTCCAGCCGTGGGCGAGCCCGC
The DNA here is from genome assembly GCF_026967795.1 of Modestobacter sp. VKM Ac-2986. Taxonomy (GTDB): domain Bacteria; phylum Actinomycetota; class Actinomycetes; order Mycobacteriales; family Geodermatophilaceae; genus Modestobacter. The sequence continues at coordinate 160,282 of NZ_JAPVBH010000003.1, forward strand.
CACCGGCCAGGGTGACCCGCTCCAGCAGCCCGACCAGGCCGGTCCCGGCCCCGGGCAGGGGGTCGGCGTGCACTCCGCCGGTGGGGGCGGGGTTGCGGACGTCGACGGTCAGCCCGGTGCCCGGGCCACCGGTCAGCGCGAGGGTGACCACCGTCCCGGGGGCGTGCTTGCGCACGTTGGTCAGCGCCTCCTGGACCACCCGGTAGGCGGTCCGGCCGGTCACCGAGGGGGCGGCACCGAGGTCGGCCACCCCGTACTCCGCCCGCACCCGCAGCCCCGCCTCCCGGCTCTCCTCGACCAGGGCCGGGACGTCGGCCAGCCCCGGCTGCGGTCGGGTCGCACCGGTCTCGTCGGGGGACTCCCGGAGCACCCCGATCACCTCGCGCAGGTCCTCCAGGGCCTGCCGGGCGCTGGCCCGCACCACCCCGGCGGCCGCGGCGACCTCGGCCGGCGGGGCGTCGGGCCGGAACTCCAGCGCGCCGGCGTGCATGCTCAGCAGCGACAGCCGGTGGGCCAGGACGTCGTGCATCTCCCGGGCGATCCGGGTGCGCTCGGTGTGCCGGGCCTGCTCGACCCGCAGCAGCTGCTCGCTCTCGGCCCGGACCGCGCGGTCCCGCAGCGACACCACCAGCTGGCGCCGGGCACCGACGAACATCCCCCAGGCGGCGACGGCGGCGGTGAGCAGCAGCCCGAAGGCCACCACCCAGCCGAAGGGGAGGTCCTCGGTGGGGCGCAGCAGCGCGAACACGCAGCCGGTCACCAGGTGCACCGCAGCCACGACCAGCACCGTGGGCAGCCGGCGGTGCACCGCCACGGTGAACAGGCCGATCGCGGCAGCAGCCGCGACCATCTCGGAGAAGCAGCCGACCACCGCCAGCAGCACCGCCACCTCGACCGGCCACCGCCGGCGCCACCACAGTGCCACGCAGGACAGGCCGCCCAGGACGACGTCGGCGAACACCAGCAGGGCGTGCGGTGGCTCGGGCTGGCTGAGCGTCACCCCCACCAGCACGGTGCCGCACAGGACGGCGATCAGGGAGCAGGCGACGTCGACGATCCAGTCCCGCACCGAACGGCGGGTCCCGGGCCGGACGCCCGGGAGGACCTGTGCCGGCATCAGCCAGGCCCGCTCGCTCGCCGGGACAGCCTGTTCCGGTGGGCTGGTGGTGGTCACCTCGCCGAGGTTACGGACGGCGGGAGGCCGCGGGTACCGACCGAAGTAGGGGGCCGGCGCGACCGGTGGCCCACCCGCCGGCGACCGAGGTGACCACGGCCGCCGCCTCCCGGGCGATGTGCGCGCCCCCGCCCGGCGGCCAGGCTCGTCGGCATGATCACCGTGGACCACCTCACCAAGCGCTACGGCGCCCGGACCGTCGTCTCGGACGTGTCCTTCTCCTGCCCGCCGGGCAGCGTGACCGGCTTCCTCGGCCCCAACGGCGCGGGCAAGTCCACCACCCTGCGGTCGCTGGTCGGGCTCACCGTCCCGACCAGCGGCACGGCCACCATCGCCGGCCGCGCCCACCGCGACCTGCCCAACGCCGGCCGGCAGGTCGGCGTCCTGCTCGACGCGGGCGCCCAGCACGCCGGCCGCACCGGCCGGGAGACGCTCACCCTCACCGCCCTGGTGCTCGGCGTCGGCGCCGAACGGGTCGACGAGGTGCTCGGGCAGGTCGGTCTGGCCGGGCGTCCGGCAGGCACCCGCGTGGGCAGCTACTCCCTCGGGATGCGCCAGCGGCTGGGCCTGGCGGCCGCACTGCTCGGGGACCCGGAGGTGCTGGTGCTCGACGAGCCGGCCAACGGCCTGGACCCCGAGGGCATCTGGTGGATGCGCGGGCTGCTCCGCGGCTTCGCCGACCGGGGCGGCACCGTGCTGCTCAGCTCCCACCAGCTGCGCGAGGTGGAGGCGGTGGCCGACCAGCTCGTCGTCATCGCCGGCGGCCGGGTCGTGGCGCAGGGCAGCAAGACCGAGCTGCTGGGCCGCCGCGGGACCGTCGTCCGGGGCCCGGACCGCGCCGTCCTGGCACGCGCCCTGCAGACGGCGGGCATCACCGTCGTACCCGGGGACGGCGACGCCCTGGTCGCCGACGCCGACCCGCTCGCCGTCGGGCAGGCGGCGGCCGCCGCCGGTGCGGTGCTCACCGAGCTCCGGCAGGCCGGCGGTGAGGGTCTGGAGGAGCTGTTCCGCTCGCTCACCGGGTCCGCTGACGCCGCGACGCAGCAGCAGCCGGCGGTGGCGGCATGAGCGCTGCGACCCTCGAGTCCGGCCCGCGCCGGCTGACCGGGCCGGTGACGGCCCCCTCCCTGCTCCGGCTGACCCGGGTGGAGCTGCGCAAGTCCTGCGACACCCGGGCCGGACGGTGGCTGCTGGCGGTGATCGCCCTGGCGGCTGTGGCGACGGTGGCGCTGGCCCTGTTCACCGGGCACGACCCGCTGAGCCTGTCCGACCACCTCGAGTTCGCCCAGCTGGCCACCAGTCTGCTGCTGCCGGTGCTGGGCATCCTGCTGGTGACCAGCGAGTGGTCGCAGCGGACGGCGATGACGACGTTCACGCTCGTGCCCCGGCGCTCCCGGGTGCTCACCGCCAAGGTCCTGGCCGCCTCCGTCCTCGCCCTGTTGGGGGTGGCCGCGACCCTGGTGACCTCCGCGGTGGCCGTCGTCCTCACCCCGGTGGTGACCGACGGCGCGCAGGACTGGTCGCTGGGTGCGGCCGAGCTCGGCCAGGTGGTGCTGCTGCAGCTGGTGTACGTGCTGTCGGGGGTGGCGTTCGGCATGCTGCTGCTCAGCTCGCCGCTGGCGATCGTCCTGTACTTCGTCCTGCCGACGGTGTTCACGATCCTGGTCAGCACGGTCGGAGCGCTGGACTGGGTGGCCGACTGGCTGGACCTCACGACGGCGAGCGCCCCGGTGTTCGACGGGGGACTGGACGCCCAGGGCTGGCTGCAGCTGGCCACCGCGACCGCCCTGTGGCTGGGGCTGCCGATGGCGCTGGGCTGGCTCCGGGTCCACCGGGCCGAGATCTCCTGACGCAACCGGCTCGACGGGGGTGGACCGGCACCAGTCGGTCCACCCCCGTCCCCGATCTTCGTTGGTCCGTTATCCCCAACTGCGCACCCGCTGCTCAAACTAAGGAAAGCCATCACCGACCAGGACGGGGGAGCAGCCCGAACGGGTCGGTCGACAGGTGCTCGGGGGTGCTCACCCGGACACCTGTCGGCATTCCGTCACAGCAGTGGAGACAGGTCCGGCACGACAGCGGCCGCCCTGTGCTGGGGGAGCTCGTCCCGTCCGCTCTGAGGCGGTCCGCGACCCCGTGGCGGGGGGAGGGGAGCGGTTCGGCCGTGGGGTTCGTACGGACGGCGGGCTCGCCTGACCTTCGGGGCTGCGCTCTGTGCGGGCCCACCGGCAGGCCGGTGGCGGAGCCGGCTCGAGAGACCGGCCGGACGAGTTCCCACCTCGGCCGGCCACGTCATCACCGCTGGCCCATCTGCCGATGACACGAGTGGAGCACCAGTCCCTGTACTCCCGTTATCCCTAACAAGTCGTCTAACACAGACAAGAAAAACAAAAGCCACACTTGACCGGCCAAGGCCCGGACCGGGTGCAGAGCAGGGGAGTGGAGCTGAGTCAGCTGGTGCGCTGCACGGCCCGGTCGTACAGCGCCGACCAGTCCGACAGCAGCTGGAGCAGCTCCAGAGGCGACTGCACCGTGAACTCGTGGCCCAGGGAGCCCAGGGCCATGGCCGGCCAGCTGAGGTCGTCAGCGGTCATCTCCAGGCGACAGCTCGTCGGTGAGACGGCGGAGACGGTGCCCCAGCGGCTGACGTGCGCGACCACCTCGGCGGCCGGTGCGGACACGAGCACCACCACCCGGTAGGGGTCGCGCCGGCCGTCCAGACCCGCCAGTACGAAGCTGGCGGCGTCGGCCGCGGGCAGCCGGCGGGGGGCGAAGTGCTGTCCGGTGTTCGTGGCGTCCGCCAGGCGGTCCAGCCGGAAGGTGCGCCAGTCCCCGCGGGCGAGGTCGTAGGCGACGAGGTACCACCGCTGCCCGACGGGCACGAGACGGTACGGCTCGACGTGCCGGTCGCTGGATACGCCGTCGGAGGCGACGTAGTGGAAGGTGAGCCGCTCGGCGTCCCGGCAGCACTGGGCGACGGTGGTGAGCGCCAGCGGGTCGACCGGCTCGGTGCCGGCCTCGCCCCAGGCGGCCGGGACGGTGACCGCCTGTAACGCCTCCACGCGTCGCCGCAGGCGCTGGGGCATGACCTGGACGACCTTCGTCAGTGCCCGCACCGACGCCTCGGCCATGCCGCTGACCGACGAGTGCGTCGCCGACCGGAGCCCCACGGCCAGGGCGACGGCCTCCTCGTCGTCGAGCACCAGCGGCGGCAGGGAGACCCCATGGGTGAGCTGGTAGCCGCCGTCGACGCCGCGACTGGCGTCCACGGGATAGCCGAGCTCCCGCAGTCGCTCGATGTCGCGCCGCAAGGTGCGACCCGAGACGCCCAGCCGGTCGGCCAGGTCGGCGCCGGGCCAGTACCGCTGGCTCTGCAGCAGGGACAGCAGCCGGAGCGTGCGCGAGCTGGTGTTGGCCACCGGCCCATCCTGCCCTGTCTTAGGACAGTAAATGACCACAATAGCCCCTAGCGTCATCGGTTCCACCGACGAGAGGGGCGCCCGCCATGACCGCCACCGACACGACCACCCACCCGAGCACCATCGGCCCACTGGACCGGGAGCGCGCCGACCTGCTGGAGAGCCTGGCTCGCCACCGCTCCTTCCTGCGCTACACCGTGCAGGGGCTGACCGACGAGCAGGCCAGGCTGCGGCCGACGGTCAGCGAGCTGTGCCTGGGCGGGATCGTGAAGCACGTGGCAGCGACCGAGGCTGCCTGGGCCGACTTCATGGTCCGCGGTGCGGCCGCCTTCCCGACCGTCGACTGGACCAGCCCCGAGATGGCCGAGAGCTGGGCCGACGAGCACCACCTGCTGCCCGAGGAGACCCTCGCCGGCGTCCTCCAGCACTACGCCGCCGTCGCCGCTCGCACCGACGAGCTGGTGCGCACCCTGCCCAGCCTGGACGCCGACCACCTGCTGCCGGAGGCCCCCTGGTTCACCCCTGGCGCTCGCCAGTCGGCGCGACGGACCCTGCTGCACCTGATCGCCGAGACCGCCCAGCACGCCGGCCACGCCGACGTCATCCGCGAGACCCTTGACGGCCAGAAGACGATGGGCTGACCGCACGGGCGGTGTCTCGTCCTCGGCGGGCGACCAGGACGACCCGTCGGACCTCCCGGATCCGACTGACCCGATGTCACGGAGTGTGACGAGTGGGCGGTGGTGCCGACCGAGGCGGTGAACCGAGTGCCGCGTGCCAGGGGGGTGCAGCCGAGCGCGGGGCCATGGTGGCGAACATGGCCCCGCGCTCGTGGGCTCGTCGATCTGACGGCGCCTGAGGGAGGCGGCCGGCTGAAATCTGTCGGTCGTCGGCACTAACGTCACGGACGTCGCACCGGCCCGTCCGAGCAGCAGGGGAGTCTCCGTGACCACGCTGACCGATCGTCCGAACACCGCCCTCGTCGTCATCGACGTCCAGCAGGGCGTGGTGACCGGCGCCCACGAGCGCGACGCCGTCGTCGCCAACATCGGCGCCCTGGTCGACCGGGCCCGGGACGCCGGCGTCCCGGTCGTGTGGGTCGCCCACTCCGATGACGAGATGCCGCAGGACAGTGACGACTGGCAGTACGTGTCCGAGCTCGTACGCCGGGAGTCCGAGCCGCTCGTGCACAAGTCCTACGGCGACTCCTTCGAGGGCACCGACCTCGAGGACGTCCTGGCCGCGGCTGGCGTGGGCCGGCTGGTGGTCGCCGGCGCCGAGTCCGACGCCTGCATCCGGTCGACCATCCACGGCGGCTTCACCCGGGGCTACGACGTGACGCTGGTCGGTGACGCGCACACCGCCGGGGACAAGACCGCGTGGGGCGCTCCGCCGGTCGACCAGGTCATCGCGCACACCAACCTGTACTGGCGCTTCCAGGCCGCACCCGGTCGGACGGCAGGAGTCGTCGAGACGACGGACGTGACGTTCACCGGGTGAGCCCGGGGAGTGCCCAGGAGCGGTCGCCCTCTCCGCTACTTGACATAATGTCGATTATCGGCGCATCGGTCAGAGCCCGAGAGGGGCGGTCGAGCGGGGTCCCGACCATGATCATCCGTAGCGCAGGTCGACATGCGCAGCAAGGCGCTCACCGACACCGATGCGGCGTCGGGTCGACGTACCTGACGGCCGAGCACCGGATGCCTCCGGGGTCCGTGTCGTCCGCGCGACATGACGTCGCGTCGTCATGTCGACCGTTCGGTAGGACGGACGCGACGACATGACGCCGGCGGCACCCACGGGTCGTCGCGAGGCGCATGTCCGTCGACCTGGACACCTCGACCGGCCCATCGAGAAGTTGATCATCGTGGTGTGCTCGGCGATCCAAGGCAAGGTCACTGTCCCGACCATCTGAGCCCTCGACCCGCCACGGACCACGTCTCAGCCGGTCCACCTACGTCACCGTGGTTACGTCACTCTGACGCAACGAGGTGTGATTCGGCGGTCTCAGGGAGCGCCGACGGCGAACCCTTCGTAGGGTCGGGTCATGAACATCCGACGCCCGGTGGCAGCCCTGTTCGTCGCGCTGGCTCTGGTCGGTGGACCGGCCACGATGACCGCCTGCAGTGCGGCCGGCGGTGGTACCGAGCGCAACGACGGCGACAGCAGTGACAACGAGACCGCGAACACCGGCGGCAGCGACCCCGGTGGCACCTCGCAGGGCAACGTGCCCCGCAACAACAACAGCGAGCCCGACGGCGAGAACGAGTCCGGCGACGACGAGGGCAACAGCGGCGGCGACAACAGCTCGGACGGCTGACGACTGCTGGCGGAGGGGCGACCCGGTCGCCCCTCCCCTGCACAGCACCCGCTGACCTGACTCAATGCGTCACGTGACGCATGAGGTCCCTCAGCCGGCGGCCTTGCCGTTGAGCCACAGCCGGTCGAGTCGGCCGGTCGAGCGCACCAGCTCGGACAGCGACTTCTCGAGCTCGGCCTTGGTCGGCTTCTCCGACAGCACGGTCTGCACGTCCTCGATGGCGCAGCGCAGCTGGTAGAGCCGGTCCTGCAGGCCGTCGAGCTCGGCCCGGGTCACCAGCACCACGTCGTCGGACAACCCGGCCTTCGCCGTGGCCGACCGCTGCTCGTAGGCCCGCTGCCGGCACGCCTGGCCGCAGTAGAGCCGTGGGCGCCCCACCGACTCCTGAGCGGGCAGGACGCTGCGACACCAGCCGCACCGGCGTTCCTCGCCCTTGGTGCGTCGGGTCCGTGAGGCCGGACGGGCGTCCACCTCGTGCTCTGCAGCCACGGCAGCGACGGTAGACGCCCGGTACGACAGGACGAGAGGGGACACGCCAGGGTGGCGGGCACGCGGGCAGCGGGCAGTCCTCGAGCACCCGATCCGCCCGGGTGAGCGGCCCGCACTAGCGTGGGGGGTGTGCCGGGCTCGCGTTACGCCTTCCTCGACGGCCCGACCCCGGTGGCGATGGCCCACCGCGGCGGGGCCATCGAGCACCTGGAGAACACGTTCCCGGCGTTCGAGGAGTGCGTCGCCCTCGGCTACCGGTACCTGGAGACCGACGTCCGGGTGACCTCCGACGGTGAGCTCGTCGTCTTCCACGACCCCACGTTGGACCGGGTCACCGACCGCACCGGCCGGGTCGAGTCGATGCCCTGGCGGGAGCTGCAGGCGGCGCTGATCGGGGGCCGGGAGCCGATCCTGCGGCTGGAGGACCTGTTCGGCGCCTGGCCGGACGTGCGGTTCAACCTCGACATCAAGGCCGCCGGGGTCCTGGCGCCGCTGGTGCGCACGGTGCGGCGGCTGGGGGTCGAGGACCGGATCTGCCTGGGCTCCTTCTCCGACGCCCGGATCGCCGCGGCCCGCCGGGTCTTCGGCCCCGGCGTGTGCACCTCGCTGGGTCCCAAGGGCGTGGCGGCGCTGCGGCTGTCCTCCTACTCCCCCCGGGCCGCCGGGCTGGTGCGCATCCAGGCCGGCTGCGCCCAGGTGCCGCTGGCCCTGGGCGGGCGGCCGCTGGTCGACGAGCGGTTCATCGCCGCCGCGCACGCCCGCAGCCTGCAGGTGCACGTCTGGACGGTCGACACCGAGGCCGAGGCCACCGAGATGCTCGACCTGGGCGTCGACGGGCTGATGACCGACCGGCCGGCGATGCTGCGCGACCTCCTGGTGTCCCGGGGTCAGTGGACCGGCGCGTGACCCGGACCTGGACGACGGAGGTGGCCGGGCGACTGGGCAGCTGGCACCCTGCCACCCCTCCCCTCCCGGCCGAACTCGCCGACCAGGTGGAGCCCGCCGACCCGGACTGGTTCGCCCGCGAACTGGCCGTCGCCGCGGCCCCGCCGTGGTCGGTGTGGCGGTTCGCGTTGAGCCGGCTGTCGTGGGTGCCGCTGGCGTTCGGCCGGCTGCAGCTCACCGGCGAGGTGCCCGCGGAGCTGCTGGACGGTCCGCTGCTGCTCGCGGTCAACCACATCGGCGACTTCGACCCCTTCGTGGTCGGTGTCGCCCTGCACCGGGCCGGGGTGCAGCCCCGGTTCCTGGTCAAGGGCGGGCTGATGGCCGTCCCGGTCGTCGGTGCGCTGCTGGAGCGCTGCGGCTGCATCCGGGTGGAACGGGGCACCGACCTGGCCGGGCACGCCGTCCGGGTGACCGAGGCGGCGCTGGCCGCCGGCGCGCACGTGGTCGCCTACCCCGAGGGGCGGATCGGGCTGACCGGCGACGGGTGGCCCGAACGTGGACGCACCGGGATGGCCCGGATGGCGCTGGCCGCCGGCATCCCGGTCGTCCCGGTCAGCCAGTGGGGCGCCCACGAGGTCATGCAGTACGGCCTCGGCCGGGGCAAGGTCACCACTCTGCTCACCGCGCTGTGGCGGCGGCCGACGCTGCAGGTGCACATCGGCCCACCGGTCGACGTCACCGACCTGCGGCCCGGCCGGCTGGGCGACGCCAACCGGGCCCGCACCCGGATCGACGCCGCGCTGACCCGGGGGCTGGCGCCGTTGCGGGCCGGTGAGCCCACCGACCGGATCGCCCACGCCGACCCCACGCGGCCCACGACCGCGCGGGCGGCCTTCCCTGGCGGCGTCGTCCCGCCCGAGATCCCGTGACGGCCCGGGGCGCCGTGACCGGCCGGTGCTGGACCGGGGTGCCGGTGCCTGACACGCTGCGCCGGTGAGCGCCGTCCCTCAGGTCGAGTCCGCCCCCCAGCCCGACCGTGCGCTGCGCCGCGAGCGCGCCGGCTGGTACTCCTACGACTGGGCCATGTCGGCCTTCAACACCACGGTCATCAGCGTCTTCCTGGCCCCGTACCTGACCTCGGTGGCCGAGGCGGCCGCCGACGACCAGGGCCGGATCCACCCGCTGGGCATCAGCATGCCCCCGGGCAGCCTCTTCGGGTACGTGGTGTCGCTGTCGGTGGTGCTGCAGGTGATCGTGCTGCCGCTGACCGGTGCGGTGGCCGACCGCTCGGGGCGCAAGCGGGAGCTGCTCGCCGCCTCCACCCTGGTCGGGTCGCTGGCCACGATGGCGCTGTTCTTCGTCTCCGGCAGCGGCTACCTGCTGGGCTCGGGCCTGTTCATCGTGGCCAACATCGCCTTCGGTGCGGCCACGGTCGTCTACTACTCGTGGCTGCCCGACCTCGCCAGCCCCGACGAGCGGGACGCCGTCTCCAGCCGGGGCTGGGCACTGGGCTACCTGGGCGGCGCGCTGCTGCTGGCCGCGAACCTGGCGCTGTACACGCAGTACGAGTCCTTCGGCCTCACCGAGTCCGACGCGGTGCGGATCTGCCTGGCGTCGGCCGGTGTGTGGTGGGCGGCCTTCGCCGTGGTCAGCGTGGCCCTGCTGCGCAACCGCACGCCGTCCGGGGACGTCGCGCCCTCCACGGGGGCTGCGTTCCGGGCCAGCCTCGGGCAGCTGCGCACCACCCTGCGCGACATGCGGCAGTACCGGCTCACGCTGTGGTTCCTGGGCGCGTACCTGCTGTTCAACGACGGGGTGCAGACCGTCATCACCGTCTCGGCGCAGTTCGGCGCCGAGCAGCTGGAGCTGTCCCAGACCACGCTGGTGTCGGCGATCCTGCTGGTCCAGGTGGTCGCCTTCGTCGGCGCCCGCGGCATGGGCCGGATCGCGGAGTCCGCCGGGGCCAAGCGCACCGTGCTGTGGTCGCTGCTGGTCTGGGTCGGCGTCCTGGTCGCCGCCTGCTTCCTCACCCCCGGCGCGGCGGTGCAGTTCTACCTGCTGGCCGTGGTCATCGGGTTCGTGCTCGGTGGCACCCAGGCGCTGTCCCGGTCGCTGTTCAGCCAGCTGATCCCGCCGGGCAAGGAGGCGGAGTACTTCGGCTTCTACACGATCTCCGACCGCGGGACGAGCTGGCTGGGCACGTTCCTGTTCGCCCTGACCTACCAGCTGACCGACTCCTACCGGTACGCGATCATCAGCCTCGTCGTGTTCTTCGTCGTGGGCGGCGTCCTGCTCGCCCGGCTGGACATGCGCCGCGCCATCGTCGAGGCCGGCAACACACCCCCGGAGCGTCTGTGACCCCCGTACCACCCGCCGCCGACCTCGCCGGCCCCTCCGTCGTCCCCGCCTCCGGTGACCGCCGGCGGCACCCGGCGCCGGCGCACCTGGTGTTCTTCCACGGTCCGATGGACTGCGGGAAGTCCACGCTGGCCCTGCAGGTCGACCACAACCACACCCGGCAGGGCCGGCACGGGCTGCTGCTGACCCAGGGCGACCGGTCCGGCACCCCGCAGATCAGCTCCCGGGTGGGGCTGCGCCGGGAGGCGGTCGAGCTGGACGGCGACACCGACCTGCGGCTGCTGGTGCGTGACCGTTGGGCCGCCGGGCACCGCGTGGACTACCTGATCGTCGACGAGGCGCAGTTCCTCACCGGCGCCCAGGTGGAGCAGCTCGCCGAGCTGGTGGACACCTCGCACGTCGACGTCTACGCCTTCGGGCTCACCACCGACTTCCGCACCCGGCTCTTCCCCGGTACGCAGCGGCTGTTCGAGCTGGCCGACGACGTCCAGCGGGTCCAGGTCGAGGTGCTGTGCTGGTGCGGGCTGCCCGGCCTGCTCAACGCCCGGGTGGTGGACGGCGCGATGGTGCGGGAGGGCGCGACCGTGGTGGTCGCCGACACCGCGCCGGCGCCGCTGGCCGGTGCCGAGGCCGACCCCGGCGGGGCCGCCGTGCGCTACCAGGTGCTCTGCCGGGGCCACTACAGCCGCGGCCAGCTCGAGCCCACCCCGACCGGTCCCGGGCAGCTGTCGCTGCGCTGAGCTCCCTCGTCCGGGGTGGACGAGTGCTGGAACACCACCCCATGCGATGATCGACCACTGCCGACACGGAATCCTTTGCATTCTCCTGTCGTTCATCTCCCTAGACACCCGCACCGGACGCGTGAGCGTGCGGTGGTCCGGGCAGTCCTGTAACGACCTACATCAGCACGAGAGGACGGTGTGCCATGGGCGAGCGATCCCTGCGTGGAAGCCGACTGGGCAGCGTGAGCTACGAGACCGAGCGCAACACCGCGCCCATCGAGCGGCAGTACGCCGAGTACCGGTGCGCTCAGGGGCACCTCGTCACGGTGCCCTTCGCCGATGACGCCGAGCTCCCCGACACGTGGGAGTGCAAGTACGACGGTTCGGCCGCCAAGCTCGTCGGTGGCGCCGAGCCGGCCCCCAAGAAGGTCAAGCCCCCGCGCACGCACTGGGACATGCTCCTGGAGCGCCGCTCGGTCGACGACCTCGAGGAGGTCCTCGCCGAGCGCCTCGAGGTCCTCAAGGGGCGTCGGACCCGCGCCAGCTAGCAGAAGGACCCCGCTGCCCCCCACCACGAGCGAGCTCGCGGCGGGACCCTGCAGCGGGGCCGACAGAACGGCCCCGGTGGGACCTCCCACCGGGGCCGTTCTACGTCTGGGGGTGCTCCGTCAGGGAGCGACCTCGCCCTCGATGACCCGGGTGGCCGGGCCGGCGCGGAAGGGCTCGGCCGGGCCGGTGACCGTCTCGGTGCGCACCGAGCGCACGTGCACCGGGCCGCGCAGCCGGTCGGGCAGGTTGCGCAGCAGCACCCGGCCGAGGACGGCCCGGGGCAGGGCGCGGGTGAACGGCAGCAGGCACAGCAGCCCGAGCAGGTCCCCGACGAAGCCCGGCAGCACCATCAGCAGCCCACCGAGGGCGACCAGCCCGGCGTCCCCCAGCGCGCGGCCAGGTGCCCGGTGCTCCTGCGCGCGCAGCCGCAGCTCCCCCAGCGCCGCCCGCCCCTGCCGGGCCAGCAGCGCGGCGCCCAGGGCGCTGGTGGCCAGGGTGGCGAGCAGCGTCCAGCCCAGCCCGATCCACGAGGCGACCAGGACGTAGACGACGACCTCGGCCAGCGCGCCGAGACCGATCAGCGTCCGCAGCCGGGACGGCCGGCGTCGGACCGGGGTGTAGGTGGTGGCCATGCGTGTCCTCCTCCGCCCGCCGGGGAGCAGTGGACCTGCCTCCCGCACGGGATCGTCACCAGGTGCAACGAGCGGGACGGCGATCGTGCTCCCGCCGTCCGCTGCCGGCGTACCGGCGGGTCAGGCCACCGGCCGGCGACGCCGGAGGACCGTGGCGAGGACCGCACCCGAGGCCAGGGCGGTGAGCACCCACTCCGGGGTGGCACCAAGGCGCTCGGCGACCGTGCGCTGGTCGCGCTGGGCGATCGGCTCGACGAAGGTGTCGGCGGTGTAGAGCGCCGACTCGCGCACGACGGTGCCGTCCGGCGCCACGATCGCGCTGATCCCGCTGGTGGCCGCGACCACGACGGTGCGCCCGAACTCGACCGCGCGCAGTCGGCTCATCGCCAGTTGCTGGACGCTCTCGTCGGTGTACCCGAAGGTGGCGTTGTTGGTCTGCACGACGATCATCCCGGCGCCGGCGTCGACGACGTCGGACACCAGCCCGTCGTAGGCGACCTCGAAGCAGATGACGTCACCGACCCGAGCACCGCCGACGTCCAGCGTGCCGACCCCGGTGCCGTGGGCGAAGTCCCGGCGCACCAGGTCGACCTTCTCGCTGAAGAAGCGGAAGAAGGAGCGGTAGGGCACGTACTCGGCCAGCGGCACCGGGTGGCGCTTGACGTAGGTGTCACCCGGCCCGGTGACCGGGTCCCAGACGATGGCGGTGTTGGACACCTTCTCGCCCGGCCCCTCGACCACCGCGCCGACCAGGACCGGCACCCCGATGGCGCGGGCGGCGCCGCTGATGACCCCGGCGGCGTCGGCGTTGCGGTAGGGGTCGATGTCGGAGCTGTTCTCCGGCCAGATGACCAGGTCGGGCCGGGCCACCTCACCGCGGGCGACGGCCTCGGCCAGCGCGACGGTCCGGCCGGCGTGGTTGTCCAGCACGGCCCGGCGCTGGGCGTTGAAGTCCAGCCCCGCACGGGGCACGTTGCCCTGGACGACCGCCACGGTGCGGGTCGGGCCGCCCTCGGTGAGCGAGGAGCCGGCCAGCGGCAGCCCGGCGAGGGTGCCGACCAGCGGGACGGCGAGGACGCCGACCAGGGCCAGCACCGCCGCCCGTCGTCCCGGTCGGTGCCGGAGGACGGCGAGGACGGCAGCGGCCAGCAGGGTGCCGGTGAGGGCGACGGCGAGGCTGACCAGCGGGACGCCGCCGTACGCGGCGAGCGCGGTGAAGGGGCCCTCGGCCTGGCTGAAGCCCAGCCGCCCCCAGGGGAACCCGCCGAACGGCGCCCGGCCGCGCAGCGCCTCGTCGGCCACCCACAGCGCAGCGGCCCACAGCGGCCAGCCCGGCAGCCGGGACACCGCAGCCGCGGCTCCACCGAGCAGGGCGAAGTAGAGCGCCTCGAACACCGCCAGCGCCAGCCACGGGAAGACGCCGACGTAGATGCCGGTCCAGGACAGCAGCGGCAGCATGAACGCCAGGCCGAGGACCAGCCCCAGCCAGGCGCCGCCGCGCACCCGCTGCCCGCGGACGGCCAGGGCCAGCGCCGTCGGGCCCAGCACGGCCAGCAGGGACAGGTCGTGGCCGGGGAAGGCGAGGAACAGCGCCAGGCCACCGGCGGCGGCCAGGGCGGTGCGCCAGGGCCACCGCACCCGGGAGCGCCGCCGCTGCTCGGCCGGGACGCCGGGCGTGCCCGCGTCGACCGGGCCGGTCGAGACCGCTGACGCCACGCCCACCTCCTGCTCGTGTGGCCGGTCCGCGCTCGGACCGCCGCCGACCAGCATCCCACCCGCCGCGCCGTCCCCGGCCGACGTCCCGTCCCGGGTGCGGCGGCCGCCGGGCCTCAGGTGCCGGGCAGCAGCGGCTCGCCGGCCACCAGGAGCTGCCGGCAGGCCGGCCTGCCCCGCTCGGCCAGCACCGCGGACAGCGTCTGCCCCGTCGACCACAGGGCCAGGTCCGCGGGGGCGCCCACGGCCAGGGGGCCCTCCGGGTGCTCGGAGCGCGCGGCCGCCCACCCGCCGTGGGTGGCGGCGTCGAAGGCGTCGAAGGGCCGCATGCCCGAGCTGCGCGTGGTGTGGTCGACCGCGGCGTGCACCCCGCCCCAGGGGTCCAGCGGGGTCACCGGGGCGTCGCTGCCGAGCGCGACGGTCACGTCGGCGTCGACGAGGTCGGCCAGCGGGTTGACCCCGGCCACCCGGTCGGCGCCCAGCCGCTCGGCGTACATCCGGGACGGCCCGCCCCAGGTGGCGTCGAAGGCGGGCTGGACGCTGGCGACCATGCCGAAGCGGCGCATCCGGTCGATGGCGGCCTCACCGACCATCTCCACGTGCTCCAGCCGGTGCCGGCAGGCCCGGACGGCGTCGCGACCCAGCTCCTCGACCACGGCGGCCACGGCGTGCAGCACCTGGTCGACGGCGGCGTCGCCGATGCAGTGGAAGCCGGCCTGCAGCCCGGCCGCGGTGCACGCCCGGACGTGCTCGACCAGCGACCCCAGCTCGAAGCGCAGCGACCCGGAGGTGTCCGGGCGGTCGGTGTAGGGCTGGGACAGCGCCGCGGTGTGCGAGCCCAGCGCCCCGTCGCAGAACAGGTCGCCCCCGGCGCCGGTGAGCCCGAGCTCGCGGACGACGTCGAGCCCACCCCGCTCGGACAGCTCCCCCCAGTAGCCGACCACCCGCGGGCCCGGCGTCCCGGCGACCAGCTCGAGCAGCTCGGCGAGGTCGGTGGCGCTGGAGACCTCGGGGCCGGCCATCTCGTGCACCGTGCCGATGCCCAGGGCGGCCGCGGCGGCCAGGGTGGCGCGCTGGGCGGTGCGGCGCTGGTCGGCCGGCACCGAGCCGTAGGCGGCGTTGCGGGCCGCGGAGTGGGCGTCCAGCCGCAGCCGCCCGTCGGGGCTGTACCCGGGGAGGGCGGTGACGCCGGGGACCCGGTCCAGCAGGGCCGTGGAGACCGTGGCCGAGTGGACGTCGACCCGGGCCAGGTAGGCCGGCCGGTCCCCGACCACGGCGTCGAGGTCGGCGCGGGTCAGTCCGCGGCCCTCGGGCCAGTCGGTCTCGTCCCAGCCGGTGCCCAGCACGGTGCCGGTGGGTGCGGCCGCCGTCTGGGCGGCCAGCAGCGCGACGGCGTCCCGCAGGCTGGCCGCGGGGTGCAGGTCCAGGCCGGTCAGCGCCAGTCCGGTGGCCGTGGCGTGCACGTGGGCGTCGACGAACGCCGGGGTGAGCAGCGCGCCCGCGCCGTCGAGGAGCCGGTCGGCGGGCGGGGCGTCGGCGGCGGCACCCACCCAGCTGATCCGTCCCGCCTCGACGTGCACCGCCCGGCCGGGGCGGTCCCCGACGGTGACGTCGGTGACGAGCAGCCCGCTCACCGCGCCGTCCGCGCGTCGACCATCGCCTGCACGCCCGGCGTCCGCCGGTACAGGTCCAGGGCCAGGGCCGCGTGCCCCGGCGTGTAGCCGTTGCCAACCAGCATCGTCACGTCCGTCGCCATCCCCTCGGCTGCTCCGGCCGCCGCCTGACTGGCGGGAGCCGGGGAGAAGAAGACCACGGTGCCCCCGTCGGCCGTCGTGAGGACCGCGGCCTGCTCGGCGCCGGGGGCGTCGACGCAGACGACGGTGACGTCGACCGGCTCCCCGACGGCGGCGGCGACGGCCAGCGGGTCGGTGGTGTCGGCGACCACCACGGTGTCGGCGAGCCGGGCCGCGCGGAGCTCGGCGGCGTCGGCCTCGGTGGTCACCACGCCCACCAGCCGGCCGGCGCGGGCGTCCCGGGCGGCGGCCAGGCTCAGGCACCCGGCCCGGCCGGCAGCACCCAGGACGGCGACGGAGGGACGGTGCCCCGACCGGTGCACGACGCGCTCGGTGGCCGCCGGGGCGCCGCAGACCTCCAGCACCGCCAGGGCCGTCTCCTGGGGCAGGTCCTCGGGCAGGACGGCGGCGATCGAGCGGGCGAACAGCACCGCCGTCCCCGTCGTCGGCACGTGCCGGCTGACGCCGTCCCAGGAGGCCAGGCCGTCGGTGACCCGCAGCGGCACGCCTGTCAGCGGGACGAGCGTGGCCACCCGCTGCCCGGCCTGCAGGCCCAGCGGTGAGTCCAGGCCGGCCTCGTCCACGACGCCCACGACCATGCCGCGGGGGCCGAGGTCGAGCTTGCCGTCGCGTTCGATGCCGGCCAGGACGGCGGCCCGCACCGCGGCGCCGTCGGCACCGTGCTCGCGGGGGTCCCAGGTCGCGGCGTCGAGGTCGATGCGGTGCACGTCGACCCGCACCTCGTCCGGGGCGAGCCGGGGATCGGCGTCCAGCCGCCGGGCCGCTGCGGGGAGCACCCCGACCGGGTCGAGCGCCCGGTGCACGCCCAGGCTGCGGTGCAGCACGCTGTCGAGCACGTGGAGTCCCTCCGTCGTCCCGGGCCCGCGCCCGGGGTGCCCATCGTCCCCGAGCGCGCGTTTCCCCGCGGCCGGACGGCGGTAGCTCTCCCGGGTGGAGCTGCTGTGCACCGACCGGCTGCGACTGCGGGCCTGGACCACCGCGCCCGCCGACCTCGACCGGCTGGCCGACGTCTACGGCCGCGACGAGGTGACCCGCTGGCTCGGTGGTCCGCCCACCGTGCCGCCCGCGGAGCTGGTCGAGCGCTGGCGGCTCGTGCACGAGCTGAACCCGGTGCACGGCTGCTGGGCCCTCGACCGGCTCGACGGCGGGCCACCGGCGGGCACGGTGCTGCTCAAGCCGTTGCCCAACGGGGTCGGGGAGGTCGAGGTCGGCTGGCACCTGCACCCGGACAGCTGGGGCCACGGCTATGCCACCGAGGCCGCGCGGGCGGTCGTCGACCGGGCCTTCGACGAGGGGCTGCTGGAGGTCTACGCCGTGGTCCGGCCGGGCAACGAGCCCTCGCTGGCGGTGTGCCGGCGGCTGGGGATGCAGCCGCTGGGCCGCACCTCCCACTGGTACGGGACGGAGCTGGAGTCCTTCCGGCTCGAGGCGCCGACGGCCTGAGGAGGACGCCGTGGACTGGTTCTCCGACCCGGGCGCCTGGGCCGGCCGGCTGCTGTTCACCCGCGGCCTGGCGCTGGTCTACCTGCTGGCCTTCGTCGCCGCACTGCGGCAGGCTCCGGCGCTGATCGGCACCCACGGCCTGACGCCCGTGCCCCGGTTCCTGCGCGCCACGTCCTGGCGCACCGCGCCGAGCCTGTTCCGACTGCGGTTCTCCGACCGGCTGCTGAGCGCCGTCTGCTGGACCGGGATCGTCCTGTCGGCCGCGACGCTCGCCGGTTTCGCCGACCGGCTGCCCATCGCCGGGTGGATGGCGCTGTGGGCGGTGCTGTGGGCGCTCTACCTGTCGATCGTCAACGTCGGGCAGATCTGGTACGGCTTCGGCTGGGAGTCGCTGCTGCTCGAAGCCGGGTTCCTCGCCGTCTTCCTGGGGCCGGCGCACGTCGCGCCCCCCACGTTGGGCATCTGGCTGCTGCGCTGGCTGCTGTTCCGGCTCGAGTTCGGCGCCGGGCTGATCAAGATGCGCGGCGACCGGTGCTGGCGCGACCTGACCTGCCTGGCCTACCACCACGAGACCCAGCCGATGCCCAACCCGCTGAGCTGGTGGTTCCACCGGCTCAGCCCGCGGTTGCACAAGGTGGAGACGCTGGCGAACCACGGCACCCAGCTGGTGGTCGTGTGGGGCCTGCTGCTGCCCCAGCCGATCTGCGGGATCGCGGCCGCCGTCATGGTGGTCACCCAGGGCTACCTGTTGATCAGCGGCAACTTCGCCTGGCTCAACGCGCTCACCCTGGTCCTCGGCCTGTCGCTGCTCGACGGGCGGTGGCTGCCGTTCGACCGGCCCGCGGAGCTGTCGTCGCCCACCTGGTTCACCGTGGTCGGCATCGTCGTGGCCGCCGGGGTGGCGGTGTTGAGCATCGGCCCGGTGCGCAACCTGCTCTCGCCCCAGCAGCAGATGAACACCAGCTTCGACCCGTTCCGGCTGGTCAACAGCTACGGGGCGTTCGGGTCGGTCAGCAAGGTGCGCCGTGAGCTGGTCGTCGAGGCCACCGATTCCCTCGGACCGGACGCCGAGTGGCGGGAGTACGAGTTCCGCGGCAAGCCCGGCGACGTGCACCGCCGCCCGCCGCAGTGGGCGCCCTATCACCTGAGGCTGGACTGGCTGATGTGGTTCGTGGCGCTCTCACCGGCCTACGGCCGGACCTGGCTGGTGCCGTTCCTGGGCAGGCTGCTGGCCGCGGACCCGGCCACGCTGCGGCTGCTCCGGTCCGCGCCGTTCGGCAGCGACCGGCCGGCCGCCGTCCGGGTGCTGGTCTACCGCTACCGGTTCACCACCCGCGCCGAGCGGCGGGCGACCGGCGCGTTCTGGCACCGCACCCACGAACGGGAGCTGGTCGGCCCGCTCACCCCCGATGACGTCGGCCAGCGGGTGCGCTGAGCGCCCGTCAGCGGCGGGTCAGCCGGGTGCGGACCCGGGCCACCCGCCCCACCTTCGGGACGACGACCCGGTGGCCGGCGGCGTTCCGGTCGTCCAGCACCGCGGCCACCTCCGGGGTCGGGGCGGTGCCCCCCAGGTGCGCGGGCAGCCACCAGCGGTCGTCGGCGCCGGCGGGCTGGTCGGGGTAGGTGCGCTGTGCCTCCTCGACCAGGGTCTCGATCGCCGCCTTGGTGCGACGGAGCACGGCCTGCACCTTCTCCCCCGGCTCGGGCACGATCGGCTCGCCGATGATCACGGTGACCGGCACGTCCCGGCGGAACCGGACCTTCTGCCGCTTCGTGGCGATCCGCTGACCGCCCCAGACGGCTGCCGGCAGGATCGGCACGCCCGCGTCGACGGCCATCCGGGCTGCGCCGGCCTTGAGCTGCTTGACGACGAACGAGCTGCTGATGGTGGCCTCGGGGAAGACGCCGATGACGTGGCCGTCCTTCAGCGACGCCACGGCCGCCTCGAAGGCGGCGGTGCCGGCCGCGCGGTCGACCGGGATGTGCTGCATGGCGCGCATGAACGGGCCGGAGAACCAGTGGCCGAACACCGAGGCCTTGGCCATGAACCGGACCAGCCGGTGCTGGGGCAGCGCAGCCAGCCCGAGGAAGGTGAAGTCCAGGAAGCTGACGTGGTTGCTGCAGATGATCGCGCCCCCGCTGGTGGGCACGTGCTCCTGGCCGCGGACGTCGAACCGGAAGCGGAAGAGCCGGAAGACGATCAACGCGACCCGGATGACGAATCGGTACGGGCGGTCGCGCGGGTCCGGGTGCGCGCCGAACAGGTCGCGGCGGACGACGTCACCCCAGCTGGCCGTGTACATGACAGCGGACCCTAGCCAACGCCGCAGGTGGCCGTGCCGTGCGTCCTCCAGCTGACATTCGAGGCGGCGCCTGACCCGTCGCCTCGGTTGGTTGGAGCGGTCTTTGTCTTTCCTGTGCATTGACGATGTGGTTTGTTAGGGATAACGGTGCAAGTGTCCGGGGCGGCTGCGAAGAGGGGTTCGACGCAGTCGCCGACCAGGACATCGGCAGATCTGCTCACCATCCGACCCTCCCTCGGCCGACCGGTGAGCTGGGCACGAGGCGCTGCCGCCGCCCGGCTGGGCGACTCGACGGTGGCCGTGCGCAGGCGGTGTCCCCTGTGGTGGAGCAGCCGGCCTGGCCAGCCCACGCACGCCCCCGCCCTCGGCCGGCGTTCGGCCCCTGCCCTGCCGCCCACGCCCCGGGCGTCGTCCTGCGAGTCCGAGGGCCCGTCGACGCCTCAGAGCCCCCTGGCCTCAGAGCCCCTGACCTCAGAGCCCCTGACCTCAGAGCCCCTGACCTCAGAGCCCCTGACCTCAGAGCCCCTGACCTCAGAGCCCTTGGGGTCCAAGTCCCTGACAGCCGGTCCCCGCTCGTGGCGGCCGAACGATGGGAGGTGGCGGTTGCTGCGTCGGCGCCCGTAGGGCGCCGCTGTGCGACGCGACCACCGGTGTGATGGGTCCCTGTTGTTGTGCATAACGGCGCAGAAGGGCTTGTTCGTGGGCGTTCTCCCCGAGTCGACTCACTCATGCCGGCGGACCAGCCGGAACGGGTCGGGGTCCTCTCCTGCCTCATCGCGGCTGGTCCGCCTCTGTCGATGTGACGCTTCGCCGACGACTGCCCTGCGTTCGACCTCCCGGCAGCTGACTGACCGGCCCCGGGACCCTCACTCCCCCGCGCTCGTCTTGGGGTCCCGACCCGGCGGCGCCTTCCCCACTCGGCGGCGGACGACCCGGGAGCCGCTCCCCCGTCGTTGCTCGGTCTTCCCTACCGCGTTCGCGGCGGACAGTTGGGGATAACGGACAACCGAAGCGGCGAGGCGATCAGGTGCGCCGCGGATGTCGACCGGTCCGTGACCGCAGGAGCGGGTACGGCTGTCGTCGTCCCGTGTCGTACGGGCTCTGCGGCGGCTCGCTGATCGCGAGCGTGCCACCCCTCGGACCCGTGGAAGACCAGCGACCCCGGTGCGAGGTGCTCAGTGGTCGGTCCGCCACCCACTCCCCCGGCGAGCGGTCTGCGCCGGCGTGTATCGGGCCGGTAGTTGGGGATAACGGTATGATGGAGGCATGACCGAGGGCTTCCACCCTGCACTGCCGGACATGCCGTCGCCGCCGGCTGTCCGCGGCTGGAACCGGCTGCGTGCGCCGCTGGGCTACCAGGACCAGTGGCGGCGGCTGATGGAGGTCGCACTCGAGCTCGACCTCGGCCCCGACGACCTGGCGCACGCCGGTCTGGAGCCCCTGGCGGCGGCCCGTGACTGGAAACCGGCCACCGTGGCGCTCTACACGAAGGTGGCCCGCTACGGCGGTCTGCAGATGCCCCAGCCGCGCACCCCGGAGCCGGACCCGGTGACCCTGGACCTGCGCGAGCTGACCCGCGTCCGGGGTGAGGCGCCCGAGCACCTGCGCACCGTCGCCTGGTGCGCCATCGCACTCGGCTGGCCGGGCACGGTCGGGCAGTTCCGCTCGCTGCGCCGCGAGCAGGTGCAGGCGACCACCCGCCGGCTGCTGGTGTCCACCGACGACGGCGACTGGGCGGTGCCCGGTGCGCTCACCGCCTGGCACGCCTGGGAGGAGGTGCGCAACCGCTTCCCGGCGCTGGAGGCCAGTCCCTGGGTACTGCCGGCGCTGCGGCGCGGGCCGGGCCCCACGTCGCACGTGGGCGGGCAGTTGTCCACGCAGGCCCTCCAGGTCACCTTCACCAAGCACGCCGTCCGGACCGCGCTGCAGCTGCAGGCCTCGGCCGCCCCCTCGCAGACCGCGACGGCGGAGTCGCTGGCCACCCACTACGCGCGGCTGTCCTACGACTCCTACCGGCGGCTGGTGCTCAGCAGCGGCGTGGAGCCGGTGGCGCCCCGGGGGGCCGTGCGGGCCGAGCGCGCCGTGCGGCGGGCGGCCCGGGAAGCCCGGGAGTCCGACTGAGGCCTCAGCACAGCGACAGCTGCTCCGGCTCCTCGTGCACCACCGGCGTGACCGGTGCGCGATCGGGCAGGCTGCCGGCCGGGAAGGACGCCGCCGAGTCCCCCGGCAGGCCGAGCGTGCCGTCCGCGCCGATGCCGCGCGCCGCTCCCCCGCTCGCCCGGTCCAGGCCGTGGGCGGCGAGCAGCGGCGCGACCCGGGCGGCCAGCCACGAGCGGTACTCGGCGGGCACGTAGGCGCCCCGGCCGTAGAGCTGCTTGTAGCGACCGACCAGGCCGGGGTGCTCGCGGGCCAGCCAGCTGGTGAACCACTCGCGGGCGCCGGGGCGCAGGTGCAGCGGGACGACGGTCACCCCGGTGGCGCCGGCGGCGGCGATGGCCCCGATCGCGGCCGCCAGGTGCTCCCGTGAGTCGGTGAGCCCGGGCAGGACCGGGGCGAGGAAGACCCCGCACGGCAGCCCGGCGTCGGTGATAGCCCGCACGAGCTCCAGCCGGGCGCGGGGCGTGGGCACGCCGGGCTCCAGGGCGTGGTGCAGGTCGTCGTCCCAGATGGCCATCGACACCCCCATGCCGATGGGGACGTCGCGGGAGGCGGCGGCCAGCCGGGGCACGTCACGCCGGGCCAGCGTGCCCTTGGTGAGGACGGAGAACGGCGTGCCGGAGCGGGCCAGGGCATCGATGACGCCGGGCATCAGCTGGTACCGGCCCTCGGCGCGCTGGTAGGGGTCGGTGTTGGTGCCCAGCGCGACGTGCTCCCGCTTCCAGGACGGACGGGCCAGTTCCCGGCGCAGGACGTCGACGAGGTTGGTCTTGACCACGATCTGCTGGTCGAAGTCGGCGCCGCTGTCCAGCTCCAGCCACTCGTGCGTCCCCCGGGCAAAGCAGTTGTGGCTGACCACGCCGTTGGCGATGAAGTCTCCGGTGCCGGTGGTGATGTCGAACATCGGCATCTCCAGGCCCAGGTCCGCGATCGAGGTCACGCGGAGATCGGCGTCGCTCTTGATGGCAGTGCCCTGGACCTGACACTTCCGCCGGATCGCCGGGTCGACCAGATGGAGAAAGCGGAGGTGCTCGCGCAGCCCACCGCGCAGCCGGACGTCACACAGGCCGTTCGGCCGTCCGCGGTCCTCGAGGACGGTGCCGAACCCGAAGGTCGCGAAACACTGCCGGACGCGAGTGAGGATCTCGGGATCGGTGTTCGTGATGCGCAAGACGTGCCTGCTCCGGCTGCCCTCGGCATCGAAGACCCCCGCGAGGAAGCCGCGCTGCCAGGCGGCGCTCGGGCGCTCTGGCCACGCCACCAGGTCGACGATCGCGGCGACGGCAGCTGCCGACGACGTTCGGATGCCGCTCAGGGCGCGACGTCGCTCGGTCGCCGGGGAGAACTCGAACCAGTCGGTCTCGACGCCGGCTTGCGCCAGGTGGTCCTGCGATCGCCGCAGCCCTTCGACGTCCGTGAGCGCCAACCGGAACCGGTGTTGGTCCCCGTGGACCCGTCCGGCCCGCTGGTACCTGTAGACCTCCAGGTGGGCGTCACCCCGGACCATGCCCGACAGATAGCCCGTCCGGTAATCAGCACAGACGGGCGTCGTCGGAGCCGACTTCCCGAAGCCCAGCATCGTGTCGTTGGTGGTCAGGTGCGGCCGCTGGTCGGCGCCGGAGGTCGCACCTGTCACGTGTTTCCACCCGCGGCCGGTGAGGAAGCGGTGGTCACCGCTGGCGACGAGCGTCGTCCCGTCGGCCAGGGTGACCCGATGAGCCGGCTTGACCGTCGACCAGTGCGCCAGCACCTCGGTCTCGACGTAGAAGCGGTAGTTCCCTCGCTTCTCGGTGCCGATGATCCGGTCGCCCACCCGCAGATCGGCGATCCGCACCTGACGGCCGTCGGCCATGAGCACGTTCGTGTCGCCGCCCAGGCAGTAGACACACGCATGACTGCATCCCCGGTAGGGGTTGATCGTGTGACCGAACGGCATCGCCGAGTCCTTGGGGACGGCGTTGAGCGCGCTCTTGGCCCGCACCTCGTGGAACGTCAGGCCGGGGAACTCCGGCACCTGCACGCTGCGCAGCAACCCGCGGACGTCGGGCAGCCCGGGCAGCGTCGTGGGCTCGTCGAGGTCGAGCCGTTGGGCGTCCCAGCGCATGCACCCATCCGAACACATGTTCGAACCCCTGTCGAGCGCCAGCTCGACGGCCCCCTCGCGGGGGCCCGCCACGAGCCTGCGAGTGGTGCGGGGCGAGGGGGTCCTCTCAGACCGGCGGCCGGTTCTCGTAGGCGGTCGAGAGCACCACCGTCGTCCGGGTGCTGACGTTGGCCACGGCGCGGATCTCGTGCAGCAGCGCCTCGAGCGCGTCGGGGCCGGCCACCCGCACCTTGAGGATGTAGCTCTCCACCCCCGCGACCGCGTGGCAGGCCTCGACCGCCGGGAGGTGTGCGAGCAGGGCCGGGGCGTCGTCGGGGTGGCCCACGTCGATGGGCGTGATGGAGACGAACGCGGTCAGCGGCAGGCCCAGCGCCCGGGCGTCGACCTGGGCGGCGTAGCCGGTGATCAGCCCACGCTGCTCCAGCCGGCGCACCCGCTGGTGCACCGCGGAGACCGACAGCCCGACGAGCTCGGCCAGCTCGGTGTAGCTGGCCCGCCCGTCCCGGCTCAGCGCGGCCAGCAGCGCCCGGTCGACGTCGGGTGCCGCCGGCTGGCCGCCGGGCTCAGGCGCCGAGCTCGACGAGGCCACGGGGACGGTTGTTGAGGACGCGGACGCCGTCGTCGGTGCAGACCACGATGTCCTCGATCCGGGCGCCGTAGCGCCCTTCGAGGTAGATGCCGGGCTCGACGGAGAAGGCCATGCCCGGCTCCAGCGGCAGGTCGTTGCCGGCCACGACGTAGGGCGCCTCGTGGGTGTCCAGACCGATGCCGTGCCCGGTGCGGTGCACGAAGTGCTCGCCGTACCCGGCCTTGGTGATGACCTCGCGGGCCGCGGCGTCGACCTGGGCGCAGGTCACCCCCGGGCGGACGGCGGCGACCGCGGCCGCCTGGGCGCGCTCCAGGACGGCGAACCACTCCTTGAGCCCCCGGGCGGCCATCCCGCCGACGATGTAGGTGCGGGTGCAGTCGGAGCGGTAGCCGCTGGCGGTGCGCCCACCGATGTCGACCACCACCAGGTCGCCGGCCTCGATGACCCGGTCGGAGAGCTCGTGGTGCGGGCTGGCCCCGTTCGGTCCCGAGGCGATGATGGTGAAGTCCACGGCCACGTGGCCCTCGGCGAGGATCGCGGCGGCGACGTCGGCGCCCACCTCGGCCTCGGTGCGCCCGGGACGCAGCCACTCCTCCATCCGGGCGTGCACGCGGTCGATGGCCGCACCCGCGGCGGCCAGCTCGTCGACCTCGGCCGGGGTCTTGACCATCCGCAGCCGGTCGATGACCGGGCTCGCCAGCTCCAGCACCGAGCCGGGCAGCGCCTGCTGGACGCCCAGGGCGTGCTCGGCCCAGGTGCGCGAGCCCACGGCGACCCGGGTGGGGGCCGCACCCAGGCGGACGGTGACCGCGGCGGCCAGCACGGCGAAGGCGTCGTCCGTCTCGTCCCAGGCCAGCAGCTCCAGGCCCAGCGCGCCGGCGGGCGAGGCGCCCACCATCGGCGCCTCCAGCCGTGGCACCACCAGCAGGGGCTCGCCCCGGCGCGGCACGACCAGCGCGGTCAGCCGCTCCATGGCGTGGGCGTCGTAGCCGATGAGGTAGCGCAGGTCGGCGCCGGGGGTGACGATCAGGACGTCGATGCCGAGCTCGTCGGCCACGGCGCGGGCGGCGTGCACCCGGTCGACCGACACCAGGGGGGACGAGGGAGCGGGGGTGGCGGACACGTCGGCAGACTAGCCAGCCGATGTGACGACCACCGCCGCCCGTGTTCGTCCCGTTACCGTCCCCGCGTGACCACGATGCTGCTGGACGCGGCGAGCCTGTACTACCGCGCTTTTTACGGGGTGCCCACGACCGTCACCGGCCCGCACGGGCGCCCGGTGAACGCCGTCCGGGGCTTCCTGGACATGACCGCCCGGCTGGTCGTCGCCCACGCACCCGCCCGCCTGGTGGCCTGCTGGGACGACGACTGGCGGCCGGCGTTCCGGGTGGCGGCCCTGCCCACCTACAAGGCGCACCGGGTCGCCCCCGAGGGCGGGGAGGAGACCCCGGAGGAGCTCGCCCCCCAGGTGCCGGTGCTGGTCGACGTCCTGGCCGCGGCGGGGCTGGCCCGGGTCGGCGCGCCCGGGTACGAGGCCGACGACGTCATCGGCACGCTGGCCACCCGGGCCCGCGGCCCGGTCGACGTGGTGACCGGCGACCGGGACCTCTTCCAGCTGGTGGACGACGACCGCGGGGTGCGCATCCTGTACACCGCCCGCGGCATCAACGACCTGGACTTCGTCGACGAGGCCGCGGTGGCCGACCGCTACGGGATCCCCGGCCGCAGCTACGCCGACTTCGCCGTCCTGCGCGGTGACCCCAGCGACGGGCTGCCCGGGGTGTCCGGGGTGGGCGCGAAGACCGCGGCCGCGCTGATCAACGAGTTCGGCTCGCTGGCCGGCATCCGTGCCGCCGTCGCCCGCACCGTGGTGCCGAAGGCGCCGCTCACCGCCGCGGTGCTGAAGAAGCTGCAGGCGGCCGGGGACTACCTGGACGCCGCACCGGAGGTGGTCGCCGTCGTCACCGGCATCGACCTGCCCCCGGTGGACGGCGCCCTGCCGCGGCACCCCGCCGACCCCGACGCGCTCGCCGCGCTGGCCGCCGAGCACGGTCTGGAGTCCTCGGTGCGCCGGCTGGGCGCGGCGCTGGACTGGCCGCAGGACTGAGCGCGGCAGCAGGTCAGCGCGGCGCCCAGGTGTAGGCGCCCTCGTCGTCGGTGAGCGTGAGGGTCACGGTGACCCGCTCGTCCTCGGCGGTGCGGCCCTGGCACCGGTAGCTGCGGCCGACCTCGACGGTCATCTCCTCGTCGCAGCGCAGCTCCAGCGCCACGCCCTCCAGCTCCTCGAACTGCTCGGCGACGTCGCGCTGCACGGCATCGGGGTCCAGCCGGGTGCCGCCGAGGCCGGAGCCCTGGGCGACCCCGGCGACGACCAGGGCCACGAGGGCGAGGAGCCCGACCAGCAGCGCCAGCCGTCGCTGCGGGCGTCGGCCGGCGGGCTCGGGCGGCTGCCCCCAGCCGGCCGGCGGCTGGCCGGGGAACGGACCGTGGGCCTGCTGCCCGTACTGGCCGGGCTGCCCGTGCTGCGGCTGGCCGTACTGGCCGTACTGGCCGTACTGGCCGTACTGCGGCTGGCCGTACTGGGCGGGCGGGTACTGCTGCGGCTGCCCGTAGTGGGGCGGCTGGCCGTACGCGGGTGGGCCCTGCTGCTGCCCGTACCGAGGGGGCTGCCCGTACTGCGGCGGCGGGTACTGCGGGTGCTGCC
Source organism: Modestobacter sp. VKM Ac-2986 (assembly GCF_026967795.1). Lineage (GTDB taxonomy): Bacteria > Actinomycetota > Actinomycetes > Mycobacteriales > Geodermatophilaceae > Modestobacter. The sequence goes on from NZ_JAPVBH010000003.1 coordinate 187,657, forward strand.
CGTACTGCTGGGGCGGCAGGCCCTGCTGCTGCCCGTACGGCGAGGGCTGCCCGTACGGCTGCTGGCCGTACTGCGGTGAGGGCGGGCCCCAGCCCGGTGCCGCCGCCCGGTCGGTGGGACCGGCCGGCTCACCGTGGGCCTGCTGCCCGGGCTCGTCGGGTTCCCGGTCCCACGGCGTCCAGTCGGGCCGGTCCCGGTCCTGCGGCGGCTGGCTCATCGTCGCTCCTCGTCCTGGGCCCGGCCCCGCTGCGGGGCGCGCGCGGCGATCGTGCCCTACCCGGTGACCGAGGCCGACACGACCCCGCGCCGCACCCGGCCCACCGCCGACCGGGCGATGCCGGCCAGCGGCTCGTCGGCGATCTTGGCCAGCTGGTCGAGGAGGTCGATGAGCTGGCGGGCCCAGCGGACGAAGTCCCCACCGGACAGCTCGGTGCCGGCTGCCTCGGCGCCGGCGAGGACCCGGTCGAGGGTCTGCCCGTCGGCCCAGCGGTAGGCCGCCCACACGAAGCCGAGGTCCAGCTCGCGGGTGACCGGCACCCCGTGGTCCCGCTCGACGTCGGCGAGCCGCTCGTGCACCCGGCGCATCTCCGCCAGCGCCGCGGTGACCTTGCCGGCCGGCACCGACGGCTGGGCGACGGTGTCCCGGCGGGCCTCGAACACCAGCGCGGACACCACCCCGGCCAGCTCGGCGGGGGTGAGCCCGCGGAAGGCGCCGGCGCGCAGGCACTCGGCGGTGAGCAGGTCGGTCTCCGACCAGATCCGGCCCAGCCGCCGTCCGGCGTCGGTCACCAGCTCGGGGTGCTCGTCGGCGTCCGGGGAGGTGGCCGGGGGCTCGGGGGCGAGGTAGCCCAGCTCGGTGAGGACGTCGCAGGTGCGGTCGAACTGCGCGGTCAGCGAGCCGGTGCGCTCGGCGATCTGGCGGCGCAGCTGCTCGGCCTCGCGCAGCACCCGCAGCCAGCGGTCGGCGGCGCGCACCCGCTCCTCCCGGTCGGGCAGCCCGTGCACCGGGTGGGCGCGCAGCGCGTGCCGCAGGTCGGTCAGCACCGGGTCGTCGTCGGCGCCGGAGCGACCCCGGGTCCGGCGGGCGCCCAGGTCGTTCTCGGTGCGGGCGTTGCGCAGGGTGGAGGCCAGGTCGCGGCGGGCGTGCGGGCTGCGGTGGTTGAAGTTCTTGGGCACCCGCACCCGGGTCAGCGCGGTCACCGGGGTCGGGAAGTCGGTCGAGCCCAGCCGGCCGGCCCACTTGTCCTCGGTGAGCACCAGCGGGTGGGGGTCGGCCAGCTCGGTCAGGCCCGGGTCCAGCACGACGGCCAGGCCCTGCCGGCGTCCGCTGGGCACCCGGATGACGTCCCCGGCCCGCAGCGCCGCCAGGGACTCGGCGGCGTCGGCGCGGCGCTTGGCCTGGGAGTCCCGGGACAGCGCCTTCTCCCGCTGGGAGATCTCGCTGCGCAGCTTCGCGTAGCCGGCCACGTCGAACACGGCGTCGGTCAGGCCGCCGCGCACCTCGGCCTCCAGCTTGGCGGCGTCCTCCTCGTGCCGGGCCGCCGACCGGGCCAGTCCGACGACGGAGCGGTCGGCCTGGAACTGGGCGAAGGAGGAGGCGAGCAGCTCCCGGGCGTGCTCCCGGCCGAAGGCACCGACCAGGTTGACGGCCATGTTGTAGCTGGGCCGGAACGACGAGCGCAGCGGGTAGGTGCGGGTGCTGGCGAGCCCGGCGACGACGGCCGGGTCGACCCCGGGGCCCCAGACGACGACGGCGTGCCCCTCGACGTCGATGCCGCGGCGCCCGGCCCGGCCGGTGAGCTGGGTGTACTCCCCCGGCGTCACGTCGGCGTGGGCCTCGCCGTTCCACTTGACCAGCCGCTCGAGGACGACGGTGCGGGCGGGCATGTTGATGCCCAGGGCGAGGGTCTCGGTGGCGAACACCGCCTTGACCAGGCCGCGGACGAAGCACTCCTCGACGGTCTCCTTGAACGCGGGCACCAGGCCGGCGTGGTGGGCGGCGAACCCGGCGAGCAGCCCCTCGCGCCACTCCCAGAAGCCGAGCACGTGCAGGTCCTCGTCGGGCAGCGCCCCGGTGCGCCGGTCGATGATCTCGGCGATGGCGGCGCGCTCGCTCTCGTCGGTGAGCCGCAGCCCCGAGGCCAGGCACTGGTGCACCGCGGCGTCGCAGCCGTTGCGGCTGAACACGAAGGTGATCGCCGGCAGCAGCCCGGAGCGGTCCAGCCGCTCGATGACGTCGGGCCGGGAGGGCGGTGAGTAGCGCGGCTTGGACCCGAAGCCGTTGCGGCCGGTGCCCCCGCCCCCGTGCCAGGAGTCGAAGCGCCGCTCCTGCTCGTGGACGTAGCGCACCAGCTCCGGGTCGACCACGGCCCGGCCGCGCTCGCGGGTGGACAGCCCGCGCGGGGTCTGCTCCCACTCCCCGGCGTGCGCTGCCGGGCGCAGGGCGAACAGGTCGAACACCCGCCCGCCGACGAGCATGTGCTGCCACAGCGGGATCGGGCGCACCTCGCTGACCACCACGCGGGTGTCGCCGCGCACGGTGACCAGCCAGTCGGCGAACTCCTCGGCGTTGCTCACCGTCGCCGACAGCGACACCAGCCGGACGTGCTCGGGCAGGTGGATGATCACCTCCTCCCAGACCGCGCCGCGGAACCGGTCGGCGAGGTAGTGCACCTCGTCCATGACCACGTAGCCCAGGTCGGTCAGCGCCGGGGAGTCGACGTAGAGCATGTTGCGCAGCACCTCGGTGGTCATCACGACCACCGGCGCATCGCCGTTGATGGCGTTGTCACCGGTCAGCAGGCCCACCCGGTCGGCCCCGTAGCGCTCGCACAGGTCGCTGTACTTCTGGTTCGACAGCGCCTTGATCGGCGTCGTGTAGAAGGCCTTGCGGCCCTCCTGGAGGGCCTTGTGGACGGCGAACTCCCCGACCACGGTCTTCCCCGCACCCGTGGGGGCGCAGACGAGCACGCCGGAGCCCTCCTCCAGCGCCTCGCACGCCTCGACCTGGAAGGGGTCCAGGGAGAAGCCGAGCTCGGCGGTGAAGTCCGACAGGGTGGGGTGTGCGGAACGGCGGCGGGCAGCCGCGTACCGCTCGGCCGGGCTGGACATGCCCCCACGTTAGGCGCTCTCCGCTTTCGCCACCCGCTCACCTCGGAGCGTCGCCGGACGTCGTCCGGAGGCCGCCCACGGGGGTGTGCGACCGGCGGTCAGGGCTGGGGGTGACCCGGCTCGTCGGGGGGGCTGGGCCGGACGCTGCCCGGTGCCTCCAGCGGGCCCGGGGTGACCCGGTCGGGGGCGTCCAGCACGCTTGCAGTGACTGGGGCGGTCGCTTCCAGCCGACCGGCGTCCAGTGGGGTGGCCGCCGCGATCGCCGGGGACGCCTCGTCGTCGTCGAGCCCGGCCAGGCCCTCGGCGGCCGACCGCTTGGCCCGCCGCCTGTCCACGACGCGGGCGACCTGGATGGCCAGCTCGAACAGCAGGCACATCGGCGCGGCCATCAGCAGCATCGTGAACGGGTCCTGCGTGGGCGTGATGAACGCGGCGAAGACGATCGTGAGGAAGTACAGCCAGCGCCGGCTCTTGGCCAGCGCCCCGTAGGACAGGACGCCGATGAGGTTGAGCCCGACCGCGATGAGCGGCAGCTCGAAGCTCACGCCGAAGGCCAGCAGCAGCGAGATGACGAAGCCGATGTACTCCTGGGCGGTCAGCAGCGCGGTCACGCCGTCACCGGCCAGGCCGAGCAGCAGGTCCAGGCCCGCGGCCAGCGAGATGTAGGCCAGCGCCGCGCCGAGGGCGAACAGGCTGGAGGAGGCGATGACGAAGCCGACGCCGTAGCGCTTCTCGTTCTTCTTCAGCCCCGGGGTGAGGAAGGCCCACACCTGGTGCAGCCAGAACGGCGCGGACAGCACGATGCCGACGATGAAGGCGATCTTCAGGCGGATCAGGGCGCCACCGAGGACGTCGGTGATCACCAGGCTGCAGTCGCCGTCGCCCTCATTCGGCAGCCCGCGCAGCTCCGGGTCGAGCCCGCAGTAGGGCGCCCGGATGAACTCACCCAGGCCGTGGTCGTACCACCAGAACGCCACCGCGGTGCCGATGAACACGAACAGCAGCGCGATGCCGACGCGGTTGCGCAGCTCGCGGAGGTGGCCGATCAGGCTCATCGTCGCCGCGGCGTCCCTCTCGGGACGCCGCGGGCGGCGATCGCGGGTGCGCCCTGCCAGGGTCACGGGCGGCGGGTGGTGCTGCGGGTCAGCGGGCGCTGTCGGCGGAGGCCGCCGACGTGCGGGCGCGCTCCGCGGCGGCGCGGGCAGCAGCCGCACGGGCCTCGGCGGCAGCCGCCTCGGCCTCGAGGTCGACCGGGGCGGCGCCGGCCACGGACGAGGGGGCCACGATCTGCCCGGTCACCGGGGTGGTGCGGGCCTCGTCCTTGGCGCGGACGTCGTCGTCCTTCATGCCCTTCATCTCGCTCTTGAAGATGCGCATCGAACGCCCCATCGAACGGGAGGCGTCGGGCAGCTTCTTGTAGCCGAAGAGCAGCAGGACGGCCAGGATGATGAGGCCGATCTCCATCGGGCCGAGGTTCATCGGGTCCTCCGAGTCGTTGGGGCGAGCAGGGCCGACTCTACGCCCGGACCCTGTGGGGTCCATGGCTCGCCGGAGCTGTACGTGCGGCGTCCACCTGCGGTTCAGGACGGCGTCGCCGGGGGGTTCGGGTCCGACACGCCGGGCGGTTCAGTCCGCGGACCCCGGACGTCCGGCCCGCGCGGCGGCGGCCCGGGCCGCGGTGGCCTGTGCCTCGGCCAGCAGCGGGGCGGCGTCGCGCTCCAGGGCGCGCAGCTCGCGGCCCAGCCGCCCGGCCGCGCCCAGCACGTTGTAGGCCAGGGTGCCCAGCACCAGCAGCACGAGGACGGCGACGGCGATCCACACGATCAGCAGCACGGGCCGACCCTAGCCGCCGCCGGGCCCGGCGTCAGTCCGCGTACCGGGCCAGGGCGGCACGGGCCTCACCGGCGACCTGGGCGGCCAGCTCCGCCGGGGAGTCGACCAGCGCCGCCCCGCCGAGGGAGGAGACCAGCCGGCGGGCCCAGGACAGGTCCGACGTCCGGACCGCCACGGCCAGGCCACCGGCGGGGTCGTCGACCTCCTCGACGTCCTCGACCGGGTAGTAGTCGGCCACCCAGCGCGCGCTGCGGGCCAGCCGCAGGCGCACCAGCGGCGCCTCGGCCCCGGGCTGGTAGAGGCCGGAGTCCAGGTCGCGCTCGGTCGCCTCGTCCGGCGGTGCCCCCGCCTCGTCCAGCACGGTGACCTCGTCGATGCGGTCCAGCCGGAACAGCCGGGTGCCCTCGACGTTGCGGCACCACGCCTCCAGGTACCAGCGGCCGTCGACCAGCAGCAGCCGCATCGGGTCCACGGTGCGCTCGGTGCGCTCGTCCCGGCTGGGGACGTAGTAGTGCAGGTGCAGCGCCCGGCCGCGCTCGAGCCCGTCGCGGACCACGGCCAGGGACTGCTCGGCCGCGCCCACGCTGACCGCCACCGGCGCCTGCACCTCCCCCGGGTGCCCGGCGGCGGCCGAGACCTTGGCCAGGGCGCGGCTGACGGCCTCCCCCTCGGCGAGGCCGGGCATCTCCAGCAGGGTGCGCAGCGCGACGATCAGCGCCACGGCCTCGTCGGTGCTCAACCGCAGCGGCCGCACCATGCCCGCGGTGAAGGTGACCCGGACCCGGTCGCCCTCGAACGCCAGGTCGATGAGGTCACCGGGACCGTGCCCGGGCAGCCCGCACACCCACAGCAGGTCCAGGTCCCGGCGCAGTTGGGCCTCGGTGACGCCGAAGTCACCGGCCGCGTCGGCCAGCCGGACGCCGTCCGGGCGGGCCTGCAGGTACGGGACCAGGGTCAGCAGCCGGGTCATCCGCTCGGCGGTGCTCGGGGCGGTCATGCCGACTCCCCGAGGGCGGCCAGTCGGGTGAGCCGCTCGACGACGGCGGTGCGCACGCTCTGCGGGGCCTCGACGAGCACGTCGGCGCCGTAGGCGGCGAGGGTGTCGGCCAGGTGCTCGGGGTCGGTGGTGCGCAGCTGCAGCCGGTCGTCACCGTCCTCGGCCGCGCCCAGCGTCTCGGCGGTGCGGCGCAGCCCGATCGCCGTCCCGGGGCGGGCGCGCACGACCACCAGCTGCTCGGCGCGGGACTCCTGCCGCGCCACGACCGCGGCCAGGTCCAGGTCGGCCGGTGGGGAGAACGCACCGGCCGGGCCGCTGGCCCTCGGCGTCCCGGTGACCCGGGAGAGCCGGAAGACCCGGGGGGCCGCCCGGTCCAGGTCGTGACCGACCAGGTACCAGTGCCCGTGCCAGGCGACGACGCCCCAGGGCTGCACCCGGCGGCGGTGCGGGGCCGCCTCGTCGGGACGGCGGTAGTCGAAGGTGAGCACCCGGCGGTCGCGGGCGGCGGCGTAGCAGGGCTCGAAGGCGGGCTCGCCGGCGTCCAGCCGCGGCTGGATGGGCACCGTGCGCCCGGAGTCGACCTCGACGCCGGCGGCACGGAGCTTCACCAGCGCGCTCTGCGCGGCCCCGGCCAGCTGCGCCGACTGCCACAGCCGCAGCGCCAGGCCGACGGCCGCGGCCTCCTCACCGGTCAGGGTGATCTCGGGCAGCTCGTAGTCGGCGCGGGCGATCCGGTAGCCGTCCTCGGTGTCGAAGGCGCTGGTCCGGCCGGTCTCCAGCGGGACGCCGATCTCGCGCAGCTCGGCCTTGTCCCGTTCGAACATGCGCTTGAACGCCTCGTCGGCGCGCTCGGTGCCGTCGTCGGGCTCGTAGCCGGGGACGATGGTGCGGATCTTGGCCGCCGAGACGTACTGCCGGGTGCCGAGCAGGGCGATGACCAGGTTGACCAGTCGTTCCGCCCGCTTGGCTGCCACGCGCACAGGCTAGTGCCCCGCGCGTGTCGGGCTCCTCCTGAGGCGGGGTCCCAGCTCACCTACTCTGCTCCGGTGACCGACGCCCCCTCCCCCGCCCCAGGCTCGCGGATCCGCTGGCGCCGCGGCGAGGTGACCGAGCTCGGCCGGACGTGGCACGACGCCCGCGAGCTGACCGTGGCCGTGCCCGGTGACGGCGCGGTGCCGGCCCTGGCACACCCGTCGGTGGTCGGGGACCCCCAGGTCGGCGACACGGTACTGCTGAACACCACGGCGTGGGCGCAGCACCTGGGCACCGGCGGGTACGCCCTCGTCGTCGCCGTCCCCGACCGGCTGCCGCTGGACCCGGCCGGCCCCGGGCACCTGGTGAAGGGCCGGTACGGCCCCCTGCAGGTGACGGTGCCCGGCGTCGACGAGCAGGGCAGCGAGCACCACGCCACCATCGCCGAGGCCGAGGACCTCGACGGGATGCCGGTGGTGGTGGCCGACCTGCACTCCGCGCTGCCGGCGGTCGTGGCCGGGGCGCACGTCACCGACCCGGCACTGCGCATCGCCTACGTGATGACCGACGGCGGGGCGCTGCCGGCGTCCTTCAGCCGGACCCTCGACGCCCTGGCCGGGTCGCTGGTCGGGGTGGTGACCGTGGGGCAGGCCTTCGGCGGTGACCTGGAGGCGGTCACCGTGCACACCGGGCTGCTGGCGGCCCGGCACGTGCTGCGCGCCGACATCGCCGTCGTCACCCAGGGCCCGGGCAACCTGGGGACCGGGACGCCGTGGGGCTTCTCCGGGGTGGCGGCCGGCGACGCGTGCAACGCCGTCGCCGTGCTGGGCGGACGCACCATCGGTGCACTGCGGATCTCCGACGCCGACCCCCGGCCGCGACACCGCGGGGTCTCCCACCACTCGCTGACCGCCTTCGGCCGGGTGGCGCTGGCCGGGGTGACCCTGGTGGCGCCGCGCGGGCTGGGCTCGGAGCTGGGCAGCCAGATCGAGGAGGACCTGGCCGGGCAGCCCGAGCGCAACCCCGTCGAGTGGGTGGACAGCGCCGGGCTGGACGACGCGCTGGCCGCCTCCCCCGCGCAGCTGTCGACGATGGGCCGCGGGCTGGCCGAGGACCGCCCCTACTTCCTCTCCGCCGCCGCGGCCGGCCGCTACGCCGCGCAGCTCACCCTCTTCGGCCCGCCCCCGGCCTGAGCTCCGTCGTCCCGGGGTCTCGCCGTCCTGCGGCTCCGCCGTCCGATCGCTGTGCACGCGCTTCGTGCGCAGTGCCCGTGCTGCCGCGCGGGTGACGTGGACACAACGCGTGCAGCGCGGTCAGGCCCAGCGGCGGAAGCCGCCCTCGGCGTCGAGGGTCTGCCCGGTGACCGAGCGGGCGTCGGGGCCGGTCAGCCACGCCACGACGCCAGCCGCCTCGTCCGCGGTGTTCCACCGGCCACGCGGCATGGCCCGGGCGACCAGGTCGGCCTGGGCGGGGCCGGCCCACCCGGTGTCGGTCGGGCCGGGGTTGAGGCAGTTGCAGGTGATGCCGGCGTCGATGAGCGCCTCGGCCAGCGACAGGGTCATCTGCTGGACGGCGCCCTTGCTGATCGCGTAGGGCAGCTCGTCGGCCATCGGCCCGCGGTGCTGCCCGGAGGTGAACAGGACGACGGCGCCCGGTCCGGCCGCGGGCTCGTACTGGGCGGCGAGGGCCTGGGTGAGCAGCAGGCTGCCCCGGGCGTTCACGGCGAAGCACAGGTCGACCTCGGCGGCATCGACGTCGGCCAGCCCACCTCGGGCGCTGCGTGCGTGCGCGGCGACCAGGGTGGTGAGCGGGCCGACGGCATCCCGGGCGGCGGCGACCAACGCGGCCGGGGCAGCGGGGTCGGCCAGGTCGCAGCTGACGTGCGGCGGGTCGCCGAGGGCGGCGAGGACCGCGGCGAGGTCGTCACCGTCCCAGGGCTGCTCCGCGTCGTGCGGGGCCCAGGAGGAGACGACGACCCGGTCGCCGCGGTCGATCAGCCGCCGGGCGACGGCGAACCCGATGGAGGCCCGGCGGCTGACGCCGGTGACGAGGACGGTGCCCATGCCCGGAGTCTCCCGGGCGACGCCAGCGGTTTCCTCAGACCGGCGTCCAGTGCTCCCACTCGTCGTCCGAGCGCCGCCACCGGGTGGGCGCCCCCAGCTCGGGCAGGTCGGTCAGCCACCAGGTGACGTCGGGCTCGAAGCCGGCGAGCAGGGTGGAGGCCGGAGGGCCGGGGACGTCGACCGGGAGCGCCCGGCCGGCGGTGGACAGGTAGCCGTCGACGGTCAGGTGCACGCCGTCCCACTCTTCGGCCACCGCCGCCCAGTCCGGGATCAGCCACCTGCCGTCCCACCCCGTGAGCTGCCACCACGTGCCCCGGCGCAGCACGGTGACCTCCTGCGGGTGCAGCTGCACCAGGTCCGCCCAGTCGGCCGGACCGGTGACCTCGAACACCCGGGCAGCGTCGGGCACCTGGACCGGCCACGAGACCGCCGAGGACCACCCCAGGGTGTCCTCGACCAGCGGCAGCCGGGTCGGGACTGCCGGCGAGCCGGGCACCGCTCCCGTGGTGAGGCCGTACCAGTCGTGGGCAGGGGTCGACCACCACGCCTCGCCCCACTGGTCGCGCGGGTCGGCGGTCCGCTCCCCCGCCGCCCGCCGCTCGTCCTCGCGGACGGCGTCCCGCCAGCGCGCGAGCGCGGACCGTGCACCGGTGAACCGCGGTGCCGGGTGCTCGGGCTCCCAGCCGACGACGTGCTGGCCGGCGGCGTCGAGGGGACGGCTCCACCACCGGGACGCCGGGGACGCAACGACCAGCTCGGCCACCGGGCGCAGCAACGCCGCGGTCTCGTCATCGGCGAGGAGCTGGTCCTCGTCGTCCGCCGGCTGCCAGTACATCGCCCTCTCGACCGACCTGGCCAAGGCGGCGAGCAGCTCCGCCGGACCGACCCCGGAGAGGTCGGTCGCGGCGATCTCGGCGGCGAGCGACGACCGGAGGTCGCCGACCTCGAACCGGCCTACGGGGTACCCGGCCGACCCGTCCCGCCAGATGAGCTGCGGCCAGCCCCAGGACTCCCGCGACGCCTCCGCCAGCTCGAGGCACAGCCGACGGCCCCGGGGACCGGACAGGAGAGCGTCGGCGCGGCTGGTCACCACGGGAGTCTGACCCACCGGGCTACATGCTGGAGATCAGCTTCTCCACGCGCTCGTCGACGGACTTGAACGGGTCCTTGCACAGCACGGTGCGCTGGGCCTGGTCGTTGAGCTTGAGGTGCACCCAGTCGACGGTGAAGTCCCGCCGCTTCTCCTGCGCGCGCCGGATGAACTCACCGCGCAGCTTGGCCCGGGTGGTCTGCGGTGGCACGTTCTTGGCCTCGAAGATCGCCGGGTCGTGGGCGACCCGCTCGACCTGGCCGGCGTTCTGCAACAGGTAGTACAGGCCCCGGTCGCGGCGGATGTCGTGGTAGGCGAGGTCCAGCTGGGCGACCCGGGGGCTGGACAGTGGGAGGTCGCGCTTGGCCATGTAGCGGTGGATCAGCGAGTGCTTGATCGCCCAGTCGACCTCCCGGTCGATCAGCGACAGGTCGCCGGTGTCGACGGCCTTGAGGGTGCGGCCCCACAGCTCGAGCATCTGCCGGTGCACCGGGCCGTAGCCCTCGCGGTCGACGAACTCCGCCGCCCGGTCGTGGTACTCCTGCTGGATCTCCAGCGCCGACATCTCCCGGCCGTTGGCCAGGCGCACCCGGCGTCGTCCGGTGAGGTCGTGGCTCATCTCGCGGATGGCCCGGATCGGGTTCTCCAGCGCCATGTCCCGGATGGGGACGCCCTGCTCGATCATCCGCAGCACCAGGTCGGTGATGGTGACCTTGAGCAGGGTGGTCGTCTCGCTCATGTTCGAGTCGCCGACGATCACGTGCAGCCGGCGGTACTTCTCGGCGTCGGCGTGCGGCTCGTCGCGGGTGTTGATGATCGGCCGCGAGCGGGTGGTGGCGCTGGAGACGCCCTCCCAGATGTGCTCCGCGCGCTGGCTGACGCAGTAGACCGCCCCGCGCGGGGTCTGCAGCACCTTGCCCGCACCGACGACGATCTGCCGACTGACCAGGAACGGGATGAGGACGTCGGCCAGGCGGCTGAACTCGCCCTGCCGGCCCACCAGGTAGTTCTCGTGACAGCCGTAGCTGTTGCCGGCCGAGTCGGTGTTGTTCTTGAACAGGTAGATGTCGCCGAACACGCCCTCCTCGTTCAGGCGCTGCTCGGCGTCGATCATCAGGCCCTCGAGGATGCGCTCCCCGGCCTTGTCGTGGACGACCAGCTCGGTGACGTCGTCGCACTCGGCGGTGGCGTACTCGGGGTGGCTGCCGACGTCGAGGTAGAGCCGGGAGCCGTTGCGCAGGAAGACGTTGGAGCTGCGCCCCCAGGAGACGACCCGGCGGAAGAGGTAGCGGGCCACCTCGTCCGGCGAGAGCCGGCGCTGGCCCTGGAAGGTGCACGTGACGCCGTACTCGGTCTCGATGCCGAAGATCCGTCGCTCCACCCCACCCAGCCTAGGCGTCCGCGGCGCGCTCGGCTCCGGTGCCGGGCGCGCCGCGCCGCTCACTGCTGGGTGCCGTCGGGACCGTCCTGCTGCTCGGCGTCCGCGTGGCCCCCAGCGGTGTCGACCGCCGTCGGGTCGCCCAGACCGGGCGGGGTGCCCGGGGCGGGGGCGCTGGGGGCGTGGCCGGCGCCGGCCTCGGCCGGGGTGGCCTCGGAGGAGGGCACCGGCTGGTCGGTCAGCAGGGCGGTGAGGGCCGCGCCAACGACCCGGCGGAAGGTGCGCTTGGGACGGCGCCGGTCGAGGACGGCGACCTCGAGCTGCTCGGCGGGCAGCTGCTCGTGGCCACCGCCGTTGGCCGCGGTGACCGGGCTGACCGCTGACAGGGCCCGGACGCCGACCCGCAGCGCCTGGGCCAGGTCCATGCCGGGGGTGAAGTGCTGGCGCAGGTGGCCGGTCACGGTCTCGGCCTGCCCGCCCATGACCACGAACTCCGGCTCGTCGACGATCGAGCCGTCGAAGGTGAGCCGGTAGAGCTGGTCGGCCGCGGCGGTGTCGCCGACCTCGGCGACGCAGAGCTCGACCTCATAGGGCTTCATCTGCTCGGTGAAGACCGCGCCGAGGGTCTGGGCGTAGGCGTTGGCGATGACCCGGCCGGTGACGTCGCGCCGGTTGTAGGAGTAGCCGCGGACGTCGGCCAGCCGGATGCCGGCGACCCGCAGGCTCTCGAACTCCGAGTACCGGCCCACGGCGGCGAAGCCGATCCGGTCGTAGAGCTCGCTGACCTTGTGCAGCGTGGAACTAGGGTTCTCGGCGATGAACAGGACGCCGTCGGCGTAGGTGAGGACGGCGACGCTGCGGCCCCGGGAGATGCCCTTGCGGGCGTACTCGGAGCGGTCACGCATGACCTGCTCGGCGGAGGCGTAGTACGGCATGGTCATGGCTCAGCCCTCCTGGCTCTGGGCGGCGGACCGCTCGGCGATGACCGTGCCGGCGACCTCGGCGACCTCGTCGTCGGTCAGGCGCACCGCGCCCTCGGCGTCGACCCGGTAGACGATCGGGTAGAGCCGGCGCACCGGGTCGGGTCCGCCGGTGGCGGAGTCGTCGTCGGCGGCGTCGTAGAGGGACTCGACGACGGTGCGGGTGGCGGCGTCGGCGGACAGGCCCGGGCGCCAGGTCTTCTTCAGCGAGTTCTTGGCGAACAGCGAGCCAGAGCCGACCGAGGCGTAGCCGCGCTCCTCGTAGTTCCCGCCGGTGACGTCGTAACTGAAGATCCGACCCGGGCTGGTGCCCTCGGCGGCGTCGAGGTCGTATCCGGCGAACAGCGGGACGACGGCCAGGCCCTGCATGGCCGCGCCCAGGTTGCCCCGGATCATCGCGGCGAGGCGGTTGGCCTTGCCGTCGAGGGACATGGTCATCCCCTCGATCTTCTCGTAGTGCTCGAGCTCGACCTGGTAGAGCCGGACCATCTCGATCGCGATGCCCGCGGCCCCGGCGATGCCGATGACCGACCAGGAGTCGGCGGCGTAGACCTTCTCGATGTCCCGGCTGGAGATCAGGTTGCCCATGGTCGCCCGGCGGTCGCCGCCCATCAGCACGCCGCCGGCGTAGGTGGCCGCGACGATGGTGGTGGCGTGCGGGGACAGCTCCCCGACCGGCAGCGCGGGCAGCGTGCGACGGCCCGGGAGCAGGTCGGGGGCGCTGCTGCCCAGGAAGTCGGTGAACGAGGAGCCCACCCGGTCCAGGTACGCCGGCGTGAAGCCGCTCCGGCCCGTTGACGCGTCGGTCACCCATCCACCTCTCTCGCCGCCAGGGGTGCACGGCCTCGACTGCACGAGCACGGCCGGCGGGACACCGCCGGACCTCGGCTCGACCCTACCGGCGGGCCGGTCGGCCGGTCGGTCACCGCCGCTGACCCGGCACCGGCCCGGCGAGGTGGCCGGCCCGATGAGCCTCCACGTAGCGGGCCGCAGCCCGCAGCAGCGCCGGGTCGTCCTTGAACTGCCCTAGACCGCCGTTGCAGTTGAAGCAGAGCAGGTCACGGACCGCACCGGTGGCGTGGTCGTGGTCGACGTGGGCCGCCGGTGCCGCTCGACAGAGCGCACAGAGGCCACCCTGGTCAGCGAGCATCGCGTCGGCCTGGTCAGCGGTGATCCCGTAGCGACGTCTGAGGTGATAGGTCCGCTCGCCACCCACGGCTTCCTTCGACGTCCGCGTCCGGGCGTTGTGGCAGGGCTTGCAGTAGCTGTTGATCCCGCTGCTGCTGCCTGCGTTCCGACCAAAGGCAGAAATCTCCTGGACGACTCCGCAATCCGGACACCACTTGCTGCCCTCGGGAACCACCATGTCGCGAGGGAATCGCCTTCGCGGTCCACCCGTACGACTGTCTCTACTGGCCCGGTGGCGCCGGCGCGCGTGGTCCTTGCAGTAGAACGCATAGCCGTCGCGGCTGTTGCTGTTCCTCGTGAAGTCCGTCAACGGGCGCGCATGACCGCAGTCGCGACAGACCTTGCTCTCCATCAAGTCGTCGAGACTAAATGATCTTGTTCACTGACCCCCTTTCTGAACGTACGATTTCACGAACTCCTCGGCGTTCTCCTCCAGCACCCCGTCGATCTCGTCGAGAAGTGAGTCGACGTCGTCGGTCACCTCCTTCGTGCGCTCGGAGACCTCGGTGTCGACAGAGGCCTCCACCTCCTCGGTCTCCTCGCGCGAACGCGTCGACCGCTGCTGCCCGCCGGTGTCCCTCGTGGCCATCTCACCCTCCGGTGTCTGGTGTGGGTCCCTCTGCCGCGAACCTACTCGCGGGACGTGACAGTCCGCCGACGTTCTCGGGACCGGCACCCGACGACGCACCGGCGTCCACAGCCCGCGGGCCGGTGACGAGACCGGCGGGTCTCCTCGGCCAGGACAGGCCGGCTGCCCTGTCGGCGCTTGCCGGGCGTCACTCCTCCCCTTGCCGCCGCTTTTCTTTCCGATCCGGATCGGCGTAAAGTTGGGGATAACGGTCGATGTGCTGGACGTCGGGATCGTCCACCTGCGACGGTCTCCACACCGACGGCCGACGACGGGGACCGCAGATGACCGAGCACGACGTCCGGGCCTGGGTGGCGCAGACCTACGAGGGCCTCGCCGACCTGCTGCGCGACGACACCTGGGACGCCCCCTCGCTGTGCGCCGGCTGGCAGGTCCGGCATGTGGTGGCGCACGTGACCATGCCCGCCCGGCTCACCCCCGCACAGTTCGGCGCCGAGCTGGCCGCGGCCCACGGCGACTTCGGCGTCCTCTCCGACACCGTCGCCGCCCGGGACGCCGAGCTGCCCCGGGCCGAGCTGCTCGCCGCCCTGCGCTCTCCGCAGCTGCACGGCTGGCAGCCGCCGGGCGGTGGCGGAGCCGGAGCGCTGAACCACGCCGTCGTCCACTCCCTGGACGTGACCGTTGCCCTCGGCGCACCGCCGACCGCACCGGCCCCCGCGCTGACCGCCGTCCTGGACCAGCTGGCCGACGGCACCGTCTTCGGGCTCGACCTGACCGGCGTCCGGCTGCAGGCGACCGACGGCGACTGGGACGCCGGCGACGGCGACGTCGTCCGTGCCGACCGCGGCGGGCTCGTCGCCCTGCTGGCCGGCCGCACGCTGCCCGACGGCCGGGCCCTCCCCCGGGTCAGCGCGCGGTGATCGTGTCCACGAGCTCGGCGGCGGTCGACGTCGAGTCGAACAGCGCGCCCACGTGCTCCCGGGTGCCCCGCAGCGGCTCCATGGTCGGGATGCGCACCAGGTTCTCCCGGCCCACGTCGAACACCACCGAGTCCCAGGACGCCGCAGCGACCTGGGTCGGGTAGCGCCGCAGGCACTCACCGCGGAAGTAGGCCCGGGTGTCCGTCGGCGGGGTGGTCATCGCGGCGGTGACCTCCTCGTCGGTGAGCAGACGCTGCATCGACCCGCGCGCCACCAGCCGGTGGTAGAGCCCCTTCTCCGGACGCACGTCGGAGTACTGCAGGTCGACCAGCTTCAGCCGCGCATCGCCCCACGACAGCCCGTCCCGCTGCCGGTAGCCCTCGAGCAGCCGCAGCTTGGCCGGCCAGTCCAGCCGGTCGGCCAGCCGCATCGGGTCGATCGCGAGCTCGTCGAGCACCTCGCCCCACCGGGCCAGGACGTCGGCGGTCATCGGGTCGTCGTCACCGCGGGAGGCCACGAACGCCCGTGCCTGGGCCAGGTACTCCTGCTGCACCTCGAGCGCGGTGAGCCGGCGGCCGTCGCGCAGCCGCACCCGGTGGGTGAGCGTGGGGTCGTGGCTGATCGCCTGCAGCGCCCCGACCGGCTCCTCGATGGTGAGGTCCTGGGTCAGCGCGCGGTCCTCGATCATCGCCAGCACCAGCGCCGCCGTCCCGACCTTGAGGTAGGTGGACAGCTCGGAGAGGTTGGCGTCGCCGATGATCACGTGCAGCCGGCGGTACTCGTCGGGGTTGGCGTGCGGCTCGTCGCGGGTGTTGATGATCGGCCGCTTGAGCGTGGTCTCCAGGCCCACCTCGACCTCGAAGAAGTCCGCGCGCTGGGACAGCTGGAAGCCCTCGACCCGGCCCTCGACGCCGATGCCGACCCGGCCGGCCCCGGCGAACACCTGGCGGGTGACGAAGAACGGGATCAGCCCGCGGATGATGTCGAGGAACGGCGTCCGGCGGCTCATCAGGTAGTTCTCGTGCGCGCCGTAGGAGGCGCCCTTGCCGTCGGTGTTGTTCTTGTACAGCTGGATGGGTTGGGTGCCGGGCACCTGCGCCGCCCGGCGGGCCGCCTCGGCCATCACCAGCTCACCGGCCTTGTCCCACAGCACGATGTCGCGCGGGTTGGTGCACTCGGGCGTCGAGTACTCCGGGTGGGCGTGGTCGACGTAGAGCCGGGCGCCGTTGGTGAGGATGACGTTGGCCATCCCGGCGTCGTCCTCGGCGTCGTTGTGGTCCAGCGCCGTGGCCGGGGACAGGTCGAAGCCCCGGGCGTCGCGCAGCGGCGACTCCTCCTCGAAGTCCCACCGCGGCCGGCGCCGGCTCGGCGCCCCGGCCACCGCCCAGGCGTTCACCACCTGACTGGACAGGTTCGTCGGGTTCACCCCTGGCTGACCCGGCACGGAGATCCCGTACTCGAGCTCGGTGCCCATCACCCGTCGCACGCTCATGCGCCTCAGGTTAGGCGGGCCCGGTGACGGCCCGGTGGACGGACGACGGCCGGCGCCCTCCCGCACCGACGACTGTCCCCTGCACCGACGCCGGTACAGGAGGACGGACGGTGATCAGGTCACCTGATCACCGTCCGGGCCGGGACCGGGACGGCGGACGGCCCCTGCCGCGGGTGCAGCAGGGGCCGTCCGGGACGTCGTCCGGCGCCGTTACAGGTACTGGCCGGTGTTGGTCGCGGTGTCGATGGCGCGGCCGCTCTCGGCGCCCTTGCCGCTGATGAGCGTGCGGATGTAGACGATCCGCTCGCCCTTCTTGCCCGAGATCCGCGCCCAGTCGTCGGGGTTGGTCGTGTTGGGCAGGTCCTCGTTCTCCTTGAACTCGTCCACGCAGGCGGTCATCAGGTGCCCGACCCGCAGACCGCCGACGCCGGTCTCCAGGCGGTCCTTGATCGCCATCTTCTTCGCGCGGTCGACGATGTTCTGCAGCATGGCGCCGGAGTTGAAGTCCTTGAAGTACAGGACCTCCTTGTCACCGTTGGCGTAGGTCACCTCGAGGAAGCGGTTCTCCTCGGTCTCGGTGTACATCCGCTCGACGGTGCTCTGGATCATCCCGGCGATCGTCGCCTCGCGGCTGCCGCCGTGCTCGGCGAGGTCGTCGGCGTGGATCGGCAGCGTGGTGGTGAGGTACTTGGTGAAGATGTCGCGGGCGGCCTCGGCGTCCGGCCGCTCGATCTTGATCTTCACGTCGAGCCGGCCCGGGCGCAGGATCGCCGGGTCGATCATGTCCTCGCGGTTGGAGGCGCCGATGACGATGACGTTCTCCAGCCCCTCCACGCCGTCGATCTCGCTGAGCAGCTGCGGCACGATCGTGGACTCGACGTCGGAGGAGACGCCGGACCCGCGGGTGCGGAAGATCGAGTCCATCTCGTCGAAGAACACGATGACCGGGGTGCCCTCGCTGGCCTTCTCCCGGGCGCGCTGGAACACCAGGCGGATGTGCCGCTCGGTCTCCCCCACGTACTTGTTCAGCAGCTCGGGGCCCTTGATGTTGAGGAAGAAGGACTTCCCCTGGCTGCGGTCGGCGTCGCCGTTGAGCTCGGCGACCTTCTTGGCCAGCGAGTTGGCCACCGCCTTGGCGATGAGCGTCTTCCCGCAGCCGGGCGGGCCGTAGAGCAGGATCCCCTTCGGCGGGCGCAGCTCGTACTCGCGAAACAGGTCGGCGTGCAGGAACGGCAGCTCGACGGCGTCACGGATCTGCTCGATCTGCCGGGAGAGCCCGCCGATGTCGGAGTAGTCGATGTCGGGGACCTCCTCCAGCACGAGCTCCTCGACCTCGCTCTTGGGGATCCGCTCGAACACGTAGCCCGACCGGGGCTCCAGCAGCAGCGAGTCCCCGCTGCGCAGCGGCTGCCCCTCCAGGGAGTCGGCCAGCCAGACCACCCGCTCCTCATCGGTGTGCCCGACGACCAGCGCGCGGCGCGGCATGCCCGGCAGCGGCTCCAGCAGCTCCTTGAGCAGGACCACGTCGCCGGCCCGCTCGAACCCGCGGGCCTCCACGACGTTCATCGCCTCGTTGAGCACGACCTCCTGGCCGTGCTGCAGCTCGGCGACCGCGACCTCCGGGGAGACCGCGACCCGCATCTTGCGGCCGCCGGTGAACACGTCGACGGTGCCGTCGTCGAGGCGGTCGAGGAAGACGCCGTAGCCGTTGGGCGGCTGCGCCAGCCGCTCGACCTCCTCCTTCAGCGACACCAGCTGGTCGCGCGCCTCGCGCAGCGTGCCGGCCAGCTTGTCGTTGCGCTCGGAGAGGAAGGCCGCACGCGCCTCCGCCTCGGACAACCGGTTCTCCAGCGCGCGCACCTGGCGCGGGCTGTCGGACACCTTGCGTCGCAGCAGGCCGATCTCCTCCTCGAGGTAGGAGATCTGGCTGACCAGCGAGGCGACGTCACGCTCACGTCGCGCACGGAACTCGTCGGGACCCAGGGCCATCGCGCACCTCCACAACCATCGGGGGGAGAGCCAGGAGGCCAATCTATACACGCCGGGACCGACCGTGCCGCGCCTCGCAGGGCGGCTGGGCACGGTGGGTCCCGGCGTCACCGGGACGACACGTGCGGGCGTCCGCGCGCGGGTCAGACCAGCTTCTTGCGGCGCTGCCGCATCGGTGCCACGGCCCCCTCGGCGAGCCGGCGGGCGGTGACCAGGAAGGCGGTGTGGGCGACCATCCGGTGCTCCGGGCGCACCGAGAGGCCCTCGGCGTGCCAGGGGCGCAGCAGCGTCTCCCACGCGTAGGGCTCGGTCCACAGGCCCTGCGCGCGCAGCGCCTCCACGTACACCGACAGCTGGGTGGTGGTGGCGACGTAGCCGACCAGGACCCCGCCGGGCCGCAGCGCCGCGGCCACGGTGGGCAGCACCGCCCAGGGCTCGAGCATGTCCAGGACGACGCGGTCGACGACCTCGGTGGCCGGGTGCTGGTCCAGGTCGCCCAGCCGCAGCGACCAGTTGGCCGGGACCTCGCCGAAGAAGGCGCCGACGTTGCCGCGGGCGACGTCGGCGAAGTCCTCGCGCCGCTCGTAGCTGGTCAGCGTCCCGTGCTCACCGACCGCCCGCAGCAGGGAGCAGCTCAGCGCACCGGAGCCGGCACCGGCCTCCAGCACCCGCATGCCCGGGCCGATGTCGCCGAACCCGACGATCTGGGCGGCGTCCTTGGGGTAGATGACCTGCGCGCCGCGGGGCATGGACAGCACGAAGTCGGCCAGCAGCGGACGCAGCGCCAGGTAGCCGGTGTTGGCCGTCGAGTGCACGACCGACCCCTCGGGGGCGCCGATGAGGTCGTCGTGGGCGATGGCGCCGCGGTGGGTGTGGAACTCCTTGCCCGCCTCCAGGACGACGGTGTGGTGGCGGCCCTTGGGGTCGGTGAGCTGCACCCGGTCCCCGACGACGAAGGCGCCCTCCACCGCCTCGGCCGGCACGGCGGGTGCGGTGTCGCCCCCGACGACCACCGGCTCCAGCGGGACGTCGGCCAGCACCTCGCTCGCGGTGGGCGCCTGGTCGGGGGTGTCCTGCAGCTGCTCGGTCTCGTCGCTCACGTACCGGGAGGGTACGGACGGGGGAACGCCGCCCCGCCGGGGCGGATCCGCAGAACTGTCGGAGGGCCGACCTAACCTCGGAGCCATGACGGCCACGCTGGACACCTCCGAGTCCGTGGAGCCCCTCGCGACCGGGGCCACCGCGGCGAGCCTGGTGGCGCGCACCACGTCCGCCGACACCGCGCCCCGTCGGCCCTCGCTGTCCCCTTCCCGGGCCGCGGACTTCAAGTCCTGCCCGCTGCTGTACCGCTTCCGCACCATCGACCGGCTGCCGGAGAAGAAGTCCCGGGCGGCGGTGCGCGGCACGCTGGTGCACAGCGTCCTGGAGAAGCTCTACGACCTCCCGCCCGCCCAGCGCACCGTCGACGCCGCGCAGACCCTGGTCGAGCCCGCCTGGGCCGAGCTGCGCGAGGAGCCCGGGGTCGCCGAGATGTTCGAGCTCCCCGAGGGCGCCGAGCCACCGAAGGAGAAGGACAGTCTCCAGGCGTGGCTGGCCTCGGCCGGTGAGCTGGTGGAGACCTACTTCCGGCTCGAGGACCCGACGCAGATCCAGCCCGCGGGCCGCGAGGAGCTGGTCGAGGTCACCCTCCCCGACGGGCTGCTGCTGCGCGGGTTCGTCGACCGGCTGGACGTCGCCCCCACCGGGGCGCTGCGGGTGGTCGACTACAAGACCGGCGGGATGCCGCGCGAGGCGTTCGAGAGCAAGGCGCTGTTCCAGATGAAGTTCTACGCGCTGGTGCTGTGGCGCACCCGGGGCGTGGTCGCCGCCCAGCTCAAGCTGCTGTACCTCAAGGACGGCGACACGCTCACCTACTCCCCCGACGAGGCCGAGCTGCTGCGCTTCGAGCGCACGCTGCAGGCGATCTGGTCGGCGATCGAGCGCGCCGTGGCCACCGGGGACTTTCGGGCCAACAAGAGCAAGCTGTGCAGCTGGTGCGACCACCAGGCGCTGTGCCCGGCGTTCGGTGGCACCCCGCCGCCGTTCCCTGCCGAGGCCGCCGCGGCCGCCGGCTGGCGCACCACCCTGGCCGTCACCCCGGTCTGACCGCGGGACCGCCGCCGGACGTCACCAGCGCCGTCGACCGGGGCACCCGGTCGGCCGGTCGGTCCTGTGCCGGTCGATCAGCGGGATGCGTCGTCCGTGGTCAGGAAGCCGTCCAGGTCCTCGGCGGTGAGCCCCTCCAGCGACAGCCGGAGGGTCAGTCCCGGCTGTGGTTGCAGTCGCTGTACCAACGGGACACCGAGCACGGCCACCCCGGCGGCCAGCCCGGCCGCCGTCCCCACCTGAGAGTCCTCGATGACCAGGCTCGACTCCGGGTCGACACCCAGGTCGGCCATGGCCTTGCGGTAGGGCGCCGGGTCGGGCTTGAGCGCGCCGGCCTCCTCGCCGCACACGGTGACGTCGAAGGGGTCCTCGCCCAGCTCGGCGGTGATCCGGTCGAGCACCAGGGTGGCGACCCGACGGGGCGTGGTGGTGACCAGCGCGGTGCGCAGCCCGGCGGCACGGACGGTGTCGAGCAGTTCCCGGGCGCCGGGGCGCCAGGGCATGCCGCGGCTGGTCATCAGCGCCGCGGTCTCGTCCTCCACCCAGCGGGCGTCGGCCTCGAGGTCCTGTGCGGCCGGGTCCAGGCCCAGGTCGGCGTAGATGATCTCCATGGAGGAGAGCATCGACGTCCCCGCCGTCTGCTCCCGCGCTTCGGCGGACAGGGTGCCGCCCAGCTGGGCGGCGAGGGCGTACAGCGCCTCGCCCCACAGCTCCTCAGTCTCGACCAGCGTGCCGTCCATGTCGAACAAGACTGCATGCAGTCGCTGTAACGAGGTGGACGGACCAGCAGCGGGGCTCGACGACACGCTGGGCAGTCTAGGGACCGGCTTTCCCGCAGTACCCCGGTCGGCTCAGGCGGCGCGGGTGCCGGTCATGGTCGCGAACACGATGACGTTGTCCTCGTAGCTGCGGGCCGCGGAGTCGAACGCGCCCCCGCAGGTGATCAGCCGCAGCTGGGCGTCGGGGGTGTTGCCGTAGACCTCGATGGTCGGGAAGTCGTCCTTGGGGTGGACCTCCACCCGGTCGACGGCGAAGACCGCGACAGTCTCGTCGGCGCGGGTCACCTCAACCTCGTCGCCGGGCTGCACCGCGCCGAGTTCGAAGAAGATGCCCGGCCCGGCGGCGGCCGAGTCGACATGGCCGAGGAGCAGGGCCGGGCCGACGGCGCCAGGTGCCGGGCCGCGCTCGTACCAGCCGGCCTGGTCGTCCGGCCCCAGCGGCGGCACCTCGACGGTGCCGTCGTCGTTCAGGCCGAGCCGCATCAGGTCACTGGTCACCCCGATGGCCGGGACGGCCAAGGAGACCGGGGCGGCGACCGGCTCGGCCGGGGCCGTGCTCGTGGCGGCCGGCGGGGCCGCGGGCGCCGCCGAGGACGGCGCCGCGGGCGCCGCTGAGGACGGTGCCGCCGATGACGTGCCGAGGTCGCCGGCCGCAGCCGGCTGTGGTGCGCGCCGCTGTCCGGTGACCGCCACGACGACGGCGACGAGGGCCACGACGGCCAGCGCCACCGCCAGCAACGTCCAGGTGCGGGATCTCGGCCGACGGCCGGTGGGCTCGCTCATGACGGTCCTTCCAGGACGGGACAGGCGGTGCACAGGAGGCAGGTCGGGGCGCGACGCACGGGGACGGGCCGCCCGGGGTGGTCACCCCGGGCGGCCCGAGCCGGATCAGGCCTGGTCGGCCTGACGACGGCGGTAGGCGACGGCGCCAGCGGCGACGGCACCCGCAGCGGCCAGGGCACCGACGCCCATGGCCGCGGTGTTCTCGGTACCGGCGGTGCTGCCGGCACCGGTCTCGGCGCCACCGGCCGGCGCGGCACCCATCTGGGCGACCTCGAAGCCGCCACAGGCGGCGGGGGCGGTGGCCTCCATGGGCAGCGACGGGTCGAGGTCGCTCTTGACGTCACCGTCGTAGGCACCGGACCCGTCCTTGTCCACCCCGTGCAGGACCAACACGGCCGTGCCCGCCTCGAACGCCGCGTGGACGTCGTCGGTGACCTCGAAGGTGCGCTCGTAGCTGATCGAGCCGCTCTCGGCCGCCGGGAAGCGGTCGATGGCCAGGCCGCTCTCCGGGCTGGTGTCACCGCTGGTGGTCAGCGACGTGCCGATGGCGCCGTAGTACTTGGCCGCCTCGGTCACGCTGACGAAGCCGTCCTTGTCGGCGTCGTCGGCGAGGTCGTTGGTCGGGCAGGTGCCCAGGGCGTCGATGTGGAAGTGCTGGGCGTGGGGGGCGCCGGCGAGCAGCCCGGACGCCTCGATCATCACGGTCGCGGTGTTGCCGTCCAGCGTGACCATGCCGGTGCCGGTAACGCCGGAGGCGTTCACCGAGCCCAGGCTGGCCTGGTAGCTGTGCGCACCCTCGTGCGCCGAGGCGGCGGTCATGGTCAGCAGCGGGAACGCCGCGGCGATGGCCACGGCCGGGAGTGCATATGCCTTGCGCATGGTGTGCTCCTGTGTCTCGGAGTGCTGCCACGACCCGTCGGGCGGTGACAGCGGGCGGCAGTGGTCGCCGCTCGCCCTCGTCGTCGGCGGACGCGTCGGTGTGCCCGCCGTGGAACAGGCCCGGATCACCCGGACCGCCGGCAGGTCCCCCAGCGGGATCTCCCGCTGCCGCGCCGACTGCAGGGTCTTCGACACGAGGACACGGATCGGTTCGGTCCCCCGGTCGGGACCGGCTGAGGACCGGCTGTGCAGGTGTCCTGACCACCCGGTCCGCGGGTCCCGGCGAACCGGTGACCCCGTCGCCGACGAACACCGGGCATGACTGCCCCGCGAGCGCTGCCGCCCAGCCGTCGGTCCGCCACCGGCCCGCGCCGGTGGCAGGTGCTGGTGGTCGGTGCGCTGCTCGCCGTGTTCCTCGGTACGGGGACGTCACCGGCCCAGGCGCACGACGGTCTGGTCGGCACCGTCCCGCTGGACACCGAGGTCCTGACCACCTCCCCGGCGGCGGTGGAGCTCACCTTCACCGCGGAGCCGCTGCCGCTGGGCACCGAGGTGTTGGTGCTGGCCGCGGACGGCACTACGGTGTCCACCGGCGCGGCCGAGATCCGCGGCACCAGCGTCGTCCAGGCGGTGGGCGGGTCGCTGCCCTCGGGCGACTACACGGTCGAGTGGCGGAGCACCTCCTCCGACGGGCACCCCCTCACCGGCAGCTTCGGCTTCACCGTGGCGGCCGGCAGCAGCCCCGCCACACCCGCTCCGGCAGCCGCCGGTCCCGCGACCGGGACGACGGGTACGACGGGTACGACGGGTACGACGGGTACGACGGACACCGTCACCGCCTCGGCCGACCGGCCCGCGGACGGCGGCCTGCCCACGGGCTGGCTGGTCGCCGGGGTGCTGGCCCTCGGCGTCGTCGGCGCGCTGGTCGCCCTGCGCAGGCGGGCATGAGCAGCACCGCGCCGGCGCGCCCGGCGCAGCCGCCGGCCGTGACGCCGCCCCCGGTCGGCCGTCCCCGCGGGCGGACAGCGGCCTGGCTCACCGCCGCGGCAGCCCTGGTCCTGGTGCTGTTCGGCGGGCTGGCGGTCGGCGGGAGCGGTGCGGCGGCGGTGCCCGACGGGCTGAGCGACGCCGGTCCGCTGGTCGAGCTGGGCGCCCCCGTGGTCACGCTGGTCGGCCGGGTCGCCGCCGTGGCCACCCTCGGTGCCCTGCTGTGCGCCGCCGTCCTGCTGCCCGGCCACGCCGGCGTGCTCACCCCCGCGTCCCGGCGCGCGGTGCGCGGGGCCTCGGCCTGGGCGTCGGTCTGGGCAGCCGCGACCGTGCTGGGCGCGGTGCTGACCGTGAGCCGGCTGGTGGGCCGCCCGCCGACGGCGCTGCCCGCGTCCGCGGTGCGGGTCTTCCTGGCCGACACCGGGGCGGGGCAGGCCGTCCTGCTGGTGCTGGGGCTGACCGTGCTCGTCGCCGCCGCGGGGGCGCGCCGCTGCTCCGGGGTGCCCGGCGCCCGGGTGCTGCTGGCCGGCGCGCTGGCCGCGCTGGTGGTGCCGGCCGTGCTCACCGGGCACTCCTCCGCCGCCGAGGACCACCTGTTCGCGGTGACGACGCTGGCCGTGCACGTCGTGGCGGCCAGCGTGTGGGTCGGCGGCCTGGGCGCCCTGCTCGTGTACGGCCGCCGGGACGAAAGTCTGCCCGCTGCTGTAGGCCGGTTCAGCGCCCTCGCGCTGCTGTGCGTGGCAGCGACCGGGGTGACCGGGCTGGTGGCCGCGTCGGTGGTGCTGGGCGGCCCCGGGGCCGTGCTGGCCGCCGTGGGCACCGGCTACGGCTGGTTGCTGCTGGGCAAGACGCTGGGGCTGGTGGCCCTGACCGCGCTCGGCTGGCAGCACCGCCGGCGCACGGTGCCGCAGCTGCGGGCCGGCCGGGCCGGTGCGTTCCGCCGCTTCGCGGTCGTGGAGCTGTTCGTCATGCTGGCCACGGTGGCGCTCGCGGTCGCGCTGGCCGCCTCCCCTCCCCCGGCCGCCGCGGCCGACGGTCCCGCATCGACCGTCGCCACGCCGACCGCCGGGGCACCCGCGGCACCGCCCGCGGACCCGATGGCCGGCCACGACCACGGCCCGCTCACCGTCGGCGTGCTCGTCGACGACACCCGCTTCCACGTCGCCCACCCGGTCGCGCCGGGGTCGCGGGTGACCGTGTTCAACGGCAGCGACCAGGAGGAGACCCTCACCGCCGGCGACGGCTCGTTCGACCTCACCGTCCCGGCCGGCTCCCTGACGACCTTCCCGGCCCCCGACCAGCCCGGCCGGTACGCCTTCACCAGCCGCCACTCACCGGCCTACGCCGACGTCCTCACCGTCGAGTAGCCCCCAGTCCACGGTGCCCTCCGGCCCCCGTGCAGGGCCCCGCACCGCGCGGAGCGTGGTGCGGGGGGCACGGGGGTCCTTCACTCGTCCTCGGTGCGGTAGCCCAGGTTGGGCGAGAGCCACCGCTCGGCCTCGGCGACCGTCCAGCCCTTGCGCCGGGCGTAGTCCTCGACCTGGTCGCGGGCGATGCGGCCGAGCACGAAGTACTGCGACTGCGGGTGGGAGAAGTACAGCCCGCTGACCGCGGCACCGGGCCACATCGCCATGCTCTCGGTGAGCTCGATGCCGGTGGCGGTCTGGACGTCGAGCAGGTCCCAGATCGTCTGCTTCTCGGTGTGCTCCGGGCACGCGGGGTAGCCCGGCGCGGGGCGGATGCCGGCGTACTTCTCCGCGATCAGCCCGTCGGGGTCCAGCGCCTCGTCGGGGGCGTAGCCCCAGAACTCGGTGCGCACCCGCTCGTGCATCCGCTCGGCGAAGGCCTCGGCCAGCCGGTCGGCCAGCGACTCGAGCAGGATCGCGTTGTAGTCGTCGTGGTCGGCCTTGAACTGCGCCACCCGCTCCGCAGAGCCCAGTCCCGCGGTGACGGCGAACGCACCGACGTGGTCGGGCAGCCCGGTCTCCTTGGGGGCGATGAAGTCGGCCAGCGACTTGCGCGGGGAGCCGTCGCGTCCCTCGGTCTGCTGGCGCAGCTGGTGCAGCGTGGTGCGGACGGCGGTGCGCGTCTCGTCGGTGTAGACCTCGATGTCCTCACCGTTCACCTGGTTCGCCGGGAACAGCCCGAACACCCCGGCCGCGCGCAGCCAGCGCTCACCGACGACCCGGTCGAGCATCTCCTGGGCGTCGGCGTAAAGCCGGCGGGCGGCCTCGCCGGTGGTCGGGTTGTGCAGGATGTCGGGGAACCGGCCGCGCATCTCCCAGGCGTTGAAGAACGGCTGCCAGTCGATGTAGTCGCGCAGCTCGGCCAGCGGGTAGTCGTCGAAGGTCTTGACGAACTGGGTGGCGTGCCCCTGCGGGTGGTCGCAGACCGGGCCGGCGCACACGTCGCGGGTCTGCTGGAGCAGCATCCGCGGCCGCGGCGGGCGGTAGTCGGTCCAGTCCAGCGGGGTGGCGGCGGCGCGGGCCTCGGCCAGCGGCAGCAGCCGGCGGGTGTCGGTGCGGGCCACGTGCCGCTCGCGCAGCGTCGCGTACTCGGCGTCCGTGGCGGCCAGCAGGGCCGGGCGCTGCTCGTCGGACAGCAGCGCGGCCACGACCGGAACGGACCGGGAGGCGTCCTTGACCCAGATGACCGGGCCGGAGTACTTCTGCGCCACCTTGACCGCGGTGTGCGCCCGGGAGGTGGTGGCCCCACCGATCAGCAGCGGGATGGTGAAGCCCTGCCGCTCCATCTCGCTGGCGAGGTTGACCATCTCGTCCAGCGACGGGGTGATCAGCCCGGACAGGCCGATCACGTCGGCGCCCTCGGCCTTGGCGGTGTCCAGGATCTTCTGCGCCGGGACCATGACGCCCAGGTCGACGACGTCGTAGTTGTTGCACTGCAGGACGACGCCGACGATGTTCTTGCCGATGTCGTGGACGTCGCCC
This sequence comes from Modestobacter sp. VKM Ac-2986, assembly GCF_026967795.1. Classification (GTDB taxonomy): domain Bacteria; phylum Actinomycetota; class Actinomycetes; order Mycobacteriales; family Geodermatophilaceae; genus Modestobacter. The sequence continues at coordinate 214,780 of NZ_JAPVBH010000003.1, forward strand.
TTCACGGTGGCCATGACGACCTTGCCGTTGCTGCGCTCGACGTCCCCGGGCTGCTTCTCCGCCTCGATGTAGGGGATGAGGTGGGCCACGGCCTTCTTCATCACCCGGGCGCTCTTGACCACCTGCGGCAGGAACATCTTCCCGGCGCCGAACAGGTCACCGACCACGTTCATCCCGTCCATCAGCGGGCCCTCGATGACCTCGATCGGCCGGCCCCCGCGGGCGCTGATGTCCTGGCGCAGCTCCTCGGTGTCGTCTTCGACGTTGGCGTCGATGCCCTTGACCAGGGCGTGGGTGATCCGCTCCCCCACCGGCAGGGACCGCCACTCCTCGGTGGCGACCTCCTTGGCCGACCCGTCACCGGCGAAGTCCGCGGCGATCTCCAGCAGCCGCTCGGTGGAGTCCGGGCGCCGGTTGAGGACGACGTCCTCGATCCGCTCCCGCAGCAGCTCGGGGACCTCGTCGTAGACCTCGAGGGCTCCGGCGTTGACGATCCCCATGTCCATCCCGGCCCGGATGGCGTGGAACAGGAAGACGGCGTGGATGGCCTCGCGGACCTTGTTGTTGCCGCGGAAGGAGAAGGACACGTTGGAGACGCCGCCGGAGACCAGCGCGCCGGGCAGGTTGGCCTTGATCCAGCGGGTGGCCTCGATGAAGTCCAGCCCGTACCGGGCGTGCTCCTCGATGCCGGTGGCCACGGCGAAGACGTTGGGGTCGAAGATCACGTCCTCGGCGGGGAAGCCGACCTGCTGGGTGAGGATGTCGTAGGCCCGCCGGCAGATCTCCGTGCGGCGCTGCAGCGAGTCGGCCTGGCCGTCCTCGTCGAAGGCCATGACCACGACCGCGGCGCCGTACTTGCGGCACAGCCGGGCGTGGGCGACGAACTCCTCCTCGCCGTTCTTCAGCGAGATCGAGTTGACGATCGCCTTGCCCTGGACGCACTTGAGGCCGGCCTCGATGACCTCCCACTTGGAGGAGTCGATCATCGTGGGCACCCGGCAGATGTCGGGCTCGGTGGCGATGAGCTTGGTGAAGCGGTCCATCGCCGCGACGCCGTCGATCATCCCCTCGTCCATGTTGACGTCGATGACCTGCGCCCCGGCCTCGACCTGCTGGCGGGCCACGGCCAGGGCCGCCGGGTAGTCACCGGCCTTGATCAGGTTGCGGAAGCGCGCCGAGCCGGTGATGTTCGTGCGCTCGCCGACGTTGACGAACAGCGAGTCGCCGGTGACCGTCAGCGGCTCCAGGCCCGACAGCCGCAGCGCCGGGGCGACCTCGACCGGCGTCCGCGGTGCCGTGCCGGCCACCGTCGCCGCGATCGCCGCGATGTGCGCCGGGGTGGTTCCGCAGCAGCCACCGACGAGGTTGAGGAAGCCGGACTCGGCGAACTCCCCGACGATCGCGGCGGTCTCCTCCGGCGACTCGTCGTACTCACCGAAGGCGTTGGGCAGCCCGGCGTTGGGGTAGCAGGACACGAACGTGTCGGCGATCCGGGAGATCTCGGCGATGTAGGGCCGCATCTCCTTGGCACCCAGCGCGCAGTTCAGCCCCACCAGCAGCGGGTGGACGTGCCGCACCGAGTACCAGAACGCCTCGGTGACCTGCCCGGACAGCGTGCGGCCCGACGCGTCGGTGATCGTGCCGGAGATCATCACCGGCCAGCGGCGGCCGCGCTCCTCGAACAGCGTCTCCAGCGCGAAGATCGCGGCCTTGGCGTTGAGCGTGTCGAAGATCGTCTCGATCAGCAGGACGTCGGACCCACCGTCGACCAGGCCGTTGGCCTGCTCCAGGTAGGCCTCCACCAGCTCGTCGTAGGTGACGTTGCGCGCGCCGGGGTCGTTCACGTCGGGCGAGATGGACGCCGTCCGGCTGGTCGGGCCGATCGCGCCGACGACGTACCGCGGCTTGTCCGGGGTGCTCACCGCGTCGCAGGCGGCGCGGGCGAGGCGGGCCGAGGCCAGGTTGAGCTCGTAGGCCAGCTCCTCCATCCCGTAGTCGGCCAGCGAGATGCGGGTGGCGTTGAAGGTGTTGGTCTCCAGCAGGTCCGCGCCGGCGTCGAGGTACTCGCGGTGGATGCCGGCGATCACGTCGGGGGCGGTGATGCTGAGCAGGTCGTTGTTGCCCTGGACGTCGCTGGGCCAGTCGGCGAACCGCTCCCCGCGGTAGCCGGCCTCGTCGGGCCGGTCGCGCTGGATCGCCGTGCCCATGGCGCCGTCGAGGACCAGGATGCGCTCGCGCATGGCGGCGGTGAGCGCCTCGGTGGCGTCGGGGCGGAGCTCGGCGGGAGTGGGCGCGGAGAACTGGGGCACAGGTGCGTCCTCGGGTCGTCGATCGGGCACGGGATCACGGGCGTCCGGCGCCAGGGCCCTGGCAACGCCGACGGGCAGCAGCGCCTCGTCGTCCTCGAACAACGCCTCCCATCGTCCCACTCCCGTCCACCCCGGTGCCGGAGGCCGCTCCCGCCGTCCACGGGTCCCGCCGCGCCCGGACCCGCGCGCGAGATCGACGTAGGCTCGACCGGTGATCGATCCGAAGTCCGACGCAGACGACCTGCCCGAGCTGGACGACCCCGTGGTCGTGGTGGCGTTCGAGGGGTGGAACGACGCCGGGGACGCCGCCACGGGTGCCGTCGAGCACCTGGAGCTCAGCTGGGACGCCACCCCGCTCGCCGCGCTGGACCCCGAGGACTACTACGACTTCCAGGTCAACCGCCCCACCGTCTCCCTCATCGACGGCGTCACCCGCCGCCTGGAGTGGCCGACCACCCGCATCTCGGTGGCCAGGCCCCCGGGCAGCGACCGGCACGTCGTGCTCATCCGCGGCATCGAGCCCAACATGCGCTGGCGCAGCTTCTGCGACGAGCTGATCGAGCTGTGCCAGGAGCTGGGCGTCACCACCGTGGTCGCGCTCGGTGCGCTGCTGGCCGACACGCCGCACACCCGCCCGACGCCGGTCACCGGCTCGGCCTACGACGCGGAGTCCGCCCGCCAGTGGGGCGTGGAGACCTCCCGCTACGAGGGGCCGACCGGCATCCTCGGGGTCTTCGCCGACGCCTGCGTGCAGTCGGGCATCCCCTCGGTGAGCTTCTGGGCCGCGGTGCCGCACTACGTCTCCCAGCCGCCCTCGCCGCGGGCCACCATCGCGCTGCTGCAGCGGGTGGAGGAGGTCCTGGAGCTCACCGTGCCGCTGGGCACGCTGCCGCAGCAGGCCGACGAGTGGGTCACCACGGTCGACGAGATGGCCCAGGAGGACGAGGAGGTCGTGGAGTACGTGCGCTCGCTGGAGGAGCGCGCCACCGCCAGCGACCTGTCCCAGGCCAACGGCGACCAGATCGCCCGCGAGTTCGAGCGGTACCTCAAGCGCCGGGGCACGGGCGGCGCCAGCTAGTCCGCGCAGCTCCCCGCTCACCACCCCGGGCTGGTGGTGGTCGTCCGCTCCGGACGACCACCACCAGCCCGTCCTCGTCGCGGGGTGGCCCGTACCGGCGTCCACGGTGTCCGCCGCCGGCGAGGTCTGCGTTCTCGGGGCCTCCCGGGCCCTGAGACCACCAGGACGCAGATCTCGCGGCCGTGGGACGGCGGGTCCGCGGCCGGGCAGGGTGTTCAGCGCCCAGGAGCGACGGGCCACGAGGTCGGCACAGCGCGCAGGCGCTGCAGCTGCCGGCGTCGCTGGCGACCGCTCCCCCGGGACACCCCTCGGAGGCAGGCCACCCCTGGTGAGCCGGGGGCCGTCACCCCGGTCCGGCGACCGCGAGCACGGCGGCGACCACGGCCGGCAGCGGACGGCGGGTGTCGACGACCGCGGTGGCGTCCCGCCGCAGCAGGGGCTCGACCGCCATGGCGTCCCGCACGACGGCCGCCCGCCCGGCCGCGTCCTTGCCGAAGTCGTTCGTGGTCCGGGTGGCGACCCGGTCGAGCAGCACCTCCAGCGGGGCGGTGAGCAGCACGACGGCGTCGAAGCGCGGGTACCAGGCGCCCTGGCCGGCGACGGTGCCGGCCAGGAACAGGTGGCCGTCGGTGTGGGCGTCCAGCAGGCCGGTCAGCCGGCCCGCGTGCCAGTGCCGTTCGGGGCCCTCGGCGACCCAGCCGCCCACGTCGGTGTCGACGACGGCGTGACCCCGCCGGCCCAGCTCGGAAAGCACCGTGGACTTGCCCGCGCCGGACATCCCGGTGAGCAGGACGACGGCCACGCCGGGCCTAGGGGGTGACCAGCAGCGGGCGCATCCGCACCGAGGCGGTGTCGTCGAAGAGCCGGTCGTGGGTGGCCAGGGCGAACCGGTCGGTCATGCCGGTGACGTGGTCGACGACCTGGGTGAGCAGGTCGGCCTCGGTGTCGCGGTAGGTGGCCGGGATGAGCTCGGGGTGGGCCAGGTGGTGGTCGACGAGCCGGCGGATGACGTCGATCGCGATGTGCTTCTGCCCGGCCGCGGTGTCGGACTCGTACACCCGGGCGAACATGAAGGCCCGCAGCTCGGCCATCGCCTCCAGCGCCTCGGGGGCCATGACCACCGCGCCGGTGGCGTTGCCCGGCGACAGACTGCCCTCGACGACGGCGGTGATCATCGCCCCGACCATCGCGCTCCCCGGGGCGCCGAACACCCGGCGGGTGCTCGCCGGCAGGTCACCGACCGACAGCACCCCGGCGCGGACGGCGTCCAGTGCGTCGTGGGAGAGGTAGCCGATCCGGTCGGCGTAGCGCACGCACTCGGCCTCCCGGGTGGCCGGCGGCGGGGTGATCTTCCAGCTGTGGGCGCGGATCCCGTCCCGGACCTCCCAGGTGAGGTTGAGGTCCTCGAGCACCTCCACGATCCGCACGCCCTGCGCGGCGTGGTGCCAGCCGCCGGCGACGTAGGGCTCCAGCGCGGACTCCCCGATGTGCCCGAACGGCGAGTGACCCAGGTCGTGGCCCAGCGCGATGGCCTCGGCGAGGGTCTCGTTGAGCGACAGCGCCGCGGCCAGCGACCGGGCGACCTGGGTGACCTGCAGGGTGTGGGTCAGCCGGGTGACGAAGTGGTCGCCGTCGGGGTTGAGGAAGACCTGCGTCTTGTGCTTGAGCCGGCGGAATGCCTTGGCGTGCAGGATCCGGTCGCGGTCCCGCTCGTAGGCCGTCCGCAGCGCGTCCTCCGGCTCCGGCCGGGCCCGCCCGCGGGTGCGCACCGAGCGCGCCGCGGCGGGGGCGAGCAGCTCCTCGGCGGCCTCACGGGCGCGGCGGTCGGCGAGCCGGAACGGGGAGGCGGGCGCGCTCATGCCCGGCACGGTCTCATGCCGTGAGCGCGATGCCGAGCAACGCGTCGACCAGGTCACCCACCACGGTGGGCGACTGCTCGTCCCAGTCGTCGGGCACGTCGGTCGTGTCGGCACCGGCCAGGGTTGCCGCGGCCCAGGCGTCGACCGCGGCGAGGGCACCCGGGGTGTCCAGGTCCTCGGCGAGCCGCTCGCGCACGGTGATCAGCACCGGGCCGGCCGGGGCGCCCAGCGGTGAGGCCACCGCGCGCCGCCAGGTGGCCAGCCGCTCCTCGGCGGCGGTGAGCAGGTCGGCGGTCCAGGCACGGTCGGTGCGGTAGTGCCCGGACAGCAGCGCGAGCCGCACGGCCATCGGGTCGACGCCCTCGCCGCGCAGCCGGGACACGAACACCAGGTTGCCGCGGCTCTTGCTCATCTTCTCGCCGTCCAGGCCGATCATCGCCGCGTGCACGTAGGCCCGGGCGAAGGGCTTGGTGGCCGTCAGCGCCTCGGCGTGGACGGCGGAGTACTCGTGGTGCGGGAAGACCAGGTCGCTGCCACCGCCCTGCACGTCGAAGCCCATGCCGATGGTGTCCAGGGCGATGGCGGCGCACTCGATGTGCCAGCCGGGGCGCCCCGGCACCCCGCGGGGGCCGGGCCAGGACGGCTCGCCCTCCCGGGCGCCGCGCCACAGCAGCGGGTCGAGCTGGTTGCGCTTGCCCGGCCGGTCGGGGTCACCGCCCCGCTCGGCGGACAGCCGCAGCATGGTCGGCTCGTCGTAGCCGGACTCGTTGCCGAAGCCCGGCGCCTGGGAGACGTCGTGGTAGACGTCACCGGTGCCGTCGTCCAGGGAGTAGGCCAGGCCCGCGTCCCACAGCGCCTCGACCTTGCCCACGATCTGCGGGATGGCCTCCACGGCGCCGACGTAGTCGTCCGGGGGCAGCACGCGCAGCGCGGTCATGTCCTCGCGGAACAGCGCGGTCTCCCGCATGCCCAGCACGATCCAGTCCTCGCCGTCCCGGTCGGCGCGCTCGAACAGCGGGTCGTCGACGTCGGTGACGTTCTGCACGTAGTGCACCGCGTGCCGGGCGTCGCGCCAGATCCGGTTGACCAGGTCGAAGGCCAGGTAGGTGGCGGCGTGACCGAGGTGGGTGGCGTCATAGGGGGTGATCCCGCAGACGTACATCCGCGCGGTGCGGCCGGGGGTGACCTCGACGACCTCCTCGCGGGCGGTGTCGTACAGCCGCAGGGCCGGGCCGGAACCGGGCAGCATCGGGATCAGTGGGGCGGGCCAGGAGTGCACGCAGCGAGCCTAGAACCGCTCCCCGACACCTCCGCACGGCACCCGGTCGCACCCGCCCGGGTGCGGCGTGCTCAGGGCCAGCGGGTGGCGTACCGCTCGAACTGCTCACCGGTCTGCACGCCGACCACGCAGAACAGCAGGCCGGAGGGGTCCTTCATCTGCCAGAAGCCGCCCATGTCGGCCATCCGCAGCGCACCGAGGGCCTCCAGCCGCGCCACCTCGGCGTGCACGTCGTCGGTCTCGATGTCGACGTGCCAGCGCGGCGCGGTGCCCGGGCCGGTGCGCTGGACCTCCAGGTGGAAGCCGTCGGCGAAGGAGCCCAGCGAGGACCACACGTCGTCGCCGGGCTCGCGCTCGACCGGGTGGCCGGTGGCCGCGGACCAGAAGTGCTGGCCGCGGTCGTGCAGCTCCGGCGGGAGGTCGATGAGCAGGACGGCGAGACGGCTGCGGTGCGGCACCGCGTCAGCCAACCAGGGCACGCCCCGCCGGGGCAACGGCCTCAGGCCGGGGTGTACGTCTCCCCGCCGGAGGACAGCAGCAGCGCCACCGCGATCAGCACGACCGGCAGGAGGAGACCGAGGACGACGGCCGGGGGTCGGCGCACCGGCACACAGTGGCAGCCCGCGGGCCTGCCGACGACGTCCGGGCTGATCGCGGCGCAGCTAGAAGGGCGGCCAGGGCAGGGCGGGCCAGTCCCCGGACGGCTGCGGGTGCAGCTGGGTGCGGAGCAGGTCCTCGACCCGCTGCTGGGTGCGACGCACCTCGCGGCGGGTGAGGTGGGCGTGCAGCTGCTCCCCCAGCTCGCCGCGCAGCTGCCCGGCCAGCCGCTCGAGCACGGCCAGGTGCTCCAGCAGCAGCGGCTTGCCGGCCCAGCGCCACAGCAGGGTGCGCAGCTTGGGGTCGGGTGAGAAGCAGATGCCGTGGTCGACGCCGTACACGTGACCGTCGCGCATCGGGATGATGTGGCCGCCCTTGCGGTCGGCGTTGTTCACGACCGCGTCGAACACCGCCATGCGGCGCAGGCCCGGGTCGTCGGCGCGCACGAACTCGGCGAGGTCGACGGCCGGGTCGGCGTCCATCCACAGCTGCACCATCCCGGAGCCGTAGGGCCCCTCGCGCAGCACCGTGGGCGGGACGACGCCCCAGCCGGTCGCCTCCGACACCAGGTGCGCGCTGATCTCCCGGCCGGCCAGGGTGCCGTCGGGGAAGTCCCACAGCGGCCGCTCACCGGCCACCGGCTTGTAGACGCACGTGGCGCCCAGGGTGTCGGTGCGGATCGCGGCGATCAGGGTGACGTTGCTGGCGTCCAGCAGCCGGCCCTCGAGGTCCAGCTCGCCCTCGCGCAGCAGGGTGGCCACCTCGTCGGGCCCCTCGGGTGCGCGGCGGTCGCCGTGGTCGAAGGTGGTCAGGTCCAGCTCGACGACGTCGCCGTCGTCCTCGTGGTCGTCCTCGTCGTACTCGTCGACGTCCTGCTCGACGACGGGCTCGTCCTGGGCCACGGGGTCCTCCAGCCGTTCGTCGCGGGGGCCGGAGCCCGGGTGGGGCGCGCCCGTCACCGGGTGCCCTCGTAGCGGCCGCGGCTCAGCGGCGGTAGCCGTTCTGCCGCGGGCACACGTGCCCGGAGGGGTCCAGCGGCAGCGAGCACAGCGGGCACGAGGGGCGGCCGGCGGAGATGACCCGCCGGGCACGGGCGACGAAGGCGCGGGCGGCGGCGGGGGTGATGGTGACCCGCAGCGCGTCGGGGCCCTCGTCGCTGTCGGAGAGGATCACGTCCTCCTCGATCGGCTCCTCGCCGGCGGCGACGGCCTCGACGACGACGGCCGCGGCCTCGCCGTCCCAGGCCAGGCCCATCGCGGCGACGCGGAACTCCTCGTCGACGGGGGCGGTGAGCGGGGCGAGGTCGTCGACGTCGGCGTCGGGCGGGACGACGACGGAGGCGCGGGTGGCGACCTCGTCGAGCAGCTCGCTCATGCGGTCGGCCAGCACCTGGACCTGCGACTTCTCCAGCGCGACGCTGACGGTGCGACCGGCGGCGTCGGAGGCCTGCAGGTAGAAGGTGCGGTCACCGGGCTGACCCACCGTGCCGGCGACGAACCGGGAGGGACGGTCGAAGGTGAAGACCTGACGAGGCACGCCGATCAGGTTACGCGGCGCCGGAGCCCGCGCCGCCCCCGACGACCGCGTCGGAGCTGGCCGCGCGCCGTCCGCGCTTCTTCTTCGTCGGCGGGATCAGCGCGGCGACGTCGCCGCCGGTGTCGTTGACCCGGACGACGAAGGGGCGGGTGTCGGTGTAGGTGACCACCGAGATCGAGGCGGGGTCGACGACGATCCGCTGGAAGGAGTCCAGGTGCATGCCGAAGGCGTCGGCCAGCACCGCCTTGATCACGTCACCGTGGCTGCAGGCCACCCAGACGGCGTCGGGCCCCAGGGTGGCGTTCCACTCCCGGACGGCGGCCACGGCGCGGGCCTGGGTCTGTGCCAGGCCCTCCCCCTCGTCGCCGGGGAAGACCGCGGCGGAGGGGTGCTGCTGCACGACCTTCCACAGCGGCTCCTTGGCCAGCTCCTTGATCGGGCGGCCGGTCCAGTCGCCGTAGCGGGCCTCGCCCAGCCGGTCGTCGGTGCGCAGCTCCAGCTCCCGGCCGGCGGCGCGCTGCGCCTCGACCACGACCCCGGCGGTCTGCTGGCAGCGCTCCAGCGGGCTGCTCACGACGGCCGCCAGCGGCACCGCCGACAGCCGCTGGGCGACCGCGGCCACCTGCCCCTGGCCGGTCTCGTCGAGCTGGACGCCGGGGGTCCAGCCGGCGAGCACGCCGGCGGTGTTGGCCGTCGTCCGGCCGTGCCTGAGCAGGATGACGGTGGTCACGGGCCGAGGGTATGCGCGGCCCCGTCCCGAGGCTCACCCCGAGCCTGCGAGGGGGACGGGGTCCGTCGTCAGGCCCCGGAGTTGGGGTCCAGGACGCCGGTGCTGACCAGCACCAGGATCAGCAGGCCCAGCGCGACGCGGTAGACGACGAAGGGGGTGAAGCTGCCCTTGTTCAAGTAGCGCAGCAGCCAGGCGATGACGACGTAGCCCACGGCGAAGGAGATGACGGTGGCCAGCAGCGTCGGGCCCCACTCGATGCCGCCGTCCAGGGACTGCTGCACCTGGTACAGCCCCGACCCGAGGACGGCGGGGATGGCCAGCAGGAAGGAGTAGCGCGCCGCCGCGGCCCGGGAGTAGCCCAGGAACCGGCCGGCGGTGATGGTGCCGCCGGAGCGGGAGACGCCGGGGATCAGCGCGAGCGCCTGGGCGAACCCGTAGGCCAGGCCGTGCCGGGGCGTGAGGTCGCTGAGCTCGAGCCGGCCGCTGCTCATCCGGTCCGCGGCGTAGAGGATCAAGGAGAACAGCACCAGGGCGATCGCGACGATGCGCAGGTCGCGGAAGGTGGTCTCGATCTGGTCCTGCAGCAGCAGCCCCAGCACGATGATCGGGATGCTGCCGATGATGATCAGCCAGCCCATCCGGGCGTCGGCGTCGCGCGGCCGGTCACGGTGCACCAGCGAGCCCACCCAGGACCTGATGATCCGGGCGATGTCCTTGCGGAAGTAGATGAGCACCGCGAGCTCGGTGCCGATCTGGATGATCGCGGTGAACGCCGCACCCGGGTCGTCCCAGCCGAACAGGTCACCGACGATGCGCAGGTGGGCGCTGGAGCTGACCGGGATGAACTCGGTGAGCCCCTGCACCAGCCCCAGGAACGCAGCCTCGAACCAGCCCACGGGTCAGCCCCGCCGGGGAGGGTGGGCGGCGGACGGGACGGCGGCGTGAGGGCAGGGCACGGCAGGCACCCTAGGGGCCGGGCCTGGCAGACCCGTGCGCGACGCCCCGCACGGCCGCCTCGCGGGCGGTCGGCGTCGGTGGGCACCGGTAGGTTGACCGGTCGTGGAACAGCGGGCGCTCGGGCGCAGCGGGCTCGTGGTCTCCCGGCTGGCGCTGGGCACGATGACGTGGGGCCGCGACACCGACGAGGACGAGGCCGCGCAGCAGCTCACCGCCTTCGTCGACGCCGGCGGCACGCTGGTCGACACCGCCGACGTCCACGCCGACGGGGAGAGCGAGCGCACCCTCGGCCGGCTGCTGGCCGACGTCGTCCCGCGCACGGACGTGCTGGTGGCCACCAAGGCCGCCGGGCGCACCGGCCCGGGCCCGATGGGCCGCGGGGCCTCCCGCGGTCACCTGCTCGCGGCACTGGACGCCTCGCTGGAGCGCCTCGGCCTGGACCACGTCGACCTGTGGCAGCTGCACGCCTGGGACGAGGCCACCCCGCTGGAGGAGACGCTGGCCGCCTGCGACCTCGCGGTGTCCTCGGGCCGGGCCCGCTACATCGGGGTGAGCAACTTCTCCGGCTGGCAGACCGCGCAGGCCGCCACCTGGCAGCGCGCCTGGCCCGGCCGCACGCCGATCGTGAGCACCCAGGTCGAGTACTCGCTGCTGCAGCGCGGCATCGAGCGCGAGGTGGCCCCGGCCGCCGAGGCGCTCGGGCTGGGCATCCTGCCCTGGTCGCCGCTGGGGCGCGGGCTGCTGACCGGCAAGTACCGGCACGGCACGCCGGAGGACTCCCGCGCGGCGTCCCCGCAGTGGCTGGGCTTCCTGTCCCGGCTGCACTCCCCCTCCGCCGACCGGGTGGTCGAGGCGGTGGTCACCGCCGCCGAGGGGCTGGGCACCAGCCCGCTGGGCGTGGCGCTGGCCTGGCTGCGCGACCGGCCCGGCGTCGTCGCCCCGGTCGTGGGCGCGCGCACCGCCGCCCAGCTGCAGGAGACACTGGACGCCGACGGCGTGCGCCTGCCCCCGGCGATCGTCACCGCGCTGGACGACGTCTCGGCGCCGCACTTCTCCTATCCCGACCAGCGGCCGGATCCCTCATGAGCACCCCCTCCCCGACCGGTGACCCGGTCTTCGCCGCCTTCTGCGCCGCCGGCCTGTGGCCCGGCCTGGGCAAGCGGGCCGCGGCCGAGCTGCCCGCAGCCGGCATCACCAGCCCCGACGAGGTCTCCGCCGACCGGCTGCTCACGCTGCCCCGGGTGGGCAGGCAGCGGGCCGAGCGGCTGTTCAGCTCCTTCCTGGCCGCCGGCCCCACCTACGAGGTGGTGGAGCTGCTGGTCGGCGCCGGCCTCAACGCCCGGCTCGCGGTCAGCTCCGCCGACACCCTGGGCCCCGACGCCGCCCGCCGGCTGCGCGACGACCCGTGGGCGCTGCTGAGCCTCACCGGCGTCACCCTCGCCGACGCCGACCGGCTGGCGATCACCGTGCTGTCCGGTGCCGACCGGCAGGACTCCCGGCGCGGGCGGGCGATCGTCTCCCTGACGCTGCGCACCGCCACCCGCGACGGGCACACCGTGCTCCCGGCCGACCTGGTGGTGGCCGCCCTGCAGGCCGAGGGCGTCGCCGACCCGGCCGCGGCCGTGCTGGCCGCGGTGGAGTCCGGCGACGTGCTCGACCACGAGCCGCCCTTCGTCGACCCCGACGAGGACGACGACGAGTTCCCCGAGCCCGACCCGTCGCTGCGGATGCTCTCGCTGGCCCGGTACGGCATGGCCGAGGAGGCCGTGGCCGAGAACGTGCAGCGGCTGGCCGCGACCAGCCAGCGGATCGCCGACCCCGCCTCGGTGCGCTCGGTGGCGAAGGGGCTGGACCCGGCGCAGCAGGCCGCGGTCGCCCAGGTGCTGGGGGCGGGCATCTCGCTGCTGACCGGCGGCCCGGGCACCGGCAAGAGCCGCACGGTCGCCTCGCTGGTCAAGCTTCTGGAGGCCAAGGGCACCGAGGTGGCGCTGGCGGCCCCGACCGGCCGCGCGGCCAAGCGCCTGGAGGAGCTCACCGACCACCCGGCGGTCACGGTGCACCGGCTGCTGGGCGCACAGGGCATGACCGGTGGGTTCGCCCGCAACGAGGAGTGGCCGCTGGACGCCGACGTCGTGGTGGTCGACGAGGCCTCGATGCTCGACGTCGAGCTGACCGCGGCCCTGCTGGAGGCCTGCCCCGACGGCACGCACCTGCTGCTGGTCGGCGACCCCGCGCAGCTGCCCTCGATCGGGCCCGGGCACGTGCTCGGCGACCTGATCGACTCCGGCGCCGTGCCGGTCACCGAGCTGACCACGCTGCACCGGCAGGCCGCCGGTGGTGCGATCGCGCGGCTGGCCACCGGCGTGCGCGGCGGCGAGCTGGTGCACGTCGAGTCACCCGACCGCGAGGTGGTGATCGTGCCGGCCACCGGCAGCGCCGAGGCGGCCCGCCGGGTGGTCCAGCTGGTCACCGACTCCATCCCGCGCGCGCTGGGCATCGACCCGGCCACGGTGCAGGTGGTCACCCCGGTGCACCGCGGGCCGGCCGGCACGATCGAGCTGAACAAGGCGCTCAAGGCCGCACTGAACCCCGGCGACGGCACGGTGTTCGGCTTCGACGTCGGCGACCGGGTCGTGGCCACGGCCAACCACCTGGACCTGGAGCCCATCGGGTTCGCCAACGGCGAGGTGGGCGTGGTGACCGGCACCGGTGAGGGCTCGCTGAACGTCGACTTCAGCTCCGGCCCGGTCACGGTGAACGGCTCGGCGCTGTCGGACCTGCGGCACGGCTGGGCCATCACCGTCCACCGGGCGCAGGGCTCGGAGTGGCCCGGCGTGGTCGTCGTGCTGCCCCCGGAGGCCGGCGGGATGCTGTCCCGGCCGCTGGTCTACACCGCGCTGACCCGTGCGCAGAAGCACCTGTCGATCGTGCACGCCAGCGGTGCCGCGCTGGCCCGGGCGGTGCGCGAGGTCGACGTCCGGCCCCGGCGCACGCGGCTGGCCACGCTGCTGGCCGAGGTGGCGGAGTGAGTCACCCCATCGGGTGACCTGCGTTTGACCGGTTGATCTTGAGGGAACCGATGCGTCCATGGGCATCATCGGTTTCCTCGTCTTCGGTCTCGTCGTCGGCGCGCTCGCGCGGCTGATCAAGCCCGGCAAGCAGAACCTCAGCATCCTGGCCACCCTGGCGCTGGGTGTCGTCGGTTCGCTGATCGGTGGCTTCGTCGCCAAGTTCTTCGGCACGGGTGGCTACTTCGAGCTCAACATCCTCGGCGCCATCGTGGCGATCGTCGCCGCCGTCCTGCTGATCGGCGTCGCCGAGGGCATGAGCAACGGCCGCCGCTCGGTGCGCTGACGCACCCCTCTCCCCGCACCACCCCTGCCCGGGGCGCCGACCTGCTGGTCAGCGCCCCGGGCAGCTGCGTTCCGCGGCGCACAGCAGCCGCTGCACGGCCGCGCCCAGCTCCTCGGGGCCCGACACCGGCACCGGGAAGGGCACCCGCACGTCCCGGTGCCCGCCCGGCTGCTCCACCCGCAGCCGGAACCCGAACCGGTCCAGGCCCAGCGGCCGGACGACGCCGCCGGCCACCCACTCCCGCGGCACCCGGGAGGCCAGCAGGGCCAGCTGCTCGGGGTGGGACTCGTCCAGGTGCTGCAGCATGGTCGCCTCCACCTCCGCCAGCGGGTCGGGGGCGGCGGCCAGGTAGTCCTCGGGGTCGAGCTCGGTGACGGCACCGCACTCCCCCAGCACCACCTCGGCCAGGTCGAGGGACAGCAGCGTGGCTGTGGCGCCGACGTCGAGCAGCGCGCCCACCGGGGCGGCGTCGGCGAAGGCCAGCAGCGCCTCGCACCGGTCGGCCGGGTCGACCGGGGTCAGCCAGCCCGAGAGCCACACCTGCGCCCGGACGGCGTCGTGCAGCGGCACCGGCGCGTGGTCGGTGACCAGCAGCAGCGCGGCCAGGTCACCGTCGGCCGAGCCGCGGACCGCGGTGCACACCTCACCGTCGGTCGGGACGACCAGCAGCACCTGACCGGCGGCGGTGGTGGTGTGCGCGAGCACCCGGCTGCCGTCGATGCCGGCGGCGCAGATGGCCGCGGCCGGGCGGCTGGCGACGGTGCGGGCCCGCTCGGGAGCACTGGGCCGCAGGGCGGCGGGGCCGGCGGGGCGGATCGATCGTGTCATGCGGCACTCCCAGCTCAGGCCGACTCGTCATCGGGGTAAGGTGAGCCTAACCGAACCCGGAGGTCCTGTGAACAGCTCCCGCCCCAAGGTCCGCCGCAGCCGCGCGCTGGGCATCCCGCTCACCCCGAAGGACGTGCGCTACTTCGAGCGCCGCCCCTACCCCCCGGGTGAGCACGGCCGCAAGCGCCGCGTCGCCAGCGACTACTCCACCCGGCTGAAGGAGAAGCAGCGGCTGCGCGCGCAGTACGACATCAGCGAGACCCAGCTGCGCTCGGCCTTCGACCGCGCGAAGCGCAGCGGTGGCAAGACCGGTGAGGAGCTGATCACCCACCAGCTGGAGGCCCGGCTCGACGCCACCGTGCTGCGCGCCGGCTTCGCCCGCACCATCTACCAGGCGCGGCAGGTGGTCAGCCACCAGCACGTGCTGGTCAACGGGGTGCGCGTGGACCGGCCGAGCTACCAGGTGCAGCCCTACGACGTCGTCGAGATCGCCGAGAAGAGCAAGGCCAAGCCGCCCTTCCAGGTCGCGGCCTCCGGCGCGCACGCCGCGGCCCCGGCCTACCTGGAGGTGCAGCTGTCGCAGCTGCGCTGCACGGTGGCCCGCCGGCCCCGCCGCGACGAGGTGCCGGTGATCTGCGACGAGCAGCTGGTCGTGGAGTACTACTCCCGCTGACCCCTGGCCGGCCCGTGCGCCCGCAGGCGCACGGGCCGGTTCAGGACGCCGCGGCGCCGGTGGGCGTGAGCTGCCCGGTCCACCTGCAGCCGCGGCGCCGGTCCCAGCCCGGCGCGTCAGTCGCGGACGTCGTCCTCGTCCACGGGCACGGCGGCCTGCTGCTCCAGCACGTCGTACTCGTCGGCCTCCCCGACGGTGTCCTGCGTGCCGCCGGTGCTGCCGCGGACGGCGGCCAGCTGCTGCTCGATGCCGTCGGCCTCCGGGACGTCGTCGGCGATCGCGCTGACCTCGCCGGCGAGCTCGGGATCCACCGGCCCGGTCAGCCGGTGCTGCTCCTGGCGGTCGGCGTCGGTGGCCTCGGGCTCGGTCACGGTGGTCTCCTGGGTGCTCGGCGGGCCCGGCCCGCTGCCGGCGCCCTCGTCTGCACCCCTGCCCGGGTCGACCTCGCACGACACCCCCGACGGTGGCCGGGTGGTGAGCACCACGTGACCGGACGGCGTCCGGCGGGCACAATCGAGGTCGTGTCAGCGCCCGGCGAGTACGAGTACGCCCCCCTGCGTCTGCCCGCCGGCATCTCCCGGTCGGCCGCCGCGCAGCTGATGAGCATGCAGGCCGACACAGGCGGCTGGGAGCTCGCCCGCCTCCAGGCGTTCGCCGACGGCACGCGGAAGGTGATCATGCGGCGGCGGATGCGGCTGTCGTACCTGCCGCGCCCCATGATCTGACCCGCCCACACCCCGCGGACGGCCGTCCCGGGCCGGACGGCGGCGATAGGCTGCCGGTTCCCCGTCGGTGCCCTCCGGCCCCGGCGGTCGGCGGCGAGGGCGTGAGGGGCGATGTGGTCCGGCCGGTGAGCAGGCGGCACCTCCTGCCCCTCGGCGTCCTCGCCCTCTGCACCGCCGTCGACCTCGCCGCCGGCCCCGGCCAGGTGCTCATCGGCCTGCTCGCGATGGCCCCGCTGGTCGCGGCCGTGGTGCTGGGCCGCGGAGCCACGATCGGCTACGGCCTGGCGGCGTTCGCCCTGGCGGTCCTGCTGGGGTTCTACGACCGCCAGTACACCGACGCAGCCGTGCTGGGACAGTCGTTCCGGTTGCTGGGCATGGTGGTCAGCGGCGTGATCGCGGTGCTGGCGTGCACGCTGCGGTTGCGCCGGGAGGCCGTGATCGCCCGACTGAGCACCGAGGCAGCCACCTCCCGGGCCGCCGTGCAGCTCGCGGCGAGCCTGCAGCGCAGCCTGCTCACCGAGCCCCCGGTGGTGCCCGGCCTGGAGATGGCCGTGCGCTACCTGCCGGCCATGCAGCACGCCCAGGTGGGCGGTGACTGGTACGACGCGTTCCCGCTGGCCGACGGGACGACGATGCTGGTGATCGGTGACGTCGCCGGCCACGACGTCGCCGCGGCCGCCACGATGGCCCAGGCCCGCGGGGTGCTGCGCGGCATCGCCTCGACCATGACCGGCTCCCCCGCCGCGGTCCTGTCGGCGCTGGACCGCGCGCTGCTGCAGCTGCGGGTGGAGACCCTGATGACCGTCGCCGCCGCGACGGTGCGCCCCGGTGCGGACGGCGGGACGACCTTCACCTGGTCCAACGCCGGGCACCCACCGCCGGTGCTGGTGCGCGCCGACGGCAGTGTGTCGGTGCTGCGCACGCCCACCGACCTGCTGCTCGGGATCACCGGCACCGCTCGCCGGGCCGACCACAGCACCCACCTGTCCCCCGGGGACACGGTGCTGCTCTACACCGACGGGCTGGTGGAGCGCCGCGGCAGCACGCTGGACGAGGGCACCGACTGGCTGGTCGAGGCGCTCACACCGTTGGCCGGGCGCCCGCTGGAGGAGCTGTGCGACGTCCTGCTGGAGGGCATGGCCGGAGCGGTGCCCGACGACGTCGCCGTCCTGGCCGTGCGGGTGCGGGCCTGAGCCCGCACCCGTCGTCCCTCAGACCTGGCGCAGGAACCGGTCGAGCACCCGGATGCCGAAGTGCAGCGAGTCGACCGAGATGCGTTCGTCGATACCGTGGAACAGCGAGGCGAAGTCCAGCTCGGCGGGCAGCTTGAGCGGGGAGAAGCCGAAGCAGCGCATCCCCAGGGTCTCGAAGCTCTTGGCGTCGGTGCCGCCGCTCATGGTGAAGGGCACTGCGCGGGCACCGGGGTCCTCGGCCTTGAGCGCTGCGACCATCAGGTCGACGGTGGGGCCGTCGAAGGTGGTCTCCACGGCCTGGTCGTGCACCAGCCACTCGCGGGTGACGCCCTCGCCGATCAGCTCGTCGAGCTGCTTCTCGAACGCCTCCTCCTGCCCGTAGAGGAAGCGGCCGTCGATGGTGGCGCTGGCGGTGCCGGGGATGACGTTGGCCTTGTAGCCGGCGTCGAGCATCGTGGGGTTGGCGGTGTTGCGCAGCGCCGCGCCGATCATCCGGCTGATGCTGCCCAGCCGGGACAGCGCCTCCTCCGGGGAGTCGGGGTCGATCTCGATGCCGTAGGCGTCGCTGACCGCGTCGAGGAACTCCCGCATCGGCGGGGTGAGCACCGTGGGCAGCCGGGTCGAGCCGATCCGGGCCACGGCCTCGGCCAGCCGGGTGACGGCGTTGTCGTCGTGGACGAAGGAGCCGTGCCCTGGCCTGCCGCCGGCCGTGAGCTTCATCCAGGCCAGCCCCTTCTCCGCGGTCTGCACCAGGTACAGGCGCAGGTCGTCGCGGACGGTGATGCTGAAGCCGCCGACCTCGCTGATCGCCTCGGTGCAGCCCTCGAACAGGTCGGGGTGCTCATCGACGAGGAAGTGCGCGCCCTTGCGGCCACCGGCCTCCTCGTCGGCCACGTAGGCCAGCACGATGTCGCGGTCGGGCTTGACGCCGGTACGGGCCCAGTCGCGCACCAGCGCGAGGGTCATGGCGTCCATGTCCTTCATGTCCACCGCGCCGCGGCCCCAGATGTAGCCGTCGCGCTCCTCACCGCCGAAGGGGTGCACGCTCCACTCGCTCGCGTCGGCCGGGACGACGTCGAGGTGGCCGTGCACCAGCAGGGCCGGGCGGTCGCGGTTCGTCCCCTCGATCCGGGCGACCAGGCTGGCCCGGCCCGGCTCGGACTCGTGGATGACCGAGCTGATGCCGACCTCGTCGAGCTTGGCGGCGACCCACTCGGCGGCCTTGCGCTCGCCCGCGCTGGTGGCGGAGTCCCCGGTGTTGGTGGTGTCGATCCGGATCAGGTCCGACAGCAGTTCCGCGACCTCGGACTGGGCTCCGGCGAGTGGGGTGGGACTGGTCTCCGACATGCCGCCGATCCTGCCACCGGCCCCTGCGCGGAGCCCGGCGTGCCCTCGGTTATGCTCTTCCACGGCGCTCTTCGGTGCGCCTCACCTGTCCGGGTGGCGGAATGGCAGACGCGCTAGCTTGAGGTGCTAGTGCCCTTTATCGGGCGTGGGGGTTCAAGTCCCCCCTCGGACACAGCAGTACGACAGGGCGTCCACCACGTGGGCGTCCTGTCGTCGTCTCTGGGTCGGCTGCCGACCCCCCGCTGCTGCCGGACGTGCACCGCTCGGGGAACGGTCTGTCCTCTCCGCCGCACTCGCCCGTGGCCCCTCGGTCCGTCCATGTCCCAGTCGCCCGGCCTGCTCGACACAGCGGGTGCCCGGCACCGGGTCGGCTCGAGCAGTCCGCCGTCTCCTCGCAGACCCTCCTGTCCCCCTTCCCTGGGTACCCTCCGGCCGCGGTCGGTGCCCGCTGAGGCCGCTCGGCCTCGACGAGGTGGCAGGTCCGCTGTGCGACCCGGGGGCGGGGCCGGTGTACGACGAGAGGGGACCATCGTGCTGAGGACCGCGAGGGCCGGGGTGGCCGTGCTGCTGACGGCGTCCGGGGGGCTGCTGTTCGCCGCGTCGTGGCAGCGGTGGGCCGGCGCCTGCCCGTGGCGCGGGGACCGCGAGACGCCCGAGTGCACGACCCGGATGGACCACCTCTACGACTTCCTCCCACCCGCGGAGCCGTGGGTGCCCGCGGGGACGGCCGCACAGCTGGCGGGTGCGTCGTTGCTGGTCCTGGCTGCGGCCCTGCTCGCGCTGCCCTGGGCGCTGACCGGACGGGGACCAGGGCCCGGCACCGTCACGGCTCTCGTCGCCGTCGTCCTCGTCATGACCGACGTCGGGCTGGCGACCCTGCGTTCGGGGCTGGACGGCGCCGTCGTCAGCCCCCTCCTACCGGACGTCGTCTCCTGGTCCTGGGTCTTCGTGCTGCCGGTCCTGGTCGGGTGCCTCGGGGTGCTGTCCCGTGGCTGGGCGGCCGGCGCGGCGGCGGTGCTGCTGGTCCTGGCCTCACCACTCGTCGCCTACCTCAGCTACGCGATCGGTCCGTTCGACGCCCAGCCGTGGTGGGAGGCCATCTCGGGCCTGCTGACCTGCGGAGCCGGGGCGTGCGTGCTCGTGCTGGCGACCCGTCGGCCGGCCCGGGGTCGTGAGGCCGTCCTCGAGCCGGCAGTCCCCACCTGACCGGGTCCCGCGGCGAGGATCCGAGCGGGCAGGCCGACGGGATCCCCGGCCGCTAGGACGCCTCCTCGACCCAGCTCCGGGCGCGCTCGACGGCGGTCCGCGCGTCCTCGACCACCGGGTCGACGTTGATCGCGGTGGCGGCGGCCATCCCCTGCGCCGCCGAGGCCATGACCTGCGCCGTCACGTCGGCGAGGTTCCCGGCCACCCACACGCCGGGCGCCGCCAGGCCGGTCGGGTCGGTGGCCACGCGGGTGCCCCGGACGGCGCCGTGCACCACCTGGTCGACCGGCTCGATGCCCAGGCCGGCGAGCACCCCGGCGTTGGCGGTGAACCGCGGCGCCACCACCAGCGCCTCGCGGGCGACCACCTCCCCCGAGGCCAGCCGGACCCCGGCGAGCGTCCCGGCGGCGACGTCCAGGGAGGCGACCACCCCCTCGACCACCCGCACCCCGCGGGCGGCGAGCTGCTCGCGCTGCTCCGGCGGAGGCCCACCGCCGGTGTGCGGGAAGAGGACGACGTCCGCGCTCCACTGCCGCCAGAGCAGGGCCAGGACGGCGCTCTGCGGTCCGGACCCCAGCACGCCGATCGCCCGGTCCCGCACCTCCCAGCCGTGGCAGTAGGGGCAGTGCAGGACGCTCCTCCCCCACAGCTCGGCCACGCCGGGGACGTCGGGCAGCTCGTCGGTCAGCCCGGTCGCCACCAGCAGCCGGCGCGCCCGCACCGACCGCCCGTCGGCCAGGTCCACCCGCACCCCGTCGTCCTCCCGGGTCAGTGCGGCGACCCGGCCGCGCGCCACGGTGCCGCCGTACCCCGCGACCTCGCGGCGACCGGTCGCCAGCAGCTCCGCCGGCGGCGTCCCCTCGCGGCCGAGCACGTTGTGCACGTGCTCGGCCGGCGCGTTGCGCGGGTCGCCGACGTCCACCACCAGCACGCTGCGCCGCGCCCGCGCGAGAGCGAGCGCCCCGCTCAGGCCGGCGGCGCCCCCGCCGACCACCACCACGTCGTACCGCTGCTCCAGTGCCATGTCTCTCCTCGTCTCGTCCGTCATGGGGGTGTCGGCCCGTCCACCGGGGAGGGGCCGACCGGGGACCGCCGCCGGAGCGCCCGCGGACCGCGCCAGTGCCGCAGCACGGCGAGCAGTCGGACGACGCAGATGGCGGCGGCGGTGCCGGCGGCCAGCGCCGGGCTGTCGAGGTCGAGGGCCGCGGCGGTGGCGTACGCGAGGCACCCGACCAGCGCCGGCAGCGCGTAGAGCTCGGAGCCCACGCGGAACAGCGCCGGGGTCTCGCGGGCGAGGACGTCGCGCAGCACGCCGCCGCCCACGGCGGTCGTGACCCCGAGCAGGGCGGCCGCCACCGGCGCGAGGCCGTGGTCGAGCGCCTTCTGGGTCCCCGCGACGCCGAAGAACCCCAGGCCGGCCGCGTCGAAGACCAGCAGCGGCCTGCCGAGCAGCCCGAGCCAGGGGTGGGCGACCGACGTGACCGCGGCCGCCGCCAGGGCCACGACCAGGTACTGCCACGTGGTGAACGCCGGCGGCGGGGTGTCGCCGAGCACCAGGTCGCGGATGATCCCGCCGCCCAGTGCGGTCATGACCGCCAGCACGACGATCCCCACCACGTCGTGGTCGCGGTCGATCGCCACCAGTGCCCCGGCCACCGCGTAGGCGGCGATGCCGATCAGGTCCAGCACGTACACGTGGTCACCGACCTCCGGGCGACGGTGCGGGCGCCGTGCCGACCGCCCCGGCCCGCCCCGTCGGGCGGAGCGGGTGGGGCGGTCGCGCCGCGGCGGCTCAGCCGGCCGTCGCCCGGGCGGCCGCGACGATCAGGTCGGCGACCGCGCCGGGCTGGGACACGGCCACGGCGTGCGAGGCGTCGACCTCGACCACCGTCGACCGGGCGCGCTCGGCCATGAACCGCTGCGCCTCGGCCGGGACCGCGAGGTCCTGGCGGGTGACCAGGGTCCAGGACGGGATGGTCCGCCAGGCCGCCCCGGTCGCCTTCTCCTCCAGCGCCTCCTGGGTGATGGGGCGCTGGGTCGCGAGCATCAGCTCGGCGGTCTCCGCGGGGACGTCGGCGGCGAACACGGCGGCGAACCTGGCCGGCTGGATGTAGAGGTCGGTCACCGTGCCGCCCTTGCCGTCGGGGACGGGGACGGCGTCCAGCGAGGACCCCAGCTCGTTGCCGGGGAACCGGCCGGCCAGCTCACCGGTGCTCTCGCCCTCCTCCAGCAGGAAGCTGCCCACGTAGACCAGCGCTCGGACGCCGGGGTGGCCCTCGGCCGCGAGGCTCATCACCGAGCCGCCGTAGGAGTGGCCGGCCAGCACCACGGGGCCGTGCACCTGGTCCAGGACGCTGCGCAGTTGGTCGGCGTCCTCAGCCAGGCCCCGCAGCGGGTTGGCTGCGGCGATGACCGGGTGGCCCTGGGACTGCAGCCGCGCGATCACCCCGTTCCAGCTCGCGGACTCGGCGAAGGCGCCGTGCACGAGGACGACGGTGGGCAGGGCCTGGGCCGGCGCACCCGTGTCGGTGTGGATGGTCATGGTCGTTCCTCTCGATCCGCAGCGACCGGGACGACCGGTGTGGCCGTCGGCGCTGGTGGACCGACCGTAGGAAGAGGCGCTGCCTCCTCGCGTACGTCAGATGACGGTCCCGCCGACGGCTCAGGGAGCCGACCCGGCACCGATCGCGGCACCCAGGGCCACCCGGGAGGTGATCCCGAGCTTGGGGAAGATGCGGTGCAGGTGCGTGCCGACGGTCCGGTGCGAGAGGTACAGCCGGGCGCCGATCTCACGGTTGGTCAGGCCCTGCGCGGCGAGCCCCGCGATCAGCTGTTCCTGCGGGCTCAGCTGTTCCCGGGCCTCCGGGGTGCGCGGCCTGCTCTGCTCGCCGGAGGCGCGCAGCTCCTGGCGTGCCCGGTCGCCCCAGGCGACGGCCCCGAGGGCGTCGAAGGCGTCCCGGGCGGCCCGCAGCGGGGCGCGGGACTCCGCCGGCCGCCGGTTCCGCCGCAACCACGACCCCTGGGCCAGCTGCAGGCGGGCCCGGGCGAACGGCCAGGCCGCGAGGTCGGCGCCCAGCGCGTCCGCCAGGACCTCCTCGGCCTGCTCGTCCGGGGCCAGCAGCGCCCGGGCGTACCGCAGGCCGACGTGCAGCGCCGGTGAGCGCGTCCGCGCCGCGATCTCCTCGAGATCGGCCACGAGCGGCTCGACCTCCACCCGGTGCCCACTGTGGACGGCCGCCTCCACCAGGTCACCGACGGCGTAGCTGTGGACGACGGGGTGGTGGGCGGGTCCGGAGGGGTCGGCGAGCCGGGCCAGCTCCTCCCATGCCTCCTGGTGCAGCCCACGGTTGAGCGCGATGACGCCCCGGGCGAACTGCACCACCGCCAGGACGGCGTTCGAGTCGACCTGCAGCCCGAGCCGCGCCGCCTCGGCGAGCCGCTCCTCGACGTCGTCGGCCCCGTGGACGACGGTGACCACCGACGAGACCACCAGGGCCACGGCTCGCATCAGGGGTTGTTCGGAGTCGGCCGCGAGCCGGACGGCCTCCTCGGCAGCCGTGGCCGCCAGGTCGAAACGCCCGACGTGCAGCGCGCTCCAGGCCTGCACCGTCAGGGCCCTGCCCACGAGCCCGAGCCGGCCGTCGGCGCGCAGGCCCGGCAGCGCCGACGTCAGCAGCTCCACGGCGAGCGGCAGGTCGCCCACGACGCTGGCCGCGAAGCCCGCGGCCCGCGCCCGCGCCGGGTCGAGCGGACCGGAGGACAGGGCGTGCAGCCGCTCCAGGAGCACCGCGCCGCGGTCGAAGGGCGCCACGTAGCCCAGCACCTCCAGCGCGAGGACGTCCTGGTCGAGCGCCTGCTCGACGACCTCGAGGAGGCGGGCCCTCGCCGGTGCGCCGGGATCGGCCCACCAGCACCGCAGCGACGCGGCCTGGAGGAAACGCAACGCCTGGTCGGTCCGGCCGTCGGCGGCAGCCGCGGCGGCGACCTCGGTCAACCTGCGGGTGCCCGCGCGGACGTCGTGGATGCCCTCCTCGAAGTTCTCCCGGATCACCGTCAGGCGGGCCCGCTCCCGGACGGGGACGTCGAGGGTGGCGGTCTCGGCCAGGAGGCGGTCGACGACGTCGGGGCGCCCCCACTCGAAGGCGAGCTCCGCCGCCCGCAGGTAGCGCCGCATCCGCTGCTCGGGATCCGCGCTGAGCCGCGCGGCGCGTTCGACCGCCGCCTGCGCGGCCGCCACGCCCCCGCGGCGCTGGGCGCGGGCACCGGCCTCCTCCAGCTCCGTGGCCAGGGCGTCGTCCGGCGCACCGGCAGCAGCAGCCCGGTGCCAGACGCGCCGGTCCGGCTCGGGCAGCGTCCGCGCCCACGCGAGGTGAACGCGCTGCCGCTCGGCCACGGTGGCCTGCTGGCGGATCGCGTGCCGGACGAGCGGATGACGGAAGTGCAGCTCACTGCCGTCGGTGACGACCAGGCCGACCTCGACGGCCGGGACCAGCGCCTCGGCGGTCACCTCCTCCCCGCGGAGGGCGCCCGCCGCAGCCAGGGACTCCCCCAGGGCGCCCTCGTCCTCGAGCGCGGCGACCAGCAGCAGGTCCCGGGTCACGCCGGGCAGCCCCGGGAGCCGGTCGGCGAAGGCGTGCTCCAGCCGCGCGGTCAGCGTCAGGGGGGCGCAGTCGTCCCGCGCGTTCTGCAGCGGCAGCTCCACCAGCGCGAGCGGGTTGCCCGCGGCCACGGCCAGCAGGCGTCCCCGGTCGACCGTGTCGAGCTGCGGCGCCCGTCGCGCGAGCACCTCCGCCGCAGGACCGGCGTCCAGGCGCTGCAGGTGGTGCTCCTCCAGCGCCGGGCCGGAGAGGACAGGTGGGAAGCCGTCGCGCTGGGCCGCCACGACGACCACCGCCTCGGACTCCAGCCGCCGGGCCACGAAGCCCAGGACGGCGGCGCTGGGGTCGTCCAGCCAGTGCGCGTCGTCGACCACCAGCAGGAGCGGCTGGTCGGCGGCGCTGTCGCTGAGCAAGTTCAGGGCCGCCAGGCCGATGAGGAAGGGTTCCGGTGCCGCGGCCTCGCTCATGCCGAACGCCGCCTCCAGCGCGCCCCGCTGGGGGCCCGGCAGGGAGGGCAGGCGGTCCAGCAGCGACCGGACCAGCTGGTGGAGTGCGGCGAACGGGAGGGCCGCCTCGGACTCGACACCGGTGGTGCGCAGCACCCGCAGACCCTGCGCGGTGGCCGCCTCCCCGATGTGGCGCAGGAGGGCGGACTTGCCGATCCCGGCCTCGCCGCGGACCACGACGGCGGCGCCGCGGTGCCGCACGTCGCGCAGCAGCCGGTCGAGCGCCTCGACCTCCGCGTCCCGGCCCACCAGGCAGACCGGTGTCCCGTCCACAGCCACCCGCGCCACTCCCCGTCCTGCTGCTGCGCCGACCCGGTCCAGCGGTCGGTGGTCACCCGACCTCGGCAACCTAGTGCGCGCGGGGCACGCGGTGGGGATCAGGACGCGGCACCCGGGTGCGACGCGGCCGCCGTCGGCACGGTCACATGACGGACGCGGAGCCGGCCTCCCGTCGGGGAGCGTCGACGTCCTCACCCGTCCAGCACGACCCGGGAGGCGCCGTGGCCGACATCCGGACACCCGACCGGAGGCTCCGCGTCTTCGTCAGCTCGACCCTCGGCGAGCTGGCGGCCGAACGCCAGGCCGTCGCCCGCGCGGTCGCGGCGCTCCGGCTCACCTCGGTGATGTTCGAGACGGGCGCGCGCCCGGACCCGCCCGGCGAGGTGTACCGCGCCTACCTGGCGCAGAGCGACGTCTTCCTCGGCGTCTACTGGCAGTCCTACGGCCAGCTCGTCCCCGGCCTGGACGTCTCCGGGCTCGAGGAGGAGTTCGAGCTCTCCCGGGGCCTGCCCCGGCTGCTCTACCTCAAGACCCCGGCCCCCGACCGCGACCCGCGCCTGGCCGAGCTGGTCCGCCGGATCGGACAGGAGTCGGCCTACCGCTCGTTCCGGACCCCGGCCGAGCTGGGCAGGCTGGTCCGCGACGACCTGGCCCAGCTGCTGAGCGAGCGGTTCTCCGCCGCGACCGCGGGGACGGCCGGCGCGCTCCCGCGACGCCCCACCCCCGGGCGGGTCCTGTCGCCGGCACCGCTGCCGGTGAGCACGACGTCACTGGTCGGCCGGGAGCAGGCCGTCGACGACGTGGCGGACCTCCTCGCACGGCGGGGCCGGCGCTGGGTGACCCTCACCGGTCCCGGTGGGGTCGGCAAGACCCGGCTGTCGCTGGCCGCGGCCGAGCGGCTGCGCGACCGGTTCCCCGCCGGCACCGTCTTCGTCCCGCTCGCGGAGCTGACCGACCCCGACGCCGTCGTGCCGCGCATCGGCTGGGCGCTGGGCGCCGACCTCACCGGGGCGGCGTCGCCGGTGACCGCCCTGGCCGACCTCCTCGACCGGGACCGGTGGCTGCTCGTCCTGGACAACCTCGAGCGCCTGGTCGCGGCCGGGCCGCAGCTGGCCGAGCTGCTGACCCGCTGCCCGGGCGTGGCGGCCCTGGTGACCAGCCGGACGGTCCTGGGGCTGCAGGCCGAGCAGACCTACCCGGTCCCCCCGCTGACCGTCCCGGCGACGGCGGACGAGCCGGACCCGGCGGCCAGCCCCGCGGTCCGGCTGTTCCTGGAGCGTGCCCGGGCGGTCCGCCCGGACCTGGAGCTGACGGCCGAGGGCGTCGCCGCCGTCGCGGAGATCTGCCGCCGCCTGGAGGGCCTGCCGCTGGCCATCGAGCTCGCCGCTGCGCGCATGCAGCTGCTCGACCCCGGCGACGTGCTGGACCGGCTCACCCGGTCCCTGGACACGCTGGGCGCGGCCAAGGCCGACGTCCCCGACCGGCAGCGCACCGTCCGTGCCGCGGTGGAGTGGAGCATCGGCATGCTCGACGACGCCGAACGGTCGCTGCTGGAGGTGCTGGCGGTGTTCGCCGACGGCTGGACCGTCCCGGCCGCCGCCCGCGTGGCCGGCCTCGACGAGGACCGCACACTGGAGCTCACCGAGAGCCTGGCCCGGCACAGCCTGGTGCACGTCGTCTCCCGGCCCACGGGGCCCCGCCCCCGGTTGCTGCACCCGGTGCGCGTCCTCGTCGGCGAACGGCTGGCGGCACGGCCCGACGCCGACGAGGTCCGCCGCCGCCACGCCGAGCACTTCCGGGAACTCGCGGAGGCCTCCGACCACCCGCTGCGGGGCTTCCGGCAGCGCGAGTGCGCGGAGCAGCTCGTCCGGGAGAGCGACGACCTCCTGGCCGCGGTGGGCTGGCACCTCGCCCACGACCGGGCACCGCTCCCCCACCTGTTCCGCGTGCTGACCCCCTTCCGCGTCCTCTGGCCCTTCCTGGGCGCCGGGGACATGCTCATCGGGGAGGCGCGCTCCTGGGTCGCCCAGCTGCTGCCCGGCCAGGACACGCTGCCCGCCGCCTCCCGGATGGAGCTGCTCGGCACGGCGCTGGTCTCGGCCCTGGAGGTCAGCGACGCGGTGGCCGCCCGGGCGGCCGGCGACCGGCTGATGGCGCTGCTCGACGACGTCACGGACCCCTACCTGGACGCCGTCTCCCGGCTGCTCCTGGCCTGGGCCGCCGGGCTCGACCACGACCTGGACGGCGCGTGGTGGGGCACCCGGACCGCCCTGGACCGGCTGCGCGGTCTGGACGAGCCGATGTGGACGGGGCTGGCGCTGGTGACCGCGGCGTCGGTGACGGCCGCCCGGGGAGACGCCGGGGCCGCCGCGCGCCACGTCGCCGAGGCGCGCGACCTGGCGGGGCACTTCGACACCCCCTGGCTGGCGGCCGTCTCGCGGGTGGTCGGAGCCGGTCTCGCGACCGGCCGCCAGGAGCTCGCCGAGGCCCGCGTGCTCCTGGGCGAGGCGCTGGACCTCAGCGTGTCCGGACGGAACACGCACTGCCTCTGCCTCGTGCTGGCCGGCACCTCGGCGCTGGCCCTGGCCGCCGGCGACGCCGCGCGCGCCGGGCTGCTCGCCGGCGCGACCGAGGTCCTGCGACGCCGCGCGGGGCTGCGGGTGTACGCCTCGATGCGCCGGGACGAGGAGCTGGCGGCCGCTGTCCGGGCGGCTGCCGGCCCGTCGCGGGCCGAGGAGCTCCTCGCCTCGGGCGGCCGACTGGCCATGGCCGAGGTCCTCGACCTCGCCCGCACCACCCTGCGACCACCCGTCGACGCGCCCACGGGGGCGACCGACGTGCCCGCCGCCCCCGTGACCGGGGCCGTCGCCTCACGTCGTGCGAGCGGCCGGTGACGGGCTGACCGCACGCGCGGAGCGGCGTGAGAGCGCTCTTTCGGGCGAGGAAAAGCCGGTGACGAGACCGGGCGGTCTCGATAGCGTGCCGGTCGCACCCGTTACCGCCGGGTCCGCCGCCCGGCACGTCCCTGAGGGGCCCCCATGGGCAGGTCGTTCGCGTCCCGCGTCAGCCACCCCCGCCTCAAGTGGGTGGTGCTGGTCCTCTGGCTGGTGGTGGCCGCCGTCTCGGCGCCGCTGGCCGGTGCGCTCACCGACGAGCAGGAGAACGACGTCGCGGCCTGGCTGCCGTCGGAGGCTGAGTCGACCCGGGCGCTGCAGCTGCAGACCGAGCTGGGCTCCGACCCCGACCTGATCCCCGCGGTCGTCGTCTACGAGCGGGCCTCCGGGCTCACGCCTGAGGACACCGCGGCGGTCGAGTCCGACGTCGCGGCGTTCGGCCGGCTGGAGGCGCTGGACGGCACCGTGGTCGGGCCGCTGCCCGCCGAGGACGGCCAGGCCCTCCAGCTGGTGGTGCCGCTCAACGTGGGCGCCGACGGCTGGGAGCAGATCGCCCCGGTCGTGGACGGCATCCGTGCCGAGGCGTCGGAGGGACCGGACGGCCTGAGCGCCTACGTGACCGGGCCAGCCGGCAGCGCCGCCGACCAGACGGAGGCCTTCGCGGGCATCGACGGCACCCTGCTGTTCGCCGCCCTCGGCGTCGTCGTCCTGATCCTGCTGGTCACCTACCGCAGCCCGGTGCTGTGGGTCCTGCCGATCTTCTCCGCCGTCATCGCGCTGTTCGTGTCACAGGCGGTCATCACCCTGCTGGCCCGGCACGCCGACCTCACCGTCAACGCCCAGAGCGCCAGCATCCTCACCGTCCTGGTCGTCGGCGCCGGCACCGACTACGCGCTGCTGCTGGTCGCGCGCTACCGGGAGGAGCTGCGGCTGCACACCGACCGGCACGAGGCCATGACCGAGGCGGTGCACCGGGCCGGACCGGCCGTGCTGGCCAGCGGCGGCACCGTCGTGCTCGGCATGCTGTGCCTGGTCGTGGCGGACATGAACTCGACCGCGGGGCTGGGCCCGGTCGCCGCGATCGGCGTCGCCGTGACCCTGTGCGTGCTGATGACGCTGCTGCCCGCGCTGCTGGTCATCTGCGGGCGCTGGGTGTTCTGGCCGGTGCGCCCGACCTTCGGCAGCGCCGAGCCGAGCGCCACCGGACTGTGGGCCCGGGTGGGGGCGCGCATCGCCCCCCGGCCGCGCGCCACCTGGGTGGTCACCGCCGCGCTGCTGCTGGCAGCCTGCGCAGGGACGCTGCTGCTGCAGCCCAGCGGCCTCACCCAGGCGGAGAGCTTCCGGGGCACCCCCGAGTCGATCGAGGGCGACGCGGTGGCCGCCCGGCACTTCCCGGCCTCGGCGGGCAACCCGGTGTACGTGCTGACCACGGCCGGCTCCGCCGAGGAGGTCGCGGCGACCACCGGGGCGACCGAGGGCATCGCCGCCACCCGGCCGCCCCAGGTGGTCGGCGACCGCGCACTGGTCGAGGCCTCGCTGACCGACCGCTTCGACAGCGAGGCGGCCTACGCCACCGTCGAGCGGCTGCGCACCGCGCTGGACGACGCCGGCGACGGCGCGGCCCTGGTCGGCGGGAACACCGCCCTCAACCTCGACGTCCAGGACGCCTCCCAGCGGGACAACGTCGTCATCATCCCGTTGATCATGCTGGTCGTGCTGGTGGTCCTGGGCCTGCTGCTGCGGGCGCTGGTGGCGCCGGTGCTGCTGATCGCCACCGTGGTGCTGTCCTACGGCGCCGCACTCGGGCTCAGCGCCCTGGTCTTCGACTGGACGCTCGGGGTGACCGCGACCGACAGCTCGTTCCCGCTGTTCGTCTTCGTCTTCCTCGTCGCGCTGGGCATCGACTACAACATCTTCCTGATGACCCGGGTGCGGGAGGAGGCCGTCGACCACGGGACCCGCCGGGCCGCCCTCATCGGGCTCGCGGCCACCGGCGGGGTGATCACCTCGGCCGGCCTGGTGCTGGCCGCGACGTTCGCGGTGCTGGGCACGCTGCCGCTGACCTTCCTGACCCAGCTGGGCATCGCGGTGGCCCTGGGCGTGCTGCTCGACACGATCGTCGTCCGCTCGGTGCTGGTCACCGCGCTGACCCTGGACCTCGGCCGGCGCATGTGGTGGCCGAGCCGGCTGGCCCGTCGCCCGCAGGAGGACGACGCCCCGGTCCGGGAGGACACCCGCGTGCGTGCCTCCGCCCGCCGCTGACCCGCCCCCCGGGGGGCGGGCGCGGTCAGGGGCGGGCGCCGGTGACGGGCCGGCCGGCGAGGGCGGTGACCACCTCGACGGCGGCCGGCCAGTACCGCGCGTAGTGCTGCGGGTCGGCGTTGCGCTGGGTGCGGTGCGCGGCGATCGTCGGCGGCAGCCCCGGCCAGTCCTCGACGTCCTGCAGGGCGCGGAAGAAGTTGGT
This sequence comes from Modestobacter sp. VKM Ac-2986, assembly GCF_026967795.1. GTDB lineage: Bacteria > Actinomycetota > Actinomycetes > Mycobacteriales > Geodermatophilaceae > Modestobacter. The sequence goes on from NZ_JAPVBH010000003.1 coordinate 245,192, forward strand.
CGCGCTGGTCGTGGGGTCCATCCGGTCGGCGTAGGAGCCCCACGCTCCGTTGTCCCGCTGCTGGAACAGCCCGCGCGAGTCCGGTCCCACCGCGTCGCCGCGGTCCAGCACCCGCAGCGAGGACTCCCCCATCGCGGTCATCACGCCGATCGTCTGGGCGCAGGTGTCCAGCCCCTCCGCCGCCCCGGCGTTGACGATCGCGGCCGCGTTCCGCAGCTGCTCCCCGCCGTAGCCGGCGACCGGGCCGGGCGGGACGGCGGCCGGGTCGACCACCACCCCTGTCTCGGGCACGGCGCACTCGGCCGACCGCGTCGTCCCCCCACCGCTCCGGCCGACCACCACCACCAGCGCGACCACCAGGAGGCAGGCGAGGGCCGCGACGGGCAGCCACCGGTGCGGCGCGGACCACCACCCACCTGGACCCGGCAGGGCCGCCATCGTGCTCCGTCCGTCGCTTGCGCTGTCACCCTCCCGACGAACGGGACGCCGGCTCCGTGCCCGGCCGGTGGTCCCCCGCGCAGCCGGGCGCCGCGGGGTCACCGCGGACGCCGGTCGGCCACCGCCGTCCGGGCCGCCGCAGCGAGGACGTGCGGGCGCAGCAGCGCGGTGGGCCGGTCGAGCATGCCGTAGACCCGGACGTCGACGTCGGCCACCGCCGGGTCCCGGGTGGCGGCGGCCAGCACGCTGTCGAGGAAGCCGTACCGCAGCCGGGCCACGACACCGGGCCGTGCACCCCCGGCGAGGGGGAAGCGCGTGTCCTGGTTCGTCGACACCGTCCACGGCAGCACGTTGCGCCACGCGAGGCGTCGCTGGAACCGTGCGGCGAGGCCGTCGAGCCGCCCGTCGGGCAGCCGGCGCCGCTGGTCACGCAGGCACTCCGCCAGCGTCTCCGCGCCCAGGGCCGCGGTCGTGATGCCCTGCCCGTACACGGGGTTGAAGGCGCAGACCGCGTCGCCGAGGACCACGAACCGCTCCGGCCAGCGCCGCATGCGGTGGAACTCCCACCGCCGGTTCGTCGTCCCCCGGTGTGCGACGGCCGGGCCCAGCGGTTCGGCCGCGGCGATCGCCTCGGCGATGACCGGGTGGGGCAGCCGGCGGGCGAAGGCGGTGAACCCCGCGTCGTCGGTGGGCGGCTGGTCGCACCCGGTGCCCATCAGCGCCAGCATCCACCGGCCGCCCTCGACCGGGTAGAGGTAGCCGCCGATGCGGGTCGAGGGTGGCTGGGCCATCACCATCGCCGCCTGCCAGTCAGCGGTGCGTCCCTCGGGGACCCGGTAGGACCGGGTGGCGTAGCCGAGCTGGGGGTCGATCAGGGTCGACCGGGGGGTCCCGTAGCCGAGCTCGGTCAACCACGCCGCGGCCCGCGAGCCCCGCCCGGACGCGTCGACGACCAGGTCCGCGTCGACCTCGGTCTCGGTGCCGTCGCGGTCCCGGGTCACCACGCCGACGACCCCGCCGTCCCCGGCCCGCAACGCGGTCACCTGGGTACCGTCGACGAGCGTGACGCCGGGCAGGGCGCACAGCCGCCGGCGCACGGTGGCCTCGATCAGCGGCCGGCTCGCCGACAGCGCCTCGAAGCCGGCCGCGCGCCGGTCGATCGACCCGACGGGCGTCACCATCTGCACGTCGCCGGGGACCTGCAGCCGGACCGCCCCGGCCGCCAGCAGGTCCTCGTCCCAGCCGGGGAACAGCGCCCCGATGCTCTGCCGGCCACGCGCGAGGAGCACGTGCAGCTGACGCCCGTGCGGCACCCCCCGCCGGGCGTCCGCGCCGTCCGGGAGCTCGTCCCGCTCCACCACCGTGACCTGGGCGACGTGGTCGGCCAGCACCCGCGCGGCGAGCAGGCCCGCCATGCTCCCGCCGATCACGACGGCGTGGGCGGGAGGCTCCCCCGGGGCACCGGGCCGAGGGCGCGCAGCGCGGCCGCCGCGGGGTGGGACGGCAGGTGACCGCGCCACGGGAGCTCCCTCCGCCGGGGACGGTCGGGGCACCGCCCGGGCAGGACAACGGTCCCAGCAGCGGGGCCCGCTGGGAAGCCCGACCGGGCCGGTCGTGCGACGCGGCCGGGCTCAGTCGCGGGGTGCCGCGCCGGTCGGGCCCCCGGCGACGGGCCGGCACACCAGCACCGGGCAGGGCGCGGAGTGCTGCACCCGCGCGGCGGTGGTGCCCAGCAGGATGGTCGCGGTCAGCCCGCGGCCGCCCGAGGCCAGCGAGATGAGGCCGGCGCCGACCTCCTCGGCGGCCCGGATGATCTCCGCGGCGGGTGAGCCGCTGCGCACCTGCCGGTGCACGGTGGGGCCCCAGCCGTCGAACACCGCGGCCACGACGTCGACCGCGGCCGCGGCGTCGGCCTGGAAGCTGATGTCGGTCGGCTCGGCGTTGCGGCGCCCGGGGAGCTCGTTGGCGAAGGGGACCGCCGCGTACGGGCTCACGACGGCGACCACGGTGACCTCGGTGATCTCCCGGCCGTCGGCGATCTGCTGGAACTGCCCGGCGGCGGCCAGCGAGGCCGCTGACCCGTCGGTGGCGACGACGACGTGCACGCTCACGCCCTCCCATCGGTCTCGGTGGTGGCGGCGGCCGGTGGCCGGCGCCCCTTGCTCACGCGCTCGGCCAGGTACAGGACCACCCCGAGGGCGAGCAGCCCGGCCACCCACAGCAGCGACCCGGGGTCGTCGTAGACGGTGTAGACCAGCACGACCAGGTTGCCGACGATGCCCAGGTAGAGCAGCGGGGTGTTCGCCCGGTAGGTGTCCGGGGTTTCGTCGCTGCCCCGCAGCGTCAGGCAGGCGACGATGACCAGCGCGTAGATGAAGAGCAGGAACACCACGGTGATGGTGGCCAGCCGGTCCACGACGTCCAGCTCGGAGCCGGTCAGCTGGGTGACCGCACCGATCACCAGCAGCGAGCCGACGACGCAGACCCCGAACAGCAGCGCCACGTAGGGGCTGCGGCGGGTGGGGTGCACCTTCGCGAACACCCCGGGGACGACGTCCTCGCGGGCCATCCCGTAGAGGATCCGGGACTGGGCGACGACGGTGACGAGCGCGGTGTTGCTGATCGCGACCATGGCGATGAGGCCGAAGACGACCAGCATGACGTCCACCGGGATGGGCAGCAGGTCGGCGCGGATGACCTCCAGCAGCGTGTTGTCCGCCAGCGTCTCCATCGGCACGGCCAGCGCCGCGGCGATCGAGACCAGGACGTAGACCGCACCCGCGGTCACCATGCCGCCGATCAGGGCCCGCGGGAAGGCCCGGGACGGGTCGATGGTCTCCTCGGCCACGTTGGCCGCGTTCTCGAACCCGGTCATCGCGAAGAAGGCCAGCGAGACGCCGGAGACCACCGCGATCGCCTTGCTGCCCTCGCCGCTGAACTCCAGCAGCACCCCGGGGTCGGAGACCTCCTGGAACAGCGCGATCACCCCGATCACCATGATCAGCAGCAGGCCGCTGAGCTCGATGAACGTCAGGACGACGTTGAGCCCGACCGACTCGCTGATCCCGATCAGGTTGATCACCGTGATGACCGCGATGAAGGCCAGCGCGATCAGCAGGGTCGGCACGACGGCGTCCTCGCTCATCCCGACGACGCCGGCGAAGTAGCGGACGAAGCCCGAGGCCAGCGAGCCGACGGCGGCCATGTTGGCCGAGAGCATGCAGATGGTGATGAAGAAGGTGAGGACCGGCCGCCGGAACGCCTTGTTGACGTACAGCGAGGCGCCGGCGGCCTGCGGGTACTTGGTCACCAGCTCGGCGTAGGCCAGGCCGGTGACGGCGGCGACCGCGACCCCGGCCAGGAACGCCATCCAGAACGCCCCGCCCACGGCCGCGGCCACCAGGCCGATCAGGACGTAGATCCCCGACCCCAGGACGTCGCCGACCACGTAGAAGTACAGCTGCCGACCCGTGATCGAGCGCTTCAACTCGCTGCGCTCGGCGCTCCCCGCTGCGGCGGACGTCGTCATGCGGCTCGACGCTACGGCCAGGTGATGACGGACGGGTGTCGATCGTGCACGCGGGATGTGACCCGCGCGTCCGTCAGCGGGCCAGCAGCTCCCGGACGGTGGCGACGACGAGGTCGGGGTCCTGCTCGGCCATGAAGTGACCGGCCGACGCCGTCCGGTGCACCAGGTCCGGCGCCCACGCCCTCCACAGCGCGGCGGCGTCGAAGCCCAGGGCGCTCCCCCAGTCCTGCTGCAGCACCGAGACCGGCATGGTCAGCCGCACGCCGGCGTCCCGGTCGGCGCGGTCGTGGTCGACGTCGACGCCGGCGCTGGCCCGGTAGTCGGCCACGATCGAGGGCACCCGCGCGGCGCTGGCCCGCAGGTACTCCGCGCGCACGTCGTCGGGGAAGAGCCCGGCGCTGCCCCAGGCGTCGAGGAACGAGCCGAAGAACGCGTCGGCGGTGGCGGTGATCATCGCCTCGGGCAGGCCGGGCGGCTGCGCCATCAGGTACAGGTGCCAGGCGACCGCGGCCTGCACGCCGTGCAGGATGTCCCACGAGTCCAGGGTGGGCAGCACGTCCAGGGAGCCGAGGTGGGTGACGACGTCGGGGTGGTCCAGGCCCGCGCGGACGGCGACCAGCGCCCCGCGGTCGTGACCGACCAGGGCGAACCGGTCGTGACCGAGCTCGCGGGCCAGCGCGACGACGTCGGCGGCCATGGTGCGGGCGCTGTAGGTGTCCGGGCCGTCCTCGGCGGGGGCGTCGCTGGCGCCGTAGCCGCGCAGGTCGGGGCAGAGGACGGTGCGGTCGGCGGCCAGCGCCGGGGCGACGTGGCGCCACATGAGGTGCGTCTGCGGGAACCCGTGCAGCAGGACGAGGGCCGGCCCGCTGCCGAGCACCGCCGCGGAGAGGTCTACGCCGTCGGCGACGCGGACGCGGTGGGTGGTGGAACCGGGGATCTGCGGTGTCATGCCCCCACCGTGCGGCGCCCCGATGAGCGTTCGATGAGCACGCCGTGACCCTCACCGTGGGCGTGCTCGGCCCGGTCACCGCCTGGTCCGGCGGGGACCCGCTGCCCCTGGGCGGGCCGCGGCACCGGGAGCTGCTGGCCCGGCTGGTCGTGGCGCGCGGCCGCGTCGTCGACGTCGACCTGCTCGTCGACGCCCTCTGGGAGACACCCCCGGACGGCGCGGTGGCCGCGGTCCGCACCTTCGTGGCGGCGCTGCGCCGCGCGCTGGAACCGGACCGCCCGCCGCGCACCCCGCCGCGGGTGCTGGTGACCGAGGGCCGGGGGTACGCGCTGCGCGCGGCGACCGACGCCGAGGCGTTCACCGCCGCCGTCGAGCGGGCCGCCGGGCTGCCCCCCGCCGAGGCGCTGACCGAGCTGACCGGCGCCCTGGGCGCCTGGCGCGGCCCGGCCTACGCCGACGTCGGCGACCGGCCGTGGGCGCTGCCCGAGCGCACCCGGCTGACCGAGCTGCACAGCACCGCCGTCGAGCGCACCGGCGCCGCGCGGCTGGAGCTGGGCCGAGCCGCCGACGCCGTCCCGGACCTGGACGCCCACGTCACCGCGCACCCGTGGCGCGAGGAGGGCTGGCGGTTGCTGGCGCTGGCCCTCTACCGGTCCGGACGCCGGCCCGACGCGCTGGCCGTGCTGCGCCGGGCCCGCACCCGGCTGGTCGACGAGCTCGGCCTGGACCCCGGCGCACAGCTGGCCGCCCTGGAGCACGACGTGCTCACCCAGGCGCCCGCCCTGGAGCTCGGCCCCGACCCGTGGGCCCGGGCGACCGCGTCCTGGCAGCGCGCGGCCGGCCCGCGGGCCCGGCTGGAGGCCACCGTCGGCCTGCTGCGCAGCCTGTCCCGCACCGGCGCCGAGGGGCTGACCGCGGCCCGGGAGCAGCGGCTGGCAACCATCGCGGCCGCCGAGGAGCTCGGTGACCCGCTGCTCACGGCCCGGGTGGTCGGGGAGCTCGACGTGCCCGGCGTCTGGACCACCTCCGACGACCCGCAGCAGGCCGCCGCGGTGGTCGCGGCCGCCGAGCGGGCGCTGCCGGCCGCCGGCGCGGACGCCGTCCGGGTCCGGCTGCTGACCACCGTGGCCGTGGAGTCCCGCGGGCTGCCCGGCCCGCGCGGGGCCGCCGCCGCCCGGGAGGCCGAGGAGCTGGCCCGGGCGCTGGGCGACCCGGCGCTGCTGGCCGCCGCGCTGGGCGGCCGCACGCTGCAGGTGTTCGACCGTTGCGGCCGGGCGGCCGACCGGGACGCCCTGGGCGCGGAACTGGTGGAGCTGGCCGGGCGGCACGGCCTGACCGACTCCCTCGTGCTCGGCCACCTGGTGCGGATGCAGGCCCGCAGCGCGCTGGGCGACCTGGCCGGCGCCGGGGAGCACGCCGCGGCGCTCGACGGCCTGGCCGCCGCACACGACCGGCCGCTGGTCGGCGTCTTCACCGGCGGCTGGCGGGCGCTGCGCGCCGCCGTGGAGGGTGCCCCCGACGCCGAGGAGCGGTTCCGGGCGGCGGCCCGGCTGCGGGTGGGCTCGGGGATGCCGGGCGTGGAGGACGGGCTGCTGGCGCTCACGCTGGCCTGCCTGCGGGTCTCGCGCGGGGAGCCGGTGCCGCCCGCGGGGCCGGGTGGGCCGTACGCGCCCTGGCTGGAGCCGCACCACCGGCTGGCCGCCGGGGAGCCCGCGTCGGTGGCCGCGCTGCCGGACCCGCCGCCGGGCCTGCTCATGGAGGCGCTGTGGGTGCTGGCCGGCAGCGCGGCCCTGGCGGTGGGCGACCTCGCGGTGCTCGCCCGGGCGCAGGAGGCGCTGGCCGCCGCAGCCGGTGAGCTCGCCGGCGCGGGCAGCGGGATGCTCACCGCCGGCCCGGTCGACGACCACCTCGCCGCGTGGGCACAGGCCGCCGGGCGGTGAGGAGGAGCTCCGGCGTCCTGGTGCACTCCGCGGTCGCGGCCAGCCCGCCGTCGACACGGCCCTCGTGGCGGCGCTGCTCGAGGACCTCGGTGCACGCCGCGCGCGGGCGGGGTGGCGCATCCGCCCGCTGGGCCTGATGATCCCTGCACAGGTCCAGGGCTCGACGACGAGCGCACGGTTCTCGCCCGCGAGGTCTCGGTCCCCGCGCGAGCCACTCCGTGGAGGTCCTGATGGGTGCCATCCAGACGAACCTGATCGACCCGGTGTCGAACGTCCTCTGGTCCTACGTGCTGATCTACGTGCTCCTGGGGGTGGGTCTCTACCTCGGGGTGCGCACGCGCTTCGTCCAGGTCCGCATGTTCGGGCGCATGATCCGCCAGATCGCCTCCTCGCGGAACGACGCCGGAGCCGGGATCTCGTCCTTCCAGGCATTCTGCGTGGGCCTCGCGTCCCGCGTGGGGACCGGCAACATCGCCGGCGTCGCCATCGCGCTGACCCTCGGCGGCCCCGGGGCCATCTTCTGGATGTGGGTGGTCGCCCTCATCGGCATGGCGACCGCCCTGGTCGAGGCGACGCTGGCCCAGGTCTTCAAGGTCCCGGCCGGTGACGGCAGCTTCCGCGGCGGCCCGGCCTTCTACATCGAACGGGGTCTGGGGTCGCGCCGGGGCGGGATCGTCTTCGCCGTCCTGCTGATCTTCACGTTCGGCGTCGCGTTCAACATGGTCCAGGCCAACACCATCAGCGAGGTCCTGGCCAGCGGCCACGGGGTCGGCGAGGGGTGGTCCGCGGCCGGACTCATGGTCCTCACGGCGGTGGTCGTCTTCGGTGGGGTCCGCCGCATCGCCCGCGTCGCCGAGTTCATGCTGCCGGCGATGGCGCTGGCCTACGTGCTGCTCGCCGCGGTGATCATCGCCCTCAACGTGACCCAGGTCGGCGCCGTGCTCGGCACGATCGTCACCGCGGCGTTCGGGGTGGGCGAGGCGGCTGCCGGCATCACCGGTGGGCTCGCCGCGGCCCTGCTCAACGGCGCCAAGCGTGGGCTGTTCTCCAACGAGGCCGGCATGGGCAGCGCGCCCAACGCCGCCGCCACCGCGACCACCAGCCACCCGGTGAAGCAGGGGCTGGTGCAGTCCCTCGGGGTGTTCGTCGACACGATCATCGTGTGCTCCGCGACCGCGTTCATCATCCTGTTCGCCGGCCCGGACGTGTACCGGCCGGGTGAGACCACCGAGGGCGCCTCGCTGACCCAGGCAGCCGTGGCCCACGAGCTGGGCAGCGGCCTCACCTGGGTCATGAGCGTCCTGATCTTCGTCTTCGCCTTCTCCTCCGTGCTGGGCAACTACTCCTACGCGGAGGTCAACCTGACCTTCCTGCGTGCCCGCCCCGCCGCGCTGACGGTGTTCCGCGTGGTCGTGATCGGCGTCGTCGGGGCCGGTGCCCTGCTGGAGCTGGCGACGGTGTGGGCGCTGGCCGACGTCGCCATGGGCTTCATGGCGCTGGTCAACCTGGTCGCACTGGTGCTGCTGGGCCGCTGGGCGCTGGGTGCCCTGCGCGACTTCGAGCGGCAGACGAAGGCAGGTCAGGACCCGGTGTTCCGCACCACCGGCAACCCGGACCTGCCCCGCGACCTCCCCGACAGCGTCTGGACCGACGAGCACGCCGGCGCGAAGAACACCACCGCCTGAGCACTCGGCGGGGGGCGGTCCGGCCCGTCACCTGCCGCGCTCAGGTCCGCGGCGCGCGACCGGCCGGCTGGGTCGGCTCGGCCAGCAGCGGCTCGGGGTCCTGCAGCGGCACCCGGAGCGGGTCGCCGGCGGTCACCGTCCGCGCCTCGCCGTCCACGACGAGCGGGAGCGGGCCGTCCCCGCGCACCAGCGTGACCGTGCTGCCCTCGCGCGTGGTCTCGACGCGCAGCAGCGCGCCGCGCCAGGTGACCGACCAGGCGGTGCGGGACAGCGCGGCCGGCAGCAGCGGCGCGATCTCCAGGGTCTCGTGGTCCTCCCGCAGCCCGCCGAGGCCGGCGACGAAGGCCAGCCAGGCGCCGGCCACCGAGGCCAGGTGCAGGCCCTCGGCGGTGTCCCCCCGGACGTCGCGCAGGTCGACGAGCGCGCACTCGCGCAGGTAGCGGTGGGCCAGGTCGGGGTGCTGGGCCTGGGCGCACACCACCGCCTGCACGGCGGCCGACAGCGAGGAGTCCCGGACGGTGCGCGCCTCGTAGTACTCGAGGTCGCGCGCCACCTCCTCGGCGGTGAACTCGTCCCGGCACCACCACAGCGCCTGCACGAGGTCGGCCTGCTTGAGCACCTGCCGCCGGTAGAACCGGGCGTAGTGGTGGTGGGCCTGGATCGGGTAGTCGTCGCCCTCGTCCTCGAACGGCCAGTCGGCGTAGGCGGTGAAGTTGTCGTTCATCGGGTGCACGCGCAGGCCCTCGTCCCACGGGACGCACACCGCGTCGGCCGCGGCCTCCCAGGCAGCCGTCTCGGCCGCCTCCACCCCCAGGTCCCGCGCCTCGGGCTCCAGCCGCCGGCAGGCGTCCGCCGCGCGCCGGAGGTTCGCGCGCGCCATCAGGTTGGTGAAGACGTTGTCGTCGACGACGCCGGTGTACTCGTCCGGGCCGGTCACGCCGAACAGGTGCCAGTTCCCGGCCGCGTCGTAGTGGCCCAGCGAGGTCCACGCCCGCGCGGTCTCCACGAGCACCTCCAGGCCCCCGACCGACGCCGGGTCCGCGCCGGTGGCGTTCTCGTACAGCCAGTAGGCGCGGGCGATGTCGGCGTTGACGTGCAGGGCGGCCGTGCTCGCCGGCCAGTACGCGGAGACCTCGGGCCCGCTGATGGTCCGCCAGGCGAACACCGCACCGGCCACGCCGAGGGTCCCGGCGCGGTCCCGGGCCGAGGGCAGGGTCCCCGCCCGCCACCGCAGGAGCCGTGCCGCCGCGTCCGGGTACAGCAGCGTGAGGGCGGGGAGGACGAACCCCTCGACGTCCCAGAAGGTGTGGCCGCTGTAGCCCACGCCGGTCAGCCCCTTGGCGCCGACGGGGGCACCGGAGATGCAGACGGCCGAGCAGAACAGCTGGAAGACGTCGTAGCGGAGCGCCTGCTGCAGCTCGGGGTCGCCGTCGACCTCGACGTCCGCCGTGGCCCACAGCTCGTCGAGCACCCGGCGCTGGGCGGCGAGCAGGCCGTCCCAGCCCAGATCGGTCCCCGAGGCCACGGCCGCCGCGGCCTCCCCCGCGACGGAGTCGGGACCGGCGTCGGCAGACCAGCTGTAGCCGAGGGTCTTGACGACGACGAGGTCCTCCCCCGCACCCAGGTCGGCGGCCACCGAGGTGACGACGCGGTGCTCGTCGGCGTGCACGCTCACCCGCCCGCCGGAGACCTCGTGGTCCACGGCCGCGGCGACCGTGAGGCCCGAGCGGCGCGTCCGGGAGGCCAGGGTGCCCCCGGTCGCCGTCCGGGTGGACACCAGCGGCTCGAACGCCCGGTCCAGCGCCTCGGCGACGCGGGGGTCGTCGTTCTCCACCCCCGTCGGCGTGATCTCCCCACCGGCCAGCTCCGACCGCACGACGACGTGCGCCCGCCCGTCGACGGCGCGGACCTCGTACCGCACGGCGCAGACCGAGCGCTCCGCCAGGGAGACGAGGCGCCGCGAGGTGACCTCCATCGTCGTGCCCGACGGCGTGGTCCAGCGCACCCGGCGGTCCAGCGTCCCGGCGCGCAGGTCCAGCGTGCGCTCGTGGACCTCCGGGGCGACCTCGCGGACGTCGAGCGGGACCCCGTCGACCAGCAGGCGCAGCGGGGTCCCGTCGAGGACGGTGACCAGGGCCTGCCCCTCCTCGGGGTGCCCGAACCCGCCCTCGGGGTAGGACAGCGGGTGGGTCTCGTACACCCCGGACAGGTAGGTGCCCCGCATGCCGAAGGGCTCCACCTCGTCCAGCGTCCCGCGGACGCCGAGGTAGCCGTTGGACAGGCTGAAGACGGACTCGGTGACGGCGAGCGCCCCCAGGTCGACGTGCGGCTCACGGACCAGCCACGGGTCGGTGTCCAGGGTCGGGGTGCTCACGCCGGTCCTCCGCGGGCTCGGGTCGGGGGCGCGGCTGCGGCCTCCGCCCCTGTCCTACCCGTCGCCGCGCCGCGGCGCGATCGGGACGTCGGCCCGGGCGCCGGGTCGGGCCCCTGCCGACGGTGGCGTGCCGGGCGTCAGGCCGTCGCGTCGGTGAGCGTGGTGCGCGAGCGGTACTCCAGGTCCTGGCTGTCGGGGTGCCGTGCCATCCAGCCGGCCACGAAGGGGCACAGCGGCAGCACCTTCAGGTGCTGGGCCCGCACGTCGTCCAGGGCGTGGCGGACCAGCTGGGAGGCCACGCCGCGGCCCTCGTGCCCGGCCAGCACCTCGGTGTGGGTGAACACCACCAGCTCCGGGGTCCTGATGTACTCCGCAATCGCGGCCAGTGCGCCGTCGACGCGCCCCTCGTAGCGGTGCTGCTCGGCAGCGTCGGTCACCGTCACCTGCATGGTCGCTCCTCCTTGCCGGGCGCGTCCCGCCCCGGTCGTCGTCAGGTGGGCAGCATGCCGCACCCGACGGCCCGGCCGGGACCGCGACGGACCCGCGCCTCACGCCGGCCCGTGCTCCTCCAACCAGTCGAGCACCGCCAGCCGGGTCGCACCCGAGAGCCGGTGCCAGTCGGCCAGCGGCACCCGCGGCACCCCCGCGGCGCGGCAGGCGGCGGCCAGCGCCCCGGCCGGCGTCTCGGGGTCCCAGGCCGGGTCGAGCACGACCGCCGGGCGGCCGGCCACCGCGGCGAGCAGGTCGGCCACGGTGTAGCCGGGGCGGGCCCGCAGCAGCGGCTCGCCGCAACTGGGCGCGACCAGCGCCGCACCGGCCACCGGCACCTCGCGCGGCCCGGTGCCCAGGGCCAGCAGGTGCAGCGCCACCAGTGCGCCGGTGCCGTAGGCCGCGACCCACACCCGGTCGTGCCCGGTGTCGGCCGCCGCGACGGCGGCCACGGCGCCGGCGTCGGCGGTCATCCGGCCCAGCGGTGAGGACCCCCGCCCGGGCTGCTCCCCGTACCGCGCGCCGCTGCCCACCGGGTCGGCGCAGGCCACCGCCCAGCCCGCACCCGCCAGCTGCGCGGGCAGCGGCTCGGCCTGCTCGTAGCCCGCCTGCCAGCCGGTCGCCGCGCAGGGCGGGCCCAGCCACAGCACCAGCCCCCGCCCGTTCCCCCCGCCGGGTGGGCGCAGCACGGTGACCGGCACGCCGTCCGCCGTCCGCAGGCCCGGCTCGGCTGCGCGGGGCAGCGGCACGGCGGGGCGCCCGCTCCGGCCGAGGGCCAGGCGGACGGCGGCGCGCAGCTCCTCGCCGCGGACCGGCCGCGGACCGGGCCGCACCCGGTCGACCGGCCAGGGCACGGGCGCCGTCGCCCGGGGCGGGGACGGGACGCGACGGGGTGGACCGCCGAGCACCGACTGCGCCCAGTCCAGCTGGGCGGCCACCGCCGACTCCTCGGCCCGGTGCCCACCGGGCCGCAGCGCCAGCTCCAGCGCACCACCCCGGCCGAGCAGCGTGAACGCCTCCCGGGCCGCCTCGACCGCGGCGCGGGCGGCCGGGACGCGCTCGACCGGGTCGGCCACGGCCACCGACACGAACACCGGCCGGGGCGCGGCCAGCGCGAGCAGCTCGTGGCTGTCGGTGGGCAGCCGGTGCTCGCGTCCGGCGAACCAGCGCAGCCCCGGGTGGTACCAGCCCGGGTAGTACCGGGTGAGCAGCTCGACGCCCTCACCGAAGTGCCGGTCGGTGCACAGCCGGGCCGGGACGGCGCCGAGCACGCCGCTGGAGCTGGAGACCACGCCGGCGAACCGGTCGTCGGTGGCGGCGGCCAGCAGTGCGGTCTTGCCGTTGCGGCTGTGCCCGCCGACCAGCACCCGGCGGGCGTCCACGCCGGGCTGGTCGTGCAGCGCGTCCAGCACCCGGGACAGCGCCCACGCCCGCCAGGCCAGCCGGCCGGCGACCAGCGCGGGGAACGCCTGCTCCACGGCCTCGGTGTCGTCGTCGCCGTCCGCGGCCGACACCAGGCAGGCACCCCACCCGCGGGCCAGCGCGGCCTCGGCCCAGGACCCGTGGCTGGACTGCAGCAGGTACACCGGCACGTCCCGGCGCACCCCGGCCGCGGGCACCGGCAGCAGCAGCCGCGCCCGCACCGACCAGCCGTCGCCGACGACGAGCTCGCGCACCTCCACGCCCGCGGCGGTGGACGTCGCGGTGACCCGGACCGGCGTGCGGCGCGGGGCCGGCGGCGTCGTCCCCGTCAGCCACCGGCGCCAGCGGGCACGCAGCACCGCGCGCCGGGCCGGCCACGCCGCGGCACCGGCGGCCCCGGTGGGCAGGCCCTCGGTCGGCGACCACAGGCCGGTGCGCGCCGGCAGCCGGGCGAAGTCCGGTGCCAGGTCACCGCCGGCGGCCCGCCACGCCTCGAACGGCCCGCTGGGCGGCAGCGCCCCGGCGAGCTCGGCGGTGTACCGCAGCCTCCGGGCCACCGCGGAGCGCCCGTCGAGCCCGTCGGCGGGGCGGCCGGACAGCGTCTGCGTCATGCACCCGCACGCTAGGACCGCTCTGTGTCCGCTGGGGTGTCACCCGTGTTGCGTCCGTGCTGCACGGGACCGGGCGGGCAGGCACAGTGACCTGGTGCGCGTGCTGCTGGTGATGACCGACGTCGACTGGTACGAGGACGCCGGCTACGCCGACGCGTGGGTGCGGGCGCTGGAGGCCGAGGGCGCGGAGGTGGAGCGGCTGGCCCGCATCCCCGCCGACTGGCCGGTCAGCGGTCCTCCCCCGGGCCGCTACGACCTGGCGATCGCCCACGTGCTGGTCGAGGAGGTGGTGGCCTACGCGCCGACCTTCGCCCTGGCCACCCTGCTCGAGGCCGCCGGCGTCCCGCTGCTCAACCCCGTCGCGTCCCTGGTCGCCTCGGCCGACAAGCTCGTCACCCACGCCGTGTGGGCCGCCGCCGGCCTGCCGCAGCCGGCCGCGTGGGACCTGGCGCAGGTCCGGGACTGGCCGATGCCCGGCCGGCAGATGGTGCTCAAGCCCTCCCTCGGCGACGGGGCGCGCTACATCGAGCTGGTCGGCGACCTCGACGCCGCGCACCGGGTCGAGGAGGGCTGGCGGGCCGACGAGGCCGCCGGCGGCCACCGCCGCGGCACCTCGCTGCTGCAGGAGTGGATCGCCGAGCCGGCGTGCGCGCGGGTCTTCGCCACCCCGACCACGACCTCGCTGGTGTACGAGAAGTCCCGGGACGACGGCGCGCTGGTCACCCACGGCACCACCTACCCGCGCGTCCACGAGGCCTCCCCCGAGCTCGAGCAGCTGGCCCAGCGCATGGTCGCCGCCCTCGGTGGTGGCCTGATGGGCGTCGACGTGCTGATCGAGCCCGGTGGCCGCCTGGTCGCCCTGGAGGCCAACGCGCCCTTCGGCTTCGACGTCACCGACCCCGGGCAGGGCCGCTGGGTCGCCCGCGCCGCCCTGGCCGTGGCCGAGCGCGCCGCGGCGGTGGCCGCGTGAGCACCGCGAGCCTGGACGAGGCGCTGCTGCCCGACGGCGGCGACCGGCCGCACGCGGCCGCGGCGCTGCAGGCGGTGCGTGCCCACGGCCCGGCCGCGCTGGCCGCCGAGGTCGCCCGGGCCGCGGCCGACCTGGGCCTGGAGCACGGCCCGGCCGGCGAGGCGCACGCCTTCACCGTCGACCCGGTGCCGCGGGTGCTCGAGCGCCGCGAGTGGGCGGCGATCGCCGCCGGCGTCGACCAGCGGCTGCGGGCGCTGGAGGCCTTCGTCGCCGACGCGCACGGCCCACGCGAGTCCGTCCGCGCCGGCGTCGTCCCGGCCGCGGTGCTCGACACCAACCGCTACGTCCAGCCCGGTCTGCCCACCCCGCGGCGCTGGATCGGGATGGCGGGCCCGGACCTGGTCCGCGGCGCCGACGGGGAGTTCGTCGTCCTGGAGGACAACGTGCGGACGCCGTCACTGCTGGCCTACGCGCTGGCCGCCCGCGACCTGGTGGCGCCGCGGCTGGGCGTGCAGCCCGGCCCCGAGCCGGTGCGCGAGGCCGCCGCCGCGGCGATGCGCGCGATGCTCGCCGACGCCACCGACGTGCCCGACCCGGTGGTGGCCGTGCTCGGCGACGGGCCGCGCAGTGCGGTGTCCTGGGAGATCGACCGGTTCGGGGAGATGGTCGGGGCGCCGGTGGTGCTGCCCGGGCAGCTCACCGCCCGCGGCGACCACCTCGAGCTGCCCGACGGGCGCCGGGTCGACCTGCTGTGGCGGCGCACCAGCGAGGAGCGGCTGACCGACGACGACGGCCGGCCCAACGACCTCGGCGACCTGCTCCTGCCCGCCCTGCGCGCCGGCACCGTCACCGTGGTCAACGCCTTCGGCACCGGCGTCGCCGACGACAAGCGCACCTTCCCCTACGTCGAGGACCTGGTGCGCCACCTCCTCGGCGAGGAGCCGCTGCTGCGGTCCCAGCCGGCCTACGACCTCGGCGACCCGGACACCCTCCCCGGCGTGCTCGACCGGCTCCCCGAGCTGGTGCTCAAGCCCCGGTCGGGGTCCGGCGGCTGGGGCATCCTGATCGGCCCGCGCGCCACCGCCGAGCAGCTGGAGCAGGCCCGCGCCGCCGTCCTGGCCGCGCCCGGGGAGTGGATCGCGCAGGAGCCGGTCGCGCTGTCGACCCACCCCACCGTCGTCGGCGGGCAGCTCGCGCCGCGGCACGTGGACTACCGGCCCTACGCCTTCTGCACCGACGGCGGCACGGTCGTGCTGCCGGGTGGCCTGACCCGCTTCTCCCTGGCCGCCGGTGACCTGGTGGTCAACGCCTCGCAGGGCGGCGGCGCGAAGGACACCTGGGTCCCGGCCTGAGGACGACGCCGACGCCGCGGGAGGCGGAGGATGGGGCGTGCTCTCCATCGCCACCGCCCGCGCCCTGCACGAGGCGGGGCTGCCGTGGACCCCGGCCCGCGGTGACAGCTTCGTGGTCGCCGGCCGGGACATGGACGACGAGGTGTTCGTGCTGTCGGACATGACCGTCGAGGTGCACGAGTTCCCCGGCGGCCCGGTCATCGGCTTCAACGGCACCACCGAGTGGGCGCTGGACTCGGTGGAGAAGTCCGAGACGCTGTGGGTCCCCGCCGAGCACCAGCTGCGCGAGCTGCTCGGGGAGGCCTTCGCCGGGCTGGCCCCCACCGGTGACGGCTACCGGGTCACGCTGCGGGTCGCGGGCGTGACCACCGGCTTCAACGGCCCGGAGCCGGCCGAGGCCTACGCCGCAGCGCTGCTGCACCTGCTCCGCAGCTGACCGACCCGAACGGACAGGCGGTCCGCCGCGAGCAGCCTTACGGTGACCACGGCCATACCGCCACCACCACCACGGGGAGCTTCCGATCGCCGCGTCCGAGGGCCGAGCGCCCACTCCGTCCCGCACCTCCCCCACCGACGCGGGGCGTGACGACGGCGGTGGGCTGACCGGCTCCGTCGTCATCGTCGCCCTGGTGTCGGCCATCTCCGGGCTGCTCTACGGCTACGACACCGGCATCATCTCCGGCGCGCTGCTGCAGATCAGCGAGGAGTTCGAGATCGGCAGCGGCTGGGAGCAGGTCATCGCGGCCTCGATCCTGGCCGGTGCGGTGATCGGCGCCCTGGTCTGCAGCCGGCTCAGCCAACGGCTCGGCCGGAAGAGGACGCTGCTCATCGTCGCCGTCGTCTTCGTCGTCGGCTCGCTCGCGGCCTCGCTGTCCCCGAACCCGGAGCTGTTGTCGCTGTCGCGGATCGTGCTCGGCTTCGCCGTCGGTGGCGCCACCCAGACCGCCCCGACCTACGTGGCGGAGCTGGCGCCCAGCAGGTACCGCGGCCGGCTGGTGCTGTTCTTCCAGATCGCCATCGGTGTGGGCATCCTCCTCGCCACGATCATCGGCGCGACCGAGGCCGTCGACTGGCGGGTGTCCATCGGTGCGGCCGTCGTGCCCAGCGCCCTGATGGGCCTGCTGATGCTGCGCCTCCCCGACAGCCCGCGCTGGCTGGTCAAGGCCGGCCGCGAGGACGACGCCCGGCAGTCGCTGGAGCGGGTCCGCCCGGAGGGCCATGACGTGTCCGGCGAGCTGCACGACATCCAGGAGCTGGTCGAGGCGGAGTCCAGCGCGCGCACCAGCGGCTGGCGGGGCCTGCGCGAGGCCTGGGTGCGGCCGGCGCTGGTCGTCGGGTGCGGCCTGGCGGTGTTCACCCAGCTGTCCGGGATCGAGATGATCGTCTACTACTCCCCGACGATCCTGACCGACAACGGCTTCTCCGAGACCGCCGCGCTGCGGGTGTCGGTCGCCCTGGGCGCCACGTACCTGGTCACCCAGCTGATCGGCCTGGCGATCATCGACCGGGTCGGCCGGCGGCGGCTGACCCTGCTCACCCTGCCGGGAGCCGCCCTGGCGCTGATCGTGCTGGGCACTTTCTTCGTGACCGGCAACAGCGGTGAGGCGCAGGTGCCCTACATCATCGCCACGCTGATCGCGTTCATGGCGTTCACCGCCGGCGGCATCCAGCTCATGGGGTGGCTCACCGGCTCGGAGATCTACCCGCTGGCCACCCGCGAGGCCGGCGCCGCCGCCCAGTCGGCGTCCCTGTGGGGCACCAACCTGCTGATAACGCTGACCCTGCTGAGCATCATCGACACGATCGGGACCGGTCAGACCTTCTGGCTCTACGCCGCGTTCAACATCGCCGGCTTCGTCTTCCTCTACCGCAAGATGCCCGAGCTCACCGGCCGCAGCCTGGAGCAGATCGAGCAGAAGCTGTCCGACGGGCAGTTCACGCCGGCCGACTTCGCCAGGTCGCGCTAGCCCTGCGTACGGCAGCGCCCCCGCTCCGGGATCGTCCGGGACGGGGGCGCTGCCGTACGTCGGTGCCTGCTCAACGGCCGGGGACGACCGTGGTCACCCGGCCGGCAGGAACGACACGTGCGGGTGGTCCATGTGGTTCGCGGTCGGCGACCCCCGGTCGGCCATGGCCCGCCACGTGCCGGAGGAGGGCAGGTAGATGCGCTGCTGCCAGATCACGTAGTCGACCCGGAACCGGGCCGCGTTGTCGATGACGTACTGGGCGACGGCGTCGCCCTTCGCCGCGTCGCGGTGGACCATGAAGTCCGCGGCGAGCTCCTGGCTGGGGCTGTGGCCGGGCCGCGTCAGCACCGTGCCGACGCCGAACCGGCCGGCGACCTCGGCGACCACGGGGCGGACGTGCGGAGCCCAGCTGGCGTAGGACGTCGAGCTGGGCGTCGGTGCACCGGTCAGCAACGCCACCGGGGCTGCGACGACCCGGTCGGCCCCCCGGCTGGCCTGCCCGGACGCACTGGGCGCCGCCGGCGCGGCACCGCCGCCGATGGTGAGCACCTGGCCGATGCGCAGCCGGTTCGGGTCATCGCCGATGACGGCGCGGTTCTCGGCGTAGACGCTCTGCCACGACGTGCCGTGGGCGGCCGCGAGCTGGCCGAGGGTGTCCCCGGCCTGGACGGTGTGCTGCCCGGTGTGGGCGAGGGCCGGGGAGGCGACCCCGAGGGAGACCGCCCCTGCCGCCGTGATCGCGAGGGCGCACCGGGTCACGGTGCGGACGGGCAGCTTCCTGGTGGGACGGCGGTGCCGTCCCTGGTGGCGCAGTGCCATGAGTGGTGTGCCTCTCGCCGCCTGCGGGGTGAGCTGTCGGGTTCGGGCGAGGCTTGCCCGGCCGCTGCGGCGCGGCTTCACCCCAAGGCCTGCGGGCCTGGTGGTACGTGTGGGTCCCCCACGCCTGCCCGTCGTGTCGCGGGTCCGGGGGACGGCGGGCAGGTCAGGCGGTCCGTCACCGGGCCCACCGCACGGTGGGCGCCCCATGGTGTCCAGACCGCGAGCCCGGACGGCAAGTCGGGACCGACCGGTTCGACGCCCCTCCGGCGCGTCGTCCCCGGCGTGGGGGGACCGCCGCCCGGCGGTGGCCGGTGGTCCGCCCGCGGTCCCGCGTGCGTCGGCACGCGTCTGGCCAGCGCACCCGGCCTGCGGCGGCCCACGCGCAGCCGCCGGGCAGGGCGCCGACTCACCGCGTGGTCCGCCTGCACCTGCTGTAGCCCCTCGAACACGGAGGTGGCGGGGTGGGGACACCCGGCGTCGGGGACGGTGACGCGGCACCGCCCCCGACCGCGTCGAGGCCCGGCGCCGGGACGGCGCGGGCCGCGTCAGGCCACGTGCTCGGCCAGCACCCCGGTCCGGTGGCGCGCCCGGAGCAGGTAGTAGGCCAGGCCCACCCCGGCGATGGCGCCGATGAAGACGAAGGCGGCCCACTGCAGGTACCAGTGGTGCGGCTCGGTGGCGTTGTAGACCTCGCGCCGCGGCCAGGCCAGGTTCAGCGCCATGCCACCGCCCCACAGCACGGCCAGCACGTTGACCGGCAGGCCCCAGCGGCCCAGCGAGAAGTGCCGGGCACCGTCGTCGTCGGCCGGCAGCGGCCACCGGCCCCGCAGGCGGCTGACGAGCATCGGCACCGTGACCAGCAGGTAGGCCACGTAGATCATCACCACGGCGATGCTGGTGACGGCGGTGAACACCTGCGGCTGCCGGATGTTGACCACCAGGACGGCGATCGACAGCACGCCGATCAGGACGGCCGGCAGGACCGGCGTCTTGCGCCGGGGGTCGACCCGGGCCAGCCGCGCCGCGAAGGGCAGGTTGTTGTCCCGGGCCATCGCGAACATCATCCGGATCGTCGCGGTGTGCACCGCCAGGCAGCAGACCGTGATGGCCACGGCGATGGAGGCCAGGAAGACCTTGCCCAGGCCGCCCCCGGCCGCCGACAACAGCACGTACTGCAGCCCACCGGTGGACGACGACAGCTGCGGGTCGGCGAGGTCCTGCACCGACATGAGCCCGAACAGCAGGATCAGCCCGCCCAGCAGGAACGACGCCGTGATGGCCCGGATGATCGCCCGGGGCGCCGTGCGGCGCGCGTCGATCGTCTCCTCACCCATGGAGCTCGCGGTGTCGAAGCCGTACATGACGTAGCCCGACGCCAGCGCGGCGACCAGGAAGGCCCCCACGTAGCCCAGTGACTGCCCCTCGCCCCGGCCGCCGGTCTCCGTCAGGACCTCGACGGGCCCGCGGACGGCGGAGAAGGCCAGGATGACGATGATCAGCACGGCCGCGATGAGCTCGATGAACACCCCGACGCTGTTGATCCGGGCCATCAGCTTCACCCCGAAGGCGTTGACCAGTGTGGTGAAGAGGATGAGCCCGCTGCCCAGCACGATCGCGTTGACCGCGACGTCGTAGGTGCCGGTGCCGTCGCCCACCACCTGGAAGCCGGACCACAGCTGCGGCAGCGTGATCTGGTAGGCCAGCACGGTCGCCGACAGGGTCACGATGGACGCCGTCAGCATCATCCAGCCGGCCATCCAGGCCGTCGTCCGGCTGCCCAGCCGCTTGGTCCAGTTGTAGAGCGACCCGGCGATCGGGTAGCGCGCGGCCAGCTCGGCGAAGCACAGCGCGACCATCAGCTGGCCGAGGAACACGATCGGCCAGGACCAGACGTAGGCCGGGCCGCCGGCGCCGAAGCCGAAGTAGAAGAGCTGGAACGTGCCGGTCAGGATGGAGATGTAGCTGACCCCGGCCGCGAAGCTGGAGAACCGGCCGATCCGGCGGTCCAGCTGCTGGTTGTACCCGAAGTCGGTGAGGGAACGGTCGCCCTGCTGGGTGGGGGTGTCCACGCGGCTCTCCAGGTGCGGTCGACGGAGTCGGGTCACTGTGCCCTGTGCGCGGTCGAGCTGCCACCCGCCCGGCGCCGGCACCGTCGGCGCGCCACGCGGGGGACGTCGCCCGGCCGGGTGGCGGCGGACGTGGAAAGGTCATGGGGTGACGGCGCCCGCTGGGCTGCCGCCCTCCCACTCCCCGATCACAGAGGTGTTCTCCTTGGGCCGACGCCTGGCAGGCTGGGCGGTGCACGTCTACACCGCGAGCGGGTCCGTGCTCGCGCTGCTCATCGTCCTCGCCGCCATCGACGGCGAGGTGGTCACCGCCCTGTGGATCGGCCTGGTCGCCCTGGTCATCGACGGCACCGACGGGATGCTCGCCCGCGCCGCGCGGGTGAAGGAGACGATCACCTGGTTCGACGGTGCCCGCCTCGACGACATCGTCGACTACCTGACCTACGTCTTCGCCCCCGTCGTCCTGCTCTGGACGTCGGGGGCGCTGCCCGACGGCCTGCCGGGGTACGCGCTGGCGGCCCTGCCGTTGCTGGCGTCGTGCTACCAGTTCTGCCGGGCCGACGCCAAGACCGAGGACCACGCCTTCCTCGGCTTCCCCAGCTACTGGAACGTGGTCGCCTTCTACGTCGTCGTGCTCGACCTCGGCCGCGGCACCGTCGCCGCCGTCCTGGTGGTCTGCTCGGTGCTGGTGTTCGTCCCGGTGCACTACCTGTACCCGTCGCGGAGCAAGACGCTGCGGACCCTGAGCCTGGCCCTGACGGCGGTGTGGATCGGCACGTACGCCCTCCTGCTCGTCCAGTACCCGGACGTGGACGGGCTGGTGGTGGCCGTGTCGCTGGGCTACGTCGGCTACTACGTGGCGGTCAGCGGGTACCTCACCCTCCTCGCGCGGCGACGCCGCGGCGCGGCCGGGACGCCGGTCCCGGTGGACGCCGCGTCCTGACCCGCGGCCCGGGGCACCCCCGGTCGACCGGGGGTGCCCCGGGCCGCGCACAGGAGCAGGTGCCTCCGCCGCCGGTCCCGGGCCGGGTCCGCGCCCGTGCCGGCGGCGGGAGTCCCCAGGGCCTGACCGGCCCGGACACGGCGACCCCGCGCCGGTGCGGGAACCCGGACGCGAGGGCGGCACGTTGTCCCGGCGAGCCAGCCGGAGGTCGACGTGTCCCGCTCCCCCAGCGAGCCGCAGCACCGCACCACCTCCTGGCCCGGCCGCGCGCTCGTGTGGCCCCTGGCCATGGCCCTGCTGGCCCTGCAGGCGCTGGGGCGCGCCGGCCTGTGGCTGCTCGCCACCGTCGACGCGGCGACGTCGGCCGTGGCCCGCGGGGTCGGGCACGCCCTGCGGGCGGTGGTCCGGGCGCTGGGACCGCTGGGCCGGGGGCTGCTGCGGGTGCTGACCCCGCTGCTGCGCGGGCTGCGCCGGGCGTGGGGGTGGCTCAACCGGCGGGTGTTCGCGGTCATGGGGCGCGGGCTGGGCCGGGCCGGGCGCTGGCTGGTGCGGCGCACCCGGCCGCTGGTGCGGACGGTCCGACGGCGGGCCCGGCGGCTGGTGGTCCGGCTCGGGCCGGCGGTGCGTCGGCTCGAGGCGGCGACCGCGGTGGTCGAGCGGGCGGCCACGCGGCTGGGCCGGGCACTGGCCCGCGCGGTGGCCCCGCTGCGCCGCCTGGTGCGGACCGTCAGCGACTCGGTCGCCGCCCGGGTGCGTGCCCTCGGGGTGACCGGGGACCGACCGGCGCCGCCGGCTCCCGCCGTCCCGGAGCCGTCCGCTCCCCGGGCCGATGCCCGGCGGTGACCTCCCCGGCCCGGTGGACGCCGCGCCGCCGGCCGGTGGTGACCGCCGGGGTCACAGCCCCAGCCGCGCGGACGCCGGGGCGGCCCAGCGGCTGCTGGCGTCGTAGCCGCGCAGCGTGGTCACCGACGCCCACCGGCCGGTGCGGGCCAGTTCGCGCTCGCTGACCCCCGCCTTGTAGCCCTCGGTGGCGAAGGACCGGCGCAGGCTGTGCGGGCTCAGCCCCTCCAGCGGGACGCCGGCGTGCTCGGCCGCCCGCAGCAGCACCAGCCGCACCGAGGACCGCGCCATCCGGGTGCTGCCGATCCGCGGGGTCGCGCCCCGGCCGACGCTGCGGAACAGCGGCCCGCACTCCAGCCCGGCGGCGTCGACCCAGGCCTGCAGGGCGCGCACCGGGCAGGTCTGCACGCGCACCCCCGGCGCCAGGGCGAGCACCTCGCCGGCGCCCTCCTGGTCGGTCTTGGAGAACCGGACGGTGACGTCGAGGCCGCCGTGCCCGGCCGGGGCCAGGTCGGTCACGTCGAGCCCGCAGGCGTCCGAGGCCCGTAGGCCCAGCGCGAACGAGGTCAGGATGAGCGCCCGGTCGCGCAGGCCGGCCACCCCGTCGGGCAGGTCCTCGACCAGCGCCCGGATCGTCTGGGTGTCCAGCGCCCGGGCCTTCTTCGGTCGGCGCCCGGTGCGGGCCGCGGCCCGCCGGATGCCGCGCAGCACCTCCCGGGTGCCCGGGTGCTCCGAGGGGCTGGGGTGCCCGGCCTCCCGGTGGGCGTGCCCGATGCCCGACAGCCGCCGGGCGATGGTGCGCGGGCTGGCGCCGGCGTCGCCGAGCACAGCCAGGTAGGCCGCCACCGCCGCGTCGGCCGCGGGCAGCGGGGTGAAACCGCGCTGGGCGCACCAGTCCGCCCACGCGCGGAAGTCCGCCTCGTAGGCCCGCCGCGTCGAGTCGGCCTTGGCCGCGTCCAGGTACCGGCCCACGGACTCGACGTCCCCGGGCAGCACCAGTCCCCCGTCGGCGGGGTGCGCGTCCGACTCCCCTCCACCGGGCGCCTCCGGACTGCGGACGACCACCCCTCGGGCCGCCTTTCCCTCGGTCGGTGACCCGCTCGGGATGGACTCCATAACAGTTGATTATGGAGTGCTTCCGCCCGTCCAGCCACCATACTGTCCGTCTCCATCGGACGTTCGTTCGTTGGCCAGATCGATGACGGCAGACGAACGGTGGCAAGCTGCAGACATGACGGCCGCCGAGGCGATCTGCGCCTTTCCCGACTGCTCCCTCCCGGTGGCGCCACCGCCGGCGACCGGGGGCCGCTCGTCCTACTGCACGCGGCCGGACCACAACCGGACGACCGCCTTCACCGCCCGCCGCGCCGCGGCCGCCGCCCGGTCGACGGCGGCACCGGGCGAGCCGGCGAGCTCCGTACCAGCCGGCCGAGCGGTCGACACGCTCACCGAGGTCGCCGACCGGCTGCGCGACACGCTGGCGGGGATCGGCGAGCAGGTCGACCGTGCCCACGGCGTCCTGACACGGGCTGCGGACGCCGAGCTGCTGGAGGCCGAACGGGCAGCCGTGCGCTCGGACGCCCGCCGCGAGATCGCTGAGGCCGAGCAGCGTGCCTCGCTCGCCGACCGGGTCCGCGTCGTCGCCGAGCGGGCGACCCGGGACGCCCTCGAGGCCGCCGCCCGAGCCGACGCCGAGGCGGCCACCGCCCGAGCGGAGGCAGCCACCGCCCGCGACGACGCCGCCGCGACCCGCGCCGAGGCCACTGCGGCCCGCGAGGCCACCACCGCCGCCGAGACGGTGGCCGCACAGGCGGAGACCGAGGCCGAAGCCGCTCGGGCCGCCGCGGCGGAGGCCGTCGCCGGACGACGGGACGCCGAACGCGCCCGGGACGCAGCCCAGGCCGACGCCGACGCCGCCCGGGTGGAGACGGCCCGCGCGGCCGAGGCGCGGGACCGGGCGCTCGCCGACGCGGCAGCGGCGCAGGACCGGGCGACGGCGGCGGAGGCCGAGCGGGACCGCGCCCAGCAGGCCGAGCGCGCCGCCCGCGCCGAGGCCGGGACCGCCCGGGCCGAGGCCGACGCCGCCCGGGCGGAGGCCGCACAGGCAGCGGGCCGTGCGGAGCTCGCGGAGACGAGCGCTCGACTGCAGGTCACCGCTGCCGAGGGCCGCGTCGAGGCCGCGCAGTCCCGGGCCGACGCCGCGGTGGAACGGGCCGCCGCGGCGGTCGCGTCGGCGCAGGCGCAGGAGGTGCGCGCCGACCGCGCCGAGCGCAACGCCGAGGACAGCCGCCGGGACCGGTTGCGCGCGGAGGAGGCGCGCGACCGTGCGCTCGCCGACGCGGAGGCGGCCCGCGCCGCCCTGGCCGACGCGACCCGCCCACCGCGCGCAGACGCGTCGGACCCGACCCAGGACGAGGCGGAGCCCACCTCCCCACCCGGCCGCACTCCCGGCTGAACGGACCGCAGCGGAGGCGACGGCCCGGGAGCCGGGGGCCTTCCGCCGTCCGCACCGCCGCGTCATGCTCGGCGGGGACCGGGACGTGACCAGGCGGGAGACGGCGATGGACGGGACGACTGCGACCACGACCGGCACGGCGGCGGGGCTGGCCGAGGTGCAGGAGGAGCTGGCCCGCCTCGAGGACGCGGACATCCGGCGGGTGAACGCCGCCCACGGTGACGAGCACGGCGTGAACCTCGGGGCCCTGCGCGCGCTGGCCAAGCGGCTGCGGACCCAGCACGAGCTCGCCCGCGAGCTGTGGGTGACCGGGGACGCGGCGGCGCGGCTGCTGGCCGTGCTGGTCTGCCGGCCGAAGGCCTTCCCCCGCGACGAGCTGGACGCCATGCTGCGCGGAGCACGCACCCCCAAGGTGCAGGACTGGCTGGTCGGCTACGTCGTCGTGAAGAGCCCGCACGCCGAGGAGCTGCGTGTCTCCTGGCTCACCGACGCCGACCCCGTGGTCGCGAGCGCCGGCTGGGCGCTGACCACCGACCGCGTGGCGAAGCGACCCGACGGCCTGGACCTGCCCGGCCTGCTGGACGTGATCGAGGCCCGGATGCGCGAGGCCCCCGACCGGCTGCAGTGGGCGATGAACCACTGCCTGGCCCAGATCGGCATCGAGCACGCCGAGCACCGGGCCCGGGCCATCGCCATCGGTGAGCGCCTGCGCGTCCTCGAGGACCACCCGACCCCCAGGAACTGCACGTCCCCGTACGCGCCGGTGTGGATCGCCGAGATGGTGCGCCGCCGGCAGGGGTGACGCCGGGCGCGGTCAGCCCGGCCGCCGCTCCCCCACCTCGACCACCTCGTAGGTGTGTCCGGCGGCCCGCAGCCGCTCGACCAGGACGCCGCCCAGCGCCGTGGCCGGGGTGAGCGAGCCAGCGCGGTCGGGCAGCCGGTCGCCGTCCAGGGCGAGCGCAAGGGCGCTCTGCCCGAGCATCACGGCGGTGGCCGCGTACCCCGGATCGCCGCGGCCGGCGGCGGTGGCCCGGTAGCTGCGGCCCTCCTCGGTGCCGGCGTCCACGGTCATCCGGAACCACCCCTTCTCCCGCGTCGCCGCGCTCGGGCCGGTGCCCGGTGCCGGCAGCAGGCGGTCGAGCACCCCGCGCGCCGGCGGGAAGGACAGCGCGCCGAAGGCCCCGGCCAGCGCGGCGGTCGTGCCGAGCGCGACCGCAGCACCCGCCGGCCCGCGGCCGGTGCCCATCACCTCGCCGTAGCTCATCGCCCGGCCGTACCGCCAGTCCTGCAGCGCGTTGCTGCGCCGGACGATGCGGCTGTTGAACGACGCCATCACGAACGGTGCGGTCCACCGTCCGTCGGCGGTGCGGGCCGGCGGCGCGGCGTCCCGGGGCTGCGGGGTGTCCGGCTCGGCGGCCCGGTCGGGGCTGAGCGCGAACGGGTCGCCGACCACCCGGCGCAGCGAACGGTCCTGCCCCACGGCCTCGATCTGGGCGCGGGCGGAGTCGATGGTGCCGCCGCTGAAGCCGCCGCGGGCGGTCGCCACCAGCCGGACGTCGCGCAGCGGGCCGGCGCCGTCGGCGGCGGCCCGCTCGGCGAGCAGCAGGGTGCTCAGGTCGGAGGGGATCGAGTCGTACCCGCAGGCGTGCACGATCCGCGCCCCGGTGTCCTGTGCGACCGCGTCGACGCGGTCGATGGCCCGCCGGACGAACAGCACCTCCCCGGTGAGGTCGGCGTAGTGCGTGCCGGCCCGCGCGCAGGCCTCGACCAGCGGCAGGCCGTGGCGCAGGTAGGGGCCGACCGTGCTGACCAGCACCCGCGTCTGCCCGGCGAGCGCGGCCAGCGAGGCCGGGTCGCCGGAGTCGGCGGTCAGCACCGGCCAGTCCCGCGCGGCGCCGGGCAGCTCGCGGCGGACCGCCTCGCACCGTTCCCGGGACCGGCCGGCCAGCGCGATCCGCGTGCCCGGCGGCGCCTGCTCGGCGAGGTGGGCGGCCAGCAGCCGGCCCACGAAGCCGGACGCGCCGTAGAGGACCAGGTCGTACGGGCGGGCATCGGTCATCGGTCCATCCTGCCGCCGCGACCGCCGCACCGCGGCCCGAGCGGCGTCGTCCTTGCTGTTGCAGCAACGATGCTTGCAGTCTCACGGGTGACCGGGTCAGGGTTGCCACACCAGCGGAGACGGGAGCAGCCATGACGCACGGGTTCGACAAGGACTACTGGGAGCAGCACTGGCAGGACCGGCCCAGCGGCCCCGGGTCGATGGCCGGCGACCCGCCCCACCCGTACCTGGCCCGCGAGCTCACCGGCCTGGTGCCGGGCACCGCCCTGGACGCCGGCTGCGGCGCGGGCGCCGAGGCGCTGTGGCTGGCCGCGCAGGGGTGGCAGGTGACGGCCGCCGACATCTCGGCCCAGGCGCTGGCCCGGGCCGCCGAGCGCGCCGCCGCGAGCGGGGCCGGCGACCGGGTCCGGTGGGTCGAGGCCGACCTCGGTGCCTGGACGCCGGACACGGAGTTCGACCTGGTGACGACCCACTACGCCCACCCGGCCGGGCCGCAGCTGGACTTCTACGACCGCATCGCCTCCTGGGTGGCCCCCGGCGGGACCCTCCTCCTCGTCGGCCACCTGCACACCCACGGCCACAACGGACACGGGCACGGGGGCGGCCCGCCCGCCGAGGCGTCGGTCACCGCCGCCGCCGTCACCGCCCGGCTGGACGGCGCCGGGTGGACGGTGGAGACCGCCGAGGAGCTGCGGCGCACCCTCCCCGGCCCGCACGGTTCCACCCGCACCCTGGACGACGTCGTCGTCCGCGCCACCCGCCGCAGCTGACCAGGGCCGGGCTCAGAGCCGGGGGCGCAGCTCCTCGGTCCACACGTCCCAGCCCAGCCGGGCGATCAGCACGGTCACCACGACCAGGAAGACCACCCGGATGAACCGGCTCCCGCGCGTGGTCGCCGTCCGGGCACCCAGGTAGCCGCCGACCATGTTGGCCACGCCGAGCATCAGCCCCAGGCCCCAGAACACGGAGCCGTGCGGGACGAAGAACAGCAGCGCACCGAGGTTGGTCGCGACGTTGACGATCTTGGCCTTGGCACTGGCGGCGAGGAAGTCGTAGCCCAGCAGCGAGACCATCGCGAAGACCAGGAACGAGCCGGTGCCGGGGCCGAGCACCCCGTCGTAGAAGCCGATGACCAGGCCGACGCCGGCGGCCACCCCGTGGTGCCGGCGGCCGACGTGCCGCAACGCGGTGACCTCCCCCAGCGCGGGCCGCAGGAGCGTGAACGCCCCGATCCCGACCAGGGCGACCACGATGACCGGCTTGAAGACGGCGGTGGGCAGCAGCGCCGCGATCGAGGCGCCCCCGAAGCTGGCGGCCAGCGCGATCCCGGCCATCGGCAGGGCCGTGCGCAGGTCGGGGCGCACCCGCCGGTAGAAGGTCACCGCGCTGGTCGTCGTCCCGAGGACGGCGCCGAGCTTGTTGGTGGCCAGCGCCTGCACCGTGCTCAGGCCCGGCACCAGCAGCATCACCGGCAGCTGGATCAGCCCGCCCCCACCGACCACGGCGTCGACGAACCCGGCGGTCAGGCCGGCCAGGAGCACCAGGAGCAGGACCGGGAGGGTCAGCCCGTCGGGCAGCAGGTCGACCGCGAGGACGTCGGTCACCCGGGGAGGTTAACGGGCAGGTGCAGGCGCTCTCAGCGGTAGTTGACGTGCACGTGGTCGAAGTGGTTCTCGGTCACGCCGCCCCGGTCCTCCATCTGCTTCCACGACCCGCCGGGCGAGCTGAGCATCCGCTGCTCCCAGATGACGTAGGCGACGCCGAGCTCGGACCAGTGCTCGATGTGGTACCGGGTGATCGCGTCGCCCAGCGCGGCGTTGGTGAGCACCATGTAGTCCAGCGCCAGACCCGACGGGTGGCCGCCGGGGTCGGTGGCGCTGGCCCGGGTGCCCCCCAGGGTGATGCTGCCGGCACCGGGCACCGCGGACACGACCTGGTCGGCCGCGGCCTGCACCTGCGGCTTGACGGCGCCGGTGCGGTTGGTGATCCGCGCGACCGCGGCGACGGCGGCGCTGGAGGCCGCTGCGGCCGTCGTCCGGCGGGCCGGGGCGGGGGCGGCAGCCGGCGCCGCAGCCGCCGTCTCCTCCACCGCCTCCTCGGCCTCGGCCTTGGCGGCAGCCGCCTCCTCGGCGGCCTCCTCCGCGGCGGCCGCAGCCGCCTTCTCAGCCGCGGCGGCCGCCGCCTCGGCCTCGGCCTGCGCCTTGGCGGCGGCCTCGGCCTCGGCGGCGAGCCGGGCGGCGGTCTCGGCCTCGACTCGCCGGCGCTCGAGCTCGGCGGTGTCGGCGGCGGCCTGCGCCTGCTGGGCGGCGGTCTGGGCCGCCTCCCGGCTGCTGCGGCTGGCGGCCAGCTGCTCCAGCGGCGCCAGGTCGCGGGCCGGGTCCGCCGGCGCGGCCTGTCCGGCCAGGCCGAGCTGCTCGGCCACGCTGACCGGCGCGGTGTCCGGGGCGGCCGTCGCGGCGACCCCGCTGCCGGCGATGCCGGTGACGCCCAGGACGGCGACGAGCACCGCACCGACGACGGCGGTGCCGAGCAGGGCGCCGGCGGGGGCGCGGCGGGACGAGCGGGTGTCACGGGGGTGCATGGGTGGTGGTGCTCCGAGGGGTGCGAGCGCAACCGGGCCGACCCGGCGGGTGGCGGCTGCGGCGGGTGTGCGGGCTCCCCTGCGGGGACGTGCCGACCGGCCGGACCGGCTGACGATAACCACCGTTGCCGTTCTGTGACAATCCCCGGCGGCGAGTCGCGCCCGCGACCCGCCGCCGGCTCAGACCCGGGCGGCCAGGGCGTCGGTCAGCAGCGCGACGAGCGCCTCGTGCTGCACGTCGGCGGAGGACCCGACCTCCTCGTCGGAGCCGTCCAGCGCCCGGGCGGCCAGCCCGGCCTTGCTGTCGATCAGCTCGGCGATCCGTGCGTCGATGGTCTGCGCGGCGATGATCCGCCACGCGGTGACCGGCTCGGTCTGCCCGATCCGGTGCGCCCGGTCGATGGCCTGGGTCTGCTCGGCGTCGGTCCAGGACAGCTCGGCGAGCACCAGGTTGGAGGCGACCTGCAGGTTCAGCCCCACCCCGGCCGAGGTCAGCGAGCACACGGCGATGGCGACGTCGGGGTCGTTGACGAAGGCGTCGATGTTGCGCTGGCGGGCGCCCGGCGTCTGGTCCCCGCGGATGGAGGAGAACCGCACGCCCTGCTTGGTGAAGGTCTCCTCGGCGGTGTCCATGACGTCGATGTGCTTGGCGAAGAACACCACCTTGCCGGCGCTGCGGGCCAGCTGCGCGGCGTAGTCGGCGGCCAGGCCCGCCTTGGCCTCACCGATGCGCCGCATCATGGAGAACACGTTCTCCCCGGCCTTGGCCGAGGTCGCGTCCTTCTGCTCCCAGCGGGCCACCTGGCGCACCAGGGACTCGTCGATGCCCTCGACGTCGGTGGCCGACTCGCGCGCGGCCAGCGCGGACTCGTAGCGCTTGACCAGCCGGCGGGCCAGCTCGCGCTCGGCGGCGCGGATCGACCGGCCGGCGGCCCCATCGAGCTCGACGGGCAGGTCGGCGATCCGGCGGGCCGGGATGTCGGCCGCCACGTCGACCTTGCGCCGCCGGACGATGCCCTGCCCGATCACGCAGCGGCGGGCGGCCGGGTAGAAGCCGTGGTCGGCCGGGGTCAGCGCGGTCTCCTCCAGCGCGTCCATCAGCCCGTCCAGCGGCTTGCCGTCGTCGATCCAGCCGAGGAACTGCCAGATGGCCCGGAAGTCGTCGATGTCGTTGATCAGCGGCGTGCCGGTCAGCGCCATCAGCAGCGGCTTCGGGCTGCGGGTGCGGATCCGCTCGGAGAGCTCCAGCACGTGCTGCGAGCGCTGCGACGTGCGGTTCTTGATGAAGTGCGCCTCGTCGACGACCATGCCGCGGAAGCCGAAGTCGCCCAGCCAGCCCACGTGCCGGTCGAGCACCTCGTAGTTGACGACCACGATGTCGGCGAACCCGTCGAGTGTGTCGCCGTTGCCGTTGATGACGGTGGCCCGGCGGTGCGGGGTCCAGCGGCCGGCCTCGCGCGCCCAGTTGGTCTTGACCACGTTCGGCACGACGACCAGCAGCGGGTAGGCGCCGGCCGCCTCGGCGGCCAGCAGCGCCTGGGCGGTCTTGCCCAGACCGGGCTCGTCGGCGAGCAGGAAGGTGCGGTGCCCGGCGGCGGCCGCGGCGACCAGCTGCCCCTGGTGGGCCATCAGCTCCAGGCCCATCGGGGTGAACCGCGAGGTGGGGAAGGGCAGCGGCATGCACGCCGGGTCGCCGGCGCCGGCCCGCTCGAAAGAGCTCAGCAGCGGGCCGAGCAGCTCCCAGCCGGCCAGCCGGCGCGGCCGGGCCGGGGCCTGCGGGACGGCGGAGAAGTCCGGCGCGAGGAAGGGGTTGGCCAGCTGCCGGGAGATGACCGACTGCGGCACGACCCGCTCGGGGGCGGCGGTGGGCGTCGCGGCGGCGGCCGGCTCGGCCGGGGCCTCGGGCTCGTCGGCGACCTCGATGCCGGCGTCGCGCAGCATCTCGCGCTTGAGCCGGTGCGTGGACTCGGGGACGACGGCGTCCTCGGACAGCAGGGCGTAGAGCGCGGAGTCGCGCACCGCGGTGCGGGCCAGGATGGTGGCGATGCCGTCCAGCCGCTTGAGCTGCTCGGCGCGGCGGGCCTCGCCCAGGTCGGCGGCGGCCTTGACCCGGGCGTGCTCCTCGCGCACCAGCAGCGCCACGACCTGGAACTTCGCGCGCGCACCGGGGGTCACCGGGCCGCGCTGGGCGGCGGCCTCGACCTCGCGCACGGCGCGGGCGAGCACGGCCATGACGTCGGCGGGCTCGCGGCTGCGCCGCTTCTCGCGCGCCGGCCCCCGGCGGTTGCCGGTCTGACGCTGGCCTGTTCGAGCCACGGACTCCTCCTCTGTCGTGCCCGGCACGGCCCCCGGAACGGGGCGCCGCGCCCTCCGCCGGGGCCGGCCGGCACGTCGTCCGGGCACGACCGCGGTGGCCGCTCCGGGGAGCGACCGGCGACCGGACCCGTGACGGCCGGGACCCGGCGGTCCGCCGACGACGGCAGACCGGAGCCGCCGGTCGGTGACGGGGCAGCGACCACGCCGGGGTGTCCGTCATCAGGCGGCTGCCGCGTGGTCTGCGCTGGGCACGATGCTAGCGCGCACCACCCGGCGCGGGTCGGGCGACGCCGGGCGGGCCGACCCGCACGGGTGGTGGGCGGCGGGCTCAGGCCGGCCCGAGGTCGTCGATCATCGGCTGCAGCAGGGCCGCCATCGTGGCTGCGGCCCGGTCGGGGTCCCGGTCGGTGACGGCGGCGACGAGCTGGTCGTGCAGCTCGGCGAGGTCGTCGGTGGCGCCCTGCACGTCGTCGTCGAGCACCACCTCGAACACCGTGAGCAGCCCCTCGTAGACCTCGGTGAGCAGCGCGTTGCCGGTGGCCGCGACGACGGCCCGGTGCAGGGCGGTGTCGGCGCGGGCGCGGTCGGCCGGGCCGCCCTGCGCCCAGGCGTCCCGGCGGGCGGCCAGCAGCTCCTGCAGCCGGCGCGCGTCGTCGTCGGTGCGCCGGACGGCGGCGATCCGGGCCGCGGCGGCGTCCAGGGCCAGCCGCAGCTCCAGGCTGTCCCGCCGGGAGGTCGCCGCGACCCGCCGGCCCAGCGAGGCGCGGACGTCGGAGGTGGCGAGCACGAAGGTGCCGCGGCCCTGCTCCCGGCGGAGGAGGCCGGCCTCGACCAGGGAGCCGATCGCCTCGCGCACGGTGTTGCGGCCGGCGCCGCTCCACCCGACCAGCTCGGACTCGGTGGGGATCTGCCCGCCGACCGGCCACCGCCCGCTGCTCACCTCGTCGCGGAACAGCTGCGCGACCTGCGTCCCCAGTGCAGCGCGGCGCAGCGTCCGGTCCCCGGTCACCGGTCAGCCCCGCCCGGAGGTGCCGGCCGGCACGGCGGCCCGCGCGGCGGACTGCGGCCGGCACGCCCACCAGCCGGCGGTCAGGGTGACCAGCAGCGTGGCGGCCAGCACCAGGTACGTCGCCCGCCAGCTGCCGGTCGCCTGGTCCAGGGCGCCGAGGGCCAGCGGGCCGATGCAGCCGATCCCGTAGCCGATGCCCTGCACCAGCCCGGACAGCGCCGACGCCGCGGGGGCGTCGGCGGTGCGCAGGCCGATCAGGGTCAGGGTCAGCGGGAAGGTGCTCACGCCCAGGCCGAAGGCGGTGGCCCAGCCGAACGCGCCGCCCGCGGGGGCGGTGAGCATGCCCAGGTAGCCCACGGCCATCAGCGCAGCGCAGACCACGACCACCGGGTAGGGGTTGGCCAGCCGCCCGGCCAGCGGGGGGACGACGAAGGCCGCCAGCAGCCCGAGGCCGGCGAACCAGGACAGCAAGAACGCACTCGAGGTCTCCCCCACCCCGGCGTCGGTGTACATCGTGGGCAGCCAGGTGATCAGCGTGTAGACGTGCAGCGACGTCATGGCCATCAGCCCGATCAGCCCCAGCGCCAGCGGCGTGCGCCAGTGCACGCCGGGACCGGCCGGGCGGGCCGTACCCGGTCCGGCGGGCGCGCGGTCGCGGGCGGCCTGCACCCACAGGACCGCGGCGACGGCGGTGAACACCGCCCACACCCCCGACGCCGTCCGCCAGCCGGCGACGGTGGCCAGGGCCAGGGTGACCAGCGGGGCGACGAGCTGCCCGACCTGCAGCAGCACCATGTAGACGGTGCTGAGGGTGCGCACCCGGGTCGGGAAGTGGGTCTTGACGATCGGGATGAGCACGACGTTGGAGGCCCCGACGCCGGCGAACAGCAGCACCGAGGCGCCCAGCAGGGCCGCCGGCGACCAGGCCAGCGCGCGCAGGACGATCCCGGCGGTGGTGGCGATCAGCGCGAGGGCGGCGGTGCGCTCCAGGCCCAGGCGGCGCACCAGGGCCGGCGCGGTGAAGGCGGACACCGCGAAGCAGGCGGTGACGATGGTGCCGATCGCCCCGGCCACCAGCTGACCGAAGCGCAGCGCGTCCCCCGCCGTGCCGAGCAGGACGCTGAACCCGGTCACCGCGGTGCGCAGGTTCAGCGCGGTGAGGACGACGGCGGCGAGCACCCCGCGCTGCTCGCGGACGTCGGTGGTGGCGGTGGTCACCGCAGCAGTGGACCACACGGAGATGGGATCATGGGATGAATCCGCTCGCCCCGCCGCGCAGGGCCGACGGGCCGGGTCCCGCGCGGGGCAGCCGTGCCGCGGCAGGGACGGCCGGCCGGGACACCGGCGCGACCGTCCTGCCGCGTCGCTCAGGCGTCGAAGTCGGTGCTGGTGGTCAGGTCCGCCCAGGCGTCGGCCTCGGCCAGCTGCGCCCGCAGGACCTCGCGGTAGCTCGTGAGGGCGTCGGTGCCCAGCAGCAGCATCGCCGGGGGCTCCGGGGACCCGACCGCGGTGAGGATGGCCGTGGCCGCCCTGGCCGGGTCGCCGGGCTGGGTGCCGTGGGCGGTGTCGACCTCCTTGCGGCGCCTGCCGGCGGTCTCGGCGTAGTCGGCGATCGGCGTCCTCGCCTGGGTCAGCGAGCGGCCGGCGAAGTCGGTGCGGAACCCGCCGGGCTCCACCGCGGTCACCGCGATGCCCAGCGGCGCCAGCTCGCCACGCAGCGACCCCGTCATGCCCTCCAGCGCGAGCTTGGCCGCCGCGTAGTACCCGGACCCGACCGGCGTGACCTGCGCGCCGATCGAGGAGATGTTCACGATCGCGCCGGAGCGGCGGGCCCGCATGCCCGGCAGCACCGCCTTGACCATCGCCACCGCACCGAAGAAGTTGGTGTCGAACAGCGCCCGGACGTCGGCGTCGTCGCCCTCCTCCACCGCGGCGCGGTACCCGTAGCCGGCGTTGTTGACCAGGACGTCGATGCCGCCGAACCGCTCCTCCGCGCGCCGGACGACGTCGGTGACCTGCTCGGGGACGGTGACGTCGAGCGCCGCGGTGAGCGCGTGCTCGCCCGCCAGGTCGGCGACCGCGGCCTGGTCGCGCGCGGTGACGACGGCGTCGTGGCCGGCGGCCAGCACCGCCTCGGCGAGCGCGCGGCCGAGGCCGGTGGAGCAGCCGGTGATGAGCCAGGTGGACATGGGCTTCCTCTCGCAGGGGTGCACGGGCTCTCGATGGCGCCGACCTCCCGGCCGGCACCGCACGCTCTCCCCTGCCCGCCCCGGCGCCGGCGAACCTCCGCGGAGCTGAGGGAGACCGGCCGGACGACCCCACCCGTGTGAGCGAACCCACCGACCGATCTGGTCGGTCAACCGACCGAAGTGGTCGGTAGGCGGCTACGGTCGTACCCGTGACCCGAGCGTTCCGGCAGCAGGCCGACGACCAGATCCTCGACCGGGCTGCGGCGCTGTTCGCCCAGCACGGGTTCGCGCACACCTCGGTGCAGGCCGTCGCCGACGCCGTCGGGCTGTCCAAGGCCGGGCTGCTGCACCACTTCCCCAGCAAGGACGCCCTGCACGCCGCCGTGCTGGCCCAGTCCACCGCGCTCGGGCAGCAGGTCGTCGACCTGGTGGAGCACCTGCCGCTCGGGCCCGAGCGTGACCGCCGAGCCGTGGAGGCGCTGACCGACGTCGCGCTGGCCCACCCCGGCCTGATCGCCCTGATGCTCGACCCGGTCACCCGGGGTGGGGACGACGGCTCCGACGAGGGCCCGACCGGCGCCGGCGAGGCCGCGCTGCGCGCCTTCGGCGTCGACCCCGCGACCGCCGACACCGAACGGGTGGTCCGGGTCGTCGGGGCGCTGGCCGCCATGGCCGTCCTGTCCCTCGCCGCCGCCCGGCACTCCCAGACCACCCAGTGGCGGCCCTTCGTGGTCGCCGCCTGCACCGACGCGCTCGGCCACCGCCGCCCGAGCACCGACACGTCCAGCCCCGACCAGGTGGAGGCCTGACCCATGGCTCTGTTGTTGTCCCGACTCGGTGCGCTCTCGCACCGGCACCGGCTGGCCGTCGTGCTGGTCTGGCTCGTGGTCCTCGTCGGCGGCGGGGTGGGTGCGGCCACGCTGGCCGGCACCACCTCGAACACCTTCTCCATCCCCGGCCAGGAGTCGACGACCGCGCTGTCGCTGATCGAGCGCGACTTCGGCGCCGGCGGCACCGGGGCCACCGCCCGGGTGGTCGTGCAGTCCCCCGACGGCTCCCCGCTGACCGCGGGCCCGAACGCCGCGGCCCTGACCGACCTGGTCGCCGACCTCGCCCAG
This sequence comes from Modestobacter sp. VKM Ac-2986, assembly GCF_026967795.1. GTDB lineage: Bacteria > Actinomycetota > Actinomycetes > Mycobacteriales > Geodermatophilaceae > Modestobacter. The sequence continues at coordinate 281,313 of NZ_JAPVBH010000003.1, forward strand.
CTGCCCGGCGTGGTGTCCGCGAGCAACCCGCTGGACCCGGCCGCGCCCGCGGTCAACGCCGACCAGACCGTCGCCTACAGCACCGTCGCCTACACCGAGCCCGTCGGCGGGGTCACCGTCGAGGAGCAGGACGCCCTCGTGGCCGCCGTGGACTCCGCGCGCGCCACCCGCCTCACCGTCGAGATCGGCGGCGAGGCGCTCACCGAGGCCGTGGGCGTCGGCGGTGCCGGCGAGGCCGTCGGCGTCGTGGTCGCCCTGGTCATCCTGGCCATCACCTACGGCACGCTGGTGACCGCCGGGATGAACCTGCTGACCGCGGTCATCGGGGTCGGCGTCGGCATCATGGGCATCACCATCGCCACCGGCTTCCTGGACCTGAACTCGACCACCTCGGCGCTGGCCGGCATGCTCGGCCTGGCCGTCGGCATCGACTACGCGCTGTTCATCATCAGCCGCTACCGGCAGGAGCTGCGCCGCGGCGCCGACGTCGGCACCGCGGTCGCCACCGCCGTGGGCACCGCCGGCTCGGCCGTGGTCACCGCCGGGCTCACCGTGGTCATCGCGCTCGTCGGGCTGGCCGTGGTGGGGATCCCGTTCCTCACCCAGATGGGCATCGCCGCGGCCGGCACGATCGTCGTCGCCGTCCTCGTCGCGCTCACCCTGGTGCCCGCGGTCCTGGCCTTCCTGGGCCGCCGCGCCCTGCCGAGGAAGCTGCGCCACGCCCCGGCGGAGACCGGCGACGCCCCGGCCCGCGGCCGCGGCTTCCTCGCCGGCTGGGTCACCGCCGTCACCCGGCACCGGGTGGTCGCCCTGCTGACCGCGGTGGTCGCCCTCGGCCTGGTCGCCGTCCCGTTCTTCTCGATGCGGACGACGCTGGTGCAGGCCCTGCCCGAGGACAGCACCCAGGGCCGCGCCGAGCAGTTGCTGGCCGAGGGCTTCGGCGAGGGCTTCAACGGCCCGCTGACCGTGCTCTTCCAGGGCGCCGGCGCGGCCGAGGCCGCCGCGGGCGCCAGCGGGGCGATCGCCGGCCTGACCGACGTGGTCGTGGTGACCCCGCCGGTGCCGAACGCCGACGGCACCGCGGCGCTGCTCACCGTGGTCCCGGAGTCCGGGCCCTCGACCGAGGCCACCGAGACGCTGGTCGCCGACCTGCGCGCCCAGCTCGCCGGGGTCGAGGGCGTGGACGCCTACGTCACCGGGTCCACCGCGGTCAGCGTCGACGTCTCGGAGTCCCTGGACGCCGCCCTGCCGGTCTACCTGGTGCTCGTCGTCGGCCTGGCGCTGGTCCTGCTGGTGCTGGTGTTCCGCTCGCTGCTGGTGCCGCTGATCGGCGTGCTGGGCTTCCTGCTCACCATCGGCGCCTCGCTCGGCGCGACCACCGCGGTCTTCCAGTGGGGCTGGCTGGCCGACGCGATCGGCGTGCCGAGCACCGGGCCGCTGCTGAGCCTGGCCCCGATCCTGGTCATCGGGATCCTGTTCGGGCTGGCGATGGACTACCAGATCTTCCTGGTGTCCCGGATGCACGAGGCGCACAGCCACGGCACCCCGGCGCTGGAGGCCGTGCGCACCGGCTTCCGCCAGGCGGCCCCGGTCGTGGTCGCCGCCGCGCTGATCATGTTCTCGGTGTTCGCCGGGTTCTTCACCGGCGACGAGGCCACGATCAAGACCATCGCCTTCGCGCTGGCCACCGGGATCCTGGTCGACGCCTTCGTCGTCCGGATGGTCGTCGTGCCCGCCGCGCTGGCGCTGCTGGGCGAGCGGGCGTGGTGGCTGCCGCGCTGGCTGCGCTGGCTCCCCCGGCTCGACGTCGAGGGCTCCGCGCTGGAGCACCGCACCGCCGCGACCGCCGAGCCGGTGGGCGCCGGCGCCCGCTGAGGGGCGTACCGCGGCCGGGGTGTCACATCCCCGGCCGCGGCGGTGCTCTGTGGGCATGGACCTCGTCGGGCAGGGGCGACCGGGCGTCGTGGTGGACCTCGCGGTCCGCGCGCGGCGCCCGGCGCGAGAAGGTGGTGCGGTGACGGACGCGGCGGTGCGGGGTGACCTGGCCGAGGTGTTCCGCCGCGACTACCAGCGGGTCGTCGGCGTCGCCGCCCGCGTCCTCGGCTCGCGCGACGAGGCCGAGGACGTCGCCCAGGAGGTCTTCCTCGCCTTCAACCGGACGTCGGTGCCCGCCGGCGAGGCCACCGGCTGGCTCGCGGTGGCCGCCGCCCACACCGCGCTGAACACCATCCGCTCGGGCCGCCGCCGCACCTCCCGGGAGGTGGCGGTGGCCGCGACCGCCGACACCGTCGCCCCCGACGTGGCCGAGGCGGTGCTCACCGCCGAGGACCGCGCCCGGGTGCGCGCCGGTCTCGCCCGGCTGCCGCAGAAGCAGGCCGTGGCCCTGGTGCTGCGGCACAGCGGCCTGTCCTACGCCGAGGTGGCCGCGGCCCTCGACATGTCCCCCGGCAGCGTCGGCACCACCGTCCGCCGCGCCGAGTCCGCCCTGCGCAAGGAGATGGTCCGTCATGCGTCATCCGACTGAGGGCGTGCTGCGCCGGCTCGTCGACGAGCCCGCCGGCGTCTCCGACGCCGACCGCAGCCACGTCGCCGACTGCGCCACCTGCCTGGCCGGCCTGGCCACCGCCCGCGAGGACGCCGCCACCGTGCACGCCGCGCTGGACACCGGGGGCCCGGACGCCGAGCTGCCGGCCGCCTGGCAACGGCTGACCACCGGCCTGGCCGCCGACGCCCCGCGCCCGGCCCGGGCCCGCACCCGGCGCTCCCGGGAGCTCTTCCGCCGCCCGGTCGTGGCCACCGTCGCCGTCGGCGTCGTGCTGGCCGGTGCGGGCACCGCGGCCGCCAACGACTGGCTGCCGGTGTTCCGCACCGAGGCCGTCCAGCCGGTCGCCTTCGACACCGCCGACCTCGTCGCGCTGCCGGACCTCACCGGTTACGGCGACCTGGTGGTCAGCGGTGAGCCCGACGTGCACGCCGTGACCGACGCCGCCACCGCTGCGGCCGAGAGCGGCCTGTCCGTCCCGGAGGTGGCCGAGCTGCCCGACGGGATCACCGGCTCCCCCACCTACCAGGTGGGTGACCAGGTGACCGCCACGTTCACGTACTCCGCCGACCGGGCCGCCGCGTCGGCCGCGGCCGCCGGCGAGCCGCTGCCGCCGACCCCGGCCGGGCTGGACGGCAGCGCCGTCCAGCTGGTCGCCGGTCCCGGCGTGGCCCAGGTCTTCGAGTCCCGCACCGGCGTGCCCGGCCTGGTGGTCGGCCGCGCCGTCGCCCCGACCGCGTCCTCCTCCGGCGTCCCGTTCGACACGCTGCGGGACCACCTGCTCTCGCTGCCCGGCCTGCCCGACGACGTGGCGGCGCAGCTGGCCACCTTCACCGCCGACGGCGGCACCCTGCCCCTGCCGGTGCCCGCCGACCGGGTGACCACCTCGGCCACCGACGTGGACGGCGTGCCGGCCACGGTGCTGGAGACCCGCGACGGGCTGCTGTCGGCCGTGGTGTGGGTGTCCGAGGGCACGGTGACCGTCGTGGCCGGGTCGCTGGACCCCGACGAGGTGCTCGAGGTCGCCCGGGAGCTGCGGTGACGGCAGCAGGACCGGCCGGCGCCACCGCGCTGCTGGCCGACCTGCCGCCCGGGCCGGCCGTCTGGTGCTCGGGGCTGCGCAAGCGGTACGGCAGGCAGCAGGCGGTCAGCGACGTGTCGCTGGAGGTCGGCCGCGGCGAGGTGGTCGGGCTGCTCGGCCCCAACGGCGCGGGCAAGACCTCGGTGATCAAGATGCTGCTCGGCCTGGTGCGGCCCGACGCCGGTGAGGTGCTGCTGCTGGGGCAGGACGCCCGCCGCCCGTCGTCCCGGGCCCGGGTGGGGTACCTGCCCGAGCTGTTCCGCTACCAGCCCTGGCTGACCCCGGCCGAGGTGCTGGCGCTGCACGTGCGGCTGTCCGGCGTGGCCGTCGGCACGGCGCGGCAGCGCGAGTGCCTGGCGCTGGTGGGGCTGGCCGACCGGGCCGGCGACCGGCTGGGCGGGTTCTCCAAGGGCATGCAGCAGCGCCTGGGGCTGGCCGTCGCCCTGGTCGCCGAGCCCGAGCTGGTGGTGCTCGACGAGCCGACCAGCGCGCTGGACCCCCTCGGCCGGGTCGACGTCCGCGACATCGTGCTGGCGCTGCGCGAGCGCGGCGTCGCGGTGCTGCTCAACTCGCACCTGATCGGCGAGGTCGAGCGGGTCTGCGACCGGGTCGTCATCCTCGACCGCGGCCGGGTCGCCGCCGCCGGGACGCTGGCCGAGCTGCTCGGCCAGCGGGAGGTCAAGCTGCACCTGACCGACCTGCCCGCCGGGGCGGCCGAGCGGCTGGCCGCAGCCGGCCCGGTCGAGCGCGAGGGCGAGTGGTTCACCGTCGCGCTGCCTGCCGAGGACACCGGGACGGCGGTGCCCGACCTGGTCGGGGACCTGGTCGCCCTCGGGGTGCGGGTGCACGCGGTCGAGCCGGTGCGGATCAGCCTCGAGGAGCGCCTGCTCGGCATCCTCCGCGAGGGCGCCCGGTGAGCGCGGCGGGCACCGTCGTCACCGTCGCGGCGCTCACCCTGCGCGAGGCGACCCGGCGGCGGGTGCTGCTGGCGCTGGCCGTGCTCACCGTGCTGCTGCTGGCGCTGAGCGCCTGGGGCTTCTCCCGGCTGGCCGCCGAGGGGCTCACCAGCGGCGAGGCCCGGCTGACCGCCTCGGTGGTGCTGAACCTGGTGATGTTCGGCTTCAGCCTCATCGCCGCGCTGGGCACCGCGTTCCTGGCCGGCCCGACGCTGGCCGGGGAGACCGAGTCCGGAATCGCGCTGGCCGTGCTGGCCCGGCCGGTGCAGCGCTGGGCGTTCCTGCTGGGGAAGCTCACCGGGCTGGTCGCCTTCGGCGCCGGCTTCGTCGTGGTCGCCGGCCTCGCCGAACTGCTCGTCGTGCAGGCCACCGTCGGCTACTGGCCCCCCGACCCGGCTGTCGCGCTCGGCCTGCTCGCCGCGCAGACCGTCGTCCTGCTCACCCTCACCGTGCTGCTGTCCACGGCGATCTCCCCGATGGCCTCGGGCGTGGTCGCCGTCGGGCTGTTCTGCACGACCTGGGTGGCCGGGGTGGTCGGCGGCATCGGCGCCGGCCTGGGCAACGACTCCGTGGAGCGGGTCGGCACCGTGTCCCGGGTGCTGCTGCCCACCGACGGGCTGTGGCGCGGGGCGATGCACGCCTTCCAGGACCCCTCGGCGCTGGTGCAGTTCGGTGGCGGCGCGGAGGCCGGGGCCTTCCCCTTCCTGAGCCAGACCGCGCTCAGCCCGGCCTACCTGGGCTGGGCCGCGGTCTGGGTGCTCATGGTGGGCGGGCTGGCCGCGCTGGCGTTCAGCCGCCGCGACCTCTGAGCGAGCCCCCGCGTGCCCGGCCGGGCACGCGGGGGCAGGAGCTCAGTCGTCGAACTCGAACACCGTGGTGGAGTCGTACACCTCGCCCGGGCGCAGCTCCGTGGACGGGAACTCCGGCTGGTTCGGGGAGTCCGGGAAGTGCTGGGTCTCCAGCGCCAGCCCGTCGCCCTGCCGGTAGGCGCCCCCGCCGGTGCCCACGAGCGTCCCGTCGAGGAAGTTGCCGGAGTAGAACTGCAGGCCCGGCTCGGTGGTGGAGACGGTCATCGTGCGGCCGCTGTCCGGGTCGTGCAGCACCGCCGCCTTCTCCAGCCCGTCCTCGGCGTCCGAGCCCTCCCGGTCCCCGTCGTCCTCCCGGTCGAGGGCCCAGTTGTGGTCGTAGCCCTGGCCGTACAGCAGCTGCTGGTCGGCCTGCCGGATCCGCTCACCGATCGCCACCGGCGTGCGGAAGTCGAACGGGGTGCCCTCGACCGGGGCGACCTCACCGGTGGGGATGAGCGTCTCGTCGACCGGGGTGTAGCCGCTGGCGGCGATCTGCAGCTCGTGGTCGTAGATCGTCCCCGAGCCCTCCCCGGCCAGGTTGAAGTACGAGTGCTGGGTCAGGTTGACCACCGTCGGGGCGTCGGTGGTCGCGCGGTAGTGCACGGTGAGCGCGCCCTCGGCGTCCAGCCGGTAGGTCACGGTGGTGGTGAGCGTGCCCGGGAAGCCCTGGTCGCCGGCCGGGCTGACCAGGTCCAGCTGCAGGGCCGCCTCGCCCTCGCCGCCGACCGGCTTCGCCGCCCACACCCGGTCGTCGAACCCCTCGGGTCCGCCGTGCAGCGTGTTGGGGCCGTCGTTGAGCGGCAGCTGGTAGCTCGCGCCGTCCAGCTCGAACGCGCCGGCGGCGATCCGGTTGCCGTACCGGCCGATGATCGAGCCGAAGTAGGGGTCGGTGTCGGCGGCGTAGCCGGCCACGTCGGGGAAGCCGAGGACGACGTTCTCCGCCTGCCCCCAGCGGTCGGGCACCTCGAGGGTCTGGATGATGCCGCCGTAGGTCAGCACGCGCATCGTCACGCCGCCGTTGGTGAGCGTCCAGCGCTCGACGGGGGTGCCGTCGGGGGCGGTGCCGAAGGGCTCGACGGTGGCGGTCGCAGGACCCCCGGGGTGACCGGGGTGGCCCGGGTCGGTGCCGCCACCGGTGGCGCCGGCCGGGGAGACCAGGGTGCCGGCGAGCAGGCCGACGCCGGCCAGGGCCACGGCGGGCCCGGCGAGGAAGGGCCAGCGCCGCCTCCGGACCGGGGTCCCGGTGGGCTCTACCGGGGGGACGTGCGAGGTGGGGTGCTCGGGCATGGGGACTCCGTCGTCCTCGTACATGGGTCCACCGGCGTTCTCGCGCGGCGGCCGGGCACGACGGTCCCCGTACCAGGAGCTGTGCAGGGGGTCGTGCCCACGTGCAGTCCTCGAACGCCCCGACCGTAGGGAGACCGGCGGAACACTGTCAACCGGTGACGACGGCCCCGGAGCGGCCACGCTCGTACCCTGGGAGGGGTGACCGTCGCACCGCACGAGACCGTCGTCCTCGGCGACTCCTTCGCCCGCGCGCTGCCGGAGATGGCCGTCCCCTGGCAGGCCGCGGAGACCCCCGACCCGACGTTGCTGGTGCTCAACGAGCCGCTGGCCGCCGAGCTCGGCCTCGACCCCGCGCAACTGCGCGGCCCGGACGGCGTCGCGCTGCTGACCGGCACCGCCGTGCCCGCCGGGGCCACCCCGGTCGCGATGGCCTACGCCGGGCACCAGTTCGGCGGGTTCAACCCGCGGCTGGGCGACGGCCGGGCGCTGCTGCTCGGTGAGCTCACCGACCCGGCCGGGCGGGTGCGCGACCTGCACCTGAAGGGCTCCGGGCGCACCCCGTTCGCCCGCGGCGGCGACGGGCTGGCCGCGGTCGGCCCGATGCTGCGCGAGTACGTGGTGAGCGAGGCGATGGCCGCCCTGGGCATCCCCACCACCCGCTCGCTGGCGGTGGTGGCCACCGGGCGCACGGTGCAGCGCGAGACCCCGCTGCCCGGCGCCGTGCTGGCCCGGGTGGCGGGCAGCCACCTGCGGGTGGGCAGCTTCCAGTACGCGGCGGCGGGCGGCGACGTCGACCTGCTGCGCCGGCTGGCCGACGTGGCCATCGCCCGGCACCACCCGGCCGCCGCGGACGCCGAGCAGCCGTACCTGGCGCTGTACGAGTCCGTCGTCTCGGCGCAGGCGCAGCTGGTGGCGCAGTGGATGCTCGTCGGCTTCGTGCACGGGGTGCTCAACACCGACAACGTGACGATCTCCGGGGAGACCATCGACTACGGGCCGTGCGCCTTCCTCGACGCCTACGACCCGGCGACGGTCTACAGCTCGATCGACACCGGTGGCCGGTACGCCTACGGCAACCAGCCGGTGGTCACCGAGTGGAACCTGGCCCGGCTGGCCGAGGCGCTGCTGCCGCTGCTGGCCGAGGACCAGGAGGCCGCGGTCGCGCTCGCGGTGCCGGCGCTGGAGCGGTTCCGCCCGCAGTACGTCGCGGCCCTCACCGCCGGCTGGGCGGCCAAGCTCGGCCTGCCCGACGGGCTGGACGACGACGTGACCATCGCCCTGGTCCAGCAGCTGCTGACCCTGCTGCACGCCGACCACGTCGACCTCACCTCGTTCTGCCGCGCCCTGGCCGGTGCGGCCCGCGGGGACGTCGCGCCGGCCCGGGACCTGTTCCTCGACCTGGCCGGGTTCGACGCGTGGCTGGCCACCTGGCGCGCGGCGGGCCCGGACGCCGACGCGATGGACCGGGTGAACCCCGTGTACGTCCCGCGCAACCACCTGGTCGAGGAGGCGCTGACCGCCGCGACCGCCGGCGACCTCGCCCCGCTGCACGACCTGCTGGCCGCGGTGACCGACCCGTTCACCGCCCGCCCCGGGCGGGAGCGGTACGCGGCCCCCGCGCCGGTCGACTTCGGTGCCTACCGGACGTTCTGCGGCACCTGAGCCCGCGTGACCGGCGCCGGCCCGGGGTACCGGCACGCCCATGAGCGGGAAGAGCGCGGACGACTACGCGGCCGACTACACCGAGCCCGAACTGCGCGCCCGGCTCAAGGAGGAGCTCAAGGCCGGTGACAAGGGCGGCCGGCCGGGCCAGTGGAGCGCGCGCAAGAGCCAGCTGCTGGCCACCGAGTACGAGGCCCAGGGCGGCGGCTACGTGCACGACGGCGAGCGCACCGAGGCCCAGCAGCACCTGTCGGAGTGGACGGCGCAGGACTGGCACACCGCCGACGGCGACACCGCCGAGCGCGGCGAGCACGAGACCGCCCGCTACCTGCCCGACGCGGCCTGGGCGCTGCTCAGCCCTGAGGAGCAGCAGGCCACCGACGCCGCCAAGCGGCACGGCGAGGGCCAGCACGTGCCCAACACCGACGCGGCGAAGGAGGCCCGCAAGGCCGCCGAGCTGGTCGACGCACCGGCTCCGGAGGCGCGGGAGAAGGTGCGGGAGATGCACGGGGACTCCCAGCTCGACCGCGCCGAGAAGGCCGAGAGGCTGGGGCGGCACCGGAAGACGGTGCTCGCCGAGATCGACCACCAGCGCGCGGCCGACCAGACCGACACGTCGGGCGGCTGACCGCCCGCCCCGCCCGGCGCCTCAGCGCTGTGCGGTGGGGGCGCTCAGCACACCGACCAGCGCCGAGCCGACCGAGGTGGTGCCGCTGACCCAGATCGGGCGGGCGTGGCCGGGCCAGCGCCCGCGGGCCAGCACCATGCTCGAGGCGTGCAGCAGGTCGATGCCGGCACCGGCCAGGACGACGGTCCGGGTCGGGTGCACCAGGGTGACCACGTGCTGGACCACCAGCCGGGCGCCGAGCAGCCGGACGATCCAGGAGTCCGGCGCCGGCCCACCGCCGCAGACCAGCCGGGTGACCTCACCGGGCCGCAGCAGCATCGCCGCCCCCCACAGCGCCCCGGGGACGGCGACCAGCCGGGTGACCCGGTGGCCGGTGCTGGTGCGGCGTGCCCTCATGCGCTGTCCCTGCTCTCGGGTGGGCCGCGCTCCCAGCCGCGCCCCGCCGGAGCAGGGTCGGCGGACGGCGGCTCCCTCCCGCTACCCGCACGACCCCCGCCGACACCCGCGGCGGCCAGGACCGGTCAGCCCTCGTCCTCGTCCTGCTCGTCCTCGTCCTCGTTGCCGCCCTGGCCGTCGTCCTCGTCGCCGTCTTGGCTGTCGTCCTGCCCGTCGTCGCCCTGCTGGGTCGAGGCCGGTGCGTCGTCGGCAGGCTGCTCGCCGTCGCCCCCGCATGCGGTCAGGAGGGTGGACGCGGCCAGGGCGACGCCCACCAGGGCGGCGCGCCAGCGGGCGGGTCGGGTGGAGAGGGACACGGGTGCTCCTGCTGTACGGCGGGTGGTCGGACTCAAGGCCCATGCCCGGTCGCGGCGGCCCGCACGCACGCAGCTCAGGGGTGGGCGGCGTGGCTGCCGTGGAACTCGACGTGCGCACGGCCGGAGCCGGCGTCCTCTGGTGCCCGCTGCGCCTGCCGCGCGTCGTCCCGGCGGTCGTGCCGCCAGTCCAGGACGCCGATCGCGAGCGCGGCCAGCGCTCCCAGCACGGCCACGCCCAGGGCGGCTGCGGCGGCCCACGAGTAGCGCTGGTCGGTGTGGGCGAGCACCAGGTAGAACAGGCCCGGCAGTGCCGCGGTGCCGATGGCGCCACCGAACCGCTGGAGGGTCTGCAGCGCACCGCCCGCCGAGCCGGCCATCTCCACCGGGACGTCGCGCAGGGTGAGGGTCACGTTGGGCGAGATGACGAACCCGCCGCCGACACCGGCCAGCAGCAGGGTCGGGACGATCGCCCAGCCGATCGACCCCGGCGGCACGGTGGCCACGACGACGGCCGTCGCGGTCAGCCCGACCGAGACGCCGGCCAGGCCCAGCACCGTCAGCGCCCGGCCGTACCGCTCGACCAGCCGGCCGGCGACCACCGCGGCCGACGCCGAGCCCACCGCGAACGGCGTCACGGCGAGCCCGGACTGCAGCGGCGTCCAGCCCAGCCCGGTCTGGAAGTACAGCGCGAAGGTCAGCCAGATGCCGCTGAAGCCGATGAAGTAGACGGTGCCCAGCGCCAGGCCGGGTGCGTAACCGCGGGTGCGGGTGACCAGCCGCGGGTCGAAGACCGGGTCCTTGCCGGCCCGCACCACCCGCTGCTCCCACCGGAGGAAGGCCACCAGCAGCACGACGCCCAGCGGGAAGCACCACCAGAACCGGACGAGGCCGCCGGACTCGGCCTGCACCAGCGGGAACAGCAGCGCCAGCGCGCCGGTGCCCAGCAGCAGCACACCGGGGACGTCGATCCGCCCGTGCCCGCTGCTCTCCCGCGCGGGGATGAGGCGGAGGGCGAGCACGAAGGCCACCACGCCGATCGGCACGTTGACGTAGAAGATCCACCGCCAGCCGTCCGGACCGGAGGCCAGCGCCAGCAGCGTGCCGCCGACCACCGGCCCGACGGCGGTGGAGATGCCGACCGTCGCGCCGAAGAAGCCGAACGCACGCCCACGCTCGGGCCCGCGGAACAGCTGCTGGATCAGCGCCGAGTTCTGCGGGGCCAGGACGCCGGCTGCGACGCCCTGGAGGAGCCGGGCAGCGATCAGCCACCCGACGGACGGCGCCGCACCGGCGGCAGCGCTGCAGACGACGAAGGCGACCAGGCCGATGAGGAACAGCCGGCGGCGGCCGAAGGCGTCCCCGAGCCGGCCGGCCGGGACCAGGGCGATGCCGAAGGCCAGCGCGTAGCCCGACACCACCCACTGCACCGTCGCCGGCGACGCGCCCAGGCTCTGCTGCAGGGAGGGCAGCGCGACCGACACGATGCTGACGTCGAGCAGGGACATGAAGCCGACGACGAGGGTCACCCACAGCGCCTGCCAGCGCTTGGGGTCCGCGCCCGCGGGCGCGTCCTGCTGGTCGTGCGTAGTGCTGGTCACCGGTGTCCCTCTCGGGTCGTGCCCGGGAGGGCCGTTCGTGGTCGGGAGCTCGCCGGCCCCTGCGTGCTGCAGGGGCCGGCGAGGGGTCACACCGCTGCGGCGGCGGGACGGTCGAACGCCGCCCGGAAGTGCGCGGCGGCGTCCTGCTGGGCCTGCTCGGCCTCCGCCAGCACGGCCGAGGCGCCGAAGAACTCGTGCATCACGCCCGGGAAGTAGCGGTGGGTGGTCTCCACGCCGGCCGCCTCCAGGTCGGTGGCGAACTGCTGGCCCTGGCTGCGCAGCACGTCGCGCTCGTCGGTGATGACGAGCGTGGGCGGCATGACCGCGCGCTGCTCGGCCGTCCAGTCCAGCAGCGCGATGCGCGGGTCGGTGGCCGCATCCGGCTTGCCCATGAAGGCGTGCATCGCCATCCAGGACAGCAGCGGACGGTTCAGCGGGCGCCCGTCGGCGGCGTCCTCCATCGACTCCCCGAACTGCTCACCGGTGGTCAGCGGGTAGACGAGCACCTGCGCGCGCGGCATCGGCTCGTCGGCCTGCGCCAGCTGCAGGCTGGTCGCGGCGGCCATGTTGCCGCCGACGGACTCACCACCGATCGCCATCCGCGCCGGGTCCCCGCCCATCTCGGCGGCGTTGAGCACCAGCCAGCGCCAGGCGGTGACCACGTCGTCGTGCGAGGCCGGGAACACGGCCTCGGGGGCGCGCCGGTAGTCGGGCGAGACGATGATCGCGCCGGTCTTGTTCGACAGCGCCCGGCACGAGGCGTCGTAGGTGTCGATGTCGAACAGCACCCACCCGCCGCCGTGGATCCACATGATGACCGGCAGCCGGCCGACTGCCGGGTTGGCCGGGGTGTAGACGCGCAGCGTCTGGGTGCCGCCCGCGCCGTCGGGGATCGACAGGTCCTGCACGGAGCCGACGGGCTCGGGGCCCTCCAGGCCGCGGTCGGCCATGACCTTCTTGACCGCGTCGTCCGGGCCGGGCTGCTTGCGGGCCTCCTTGGGCGTCAGCGTCTCGAAGGGCAGCGGGCGCAGCGAGGCGTGCGCGTCGACGATCGCCTGCGCCTCGGCGTTGAGCAGCCCACTGGCGTCGGTGGCCGCCTCGGCGTCGGCGCCGGAGAGGCGGTCCCGGATCAGGTCGACCGGCGCAGCCAGGGCGCCGGCGATCTTCTCCTTGATGCCGCCGTTGGGGGCGGCCGGGTGCGGGTTCGTGGGGCCGCGGCGCTTGGCGGTGAGGAAGTCCTCGCCGAGGGAGGCCATCCGCTCGGCACCGACCTTGGACCGGAACTCGGGGAGCTCCTGGCCCTCCTCGTCGGCCACGTGGTGCCGGACGACGGCCATCAGCTCGGTGAGCGCGCCCTCGAACGCCGGCTCGCCGGGCTGGGTGTCGCCCAGGGTGACGAGCAGGTCCTTGATCTGCTGGTGCTCACCGGTCGCGTCGTGGTTCTCCTCCTCCATCCCGATCTCCTTCCAGATCGGGTAGAGGACGGTCTCCTCGGCGAAGGCGTGCATCGACAGTTCGGTGGTGATCTGGTCGACCAGCACGCGGCGGTTGCCGCGCCCGGCCTCCAGGTGCTGGAACTGCCGCTCGACGACGGCGTGGTCGTCGGCGATCAGGTGGTCGATGTCGCCGGGCAGGGTGGGGTAGCTCAGGGCCACGGGGCGCTCCTCGGGTGCTCAGGCGTCCGGCGCGCGCGGGGGCGCGACGCCGGTCGGACTCCCTCGCGCCCTACCCGGTGGCGCACGACCACACACCGGACGGGGCTCACTCCAGCCCGGCCAGCACCTTGTCCAGCGTCACCGGCAGGCCGCGCACCCGGACGCCGGTGGCATGCCGGACGGCGTTGACCACCGACGCCGCCGTCCCGGTGATGCCGATCTCGCCGATGCCCTTGGCGCCCATGGCGTTGACGTGCGGGTCGTGCTCGTCGAGCCAGTGCGCCTCGATCTGCTGCACGTCGGCGTTGACGGTGATGTGGTACTCGGCCAGGTCGTGGTTGGCGACCTGGCCGACGCGGGTGTCGAAGACGCTGTTCTCGTGCAGCGCCATCGACAGGCCCATGGTCATGCCGCCGATGAGCTGTGAGCGGGCGGTGCGCGGGTTGATGATCCGGCCCGCGGCGAAGACGCCGATCAGCCGCGGCACCCGGATCTCCCCGGTGTCGGCGTTCACCCGCACCTCGGTGAACTGGGCGCCGAAGGCGTAGGCGGCGTGCGCGTCGTCCATCGTGGCCTGGTCGACGTCGCCGGAGGCCTCGTCGCCGTCACGGGGGTCGGTGCCGTACTTCCCGCGGAACTCCCGGGCGGCCTGCACGATCGCCGATCCCCAGGTGTTGGTGCCCGACGAGCCGCCGGCCACCGAGGCGATCGGGTACCGGGTGTCGCCGATCGCGACGTCGACGTCGGCGACGTCCACCCCGAGGGCGTCGGCGGCGATCTGCGGCAGCACGGTCCACGCGCCGGTGCCCAGGTCGGCGGCGCCGATCTCCACGACGTACCGCCCACCCCTGTACCGGATGGCCGCGGTCGACGTGGCCTGCCGCATGGTCGGGTAGACCGAGGAGGCGACCCCGTGGCCGACCAGCCAGTCGCCCTCGCGGCGGCGACCGGGCCCTCGGGTGTCCCAGCCGAAGCGCTCGGCGCCCTCACGCAGGCACTCGACCAGGTGCCGGCTCGACCACGGCTTCTTGGTGTCCGGGTCGACCTCCGGCTCGTTGAGGATGCGCAGCCGGACCGGGTCCATGCCCAGGGCCTCGGCCAGCTCGTCCATCGCCACCTCGGGGCCGAACATGCCCGGGCACTCCCCCGGGGCCCGCATCCACGACGGGATCGGCACGTCCAGCGGCGCGAGCCGGTGGGTGGAGCGGCGGTTGGGCGAGGCGTACATCATCCGGGCCGGGACCCCGGTCTGCTCCGCGAACTCCTTGACCTTCGACGTCTGCTCGACGACGTCGATCGCGATCGCCGACAGCCGGCCGCGGGAGTCCGCGCCCAGCTGCATCCGCTGGATCGTGGGCGTGCGGTAGCCGGTGAGGAAGAACATCTGCTGCCGGGTCAGGGCCAGCTTCACCGGCCGGCCGGGCAGCGCCCGGGCGGCCATGGTGGCCAGCATGACGTTGGCGTGCGGGTTGCCCTTGGAGCCGAAGCCGCCGCCGACGTAGGGGCAGACCACCCGCACCTGCTCCTCCTCCAGGCCGAACACCTGGCTGACCGCGGCCCGGTCGGGGTGCACGCCCTGGGTGGAGTCCCACAGGGTCAGCGGCACCTCGGCACCCGGGTCCCACAGCGCCGTGGTGGCGTGCGGCTCGATCGGGTTGTTGTGCAGCATCTGCGTCTCGTAGGTGTGGTCGATGCGCACCTCGGCCGCGGCCAGCGCAGCATCGACGTCGCCCTCGGCGGTGTCGGTCGGGTGCCCGGCGTTCACCTGCTCGGGTGCGTACAGGCCCGGGTGGTCGGTGCGCAGCACGCTGTCGTGCTGCTGCTCGGCGTAGGTCACCGTGATCCCGTCGGCCACCTCCCGGGCCAGCTCGGAGGTCTCGGCGACGACCACCCCGATCAACTGCCCGCGGAAGGCCACCTCGGTCGACTGCAGGACGGCGTACTCGACGTCCTCGGTCGAGGCCAGCCGCTCGGCGTTGAACGGGGTGAGCACCGCCAGCACGCCGTCGAGGGCCTCGGCCGCGGCGGTGTCCATCGCCGTCACCCGGCCCAGCGCGATCGTCGCCTGCACCGGGTGGCAGAACACCGGGTGCTCGACGTCGGTCTCGTAGGCGTAGGTGGCCGTGCCGCGCACCTTGTCCACGCCGTCGCGGCGGACGAGTGACTGCCCCATCGCGCGGGGTTCGAGGAGCTCGGTCATGCGGAGGCCTCCGGGGTGAGCTCGCGCAGGGTGGCGACCACCGTGCGGTTGACCAGCGGGATCTTGAAGCCGTTGCCGCCGCCTTCGCCGGGCTGCGGCTGGGCGGCGGCCAGCTCGGCGTCCATCGCGGTGCGGACGGCGTGCCCGGTGAGCTCGGCCCCGCGCAGCAGCTCCTCGGCGCGGGTGGCCCGCCACGGCTTGTGCGCGACGCCGCCGAGGGCGATCCGCACGTCGGTGCCGCTGACGACCGCCGCCACCGAGACCAGCGCGAAGGCGTAGGAGGCCCGGTCGCGGACCTTGCGGTAGGCCGACCGGGTGCCCGCCAGCAGGGGTGGGAGGTCGATCGCGGTGATCAGCTCGCCGTGGTCGAGGGTCGTGTCCTTGGACGGGTCGTCGCCGGGCAGCCGGTGCAGCTCGGTGAACGGGATCGTCCGCTCGCCCGTCGGACCGAGCACCTGCACCTGCGCGTCGAGGGCCGCCAGCGCCACCGCCATGTCCGAGGGGTGGGTGGCGATGCAGGTCTCCGCCGCCGTGGGGTCCGGCAGCGCGGCCGTCGTGCCGAGGACGGCGTGGTAGCGGGTGTAGCCGCCGACGGCGCTGCAGCCACTGCCCGGCTCGCGCTTGTTGCACGGCGTGGTGACGTCGCCGAAGTACACGCAGCGGGTGCGCTGCAGCGGGTTGCCGCCGGTGGTGGCGGTGTTGCGCAGCTGCCCGGTCGCGCCGGCCAGCAGCGCCTGGGCGAGCACCGGGTAGCGCTCCAGCACGCGGCGGTCGGCGGCGACCTCGCTGTTGGTCGACGCCGCGCCCAGCCGCAGGCCGCCGTCGGGGAGGTCCGTGACCTCGCGGGAGGTGAGCGTGCGGACGTCGACGACCAGGTCGGGCCGGGCCACGCCCAGCTTGAGGTGGTCGACGAGGTTGGTGCCGCCGGCCAGGAAGACCGCGGTGGGCTCGGCGGCGACGTCCCGCACGGCCTCGGCGACGTCGGCCGGGCGGGCGTAGGCGAACGGCTTCACCGCGCGCCCCCGGCCTGCTGCACCGCGGGGACGATGTTCACGTAGGCGGCGCACCGGCAGAGGTTGCCGCTCATCCGCTCGGCGACCTCGTCGTGGCTCAGCTCGACCTCACCGGTGAGGTCGGCGGTGGCGTGGCTGGGCCAGCCGCGGGACACCTCGTCGATCACCCCGACCGCCGAGCAGATCTGCCCCGGCGTGCAGTAGCCGCACTGGAAGGCGTCGTTGTCCAGGAAGGCCTGCTGCACCGGGTGCAGCTCGCCGGCCGGGGCCAGCCCGTCGGCGGTGGTGATCTCCGCGCCGTCGTGGGCGACGGCCAGGGCCAGGCAGGGCAGCTGCCGCTGGCCGTCCAGCAGCACCGTGCATGCGCCGCACTGGCCGTGGTCGCAGCCCTTCTTCGGGCTCGTGACCCCCAGCCGCTCGCGCATCAGGTCCAGCAGCGTGGTGCGGGTGTCGACGGGCAGCTGATGCCGCGTCCCGTCGACGGTCAGGGTCACCTCGGCGTCCATGGACCGCGCGGTGCCCGCGCGGAGGGTCAGCCCAAACGCAGGCGTGCCCGTCGGCGAGCCGGGTAGCCCCGCGGCATGGCAGCGCAGCGGCTGGTGGCCGACCTCGTCGTGGAACGACTGCGCGCCTGGGGCGTGCCCCGGGTGTTCGGGTACTCCGGGGACGGCGTCAACGCCCTGCTCGGTGCGCTGCGCCGGGCCGGTGACCCGCAGTTCGTGCAGGCCCGGCACGAGGAGGCCGCCGCCTTCATGGCCGTCGCCCACGCCAAGTACACCGGCGGGGTCGGGGTGGTGCTGTCCACCCAGGGCCCCGGTGCGGTGCACCTGCTCAACGGGCTGTACGACGCCAAGCTCGACTCGGTGCCGGTGGTGGCGATCATGGGCCAGCAGGAGCGGTCGGTGCTGGGGTCCGCCTACCAGCAGGAGATCGACCTGTTGTCCCTGGTGAAGGACGTCGCCGCACAGTTCGCCCAGACCGTCACCTCGCCCGAGCAGCTGCCGATGGTGCTCGACCGGGCGGTGCGCACCGCGCTGGCGACCCGCTCGCCCTGCGTCGTCGTCCTCCCGCACGACGTCCAGCAGCTGCCGGCGCCGGAGCCCGAGCAGTCGCACGGCGTGGTGGTCACCGCCCCGGTGTGGCGGCCGGCCCGCGTGCTCCCGACGGACGACGACCTGCGCGCCGCGGCGGAGGTGCTGAACGCCGGCCGCAAGGTCGCGATCATGGTCGGGCAGGGCGCGCGCGCAGCGCAGGAAGAGGTCGTCGCGGTCGCCGAACGGCTCGGGGCCGGGATCACCACGAGCCTGCTGGGCAAGCCGTACGTCGACGACGACCTGCCGAACGCCGCAGGGGTGATGGGCCACCTGGGCACCACCGCCAGCGGTCACCTGCTCGGCGGCTGCGACACCCTGCTGCTGGTCGGTACGAACGACCCGTGGACAGAGTTCTACCCGGCGCCCGACCAGGCCCGCGCCGTCCAGGTCGACCTCGACGGCCGCAACCTCGGCAACCGGTACCCCATCGAGGTGGGGCTCCACGGTGACGCCGCCGGCACGCTGCGCGCCCTGCTCCCGCTGCTGACCGAGCGCGCCGACACGAGCTGGCGGGACGAGGTCACCGGCGCCGTCCGCGACTGGCACGAGCTGTCCGCCGAGCGGGCCGCGACCCCGGCGTCGCCGGTCAACCCCGAGCGGGTGGTAGCCGAGCTGTCGCCCCGGCTGCCGGCCGATGCGCAGGTCGCCGTGGACGTCGGCTCGTCGGTCTACTGGTACGCCCGGCAGCTGCGGCTGCCCCGCGGTGTACCGGCCCACCTGTCGTCCACGCTGGCGTCGATGGGCTGCTCGGTGCCCTACGGGATCGCCGCGAAGCTCGCCGCCCCGGAGCGGCCGGTGGTGGTGCTCAGCGGTGACGGCGCGATGCAGATGCTGGGCAACGCCGAGCTGGTCACGGTCGCGCACCGCTGGCGGCAGTGGGCCGACCCGCGCTTCGTCGTCTGCGTGCTGCACAACCGCGACCTGGCCGAGGTGACGTGGGAGCAGCGGGAGATGGAGGGCGACCCGCGCTTCGACGACAGCCAGACGCTGCCCGACTTCCCCTATGCCGCCTACGCCGACCTGCTGGGCCTCACCGGCATCCGGGTCACCGATGCCGAGGAGCTCGGCGCCGCCTGGGACCGCGCCCTGTCCGCCGACCGGCCCGTCGTCCTGGAGGTGCTCACCGACCCCGACGTCCCGCTGCTGCCGCCCTTCCCCGCCGGGGAGTCGAAGCTGGACTCCTTCCGGGCCGGCATCGACCAGGAGGGCGCGGCGGGCGCCGGCGCACGCGAGCTGCTGGGCACCTACGCGGAGCAGGAGGCCCGCCGGCAGCCCTGAGCCCCCTACGGTGCCGGCATGACCGAGCTGCCTCCCTGGGAACCACCGTTCGCCGGCACCGACGTCGAGCACGTGCTCGGCATGCTCGGCCGGTTGCGCACCACCTTCCGCTGGAAGACCGCCGACCTGGACGCCGCCGGGCTGCAGACCCGCATCGGCGCCTCCGCGCTCACCCTCGGCGGCCTGCTCAAGCACCTGGCGAGCACCGAGGACAACGTCTTCACCCGGCGGCTGAGCGGGGCGCCGATCGGCGAGCCGTGGGAGTCGGTGTGGGCCGGCGGCGAGGACTGGGCGTTCACCTCCGCCGCCGGCGACTCCCCCGAGCAGCTCTACGCGTACTGGGACGACGCCGTCGCCCGTTCCCGCGCCCGGCTGGACGCCGCCCTCGCCGGCGGCGGGCTCGACCAGCCCGTCGACCTGACCGGCCCGGACGGCGACCACGCCAGCCTGCGCCGGCTGCTGTGCGACCTGATCGAGGAGTACGGCCGGCACACCGGGCACGCCGACCTGCTCCGCGAGGCCGTCGACGGCCTGGTCGGTGAGGACCCGCCGTCCGGCTGGCGTCCGCGGGTCGGCCGGCTGTCGGTGGGCTGAGGATCACCCACCCGCCAGCTCGACCACCGCGGCCACCAGTTCGGGACCGTCGAGCAGCACGGCGTCGTTGTGGCCGGCGCCGGCCACCTCGACCAGCCGGTGCAGCCGGGCGGCGGCCTCGGCGACCTGCCGGCTCTGCGCCGGGGGCACGATCGTGTCGGCGCTGCCGAGGACGACCGTGGTCGGCGCCTGCACCCGGCCGATCAGCTCGACCACCGGGTAGCGGTCGCGCAGCAACGCGCGGACCGGCAGGAACGGGTAGTGCTCCCTGCCGACCGCGGCCAGGTCGGTGAACGGCGAGCGCAGCACCAGCCCGGCCGGTGGGTGCTCCACGGCCAGCGCGGTGACCACCGCGCTGCCCAGGCTCTCCCCGTAGTACAGCAGCCGTTCCTCGGCCACCCCGCCCTGCTCGAGCAGCCAGCTGCGCGCCGCGCGCACGTCCCGGGCCAGCCCCTCCTCGCTCGGGCTGCCCGGGTTCCCGCCGTAGCCGCGGTAGTCGAACAGCAGCACGCCGAGGCCGGCCGCCGACAGCGCCCGGGCCAGCGGCGCCCGCACACCCCGGTGACCGCCGTTGCCGGCCGCGACGAGCACGGTGGAGGCCCCGGCCGTGGCCGCCGGCACGAACCAGGCACCGAGGGTCAGCCCGTCGGACGTGGTCAGCCGGACGTCGCGGGCACCGGGGACGCCGTCGGCCGCGGCCGGCACGGGCCCACCGCCCGGCAGGTACACCAGCCGCCGCTGGAACGCCCAGAGCAGACCCACCAGCACAGCCAACAGGACGACGACCACGACCGCCGTCCGGAGCACACGCTGCACGCCCCCATGGTCGGCGGCGCCCGTCCCCCGAGCACCCGGGGGCGATCGCGCGGGAGCGGTACGTGCGACTGGCGTGCGCCGACGGCGGCGAGGTGCTGCGCGGCCTGCCCGACGGCGGTCAGGACGTCGTCCTCCTCGGCTCCGACCGCTCCCGCCACCTCGACTGGTGGCCGCGACGTCGGGTCAGGCCCGGGCGACCAGCCGCAGCACGGCCTCGGCCACGACGTCGGGCCGATCGGCCGGTACGAGGTGGCTGGCGTCGTCCACCCAGGTCAGCCGGGCGCCGGGCAGGTCGTCGGCCAGCCGCTGCCCGTAGCGGGGCTTCATCTGGTGGTCCTGCCGGCCCCACACGACCTCCACGGGCAGCTGGAGCCGTGGCAGGAACGGGGCGACCGTCTGGGTGTAGACGGAGTCCAGCGAGCGCAGGTGCCGGGCCAGCTGTCGAGGACCGCCCGGCCGCAGCCACGGGCCGACGACGTCCTCGACGAACGTGCCGGCGCGCTCCTGGTGGGCGAACAGCGTGCGCAGCGCAGGTCGCAGCAGCGCGCCCAGCGCCGGCGGCGGGAGCTGGGCGACCAGCGGCCAGGCCGCCTTCATCGCCCGGACCAGCGGTACCGGCCACCCGTCGTAGCAGACCCCGTCGACCACTCCCAGGCCGGCGACGCGGCCGCCGTTGGTGACGGCCATGATCTGGGCGACCCCCCCGCCGAGGTCGTGGCCCACCACCACCGCCCGGTCCAGCCCGAGGGCGTCCATCAGCCCCACCAGCAGTGCGGCCTGCGAGGCCAGGTCGACCGGGTGGCCGGCGGGAGCGGGTGAGTCGCCGTAGCCGAGCATGTCGACGGCGAACACCCGGGCGTGCCCGGCCACCGCCGGGACGACGTCCCGCCAGAGCCGGTGGTTGGTCGGGATGCCGTGCACGAGCAGCACCGCCGGGCCGCTGTCACCGGCCTCCCACACGTTGAGTCGGCAGCCGCCGACGTCGACGTGGACCAGCCGAGTGGACCCGATCGGGAGCGTCATGCCCCCTGGGGTGCCCCGTTCTCCGGCGCCGACGCGCGAACCGGCCGGACCGGACACGACGGGTCGACGACGTGGCACTGACCCCGGCCCACCCGGGGTAGTGGCCGGGCACCGGTGGACGGGGGCGGCTCCCGGCCTCCCCCCGCCGGCCCAAGAACGGAGCCCCTCATGACCGTGGCAGCCGACATGCTCAGCACGTACCCGAAGGACCTCGGCGGCGTCGACCGCGACGCGCTGATCGCCTGCATCGACGCCTGCCTGGAGTGCGCGCAGGCCTGCACCGCGTGCGCCGACGCGTGCCTGGGCGAGGACATGGTGGCCGAACTGACCACCTGCATCCGCACGAACCTCGACTGCGCCGACGTGTGCGCGACCACCGGACGCGTGCTCTCCCGGCACACCGGCCATGACGCGAACCTCACCCGTGCGGTGCTCGAGGCCTGTGCCGCGGCGTGCAAGGCGTGTGGTGACGAGTGCGAGAGCCACGCCGGGATGCACGAACACTGCCGGGTCTGCGCGGAGGCCTGCCGCCGCTGCGAGCAGGCCTGCCGCACCCTGCTCGCCTCCCTCGGCTGAGCAGCCCGCGGGGGTGGCCGCGGGGCCTCAGCGCTCCGCGGCCGGGACCCCGGCGATGCCCTCAAGCGCCGACCAGTCCCAGATCTGGCTGCGCGGGATCATGCTCAGCGTCCCGTCGCTCTCCAGCACCACCGCGGCGACCTGCGACATGTCCCCCGACCCGCTGGCCCGCGCCGCCTGCCGCACCTCGTCCAGCGCCACCCGCTGGCTGGTCAGCGCCGCCTCCACCGGGCTGCCGTCGCACCACAGCAGCGTGGGCCGGGAGGTGACCAGCGACCGCGCCCGCGGGACGCGCACCGTCGTCCAGGCCACCAGCGCCTGCAGGCCGGCGAGCAGCACGAGCGCCACGACGCCCTCGACCCAGGACACGTCCGAGCTCAGCAGGATCGTCGCGAGCGTCGAGCCCAGCGCGACGGTCACGACCAGGTCGAAGGCGTTGAGCTTGGCCAGCGTCCGCTTCCCGGACAACCGGAGGACGACGACCAGGCTCACGTAGGCCGCCGCCCCCACCGCCGCCACGCGCCCCACGTCGGACCACGAGTCCCACCACATGCCGTCCTCCTCGCCTCGGTGGTCCCAGCCTCGCGCACTGAGGACGGCGACGCTGCCCGCGCTCATGACGAGGCCGTGACGATCGGTCCGGGAGCTGGCCGGGGACCTGCCGGGGCTGTCAGGCTCGGTGACGACGGCGAGCACAGCCTGCCGGTGACGGGCCTCCCTGCGCCCGGCACCCCCGACGGCCCGACCGACACCCGGAGGACGACATGACCGCCCACCGCTCCCCTTGCACCGACCCCGCCCGGCGCAAGGCCGGTCCAGCGCTGACCGAGGTGGTCGACGGGCGCGCCGGCCGGGTCCGGGCCAGTGGTCACCTCACGCCGCAGGGCGCCGACCTGCTCCGGGGGACCGTGGAGGGCCTGCGCCGGCAGGGCCACTCGACGGTCGTCCTCGACCTGGCCGACGTGCAGGCCGCCGACGACGTCGGTCTGCACGTCCTCTCCACCCTGCGCACCACGATGGCCGCCGACGGCGACCTGCTGCTGGTCCGCAACGCCCCGGTGGAGCTGCTCTCCCTCGCCTGATCCGACGGCGGGTCAGGACGGCCCGGGCGGCCACTCCCCGGCCAGCGCCTGGTCCACCGCCAGCCGCCACGACCGGGCCTCGTCCTCGGACACGCCGGTGGTGCGCACCGCGGTCGCGGCGACAGTGGCCACGTGACCGCGGAACAGCTCGTCGATCCCCCGGCCACGGGCACGCCATGCCACCTCGCGGAGCAACCCGGCCAGCCGCCGCAGGACCGCCGGCTGCCCCTCGGCGAACTGCAGCGGCTCCTCGACCGCGAGCTGCACCAGCGCAGGGAGCTCCCACGGCGGCAGCACCACCCGGACCGCGCCCTCGTCGTCGGTGAGGCGCTGCACCCCGACCCGCCGCTGCGCGAGCTCGCCGAGCAGGGCGGAGGCGTGCGACAGCGCGTGCACCGCGGTCGTCGGGTCGTTGACCCCCGGGGACAGCGCCCGGACGGCGATGTCGGTGATCTTGCGCAGGCTGTAGGCGACGTCGCCGCTGGCCGTGCGCTCGAAGCGCAACCGCACCGCGGTGTCCAGCTGCTCCGCCAGGGTCTCGACGTCGACAGGGCCGGGCGCCCCGAGCCGCCAGACGTGGCCCAGCGGCGTCCCGGCCACCACGGCGTCCCCGACCCGCGCCCGGAGCCGCACCACCGCACCGGCCCGCCGGGCGGCCTCGACCGCGGCCCGCTCGTCCACCCCCACCAGGAACCCGCTGGACCGGGCGATGAGCACCTGGACCGGACCGGCCGTCGACGGCTCCGGGAACGGGTGCTCCTGCTCCCGGTCCAGGGTGCGCGTCGCCTCGTCGTGGACGTCGCGCAGCATCGTCTCCACCCGCAGCGCCCGGGCCAGGTGCCCGAGGAAGAACACCAGGGCCAGCACGCTGCCCAGGGTCAGCAGGTAGGCGAACGTGATGGACAGCCGGGGCACGAAGGCGCTGTCGTCCTCGGTCGCGCTCTCGGTCCGGACGGTGCGCAGCACGGTGAGGGCGTAGACGAACGTGAGCACCAGCTGGGCCAGCGTCAGCTGCACCACCCGGTCGGTGACGAAGGTCTGCAGCAACCGCGGTGAGTACTGGCTGCTGCTGAGCTGCAGCGCGATGACGGTGAGCGAGAACGTCAGCCCGGTCACCGAGATCAACGAGCCGGCGATCGCCGCGAGCAGGTCGCGGGCGGCGGCCGCACCGCCGCCGAAGACGAAGGTCAGCGGGTCGCCGCCGGCCTCGGCCAGCCACCCGTCCACCGCCGGCAGCAGCACGCCCAGACCGACGGCCACCAGCACGCCCAGGAACGGGACCGGCCACAGCGCCCCGCGGAGCAGCTCGGCCAGCGCGTGGGCGGGCCCGGTCCGGTTCCTGCCGCGGGTGGTCACACCGGAGTCTCCCCCGGCGCGGTCACATGTTCGTGCCGACCAGGATCAGGAACCCGAAGACGATGACGATCATCAGCACGAAGGTGGCGATGATCAGCACCCGTGCCCGGTTCTTCGGGATGCGGCCCGGTCCGTCGTTCTCGTCGTGGCTGCTGTTGGCCATGGTGGTCCTCCGGTGGTGCGGGGTGGTCGGTGCGAGGTGGTCGGTACGGGGTCGGTCAGCGGCGGAGCCAGCGCAGCGCGCCGGCGGCCGAGGTGGACAGGACGGCGAGCGAGAGCCCGGCGCTGCGGCGGGCCACGTCACCGCCGCTCCGGGCCGTCAGCACCGCGGCGGCGTCCAGCGCGGTGAGCAGCAGCGTCACCTCGGTGGTGCGCCGGGCCTGCGGCGCCGGCGTGACCAGCAGCGCGGCGCCCATCGCGATGTTGCGGGCCGCGATCAGCCGCACCAGCAGCGGCAGGGCGACGTCGGTGCGCGTCGCCTCCTCGTCCAGACCGAGCAACCTGGGGAGCGCGCGCGGCACGAACAGCGCCGCCGTCCCCAGCCAGATCGACACGGTCCCGACTGTCTTGCGGGTGATGTCCCATTCCTCGGCCATGCGTGATCACTGCCCGGCCGCGGGAGCGGCCAACCGGTCACGTCCGGCGACGAGCACCACGACCAGGGCGAGGAAGGGCAGCGTGACGGCGGTGGCCACCACGTCGCTGAACGTGGCCACTGCGAACGCCCCGACGGCCGGGGAGTCCAGCGGGCCGAGCACCCGGTCGAACCCGAGCGCGGCGACCGACGCCGGGATGGTCAGCAGCGCGGACACCGCGCCGCCGAGCACCACCCCGGCCAGCACGGTGCCCGGCGCCCGCCGGACCGCGCGCAGGGCCAGTCCGGTGCCACGGCCCAGGGCGCCGGACCGCACCGGCCGGTCCCCCGCCGGCAGGCCGGCCAGCGCGCCGGTCACCCACAGCTGGGCCAGCAGCCCGGTGCCGAAGCCGACGGCGTCGACGGCCAGCGCCGATCCCAGCCGCGGGTCGTCCCAGACCAGCACCTGGCGTGCCACGTCGGGAACCAGGTTGACCAGCGTGGCGGTCAGCGAGACCAGGTAGGCCACCTGCCAGTGCCGGCGGAGCAGAGACAGCGCCTCGGCGACCGTGCTCACGACTTGCGGGCGACCAGGCCGGTCCAGCAGCCCAGGAACCGGTTCTCCTGCCCCACGACGGTCAGCCCCGCGGCCCGGCACGCCGAGCCGATCGTGGCCGGCGTGGGCCGGTCACCGTCAGCGGGGTGGAAGGCGACGGCCCGCAGCGGCCGGCTGTCGACGAAGCGGGCGGTCATCTCGCAGGAGTAGAACCGCCCACCCGGGCGCAGCACCCGGGCGGCCTCGGCGACGACCTCGCGCCAGGCGACCGCGTGGTGCAGCACGTGGTAGGCGAAGACCGCGTCGTAGGTGCCGTCGGCGGCGGTGAGCGCGGTGGCGTCACCGGCCTGCACGTCGACCCGCTCGCCGAGGTCGCGCACCGCCTCCCGGGTGGCCCGCACGCTCGGGCCGTAGAGCTCGACCCCGTCGGCGTGCGCGGCGCCGAAGAACTCGACCGCCAGCCGCAGGCCGGTGCCGCGGCGTCCGGTGCCGACCTCGAGCACGCGGCCACCGGACACGTCCCCGCCCAGCCGGCGCAGGACCGGCGCCTCCCCCTCGCGCTGGACGCGGGCGCGCAGCCGGGAGTCCACCCACACGCGGGTGCCGTCGACGTAGGTGGGCGGGACGCCGGAGCCCGGCGCAGGTCGGTTGTCCACGAGACACCGGTGCCCCGCCGGGGCCGGGCGGAACCGTCGGACCTCGTCGGGCAGGCTGGCGCCGATGACCGAAGCCGCGGGAGGTGCCCGCTTCGACGACCTGACGACCGGTACGGCGCTGCGCTGCCCGCCGCCGCGCCGGGTCGTCGCCGCGTACCGCCCCGAGGACGTCGTACCGGTGCTGGCCGAGGTCGAGCGGGCCACCGCGGCCGGTGAGTGGGCGTTCGGGTTCCTCGCCTACGAGGCCGCCGGCGGACTGGACCCCGGCCTGGTCACCGCCGAGCCGGACGGCAGCCCGCTGGTGTGGTTCGGGATCGGCGGACCGCCCGAGCCCACTGCCCCGCTGACCCCCTCCGGGCGCACCCCGGGGCCGGGGTGGACGCCGGACTGGACCGACGCCGAGCACGCCGCCGCGGTCGACGTCGTCCGGGCGCACATCGCCGCCGGCGAGACCTACCAGTGCAACCTCACCGACCGGCTGCGGACGACCGGGGTGACCGACCCCGAGGCGCTGTACGCCGACCTGGCGCTCGCCCAGCGCGGCGCGCACAACGCCCTCCTCGACCTGGGCCCGACGGTGGTCGCCAGCGCCAGCCCGGAGCTGTTCTTCGAGTGGACCGGCGACGTCGTCCGCACCCGGCCGATGAAGGGCACCGCCCCGCGCGGGGCCACCACCGCCGAGGACGCCGACCGGGCCGCCGCGCTGCGGGCCTCGGCCAAGGAGCAGGCCGAGAACCTCATGATCGTCGACCTGCTGCGCAACGACCTGGGCCGGATCGCCCACCCCGGCAGCGTCGAGGTGCCCGAGCTGTTCAGCCTCGAGCGCTACCCGACCGTGTGGCAGCTGACCTCGGAGGTCACCGCGCGGCTGCGCGAGGACGTCGGGCTGGTCGACCTGCTGCGGGCGCTGTTCCCCTGCGGCTCGGTGACCGGAGCTCCCAAGGCGCGCACCATGCGGCTGATCCGCGACCTGGAACCCACGCCGCGCGGGGTCTACTGCGGCGCGATCGGGCTGGTCGCCCCGCCGGGATCGGCGTTCCGGGCGCGGTTCAGCGTGGCGATCCGCACCGCGGTGGTCGACCGGGCGACGGGTCGGGGCGTCTACGGCGCCGGCGGTGGCATCACCTGGGACTCGCGCCCGGACGCCGAACGCGCCGAGCTGCTCACCAAGGCCGCCGTGCTGCGCGCCGGGTCGGACGACCACGAGCTGCTGGAGACGCTGTACTGGTCACCGGCGGAGGGGCCGCGCGACCTGGACCGGCACCTGGCCCGGCTGACCGACTCCGCGGCCTACTTCGGCTTCGCCCTCGACCCCGGGGCCGTGCGGGCTGCGGTGGCGGCTGCCGTCGCCGGGCACGGGACCCCGACCCGCGTGCGGGTGACCGTCGACCGGTCCGGGGAGGTGCGGACGACGGTGGCCGACGCACCGGCAGCCCCTGACGGCCCGGTGCGGCTGGCGGTCGACACCGTGCCGGTATCCCCCGGCGAGGTGTGGCTGCACCACAAGACGACCCGCCGGGAGGTCTACGAGCAGGCGGCGGCGCGGCACCCGGACGCCGACGACGTGGTGCTGGTCAACGACCGCGGCGAGGTCACCGAGACGACGATCGCCTCCCTCGCCGTCCGGCTGGCCGGACGCTGGTGGACCCCATCGACGTCCTCGGGCTGCCTGCCCGGCGTCGCGCGCGGCCGACTGCTCGAGGAGGGCGTGCTCACCGAGCGCGTCCTCACCGTCGCCGACCTGCACGCCGCCGAGGCCATCGCCCTCGTCAGCTCCCTCCGCGGCTGGCGATCCGCCGTCCTCGCCTGAACCGGCCCCCTCGCAGGGTCCCGCCGCGTGCGGAGCGCGTGGTGGGGTGCGAGGGTCAGGCCCCGTCCGGAGGCTCGCCGCGAGCTCGCTCGTGGTGAGGAGGACGGGGTCCTTCCTCAGTCGAGGTAGTCGCGCAGGACCTGCGAGCGGCTGGGGTGCCGGAGCTTGGACATCGTCTTGGACTCGATCTGCCGGATGCGCTCACGCGTCACGCCGTAGACCTGGCCGATCTCGTCCAGCGTGCGCGGCTGGCCGTCGGTGAGGCCGAAGCGCAGCCGGACGACGCCGGCCTCCCGCTCGCTGAGGGTCTCCAGCACGCTCTTGAGCTGGTCCTGCAGGAAGGCGAAGCTGACCGCGTCGACGGCCACGACGGCCTCGGAGTCCTCGATGAAGTCACCGAGCTGGCTGTCGCCCTCGTCGCCGATGGTCTGGTCCAGGCTGATCGGCTCCCGGGCGTAGCGCTGGATCTCCAGCACCTTCTCCGGGGTCAGGTCCATCTCCTTGGCCAGCTCCTCCGGCGTGGGCTCGCGGCCCAGCTCCTGGAGCATCTCGCGCTGGATGCGGCCGAGCTTGTTGATGACCTCGACCATGTGCACCGGGATGCGGATGGTGCGGGCCTGGTCGGCCATGGCGCGGGTGATGGCCTGCCGGATCCACCACGTCGCGTAGGTCGAGAACTTGAAGCCCTTGGTGTAGTCGAACTTCTCGACCGACCGGATCAGGCCCAGGTTGCCCTCCTGGATCAGGTCCAGGAACGACATGCCGCGGCCGGTGTAGCGCTTGGCCAGCGAGACCACGAGGCGGAGGTTGGCCTCCAGCAGGTGGTTCTTGGCGCGCTCGCCGTCCCGCAGGATCCAGGTGAGGTCGCGGCGCAGCTGCACCGGCATCTTCTCGCCGTTCTCGGCGGCGGACTCGAGCTTCGAGCCGGCGTAGAGGCCGGCCTCGATCCGCTTGGCGAGGTCGACCTCCTCCTCGGCCGTGAGCAGCTTCACGCGGCCGATGAGCTTGAGGTAGGCGCGGACGGAGTCGGTGGAGGCGGTGAGCTCGGCCTCCTTGCGGGCCTGGCGCAGCGCGACCGCGTCGGCGGCGTCGTCCCACTCGTGGTCGACCTCGTCGGCGGTGGCGGTGCCCTCGGCGGCCGGGGTGGCGTCCTCGGCGACGGGTGCGGTGGTGTTCGGCTCGGGGAGCTCGTCACCGGTGCTGGTGGGGACCTCGAGGTCGGTGGCGCTCATGCGGGGCGGGTCTCTCCTCCGATGCCGGGCGGCGTCGCCGCACCGTGAGGTGCTGGCGGAGAGGCCGGGAGTGGACGTGCACGGCGGGTGCCGGCACGGGGAGCGGCAGCGGGGTCTGCAGCTGCCGCGGTCGACCTGCAACGTTAACCCTGCTCGCCGCAAGATCAAGCTGGCCGGTGGTTGACCTTCCCCCGAAGGTGTGCCCACGCCCGCGGGCCGGCGTCGGCGGAGGTCACGGCCCGGGCTCGTCGGGGACCGAGGGCGGCAGCCGCCGGGGGCCCGCCTCGGCCGGTCGCGGCCGGTCCTGGCGGTGCAGCCGGACGGCCACCAGCGCGACGTCGTCGTCCGGCCGGCCGTCGACCAGCCGCTCGACGACCAGGTCGCACATCTCCTGCAGCGGCCGGGAGCCGACCTCGGCGAGCACCGCCTGCAGCCGTGCGATGCCCTCGTCGAGGTCGGAGTCGCGGCGCTCGACGAGCCCGTCGGTGAACAGCAGCACGGTGGCCCCGCGGTCGAGGGTGACCACCGTCTCGGTGCGCGCGGTGTGGGGATCGACACCCAGCAGCAGGTCGGCGTGTCCCCACTGGCCGAGGACGGTGACCGTGCCGTCGGGGTCGATGGTCACCGGCGGCAGGTGGCCGGCGCTGGACCAGCGCATCCGGGTGACCGCGCGCTCGCGCTGGTCCGCGTCCTGCTCGAACCGGGCGATCCCCGCGGTGGCCAGGGTGTCCAGCTGGAGCAGCTCCATCGAGGCGTCCAGGCGGCGGAGCACGTCGGCGGGGCCGGCCTCGTCGTGGGAGGTGGCGATCCCGCGCAGCAGGCTGCGCAGCTGCCCCATGGACGCCGCCGCGGCGATGTCGTGCCCGGCCACGTCGCCGATGACCAGCACGGTGGCGCCGTCGGGCTGGAGGAACGCGTCGTACCAGTCGCCGCCGATGGCCGCGGCCTCGGTCGCCGGCAGGTAGCGCACCACGATCTCGGCGTGGTCGGGCTCGGGCGGCGCGGTGAGGAAGCTGCGCTGCAGCTGCTCGGCCAGCGCGACCTGCTGGCCGTAGAGCCGGGCGTTGTCCAGCGCGAGGCCGGCCCGGGAGGCCACCTCGCCGGCCGTGGCCAGGTCCTCGGCGGTGATGCTGCCGCGCTCGGGTGCGTTGAACAGGGTGAGCAGGCCGACGGTGCGCCCGCGACCGCGCAGCGGCAGCACGACGATCGACTCCGGGTCCAGTCGGCCGATCAGCTCGTGCGCCTCACCGGGCAGGAGCACCTCCTGGACGGCGGCGGCGGCGCCGTGCTCGATGACGACCGCCCGGCCGCTGGCCAGGGCGCGGTGGACGAACGCGGAGTCGCGGAGGGAGGCCAGCCGGAGCCGGGCGTAGTCCCCGACCACCGGCCGCCAGGTCTCGTCCCGGTGCCACCAGCCGACGTCCCGGAGCGCGCGCCGGCCGTCCTGGTCGACGAGGGTGACGATGCACCAGTCGGCCAGCGTGGGCACCACCAGCTGGGCCAGCAGCCCGACCGCCTGCTCGGTCTCCATGGTGCCGGTCAGCTGCTCGGTGACCTCAGCCAGCAGCTCCAGGCGGGCGGCGGCGCGCTCGGCCTGCTGCTGCTCCCGGTGCCGGGCGGTCACGTCGAGGAAGTAGACCGACAGCCCCTCGCTGCTGGGCCAGGCGCGGAGCTCGTACCAGCCGTCCAGCGGCGGCGGGTAGTACGCCGGGAACATCACCGTCTCGCCGGTCTCGACCGCGCGCCGGTAGCTCTCCTCGAACGCCGAGCCGACGGCGGCCGGGAACTCGTCCCAGATGACCCGTCCGAGCAGCTCGTCGCGGCCGCGCAGCAGCAGCTGCTCGGCGGCGGCGTTGACGTGGGTGAAGCGCCACTCCCGGTCCAGGGAGTAGAAGCCGGCCGGCATCGCCTCCAGGACCCGGGTCACCCGCAGCTCGGCGTCCCGCTGGTCGGTCACGTCGTAGGCGACGCCGACCAGGCGCACCGCCTGCCCGTCGGGGCCGGGCAGCGTGCGGCCCCGGGCGGACACCCAGCGGGTGTCGCCGCCGGGCAGCAGGACCCGGTAGAGCGCGGCAAAGTCACCACCGCTGTCGATCGCCGTCCGCAGCGCCGCGGTGACCCGGTCGAGGTCGTCGGGGTGCAGCCGGTCGTTGAAGCCGACGATGGTGTGGTCGAAGGTCTCGACCGAGTACCCGAACAGCTCGACCAGCCGGTCGTCCCAGTCCAGCCGGCCGGTGACCAGGTCCCAGTCGAAGGTGCCGATGCCGGCGGCGTCCATGGCCAGCTCGGCGCGCAGCTGGTCGGCGTCGCGGTCGTGTGCCGAGCGGGGTGTCGCGAGGTCGTCCACGTCCGCCTCTCCCACCGGGTCGCCCGGCAGCGTCGAGCAGCCGTGCACCTCGGTTCGGGGTCGGCAGCCGGGCCATCCTCCCTGCCCGGAGGGCCGGGCACAACGGCGCCCGGCCGCGAGGACGGCTACGTGACCTGGACCACTGACCGGCTCAGAGTCCGTGGGCGGCCGCCACCAGCGGCAGCGCCGAGGCCGGTAACCCCCGGCCGTCGGGCCGTGGCCAGTGCACGCTGACCTCGTCCACCCCGGCCTCGGCCAGCCGGCCGAGGGTGTCGGCGTAGCGCTCGGCGCTCTCGAACGGCCAGTACGTCTCCAGACCGAACAGCACCGTGCGGCGCACCTCGCCGGGTGCGCGGCCCTCCTCGGCCAGCGCCTCGGTCAGCCGGGCGGACTGGTCGGCCACCGCGGTGAACCACTCCTCGGGCTCGACGGCGGCACCGAAGGGGCCGTAGGTCACCCACGCCTGGCCGTGCCGGGCGGCCAGCCGCAGCGCCTTCGGCCCGGTCGCGGCGACGGTGAACGGCAGTCGCGGCTGCTGCACGCAGCCGGGCAGCTGGTGGGCGTCGACGGCGTCGTAGAAGTCCCCGTGCGCGGTGACCACGGGCTCGCGCAGCAGCTGGTCGAGCAGGCCCAGCCACTCGCCGAACCGGTCGGCCCGCTCGCGGCGGCTGCGCGGGGCCTCGCCGAGGACCAGGGCGTCCGGGCCCTCGGTGCCCACGCCGACGCCGAGCTCCAGGCGGCCGCCGCTGAGCTGGTCGAGGGTCATCAGCTCCTTGGCGAAGGGCACCGGGTGGCGGAAGTTCGGCGAGGCGACCTGGGTGCCCAGCCGGACCCGGTCGGTGACCACCGCGGCGGCGGCCAGCAGCGGGACGGCGCCGTACCAGGGACCGTCGGCCAGCAGCGGCCAGGTGAGGTGGTCGTAGGTCCACACGGCGCGGACGCCGGCCCGCTCGGCCTCCTGCACCTCGGCGAGGAAGGTCGACACGGGGTGGCGGTCGGGCAGCACCAGCGCCGACAGGTCCAGGGTCATCGGCCGGCCTGCGCAGCGGCGCGGTCGCGGGCGGGGCTGGTGAGGCGGGCGCGGGCGGGGCGGCGGGCGTCGGGGCGGTCCACGGCCACAGTCTCGCCCACCCCGCCGCGGCCCTCGCCCCGGTGCCGGGTGGGTTCTGCGGCGCGGGCCCGGGTAGGCCAGGCGGATGCCCGAGATGGACCCCAAGGACCCCAGCACCCTGTACGCCGCCGGCCCGGTCGCGACCGAGCCCCCTGCCGACGACGTCCCCGAGGACGAGGCGCCCGCGGCGTCCCCGCTGGTCGACAAGGGCGGGACCGGCCCGGGCCCCGACGACCTCGACCGGCTGCTGTGACCGGACTCCAGGAGTAGGACGCCCGCCTGCCGGGAACCCATGGACCACCCGGTGAGCAGAACCGGGTGCTGGACCGTCACCGCCCCTGGAGCGCACGCATGGCCACTGCACACGACCACCTCCCCGGCCGGCGCGAGACACCGACCGCCGACCGGTCCCCCGCCGTGCGCGACCGGCAGGGCGAGGACGCGCCTCCCGGGATGCGCCAGCGGATCGCCGACGGCGGCTGGCAGCTCTACGCGCTGGAGGTGCTGGTCCTGCTCGTCGTCTTCGGGTGGCTGGCCATCACCAACATGGCCGCCGGGGGCCACGGCCCGTTCTGAGCCCGGCCGACCGGGCCGTCGGCGCCACGACGGCCCGGTCGCCGCGGGCTGGGAGCATGACCGGATGCTGCTCGCCGAGGTCGTCGCCGCGTCGGCCGCCGTCGCCGCCACCCGCTCCCGGACGGCGAAGGCCGGCCTGATCGGTGAGCTGCTGCGCCGCGCGGAGCCCGGCGAGGTCGGCGCGGTCACCGCCTGGCTGGCCGGCGAGCCGCAGCAAGGGCGGCTCGGCGTCGGCTGGCGGAGCCTGACGGCGACCGCGCACCCCCCGGCTCCGACGCCCGGGCTGACCGCGGCCGCGGTGGACGCCGCGCTGACCGAGCTGGCCGGCACGTCCGGGTCGGGGTCGGCGGCCCGGCGGGAGGCGACGGTCGGGGCGCTGATGTCGGCGGCCACGGCCGACGAGCAGCGCTTCCTCGTGCGGCTGCTCACCGGAGAGCTGCGCCAGGGTGCGCTGGAGGGCGTGGTGCTCGACGCGGTCGCGGCGGCCGCGGAGGTGCCAGCGGCGGCGGTGCGCCGGGCGTTCATGCTGTCGGGCCGGCTGCCGGAGACCGCGGTGACCGCGCTCGAGGGCGGGGTGGCGGCGCTGGAGGCGGTGCGCCTGGAGGTCGGCCGGCCTGTGCGGCCGATGCTGGCGAGCCCCGGGTCGTCGCTGGACGCCGCACTCGCAGACCTGGGCGGTGAGGTGACCATCGAGTTCAAGCTCGACGGTGCGCGCATCCAGGTGCACAAGGAC
The DNA here is from genome assembly GCF_026967795.1 of Modestobacter sp. VKM Ac-2986. Classification (GTDB taxonomy): domain Bacteria; phylum Actinomycetota; class Actinomycetes; order Mycobacteriales; family Geodermatophilaceae; genus Modestobacter. The sequence goes on from NZ_JAPVBH010000003.1 coordinate 314,949, forward strand.
GGCGACGTCGTCCGGGTGTGGACGCGCACGCTGCGCGAGGTGACCGACGGCGTGCCGGAGCTGGCCGAGCGGGTGCGGGCGCTGCCGTGCGCGACCGCGGTGCTCGACGGGGAGACCCTCGCCCTGGACGACGACGGCCGCCCGCGGGCGTTCCAGGACACGATGAGCCGTTTCGGCAGCGACGCCGCGGACGCCGGGGTGCTGCTGAGCCCGTTCTTCTTCGACCTGCTGCACCTCGACGGCCGCGACCTGCTCGACGAGCCGCTGGAGACGCGGCTGGACGCGCTGGCCGGGTTGCTGGCGGGCGAGGAGCAGGCGCCGTTGCGGATGCCCGGCGTGCGGTCGCCGAGCGCCGAGCAGGCCGCGCAGGTGCTGGACGACGCGCTGTCCGGCGGCCACGAGGGCGTGGTGGTCAAGGCGCTGGACGCGCCGTACGCCGCGGGCCGGCGCGGGAAGGCGTGGCAGAAGGTCAAGCCGGTGCACACCCTCGACCTGGTCGTGCTCGGCGCGGAGTGGGGGTACGGGCGGCGGTCGGGGAAGCTGTCGAACATCCACCTGGGCGCGCGGGACCCCGAGGGCGGCGAGCCGGTGATGGTCGGCAAGACGTTCAAGGGGATGACCGACGAGCTGCTGGAGTGGCAGACGGCGACGTTCCCCGGACTGACGCGGGAGAGCCACGAGTGGGGCGTGCTGCTGCGGCCGGAACTGGTCGTGGAGATCGCCCTGGACGGCGCCCAGCGCAGCAGCCGCTACCCGGGCGGGGTGGCGCTGCGGTTCGCCCGGGTGCTGCGGTACCGGCCGGACAAGGACGCCGCGGACGTCGACGACATCGAGGCCGTGCGGGCGCTGCTCGCCGGCGGCTGACCGCGACGCAACCGTGGTCGGCCAACCCTTGACTGACCCGCTGCCGGCCTTCTCGACGCCTGGGACGGCAGAGCACGAAGCGACCGGTGGCCAGCTGCCCCGCTCTGATGCGCTGCCGGCCTCTGGCCTTCCCGACGCCGCGAGTCGGCATGTCGACTCGTCTCCTCGACGACACGTCGCCTTGAGTCCTCGTCGCCACGGAGACAGACCGACTGGTCGCCACCCCGCATGCCGACATGTCGCCATGGCGACTCCAGCGCGTGATTCCGCCACTGGTCGACGTGTCGACCTGTGTGCCCGTGTCTCAGAAGGGTGGCGGGTCGTCGTCCGGTGGGGCGCTGCTGGTGACCCGCCGTGGGTCGGTCAGCCACTGCTGTCCGGTGAGCAGGCGCAGGCCCGGTGGGTGGGTGGTGCGGGTGACCCCGCTGGGCGTGGTCACGGACAGCGTGCCGTCGGCGGTCATGGTGAACCGCCAGCCGGGGGCGTGGGTCTTGAGCCGGTGGTGCCGTCGGCACAGGCAGCACAGGTTGCTGCAGTCGGTGACCCCGCCGTCGGCGTGGGCGTGCGCGTGGTCCAGGTCGGTGCGCGCGGCGGGGCGGCGGCAGCCGGGATGGCGGCACGTGCGGTCACGGGCGTGGACGAAGCGGCGTTGAGCCGGGGTGGGTGTGTAGCGGTCGGCCCGCGGTGGGCGATCGAGCACCGGGCAACCGCACGCGCCCGGCGGTGACTCGTCCCGCACCCGCGGACCGGACCCGCCCGTTGGCGGCTGGTCGAAGGCGGCACGACCGTCGCCCCGCTGACGTCGCTGCCCGACGCCGCGCGGGCCGGGTGGGTGCTGCGGGCAGCCGCGGCGGACCAGGCGCTGCAGCTCGGGCCGGCTGACCGTGGCGCGCAGTCCGCCGGTGACCGGGTCGACGAGGGAGATGTCCAGGTTGCCGCCGGCCGGGGCCTGCAGGCCTCCCGGGCACAGCGCGTCCAGCTGTCCGAGCAGGTCCTGCAACTGCTTGTGGGTGATCGGTGAGCCGTCCACCGAGGCGGCGTCCTCGTCGCTCGGCGCCCACGTCGGCGCTGTCGGGGTCTCGCCCTCAACGATCGATGCACCTGGCGACGTGGCCTGCTCAGCTCCGCCGGCGCAACGCCCACCCAGGGCCGGCAGCGGCGCGATGACCTGCAGGTGCGCCGTCACCGACGGCCGGCTGGTGTCCCACGGCCGCAGGATCAGGTCCGACAGCACGAGTGCCCGTAGCTGCCCGATCGACCGCTCGTCGCCGTCGTCCTTGGCCATGCGGGCGTAGGTGTCCACCGTCTCCCGGCAGGCTGCAGCCACCGGGGTGGGCAGGTCGGCGATCACCTCCGACATGCCGTCACCAACCGGCCGCGTCCGCACATCAGCCGCCCGTTCAGCCCTCTTGCGTCGCCGGTCGGCCGCTGCGGAGTCCAGCGCGATCAGCGCCGCGGCCGTGCGCTCCCGCAACCGGACCGGGGTCTCCCCCGCCCGCGCCCACCCGAGTGCCTGCGCCTCCACCTCGGCCACGACAGCCGGCTCCACCGGGCCAACAGCGGCCTGAGACTGGCCGCCCAGGGCCCGCACGATCGCGTTCGCCCGCGGCTCGTCGACCAATCCATCGGCCAACTCGGCCCAGGTCGCGGGCAGCTCGTGCACCAGGGCCAGCGAACGCTCCACCAAGCCCGCCGCCAACGAGATGCCCCGCAGCATCGCCAGCTCGTCGACCAGGAACTCACTCACCCCGACCGGCACCCGGGCAGGCGACCAGCCCTCCACCCCGTGGCCGGGCTCGTCCTCGGTCAGGTCGGTCTGCGCCGGCCGCCGGGCCGCCAGCTGGGCGATCAGCACCGCGTCGTAGGCGGCCAACTGCGCGCGGCCGTCAGCGACCGCGCCCATCTCCCGCACCAGCTCGCTCTCGGAGAACGACGCCGGTGTCAGCAGCTCCGCGAGCCGCGACCGACGCCGCGTCACCCCCACCGGAGGAGGCGGCAGAGCAGGCAGGAGCTCGGCACGGTCGACGACCGTCACACCCACCCCGTAGCCGCTGAGCACACCTTGAATTTAGGCCAGGGGTACGACAGTTCTGAGGGTTCCGCGGACACCTGACCAGCCACTTCATCCATCGTCTGGCGTCGTCGGCGCACCGCCGTCCCGCGGAGCCGACCCAGGCGCGAGGCCCTGCGCGGAGGTCAGGACGAGGTGGCGCCCAGGCTCCGCCAGCCGCTCACACCGCACCGCCCGTCCCGCACGACCGGCCGAGACACACGACAGGCACGGGCACACACCCGCCTCCCTGCTCCGCCGGCCGACCACACCGTCGTCCCGCACGACCGGCCGAGGCGCACGACCCGTCGGGCACACACCCCCCTGCTCCGCCGGCCGACCACACCGACGCCACCGCCCCCGACGACCGGCCGGGCCGCCCGCACCGCCGTCACCGCCCCGGACGACCGGACGAGGCGCACGACCCGCGCGAGCGTCGGAGGAGGCGGCAGGATGCGGTCATGCCCCGGCTCCGCTGGCCGTCAGCACCGCTCCCGCGCGACGAGCTGGGCGTCGTCGTCCACGGGCCCGTCGTCCTGGCCCGCTCCCCGGGGATCACCGCGGCGCTGCGGTACGTCCTCGCCCACCCCGACGGGCTTCACCTGCCGGTGGTGCTGCGGGCGGAGGGCGTGCAGGCCGAAGCCGCCGGCCGCGAGCTGCACCGCCACCGCGTCACCGCGCCGGCGCAGGGTCCGGCGGTGGCCGCCGACCCGTGGACCGGCCTGCTGGTGACGGTGGACGCGGACGGCGAGCAGCGGACGGCCGACCCCGGCAGGTCGCACAGCTCGGCCCGGTCCGACCCGCGGTCGGACTCGTTCGAGTCCGAGGCCGGCTACTGGATCGGCCGGCTGCCCACCGACGGCCGGCTCCGGCTCACCGTCTCCGGGCCGCAGGCCGGCCTGGCCGAGGCGACCACCGTCCTCGAGCTCGACGACCTGCACGACCTCGCCGACCGCGTCGTCCGGCTGCCCTGACCGTTCAGCGGCCGTGCACCGCACGCGTCGTCCGGCTGCGCTGACCGCTCAGCGGCCGAGCACCGACCGCGTCGTCCGGCTGCCCCAGTCGTTCAGCGGCCGAGCACCGACCGCAGCGCGTCCCGCAGCCACGCGTGGGCCTGCTCCGCCGACGCCGGGGCGCCCGCGTGCCGGGCGGCGACGTGGCAGTCGGGCCGCACGAGCAGCACCCCCGCGTCGCCGATCTCGCGCAGCTCGGCCCACGTGCCGTACGGGTCGTCGTAGGGCAGCCCCGGCCCGATCGGCACCTCGGTGAGCGTCAGCCCCAGCTCCTCCCCCGCCGCCCGGGCCGCGGCCAGCCAGTCCTCGCCGCCCACGCCGGTCACCACGCTGAACGCGCCGTGCCCGACCAGGTCCAGCGTCGACACCCGGTGCCCGGCGCGGGTCACCCAGGTGTGCGGCAGCTTCGCCCCGGGCCAGGTGGTCGGCTGGGCGTACAGCTCCGGGTCCCGGCGGTAGGCCGGCATCGGCGTCCCGTCGGGGACCACGGCACCCGAGACGTAGCGCTGGTTGTGCTCGACGCCGTGCGCGTCGAACTCGTGGGCCTTGTAGGCGATCGCCTCGCGCAGCGCGGCCCGCACCTTCTCCCCCTCGGGCCCGGGCGCCTTGCGCAGCGCGAGCTGGCGGTCCAGTGCGGCGACGTCCGTGGTGTCGGTGAGGTCGAGCGCGGTGAGGATCCGTCCGGTGTCGGCGATGCTCTGGTTGGCCCGCTCGACCACCTGCCGGGCGATCGGTGCCCGCTCGGCGTCGTAGCTGTCCAGCAGCGCGGGACCGGCCGTCCCGGCGACGACCGCGGCGATCTTCCAGGCCAGGTTGTAGGCGTCCTGGATCGAGGTGTTCGACCCCAGCCCGTTCGTCGGCGGGTGCCGGTGCACCGCGTCGCCGACGCAGAACACCCGGCCGCGGGCGATCGTCGTGGCGAAGTGGTGGTTGACCGTCCACGGGGACGCCGACTTCACCGTCATCTCGAAGTCCTCGGTGCCCACCAGCGCCACGGCCAGCTCGCGCACCGCGGCGTCGGTGAACTCCGGCGGGCCGGCGGCGACCTCGTAGCCCCACATGAGCATCCACTCGGTCCAGGGCCTGATCATCCGCAGCACGCCCAGCCCGACGCCCTCCTTCTCCGCGCCCGGCTGGAGCATCCAGTAGAGGACCGAGGGCCGGTGCGCCACCAGGTGCGTGAGGTCGGCCTCGAACACGATGCTCATCGCACCGGCCACCGCGCCCGGCCCCTCGAAGGGCAGCTCCAGGTCGGCGGCCACCCGGCTGCGTGCGCCGTCCGCGCCGATCAGGTACCGCGACCGGACGGCGTACTCGACCCCGGTCAGCCGGTCGCGCAGCGTGGTGGTGACGCCGTCGTCGTCCTGGACGTGCCGCAGGTACTCGGTGTCGAAGCGCACCTTCGCGCCGCGGTCCTGCGCGGCCTTCACCAGCACCGGCTCGGTGATCGTCTGCGGCGCGTCGAGCATCGTGCAGGGGCTGGCCAGCTCGTAGTCGGCGTGCCGCACGGTGTCGGTGCCCCAGGAGGGGATCCGGCCCAGCTCCTCACCGACCAGGCTGGTGCAGAACGTCGTGTTGCCCATCAGCTCCCACGGCGTGGCCAGCGCCAGCAGCGTCTCCTCCACGCCCGCGTCGCGCAGCGTCTCCATCGTGCGCTGGTTGGTGATGTGCGCCCGTGGGGTGTCCGACAGCCGGCCGTACCGGGTGACCACCAGGACGCCGGTCCCGTACGTGGCCAGGAACAGTGCGGACGCCGCCCCGGCCGGCCCCGAGCCGACGACGAGGACGTCGACCTCCACGGTGGGCTGTGGCTGGGCACCTGCTGCGGACATCTGCTCCCCGATCACGTGGCGGTGTCGGGGCGAGGCTCGCGGCCACCCGCTCCTGTGTCAAGGGACACAGTCGGCCGGTGGTCAGGCGAAGAGCACGGGCTCCGCGCGCCGGTCCTGCTTGGACGCGTACATCGCCTGGTCCGCCCGCCGGGTCAGCTCCACGGCGTCCATGCCCGGCTCGGAGCAGGCGACGCCGAGGCTGGCGCTGAGCTCCGCGGCGCCGTCGGTGAGCTGGACCGGGCCCACCAGGGCGTCGCGCACCCGGGTGGCCAGGGCCAGCGCGGCCGCCTGCGAGCCGACGTCCCGGCTCACCACGAGGAACTCGTCCCCGCCCAGCCGGCCGAGGACGTCGTCGTGCCGCAGCGCGCTGCGGATCCGGTCGGCGGCCGCGATCAGCAGCTCGTCGCCGGCGCGGTGGCCGAGCAGGTCGTTGACGGTCTTCAGGTGGTCCAGGTCGAGGAAGACCGCGGCGGCCGGGCGGCCCTGCTCCTCGCGCAGGGTCCGGGCCAGCACCACCATGGTCGAGGCCCGGTTGTGGGCCCCGGTGAGGTCGTCGAAGGTCGCCTGCGCGGTCAGCTCCTCGCGCATCCGCACGCTCTCGGTCACGTCGTTCACGCAGATCAGCACCCCGGGCGCACCCTCCCGGTCGCTGAGCCCGGTGAACGTGACCGAGCAGACCCGGGTCGCGCCCGTGCCGGCGTGCCGCACGGTCAGCTCCATCTCCGTGCCGGCGGCTTCGTCGTCCGCGGTCGCCAGCACGCTGCCCAGGACGGCGGCCACCGCGTCCCGGTCGGCGGGCTGGAGGGCGGCGGCCAGCTCGGCGTGGCCGGTGACCGCCGACAGCCCGAGGATCGCGCCCAGGCGGGCGTTGGCGTAGACCACCCCCAGGTCGGTGTCCAGCTGCAGGATGCCGACCGGCAGCGCCTCGGCGACCCGGTGCAGCAGCTGGGCCTGCCGGCGGGCCTGCTCCTGGGCGGCCATCTCGTCGGAGATGTCGGTCATCTGGGTGGTCACGACCACCTCGGCCGGGTCGTCGGCGGGCTGGTAGACGTTCTCCAGTTCCAGCCACAGCCAGGAGCCGTCGGGCCGGCGGTGCCGCAGCCGCACCCGCTCGCTGTCCCGGCGGGAGAGCAGCTCCAACCAGGCGGACACCGCGCGCTGCTGGTCGTCGGGGTGGACCAGGTCCAGCGACCGGGTGCCGACGAGCTCCTCCGGCGTCCACCCCAGCATCCGGGTCGTCCGCTCGTCGATCGCGGTGAAGTTGGCGAAGGCGTCCTTGCGGACGGTCGCCGTGCGCGGGCGGCGGCCGGCGGACAGCGCGACGTCCGGGGGCACGGTGGCGGCCAGCGGGCCGCCGGCGGACAGGTCGAAGCCGGTCAGCAGCACGCCGTGCAGCTGGCGGGCGTCCAGGAGGACGTGCGGCCGGACGACGTCGGGGTCCCTGCGCAGCCGCGACGCCCCCGTGGCGTACCCCGTGGCGAGCGCCCGCTCGAAGTCCGCGATCGCGGCCGGGGCGTCCGCGGGCACGATCAGGTCCAGCATGGTGCGCATGTCCGGCGGGGCCAGCAGCATGCGCTCGGCGGGCAGCCGCAGGGCCAGCGGCACCGGGACGAGCGTCCCGTCGGCGGTCATGGCGCCGATGAGCAGGTGCTGCTGCGCCACCATCGCGGCGAGCGTGTGCGCGCAGCTCCAGTCGGACGCAGCCTGATCGGTCATGCCCCTCCATCGGCGGGTCGGGTGGTGGACTGCAGGGTGACACGGACGACCCCACTCCCCAGGGTGGGGCCCCACCCCGGGGACGGACGCCGGTCAGGCGCCGGCGACCCGGGGTGCGACCTCGGTGCCCAGCAGCTCGATGCCGCGGAGCAGGTCGGCGTGCGCCAGCCGCGGGTTGGTCATCTGCAGCGAGATGCGGTCGACGCCGCCGAGCTGGCCGGAGATGCGCACCAGCTTCTCAGCCACCGACTCCGGGTCGCCCATGAAGAAGGCGCCGTTCGGCCCGCTGGTGGCGTCGAACTGGGCCCGCGACGGGGCGGCGAACCCGCGCTCGCGGGAGACCTTGGTGAACATCTCGTGCCAGCCCGGGTAGATGGTGTCCGCGGCGGCCTGGCTGCTGTCGGCGACGTAGCCGAACACGTGCAGGCCCACCTGCAGTGCCTCGGGCGCGTGCCCGGCCTGCGCGCCGGCCCGGCGGTAGAGGTCGATCAGCGGGGCGAACTGGCGGGGCTCGCCGCCGATGATCGCGACCATGAGCGGCAGGCCGAGCAGGCCCGCGCGGGCGAAGGACTCCGGGCTGCCGCCGACGCCGACCCAGATCGGCAGCGGGTCCTGCAGCGGCCGCGGGTAGACGCCCTGGCCGGTCAGCGTCGGGCGGTGCCGGCCCGACCAGGTGACCCGCTCGGAGTCGCGCAGCTTCAGCAGCAGGTCCAGCTTCTCGGTGAACAGGGTGTCGTAGTCGCCCAGGGAGAGCCCGAACAGCGGGAACGCCTCGGTGAACGAGCCGCGCCCGACGACCAGGTCGATGCGGCCCTTGCTGATCAGGTCCAACGTGGCGAACTCCTGGAACACCCGCACCGGGTCCGCGGCGCTGAGCACGGTGACCGCGCTGCCCAGCCGGATCCGGGACGTGCGGGCCGCGGCGGCGGCGAGGAGCACCGCGGGCGCGGAGTCGTAGTACTCGGGCCGGTGGTGCTCACCGATGCCGAAGGAGTACAGGCCCACCTGGTCGGCGAGGGCGATCTCCTCCAGCAGGTGCTCGATCCGCTCCTCGGGCCCGATGAGCCGCTCGGTGGTCGGATCGGTCACGGCCGAGACGAAGCTGTCGACGCCGATGTGCACGGGGTGCCTCCCAGGTGACGGACGCCGACGGAAGGTCGTTCGACGTTCAACCACCAGTGAACCAGGTCGACAGGCCCTCTGCGGCGTGCAGCCCCGTGGGCGGGGACACTCGGGGCGTGACCGAACTGGCAGTGCACTGGGCAGGCATCAACTGGGCGGGCAACTACCGCTACGGCGCGACGGAGCTGCACCGGCCGGGTTCCCTGGCCCAGCTGCAGGAGCTCGTGGCCCGTACCCCGCACGTGCACGTGCTGGGCTCGCGACACTCCTTCAACGGCGTCTCCGACTCCCCCGAGCTCATCTCGCTCGAGGACATGACCGACCCGGGCACGGTCGTCGTCTCCCCCGACCGGCGCACCGTGACCCTGGACGCCGGCATGCGCTACGGCGAGCTGACCGAGGTGCTGCACCGGGAGGGCCTGGCCCTGCACAACCTGGCCTCGCTGCCGCACATCTCGGTGGCCGGCGCGGTCGCCACCGCCACGCACGGCTCCGGGGTGGGCAACCGCAACCTGGCCGCCGCCGTGGCCGGGGTCGAGATCGTCACCTCCGACGGCGAGCTGGTGCGTGCCGCCCGCGGGGACGCCGACTTCGCCGGCATGGTCGTCGGCATGGGCGCCCTGGGCGTGCTGACCCGGGTCACCCTCGACGTCGAGCCGGAGTTCTCCGTCGCGCAGCGGGTGTTCGACCACCTGCCCTGGGACGCGTTGTTCGAGAACTTCGAGGAGATCGTCTCCGCCGGGTACAGCGTCAGCCTCTTCACCCTCTTCGGCGGCGACGTCGACATGGTCTGGGTGAAGTCGCGCACCGACGGCCCGGCCGCCCCCGAGGAGATGTTCGGCGCCCGCGCCGCGGACGGCGAGCGGCACCCCATCCCCGGCATCGACCCGACGCCGGCCACCCCTCAGCTGGACGACGCCGGCCTGTGGTCCGACCGCCTGCCGCACTTCCGGATGGGCTTCACCCCCAGCAACGGCGACGAGATCCAGACCGAGTACCTGCTCCCCCGCAGCCAGGCCGTCGCCGGGCTGCAGGCGCTGTTGCGGCTCGGGACGGCGATCCGGCCGCTGCTGCAGACGTGCGAGATCCGGACCATCGCCGCCGACGACCTCTGGATGAGCACCGCCCACGGCGTGGACTCGGTGGCCTTCCACTTCACCTGGGTGCAGGACCAGCCCGCCGTCGAGCACCTGCTGGTCGACCTCGAGGCCGCGCTGCTGCCGCTGGGTGCCCGCCCGCACTGGGGCAAGGTCTTCCTCGCCGACGCCGCGACCCTGGCCCCGCGCTACCCCCACCACGGCGACTTCGTGTCCCTGGTCGAGCGGATGGACCCCCGCGGCGCCTTCCGCAACACCTGGCTGGAGCGCAACGTCCTGGGCTGAGCGCCGGGAGGGGACGGCGGTAACACGGTCATGACGCCGCCGTCCCCCCACCGAGACGTGCCGCGGGCACGCTGCCGGCATGAGCGTCACGGACCTGACCCCGCCCGCCGTCTTCTCCGGGATCGTCGGCGCCGAGCGGGTGATCCCCGGCGGGCCGGCCGCCAGCGCCTGGCTGCGCGACTTCTCCTGGTACTCCCCCGTGCTGGAGAACGCCCTCGCCGACACCACCGTCGACGCGGTGCTGCGCCCGGAGACCGTCGACCAGCTCCGGGAGTGCGTCGCGGCCGCGGCCGGGCTGCGGATCCCGGTCACCCTGCGCGGGGCCGGCACCGGCAACTACGGGCAGTCGCTGCCGCTGCAGTCCGGCGTCGTCATCGACGTCCGGGACGTCGCCGGTGTGCTGGCCGTCACCGAGGGGCGGATCGCCGTCCTGCCCGGCACGGTGATGAAGGACGCCGAGGCCGCCGCGCGGGCCACCGGCCAGGAGCTCGCGGTCATGCCCAGCACCTACCGGATCTCCACCGCCTCGGGGTTCGTCTCCGGCGGCTCGGGCGGCATCGGCGGCGCCGCGCACGGCGACCTGTGGGACGACAACGTGCTGGCCGTCGAGCTGCTCACCGTCGAGGAGACCCCGCGCACGGTCCGGCTCGAGGGCGACGACGTCCGCCCGGTGCTGCACACCTACGGCACCATCGGCGTCCTCACCCGGATCGAGTTCCGGCTGGTGCCCGCGCACGACTACACCCCGGTGGTCGTCGCCTTCCCCGACCTGCCCGCCCTGGCCGGCTTCGCCCACGACCTGGTGTCCGGTGACCTGCACGTGCGGCTGTGCTCGGTGCACGAGGCGGCCGGCGCGGCGATGCTCACCCCGATCACCGCCCTCTACGAGCCCGGGGAGGACGTCGCCCTGCTGTGGGCCGACACGGCCCAGCTGCCCGAGCTCGAGGCGGCGGCCACCGCCGCCGGCGGACGCATGATCGAGTGGACGGTCAAGCCGCACATCAGCCAGTTCCCGTTCAGCCACTCGATCCTGTGGTCGCGGAAGGCGGCACCGTCGTCGTCCTGGCTGCAGTGCGAGTACGCCAGCGACCGGGCGGAGTTCCTCGGCCAGGTCGCCGCGCTGCGGGATGCCTACCCCGGGGTGTTCCTGCAGCACATCGAGGTCATCACCTCGGCCGGCCGCACCCGGCCGATGGGCATCACGCCGCTGGTCGGGCTGCCCGACCACGAGCAGGCGCTGGAGGAGCTCATCACCTTCTGCCGGGCGCTGGGCATGACGGTGCTCAACCCGCACAGCTACGTCGTCGAGGAGGGCGGCTTCGTCGGCGACACCGCGCAGGTGGTGGCGCTGAAGACCACCAGCGACCCCTACGGCTTGCTCAACCCGGGCAAGCTGGGCGACAGCTTCTTCACCTCCCGCGGCCTCACCCCGCCCAGCGCCCGGGCCGCGTCCCGCTGAGCCGATCCACCGTCGTCCTGGTCCGTCCTCCGGCCGCGGCGCAGGCGGGTCAACCCGGCTGAGACAGGGTCGAGCCGCGTGCGCACGCGGCTCGACCCCCGCTGGTCCGGGTCGACCCGCGGGGGCTGACGTCGAGCCGTGCCGTGGCGCGGCTCGACGTCCGGTGGCGCGGGTCGACTCGCGCGAGCGTCAGGCTGTGGGCGGGCGCGGGTCGAACCTCGCCACCTCGGCCAGCGCCTCGCCGAGGTAGGTGACCATGCCGGCGGCGCGCTGCTCGCCGTACTCGGCGGTCGCGCCGCTGGCGTCGCCGATCACGCCGGCGGGGCCGAAGTCGTCCGAGGACCAGCCGAAGCTCACCGAGCCGCCGAACCGCACGTGCCGGTAGGCGTCCAGGTGCTCGGGCACCCAGCGGGCGGCCTGGCTCATGTCGACCAGCTCCGGGCGCAGGTGCAGCATCAGCGACGTCTCGTCCATCCCGCCGTGCACGCCCATGCCCAGCTCGCCCGCGGGGCTCTGGCCGCCCTGGTCGGCCGGGGGCCGCGGGTGCACGGTGAAGGTGCGCAGCCCGGTCTCCAGCCGGATGTCGCGGGCGGCGACCTGCAGCAGCGCGGAGTTGCCGCCGTGGCCGTTGAGGAACACCAGCCGCCGGGCCGGGGTGCGGGCGAGGCTGCGGCCCAGGTCGTGCAGCACCGCGGTCAGCGTCGCCGCCGACAGCCAGAAGGTGCCCGCCGACCAGGCGTGCTCGTTGGACTTCGTGTACGCCAGCGGCGGGAGCAGCCACAGGTCCAGCTCCTCGCCGAACTGCGCGACGGCACGCTCGGCGATCGAGGCCGCGGTGATCAGGTCGGTGGCCACCGGCAGGTGCGGGCCGTGCTGCTCGATCGCGCCGACCGGCAGCACCACCACGCTGTCCGGGCCGAGGGCCTCGACCAGGGCCGGTGCGGACAGGTCGGTGAGGAGTCGCGTGGTCACGGTGCCGGACGCTAGGCAGCCGGCGTTGCGGCCAGGTGACGACGGCGTGCCGTGGCGACACCTGGGTGGAACACGGCCCTGCCAGGGTCGTGGGGTGCTGATCGTGCGCGGGGCCCGGGTGGTGGTGACCGGCGAGACCGAGCTGACCGGCGCCGACGTCGTCTGCTCCGACGACGGGCTCGTGACAGCCGCCGCGGAGCCCGGCGCGGAGGTGCTGGACGCGACCGGCTGCGTGGTCACCCCGGGCCTGGTCAACGCCCATCACCACCTGCTGCAGACCGCGTTCCGCACCCTGCCGGGCACCCGCGGCGTGCCGATGGCGCAGTGGCTGCCGACGATGGCCACCGCGTACGCCGCGGTCGGCGTGGACGACGAGCTGGCGCACGCTGCGGCGTCGGCAGGGCTGGCCGAGGCGCTGCTGTGCGGGGTGACCACGGTCGCCGACCACCACCTCACCTGGCCCGCCGACCTGCCGGACGACGGCGTCGGGATCGCCACCGCCGCCGCCACCGCGGCCCGCGAGCTGGGTGCCCGGCTGGTGTTCGTCCGCGGGTCCGCGCGCGACGACCCGCAGGACGCCGCCGCCTCCGCCGAGGCGGTCGCGACCGCGCTGGTGCCGCCCGGCGGGGTGACCGAGGACGGCGCGCTGCAGGTCGCGGTCGGCCCGGCCGGGGTGCACAGCGACGCCCCGGAGACGTTCACGCTGCTGGCCGAGGTGGCCGCCCGGCACGGGCTGCGCCGGCGCACCCAGGCCAACGAGCAGGTCGACGTGGTGGTCGCGGCCGAGCGATACGGACGCCGTCCGCTGGAGCTGCTCGACGAGTGGGGCTGGCTGGCCCCCGACGTCACCCTCGCCCACTTGTGCGCGGTCACCGCCGCCGAGGTCGCCCGGCTGGCCACCACGGGCGTCACCGCGACCCACGCCCCGGGCTGCGACCTGCCGATGGGGTGGGGCGTGGCGCCGATGGCCGCGCTGGCCGACGCCGGCGTCCCGGTCGGGCTGGGCACCAGCGGGGGCGGATCGAACGACGCCGGGCACCTGCTGGCCGACGCGCGGCTGGCCCTGCAGGTCGCCCCGCTCGCCGGGCGGCCGGTCAGCGCCCGCGAGGTGCTGGGCTGGGCCACCCGTGGCTCGGCCGACGGGCTGGGCCGCGCCGACCTCGGCCGGCTGACCGTCGGGGCGCGGGCCGACCTGGTCTGCTGGGACGTCACCGGCGTCGCCGACACCGGCGTGGCCGACCCGGTCGCCGGGCTGCTCTGGGCCTCACCGGGCCGGCGCCCCCGGCACGTGGTCGTCGGCGGGCGGGTGGTGGTCCGCGACGGCGTCCTGCAGACCCGGCCCGAGGCCGACGTCGTCGCCGGGCTCACCGGTCTGCTGGGGCGGCGGCGGTGAGCGGCCCGCTGACCGGGGCGGTGCTGGACCACGTCGGCACCGAGGAGGCCGACGTCGACGCCCGGGTCGCCTTCCTCGTCGACACCCTCGGCTTCCGGGTGCTGCGCTGGGGCACCCACGTGGTCACCGGCCGGCGCATCGTGATGCTCGCCGACCCCGCCGGCACGAAGCTCGAGCTCATGGAGGTCGCCGAGCGCACCGGGGAGCTGGACCACGTCGGCTACCGGGTGGCCGACGTCGACGCCGCGCACGCCGCGCTGCTGGCGGCAGGCTGCACCGAGGTGCGGGCACCGTTCGAGATCGCCGCCGCGCACGCCCGCTCGTCACTGGTCCGGGAGGCGGCCGGGCACCAGCTGCAGCTCATCCGCTACGCGCCCGGCTCGCCGGACATGCCGGGAACCTGAGCGCAACGGAGCGGCAACGTCGTCCCGGCACCGTCGGGCCGTGACCCGCCTCCTCGTGCAGAACGCCGTCCTGCTGACCTGCGACCCCGCCCGGCCCGACCCGTTCCGCGGCTGGTTCACCGTGGACGACGACGGCCGGCTCGCCGCGGTCGAGCCCGGCGACCCGCCGGCCGGGACGACGGCCGGCGAGGTGCTCGACGTCGACGGCGCGCTGGTCGGGCCGGGGTTCGTCTCCGCGCACAGCCACCTGTTCACCTCCGGCTTCCGCGGCATCGCGAAGGACGAGTCGCTGTACGGCTGGCTGGAGGTGATGCTCGGCTACACCGCCGCCGCCGACGCCGAGGACGTCTACTGGATGACCCGGCACGGGGCGCAGGACTTCCTCCGCAACGGCGTCACCACCGCCTACGACTTCACCGACACCGGCCTGACGTTCGAGAAGGAGTCCGCCGGCGTCTCCCGCTACGCGGCGACGCTGCCCGAGACCGCGTACCAGCACGCGCAGCTGCGGGCCAAGGTCGACGCCGGCCTGCGGCACGTGCACAGCGTGATGCTCGCCCAGGGCGACGTCCCGGCCCGCGAGACGTTGGCCCAGCTGGACGAGGTGGTCGCCGCCGCTGCCGGTGCCGACCCGGCGCTGCACCTCGGGCTGGCGCTCAGCGGCACCGTGCAGTGGGCCGACAGCCGGGACGCCGCCGCCCTGGAGGTGACCGCGATGCGCCGGCACGGGCTGCTCAACCAGCCGCACTTCCTGGAGACCCCGCACGAGGTGGAGCTGCAGCGGTCGAAGTTCGACTGGTACGCCGACGCCGGTGCGCTCGGCCCGGACCTGGTGTTCGGCCACTTCATCCAGACCACCGACGAGATCATCGCCCGCGCCGCCGCGGCCGGCTGCGGGATGAGCTGGCAGCCGATGAGCAACGGCCGGCTGGCCTCGGGCGTGGCCGCCGTCCCGCAGATGCGCGAGCTGGGCATGCGGGTCGGGATGGGCCTGGACGACCAGTCCTGCACCGACGTCAGCGACCCGTTCAGCAACATGCGCACCGGCCTGGCGCTGCAGCGGGCCACCCACCGCGACCCCCGGGCGCTGCCGGTGCGCGACGTGCTGGAGCTGCACACCCGCGGCTCGGCCGAGGTGCTCGGCATCGACGACCGGGTCGGCAGCCTGCGGGTCGGGCGGTACGCGGACTTCCTGGTGGTCGACCCGCGCGACCCGGACACCGGGCCGGTCTGGGACGCGGTCGGCACCTACGTGCTGGCCTGCTCGCTGCGCAACCTGCAGCAGGTGCGGGTCGGCGGCCGGCTCGTGGCGGCGGGCTCCCGCCTGACCGACCCCTCGGCCGGCGAGGTGTCCGGCCAGCTGCACGAGCGGATGGCCCGCATCCGCCGCGACGTCGACGGCGCCTGACCGGCGCGGGCGGTGACGGCACTGCGCCGGCGACCCCTGTGGGTCGCCGGCGCAGGGTCGGTCAGGCCCCCGTGCAGGGCCCCGCCACGAGCGTGCACGTGGTGGGGGGCACGGGGGTCCTTCCTCAGCCCAGGGCGATGGACGGGTCGAGGAACTCGTTGGTGGCGATGTCCTCGGGCGTCAGGCCCGCCTTGGGCGCGGTGCCCTGCTCGGTGAAGATCGGCGTCGTCTGCTCGATGAGCGTCTGCAGCCGGGCGGTGTCGAAGGAGCCGTGCGTGCCGTCGGTGCCGTTGCCGACGATCTCCAGCTCGGACATGGTCTGCGCCGAGTACTCGGCGACGGCCTCGGAGTACTGCCAGCCGGTGTCGTACTCGGTGACCAGCTCGACGATCAGCGCGTTGGTGTCACCGGGGTCGGCCACGTAGTCCAGGTCCGCCTGCTGCATGACCGGGATCAGCGCCTCGAGGCAGCCCGAGAGCTCCTCGACCTTGTCACCGCGCACCGACAGCGAGGAGGCGTAGACCTGGAACCCGGCGTCGTGGATGAGCTGGTACTCCACCGGCTTGCCCCAGGCGTCGACCTCGTTCTCGTAGATGAACGGCTCGGCGCTGGCGTAGCCCTGCTGGGCGTCCGCACCGCCGGAGGCGACGAACGCCGCCGGGGTGCCGTCGTAGCCGCCGTCGAGCTGGCTCTCCTTGAGCACCCCGGAGCCGACCAGGTAGTCCATGTAGGCCGAGCCCTCGAAGTACCGGACGATCGTGTCGGTCTTGCCGAGGTCGGCGATCGTCGTGACGTCGGGGTGGGTCGCCGGGTCCCACATGATCATCTGCGGCGACTTGTCGAGCTGGGCCAGCACGCCGACGGTGGGCTGGGTGTCCGAGAGCTGGATGGCCTCGTCGGTGTCGACGTAGCCCAGGGTGATCGCGTCGTCGGTGTACATCTGCGCGGTGACCGCCTGGAAGCCGATGGCCGGCCCGCCCGAGCGGATCTCCACCTGGACGCCGGTGCTCGCACCCTCGCCGTCGACCAGGTTGCCGCGCACCGACTTCGACCCGGCGTCGATCGTCGGGTCGGGGCCGAGCAGCTGGTAGATGCCGCCGTGCTCGGCCTCGGGGTTCCAGTCGGTCTGGATGACCACGGTCGCGGGACAGCCGGCCGCGGCGAGGTCGGTGCCACCGGCCTCGGCGCTGGGGGCAGCGGCCGCGGCCGGGGCCTCCTCGCCGCCGCAGGCGGCCAGGCTGAGGACGGACATGCTCACGGCCGCGAGGCCGATCGTGGTGCGGATCCTGCGCACTCGGTCTCCTTGGGTGGGGCGGTGGGTGGAACGGGGGCGTGCGGCACCGACCGGGCTGCCTCGGGCAGCCGGCTGGTGCGGTTCGGGGGTGTGGTGGCGCGGGGTCCGGCGCGGGGCGCCGGGAGGTCCTCCCGCTACGAGGCGTCGACGCTCTGGTCGTACCAGCGGCCGACGGCGAGCCTGCCCAGCCAGCCGAAGAGGGCGAAGACGGCGAACCCGAGGGCAGCGGCGACGAGGATGGTGGCGAACAGCTCCGCGCCCTGGATGCGGTTGCGGAAGTTGTCCAGCACGATCCCGAGCCCGGCCTGGCCCTGCTTGAAGAAGACGTCGCCGACGATCGCGCCGACCACCGACAGCCCGGCGGAGATGCGGAACCCGGCGAAGATGGCCGGCATCGCCGCGGGCAGCTGCAGCTTCAGCAGCCGCGTCGTCCGGCTGGCGCCGTGCAGGTCGAACAGCTCGTGCATCCCGCGGTCGACCGACTGCAGCCCGAACAGCGTGTTCGACACGATCGGGAACAGCGAGATGAGCACGCAGACGATGACCCGGGCCGGGAAGCCGTAGCCGAACCAGAAGGCGATCAGCGGCACCAGCGCCAGGATCGGGATGCACTGCAGCGCCACCGCGTAGGGGAACAGCGAGCGCTCGGCCACCTTGGCCTGGCTCATCAGCACGGCCCACGCCATGCCGATGACGATCGCGATGGCCAGCCCGGTGAAGGTGACCTTCACCGTCTGCGCCAGGGCCTCGCCGATGCGCTCCATGGTGGGCCCGTCGCCGAAGGCGGCGAGGACGTCCTGCGGCGGCGGCATGAGGAAGCGCTTGCTCGGCTCGAGCACCAGGTAGGTGATGGCGTACCAGAGGCCGATGAGCGCGGCGAAGACCGCCAGCGGCGCGGCCCACCGGGTGACCCCGGCGCCGCGGCGGCGGACCAGCGGCGCGGTGCCACCGGTGCCCAGTGCCGGGACGGCGGCGGGCGCCTCGGGCACGGTGGTGGTCACGGTGGTGGTCACGGCGGTCTCCTCGGGGGAACGGGTGCGGGCCGGGGCGCTCACGAGTGACCTGCCCGCAGCGCGTGGGAGACCTGCCCGGACAGCGCGGCGAACTCCGGGGTGAACCTCAGCTCCGGCGTCCGGTCGGCACCGAAGGGCACCTCGAAGGTGTCCACGACGTGGCCGGGCCGCCCGCTCATCACCAGCACCTTCGTGGACAGGTAGACGGCCTCGCTCACCGAGTGGGTGATGAACAGCGCGCCGAAGCCCTTGGCCTGGAAGAGCCGGATGAGCTCGTCGTTGAGGCGCTCGCGGGTGATCTCGTCGAGCGCCCCGAAGGGCTCGTCGAAGAGGAAGAGGTCGGGGTCCAGGGTGAGCGAGCGGGCCAGCGAGGCGCGCATCCGCATGCCGCCGGACAGCGCCCGCGGCAGCTTCTTCTCGTGCCCCTTCAGGCCGACCAGCTCCAGGGCGTCGCGGGCGGCCTGGTCGGTGGCGGTCTTGCTCATCCCGTGCAGCTCGGCGAGCAGCTGCACGTTCTTGAGCACCGAGCGCCAGGGCAGCAGCGTGGCGTCCTGGAAGACGTAGCCGATCCGTGCGGCGTCCATCTCGGCGGTGCCGGAGGTGGCCGGCGAGAGCCCGGAGGCGATCCGCAGCAGGGTGCTCTTGCCGCAGCCCGACGGGCCGACCACGGTGACGAACTCCCCGCGGTGGACGTCGAGGTCGACGCCCTCGAGGGCGACGGTGCCGTCGGGGAAGGCCTTGGCGACGTCCCGGAAGTGCAGGACGCGGGCGCCGGTGCCGGCCGCGGGGACGCTGGGCGCTGGTGCGCTCACGGGCAGCTCCGAGGGTGGGATCGGTTGCGGACGAGTGCCACCCTGGGTGTCCGTTGTTTCCGTTGCGTGTGCCGTCGGTGAACGCCGCGCACCGGGCATCACGAGTTCGTCACGCCCCCGCCACGACCGTCCGCGTGACCGAGCTGCGGGCGACGACGCGCCCCCGGGAGACGACGACGCGGGCGGTGGCGGCCCCCGCGACGGCGGCGTCCAGGCTCTCCGCCTCCAGCGCCAGGAACTCCGCGACCGAGCCCACGGTGAGCGCGGGCACCGGCAGCCCCATGCACCCCCGCGCGCCAGCGCTGACCGCGTGCCAGGCCTCCCGGGTCGACAGGTGCCCGGCGCTGACCAGCAGCGAGGCGGCCTCGCAGGCGTCGGCCCGGCCCATCGGGTTGAACGGGTCGCGCAGGTTGTCCCCGCCGCCGGCGACGGTGGCCCCGGCGTCGAGCAGGGTGCGCACCGCGGTCAGCCCGCGCGGCGGGGCGACGCCTGCGTCCCGGCCCTGCAGGAAGAGGTTGGTCTGCGGCAGCGCGACCACCCCGACACCGGCCCGGGCGACCTCGGCCGCGGTCGAGCGGGCCACCTCCAGCGGGTGCACGCCCAGGCTGACGCAGTGCCCGGCGGTCACGCCGTGGTCGAACCCGGTGGCGGTGACCCGGCGGGCCAGGTCGCGCAGCCCGGTCGCGGTGGGGTCCAGCGTCTCGTCGGTGTGCAGGTCCAGCGGCAGGCCGGCCCGGACGGCGGCGTCGAAGGAGGTGTCCAGCCCGGCCGTCCGGTCGCCCCACAGGTGCGGCACCCCGCCCACGACGTCGGCGCCGGCGTCGATCGCCTCGGCGAGCAGCCGCGGGGTGGCCGCGGCCTCCAGCTCCGTCCACGGTGCCGAGAGCAGCGCCACGACCTGGACGTCGACCAGCCCGGCGAGCGCGTCGCGCACCTGCACCAGCGCGCGCAGGTGCCGGGTGCCGGCGTGCGCGCCGACGTCGGCGTGGGTGCGGATCGCCGTCGTGCCGTTGGCCAGGTACTCGTGAGCGGCGCGGGTGGCCCGCTCGACCAGGTCCTCGTGGGTGAAGTCGGCGGCGATCGCCCGGATCGCGGTGATCGCCCCGGCCAGGTCGCCGGTCGGGTTGGGCACCCGGTGGCTGGTGAGCGCCTTGTCCAGGTGCGCGTGCGGCTCGGCCGGGGCCGGCAGCAGCCAGTGCCCGGCGAGGTCGACCACCTCCTCCCCCGGCTGCGGCACCAGCGACGGGGCCACCTCGGTGACCCGGCCGGCGGCGGTGCGGACGTCGGCCCGGGCGCCGTCGAGGTCGGTCGCCCCCTGCAGCAGCAGGCTCACAGGTCGAGCACCAGGCGCGGCCCGGCGGCGCGGGACACGCACACCATCATCACCACGTCCTCGGCCTGCTCGGCGGGGGTGAGCACCGAGTCGCGGTGCTCGACCGCGCCCTCCAGCACCGGGGTCTCGCAGGTGCCGCAGGTGCCGACCCGGCAGGAGGAGAGCACGACGACGCCCTCGGCGGCCACCGCGTCCAGCACCGACTGCCCCGGCTCGACCGTCACCGTCGTCCCGGACAGCGCCAGCTCCACCTCGAACGGGTCGGGCCACACGGGCTCACCGAACTCCCGCGCCTCGAACCGCTCGGCGTGCAGCGCCGCGGGCGGCCAGTCGGCGAGGGTCTCCTCGACGGCGTCGATGAGCCGGGTCGGGCCGCAGACGTAGACCGCGGTGTCGGTGCGCGGCTGCGCCAGCAGCGCCCGGACGTCGAGCCGGGCGCCCTCGTCGGCGGCGTGCACGGTGACCCGGTCCGGGTGGGCGGCGGTCAGCTCGGCGACGAAGGCCATGGTGGCGCGCGAGCGGCCGGCGTAGTCCAGCGTCCAGTCCGCGCCCGCGGCCTCGGCGGTGGCGACCATCGCCTGCAGCGCGGTGATGCCGATGCCGCCGGCGACGAAGCGGTACCGGGTGCCCGGGGTGACCTCGAAGGCGAAGTGGTTGCGCGGGCCGCGCACCCGCAGCCGCTGGCCCGCCACCACCTCCTCGTGCAGCCGCACCGAGCCGCCGCGGCCGGCGTCCTCGCGGAGGACGGCGATCCGCCAGCGGGAGCGGTCGTGCAGGTCCCCGCACAGCGAGTACTGCCGCTCGACGCCGGGGGCCAGCAGCACGTCGACGTGCGAGCCGGGGGTCCAGGCGGGCAGGTCGCGGCCGTTGTGGGAGACCAGGTCCAGGGCGAGGACGCCGTCGGCCAGCGGGGTCCGGGCGGCGACGACGAGGTCGCGTTCGACGTCGGAGAAGAAGCTCACCCGGCCGATCCTGTACTCCCGATCGGCGCTGCGAACGAGTGACGCGGAGAGGTCACACGGACGTAACCGGCCGCGGTTACCAACGCACCGTGACCCTCTCCGTCTCCCCGCCGAGTGCCGCCGCCGTCGCCGACCTGGCCGCCGAGCTCGCCGTCCTGCTGGGCGACCGCAACGTCTCCACCGAGCTCCGGGCCCGCGAACGAGCCTCGGTCGACGGGGCGTGGATGAGCCCGATCATCAGCGAGCAACTGCCGCTGGGGCTGGCCGACCTGGTCGCGTACCCGACCACTGCCGAGCAGATCGGCGAGGCCGTCGCGGCCGCCGTCCGGCGCGGGGTGCCGGTCACCCCGCGCGGCAAGGGCACCGGCAACTACGGCCAGGCCATCCCGATGTCTGGCGGGCTGGTGCTGGACACGTCCCGCGCGCGGGCGGTGGTCGAGGTCGGCGACGGGTGGGTCACCGCCGAGGCCGGGGCGCCGATGGTCGCCCTGGAGCGCGCCGCCGGGGCGACGGGTCAGCAGCTGTGGATGTACCCCTCGACCGCGCAGTCCTCGATCGGCGGCTTCCTGTCCGGCGGGTCCGGGGGCACCGGCACGATCGCGCACGGCAGCAACGACGCCGGCTTCGTCCTCGCCCTGGACGTCGTGCACGCCACCGGGTCACCGGACCTGGTGCACGTCGAGGGCGAGGAGGCGATGCGGTTCGTGCACAACTACGGCACCGCCGGGGTCATCGCCCGGGCGACCGTGCGGCTGGAGCCGCTGCAGGACTGGCGCGGGGTCTGGGCCAGCTTCCCCGACTTCGGCGGCCCGCTGTCGGTGCTCCGTGAGATCGGCCGGCTGCAGCCGCTCCCCCGGCTGGTCTCCGCCGACACCCCCGAGGTCACCGCCACGCTGCCCGAGGACCCGGCGCTGCCCGACGGCCGGGCCAGCCTGCGGGTGATCGCCGACGCGGCCACCGTCGACGCCGTCCGGGCGCTGGTCGAGGGCGCCGGCGGCCGGGTCGAGGACGTCCGGGAGGGCGCGCAGGTGCCGCTCGCGCTGAGCGTGCTCAGCTACAACCACCCCATCGAGTGGCTGCAGAAGAGCGCGCCGGGCGTGTACTTCCACGTCGAGGTCGGCGGGGACGCACTCGTCGAGCGGATCGAGGAGGTGCACGCGGTCTACGAGGGCGGGCTGCTGCACATCGAGGCCGGCCACACCGTGCCGATCGGGATGCTCGCCGGGGTCTACCGCAGCCCCGAGCAGGTCTACGCCGGCATCGAGGCGCTCAACGCCCTCGGCGTCAGCGTGCACGACCCGCACCAGTGGAACGTCGACTTCCAGCTGGGCCGCACCCTGGAGACCGCGCGGGTCACCGACCCGCAGGGGCTGCTCAACCCCGGCAAGCTCAACGCCGACTACGCCGGTCCCACCAAGGGCGCCATCCGGTGACCGCCCCCGGTTGGGCCGTGCACGACGACGGCGGCCCGCCCGCGGACCCGTTCGCGCTGGCCCGCGCCTGGCTGCCCGAGGACGCCGACCCCGACCGGCCGCGGGTGACGCTGTCGACGGTGGGCACCGACGGCTACCCCGACGCCCGCACCGTGCTGCTGTCGGCGTTCGACGACACCGGGTTCGCCTTCCACACCTCGGCGGCCAGCCGCAAGGTCGCCGAGCTCACCGCCGTGCCGCGGGCGACGCTGACGGTGCTGTGGCCGGACTGGACCCGCCAGCTGGTGGTCCGCGGCGACGTCGTCGCCGACTCCCCCGAGCGGTCGGCAGCGGCCTGGGGCGCCCGCTCGGAGCACCTGCGCCGGCTCGCCTGGGCCAACACCGACGAGCTGGCCGACCTCGACCTGGCCCGGCGGCTGGAGGCGTGGGCCGCGCAGCAGGTGCCGGGGCAGGCCGACTCGTGGGTCGGCTACCGGGTGCAGCCGCACGAGATGACCTTCTGGGCGGCGCACCCCGAGGCCCCCAGCCGCCGGGTGCAGTACACCCGCACCCCCGACGGCTGGACCGGGCGGTACCGCGCCGGCTGATCCGCCGTCCTCCGGGGCCGTGTTCGCGAACACGGCCCGGGAGGACGGGCGGGTCAGACGCCGGTGCCGAGGTCGGCGGGGTCGGCGTTGGCGCCGCAGACCACCACCCCGACTCGCTCCCCCGCCGCCGGCACGTAGGCACCGGACAGCAGCGCCGCCAGCGCGGTCGCGCCACCGGGCTCGGCGGCGACGTGCAGGTCCTGCCAGAGCAGGTGCCGGGCGGCCCGGACGGCGTCGGTGTCGACCAGCACCGCCTGCACCCCGGTGGCCCGCGCCGTGGCGAACCCGTGACCGCCGATCCGCCGGGCGCCGAGGGCGTCCGAGGCCAGCCCGCCGACCTCGACGTCCACCGGGCGACCGGCGGCGAGCGCCGCGGACATCGTCGCCGTCCCGTGGGTCTCGACGGAGACGACCCGGACGGCGCCCGCGTAGTGGGCGGCGATCCCGCCGATCAGCCCGCCGCCGCCGGTGGCCACCAGCACGGTGTCCAGCTCCGGTGCCTGCTCGGCCAGCTCGCGGGCCACGGTGCCCTGCCCGGCGACGACGTCCCGGTCGTCGTAGGCGTGCACGTACAGCGCACCGGGCTCCGCCGCCCGGGCGCTGCTGGCCGCGGCGGCCTCGGCGTAGGAGGAGCCGGCCAGCACGACCGCCGCACCCCGCTGGCGGATGCCGGCGATCTTCACCGGCGGGGCCGTCGTCGGCACGTAGACCTCGGCCGGGACGCCGAGCTCGCGGGCGGCGTGGGCGACCGCCAGGCCGTGGTTGCCGCCCGAGGCGGTGACCACCAGCCCGGGCAGCTCGGGGGCGGCGAGCAGCCGGTTGAGCGCGCCGCGGGCCTTGAAGGACCCGGTGTGCTGCAGCTGCTCCAGCTTGAGCACCACGGGGAACCGTCCGCCGTCCAGCGGGACCTCCCAGGCGACCGTGGGGGTGCGCCGCACCCGCCCACCGAGCCGGCGCCCCGCCGCCTCGACCTCTGCCCGGGTCACCGGTGCGGGCAGGGTCGGGTCCTCGGCTGTCACGCCGGGGAGGCTAGTTCCCCGGCGAGGCCGGGTGCGTGGACGGCGGCCGATGTGGGCACCGCGCCCACCATGGACGACGCCAAGAACCCCGCTGACGGACCCTACGAGGACGACCCCGAGCTCGGCGGCTCGCCGTACAGCCTCCGTGACCCCGACGCCATGGACGACCCCGAGGCCGACGCCGAGGCCGACCTGGCGGCCGACATGGAGGACGGTCACGCCACCTGAGTCCCGCACCACCGGGAGACCACCGGGAAGATCCTGACCTCCCGCGGTGCTGACCGGGCCGGACGGGCGACCTGACCGGCGCCCGTCCCGGCACGGTCGTGCCAAAGACCGCGGAGGGACCGAGATGGGCTGGCTGCTCGACGCACACGTGCACGTCCTGGGTGCCGACATCCTGTGGCGGGAGATCATCGGCAACGGGATCGGGCTGGCCAGCGCGGTGCTGGGGATGAACCGGCGGACGGCGGCCTGGCCGGTCGGCATGATCGCCAACGCGCTGCTGTTCACCGTCTTCCTCGGCGGGGTGTTCGCCACCCCGCAGGACACCGACCTCTACGGGCAGGCCGGCCGCCAGGTGCTGTTCTTCACCGTGAGCGCCTACGGCTGGTGGCGCTGGCACGCCAACGGCGCCGCCGGCTCCGGCGCACCCGCGGTCGAGCCGCGCTGGGCCACCGGCCGGGAGCGGCTGACCCTGCTCGCCGCCACCGCTGTCGGGCTCGCGGTGGCCTGGTGGGCGCTGACCCGGCTGGGCAGCTTCGGCCCGCTCGCCGACGCGTGGATCTTCGTCGGCAGCATGCTCGCCACCTACGGCATGGCCCGCGGCTACGTGGAGTTCTGGCTGGTGTGGGTGGCCGTCGACGTCGTCGGCGTCCCGCTGCTGCTGCGCGCCGGCTACTACCCCTCGGCGCTGCTCTACGTCGTCTACGGCGTCTTCTGCGTGGTGGGCTTCCGGGCCTGGCTGCGCCTGCGGCGCGCCCCGCAGCCGGCCACCGACCCGCAGCTGGAGGCGATCGGCTGACCGCCGGGCCGGGCAGGTGGTCCCTGCCCGGCCCGGTGCTCAGTTGCCGCTGGCGAAGGCGGAGTCGAAGGACGCCGCCGGCGGGTCGAAGGCCAGCCGGCGCACGAACTCCAGCGCCTCCGGGGCACCCACGAGCCGGTCCATCCCGGCGTCCTCCCACTCCACGGAGATGGGCCCGGCGTAGCCGATCGTGTTCAGCATCCGGAAGCAGGCCTCCCACGGGACGTCGCCGTGCCCGGTGGAGACGAAGTCCCAGCCGCGGCGCGGGTCGGCCCAGGGCAGGTGCGACCCCATCCGGCCGTTGCGGCCGTTGCCGACCTGCTTCTTCGCGTCCTTGCAGTCGACGTGGTAGATCCGGTCCTTGAAGTCCCAGAGGAACCCGACCGGGTCCAGGTCCTGCCAGACGAAGTGGGACGGGTCCCAGTTCAGCCCGAACGCCTCCCGGTGCCCGATCGCCTCCAGGGTGCGGACCGTCGTCCAGTAGTCGTAGGCGATCTCGCTCGGGTGCACCTCGTGGGCGAACTTCACGCCCACCTCGTCGAAGACGTCGAGCACCGGGTTCCACCGGTCGGCGAAGTCGGCGTAGCCGGCCTCGACCATCGAGTCCGGGACCGGCGGGAACATCGCCACCGTCTTCCAGATGCTCGACCCGGTGAACCCGACGACGACGTCGACGCCCAGTGCCCGGGCGGCGCGCGCGGTCGCCTTCATCTCCTCCGCGGCCCGCTGCCGGACGCCCTCGGGGTCACCGTCCCCCCAGACCCGCGGGTGCACCATGCCGCGGTGCCGCTCGTCGATCGGGTCGTCGCAGACGGCCTGGCCGTTGAGGTGGTTGGAGATGGCGAACACCTGCAGGCCGTGCTGCTCGAGCAGGTCGAGCCGGCCCTTGGCGTAGGCGTCGTCCTCCGCGGCCCGGACGACGTCGAGGTGGTCGCCCCAGCAGGCGATCTCCAGGCCGTCGTAGCCCCAGCCCGACGCCAGCCGGCACACCTCCTCGAACGGCAGGTCGGCCCACTGGCCGGTGAACAGGGTGACGGGGCGGGGCATCAGTTCTCCCTCGTGATCGGTGTCCAGGTGGAGCGGTCGGCGGCGCTGCGCTCGACGGCGTCCAGCACGCGCTGCACCGCCAGCCCGTCGGCGAAGGAGGGCGTCGGCTGCTCACCGGCCGCCAGCGCGGTCACCAGGTCCACGACCTGGTGGGTGAAGCCGTGCTCGTAGCCCAGCCCGTGCCCGGCCGGCCACCAGGCGCCGATGTAGGGGTGCTCGGGCTCGGTGACCACGATCCGCCGGAAGCCCGCGGTCTCCGCCGACTCGCTGCCGTCGTAGAAGTGCAGGACGTTCATGTCCTCGAAGTCGAAGGCCAGGCTGCCGGCCGACCCGTTGACCTCGATGCGGATGGCGTTCTTGCGGCCCAGGGCGAACCGGGTCGCCTCGAACGTGGCCAGCGCGCCGCCGGAGAACCGGCCGAGGAAGACCGCGGCGTCGTCGACGGTGACCTCGCCCATCCCCTCCCCGCCGACCCCGCCGAGGGCCCCGGTGCTGGCCGGCAGCGGGCGCTTGCGGACGAAGGTCTCCAGCACCGCGCTGACGCCGGTGAGCGTCTCGCCGGTCATGAACTGGGTGAGGTCGACGATGTGCGCGCCGATGTCGCCCAGCGCGCCGGAGCCCGCCTTGTCCTTCTCCAGCCGCCACGACATCGGGGCGGCCGGGTCGGCGATCCAGTCCTGCAGGTACTGCGCGCGGACGTGCCGCACCTGCCCGATCCGGCCCTCGGCGACCAGCCGGGCGGCCAGCGCGACCGCCGGCACCCGCCGGTAGGTGAAGCCGACCATCGCCCGCACCCCGGAGGCAGCGGCCTCGGCGGCGGCGGCGGTCATCGCCTCGGCCTCGGCCACGGAGTTGGCCAGCGGCTTCTCGCACAGCACGTGCTTGCCGGCCCGCAGTGCGGCGATGGCGATCTCGGCGTGGCTGTCGCCGGGGGTGCAGATGTCGACCAGGTCGACGTCGTCCCGCTCGACGAGCCGACGCCAGTCGGTCTCGGTGTCCGTCCAGCCCAGCCGGTCGGCCGCCGCGGCGACGCCGGCGGCGTCCCGGCCGCCGAGCACGGTGAGCTCGGGTCGGAGGGGGAGGTCGAAGAAGCGGGGCGCGGTGCGCCACGCCTGGGAGTGCGCCACGCCCATGAAGGCGTAGCCGATCATGCCGACGCGCAGCGGCGGCCGGGAAGCTGAGGTCATCTCGAGGAGCTCCAGGGGAGAGTGGCCGGGTACCGCGGATGCCCCCGCGGTACCCGGCCGGCCGGTCAGGACTCGAACGCGCTGTCGAGGTACTGGTCGACGTTGTCCTTGGTGACGACCGGGGCGTTGAGCACGATCTGGCGCGGGATCTCCACCTGCACCAGGTCCGACAGGCGCTTGCCCTGCGCGATCAGCCGGGCCAGCCGGACGCCGTCGGCGGCCTGGGTGGAGGGGTAGATGACCGTGGCCTTCAGCACCGAGTCGTCGGCCTGGATGCTGCGCATGGCGTTGGCCGAGCCGGCGCCGCCCACCATGAAGAACTCGCTGCGGCCGGCGTTGTTGATCGCGGCCAGGACGCCGACGCCCTGGTCGTCGTCGTGGTTCCAGATGGCGTCGATCTGCGGGGCGGCCTGCAGCAGGTTCGCCGCGACCTCCTCGCCGGACTCCACGGTGAACTCCGCGGCGACCCGGTTGTCGACGTCCAGCCCGCAGTCGGCGAGGGCGTCGGCGAAGCCCTTGCTGCGGTCCTGGGTCAGGGGCAGGGAGTCGATGCCGGCGATCTCGGCGACGATGGCGTCGGGCTTGTCGGCGAGCTGCGAGCAGACGTAGGTGCCGGCCGAGACGCCCATGCCGTAGTTGTCGCCGAGCACGGTGGCGCGGGCGGCGAACGGGCTGGAGAACTCACGGTCGACGTTGATCACCGGGATGCCGGCCTCCATCGCCTTCAGCGCCACCGGGGTCATCGCCGCGCCGTCGAAGGGCAGCAGCACGATCGCGTCGACGCCGTCGTTGATGAACGTCTCGACCTGGCTGATCTGGGCGCCGACGTCGTTGGTGCCCTCGGCGACCACCAGCTCGACGTCCTCGTAGCGCTCGTCCTCGGCGCGGGCGGCCTCGGTGATGCCGGCCATCCAGCCGTGGTCGGCCGCCGGGGCGGAGAACCCGATCCGGACGGTCTCACCGGGGTCGTCGTTGGCGGTGGCGGCCTGGCCGCCGCCGCTGGCGGCGGCCGCGACGGGCTCGGGGGTGTTGCCGGTGCACCCGCTGACCAGGGCCGTGGCCCCGACCGCACAGACGGCGGTGGTCATCGAACGGCGGAACCGGCGCTGCTTCGTTGCAGACATGGTCTCTCCTCGGGAGTTCACCCTGGCGCCGAACGGCCAGGTGGTCGGTGGGTGGTGGGTGGGTCAGGCGGTGGGGCCGGCGGCCGCACCGGGGGTGGGCGCACCGGAGGGGCTGCCCGGGATCGAGGTGCCGGTCGAGGCCGGCGTGCCGCCACCGCGCAACCCGCGCTGGCGGGAGGTGCCGGCGGCGACCCGCTGCTGCAGCAGGACGGCGACGACGATGATCACGCCCTTGGCCACCGCCTGCGCAGAGCTGGACAGGTCGTTGAGGGTGAAGACGTTGCTCAGCGTGGTGAAGATCAGCACGCCGATCACCGTGCCGACGATCGTGCCGCGGCCACCGATGAGCAGCGTGCCGCCGATGACGACCGCCGCGATGGCGTCCAGCTCCAGCAGCGTGCCGTGGGTGGAGCTGCCGGTCGTCGTCCGGGCCATGAGCATGACCGCGGCGATGCCGCAGGTGACGCCGGAGAGGACGTAGAGCATCACGGTGTGCCGCTGCACGCGGATGCCGGCCAGCCGGGCGGCCTCGGCGTTGCCGCCGACGGCGAAGGTGCGCCGGCCGAACGTCGTGCGGTTGAGCAGCACCCAGCCGGCGACCGCGACGAGGGCGAACAGGATCACCAGCGTCGGGACGCCGAGCACGTCGCCGCCGAAGAAGGAGATGAAGCTGGTGTCCTGGACGATCTGGGTGCGCCGGTTGGCGATGATCTCGGCCAGACCGCGGGCGGCGGCCAGCATGGCCAGGGTGGCGATGAAGGCGACGAGCTTGCCGTAGGCGATGACCACGCCGTTGACCAGCCCGCACACCGCCCCGACCAGCAGCGCGGTGCCCACCATGAGGACCCAGTGCACGTCCTCGGCCAGCGCCTGGGTGGCCAGGGTCGTGGCCCACACCGAGCTCAGCGCCACGATCGCGCCGACCGACAGGTCGATGCCGCCGCCGATGATCACGAAGGTCATGCCCACGCTGACCACGCCGGTGACCGCGGCCGCCCGCAGGATGGTCACCACGTTGTCGACGTCGGCGAAGCGGTCGCCGGCGCTGACCACGCCGGCGACGCAGAGCAGGACGAACCCGACGACCAGGCCGAGGTTGCGGCCCAGCGGGCCGGCGAGCAGGCCCGGCCCGCCACCGCGGTCGGGGCGGACGGTGGCCGCCCCTCCGGTCGCGCCGCCGGGGGCCTTGGTGGTGGTGGTCTGGCTCATGCCGCGTCTCCTCCTCGTGCGACGCCCGCCATGGGTGCCGCTCCCTGCGTGACAGCTCCCTGCATGACCAGGTCGAGCACCCGGTGCTCGTCGAGTGCCTCGGCCGGGCTGCTGGCGACGATCGCGCCGTCGGCCACGACCAGGACGTGGTCGGCCAGGCCCAGGACCTCGGGGATCTCACTGGAGACCACGACCACGGCCACCCCGCGGTCGGCCAGGGCGCGGATCAGCGCGTAGATCTCCGAGCGGGCGCCGACGTCGACCCCGCGGGTCGGCTCGTCCAACAGCAGCACCTTGCAGTCGCGCAGCAACCAGCGGGCCAGCACCACCTTCTGCTGGTTGCCGCCGGACAGCGTGCGCACCTCCCGGGCCACGTCGACCGGGCGCAGGTCCAGCGCCTCGGCCTGGTCCCGGGCCGCCTGCTTCTCCGCGCCCCCGGACAGGAAGCCGCCGCGGGCGAACCGGCCGAGGGAGGAGATGGTGATGTTGCGGTAGATCGGCTCGCCGAGCAGCAGGCCCTGGCTCTTGCGCTCCTCGGGGGCCAGCCCGACCCCGGCGCCGACCGCACCGGCCACGTCACCGGCGCGCAGCCGGCGGCCGGCCACCCGCACCGTGCCGGCGGTGGCCCGACGCGCCCCGTAGACGGTCTCCAGGATCTCCGACCGGCCCGAGCCGACGAGCCCGGCCAGGCCGAGCACCTCCCCGGGCCGGACGGTGAACGACACCCCGGAGAAGCTGCCGGCCAGGGCCAGGCCCTCGACCTCCAGCAGCGGGGCGACGCCTCCGTCGGGCAGCTCCCGGCGCGGCGGGAAGACGTACTCGATGGTGCGACCGGTCATCAGCGTGATGACGTCGCGGGTGGAGGTGCTGGCCACCGGCAGCCCGGTGGCCACGGTCCGGCCGTCCTTGAGGACGGTGATCCGGTCACCGACCTCGCGGATCTCCTCCAGCCGGTGGGAGATGTAGACGACGGCGACGCCGGAGGCGGTGAGGTCGCGGATGACCTGGAAGAGGTGGTCGACCTCCTCGCTGTCCAGCACGGCCGAGGGCTCGTCCATGACGATCAGCCGGGCGTCCTGGGACAGCGCCCGGGCCATGCTGACCATCTGCTGCTGCGCGGCCGACAGCGAGCCGACCTCGGCGGTGGCCCGGATCTCCGGGTGCCCCAGGCGGGCGAGCAGTGCCGCGGCGGCGCGGTTGGCCTCGGCCGGGCGGGTGAGCCCCAGCCGGGACCGCTCGCGGCCGAGGAACACGTTGTCGGCGACGGTGAGGCCGGCGACCAGGTCCAGCTCCTGGTAGATCGTCGCGATGCCCAGGGACATGGCCGCCTGCGGGTCGCCCAGGGAGACCGGGGCGCCGTCCCAGGTGATCTGGCCCTCGTCGGGCTGGTGGGCTCCGGCGAGCACCTTGATCAGCGTCGACTTGCCCGCACCGTTCTGGCCGAGCAGGCAGTGCACCTCGCCGGGCCGGACGTCGAGGTCGACACCGTCGAGCGCACGGACGCCGGGGAACTGCTTCACGATGCCCTGCATCGTCAGCAGGGGCGTCTCCACCGGGGGTGGGGCGGACTGCACGGGACCAGCTCCTGACTTTTGCTCAGCGTTGAACAGAAGTGCGTCAGGCCGGACCATATGTCCCAGCTCACAGCCGGGTCAAGGAGGTCCTGCGGCGTTGCTCAATCGTGATCCGGGCGCGGGACGACGCCGCTTCCTTCGGAGCGGTGCGGGTCGAGCGGAGGTGGAGCTCAGCGACCGGCGGCGGCCGGTCCGTGGGCGCGGGCTGCGGGGGTGACGGCGTCCTCGTCGAGGTAGCCCTCGATCGCCATCAGCGCGGCGCCCAGCCGGCCGGAGAGGGCCGGGGCGTCGCTGACGGTGATCTCCAGGGCGCGGGCCGCCAGCGGCAGCGACCGGCCGTAGACCGCCTCGCGGATGCCGGCCAGCAGCGGCGCACCGGCCTGGGCGACACCGCCGGTCATCACGATCCGGTGCGGGTTGAAGAAGTTGACCAGGGCGGCCAGCACGGTGCCGATGATGCGGCCCGCGTCGCGCACCAGCTCCAGCGTCGGGCCGTCGCCGTGCCGGGCCAGCTCCAGCAGCTCGCGGGTCGAGGTCACCGGCAGGCCGGCGGCGACGGCGGCGCGCAGCAGCGCCCCTCCCCCGGCGATGGCCTCCAGGCAGTTCTCGTTGCCACAGCGGCAGACGACCGGCTGGCCGTGCGGCGGCGGGACGGAGATGTGCCCGATGTCCCCGGCGCTGCCCTGGGCGCCCCGGTAGACGCGGCCGTCGACGATGATGCCGCAGCCGATGCCGGTGCCGACCTTGACCACCAGCACGTCCTCGTCGGACCCGGCGATGCCCATCTCGCCCAGGGCCATGACGTTGACGTCGTTGTCGGCGTAGACCGGGCAGTCGTAGCGGGCGAAGGCGCTCGGGATCGGGAAGTCGTGCCAGCCGGGCATGATCGGCGGGTGCACCGGGCGGCCGGTGGAGAACTCCACCGGGCCGGGCACCCCGATGCCCACCGCGCACACGTCCTCAGGCGTGAGCCCGGCCTCGGTGAGCACCTGCTGGGCCAGCCGGTCGACCTCGGCCAGCACCGCGGCGGGCCCCTCGGCGATGTCGATCGGGTGGCCGACGGTGGCCAGCACCTGCGCCGACAGGTCGGTGACCGCGACGTCGACGCTGGTGACCCCCAGGTCGACGGCGAGCACGCAGCCGGCGCGGCCGTTGAACTCCAGCAGCGTGGGCGGTCGGCCGCCGGTGCTGCCGCCGCGCCCGCCCTCGGCGAGCAGGTTCGCCGCGATCAGCTGGTCGACCCGGGCGGTGACGGTGTTGCGCGAGGCGCCGGTGAGCGCGACCAGCTCGGCCCGGCTGCGCGCGCGGCCGGTGCGCACGTGACGCAGCAGCGCGCTCGCGGAAGCAGAGGGGTGCGCCACGCCGCCATGGTCGCACGCATCGGCGGCGCGGCGCCGCCGTCGCACGCGCTCCCCGGAGCCGGCGGAGGCGCCCGGGACGTCGTCCGGTCGGTCGCCGCGGACCATGGCCGACGGTGGGGCGACCCGGGTCGGGCAGGCTGCTGGGCATGACCTCCCCCGAGTCGCTGGACGTCGCGATCGACCCGGCGAGCACCACCCCGCCGTACGAGCAGATCCGGGCTCAGGTGGCGGCCCTGGTGCACCGCGGGACGCTGGCCCACGGGGACCGGCTGCCGAGCGTGCGGGCACTGGCCACCGAGCTCGGGGTGGCCGCCGGCACCGTCGCCCGCGCCTACACCGAGCTGGAGACCGACGGGCTGGTGGCGGGCCGCGGCCGGCTCGGCACCCTCGTCACCGGTGTCCCCGGCGACGCCGCGACGCTGCAGCTGCAGGCAGCGGCCAACCGGCTCGTCACCGCTGCCCGCGCCGACGGCCTCGACGACGCGGCGGTGCGGGCCGCCGTCGAGGCCGCTCTCGGCGGCGCCCCGCCGGCCTGACCCTCGGGATCCGACGGGCGTCGGGTCCCCGGCTCCTACGGCGCGTCGCCTCCGGTCCTGCGGTCAGAGCCAGCCGTGCCGGCGGGCGGTCTCGACGGCCGCGTGCCGGTTGGGCGCCCCCAGCTTGGTCGCCGCCGCGGACAGGTAGTTGCGCACGGTGCCCGGCGACAGGTGGGCCCGGGCGGCGATCTCCTCGACCGGGGCCCCGCCGGCGGCCAGCTCCAGGACGTCGGCCTCCCGCGGGGTGAGCGGGCTGTCCCCGGCGCTGATCGCCTCCGCGGCGAGCTCGGGGTCGACGTAGCGTCCGCCGCGGTGCACGGTGCGCACCACGTCGGCGAGCACCGCCGCGTTGACCGTCTTGGGCAGGAAGCCGCGGACCCCGGCCTCCAGTGCCCGCTTCAGGTGCCCGGGACGGCCGTGCCCGGTGACGATCACCAGGCCGCATCGCGGCAGCAGGGTGGTCAGCTCCCGGGCCACGCTGATCCCGTCCCGGTCCGGCATCTGCAGGTCCAGGACCGCGACGTCCGGCTCGTGCGCGCAGGCCATGGCCAGCGCCTCGGCACCCGAGGACGCCTGGGCGACCACCTCGAGGTCGTCCTCCAGCCCCAGCAGGGCGGCGAACGCCGAGCGGACCAGGTTCTCGTCGTCGGCCAGCAGCAGGCGGATCACGCGGTCCCCCCGGTCGGCAGCGTGGCGGTGACGGTGAAGCGGTCGCCGTCCCGCACGGTCTCCAAGGTCCCGCCGGCGCCGGTCAGGCGTTCCCGCAGCCCGGTCAGGCCGCTGCCCCGGCCGGTCGGGCCGGCGACACCGTCGTTGCGCACGGTCAACCGCGCCTCCCCTCCTGCGGTGGACAGCTCGATGGTGCAGTCGCCGGCCTCGCTGTGCCGCAGCACGTTGGTGACGGCCTCGCGGACCACCCAGCCCAGCGCCGCCTGCACCGCCTCGGGCAGCGCGCCCGCGTCGTCCTCGCCCTGCACGGTGCACCGGATCCCCGCCGCCCGCAGCACCGAGCGCGCCCCGGCCAGCTCGCTGGTCAGGTCGGTGCTGCGGTAGCCGCGCACGACCTCGCGCATCTCCCGGAGCGAGTCCTCGGCGATCCGGTGGACGTCGGCCACCTCCTCGGCCGCGCCCGGCCGCGAGCGCCGCACCAGCTCCCCGGCGAGCTGGCTCTTCACCGCGATCGCGGAGAGGTTGCGGCCCATCACGTCGTGCAGGTCGCGGGCGAACCGCAACCGCTCCTCGGCCACCGCGAGCTGCAGCTGCACGCCGCGGGTGCGCTCCATCTCCAGGACCACGTCGAGCACCCAGACCGAGAACCGGAACGCCAGGACGACGGCGTAGACGGTCACGCCGACGAGGACGGCGTTCACCGCCGCCGCCGGGGCCGGGGCCCCGTCGGCCGCGAGGGCGACCCCACCCAGTGCGCCGACGAGCAGCGCCGGCGCGAGCAGCTGCCGGCTCGTCCAGGTCGTCGAGGCCGCGGTGAGCACCATCCCCAGCGGCAGCCCGACGGACCACGCCACCGGCGGGGCGACCTCGCCGGTCCCGCTGAACGTCCAGACGCCGGCCGCACCGGTCAGCCCGCCGGCACCGAGGGCGAGGACCGGGACCGTCCAGGCGATCCGCCGGCCGGTGCGGTGCGCGGCCAGGCCCCGGGCGGCCAGCACGACGGCGGCGGCGGCGGTGACCACCGAGCCGAGGAGGAACAGCCGGACCGCCGGCGCCGGCGCGACGTCCACGGCCGAGCCGACGATCGCCAGGGCGAGCAGCGGCAGCCCCGCACCGAGGTAGGCGTAGAAGGACCACCGCGTGTAGAGGTCGATCCGCTGCGGCGCGCTGCGGCTGCTCCACCAGCGCGAGACGGTCGGCACGGCGGTCATGCTGCCGTACCGACCCGCACCCCGCGGCGGCGTCCGCACCGCCGGCGCGCTCACCGACGCGGCGCCCACCGGAACCCCCGTGCGGCGACCAGGCCCACCACCAGCCAGCCGGCCAGCACGGCGAGCGGGAGCCCGGCTGCCGACCAGGCCCCGCCGGCGTCGACGACGTCGCCGTCCCACGTGCGGCCGGCCAGGCCCAGCTGGAGCAGCTCGATCACCGGGGTGACCGGCAGCAGCCGGGCGACCGTGGCCAGCGTGTCGGGGAAGCCGCTGATCGGGTACAGCAGACCCGACAGCGATGTGCTCGCGAGCATCAGCGGCAGCGTGGTGATCTGCGCGCTCTCCGGCGTCCGGGTGAACAGGGTGCTGGCGACCGCGAGCACGGACACCACGGCCATCCCGCCGAGCAGCGCGACCAGGGGCAGGACAGGGTCGACCGGTGCGCTCCACTCCCCCAGCGCGGTCACGCCGACCGCGACCAGGGCGACCTGCCCCAGGGTGACCAGCAGGCTCGGGGCTGCCGTGCCCAGCAGCACCTCGGGTCCGGTCAGCTCGCCGGTGCGCATCCGCTGCAGCACCAGGTCCTCGCGCCGGGAGACGAAGGTCGCGACGAGGTTGTAGTAGGTCAGGAAGACCAGCGTCACGCCCACGGCGCTGGTCAGCAGCTGCGGGCCCAGCGGCAGGTCACCGCCCAGGTCCAGCGCCGGCACGGCGCCCACCAGCAGGAGGGGCAGCACCACCGAGTTGACGACGGCGGTGCGGTTGCGCAGGAAGAGCCGGAGCTCGCCGCGGGCCAGGGCGCCGACGCGGCGGACGCGGCTCGGTCCCGCGGTGGTGCTCGGAGGGGTCAGGGTGCTGGTCATCGGGTGTCCTCTCGGGGGTCGGTCGGGTCAGGCGGCGGGGGCGGTCACGGCGCGGGTGCTGTCGGCGCGGGCGCTCCCGGCGGGGGTGCTCTCGGTGCCGGCAGCCACGGCCAGGAACGCCTGCTCCAGCGAGGCGGCCCGGGCCTCCAGCTCGCGCAGCACGACGCGGTGCTCGGCGGCCCAGGCCAGCAGCTCGGCCAGCACGGGCTGGAGCGCGCGGGTGTGCCACTCGGTGCGCCGCCCCCTGTCGACCACCTGGGCGGCGGCCGGCAGCGGCGGCTGGGGCGCGTCGTCGTCCAGGGTGAAGCGGATGGTGGCCGGCTGCGTCTCGGCGATCTCGGCCTGGGTGCCGGCCAGCACGATCTGTCCGGCGCGCAGCACCGCCACCCGGTCGGCGAGCTCCTCGGCCTCCTCCAGGTGGTGGGTGGTGAGCACCACGGCCGCGCCGTCGGCGACGAGGTCGTGCACCAGCCGCCAGACCTGCCGCCGGCTCTCCGGGTCCAGGCCGGTGGTCGGCTCGTCGAGCACGACCACCGTCGGCCGGCCGAGCAGGGCCAGCGCCAGGTCCAGCCGCCGCCGCTCACCGCCGGAGAGGCTGCGCACCCGGACGTCGGCCCGGCCGGTCAGCTGCACCTGCTCCAGCGCCTCCTCCACCGGCCGGGGGTCGCTGAGCGTCCCGGCCCAGGTCCGCAGCGTCTCGGTGACCGTGAGGTCGCCGGGCAGGCCGCTGGACTGCAGGAGCACCCCCAGGTGCGGGCGGACCCGGGACCGCTCGCGCACCGGGTCGGCGCCGAGCACCCGCACGGTCCCCCCGCCGGCCGGGGCGAGCCCCTCGAGGACCTCCAGGGCCGAGGTCTTGCCGGCGCCGTTGACCCCGAGCAGGGCGAACACCTCCCCGGGCCGCACCTCGAAGGAGATGCCGCGGACCGCTTCGAAGTCGCCGTAGCTGCGGCGCAGGTCGTGCACCTCGACGGCGGGGGCGGGCGCCGTCGGGGCGGCTGGGGACGGACGGGGGGCGGTGGGGTGCACGGTCGACCTCCTCGGTGCGCCGCCGGACGGTCCGCCGTGCGCACCTCCGACGGTGCCGCGGCCGGCGGGCCGGCACAGGTGCGCCCGCTCACCTGTTCCGCCGCCGGGTGCACGGGTCGGCGATGACATCCGTCATGCCGAGGCCGGCCCGCCGGCCGGCCGCGCCTCAGCCGAGCGGGCGCTCCGCGGCGGCCGGGCGCGGGCTGACGACCAGGCACAGCGCACCGATCGCGGCCGGCAGCCAGAGGCTGACCAGCCGGTAGACGACCACGGACGGCACCGCCTGGCTGGCCGGCATGCCGGCGGCCACGAGCGCCGAGGCCAGCGTCGCCTCGACCACGCCGATGCCGCCGGGGGTCAGCCGCACCGAGGTGGCCAGTGCGCCCGCCGCCCAGGCCAGCAGCAGCCCCTGCCACGGCACCGGCGCGCCGACGGCGACCACGGCCAGGGCCAGGCTGCCGGCGTCGAGGACCCAGTTGCCCAGGGAGAACAGCCCGGCGCCCACGCTGCGGGCGGCGCTGAGCCGGTAGGAGCCCAGCGAGGCCAGCAGGTCCACGATCCGGGAGGCCACGTTCGTCCCGCGCAGCGCCGGCACCCAGCGGCCCAGCACCCGGGCGCCCCGGCCCAGCACGCGGCCGACCAGCTCGCGGGTCGGCTCGTGCCGGACGGCGAGGACGGCGGCCAGGACCGGTACGGCGCCGGCCGCGGTGGCCGCGAACGCACCCAGCGCGCCGATCGTCGAGCCGGTGACCGCCAGGCCCACCGCGATGACCAGGGCCAGCGTCACCGTCGAGGAGATGCCGGTCATCGCCAGCGCCCACCCGACCAGCGCGGTGCTGTTGCCCAGGTCGTGCCAGCGGCGGTACGTGTAGGCGGCGCTGGCCGCGGCACCCGCGACCGGCAGCCCGAGGGAGATGGCGTTGCCGGCGTAGTTGGTGCCGCTCACCGCCCGCAGGTCGCCGTTGCCGCCGCCGGCGCGCAGCAGCAGCCGCTGCAGGTGGGCCACGCACTGGAACGACACGAGCTGGACGACGGCGGCAGCCAGCACCCACTGCCACTGGACCCCGCCGAGCTCGGACACCCAGCCGGCGACCCGCTCGTGGTTCACCAGCCCGGCGATGACCAGCGCGGCCAGCACCGCGACGGTGAGGACCGGCCGCAGCCACCGTCGCCGGCCACGGGACCGCCCGGCGGGCTCGACCGCGCCGGTGGTCGTCGCCGGCACGGGTGCATCCACCGGCCCATCCTCCCCGACGCCGACACCGCCGACGGTCGCGCGGACGGGTGAACAGTTGTCGAACCCGTCACCCACGGTCAGGCCGCAGCTCCCCGTAGAGCCGGGCCAGGTCGGGCAGCTGGTGGTGGGCGTTGAGTCCGCTGGGGTTGGGCGCCACCCAGGTGTCGACCCCGCCGATCCGCTCCGGCTGCAGCCCGAGCACCGCCCTGGGCCGCTCGAACGCCCAGCGCCAGGCCGTCACCCCGAGGACGGCCAGCACCCGCGGCCGGTGCTGCGCGACCAGCGCGGCCAGCACCTCACCGCCGGCGCGGAGCTCCTCGCGGGACAGCTCGGCCGCGGTGCGGGTGGGCCGGGCGACCAGGTTGGTCACGCCCAGGCCGTACCGCAGCAGCTCGGCGTCCTCGTCGGGGGCGAGCCGGCGCGGGGTGAGCCCGGCCAGGTGCAGCGCCGGCCAGAAGCGGTTGCCCGGCCGGGCGAAGTGGTGGCCGGTCTCCGCCGAGCGCAGCGAGGGGTTGATCCCGCAGAACAGCACGTCGAGGCCGGGGCCGACCACGTCGGGCACGGGCTGGGCACCGGTCACGGC
Source organism: Modestobacter sp. VKM Ac-2986 (assembly GCF_026967795.1). Lineage (GTDB taxonomy): Bacteria > Actinomycetota > Actinomycetes > Mycobacteriales > Geodermatophilaceae > Modestobacter. Next base: position 353,671 of record NZ_JAPVBH010000003.1, read on the forward strand.
CACCAGTGTGCTGCGCAGCCCGGGCGGCCCCGGTAGACACGTGCCATGACGGACACCCGGATCCCGGCCCCCGCGGACGCGCACTTCCTCGACCAGCTCCGCGCGGCCACCGACCGGGCCGCCGCGACCGCCGAGCCGCTGTCCTCGGCCCACGCCGGGGCGCCCGAGGAGCTGCTGGCCCGCGCCGAGGCCGCGATCGAGGCCGCCCGCGGCGAGCTGCTGGAGCTCAGCCACGACCTGCACGCGCACCCCGAGGAGGGCTACGCCGAGCACCGCTCGGTGCGTGCGGTCGCCGACCTGCTGGCCCGGCACGGCATCGAGGCGCAGGTCGGCGTGCACGGCCTGGACACCGCGCTGCGGGCCACGGTCGGCTCCGGCGAGGGCCCGACGGTCGCGGTCCTCGCCGAGTACGACGCGCTGCCGGGCATCGGGCACGGTTGCGGGCACAACATCATCTGCTCCTCCGCGGTGGGTGCCTTCCTCGGCCTGGCCGCGGCGCTGGCCACCGGGGAGGTCGCCGGGACGGCGGTGCTGCTGGGCACCCCGGCCGAGGAGGGCGGCGGCGGCAAGGAGCTGATGGCCCGCGACGGCGCCTTCGACGGCGTCGACGCGGTGGTGATGCTGCACCCGTTCTCCTACGACTCGGCCGTGCAGCCGTTCCTGGGCCGCCGCCAGCTGCGGGCCACCTACACCGGCATCGCCGCGCACGCCTCGGCCCAGCCGTTCATGGGCCGCAACGCCCTGGACGCCGTGGTCGCCGGCTACAACGGCATCGCCATGCTGCGCCAGCACATCCCCGACACCGACCGGGTGCACGGGGTGATCACCGACGGCGGGGCCCGTCCCAACGTCGTCCCGGAGACCGCCGAGGCGCTGTACTACGTGCGCTCGGCGACCCCGGAGACGCTGGCCGACATCTGCCGCCGGGTGGAGGCGATCGCGGTGGCCGCCGCGGCGATGACCGGCTGCGGGTACGAGCTGCAGTGGGACCAGCTGCCGGCCTACCTGCCGATCCGGGCCAACCTCGAGCTCGCCGCCCGGTGGACCGCACACCAGGCCCGCCGCGGGCGCCGCGCGCTGCCCCCGGGCGTCACCCCGGCGTCGCTGGCCGGGTCCACCGACCTGGGCAACGTGAGCGTGCGGGTGCCCTCGATCCACCCGATGATCGCCATCGCCGGGCCGGAGACGTCGATGCACACCACCGACTTCGCCGCCGCTGCGGCCTCCCCCGCCGGGGACGCCGCGGTGCTGGACGGCGCGGTGGGCCTGGCGCTCACCGCGCTGGACGCCCTCGCCGACCCGGCCGTGCTGGCCGCGGTCCGCGAGGAGTTCGAGGCGGCCGGCGGCGTGCTGGACGTGGCGGCCTTCCTGGGCTGAGTGCCCGCACCCCTGGCGTGCGCCGGACGGTGACCGCGTCGTCACCGCCCGGCGCGCGACGCCCGGCCCGTCGACGTCGCCGGACCGACACACCCGTGAGCACGCCGGTCCCGGTCGTACCGTCCGGCCACAGCCCCGCTCGTCATCGGGAGATAGCCATGCCGGTCTTCATGGTCGAACGGCAGTACGCCGACGCCCTGGACGTCGACGCCGCAGGGATCGCCGACATCACCCGGGTCAACGACGAGGAGGACGTCCGCTGGCTCTACTCGTTCCTCTCGGCGGACCACCGCAAGACGTTCTGCCTCTACGAGGCCGACTCGGCGGAGTCGATCCGGCGGGCCGCCGCGCGCGCCGGGCTGCCGGCCGACGCGATCGTCGAGGTGGTGGGCCGGGTCCAGCCGGACGGCGAGGTCCAGCCGGTGTGACGTCCCGGGCGGTCGGCGGCGGGGTCACGGCCGGGGACCGTCCGACAGCAGACCGTGTTCGGCTGCGTACCGGGCGGCCTGCGTCCGGTTGGCCGACCCGGTCTTGACCATGATGTGCCGCACGTGGTTGGCGGCGGTCGACTCGCTGATGACCAGCCGCCGGGCGACCTGGCGGTTGCTCAGCCCCTCGGCGAGCAGCCGCAGCACCTCCACCTCGCGTGCCGTGAGCCCGTCGGGCGGGGCGGACCTCGCCGGCTCGGGGTCCCCGACCAGGCGGAGGACCCGCCGCATGCCCAGCGGCCCGGCCAGGTCGTGCACCTGCCGGACCAGGTCCGCCGTCCGGGCCGGTGGCGCGCCGGACCGGCGCAGGTGCTGCGTCCGGGCGGCCAGGGTCTGCGCCACGTGGACCGGTGCCCGCATCCGGGCGTCCATCGCCAGCGCCGAGTCGAACCAGTCCACGGCGCCCCGTCGGCGGAGCAGGGAGTCCACGCTCCCCAGCAGACGGTCCGCGCTGCCGAACAGGGCGACGAACGACCCGGCGCCGAGGTTCAGTCCGGCGTACTCGAGCAGCCAGGGCCGGAGCCGGAGCGCGGTCGTCTCGTCCTCCAGCCACACCGCGGCCTCCACCATGAAGGCGAGCGTCGCCGGCCAGACGGCCGAGGCCCGCTGCCGACCGGGGCCCTCCTCGAGGAGCCAGCCGAGCACCCGCCGGGCCGGTCCCCGGCGTCCGAGCTCGGTGTACAGCGCCAGCAGGCCCGGGGCCCAGCGGTCCCCGGGGGTCTCCTCGCCGGTGATCAGCCCGGCGAGGCCGTCCAGCCGGCCGGTCTCGCGGCGCACCATGTAGGTCTGGACGGCGTAGAGGCCCTCGGCGTTCTCTGCGGCGCCCATCGCGGTCCCCAGCGCCAGCTGCGACCGGGCGGCGGTCTCGGCGGAGGCGAAGTCCCCGGCCAGGAACGAGCGCGCGTAGTCGAAGCCCCGGGCCTGGTACTCCCAGAACGGCTGACCGGTCGCCCGGGCAGCACGGAGCACGTCGGCCTGGGCGTCGTCGAGCTCGCCCCGCTCCCCGTGCAGGTACCCGATGACCCCACGGTGGTAGCCCGCCGCGGACAGCTGCCCGAGGTCGCCGGTGCGTTCGGCGATCGCGGTGAGCTCCCGCGCCCGGGCGAGCCGCAGGTCGACGGTGTCCGGGGCGGCCCCGACGTGCAGGCCCGCCTGCAGGGTCCGCCCGAGCAGGTCCTCGCGCCCCGTCCTGCGCGCGTGGCCGATGGCGCGTTCGCTGAGTTCGACCGCCTCGCTCACGGCCCCGGTGAAGGCCCGGGCCCGGCCGAGGCAGGACAGGCCTCGCACGTACACCGCGTCCGCCGGGTCGCACCCGACATCGGCCAGGGCGGCGGTGAGGAGCGCAGCCGCGCGGTGGCCCGGCCCGCCGAGGTGCCAGGACGAGGTCTCGTAGCCGATCGCGGCACGCAGCCGCTCCCGCGGGCCCGCGCTGTCCAGGACGCGCTCGTCGAGGGCGAGGGCGCGCTGGAAGTCCCCCGCGAGGAAGCGGCTGCGGGCAGCGGCCAGCAGCAGCTCGTCGCAGTCCCGGCCGACGACGGTCAGTTCGGCGGCCCGCTCGAGGAGGTCGGCGGCCTCCTGGTGCGCCAGCGCCCGGTCGGCGATCCTGGCCGACTCGACGAGGTACCGGACCGCGAGGGGACCGTGGCCCAGCACCCGGGCGCCGGCGTGGTGCTGGGCGAGCCGCTGGACCCGCTGCGGAGCGCCGGGCTGTCGCTCCAGCGCCTCGGCGGCTCGGGCGTGGCAGCGGGCCAGCCGGGACGGCGGCACGAGGTCCAGCACGGCCTGCCGAGCCAGGGCGTGCGGGAACCGGTAGTGGGTCCCGTCGGCGCCCTGGGGCGTGAGCAGGCCCGCCGCGACCGCGCCGTCCAGGGCCGCCAGCAGCACGTCCTCGCCTGCCGGGGAGCCCACGTCCACCAGCAGGTCGGGATCGACCTCCTCCCCGAGGACGGCGGCCAGCTCCAGCAGCGCCCGCGCCGTGCCCGCCAGGACCTGCAGCCGCGCGTCGTAGGTGTCGCGGACCGACTCCGGTGAGCGGGACAGCCCAGGGAGCCCGTCGCGGGACGCCGGCCGTCCACCGCGGGCCGCCAGGTCGCGCCACACCTCCTGGAGCAGGAAGGGGTTCCCGCCGGTGTACCGGTGCAGCGCCGGAGCCGCTGTCCGGGCCTCGCGTGCCTGCGCGCCGCACTCCTCCACGAGGAACTGCTCGACGTCCGCAGGTCCCAGCGGGACCAGGTCCAGGCGCCGCACCCCGGGCAGCCGGTAGAGGCCGGCCAGCGCGGAGACGAGCACCGGTGTCCGGTCGGGCGCCGTGGTGCGGTGGGTCGCCAGGACCAGCAGCGGGACGTCGGCGGTGTGCTGCACCAGGTGGGTCAGCAGCTGGAGACCGTCGGCGCCGGCCCAGTGCAGGTCCTCGAGCACCAGGACGAGCGGTCGCTGGGCAGCCGCGAGCCGGACCACGGCGTCGACCGACCCGTACACCGCCGGCCGGTACGCCCGCCGGTCCACCGTCTCGTCGCCGCCGGCCAGGGCACCACCGAGCTGCGCCAGCCGGTCGAGCAGGTCCGCGGCGGGCGGGCCGTCGTCGCCGGGCACCAGCGCGCCCGCGGCCAGCGCGGCGGCGAGGACCTGCAGCGGCCCACCGAAGGGCTGGTGGGGCGTCCCGAGGTCGGCCAGGCACTCGCCGGTCAGGACGGCCGCCCCCGCTCCGGCCAGCCGACGGGCCGTGTCGGTCACCAGCCGGGTCTTCCCGGCCCCGGCCTCACCACCGACCAGCACCACCTGGCGGCTGCCGGCCGCTGCCTCGCGCCACGCCGCGAGCAGCTGCTGGGTCTCGAGCTGCCGGCCGATCAGCGGCGCGGGCCGGGACGCCGTCCAGTGCGCGGGCAGAGCCGGGCCGGACCAGCTGGGGGTCACCCCGACGAGCGTAAGCAGACCCCCACCGTGCGTCCATGGGCAGGAGTGCCTCCTCCTCCTGGGACGAGAGGGGCACTTCCGGTCATGACCGGCGGACCAGCCGCCGTCCAGGCTCGTCCCCATCGGGTTCCCCCGTACCGAGGGCGCCGAGACCGAAGAGGAGACGTCATGGTCACCGCCGCGCACGCACCGGCTGCCGTCTGGGCCGCCGCCCATCGCCTGGTCCTCGTGGCCCTCCTGTTCGCCGTCGTCCTCACGGCCGCCGTCGCGCTGACGTGGAGCATCGCGGACCGGGAGACCGTCAGCACCGTCGACGTGCCCAGGCTGTCGATCGTCGACGACCGCTGCGCCGAGGTCGGCCCGGAGCTGCCCTGCTGACCGCCGGGACGGCGCGGGTGGCCGGCCGTCGACCCCGGAGCTCAGCGGCTACTTCATGGTGGCGAGCTGGACCAGGTTGCCGCAGGTGTCGTCGAGCACCGCGGTGACCACCGGGCCGAAGTCCGTCGCGTCCTGGGTGAACTGCACGCCCAACGCCGTGAGCCGGTCGACCTCGGCGTACACGTCGTCGACGGCGAACTGGGTGAACGGGATGCCGTCGGCGACCAGGGCGTCCCTGAACCGTCGCGCCGCCGGGTGGCCGGCCGGCTCCAGCAACAGCTCGACACCGTCAGGGGCGGCCGGGGAGACCACCGTGAGCCAGCGGTGCTCCCCGGTGGGCACGTCGGTCTTCAGGACGAAGCCGAGCGTGTCGGTGTAGAAGGCGAGCGCCTGCGCCTGGTCGTCGACGTACACGCTGGTGATGTTGATCCGGATCACGGGTCAGGGTCCTCTCGGTGGATGGGCCACCGCTCGACGATCGAGCGCAGCGGGCTCGTGTCGACGTGGTGGAACTTGTACCGGCCCTGCCGGCGGGTGTGCACCAGCCCGGCCTGCTCGAGCACCGCGAGGTGCTGCGAGACGGCCTGCCGCGACGAGGCCAGTCCGTGCTTCATGGTCAGCCGGCCGCAGATCTCGAACAGCGTCTGACCGTCCCGGTCGATCAGCTCGTCCAGGATCGTGCGTCGCGTCGCGTCGCCCAGTGCCCTGAACAGGTCGGGGTCGGCGTCCACGGCCCCAGGTATAGGCAAGTGCGCACTTGCCTGTCAAGGGGTCGTCGCACCGGTCCTCGGACGGGGCGACACCCGACCGTTCCGGGGCTGCCCGCACACAGCGGGAAAGGCGGGTCAGCCCTGTGGACCGCTGCCGGTCATCCGGCTACCTCACGCTCGGCTCCGCCCATTCCGCGTGGTCGCGGGCATCGACCAGCATCAGTCGGCAGTCGGTGCACAGTCCCGAGGACCGGTCCCACGTCCGCCGGTTGCACATGCGGCACGGACAGGAGCCGTCGTCCGTCACAGGGTCGGTACCAGCGGCCGGCTTCGGAGACACCCGAACATGTGGCACGGCCACTGATCTGCGCTGATCACGAAGAGTCATGAACCGAACGTAGGAAATCCGGAGTCCGCGTCGCGAGCGTCGGATGACGGTGCCGCCACTGCCCACCTCGTCGGCGAGGGACCGGGAATGGCGAGAGATCGGTGTTCGTACGGATGGCTCCGGCTCCCGATCGCCATAACTTCGATGCGTGGAGTTCCCGTCCACACCAATCGAAGAGATGAGATCCCATGTCCAGGCCCCGCCATTCCACGACCATGCACGGATTCGACTTCGAGCAGGCCGAGGAGGCCTACGACTACATCGTCGTGGGAGCCGGGACGGCAGGCAGCGTCATCGCGGCGCGGCTGACCGAGGACGGCCGCACCCGGGTGCTCCTGCTCGAGGCCGGCTCGGCCACCGCCCTGCCCGAGATGGCGACGCCGGGGATCTGGCCCCTGCTGCTCGGCACCACCGCGGACTGGGGTGACTCGACGGTCGAGCAGACCTTCCTCGGGGCGCCCCTGTACGCGCCGCGGGGCAAAGCGCTCGGCGGGTCCTCGAGCATCAACGGCCTCAACTTCCTCCGCGGGCACCGGTCCAGCTACGACGCCTGGGTGGCGCAGGGCGCCACCGGCTGGGGCTTCGACGACCTGCTCCCGGACTTCCGGCGCAGCGAGACCACGGTGGGACGCGACGAGACGCTGCGGGGCACCGACGGCCCGCTGCTCATCGGCGTGACCCCCGAGCCGAGCCCGGTCGTCATGGCGGCCCTGGACGCAGCCACCGAGGTCGGCTACCGCACCGCCGAGGACATCTCCTCCGGCGCAGAGACCGGCTTCGGGCTGTCCGACGCCAACGTGCACGACGGCCGGCGGATGAGCGCAGCCGATGCGTACCTGCGCCCGGTCGCGGGCCGCGCCAACCTCACGATCGTCACCGACGTCACGGTGCGGCGACTGACCATCAACGACGGCATGTGCACCGGGGTCGAGTACGGCACACCCACGTCGTCGACGGCCGCCACCGCGCTCCGGGAGGTCGTCCTGACCGCCGGCGCGATCGGTTCGGCGCAGCTGCTCATGCTGTCCGGTGTCGGACCCGCCGAGCACCTGACCGAGCTGGGGATCGAGGTGGAGCTCGACCTGCCTGGCGTCGGGGCGAACCTGCACGACCACCCGCTGGCGACCATCGTCTTCGAGCACGCCTCCCCGGTGCCGGGGAACCCGGAGAACATCTACGGCCAGGGCGTCGGGCTCGTGCACACCCGCGCGGGGCTCGACGGACCGGACCTGCAGATCCTCCTGATCAGCCAGCCCTACCGCTCGCCGAGCCTGCCGGGCCCGGGCCCCGACGGCGGGTACGCCATCGCCTTCTCCGCGATGCTCCCGCACAGCCGCGGCACGGTCCGCCTGGCCAGCCGCAACCACCTGGTCGCCCCGCTGATCGACCCGAACTACCTCGGCGAGGTCGGCGACCAGCAGGTGATGCTGGCCGGCCTGCGGATCGCCCGCGAGATCGGTGCCGCCGACGCCCTCACGCCCTGGCGGGGGGCCGAAGCCCAGCCCGGCCGACCGCTGGACAGCGAGGACGCCGAGCTCGACTACCTCCGCGAGAGCCTTGTCGTCTACTTCCACTACGCCGGCACCTGCCGCATGGGGTCCGACGACCTCGCCGTCGTCGACCCGGAGCTGCGCGTCCGGGGCATCTCGCGCCTGCGCGTCGCCGACGCCTCCGTCATGCCCTCGCCGGTCTCGGGGAACACCAACGCCACGGTGTTCGCCATCGCCGAGCGGGCGGCACGGCTGATCACGGCCTAGTCGTGCAGACCACTGTGCAAGACGTCGACTGCCTCGTCATCGGCGCCGGACCGGCCGGCCTCGCCGCGGCCCACGAGCTCATGCGCGTGGGCCGGCGGGTGCTGGTGCTCGAGCAGGGCGCTGGTGTCGCGATGAGCTGGCGGGCGCACCGGGTCGGCCTGCGGCTGCACACGGTGCGCCGGCTCTCCGCGCTCCCCGGGATGCCCATCCCCCGCAGCTACGGCCGCTACGTCACCAGCGCGGACCTCGTGCGCTACCTCGAGCACTACGCGGCCAGCTCCGACATCGACATCCGCTTCGGGACCACGGTCACGCACATCGAGCCAGCCGGCGGCATCGCCGGCCGGCCCTGGGTGGTCAGCACGGCCGCCGGCACGACGTACGAGGCCACCACCGTCGTCATGGCGACCGGCTACAACCGGCGCCCGTTCATCCCCGACCTCCCGGGGCTGGACGGCTACGACCGTCCGTACGTGCACGCGGCGGACTACCGCGGAGGCGACCAGTACGCGGGCCTCGACGTGCTCGTGGTCGGTGCGGGCAACGCAGCCGCCGAGGCGGCGACCGACCTGGTCGCCGCCGGGGCCGGCCGGGTCAGCCTGGCGGTGCGGACGACGCCGCACATCGTGCGGCGCCGCGTCTGGGGCATCTCCATGCAGGCCATCGCCATCCTGATGAGCCCGCTCCCGGTGAGCGTGGCCGACCGGCTGGCGTCGGTGCTGTCCCGGCTGACCATCCCGGACCTGTCCGCGAGGAAGGTGGCCCGACCGCAGCCTGACCTCTACACGCGGGTGCGGCGGGACCGGTCGGTGCCCGTCCACGACACGGGCATCGTGCGGCTCATCGAGTCGGGCGCCGTCGTCACGCTGCCCGCGGTGACCGGGTTCGGGGCCGACACGGTGCACCTCGCCGACGGGTCCACGACGCGTCCCGACGTGGTCGTGTTCGCGACCGGCTACCGGCGCGGCCTGGAGACCCTGCTGGACGGGCTCGGCCTCCTCGACGAGCAGGGCACTCCGACGAGCTCGGGCACCGAGGCCGCGCCCGGCCTGTACTTCGTGGGCTTCACGGTGTCGGCCACCGGTGCACTGCGGGAACTCGCCGGCGATGCCCAGCGCGTCGCCGATCACGAGCGCCGGCGTCCCCACCGGGATCTCGCCCTGGCCGGTCAGTGACGGCTGATCAGCTTGGCGCGGCTCGTCGCCCCGGTCTTCCTCAGCACCGCGGCGACGTGTGACTCCACCGTCCGCACACTGATGAAGAGCGCTGCGGCGATCTCCCGGTTGCTCTGACCCTCGTGCAGGCACGCCAGCACCCTCGACTCGGCCGCGGTCAGTTCGGTCGCCGAGCGCGTTCTGCGGCTCGGGGACCGGGCGGCGTCGACCTCCTCCTGCACGGACACGACCCCGGCCTCGTCCGCGGCCTCACCGGCGGCCTGGAGGTCTGACCGGGCGAGCGCGACCTTGCGCAGCCGGTGCAGCACACGAGCGCGCTGGACGAGCGCCCGTGCGCGATCGGCTGGTCGCTGCGCCGCGGTGGAGAGCTCGACAGCGGTGGTGGCCTGGGCCAGCGAGCCGCGGAGGTCCCCCTCGGCGGCCAGCTGGAGGGAGGTGAGCCGGTGGAGGTCGAGCTGCGAGATCGGCCGGTCCCGTCCGACGAGGAAGGAGCGCACCCGGTCCAGTCGTCGGGCGGCCTCGTCGTTCTCGCCGGCTCGCAGCAGCGCCTCGGCGAGCGGTAGGTCCACCCGGAGACGGCTGCCCAGCTCGACGAGCTCGAGGGAGTCGGCGACCTCGGCTGCCGCACGCAGGTGCCCGACCGCGTGCTGCCACCGGCCCTGCGCGAGAGCCGAGGCCCCCACGAGCGCGGAGGAGGTCAGCTCATCGGGGTCTTCCCCGGCCTGGTGCCGCCACTCGTCCACCCTCCGGGCGAGGACCTCGTGCCGGCCCTCGGCGATGAGCAGGAGGCCGGCGGTGAGCTGCACGGCGGGGGGCAACACCGGGGAGGTGGGGTCGTGGCCGGCCAGCTCCAGGAAGGCCCGTGCCGCGGGCACGTCACCACCGACGACCTCCACGAGGGCGGCGTGGGCGAGGAAGGTCCGTTCCACGCCCTCCTTGCCCTCGCGCTGCGCCCAGTCGACGAGGCCGACCAGTGCCCGCCGGGACGCGTCGACGTCGTCCACCTGGTGCGCGAGGTGCGCGGTGGTCGCGAGTCCGGTGTCGTCCAGGCTCACCACGATCTGGATCCCCTGGAGCCGGTCCATCTCGGCGACGACGGCGAGGTCGAGGCCGGAGCCCGTCTCCAGGCGGGTGCGAGCGCGTGCCCGCAGGGCGCGGTGGACGGCGTTGGGCGCGTCCACCGCGGCGAGCCCGGTCAGGGCGGCAGCGGCCGACCGAGCACGTTCGGACACCGACATGGTGGCGAAGGCGACGGTGTTCGCGCTCAGGACGGCTCGTCGTGCGGGGTCGGCGGCGGCTGCCGGAGCGTGCGTGGTGAGCCACGCCCGGGCGGCGGCCGGCTCGATGGAGCTCGTCGACAACGCCAGGTGGGCGTCGTACTGGCGTGCGTCGAGACGGTCCGCGGACACGCGGGCCAGCACGGAGGTGCACGCCTCGTCGTCCCCGGCCGAGAAAAGCTGCTGCGCCTGGTTGAGCAGCCGCTCCTGCCGGTGCGGTGCTCCCGGGGCGGTGCGCTCGACGGCCTGCGCGTCGAAGTGGGCGGAGCGCAGGCGTGCCCCGCGCTGGCGCACGACCACGGCGGCCAGCGTGAGCGCCTCGGCGATCGACTCGTCGGGCCCGGGCGGCGCGGACTGCTGCAGGTGCTGCGCTCGGAGGACCGGGTCGCCGACGGCCCGGGCGATGAAGGCGTGCAGTTCCCGGCGGCGGGCGGGAGCCAGCCGGGCTGCGGCGGCAGAGGCGTGCAGGGGGTGGCGGGTGCGCACGTCCTCCGTGGTCACGACCAGGAACCCGGCTTCCTCGGCCTGGTCGATCGCAGCGTGCGGGACGGCGCCGAAGCGCAGCACCTCCCCCAGCAGGGAGAGGTCCGGCCGACCGAGCAGGGCGACGATCGACACGACGTCGGCAGCTGATGGGGCCAGCCCCCGCAACCGCTCGGCCACGGCGACCGCGAGCGGCGGCGGGGCGGCATGGGTGCCCACGGAGAGCGCCCCGAGGTCGTCGAGGACTGCCCGGCCGATGAGCTCGCGGGCCCACATCGGGTTGCCGCCGGTGTGCTCGTGCAGCGCCACGACCTGGGCCCTGGTCAAGGTGGAGGGCCACAGCGGACGGGTCAGCCGCTCGAGCTCCTCCACCGTCAGCCCTTCGAGGACGTGCACGTCCGAGGGCTCGAAGGTGAAGTCCGGGGCGTCGTGCGAACGGGTGCCGTACTCACGACTCGTCGCGACCAGACCCACCCGGGGCGAGGCGACCCGCCGGAGGGCCCGCTCGATGCCCGCTGACGACTCCGGGTCCGACCACTGCAGGTCGTCGATCACCAGGACCACCGGCGCCCGGGCCGCCAGCGCACCGAGGACGGCCTCCAGCGCGATGGCGGTGCCGAGCGGTGGGACGTCCTCGGCGGCCTGGTGCCGCCCCGTGGCGGTGTGCAGGATCGTGCGGTCCTCGGCGGAGAGCTCCGTGAGCGCGTCCCAGTCCAGCTCGCTCAACAGGTCCCGCAGCACGCTGTGCGCGGTGTGCCGCTCGGCGAACGACGGGCTCGCCCACAGGACCGTCGTCCCGGCGGCCCGGAACCAGGCCCTGGCCGCGTCCAGGGCCGTGGACTTGCCGATGCCGGGTTCACCGGTCAGCAGGATGCGCCGGCTGTCCCGCTCCAGGACGTGCCGGACGAGTCCGCTCGTCCGGAGCGGGGGGACGTCCGCGAGCCGGTTCCGCAGCTGGCTCGTCATGGGGTGCCTCCGGTGACGTCGTACGCGGCATCACTGCTCGCGCTGGTCGTGGGGTCGGGGATCGGCGCACGAGCGGCTCGGGCACGCCGACGAGGCCGGCTGGTCGGCCGGCCCCGTCTCAGCGCGTCGACGCTCAGTTCTTCGCGGCGGCCTCCGCGATGACCTGGGCCACGACCTCGGGCTCCGCGGTCATCGACAGGTGTCCGGTCGCCACCTGGGTGAGGACGGACCCGGCGCGCTGGGCCATCCACAGCTGCGTCTCGAAGGCGATGCTGTGGTCGTCGCTGCCCGCGACGTACCACGAGGGGAGCGTCTGCCAGGCCTGGTCCGCGCGGGCCGGCTCGGTCAGCGCCGCGTAGGCGATCGGTCGCTGCTTGGCGAAGAAGGTCGCCGCCAGCTCGGCGGGCAGCCCGTTGACGAACCCGGCCGCGAAGGCGTCGGGCTTCAGGTACAGGTCGACGTTGTGGTCCCCGGGGAACGGCGCCATGTCGAACAGCGCCCCGGCGTCCACCGGGCCGGCGTGGCCGGCCAGGTCGAGGATCGTCTCCCCCTCGGCGGGCACGAAGGCGTTGAGGTAGACGAGCGCTCCCACCTCGGGATGGGACAGCGCGGCGCCGCCGATGACCGCCCCGCCGTACGAGTGACCGACGAGCACGACCGGGCCGGTCGTCCGTGCCTTCAGGAAGGCGACGAGCTGGTCGGTGTCATCGCCCAGTGCGCGGAGCGGGTTGGCGAAGTGGGTGACGGTGTAGCCGTCTGCGGCCAACAGCCTGTCGACGGCGTCGAAGGGGCTCGCGTCGCTCCAGGCGCCGTGGACGATGACGATGGTCGGCTTCTGGGTGGTGGTCGTGGGCGTGGTCATGGGTGCGTCCATCTCTGGTCGGTGCAGCGTGGAGTGGGGTGCTCGTCCGCCGGGTCCGCCGCTGACGGCAGCGGCGGCCACGGCGGGTGGTCGATGGCGAGCCGGACCGTGTCCGGCGTCCTCAGCCCCGGGTGGCGGCGACGATCAGCTGCGTGACCTCACCGGAGTGACCGACCATCGGCAGGTGCGAGCTGCGGATCTCCACCGTGGTGGAGCCGGCGCGGGCGGCCATCGCCCGCTCGGCCGTGGGGGGTATCGCACGGTCCTGGCCGGCGACCAGGTACCAGGACGGGATGGTCGCCCACGCGGGCACACCGGAGGGCTCACCGAAGGCGGCCAGGGACACCGGACGCTGTCCGGCCGCCAGCACCGCGACAGTGGGGGCCGACACGTCCGCCGCCATGACCGTGCGGAAGTGGGCCGGGTCGACGTAGGCGTCGGTGCCGCCCGGGAAGTCACGGGTCACCAGGTTGGCCAGGAGCAGGGACTCCTCCGGGTGCCCGCCCAGGTCGTTCAACGCACCGACGACCTCGCCCTCGGCCGGGGCGTAGCCGGCCACGTAGACCAGGCCCCGGACGTCCGGGTTCCCGGTGGCCGCGTTGGTGATGACCGCTCCGCCGTAGGAGTGTCCGACCAGCACGACCGGTCCGCTCAGGGTGGCGAGGAAGGACCGGAGGTACTCGGAGTCAGCGGTCAGGCCGCGCAGCGGGACCGCCGGCGCGTAGACGGTGAGGCCGCGGTTCTGCAGCTTCTTCGTGACCTCCTCCCAGCTGGAGGCGTCCGCGAACGCGCCGTGCACCAGGACGATGGTGGGGCGGTCTGTTCCCTGGCCCGGGGTGGCACCGGCGCTGGCACCGGGGAGCACCGCGGCGGCGAGCGCCAGCAGTGCGACCAGCAGGAACGTGCGAAGCCGCCGCAGCGGGCTGTTCGGTCGGGGGGGCATGTCGTCTCCAGGTAGGGGTCGGGCTGAGCACTGCCGGATGACAGGTGCTGGCTGTGTGTCCTGCGCCGCCGGGGGCAGGGGCGGACGGGGACCGCGTGCGCCGGCTCAGGGGTGAGCGGCCTGCTGTGCGGCCCGCGGGGTCAGGGCAGCCGCGCGGACGACGGAGGCGACGGCGGCCGGCTGCGACAGCGCTACCGCGTGCGAGGCGTCGAGCTCGAGGACCGTGGCGCCGGCGCGTGCCGCCATGAACCGCTGCGCCTCGGGCTGGATCGCCCGGTCGGCCGTCGGCAGCACGAACCAGGTCGGCAGCGTGCGCCAGGCGACGACCGGGGACGACTCCTCGAAGGCCGCCGCGGCAACAGGGCGTTGCGAGGCGGCCATCACCGTGGTCAGGCCCGTGGGCAGGTCGGCGGCGAACACCTCGGCGAAGCGGTCGGGCCGGAGGTCGAGCTCCACGCCCGGCCGACCGTCACCGGTGGTGAACGGGGCGGGCCGCAGCGCGGGACCGAGCAGGCTGTCGGGGAAGCGGTCCGTCACGTCGGAGACGCGCTCCCCCTCCGCGAGGACGAAGGCGGCCACGTACACGAGGCCGACGACGTTGGGGGCCAGCACCGCGGCCCGGTCGACGACCATGCCGCCGTAGGAGTGCCCCACCAGGAGCACCGGGCCGTCGATCGCCGCAGCGATGCCGGCGACGTGCGCTGCTTCCGCCGCGGTACCCCGGAGCGGGTTGGCCAGCGCCTGCACGTCCACGCCGTCGGCCTGCAGCGCGGCGACGACCCCTGACCAGCTGGAGCCGTCGGTGAAGGCGCCGTGCACCAGCAGAACGGTCGGCGTACTGCCGTTCTGGAACGATCCCCGTGGAGCCATGTGCTGACCGTAGGAAGCGCGCAGGTGGCGTCGCGAGCGTCAGATGACGGTGCACTCACCCGTTGGTGGCCGAGGCCCCGGGCCGCCGCGGGGGCTCAGTCGCGGTGGAGGGCGGCACGGAGCGCGCCCCGTGAGGTGATCCCCAGCTTCGGGAAGATCCGGTGCAGGTGCGAGCTCACCGTCCGGTGCGACAGGTTGAGCTGCCCGCCTATCTCGCGGTTGCTCAGTCCTGCGGCTGCCAGCCCGGCGATCTGCAGCTCGTGGGGGGTCAGCAGCTGGTGTCCACCGAAGGTCGTGCGCCGGTTCCGTTCCCCGGAGGCCCGGAGCTCCTGGCGCGCCCGGTCGGCCCACGGCGTGACGCCGAGGGCGTCGAACGTCGCCGCGGCCGCGCGCAGCGGACTCCGGGAGTCCGCAGCGCGCCGGTGCCGGCGGAGCCACGCCCCGTGGGCCAGCTGCACCCGCGCCTGCACGTAGGGCCACCGGGTCAGGTCACCGTCCAGGGCCTCGACGAAGAGCCGTTCGGCGTCCTCGTCGGAGGCGAGCAGCGCACGCGCGTGCCCGAGGCCGAGGTGCAGCACGGGGGACGGCGTCTGCTCAGCCAGTCGCTCCATCTCGGTCACGACCGCCCGCGCCTCGACCTGGTGACCACTGTGGACGGCGGCCTCGGCCAGGTCGCCGAGGGCGAACGTGCGCAGCACCTGGTGGTACGCCGGGTCGTCGGCGTCGTGGACCCGCCGCAGGTGCTCCCAGGCCGCGGCATGGTCCCCGTCGACCAGCGCAGCCGCTCCTCGTGCGTTCTGGACGAACGCGAGCATGAGGTGTGCCCGCACTGGTATCGCCACTCGTTCCGCTGCCAGCGCCCAGCTCTCGGCGTCCCCGCCCTGCAGTGCCGAGACGAGCGCCTGGCTGGCGCACGCCGTCGCGTAGGCGAGTGGCTGGGCGGTCTCACGTGCGAGACGGATCGCCTCCTCTGCCACCGGTGCAGCCAGCGAGAGGTCGGCCCGCTGCGCGGCGACCATCGACTGCACGGTCAGCGCTCTGGCCAGGAGTCCGAGGCGGCCCTGGACGCGGAGGTCCGCCAGCGAGGCGCCGAGGAGGTCGGCGGCGAGGTCGAGGGCCCCGATCGACGATGCTGCGTTGCCGAGCGTCCGCGCGTCCATCGCGCTCGGCACGCCGGTCCCCGCCAGGGCCGTCAAGCGGCCGTGCACGAGCGCTCCTCTGGTCAGGGGCGCGGCCAGGGCGAGCACGCCGAGCAGACCGGGGTCGTCCGCGTCCACGCCCAGGCCCTCGGCGACGCTGACGACGCGGTCCCGGACGTCCGACGTGGGGCTGCCCCAGAAGCACCGGAGTGCCGCGCTCTCCAGCAGCTTGAGCGCGAGGACGGTGTCCCCGTCCGCCGCCACCCGGGCGGCGGAGTCCGCCACCTCCCCGATCCCCCCGGTGGCGCTGCGGAGACCGTCGTCGAGACCGTCCCGGACCCACGTCATCGCCGTGCGTTGCCGTGCCGTCGCGCCCGTGGCGGCTTCGTGGAGCAGCCGGTCGACCGCGTCGTGGCGCCCCATCTGGACGGCGAGCTCAGCAGCGCGCACGAAGCGTCGGCTGCGCTGGACGGCCTCCGGACTCAGGCCCGCCGCGCGCTCCCACGCGGTCACCGCGGTCTCCACCGCACCCCGTCGCTGGGCGTCGACCGCCACCTGCTCCAGCTCTGCCGCGACGTCGTCGTCGGGCCCCGCACAGGCGGCGGCACGGTGCCAGACCCGCCGGGCGGGATCCTCGGCCAGGGCGTCCGCGATCGCGGCGTGCACCGCCTGACGCTGGGCCAGGCTCGACCGCTGCCGGATGGCCGTGCGCATCAGCGGGTGCTTGAACGACACCGCCTGCAGATCGCCCTCCAGCAGGCCTGCCGTCATCGCCGGCGTCAGGTCCTCCAGGGTGACCGGTCCACCCGTGAGGGCCGTGGTGGCGGCCAGCGCGCTGGCCAGCTCCTCCTCGTCGTTGAGGGCCGCCACGAGCAGCAGGGTCCGGGTGACGCTGGGGAGTGCCGCGACCCGCGCGGCGAAGGCGTGTTCCAGGCGCGTGGTGAGCGGCAGCCAGACCGGCGCCCTGGCGACGGCGTCGTCCTCCACCGTGTGCGGCAGCTCGACGAGGGCGAGCGGGTTCCCGGCGGCCTCGTCCAGCAACCGGCGTCTGGTCTCCGGCGTCGCCTGCGGGGCATGGCGGTCCAGCATCGAGACCGATGCCGCGTCGTCGAGTCGGTGGAGCGGCAGTGCCGCAGCGCCCACGTCGTCGAGGACGCTGGCGAAACCGTCCCGCAGCGCGGTCACCATCACGACGGGCTCGGCGTCCAGCCGGCGTCCGATGAAGGCGAGGATCTCCGCACTCGGGGCGTCGATCCACTGCGCGTCGTCGACGAGCACCAGGACCGGGACCTCCCGCGCGGACTCGCTGACCAGGTCCAGCGCCGCCAGCCCGATGAAGAAGGGATCGGGAGACGTGCCGGCCGTCATCCCGAACGCGATCAGCAGGGCGTCCTTCCGGGGCGTGGGCAACCGGTCGACCAGCCCGAGCACCGGCTGCAGCAACCGCTGGAGACCGGCGAACGGCAGGTGCGCCTCGGACTCGACGCCCGTCATGCCGAGCACGCGCATGCCCCGCGCGGAGGCGACGCCCCGTGCGTGGCGCAGCAGCGCCGACTTCCCGATCCCCGGCTCGCCCGTGACGACGACGGCCGCACCGCGTGCACCGACGTCGTCGAGCAGTTCGCCGAGTCGCCGGGACTCCACCTCGCGGCCGATCAGGGGGAGGTCGGGTGGACTCCCGGGCATCGCGACCTGCACCGTCCGTCCCGCCCGACGACGGGCCCTCTGCACGCTCGACACGCCGCGTGAGCAGGACCGGGACGTCACCGGTGCTCCTCCGGACACTACGGGGGCGAGCGGCCGCGTGGGCGTCGTCCGGACCGCGGCAGGCTGAACAGTGCCGCGGATCTCCTGCTGCCAGGAAGTCGGTCGACGCGCTGCGGCCCGGCCCCTACCGTCCGCTGTCGTGGACCGCTCCGAGATCTTCGACCTCGCCCACCGGCGTCATCCGATCGCGGCGCCGGTGGCCCCCGAGCGGCTGCGTGACCTGCTCAGCTGGCTGAGCCCACCCGCCGGTGGTCGCGCCGTCGACCTCGGCTGCGGCGAGGGAGAGTGGCTGCAGGAGCTGCTGCTCGCCCAGCCCGGGCTCACCGGCGTCGGCATCGACCACCTGCTGCCGGCCGTCAACGCTCACCGCACGTCCCAGCGGGGGCTGGCCGACCGCGTGCAGTGGATCGAGGCCGATGCCGCGACCTGGAGCGACGGGCTCTTCGACGTCGTGCTGTGCGTCGGCGCCAGCCACGCCTTCGGCGGACTCGGGGACATGCTGACCGCCGTCCGGCGGCACCTGCGCCCCGGTGGCCAGGCGCTGATCGGCGACACCATCTGGGAGGACACCCCGTCCGCGGCCGCGCTGGCCGCGCTCGAGGCGTCCCCCGACGACTTCCCCGACCTCGCCGGCCTGGTCCGGGCCAGCCGGGAGCACGGCTTCGAACCCTCCTACGGCCACACCAGCACTCTGGCCGAGTGGGACGACTACGAGTTCAGCTGGACCGGCTCGCTCGTCGACTGGGCCCTGCGGGAGGCGTCGTCGACCGCGGACCGCGACCAGGCGCTGACCGTGGCACGCGAACACCGCGACGCCTGGCTGGGCGGGTGGCGCCGCCAGCTCGGGTTCGCCACCCTCGTCCTGCACGACCTCTCCGCCACCTCGGCCGAGTAGGCGTCCTCGGAGCGGACCCGGGGGAGGTCGTGGACCCCGCCGAACCGGGGGTCGCGCGCCGGTTTAGTCGGCGGTGACCCGGCCGGGCACCCGTAGCCCGTACTGGGCGATCTTCCGGTAGAGCGTGGCCCGGGACAGGCCCAGCTCGGCGGCCGCCTGGACGGCGGTGGCGCCCGGCCGGGTCAGGCAGCGCAGCACCTCGTCGCGCTCCAGCTGCTCCAGCCGGGTCAGCGACCGCGAGCCGCTGCTGAGCACGTCCGGGCGCAGGTGGTGGACGTCGACCAGGTCGGTGCGGGCGGCGGCCTCGCGGACGACGGCGCGCAGCTCCCGCACGTTCGCCGGCCACGAGTGGGCGGCGAGCGCCCGCAGCGCCCGCGGGGTGAACCCGACGTCGCGGTGCCGGTGCTCGCGGGCGAAGGAGCGGGCCAGCGGCTCGACGTCCTCCCCGCGGTGCCGCAGCGGGGGGACCTCGACCACGGCGCCGACCAGGCCGGCGAGCGAGGCGGGCACGGCGTCGATCGACGGGGCGGTGAGCACCATCGGCGAGCGCGGGCCCGACGCGGCCGTGCCCAGCACCGCCGCCAGCTCGTCGGCGGCCCAGGCGGGCAGGGCATCGGCGCCGGAGACCACCACGCAGGTGTCGGGGGCGGTGAGCTCGGGCGCCCACAGCGCCAGCCACCCCTCGACGTCGGCGGCCTGGGGCGGGCGGGCGACCAGCACCCGCTCGCGCCGCCGGCCGCCGTGCCGGGCGAGGGTGGCGACCGCGGACTTCCCCGCGCCGGGCTCCCCCACCACGGCCAGCAGCCGCCCGGCGGCCACCGCCTCGCGGGCCGCGGCCACGGCGTCCCGCCAGGCGCGGGAGGGGCACGGGTCCGGACCGGCGGCGGCGAGCCGGTCGGCGAAGACGTGGAACACCTCCCCGCGCGGTGCCGGCCGTTCGGGGTGCCCGCCGGCACGGACGTGCATGAGCGCGCTGGTGTTGCCGGCCGCGGACTGGGCCAGGGCGAGCAGCAGGTCGGAGGAGGCGTCGGACCAGGTGGTCAGGTTGATGCTGCCGACCAGGTCGCCCGAGCGCGGGTCGAGCACCGGCACGGCCGCGCAGGTGTAGCGGCGCAGCGGGGCGACGAAGTGCTCGTCGGCGCGCACCAGCGCCGGCACCCGGTCGGCCAGCGCCAGGCCCAGGCCGTTGGTGCCGGCGGTGCGCTCGCCGAAGTAGAAGCCGGGCGCCAGGTGCACCCGGTCCAGCGAGCGGTTGATGTCGGCGTCGTCGGACCAGCGGGCGAGCACCAGCCCCTCGGCGTCGGTGATCATCAGCCCCAGCGGCTCGTTCGCCAGCGTGCCGTGCAGCCGGCCGAGCACCTCCGCGCCGCACTCGTAGAACAGCGAGTCGGTGCTCAGCCCGTCGGCGAAGACCGGCTCGACCTCCTCCGGGGAGACGCCGTAACGCTGGCTGCGCGCCCAGGAGGCGCGCACACGGGGCCGGGCGTCGGTGCGCACGGGCTCACCCGACACGGGGCGGACCAGCGGCAGATCGGTCATGGGCGGAGCACCTCCTGACGCGCCGTTGCGTCGCGGCGGGCCGGGCCCGCCGTCGATGTCCATCATCGCCGCGTCCCGGTCGCGGTCGTCGGTCGGCGGTGTCTCAAAGTGAGACACCGCGGCCCCTGGCAGACCGTGCCCGCCGCCCTAACGTCCGGTGTGACCCAGCTCGCACCTGACGAGCTCCGCACGTGTCGAGGAGGACCCGTGTACAGCAAGGACGGCGAGGACTACTTCATCGTGGACGCCCACATCGCCCTGTGGGACGCGCGGCCGGAGAACCAGCTCAACGTGCACGGCAAGCAGTTCATCGACTGCTTCTACGACTACCACCGCAACCTCAGCCCCGAGTCCGAGGTCTGGCCCTACGAGGAGTACCTCTACCAGGGCGGCGAGCGGCTGATGCGCGACGTCTTCGGCAACGGCATCGTCGACCACGCCATCTTCCAGCCCGCCCGGCTGGGCGAGTTCTACGCCCGGGGCTTCGGTCAGACCGAGGAGGCGTTCGCGCTCACCCAGGCCAACCCGGACAAGCTCACCTACAACCACTATTTCGATCCCCGGGACGGCGAGCGGGGGCTGGACCAGCTGCGCGCGGACGCCGAGCGGTTCGACCTCAAGGGCGTGAAGCTCTACACCGCCGACTGGCACGGCGACTCCCGCGGCTGGAAGTTGAACGACCCGATGGCCTACCGGTACTTCGAGCTGTGCCGCGAGCTCGGCATCACCAACATCCACGTGCACAAGGGCCCGACGATCCGGCCGCTGGACCGCGACGCCTTCGACGTCGCCGACGTCGACCACGTGGCCACCGACTTCACCGACCTGCAGTTCATCGTCGAGCACTGCGGGCTGCCCCGGCTCGAGGACTTCTGCTGGATCGCCACCCAGGAGCCCAACGTGCACGCCGGGCTCGCCGTGGCCATCCCGTTCATCCACACCCGGCCGCGCTACTTCGCCCAGATCATGGGCGAGCTCGTCTACTGGCTCGGCGAGGACCGCATCCTCTTCTCCAGCGACTACGCGCTGTGGACGCCGACCTGGCTGGTCGAGCGGTTCGTGGACTTCCAGATCCCCGAGGACATGACCGAGTACGGCCCGCTGACCACGGCGGTGAAGAAGAAGGTGCTCGGCCTCAACGCCGCGAAGCTCTACGGCATCCCGGTGCCGCCGGAGCTGCAGCTGCCCGACGCCGCCGAGACCGCGACCGGGCCGCGCCAGCCCGAGAGCGCCGACCTGGCGATGGCCTGATGACCGCGACCCTGACGCTGACCGAGGCCGACGTCCGGGCCGCGCTGTCGACCGTCGTCGACCCCGAGCTGGACGAGCCGATCACCGACGTCGGCTTCGTCCGCTCGGTCACGGTGTCCGGCGACGCGGTCGAGGTGCACCTGCGGCTGCCGACGTCGTTCTGCGCGCCGAACTTCGCCTGGCTGATGGTCTCCGACGCCCAGGACGCCCTCCGCGCGCTGCCCGCCGCCGGCCGGGTCGTGGTGGAGCTCGACGACCACCACGACTCCGACCTGATCAACGCCGGGCTGGCCGCCGACGCCGGCTACCGCGGCACCTTCGGCCACGAGGCGGAGGACTCCCTCGACGAGCTGCGGGCGACGTTCCAGCGCAAGGCGCACACCGCCGCGATGGAGCGGGCGCTCACCGCGTGGCTGCGGGCCGACCCGGCCCGCCCGGAGACCGCGGTCGGCGACCTGTGCCTCGGCGACCTGCCCGTGGGCCCCACGACGGACGCGCTGCTGAGCCGGCGGGCCGCCCTCGGTCTGCCGGTCGACCCGGGCTCGCCGGTGCTGCTGGCCCCGGACGGCTCCCGCCCACCGGCGGACGCGGTGACCGCGACGCTGCGCCGTGCCCGCTCGGTGCGCATCTCTGTCGACGGCAACGCGCACTTCTGCCGCGGCCTGCTCACCACCCGCTACCCCGGCGCGGAGGCCGACCAGACCGCACGCCCCTCGATCGACTCCCGCCCGCTCCTTCCCCTGGAGGTCCTGTCATGAGAGCCGTCCGCGTCACCGGGTACCACCAGCCCCTGCGGATGGACGACGTCCCGAAGCCCGAGCCCACCGGCCCGCACGACGTCGTCGTGAAGATCGGCGGGGCCGGGGTCTGCCGCACCGACCTGCACGTGCTCGAGGGGCAGTGGGCGGAGAAGTCGCAGGTCGCGCTGCCGTACACGATCGGCCACGAGAACGCCGGCTGGGTCGACGCGATCGGCTCGGCGGTGACCAACGTGGCGGTCGGGGACAAGGTGATCCTGCACCCGCTGGTCACCTGCGGGCTGTGCCGCGCCTGCCGGGCCGGGGACGACGTGCACTGCGAGGCCTCGCAGTTCCCCGGCATCGACACCCACGGCGGGTACGCCGAGTACCTGCTCACCTCCGCGCGGAGCTGCGTCAGGATCGACGACTCGCTGGAGCCGGCGGACGTCGCCGCGCTCGCCGACGCGGGGCTCACGGCCTACCACGCAGCGGCCAAGGCAGCCCGGCGGTTGCGCGCCGGTGACCGGTGCGTGGTGATCGGCGCCGGCGGGCTCGGGCACATCGGCATCCAGGTCATGCACGCCATCTCCCCCGCCGAGCTGATCGTCCTCGACCGCAACCCCGACGCGGTGAAGCTGGCCCTGGAGATCGGCGCCGACCACGCGGTCGTCGCCGACGGCAGCCAGGCCGAGCAGGTGCGGGAGCTGACCGGCGGGCACGGCGCGGAGGTGGTCATCGACTTCGTGGGCGAGGGCGGGTCGACGAAGGAGGGGCTGGCGATGACGCGGCGGGCCGGGGACTACCTGGTGGTCGGCTACGGCGAGAACGTCGACGTGCCGACCATCGACCTGATCTCGGCGGAGATCAACATCATCGGCAACCTGGTCGGCAGCTACAACGACCTGGTCGAGCTGATGGCCCTGGCCGCGCAGCAGAAGGTGCGGCTGCACACCGCGCGGTACGCCCTGGACGACTTCCAGTCCGCGATCGACGACCTGGGCGCCGGCCGGGTGCGCGGCCGGGCGATCCTCGTCCCGTGACCTGACCGGGGCCCCGTCCGACCGGCGGGGCCCCGGGTGCAGGGCCGGACCGGCGTGACGGGCACGCCGATCCGTTGCAGGATGCTCCTCACCGCGCCCGCCCGGCCGACGTCGAGGAGCTGCTGCCATGAGCACACCGGCTGCACCGACCACCCGCACCGACCGCCTGCTCGGGGGCATCGAACGGGCCGGCAACAAGATCCCCGAGCCGTTCGTCCTCTTCGTCGGGCTGTTCACGATCCTGGCGGTGGTCTCCACCGGGCTGGCGCTGGGCGGGGTGCAGGCCCAGGTCGAGAGTGCGGACTCCCCGACCGTCGTCCGCGGGTTCTTCAGCGTCGAGGGGATCCGCTGGTTCACCACCACGCTGGTCGACAACTTCGTCGGCTTCCCGCCGCTGGGCACCGTGGTGGTGATCCTGCTGGCCGTCGGCATCGCCCAGCGCAGCGGGCTGCTCTCGTCGGTGATCAAGCGGAGCTTCTCCGGGTGGCCGTCCTGGGCGCTGCCCTACGCGGTCGCGCTCGTGGGCACCGTCGGCAGCGTCATGGCCGACTCGGTGATGATCGTGCTGCCGCCGCTGGCCGCCATGGTGTTCGCCACCGCCGGCCGGCACCCGGTGGCCGGGCTGCTCGGTGCCTTCGCCGCCGCCGGGGCCGGCTACTCGACGTCCCTGCTGGTCACCAGCCTGGACGCCCTCTTCGCCGGGATCACCTCCGCGGTCACCGGGTCGCTGCCCGACCCCGGCACCCCGGTCACCCCGGTGTCGAACTGGTTCTTCAACATCGTCAGCTCGCTGGTGCTCACCGTGGTCTGCGGCCTGCTGATCACCAAGGTGCTCGAGCCCCGGCTGGAGCGGCTGCGGGTGCCGCGGAAGCAGGTCGAGAGCGAGGACGGCGACTCGCTCGGAGCGGTCGAGGACGTCGCCGACCTGACCCTCGACGACCGGGCCCGCCGCGGGATGCGGCTGGCCGGGCTGGCCTTCCTGGTGACGGCCGTGGCGATCGTGCTGCTGACCGTGCTGCCCGGCGCCCCGCTGCGCAACGAGACCGGCGGCTACCTGCCGGAGTCCCCGCTGCTGGACTCGGTGGTCTTCATCGTCTCCGCGCTGCTCGCCGTCCCCGGGATCGCCTACGGCTACGCCACCGGGGCGTTCCGGAAGGCCGCCGACGTGCCGGTGGCGATGGCCGAGGCGGTCAAGGACATGGCCTCGTTCATCGTGCTGGCCTTCGTCCTGGGCCAGTTCATCGCGCTGTTCAACTGGTCCGGCGTCGGCACCGTGCTGGCCGTCACCGGGGCCGACGCGCTGGCCTCGCTGGGCTTCACCGGGTTCGGCGCCGTCCTGGCGTTCGTGCTGCTGTGCTCACTGCTGAACCTGTTCATCGTCTCGGGGTCGTCGATGTGGACGATCATGGGCGCGGTCTTCGTCCCGCTGTTCGCGCTGCTGGGCTACGAGCCCGGCTTCACCCAGGCGGCGTTCCGGATCGGTGACTCGGCCACCCAGATCCTCACCCCGCTGAACCCCTACCTGGTGATCATCCTGGCGATGCTGCGGCGGTACGAGCCGCAGGCCGGCTTCGGGACGCTGATCTCCCGCTTCCTGCCCTTCACGGTCTTCTTCTGGCTCGCCTGGGCGGCCGTGCTGGCGGTCTTCTTCTTCCTCGACCTGCCCTTCGGCCCGGGGCAGTACGCCCGGCTGCCCTGACGCCGTCGCCCGGAGTCGGTGACCGGCGTGTGTGCGCGCGACGTGCGTCGGGAAGAGTGGCCCGGGCACCACCGACGCGAGGAGAGCACCAGATGGCACGGGTAGCAGTGACCGGCAGCAGCGGCAAGCTCGGCCGGGCGGTGGTCACCCACCTGCTCGACTCCGGCTGGGACGTCCTCGCCCTGGACCGGGTGCCGAGCGCGCGCACCGACGTCGAGTCCGCGGTCGTCGACCTCACCGACGCCGGCCAGGCGTTCGAGGCACTCGCCGGCTTCGACGAGCACGCCCCGGTGGACGCGCTGGTGCACCTGGCCGCCGTCCCCGCACCCGGCCTGATGCCGAACTCGGCGATCTTCGCCAACAACGCCACCAGCTCGTACAACGTCTACGCCGCCGCGCTGCGGGCCGGGATCCGCAACGTCGTCTGGGCCTCCAGCGAGACGGTGCTGGGCCTGCCCTTCGACGAGGACCCGCCCTACGTCCCGGTCGACGAGGAGTACACCCCGCGGCCGACGACCACCTACTCGCTGGTCAAGACGCTGGAAGAGGAGATGGCCCGGCAGCTGTGCCGGTGGCACCCCGACCTGTCGATGACCGGGCTGCGCTTCAGCAACGTCATGTACCCCGAGGACTACGCGGCCTTCCCCGGCTACGACGAGTCGACCGCGGCCCGCCGCTGGAACCTGTGGGGCTACATCGACGCCCGGGACGGCGCGCAGGCCGTGCGCCGCGGGCTGGAGCACACCGCGCCCGGCGCCGACGTCTTCATCGTCGCCAACGCCGACACCGTGAGCGCCCGCCCGAACGCCGAGCTGCTGGCCGCGGAGTTCCCGGGTGTCGAGGTGCGCCGTGAGCTGGGCGAGCACGAGTCCCTGCTGTCGATCGAGAAGGCCCGGCGCGTGCTGGGCTTCGAGCCCGAGCACTCCTGGCGGGACGAGCGCGCGTGATCACCCGCTTCCTGCTGCTCGGTGCCACCGGCGACATGGCCGGTCGGCACCTGCTGCCCGCGCTGGCCGAGTCCGCCGCGGCCGGCACCCTGCCCGACGGCCTGCAGGTCGTCGGTGCCGCCCCCCAGGACTGGGACGACGACGCCTTCCGGCAGCACGTGGCCACCCGCCTCACCGAGCACGCCGCCGACGTCCCGGCCGAGGTCCGCGACGCGCTGGTCGCCGGGCTGCGCTACCGGCAGGTCGACTTCACGGCCCCGGCCACGGTGGCCGCCGCGGTGGCCGCCTTCGACGGCGCGGGCCCGGTGGCCGCCTACCTGGCGCTGCCCCCGACCGCCTTCCCGCCCGCGCTCACCGCCCTGGGCGAGGCGGGGCTGCCCGCCGGCAGCCGGATCGCGGTGGAGAAGCCCTTCGGCGCCGACCTGGCCAGCGCCGCCGAGCTGGACGCCCTGCTGACGAAGGTCACCGGCGGCGTGGAGGAGGCGGCCTACCGGGTCGACCACTTCCTCGGCATGCCCGGCGTGCAGGCCCTGCTGGCGCTGCACGCCCCGGGCAGCCCGCTGGTGCCCGGCTGGGGCAGCGAGACGGTCTCCTCGGTCGAGGTGCTGTGGCAGGAGAGCCTGGGGCTGGCCGGCCGGTCGGGCTTCTACGACCGCAACGGCGCCATCCGCGACGTGCTGCAGAACCACCTGCTGCAGTCGTTGACGCTGCTGGTCATGGAGCAGCCGGCCAGCGACTCCGAGGCCGACCTGCACGCGGCCAAGCTCGCGGCGCTGCGGGCGGTGCGCGTGGTCGGCCCCGCCACCACCCGCCGGGCCCGGTACTCGGCCGGCACGCTGGCCGACGGCACGCAGGTGCCCGACTACGCCGCCGACCCCGAGGTCGACCCGGCCCGCGGCACCGAGACGTTCGTCGAGCTGGAGCTGGTCGTCGACACCCCACGCTGGGCCGGCACCCGCTTCCTGGTGCGCACGGGCAAGGCGCTGGCCCGCGACCACAAGGGCGTCGTCCTCACCTTCCGCGGCACCGCCCCGCAGGTCGACCCGGCGCTGGCCGAGCGGCCCGCCGACGACCGGCTGTGGGTCACCCTCGACGGCGCGGTGGACGCCGGCGCCGACGTGTCGGTGCACGCCCCCGGTGAGCGGACCGCCTACCGCCAGGTGCTCGCCGACGTGCTGTCCGGCGGCTCCCGCACCTCGGTCAGCAGCGCGGAGACCGAACAGGCCTGGCGGGTCGTCGACCCGGTGCTCACCGCCTGGGCAGCCGGCGAGGTGCCGCTGCAGGAGTACCCCGCCGGCTCGGAGGGTCCGGCATGAACCTGGAGAAGGTGGTCTTCGGCTTCTTCGTCGTGCTCGCCGCGACGCTGAACTTCGGCTTCTTCATCGGTGACATCAGCCGGCCCGAGCTGCACAACCAGTACGAGCTCTACGCCGCGGTGGTGGTGAACCTGATCGCCACCGTGCTCAAGTTCGGCGACCGCACCCAGATCGGCGCCGTCCACCTGGCCACCAGCCTGGTCGCCGACCTGCAGCTGATCGGTGCGGCGTCCATGTGGGTCTACGCCGAGCACATCTCCTCCGCCGGGCTGACCGCGGGCTGGACGGCGAGCATCGTGTCGCTGGCCGGCGGCGCGCTCGTGGCCAACATGGTCTCGGTGGTCCTGCTGGTCGTGGAGACCACGTCGTCACACCGCGGCTGAGGCGCCCGTGACCACCCGCCTGCGCGCGCTCTGGCACGACCTGGTCCCCCGCGACGAGCGGCGGGGCCGCCGGGCCGCGCTGCGGCTGTCGGCGTCCTCGACCGCGCGGTCGGCGGAGGCGATCTTCCTGGTGCTGCGCCGGATGCGCACCCCGCTGATCGCGCTCATCGTCGTCTTCGCCGTCAGCACGCTGGGGCTGACGCTGATCCCCGGCCAGGACGCCGACGGCAACCCGGCCCGGATGTCGTTCTTCGACGCCTTCTACGTCATCAGCTACACCGCGACCACGATCGGCTTCGGGGAGATCCCCAACCCCTTCACCTACGGCCAGCGCCTGTGGGTGACCTTCTCGATCTACCTGAGCGTGATCGGCTGGGCGTACGCGATCGGCTCCCTGCTGGCGCTGCTGCGTGACCGGGCGTTCCGCGCGGCACTGGCCCGGCAGCACTTCACCCGCAAGGTGGCCCGGCTGCGGGAGCCGTTCGTGCTCATCGCCGGCTACGGCCGCACCGGGGAGCTGCTGGGCCGCTCGATCGACCGGCTGGGCCGCCGGTTCGTCGTGGTCGACCTCGCGTCCGAGCGGATCGAGGACCTGGAGCTGGACTCCTACACCGCCGACGTCCCGGGGCTCACCGGTGATGCCCGCGACCCCGGCAACCTGGCCGTCGCGGGTCTGGACCACCCCTCGTGCGCGGCCGTGGTGGCCCTCACCGACGACGAGGAGGCCAACCTGGCCGTGGTGATGGCCGCGGCCCTGCTGCGCCCGGACCTGCCGGTGATCGCCCGGGTCACCTCCCCGGTCATCGCCGAGCGGATGCGGGCCTTCGGCGACCCCAGCACGGTCAACCCGCTGGACCGCTTCGGGGACCACCTGCGCCTGGCGCTGCGGGCGCCGGCGGCCTACCAGCTGCTGACCTGGCTGGAGGCCGGGCCCGGGGCCGACCTGCCCGACCGCGGCTCCCCGCCGCGCAACGGTCACTGGGTGGTGGTCGGCTACGGGCGGCTGGGCCGGGAGCTGACCCGGGACCTGCGCGCCGAGGGCCTGGCGGTGACGGTGATCGACCCCGGAGCCGACGACCCGGACGCCGCCGCCGACAGCGACCTGGTGGTCGGGGACGGCTCGGACCCCGCGGTGCTCGGTGACGTCGACCTCGAGCACGCCGTCGGGTTCCTGGCCAGCACCGACAACGACACGACCAACCTGTCGCTGGTGGCCGCGGCCCGGCGGATCAACCCCGAGCTGTTCGTCGGCGCGCGGCAGAACTCCGCGGCCAACGCGCCGCTGTTCACCGCCATGGAGCTCGACGCGCTGCTCGTGCCGGCGGAGGTGATCGCCCACGAGGTGTACGCGCAGCTGTCCACGCCGCTGCTGTGGCGCTTCCTGCGGCACCTGCCGTCGGAGGACGACGGCTGGGCCGCGGAGGTGCTGGGCCGGCTGGTCGGGCTGTGCGGCACCCGGCTGCAGACGTTGTGGAAGGTGCGGCTGACCCCGCAGGAGGCGCCGGCGGTGCAGGGCTGGCTGGCGACCGGCGGGGCGCGGCTGGGCGACCTGCTGCGCAACCCGGAGGACCGGGACGTCGCACTGCACGCCGTCCCGCTGCTGGTGCTGCGCGGGGACGAGGCGACCGCGGCCCCGGGCGAGGACTTCGTGCTGGCCCCGGGCGATGAACTGCTGCTGGCCGGCTGGTCGGCCGCCGAGCGGGCACTGACCACCATGCTGGAGGTCGAGGCCGTGCACGAGTACGTGCTCACCGGGCGGCGGGTGCCGGCCAGCTGGATCTGGCGGAAGCTCACCCCGGCCGACCGGGGCTGAGCCGGGTCAGGCGCGGTCGGCCCGGCGCTGCTCGATCATCCGGCCCACCAGTACCCGGCGGCGGGCGCGCACGGCCACACCGGGCCGGCGGAGCGACCGCGGGTACCGGCCGGCCTCGGCGGACAGCTGCTGCGCGGCGAGCAGCGTCGCCGACGGCCGGGCGGGGACCGCGGGCTGGGTGACGACCACCAGCCGGTCGCCCCCGCCCCCGTCGGTGACGGGTTCGGGCACGACCGGCGAGGGGGGTCCGAGGACGTCCGGGAGGGCGACCTCGGCGCCGCCGTGGGGCAGCACCACCGGGACGGTCAGCACGAGGGCCGACCGGGGCGGGTCACGACTCGGGCACCGGGCTCTCGGCCGGGGCGGCGTCGGAGTCGGGCCGCTCGGCGCCGACGGGACGGGCCACGAGGACCGACTTCCGCGGCATGAGGCGGGGGTCGGGCCGGCGGGGGCTGTCGGGGGCCTGGGACGTTCCTTCGGTGCTCACGAGCGACCTCCCTGCATCTGGACTCCCGGCCGGGGCCGGGTCGCCGGCTGGCGGCCCGCGGACGACGAGCCGGCCCCGGCGGGAGCCGAGGAGGTGCCGGTGTGCCGTCGTGCGGAGGTGGACCCCATCGGGACCGCCGATCTCCCCTCCGTGACGGAGGGGCCTGAACGCCGGACGACGTCGAGCTGAACGCTACCCGCCCGCCGCCACGGCCCCGACCGCCTCGCCGGGAGGACGGGCCGATCAGCCGCGCAGCGCGCGCACCAGCCGCCGGGTGCCGAGGACGGCCGCACCGGCCCCGGCCACCCACGGTCCGGCCACCAGCAGCGGGTCCAGCAGCTGGTGCCGGGCGTCGCTGCGGCCCCTGCGGGAGGAGACGCCGCCGTGCGTGACCTCGGTGCGCACCCCGGTCTCGGTGACCGGGTTGTCCGGGTGCGCCGAGGCGAGGGAGCGCAGGTGCGCGCCCCACGCGTCGACCCGGTCGCCGGCGATGAGCAGCAGCCAGTGCCCGTTGCGGCCCTCGCTGTAGCGCTCGTAGGCGAACCGGCGGATCGCGCCGGACAGCCCGTGCAGCGGCTGGGCAGTGCCGAACACCGGGGTGACGAACGCGTGCTCGACCGAGCGCTCACGCCCCTGCGCGCCGGGCTGGCGTTCGGGGAAGTCCCAGCGGGCGCCGGTCTGCGCCGGGTACTGCTGCTTGGGGTAGGAGGGCCGGTCGGCGGGGTCGAGGTCGACACCCCAGCCGGGGATGCGTGCCCGCAGCTCCTCCCGGCTCGGCGGTGGCGTGCGCTTGTCGCGGACGTAGGCGCTGGGGATCTCGGGGTCGGTCATGGCTGTCTCCCTCAGGACGCGCTGGGCACGATCAGCGGCTTGATGCAGCCGTCGAGCTTGGCGGAGAACACGTGGTAGGCCTCGGAGATCTCCTCGAGCGGGAAGCGGTGGGTGACCATCTCCCGCGGGGTGAGGTGGCCGTTGCGGACGTGCTCGAACATCCGCGGCCACTGCCGCTTCACCGGCGTCTGGTTCATCCGCAGCGTGAGGCCCTTGTTCAGCGCGTCACCGAACTTCACCGCGTTCGGGATCGGCCCGTAGGCACCCACCACCCCGACGTTGCCGCCCTTGCGCACGGCGTCGATCGCCCAGTTCAGCGCGATCGGCGAGCCGCCCTGCAGCTTGAGCTTGGTGCCGGTGACGTGCTGCAGGAAGCTGCCGTCGGCCTCCGCGCCCACCGCCTCGATCACCACGTCGGCGCCGATGAAGTCGGTCTGCTTCTTCAGCTCCACCACGATGTCGTCGTGCTCGTCGTAGTTCAGCGTCTCGGCGTGGGCCATCGTCGCGGCCTTCTCCAGCCGATCGGTCAGGTGGTCGACGACGATCACCCGCCCGGCGCCCATCAGCCACGAGGACTGCGCGGCGATCAGCCCGACCGGGCCCGCGCCCAGGACGACGACCGTGTCGCCCTCGGCGATCTCACCGAGCTGGGCGCCGAAGTAGCCGGTCGCGGCGGCGTCGGTGAGCAGGACGGCGTCCTCGTCGTGCATCCAGTCCGGGATCTTCACCGGGCCGACGTCGGCGAAGGGCACCCGCACGTACTCGGCCTGGCCGCCGTCGTAACCGCCGGTGGTGTGCGAGTAGCCGTAGATGCCGCCCACCGCGGTGGCGTTGGGGTTCACGTTGTGGCAGTTGGAGAACAGGCCGCGGGCGCAGAAGAAGCACGACCCGCAGTAGATGTTGAACGGCACCATCACCCGGTCACCGACCGCCAGGTTCTCCACCGACGGTCCGACCTCCTCGACCACGCCGATGAACTCGTGGCCGAAGGTGTGCCCGATCCGGGTGTCCGGCATCAGGCCGTGGTAGAGGTGCAGGTCGGAGCCGCAGATCGCCGCCAGCGTCACGCGCACGACCGCGTCGTTGGGGTGCTCGATCCGAGGCCGGTCCTTCTCCTCGACCCGCAGCTTGTACGGGCCGCGGTACGTCATCGCGCGCATGGTGCCTCCTGGGGAACGGCCGTCCGCCCGGCAGTGCCCCGTCCTCGCCCGGTGCACACACCCGCCGCGTTCACGGGGTGCTCACAGCGCGGTCACGGGGTGGCCGGGTGGCGTCTGCCTCGCCGCGACACGGTCAGCGACGTCCGCACCACCGTCCGTCCCAGGAGTGCCTCCGTGCGCCGTCCGTCCCGCCGTACCGCTCTCACCCTCACCACCGCCGGGGTGCTGACCGCCGTCGCGGTCCCCGCCCTCGCCGTCGGCCTGAGCGCTGTCCCGCAGGGCAACGGCACCCAGCAGGCCGAGCTCGTCGGCCGCTCGGTCCTGCCCTCGGCCACCTTCGGCGAGGAGGTCCCCTCCGGCGCGCTGGCCAGCCCCGCCAACGGTGTCACCACGCCCTTCGCCGCCCAGCCCGTCCAAGGCTTCTCCGGCCTGCTGGCGGACGGCGACGACTGGCTGGTGCTGGAGGACAACGGCTACGGCACCAAGGCCAACAGCGCCGACTTCCTGCTGCGCGCCGTCCGCCTGCACATCGACACGACCACGCAGGTGACGACCGTGCTCGAGGGCGGCTTCAGCCTCTCCGACCCCGACCGCAGGCTGCCCTTCACCCCCGTCCGGGCCGACCGCCGGCTCACCGGTGCCGACCTGGACCCGGAGTCCTTCCAGCGGATGCCCGACGGCACCTTCTGGATCGGCGAGGAGTTCGGCCCGAGCCTGGTGCACGTCGACGCGACCGGGAAGGTGCTCGCCGCCCCCGCGCAGCCCGAGGGCGTCCGCTCCCCCGACGCGTGGGACCTGAACGGCGCGACCCCGACGCTGGGCAGCAGCAAGGGCTTCGAGGGCATGGCCCTCTCCCCCGACGGCCGCACGCTCTTCCCGATGCTGGAGGGCGCGGTGACCGGGGACGACCCGGCCACCCGCCGCATCTACTCCTTCGACACCCGCCGCGGGCAGTACACCGGCCTGAAGGCGAAGGTCCGGTTCGAGGTGGCCGGGAACGCGCTCGGCGACATGGTGGCCCTGGACCGGGACCGCTTCCTGATCCTGGAGCGGGACAACGCCCAGGGCCCGGCCGCGCAGCTCAAGGCCGTGTACCTGATCGACACCCGTGACCGCGACCGCGACGGGTACGCCGACAAGCGACTGCTGGTGAACCTGATGGCGATGCCCGACCCGCAGGGCGTGGCCGGCACCAAGGGCGCCTTCGCCACCTTCCCGTTCGTCACGATCGAGCAGATCGCCGTCCTCGACGACCACCACGTGATCGTCGGCAACGACAACAACTACCCGGGCTCGAACGGCCGCACGGCCGGCGTCCCCGACGACAACGA
This sequence comes from Modestobacter sp. VKM Ac-2986, assembly GCF_026967795.1. Taxonomy (GTDB): domain Bacteria; phylum Actinomycetota; class Actinomycetes; order Mycobacteriales; family Geodermatophilaceae; genus Modestobacter. Next base: position 386,596 of record NZ_JAPVBH010000003.1, read on the forward strand.
GCACGTCGTGGTGCAGGTGGACGAGGACCTGGACGTCGACCGCAGGCTCACCGCGCGCCGCCCGCGCTGACCCCGCGCCGTCCGGCCCCGCACCCCGGGCCGGACGGCCCTCCGCACGGCCGACGGTGCAGGTGCCCGCTCAGGGCACCTGCACCGTCGTCGTCACCCGGACGACCGAGGGGTCCGGCGGCACCGACCCGAAGCCGAAGGTCACCGGCGGCTGCACCGGCGCGACGGCGCCCAGCGGCTCGCCCTGCCAGCTGGCGGTGACCGACGCCAGCGCGTGCAGGTCCTGCACGCCGTACCACTCGGTGCGCCCGTTGCCGGCCGAGCCCTTGGTGCGCAGGCCGGTGAGCAGCCGGGCCGGGGCGTCGATCAGCCCCACCCACGCCGGGCGCCGGGCCAGCGGTGCCGGCACCAGCCGCAGCAGCCAGCCCAGCGCGGGGCGGCGTCCGACCGTGGCGCGGAGCTGCAGCGGCCCGGCGGTGAGCGTCCAGGTGCGCGGGTCGGACCGGTCGACCGCCACCTCGACCAGCCGCACCTCGTCGAAGGAGTAGGTGGCGCCGACGAACCCGGCGACCTCCTGGCTGGGTGCCAGCAGCACCCGGTGCCCGTCGGGGCGCTGCACCATCACGTCGGAGAACGACCCCAGCGGCGAGCGCGGCCAGTGGCCGAGCACCACCCGGGTGCCCGACGTCGTCCCGGTGCCGAGGATCCAGCCGTCGAAGTGCAGCCGTGTGGTCACCGGGTCCCGGTGTCCCGGACGGCGCCCGCCCAACCGCGCGGGCACCGTCCGGCCCGCCTCAGACGGGAGCCGGCTGCGGGAACAGGCGGCCCAGCACGTCGGAGAGGGTGACGACCCCCAGGACGGCGCCGTCGGAGGTGACCAGCGCCAGGTGGTTGCGGGTCTCCCGCATCGCCTTGAGCGCCGCGTGCACCGTCGTCCCGGCGTCGAGGGTGAAGACCGGGCGGGCGAACGGTGCCGCGGCCCCCTCGTCGGGCTCGGTGAGGGTGTCCCGCACGTGCACCACCCCGGTGACCTGCTCACCGTCGACGGCGCCGAGCAGGATGCGCAGGTGCCCGGAGCGGCGGGTGGCCTCGCGCACCTCGCCGACCGTCGCCGCCGTCCGGACGCCGGTGGGCGGCGAGCCGGTGCCCAGCAGCTCGCGGACGGTCAGCCGCTCGAGCTCCAGCGCCCCGGAGATCTGCTCGGAGAACCCGGCGTCCAGGGCGCCGACGTTCGCCGAGTGCTCGACCAGGTGCCGCAGCGCGGCGGGGCTGTGCCCGACCGCGACCTCGTCGACCGGCGTGACGCCCACCCGGCGCAGCAGCGCGTTGGCGGTGACGTTGAGCAGCCGCAGCACCGGCCGGAAGACGGCCATGAAGGCCCGCATCGGGGCGGCCAGCAGCGTGGCCGACCGCTCCGGGTGGGCGATGGCCCACGACTTGGGCGCCATCTCCCCGACGACCAGGTGGACGAAGGTGACGATGAGGAGCGCGAGGACGAACCCGGCCACGTCGGCGGCGACCAGCGGGAGCCCCCAGGTCTCGAACACGGGCGTGAGCCAGTGGTGCACGGCCGGCTTGCTGATCGCGCCCAGGGCCAGCGTGGCCGCGGTGATGCCCAGCTGGGAGCCGGCCAGCAGGACGGTCAGCTCGGCGGAGTTGCGCAGCGCGGCCCGGGCGGAGCGGCTGGTGGGCGCGGCCTCCTCCAGCCGGTGGCGCTTGGCGGCCAGGGCGGCGAACTCCACCGCCACGAAGAAGGCGCTCAGCGCCACGATGACGACGGTGAGCGCGACGACCACGTACGGGTTCCCGGTCATGCGGTGTTCACCTCGGCGGTCTCGACGGCGCCCGCGGCGCCGTGGTCGGGGAGCTCGAGCCGGACCCGGGAGGGCACGTGCCGTTCGACGGCCAGCACCTCCACCCGGAGCACCCGCACGACCGGGACGTCGGCGGTCACCAGGTCGCCGGGGTCCAGCGGCAGCGGCACGTCCAGCACGGTGCCGGCCTCGGGGAGACCGCCGTACGCGGCGATGACCAGCCCGGCGATCGTCTCGTAGGGGCCGCGCGGCAGGTCCACGACCAGGGCGCGCTCGACCTCGTCGACGTGCACGTCCCCGGCCATCTCCCAGACGCCGTCGCCCTCGACCGGCACGTAGCCGGGGTCGGTGGCCTCGTCGTGCTCGTCGGTGATCTCCCCGACCAGCTCCTCGGCGAGGTCCTCCAGCGTCAGGACACCGGCGAAACCGCCGTACTCGTCGACCGCGCAGGCCAGCTGGTCACCGGCGTCGGTGAGCTGGCGCAGGGCCTCGGGCAGCGAGGCCAGGGTGGAGACCACCAGGCACGGCCGGGCGATCGCGGTCACCGGCGCGGTGTCGGGCAGGGTGGTGGCCAGCACGTCGGCCAGGTGCACGACGCCGACGACGTCGCCGGAGGCGGTGTCCAGCACCGGGTAGCGGGAGTGCCCGGTGGCCATGAGCTCCCGCAGCTCCCCCAGGGTGTCGGTGTCGGCGACCGTGCCCACCCGGGGCCGCGGGATCATCGCGTGCTCGACGTCGCGGTTCGGGAAGTCCAGGATCCGGTCCAGCATCATCGACAGCTCCGCCGGCAGGTCACCGGCCTCCCGGGCGTCCTCGACGATGTGCTCGAGGTCGCGGGCGGTGGCGGCGTGCTCGACGTCGTGCACCGGCTCGATCCGCAGCGCCTTGAGCAGCAGGTTCGACGCCTGGTCGAACACCCAGATCAGCCAGCCGAACAGCTTCAGGTAGAGCACCGTGGAGGCGGCCAGCCAGCGGGCGACCGGCTCGGGGCGGGCGATGGCCAGGTTCTTGGGGAACAGCTCGCCGAAGAGCATCTGCACGAGCGTGGAGAACAGCAGCGCCAGCACCGTGCCGACGGCGATGCCGACCCCGGTCGGGACGCCGACCCCGCCGAGCATCGCGCCGAGGGACTCCCCGATCAGCGGCTCGGCCACGTAGCCGACCAGCAGCCCGGTGACGGTGATGCCCAGCTGGGCGCCCGACAGCATGAACGAGGTGCGGCGGGTGACGTCCAGCGCGCGCTCGGCGGCCGCGTCACCGGCGCCGGCGTGCGCGGCCAGGGTGGACCGGTCGACCGCCATGTAGGCGAACTCCTGGGCCACGAAGTACCCGGTGACGACGGTGATGGCCAGGACGACGACCACCCCGAGGAGCAGGGACAGCACCTCGGTCATCGGCCACACACCTCCTCGTCCCGCCGGTGGGGTGTGGCCTCGGGTCTGTGCTCGGGGCTGCTCATGTCTCTCTCTGCTCGGGTGTGCGCCGCGTGACGCCGGGCCGGGACGGCCTGCCCGTCGAGTCTGCCCCGGTCCCGGGCCCGGACCCCCGTGCGACCGCTTTGCGATCTCGTGACGATCGCGGGCGCCGACCCCGCCCACGTGCAGCCGTGGCATCGTCGGGACGGTGTCCGCCCGTCTGCTGCTGGTCGAGGACGACGACGGCATCCGCACCGCGCTGCGCTGGGCCCTGGAGGACGAGGGCTACGAGGTCACCGAGGCGGCCAGCGGCGAGGAGGCGCTGGTGCAGGTGGCGGCGGCCGCGCCGGAGCTGATGGTCCTGGACCTGATGCTCGGGGCGATGGACGGCTTCACCGTGATCCGCGAGGTGCGCCGGGCCCACGACCTGCCGATCGTCGTGGTCAGCGCCCGGGCAGACACCCAGGACGTCGTGGCGGCGCTGGAGGCCGGCGCCGACGACTACGTGACCAAGCCGTTCCAGGTCCGGGAGCTCACCGCCCGGCTGCGCGCGCTCCGCCGGCGCCTCGCGGCGTCCGGGCCGCAGCCGGTGGTCGACGTGGTGCTCGACCCGGACCCCGCCGCACCGCTCGTGCTGCGCCGCGCGGCCGGGTCGGTGCACCGCGGTACCGAGCAGCTGCCGCTCACCGTGACGGAGTTCCGGCTGCTGTCGGAGCTGGCCGCCGTGCCCGGCCGGGTGCTGAGCCGGCCCGAGCTGCTGGAGCGGGTCTGGGAGCACGGGTTCTTCGGCGACGAGCGCCTGGTGGACGTGCACGTCCGCCGGCTGCGCACGAAGGTCGAGCTCGACCCGGGGTCACCGCGCCTGGTCGTCACGGTGCGGGGGCTGGGGTACCGGCTGGACCTGGGATGAGGGCAGGACCGGTGTCGCGGGCGGGGCTGGTGCCCCGGCGGCTGCGGGCACGCATCGTCACCGGCTTCGCCGCCGGGGCCCTGCTGGTCTCCGCCGTCCTCGTCGCCACGACCTTCGCCCTGGCCCGCAGCTACCTGGTCGACCAGCGGGAGCAGTCGCTGGTGCGTGAGGCCTACGCCGACGCCAACCTGCTCCGCAGCCGGCTGTCCGGCGCCGGGGCCGACGTCTCCGCCCAGCTCGGCGACCTGGTCCCCTCGGTCGCCGGGGACGTCGTCGTCCGCCGCGGGGACGCCTGGTACTCCTCCGGCCTGGACGCCGACGCCCGGGACGTGCCGCCCGCGCTGGCGCAGCTGGTCGCCGACGGCTCGGCCGGCAGCGTGCGGGTGGCCGGCCCGTCGGGACCGCGGCTGGTGGTCGGCCTGCCCATCGCAGAGGCCGGCGTCGACTTCTTCGAGGTCTCCGAGCTCAGCGAGCTCGAGCAGGTGCTGCGCACCCTGACCACGGTGCTCGCCGCCGGGGCCGCGGCCGCCACCACCGCGGGCGCGCTGTTCGGCTGGTGGGCCAGCCGGCGCGTCGTGCAGCCGCTGGACGAGGTGGGCGCGGTGGCCACCCGCATCTCCGGCGGGGAGCTGACCAGCCGGCTGCCGGCCACCACCGACCCGGACCTGGTGGGCATCGTGGGCAGCTTCAACAGCATGGTCGACACCCTGGCCGAGCGGCTGGAGCGCGACGCCCGCTTCGTCGGCGACGTCAGCCACGAGCTGCGCAGCCCGCTGACGAGCCTGGTCACCAGCGTGGAGGTGATGGCCACCCGCCGCGGGGACATGCCGGCACGCAGCCAGCAGGCGCTCGCGCTCGTGGAGGGCGAGCTGGACCGCTTCCGGCACATGCTCGACGACCTGCTCGAGCTGGCCCGGCCCGACCAGCCCCCCGGTGCCGCGGCCGGCAGCCGGTTCTCCCTGGGCGCGCTGGTGCGCGAGGTGCTGCTCCGCGCCGGCCGGCCGGCCGGGCTGCTGCACACCGGCCCGGACGCGCAGACCGTGGTCGTCGGCGACAAGCTGCGGCTGGAGCGCGCGGTGACCAACCTGCTGCAGAACGCCGACCGGCACGCCGGGGGCCCGACCCGGGTCGACGTCTCCCGCACCGGCGGCACGGTCGTCGTGACCGTCGAGGACGCCGGACCCGGCGTGCCGGCGGCCGACCGGGTGCGGGTGTTCGAGCGGTTCGCCCGCGGCCCGGCGGCCACCCGCGGCTCGCTGCCCGGCGCGGGCCTGGGGCTGGCCATCACCGCCGACATCGCCGCGCAGCACGGCGGCACCGCCTGGTGCTCCGACGGCCCGGCAGGTGCCCGGTTCAGCATCTCGGTCCCGTGCGCGGACCCGTGACGGCCCGGCCGGCGACCGCGGGTCTGCTCGCCGTCCTGTGCGCCGTCCTGCTCGCCGTGACCGGCTGCGGGGTGCCCACCGGCGGGCCGCCCACGGCGGTCCCCGACGCCGAGGTCCCGTTCGGGCTGCTGTCGCCGAGCCCACAGCAGCCGGCGCCGGTGTCGGCCGCCCCGGGCCGGGGCGAGCCCCGGGTCCACCTGCTGGAGGGCGCCGACCGCGTCGTGGCCCGGGTCCGGCCGCTGTCCGCCGGCCCGGTGGACCAGCAGCTGCAGCTGCTGCTCGACGACCTGGCCGCCGGCCCCGCCGACGAGGAGCTCGACGAGGGGCTGGGCACCGCCCTGGCACCCGACATCGACCTGGACCTGTCCTCCCTCACGGACGGGACGGCGACCGTGGACGTCGGCGGCGCGGCCGAGGTGCCCATCGGCCGGGAGACCCGGCTGGCCGTGGCCCAGATCGTGCTGACCGCGACCAGCCTGGACGGCGTGACCGCGGTGCGGCTGCTGGTCGACGGGGCCCCGGTGGCGGCCCCGCTGCCCTCGGGTCGGCTGACCGACGAGCCGCTGACCGCCGGGGACTACCTGGGCACGGTGGCCGGCCCGACCTCGTGAGCCGGGGCGGTCAGCGGATCGCCGTGCGCTTCACGTAGCCGTAGGCGGCGGTGGCCAGGAACAGGACGGCGCCGACGACGACCAGCCAGAACAGGCCCTTGACGACGGCACCGATGACGATGACGGCGACCCAGACGACGAGCAGGAACGCGATGAGACCGAGCACGGGGACTCCTTCAGGTGGGGGGGTGTCACGAGTTCCTGCCCCGGCCGTCAGCCCCGAGGACCGGAGCACCCCGGTCCGGGAGAACTGCACGTCCCCAGCATCGGTGCGGTCGAACGGCCCGTGCCACCGCACAGGCCCCTGCCGGGCCGATCGTCGCGAGATCGCAAAGTCCGGGGGCCGTGACCGGTGGCGCGGGACACACCTGCGTGGCCGCACCCGACCCGCTCGGGCGAGGATCGGTCCGGCGCACCGCAGCGCCTCCCCCCACCCGAGGAGCACCATGCCCGACGAGACCGCGCAGGGCCTCGACGTCCCGGCGCTGCTGACCCAGCTGACGCCGGAGGAGAAGGCGGAGCTGCTCGACGGCTCGGACTTCTGGCACACCACGCCGGTCCCCCGCCTCGGCGTCCCCGCGCTGCTGCTGGCCGACGGGCCGCACGGGCTGCGCCGGCAGGCGGAGGGCGGTGACCACCTCGGGCTCACCGGCAGCGTGCCGGCCACCTGCTTCCCCCCGGCCGCGGGCCTGGCCTCCAGCTGGGACGTCGACCTGCTCGCCCGGGTCGGCGAGGCGCTGGGGCGGGAGTGCCGCGACCAGGGCGTGTCGGTGCTGCTGGGCCCCGGGGTCAACATGAAGCGGTCGCCGCTGTGCGGGCGGAACTTCGAGTACTTCTCGGAGGACCCGCTGCTGGCCGGGGAGCTCGCCGCCGCCCTGGTCGCCGGCGTACAGGGGCAGGGCGTGGGCACCTCGCTGAAGCACTTCGCGGCCAACAACCAGGAGACCGACCGGATGACGGTCTCCGCCGACGTCGACGAGCGCACGCTGCGCGAGGTCTACCTGCCCGCGTTCGAGACGGTGGTGACCCGCGCCCAGCCGTGGACGGTGATGTGCAGCTACAACCGCATCAACGGCGTCTACGCCTCCGAGGACCCGTGGCTGCTCACCGACGTGCTGCGCGGCGACTGGGGGTACACCGGGCTGGTCGTCTCCGACTGGGGCGCGGTCGACCGGCGCGACGTCGGGCTGGCCGCGGGCCTGGACCTGGAGATGCCGTCGTCCTCCGGTGGCGGCACGGCCACCGTGCTCGAGGGCCTGCGCGCAGGCCGCATCACCGAGGACGACGTCGACCGCGGCGCCGCCCGGGTGCTCACCCTGGTCGACCGGGCGCTGCGCGGGCAGGCCGTCGCCGTCGCCCCGGTGGACGCCGACGCGCACCACGCGCTGGCCCGGGAGGCGGCCGCTGCCAGCGCGGTGCTGCTGACCAACGACGGCGTCCTGCCGCTGGCCGCCGACGGCGGGCCGGTGGCGGTGGTCGGCGAGTTCGCCCGGACGCCGCGCTTCCAGGGCGCCGGCTCCTCGCAGGTGGAGCCGACCCGGCTGGACACCGCCCTGGACGCGCTGCGCGAGGGGCTGGCCGGGCGGCGCGAGGTGCTCTTCGCCCCCGGCTACGAGGTCGAGGGCGACGACGGCGACCCGGAGCTGGTCGCCGAGGCCGTGCGTGCCGCCGGTGTCGCCGAGGTCGTCGTCCTGTTCCTGGGGCTGCCGCCGTCGTGGGAGTCCGAGGGCTACGACCGCGACACCATCGACCTGCCCGCCGCCCAGGTCGCGCTGCTGCACGCCGTCGCCGACGCCAACCCGCGGGTGGTCGTGGTGCTGAGCAACGGGTCGGTCGTGGACGTCAGCCCCTGGCAGGACCAGGCCGCCGCCGTGCTGGAGGGCTGGCTGCTCGGCCAGGCCGGCGGCGCGGCCACCGCCGACCTGCTGCTCGGCGTCGTGAGCCCCTCGGGCCGGCTGGCCGAGACGGTCCCGGCCCGGTTCGCCGACAACCCGACCGTCGGGGCGTTCCCCGGGGAGCACGGGCACGTCCGCTACGGCGAGGGCCTGCTCATCGGCTACCGCTGGTACGACGCGCACCAGCTGCCGGTGGCGCACCCCTTCGGGCACGGGCTGAGCTACACGACCTTCGACTGGTCCGACCTGGAGGTGGCGGTGCGGCCCGGCGACGAGCTGCACGTCGACGTCCGGCTCACCGTCACCAACACCGGCGACCGGGCCGCCACCGAGACGGTGCAGCTCTACGTCACCGACCCCGAGGCGAGCGTGTACCGGCCCGAGCAGGAGCTGCGGGCCTTCGCCCGGGTGCACCTGCAGCCCGGCGAGAGCGCACCGGTGGAGCTGACCCTGGACCGCCGCGCGTTCGCGTACTGGCACGTCGGGCTGGGCCGCTGGGTCGTCGAGGGCGGCACCTCCGGCCTGCGGCTGGGCGCCTCCTCCCGCGACCTGCGGCTGGCCGCCGACGTCGAGCTGCCCGGCGACGACCTCACCCCGCCGCTGGCCGCCGACTCCACCGCCGAGGCATGGCTCGCCCACCCCGACGCCGGACCGTGGCTGCGCGAGCAGCTCGCCGAGGCGGAGTTCGGCCGGCTGCTGGCCGACCCGCGCAACGGGCAGATGCTGCGCGCGGTCCCGCTGCTGCGGCTGTCCCGGATGCCCGGTTTCCCGCTGCGCGAGCAGGAGGTCACCGCGGCGGTCGCCCGCTTCACCGCCGGCTGACACCGGCCGGGGGCGTCAGCCGGCGTCGGTCGCGGCCTGGACGACGGTCACGTCCAGGCGCCGCAGCCGCACCATGACCTCGTCGTCCGGGGGCGCGTCGGTCACGACCCCGGCGACGGCGGACAGCGGCAGGACGGTGAAGGGCGACGCGGCGCCGATCTTCTCGACGCTGGCGAGGACGTAGGTGTCGGCCGCCCGGCGGGCCAGCGCCCGCTTCATGGCCGCCTCGTCCGCGTCACCGGTGGTCAGCCCGCTCTCGGGGTGCACCCCGGTGACGCCGAGGAGGAACAGGTCGGCGTTGACCGCCCCCGCCGCCTCCACCGCGGCGGCGCCACTGGTCACCGCGGAGTGCTTGAACAGCCGGCCGCCGAGCACGTAGACCTCGACGCCGGGGTGCTCCACCAGGGCGGCGGCGACGGTGGGGCTGTGCGTGACGACGGTGGCGACCAGGTCGGGAGGCAGTGCCCGCGCGACGGCCAGCGCCGTCGTCCCGCCGTCGAGGATCACGGTGCTGCCCGGTTCGACCAGCTGCACGGCGGCGGCGGCGACCCGCGCCTTGCTGTCCACGGCCACGCCGGCCCGCGTCGCGTAGTCGGCCACGGCCGGCGACGCGGGCACCGCCCCGCCGTACACGCGCTGGCACAGGCCGGCGGCGGCCAGTTCCCGCAGGTCACGCCGCACGCTGTCCTCGCTCAGCCCCAGCTCGGCGGCGAGGTCCTTGGCGATGACCCGCCCGTCCCGGTGCAGGCGGGCGAGCAGGAGGTCGCGCCGTTCGGGGACGAGCATGGTCCACCCTTTCTGCCGGGTACTTCCGATTACTGCACGTTTCATCGTAGTCTGTCGACATGACGACCCTGACCCCGTCGCTCCTCATCCTGATCGCCGGGCCCTACCGGTCCGGCACGGGGGACGACCCCGCGCTCACGTCCGCCAACCTCGCCCGGCTGGAGGAGGCCGCCTGGCCGCTGTTCCGGGCCGGGCACGTGCCGATGATCGGTGAGTGGGTTGCCCTGCCCGTGCTGCGCAGCGCCGGCGCGGGCATCGGCGACCCGCTGGCCGAGCAGGTCCTCTACCCGACCGCGGAGCGTCTGCTCGCCCGCTGCGACGCCGTGCTGCGGCTGCCCGGCGCCTCCGTCGGCGCCGACCAGGACGTGGCGATCGCCCGGGACCGCGGGCTGCCGGTGTACTGGCGCGTCGAGGACGTCCCCGGGGTCGGCACCCCGGCCGCAGCGTGACCGCCGTGCCGGCGCCCGCCGTCCGCCCCGTGCCCGGGGTGGACGTCCCGGACGCCCGCGGCCGCACCGGTCTGGACCGGGTCGGTGCGGACCTGGACCGGAACCCGGACGTGCGGGTGCTGGACGTCGAGCTGCTGGCTGCCGCGTGGCACGTGCTGCGCCGCACCACCCTGGAGGTGCGCGGCCGCGACGGCACGTGGCAGCGCCAGCAGCGGGAGACCTACGACCGGGGCAACGGCGCCACCGTGCTGCTCTACGACGCCGACCGGCGCACGGTGCTGCTCGCCCGGCAGTTCCGCTGGCCCGTGTACGTCAACGGCCATCCCGACGGGATGCTGCTGGAGACCGCGGCCGGGCTGCTGGACGACGACGACGCGGCCACCGCCGTCCGCCGCGAGGCGGCCGAGGAGCTCGGCGTGGTCATCGGCGCGATGGAGCCGGTGTTCGAGGTCTACATGAGCCCGGGCTCGGTCACCGAGCGCCTGCACTTCTTCGCCGCGCCGTACTCACCGCTCAGCCGGGCCGGGTCCGGCGGCGGCCTGGCCGACGAGGGCGAGGACATCGAGGTGTGCGAGCTGACCGTCGACGAGGCGCTCGCCCAGGTCGCCGACGGCCGGATCTGCGACGCGAAGACCGTGATGCTGCTGCAGTGGTCGGTGCTCTCCGGCCCCTTCGCACCCCCGCGGTCGTGAACGAGCCGGCCGTCCCGCGAGGATGGCGTTGCTGGCCGGTCAGCTGCCGGCGCCCCGCCAGCGGAGCACGTCCAGCGCCGCCGCCACGGCGACCGCGTCCTCGGCCAGCGGGCGCGGCAGCAGCTCCTCGGCGCGCGCCAGCCGCCGCAGCACGGTGTTGCGGTGGGTGAAGAGCCGGGCCGCCGTCCGGGCGACGTTGCCCAGCTCGGCCACGAAGGCCAGCACCGTGTCCCGGACGGCCGCGTCGGCGTGCAGGAGGTCGCCGAGGGTGGCGGTGAGGTACTCCTCGACCCGGGTGGGGTCGGCGGTGAGCAGCGCGACCAGCTGGACGTCGGCGAAGCGGGCGACCTGCTGCGGGGAGGTGAGCCGGGCGAGCATCTGCTGGGTGGTGGCGGCGTCGAGGTGGCTGCGCCGGAAGCCGTCCACGTCGGTGCCCGGCCGGCCGATCGCCACCCGGACGTCGGGGGCGCCGGCCAGGCCGGCGGCCACCGCGGCCACCTCCGGCGCCCGGTCGACCGGCAGCCACACCCACAGCGCGGCGGCGCCGGCGACGACGGTCAGCCGCCGCCCCGCACCGGCCGCCCGCATGGTGGCCTCGGCCGCGGCCTCCAGCTGGTCCGAGCCGGTGTCCCCCGACCCGCTCCACACGACGGCGGCGGTGTGCGGGCCGGTGAGCCCGTAGCCCAGCTGCACCTCGGCGCGGGCGCGGGGCAGCGGGGCGCCCTCCAGCAGCAGGGACACCGTGGCCCGCCGCTCGGCGTGCGCGCCGCGGGTGAGCTCGCTGCGCTCGGCCGCCATCTGCTGGGCCACCGCGGCCACGGTGTCGTCGATGAACGTGGTGATCGAACGGGCCGAGACGTCGAGCAGGTCGCGCAGCTCCCCGGTGTCGGAGGTGAGCGTGAAGCAGATCCCCATCCAGTGCCGCCAGGCCACGGCCTGCGCGGTGCGGTAGGCGTCCAGGCCGATGTGGTCCAGCCCCCGCCGGACGAGGTCGCGCGCCCCCTCGAGCACCTCGGGCCCGACGTAGACCGGCACCCGCTCCCCCGGGCGCTGCACGTTGGCGGTGGCCCAGTGCAGCAGGTTGGCCAGGTTGGCCCGGCGGGTGCCCGCGGCCAGCACCGGGTCCTCGGCGACCGGGCGCATGCCGGCCCCGCTCAGCGCCGCGGTGTGCAGGTCGGCCACCCAGTCCGCCCGGGGGTCCAGCGCGATCTCCGCACCACGCCGGAACAGCTCGCGCACGGTCGGTGCGGGCAGCGGCCAGTCCGGCGTCATGTGGTGCATCGTGCACCACGACGGGACGACGACGGTGCGCGAGGCGGTGGCGCGACGTGGCCCGGGTCACGCATCGTCGGTACCGACGTCCCCCGACCTGGAGCGACCATGACCACGACCCCGGTGGAGCACCTCGACGTGCTGATCATCGGCGCCGGCCTGTCCGGCATCGGCGCCGCGTACCACCTGCGCCGGGACCACCCGCAGCGCAGCATCGCGCTGCTGGAGGCCCGCGGCGCCACCGGCGGCACCTGGGACCTGTTCCGCTACCCCGGCATCCGCTCGGACTCCGACCTGCACACCTTCGGCTACTCGTTCAAGCCCTGGCGCGACGAGCAGTCGATCGCGGGTGCGGACCGGATCCTGGCCTACCTGCGGGAGACGGCCGCGGAGAACGGCATCGACCGACTGGTCCGGTTCCACTCGAAGGTCGTCAGCGCCTCGTGGTCCTCGGCGCAGGCGCGCTGGACCGTCGAGGTCGAGCGCACCGACACCGGCGAGCGGACGACGCTCACCTGCGGGTGGCTGTTCTGCGCCGGCGGCTACTACCGCTACGACGAGGGCTTCACCCCCGTCTTCCCCGGCCGCGAGCGGTTCACCGGCACGGTGGTGCACCCGCAGCACTGGCCCGAGGACCTCGACACCGCGGGCCAGCGGGTGCTGGTCATCGGCAGCGGGGCCACCGCGGTCACCCTGGTGCCGGCACTGACCAGGACGGGCGCGCAGGTGACGATGCTGCAGCGCACGCCCAGCTACGTGCTCCCCGTCCCGGCCGAGGACGCGCTGGCCAACCGGCTGCGCCGGCTGCTCGGCGAGGAGCGCGCGCACCCGCTGATCCGGCGCAAGAACATCGCCAAGAGCCAGTTCATCTGGCGGTTCTGCCAGCGGCACCCCGAGCGGGCCCGGGCGCTGATCCGCTGGGTCAACACCAAGCAGCTGCCCGAGGGCTATCCGGTCGACGAGCACTTCAACCCGCCGTACGGGCCGTGGGACCAGCGGCTGTGCGCCGTCCCGAACGGCGACCTGTTCCGCTCCATCCGGGAGGGGACGGCGGAGGTGGTCACCGACCGGATCGCCACGTTCACCGAGACCGGGGTGCTGCTGGAGTCCGGCCGCGAGCTCACCGCCGACGTCATCGTGACCGCCACCGGGCTGAACGTGCAGGCCTTCGGCGGCATCGCACTCACCGTCGACGGGGCCGAGGTGCGGCTGCCGGAGACGGTCGCGTTCAAGGGGATGATGCTGTCCGGCGTCCCGAACTTCGCCTACGCGATCGGGTACACCAACAGCTCCTGGACGCTGAAGATCGGGCTGCTGTGCGAGCACTTCACCCGGCTGCTCAGCCACATGGACGCGCACGGGTACGACAGCGCCCGGCCCGTCCCGCGCGACCCGGACATGCCCACCCGGCCCTTCCTGGACTTCGGCGCGGGCTACCTGAAGCGGTCGATGGACTCCCTCCCACGGCAGGGTGACCACATGCCGTGGCTCACCTCGACCGACTACCGCTCCGACGTCAAGCTGCTGCGGGCCGACAGCGTCGCCGACCCCGAGCTGCAGTTCTCCGCCCGGGTCCCGGTGCCGGCATGAGCACCACCGACCTGGGCGCCACCACCGCCGACCGGTTCGTCGACCTGCCCGCAGGCCCGCGGATCTGCTACCGGGTCGAGGGCCCGGACGACGGCGTCCCGCTGCTGCTGATCGCCGGCCTCGGCATCGACCTCACGTCGTGGCCGCAGCGGATGGTCGACGGCTTCACCGCCCGCGGGTTCCGCGTCGTCCGGTTCGACAACCGCGACATCGGCCGCTCCAGCCAGATCGACGCGCCCCGCCCCGGGCGGCTGCGCCAGCTGCTGGCCCGGCCCCGCGCCGACGCCTACGACCTGGCCGACATGGCCGCCGACGCGTACGCACTGCTGGAGCACCTGGGCGTCGAGCGGGTGCACCTGGTGGGCATGTCGATGGGCGGCATGATCGCCCAGACGCTCGCCGCCCGGCACCCCGACCGGGTCGCCAGCCTGACGTCGATCTTCTCCACCACCGGTGACCGCTCCGTCGGCCAGCCGGCCCGCTCCACGCTGCTGCGACTGGCGAAGGGCCCCTCGCCCACGGTCGAGGACTCCGTCGCACGGCACCTGGGCATGCTGGCGCACATCGGCTCCCCGACCCTGCTGCCCGACGAGGACCTCGAGCGCGCCTGGGCGACCGGGTTCTGGGAGCGCGGCGGCGGCGTCCGGGCCCGGGCCGGGGTGCCCCGCCAGATCGGGGCGATCCAGGCCTCCGGCGATCGGACCGCCGAGGTCGCCTCGATCACCGCGCCGACGCTGGTCGTGCACGGCTCCACCGACCGCATGGTGCACCCCACCGGTGGCCGGGCCACCGCGACCGCCGTCCCCGGTGCCCGGTTCGTCGAGATCACCGGCATGGGCCACCACCTGGCCCCGGGCGTCGTCGACCGGCTGGTCGACCTCACCACCGCCCTCGCCCGGGGCACCGGCGCCCCGCTGACCACCCCAGGAGACCCCCGATGAGCAGGACCCCCAGGAACAGCGTCCGCGGCAAGGTCGCCGTCGTCACCGGTGCCGGGTCCGGCATCGGGCGCGAGCTGGCCCTGCAGCTGGCCCGCCGCGGGGCCCGGCTGGCGCTGTCCGACATCGGCGCGGCCGGGCTCGCGGCGACCGCCGACCGGGCCCGGGCACTGGGCGCGGAGGTGCACACCGCCGTCCTCGACGTCACCGACCGGGCCGCGGTGCTGGCCTACGCGGACACGGTGGCCGGGCACTTCGGCGTCGTCCACCAGGTCTACAACAACGCCGGGGTCGCCGGCGGCACGACCGTGCTGGACAGCGATTGGGCCGACTACGACCGCATCTGGGGCGTGAACCTCTTCGGCGTGCTGCACGGCACCAAGGCGTTCCTCCCGCACCTGGTCGCCTCCGGCGACGGGCACGTGGTCAACGTGTCCAGCCTGAACGGGTTCATGGCGCAGGCCTCGATCAACGCCTACAGCGCGAGCAAGTTCGCCGTCCGCGGGTTCACCGAGGCGCTGCGCCAGGAGATGCTGCTGGCCGGGCACCCGGTGCAGGTGACCGTCGTCCACCCCGGCGGGGTGCGCACCAACATCGCCACCGCCGCGCTCGAGGTCTCCCGGGCGCGGGGCGACGAGGTCACCGCCGAGGACGAGGCCCGCACCCGCTTCTACAACGAGAAGCTGCTGCGGATGCCGGCCGAGCAGGCCGCCCGGATCGTGGTGGACGGCGTGGAGGCCGGGCGTCCGCGGGTGCTGGTCGGCAACGACGCGAAGGCCGTGGACCTGTTGGTGCGGCTGTTCCCGGCGTCCTACCCTCGGATCGCCGCCCGGCTGCAGCAGCACCGGCAGCGCCCCTGAGCTCAGGCGCACCGCAGGCGATGCTGGCCGCAGAACACAGGACCCCTGCTCGGTTCAGCCGGGCAGGGGGTACTGCGCGCTCTACCGGATTGAGCTACGGCCCCGAGCAGTGGAGCCGACGGGACTTGGACCCGCAACCTCGCAAGGCAGCCGCAGGCACGCCTGCCTCTGCAGCCAGCCTGCCCGAGTGGGCGACTGAACGCCACCAGCTGTTCGATGCGGGGAGGCGTTCAAGGCGTCTGCCGGGCCAGGTCGTGACATGTCCACCGCCCTGACCGAAACCGCCCGTTAACCGACGGCCCGATACCCATCCCTTTTCGGTCCGTCAAAGGCCGCGGTATCGGTGCGTCCCGCGGTCCGCATTACCCGTGGACTCGTGGACTCGTGGTACGACGCCAGCTGGCCTTCAGTCCACCTCGAACTGGACGATGACGATCTCGTCGTCGGGCTGTAGATCGGGGTAGTAGTCACGAAGCAGGGGCAGCACGTGGGCGCTGGAGAGGAAGCCGTCGGCGCGGGCTTCCTGTTCGGTCACCGCCGTGACCTTCTTCGCCACGGTGGAGGTGATCCGGCCAGGTAGCTGCACCTCCTCGTCTAACTCGAAGACGAGCAGGGCTGGACCGACGTGCACCGGATCGTGGAAGCGCATCGTGATGCGCTTGCTGCCGTCGCGGACTGCGTCTAGGTGGCCGGCCCGGAACCGCAGTCGTTGCACCGGCCCCGCCGGCACTCGGTAGGCATGCGGCAGCAGGTCCACGGCTCGCACTACGACGGGGCCGTGCTCGGTGGGGACGATCACCCGCAGGTCCGGGTGCTGGTCGGCGAACACCTGGCGGTCGCGCCCGCAGGGCGACAGCACCCCGCGGCCGGCATCGCCCACGGCCACGATGGTCCGCGGCTCCCGCGCGCCTGCCGCGCGGGCAGCACCCAGCACGACCAGCTCAGCGCACGGGCCGCCGGTGAAGTGAAAGAGGTTCACGCCCACGTGGATGACGCCGCGCTCGTCGCGGAGGGCGGCGCCGACGGTGTGCATCTGGCCATCGCCGTTTCGGTCGATGACCTGGGTGGCTGCGGCGATCAGCTCCTCGTCGGCGACGCTGACCTCGTCGGGCTCACGGCTCACCCGCGGAGTCTAGGAGCACAGCCGTGCCACGGGGCAGCGCTCGCCTGACCCTGACAGCCGGCCTCAGCTGGTGACAGCGTCGGCGACGTGCGCGGCGACCTGAGCAGGCGTCAGCCTCGTGGGGTCGATGACCTCGGCCTCCGCGTGCAGCCAGCGACTGGCCGCCTCGGCATAGGCGTCGCGGTACTGGAGCCGGAACCAGCACGGGCCGGTACTAGATCGCTCTCGATGCGCGAGCGGGGGACGTCATAGTCGTCGATGTCGCGGTACGAGAACCATCCTTCGGGCAAGGTCCTGTCATGGACGGCGATCACTCGGCAGAGGTCCTCCGTTACAACTCCAGCAACCAGTCGACTGTGGTTGTCGAGCGCGTGCGGACGCCAGGCGGAAGTCGGGTGCGCAAGGAGCTACGCCGGCCGGGCCCGGTGACCAAGGGCGCTGCGGTGCATTGGGCGACGTCAGCCGACCCGGCGCACTGGAACTACTGGCACCGCGAGGCCGAGGTCTACCAAGACGACAGGCTCCGAGCATCTCTGACCGGGACAGGCCTCGAGCTCGCCGGCGCCAAGGTCGTCGACCATGAGAGCGGCACGACTCTATGGCTGGAGGACGTCACCGGGACCGCCGGGCCGAACTTCAACCTGACCGACCACGTCGCCGCTGCCACCGCCCTCGGCCGCTGGCAGGGCCGCCCGCCGCTGACCCGGCCGTGGTCCTCCCAGCGATTCTTGCGCCAGTACTCCACCAGCCGCCCAGGAGACGTGTCTGTAGTCCAGGACGATGACGCCTGGGCGCAACCGCTGATCCGCGCGACCTGGCCTGCCGGGCTGCGAGAGGGCTGGGGCCGGCTGCTCACCCACCGCGATGCTCTGCTCGACCTCATGGAACAGCTACCGCGCGTCTCATCCCACCTCGACGCGTGGGTGAGCAACGCCGTGCGCCGCGGCGACGGCACGGTCGTCCTACTCGACTGGGCCTTCGCCGGCGACGGCGCGGTCGGAGAGGACCTCGGCAACTGGCTACCGGACGCTGTCTTCGACCTGTTCTGGCCCGCCGAGCAGCTCCCGGAACTCGAGGCGGCCTGCTACCCGGCCTACCTGGCTGGACTGCGCGAGAGCGGCTGGACGGGTACCGACTCCGACGCTCGACTCGGCGTCGTCGCCTCGTGCGTGAAGTACGCCTGGCTCCTGCCGCTGTTGCTCTCCCAGGCCGGAGACACCGGTCATCAGGCGTACCACGAAGATGCCGACCCGGAACGGCTCTACCGCCAGCGTGGGATGGCATTGGCGCACCTAGTCGGATGGGCCGACGAAGCACTGGACGCCGTGAGCTGACCAGTAACACCCGTTAACGGACGGCCCGATACCCGACCGTTAATGGGCCGACGACAGTGTGTCGTGACGCAAGATCCATGCGCACCGCCCGAGTCAAGGGGTGGACGGTCCGGTCGCCGTCGTCTCCTCGAGAGCGCTAGCCACTGTTTCGATACTGGCGACGCTTTCGCGTAATGCGCCTCAAAGCGCCGGCGATGGCCCACGCGATGCTTGTGGCAGCGACTAGCAAGGCCCAGAGGAGGATCAGGTCCCCGAGAGGCGCCGGCGCCGCAAAGGCCACGACCGTGATGCCAGCCGTGACCATGAGTGCGATGAAGCCGGCCAGCAGCGCGCCAGCAGTCGAGGCTTCCTCCCGCCCGGGGCGCGTCACCACGAGGGAATCAACCGTTCGACACTCAGATGCACTGGTCCTCCCACCAAAGCGTTCCCCATCGAGGCCCAGTATCGGCGTCCACATCCGAGAGTTGACCCGATGATCAGCCAGAGGACCGCCTGGAAAAGCCCCGTTAACGGGCGGCCCGAAACCCAACCGTTTTCGGGCCGACAAGCCTCGCGATACGGGTGGGTGCTCAAGAGCGCGATCACGCCTCGTCGGGCTAGCCAAATAGGCTGCGATCAGCAGCGCCCGATGCATCGGATCAGGGCTTTCCGCCGATGCGGCGCTGGAGTCCCTTGGTTGTACCAGGGTTCACTCCTTGAGAGCGCTTTGCAGCCACACCTGCCACGGAGTCGGCGCAGAGGCCATCCTGTGTCGGTGAACGAGCGAACCGCCTGGATAGTTGTCACCGCAGCCCTGGGCCTCTGTTGGGCCGTTGCTGTCGCACTACTCGTTGTCGTGCTCACGGACTGGTCCACCGTCACGCAGGCCCTCGTCGGCGGCGCCGCGTCAGGCTTCGGCGTGGCTGTGATCCTGGCGCTCCGAATGAAGCGGTTGCCCAGCCCGCCTACGCGCTGACCAAAACGGCCCGTTAACGGACGGCCCACTACCCGACCGTTAACGGGCCGACGAGCCTCAGCGGTGCGCTCACGCGGATCCCAGTTGCCGAGACTAGGACTGGCGTACCCGATCTTTCACCGCGCCTGGCAACGTTGGTTGCTTCAATTGCCTCGCTCAGCGCCATCGTTGCGCTTGGCGGCGGCCAGCTCTTCGAGCGCGGCTGCGATGCGCTCGACCTTGCCGAGCAAGCTAATGACCACGGCGATAACTCCGATGAGCAGTGCCAGGTTGACGAACCCCGTGACGTCGGTCATCCAGCCAGGCTAGCGATAACAGGACGCCGCGACTGGCACGCAAGCGGGAATCGGGCGCGTTGCTCCGCGTGACCAGAAAGGGGTTCCGAAACAGCGGCCCACAACCACCCGTTTCTGGGCCTCTCCGTGCACCCCTTGACCCGTCGGGTGTTTCCGCAGGTCGACCGACGGGTCAACCGGCCCACAACCCGTGCCCGCAATCAACGGCCCGAATCCCACGCCCCCTGACGTTTGTGGGCCGCTCCCGCTAACCTGCGCGCGTGAACATGGTCGGCTACGCGCGGGTATCCACCCTCGAGGAGGACCCCGCCCTGCAGCACGACGCGCTCACCGCCGCCGGCGCGGTGCGGGTGTTCACCGACTACGCCTCCGGCGCCACCGCCGCCCGCCCGCAGCTCATCGCCTGCCTGGACTTCCTCCGCCCCGGAGACACCCTCGCGGTCTGGCGGATCGACCGGCTCGGCCGATCCGTCGCCGACCTCACCACCATCGTCAACGACCTCGGCGCCCGCGGCATCCAGTTCCAGTCGCTGACCGAGGCCATCGACACCACCACCGTCGGCGGGGAGCTGGTCTTCCACATCTTCGCCGCCGTCGCCCAGATGGAACGACGCCTCATCAGCGAACGCACCCGCGCCGGCCTGGCCGCCGCCCGGGCCCGCGGCCGCGCCGGCGGGCGCCCCACCGTGATGACCCCGGAGCGGCTCACCGCCGCTCACGCCATGCGTGCCCAGGGCATGACCCTGATCCAGATCGCGGCCACGCTCGGCGTTGGCCGCAGCTCGCTGGTGCGTGCCCTGGCGCAGACGCCGGATCCTTCTGCAGACCTGGGTAGTGCTGACGTGGCTGCTCAGCGGACCGTCATACAGCTACCGGAGCAGGAGGTGCCCTCATCACCGGCGGGTGCCGCACCCGCCCTGGAGGTCCAGCTGCTGGGACGGGAGGCTCGCCGCCGCGGTGAGGAGTTGGAAGCGCTCGGCTGGCCGGCTGGCTATTCACCTGCCTGCCCGTCGTGCTCGCAACCGACCACCGGTATCGAAGAGCAGTACGCCCGCGCACCTGGGCAGCGTGAGCCGGTCGTCGTCGCCCTCGCTCAGCCCTGTGGCTGCCTCATCGACGAGCATGTGGCGGCCCTGCTCGACGGCGCTCCGTTGCTGCAGACCGGCTGAGCCTCGAAAGGCGCAGCGTTCGAGGTCACCTGACTCAGAGCTGAGCCAAGAGGCGCTGCCGTCGTCGGCGAAGTTGGACCATCAGCCCCAGCAGTGGCGCGAGCAGGAGAAGCGCGATGACGGCCATCGCCCACAGAACCGGGTCGTCATCGTTGCGGAGGTGGGCAGCCAACGCCGTGGCCACCGCTGTGACCAGGCACAGGATGCTTGAGAGGACTCCGAGCTTCGTGGCCGTCCGGCCCGCACGCTGCACCCTGCCGCGCCAAATGTCCTGGTCAGCACCAGACGGCAGGACCCCGGTGCGCATAGCTTGAGCGGTCTCGTCCTCGGCCGACTTAGGTCGCGTGTCCAGGGGGTCACGATCGGCCAGTACCTGCACGCCGCCTGATACGACGGCCACCGTGCCCACCACGACCGACCACAACCAGAACCGACCCCAGTCCCACGGGTCACCGGCGATCAGAGCAGTCACTGCCGTATAGAGCGTGGCCACCAAAAAGACATATGAACCGTTGGCGACCACCAGCCGGGTACGCCGGCGCGTGCGCTCAGTCTCCGCCACGACATGATCATCGCCGCGTCCTCAACGCGTGGGCAAGCTGGCAAGCGCCACCGTCACCCTGCGGCGCTGCCAGTCCGGTGCTGTGACGGTCGACAAGAGCGACAACCGGCGAAGGTCTGCTGCATCCCTCGCCGCAGTCAGCATCATCTTCTTCGTCCTCGGGATCAGGACGACCTGATCCGCAGACCTCCTGTGGCTAGGCGCTCTGGTGTGCACCCTGGGAGTCCTCTTACTCGCCTACGCCGTATGGCTGCGGCAAACACCGTCAGGCCCTGATGACTCGGTTCCGTCGACGACCGACCGACCGTGAGATAAAGGACGTTATCTAACGGTCATCTCTAGTCGCTAAGGCACCGCACATCAGCGACGTCAGTCGTCTCACCTCGGCTAACCTCCGTTCGACAATCCAGCCGAGGACTCCGCGCGATCAACAGAACTAGACAGCCCCGGTCGGTACCGATCGACAACGGCAAACCCAATATGCTCCATAAGTACAGCGATATGACGGTAGGGCGGTTTAAGCTGGCGGGCGTGAACCTTCGTGGACTACCTCCGCACCTTCGGCGCGGAGCGCTCGCTGCCGCAATCGCAGCCCCGATGATTGCACTGAGTTCCTTATTCTTATTCACAGCGAACGGCCTACTGGACAGCTCGGCAAGGGATATCGGATTAGGCTTTCTAGAGAGCGGCTCCACCCTCATAGGCATAGCTAGCGCAATCTCCCGCACAGGGGAAGTCCTGAACTATGTTGGAATTGCGGCCTTGCTTGTGTCTATCATCTTACTGGTGGCCGACCGGCGAAAGTCCGGCCCGAGCGCAGCCGACCGGGCACGCGCCGCGCTAGATCAAGCGCTTGAAGCGCTTGCATCGCTTGATGCCGAAGTAGCCGACCGGGATAGCCAGTTGGCCAGCGCTCGGAGCGGCCTAAGCAATCTCCGCCAGCAGATCGACTCATCCATCGCCGGGATCGGTGGCTCGACTGGTCGCAAGAGCGTCGATCGGAATACCGTCTATTTTATACTCGGGATAGTCGCGACGATCGTGGTCGCCACCCTTCAGTCCCTGCTTACGTGAGTCGCGCGCTGACGCCTAAACGGACTGACAGTGCTCCCGAGCCGGCGCCACAGGCCCCCGGGCGGCGTCGTTCGCCCCGAACAGCGCACCGCTGATAGAGGAGGTTACTTGCGGGTCGACATTGAGCGCCGCCGTCGGAGCGAAAAAGCTGCTTTAACGACGAGAGCGATACCGACGCCCGTCGCCATGCCCAGAAAGCCCGAGGCAGCGTCCCGGCCCTTCATCGACCAGGCCAGGGTTGCACCCACCAGGGCAACGACGAGCATGCTCGTCACGAAGATCCACCTCGACCGGGGCCAGCCCGGCCCTCGCTGAGCATCCACCCTGTCAGGGTGACAGCAAGACCGTCATGACGCCTGGCAGCGTTCCACTGAGACCATCCGACCACTGACACCATGGTCTGACGGCCTATACAACATAAAGGAGGTTATGTTGTGTCCGTTTCGCGCCCGCTCGAGTGCCAGCGGGATGTCCGTCTTCGACATGAGCGGCGGCCGCGACGTCTATCCGCCGTCACGGACAGAGATCTCGCGTGCACCACCACAACGACGACGGGCGAACGGCCAAACGACGACGGGCGAACGGCCAAACGACGACGGGCGAACGGCCACCGAAGCGGAGGATCAGGCCTCCCGGCGGGCGCGCACGGCCCCGGCCAGCTCGGCCAGCAGCCGCTCGGTCGTCGGGAGGTCGACGCAGGCGTCGGTGACGCTCTTGCCGTACTCCAGCGACCCGGGGTGCGCGCGGTCCAGGTCCTGCCGGCCCTCGACGAGGTTGCTCTCGATCATCACCCCGCGCAGTGCCCGCTCCCCGCCGGCGATCTGGCCGGCCAGGTCGGCGACGACGGCGGCCTGGCGGCGGTGGTCCTTCTGGCTGTTGCCGTGCGAGGCGTCGACCACGACGACCTCGGGCAGGCCGCGGGCGCCCAGCGCCTGCTTCGTGGCCGCGACGTGGGCGGCGGAGTGGTTGGGGCCGTCCTTGTCCCCGCGCAGGATCACGTGGGCGGTGTCGTTGCCGGTGGTCGACAGCTGCGCGGTCACCCCGTGGCCGTCGACGCCGAGGAACTCGTGCGGGGCCCGCGCGGTCAGCACGGCGGAGATGGCCGCACCGATGCTGCCCTCGGGTGAGTTCTTGAAGCCGATGACCGAGGAGAAGCCCGAGGCGCGCTCGCGGGCGGTCTGGTCGGTGACGTTGCGGGCGCCGACGCCGTTGTAGGTGACCAGCCCGTTGACGTACTGCGGGGTCAGCGCGTTCAGCGGCTCGGCCGCGACCGGCACGCCCAGCGCCGTGATCGCGCGCATGAGCATCCGCGTGGCGACCAGGCCGACGCTGATCCGGCTGGAGCCGTCGAGGAACGGGTCGTAGGCGAAGCCCTTCCAGTCGACCTCGGTGCGCGGCTTCTCGGTGTAGGTGCGCATCAGGACCTCGAGGTCGGCCCCGTGCCGCTCCCGCATCGCCGCGATGAACCCGGCGTACTCGACGGCGGCGGCCGGGTCGTGGATGGAGCACGGCCCGGCGATCACGGTCAGCCGGTCGTCGGCACCGCGGACGATGTCGCCCACCGCCCGGCGGGCGGCGCGGGTGGTGGCCGTCGAGGCGGCCGGCAGCGGGACGACGGTGGCGACCGCGGCCGGGGTGACCACGACGCTCAGGCCGGTGATCCGGGCGTTGACCAGGTCGGCGTCGTCGACCTCGGCCACCCCGCCGGTGCCCAGCGCCGCCACGACGCCGGGCAGCAGCTCGGCCAGTGTCGCGTCGATCTGCTGGTTCACCCGGGTCTGCAGGTCCAGGAGGTGGTCGGCGATCCGGGTGGCCTCGGTGAGGATCTGGTCAGCGGGGGTCGGCGCCTGGTCCATGGGGCGAGTCTCCCGGTTCGCCCCGCGGGCCCGCGACCGGGTCCGCGGGGCGCACCCCGGTCACCCGCCCGCGGCGGTGCGGGCCAGGTGCAGCCAGGTGTCGACGACGGTGTCCGGGTTCAGCGACATCGACCCGATCCCCCGGGCCACGAGCCACTCGGCCAGGTCGGGGTGGTCGCTGGGCCCCTGGCCGCAGATGCCCACGTACTTCCCCCGCGCCAGGCAGGCGCTGATCGCCATCTCCAGGACGGCGAGGACCGCGGGGTCCCGCTCGTCGAAGCTGCCGGCGACCAGGCTGGAGTCGCGGTCCAGGCCGAGCACCAGCTGGGTCATGTCGTTGGAGCCGATGGAGAACCCGTCGACGTGGTCGAGGAAGGCGTCGGCCAGCAGCGCGTTGGAGGGCAGCTCGCACATCATCACGACCTTCAGGCCGTTCTCCCCGCGCCGCAGCCCGTGCTCGCCCAGCAGCCGGACCACGCCCTCGATCTCGGCGACGGTGCGCACGAACGGGATCATGATCTGGACGTTGGTCAGCCCCATCTCGTCGCGCACGTACCGCAGCGCCTCGCACTCCATCGCGAAGCACTCGGCGAAGTCGGCCGACAGGTACCGGGAGGCCCCCCGGTAGCCCAGCATCGGGTTCTCCTCGTGCGGCTCGTAGTGCTCCCCGCCGAGCAGGTTGGCGTACTCGTTGGACTTGAAGTCGCTCATCCGCACGATGACCGGCTCGGGCGCGAACGCCGCGGCGATCATCGACACCCCCTCGGCGACCCGGGACACGAAGAAGTCCCGGGCCGAGGGGTAGGCCACGATCCGCTCCTCGACCTGGCGCTTGAGCGGCGCGTCGAGGGTGTCCAGCTCCAGCAGGGCGCGGGGGTGGATGCCGATCTGCCGGTTGATGACGAACTCCAGCCGGGCCAGCCCCACCCCGGCGTTCGGCAGCCGGGAGAACGCGAAGGCCTGCTCCGGCGTCCCCACGTTCATCATGATCTTGGTGGGGATCTCCGGCATCGCCTCCAGCGAGGTCTCGCTGACCTCGAAGTCCACCGCGCCGGCGTAGACCAGGCCGGTGTCGCCCTCGGCGCAGGAGACGGTGACCGGGTCGCCGTCGCGCAGCGAGCGGGTCGCCGTCCCGGTGCCGACGACGGCGGGGATGCCCAGCTCGCGGGCGATGATCGCCGCGTGGCAGGTGCGCCCGCCGCGGTTCGTGACGATCGCCGAGGCCCGCTTCATGATCGGCTCCCAGTCGGGGTCGGTCATGTCCGCGACCAGCACGTCGCCGGGGGTGAAGGAGTCCATCTGGTCGATGTCGCTGAGCACCCGCACCGCGCCCGCGCCGATCTTCTGCCCGATCGCCCGCCCCTCGACCAGCACCTCCCCGCTGCCGGTGAGCCGGTACCGCTCGGTGACGTTCCCGGCCCGCGACTGCACCGTCTCCGGGCGCGCCTGCAGCACGAACAGCTCGCCGGTGAGCCCGTCCTTGCCCCACTCGATGTCCATCGGCCGGCCGTAGTGCTCCTCGATCCGCACCGCCTGGCGGGCCAGCTCGGTGACCTCGGCGTCGGTGAGCGACAGCAGCCGGCGCTGCGCGGGGTCGACGTCGACGAACTCCGTCGTCCGGCCGACCTCGGCGTGGTCGGTGTAGACCATCTTGGTGGCCTTCTCCCCCACCCCGCGCTTGAGCACCGCCGGCCGGCCCGCGGCCAGCGCGGGCTTGTAGATGTAGAACTCGTCGGGGTTCACCGCGCCCTGCACGACGCCCTCCCCCAGCCCGTAGGCCGAGGTCACGAACACGGCGTCGCGGAAGCCGGACTCGGTGTCCATGGTGAACAGCACGCCGGAGGCGCCGAGGTCCGAGCGCACCATCCGCTGGACGCCGGCCGACAGCGACACCGCCTCGTGGTCGAAGCCGTGGTGCACCCGGTAGGCGATGGCCCGGTCGTTGTAGAGCGAGGCGTAGACCTCCCGCACCGCCTGGAGCACCGCGTCGATGCCGCGCACGTTGAGGAAGGTCTCCTGCTGCCCGGCGAAGGAGGCGTCCGGGAGGTCCTCGGCGGTGGCGCTGGACCGGACGGCGAAGGAGACCGCGGCGTCGTCCCCGGCCAGCCGCGCGTAAGCGGCCCGGACGTCGGCCTCCAGCGCCGGCGGGAACGGCTGGTCGACCACGAGCTGCCGGATCTCGGCACCGGCGGCCGACAGCGCCCGGACGTCGTCGGTGTCCAGGGTGCGCAGCCGGTCGGCGATCCGGGCGGCCAGGCCGGTGTCGCCGAGGAAGCGCTGGTAGGCCGAGGCGGTGGTGGCGAAGCCGTCGGGGACGCGCACCCCGGCGTCGGCCAGCTGGGAGATCATCTCCCCGAGCGAGGAGTTCTTGCCGCCCACCACCTCCAGGTCGGCCAGCCCCAGCTCGGCGAACCACCGGACGTTGTCCTCGGGGGCAGTGCCCTCGGCTGCGGTCGCGGGTGCGGTGTCGGTGCTCATCGTCGGTCTCCTCATCGGGCGGGGCGGGAGGGCGTGGGCGCACCCGGGCGGCGGCGCCGCCGGGCCAGGGTCTGGACGACCATCGCGGCGATCTCCTCGACGGAGGCCGCCGAGGTGTCGATGGTGGGCAGGTCGTGGGTGTCGTACATCGCCGTGGCCCGGCGCAGCTCGGCGCGGCACTGCTCCTCCGAGGAGTAGCGGGAGTCGGGTCGGCGCTCCTGGCGCACCCGGCTGAGCCGGGACACCGTGGTGGTGAGCCCGAAGCACCGGTCGGCCAGCTCACGGACCGGGCGGGGCAGGTCGGTGGTGACCAGGTCCTCCTCGACCAGCGGGTAGTTGGCGACGAACAGGCCGTGCTGCAGCGCGAGGTACATCGCCGTCGGGGTCTTGCCGCACCGCGACGGGGCGAGCAGGACGACGTCGGCGCGGTCCAGGCCGCGGGGGCTCAGCCCGTCGTCGTGCTCGATCGCGAACTCGATGGCCGCCATCCGGTCGTTGTAGCGCCGGACGTCGCCCACCCCGTGCAGCCGGCGGGCCTCCCGCAGCCCGGGGGCGCCGAGCTGGGCCTCGACCCGGGCCATGTGCAGGCCGAAGAAGTCGATGACCGGGGCGCGCGTGCGCAGCAGCTCGGCCCGCACCTCCTCGACGGCGGCGGTGAGGAAGACCAGCGGCGGCACCGGGCCGTCCATCGCCTCGTCGACCTGGGCGACCACCTCGCGGGCCTGCTCGACCGTGGCGATGAAGGGCACGAGCGTCCGGTCGAAGTGCAGGTCGGGGAACTGGATGAGCAGCGCGTTGCCCATCGTCTCGGCGCTGATCCCGGTGCTGTCGGACAGGAAGAACACCGGGACGACGTCGGCCGGGCCCACCGCCGGCGGGCCGGTCACCGGGCAGCCCGGGGAGGTCGTCGGGCGGGTCGGGTCAGGGGCACCCTGCACCTCTGTCTACGCGTCGGAACACGGACCGGTCGCCGGCTGCCGCCCGACCCGCCGCACGGCCGGTCCGGCAGACGCCAGCCTCAGCCTAGTAGGACGTGCTAGACGTCATGCCCTACGCGCTCGCGACCGCGGCCCGCGCGCGGGCTCGGTACACCGCCGGTCGCAGGTCCTCCCGCCAGGAGGCCGCAGACCCGGTCGCGTGTCGTCACACCGACCCCACCCGGCACCGGACTTCCAGCGTGTCACCTGCACGTTCACTCCGGTCACACCCAGCGCACGGACAACTTGTGCCGAAGCGGACCAGTCCGTCTCGTCCACGTCCACAGAGACGGGGCCCACGATCGACGTTTACTCTCAGTTCCAGCACAGCAGCGCAGGGTCGTCAGTCCACTGGCCCCGCGTCCCGCGACCCGCCATCGAGAGGCACGACGATGACCCTGGCCCAGCGCTCCCCCGCTACCGCCCTCCCCCGTCAGGCCACCTACGGCCGCGTCCCGGCCCCGCGCCCCGCCGTCCCCGGCGCCCGCGTCCAGCCCGGCTTCGCCCCCGTCGGCCAGCGCCCCGCGCCGATGCAGCCCGTGCGCCCGATGACCGAGCGCCCCGCCCCGCGCCCGGCGGTGCAGTTCATGACCGTGGCCGAGGTCGCGGCGATCATGCGCGTGTCGAAGATGACCGTCTACCGCCTCGTGCACAACGGCGAGATGGCCGCCGTCCGCGTCGGCCGCTCCTTCCGGGTCCCCGCGCCGGCCGTGCGCGAGTACCTCGACGGCGCCCGCACCGACGCCGCCTGACCCAGCCCGACCTGCCGTCCCGCTCGGGACGGCGTGCCGATCGGCTCCCGGGACCCGGGGCCGTGGTGCAGGGTGCCCGGGTGACCGCGCACCCGACCGGACCCACCGCTGCGATCGCTGCGACCCTCCGGCGCTACGCCGGGGCGGCCGGCACGTCACCGCTGGACCGCCGCACCGCGCTCGCCCTCGGCGGGTCGCCCGCGGCGCTGCACGCCCTCGCCGCGCTGCCTGCGCGCCGGCGCTCCCCGGCGCTGGTCCTGGCGGCGCTGCACGACCTGGCCCTCGCCGGCCGCGCGCCGGCACTGGCCGCCGCGCATGCCGTGGCCGACGGTGCCGCCACCGCGGACGCGGCGGTCGCCACACTGCTGGACCTGACCGGCGCGGTCGCCGCCACCGTCGCGCACCGCAGTCCGGCCACCATGGCCCTCGCGCGCTGCGCGGTCCTCGCCCCGGCCGTCGCCGAGGCCGCCTCCCGGGTCGGTGCACCGCCCGTCGGGTTGGTCGGCCTGGGCAGCCCCACCGGCCTGGACCTGCACCTGGACCGGATGGGCCTCCGCTACGAGCCCGGGCCGTCGCTGGGCGACCCCGCCTCCCCCGTCCAGCTGTCCACGCCGGTCGTCGGCCCGGGACGGGTCCCGGCGCGGGAGCTGCCCGAGGTCGTCGCCCGGATCGGCGTCGACCGCGCCCCGCTGGACCCCACCGACCCCGACGACGTCCGCTGGCTGCGCGCCTGTGTGGCGCCGGACCGCCCGCACGGGGCCGCACCGCTCGCGTCCGCGCTCACCGTCGCGGCGGCCGCTCCCCCGCTGCTGCTCCGCGGGGACCCGCTCGCACTGCTGCCCGAGGCCCTCGCCCGGGTGCCCGCCGGCGCGCTGCCCGTCGTCCTCACCGCGTGGGCGCTCTCCCGGCTCACCCCCGCCCGTCGCCTCGAGCTGCAGCGGCGACTGGCGGAGGCCGCGGCCGGACGGACGATCGCGTGGGTCTCCGTCGAGGGGGTCGGGGTCGCACCCGGCGTCCCGACGCTCGGCGACCGCCCGGCGTCAGGACACAGCACCCTCGGCCTGACGGTGTCGACCGGGACCGGGCTGCACGCCACGGCGCTGGGCCGCTGCTGGTCGCGGGGCCGCCTGCTGTCCTGGCTGGCCGACGCGTAGCCGCGGGTGCCGGTCAGCCGCCCGGCGGGGGGAACGGCACCCGGACGACCAGCCCGCCCGCCGGCGGAGCGGACAGCTGCAGGTCGGCGCCGTGCACGGCGGCCACCCGGGCCACGAGAGCCAGCCCGAGCCCGCTGCCGGTCGGGGCGGACGAGCCGGCCGACGTGCGCCCGACGCCCCGGACGAAGGGCTCGGTGAGCGTGGCCAGCAGGCGCGGTGGCACCACCGGTCCGCTGTTGACCACCCGCAGCTCGGCGCGGCCGTCGACGGTCGTGCCGGTGGTGACCTGCACGTGCCCGCCCGGGCCGGTGTTGTGCCGCACCGCGTTGAGCACCAGGTTGGACACCAGCTGCCGCACCAGGGGCTCGACGCCGTCGAGGTCGCCCTCCCCCAGCTCGGCGTCCACCACCAGCCCGGCCTGGTCGGCCAGCGGGGTCAGGTCCGCGACCACCCCGGCGGTGAGCTCGGCGAGGTCCACCGGCACCAGCGGCGGGGTGCGGCCCTGGTCGAGCGCGGCCAGGGCCAGCAACGCCTCCACCGTCTCGGTGCCCCGGCGGTTGGTCTCGTCGAGCCGGCGCAGCAGCTGGCCGACGTCCACCCCGGCCGGGTCGGCGAGGGCGACGTCGAGCATCGCCCGCTCGACCGCGTAGGGGGTGCGCAGCTCGTGGGAGGCGTTGGCGGCGTACCGGCGCTGCTCGTCGAAGGCCGCCTGCATCCGGTCGAGCATCGTGTCGAAGGTGTCGGCGAGCTCGCGGAACTCGTCGCGGGTGCCCTGCAGCCGCACCCGGTACTCCAGGGAGCCGGCCGCCACCTGCTGGGCGACCGCGTGCACCCGGTGCAGCGGGCGGAGCATCCGCCCGGCCAGCAGCCAGCCGCCCACCAGGCCGAGCACCCCCAGCACCGCGAGCACGGCCACCAGCTTGGGCAGCAGGGCGTCCAGGAGGTCGCCGCGGTCGGGCACCGGCACGCCGCCCTCGCCGCGCAGGTTGCCCTCGGGCACGAAGTGCAGCACGTAGGCCAGCAGCGCGACGGTGCCGACGCCGGCGACGGCCAGGAAGCCGGCGTAGCTGAGCGCCAGCCGCAGCCGGGCGCTCACGCCGGGCCGGACGCCGGCTCGCCCACCCGGTAGCCGGCGCCGGGCACGGTGTGGATCAGCCACGGGTCGCCCAGCCGTTTGCGCAGCGAGGAGATGGTGATCCGGACGGCGTTGGTGAACGGGTCGGCGTTCTCGTCCCACGCCCGCTCCAGCAGCTGCTCGGCGCTGACCACCCCACCGCGGGCGGCCATCAGCACCTCCAGCACCGCGAACTGCTTGCGGGTCAGCCCCACGTACCGGCCGGCGCGGTGCACCTCCCGGCGGAACGGGTCCAGCGTCAGCCCGGCGAACTCGACCACCGGCGGCGTCCCGTCGACCGGGCGGCGGCCCAGCGCGCGCAGCCGCACCACCAGCTCCCGCATCGCGAAGGGCTTGGTGAGGTAGTCGTCGGCGCCGAGCTCGAAGCCGGCGACCTTCTCCTCGAGCCGGTCGGCCGCGGTGAGCATGAGGATCCGGCACGGCATGCCCGCCGCGACCACCTGCCGGGCCACCTCGTCCCCGGAGGTGCCGGGCAGGTCGCGGTCGAGCACGAGGACGTCGTAGGAGGTGACGGCCAGGTGCTCCAGCGCACTGTCGCCGTCGTGGACCACGTCGGAGGCGATGGCCTCCAGCCGCAGCCCGTCCCGGACGGCGTCGGCCAGGTAGGGCTCGTCCTCGGCGATCAGCACCCGCATGGGGCGAGGGTAGGGAGCCGGGGATGTCGTGGGCGTATGGACGCGCACCCCACGCCGCTCCCGGGCCTCGCGGGCCAGCTGCCGCGCCGCGACGACGCTGGCCGGCTCGTGGGTGGCCGTCATCCGGCGCTGGGGTCGGCGACCGGCGCCGGGCACTCTCCGCCGCGCTCGACGGTGAGCTCGTAGTGCCACAGCTCGTTGCCGTAGGTCTGGCAGAGGCCGAACTGCGCCCCGTGCCGGGACAGCCAGTACATCGCGTCGGTCGGGCCGATGTCGACGGCGTCCCCGGTGACGTGGGCGGACTCGTCGGCCGGCAGCACGTGCACCCGGGCCGCCGCAGGGCTGCCGTGCTCGCGCACCGCGGCGTCGAACAGCGACTGCTGGTAGGCCGCACTGCGCCAGCCCGTGGTCACGTGGAAGCGCACCCCGTCGTCCGTCGCGGCCCGGTACGCGTCCTGGACGGCGGTGCGCAGCGCGGCGTCCAGCCGGGTGAGGGCCGGGACGTCGTCGAAGGGCGACAGCACCTCGCCGTCGGGCAGCCAGCCGTCCTCGGCGGTCAGCTCCCGGCGCTCCGGCGTGCCGGCCGACGGCGTGCCGGCCGACGGCGCCGTGGCGAGCGGCGCCCCCTCGGCGCCGGCGGGGACGACGTCCGCGCACCCGGCCAGGGCCGCCAGCAGGAGCGGGACGGCGACCAGCCCGGCCCGGCGACCCCGCCGCGCGCGGCGGAGCGCGGACCGGCACCCGGCGGCCAGCGCGACGCCGACCACCGTGCCGGCGGTGTTCGCGGCCACGTCGGCGAGGTCGGGCACCCGGCCCGGCAGCGTGGTCTGCACCAGCTCGACCAGCACCGACAGACCGGCGCCCAGCGCGACGGGGAGGACCGGGCTGCGGCGGCGGACCAGCACGGCGGCCAGGGCGCCCACCGGCACGAACAGCAGCACGTTGGCCGCCGCCTCGACCTGCGCGCGCTGCACCGCGCCCGGCCACGGCGCGGTGAGCGCCTCGGCCAGGGCGGTCACCGTGCGCCGGGCCTCGGCGACCGCACCGGGTGGGCCGAGGGTGACGCAGGCGACCGCGAGCAGGACGGCGACGGCGGCCGGCAGGAGCGCACCCGGCCGTCGGCGGACCGGCGGGAGCGTGGTGGAGGTGGGTGACACGGGACGGGTCGGGGCGGGACTGGTCGGCACGGGGGCTCCTCACCACCGGGCGGGCCGGTGGGACGTCGATGACCGGGGGACGTCGCCCAGTCCAGTCGCGCGCCCGTTGCCACGGCGTCTGCGGATCCGCATACGCCCACGACACGTCCACCCGGGCCCTACCTGACCGGCCCGACCCGACCCGGTCAGGCCGCGGGCACCGCCTCGCGGCGGCTGCGCAGGGCGAGGACGGTCGTCGGGACCAGCGTGAGCGCGGCGACGCAGGTGCCCACCACGGCCGGGCCGACCGTGCCGAGGCCGGACTCCAGCGCCCGGCCGGCGGCCAGCGAGCCGACCGCTGTCCCGAGGTTGTAGGCCGACACCGACAGCGCGACGCCCAGCGTGGCCGCCACCCCGGAGGAGCGGACCGCCAGCGCGGACAGCACCGGGTTGGCGCTGAGCCCGAGCAGGCCCAGCAGGACCAGCAGCACCACCGTCGGCACGGCGGAGGTGGACAGCAGGCAGGTCGCCAGCAGGACGACGGTGGTGGCCGCCGCGACGCCGATCGTGGTCGCGTGCGGGTGGTCGTCGCCGAGCCGGCCGCCGACGACCGTGCCGACCAGCGACCCGACACCGAAGCCGACGAGCACCAGCGGCACCCAGCTCGCCGCCACGCCCGCCCGGTCGGTGAGCAGCGGGGACACGTAGGAGTAGACCGACAGCACGCCGCCGGTGGTGGTCGCGCACGCCGCCAGCACCAGCCACAGCCGGCCCGACCGCAGCGCCCCCAGCTCCGACCGCAGGGTCACCGGCTGCTTGTCGGCGTCCTCGGGCGGGACGCTGCGGGCGATGAGCGGGACGGCGGCCAGGGCGAGGACCGCGAGCGCCCAGAACGGCCCGCGCCAGCCCGACAGCTGACCGGCGAACGCACCCAGCGGCACACCGGCGACGTTGGCGAGCATGCCGCCGGCGCCGACCAGGCCCAGCGCCCGGGCGCCGGCTCCCGGGCCGGCCGCCCGGGTGGCGACCACCGAGGCGACCGACCAGAAGGCGCCGGTGGCCCAGGCGGTGACGAACCGGGCGGCCAGCAGCACCGGGAAGCTGTCGCCCACGGCGACCACCACGTGCCCGGCCGCGAACACCCCCAGGGCCAGCACCAGCGTCACCCGCGCCGGCATCCGCCGGGTGAGCAGCGTCATCGCCGGCGAGCCGACGATCATGCCGGCCGCGAACACCGTGATCAGCAGCCCGGCCTGCGCCACGCTCACCTGCAGGTCACCGGCGATCTCCGGCAGCAGGCCGGCGACCACGAACTCGGTGGTGAGCATCAGGAACGTGCCGACGGCCAGCACGTACACGACGACCGGCATGCGCCCGGGCCGGGCCGCCGTCGCCGTGCCGGTGATCGGAGCGGCCGTCACCGCAGGCTGGCCACGTCGATGACGAAGCGGTAGCGGACGTCGGAGGCCAGCACCCGCGCGTAGGCCTCGTTGACCTGGTCGGCCTCGATGACCTCGACCTCGGCGCCGATGCCGTGCGCGGCGCAGAAGTCGAGCATCTCCTGGGTCTCGGCGAGGCCGCCGATCATCGACCCGGCGAAGGTGCGGCGGCCGCCGATCAGCGACATGACGTTCACGCCCAGCGGCTCGGCGGGCGCGCCGACGTTGACCAGCGCGCCGCCCACGGCCAGCAGCGACAGGTGGGCGTCGACGTCGATCGGCGCGCTGACGGTGTTGACGATCAGGTCGAAGCGGCCGGCCAGGGTGGCGAAGGTGTCCGGGTCGCTGGTGGCGGAGTAGGCGTCGGCGCCCAGCCGCAGCCCGTCCTCCTGCTTCTTCAGCGACTGGGACAGCACGGTCACCTCGGCACCCATGGCGTGCGCCAGCTTCACCGCCATGTGCCCGAGCCCGCCCAGGCCGACGACGGCGACCCGCGTGCCGGGGCCCGCACCCCAGTGGCGCAGCGGGGAGAAGGTGGTGATGCCGGCGCACAGCAGCGGCGCGGCTGCCGCGGAGTCGATGCCCGCGGGCACCCGCAGGGCGAAGTCGGCGTCCACCACGACGTGGGTGGAGTAGCCGCCCTGGGTGGTGGTGCCGTCGCGGTCGGTGGCGGCGTAGGTGCCGACCATGCCCTTCAGGCAGTACTGCTCGTCGCCGGCCAGGCAGTTGGTGCACTCCCGGCAGCTGTTCACCATGCAGCCGACGCCGACCCGGTCGCCGACCCGGTGGGTGGTGACGTCGGTGCCGACCTCGGTCACCAGTCCGACGATCTCGTGGCCGGGCACCACCGGGAAGGGCTGCGGGCCCCAGTCGCCGTTGACGGTGTGGATGTCGGAGTGGCAGATGCCGGCGTGCGTGATCTCGATCAGCACGTCACGCGGGCCGACGTCCCGG
This sequence comes from Modestobacter sp. VKM Ac-2986, assembly GCF_026967795.1. GTDB lineage: Bacteria > Actinomycetota > Actinomycetes > Mycobacteriales > Geodermatophilaceae > Modestobacter. The sequence goes on from NZ_JAPVBH010000003.1 coordinate 421,073, forward strand.
CGCTCGACGGTGGTGGGGGCCAGGGGCCGGCCGGCGGCAGGTGCTGCGTAGGCGTTGACGCGCATGGGGGTCTCCAGGTGCTCAGTGGGTGGGGGCGTACTCGGCGTCGGTCACCGGGGTCAGCCAGTGCACGACGGCGTGGTCGTCGTCGCCCTCGTTGATGGCCAGGTGGACCATGAGCCGGTCCGGGGCGGCGCCGTGCCAGTGCTCCTCGTCGGCCTCGAACAGCACGCGGTCGCCGGGGCGGATCACCTCGACCGGCCCACCGCGGCGCTGGCAGAGGCCGACGCCCTCGGTGACGAAGACGGTCTGGCCCAGCGGGTGGCGGTGCCAGTGGGTGCGTGCCCCGGGCATGAAGTGCACGAGGGCGGCGGTGACCCGCGAGGGCGCGGGGGCGGCGGCGACCGCGTCGATGAACACGTCGCCGGTGAACCAGTCGGCCGGTCCCCGCACGGTGGCGGTGGAGCTGCGGGTGATCTGCACGGTGGTCCTCCGGCGTCGGTGGTCGGTCGGTCTCCACAGAACGCCTCCGGACGCGCCCGTGGGAGGGCGGGTCTGTGGGGGGTAGGAACTCGACCCCCCACCGTGGCCCTGCTGCGCGCCGAGGCCGGCCGCCGTCCGCACGACACGGCGCTGCGCGAGCTCGTGGGTGGGCTGTCCACGGTCAGCGGGGAGTTCCGCACCCGCTGGGCCGCGACCCGAGCGGCCACCGGCGCCGGGCAGCCCACCCCGGCGGACCGGCTCTCCCGACCGGCTCTCCCGACCGGCCCGCCGGGTCAGCCCGCGGACGGCGCCAGGGCGTCGTCCAGCGGGATCCCGGCCACCGGGACCGCAGCCGGGGTGCCCGGGTGGGCCGGGCGGCCGAAGAACCAGCCCTGGCCGAGGTCGACCTGCAGCCCGCGCAGCGTCGCGGCCTCGGCCGGCGTCTCCACGCCCTCGGCGACCACCGCGGCGCCGCACCCGTGGCCGAACTCGACCAGCGAGGCGACCAGCTTGGCCAGCACCGGGTCGGCGTCGACGCCGGAGACGACGCTGCGGTCCATCTTGATCACGTCGGGGGTGGTGAGGACGATGTGCCGCAGCGAGGAGTACCCGGCGCCGACGTCGTCGATGGCCAGCCGCATGCCGTCGGCGCGCAGCGGGGCGAGGACGGCGGCGAGCTCGGCGTAGTCGGCCACCTGGTCGTGCTCGGAGAGCTCCAGCAGCACCCGCTCCAGCGGCAGCTCACGCAGGAGCGCGGTGAACTCCGGCAGCAGCAGCGTCGCCGGGGAGATGTTCATCGCGACGTACCCCTCGACCACGGCCAGGTGGTCGGCCGCCCGGCGCAGCGCGAGCAGCTCCAGCTGGTGCCCCAGTCCGATGCTGTGCGCCTCCTCGAACACGACGTCGGGCGCCTTGCCCCACTCCGCCGGGAAGCGGCTCAGCGCCTCGGACCCCACCTGGTGCCCGGTGCCGAGGTCGACGATGGGCTGCAGGACCACGACCGGCCCACCGTCGGCGACGACCAGCTCGAGCCGGCCGAGCAGCTCGCGGCGGCGCGCCTCCTCCCGCACGCCCGGCTCGATGACGACGGCCGCGGCCGAGGCGAGCACGGTCATCAGCGACCGGTCCCGCTGGGTCAGGCCCTTGTCGGTGGTCAACCCGGCGGCGCAGAAGGTGCCGTAGAGCTCGCCGTCGCTGAGCACGACCGGCACCGAGACGTAGCTGCGGATCCGCGGCAGCCGGGCCGCCGGCAGCCTCATCGCCTCCGGGTGCTGGCGCACGTCGGACATGACCGCGGGCAGCTTCCCGTCCAGGACGGCCTGGCAGAAGCTGGTCTCCTGCCGCTGCTGGTTGCCCTCCTGGAACAGGAAGGGCACCGAGGACTCCACGACCTCCAGGTGCTGGGTGGTGCCGTCCAGCCGGCTGAGGAAGGCCACCGACAGCTGCAGCGACTCCTTCGCCGTGCGCAGCAGCTCCGCGACCTGCTGCTCGGCGTCCGAACGCCTCGTCCTCACATCACCCTCCCGGTGGCCGTCCCCAGGGACATCGGCCACCGGGCCGTCCGACCGGAGGACCCGAACGGGTGGTCTTCAGCCCTCGCGCGGGACCCCGCGGTCGGGGGCGCTCATGTCGCCGGTGGCCGGGATGCCGCCGGTGAGCGCGTAGCGGAGGTGGACGGTGCCCCGGGGCGAGGCCACCGGCGGGCCGAGCAGCTCCAGCCCCGCCGGGACGACGCCGCGGTCGAACACCTTCTTGCCCACCCCCAGCAGGACCGGGTGCACCCAGAGGTCGAGCCGGTCGACGAGCCGCTCGCGCAGCATCGTCTGCAGCAGGTCCAGGCTGCCGACCACCGCGACGTGCTCGTGCCGGTCGCGGACGCCCCGCACCGCCTCCGCGAGGTCCGGGCCGAGCTGGCTGGACCCCGCCCAGGACAGGTCGGGCCGGCCGCGGGAGGCCACGTACTTGGGCACCCCGTTGAACAGCTGCGCGATCTCGCCGTCCTCGCCGCCGTGCTGGTGCGGCCAGTACGCGGCGAAGACGTCGTAGGTGCGCCGGCCGAGCAGCAGCGCGTCCACCCCCTGGTAGGCCGCGCCCACCTGCCCGCCGGAGACCTCGTCGAGCAGCGGCGCCTGCCAGCCGCCGAACGGGAAGCCCTCCGGGTCCTCGTCCGGCCCGCCGGGTGCCTGCCCCACCAGGTCGAGAGTCGCGAACAGCTTGGCCTGCACCAGTCCCATGGCGTGCTCCTGTCGGTCGGTCGTAGTCGTCAGAGAGGAGGACCGGCCGCGACCGGCGGACTCATCGCCCGCGCGGCCACCTGGTTCGCGCCGTCGCCCGCCAGTGCTGCGTCCTCGTGGCACCCGGGCCCGGGTGCCACGAGAGCGCGCATCTCGGTGGCGGCGGGACAACGGCTCACCAGGCGAGCACCCCGGCCTCGTCCTGCAACGTGCCGGACGGGCCGTCGGGGCCCTGGGTCGCCAGCCGGACGACGACCCGCGCGCTGTCCGCGACCGGCCGGCCGATGCCGAACGCGGCGGTCATGTCGGTCGCGGTGGCGCCCGGCTCGACGGCGGTGAACCGGATGCCGGGGTGGGCCTTGGCGTACTGCACGGTGAGCATCGTGGCCGCCGCCTTGGACGCGGCGTAGAGCGCCAGCGGGAACTGGGACTCCGGCCGCTCCGGGTTCGTCACCGCCCAGAAGGACCCCATGCTGCTGGACACGGTGACGACCGCGGGGTCGGCGGACCGGCGCAGCAGCGGCAGCGCCGCCTCCGTGACCCGGACGATCCCGATGGCGTTGACGTCGAAGGACCGCACCGCCGCGGCGGCGTCGAGCCCGGTCTCCAGCACGCCGGCGTTGTGCACCAGCAGGTCCAGGCGCCCCTCGGCCGCGTCGACCTCGGCCAGCGCGCGGGCCACCGAGGCGTCGTCGGTGACGTCCAGCTGGACGAACCGTGCACCGAGCTCGGCGGCCGCCTTCGCACCGCGCTCGGCGTCCCGGGCGCCGACGTACACGGTGTGCCCGAGCTCCAGGAGCTGGCGGGCGGTCTCGTACCCGATGCCCTTGTTGGCGCCGGTGATCAGTGTGACGGTCATGTCTCCCCCTCGATGTGGCCGACCCGATCGGGCCGCGCTCCCCATGCTCGGGCGCCCAGGAGAGGAGACCCAGAGCCCTGCTCAGCCTGGGGGGTGACAGGACCCCCGCTGCGTCCCCTCCGGCGTCCTACGCTCGGCACGTGAGCGAGTCGACCAACCCCCTGGGCACCTTCCTGCGGGCCCGGCGCGAGCTGGTGACCCCGGAGCAGGCCGGCATCCCCCAGCTGGGCGTGCGCCGCGTACCGGGGCTGCGCCGGGAGGAGGTCGCGATGCTCGCCGGCATCAGCGCCGACTACTACCTGCGCCTGGAGCGCGGCCGCGACCGGCACCCCTCGGTGCAGGTGCTGGAGTCCATCGCCCGCGTGCTCCGGCTGGACGACGACCACTTCGCCCACCTGCTGACCCTGGTCGCCGAGGTCCCCCGGCACCGCCGTCCCCGCCCCCGTCGGCAGGCTCCGCCGCCCGGCATCCTCAAACTGCTGGAGTCCCTGCCCCAGCCCGCCGTCATCGAGGACCGCTACTTCGACGTCCTGGCGGTCAACCGGACGGCCACCGCGCTCTCCCCCGCCCTCGCCGTCGGCCGGAACCAGCTGCTCGACCTGTTCCTGGACCCGACGGTGCAGGGCATGCACCTGGACTGGGAGCAGGTCACCGAGTGCTTCGTGGCCAACCTGCGGCAGGCCGTGGGCACCGACGTCGACGACCCGCGGTTCATCGAGCTCACCGGCGAGCTGTGCCTGGCCAGCCCGCGGTTCCGCCAGCTGTGGGCCCGGCACGAGGTGCGCGGCCAGCGCGGGACGCCGATCCTGTTCGACCACCCTCGGGTCGGGCAGCTGACGCTCAACCGCGAGCGGCTGAGCATCGACGGGGCCGAGGGCCTGCACCTGGTCGTCTACCACCCCGACGCCGGCTCCGGCGACGCCGGGAAGCTGGCCCAGCTGGCGGCCGCCGCGGTCCCCACCTCCGGGACGACGGCGCCGCGGCCGGTCTAGAGCGGGTCGAGCAGGCGCTGCAGGAACTGGCGGGTGCGGGCCTCGCGCGGCTCGACGAGCACCTCCGAGGGCGGGCCCTGCTCCACGACCACCCCGCCGTCGAGGAACAGCACCTGGTCGGCGACCTGCCGGGCGAAGCGCATCTCGTGGGTGACCACGACCATCGTCCAGCCCTCGGCGGCCAGGGACTGCATGACCTGCAGCACCTCGCCGACGAGCTCGGGGTCCAGCGCGCTGGTGGGCTCGTCGAAGAGCACCACCTCCGGCCGGGTGGCCAGCGCGCGGGCGATGCCGACGCGCTGCTGCTGCCCACCGGACAGCTGCACCGGGAAGGAGTCGGCCTTGTCGGCCAGCCCGACCCGCTCGAGCAGCGCCCGGGCCTCCTCCTGCGCCTCGGCCTTCGGCCGCCCCTGGGCGAACACCGGCCCGGAGGTCACGTTGTCCAGCACGCTCAGGTGCGGGAAGAGGTTGTGCGCCTGGAAGACCATCCCGCTCTGGCCGCGCAGGCGGGCGACGGCGCGGGCGTCGGGCCGGGTCGACCAGTCCAGCTCGACGTCGCCGACCCGCACCGTGCCGGTCTCGGGGGTCTCCAGCCCGTTGAGGCTGCGCAGCACCGTCGTCTTGCCCGAGCCCGAGGGCCCGATCAGGCAGGTGACCGACCCGGCCGGCACCGCCACGTCGATGCCGCGCAGCACGCGGTTGTCCCCGAAGGACTTGACCAGGCCGCGGGCCTCCAGCAGCGGGGCGCTCATACGGCCACGTGCCGGGACAGCTTGGTCTCCAGCCGGGTCTGACCGAAGGACAGCACGAGGCACACCACCCAGTAGTAGACGGCGGCGACGCCGTACAGCGTGAAGAACGCGAAGCTCGGGGCCGCGATCTCCTGCGCCCGGCGCAGCAGCTCGGTCACCAGGATCGTCGAGACCAGCGAGGTGTCCTTGACCAGTGAGATGAGCGTGTTGCTGAGCGGCGGCACGGCGATGCGGGCGGCCTGCGGCAGCACCACCCGCCGCAGCGTCGTGACCCGGCCCATCCCGACGGTCATCGCCGCCTCCCACTGCCCGCGCGGGACGGCGAGGATCGCGCCGCGGACCGCCTCGGAGGCGTAGGCCCCGACGTTGAGCGACAGCGCGATGATCGCGCTGGGCCACGGGTCCAGCGTCAGCCCGAGCGCGGGCAGCCCGAAGAAGACGATGAACAGCTGCAACAGCAGCGGGGTGCCGCGGATGACCGAGACGTAGAACCGCGCCGGCGCGGAGACCAGCCAGTTGCCCGACAGCCGCATCAGCGCGACCAGCAGGGCGAGGGCGAGCCCCAGGGCGAAGGTCACCGCGGTGAGCGGCAGCGTGCCGCGCACCAGACCCTCGAACAGGGGCCCGAGGCTGCTGCGGACGAGGTCCCAGTCGATCGCGTTCACTCCGCGCTGACGTCCTCGCCGAAGTACTTCTCCGAGATCTGGGCCAGCGTGCCGTCGGTGCGCAGCTCCTCGAGGGCGCCGTCCACCTCGGTCTGCAGCTCGGTGCTGTCCTGGGCGAAGGCGAACGCCGACTCGCTCTGGTCGTCGATCTCGACAGCGACCTTCACGTCCTGGTCACCGGTGGTCTTCTGGTACTCCAGGAAGGCCAGGCTGTCGTTGATCGTGACGTCGACGCGGGACTGCTTGAGCAGCGTGATGGCCTGGGTGAAGCCCTCGACCGCCTCGATCTGCGCACCGGCACCGGTGGCCACCTCGGCGAAGTTGCTGGTGGTCGACTGCGCGCTGCGCTTGCCCGCGACGTCGGCCAGCGTGGTGACGCTGGTGTCGTCGGCCCGGGTGATGACCACGCCGTTGGAGTAGGTGTACGGCGTGGAGAACAGGTACTTGGCCTGCCGCTCGGGGTTGACGCCGATCTGGTTGGCGATGAAGTCGATCCGGCCCGCCTCGAGGCCGGCGAAGATCGCGTCGAACTGCGTCTCGCTGAACTCGACCTCGCGGCCGAGCTTCTCGCCCACGGCCCGGGCGACCTCGACGTCGTAGCCGGTGAGCTCGTTGCCGTTGGCCGGGTCGTGGAAGGAGAAGGGCGCGTAGGTGCCCTCGGTGGCCACGCGCAGCGCCTCGCCCGAGCCGCCGCCGCTGGCACCGGCGCCGGCGGCGTCGTCCGAGCCCCCACCGCAGGAGGTCAGCAGCAGGGCGGTGGCGAGGGTGGCGGTCAGGGTCAGGCGGGTGCGCACGGGGGTCTCCGGGTTCATGGGGTCAGGGCGTTCGTCGTCGGGCAGGGGCTGTCGTCCTGCCGTCAGGGGGAACCGCTGCCGCGCCGGAGCACATTCCGCCGCGTGGCCGGTCCCACAACCTGATCGATCTGGTGCAGTATGCCGCCGCCCCCGCTGGGGAGCTCGCCGGCCGGTCCGGCGTCGGGCGGGGCACCATCGTGGTCGGGGGGCGACACCGCGCCGGGACCGCGCCGTGCGCGGGCCCGGCGACCGGCGGTGTGCCCGGACGGCGAGGGAGGGGTGCGTGACCGATCGGGCCTGCGTGAAACGGCGCTACCGCGACGAGGCGACGGCGGAGCTGGCGTTGACGCGCATCCGGGAGGCCGGCGACGCGCGGGAGAAGACGCCGCAGCGCACGTACCGGTGCCCCCGGTGCCGGGGCTGGCACCTCACGTCCTGGCCGGAGTGACCCCGGCTGTCCCTGACGGGTGGGGCACCGATCGCCGGCACCCGGCTGTGCCGCGCTCCCGCGCCCGGGCCGGGATCACCGGCGACCGCAGGGCGGACACGGTGCGTGTCGTGGACCGTGCTCACGCACCGCTCCTGTCCCGGGCGGCGACCCAGCGGTCGAGCGCCTGCACCGTGAGCACGTGCGGGAAGGTGAGCGCCACCAGCACCCCGAGCGCCGCGCTCACCGCGACGGCCGACCCGTCTCCCCCGCCCAGGACGACGACGGCGACCGCGGTGACCGCCGTCGGCAGGGCCGCATGGGCGCCGAACTGACGGACCGCAGCTCCGCGCCCGGAGCCTGGCGACACCGCGTCAAGCAGTGCGACCAACCGGCCGGTGTGCCGGAGGGCGTGCCAGCCGGCGAACCAGACCCCGAAGGCGACCAGCGGGGTGACCACGGCGAACAGCGCGGCCACCCCGGCCAGCTCGGCGGCGTCCCGTCGTCGGCCGTCGGCCAGCTGGGCCCGCAGGGCCAGCCCGAGGACGACGGCGACGGCGGCACCGAGGACCACCCGGACGGCGGGCGGCAGGGGCTCACGCCAGCCCGGGGCCAGCCGGCCGAGCACGTCGGCGGAAGGGCCCGGCCAGAGCACCAGCGGGAGCGCGACCACCGCGAGACCGTGCGCCGCGGTCACCAGCCACTCCTGGGCCGGGCCGGGCACGCGCCGTCCGGCGTGCTCGGCGGACACCACCGCCTCGGCCCGGCCGAAGTGCACGGCCGAGGCGAGGAGGAACACCGCGACCGTGGCCGTCGGCGCGAGGAGCAGTGCCCCGGCGGCGACGGCGGCGACCGCGACGTAGCCGGCCAGCACCCGGCCGAGCGCCGACGGTCGGGGGCGCCGGCCACTGGTCCAGAAAGGCACCATGTGGTCGACCGCGCCGTGCGGGACGCCCAGCAGGATGCCGGCGAGGGCGACGGTGGGCGCGACCCGGTCCACCAGCCCGGGCACCAGCAGCCCGCCGGCGAGCGCCGCCCCGGCGAGGACCGGGCCGACCGCCATCAGCAGCCGGTGCCGGTCCCGGGGTGGTGCGCCGGCTGGGACCACGGGCCGACGCACCACCGGGGGGCCGCCCATCAGCTGGTCCGGCTGGCCTTCGGGGCGTGCCCGTTGACGACCGGGGTGCTGCCGGCCACCGCGGTACGGGCCGGGAGCCCGTCGGCGCCGGCGGCCACGGGCTCCACCGCGTGGTCGTCGTCGTAGGCCGGGTCGGCCAGCCGGCTGCGCACCCGGGCCACCTTGTAGATGGCCAGGCCGTAGGCGGCCTTGGCGAGGATGTCGGCGAGGGAGTAGCCGACCTGCTTGAGCACGAAGCCGCCCTCACCGCCGAAGAAGTCCCCACCCAGCACCGGGAACAGGTAGGCGATCGGGTAGACCCCCCACAGGCCGACCAGCGCCAGCCGCAGCATCTTGATGGTGTGCACGACCTCCGGGGGCTGGCGGTCCAGCGACCGGGACAGCTCCACGAAGAGCACGTACAGCAGGTAGAGGAACGGGATCGTCGACAGGGTGCCCCACAGCAGCCGCGGCCCGAGCTCGTTGGACAGCTCGCCGGGGTAGCCGAGGGCGATCATCAGGGCCGAGGCCGGGATGAGCTTGACCAGCAGCTTCTTCGACGCCGCCCGGCCCAGGGCCATCACCGCGACCGTCTCCAGCAGCAGCAGCGGGACGGTCAGCAGCCAGTCGACGTAGCGATAGCCCTCGTTGAACTCGATGTTCGACAAGGTGTGCGGCGCGTCGATGGTGGCGCCCGCCGGGTAGCTCTCCTGGAAGTTGTTGAAGATCCGGAAGTAGTGGTAGGCCGCGATGCCGCAGACGGTCGCGGAGACGACGACCGCGGTCCGGTACTCCCGGACCACCTGCCGCTGGGACACCACCAGGTACAGCGAGGTGAACAGCAGACAGGCGATGGCCAGGGAGAAGAGGTTGTAGACCGTGGCGAAGTTGGTCGCGGAGAGGGACGGGATGTTGACGGCAGCTGCCTGGACCATCGGAGGGCCCTTCGGGGAGGACGGCGCCCCGTCGAGCGGCGGGCCGCGACCGTTTCCGGATGGCGCCGGTCTACGCCGCCCCGCCAGGATGAGTCCAGTTGCACAGGTTTCAGCGGGGAGCCGCGGCGAGCAGGTCGACTGCGTCGGCCAGGCTGGCCGACACCGCCACCCGGTCGTCGAGCACGCTGTCGGCCCACCCGGGGCCACCGGCGACCAGTGCGCGGGCGGTGCGGGACGTCGGCAGCGCGTCGACCGGGAACCGCGGCGGCGCGTCGTCGGGTGCCACCGGGCGCCGCTGGCTCCAGATGAAGACCCCGGACGCACCCGTGCGGCGCACCGCCGACACCAGCGCCGACACCGGGAGCTGGCCGAGCACCTGCGCGGGCACGCGCCGCTCGGCCAGCGCGGCGGCGAGCACGTGCAGGGGCAGCACGTGCCAGTCCCCCGGCGGGGAGGTCAGCAGCACGCCCCGGCCCGGTTCGGGCTTGGACTGGCAGGCCCGGTGCGCCCGCAGGGTCTCCGTCACCGCCTCGCTGAGCAGGTGCTCCACGTCGATGCCCGCGCCGGTCTGCTCCCAGCGCACTCCCGCCGCGACCAGGACCGGCCGCAGCACGGTGTCCCAGGTGGCGATCGTGCCGCGGGCGACCAGCAGGTCACCGAGGATCGCGTGCACGGCGCCGGCGTCCAGCCGGGCCGCAGCCCGGGCCAGCCCGCGGGCCTCCGGCGGAGCGCCGGGCATGGCCAGCACAGTCCCGCCCGCCCCGGCGCGCGGCGGTCGCGCGGCGGTGCCGCCGGGCTCGGACCCCGCCGCCGTGTCCTCGGCCCCGGCCAGGACCCGGCGGGCGGCCTCGGCCGGTGACGCCCCCGCGGCGACGAGGCGCTGCATGCACACCAGCCGGGCCAGGTCCTCGGCGTCGTAGCGCCGGTGGCCGCCGTCGGTGCGCCCGCTGGGCACCAGCCCGTAGCGGCGACCCCAGCTGCGCAGCGTCTCGGGGGCGACCCCGAGACGAGCCGCGGCGGCACCGACGCCCAGCTGTGCCGACGGGTCGTCCGGTCGACCGTCGGTCACGACCCCATGATGGGCCTCCGCACGCCGGCCGTGCGCCGTTCCTGCCCGACCGGCTGCTCGGCAGGTCCGGACGCCACCCGACCGACCGGCTCAGACGCCGGCCGGTGCCCGCTCCGGCTGCGGGGCGGTCGGTCCCTGGGCCAGCGCGCTGGGCCACCAGATGCGGTCGCCGAGCAGGTGCACGGCGGCCGGCACGAGCAGCGAGCGGACGACGAAGGTGTCGATCAGCACGCCGACGCCGACCAGGAAGCCGAGCTGGACGAGCAGGACCAGCGGCAGCACGGTGAGCGCGCCGAACGTGGCGGCCAGGACCAGCCCGGCGCTGGTGATCACCCCGCCGGTCACGGTCAGCGCCCGGGTGATGCCCGCGCGGGTGCCGTGCCGCACCGACTCCTCGCGGGCCCGGGTCATCAGGAAGATGTTGTAGTCGATCCCCAGCGCCACCAGGAAGACGAAGCCGATCAGCAGGACCTGCGGGTCGCTGCCCGGGAAGTCGAAGAGGTGCTCGAAGGCCAGCGCGCCCAGGCCGACGGTCGCGGCGGTGCTCAGCGCGACCGTGGCGACCAGCAGCAGCGGCACCACGACGGCCCGCAGCAGCAGCGCCAGGACGACGGTGATCACCAGCAGCACCAGGGGCACGATCACCACCAGGTCGCGAGCCGCGGTCTCCTGGGTGTCCAGGTCCTGCGCCGTCGTCCCGCCGACGAGGGTGCCGGGGTCGACCGCGCGCAGCGACGTCCGCAGCTCGGCGACGGCGGCCTGCGCGGCGGCGCTGTCGGGGGCGTCGGCGAGGGTGGCGTCCAGCCGTACCAGCCCACCGGACTCGACGGGCTCCCCGCCGCCGGCCCCGGGCGGCCCGGCCTGCCCGGTGAAGGGGACGACGTCGACCACGCCGGCGACGGCACCCGCGGCCGCGGCGACGTCCGGCCAGCCGTCGACCGGGGTGAGGATGCTGGCCGGGGTGGCGGAGCCGGCGTCGTAGTGGCGGGCGAGGGCCTCCTGGCCGGCCGCGGACGGTGAGCCACCGCGGACCGCCTCCGACAGCGGGATGCCGCTGTCGTCGAAGGTGGGCAGGAACGCGGCGAGGGCGAACAGCCCGACCAGGGTCCAGGCCAGCACGCGGGCCGGGCGGCGGCCGACCGAGGTGGCGACCCGCTCCCAGCCGCGGCCGTGCTGCTGCTGCTCGCCGAACCGCGGCCGGAACGGCCAGAACGCCGCGCGCCCGAACAGCACGAGCACCGCCGGCAGAAAGGTCAGCGCGGCCAGCATCGCGAAGGCGATGCTCACCGCGGAGATCGGGCCGAGCCCGCGGTTGGAGCCCAGGTCGGAGAACAGCAGGCACAGGACACCGAGGATCACCGTGCCCCCGCTGGCGACGATCGGCTCCCACGACTGGCGCAGCGCCACCCGCATCGCGACGAACCGGGACTCCTCCAGCCGCAGCTCCTCCCGGTACCGGGCCACCAGCAGCAGCCCGTAGTCGGTGGCCGCACCGACGACGAGGATCGAGGCGATGCCCTGGCTCTGCCCGTTGACGGTGATCCACCCCCGGTCGGCGAGCAGGTAGGCGACCGCGAGGGAGACCACCAGCGCCATGCCCGCGGTGCCGATGACCAGCAGCGGCAGCAACGGGCTCCGGTAGACCACCAGCAGGATCAGCAGGACGACGCCGAACGCGGCCAGCAGCAGCAGCCCGTCGATGCCGGCGAAGCCCGCGGCGAAGTCGGAGAAGGCCGCTCCCGGGCCGGTGACGTACGCCGTGGTGCCCTCGACGCCGGGCACGGCGCGCAGCTCGGCCACCACCTCGACCAGCGCGTCACCCAGGTCGGGGCGCAACGGCAGCACTGCCTGCACCGCGAGCCCGTCGGCGGACGGGATCGGCGGGGACGCCTCACCGTCCAGGGCACCGGCCTCCTCGGCGACCGCGACCGCGTCCCCGAGGCGCCGGCCCACCTCGGCGAGCGCCCCCTCGTCGAGCGGGCCGTCCGCGCTCTCCCAGAGCAGGACGACCGGGAGGGTGCGCTCGGTGCGGAAACCGGCCTGCAGCTCGGTGACGCGGGTGGACTCCGCGCTGTCGGGCAGGAAGACGGCCGAGTCGTTCTCCGACACCTCGGCCAGCTTGCCGCTGAACGAGCCCAGCGGGCCGGCGAGGCCCAGCCACAGCAGGGCGACGACCGCGGGGAGCAGCCAGCGGAGTACAGATGTGCGACGGGGCATCATGGTCCTCGGGGAAGAAGTCTCGATCGTCGAGAGACCTCACGGTACGACGGACGACGACGGACGGCGAACGGAGGTGCCCGGTGGCGGGTGACGGAGGCGACGAGCGGGCCCACGAGCGGGCCGTGGCCCAACGGGAGATCGCGCTGCTGCTCCGGCGGCTGAACGTCGAGCTGGACGCGGTCGGTGCCCGGTTCGCCACCGCACACGGGCTGAACCGGACCGACGTCCGCGCGCTGGTCGCGGTCATGGACGCCGCGCGCAGCGGGGAGCCGATCACCGCCGGCCGGCTGGGCGAGGCCGTGGAGCTCGCCTCGGCCTCCACCACCGCGCTGCTGGACCGGCTGGAGCGGGTGGGCCACCTGCGCCGCGTGCGCGACCCCCAGGACGGCCGCCGGGTCGTGCTGGAGATGTCGGAGTCGGCGATGGCCGCCGGCGCCGAGCACTTCGGCGGGCTGCAGCGGGCCCTGGGCGCGGCGATGGCGGGCTACACCGAGCAGGAGCTGGCGCTCGTGGCGCGCGTCCTCACCGACGTCACCGACGCCGCCGGCCGCTACGCGCGCAGCTACGGCGACGCGGACGCACAGCGCGGCTGACGGCCGGCCTCAGCCCTGCCCGGCCGCCACGAGCCGGGCGCCGGTCCGGTCCCCGGTGAGGGCACGCAGGGCCTCCCCCAGCGCGGCGACGTCGGCCAGCGGGGTGGCCGAGCTGCAGCTCACCCGCACCGCGCCGGGCAGCCGGTCGGTGCGGCCTCCCCGGGCGTCGTCGTGGAACTGCTGCACCTCACCGGGACCCAGCCCGAACAGCCGGCTGAGGTAGGGGTGGGCGCAGAAGCAGCCGTTGCGGACGCCGATGCCGTGCTCCCGCGCCAACCGCTGCGCGACCTCCCCGTGGGTCATGCCGTCGAGGACGAAGCTGACCACCGGGAGCCGGTCGCCGGTGGTGGGCCCGAGCCGGTGCAGCCCGGGGACGGTGGCGAGCTCGGCGTCCAGCGCGTCGACGAGCGAGTCCTCGTGCCGCCGGTTGCGCGGTCCGGCGGCCATCAGCTCCTCCGCCGCGGCGGCCAGGGCGACCGCGCCGAGGACGTTGGGCGTGCCGGCGTCGTCCCGGTCGGGGGTGTCGGCCCAGACGACCTCGGTGTCCGAGACCGCCTTCACCGCCCCTCCCCCGACGAGGAAGGGCTCACCGCCGGCGAGCAGCCGCCGGTCGACGACCATGCCGCTGGCGCCGAAGGGGGCGAACATCTTGTGCCCGGACCACACGAGCACGTCGATCCCGAGCGCGGCCATGTCGACCGGGCGGTGCGGCACCAGCTGTGCGCCGTCGACGACCACCAGTACCCCGCGGGCCCGGGCCGCCGCGGCGAGGCCGGCCAGGTCGGGCATCCAGCCGGTGACGTTGGACGCCCCGGACACCGCCAGCACGCGGGGCGCGGGCCGCTCGTCGAGCGCGGCGACCACGGCGTCGACGGTGAAGGTCCCGGACCGGTCGACGTCGACGACCCGCACCTGCGCGTGCCGCCGCCAGGGCAGCAGGTTGGCGTGGTGCTCGACCGCGGTGGTGACGACGACGTCGTCCCGGGTCAGGCCCAGCCGGAAGGCGATCTGGTTGAGGCCCTCGGTGGTGTTCTGCGGGAACAGGCCCACGTGCGTCGCCGGGTCGGCGCCGACGAAGCGGACGATCGTCTCCCGGGCCTGCTCGTACCGGGCGCTGCTGACCTGCGACTTCGCCCCGGCCCCGCGGTGCACGCTGGAGTACCAGGGCAGGAACTCCTGCACGGCCCGGACGACGCCCGCCGAGGCCGAGGTGGTCGCCGCGGCGTCCAGGTCGACGTAGCGACGCAGCTCCCCGCCGACGGGGACGTGCAGGTCAGCACCAACGGGTGCGACCTGCAGGGAGAGGTCCCCCGTTCCGAACAAGGACGTCACGGCCACCGAGCTCCTCATCGTTCCCGGCCACCACCCCGGCGGCCGCACGGGAGCTTCTCACCGCCCGCCCCCCGGAGACGCTGCCTACGCTGACGGCGTGTTCTTCTTCTTCGGCTTCGGCACCAAGCAGCGCGACCTCGGTCCCGGGTCGGTCCGCACCTGCCCGAACTGCGGCAACACCTCGACGTGGGCGCGGGTGGAGGAGTCCAAGCGGCTCACGGTGTTCTTCGTCCCGGTCGCCCGGTGGGGGCGCACCCAGCTCGAGGTCTGCACGATCTGCGGAGTCGCCACGCAGGTGTGAGCCATGCCGGAGTGCACGGTGCCGTCCCGGGGGGTCACGCCGGGCGGGTTCCCGCGGTCCGGCGGCCGCCGCTGCCGGGCCGGCTGACGAGCAGGCCGGGCACCAGCGCCAGGGCCACCAGGCCGCCGGCCAGCCCGAGTGCGGCGAAGCTGGTGGCGGCCACGACCAGGCCGCTGCCCAGCCCGCCGACGGCACCGGCCAGCGCCACCCCGACGTCGACGTTGCCCTGCGTTCGGGCCCGGCGCTCCAGCGGCACCGCGTCGGTCAGCAGCGCGGTGCCGGCCAGCAGACCGAGGTTCCAGCCCAGGCCGAGCAGGACCAGCGCGACCGCCAGCAGCGCCACCGAGTCCGCCGGCGCGGCGGCGGCCAGCAGGCCCGCGGCCAGCAGGGTGACCCCGGCGGCGGCGATCACCGGCCGCCGGCCGTGGCGGTCGACGAGCCGGCCGGTGAGCGGTGAGGGCAGGAACATCGCCGCGATGTGCAGCGAGATGACCAGCCCGGCGGCGCCCAGGCCGTGGCCGTGCTCGCGCATGTGCACCGGCGTCATGGTCATCAGCGCCACCATGACCAGCTGCGTGAGGACCATGGCCGTGGCGCCGAGCCGCAGCAGCACCGTGTCCGTGGCCCCCGGCGCGGTGCCGCCGGCGCTCCGGGCGGCGTCCTCGGCGACCGTCCGCGCCGTGAGCAGCGGGTCCGGCCGCAGCCAGGTGCTGACGACGACGGCGGCCAGCGCGTAGGCCACGGTGGCCAGCAGGAAGGGACCGGCCAGCTCCGGGATGCCCAGCGCCGCGGCCAGCGAGCCCATCGGCGCCACCAGGTTGGGAGCGGCGACCGCCCCCACGGTGGTCGCCACCAGCACGGTGCTCACCGCCCGCCCCCGGCGCTCGGGGACGGCCAGGTCGCCGCCGGCGTAGCGCGCCTGCAGGTTGGTGGCCGAGCCCGAGCCGTACAGCAGCAGGGCGACCAGCAGCAGCGGGGCGCTGTCGAGCACGGCGGCCAGCACCACCCCGGCGCCCCCGACCGCGCCGACGGTGTACCCGGCGGCCAGCCCCGGCCGGCGCCCCGACCGCTGCGACAGCCGCCCGACACCGACCGCGGCGGCCGCGGACCCGAGCGTGAGCAGCGCCGCGGGCAGCCCGGCCAGACCGGTGGACCCGAGCACGTCCTCGGCCAGCAGCGCGCCGACGGTGACGCCGGCGGCCAGCCCGGCGCCGGCGAGGACCTGGGAGGCCAGCAGCACCCGCAGCGTGCGCCGCTGCAGACCCTCGACGTCGAGGGACACCCGTGAGCCGGTGGTCATGCGGTCCTCCTCGGCGCCGAGCACCCCGGCGGACCGACCCGGGACCGCGCTCGGACGGGGTGCTCGTGCAGCAGGAGTGTGGCCCGGTCGGGATCCGTGCGGCGTGCGGCCCACGCCGCCTCGCCGTCCGTCGACCGGGCCGGCGGACGTCAGGCGCCGTGCGGGTCGAGGTGGTTGATGGTCGCGACGACGTGGTCGTAGTCGCCGCGCGCCTCGCCGTACCGGAGGAACCTGACGTTCTCCACCTGGATCTCCGTGGCGTCGGGCCGGGTGCGGATCAGCTCGGTGACCTCGTCGACGAAGTCGGCCAGCGGCATGGCGAACTCGCTGTCCTCCTGGCCGGGCAGCAGCGCGGTGCGCACCGACGGCGGCTCCAGCTCCACCACCGACACGGTCGTCCCGGCCAGCTGGAGCCGCAGGGACTCGCTGAGCATGTGGACGGCGGCCTTGGTCGCGTTGTAGCTGGGCGTGACCCGCAGCGGGGCGAACGCCAGCCCGGAGGAGACCGTCATGATCGTCGCGTCGGGCCGGGTGAGGAGGTGCTCGACGAAGGCGGCGATGAGCCGGATCGGGCCGAGCAGGTTGGTGGTGACCGTCTCCTCGGCCGAGGCCAGGAAGCCCTCGGGGGTGGTCCAGTCCTCCACCCGCATGATCCCGGCCATCGTGATGAGCACGTCCAACTCCGGGTGCTCGGCGAGGACCTGGGCGGCGGCGCGCTGGATGCTGGCCGGGTCGGTGGTGTCGATCTCGACGGCGTGCAGCCCGGGGTGCTCGGCGGTGAGCTGGTCCAGCAGCGCGGTGCGCCGCCCGCCGATGACGACGGTGTTGCCCTCCTGCTGCAGTCGCAGCGCCAGGGCCAGGCCGATGCCGCTGGTGGCGCCGGGGACGAAGACGGTGTTGCCGGTGATGTCCATGTCCCGAGCCTCGGCCGGCCCGGGGGCCCGTGGCAGAGCGCGGTGATCGGGGGACCGCGGGTCCCTGGTTGCGCGGGCGGCCTGTGCCCACACTGGTCCGGTGAACAGGGACGACCTCGCCGACTTCCTCGTCCGGCGCCGCACCGGCCTCCGGCCCGCGGACGTCGGTCTCCCCGCGGGGCAGCGCCGGCGCACCGCGGGGCTGCGGCGGGAGGAGGTCGCGCAGCTGGCCGCGATGTCCACCGACTACTACACGCGGCTGGAGCAGCGGCGCGGGCCGCAGCCGAGCACGCAGATGCTCGCCTCGCTCGCCCGGGCGTTGCGGCTGACCGCGGACGAGTGCGCCTACCTGTACCGGCTCGCCGGGCACGACGCCCCCGACCGGGTGGGCGGCGGCGACCACGTCGCACCGGCGCTGCTGCGCGTCCTGGACCGGCTGACCGACACCCCGGCCCTCATCCTGTCCGCGCTGGGCGAGACGCTGGTGCAGAACGACCCGGCCCGCGCCCTCTTCGGCGACGTCAGCCACCTGTCCGGGTGGGAGCGCAGCGGCATCTACCGCTGGTTCACCCACCCGGAGCAGGAGCGGGCGCACTACCCCGCCGGCGACCACGACCGGCAGAGCCGTGCGCAGGTGGCCTCGCTGCGTGCCGCGTACGGGTCGATGGGCCCGGCGTCGCGGGCCGGCGAGCTGGCCCGGGTGCTGACCCGCACCAGCCCGGAGTTCGCGGAGCTGTGGGCCGCCCACGAGGTGGGTCACCGGTTCTCCGACCACAAGGTCCTGCTGCACCCCGCGATCGGCCCGATCGAGGTCGACTGCCAGGCGCTGTTCACCGAGGACGAGTCGCAGGTGCTGCTCGTGCTCACCGCTCCCCCGGGCACCGACGCCGCCAGCCGGCTCGCCCTGCTCGCCGTCCTGGGCACCCAGGCCTTCGCCCCGGAGCCCTGACCGGGCGGAACACCGGCAGGCGTCCGGGAGTTCACCCGTCGTGCTGGACACAGAAGGAGGCACACGTGACCACTGAGACCGCGATCCTCGCCGGCGGCTGCTTCTGGGGCGCCCAGGAGCTGCTGCGCAAGCGCCCGGGGGTGCTCACCACCCGGGTCGGCTACTCCGGCGGCGACACCCCGAACGCGACCTACCGCAACCACGGCGACCACGCCGAGGCGGTCGAGATCGTCTTCGACCCGCAGGTGATCTCCTACCGCGAGGTCCTGGAGTTCTTCTTCCAGATCCACGACCCGTCGACCCGCGACCGCCAGGGCAACGACATCGGTCGCAGCTACCGCTCGGCGATCTACTTCACCAGCGAGGAGCAGCAGCGGGTCGCCCTCGACACCATCGCCGACGTCGACGCCTCGGGCATCTGGCCCGGCCCGGTCGTGACCGAGGTCGAGCCGGCCGGCGCGTTCTGGGAGGCCGAGGAGGAGCACCAGGACTACCTGCAGAAGATCCCCTTCGGCTACACGTGCCACTACGTGCGGCCGGACTGGGTGCTCCCGCGTCGCGAGGCGCAGACCGCCTGACGGACCGCGGCCCCGACCGGGCCGTGACAGCAACACGAGGGGGACGTCCCAGCCGGGGCGTCCCCCTTCGTCGTCCCGTGACCCGTGGGACACCTGCGGCCCATGGGGCGTGGCGCCGCCGCCGTCGCCCGCGCCGTGCGCACGATGGGGCGTGCCCACCCGCCCGGACGCCGTCGCCGCACTGCCGCTCGCCCCGGGCGTCTACCGCTTCCGGGACGACGGCGGTCGGGTGCTGTACGTCGGTCGGGCCGAGCAGCTGCGCCGCCGGGTCAGCTCCTACTGGGGCGACCTGCGCGACCGGCGCCACCTCCGGAAGATGATGACCCGGGTCGCCGGGATCGAGGCACTGGTCTGCGACTCCGCACACGAGGCGGCCTGGGCCGAGCGCAACCTGCTCGAGCGGTCGAAGCCGCCGTGGAACCGCATCATCGGGGGCCTGGAGGTGCCGGTCAGCATCCACCTGGACGTCTCGCCGACGGCACCGCGGCTGGGCCTCGCCACGGCACAGCTCCCCGGGCCGGGAGTCCGCTGCTTCGGCCCCTACCTGGGCGCCGGGAAGGCGAAGCTGGCGCTGTCGGGGCTGGAGCGGCTGTACCCGATCGGGCACGCCGGCCCGTCCCGCAGCTCCGGCGCACAGGAGCTGGCCCGGCTGCGTGGCGGACAGGACGTGCCGGTCGCGCAGCTCGCCCGAGCCGTGGGGTCCGTGCTGGACCGCGAGCCGACGGCGGTCGCCGCCGCACTGGCGGCCCTGACCGCCCGGCGCGACGCGGCGGCCGCGGCGCAGGCCTACGAGGCCGCCGCCCGGCTCCAGCAGGAGATCGAGGCGCTGCAGTGGGTGGTCGCGCCGCAGCGGGTCACCGCGGCCGGCGAGCAGGGCCGCCACGACGTCACCGCCTGGGGAGGCGACGTCCTGGTCCGGTTGCGGATCTCCAACGGGCGGCTGCGCTCCTGGGAGCAGGAGACGTGCGACCGCCCGGAGCCGGGAGCGCGGGCGCCCGAGGACTGGGTGCCCTTCCTGCGCCGCAACGCAGAGCTGGCCGCCTGGCTGGCGGCCCTGCCCGTCACCTGATCCGGTCCACCGCGGGTCACCGTGCGGGCCCCGCGCCGGGACGTCGACGTGCTCACGCCACCCCGCAGGTGCGGACGGCGAGCAGCGCCAGGCTGCGGGCGGACAGCAGCACGTCTTCGACCGGCACCCGCTCACCCACACCGTGCGCGAGCCGCAGGTCACCCGGACCGTGGTGCAGCGCCGGGATGCCCGCTGCCGCGTAGAACCGGAGGTCCGTGCCGGCGGTGAGCGCCCGCTCGGCCGGCTGGGCGCCGCCGGCGTCGACGACGGCCTGCCGGACCGCCGGGAGCAGCGACGAGCCGGCCGGCAGCTGGCTGCTGGCGTAGACACCACCGGTCCACGCGACCTGCGCCGGGTGGTCGGCCAGCCACGGGTGGGCCGCGCACGCCGCGGCCACGCAGTCCTCGAAGACCGCCCGGGCGACCTCCACCGGCTCGCCCAGTCGCACGCCGAACCGCCCCTCGGCCACCAGCCGGTCGGGCACGGTGCTCGCCCAGTCGCCGGCCTGCAGCCGGCCGATCGAGATCCCGTAGGGGAACGGGTGGTCGTCGAACCAGGACCGGTCGGCGGGCTGTCGGCCGGACTCCAGTGCCCGGAGCGCTGCGTGCACGTGCTCGAACAGCTCGACGGCGCTGACCCCGAGGTGCCGGTTGGCGGCGTGCGCGGCCAGACCGGTGAGGGTGAGCCGGAAGGTCAGCGCGCCGGCGTGCGCGGTCATCACGGCCCCCGCGGTCGGCTCGGGGATGACGCAGGCGTCGCCGCGGTGGCCCCGCCGCAGGGTGGCCCACGCACCCAGCCCGCCGTCCTCCTCGCCCATGACGCTGTGCACCGCCAGCGGCCGGGCCAGCCGCACCCCCGCCGTCCGCAGGGCCCGCACCGCGACCAGCGCGGCGACCAGGCCGCCCTTCATGTCGCAGGTGCCGCGGCCGTGCACGGCACCGCCGTCGACCCGGGGGGTGAACGGGTCGCCGGGCCACAGCGCCGGGTTCCCGGCCGGGACGACGTCGCTGTGTCCGCAGAGCACCAGCGCCGGCTGTCCGCCGTCCCCGCCGGGCAGCGTGCCCACGACGCCCCACGCCTCGCTGCGGTCGACCTCCTGGCCGGGCGCGTCCGGCGCGGTGGCGGCCTCGGTGAGGTCGATGGCCCAGCGGTCGACGTCGGTGCCGAGCTCGTCCAGCCAGCCGGCCACCAGGTGCTGCGCCTCCGACTCGGCGGCCGTACCACCGAGCGACGGGACGGCGACCAGCTCGACCAGCCGGTCGACGGCCCACCGCGCGTCGACGGCGTCGAGCACCGCGGCCTCGTGGGTGGAGAGGTCGGTGCGCCGGAGGTCGGTGGCGGGGCACGCCGAGGTGGCGCTCGTGGTCCGGCCCGCCCAGCCGCTGGCATCGGCCCCCGACTCGGGCTCGGGACGGGCCGACTGCGGTGTGCCGTGAGAGGTGGAGGTCATGACCGCACCGTGGGGCGAGGACGGTCATCGGCGCAACTGCGTGGAGCACCCGGGCCTTGAGGCACAATGCCGTTGTGTCGAACTCCGATCTGGATGCCCTCGATTGCGCGATCGTCGACGCACTGCAGCAGCGAGGTGACATCCCGAACGTCGAACTGGCCCGCGCCGTGGGCCTGTCGCCGGCCGCGACGTTGCGACGGGTGGCG
Source organism: Modestobacter sp. VKM Ac-2986 (assembly GCF_026967795.1). GTDB lineage: Bacteria > Actinomycetota > Actinomycetes > Mycobacteriales > Geodermatophilaceae > Modestobacter. The sequence goes on from NZ_JAPVBH010000003.1 coordinate 442,312, forward strand.
CGGCTGCGCGCCGACGGGGTGGTCGTCGGGGTGCATGCACGGGTCGACCCCGAGCGGGTGGGAGCTGGCCTGCAGGCGTTCGTGCTGGTGGTGCTCGACGAGCACGACGAGGACAGCGCGGAGCGGTTCGCCCGGGCCGTGGCGCAGATGCCGCAGGTGCTGCGTGCCGACGCGGTCAGCGGCGCCGACGACGTGCTCCTGCACGTGGCTGCAGCCGGGACCGCCGATTTGCAGGACGTCCTGCGGGCCCTCCCCCGCATCGGCGCCCGCCGGGCCACGACCATGCTGCGGTTGGGCCCGGTGAAGGAGCAGAGCCCCACCCCGCTCACGCCCTCGCCCACCCTCGGCGCGACGCGGCGCTGATGCCCGCTCGTGGTCGAGCGACGTGCGGGGCGCCCTCGATCTCCACGTGCTCCGCGGTCGGCAACGCCGTCGCGGATCGAGCACCCGTGACACCGGAGCGCCGCGACCCACACCCGCACAGGCGGCTCCGGGAGGAGCACGCGCCCAGCGCGGTGGTCGACCGGCTCCCGGTGCGGACGGACCGCTCAGTTCTCGGCGCCGGAGGGGTCTGTACGTCGGACACCGACCCAGGAGAGGCGACCCCGTGCGCAGACTGACCTACGCGATGAACGTGAGCCTGGACGGCCACACCGCCGCGCCCGGCGACGACCTCGGCTGGAGCACGCCGAGCGACGAGCTGTTCCAGTACTGGTCCGACCGGGTGGCCGCGACCGGCACGGCCCTGTACGGCCGCCGGCTGTGGGAGGGGATGGACGCCCACTGGCCGACCGCCGACCAGCAGCCCGGCGTCACACCCGCCCACGCCGAGTACGCCCGCCGCTGGCAGGCCATGCCCAAGGTCGTCTTCTCGTCCACGGAGCGACCGGTCGACGGGGACACCCGGCTGGTCACCGGTGACGCGATCGCCGAGATCACCCGGCTCAAGAGCGAGGACGGCGGCCCGATGGACGTCGCCGGCGCCACCCTGGCCGCGGCGGTGGTGCGGGCCGGGCTGGTCGACGAGTACGTGCTCGCCACCCACCCCGTCCTGGTCGGCGGCGGCACACCGTTCTTCCCGGCCCTGGACCACTGGGTCGACCTGACCCTGGTGGAGACCCGCACCTTCCCCGACGGCGTGCTGCTGACGAGGTATGAGACCAGGCGGTGACCCGCAGGTCACCACCTGCGGCCTCAGAGGTCGATGGTCCGGCCGAACGTGCGGGTGACCGGCGGACCGGCGAGGACCGCGCCGAGCGCCGCCGCGCCGTCCGGCGTCTGGCGCCAGGCGACGTAGGCGTCGTGGTGGCCGGCGGTGGCCCACCTCTCGGCGACGATCACCCGGGTCGGGTCGGCGTCGTCGACGAGGACCTCGAGCCCCTCGTTGCCGTCGAACGCCGCGGTCTGCGCGAGCGTCTCGCGGATGGCGGCCTCCGCCTCGGCGCCGACGGCGTCGGGGCGGAGCTGGACCTCGAGGAAGACGGTGATCGACATGGCCTCAGGGTCGCAGCACGGCCCGGCCGGACGCACCGCGACCCCGCCGGGCAGGTGCCCGGCGGGGTCGCGGTCGTGCAGGTGGGGAGGTCAGGCGGCGTTCTGCAGCTGACGGCGCACCTTCGCGCCACCCGTCGTCATCTTGTAGAGCTTGGCGACCTGGGCCGGGGCGTTGGACCGGTTGGTCTGGGCCAGCCAGCCGTTGGGCAGCGACAGCCGGATGACCTTGTGCCACGCCGAGCCGACCTGACGCGGCAGCGACGCGGAGTGGTACCGCAGGCCGTAGCGACGGAACAGGTCCTCGATCTTCGGGGCGATCTCGGCGTACCGGTTGCTCGGCAGGTCCGGGAACAGGTGGTGCTCGACCTGGTGGGACAGGTTGCCGGTCATGATGTGCATGGCCTTGCTGCCGGAGATGTTGGCCGAGCCGAGCATCTGGCGCAGGTACCACTCACCGCGGGTCTCCCCGTCGATCGACTTCTTCTCGAAGGTCTCGACACCCTCCGGGAAGTGCCCGCACATGATCACCGAGTGCGACCACAGGTTGCGCACCACGTTGGCGGTGAAGTTCGCGGCCAGGGTCGGCAGGAACGACGGGCCGGACAGCAGCGGGTGCACCAGGTAGTCCTTGGTGGCCTGCTTGCGGATCTTCTTCAGCACCTGCTTGCCGCGGGCCCGGAAGCCGGGGTCGGCGCGCCGCTCCGCGGTGGCCAGGTTCTTGCCCAGCTCCAGGTCGTAGGCGGCGATGCCGTACTCGAAGAAGATCGCGTTGACGAAGTTCCACACCGGCTGCAGCAGGTACAGCGGCACCCACTTCTGGTCCTCGTCGACGCGCATGATGCCGTAGCCGAGGTCGTTGTCCTTGCCGATCACGTTCGTGTACGTGTGGTGCAGCTCGTTGTGCGAGTGCTTCCACTGCTCGGCGGGGCTGGCCATGTCCCACTCCCAGGTCGTGGAGTGGATCTTCGGGTCGCGCATCCAGTCCCACTGCCCGTGCAGGATGTTGTGCCCGATCTCCATGTTCTCCAGGATCTTGGCGACCGAGAGCCCGGCGGTGCCCAGCAGCCAGGCCGGCGGGAACTTGGAGAACAGCAGGACGGCGCGGCTGCCCAGCTCGAGCTTGCGCTGCACGTCGATGACCTTGCGGATGTAGGCCGCGTCGGACTCGCCACGGCTGTCCACGACGCTCTGCCGGATGGCGTCGAGCTCGAAGCCGATGGCCTCGATGTCCTCGGGGCTCAGGTGGGCGATCGGGTTGTCGGACTTCTTCTGCAGGACGGTCATGTGCAGCTCCTCAGCTCAGGGGTGCGGGTGCGGGGTCGCGGAGTGGATCTGTCGCGGTCACCGCGACGGATCGACTCCGCTGGAGGTCAGTGGTCGATCTCGCAGGCGCCGGCGGGGGCGCTGATGCAGGTCTGGACGAGGACGCCGTCGCCGGGGGCGGCGGTGGTCACCTCGCCGGTGCGCAGGTCACGGACGGCGCCCTCACGCAAGGGCAGCACGCAGCCGTAGCAGATGCCCATCCGGCAGCCGCTGGGCATGAGCAGCCCGGCGTTCTCCGCGGCGTCCAGGATCGGGGTGGCGCCGTCGACCTCGAGGGTCGTGCCGGAGGCGGTGAAGTCCACCGTGCCGCCGGCGTCGCCGGTGACGAGCACCCGCGGGCGGAACCGCTCGGTGTAGAGCTGGTCGGCGATGCCGGCGTCGGCCCAGTACTGCTCCAGCGTCTCCAGCATGCCGACCGGCCCGCACGCCCACGTCGAGCGCTCGGCCAGGTCGGGGACCATGCCGGCGAGCACGGCGGCATCGAGCAGGCCGTCGGTCGCGGTGTGCCGCTCGACGAGCCGGATCGCACCGGTGCGGGCCAGCTCGCGCAGCTCGGTGCCAAAGATGACGTCCTCGGCCGTCGGCGCGGAGTGCACCAGGACGACGTCCTCGTGCTCGTGCACGTGGTTGCGCAGGATGCCCATCACCGGGGTGATCCCGGAGCCGGCGGTGACGAACAGCGCCTTGGCCGGGCGCTGCTCGGGGAGCACGAAGTCACCGGTGGCCTGGTCCAGCTGCACGATCGTGCCCGGCTGCACTCGGTGCACCAGGTGGTTGCTCACCTTGCCGTCGGGGATCGCCTTGACCGTGATGGTGAAGCGGCCGTCGGCCCGGCCGAGCACCGAGGTGAGCGAGTACGCGCGCCACAGCCGCACGCCGTCGACGTCGATGCCGATGCGCACGTACTGGCCGGGGGTGTGCGGCAGCCAGTCGCGGCCGGGCCGGATGACGATCGTGGCAGCGTCGCGGGTCTCGTGCCGGACCTCCTCGATCCGCCCACGCAGCGCGGCACCGGAGCGCAGCGGGTCGACCAGGTCGAGGTAGTCGACCGGCAGCAGCGGCGTGGTGACCAGCTCGGCGGCCTTGAGCACCCGGTCGCGCAGCGCCCGGAGCGCGGGGCGGCCCGGACGGGGGACGGTGGCGGTCATGACATGAGTGTTCCCCGCGAGCGGGATGAACACTCGCCCGCTGGGCGTGAATCGACCGGTAGGTTCTGTTCCCTGCGAACAAAGGAGGTGGGGACGACGACCGAGCCAGTGACCTTCCCGGCCCCGGTGGTCGCCGCGATGCGGGCCGAGCTGCCCGCCGTCGCCGCGCAGACCGTGGCCAGCATCGTGGTCGAGGTGCCCAGCTACACCGACGCCTTCGCCGGGGAGATGGGCCGGGCGATCAGCCGGGCCGTCCAGCTCGCCCTCGGGGGCTTCCTGGAGCTGGCCACCACCACCGGCGGCGCCGACCCCAGCCGCCCGATCGGCCCGGCCCTGGAGGGGGCCTACGCGCTGGGCCGGGGCGAGGCGCGCGGCGGCCGGCCGATGGACGCGCTGCTGGCCGCCTACCGGGTCGGCGCCCGGGTGGCCTGGCGGCACATGAGCGACACGGCCGTGGCCGCCGGGATGACCGCGGGGTCGCTGGCCCGCTTCGCCGAGCTCGTCTTCGCCTACATCGACCAGCTGTCGGCCTCCAGCGTCGCCGGGCACACCGACGAGCTGGACAGCACCGGCCGCGTTCGGCGGCACCACCTGGAGCGGCTCGGTGCGCTGCTGCTCACCGGGCGGCCGCCGCACGACCTGGTCCCGGCGGCCGAGCGGGCCGGCTGGCCGCCGCCCAGGACGCTCACCGCCGTCCTGCTGCCCGAGGGGCGGGCCCGCGGCGTGCTCGCCCTGCTCGACGACCGCACCCTGCAGGTGTCCGACGACCAGCCGGGCCTGGACCCCGCCGCCGAGCTCACCGTGCTGCTGGTGCCCGACGCCGGGTGCGGGGCGCGGACCGGCCTGCTGCGCACCCTCGAGGGCACCTCGGCGGTCGTCGGGCCGGCCCGGGAGTGGACGGCGGTGTCGGCGTCCTACGCCCGGGCCCTGCGTGCGCTGCGGCTGGGCCTGACCGCCGACGGGACGGCGGCGCTGGACACCGAGAGCCGGCTCACCGACCTGGTGCTGCGGGCCGACGACTCCGCGCTGGGCGACCTGCGGGCCGCCGTCCTGGCCCCGCTGGACGGGCTGAGCCCCGCCGTCCGGGAGAAGCTCACCGTCACGCTGCGGTCCTGGCTGCTGCACCACGGCCGGCGCGAGCAGGTGGCCGCCGCGCTGTTCGTGCACCCGCAGACGGTGCGGTACCGGCTCGGTCAGCTGCGCGAGCTCTACGGCGACCGGCTCGAGGACCCGCAGACCGTGCTGGAGCTGACGGTCGCCCTGGGCGCCCAGCTGCCGGCCCCGACCGAGGAGGACGCGTCGTGAAGGTGGCCGTGGCCGGTGGCACCGGCCTGCTGGGGCGGCTGGTGGTCGCCGAGCTGGAACGCCGGGGCGACGTCCCGGTGGTGCTGGCCCGGTCCCGGGGCGTCGACCTCACCACCGGCATCGGCCTGGTGCGGGCGCTGCGAGGCGTGACCACGGTCGTCGACGTCAGCAACGTGACCACGACCAGCCGCCGGCGGGCGGTGGCCTTCTTCACCGCCGCCACCCAGCAGCTGCTCGCCGCCGCCGACCGGGCCGGGGTGCGGCACGTGGTCACCCTCTCGATCGTCGGTGCGGACACGATCGACTTCGGCTACTACCTGGGCAAGCGCCGGCAGGAGGAGCTGCTCGCGGCCGGCCCGGCGCCCTGGACGCTGCTGCGGGCCACCCAGTTCCACGAGTTCGCCGGTCAGCTGGTCGACCGCTCCCCCGGGCCCGTGGTCGTCGTCCCGCGGATGCGCAGCCGCCCGGTGGCCGCCCGCGAGGTGGCCGCGCACCTGGTCGAGCTGGCCCACGGCGCGCCCCGCGGGGTCGTCGAGCCCATCGCCGGCCCCGAGGAGCTGGACATGGCCGACCTGGTGCGGCGCCGGCTCCGTGCGACCGGACGCCGCCGGTTGGTGCTGTCGCTGCGGCTGCCCGGGCCGGCCGGGCGCGCCTTCGCCGACGGTGGGCTGGTGCCCGCCCCGCCGTTCGTCACGGGCAGCGAGACCGCCGAGGAGCACCTGGCCCGACTGGCGGCCGCCGCCGGTCAGCCCGGGGGCGCCGGGACCAGGAGCACCTGACCGGCCTCGACCCGGTTGCTGCTCAGCCCGGGGCCCGCTGGGAGACGGGGCGACCGCAGGGGCGGGTGGGGCGCCGGCCGCGTGCCATCCTTGATCACCGACGCCGTCCTGGAGTACGAAGACGTCGAGCACCCGACGACGTCGTCCCGCCCAGCCCAGGAGAGGTCACGGACACCGAACCCCGCACCGGATCCCCGTCCCGCTGTCCCGTCCCCACCGGCCACACCCGGGTCACCGGACGACGGGCCGCGCGAGCGGTCCGGGCGCGGGCCCGGGCCTGGGGCGGGCGGCTGCTGGCGCGGCGGATCGCGAAGAAGGGCATCGACCTCGCGAGCCTGACCTTCATCCCGGAGCCGACGAAGGTGCCGCTGCAGCGCACCGGCCTGGACCCGGTCCCGCGGCTGGCCGAGCTGCGCGCGACCGACCCGGTGCACCGGCTGGACCTGCCGTTCGACTTCTCCGTGTACCTGGTCACCGACACCGAGCACGTGCGCGCGGTGCTGGCCAACCGGGACGACTCCTTCAGCAACGACATCCGGCACCTGCTGCCCGGCACCGGGGGCACCACCTCCGGCGCCGACATCGGTGGCCTGGGCTTCACCGACGCCCCGCTGCACACCCGGCTCCGGAAGATCGTCACGCCCGAGTTCACGATGCGGCGGCTGGCCCGGCTCGAGCCGATGATCGAGGCGTTCGTGGAGGCCCAGCTCGACGAGCTGGCCACCGCCGGCGCCGACGGGACCCCGGTGGACCTGGCGAAGGTCCTGTCCTTCCCGGTGCCGTTCCAGACCATCTGCGCACTGCTGGGGCTGGAGCTGTCCGACCGGGACGCCTTCGCCCGCCTGGGCGTGCAGCGCTTCGACATCACCTCCGGCGCCGCCGCGGCCTTCGGTGCGGTCTCCGCCCAGCGCGAGTTCCTCTTCGACGCCGTCGCCCGGCAGCGCGTCGAGCCCGGTCCCGGGCTGATCGGGCAGATCATCCGCGACGAGGGCGACCGGATCTCCGACGCCGACCTGGCCGGCCTGGCCGACGGCGTCTTCACCGGCGGGTACGAGACCACCGCCGGGATGATCTCCCTCAGCACCCTGGTGCTGCTGCGCGACCCCGCCCACGCCGAGCTGGTGCGCACCGGCAGCCGCAAGGACGTCGACCGGGTGGTGGAGGAGCTGCTCCGGTACCTCTCCGTCGTGCAGATGGCCTTCCCGCGCTTCGCCCGCCGCGACATGGACCTGCTGGGCACCCCGCTCAAGGCCGGCGACGTGGTGCTGGCCTCGCTGAGCGCCTCCAACCGGGACCCGCTGACCGCCGGGGACTCCCCGGAGGTCTTCGACCCGGCGCGGGTGCCCACCAGCGGGCACCTGGCGTTCGGGCACGGCGCGCACCGCTGCATCGGCGCCGAGCTCGCCCGGATGGAGCTGCGGATCCTGCTGCCGGCACTGCTGCGCCGGTTCCCGGACCTGGCGGTCGCCGTCCCGCAGTCGGAGCTGAAGTTCCGCGAGCTGTCCTTCGTCTACGGCCTCGACCACCTGCCCGTCACCGTCTGACCGCCCCGGCCGGGGCGGACGTCAGCGCGGCGGCGGGCCGGGGTGCTGCAGGTCCGGCGGGAGCGGCTGACCCGGGTCGTAGACCAGCGGGGCGTCACCGTCGGCGAGCGCGGCGCGGGCGTCGGACAGGCCGAACCGGCTGCGGACCCGGTCGAGGAAGTGCGGCTGGTCCAGCCGCACCAGCTCCGACCGCTGGGCGGCGCCGTAGACGGTGACCCAGTCACCGGGGTCGAGCACGCCGCGCAGCTGGCCGTCCACGCTCACCGCCACCTGCCCGGAGCGCCCCAGCACCCGGACGCCGATCCGGTGCCTGGCCGACAGCACCAGGCTCCGGTCGAACACCATGTGCGGTGCCACCGGCGTGAACACCAGCGCCTCCAGGTCCGGGGACAGCACCGGCCCGCCCGCGGCGAAGCTGTAGGCCGTCGACCCGGTGGCGGTGGAGACCACCAGCGCGTCGGCGGAGTAGGAGGCGAACAGCCGACTGTCGACGTAGAGGGCGAGGCTGGCCTGCCGGTCCCGGGCGAGCTTCTCGAACACCACGTCGTTGAGCGCCAGCACCTCCAGCGGGACGCCCCAGCCGACCTCCTCCGCGCTCCCCGGCCGCACCGCCGGGGAGGGCAGCGCCGGGCCACGGCCGTAGCGCAGCAGCGCGTCCATGCCGCCGGGGATCTCCAGCGGCCGGGAGGCACGCATGGTCAGCATCATCCGGGCGTCCAGGACGACCTCGCCGTCGGCGACCGCCTGCAGCGCCTCCTCGAGCCGGTCGACCTCGACGTCGGTCAGGAACCCGACCCGGCCGACGTCCACGCCCAGCACCAGGGCACCGGCCGCGGCCGCGACCCGGGCACCACGCAGGAACGTGCCGTCCCCGCCGACGGTGACCACCAGGTCGGGGTTGCCGGCCAGCGCGGCCTCCTCGTGGGCGGGACGCCGGGCGTCGGACTCGCTCCACACGTCGATGTCGGTGCAGGGCAGGTCGCGGGCCCCGGCCCAGTCCCGCACCCGCTGCGCCGCCGCGACGGCCACCGGCTTGCCCTCGTGCACCACCAGGCCGATCCGACGCAGCGGACGCCGGTCACCTGCAGGGGTCCGCACGCCGTCCTCGGGGGCTGTCACCTGGGCATCCTCCCCTCCCGCCGTCCGGACACGCACCCCCGGGAGGACGACTCCCCCGATGTGATGCCCGCCGCGGGTGAACGGCTCACGGCATACCGGTGACCGCCTCGGGTAGAACCGAACGGAACAGGGGGCCGCACGTGGCCGAGAGCACGTGGAAGAGTCGGACCTCCTCGACGACTGGACCCGCCCATGAGTGGCAACGCCACGCACCGTTTCCGCAACACCAGCATCCTGACCGTGCAGACGGCCGACGCCTCCCAGGTGGTCACCTCCGACGCGCTCGACGAGCAGCTGGCCGAGACCTACGCACGGGTGGGTCTGCGCCCGGGGATGCTCGAACGGCTGGCCGGCATCCGCGAGCGGCGCTGGTGGGCCGACGGCGTCACCTTCGTCGACGGCGCGGCCATGGCCGGCGCCAAGGCGATCAGCGAGAGCGGCGTCGACCCGGCCTCCATCGGGCTGATGGTCAACACCTCGGTGAGCCGCAAGCACCTGGAGCCCTCCACCGCGGTCGCGGTGCACTCGGCCCTCGGCCTGCCCCGCTCGGCGCAGAACTTCGACGTGACCAACGCCTGCCTGGGCTTCGTCAACGGCATGGAGCTGGCCGCGGCGATGATCGACTCGGGCATGATCGACCACGCGCTGATCGTCAACGGCGAGGACTCCCGGAAGGTGCAGGAGCGCACCATCGAGCGGCTGCAGGGCCCCGGTGTCACCTCCCGCGACGTCATCGCCCAGTTCGCCACGCTGACGCTGGGCTCCGGCGCGGCCGCGATGGTGCTGGGCCGCAGCGACCAGCACCCCGAGGGCCACCGGCTGGTCGGCTCGGTCAGCCGGGCCGGCACCGAGCACCACGAGCTGTGCATCGGCGACAACGACGAGATGCGCACCGACCTCAAGGGCCTGCTGGACGCCGGCATCGCGCTGTCGCTGGACATGTGGGACGAGGCCGCCGCCGAGTTCGACTGGAAGAGCGGCATGGACCGCTACGTCATCCACCAGGTCTCCAAGGTGCACACCGCGACGATGGTCGCGAAGTTCGGCATCGACGAGACCAAGGTGCCGCTGACCTTCCCCACCCGCGGGAACCTCGGCCCGGCCGCGGTGCCCTTCACGCTGGCCGGCCAGCAGGACTCCCTGGTCGACGGTGACCGGGTGCTGCTGATGGGCATCGGCTCGGGCCTGAACGCCTCCTGCCTCGAGATCGCCTGGTGACCGCACCCTCCCCCGCGCCCGACCTGGCACGCCTGCCCGGCGTCGACCCCGCGTGGTCCCGGCGCGTCACGGTGGCCGACTCCACGGGCACCAAGCACGAGTGGCACCTGCTCGACAACGGGGTGACCGACCCGGTCGGCACGCTGCTGTGCGTCCACGGCAACCCCACCTGGTCCTACCTGTGGCGCCGGCTGGTCGCCGCGGCCCCGCCCGGCTGGCGGGTCATCGCCCCCGACCAGCTCGGCATGGGCTTCTCCGAGCGGCTCACCGAGCTGCGCCCGCTGGCCCAGCGCGTCGCCGACCTCGGCGACCTGACCGCCGCCCTGGGCGTCACCGGTCCGGTCATCACCGTGGGCCACGACTGGGGCGGGGTCATCTCGCTCGGGTGGGCGCTGCAGCACCGCGAGCAGCTGCGCGGCGTCGTCCTCGGCAACACCGCCGTGGCCATGCCGCCGGGCGACCTGGGCCCGGCGCTGATCCGGCTGGCGCACGCCCCCGGGGTGCGCCCTGCCGCCACCGTCGGCACCCCGCTGTTCGTGCGCGCCACCACCGCGCTGTCCCGCCCCGCCCTGCCGGCCGCCGTGCGCGACGCCTTCGCCGCGCCGTACGCCACCGCCGAGCGCCGCCGATCCGTCGGGGACTTCGTCGCCGACATCCCCTTCGCCCCCGGGCACCCCTCCCGCGCCACCCAGGAGGCGATCGCCGAGGGCATCCGCGACCTGGACGTGCCGGCGCTGCTGCTGTGGGGCCCGCGCGACCCGGTGTTCGGCGAGCGCTACCTGGCCGACCTCCGCGGGCGGCTGCCGCACGCGCAGCTGCACCGCTACGAGGGCGCCTCGCACCTGGTGACCGAGGACGCCCCGCAGTACGCCAAGGCGATCGCCCAGTGGGTCGCCGACCTGACCGAGGGCCGCCCCGCCGCGCCGTCGCGCCCGGCCGCCGAGGCCACCGACCGGCACCCCTGGTCGGCGCTGACCGACCGCGCCACCGACGACTCCCCCGCCGTGGTCGAGGTCGCCGGCGGCACCGGGGACGGCGCCTGGACCACCGGCGGCATGGTGACCTGGGCCGGGCTGTCCCGCCGGGTCGAGGACCTCGCCGCCGGCCTGGTCGCGGCCGGTGTCGGCCCGGGCACCCGGGTGGGCATGCTGGTCGAGCCCTCGGCCGACCTGACCGCCGCCGTCTACGCCGTCTGGCGCGCCGGTGCGGTGATCGTGGTGGCCGACAAGGGCCTGGGGCTGCGCGGCATGCGCCGGGCGCTGCGCGGCGCCGGCGTCGGCGCGGTCATCGGCAGCGCGCAGGGCCTCGCTGCTGCCCGGGTGATGGGCCTGCCCGGGCTCCGGATCGCAGCCGGGGGCGTCTCCCCCGCCGCGGCCCGCGCCCTGGGTGCCACGACCACCCTGGCCGAGCTCGAGCAGCGCGGCACCACCGCAGCCTCGCCCGCCGTCGCCGCACCGGACGCCGACTGCGCGGTCCTGTTCACCTCCGGGGCCACCGGCCCGGCCAAGGGCGTGGTCTACACCCAGCGCCAGGCCGTCGCCCAGCTCGACCTGGTCCGGTCCACCTACGGCCTCACCCCGGCCGACCGGCTGGTCGCCGCCTTCGCGCCGTTCGCCATCCTCGGCCCGGCGCTGGGCATCGGCTCCGTGGTGCCCGACATCGACGTCACCGCACCCGGTTCGCTCACCGCCGCCAAGCTCGCCGACGCCACCGCCGCGGCCGGCGGCACCGTGGTGTTCGCCTCCCCGGCCGCGCTGCGCCGGGTGGTCGCCACCGCCGGCGAGCTGACCGACGCCCAGCGCAGCGCGCTGGGCGGGGTCCGGCTGCTGATGTCCGCAGGCGCCCCCGTGCCGTTGTCGCTGCTGCAGCAGCTGCGCGCGGTGCTGCCGGCCGCCGAGGCGCACACGCCCTACGGGATGACCGAGGCGCTGCCGGTCACCGACGTCTCGGCCGCCGAGATCGAGGCCGCCGACGCCGGGGACGGCGTCTGCGTCGGCCTCCCGCTGGCCGGGGTGGAGGTGCGGGTCAGTGCGCTGACGCCCACCGGCCGGTCCGAGGGCGACCTCACCGAGGTCCCGGGGGTCACCGGCGAGGTCTGCGTGCGGGCCGCGCACGTCAAGGACCGCTACGACGCCCTCTGGGCCACCGAGCGGATCTCCTCGCGCAACCCGGGCTGGCACCGCACCGGCGACGTCGGGCACCTCGACGCCGAGGGCCGGCTCTGGATCGAGGGGCGGCTGCCGCACGTGGTCACCACCGCCGGCGGCGTCGTCACCCCGGTCGGGATCGAGCAGCGCGTCGAGGCGCTGCCGGGCGTCTCGGCGGCCGCGGTCGTCGGGGTCGGACCGGCCGGTGCGCAGGTCGTCGCGGTGGTCGTCGTCCCGGCCGGGACACGTCCCTCCCGGCTCCCCGGCGCCGCCGCCCGGCTGGCCCCGGCCGACTCCGACCTGGCCGCGGCCGTGCGCGCCGCGGCCGGCACCGAGGTCGCGGCGGTGCTGACCACCGGCCGACTGCCGGTCGACATCCGGCACGAGTCCAAGGTCGACCGCACCGCGGTCGCCCGCGCGGCCGGTGCGCTGCTGGCCGGCACGGGCGGGTCCCGGCGCCGGTCGTGAGGGTGCTCGTCACCGGCGCCAGCGGCATGCTGGGCCGGGCCACGGCGGAGCGGCTGCTGGCGCGCGGGGACGAGGTCACCGTGCTCCAGCGCCACCCGGCGGAGCTGGACTGCCCCCAGGTGCTCGGGGACGTCGCCGACCCCGGCGTCGTCGCCCGGGCGGTGGCCGGTCAGGACGCCGTCGTGCACCTGGCCGCGAAGGTCGACGTGACCGGGCCGTGGGCGGAGTACGAGCGGGCCAACGTCACCGGCACCCGCACCGTGCTGGCCGCCTGCGCCGCCGCGGGCGTGCAGCGGCTGGTGCACGTCTCCTCCCCCTCGGTGGCGCACGGCGGGTCGGCGCTGGTCGGGGTGGGCGCGGAGCCCGCCGACCCGGCGGGCGCCCGTGGGCACTACGCGCGGTCCAAGGCCCTCGCCGAGCGCGAGGCGCTGGCCGCCGACTCCCCCGCCCTGGCCGTCCTGGCGGTGCGCCCGCACCTGGTCTGGGGGCCCGGTGACACCCAGCTCGTCGGCCGCATCGTCGAGCGGGCCCGCTCCGGGCGGCTGCCGCTGATCGGGTCGGGGGCGGCGCTGATCGACACCACCTACGTCGACAACGCCGCCGCGGCCCTGGTGGCCGCGGTCGACGCGTGCGGGCCGGTGCACGGTGAGGCGCTGGTCGTCTCCAACGGCGAACCGCGCCCGGTCGCCGAGGTCCTCGCCGGGCTGTGCCGGGCCGCCGGCGTCCCCGAGCCACGGGCCCGGGTGCCGTTCGGCGTGGCCTGGGCCGCCGGCGCGGTGGTCGAGGGCGTCTGGGCGCTCACCGGTGCACGGCGGACCCCGCCGCTGACCCGGTTCCTGGCCGAGCAGCTGGCCACCGCGCACTGGTTCGACCAGCGCCGCACCCGCGAGGCGCTGGGCTGGACGCCCGAGGTGTCGCTGGACGAGGGCTTCGCCCGGCTGGCCGCCGCGTACCGCTGAACCCCGCCGGGCCCGGCGGACGAACACCCGGCAGTCGAGGACCGCGGTATCGGGAGGAGGTCGGGGTGGAGACGTCGTTCGAGGAGTTCGTCGCCGCCCGGCGTCCGGAGCTGCTGCGCACCGCCCTGCTGCTCACCGGCGACCGGGCCGGCGCGGAGGAGCTGGTGCAGCGCGCGCTGGCCCGCACCCGCCGGCGTTGGGCGCGCACCCGCGACCCGCTGGCGACCGCCCGTGCGGCCCTGGTCACCGGCAGCGGCCGGCGCACGGTCGGCGGCGAGCAGGTGATCGAGTCGATGCCCGAGCCCTCCGCCGCCGGTCCCGAACCGCTGGCCCGGGCACTGCGCGACCTGCCGCCGCGCACCCGGGCGGCGACCGTGCTGACCGCCCTGGACGGGCTCACCCCGGCGCAGCTCGCCCCGCTGCTGGGTCGTGCGGCCGACACCGCGGCCCAGGAGGCCGCCCGCGGCGCCGCCGCGCTGCGGCCCGCCCTGGCCCCCGACCTGTACGCCCGCCCCCGGCCCGGCGACGACGACCCGGACCGGCGGCTGCACGACGAGCTCGCCCGGCTGGCCGGCACCCCCGGCACCTGGCGGCTGGACGCCGGCGCGGCCGTCGCCGACGTGCGGCACCGGCAGCACCGCGCCCGGTGGCAGGTCGCGGCGGCCGCGGCGCTGACCGTGGTGTGCGTGGGCGGCGCCGGCCTCCAGCTCACCCGTCCCGCCGAGCCGACCCCGGCACCGGCCGCCCCGGCGTCCACGTCGTCCGCCGGCCCGGCACCGGCCGCGCCGCTGGGCGGCAACCCGGCGATCCCGGTGCTGCTGGGCCCGGCCCGTGGCTCCCTCGCCGGGGACGCCGCGTTCCTCGACGCCGTCCGGCAGGTGGGCTGGGGCGGTCAGGAGCCGCCGCCGGTCGCCGACCGGGAGGTCGTGTTCGCCGGGGACACCCCGCACGGCCGCGCGGTGCTGGTGGTCGGCGAGACCGCCGGCGACTTCCGCGGCACCTGGCTGGTCGGGCCGGTGGGCGCGCCGGCAGCGGAGCTGACGCCCCGGTACTCCCGCACCCTGGGCCGCAGCCGGCCGGCCACCCTCGTGCTCGGCGGTCCCGGCGACGCGACGCTGGTCGTGGTCGCCGGCCGCGGGGACACCGTGGCGGTCTCCGACCGGCTGATGGTCGGGCCGCGGGGCACCGTGGGCCGCGACTACCTGCCGGTGGCGGCCGTCGACGGTGCCGCGGTCGTGCCGGCCCGGACGACGCAGGCCGGGTCCGGGCTCAGCGTGCGGGTGACCCGCGACGGCCAGGTCGTGCACCGCAGCGGGGTGGATGTGCCGGGGACGCGGGCGGGGCAGCTGCCGACGCTGGAGCCGCTGCGGCCCACCGCGGAGCCGCCGGACCAGGTGGTGGTGGGCACCGCGTTCGCGCAGCTCGCCGGCCCGCTGGGCGTCGAGCCCGCGGAGCTGGAGCCGGAGCTGCTGTGGTCCGGGCCGCTGCCGCTGAGCCGGCGCAGCGGCAGCGTGGCCGTCGTCGTGGCGCACAGCCCGGGCGGCGCGCTCGTCGTGGGCACGGTGGCCGGCCGTCCGGGGACGGTGTTCTCCTGCGGCGCCTCGACCCCGCCGGGCTCGACCGAGGTCGCGACGCTCACGGTGGTGCGCACCTGCGACGTCGCGATGCCGGGCCTGAGCTCCGAGGAGGACGGCCGCTGGCTGGTGGTGTCCGCGCCGGCTGACGCCGCCTCCGCCGAGCTCCTGGACGAGCGGGACCGGGTGCTGGCCCCGCTGGCGCTCACCGGCGGCGGGGCGGTCGTGCCGATGCCGGCCGGGGTGGTCGGCGTGCGCACCCTGGACGCCGCCGGGCGCGAGCTGCGGGAGACCGCCGTCGCGCCGGTGCCCACCGAGCCCTTCGGCGACTACGGCTCCGGCGTCCCCGGCTGAGCCGACCCGGCGAGCAGCTGCTCGCGGACCTGCCGGCGGAGCACCTTGCCGATCTGCGAGCGTGGCAGGTCCTCGACGACGACGAGCCGGCGCGGCACCTTGTAGGCCGCCAGCGACGCCCGGGTCGCCTCCCGCACCGCGTCCAGGTCCAGCGGCCGGGAGACCACGACCGCGGCGACGACCTCCTCGCTGCCCGACGCCCCGGGCAGCCCCACGACCGCCGCGTCGGTGACCCCATCGACGGCCTTCAGCGCGTCCTCCACCTCGGAGGGGTGCACGTTGAAGCCGCCGGTGATCACCAGCTCCTTGATCCGGTCGACGACGGTGACGAAGCCGTCGGCGTCGGCCACCACGACGTCGCCGGTGCGCAGCCACCCGCCCTCCAGCAGCACCGCGGCGGTCTCCTCGGGCCGCTCCCAGTAGCCGGAGAACACCTGCGGCCCGCGCACCAGCAGCTCGCCGCGCTCGCCGGGTGCCCGGTCGACCGTGGGGTCGTCGGGGTCGACCACCCGCATCTGCGTCGAGGGGTAGGGCAGCCCGACGGTGCCCGGCCGGCGGGTGGGGCCCATCGGGTTGCCCAGCGCGATCGGTGAGGCCTCGGTCATCCCGTAGCCCTCCACCACCAGCCCGCCGGTGAGCTCCTCCCAGCGGGCCGCGGTCGCCACCGGCAGCGGCATCGCCCCGGAGATGGCGAACCGGACGGTGGACAGGTCGACACCGCGCTCAGCGGCGGCGGTGGCCAGCCGCTCGTAGACCGGCGGCACCCCGGGGAGGAACGTCGGCGGTCGGCGCTTCGCGGCGGTGAGCACCTGGTCGACGTCGAAGCGCGGGAAGAGGACCAGTGCCGCGCCGATCCGCAGGGCGGTGACCAGGCACAGCATCAGCCCGTAGGCGTGGAAGAACGGCAGGACGCCGTAGAACACCTCCGCCCCCGGCCGCAGGCCCGGCACCCAGGCCAGGGACTGGGTGACGTTGGCGACCAGGTTGCGGTGGGTGAGGACGGCGGCCTTGGGGCTGCCGGTGGTGCCGCCGGTGTACTGCAGCAGCGCCACGTCGGTGTGCACCGGTCCCGGGTGCGCGGCCGGCAGCGGGGTGGCCCCGGCGACCGCGGCGTCCCAGGGCGTCGCCCCCGGCGCCGGGGCGGTCATCGCCGCCCGGGTGGCCCGGGCCCGCGCCAGCGGCAGCCGCAGCGCCAGCCGCTTGGTCAGCGGCAGCGCCCGGCTGAGGTCGACGGCGAGCACGGTGCGCAGCGCCGGGGCGCCCAGGCCCTGCACAACCGGGGCGACGACGTCCCAGACGACGGCGACCGTGGCGCCGTGGTCGCGGAACTGCGCGCCGAGCTCCTCGGCGGTGTACAGCGGGTTGTGCTCCACGACGACCGCCCCCAGCCGCAGCGCGGCGTGGAAGGCGACGACGTGCTGCGGGCAGTTGGGCAGCACCAGAGCCACCCGGTCACCCGGCCGCACGCCCAGCTCCTGCAGCAGCCCGGCGGCGCGGGCCACGGCCGTGCCGAGCTCGGCGTAGCTCGTGGTGGCGCCGAGGAAGTCCAACGCCGGCCGGTCCGGGAACCGCGCGACGGCGGCGGCCAGCAGGTCGGGCACGGCGTCCGCCGGCACCGCGACCTCGGCCGGCACGCCGGGGGCGTAGCTGCGGGTCCAGTGCGGCGCGGGCGTGCCCGTCACCGGCCGGTCCCGCGGCGGGGTCGTCCAGCGGCGTCCATCTGCTCCCTCGTCCTGGCTGTGCGGCCGACGCCGGCCCGCCGGCCGTCCGGGTGTCGGACGGCCGGCGGGCGGTGGGTCAGAGCGGGTCGACCGAGTCGGCCTGCACGCCGCGGTCGCCCTGGCTGGCGGTGTACTCGACCCGCTGGCCCTCGTCGAGGCTGCGGTAGCCGCCCCGGTCGGCGATCGCGGAGAAGTGCACGAACACGTCGTCGCCGCCGTCGTCGGGCTCGATGAAGCCGAAGCCCTTGTCGGCGTTGAAGAAGCGCACGGTGCCCTGGCCACCGGTGCCGCCGCCGCCACCGGCGCGCGGTGCGCGCGGTGCCCGGTCGTCGCGGCGGGGCCGCTCGTCCCGGCGCGGGCGCTCGTCCCGACGGTCGTTGCGGGCCGGGGGCCGGCCGCCGCCGTCGACGGGCGCGACGTGGTCGGCCTGCATGCCGCGCTGGCCGGGGCTGGCGGAGTACTCGACCCGCTGGCCCTCGTCCAGGCTGCGGTAGCCGCCGTCGTCGGCGATCGCGGAGAAGTGCACGAACACGTCGTCGCCGCCCTCGTCGGGCTCGATGAACCCGAAGCCCTTCTCGGCGTTGAAGAACCGCACCGTGCCCTGCGAGCCGCCGCCACCGCGCGGTGCGCGGGGAGCCCGGTCGTCACGCCGGTCGTTGCGGGCCCTGTCGTCACGTGCCGGGGCCCGGCCGCCGCCCAGCGCCTCGACCGAGTCCGCCTGCAGGCCCTTCTGGCCCGGGCTGGCGGTGTAGGAGACCCGCTGGCCCTCCTCCAGGCTGCGGTAGCCACCGTGGTCGACGATCGCGG
Source organism: Modestobacter sp. VKM Ac-2986 (assembly GCF_026967795.1). Classification (GTDB taxonomy): domain Bacteria; phylum Actinomycetota; class Actinomycetes; order Mycobacteriales; family Geodermatophilaceae; genus Modestobacter. Next base: position 460,272 of record NZ_JAPVBH010000003.1, read on the forward strand.
AGAAGTGCACGAACACGTCGTCGCCGCCCTCGTCGGGCTCGATGAACCCGAAGCCCTTCTCGGCGTTGAAGAACCGCACCGTGCCCTCGGACCCACCGCCACCGCTGCCGCCGCCACGGGGGGCGCGCACCTCGCGGTAGTCGTCACGGTGACCGCGCTCGGCCCGGGCCGGCGCGCGACCGGCGCCGCCGCCCAGCGGGCGGATGGTGTCCGCCTGCAGACCGCGGTCGCCCGGGCTGGCCTCGAACTCGACCCGCTGCCCCTCGTCCAGACTGCGGAAGCCGCCGTCGTCGGCGATCGCGGAGAAGTGCGCGAACACGTCCTGCCCGCCGTCGTCGGGCTCGATGAAACCGAACCCCTTCTCCGCGTTGAACCACTTGACCGTGCCCTGGGGCATCCTGCGACTCCTGCACATCTCGACTCAGCTGGTACCTACCGGTACCAATGTCCCCCAGTGTGCCGCCCCGCGGCCAGCCGCCGGTGGGTGAGGTCAGCCGCGGCGGTCGGCGAGGCCCCTTCGATCCTGCAAGAAGGGGTAGCGGTCCCGGGTGGCGGCCACCTCGGCGGCGTCGACGTCGGCGAGCACGATCGTCTCCACCCCCGAGGCGGTGGCCAGCAGCTCGCCGGTGGGGCTCACGACCCGGCTGTCGCCGGCGTGGTGGGTGCCGTCGGCGGCGTCCCCGACCCGGTTGCAGCCGACCACGTAGGCCTGGTTCTCGATCGCCCGGGCCGACAGCAGCGTCGTCCAGTGCTCCCTCCGGGCGCGCGGCCAGTTCGCCGGCACGAGGAAGACGTCGGTCGTCGGGCCGGCCGCCCAGAAGACGTCGGCGAAGCGCAGGTCGTAGCAGATGAACGGGGTGATCCGCAGGCCGCCGACCTCGACGGTCACCGGCCCGGTGCCGGACCGGAAGCGGGTGCGCTCGGCGGCGAAGGGGTGCAGCTTGCGGTAGCGGTGGGTGCTGCCGTCGGGGCCGGCGAGCACGAAGGTGTTGTGCGGCAGCTCCTCGCCGTCCCCGATCTCCGGGCAGGTGCCGGCCACCCACACGCCGTGCTCGGCGGCCTGCGCGGCGAGGAACTGCGCGGACGGTCCGCCCTCGGGCTCGCCGATGCCCGGCGTCATGGAGAACCCGGTGGAGAAGGTCTCGGTGAGCAGCACCAGATCCGCACCGGCGCCCACCGCCCTGGCGACCTGCGGGGCGAGCCGGGCGAAGTTCGCGTCCCGGTCCTCCCAGACGATGTCGTGCTGGACAGCGGCGATCCTCACTGCATCTCCCCCAGTCGCCGGGCGGCTTCCCCGAGCACCTCGTCGCGCTTGCAGAAGGCGAAGCGCACCAGGTGCCGGCCCAGGTGCGCGTCCGCCGCACCGTAGAAGACCACGGACGGGACGGCGACCACCCCGGCGCGGGCGGGCAGCGCGCGGCAGAACGCCACGCCGTCCCCGTCGGGCTGCCGCGGCCGGACGTCGACGGTGGCGAAGTACGTCGCCTGCGGGCTGACCACCGGCAGGCCCGCGGCGGCCAGCCCGGCGGTGAGCAGGTCGCGGCGGCGCTGCAGGTCGGCGGCGACGCCGGCGAAGAAGGCGTCGGGCAGCCGCAGCCCGGCGGCGACCGCCGGCTGGAACGGCCCGCCGTTGACGAAGGTCAGGTACTGCTTGGCGGTGCGCACCGCGGCCACCAGCGGCGCCGGCCCGCAGACCCAGCCGATCTTCCAGCCGGTGGTGGAGAAGGTCTTCCCGCCGCTGCTGACCACGAGCGTGCGGTCGGCCATCCCGGGCAGCGTCGCGATCGAGGTGTGCGCGGCGCCGTCGAACACCAGGTGCTCGTAGACCTCGTCGGTGAGCACCAGCAGGTCCGCGGCGCTGGCGACCTCGGCCAGCACCGCCAGCTCGGCGGCGGTGAACACCTTGCCGGTGGGGTTGTGCGGGGTGTTGAGCAGCAACATCCGGGTGCGCGGGGTGACCGCGGCGCGCAGCTCCGCCTCCTCGAAGGTCCACGCCCCGGTGCCCACCTCGCCGACCGCGACCGCCGGCGGGTGCAGCGGCACCGGGCGCAGCACACCGCCGGCCATGGCGACCGCGGCGGCGTAGCTGTCGTACATCGGCTCGAACAGCACGACCTCGTCGCCGGGCTCGAGCAGCGCCAGCAGTGCCGCGGTGAGCGCCTCGGTGGCGCCGGCGGTGACCAGCACCTCGCCGTCCGGGTCGTACGCCAGCCCGCGGAAGCGCAGCTGGTGCGCAGCGATCGCCGTCCGCAGCTCGGGCAGGCCGGGGCCGGGCGGGTACTGGTCGTGGGCGGTGCCGATGGCGGCCCGGGCGACGTCGAGCACCGCGGCCGGGCCGGGTGAGTCGGGGAACCCCTGGCCCAGGTTGATCGAGCCGGTGGCCACCGCGAGCGCGCTCATCTCGGCGAAGACCGTCGTCCCGAAGCCCTGCAGCCGGGAGGACAGGTACGGCGTGGGGGTCACCCGGTCATCCTGCCGTCCCGGGGGACCTGTGTCGTGGTGGTCAGCCCTCGGCGAGGGTGGCCGCCACCAGGGCGTTGGCGTGCCCGTGCCCCAGCCCGTGTTCTGTCTTGAGCCAGGTCACCAGCTCCATGTGCTTCGTCAGCGGCGAGGCGCGGATCAGGTCCTGCCACTCGGCGACGGGCCGCCCGTACCTCGCCTCGATCGCCGGGAAGTAGCTGGCCGGGCCCTTGGGTGCATCGGACATGGGCCGGGATGCTGCCAGCTCCCGGCGGCTCGTGGACAGGTCAGTGCAGCGCGGCGTCGGCCGGTCCGGTGGCCCAGTGCCGGAAGCGGACGACGAGCCCGGCGCGGGTGGGCGCGCAGCAGTACGGGCCGGCCTGCAGCGGCGTCCCGGCCGGGAAGGGGGCGACCCGCACGAGCTGGAACGGCTCGTCGTCGACCCGGGCGCGGACCGTCACCGCGTCCCCGGAGCGGCTGGCGCGCACGGTGACCCGGCGGCCGGCCCAGGAGGGCACCGGCGCGACCGACCAGTCCGAGCGGCCCAGGGTCACCACCGCACCCACGCTGGGCGCACCGTCGGCGAACTCCACGCCGGCCTTGACCCAGGTCTCGGCATCGGCCCGCAACACCAGACCGGCCTGGTCGAACTGCTGGTCGTAGTCGAGGTCGAAGGTCACCTCGACCGCGCCGGGGTCGGCCAGCGGGGCCAGCAGCGCGTGCGCGGAGTCGTGCACGAACCCGTAGCTGGTGTGCCGCCAGGCGTCGCTGCCCTCGACGGCGGTGACGAGCAGGTCGCCGCCGTCCTCGCGTACCTCGGCCGGGGCCGCCGTCCACGTCCCGGCGCCCCACGGCTGGACGGCGTCGTCGCTGGTGCCCGCACGGTCGCTCATGCCCGCACGCTAGAGGACGCCGGCGTGCCCCTAGCGTGAGGTCATGACCTCCCCGTACATCGCCCGTCCGGAGCTGCTCGACGCCGACCCGCTGGCCGCGACCGGCCGCCCTGTGGGCTGGGGCGTCGTGTCCACCGGCTCCATCGCCGCCGTGGTCACCGCCGACATCGCCCTGCTGCCCGACGCGACGCTGGCCGCGGTGAGCTCCCGGCACGCCGACAAGGCCGCCGCCTTCGCCGAGCGGTTCGGCTTCGCCGCCTCCTACGGCGACGACGACACCCGCTCCGGCCTGGACGCGCTGCTCGCCGACCCAGCCGTCGAGGTCGTCTACGTCGCCACGCCGCACGCCCAGCACGCCGCCGTGGTGCGCGCGGCGCTGACCGCCGGCAAGTCGGTGCTGGTGGAGAAGCCCATCACCATCAACGCCCGCGAGGCCACCGAGCTGGCCGAGCTGGCGCAGCTGCGCGGCGTCTTCCTGATGGAGGCGGTCTGGACCCGGTTCCAGCCGGCCTACCAGCGGGCGCTGCAGATCGCCGCCTCTGGCGAGCTGGGCCAGGTGCACTGGGTCAACGCCGAGGTGTCCTTCCCCGCCCCGGCCGACCCGGGCGCGCGCATCTGGGCCCGCGCCGACGGCGGCGGTGCCCTGCTCGACCTCGCCGTCTACCCGCTGCTGTGGGCCTGGGGCACGATCGGCCTGCCGGACGCGGTGACCGCCGTCGGCACGCTGAACTCCGAGGGCGTCGACGCGCAGAACGCCCTGTCGCTGACCTACGACTCCGGCGCGCAGGCGCAGCTGACCACCTCCCTGCTGGCCCGCTCCCCGCACACCGCGCTGGTCTGTGGCACCGAGGGCTGGCTGCGCGCCGAGGGCGCGGACTCGGTCTACCGGCCCGAGCGGCTCGAGGTGCAGGTCGGCGACGCCCCGGTGCGGGTGGAGGAGTTCGAGCGGATCGGGTCCGGCTACGTGCACGAGCTGCGCGAGGTCACCCGCTGCCTCCAGCAGGGGCTGACCGAGAGCCCGGTCATGCCGGTCGAGGACTCGCTGGCCCTGATGCGCTTCCTCGACGGCGTCCGCGCCCAGCTCGGCGTCGTCTACCCGAACGACTGACGTCGATGGAGTCCCAGCGCTGCGGAAACCGTGGCGCTGGGACTCCATCGACCCCCGGGACGATGGAGCCGGGACCGACTGTGCGGTCAGCGGGGTCCGGCGGCCGGGAGAGGCCCGGTGAGCGCACTGTCGGCGTCCGGGTCGCGACCCGCCCCGGCGGCGCTACCGTGTGCCAGTGATCACCGTCTGCGGCGAGCTCGTGATCGACCTGATCCCCGCCGGGGAGACCCGGCCAGGGCAGGCCCCGCAGTACACCGCCTTCCCCGGCGGCAACGCGCTCAACGTGGCCGTCGCCGCGGCGCGGCTGGGCGCGGTCAGCCACCTGATGGCCCGGGTCGGTCCCGGCCCGTTCGGCGCGCTGCTGCGCGGGCACGCCGCGGCCAACGGGGTCGGCACCGACGCGATGCTGGACGCAGCCGAGCCGGTGAGCCTGGCCGTGGTGGAGCTGGCCGCGGACGGCTCGGCCGGCTACTCGTTCCACACCGTCGGCGCCGCCGACTGGCAGTGGACCGCCGAGGAGCTGGCGCGGGCCTGGCCGGCCGACACCCGGATCGTGCACGTCGGGTCGATCTCCAGCTGGACGCCGCCGGGCTCGGCCGCCATCGCCGACCTGGTCGCCCGGGTCCGCGCCGACGGGACGGCGCTGGTGAGCTTCGACCCCAACGTCCGCCCCGGGCTGATCGCCGACGCCGACGCCGTACGGGCCCAGGTCGAGCTGCTGCGGCGCACCGCCGACGTGGTCAAGGTCAGCGCCGAGGACCTGCAGTGGCTCGACCCCGGCGCCGACCTGGACGCCACCGCCCTCGCCTGGGCCGCCGAAGGGCCCTCACTGGTGGTCGTGACCGACGGCGGGGAGCCGCTGCGCGCGGCCCGGCCCGACGGCACCCTGCTGCGCCGCCGCCCGCCGGTGGTGGACGTGGTCGACACCGTGGGCGCCGGGGACAGCCTGGCCGCCGGGCTCTTCGCCGGCCTGGCCCGCACCGGGGTGCTCACCTCCGCCGCGCTGCGCGAGCTCCCCGAGGCCGACCTCGCCGCGCTGCTGGACGACGCCGCGCTGGTGGCCGCGCTCGCCTGCACCAAGGCCGGGGCCAACCCGCCCACGCTGGCCGAGCTGGAGGCCGCCCGCGCCCGCTGAAGGACGCCCTTGCCCCCCGCCCCACGCTCCGCGCGAGCCGGGACCCTGCACGGGGGCCAGACCGCTCCCCGGTCCGCGACCCGCCGTCCGGGAGACTGCTGCGGTGAGCGCCGAGACCATGTTGCTGCTGGTGCTGGGTGCGGTGGCGGTGATCGTCGCCGTCCGGGCGATCGCCGACCGGACCGGGCTGCCGGCCGCCGCCCTGCTGACCCTCGTCGGGATCGCGTACGCGCTGCTGCCCGGCCCGAACGTGGCGCTGGACCCGCACCTGGTGCTCACCCTCGTGCTGCCGCCGCTGCTCTACAGCGCGGCGCTGGACTCCTCGCTGACCGCGATCCGCCGGAACCTGCGCACGGTGGTCAGCCTGTCGGTGCTGCTGGTGCTGGTGACCGCGCTGGTCATCGGCGCCGGGTTCGCGCTGTTCGTCACCGGGGCGACGCTGGCCGCCGGCATTGCACTGGGCGCCGCGGTCGCCCCGCCGGACCCGGTCGCCGCGCTGTCGGTGGGCCGCAAGGTGGGCCTCCCGCCGCGGCTGATCACCCTCATCCAGGGCGAGGGTCTGCTCAACGACGCCACCGCGCTGACCATCCTCACCGTCGCGGTCACCGCCGCCCAGGGCGACGGCTTCTCCACCCCGGCGGCGGTCGGTGAGTTCACCATCGCCGCGGCCGGTGGCGTCGCCGCCGGGCTGGTGGTGGCCTACGGCGTCCGGCCGCTGCGCCGACTGCGCCGCGACCCGCTGACCTCCAACGCGATCTCGCTGGCCACCCCGTTCGTGGCCTACCTGCTGGGCGAGGCGGTGCACGTCTCCGGAGTGCTGGCCGTCGTCGTCGCCGGGCTGGTCATCGGGCACAACGCGCCGTACTGGACGTCGGGGGCGAGCCGGCTGCAGACCGACGCGGTGTGGCGGCTGGTCGACTTCCTGCTCGAGGGCATCGTGTTCCTGCTCATCGGCCAGCAGCTGCCCGAGGTCATCCGCGGGCTGGGCCAGTACGACACTTCCACCGTGGTGATCGCCGCGTCGATCACCGTCGGGTCCGTGCTGCTGATCCGGCCGCTGTGGCTGCTGCTGACGGAGTCGCTGCCCGCCTCGATGCACATCCGCCTGGGCGGGGACACCGAGAGCAGCGCCAAGTTCGCCGGGCGGCTGTCGGGCCGGGAGATCGTCGTCCTGAGCTGGGCGGGCACCCGCGGCGTCATCAGCCTGGCCGCGATCTTCACCCTGCCGCTGGTCACCGACTCCGGGGCGCCGTTCCCCGACCGGGACCTGCTGCTGTTCTGCGCGTTCCTGGCGGTGCTGGTGACCCTGGTCGGCCAGGGCATCACCTTCGCCCCGCTCGTGCGGGCGCTGGGCTGCCGCGCCGACCAGGCCGACGAGGCCCGGCTGCGCAACGAGGCCCGGATCGCGGCGGTGGAGGCGGGGCTCGCCCGGCTGGACACGCTGCAGTCGGAGGAGCACGACGCGGTCGACGACCGGGCGATCGAGGCGATGCGCGGCCAGCTCACCACCCGGCTGGACCGCTACCGCAAGCGGCTGGACCTGCTGAACTCCGCCGAGGGCGGGGAGATCCCGCTGTCCCCGGGCTACGAGGCCGCGCTGCGGCTGCGGCGCGCCGTCATCGCCGCCGAGCGCGAGGAGCTGCTGCGCTGGCGGGACGGCGCCCGGCTGCCCGACGAGGGCCTGCGCATCCTGGAGCGCGAGCTGGACCACGAGGAGGGCCTGCTGCCCAAGCGGTGAGGTGTCGACACCGGGTGCCGGTCACGACAGGCTGTCGGGACCAGGACACCGGCGAGAGGGGCACGGCGATGGCAGCGCGCTACGAGTACGTGGTCGACGAGGTCCGCGAGGGCATGATCGGCGGCAAGATGTCCGGCGACAAGCTGGCGAAGGTGCTCAACCAGCGGGCCCGCGACGGCTGGCAGCTCAAGGCGATCACCTCCGTCGAGGTCAAGGGCCGCGTGGGGCCGGGCGGCGTCGACGGCATCCTGGTGACCTTCGAGCGGCCCGTCGGCTGAGCGGACCGCCGGCCCTCAGACGGGCAGGCCGGCGAGCCCGGCGGCCAGCCCGAGGACGGCGCAGACGCCCAGCGTGCGCAGCACCGACCAGCGCAGCCGGAACAGCAGCACCGCCGCGACGCACGCGATCGCCAGGGCCACCCAGCGCGGCGTGCCGAGGTCGGGCAGCTCGAGGCTCAGCCCCCACCGGTCGACCGCGACCACGCCGGTGAACAGCGTGTGTACCGCGAAGTACAGCCCCAGGTTGGCGATCACCCCGACCACGGCGGCGGTGATGCCGGTCAGCGCCGCCGACAGCGACCGGTTGCCGCGCAGCCGCTCCATGTAGGGCGCGCCCAGCAGCACGAACAGGAAGCTGGGCACGAAGGTCACCCACGTGACCAGCAGCGAGGCGAGCACCGCCGCCGCCCACGGGTCGAGGCTGCCGGGGTCGCGGTAGGCGCCCAGGAAAGCCACGAACTGCACCACCATGATCAGCGGCCCGGGCGTGGTCTCGGCCAGCGCGAGGCCGCGCACCATCTCCCCCGGCGCGAGCCAGCCGTAGACGCCGACCGCCTGCTGGGCGACGTAGGCCAGCACCGCGTAGGCCCCGCCGAAGGTGACCACCGCGGCGCCGGAGAAGAACAGCCCCTGCTCGGTGAAGACGCTGGCCGCGCCGGTCAGCAGCGCCACCGCGGCGAGCGGCACGCCCCAGGCGACCAGGCCCACGACCAGCACCCGCAGCGTGCGGCGGGCCGAGGGGGCCTCGGTGTGCAGTTCGTCGTCGGAGATCAGCGGCGCCGGCCCGTCGTCGACGTCCTTCGCCTTCTCCGGCACGGCCGCGGGGCGCCACCGGTGCAGCGCCCAGCCGGCGACCCCGGCCAGCGCGACCACCACCGGGAACGGGACGCCGAACAGCGCGAGCGCGACGAAGGCGGCGACCGCGATGCCCAGCAGCACCCGGCTGGTCAGCGCCCGCTTCCCGACCCGGGTCACCGCCTGCACCACGATCGCGACCACCGCCGGCGCGAGCCCGGCGAAGACGGCGGTGACCGCGGTGGTCTCGCCCCAGGCCACGTAGACCGCCGACAGCACCAGCAGCGCGACCACGCCGGGCAGCACGAACAGCCCGCCGGCGACCAGCCCGCCGCGGGTGCCGTGCATCAGCCAGCCGACGTAGGTGGCCAGCTGCTGCGCCTCGGGCCCGGGCAGCAGCATCGAGTAGTTCATCGCGTGCAGGAAGCGGCGCTGCCCGATCCAGCGCTTCTCCTCCACCAGCGTCCGCTGCATGACCGCGATCTGCCCGGCCGGCCCGCCGAAGGTCTGCAGCGAGATGAGGAACCAGGCGCGCACCGCGGTGCCGAAGGGCACCACGGGCGTGGTCCCGGCGGACGGGTCGGGGGCTGGGCGCACCAGACCAGGATGGCTGCCGCAGGTGAACGGTCGGGGATCCGGCTCCTAGGCTGACGGGATGATCCTCATCGTCGTGAAGTGGCCGGTCCGTCCCGAGTTCGACGAGCAGTGGCCGGAACTGGTGCGGGAGTTCACCGACGCCGTGCGGGCCGAACCGGGCAACGTGTTCTTCGAGTGGTCGCGCAGCGTCGACGAGGCGCACACCTGGGTGCTGGTCGAGGGCTTCCGGGACGCCGAGGCCGGCGGCGTGCACACCGCGTCCGAGCACTTCCAGAAGGCGATCGCCGAGATGCCGGACTGGGTGTCGGCGACGCCGTCGATCATGTACGTCGACTCCCCCGACCTGGCCGGCTGGGGCCCGATGGGCGAGGTCCAGCCCCGCGGCTGACCCAGGCGGCGGGGCCGGCGGCACCGTCAGGCGGCCGGCTTCTGCTCCCCTGCCTCGACCGCGACCGGCAGCCGGTTCTCCGGCGGTGGGAGCGGGCAGGTGGCGAAGGCGGTGTAGGCGCACGGCAGGTTGGTGGCCCGGTTGAAGTCGACGGTCACGGTCCCGTCCGCAGCGGGCCCGGTCACCTTCAGCTGGCGGTTGGCCGCGTACGTGGTGACCCCGGACGTCGCGTCGGTGAACAGCACCAGGAGGCGGTCCGGGGACCCGTCGTCGAACGCGGTGAGCGCCAGCGGCTGCCCGTCGACGGTGAACTCGATCCGGCCCCGCGCCTCGTGCACGAGCTCGAGCCCCTCCACGACCGAGCCCACGGTGGTCGGCCGGGGCCGGTCGAAGGGCACGAACCGGCCGGTCAACCGCCACCGCGGGTCCGGCGCGTAGGCCGGCGTCCCGGCGTAGGCCGCCCGCACGGGGGCGGCCGGGTCGCGCGGCCGGACGACGTCCGACCCGCCGCGCCGGGCGACCTCGACGACGATGTCGCCGGTCAGGGCCTCGACGCCCTCGCCTTCCGGGACCACCCCGAACTCGTGGACGCCGCTGAGCACGACCCCGTCCACGGTGAGCTGCTCGCCCGCGGCGAGCCGGACGACGGGGCCGGCCGGCCCGCTCCACCACTCCCCGGGGATGCCGGTGATCCGCTGCGGCTCCCCCGTCAGCCAGTACATGCCGGTGATGGAGAGGAAGCCGTGCTCATCCGCGCGGACGGCTTCGTGACCGGCGTGCCAGCTGCGCCACTCCTCGGCGAAGGCGGCATCGGCGGACGGGGGGACCTCGGTGTGGCTCATCGCTGCTCCTGGACGTGGTGGACGGCCCGGGCGTCGTCCAGCGGCTGCCAACGCACGGGGACCCGGCCGTAGTCCGGGACGGCACGAGGCCCCCGCTCACCGGTGTGAGCGAGGGCCTCGGCCTGTCGGGGTGCCGTCCGGGGCGCGGTCAGCGCCCCGGACGAGCGGTCACTTCCGGACGTCGATGGTGACCGTGTTCGTGCTGGTCACCTCCGCCCCGAAGGCGTCGGTCATCGTCAGCGTGCAGTCGAAGGTCGCCGTCCCGACCTGCGTGGGCGTGCCGCGCAGCTGGAAGTTGGCGTTCTGCCCGGCCGGGTAGTCGCGGTTGGTGACCTGCTGGGCGGACCCGGGGGCCAGCTCGAGCGTCATCGCCGGACCGGACGTCTGGGTGCAGCTGTAGGCGAACGTGCTGCCCACGAGCTTCCCCGTGCCCTTGTTGCCGAACTGCACGACCACCTGCACGTTCTGCTTGACGTTCGCCCGGACGACCGACCCGTTGTTGATCTGGGAGTACAGGGCCGTCGTCGTGGGCGGCGGGGTGACGACCACGTCGAAGGTCACCGGGTTGGCCTTGTTGCCGGCCTCGTCGGTGGCGGTGCAGGTGACCTTCGTCGTGCCGATCGGGAACAGCGAGCCCGACGGCGGGGTGCAGACCGGGGTGATCGCCCCGTCGCGGGTGTCGCCGGCCTCGGGCAGCGTGTAGGTCACCCTGGCACCGTCGACGCCGGTGGAGGTGGCCCGCACGGTGTCGTGCCCGGCGATGCGGGGCGCGAGCTGGTCACTCGGGCGCGGGGCGAGCTTCGTCGGGTCGACGATGCCCCAGTAGGCGGGCTTGGCCTCCAGCTGGTCACCGAAGGGCAGCGGCGCCTCCCACGGGCGGGCCGCAGGCCACGTCCGCAGCCAGCTGCGGGCGTTGCTGATCCCCCAGAAGGTGACCGACTCGACCGACTCCTCGTGCGTCCGCAGCATGGCGAACAGGTCGCGGTAGTAGTACCCGTTCTCCAGCTCGGCCTCGGTCTGGTCGGCCATCCCCGGACGGTGCTGGGGCACGGTCCCGGCACTGACGTCGGCGCCGTTGTTCTCCGCCGAGGTGCTCACGTCGAGCTCGGTGATCGCCTGCAGCAGCGTCGGGTCGAGCGCCTCGACGGCGTCCATGGACGCGTCCAGCCACTCGATCGGCCGACTGAAGTCGACGTGCGCCTGGTGGCCCACGCCGTCGATCGGCACCCCGCGCTGCTTCAGCGCGGCGATCAGCTCGAGGTAGTCGACCCGCTTGGTCGGCATCTCGGTGTTGTAGTCGTTGATGAAGAGCTTCGCGTCCGGGAAGTACTCGTTCGCGAACCCGAACGCGTCGTCGACGAACGTCTCGCCGAGCACCTGGAACCAGCGGCTGTTGCGCATGTCGTGCACGTTGGCGTTGTCGGCGTCGTCGATGACCTCGTTGACGACGTCCCACGCCCAGATCGGGCTGTCGCCGTCCGGGTACCGGGCGTTGACGTGGTCGGCGATGGCCTTGATGTGGGCCTCCATCCGGGACCGCAGCAGCGCCTGGTCGGCGGCGCTGTTGGTCAGGTCCCGGCTGCCGTCCTTGAAGAACCAGTCCGGGGTCTGCGAGTGCCAGGCCAGCACGTGGCCGTAGACCTGCACGTCGTTGGCGTCGGCGAAGTCCAGCAGCGCGTCCAGGTCACCGAAGGTGAAGACCCCCTCGGTCGGCTGGATCTCGGCCGGCTTGCCGTCGTTCTCCGGGGTGAAGGTGTTGAAGTGCTTGGTCAGCAGCTTCGCCGGGCGCCCGACGGTCTCACGGGAGTCGATCGCGGTGCTCACGTGCTCGAAGCCCTGGGCGCCGAGCACGTCCTTCAGCGCCGGGACGTCCTGGATGGGCTCCTCGACGACGGGCGTCATCCGGAGGTCGTCGATGGCGAAGGAGGCGTTCGCGGTGCCCTCGACGTACAGCTGCGCCTTGTCGATCGGCGCACCGAGGACGTAGGTGCCCTTCAGCTCGGTCCAGGCGTCGGCCGTGACGACGGCGGCGGCGCCACCGACACCCTCGTAGTTGGTGACCGTGCCCTTGTCGCGCTGCACGGAGAGCTGCAGGGACGCCGGCGCCTGGCCGGGGGCCAGCTTGGCCCACACCGAGACGGCCACGGCCTGGCCGATGGCGACGTTCTTCGTGACGTCGATCGCCGGGCCCTGCCAGTTCTGCAGCCGGTTGGTGACCGTCAGGCCGGCGGTGCCGTTGCGGCCGGCGCCCGGCGTGACGGCGACCTGGGCGGCACCGCGGGCGGCCCAGCCCTGCAGGCCGGACTCGAAGTCGGTGGACAGCGGCGCGGCGGTGCCCGGTGCGACGGGTGCGGCGGCCTCGCCGACGATGCGCACGTCGTCGACGTAGAACTGCTGGGTCACGTCGGGGCTCTCCAGGTACAGCTCGAGCCCGCTGTTGGCGGTGCCGAACGTGTACTGGCCGCCGACCTTGGTCCAGGTGCTGTCGGAGACGGGGATCTGGTAGCCGCCGACGGTGTCATAGGTCGTCGTCCCGCCGGTGGTCGTGCGGACCGAGCTGACGGTGATCTGGTCGGTGGTGGCGGCCGGGTCGGACCCGGTGCCGGCCTTGAGCCGGACCCAGGCCTCGACCTCGTAGGTGCCGGCGGGCATGAACGCGGCGGCGTTCAGCGCGGGGCCGTGCCAGGCGGCGGTGCGGCCGGTGGCGAGCAGGCTCTGCGCGCCGGTGCGCGCCTGCTCGGTGGTGACGGCGACCTTGGCGTCACCGCGGCCGACCCAGCTCGCGGTGCCGGACTCGAAGCCGGTCTCGTAGACGGTGGCGGGGGCGGCGGAGGCGGCGGGCGCGGCCAGCAGGCCCACCCCTCCGGCCATGGCGAGGCAGAGGGCCCCTGCGCTCAGACGACGATGTCCCATGTGTGGCGTTCTCCTCGGGCGGCGGTGCTCGGGTGGGAAGTCACGGAAAGTGTCGGAAGTCTCTCGGCACTGCGAAGAAGTGAAACACCACGGAAACCGGGGGTCAATGATCCCGACACCGTTCGTTCGCCCGGCCGTGGACTGGTTCCCACGCCGACCCGTGACCGGCCGTGACCGACTTGTGATCGAAAGCTTCCGGAAACGATCGCGGGCGGCGCGTCGCTGGCGCGTCCGTCACCCTGAGTCCGCGCTGAGCGCTGCGGGTGAACTGCGTCACACCGTCGGCGCCTGCCCACGCCGGGAGGCCGCGACCCGCTCCGGCCGGTGTGTCATCGTCGGCGGCATGGTGAACGTCCTGTCCGTCCAGTCGCACGTGGCCTACGGCCACGCCGGCAACGCCTCGGCGGTGTTCCCGCTGCAGCGGCTGGGCATCGAGGTCTGGCCCGTGCACACCGTGCAGTTCTCCAACCACACCGGCTACGGCGCCTGGACCGGCCGGGTGTTCGACGGTCAGGCCGTCGAGGAGGTCGTGCAGGGCATCGAGGACCGCGGCGTGCTCGGCGGCTGCGACGCCGTCCTGTCCGGGTACCTGGGCTCGGCCGACATCGGCCACGCGGTGCTCGGGGCCGTGGCGAAGGTGCGGGCCGCCAACCCGGACGCCGTCTGGTGCTGCGACCCGGTGATCGGCGACGTCGGGCGCGGCGTGTTCGTCCGGCCCGGCATCCCCGAGTTCATGCGCGAGGTCGCCGTCCCGGCCGCCGACATCGTCACCCCCAACCACTTCGAGCTGGACCTGCTCGCGGAGCGGGAGACGCACACGCTGGCCGAGGTGACCGAGGCCGCGGCCGCCGTGCAGGCGATGGGGCCGCGCGTGGTGCTCACCACCTCCCTGGTCACCGAGGACACCCCCGACGACGCCGTCGACCTGCTGGCGTCGGAGGGCGGGCGGCACTTCCGGGTGCGGACGCCGCGGTTGGACCTGGCGGTCAACGGCGCAGGCGACGCGATCGCCGCGCTGTTCCTGGCCCACTGGCTGGCCACCCGGTCCGCCGAGCAGGCGCTGGGCGCGGCCGCGGCCTCGGTGTTCGGGCTGCTGCGGATGACGGCCGAGGCCGGCTCCCGCGAGATCCTGCTGGTCGCCGCCCAGGACGAGTACGTCTCCCCCACCCGCACCTTCGACGTGACCGAGGTCCGACCATGACCGACTTCCCCACCCTGTCCGAGCTGGCCGCGCAGGAGACCGAGCTCCAGCTCCCCGGCTTCACCAACGACGACGCCTGGGCCCTCGGCTCGGCACTGGTCGCCCGCGCGCAGGCCGAGCAGCTGCCGGTGGCCATCGAGATCTCCCGGCACTCCCACCAGCTCTTCCACGCCGCCCTGCCCGGCGCGACCCCGGACAACGACACCTGGATCGCCCGCAAGGCCGCCACGGTGCACCGGTTCGGGCACAGCTCCCTCTACGTCGGGCAGCGCTCACGGGAGGCCGGGACGACGTTCGAGGCGGAGTTCGGCCTGGACCCCCAGCAGTACATCGCGCACGGCGGCGGCTTCCCGCTGCTCGTGCGTGACGTCGGCCCGGTCGGCGTCGTGGTGGTCTCCGGGCTCCCGCAGGTCGAGGACCACGCGATGGTCGTGGCCGCGCTCCGCGCCCACCTGACCGCCCGGGGCTGACCGCACCGACGGCGTAGCGTCGGGTCACGGTCACCCGCGCGAGCCCCTGACGACCGTCGGGCGCCGCGCCCTCCCCCGCCGAGCCGTCGGCGGAGTCAGGCCGCTGCCATGACCGCCTCCCCGTTCGCCACCGACGCACCTGCCGCCGCCGAGACCGCGCCGGTGCTGCACGCCGGCGTCCCCGAGGCACCCGGGTGCCCGGCGTGCGCGCACCCGATGAGCGCCCACGACCGCATCGGCGCCCGGTTCTGCCTGGCCACCACCGCCGGCGGGACCGACCGCGGCTGCGTCTGCAGCGCGGCCTGACCTCGGAACCCGGACGACGAGCCACGAGGCCGGCGCGCGTCGTCGCCCACGCAGCCGCGCGGGTGGGCGCAGTACCGGCACGACCGGACGGGCCCCCTACAGTCGGGCGGTGACCGCGCCGCGCCCCGCCGACCCGGCGGACCTGGCCACCCTGCGGGCGGACCTGGCCGCCGACTGCAGCCGCTGCGTCGGGCTGTGCTGCGTGGCCCCGGCGTTCGCCGCCTCGGCCGACTTCGCCCTCGACAAGCCGGCCGGCCGCCCCTGCCCGAACCTGCAGGCCGACTCCCGCTGCGGCGTCCACGCCCGGCTGCGCGACATCGGCTTTCCCGGCTGCACCGTCTTCGACTGCCTCGGCGCCGGCCAGCGGGTCACCCAGCACACGATGGGCGGCCGCGACTGGCGGGAGGGCCCGGAGGTCGCGGCGACGATGTTCGCCGTCTTCCCGGTCATGCGGCAGCTGACCGAGCTGCTGTGGCACCTCACCGAGGCCGGCACGCTGCTCACCGACGGGCCGCTGGCCACCGCGGTGGAGGCGGCGCGCGTCCGCACCGAGGCCCACACCCTCGCCCCCGCACCCGACCTGCTCGCCCTGGACGCCGGCGGCTGGCGCCGCGAGGTCGGCGAGCTGCTCGGGCAGGTCAGCGACGCCGTGCGGGCCGAGGTGCCCGGCCGCGCCCGGGACCGCCGCGGCGCGGACCTGATGGGTGCGGCGCTGCGGGGCGCGGACCTGCACGGGGCGAGCCTGCGCGGCGCGTACCTGATCGGGGCCGACCTGCGCGGCGCGGACCTCCGCCGCACCGACCTGCTCGGGGCCGACCTGCGGGCCGCGGACCTGCGCGGGGCCGACCTGACCGGCGCGCTCTTCGTGGTCCAGCCCCAGCTCACCGCCGCCATCGGCGACGCGGGCACCCGCCTGCCCACGGGGCTGGCCCGACCCGGGCACTGGTCCACCGGCACGACGGACGTCGACCGCTCGCGCACCCGTCGTCCTCCCCGGCGGCGCTGAGCCACCTCGAGGGGCGGCCGCGCGCGGGCCGACCTAGCGTGTGCCGGTGCAGCTGTTCCGGACGAAGTCGATCGAGACCATCTCCGCCGATGCCGGGGACGGGGACGGGGACGCCGGGCCGGACGCCGGCGGGGGTGTCGGCCGGCTGCGCAAGACCCTCAGCGCCCGGCACCTGGTCGGGTTCGGCATCGGCGTGGTCATCGGCACCGGCATCTTCACCCTGACCGGCGTCCAGGCCCGGGACACCGCCGGCCCGGCCGTCGTGCTGTCCTTCGCCCTCGCCGGCGTGGTCGCCCTGCTCGCCGCGCTCTGCTACTCCGAGCTGGCCAGCAGCGTGCCGACCGCCGGCAGTGCCTACACCTACGCCTACGCCACCGCCGGTGAGCTGCTGGCCTGGGTCATCGGCTGGGACCTGTTCCTCGAGTTCGCGCTCGGCGCCGCCGTCGTGGCCCGCGGCTGGTCGGCGTACCTGGGCAACCTGCTGGACCTGCCGCCCTCGCTGTTCGGCGAGGGGGCCGCGGTGGACGTCGGCGCCCTCGCCGTCGTGCTCGCGCTCACGGCGGTGGCGGTGCTGGGGGTCCAGGAGTCGGCCCGGGTCACCACCGTGCTCGTCGTGGTCAAGGTCGCGGTCTGCGTGTTCGTCATCGTGGCCGGCGTCTGGTTCGTCCAGGGCGCGAACCTGACACCGTTCGTGCCGGCGGGCCGACCTTCCGAGGGCGGGCAGGGGCTGGAGCAGCCACTGCTCCAGTGGCTGGCCGGGCTGGAGCCGGCGACCTTCGGCGTCGGCGGGGTGCTGACCGCCGCGGCGGTCGTCTTCTTCGCCTACACCGGCTTCGAGGCGGTGGCGAACCTGTCGGAGGAGACGAAGAAGCCCTCCCGGGACGTCCCGCTGGGCCTGCTCGGCACGTTGGGCCTGGCGACCGCGCTCTACATCGGCGTCGCCTTCGTCGTGGTGGGGATGGTCACCTACACCGACATCGACGCCGGCGCCCCGATCGCCGACGCCTTCGACCAGGTGGGCCTGGGCTGGGCCTCGGCGCTGATCTCGATCGCCGCGGTCGCCGGGCTCACCTCGGTCATCCTGGTCGACCTGATCACGGTCAGCCGGATCGGCTTCGCCATGGGCCGCGACGGCCTCCTGCCCCCGGTCGTGGCGAAGCTGAGCCCGCGCACCGGCACCCCGGTGCGGATGACGCTGCTGTTCGCCGGGCTGGTGCTGGTGATGGTCCTGCTCTTCCCCCTGGCCGAACTGGCCAACCTGGTCAGCATCGGCACGCTGTTCGCGTTCGTCCTGGTGTCCGCCGCCGTCCCGGTGCTGCGCCGGACCCGACCCGACCTGCCCCGGCCGTTCCGGGTGCCCTTCTCCCCCGTCCTCCCGGTGCTGTCGGTGCTGGCCTGCCTGTACCTCATGGCCAACCTGAGCCTGGAGACCTGGCTGCGGTTCCTGGCCTGGCTGGCGCTCGGCCTGGTCGTGTACGTCGCCTACGGGTACCGGCACTCCCGGCTGGGACTGGCCGAGCGGTCCGGGCGACCGAGGGGCTGACGCACGTGCGCGACCAGGGACGACGGCTGCGGGCGGCGGTGGTGCTCACCTTCCCGCTGGCCTTCGCGCTGCACGACCTGGAGGAGGTGCTCGCCGCCGGCGCCTGGGGGCGGCGGGCACCGGCCCTCGTCCGGCAGCGGTTCCCCGGCGTCCCGGACCGGGTCGCCGACGCGACGGCGGTGACGACCGGGCAGATGGCGGTCGCCGTCGGCCTGGTCGGCGCGGGGGTGGCGGTGGTGACCCGGTCGGGCTGGCGGCACCGGGACGGCGACCTCGGTCTGCTGCCGGCCGCGCTGGCCGCCTTCGCCGCGCACGGGGTGACCCACCTGCTCGGCTCGGCTGCCCTGCGCGCCTACACCCCCGGGGTGCTCACGGTCCCGCTGGTCGTCGCCCCGTGGTCGGCGTGGGCCGGCTGGACGCTGCGCCGCAGCGGGACCCGGGTGCCGGCCCCCGGGGAGCTGCTCGGTGCGGCGGCGGCCACGGCGGCGCTGGTCGTGGGCGGACAGGCCGTGGGTGCGGCGGTGGTCCGCCACCGGGCCGACCGTCCGGAGCGCTGAGCACCGCCGTCCCGGGCAGCGGCGCCCGGGCGGCTCAGCTGTCGGCAGCCGCCGGCTCGGCCTCGCTGGCGACGCGGTGGCAGGCGGCGCAGGTGCCGAAGATCTCCAGGGTGTGCTTCACGTCGACGAAGCCGTGCTCGCCGGCGACCCGGTCGGCCCAGCGCTCGACCGTGGGCCCCTCGACCTCGACGGTGCGCCCACAGCTGCGGCAGACCAGGTGGTGGTGGTGGGTG
This sequence comes from Modestobacter sp. VKM Ac-2986, assembly GCF_026967795.1. GTDB lineage: Bacteria > Actinomycetota > Actinomycetes > Mycobacteriales > Geodermatophilaceae > Modestobacter. Next base: position 478,735 of record NZ_JAPVBH010000003.1, read on the forward strand.
GTGCTGCACCGGCGGTAGATGGCCTCGCCGTTGTCGGTGCGGATCGAGTCCAGCTCGCCGTCGTCGACGAGGGCCTGCACGGCCCGGTAGACGGTGGACAGCCCGATGCTGTCGCCGGCGGCGCGCATCCGGGCGTGCACCTCCTGGGCGCTGTGGAAGCCGTCGAGCTGGTCGAAGACGGCGACCACGGCCGAGCGCTGGCGGGTGTTGCGGATCATCGCGGCATCGTCTCATCCGCGGTGGCACACGTCTCACCGGCCGGCGCGGCGGCGCCGTGCGACACGTGGGCCAGGGCGTCGCGGACGATGTGGGCCACGTGCGGGTCGACGAGCTCGTAGTGCACCTCGCGGTGCCGCCGCTCTCCGACCACCAGGCTCGCGCCGCGCAGCACGCGCAGGTGCTGGGACACCAGCGGCTGGGGTGCGCCGAGGGCGTCGACCAGCTGGTGCACGCACCGGCTGCCGTGCTGGTCGAGCAGGGCGATGATCGCCAGCCGCATCGGGGCGGCCAGCGCGGTCAGGAGCGCACTGGCGGCCTGGACGGTCTCCGGGTCGGCGGCCGGTGCGGCGACCCGCTCCCTGCTCGGCGCTGCGGTCATGGCATCACGGTAACGCCATGTGAGAACTGTTGTCGACTGTGGACTGCTCGGCGGGCTCGTCGTCGTCCCGGCTCCCCCACCCGCGGCGCATCCGCCGGCGCGAGCTGACCCGGCACACCAGGTAGATCAGGAAGCTGATCGTGGTGACGAAGGGGCTGATCGGCACGCTGGTGCCCAGCGCCACCAGGATGCCGCCGACGGCGGAGGTGACGGCGAAGACCACGCTCAGCACCGGCGCCAGCAGCGGGGAGGCGGTCACCCGGAAGGCCGCCGCCGCGGGGGTCACCAGCAGCGAGAGGACCAGCAGCGCCCCCACCACCTGCACGGCGAGGGAGACGGCCAGCGCCAGCAGCACGGTGAACACGATCGACAGCAGCCCGGCCGGCAGCCCGCGGGCCACCGCCACCTCGGGGTCGGCGCTGAGGAAGGTCAGCGGGCGCCAGATCACGGCCAGGCCGACCACCACGACGATCGACAGGCTGATCAGCCACCCCAGCTGCTGGCCGGCCACGGAGACGACCTGACCGGTGAGCAGCCCGAACTTGTTGGCCGCCCGGCCCTCGTACAGCGACAGGAAGAGCACCCCCAGCCCCAGGCCGAAGGGCATGAGGACGCCGATGACGGAGTTGCGGTCCCGGGCCCGGATGCCCAGCGCCCCGATCAGGGCACCGGCGAGCAGCGAGCCGAGCACCGAGCCCAGCGCCACGTTGACGCCCAGCAGCAGCGCGGCCGCCGCACCGGCGAAGGACAGCTCGGCGATGCCGTGCACCGCGAACTGCATGTCCCGCATCTGCACGAAGACCCCGACCAGCCCGCCGATCACGCCCAGCAGGGCCGCGGCGATGAGCGAGTTGTGCACCAGGCCGAGCAGCCGGCCGTAGTCCTCGAAGGTGAAGAAGTCGCTCATCGGTGCTCCACCGTGACGTCGGGGTGGTGGGAGTGGTCGTGCCCGCGGCCGGCCTCGACGGGGTGGTCGGGCGTGCCGACGACGACGATCCGGCCGCGCACGGTGAACACGTCGACCGGCGTCCGGTACAGGTCGGTGAGCGACTCGGAGGTGAGCACCTCGGCCGGGGTGCCCAGCCGGTGCCGTCCGCCGGCGACGTAGAGGACCCGGTCGACCATGTCGAGCACCGGGTTGATCTCGTGGGTCACGAAGACGACCGCCGTGTCGTGCTCGCGGCGACGCCGGTCGATCATCGAGCTGACCGCCCGCTGGTGCCGCAGGTCCAGCGACAGCAGCGGCTCGTCGCACAGCAGCAGCGACGGGTCGCCCACCAGCGCCTGGGCGATCCGCACGCGCTGCTGCTCACCGCCGGAGAGCAGCCCGATCGGGGCGTCGGCGTAGGCGGTCGCCCCCACCGCCGACAGCGCCTCGTCGACGCGGGCACGGTCGGCGCGGCTGCGGGGCCGGAGCCAGTACCGGTCGCCGTCGATGCCCAGGGCGACCAGGTCGCGGGCGCGCAGCGGCGTGGCGGCGTTGAGGGTCTTCTGCTGCGGCACGTAGCCGATGGCCCGGTTGCCCCGGCCCGGCGACCGGCCGGCCACCGACATCGTGCCGGCGGACAGCGGCTGCTCCCCGAGGACGGCCCGCAGGAACGTCGACTTGCCGGCGCCGTTCGGGCCGAGGACGGCGAGGAACTCCCCCGGCACCAGGTCCAGGTCCAGGCCGCTCCACAGCGTGCGGGCACCGAACGACACCGCCGCTCCCCGGGTGGAGAGCGGCGGTGCGGTGCCGGCGTCCGGACGTGCGCCGGCGGTGGTGCTCATCGGGAGGTCAGGCCGACAGCGCGGCGGCGACGGCGTCGATGTTGCTCTGCATCCAGGAAACGTAGTCCTCGCCCTCGGGCAGGGTCTCGGTGACCGGGACGACCGCCACGCCGGCGGACTCGGCGGCGGTGAGCACCTGCTCGGTCTCCGGGCCGGTGGTCTGCTCGTTGTAGACCAGAGCCCTGACCTGACCGCCGGTGAAGAGGTCGAGGGTCTCCTGGAGCACGGCCGGGGCGACGTCGCCACCCTCCTCGATCGCCTCGGAGAACTCCTCGGGCGTGCGGTTCTCCGCACCCAGGGCGTCCAGCAGGTAGCCGGGCACCGGCTCGGTGATCGCGACACCGGCGCCGGAGGTGCTCGGCTGCTGCTCGGCCTCGCTGTCGATCAGGCCCTGGACGGCCTGGCTGAACTCGGCGCCGTTGGCCTCGTAGTCGGCGGCGTTGTCCGGGTCGATCTCGCTGAGCGAGGAGACGATCTCGTCCGACAGCTTCAGGACGGTCTCGAAGTCGTACCAGACGTGCTCGTTGAGCTCCTCGCCCGCGGCCTCGGCCTCGGCCTCGCGGCCGGAGAGCTCGACCACGTCGATCACCGTCGCCTGCGAGTCGCTGGAGGACAGCAGCGTGTCCATGAAGTCGTCGTAGCCACCGCCGTTGGCGATCACCAGGCTGGCGTCGGAGACGGCCAGCTGGGTGCGGGTGTCAGCCTCGTAGGAGTGCGGGTCCGCCGACGGGTCCTCGATGACCGAGGTGACCTCGACGCCGTCCCCGGCGATCGCGGAGACGATGTCGCCGTAGACGTTGGTCGAGGCGACGACGGAGATGCCCCCACCCGACGACGCGGGGGCCGACGAGCCGGAGGTGCCGGCAGCGGCTGCGTCGTCCGACCCGCCGCACGCGGTCAGGAGCAGCAGCGACGAGGCGGCGACTGCCGAGACCGACGGGGGGATGCGCATGTGTCTCTCACTTCCAGGAACGACAACGGTTACCGCTAGCGTAAGCCGGTGCCCGCCGTCCCGGCCGCACCGGGTCGCGCGGACGTCCCCGCCCCCGTGGGCCCGGTCACTCGTAGGTCTCCGCCGGCGCCTCGACGACCTGCACCGTCACCGCGTCCACGGCCGGCTCCGGGTACCCGACGGCCGGGTCGGTCAGCGGCGGGACGGCGACCCCGACGACCTCCACCCACGTGTCGGGCGCGACGTCGGCCGCGCCGTCGGGCACCGCCACCCGCACGGCCGTGGCGTCGGCGGCGCAGCAGTTGACGACGAACCGGGTGACGTACCAGCCGCCGGCGGCCCGGGGTGACACGAACCCGACCAGCCGCACCCGGCGGCCCTCGAGCCCGGCGGACTGCGAGGCGACCAGGTAGTCGAACAGCCGCACGGTGCGGTGGTCCTCGCCCGGGTCGTCGGGCCCGAGGGCGGTGACCCCGCCCGGCGGGACGGCGACCGGGGCGACCTGCCGGCTCGCCGTGTAGGAGCCCAGCGCCGGTGGCGCGACGACCAGGACGACGGCGACCGGCGCCACCAGCAGCCAGCCCACCGCCGGCCCGGGGTGTCCGTCCCCACGTGACCGGCCGCGCAGCAGCCCGGCGACCGCGAGCACCACTGCCACCACCCCGGCGGCGAGCAGGAACGGCCGGAAGCCGGCCCGCACGTAGTCCAGGTACCGGTCGCTGCCGGCCACGACCAGCACGACCACACCGAGCAGCAGCAGGAGCACGTGCTGGGTCGGGCGGTCCGGGCCGCGGGTCACAGCAGCACCCCGCCGACGGCGGACGCGACGGCCACCGCCACGAGGAAGGTGAGCGGCGCGAACCGCACCGCGAAGCGGCGGCCGAAGGTGCCGGCCTGCAGCGCGATCAGCTTGACGTCGACCGCCGGCCCGACGACGAGGAAGACCAGCCGGGCGGTGAGGGAGAAGGACGTCAGGCCGGCCGCGACGAAGGCGTCGGCCTCCGAGCAGACCGCCAGGACGACGGCCAGCAGCGCGAGCACCAGCACGGCCAGCACCGGGGAGCCGGCGACCTCCTCCAGCCACCGCCGGGGCACCAGGACCCCGAGCGTGGCCGCGGTCGCGCCCCCGACGACGAGGAACCCGCCGGCGTGCACCAGGTCGTGCCGCATGGCCTCGCCGAAGGCGCCCGCCCGGGTCGCCGCCGGGTCCTGGTGCGCCGGCGCGGGCAGCCGGAGCCAGTCCGAGCGGCCCAGCAGCGTCCACAGCCAGCCCATCAGCACCGCCACCAGCAGGGAGGCGACGAAGCGGGCGGCGACCATCGCCGGCTGCCCGGGGAAGGCCACGGCGGTGGCGACCAGGACGACGGGGTTGACCGCCGGCGCGGCCAGCAGGAAGGCCAGCGCGGCGGCCGGGGCGACACCGCGCCGCACCAGGCTGCCGGCCACCGGCACCGACGCGCACTCGCAGCCCGGCAGGACGACGCCGGCCAGCCCTGCCACCGGCACCGCCACCGCGGGGCGCCGGGGCAGCACCCGGGCGAAGAAGGACGGCGGCATCAGGGTGCTGATCGCTGCCGACAGGGCCACCCCCAGCACGAGGAACGGGAACGCCTGGAGGCAGACGGCGATGAACACGGTGCTCCACGCGAGCACGACCGGCGCGTCGAGGAACCCGGGGGCCAGGAAGTGCAACGCCACGGCCAGCGCGACCACCCCGGCCAGCACGTCGGTGCTGCGGACGCCACCGCGTGGGCGGGTGACCTCCGGCTCGAGCAGCTGCCCGGCGATGTGGCCCTCCCCCGGATCGGTGATCACGGTTCCCGTTACCGTGGTGTCGACGCACGATCCCACGCGCCACACCCCAGCAGAAGCGAGGAGCTCGTCCATGGCCGAGTCGAAGACCAACCGCACCGCCACCGCCGGCCGACTGCTGCGCAAGGCCGCCGGGACGGTGGCCACCGGTGTCGTCGGCGTCGCCGTCGTCCGGGCCGCCGAGCGCGGCGAGGGCGGCAGCCTGCCCCGCCGGATCGCCGTCACCGCGACCCGGCTGGGCATCCTGGGCACTCGCCGCGCCGAGACCGCCGTGGAGCGCGCCCGGCTGGCCGCCGGCGACGTCCGGGCGCAGGCCTACGCCGACCTGGGCGAGCAGGCTCCCCCGCCGGCCGACCGGTCCACCGGCGGCCACGACCACAGCCACTGATGACCACCGCGACCAGCACGCCGCCCACGGTCGTCGCCGACGCCGGCGGCCGGGTGCGGATCGCCGTCCCCGCGCTGACCGGCTCGCCGGCGCGCGCGGTGCAGGTCGAGGACGCCCTGGACGGCGTCCCGGGCGTGCTGGCCGCGCAGGCCTTCCCGGGCACCGGGCAGGTCGTGGTGTGGCTGACCCCGGACGCCGACCGGGCCGACGTGCTCGCCGTCGTGGCGGGCGCCGGTGACCTGTCCGCCGACGCGGTGGTCGCCCGCCGGCCCCGGTCGGCCGACGTCGCCAACACCGAGCTGCTGCGGATCGGGATCGGTGGGGCCGCGCTGGCCCTGCTCGGCATCCGGCGCTACGGCTTCGGCCGTCCGCCGGTGCTGTCGGGCCGCAGCCGGCTGGTGGCCAGCGCGCTGACGCTGTTCACCGGCTACCCCTTCGTCAAGGGCGCCTTCGGTGCGCTCGCCGGCAAGCGCACCGCAGGCACTGACGCACTGGTCACCGCCGCGACCTTCGCCTCCCTGCTCCTGCGGGAGAACGTCGTCGCCCTCACCGTGTTGTGGCTGCTCAACATCGGCGAGTGGCTGCAGACGCTGACGCTGCGCCGCACCCGCCGGGCGATCTCGGCCCTGCTGGCCGGCACCGAGACGACCGCCTGGGTGCTCGTGCCCGGCGAGGGTGGTCAGCCCGACGTCGAGCGCCAGGTCGACCTGGCCCAGCTGCGGGTCGGTGACCTCGTGGTCGTGCACGACCAGGCGACCATCGCCGTCGACGGCGTGGTCGTCGACGGCACCGGCGTCGTCGACCAGGCGGCGATCACCGGGGAGCCGCTGCCGGCGTCGGTGGCCGCCGGCGACGAGGTGCACGCCGGTTCGGTGAACCTGCGCGGCCGGCTGGTGGTGCGCGCCTCGGCCACCGGCTCGGACACCGCGATCGGCCGGATCATCGCCCGGGTCGAGCAGGCTCAGGACGACCGGGCGCCGATCCAGACCGTCGGGGAGAACTTCTCCGCCCGCTTCGTGCCGGCCTCCTTCGCCCTGGCCACGCTGACCTGGCTGGTCACCCGGGACGTCCGCCGCGCGATGACGATGCTGCTGGTGGCCTGCCCGTGCGCGGTCGGGCTGTCCACGCCGACCGCGGTGAGCGCGGCCATCGGCAACGGCGCCTCCCGTGGCGTGCTGATCAAGGGCGGCGCGCACCTGGAGGCGGCCGGGCGGATCGACGCCGTGGTGTTCGACAAGACCGGCACGCTCACCCTCGGCCGGCCCGTGGTCACCAACATCGTCTCCTTCTCGCAACGCTGGACGCCGGAGGAGGTGCTCGGCTACGCGGCGAGCTCGGAGGTGCACTCCCGGCACCCGCTGGCCCAGGCGGTGATCCGCTCGACCGAGGAGCGGCACGTCTTCATCCCGCCGCACGAGGAGTGCGAGGTGCTGCTGGGTCTGGGCATGCGGACCCAGGCCGACGGCCGGGTGCTGCTGCTGGGCAGCGAGGCGCTGATGGCCGGCGAGGGCGTCGAGGTCGGCCCCGAGGCGGCGAACTGGCTGACCACGCTGCGGGCGGCCACCGAGACGCCGCTGCTGCTGGCCGTCGACGGTGAGCTCGTCGGGCTGGTCAGCCTGCGCGACGAGATCCGCCCGGAGTCCCGCGAGGTGCTCGACGCGCTGCGGGCCACCGGCGTGCAGCGCATCGTGATGCTGACCGGTGACCACGCGGTCACCGCCGCGGCGGTGGCCGCCGAGCTCGGCATCACCGAGTGGCAGGCCGAGGTGCTGCCCGAGCACAAGCAGGACGCCGTCACCGCCCTGCAGGCGCAGGGGCACACCGTGGCGATGGTCGGCGACGGCACGAACGACGCCCCCGCCCTGGCCGCCGCCGACATCGGCATCGCGATGGGGGTCTCCGGCACCGACGTGGCCGTGGAGACCGCGGACGTGGCACTGGTCGGTGACGACCTGCGGCACCTGCTGGACCTGCGTGAGCTGGGTGGCCGGACGCTGCAGATCGTCCGGCAGAACTACGGCATGTCGATCGCGGTCAACGGCATCGGGCTGCTGGTGGCCGGTGGCGGGGCGCTGTCGCCGGTGCTGGCGGCGGTGCTGCACAACGCCTCCTCGGTGGCGGTGGCCGGCAACTCCGCCCGGCTCGTGCGCTACCGCGGGGTGCGCCGGGACGACCACGCGATCGAGCCCGACGGCCTGATCCCGACGCCCACCGGCCCGGACACGGTCGCCGCCGGGCAGTCCTGACCTGAGGGTGGTCCGGCCCGTGGCACGCGCCGCGGGCCGGACCACCCTCAGCTGGTCCGCTCCTGCAGGTGGACGGCGACCTGCTCACCTGCGGCGGACTTGCCGATGGCCGTGCACAGCGCGGCCCGCAGCGGCAACCAGTGCGGGCCGCTGCCCGAGGGCATCAGCGTGGCCTGGAAGGGGTGCCCGTCCAGGGTCCCGGACACCTTGACCGCGCGACGGGTGCCGAGCAGCTCCGCGGAACCGTCGAGCTCCAGGTAGGTGGGGAAGGCGCCGTCCTTGCGGATCGGGGCGGTGTTGGTGGCGTCCAGCGGTCGTGCGGGCGTCGTCAACGGTCTCTCCTGCGGGTCCGGCGGACGGGCGGTCCCGGTGAGGACCCTGCGGCCGCCGGGAACTCATCGGTCCCCCGGCACCGCGGCCCGGGTCAGCCGGCGGGGACCTCGGCGGCGGACGCGGGGTGGCCGGCGTGCGACAGCGCCTGGCGCAGCAGGGCGCCGACGTGCGGGTCGGCCAGCTGGTAGTAGACGAACGTGCCCTCGCGCCGGTTGGTGACCAGGCCGGCCAGCCGCAGCTTGGACAGGTGCTGGCTGACCGCGGTCGGTGAGGTGCCGGCCAGGTCGGCGAGGCAGGCCACCGACGTCTCGCCCTGCATCAGGGCCCACAGCACGTTGATCCGGGTGGGGTCGGCCAGCATGCGCAGCGCCTCGGCGGCGTGCCGCACGGTGTCACCGGCCGGCATCTCGAAACCGTCGATGCCGGAGTGGACCATGCCGCCAGCGTAGGACACCCGTCGAGTTGCACACCTGCGCATCTGCGCAGGTACGTTCACCCGGTGACCGCCCTCGACACCCGTCCGGCCGCTGCGGAGACCCCCGCGCGGCGCTCGCTGCCCGGCTGGACCGCCGTGCCGGAGGTGCGCTGGGCGGCCGCCGCCCTCGCGTTCTTCCTCGCCGGCGGGCTGGTCCAGCTGCTGGGCGGCCCGACGCCGCTGGCCTGGGCGCTGTACCTGGGCTGCTACGCCGCCGGCGGGTGGGAGCCGGCCTGGGCCGGCCTCACCGCGCTGCGCGCCCGCACGCTGGACGTCGACGTGCTGATGGTGCTGGCCGCGCTCGGCGCGCTGGCGCTCGGGCAGGTGTTCGACGGCGCCCTGCTGATCGTCATCTTCGCCACCTCCGGCGCCCTGGAGACCGTCGCCACCCGACGCACCGCCGCGGCGGTCTCCGGGCTCACCGACCTGGCCCCCGAGCGGGCCACGGTGCTGCGCGGGGACACCGAGCAGCGCGTGCCGGTGGCCGAGCTGGCCGTGGGCGACCTGGTGCTCGTGCGGCCCGGCGAGCAGGTGCCGGCCGACGGCGAGGTGGTCGAGGGCCGCTCCGACGTCGGCCAGGCCTCCATCACCGGCGAGCCGCTGCCGGTGGACAAGGCGCCCGGCGACCCGGTCTGGGCCGGCACGGCCAACGGCACGGGCGTGCTCACCGTCCGGGTCGACCGCCCGGCGCAGGACACCGTGCTCGCCCGGATCGCCGCGCTGGTCGCCGACGCGACCGCGACCAAGGCCCGCACCCAGCTGTTCATCGAGAAGATCGAGCAGCGGTACTCGGTGGGGGTCGTCATCGCGACGATCGCGGTCTTCGTCGTGCCGCTGCTGGCCGGGGCGACCACGGAGAGCGCGCTGCTGCGGGCGATGACGTTCATGATCGTCGCCTCGCCGTGCGCGGTGGTGCTGTCCACCATGCCGCCGATGCTGTCGGCGATCGCCACGGCCGGCCGCAACGGCGTGCTGGTCCGCTCCGCGGTCGTGCTCGAGCAGCTGGGCGGGGTCACGGCCGTCGCGCTGGACAAGACCGGCACGCTCACCGACGGCCGCCCCGCCGTGGTCGCCGTCCGGCCGCTGCCCGGGGTGGACGGCGACGAGCTGCTCGCGCTGGCCGCGGCGGCGGAGGTCCCCAGCGAGCACCCGGTGGGCCGCGCGATCGTGGCCGCCGCCCGGGCGCCGCTGGCCCCGGCCGAGGACTTCCGGGCGGCGGTCGGGTCCGGGGTGACCGCCACCGTCGCCGGCCGCACGGTGACCGTCGCCGCCCCCGGCCCCCAGGACGGCGCGGTCGCCGACCTCGTCGAGGCCGAGCAGGCCGCCGGGCGCACGGCCGTGGTCGTCACCGTCGACGGCCGACCGGCCGGGGTGCTCGCACTGGCCGACCGGGTGCGCCCCGAGGCCGCCGCCGCGGTCGCGTCCCTGCGCGGGCTCACCACCACCGAGCCGCTGCTGCTCACCGGCGACAACCCCGGCGCGGCCCGGGCGCTGGCCACCGAGGCGGGGATGCGGGAGGTGCGGGCGGGCCTGCTGCCGCAGGACAAGGTCGACGCGGTGCGGGAGCTGCAGCGGGCCGGCCACCGGGTCGCTGTCGTGGGCGACGGGGTGAACGACGCCCCGGCGCTGGCCACCGCCGACGTCGGGGTGGCCATGGGCGGCATCGGCTCGGACCTGGCGCTGCGCAGCGCCGACGTGGTCGTCGTCCGCGACGACCTGGCCGCGCTGCCGGCCGTGGTCGCGCTGGCCCGGCGGGCGCACCGACTGGTGGTGCAGAACCTGGTGATCGCCGGGACGGTGATCACCGCGCTGGTGCTCTGGGACCTGCTGGGCACCCTGCCGCTGCCGCTGGGGGTGGCCGGTCACGAGGGGTCGACCATCGTCGTCGCCCTCAACGGCCTGCGGCTGCTGCGCCGGTCGGCCTGGCCGGCGCCCACCGGTCGGGCCTGACCCTCTGCCGTTTTGACAATGATTGTCGTTTCACCGACGATGTCGCCATGCACCCGTCCCGCCCCTCCCGGACCCGCACCGGCGTCCCCACCCTCCTCGCCCTGACCTGCGCCGGGACCGTCCTCCTCGCCGGGTGCTCGGCCGCCGACGGCGCCGAGCCGGCCGCGGCGGGCGGGGACGGCCTCGCCGTGGTGACGTCCTTCTACCCCCTGGAGTGGCTCACCGGGCAGGTGGCCGGCGACCTCGCCACCGTCTCCTCGCTCACCCCGCCCGGCGCCGAACCGCACGACCACGAGCTCACCCCGGCCGACGTCGCCGCGGTCTCCGAGGCCGACCTCGTCGTGTACCTCGACGCACTGCAGCCCGCGGTCGACGCCGCGGTGGAGCAGCAGGGCGGTGACCGCGTGTTCGACGCCGCCGACTCCGCCGACCTCGACCTGGTCTTCGCAGCCGGCGAGGACCACGAGCACGCCGAGGACGAGGAGCACGTCGAGGACGAACACGCCGAGGAGGGCGCGGTCACCGACCCGCACTTCTGGCACGACCCGATGCGGATGGCCGCCGTCGGCGACGCCCTGGCGCAGCGGCTGGGCCGCGCCGACGAGGCGCACGCCGCCACCTACACCGCCAACGCCGCCGCGCTCCGCACGCAGCTGGAGGCGCTGGACGCCGAGTTCCGCACCGGCCTGGCCAGCTGCGCCAGCCGCGACCTGGTCACCAGCCACAGCGCCTTCGGCTACCTGGCCGAGGCCTTCGACCTGCACCAGGTCGGCATCAGCGGACTGGCGCCGGACGAGGAGCCCGCGCCGAGTGCGCTCACCGACGCCACCGCCTTCGTCCGCGAGCACGACGTGTCCACGATCTACTTCGAGACGCTGGTCAGCCCCGCCGTCGCCGAGACCGTCGCCCGGGAGACCGGCGCGCGGACCCGGCAGCTCGACCCGATCGAGGGCCTGACCGACGCCTCGGCCGGCGCGGACTACCTGGCGCTCATGCGCGCCAACCTGGCGAGCCTGCAGGAGGGGCAGCAGTGCTCCTGACCTCCCGGCCCGCCCGCGCCGCCGCTCCCCCGGTCAGCCGGCCCGGGAGCGTGCTCGAGCTGACCGGCGCCGCCTTCGGGTACGGCCGCCGACCGGTGCTCCACGGGGTCGACCTGGTCGTGCACCCCGGCGAGGTGCTCGCGGTGCGCGGCCCCAACGGCGCCGGCAAGTCGACGCTGGTGCGCGGCCTGCTCGGCCTGGCCGAGGTGCTGGCCGGGGAGGTGTGCCTGTTCGGCGAGCCCCGCGGCCGGTTCCGCGACTGGCACCGGGTGGGCTACGTGCCGCAGCGCACCCCGGTGGTCGGCAGCGTCCCGGTGACCGTGCGCGAGCTGGTCTCCACCGGCCGGCTGAGCCGGGTCGGGCCGTGGCGGCGCTTCGGCGAGGCCGACCGGTGCGCCGTCGACTGCGCCCTGGAGGGCGCCGGGCTGGCCGGGTTCGACCGGCGCCCGGTCGCCGAGCTGTCGGGCGGTCAGCAGCGCCGCGCCCTGGTCGCCCGGGCGCTGGCCGGCGACCCGGAGCTGCTCGTGCTCGACGAGCCGACGGCCGGCGTGGACGCCGACAACCAGCGGGTGCTCGCCGCGACCCTGGCCGGGCTGGCGGCGACCGGCACCGCGGTCGTGGTCGTCGTCCACGAGACCGGCCCGCTGACCCCGGTCCTCACCCGCACGGTCACCGTCGGCGGCACCCCGGACGACGACGGGTGCTGAGCTACGGGTTCATGCAGCTGGCGCTGGTTGCTGCCGTGCTGGTCGGGCTGACCGCGCCCACCGTCGGCGTGCACCTCGTGCAGCGCCGCCTGTCGCTGATCGGTGACGGGCTCGGGCACGTGGCGCTGCTGGGCGTGGCCGTCGGCCTGGCGACCAGGACCGCCCCGGTGCTCACCGCGCTGCTGGCCACGGTGGGCGGCGCCGTGGTGCTCGAGCTGCTGCGCAGCCGCCGCTCGGCCGGCACCGACGTCGCCCTGGCGGTCATGTCCTACGGCGGCATCGCCGGCGGGGTCGTGGTCGTCAGCCGGGCCCCGGCGGGCACCCCGGCCAACCTGGACAGCTACCTGTTCGGGGCGCTGACCACCACCACGCGCGGGGACCTGGTCGTGTTCGCCGGCATGGCCGTCGTCGTGCTCGCGGTCACGATCGGGCTGAGCCGGCACCTGTTCGCCGTCGCGCTCGACGAGGAGCACGCCGCGGCCAGCGGGCTGCCGGTGCTGCGGCTGAACCTGCTGCTGGCCGTGGTCACCGCGGGCACGGTGACGCTGTCGATGCGGGTGCTGGGCCTGCTGCTGATCAGCGGCCTGATGGTGCTGCCCGCCGGCTGTGCCCAGCTCGTGGCGTGGAGCTCCCGCTCCAGCCTGGCCGTCGCCGTGCTCGTCGGGGTCGGCGCCTCGGTCGGCGGGACGGTGCTCTCCTTCCACGCCGACACCCCCTCCGGCGCGACGATCGTGCTGGTGACGGTCGGCGTCTTCGTGCTGCTGGCCGCCGGGCGGGCCACGTCCCGCGGGCCGTCCCGGTGGCGCAGGCCCGACGCGGCCGTGGTGCCGGGACCGGCCGGTGCGGAGCCGGTGCGGGCAGGGCTCGGCGTCCCGCGCTGACCGGTGCGACCGCGCCGGTCAGCGGCCGGTGCGCACCAGGCCGGCCGCGACCCCCAGCAGCACCAGCCCGGCCGCCGGCACGCCGACCAGCCAGGGCGCGCGCTCCAGGTAGCCCACCCCGTCGGCGAGGCTGCGGCCCCACTCCGGGGACTCCGGTCCGGCACCGAGCCCGAGGAAGGACAACCCGGCCAGCGCGAGCGCGCTGTGCGGCACCCGGAGCAGCGCGTGCCGGGTCACCGGCGGCAGCACGGCCGGCAGCACGTGCGCGCGCACCAGCCGCCGGCCCGAGGCTCCGTAGGTGCGGGCGGCCAGGTGGAACCCCGAGGCCCGCACCTCCGCGGCCAGGGCGCGGGTGTGCACGGCCAGCGGGATCCAGGCCACCGCGCTCACCGCCAGCACCGCCGCGGACAGGCTCGGGCCGACGACGGCGGTCACCGCGATGGCGACCAGCACCGCCGGCAGCGCGTTGAGCACGTCGGCCAGCCCGGCGCGGCCCCGGCCCAGCAGCCCCACGGCCACGCCGACCACCAGCGCGACGGCGCTGACGCCCAGCGCCAGCCCCACCGACAGCAGCGCCCCGGCGCCGAACCGGGCGAGCACGTCCCGGCCCAGGGCGTCGGCGCCCAGCGGGTGCGCCCGGCCCGGCGCGGCCAGCCGCCCGCCCAGCTCCTGCGCGGCCGGGTCGCGCAGGAGGCCCACCAGGACGACGGCCAGCAGCAGCCCGGCCAGCCCCGCGGCCCAGCGGCCGGTGCGCCGTCCCGGCGGCGGCAGCTCCGGGCTCAGCCCACCCGCCGACGCGGCCGGGCCCAGCAGCCACCGGGAGGCCAGCACGCCGGCACCCCCGACGGCGAGACCGAGGACCACCAGGAGCGCCACCCCGGCCTGCACCACCGGGAGGTCCTGGGCCAGCGCCGCGTCCAGCGCCGTGCCGCCCAGCCCGGGGAGGTCGAAGACGGCCTCGACGACGGCGCCGGCCCCCAGCGTGCCGACCAGCAGCAGGAGCACCTGCGGCACGACCGCGGTCAGTGCCCGCCGGCCCAGCGCGGTCATCACCGTCCGCCGCGGCACCCCGGCGGCCCGCCAGGTGCGCACCCACGCCTCCCCGGCTGCGTCGGCCACCGCCCCGCCCAGCACCCGGGCGAGCAGCCCGCCCGCGGGCAGGGCCAGCGCGAGCACCGGCAGCACCAGGTGCTCGGGGCCGGTGAACCCCGAGGTGGGCAGCAGCCCCCAGCCGACCGCGACGACGGCGACCCCGACGACGGCGACCACGAACTCCGGCAGCGCGGCGAGCGCCGCGGCGACCACCCCGGCGGCCCCGGCTCCCGGCCGGCCCCCGGTGGCGGCGCGGGCGAGCGCGGGCAGGCAGAGGGCGACGGCCAGCAGCAGCGCCACCACCGCGGCTGTGGTGGCCAGCGTGAGCGACACCCCGAGCGCGGGCGGGACGACCTCGGCCACCGGCTGCCCGCTCACCCACGAGGTGCCCAGGTCGCCCCGGACCACGCGGCCCAGCCAGCCGAGGGTGCCCTGCACCGGGTCGGCCGGCAGGTCCAGCCGCTCGCGCACCGCGGCCAGCGTTGCCGGGTCGACGTCCCGCTCGGCCTCGCGCGCCCGCAGGACGGTGCGCGCCGGATCGGCGCCGGACAGCCAGGGCAGCGCCCCGACCAGCAGCGCGGTGCCGGCGACCGCGGCGACGGCGGTGACCAACGGCCGCACGGCCGGCCCCAGCGCGGCAGCTCCGGTCCTCAGCGCCGCCGCCGGGCGGGTCACCCGCCGACCGCGGTCTCGGCGGTGACCAGCCGGCGCTCGAACGGGTCGGTGGCCAGGCCGGTCACCGACGGCGCGTGCCCGGTCCGGCTGCGCTCGTGCAGCACCGGCACGAACGCGGCGGTGCCCAGCACGGTGGCCTCGACGGCCGCGGCCCGCTCCCGGCGCTGGGCCGGGTCGGTCAGCGCGCCGGCGGCGGCGACCGCGTCGTCGACGGCGGGGTCGCAGAGCCGGGCCAGGTTGTAGGTGCCGGCGCAGGTGAGGTCGGTGGCCAGGTAGCCGACCGGGTCGCCGGTGTCGCCCAGGTACAGCCGGCTGCCGAGCACGGCGTCGTAGCTGCCGTCGAGCAGGCCGGGCTCCAGCGCGGCGTACTCCGCGACCACCACCTCGACGGTGAACCCGGCCGCGCGCAGCTGCCCGGCCAGCACCGCGGCGGCCTCGGGCAGCTCCGGACGGTCGGAGTAGGTGGCCAGCCGGACGACCGCCCCCGCCGGGTCGGCCGGGGCCGGCAGCCGCGGCGCGGGCCGGGCCGCCCCGGCCAGGGTGGCGTCGTCGAAGAAGCCCGCGGCCCGGCTCGCCTCGCCCTCGTAGACGCCGTCGACGACCGGCCCGGGGTCGACCGCCCGGGCCGCCGCGGCGCGCACACCGGGGTCGGCGAACGGGCCGTCCGCGGTGTCCAGGAACAGCCCGACCAGCCGCGGCAGCGGGGTGGACAGCACCTCGAGGCCGGTCAGCGAGGGCAGCTGGGCGATGGGCAGGTTGACCGCCACGTCGAGCTCGCCGGCGCGCAGGCCCGCGGTGCGCGCCCCGGGGTCGGCGGTGAACCGGACGTCGACGCCGTCCAGTGCCGGCAGCCCGCCCCAGTACCGGTCGTTGGCCTGCAGGGTGGCCGCGCTGTCCCCCTGCAGCCCGGTGATCGTGAAGGGCCCGGTCGCGGTGCCCACCGGGTCGGGCGCGGCCGGGTCGGCGTAGGCCGCCGGGGACAGCACCACCAGGCCCGGCGAGGCCAGCCGCTGCACCAGCAGCGGGTCGGCCGCAGCGGTCCGCACCTCCACGGTGTCGGCGTCCACGGCCCGGGCGGTGAGCCCCACGCCGCTGATCGCCCGCGGGGCGGGGCTGGCCGCGGCGGCCGCCTCCAGCACGCCCACCACCGCGGCGGCGTCCAGCGGGGCGCCGTCCTGGAACACGACGCCCGGCCGCAGCTCGAGCAGGGCGGTGCGGTCGTCGGGACGGCTCCAGGACCCCGCCAGCTGCGGCACCGGGGCACCGGCGTCGTCCAGGCCCACGAGGGTCTCGGTCACCCCCATCCGGGAGGTGAGCACCGCGTCGTCGGAGAACGGCGACAGGGCGGCCGCGGGCGGGAAGGCCAGCGCCAGCCGCAGCCGCGCGCCGCCGTCCTCCGCTGCCTCGGGCGAGGCGGTGAAGCAGCCGGCGAGCAGCGCGGGCAGCACGAGCACCGCGCCGAGGACGCGGGCAGGAGGGCGGGTCATCGTTCCTCTTCTCGGAGCGGGACGGGGTCTGCGCTGCCGCGGGTCACCGGCGGACCGGGTCCTCGGCGGGCACGGCCGGCGCGGCCGGCGCCGGGGCGGGGCGGCGGTCGATCCGGCGGGTGAGCACCCACAGGCCGACCGCCGACAGCGCCGGCAGCAGCGCCAACACCAGCCAGGGCAGCGCGGCGTCCGGTCGTGGCTCGGTGGCGCGGTCCAGCAGCACGCCGACGCCGGTGCTGCCGACCAGCACCGCCAGCCCGCCGGCGGAGGCCAGGAAGCCGAAGTGCGCGCCCAGCCGGCGCTCCCCGGCCAGCCGCGGCACCAGGTCCTGAGCGAGCGGGACGGCGACCATCTGGCCGGTGTAGAGCAGCAGCACCATGCCGACCGCCGGCGCCAGCGCCCACGGTCCGGGCAGCGGCGGCAGCGGCGCGCAGACGGCCACCAGCGCGAACGAGGCGGCCATCAGCGCGAAACCGAACGGCAGCGCCCGGCGCGGACCGGCCCGCCGGGCCAGCGTGGTGACCCGCAGCTGGAACAGCAGCACCGAGACGGCGGCCAGCACGAACAGCCAGCCCAGCGCCCCCTGTCCCCCGGTGGCCCGGGTGAGTTCGACAGGCAGGGCGAGGTAGAGCTGGTTGTAGCTGAGCAGGTAGGTGCAGTAGCAGGCGGTGAAGGCCAGGAAGGTGCGGTTGCGCAGCACGTGCCCCCAGCCGGCCAGCACGCTCTCGCCCGGGCCGTCGCCGTCCTCGGTGCGCAGGTCGCGCGGGAGCCAGCGCAGGTGGGCCAGCAGGACGGCGCCGAAGACGGCGGCCGACACCCAGCAGGTCACCGCGAAGGGCACCCCGAGCAGCACCGCGCCCAGCACCGGCCCGGTGACCGAGCCCAGCTTGCTGGCGATCGCGTCGAGCCCGAAGACCTCCGCCCGGGTCACCACCCCGGCCGCCTCCAGCTGCCGCCCCTGCGCGGCCAGCGCGGACTCCACGGCCGGGGAGAACAGCGCCGCGGCGAAGCCCACGAGCACGGTGCCGGCGAGCACGCCGGGCAGCGAGGTGGTCAGCGCCAGGACGGCGAACCCGGCGATCCGCACGGTCACGCCCACCAGCACCACCGGCCGGACGCCGAACCGGTCGGCCAGCCCGCCGCCGAGGAAGAACAGCCCCTGCTGGCTGAACGTGCGCACGCCGAGCACGAGCCCGACGACGCCGCCGGCCAGCGCGAGGTCCTCGGTCAGGTGCACGGCCAGGAAGGGCACCACGAGGTAGAAGCCGATGTTGAACGCCAGCTGGGAGGCCAGCAGCAGCCGCGGCACCGGCGGCAGCCGCCGGAACAGCACGGCCGGCTGCCAGCCCCGGACCCCGCTCACGACGCCACCAGCCGGGGTGCGGCCTCGACCAGCGCCCGCGCCGGTGCGCTCCGCGGCGCACCGAGCACCTGCCCGACCGGCCCGGACTCCACCACCCGGCCCGCGGCCAGCACCAGCACGTCGGTGCACAGCGCCGCGACCACGCCCAGGTCGTGCGAGACGACCAGCAGCGCTACCCCCTGGGCCTCCCCGACCTCCTGCAGCAGCTGCACGACCTGCAGCCGGACGGCGGCGTCCAGCGCGCTCACCGGCTCGTCGGCGACCAGCACCTCGGGCCGGGGGGCCAGGGCCCGGGCCAGCGCGATCCGCTGCCGCTGCCCACCGGAGAACTCGTGCGGCAACCGGCCCGCGGCGTCGGCGTCCAGCCCGACGGCGGCCAGCAGCTCGGCGACCCGGGCCGCGTGGTCGCCGGGGACGCGCAGGCAGTGCAGCGGCTCGGCGATCGCGCGGCCGACCCGCATCCGCGGGTCCAGCGACCGGCCGGGGTCCTGCGGCACCAGCTGGACGGCCCGGCGGAACTCCCGCAGCGACCGGGGCCGGCCGGGCACGACCGGGCGCCCGCGGTGGGTGACCCGGCCGGCGTCCGGGCGCTCCAGCCCGAGCAGCAGACGGGTCAGCGTGGACTTGCCCGCGCCGGACTCCCCCACGACCGCGAGCCGCCGGCCCGCGCGCAGCTCCAGGCCGACGCCGTCCAGGGCCGGGGACGCGGTGCGCGGGTACCGGCGGGTGAGCCCGTGCGCGGCCAGCAGCACCTCGCTCACCGGGCACCTCCCGGCAGCGGAGGGCTCAGTGCGACGGTGGCCTCGACCAGCGCGCGGACCACCGGCTGCGGGTCGGCGAGCACCTGCGGCAGCGGCCCGTCGGCGAGCAGCCGCCCCGCACCGAGCACCAGCAGCCGGTCGCAGGTGGTGGCCGCGGCGGCCAGGTCGTGGGTGACGAGCAGCAGCGCCGTGCCGCGGTCCCGGGTGGCCGCGCCCAGGGTGCCGAGCACGCCGGCCTGGACGGTGCCGTCGAGGGCGGACGTCGGCTCGTCGGCCAGCAGCAGCGCCGGGTCGCAGGCCAGCGCCATCGCCAGCGCGGCCCGCTGCCGCTGCCCGCCGGAGAGCTGGACGGGGAACCGGCGGGCCGTGCCGGCCGGCAGCCGCAGCTCGGTCAGCAGCGTCTCGACCCTGGCCGCCGCCGCACGCCGGCCGAGCCCGGCCCGGCGCAGCGGCGCCGCCACCTGCCGGCCCACCCGCACCTGCGGGTTGAGCGAGGTGCCCGGGTCCTGCGGCACCAGCGCGGACACCCGGCCGCGCAGCCCTGCGAGCACCCGCTCGGAGGCACCGACCAGCTCGGTGCCGCCCACCCGCACGCTGCCGGTCACGACGGCGCCGGGCGGCAGCAGCCCGAGCAGGGCCAGCCCGGTCAGGGTCTTCCCGGCCCCGGAGGCACCCACCAGCGCCACCCGCTCCCCGGCCGCCAGCGTGAAGCCGACCCCGCTCACCAGGGCCCGCCCGCCGACGGAGACGGTCAGGTCGCGGACCTCGACCAGGGGTGCGGGGCCCACCGGTGGTGCCGGGTCCGCCAGGGTTGCCGGGCTCACCAGGCGTCGGCGGTGAGCACGGTCAGCACGTCCATGTCGCGCCGTCCGGTGAAGCCGTCCCGGCCGTGCAGCAGCCGGTGGTTGTCCACGACGAGCACCTCGCCGGCGTCCAGCCGGAAGCGGGGGGTCACCTCGGTGACGGTGGCCAGCACGTCGGCCCACAGGTCCAGGCACGCGTCGTGCCCGGCCGCGCCGGGGTCGCGGGGCGCGGGCACCGCGGTCTCGCTGTGCCGGACGACCCGGCGGCCGGAGCGGGTGTGCTCGACGAGCCGGCGCACCAGCGGGGTGCGCGGCACCTCGCGCGGCGGGTCGACCCAGCCGCCGAAGTAGTCGACCTCGACGCCGGTGAGGAAGGCGTGCAGCTCCGGCAGGCCGTCGGCCAGCGCGTCGAGGAGCGCGTAGCCGTCGACGAGGAAGGAGTCCCCGCCCACGGCTGCGGGGTGCACGCAGCGCTGCAGCAGCCCGTCCTCGTGCAGCGAGCGCAGGTCGACCCGGGTGCCGTGGTCGTCGACGACGACGTACGCGCCGTCGCTGTGCAGGGCGAGCAGCTCACCGGCGGTCTGCCGCAGCGGGCGGACGGTGAACAGCTGGCGGAGCCGGTCGCCCCAGACCTGGGCGGCGACGACCGGGAGCGCCTCGGGACCGGGTCCGGGCTCGGCGAGGACCACCGCGCCGTCCCGCGCCAGCAGCGCACCGGCCTCGGCCGCCGACGCCCGCTCGGGCACCACGCCGGTGCCACGGACGAGGTCGGTCAGCTCGGCGCGGACGGCGCCGATGCGCCGGCCGGACGGGGAGCGGTGGGCCACGGGTACCTCCGGGATCAGGTGCCGCGCCGGTCGGCGCGGCGGCGGGGCGGACCCGCGCCGCAGGGCACGCTATTGCAACTGGTTTGCAGCAGAGCGACCGGGTGGTGGCCGGCCGGTGACGGTCCGGGCGGGTCGGGCACCCCCGACCCGGCCGCGGCGGCCGATCGACGGTCGCCTACGGTCATGACAATGATTACCGCTACACCGGACGGTGCGGAGGCCCTGTCCCTCGTCGGGCTCTCCGTGCGACTGGGCGGCGTCCCGGTCCTGCGCGACGTGCACCTCACCGTCGGCGCCACCGAGCGGGTCGCGCTGATCGGTGCCTCGGGGTCGGGGAAGTCGCTCACCGCCGGCGCGGTGCTCGGCGTCCTGCCGGCCGGCGCGGAGCTCTCCGGGCGGGTGCTGGTGGGCGGGGTGGACGTGACCGGCGTGCACCCGGTGCGCCGTCCTGCGGCCGGCCGGGTGGCCACGGTCGGCCAGGATCCCGCCGCGGCGCTCAACCCGCTCGTCCCCGTGGGCGCCCAGCTCGCCCTGCCGCTGCGGCACCGCGGGCTGCGGGGCCGGGAGCTGGACCGGGAGCGCGCCGGGCTGCTCGCCTCGGTCGGCCTCACCGACGCCCGGGTGCTGCACAGCGCCCCCGGCGAGCTGTCCGGCGGTCAGCGGCAGCGGGTGTGCATCGCGATGGCGCTGGCCTCGCGGGCCGGGCTGCTGGTCGCCGACGAGCCCACGACCGCTCTCGACCTGGTCACCCAGGCGCAGGTCGTCACCGTCCTGCGGGAGGGCACCCGGGGCAGCGGGCTGCTGTTCATCACCCACGACCTGTCGGTGGCCGCCGCGCTCTGCGACCGCGCGGTGGTGCTGCACCACGGCGCCGTCGTCGAGGACGCCCCGGTCGCCCGGCTGCTGTCCGCACCGCAGCACGAGCAGACCGCCGCACTGGTCGCCGCCGCCCGCGCCGGCACGCTCCCGGTCGGGGCGCCCGCGTGAGCGCGCCGGTGACGCTGGTCGCGACCGGCCTGGAGCGCCGGTACCCGCTCCCCCGGCACCGGCCGTGGCAGCAGCGGGAGGCCGTCCCGGCGCTGCGCGGGGTCGACCTGCACGTCGCCCCCGGCGAGCGGGTGGGCCTGGTCGGCACCTCGGGGTCGGGCAAGTCCACGCTGCTGCGCTGCCTGCTCGGGCTCGAGTCCCCCGACGCCGGCACCGTGACCGTCGCCGGCCGACCGGTCCGGCCGGGCACCACCGCCTCGCTGCGCTGGTACCGCCGGCTGGTCCAGTACGTCCCGCAGGACCCGGCGGGGTCGCTGGACCCGCGGGCCACCGTCCGCGAGCTGGTCACCGTCCCGCTGCGCGCCCTGCAGGTGCCCGGCGACCACGAGGCGGCGGTGTCCACCGCGCTGGCGCGGGTCGGTCTCGACCCGGAACTGGCCGGCCGCCGTCCCGGCGAGCTGTCCGGCGGGCAGGCCCAGCGGGTCGCCCTGGCCCGCGCCCTGGCCCCAGGGCCGGCGCTGCTGCTGGCCGACGAGCCGGTCAGCGGGCTGGACCTGCCGGTGCGCGACCAGGTGGTCGCCGTGCTCACCGAGCTGTCCACCACCCAGGGCCTGGGCCTGCTGCTGGTCTCCCACGACCTGGCCGTCGTGGCCCGGCTCTGCGACCGCACCGTCGTCCTCGGCGACGGGCTGGTCGTGGAGGACCGGCCCACGACCGAGCTGCTCACCCGGCCCCGGCACCCGCTGACGCGGGAGCTGGTCGCCGCCGTCCCCACGCTCCCCGCCTGACCGACCGCACGTCCCCCACGGAGAACAGGACCATGTCCCCCACCCGCACCACCCGCGCCCTCGTGGCCGGCACCGCCGTCGTCCTGCTCACCTCCGGCTGCTTCGGCGGCTCGACGAACAGCACCGCCACCGGCAGCACCGCTGCCGGGGACGGCAGCCGGGTCTCGCTGGCCATGCTGCAGCCGCCCCGCTCCGGGCTGAACCCGCTGACCGACGACGCCTTCAAGCTCTCCCGCTGGAGCACCGCCGAGACCCTGGTCGTGCTGGACGCCGACGGCATCGCCCAGCCGGCGCTGGCCACCGCGTGGACCCAGACCGACGACCTCACCTGGCGCTTCACCGTCCGCGAGGGCGTGCAGTTCCACGACGGGACCGCGCTGACCGCCGAGCAGGCCGCGGCCGCGCTGACGGCCGCGACCCAGGCGTCGCCGAAGCCGCGCATCCTGGACGGGGTCGAGCTGACCGCGGTCGCCGAGGGCACCGACGTCGTCGTCACCACCGCGGTGCCCGACCCGCTGGTGCCGCAGCGGCTGTCCAGCCCGCAGCTGGCGGTGCTCGCCGCGGCCGCCTACGGCGCCGACGGCCGGGTCGACCCGGTCGGCCACGGCACCGGCCCGTTCGAGCTGGTCGCCGTCGACGGCACCTCCGGCGCCACCCTGGACCGCTTCGACGGGTACTGGGGCGACCGCGCGGCCGCCGCCGGCATCGACGTGGCCTTCGTGCCCGACGGCACCGCGCGGGCTGCGGCGCTGCGCACCGGCACCGCCGACGTCGTCGAGGCGGTGCCGGTCTCCCAGGCCGGGCTGATCGAGCCGGAGCTGGTGCACGAGGTCCCCATGCCGCGCACCAACACCCTGTACCTGAACACGGGGTCCGGCCCGTTCGCCGACCCGGCGGTGCGGGCCGCCGCCGCGGCCGCGGTGCAGCGGGCGACCATCGTGGAGACCGTCTACGAGGGCCGCGCCGACATCGCCGAGGGTCTGCTGGGCCCCGCGCTCCCCTGGGCCGCCGGTCTGCGCGACGCCGCGCCGGCACCGGCGGCGTCCCCGGTGCCGGCCGGCACGACGATCACGCTGGGCACCTTCACCGACCGGGCCGAGCTGCCCGAGGTCGCCGTCCTGCTCGAGCAGCAGCTCGAGGCGGCCGGCTTCACCGTCGAGCAGGACGTGCGGGAGTACGCCTTCATCGAGGCCGACGCCCTGGCCGGTGCCTTCGACGCCTTCATCCTGTCCCGCGCCACGGTGCTGGACTCCGGTGACCCGGTGGCCTACCTGTTCAGCGACTTCGCCTGCGAGGGGTCGTTCAACATCGCCCAGCTCTGCGACCCGGCCGTGGACGCCGCGCTGGAGAAGGCCGCCGCGGCGACGCCCGGACCGGAGCGCCAGCAGGCGGTCATCGCCGCGGAGCGCGCTGTCCTGGACTCCGGCGCCGCGGTGCCGATGCTGCACGAGCGCGTCATCCAGGGTGAGGCGGCCGGGGTCTCCGGCGCCGTCCGCGACCCGCGGGAGCGGGCGCTGATCACCACCGGCACCACCGTCGACGAGGGCTGACCCGGTGCGGCGTCGAGGACGGGTGACCGCGCTGTCCCGGCTGGCCACCGTCCTCGGCGTCGTGGCGCTGATCGGGGTGCTGCCGTGGCTGTCCGGGCGCAGCCCCGAGCTGTCGGTGCTGCGGGCGCGCTCGGCCGAGCAGGAGGCCACCCCGGAGGCGCTCGCGGCCGTCCGCGCCGAGCTGGGCCTGGACGCCGGCCCGCTCGGGCTGCTCGGGCACTGGGTGTCCGGGCTGTTCCGGGGCGACCTGGGCACCTCGTGGATCTCCGGCGGACCGGTCGGCCCCGGGCTGGTCGAGGCGCTCGGGGTGTCGGTGACCCTGATGACGTGCGCCCTGGTCGTCGCGCTGGTCACCGCGACGCTGCTGTGTCTGCCGGTGCTGCGCCGGGTGGGCCGCGGCCGGCCCGGGCGCACCGGCGGGGTGGCCGGTGCGGCGCTGACCGCGCTGCCGGAGTTCCTGCTGGCCTCGGTGCTGCTGCTGGTCGGCGCGGTCTGGCTGGGCTGGTTCGCCCCCTACGGGTGGACCGGCCCGGCCTCGGCGGTGCTGCCGGCGCTGGCGATGGGCCTGCCGGCGGGCGGGCTGATCGGCCGGCTGGTCGCCGACGGGCTCGCCGTCACCGCCACCGAGCGGTGGGTGACCACCTGGCAGGTGGCGGGCGCCTCCACCGGGCAGGTCGCCCGCGCCCTGGTCCGCCGCACGCTGCCGGCGCTGACCACCCAGGTGGCGCTGGTGCTCGTCGGCCTGACCGGTGGCGCCGTCGCCGTCGAGCAGGTGTTCGCGATCCCGGGTCTGGGCCGGGCGGTGCTGGGTGCGGCGGAGTCGCAGGACCTGCCCACCCTGCAGGCCGGGATGCTGCTCCTGCTGGGGGTGTCCGCGGTCTTCGGCGGGCTCGCGGCGCTGACCCGGGCGCTGCTGCTGGGCCGGGCGCTGCGCACCGGCAGCGTGCCGGTGCCCGCCCCGGTGTCCACCACCCGCCGGCGCGACTGGCTGCTGCCGGGTGCCATGGCGGCGCTGCTGCTGGCCGTCGTGGCCGCCGGGCTCGGCCGCGACCCGCTCACCTCCGCGCACCCCCGGCTGGCCACCCCCAGCCTCGCGCTGCCCTTCGGCGCCGACGCCAGCGGACGCGACCTGCTGGCCCGGGTGGCGCACGGCGCGGTGCAGACGGTCGGGACGGCGGCGCTCGTCGTGGTGGCGACCCTGGTCGTCGGCGTCCTCGTCGGGCTGCTGTCGCGCGCGTCGGTCGGGCCGGTGGAGGTCGCCAACGCCGCACCCCCGGTGATCGTCGGCGTGCTGGTGGCCGCGGCGCTGGGCACCTCGCAGGCCGGTGCCGCGCTGGCCGTGGCGCTGGTGTCCTGGGCGCCCATCGCGGCGTACGTGGCCGCCGCGTCGGAGGAGGTCCGTCGCCAGCGCCACGTCACCGTACTGCCGGTGCTCGGCTTGGGTCCGGCCGCGGTCACCTGGCGGTACGTCGTCCCGGCCGTGCTGCCCGCCGCCGCCCGCAACGCGGTGCTGCGGCTGCCGGGCATCGCCCTGGCCCTGGCGGCGCTGGGCTTCCTGGGCCTGGGGCCGACCCCGCCGCAGCCGGAGTGGGGTCTGCTGCTGGCCGAGGGCATGCCCTACGTCGAGCGGGCGCCGTGGGCGGTGCTGGCCCCGACCGGCGCGCTGGTGTTGACCGCAGTGCTGGCGGTGTCACTGTCCGGCTTGAGCTGGCGCCGCGCTCCACGGCCGGCACCGGTCACCGAGCACCCGCTCCCCGTCGGCTGAGCCCGACGGCCGCCCCCGAGGGCGGAAGTGGCCACTTTCGCCCTCGGGGACCGCACCGGGGTGGCGGCAGCCGCGCGGACGTCGTCCCGCAGCCGCTCAGCGCTTGGCGGCCCGGGCGTCGCGGCGGCGCTCGGCACGGTTGCGCCGGTCGGGCTGACCGGGGACCGCCGGGGTGGCCGGCGTGGTCGCGGGGGCGGCACTGCAGCCGCGCGGGGAACAGCAGTCGGACACGGGTCTCTCCTCGGGTACGGGGCTCCGGGGTGGGCGGGCCCACCCCGGAGCGGGCTCAGCGGCCCTTCGACGGGTACGGGAGCAGGGCCATCTCGCGGGCGTTCTTGATCGCGGTGGTCACCTGCCGGTGCTGCTGCGGGGTCAGCCCGGTCACGCGGCGGGCGCGGATCTTGCCGCGGTCGGAGAGGAACGTGCGCAGCTGCGTCACGTCCTTCCAGTCGACCGGACCCTCGAGCTTGCGCTTCCTGCGGGGGCGCGGCGGGCGCGGTGCGGGGGTCACCAGCTGGACTTCCGGATGCCCGGCAGCTCACCGGCATGGGCCATCTCCCGGAAGCGCACCCGGGACAGCCCGAACTTGCGCAGGTGCCCGCGGGGCCGGCCGTCGGAGACGTCCCGGTTGCGCAGCCTGGTCGGACTGGAGTCGCGCGGCAGCCGCTGCAGCGCGGTCTGCGCCGCGGCACGGTCCTCGGGGCTCGCGGCGGTGCGGACGGTCTCCTTGAGCTGCGCCCGCCGCTCGGCGTGCCGGGCGACGACCTCCCGGCGCTGCAGGTCCTTGGCGATCATGGACTTCTTCGCCATCTCAGCGCTCCTCGCGGAAGTCGACGTGGGCGCGGATGCGCGGGTCGTACTTCGTGAGCACGAGCCGGTCGGGGTCGTTGCGGCGGTTCTTCCGGGTGACGTACGTGTAGCCGGTGCCGGCGGTCGACGTGAGCTCGATGACCGGGCGGATGTCCGTGCCGCGGGCCATCAGGCGTTCCCCCGCCCGGCGCCGAGCCGGCGGCGCGCGTCGGGGTCGGTGGCGCGGATGCGGGCGACGACGGCCTCGATGCCCTGGACGTCGACGGTCTTGATGCCCTTGGCCGAGACGGTGAGTCGGATCCACCGGTTCTCGCTGGCCAGGAAGAAGCGCTTGGACTGCAGGTTGGGGTCGAACCGGCGGTTGGTGCGCCGGTGGGAGTGGCTGACGGCCTTGCCGAAGCCCGGCTTGCGGCCGGTGACCTCGCAGTAGGTGGCCATGGGTGCGCCTCCAGGGGTCGGGAGCGGGGAGCACGCCGAACAGTAGATGACGATGATTGTCAGTTGCAGTTAGGGTGTCGGCATGACCTCCCGCCGCACCCCCCTGGTGCTCGTCGCCGGCCTGGACCGGGACCTCACCGCGCAGGCCGCCACCCCGCTGCTCGACCAGCCTGGCACCGTCGTCGTCCACCACGACGTCCGCGGCCTGGGCGAGGGCGTCGTGGTGCGCACGACCCGCGAGCAGCAGGCCGCCGGCGTCGTCACCTCCACCGCCGCGATCGAGCTCGCCCACGGCTGCCTGTCCTGCACGCTCCGGCTGGACCTGCTCCCGCTGCTGCGCACCCTGGCCCGCCGGGACGACGTCAGCCGGATCGTGCTCCAGCTGGACCCCGTCCTGGAGCCCGAGCACCTGTGCTGGGCCTTCGAGGAGGTCGGCCTGGACGACGACGCCGAGGAGCCGGAGACCGCCGGTGACTGGGTGGAGGTGGCCGGCGTGCTCGCCGTCCTCGACGCGGCCAGCTGGCTCGACGCCGCGACCGGCGAGTAGACGATGGCCGACCACGGCCTGGCCGCGACCGCCGGTGACGAGCGGACGCTGGCCCAGGTCGCCGTGGGCCAGCTCACCGCCGCCGACGCGGTCCTGCTCGCCGGGGAGCCCGACGACACCTGGGCCGCCGTCCGGCTGACCGCCGTCCTCGACCGGCTGGCGCCCGGCGCACCGCGGGCCCGGCTGGACGCCACGCACCCCGACGAGCTGCTCACCGCCCTGCCGGCCACCGCCAGGCGTGGCCGGATGCCCACCCCGCACGACGCGCTGCTGGCCGGTCAGCCGCCGCTGGACGCCGTGGCCGACGTCCAGCTGGTGCGCTTCTCCGCGACCAGGCCGTTCTCCCCCGAACGGTTGCACGAGGCTGTCGACGTCCTGCTCAGCGGCGTGGTCACCAGCCGCGGCCGGTTGTGGCTGGCCAGCCAGCCCGACCGGGCCATCTGGCTGGAGTCCGCCGGTGGTGGCCTGCGGATCGGGGACGCGGGCCCGTGGCTGGCCACCCTGGGCGACGACGCGGAGCTGTGGAGCCAGGTCGACCCCGAGCGCGCCGCCGCCGCCGCGTTGCGCTGGGACCCGGTGCACGGCGACCGGGACGTCGAGCTGGTCGTGCTCACCCACCGCCAGCCGGCCGGGCTGATCACCGCCGCGCTCACCGACGCCCTGCTCACCGACGACGAGCTGGCCGCCGGCGAGGACGCCTGGCGCGCGCTGCCCGACCCGTTCGGCGCCTGGCACGAGGACCCCTGCGAGGCGAGCAGCCCCGCGGACGAGTTCGACCTGCACACCAGCACCACCGACCGAGAGGACCGATCCCGATGAGAGCCGGCATCCACCCCGAGTACCGCACCGTGGTGTTCCGCGACACCTCCAGCGGTGCCACCTACCGCACCCGCTCCACCATCCGCACCGAGCAGACCATCGAGCTGGACGGCGAGACGCTGCCGGTGGTCAACGTGGAGATCAGCGCGGCGTCGCACCCGTTCTGGACCGGCAACCAGCGCGTGCTGGACACCGCCGGCCGGGTCGAGCGCTTCAACCAGCGCTACGGCGCCCGGACGCGGGGCTGACGACATGGCAGTCCCGAAGCGGAAGACGTCGCGGTCCAACACCCGCTCCCGCCGTTCGCAGTGGAAGGCGACGCCGACGCCACTGGTGCCGGTGACCGTCGACGGCGTCGTGCGGATGGTGCCGCAGAAGCTGCGCAAGGCAGCCGAGCGGGGCCTGCTGCCGTGACCGCGGCCGGCGCCGACCCGGGCGGGCCGCTGGTGGCGCTGTGCACCGGCCACCGCTGCGCCGCACTGCACCGGCTGGCCGGCACCGATGCCCTCGGCGACCTGGCGGCCGCGGTGCGGGGCACCCGCGGGGCGGTGCTGGTGACCACCGACTGCGTCGACGCCTGCGATCGGGGCTCGGTGGCCGGCCTGGCCCGGCGCACCCCGGTCACCGGCGAGGCCGGCCCGGCCGTGTGGCTGGCGGAGGTGCAGACGCCGGAGCGCACCCGTGCCCTCGTGGACTGGGTGACCGCCGGCGGCCCGCTGCCGGACTGCCTGCGCACGGCACTCACCGCCCTCGCCGCACCCCATCGCTGACCCTGGGGAGGGGCGAAAGTGGCCACTTTCGCCCCTCCCCAGGGACGCCGCGGACCGGAGGGCCGGACGGCGGCCCTCCGGTGGGTCACTCGCCGGCCTGGCCGGCGGTGCTGCCGTTGTCCTGCTCGCTGCTGGGGGCGCCCACCCACACGGTCTTGGCGTTCATGAACTCCCGCATGCCCAGCTCGGTCAGCTCACGGCCGTAGCCGCTCTGCTTGACCCCGCCGAAGGGCAGGTCGGGGTAGCTGGAGGTCATGCCGTTGATGAACGCCATGCCGGACTCGATGTCCCGGACGAACTGCGCGCGCTCGCCCTCGTCCTCGCTCCACAGATTGCTGCCCAGGCCGTAGGGGTGGCTGTTGGCGATCTCGATCGCCTCGTCCAGGCTGTCGACGGTCCACAGCGCGGCGACCGGGCCGAAGACCTCCTCGGCATAGAGCTTCATCTCCGGGGTGATGCCGGTGAGCAGGGTCGGCTCGTAGAACCAGCCCGGCCCGTCGACCTTCTTGCCGCCGACGACGACGGTCGCGCCCTTGCTGACCGCGTCCTGCACGTAGTCGTCCACGTCGTCCACGCCGGACTCGGTGGCCAGCGGGCCGATCTCGGTGGCGGGGTCCATCGGGTCGCCGACGGTCAGCGCGCCGATCTTCTCCGCGAACAGCCGGGTGAACTCCTCGGCCACGTCGCGGTGCACGAAGAACCGCTTGGCCGCGATGCAGCTCTGCCCGTTGTTCTGGTTGCGGGCGGTGGTGGCCACCTCGGCGGCGGTGTCCAGGTGCGCCGACGGCATCACGATGAACGGGTCGGAGCCACCCAGCTCCAGCACGGTGGGCTTGAGCGCGTCCCCGGCGATCGCGGCCACCGACTGCCCGGCCGGCGCGCTGCCGGTGAGGGTCGCAGCGACCACGCGGTCGTCGCGCAGCACCCGCTCGATGGTCTTCGAGCCGATGAGCAGGGTCTGGAAGACGTCGGCGGGGAAGCCCGCCTTGCGGAACAGCTCCTCCATGTAGAGCGCGGTCTGCGGCACGTTGCTGGCGTGCTTGAGCAGCCCGACGTTGCCGGCCATCAGCGCCGGGGCGGCGAAGCGCATCGCCTGCCAGAGCGGGAAGTTCCACGGCATGATCGCCAGCACCACACCGAGGGGTTGGTAGCTGACGTAGGCCTGCTGGGCGTTCACCGCGCCGGCGTCCAGCTGCTGCGGCTCGAGCATGGCCGGGCCGTGGTCGGCGTAGTACCGCAGCGCCTTGGCGCACTTGGCCACCTCGGCCTTCGCGCTGGCGAGCGTCTTGCCCATCTCGGTGGTCATGAGCGCCGCGACGGAGTCGGTGTCGGCGTCCAGCACGTCGGCGGCGGCGCGCAGCCAGCCGACCCGGTCCTCGACGCTGGTGCGCCGGTAGCTCGCGAAGGCGGCCGACGCGCGGGCGATCCTGTCCTCGAGGACGTCGTCGGTCAGCGGCTCGAAGGTCTTCAGCGTCTCGCCGGTGGCGGGGTTGATCGTGGCGATGGCCATGGGCTCCTCCTGGTGGTGGACACGGCCGGCGTCCGGTGTCCTCCGGGCGGCCGTGTCCCCTGCACCTGCCCGCGGCAGGGGACACGAAACAGCAGTGCCCGACACGCCGACCCGCGCGCCGACCGGCCAGCCGCACGCCCCCGACCGTTCACCCGGGGACCGCACCCCGGTCGTCCGGCCCCGCAACAGTCCCGCGCATGGCCCTCGATGCCCCCCTGTCCCGCCGCACGCTCCTGAAGGGCGGGGCCGTCACGGCCGCCGCCCTCACCTTCGGCGGTCTGTCCGCCGAGGCCGCCCGCGCCGCCGTCGCCGAGACCGCCCACTCCGGCGTCTTCGGCTTCGGTGTCGCCAGTGGCGACCCGACCGCCACCGAGCTGCTGCTCTGGACCCGGGTCACGCCCGTGCCCGGCGCCCTGCCCGGGAGCGGACAGGGGCCCCGGACCCGGGTCCGGTGGGAGGTCGCCCGGGACGAGGCGTTCCGTCGGGTCGTCCGACGCGGCACCGTCACGACCGACGCGTCCTGCGACCACACGGTCAAGGTGGTCGTGGACGACCTCGAGCCCTACACCCGCTACTGGTACCGCTTCACCGCCAAGGGCGCGACCTCCCCGGTCGGCCGCACCCAGACCGCACCCGACGAGGCCGGTCAGCTGCACGCCCTGCGCATGGCGTTCGTGTCCTGCAGCAACTGGACCGGCGGCTTCTTCACCGCCTACCGCGGCATCGCCGCCCGCGACGACCTGGACTTCGTCCTGCACCTGGGCGACTACCTCTACGAGTACGGCAACGACCCGCGCATCGCCGGGGTGGCCGGCTCCGGCGACCGCTACGGCCCGAACGCGCTGATCGGCGTCCGCGACCACGAGCCGGCCACCGAGATCGTGTCGCTGGCCGACTACCGCCTCCGCCACGCCCTCTACAAGACCGACCCCGACCTGCAGGCCACCCACCAGCGGCACCCGTGGATCGTGGTCTTCGACGACCACGAGATCACCAACGACGCGTACGACACCGGCGCGGAGAACCACGAGCGGGACGACGACCCCGACACCGCCTACACCGAGCCGGGCAAGCCCGCGGGCATCCGCCCGGAGGGTGACTTCCTGGCCCGCCGGGAGCGGGCGTTCCGCGCCTACCTGGAGTGGATGCCGATCCGCGAGCCCGCCCAGTGGCAGCCCCGGCCCAGCACGGGCCGGCAGTTCTTCCGCCGCTTCACCTTCGGCGACCTGGCCGAGCTCTCGGTCGTCGAGACCCGGCAGAACCGCGCCGAGCAGGTCCCGGCCACCGTCGGCGGCGCGCTCAACCCGGCGCTGACCGACCCGCGCCGGCACCTGCCGGAGCCCCAGCAGATGAGCTGGCTGACCCGGGGCATCACGGCGCAGAGGACGGCGTGGCACCTGGTGGGCAACCAGACGGTGTTCGCCCGCGTGTACGCCGTCCCGCGCGCCGGGGTGCTCGGCGGGCAGGTGTTCAACACCGACCAGTGGGACGGCTACCAGGCCGACCAGCGCACCCTGCTCGACGCGATGGCGGCCTCCGGGCACACCGACCCGGTCGTGCTCACCGGCGACATCCACTCCTCCTGGGCCAACGACCTGCCCACCGACTGGGCGCGGTACCCGGTCGACGGCAACTCGGCCGGCGTGGAGTTCGTCTGCCCCTCGATCACCAGCAACGGGTTCAAGGAGTCCCTCGGCAACTCCGCGGCCGCCGCCACCGCGACGACCGCGGCGTTCCAGGCCGCCAACCCCTGGGTCCGCTACCTCGAGGGCATCGGCCACGGCTTCACCGTCCTGGACGTGACGCCGGAGCGGGTGCAGGCCGACTTCTGGTTCATCCGCAGCAATGGCGACAAGGGCCTGGCCGTCGACCCGCGGCTGGACCCGCAGGCCACCGTCGGCTACGAGACCTCCTGGGTCTCGGTGAAGGGCAGCCGCAAGGTCAGCGGCCCGGTCGCCCAGCTCGGCGCCCGCAGCGACCAGCCCCGCACCGCCCGGTGACCCCCGGTCCCGCTCGCCCGCGCCCCGGGCGAGCGGGACCCCCGGCGGCCACCTAGCGTCGGCCGGAGACCTCCGGCGCCGTCCCGGGTGGCCGACGACGAGGAGGACCGATGCCCGGCTCCAGCCGCATCCAGCACCCCGACTTCGCCCGCAAGGTGGTGCCGGCCGAGGAGGCCGCTGCCGTGATCGCCCCCGGGGACACGGTCGGGATGAGCGGGTTCACCGGCGCCGGGCACCCCAAGGCGCTGCCGCAGGCGCTGGCCCGCCGGATCAGCGAGGTGCACGCCGCCGGGCACCCCTTCCAGGTCGACCTGTGGACCGGGGCGTCCACCGCGCCGGAGCTGGACGGGGCGCTGGCCGCCGTCGACGGCATCGCCCGGCGGCTGCCGTACCAGTCCGACCCGGTCACCCGCGAGAAGATCAACACCGGCGGCATCGACTACCTCGACGTGCACCTCTCGCACGTGGCGCAGCTGGCCTGGGAGGGCTTCCTCGGCCCGCTGGACGTCGCCGTCGTCGAGGTCAGCGCGATCACCGCCGAGGGCGGGCTGGTCCCGTCGTCCTCGGTCGGGAACAACAAGACCTGGCTGGACCTGGCCGACCGGGTGGTGCTGGAGGTGAACTCGTGGCAGCCGGAGGGCCTGGACGGCATGCACGACGTCTACTACGGGACGGCGCTGCCGCCGCACCGCCGGCCCGTGCAGCTGACCCACCCCAGCGACCGGATCGGGGTGCCGCACCTGCGGGTCGACCCGGCGAAGGTGGTGGCCGTGGTGGAGACCCACGCCCCCGACCGGAACACCCCGTTCAGCCCGCCCGACGACACCGCCCGCGCCATCGCCGGGCACCTCATCGAGTACCTGGAGCACCAGGTCTCGCGCGGCCGGCTGCCCGCCGAGCTGCTGCCGCTGCAGTCCGGCGTCGGCAACGTGGCCAACGCCGTCCTGTCCGGGCTGCAGGAGTCGCGCTTCGAGGACCTGACCGCCTACACCGAGGTGGTGCAGGACGGCATGCTCGACCTGCTGCGGTCGGGCACCCTCACCTTCGCCTCGGCGACGGCGTTCTCCCTCAGCCCCACGGCGATCGCCGAGTTCACCGCCCACGTCGGGGAGTTCCGCGACCGGATCGTGCTGCGCCCGCAGGAGATCAGCAACCACCCCGAGCTGGTGCGGCGGCTGGGCGTCATCGCCATGAACGGGATGATCGAGGCCGACGTCTACGGCAACGTCAACTCCACGCACCTGATGGGCAGCCGGATGCAGAACGGCATCGGCGGCTCCGGCGACTTCGCCCGCAACGCCTTCCTGTCGGCCTTCGTCAGCCCGTCGACGGCCAAGGGCGGGGCCATCTCGGCGATCGTGCCGATGGTGTCCCACGTCGACCACACCGAGCACGACGTCGCGGTGATCGTCACCGAGCAGGGGCTGGCCGACCTGCGCGGCCTGTCCCCGCGCAAACGCGCCCAGCAGGTCATCGCGCGCTGCGCCCACCCGGACTACCGGGCGATGCTCACCGACTACACCGAGCGTGCGCTGCACGGGGCGCACGGCCGGCACACCCCGCACCTGCTGGACGAGGCGCTGAGCTGGCACTCCCGCTTCCTGCGGACCGGCAGCATGCGCACCGACTGAGCCGCCGGTCAGCCGGGGAAGACCTCCTGCTGGGAGAACAGCAGGTCGCCGTCCTCGGCGTCCGGCTCCGCACCGGGGGCGACCTGCTGGCCGACCACCAGCACCGAGCGGGCGGCCGAGCGCAGCCCCGGCACCTCACCGAGGGAGTCCCAGCCGGCGGTGCGGGCTAGCGCGGCGAGCGCCTGGCCCAGCTCGGACTCCCCCGCGGCCACCAGCACGGAGGCCTCGTCGGTGACCCGCAGGTCGTGCCGCTGCAGCACCGACACGTCGGTGGTGCCCGAGGTGTCCGGCACCACCGCGGCCACGGGGACGTCGGGCAGGACGTCGGCGTCCTCCGCCTCGTCCTCGGCGTAGGTGTGCAGGACGCCGAACGGGAAGTCGTTGCCGGTCAGGTCGAACTGGGCGTCGGCGTAGGCCAGCACCGCCGGCAGCAGCCGGTCGTTGGCGGCGAGCACCTCGGGCACGCCGTCCTCGCCGGTCACCGCCGACACCGTGGCGGCGTGCGCGGTCACCGCCGCGGCCAGGTCGGCCGCGGCGGCGCGCAGCCGCTCGGCGTCGGCGGGGGTCCACTGGGTGAAGTCGTCAGCCACGCCGCGACCGTACGACGTGCCCCGCGGCGTCAGTCCTGCGGCATGGTGATCACCGGCTTGACGACCTCGCCGCTGTACGAGGCCTCCATCGCCTCGCCGATCCGGTCCAGCGGGAACCGCTCCACCAGTCGGTCGATCGGGAACCGGCCGGTGGCGTAGAGGGCCATCAGCGCCCCGATCAGCGGCCCGCTGCGGCCACTGCCGCCCAGGGTGCCCACGATCGACTTGCCCCACAGCGTGCTCATGTGGTCGGCGGTGAACTCCGCGCCGGCCGGCGCACCGCCGATCAGGATGGCCTTGCCGCGCATCCCGACCGAGTCGATGGCCTGGCGGACCACCGGCAGGATGCCGGTGCACTCCAGCGCGAAGTCGGCCGGTCCGCCGCAGATGTCGGCGACCGCCTGCACCGGGTCGGTGTCGCCGGCGTTCACCACCTCGGTGGCGCCCAGCTCCCGGGCCAGCTGCAGCCGGGACTCGTGCCGGTCGACGGCGATGATGGTGGTGGCCGCGGAGTTGCGGGCGGCCATGACCGCGGCCAGCCCCACGGTGCCGGCCCCGTAGACCACCAGCGAGGCGCCGGGCAGCGGGCGCGCGGTGTTGAGGACCGCACCGGCGCCGGTGGCCAGGCCACAGGCCAGCGGGCCCATCAGGTCGACCGGCAGCCCCTCGGGGACCGGCACCAGCGAGGTCGCCGTGACCAGCGAGTGGGTGGCGAAGGAGGACTGCCCGAAGAACGCCCCGGCCAGCGGGTCGCCACCCGTCGTGCGCACGCCGGAGGTGCCGATCGGCCGGGAGCCGCTGAAGGCCAGCCGCCCCAGGTCCAGGCAGTACCGCGGCTCGCCGTCCAGGCAGTTGCGGCAGCGCCCGCACCAGGGCCAGCCCATGACGACGGCCTGCCCCTCGCGGACCTCCGTGACCCCGTCGCCGACGGCGACGACCGTCCCGGCACCCTCGTGGCCGAGCACGCCGGGCAGCGGGAACGGCATGTTGCCCTCCCGGGCCAGCCCGTCGGTGTGGCAGAACCCGGTGGCGGTGACCTGCACCAGCACCTCGCCCGGGGCGGGGTCGTCGACCTCGACGTCCCGGAGGACGAACGGTGCGTCCGGCTGCTCGACGACGGCGGCGGTTGCTCTCATCTGCGCTCCCCACGCCGGGCCGGCCGACGACGGCCGCGCCGGCGCCCCCGCGGACCGTCACGCCGCGGGCGACAGTGCCCGCGGCGTGCCCGCAGTGTGCCCGCGACCGCAGTGCACAGCACGGGCGCGACATGTGTCGCGGCTCAGCGCAGCGGCGGGATGACCTTCCGGTCGGCCAGCCGGCCGAAGAGCTCGACGAACCGGTCCTCGGTGTCCAGGCAGTCGGCGAACCCGGCCTGGCGCAGCTTGATCGTGGAGCTGACGTTGTCGAAGCCGGAGGTGAAGATGAACTCACCGAACTCCCAGCCGACCAGGTCCTGGAACGGGGTGGGCACCAGGTCGTGCCGGGTGGCCAGCCGCTCCCACACGTCGCGGCGCCCGGCCATCGCCTCGGGCAGCGGCACCGGCTGGGGCTCGGCGTGCTCCATGCCGAACGCCCGGGCGAACGCCGGGAACAGGTGCCGCCAGCGCACCTGGTCGCCGTTGGTCACGTTGTAGACCTCGCCGTCGGCGGCGGGCGTCGCACCGGCCCACACGGTCGCCCGGGCCAGCAGCTCGGCGTCGGTCACCTGGTAGAGCGCGTCGTAGGCGGCCAGGCTGCCGGGGAAGCGCAGCGGCTGGCCCAGCTCGCGGCTGATCGCGGCGTAGACGGCGAGGACCATGAGCAGGTTCATCGGGTTGCCGACCGCGTAGCCGATGACCCCCTCTGGCCGCAGCACCGTGAGCCGGAACCCGCGCTCGGCGGCGACCTCGCGGAGCAGGTCCTCCTGGTCGTAGTAGAAGTTCGGCTGGACGATCCGCGGGTCGCTCTCCTTGGCCGGGGTGTTGAAGAAGCCCATGTGCGCGCCGTAGGCCTTGCCGCCCTGGTACAGGGTCACGTGCTCCAGCGGCGCCCCGGCCGCGGCCAGCCCGTCGAGGGTGTGCCGCAGCATCCCGACGTTGACCTCCGACAGCTCCGCCGCGGTGGGCCGCTCGGCGTAGGCGCCGAACACCAGGTGCGTGGTGTCCCGCGCCCCGGCCAGACCCTCCCGCGTGGCGTCGGCGTCCCGGAGGTCGACCGCCAGGTGCTCCCAACCGGCCTCCCGCGGCGCCCGCCGGCTGACCCCGCGCACCCGCCGTCCGGCGGTGACGTACTCGGTGGCCGCGGCGGAGCCGATGACCCCGCCCGCGCCGGTGACCAGCACGCTGCCCTGCTCGCTCATCCCGCTGTGCTCCCTCGTGTCGACTGCTCCCCCGACCAGTGCCCGGGAGCGCGGGGTCGAACCGGAAGGCGACGTCGAACCGGAGGGGTCGTGCCAGGCTGGCGGCGTGGGCATCGAACGCACGGTCCGGCTCTCCTTCTCCGCCGACGCCCGCGCCGCGGGGACGCACACCAACCTCTCCGCCGTCCGCAGCGACGGCCCGGTGCTCTGGGTCGCCGGTGACGAGACGGCCACGGTCGAGCGGCTGGTCGCCGACGACGCCGGCGACTACGCCGGGCAGACCACCTTCCGGCTCGCCGACCTTGTCGACCTGCCCGGCGAGGACGACGACGAGGAGGCCGACGTCGAGGGCCTGGCCCGGCACGGGGACTTCCTGTGGGCGGTCGGCTCGCACAGCCTGCGGCGCAAGCGGATCAAGGACGCCCACGAGGGCGACAAGGCGCTCCGCCGGCTCGCGAAGGTCTCCGGCCAGGCCAACCGCCAGGTGCTGGTGCGCCTCCCGGTGGCCACCGTCGACGGACTGCCCACGCCGGTGCGGGAGCTGACCGTCGACGGCGTGGCGCACCGGGCGGCGGTGTTCGGTGCGCACGGCGACGACCTGCGCGACCTGCTCGCCGACGACGAGCACCTGGCGCCGTTCCTGCCGATCCCCGGCAAGGACAACGGCCTGGACGTCGAGGGCATCGCGGTGGCCGGCGACCGGGTGTTCCTCGGGCTGCGCGGTCCGGTGCTGCGCGGCTGGGCCGTCGTGCTCGAGCTGCGCCCGGAGGTCCACCCCGACCACCCCGGCCGGCTCCGGCTGCAGCCGTTCCCCGACGGCCGCGGGTACCGGAAGCACGTGCTGCGGATGGCCGGGCTGGGCGTGCGCGACCTGTGCCCGCACGGGGACGACCTGCTGGTGCTGGCCGGCCCGACCATGGACCTCGACGGCCCGGTGCGGGTGTACCGCTGGCACGACGCGCTCACCGTGGAGGTCCCGCAGGTCGTGCGCGGCGAGGCGCTCACCCGTGAGCTGGAGCTGCCGTTCGGCGACGGCGACGACCACGCCGAGGGCATCGGCCTGGTCGGCGAGGACCGGCTCCTGGTCGTCTACGACAGCCCGGCACCGGCCCGGCTGCACGAGCACGGGGTGGACGCCGACGTCGTCCGGCTGCCCGCGCGCTGAGCCCGGCTCAGCCGCCCAGCGCCGCGAGCGTGGCCCGCACCTCCGCAGCGGTGACCGGCTCGACCGGCAGCTGGGACAGCAGCGCCGGCACCTCCTCCGGGAGCAGCCCCTCGGCCAGCAGCACGTCGAGCAGCCGGTCGGCCTGGGCGAGCGGCACCGGCAGGGTGAGCCCGGAGCCCCGCACGGCGGCCTCGGCCAGGAACAGCGCGCCGGCAAGCTCGTCGGCCGCCGCACCGGTGGGCGCCGGCACCGGGGCCGCGGCCCGGGTGACCGCCTCGGCCGCGCGCACCAGCGACAGCGGCAGCCCCTCGGCCTCCACCTCCACCAGCGGCACCGCACCGATCGCGGCCAGCACGAGGTGCTCGGCGTCGATCCGCAGCGGCGCCTCCCACTCCCCCACCCGCACGACCTCGACCAGGTCCGCACCGTCCTCGCCCAGCTCGTCCAGCAGCTCGGCCCACTCGGCGGTCCGGGTGGCGCGGGACCGTTCGGCGGCCTGCACGCAGGTGTCGAGCACGAACGGCTCGACCAGCTCCCGGTCGAACCGCTCGGCGTGCAGGACGCCGTCGGCGCCGAGGGCGTTGAGCGCGTCCTGGAAGCTGCCGGGGCGGGCGTCGCCGAGCTCGAGCCGGCCGTCCTCCTCACCGCCGAGCGGCTGGCCGTTGGCCGCCCGGGCACCCAGGGTCGAGCCGCTGGGCACCACCCGGCCGCGCACCCGCTGGAAGTGCGGGTGGTCCGAGAGCCCCACCGCCCAGGCGCACGCCTCGGCGATCAGGGCCGGGGTGCGTTCGCGGAGCACCTCCCGGCACAGCAGCGCCATGGGGTCCGGGCCGAAGTCGCTGTCGATCACCCCTCCACCATGCCCCGCCGGGGCGGCGTCCCACCAGCAGGACCCGGCTGTGCCCCGGCTGAGGGGCGGATGTGCGCGCGCGGGCCTAGCGTGAGCCGGGACAGCCGGACCCGCAGCGAGCCCTGGAGCAGTCCATGCGCGTCGACCAGCACCGTCGTCCCCGCCCCCTGCGCCGTCCGCTGGCGGTCGCCGCCGCCGCGGCAGCCGCGGCGCTGCTGCTGCCGGCCAGCGCGGTCTCCGCGACGCCGCCGCACCGCCCTCCGGTCGCCGTCCCCGACCTCGTCGCCTCCCCCTCGGTGCCCGTCCGCGGCCTGGACCTCGACGCGCTGACCATCCCGGAGCTGCAGCAGCGGATGGACGCCGGGCAGCTCAGCGCCGTCGACCTGACCCGGGCCTACCTGGCCCGCATCGACACGCTCAACCCCGACCTGGGCGCGGTGCTCAGCGTCAACCCGCACGCCCTGGACGACGCCGCGGCCAGCGACGCGGCACGGCAGCGGCAGCAGACGCGGGGCCCGCTCGAGGGCATCCCGGTGCTGCTCAAGGACAACGTGGACACCGAGGCGATGCCCACCACCGCCGGCTCGCGGGCGCTGCTGGGCAGCGAGCCCGACGACGCGACGATCACCCGGCGGCTCCGGGAGGCCGGGGCGGTCGTGCTCGGCAAGGCCAACCTGTCCGAGTGGGCGAATTTCCGCGGTGCCGCCTCCACCAGCGGCTGGAGCGGCGTGGGCGAACAGACGGCCAACCCCTACGTGCTCGACCGCAACCCGTGCGGCTCTTCCTCCGGCTCGGCGGCCGGGGTGGCGGCCTCGCTGGCCCAGGTCGCGATCGGCACCGAGACCGACGGCTCGATCGTCTGCCCCGCCGGCGCCAACGGCGTCGTCGGGCTCAAGCCCACGCTGGGCCTGGTCAGCCGCACCGGCATCGTGCCGATCTCCGCCGAGCAGGACACCGCAGGGCCCATGGCCCGGCACGCCGTGGACGCCGCGCTCGTGCTGGAGGTGCTGGCCGGCACCGACGACGCCGACGCCGCCACCGCCGAGATCCCCGCCGACCTGGGCACCGACTTCGCCGACCTGGACCTCGACGCGCTGCAGGGCGCCCGGATCGGCGTCTGGACGCTCACCCCGGAGCAGTCCGCGGCCGTCGACGACCAGACCGAGGCCGTCTTCGCCGCCGCCGTGAAGGCGGTGGAGGCCGCGGGCGCGACCGCGGTGCCGGTGCAGCTGGCGTACCAGGACGAGATCGGCGCCGGTGAGACCCCGGCCCTGCTCGCGGAGTTCAAGCGCGACCTGAACGCCTACCTCGCCGCCACCCCCGGCGACCACCCCGCCGACCTGGCCGGGCTGATCGAGTTCAACGCCCAGGACCCGGTGGAGCTGGCCTACTTCGGCCAGGAGCTCCTCGAGCAGGCCCAGGCGGCCACCGTGCCCGCCGACGACCCGGCGGTGCGCGAGACCCGCGACCGGATCCGGCAGCTGGCCCGCGCCTCCATCGACGAGGTGCTCGCCCAGGGCGCCGGCCCCGAGGACGACCTGGCCGCGATCGTCGGGCTGACCAACACCCCGGCCTGGCAGACCCGCTACGAGTACCTGGACGGGCAGGCCGACGCCTTCGTCTACAGCACCTCCGGCCCGGCCGCGGTGGCCGGCTACCCGAACGTGTCGGTGCCCGCCGGGTTCTCCGGCCCGCGGGAGACGCTGCCGGTCGGCGTCTCGTTCTTCGGCGGCCGCTGGACCGACGCGGCCCTGCTCGACATCGCCGCGGACTTCGAGGAGCAGGCGGCGGCCCGCGAGGCACCGGGCTTCCTCCCCACGGTGGGCGCCGACCCGCAGCCGGACAACCCCGAGCCGGGCACCTGAGCAGGACCGCTGCCCCACCAGGCGTCTTCGCCGGGTGGGGCAGCGGCGTCAGACCAGCGTCCCCCGGACCACGGCCTGCACGGTGGCCCTGGCCCCCTGGTCGGTGAGCGAGACCAGCGCCCGCCGGTAGGGGCCGGTGAAGCGCTCGTCGTCCACCAGGTCGCCGAACAACTCACGCAGGCGGAGGAAGGCCAGCGGGTCGCCGTCCTGCGAGCGTGCCGCGGCCCGGAGCGCGTCGGCGCGCGGATCGGTCATCTCCAGCTCCCGTCCGGAGTCGTCGGTGCCGGCGGCCCAGCGCGCCCAGGCCGCGACGACGACCGCGGCGTGGGTGACGTCACGGCCGGCGGCCAGGGCGTCCCGGACGACCGGCAGCAGGAACCGGGGGATGCGCTCGGAGCTGTCGACGCACAACCGCGCCAGCGTGTCCCGCACGTAGGGGTTGGAGAACCGGCCGAGCAGGTCGGCGCGGTACTGCGCGAGGTCGATGCCCGGCACCGGCGGCAGGGAGGGCGTGGCCTCGTCCGTCATGTACCCGACCAGGAAGGCCCGCAGGAACGGGTCCTGACAGGCGTCGTGCATGAACGTGTACCCGGCCAGGAGCCCCAGGTAGCCCAGGCACTGGTGGCTGGCGTTGAGCAGCCGCAGCTTCATCAGCTCGTAGGGCTCGACGTCGGCGACGACCTGCACACCAGCATCCTCCAACGGCGGGCGGCCGAGGCTGAAGTCGTCCTGTAGCACCCACTGCGTGTACGTCTCGGCGATCACCGGCCAGCCGTCCTCGACGGCGAACCGGCGGCTGACCTCCTCGCGCTGGACATCGGTGGTGCCCGGGGTGATCCGGTCGACCATCGAGTTCGGGAACCGGACGGTGGCCTGCACCCAGTCGCCCAGCTCCGGGTCGCGCAGCCGCGCGAAGGCGGTGAAGCTGTCGGCGGCGACGTCGCCGTTACCGGGCATGTTGTCGCAGGACACGACGGTGAACGGCGGGACGCCGCGCTGCCGGCGGCGGGCCAGCGCCTCGACCACCAGCCCGAACACCGTGCGCGGGACGGCGCCGGGGCCGGCGTCGGCGACCACACCGGGCTCGGTGGTGTCGAAGGCGCCGATCCCGGTGGTGTTGTAGCCGCCCTCGGTGACGGTCAGGGAGACGATCCGCACCTGGGGGTCGGCCATCTTCTCCAGCACGGCCTCCGGGTCGTCCGGCGCCAGCAGGTACTCGACCATCGAGCCGATCACCCGGGCCTCCAGGAAGCCGTCCGGATGGGCGAGCACCAGCGTGTAGAGGCCGTCCTGGGCGGTGAGGACGTCGCGCATCCGTGCGTCCGAGGGCAGCACGCCGACGCCGCAGATGCCCCACTCGAGCGCCTGCCCCTGGTTCATCAGCCGGTCCAGGTACATCGCCTGGTGCGAGCGGTGGAACCCGCCGACGCCCAGGTGCACGATGCCGGTGCGCACCGCGCTGCGGTCGTAGCCGGGGGTGGAGACCTCCGGCCCGAGGTCGTGCAGGGTCGTCGCGTCCAGCTGCATCCCGACCCCGTCCCCGCGGCCACCGGGGCGCAAACCCGTACCCGTCAGGCCAGGAGGGCCTGGCGGAGCTCGGCGGCGTCGGTGCGCACCTGGGACAACACCGGTGCGACGTCGCGCTCGCGCAGCTGGCCCGCTCGATCGGCAGCTCCTCGTGGCCGGGGTCAACGACCCGGGCGGCGACCTCGAAGGCCGAGCGCAGCAGCGCCACGCCCAGCTTCGCCAGCGGGCCCAGGCACAGTGCGTCCTGCGGGCGCTCGGCGAGGTGACCGCCGACGAGCTGGCCCTGGACCCCGACACCACCCGCTGACCGCGCGGGTGCACCGGCGTCCGGCGACCGGCCGTCAGCTCCGGCTCAGGCCGACCAGGCGGGGTCCGTGCGCACCCGGTGCAGGACGTCCCCGCTGCTGCCGACCCCGGAGGTCCGGCTGCCCTGGTGGGCCCGGCGCAGCGCGTCCCGGGAGCTGACCAGCCCACCGACGGGGTCGGGCACGATGCCGCGGATGCGGTCGTCCCGGGAGTCCATGCTGTTGGGCAGGCTCATCACCAGGTCGGCGGTGAGCTCGCGCGGCAGCGGGGTCAGCCACGACGCGATCGTGGCGACCAGCCGGGGCGGCACGGGCGGGAAGGGCAGCCACAGGCGGCGGAGCCCGGCCTCGGCGGCGTAGGCCCGGATCAGCTCCGCGTAGGTGGGCCGCTCGCCGTTGGACACGTCGTAGGCACCGGCGGGCAGGCGGTCGCGGTCGGCCGCGGCGACCAGGTAGTGCAGGACGTCGGTCACGGCGATGGGCGACACCGGGTGCTGCATCCAGGTCGGCAGCGGGACCACCGGCACCCGGTCGGCGATGTGGCGCACCAGCTCGTAGGACGTGGACCCGCCGCCCAGGACGATCGCCGCGCGCAGCCACACGAGCTCGACGCCGGCCTCCCCGAGGGCGTCCCCGACGTCGGCGCGGCTCTCCAGGTGCGCGGAGAGCTGCTCCTCCTGGGGCACGAAGCCGCCCAGGTAGACGATCCGGGACACCCCGGCCTCCCGGGCGGCCGCAGCGAACGCCCGCGCGCTGTCGAGGTCCTGGGTGGCGAAGTCGCCCTCGCCGATGGAGTGCACGAGGAAGTAGGCGACCTCCACGGCGCCGGCCGCGGCGAACGCCCGGCGGCAGGAGTCGGCGTCGGAGACGTCCAGCGACACCTCGGTCACCGTGTCGGGCCAGTCGAAGTC
Source organism: Modestobacter sp. VKM Ac-2986 (assembly GCF_026967795.1). Taxonomy (GTDB): domain Bacteria; phylum Actinomycetota; class Actinomycetes; order Mycobacteriales; family Geodermatophilaceae; genus Modestobacter. Next base: position 522,061 of record NZ_JAPVBH010000003.1, read on the forward strand.
GGCCAGCTTGGCCACCTCGCGCGCGGTCGCGACCACCTGGTGACCGGCGCGCTCGAGCTGCACGACCAGCCGGGACCCGATGTAGCCGGAGGAACCTGTCACCAGACAACGAGTCACCGGTGAGGGGTGCCTCCGCGCTGTCCCGCACAAACCGGAGGAGACCGGTCACTCACCCCGGCGGACGACGAGGCCCGCCGCACGGTGGGCGCGGCGCCGACGGTCAGGCCAGCAGCGCCTGCCGCAGCTCCGCGGCGTCGGTGCGCACCTGGGACAGCACCGGTGCGACGTCGCGCTCGCGCAGCTGGCCACAGCTGACCCGCTCGATCGGCAGCTCCTCGTGGCCGGCGTCCACGATCCGGGCGGCGACCTCGAAGGCCGAGCGCAGCAGCGCCCCGGAGAACGAGCCCAGGTCCCCGACCTGCTCCAGCGGCACGAGCATCCCGGCCGGGAAGCCCCACTGCTCCAGCGCGACCGAGGTCAGCCGCAGCGCCGAGATGCCGTAGCGCTGCACCTCCGCCGCCCGCCGTGCGTCGAAGGACCGGGCGCCGGCCGTCAGCTCGGCGTGGCCGACGGGGTCGTGGTGGTGCAGCAGCGCGACGCCCAGCTGGGCCAGCAGGCCCAGGCACAGCGCGTCCTGCGGACGCTCGGCGAACCGGGGCGCCAGGGTCGAGGCGGCCAGCGCCAGGCTGGTCGAGGTCTCCCAGAAGTCCTCGGGCAGCCGCGACTCGTCGTCGAGGTCGGTCAGCGCCACGGTGGCCATGGTGCGCACCGTGGCGAAGCCGATGACGGTGACGGCGAACTGCAGCGACGTCACCCGGCCGCGCATGCCGTAGAAGGCGGAGTTGGCCAGCTTCATCACCCGGCCGGCGAGGGCGACGTCGCCGGCCAGGATGCGGGCGAGCCCCTCGGCGCTGGCGTCGTCGCCGCTGGCGGTGGCGACGACCTGGGCGGCGACCGGGCGCTGGGCGGCCATCGTGTCGATGCTGGCCAGCACGCCCTCGAGGTCGCACAGCGGCGCGAGGGCCAGGGCGGGTGCAGAGATGGCGAGGGAGGTCACGAGGGCTCCAGGTCGGTGGGGCGCGGTCGGTGGGGCCCGGTCGGGCGTGCGGGAGGAGCGGCACAGCTGGCGCCCGGCAGGTGGCGCCCAGACGGGTGAGCTCCTCGGCCTGCTCGACGCTCTCGGCGACCGTGCAGAGCCCCACCTCGGGGCGGTCCGGCGGCAGGTGGCGTCCGCGCTGCCACGTGGTGCCTCCCCTCGCTGGTCGGGACGCAGCCGTGCGTCCTGAACATGACCTCGGCTCGTGGCCGGGTGCTCTCCAGCACCCCGGGCCGAACTCCCCCCAAGGTGGCGGTCCCCCGCTGCACCGGTCCCGGTGCGCGGGTCCGGCGTCCCGGTCGCCCCGCCGCGGGAGGACCGGGACGCCGGGTCAGCAGCCCCCGCCGCCGCCGCCGTCCCCACCGCCGCACCCGCCGCCGTCCCCGCCCCAACCGCCACCACCCCAGCCGCCACCACCCCAGCCGGCAGCGGTGCCGTCTCCCCCGCCCCAGCCGGCGATGCTGCCCGGTGACCCCGTCGACCACACGGCGCCGGAGCGCCGCGGGCGCCCTCCGGTGGACGGGGCGGGGTGGGCACCGAAGACCCGCCGGCGGAGGTCCTGGTCGGCCATGGCGACCACGCCGTCGAGGGCGACGAGGCGCTCCTGGCCGGCCCCGCCCTCCTGCCGCGCCTCGACCAGCACCCGGCGGCCCTCCCGGGTGGGCACCAGGGCCGGCCCCGACAGCCGGGCCCACCGCCCCGGTCGCAGCAGGCCCTCGGCCTGCAGCCGGTCGGCGACGGCGAGGACCCGCGGGTCGTCCTGGACCCAGGCGCGCAGGGTGTGCGCCGAGCGCTGCGGGCGGGGGTCGACCAGGCCGAACACGGCCGCCTCCACCGGGTGCACCGGGGCGGTGCCCACCGCGCGGAGCATGCCCCCGCCGTCGGCGCGCAGCCGACCGCGGACGAGGAGGGTGACCACCGCGGTGTCGGCCACCCGGGCGGAGCCGCCGGCCAGCTGGGCGAGGTCGTAGGTGTCGGTGCGGGTGCGGGTTCCGGTCATCGCTGTCCGTCCTGGGGTCGGTGCGGGTGGGGGGCGGCCGCTGCCGGAAAGGTCCCACCGCCGCCTCCTCCGACGGAAGGCCACTTGCAAGATTGCACGCACACGGTCAGGCTGCGACTCATGTCGGTCCACGAGACGCCCTCGGTGCGCGAGCGCCGGCTGGCCGCCGAGCTCCGGGTGCTGCGCACCGCGGCCCAGCTGCACGGCAAGGACGTCGCCGCCGCGCTGGGCTGGTCGCCGTCCAAGGTGTCCCGGATCGAGACCGGGCGCAGCGGCGTCTCCGGCGCGGACCTCGAGCGCCTCGTGCAGCTGTACGGGGTGCCCGAGCAGCAGGCCGGCCTGCTGCGCCGACTGGCCCCCTCGGCCCGCCCGCGCGGCTGGTGGGACGCCTACGCCGAGACCCTGTCGCCGGGCTACGCCAACCTCATCCGGATGGAGTCCGGGTCGCGGGCGCTGCGCTGCTACGGCGCACTGGTCCCGCACGCGCTGCTCCAGACCCCGGACTTCGCCCGCGAGGTCATCCTCTCGACCTGGGCGCGCCCCTCCCCGACCGAGGTCGAGCGCCGCGTGCAGGTGTGCCGGCGTCGGCAGGACGTGCTCGACGGCGACCGCCCCGGGGGCGCGCTGCAGCTGTCCGCCGTGCTGGACGAGTCGGTGCTGCGCCGCTGCGTCGTGCCCGGCGACCCGGCCCGCGACACCGCCGTCCGGCGCGGGCAGCTGCAGCGGCTGGCCGAGGTCGCCGCCCGGCCGGGCGTCCGGGTGCAGGTGCTGCCGTTCTCCGCCGGGCTGCCCCCGGTGACCGCCGGGTCGTTCTCGGTCCTGGACTCACTGGCCACCGCCACCGCCGACGTCGTCTACCTGGAGAACAAGACGCGGATCTTCTTCCTCGACGCCGAGGCCGAGGTGCACCGCTACACCCAGGCGTTCGACCTGATCAGCGAGATGGCACTGGACCCGGCACAGTCGCTGGCGCTGATCCGGCGCGAGCTGGCGGCCCTGCCCGGCTGAGCCGGGAATGCCCGGCGGTGTGGCAGGGTTCCACCGGCCAGTAGTTGCACTCTCAACCACCAGCACGAGGAGCACGCCATGCAGTTCGGGGTCTTCACCGTCGGCGACGTCACGCCCGACCCGACCACCGGCCGGGCACCCACCGAGGCCGAGCGGATCAAGGCGATGATCGCCATCGCGCTCAAGGCCGAGGAGGTCGGGCTCGACGTGTTCGCCATGGGCGAGCACCACAACCCGCCCTTCGTGCCCTCCTCCCCCACCACCGCGCTGGGCTACATCGCCGCCCGCACCTCGACGCTGCAGCTGTCGACGGCGGTCACGCTGATCACCACCAACGACCCGGTGAAGATCGCCGAGGACTACGCGATGCTGCAGCACGTCTCCGACGGCCGCGTCGACCTGACCATGGGCCGGGGCAACACCGGCCCGGTCTACCCGTGGTTCGGCAAGGACATCCGGGACGGCATCCCGCTCGCCGTGGAGAACTACCAGCTGCTGCGTCGGCTGTGGCGCGAGGACGTCGTCGACTGGTCGGGCCAGTTCCGCACCCCGCTGCAGGGCTTCACCTCCACCCCGCGCCCGCTCGACGGCGTCCCGCCGTTCGTCTGGCACGGCTCCATCCGCAGCCCGCAGATCGCCGAGCAGGCCGCCTTCTACGGCGACGGCTTCTTCCACAACCACATCTTCTGGCCCAAGGAGCACACCCAGCGGATGGTCGAGTACTACCGCCGCCGGTACGCCCACTACGGCCACGGCGACCCCGACCAGGCGATCGTCGGCCTGGGCGGTCAGGTGTTCATCCGGAAGAACAGCCAGGACGCCGTCCGGGAGTTCCGCCCCTACTTCGACAACGCACCCGTCTACGGCCACGGCCCGTCGCTGGAGGACTTCTCCTCCCAGACGCCGCTGACCGTCGGCTCCCCCGAGCAGGTCATCGAGCGGACGCTGGGCTTCCGCGACTACGTCGGTGACTACCAGCGCCAGCTGTTCCTCATCGACCACGCCGGGCTGCCGCTGAAGACGGTGCTCGAGCAGCTGGACCTCCTCGGCGAGGAGGTCGTGCCGGTGCTGCGGCGGGAGTTCGCCGCGCTCAAGCCCGCGCACGTGCCCGAGGCGCCGACCCACGCCAGCCTGGTCGCCGCGGCCGCCGGCGTGCCCGCGGTGACAGGGGCGCAGGCATGACCACCCGCACCCTGGCCGTGCTCAGCGCCGGCCTGAGCGTCCCGTCGTCCACCCGGTTGCTGGCCGACCGGCTGACCACCGCGACCGTGGCCGCCCTGCAGGCCCGCGGCGAGGACGCGACGGTCGAGGTCGTGGAGCTGCGCGCGCACGCCCACGACCTCGCCGACGCCCTGGTCACCGGCTTCCCCAACGCCGCGCTGCGGACGGCGATCGACACGGTGGTCGGCGCCGACGGGCTGATCGCGGTCACGCCGGTGTTCTCCGCCAGCTACAGCGGGTTGTTCAAGACGTTCTTCGACGTCCTGGAGGTCGGCGCGCTGACCGGCAAGCCGGCACTGCTCGGGGCGACCGCCGGCTCGCCGCGGCACTCGCTGGTGCTGGAGCACGCGGTCCGCCCGCTGTTCTCCTACCTGCGCGCGCTCAGCGTGCCGACCGCGGTGTTCGCCGCCAGCGACGACTGGGCCGGCGGCGGGGTCGACCAGTCCCTGTCCGAGCGGATCGACCGGGCCGCCGGCGAGCTGGCCGGGCTGGTCGCCGGACAGCCGGTGACCAGCCGGCCCGCCGACCCGTTCGCCGACCCGACGACGTCCTTCGAGGACCTGCTCAGGGGGCAGTGACCCCCGCGGGGGCGGTGGCCGTGCCCGCGGCTGCCGCCTCCAGCTCGGCGACGACGATCCGGCGCATGCCGAGCATCGCCTGCATCGCGCGCTGTGCGCGCTCGGGGTCGGGGTCTCCCAGGAGCTCGGGCAGCCGCACCGGGACGACCTGCCACCACAGACCGAACCGGTCCTTGAGCCAGCCGCACTGGGACTCCTCGCCGCCGTCGCTCAGCGCGTACCAGTAGTGGTCCACCTCGGCCTGGTCGGCGCAGGAGATCGAGAAGCTGACCGCCCAGCTGAAGCCGGCGTGCTCGGGGCCGCCGTTGAGACCCTGGTAGCCCTGGCCGTCGAGCGTCCACTCGACCACGAGGGCCGAGCCGTCGGGGTTGCGGTTCACCGAGGTGACCGCGGAGTTCGGGAAGACCGACGTGTAGAAGGTGGCTGCCTGCTCGGCCTGGCCGTCGAACCACAGGCAGGGTGTCTGGACGGGCATGGTGGGTCCTCTCCTCGGGGTGTGCAGAGGAGACCACCTGCGGCCGCCGAAGTCATCGGCGTCCGCGCCCGTCGTCAGCCGACCTTGATCGCCGAGACGTCGAACTCGATCTGCACGCGGTCGCTGACCAGCACGCCGCCGGTCTCGAGCACCGCGTTCCAGGTCAGCTGCCAGTCGCTGCGCTTGATCGCCAGCGCACCCTCGAAGCCCACCCGGGTGTTGCCGAAGGGGTCCTGCGCCGAGCCGGTGAGGGTGAAGTCGATCGACACCGGACGGGTGACGTCCTTGATCGTGAGGTCGCCGGTGACCCGGTAGACCTCGTCGTCGACCTGCTCTACGTCGGTGGAGGCGAAGCGCATCTCCGGGTAGCGCTCGACGTCGAGGAAGTCCGGGGAGCGCAGGTGCGCGTCGCGGTCGGGGGTGCCGGTGTCGATGCTGGCGGTGGCGATGCGCAGGTCGACGCTGCTGGCCACCGGGTGCGTCGTGTCCAGGTGGGCGGTGCCGGAGAACTCGGTGAACGCGCCGCGCACGGTGGTCACCATCGCGTGCCGGGCGCGGACGCCGATCCGGGTGTGTGCGACGTCGACCGTGTAGTCACCGGTGACGTCGGAGAGGGCGCTGGTGGCGGCGTCGAAGTCCGTCACCGCACCCTCGTCTGCACGGTGCTTGCCCACGTTGCGCGCTCCTGGTGTCGGAAGGGTCGAACGTGTCGATCGTGCACGACGGACCCCGCCTCAGGAAGAGGGGGTCTCCTCCCGGGCTGCGCTCAGTACCAGCCGGTGGCCTTCGAGTGCGACCAGGCGCCGCACGGCGAGCCGTAGCGGGCGTCGATGTAGATCAGCCCGGCGTCGATCTGGCGGTAGCCGTCGGAGGTCTTGGCGATCCCGGTGCTCTTCCAGGTCGAGTCCAGGAACTGCGGGATGCCGTAGGCGGTGCTGCGCGGGTTCTGCGCGTTCGGGTTCCAGCCGCTCTCCTTGCCCCACAGGCTCTCGAGGCAGGTGAACTCGCGGCTGTCGCCACCGAGCTTCCCCAGTGCGTAGTCCTGGAAGGAGCCCGACCCGCCCGACGACGCGGCGACCGGGGCCTCGGCGGCGGCCTTGGGGGCAGCCGCCTTCGGTGCCGGCGCGGCAGCCGGCGTGCTCTTCTTGGTGGCCTTCGCAGCGGCAGCCGCTGCCTCGGCAGCCTTGGCCTCGGCGGCCTTCGCGGCGGCGGCCTCGGCCTCCGCGGCGGCCTTCGCCTCGGCGGCCAGCCGGGCCTCCTCCGCCAGGCGGGCCTCTTCGGCGAGCCGGGCCTCCTCCGCCAGCCGGGCCTCCTCGGCGGCCTTGGCCGCGAGCACGGCCTGGTCCGCGGCGGCCTGCGCCTGGGCGGCGGCGGCCTGCTCGGCCTCGCGCTGGCTGCGGTTGCCGGCGAGCGCACCGAGGCGCTCGCCCACCTGGCCCGGCGTCACGGTCAGCTCGGCCTGCTGGGAGCTGAGCCCGAGCTGCGCGGCGATGCTGACCGGCTCGGTGGTCGCGTCGGCGAGGGCGTCCTCCTGGCCGAGGGTGAGGACGTTGACCATGATCGCCCCGGCGGCGGCGACGGCCACGAAGAGCGCGGGACGGCGGAGCCCCCCGGGGGTCAGCCGGCGGCCGGTGCGCGGCGTGGCGACCGGCCCGGCGAGGACCGCGGTGGCGGGGGCGTCCGTGGCGGGGACGTCGAGGACGTCGGTGGCCGGGGACTGGTCGTGCGAGGCGCGCGCCGAGGTGCGACGGGACATCGAGGGGGTGGACTCCGTTGGTCTTCCGCGGCCGCCTACCGGGTTAGCTGACGGATTCGGGCGGGAAGGCGCCCTACGCGCGCCGGGCGGTGGCCCGGAGCGAGATTCACCCCAGTGCTGCGGTGGGTCCCCGGATCGCTGTGGGCAGCGACTCGGCGGCATCCGGTACGGGCTCCCCGGGTGGGGACCTGACGTCCGACCGGACTCGGCCACGGTAGAGGCCGTGACCCGGTCGTGACAATCCCCGCCCGCCGATTTGTGAGCATCTGCCACGTTTGGCCTGCTCGCGGACGAGCCAGGGGCGCGCGTGTGACCGACGGCTCAGGGCAGTCGCCACACCGTCGTCCGCCGCACCTGCCCCCCGTCGGCGTCCGGCACGTCGTACTCGGCCTGCGCGACGAGGCCCTCCTTGGGCACGTAGGCCCGGCCGGGGTCACCGAGGAACACGGTGGCCCCGCGCAGCCACGCGGTGCCCAGGAAGGGCAGCACCCGGGCGGTCATGTCCCGGTCGTAGCAGACGTCCCCGGCCAGGACGACGTCCACGTCCGGCGGGTCCTCGCCCAGCACGTCACCGACGACCTGGACGCCGGCGACCCCGTTGAGCTCGCTGTTCAGCGCGATCGCGGTGTGCGAGTAGGGGTCGACGTCGCTGGCCACGACCTCGCTCGCCCCGGCCAGCAGCGCCGCCACGGCGACCAGGCCGCTGCCGGCGCCCAGGTCGAGCACCCGCCGGCCGGCGACCAGCTCGGGGTGGTCGAGCACGTGCCGGGCCAGCGCCTGCCCGCCGGGCCAGGCGGCGGCCCAGAACGGCGGGTCCTGCCCGGCGCCGCCGCCCTCGGTCTCCATCGCCTCCCACAGCGCGACGACGTCGTCGGCGACGTGCAGCTGCACCTCGGGCACCAGCGTGGGCCGGGCCGGCGTGGTGTGTGCCCGCAGGAACTCCGGGGAGACCGCGCGCGGCTCGGCCACCGGGCTCAGCCCTCGCCGCCGTCGCGGACCACGGTCACCGCGCACGGGGCGTGCCGGGTGACCTGGTCGCTGACCGAGCCCAGCAGCAGCCCGGCGAAGCCGCCGCGCCCGCGTGCGCCCACGACCAGCAGGTCCGCACCCTCCGCCGCCTCGACCAGGGCCTGCGCCGGGGCGGTGTGCACCACGTGGCAGGTGACGCCCGCGGCCCGCTCGGCGCCGAGCACGGCGGCGACGTCGGCCTCCAGGTCGGCCTGCACGGCGGCCTCGAAGTCGGTGAGGGGCGGCACGTAGCCGGACTCCCAGCTGGCCGGCTGCGGCGCGGTGGCGATCCGCCAGGCGCGCACGACGTGCAGCGGCCAGGAGGCCCGCTCGGCCAGCGTGGCCGCCCACACCAGGGCGTCGCGGGCGTGGTCGGAGCCGTCGTGGCCGACGACGATGCCGCCGTCGACGACCGCCCGGGTGCTGACGTCGCCGGTGTCGGCGCCGGCCTGCTGGACGACCGCCTCGTCCAGCTCGGCCTCGGGTGATGCATCGAACCGGTCGTTGCCTGCCTGGTCGCTCACGACGTCCTCCTGTGCCGGTGCACCTGCCCGGCCGCGGCCGGGCGCCAGGGTCGCCTGGCCTGCACAGCCTGTCGTACCGCACCGGCGCCGGTCCCCGCAGGTGGTCGGTCACGCCCGCAGCAGCCCGGCGAGCAGGTCCCGGTACGCCGCGTGGGCCAGCCGGAGCCCGGGCAGGTCGGCCGCGGTGCACCAGCGCAGCTCGTCGTGCTCGTCGGGTGCGGTGTCGGCCGGTTCGCCGTCCCAGCGGTCGACCCGCAGGACCGTCAGCCGCAGGTCGGCCTCCTCCAGGACGCCCGCGACGGCGCACCGGACGGCGGTGACGCCGAGCTCCTCGGTGAGCTCGCGCACCAGCGCCTGCCGGGGGGTCTCGCCGGGCTCGCGGTGGCCGCCGGGCAGGTCCCAGACGTCGGGGTACCAGCGGCGTGCCGGGCTGCGGTGGGCCAGCAGCACGGCGCCGTCCCGCACCAGCGCACCGGCGACGACGTCGTGCCGGGGTGCGGGGTCGGGTGCGGTCACCGTCGCCAGTGTGGGCGGCCGCGTCGAAGATCACCTCGGATCGCGCACCGGGCCGCGGTGCTCTTGACTGGACCACGACCGGCGGCAGCCCCTGCCGCCCGCATCGAAGAGGAGGACGAGGTCCATGGAGCACTTCACCATCGCCACCGTCGCCGAGCAGAGCGCCGACTTCCGGCGGGTCCTCTGGACCGGCGAGCACACCCAACTCGTGATCATGACCATCCCGGTCGGCGGCGAGATCGGCGAGGAGATCCACGACGTGGACCAGATCCTCACGTTCGTCAGCGGGACCGGCCAGGCGCAGGTCGGCGGGCAGAAGAAGAACGTGGCGCAGGGCGACCTCGTCGTCGTCCCGGCGGGCAAGAAGCACAACTTCCTCAACACCGGCGTGAACCCGCTGGTGCTCTACACGGTCTACGGCCCGGCCGAGCACGCCGACAAGGCCGTGCACAAGACCAAGGAGGAGGCCGACGCCCTCGAGGAGGCCGGCAAGGACGAGCCGCCGACCGAGGGCTGACCGCGCGGGGGGCGCCGGGAGCGGACAGGGCAGGCTGGTCGGGTGACGACGCAGCCCGGCATCTTCGCTCTCGGCACCCCCGAGCACTGCTATCTCGAGCTCGACCTGGACCCCGACCGGACCGGTGAGGACCTCGTGCGCGCCGTCGCCGGGCTCACCGGTCCGTTGTCGTCGGTGGGCGGGGTGAACGTCGTGGTGGGCTTCCGCCCGGAGCTGTGGGCCGGGGTCTCCCCCGCCGACGCCCCGGCCGACGCGGCGAGCTGGACCGAGGACCTGGTCGGTGCCGGTGGCTACCGGATGCCGGCCACCCAGCACGACGCGTGGGTCTGGGTCGCCGGCGGCAACCGGACGGCGGTGTTCGACAACGCCCGCGAGGTGCTCGCGGCACTGTCCGGGGTGGCCGCGGTCGGCCGTGAGGTCACCGGCTGGCTGTACCGGCACGACCGCGACCTGACCGGGTTCGTCGACGGGACCGAGAACCCCTCGCTGCTGACCGCCGCCGAGGTGGCCGCGGTGCCGGCGGGCGAGCCGGGTGCCGGGGCCAGCATCGTGCTGTTCCAGACGTGGCGGCACGACACCGGGTCGTGGGAGTCGCTGGGCGAGTACGGCCAGGAACGGATGATGGGCCGCACCAAGCCCGACAGCGTCGAGCTCCCCGACGACGAGCAGCTGCCCAGCGCGCACGTCGTCCGCACCACCGTCGAGGTGGACGGCGAGGAGAAGCAGATCTTCCGCCGCAACGTCGCCTACGGCGGGGTCACCGACCACGGGACGGCGTTCGTCGGGTTCGCCCGCGACCAGTGGCGGATGACGGAGATGCTGCGCCGCATGGCCGGGGCGGTCGACGGCGTCCGGGACGGGATCACCGGCTTCCTCACCCCGCTGACCGGGGCGTACTACACGTGCCCGTCGCTCGAGGCGCTGGCGCGGTTCGTCCCTGCGGACGAGGACTGACCGGTGGACGCGCCCGGCCCGGGCGCAGGGCCGGAGGGCGGTGCCCAGCCGGACATCGACCCGAAAGGTGGCGGGCCGGACGCGCACGACCCCGGCGCCGAGCCGGAGGGCACCGAGCCGGAGGGCGGGGACCCGGCCTGCTGGCTGGACCAGGTGTGCCCCGCGTGCGGCCGGCTCAGCGAGCGGACGGCGGCCGGCCGGTGCGCGTCGTGCGGGCAGGCCTGGGACGTCGACTGACTGCTCGACGTCCGGCGGCGGCCGAGGTACAGCCATCGGCCGGCCGGGGCCACGATCGACATCGGGACCGCGACCGTCAGGTGGCGGTCGGGGCTGGCTGGTCCGCGCGTGGTAGGCGGGCCCCACAGGTCCGCGTCACCGCAGCCGTCAGGCGGCGGAGCTGGTGCGTTGGGAGCCGTACCAGCCGATGAGCAGCTGGCTGCGGACCGCGGCGGGCAGTCCACCCCAGCGCAGCAGCGCGGCCCGGGCGGGCAGCGTGCTGGAGGCGGCGAGCTGACCGAGTTCACGGACCCGCTCGGGGCGGGGCGTGAACGGGCTGCGGTCGTGCAGCCCGCTGGCCAGGTGCGTGTCGAAGGCAGCCAGGATGTCGGCCTGGTGGGCCGCGTCGAACCACTGAGGGCTCCGCAGCGAGCTCTCCACGGCGTGGGAACGGATCACGAGGGACTCATCGGCAGATGCCGGTCCCGGCGTGACGTTCCCGCGTGACCACCTGCGGGGACGCGCGCGGCCACCGACCGTCCCCTGCGCTGCTGGGCCGTCCTCGGCGGGCGTGGCGGGAGCTGGTCCCGTGGGACTGGTCAGAACGGTGGCGGGTCGTCTGGACCGGCTCCCCGGTCCGGTGACCAGGAACCGCCGGTGAGCAGGAGCTCGGCCGCGGCCCCGCCCCCGACTCGACCCCGCACCCCGGTCAGCCGCAGGCCCGGTGGGTGGGTGGTGCGGGTGACCCCGCTGGGCGTGGTCACGGACAGGGTGCCGTCGGCGGTCATGGTGAACCGCCAGCCGGGGGCGTGGGTCTTGAGCCGGTGGTGCCGTCGGCACAGGCAGCACAGGTTGCTGCAGTCGGTGACCCCGCCGTCGGCGTGGGCGTGCACGTGGTCCAGGTCCGTCCGCGCCGCAGGACGACGGCAGCCGGGATGGCGGCACGTGCGGTCACGGGCCTGAACGAAGCGGCGTTGAGCCGGGGTGGATGTGTAGCGGTCGACCCGCGGTGGGCGTTCGAGCACAGGGCAGTCGCAGGCACCTGGCGGTGGGTGGTCCGACGCCCGGCGGAGGGGCCGGCCCGGTGCGGACGGGCCAGAGCCTGCGCACCCGTCGCGCCCTCGGCTCCGGGACGGGACGCGGGGCGGGCCCGGCAGGTGCTCCTGGCAGCCGCGACGGACCAGTCGTTGCAGCTCGCGACGGCTGACCGTCGCCCTCAGCGCCCCGGTGTCCGGGTCGACGAGCGCGATGTCCAGCGACCCGTCGACCGGTGCCTGCAGCCCTCCCGGGCAGAGCCCGTCCAGTTGCTCGAGCAGCTCTCGCAGCTGCTGGTGGGTGATCGGGGAGCCGTCCACCGAGGCGGCGTCCTCGTCGCTCGGCATCCAGGCCGACGGCGTCCGCCTCTCGTCTCCGCGCATCGGCGCCCGTGCCGGCGCAGCCTCGCTGGCATCGCGCCCGCCCAGAGCTGGCAGTGGCGCGATGACCTGCAGGTGTGCCGTCACCGACGGCCGGCTGGTGTCCCACGGCCGCAGGATCAGGTCCGAGAGCACGAGTGCGCGCAGCTGCCCGATCGGCCGCTCGTCGCCGTCGTCCTTGGCCATGCGGGCGTAGGTGTCCACGGTCTCCCGGCAGGCCGCAGCGACCGGGGTGGGCAGGTCGGCGATCAGCTCGGACATGCCGTCCCCGACCGGCCGCGTCCGCACATCAGCCGCCCGCTCGGCCTTCTTGCGTCGCCGGTCAGCGGCCGCGGCGTCCAGCGCGATCAGGGCAGCCGCCGTGCGCTCCCGTAAGCGCACCGGGGTCTCCCCCGCCACCGCCCACTCCAGTGCCTGCATCTCCACCTCGGCCACGACCGCTGCATCGACCGGGCCACCAGCGGCCTGCGACTGCCCCGCCAGCGCACGCACGATCGCGTTCGCCCGCGGCTCGTCCACCAGACCGTCAGCCAGCGCACCCCAGGTGGCCGGCAGCTCGTGCACCAAGGCCAGTGACCGCTCCACCAGCCCTGTTGCCGCAGCGAGCGAGATGCCCCGCATGAGCGCCAGCTCGTCGACCACGAACTCACTCACCCCAGGCACCCGAGCTGGTGACCAGCCCTCGACTGCGTGGCCGGGCTCGTCCTCGGTCAGGTCGGTCTGCGCCGGACGACGAGCAGCCAGCTGGGCGATCAGCACCGCGTCATAGGCCGCCAACTGACCCCGCCCGTCAGCGACCGCGCCCATCTCCCGCGCCAACTCGGTCTCCGAGAAGGACGCCGGCGCCAGCAGCTCCGCCAACCGTGACCGCCGCCGCGTCACCCCCACCGGAGGAGGCGGCAGAGCAGGCAGGGACTCGGCGCGGTCGACGACCGTCACACCCACCCCGTAGCCGCTGAACACACCCTGAACCTAGGCGAGGGGTACGACAGTTCTGGGGCATCGAGGAGCGCGCGGAGGACTCCCGAAACGGTCGTCCGGCCAGGCGGTGTGTCCTGATCCCGGGGCTCCGAACGGATCACTGAGCTGCCGCATGACACCGTCCGCGTCGGCCCGCGCCACGTCCAGCCGATCGACCCGGTGGACGACCAGCGCGACGTCCGGACATCTTCCGCCCGCCTCCCGGACGCGACCCGGGCCACGCGCACCCGGCCCGGGGCTCCGAACGGAAGCGGCGCTGCCGCCTGACCGTCTGCGCCAGCCCGCGCCACGGCCAATCGACCGACCCTGCCGTTCACCAGCGCGACGTCCGGACGTGGTCAGCCCGCCTCCCGGACGCGACCCGGGCCACCCGTACCCGAGCCAGGCGCAGCCCCAAAGCTGCGGCCCCTTGCGGCGGTTCGCGAGGAGCCCCGGGGCGAGGACCGGCCCACGCGCGCCAGTCGGTGGGCGCCCGACCGACCTACAGCCCGCCGGCCACCCGCAGCACCGCCCCGGTGCAGTAGCTCGCCTCGGGGCCCAGCAGCCAGGCGATCGCCGGCGCGATCTCGTCGGGCTCCCCCGCCCGCCCCATCGGCACCCGCGCGACCACCCGGTCCAGCCGGCCGGCGTCGCCGGCCCCGGCGTGGATGCCGGTGCGCACCAGTCCGGGCGCGACCGCGTTGACCCGCACGCCGTCGTCCGCGAGCTCCTTGGCCAGCCCCAAGGTCAGCGCGTCGACGCCGGCCTTGGCGGCGGCGTAGTGCACGTACTCGTGCGGCGACCCGAGCGTGGCCGCGCCCGAGGACACCGTGACGATCGCGCCACCGACCCCGCCCCGCCGCCGGGACATCACCTGGGCCGCACGCCGGGCGCACAGCACGACGCCGAGCAGGTTGACGTCGAGCACCTGCCGCACCACCTCGACCGGGGTGTCGGCGAGGTCGCCCAGGTGCGCGGTCAGCCCGGCGTTGGCCACCAGACCGGTGACCGGGCCCAGCTCGGCCGCCGCGTCGAACAGCGCGTCGACCTCGGCAGGGTCGGCGACGTCGGCCCGGACGGCGACCGCCCGCGCGCCCAGCGCCTGCGCCGCCGCCACCACGGCCCCGGCCTCGCTGCGGCTGCTGCGGTAGCCGACGACCACGTCGTGCCCCAGGCCGGCGAGGTGGACGGCGGTGGCGGCACCGATCCCCTGGCTGCCACCGGTGACGAGCGTGAGCGGACGCGCAGCGGAGGACACGCCCCGCAGTCTGCCGGGATCGTCGGACCCGCCGGGCAGACTCAGCGCGTGGACCACCCCTCCGACGCCGTCGTCCGGCGGCTGCACCCCCTGCTGGTCGAGGTGCGCGACGCCCTCCTGCGCGGCCTCGCCGTCAGCCGGGCCATCCACGCCGAGCACGGCTGGCTGGCCTCCGCCGACCGGCACCTGGACCACCAGCTGGTCCGCCGCGAGGCGATGGAGCGGCTGCGTCCCTACGCCGAGCACGCCGACGACCCCTTCGGCACCCAGCTGGAGCTGCTCGAGCCGAGCAACGACAACCTGGGCCTGCCGATGAGCGGGCTGATCCTGCGCACGCCCACCGAGGTGCTGCGGGTGTGGCACTCCGAGGACGGCGAGCTGCCGGCCGCCGACACGCAGGGCCTGCGCGAGTACTACGCCCAGCAGCCCACCGCCCAGCTGCACCTGCAGCTGCCCCTGGACGCCGTCCCCGGCGACCCGTCCCGCCGCGACAACCTCGCCCTGCTGTGGTCGGACTCGCGACGCCCGGGCCGCGACCCGGAGCTGGTGCGCTTCGACCTGGTCCGCCCGCGCGGGCACATCGGCCGCCGCGTCGACGTCGACTGGCACCTGGGCCTGCTCGACCGGCTCGGGCGCAGCGCCGCCTGAGCCGTCGCGACACGCGCCGCACACCCCCGGGGAGACGCGCGCGGTGTCGCCCGACACAATGGCCGCGTGCACAGAGGCAGAAGCGTGGACCCCGGTATCGCTCGTTCCTGGCTGCTGGTCAACGGCGCCCGCACCGAGCTCTTCGACGACGCGCACGCGTCGCGGGCCGACCAGATCGTGCTCGACATCGAGGACGCGGTGGACCCGGCGCGCAAGCCCGCCGCCCGCGCCGAGGTCGCCGAGTACCTGGCCAGCGGCGACAAGCGCGCGTGGGTGCGGATCAACGACCGGTCGACCGAGTTCTGGTCCGGGGACGTCGACGCGCTCAAGGGCCTGCCCGGCCTGGCCGGCGTGATGCTCGCCAAGACCGAGGCCGCCGAGCACGTCACCGAGACCTACGACCGGCTCGGCGGCGGCACCCCGGTGCTGGCCCTGGTCGAGTCCGCCCTCGGCATCGAGGAGGCGGTGAACATCGCCCGCGCCCGCGGCGCCTTCCGGCTCGCCTTCGGCAGCGGTGACTACCGCCGCGACACCGGCACCAGCGCCGACGACCTGGCGATGGCCTACCCCCGCTCCCGCCTGGTCGTCGCCAGCCGGGTCGGTGGCCTGCCCGGGCCGATCGACGGCCCCACGGTCGGCACCAGCCACCCGATCCTGCGCGAGCAGTCGGCGCTGACGGTCTCCCTGGGCCTCACCGGCAAGCTGTGCCTCCAGCTCGACCAGCTGCCGGTCATCAACGAGGTCATCAGCCCGGCGCCCTCCGACGTCGCCTGGGCCCGGGACTTCCTGGCCGACTTCGACGCCCGCGGCCAGGTCATCCGCGACGGCAGCGACCTGCCCCGCCTCGGCCGCGCCCGCAAGATCGAGAAGCTCGCCACGGCGTTCGGCGTCCAGCCCTCCTGACGAAGGTCGAAGGACCTCGTCCTCCTCACCACTCGCAAGCTCACGGCGAGCCTCGGGACGAGGCCTGACCCACCGCTCGCACGCTCGCGGCAGGCTCCGCAGAGAAGCCGTACGACGGCCCGTTCCCCTGGTGGGAGCGGGCCGTCGTCGGTGTCAGGGGTCGAGTCGGCCGATCACGGCGGTGCCGTCGAGGTCGTCGTCGGTGACCACCCGCGCGGTGAGACCGGCGGCGGCGACCAGGTCCTGCGTCCCCGGCGCCTGCCGGCGGCTGGTCTCGATCAGCAGCGACCCGCCGGGCGCCAGCCAGCGCCGGGCCCCCGCGGCGACCCGGCGGTGGACGTCGAGCCCGTCGGCGCCGCCGTCCAGCGCCGTCCGCGCCTCGTGGTCGCGGGCCTCGGGGGGCATCAGCGCGATCGCGCCGGTCGGCACGTAGGGCGCGTTGACCACCAGCACGTCGACGCGGCCGGCGAGCGCGGCGGGCAGCGGCGCGAACAGGTCGCCCTCGTGCACCGCGCCCCGCCCGGCCAGGTTGCGCCGGGCGCAGCGGACCGCGGCCGGGTCGACGTCCGCGGCGTGCAGCTCGACGCGCCCCAGCGCGGTGGCGATCGCCGCCCCGACCGCGCCGACGCCGCAGCACAGGTCCAGGACGACGGCGCCGGGCCGGGCCAGCTGCACCGCCGAGCGCACCAGCAGCTCGGTGCGCCGCCGCGGCACGAAGACGCCGGGCTCGACGGCGAACCGCTGACCGCAGAACTCCGCCCACCCGAGCACCTGCTCCAGCGGCTCCCCGGCGACCCGCCGCGCGACCCACCCGTCGAGCACGGCGGCGCTCGGTGCGGCGGCCAGCAGCAGCCCGGCCTCGTCCTCGGCGAACACGCACCCGGCGGCGCGCAGCCGGGCGACGACGACCGGATCGGGTGGACTCATCGCCGCCGAGTGTGCCGCCTTCCTCGCGGAACCGTTCCGGACCCCTACAGTGCGGCGACGACAGCGGGAGGACGGGGATGGACCGGCGGACCGACGACTTCACGGCCTTCGTCGCCGACTGCGAGCAGCAGCTGCGCGGCACCGCACTGCTGCTGACCGGCGACCCGGGGCAGGCCGACGACCTGGTGGTGGCCGCACTCGCCCGCACCCACCGTCGCTGGCGCCGCCTCGACTCCCCCGCCGAGGCGCTGGAGGACACCCGCGCGGCCCTCGTCGCGGCGGTGCTCGGCCGCACCCGGCTGCCGGCGTCCGGCGGCTCGATCGGCACCCTGTCCGGCCCGGACGACGGCCTGCACGACGGGCTGTACGACGGTCCGGACGGCGACCTGCACGGCGGTGACCAGCTCGATCCCGGCGACCGGCGCTGGCTGACGGCACTGGCCGACCTCGAGCCGACGGCCCGGGTGGTCGTCGTCCTCCGGCTGGTCGAGGGCCAGGACGAGGAGTCGGTGGCCACGCTGCTGGGCCGCTCGCCGCAGGAGGTGGCCGACGCCCTCGACGCCGCCGTCGAGACGCTGGGCGGCCTGCTCGACGCCGAGCCCGAACCGGCTCAGGCCGCCGCACCGGCTGCGGCACCGGCACCGGCACCGGCCGGCGCCTGGACGGCCGCACCGCAGCCGACCGGTGACCTGGACGCCGTCTTCCGCCGTCCGGGCGTCCCGGCACCTCCGGGACCGGTGCCAGCCCCGGCACCGGTCACCGCCCCGGCCGGGGCCGCGCCGGCGGACGACGGCGGCGACCCGTGGGCCATCTACCGGCGGCCGTCGTGACCGGCCCCGAGGCCCCCGAGGTCGCGGCGCGGCTGCGGCAGCTCGCGGCCCGGGTGCCCACCGCTCCGGTCGACGGGACGGCGGACACCGCCGGCCGGGTCCTCGAGGTGGGCCGGCACCGGCAGCAGCGCGTGGTGCGCTGGGTCGCCGCCGGCGTGGCCGTCGTCGTCCTGGGCGCCGCGGCGACCCTCGCCCGGCCGGACGTCACCCCGGTGGCGGCGGCCGCACCGACCGCCACCCGGACGGCCCCCACGCCGCCGGAGGTCTACGAGCAGCCGCCGCGCGGGTCGCTCGCCGACGACGAGGCGTTCCTCGCGCAGGCGGCGGTGCTGCCCTGGTCGACGCCGCTGGACCCCGCCACGGGCGGGGCCCCGGAGATCGAGCTGGACACCCGCCGGGTCGTCTACGCCGCCGACGTCCCGGGCGGGCACCGCTGGGCGCTGGTGATGGCGCGCTGGCGCCACCAGTGGGCGGTCACCTGGTTCTCCGGACCACGCGGCGCCGCGCCCACCGAGCTGACCGAGGCCCACCCCGCGGTCCCGTGGTCCGGCCGCGGGCCGCTGGCGCTGATGGACGCCTCGGCCCCCCGCGGCCCGCTCCTGGTGCTCGCCGAGCCGGGCGCCGCCGCCGAGTACTCCCCCAGCCTCGACCGCGCCCCCGACGGCCGCCTGGTCCGCGACTTCGACCCGCTCCCGGTGGTGGACGGCGCCCTGCTCGGCATGGTGACGACGCCGGTCACCTGGGACGCCGGCGAGGCGTACGTGCTGCGCGACACGGCGCGGAACCAGGTGCTGGAGGTGCTCTACACCGGGTCCCCGGAGTGGATGACCTGGTACGGGTCCCTCGACGGCCCACCCGACGAGGCGGTGCTGGCGGCCTGCCTGACCGGGCTCGGGTTCGACGTCGACGACGGCCCGGGCGAGCAGGACCTGAGCTACGGCATGACCCTGACCGAGGGGGAGAGCAGCGCCGAGAGCGCGGCGCGGGAGAAGTCGGCGGCCGACTGCCACGTCCAGGCCAGCCGCCCGTGACCGACGTCGGGCAGGACGTGGGCGCCCGGCTGACCCGGCTGGCCCGGCAGGCCCACCCCCCGGACGGCGGCAGCACCGTCGACCGCGTCCTGGACGTGGCGCGCTCCCGCCGGCTGCGCACCCAGCGCGGGGTCGCGGCCGCCGTCGCCGTGCTGGTGCTGGGCACCACCGCGACGCTCGCCCGGCCGGACGCGGCCCCCACCGTCCAGGCGGCCCCGGCCGACGCCTCGGCCACGCCGTCCGCCACCCGGCCGGCCGCCCCGTCCTCCCGGCCGCCCGCGCCACCGCCGGAGGTCTACGAGCAGCCGCCGCGCGGGTCGCTGGCCGGCGACCCGGAGTTCCTGGCCGGGGTCGCCGCGCTGCCCTGGTCACCGGCGATGGACCTCGAGAACGGCGTCGCGGCGGAGGTCGAGCCGGACACCCGCCGGGTGCTGTACGCCGCCGACGTCCCCGGCGGTCACCGGTGGGCCGTGGTCATGGCGCGGTCGCACCAGTCGTGGGCGGTGAACTGGTTCACCGGGCCGGCCGGCGCCGACCCGGCGGGCATGACCGAGGCGTCCTACCCCAGCAGCTGGTCCCCCACCGAGCCGCTGGCGCTCATGGACGCCTCCACCGAGGCTGTGCCGCTCGTGGTGTTCGGCGACCCCGGCATCGGCTACGAGTACTCGCCCAGCCTCGACCGGGCGCCCGACGGCAGCCTCGTCCGCGAGTTCCAGCCGCTCCCGGTGGTCGACGGCGTGCCCCTGGGGGTCGTGCCCAGGCCGGTCGTCTGGGGCGCCGGCGCACTCCGCCGGTCCACCGGGGAGGACCGCTCCACGGACGACGACCGGACCCCCGGGGACGGCTGGTCCCCGGGCGGGGACTTCCGCTACGTCGGGGCCGCGCCGTGGGAGAGCTGGTACGGGGAGGCCGCCGGTCCACCGGACATGGCGGTGCTGGTGCCCTGCCTGACCGCGCTCGGCTACGACGTGACCGTCGGTCCGGGCGAGAGCGAGTACGGCTGGAGCGACCCGACGACGGTCGAGCGCAGCAGCACCGAGCAGGCGGTGCGGGAGAAGGCGACCGCGGACTGCCAGAACGCAGCCAGCGGTGGGTGAGCGGCGCCCGCTGCGTCGGGAGCCCGGGTGACCGACGCCGAGCAGGACGTGCGCGCCCGGCTCACCCGGCTGGCCCGCCAGGCCCGCTCCCCGGAGGACGCCGGCACCCTCGACCGCGTCCTGGACGTGGCCCGCTCCCGCCGGCTGCGCGCCCTGTGCTGGCTCGCGGCCGCCGTCGCTGTCCTGGTGCTGGGCACCACGGCGACGCTCGCCCGGCCGGACCCGGTCCCCGCCGTCCAGGCCGCCCCCGCCACCCGGACCGGTCCCCCGCCACCGGCGGTGTACGACCAGCCCCCGCGTGGGTCGCTCGCCGGTGACCCCGCGCTCGTGGCCGAGCTGGCGGCGCTGCCCTGGTCGGCGCCGCCCAGCGGCAGTGGGTACTCCCGCCCCTTCGACCCCGCCACCCGCCGGGTCGTCTACGCCGCCGACGTCCCGGGTGGGCACCGCTGGGCCGTGGTGATGGCCGGCAACGGGTCCCAGTGGGTGCTGAACTGGTTCGCCGGGCCGAGCGGGGCCGCACCGGCGGACCTGACCGAGGCCTTCGGGCCGGTGCAGGTCTCGGCCGCCGACCCGGTGGCGCTGATGGACGTCTCCGCGGACACCGGGCCGCTCGTGGTGCTCACCGACCCCGGGGTGACCGCCGAGTACTCCGCCACCCTCGACCGGGCCCCCGACGGCAGCCTGGTCCGCGACGTGGTGACCCTGCCCGAGGTCGACGGCGTGCCCCTGGGCCTCGTGCGCGGACCGGTCGCCTACGGCCCCGGCACGTCCCCGGAGCTGCACGTGCGCCGGGACGGGGCGCGCACCTCGGTGGACCTCCTCCTGACGACCGGCACCCCGCCGTGGGCCAGGACCCAGTTCCCCACGAGTCCCCCCGACCGGGCCGCGGTCGCCGAGTGCCTCGTCGCGAACGGCTTCACCGTCGAGGCGGCACCGCCGAGCGCGGGGGTGTACTACGAGGACCCGCGGACCGGCGACCTCTCCAGCGCCGAGCAGGCCGACCGCGACCGGACGAGCGAGGACTGCTTCCTCGGCGCCGTCCCGGAGTGAGGCCGCCGCGCCCCCGGGGACCGGGCATCCTGGGAGCCGGAGAGGGGGCCGGATGACCGACGTCGAGCAGGACCTGCAGGACCGGCTGACCCGGCTCGCCCGGCACGCGCCCTCCCGCGGTGACACCGCCGCGCACGTCCTGGCCCTGCGCAGCCGGCGCCGCCGGGGCCGTGCCGCGCAGGTCGCCGGTGCGGCCACGGTCGCCCTCGCCGTCGTCCTGGCCGTCGTGCCCGGGCGCCCGGCGCACCCGCCGCCGCCCGTCGTCACCACCGAGGTGGTGACCGGGTACACCGGCCCCTCGCTCTACGACGTCCCCACCCGCGGGTCGCTGGCCGGGGACGCGGCGTTCGTCGCCGGGGTGCAGGCCATCGAGTGGGCCAGCCCGCCGAACGCGGCGCTGGGCGTGCTGTCGCCGCCGGCCGACACCCGCCGGGTGCTCTTCGCCGGCGACGTCCCCGGCGGGCACCGCTGGGCGCTGGTCATGGGCCGGGTCGGCGACGAGCTGCGGACCGCCTGGTTCGCCGGCCGCACCGGCTCCCCGCCCGGGCGGCTGACGTTGTGGCTGGGCACCGGGGAGGCCAGGCCCGACGTGCCGATCGCCCTGCAGGACGCCGGTGCCGCGACCGGGCCGCTGGTGGTGGTCGGGATGCCCGGCGACCGGGTCGAGTACTCCCCCGGCCAGGACCGCGACGCCGCGGGCCGGCTGGTCCGGTCCTACGCCGAGCTGCCCGTGGTGGACGGGGTGTCGCTCGGGGAGGTGAGCACCCCGCTGGTCGAGTCCGCCGCCATCGCGATCGCCTACCGGGACGGCCGGGTGGTGGCCGCCGGGGCGCCGCGGACGCTCCACATGCCACTGCGCGGGGTGCCGCTGCACCCGGACCCGGACGCCGCCTACTGGCTGCGGCTGCGGGACTGCCTGACGCCGCAGGGCTTCCGGGTGACCGTGGCGCCCTCGGGCCGGGACCTCAGCTGGACCGGCGGCCCGGTCACCGGACCCGACGGGAGCGAGCTCAGCAGCGCGGAGCGTGCCCAGAACGCCGCGGTCTTCGACCGCTGCGCCGAGGACGTCCGGCAGGGCTGACCCCGCCGGGCCCGCCGCTGGGCTCAGGGCTGCTGGTGGACCGCGTCCGGGCGGGCTCCTCGGCCGGGACGGGACGGTCGGCCGACGCCCGCCGGGCGTCACCCCTCCCCTCACTGCGGTCTTCCCTTCAGCCCGACTCGGCGCCAAGTTGGGGATAACGGTCGACGTCACGCAGGCCGGACAGCAGCACGTCCAAGGCCCGGTCACGACCTACGACGAGGTCGGTCGCGGGTACCCGGGCGCCCAGCCCGAGGAGGGCACGGCCCGACCCGCACGGGAGCGGGCGCGGGCGGCGGCGGGGTCGGCAGCCGGCGCGGTGGTGGTCACGGAACCCTCCGGGGCGAGTCGCGGTGGACGGTGCGCAGCTGGGACTCCGAGTCGTGCAGGTAGGCGTCGAGCTGCTCGGCCGCCCGCGCGGTCTCCCCGGCGGCCAGCAGGTCCAGCAGGGCGCGGTTGCGCTGGACGTAGGGCTCGTGCAGCGGCCGCGGGTCCGCCACGGTCTGGAACAGCAGCCGCAGCTCGGCGAACAGCCGCGCCGCCGTCTCGTCCAGCCGGCGGCTGCGGCCCAGCGCCACCAGGGCGAGGTGGAAGCGCATGTTCGCCGTCCCGACGGCCGGCCAGTCACCGCGCCGGGCGGCGTCCTCGGCGGCGGCGACCGCGTCGTGCAGCGGCCGCAGCCGCACGGCGTCGGCGCCCTCCAGGCGCGCGACGACGCCGCACTCGATGGCCCGCCGCGCCCGGTACAGGTCGACCAGGTCGTCCTCGTCGAGCTCGGGGACGAAGACGCCGCGGTGCAGCCGGTGCACCAGCAGGCCCTCGTGGGTGAGCAGCCGGAACGCCTCACGCAGGGTGTTCCGGGAGACGTGCAGCACCTCGACCAGCTGCTCCTCGCTCAGCCGGGTGCCCGGTGGCAGGTCGCCCTCGATGACCCGGGCGCGCAGCAGCTCGGCGACCCGCTCGGCGGTGCTGGACCGGTCGAAGCTGCGCACCTCGTGGGCGACGGTGCGCAACCAGCCGGAGTCCGCGGCGTCGGTCATGCGGCCATCCTGCCCGGTCGGCGTGTGTCGTCGCAGTTAATTGTCCGGCCATCCCCTTGTCGGATTGTTCAACAACTCCCTAGGTTCACCCGGCAAGGGGCACAGCCCCGACGGACGCCGCCCGCGCGGCACCGACCGACCCGACCGGGGAGCACCCATGGCACACGAGGCGCACGGCACGGACAGCGCGGCACCGACCGGCGGGCGACTGGCGACCAGCACCCGGTCGACCCTGCTGGGCGCGATGTTCCTGATGGCCACCTCGGCGATCGGGCCGGGCTTCATCACCCAGACCACCACGTTCACCGTGCGGCTGGGCGCGGCGTTCGCCTTCGCGATCGTCATCTCGATCCTGGTCGACATCGCGCTGCAGCTCAACGTCTGGCGGGTGATCGGCGTCAGCGGCCGCCGCGCCCAGGAGCTGGGCAACCTGGTCCTCCCGGGCATGGGCTGGGTGATGGCCGGCTTCCTGCTGATCGGCGGGCTGGTGTTCAACATCGGCAACGTCGCCGGCTCCGGGCTGGGCCTGGACGCGATGCTCGGCCTGGACCCCAAGCTCGGCGGCGCGCTGTCGGCGCTGATCGCCATCGGCATCTTCCTGAGCAAGAAGGCCGGGCTGGCCGTCGACCGGATCGTCGTCGTCCTGGGCATCGCGATGATCGCGCTGACCACCTACATCGCGATCACCTCCGGGCCCCCCGTCGGGCAGGCGCTGAGGAACGTCGTCCTGCCCGAGCAGGTCGACGTGCTGGCGATCACCACGCTCGTCGGCGGCACGATCGGCGGCTACATCGTCTACGCCGGCGCGCACCGGCTGCTGGACTCCGGCGTCTCCGGCGCCGCCCACGTCCGGGACATCACCCGCGGCTCGGTCACCGGCATCCTGCTCACCGCCGTCATGCGGGTCGTGCTCTTCCTGGCCATCCTCGGCGTCGTCAGCGGCGGCGCCGCGCTCGACCCGGCCAACCAGGCCGCCTCGGCGTTCCAGCAGGCCGCCGGTGAGATCGGGCTGCGCGTGTTCGGCATCGTGCTGTGGGCCGCGGCGATCACCAGCGTCATCGGGGCCAGCTACACCTCGGTGTCCTTCGTGACCTCCCGGACGCAGACCTCCGACCGCACCCGCACGCTGCTCGTCGTCGGCTTCATCGCGGTCACCACCGCGGCCTACCTGCTCATCGGCACCGCGCCGACCACGCTGCTGGTGTTCGCCGGGGCGTTCAACGGGCTGCTGCTGCCCATCGGCATCGCCGTCCTGCTCTGGGTGGCGACCCGGCGGGCCGACCTGCTCAACGGCTACCGCTACCCGCGCTGGCTGCTGGTCGTCGGCTGGGTCGCCTGGCTGCTGACGCTGGTGCTGGCCGTCCGGTCGGTCCAGCCGGTCATCGACCTGTTCCGCTGACCGGCCGAGCGGGCAAGGAGAGCGTCATGGACCTCAACAGCGACCTCGGCGAGGGCTTCGGCCAGTGGACCCTCGGCGACGACGACGCGCTGCTCGGCGTGGTCACCAGCGCCAACGTCGCCTGCGGCTTCCACGCCAGTGACGCGTCGATCATGCGGCGGGTGTGCGACAAGGCCGTGGAGTCCGGCGTCGCGATCGGCGCGCAGGTGGGCTACCGCGACCTGCCCGGCTTCGGCCGCCGGTTCATCGACATGGAGCCCGAGGCGCTCACCGCCGACGTGGTCTACCAGGTCGGCGCGCTGCAGGCCTTCGCCCGGATCGCCGGCGACCGGGTGCGCTACGTCAAGCCGCACGGCGCCCTCTACAACGCGATCGTCCACCACGAGGAGCAGGCCGCCGCCGTGGTGGCCGCGGTCGTCGCGCTCGACCCGACGCTGCCGGTGCTCGGGCTCCCGGGCTCGGCCTGGCTGAGGCTGGCCGCCGAGGCCGGGCTGACCGTGGTGCACGAGGCGTTCGCCGACCGCGCCTACACACCCGAGGGCACCCTGGTGTCCCGCCGGCTGCCCGGCGCGGTGTTGCACGACCCGGCGGAGATCGCCGCGCGCTGCGTGGCCATGGCCGCCGGCGAGCCGGTCCGGGACGTCGAGGGCGGCGAGCTGGTGCTCACGCCCGGGTCGATCTGCGTGCACGGCGACACCCCGGGCGCGGTGGGGATCGCCCGGCAGGTGCGGGCGGCGCTGACCGCGGCCGGGGTCGCCCTGACCCCGTTCGCGCCCGCCTGATGCGCCTGCTGCCCAGCGGCAGCGCCGCGCTGCTGGTCGAGGTCGACGGGCTGGACGACGTGCTGGCGCTGTACGCCGCGCTGACCGACGCCCCACCCGAGGGCGTCGTCGACATCGTGCCCGCCGGCCGCACGGTGCTGCTGGTGACCGACCCGGCGCGCACCACCCTCGACGCGGTGGCCGCCGCGGTGCGGACGACGACCCCGCGCCCCGGCGACCGGCGGTCCGGGGACGCCGTCGAGCTGCCGGTGCACTACGACGGCGCCGACCTCGCCGACGCCGCCGGGCTGCTGGGGCTCACGCCCGAGGAGCTGGTCCAGCGGCACACCGGGGCACCGTGGACCGTGGCCTTCTGCGGCTTCGCGCCCGGGTTCGGCTACCTCGTCCAGCCCGGCACGCAGTGGGACGTGCCGCGCCGGGCGACCCCGCGGACCAAGGTGCCGCCGGGCTCGGTGGCGCTGGCCGGGGAGTTCAGCGGCGTCTACCCGCGGGAGTCCCCCGGAGGTTGGCAGCTCATCGGCCGCACCGACGTCGCCGTCTTCGACCTGGCCCGCGACCCGGCGGCGCTGCTGCGGCCGGGCACCCGGGTGCGCTTCGTCGAGGTGGGCGCATGAGCCTGACCGTGCTGGCCCCGGGCCCGCTGACCACCGTGCAGGACGAGGGGCGACCCGGCCAGGCGGCGCTGGGCATCGGCCGTTCCGGCGTCGCCGACCGCGCCTCGGCCCGGCTGGCCAACCGGCTGGTGGGCAACCCACCGGACGCCGCGGTGCTGGAGGTGACCCTCGGCGGGCTGGCCGTCCGCGCCGAGGCCGACCTGCTCGTGGTCACCACCGGCGCCCGCTGCCCCGGCTCCCCGCACGACGCCCCGACCCTGCTGCGCGCCGGTACGGAGCTGCGGCTGGGCGCCCCCGCCGCGGGGCTGCGCACCTACCTCGCGGTGCGCGGCGGGATCGCCGTCCCGCCGGTGCTGGGCTCGCGCGCCACCGACGTCCTGGCCGGGCTGGGTCCGGCCGTCGTCGCCGCCGGGGACGTGCTGCCGGTCGGTGCGCCGGCCGCGCCGCTGCCCGGGGTCGACCTCGCCGCGGTACCCGACCCGGCCGCCGGCGACCTGACCGTCACGGTGCTGCCCGGCCCGCGCGCGGACTGGTTCGGCGAGGCCGGTTGGGCCGCGCTGACCGGGCAGCGGTGGACGGTCACCAGCGAGAGCAACCGGGTCGGCCTGCGGCTGGACGGCGTCCCGCTGGAGCGGCTGCGCGCCGGCGAGCTGCCCAGCGAGGGCATGGTCCGCGGCGCGCTGCAGGTGCCGCCGTCGGGCACGCCGGTGCTCTTCCTCGCCGACCACCCGGTCACCGGCGGCTACCCGGTGATCGGCTACGTGACCGACGCCGACGTCGACCGGTGCGCCCAGCTGCGCCCCGGCCAGGGCCTGCGGCTGCGCGCCGGCTGACCGACGTCGGGCACCGACGGCGGCCACGCCCTCGTGCCGGCCCACCGGCACGAGGGGGCTGGACGCCGGCAGGGCGGCCCGGTAGACCACTGCCGTGACCCACCCCGGCCCAGTCACCGTCCGCCCCGCCGACTGGCCGCCCGGGGCGACCTCGTCCGTCACCGACCTCGACGGCCCGGTGCACTGGCTCGACCTCGGCGGCCCGGCCGGTGCCCCGGTGCTCGTCGCCGTCCACGGCCTGGGCGGCTCGGCGCTGAACTGGGGGCTGCTGGGCCCCCGGCTGGCCGCGACGCACCGGGTGCTCGCCGTCGACCTCGTCGGGCACGGGGGCAGCGGGCTGCCGGACCCGGGCCGAGGACTGGCTGCCGACCGCCGGGTGCTGCACCGCTTCCTGACCGAGGTGGCCGGGGCCCCGGTGGTGCTGCTCGGTCACTCGATGGGCGGGGTGCTCGCGCTCCAGCACACCGCCGAGCACCCGGGCACCGTCGACCGGCTGGTGCTGCTGTCGCCGCCGGTACCCGGCGGGCGGGGCCGGCTGGACCGCGCCCTGCTCGCGCGGCGGGCGCTGCTGCGGCTGCCCGGCGTCGCCGGGGCGGTGCGGCGCCGGCTGGCCGCGCTCACCCCCGAGGAGGTCGTCGACCAGCAGCTGCGCCGGGCCACCCCGCACGCCGACCGCGTGCCGGCCGACGCCGTCGCCGCCTCGGTGGCCGAGACCCGGCTGCGGGCCGGCCGGTCGGACGCCGCCGGCGCCCAGGCCCAGCAGTGGGCCGGGATCGTCGACACCATGGCGCTGCTGGGCCACGCCGGCGCCTGGCGGCGGACGCTGGCCGGCATCGACGTCCCGGTCCTGTGGCTGCAGGGCGCGGACGACCCGCTGTCCCGCGCCGACCGGGCCGCCGCGCTCGCGGCCACCCGCCCGGATTGGCCCTTCCTCGTCCGCGCGGGAGCCGGTCACCTGCTCTCGCTGGAGGACCCGGAGTGGACCGCGGCACGGATCACCGACTGGCTGGCGGCCCCGCAGCCGGGCTGAGGCACGGAGCGCGAGGAGCGGGTCCGCGGGCGGTGCGCCAGGATCGACGCCGTGTTCGACGAGGAGGTCCTGGAGCTCGGCCGGGTGTCCGGCGCGCACGGTGAGGTCGTGCTGCGGCGGCGGGGCGGGGTGACCGAGCTGATCGTGGACGGCGTCTTCGCCATGGACGACGTCGACACCACCACCGAGCGCGCACTGGCCACCGAGACGCTGGCGCGGTGCACCGGCGAGGGCCTGCGGGTGCTGGTCGGCGGGCTGGGCCTGGGCTGGACCGCGGCGACCGCGCTGGCCGATCCGCGGGTGGCCGACGTCGAGGTCGCCGAGCTGCAGCCCGCGCTGGCCGGCTGGGCCGCCGACGGTCTGCTGCCGGGGCTGCCCGGCGGGCTGCCGGACCGGCTGCGGGTGTGCACCGCCGACGTCGCCGACGTCGTGGCCGGGTCGCCGGGCACCTGGGACGCGGTGCTGCTCGACGTCGACAACGGCCCGGCGTTCCTGGTGCACCAGGCGAACGCCGGGCTGTACGAGCCGGCCGGCCTGGCCACGACGCTGGCCGCGCTGCGGCCCGGCGGGGTGCTGGCGGTCTGGTCCAGCGACCCGATGCCGGAGCTGGCCGACCGGCTGGCCGCGCTCCCCGGCACCACCGACGTGGAGCACCAGCTGCTCCCGGTGGAGCGGGACGGCCGGCGGTTCGACTACGCGATCGTCACCGCCCGCGCGGCCGGTCAGCCCTCGCGGGGCGGGTCGTAGGCCGAGCCGCCCCGGAAGCGGGCGCGGGCGGCGGTCACCAGCGGGGCGAGGACGACGCCGTCGCGGGCGAGCCGGGCACGCAGCTGACGGCGGTGGGTGAGCACCCCGACCAGGCCGATGGCCCAGAAGACGTACTGCACCGCGAACGCGGCCCGGAAGGCGTCCAGCGAGTAGTCGGTGGAGCTGCCCGGGGTCAGCACGTCGAGCACGGAGCCGATGGCCAGCACGGTGAGCAGCGAGGCGACGAACCCGCCGACGTTGACCACGCCGCTGGCGCTGCCGGAGCGCTCGACCGGGTTCTCGGTGCGGGCGAAGTCGAAGCCGATCATCGACCCCGGCCCGTTGGTGCCCAGCACCAGCACCAGGACGACGAGCAGCCACAGCGGC
The DNA here is from genome assembly GCF_026967795.1 of Modestobacter sp. VKM Ac-2986. Classification (GTDB taxonomy): domain Bacteria; phylum Actinomycetota; class Actinomycetes; order Mycobacteriales; family Geodermatophilaceae; genus Modestobacter. The sequence continues at coordinate 550,959 of NZ_JAPVBH010000003.1, forward strand.
GCGCGGCCGGGCCACAGCAGCACGACGGTCCAGGTGACCGCGGTGATCCCGAGGATGCCGAACACCAGGTCGGAGCGGCGCAGCGGCCACCGGGCGACGAGCCGGCCCAGCAGCGGGCCGAAGCCCATCCCCACGACGACCAGCAGGCTCAGCAGGGTGGCCGCGACGCCGGCGGACAGGCCCTGGCCGGTGGTCAGGAACGGGTAGCCCCAGAGCAGGGCGAACACGGTGCCGGAGAACTGGGTGACCAGGTGGGTGAACAGGCCGATCCGGGTGCCCGGCTCCTGCCAGGTGTCGACCAGGTTCCGGCGCACCTGCGCCAGGCCGAGCGGCGGGGCGAGCACGGTGCCGGGCGGGGCGTCGCGCAGCGCCACGAACACCAGCACCGCGGCCAGCACGCCCGTCCCGGCGGCCCCCAGGAAGGTGGGCTCCCAGCCGGCGGAGTGCAGCAGCCGCACCAGCGGGTAGGCGGCGACGATCTGCCCGAGCTGGCCGAGGATGCCCGTCAGCTGGGTGATCACCGGCACGACGCGGCCGGGGAACCACATCGGCACCAGGCGCAGCACGCTGATGAAGGTCATCGCGTCCCCGGCGCCGACCAGCACCCGGGCCACCACGGCGGTGGGCACGTCGTCGGCGAGGGCGAGCACGACCTGCCCCACCGACATCGTCAGCGCCCCGGTCAGGATCAGCCGCCGCGATCCGAACCGGTCGAGGGCGACCCCGACCGGCACCTGCAGCCCGGCGTAGACGGCCAGCTGCAGCACCAGGAACAGCGAGATCGCCGACGCCCCCGCGGAGAACCGCTCCTGCGCCTCGACCCCGGCCACCCCGAGCGAGGCCCGGTGGAAGATCGCGACCGCGTAGGCGACCAGGGCGATGCCCCAGATCACGTAGGCCCGACGGGGGGTGCGGGCCGACGTCACGCTGGGGGTGGACACGTACACAGACGACACCAGGGCCGGCCCGGGGCTTCCACCCGGGCCCGGTGAGATCCCTCACCGGACGCCGGGAGGCTCACTCGAAGACGACGGTCCGGCTCCCGTGGACGACGACGCGGTTCTCGGTGTGCCAGCGGACGGCGTGCGCCAGCGCCCGGGTCTCGGCCTCCCGGCCGCGGGCGGCGAGCTGCTCGGGGGTCAGCGCGTGGTCGACCCGGAGCATCTCCTGCTCGATGATCGGGCCCTCGTCGAGGTCGGCGGTGACGTAGTGCGCGGTCGCGCCGATGAACTTCACCCCGCGGGCGTGAGCCTGGTGGTACGGCCGGGCGCCCTTGAAGCTGGGCAGCATCGAGTGGTGGATGTTGATCGCCCGGCCCTCGAGCTGGCGGCACAGGTCGTCGGAGAGGATCTGCATGTAGCGGGCCAGCACCACCAGCTCGACCCGCTCGGCGCGGACGATCTCCAGCAGCGCGGCCTCGGCCGCGGGCTTGGTGTCGCGGGTGACCGGCACGTGGTGGAAGGGCACGCCGTAGAACCCCGCGGTGCCGGCCAGGGTCTCGTGGTTGGACACGACGGCGACCACGTCGAGGTTGAGCTCGCCGATGGAGTTGCGGAACAGCAGGTCGTTGAGGCAGTGCGCGTACTGGCTGACCATGATCAGCACCCGCGGCCGGGCCGCGCCGTCGGTCATCCGCCAGTTCATCCCGAAGGTGGCGGCGATCGGCTCGAACGCCCGGCGCAGGCCGTCGAGGTCCAGCGGCGCACCGTCGGTGTGCGCGAACTCCACGCGCATGAAGAACATGCCGCTGACCGGGCTGTCGAACTGGTGGCTCTCCACGATGGTGCAGCGCTCGGTCACGAGCAGGCCGGACACCGCGTGGACGATGCCCGGGGCGTCCTGGCAGCTCAGTACCAGGACGCCGTGCTGGGCGTCGGCGGGCCGCGTCATCGCGCCTCCTCCGGATCGGTGCCGGGGGCCGGTCGACCGGCCTCGGCGGGGTGTCCCACCGCCCCCGTGGTCGACGACCCGACCACGGCGAGGGAGACGGTGCCGTGAACCTACGCAGCCCGGTGACGGGCCGAACACGGCAGATGACGACTCCGCGGCGGTGGGGAGTGCCAGCGCGGCCGCGACAATCGACGTAGCCGGGCACGGGCAGCGCAGGAGCTGACCGCGACCTGTTGCCCCCCGCCCCGGCGGGCGGGCAGGCTGTGACCGGCGCCACGGTCACCGGAGACCGTGGCCGCCGCCTGCACCAGGAGGACCGATGACCCGGATGCACGCCCGGTCGACCACGATCCACGGCGCTCCGCGGTCGGTGCCCACGGCCACCGACTTCGTCCGCGACCAGGTCGTGCCCGAGGTCGCCGCGATGGCGGGGTGCACGGGGCTGTCCCTGCTGACCGACAGCGCCTCGGGCACCTGCATCGTGACGACGTCCTGGCTCGACGAGGCCGCGATGCACGCGAGCCGGGAGGGCGTCGCGGCCTCCGCGGCACGCACCGCCGAGGTCCTCGGCGGCCGGCCGGAGCTGCAGGAGTGGGAGGTCGCCGCGATGCACCGGGTCCCGGAGGCCGGGCACGGGGCCCGGTCGCGCGTCACCTGGCTGCGGACCGGGCCCGGCGCCGTCGACCGGGCCGTCGACGCCGTCCGCCTGTCGCTGATGCCCAAGCTCGACGACCTGCCCGGGTTCTGCAGCGTCAGCGTCCTGGTGCGGCGGTCGGAGGGGCTCGCGGTCGCGGCGGTCAGCTACGCCAGCCCCGCGGACCTCGAGCAGGCGCGGGAGGGCGCCCGGGAGTTCCGGGAGTCCTTCGCCCCCGCCCTGGGCATCGAGGTCCTCGACGCCGCCGAGTTCGACGTCGCGATCGCGCACCTCCGGGTCCCGGAGACGACGTGAGCGCCCCTGCTGCGGCGCGTCCGGCACCGGTCCAGGAGCGACCGTGACGCCGACCGACCTGCGCGGCGAGGTCGCACCCGGCACCGTCGTGGTGGTCACCGGGGGCGCGCGCGGCATCGGCGCGGAACTGGCCCGGCACCTGGCCACACAGGGCGCGGCCGTGGTGACGGCCGACGTCGTCGCGGCCGGCGGGGAGACCGGGGACCTGGACATCACGCACGTGCAGGCGGACGTGAGCGACGAGGCGTCCTGGCGGGACCTCGTGGCGGTGACCCTGGACCGGCACGGCCGGATCGACGCACTGGTCAACAACGCCGCGATCTACCAGGGGCTGGGGGGCAAGCGGGCCTTCACCGACATCTCCGTCGACGAGTGGGACCGGGTCATGGCGGTCAACACCCGCGGGGTGTGGCTGGGCATGCGGGCGGTCCACCCGGTCATGAGGGCCCAGGGCCGGGGCCGGGTGGTGAACATCGCCTCCTCGACGGTGCACATGGGGGTGCCGTACTTCGCCCACTACACGGCGTCCAAGGGCGCGGTGATCGCGCTGACCCGCAGCGTGGCCCGGGAGGTGGGCGCGGACGGGATCACGGTGAACGCCGTCGCGCCCGGGCTGGTCGAGACCGAGGCCACCCGGTCCCTCAACGACCCCGACTACCTGGCCGCCTCGGCCGGCCGCCGGGCCGTCCCACGCGCGATGGAGCCCGGGGACCTGGCGCCGGTGGTGTCCTTCCTGTGCTCGGAGGGCAGCGGCTTCCTCACCGGGCAGACGCTGGTCGTGGACGGCGGGGTCACCTTCAGCTGACCGCCGCCGTCGGCGCCGGGTCCGGCGTGAGGGCACTGCGCAGGAAGGCCGCGACCGCCGCCCGGCTCGCCGGGGTCTCGAACGCCGGGTCCTCGTGGTTGGCCCCGGCCAGCAGCCACAGCGACGAGTCCACGCCCGCGGCGCGCAGCGCGCGGTGCAGGGCGCGGCTGTGGTCGGCCGGGACCATGCCGTCCCGGTCCCCGTGCACGAGGAGGAAGGGCGGCGCCCCGGCGTGCACGTGGGTGACCGGGCTGGCCGCCCGCGCCTCGGCCGGCACCTCCCGGAGGGACTGCGCGCCCAGCAGGAGCGCCTCCGGCGACGGGTCGGCCCGCGGCCCGGTCATGAACGGTGGCGGCGGTCCCGCCGGCACGTCGGTGTCCCGCAGCGTGAGGTCGGTGACCGGGAACCAGCACACGGCGGCCTGCACCGAGCTGTCCCCCAGGTCGGCGTCGCGGTCGTCGGGGCACAGCGCCAGCAGGGCGGCCAGGTGCCCACCCGCCGAGGCCCCCCACACGCCGACCCGCTCGGCGTCCACGCCCAGGTCCGCGGCGTTGCGGCGCAGCCACCGGACCGCTGCCCGCACGTCGTCGAGCTGCGCCGGGAACGTCGCCACACCGCTGAGCCGGTACTGCACGGCCGCGACCGCCACCCCGCTCGCGGCCACCGGCAGCAGCCGCTCCGCGGCGCGGGCCGTGCGCGACCCGCGCGCCCAGCCACCGCCGTGCAGCCACAGGCACAGCGGCGCGTCCGCGGCCGCCGGCAGGTACAGGTCCAGCTGCAGCTCCCCGCCCTGCGGGGAGCTGTACACCAGGTCCGACCGCACCGTCACCCCTGCGGCACCGCCGGGTGCCGCCGGCGCCCCGGTCACCGCCGCACCGCAGCCGTGAGCCCGTGGACCGCCGGGACCACCTCGTCGCGGAACAGCCGCACCGAGCGCAGCGAGGTCTCCACGTCCAGCGACCCCCAGGCGAAGGAGCCCGCCACGTGGTTCACCTCACCCACGGCCACGGCCTCGGCCACCTGCCGGGCGACCGTCTCCGGCGAGCCGACGTAGAGCCTGCCCTCGGCGACGAGCTGGTCGACGTCGACCGGCCGGGTGTGCCGCTCGTCGCCGTGCAGCCGCCACAGGTGGGTGAAGTTGCGGTGGTGGTCGGCGAAGGCCGGCCGCAGCAGGGCCATCGCCTCCTCGTCGGTCGGCGCGACGAGGACGTGCCGCATCAGCCCGAACCGCGGGGTCACGCCCGGGAGGCCGTAGCGCACCTCGCCCCGCGCGCTCGCCTCCCGGAACCGGTCGAAGAAGACCCGGCTCTGCTCCCGGACGGTCTCCAGCGGCGGGGAGACGAAGCCGAAGCCGAAGACGACGTTGTAGCCCTCCGCCCCCAGTCGCGGGATCGAGGCGGCGTTGGACGTCGGGTACCACAGCGGCGGGTGCGGCCGCTGGCGCACCGGCACGTGCAGCGGGACGGCCTCCCCCGCTCCACCCGGACGCTGGAACACCCCGGTCTCCAGCGCCGCCAGGACCGCCGGCACCAGCTCCTCGAACCGGGCGGCGGCCTGCTGTGGCGTCAGCCCGTACATCGCGGCCTCGTGCGGTGAGGATCCCTTGCCGACCCCGATCTCCAGCCGCCCACCGCTGAGCTGGTCGAGCATCCCGATCTCCTGCACGAGCCGCAGCGGGTCGTACAGCGGCACGATGAACGTCGTCGGCGCGAGCCGGATCCGTTCGGTGGCCTGGGCGGCCGCGGCCATGAACAACGCCGGGGAGGGCGCCAGCCCCAGCGGGGTGCCGTGGTGCTCCGCCAGGTGGTAGACGTCGAAGCCGCCACGGTCGGCCTCGGCCAGCAGCCGCAGCCGGTCCGCGTAGACGGCGCCCGGCGTCCTCCCCGGCACCGCGTCGATCCAGTCGAAGACGCCGAAGCTGACGTCGGGGGCGTGCGGGTCCAGCGACATGGTGTGCGTCCTCGCGTCGTCGGGAGGTGCCGGTCAGGGGTGGAGCAGGTCACCGTGGGTGGAGGCGGGCGTCCCGGTCACCGTCCGGCGCGCTCCAGCGCCGCGGCCAGCCGCGGGTAGACCCGCCGCACGTTGCCCTCGAAGACCGCCGCCCGCGCGTCGTCGTCCAGCGACGAGGCCTCGACGTAGCGGCGGGTGTCGTCGTAGTACTCGCCGGTGCGTGGGTCCCGGCCGCGCACCGCGCCGACCATCTCCGACCCGAACAGCACGTTCGGGGTGTCCACCACCTCCAGCAGCAGGTCGATGCCGGGCTGGTGGTAGACGCAGGTGTCGAAGAAGACGTTGCCCATCACGTTGGTCTCCACCGGCGGCTGCCCGAGCATGTCGGCCAGCCCGCGGTAGCGGCCCCAGTGGTAGGGCACCGCTCCCCCACCGTGCGGGACCACCAGCCGCAGGTCGGGCAGGTCGGTGAACAGCGAGCCCTGCAGCAGCTGCATGAACGCGGTCGTGTCGGCGTTGATGTAGTACGCCCCGGTCGCGTGGAACGCCGGGTTCGCCGACGCCGAGACGTGCACCATCGCCGGGACGTCGAGGTCGGTCATCGCCTCGTAGAAGGGGTACCAGCTGCGGTCGGTCAGCGGCGGGGAGGTCCAGAACCCGCCGCTGGGGTCGGGGTTGAGGTTGCAGCCGACGAAGCCCAGCTCCTGCACGCACCGGCGCAGCTCGGCGATCGAGTCCTCGATCGGCGCACCGGGCGACTGCGGCAGCTGGCCGACGCCGACGAACCGGTCCGGGTACAGGGCGGTGACCCGGGCGACGAGGTCGTTGCAGCGGCGGGTCCACTCCTGGCTGACCGCGGAGTCGCCGACGTGGTGGGCCATCGCCGAGGCGCGCGGGGAGAACAGCGTGACGTCGATGCCACGCTCATCCATCAGCCGCAGCTGGCTGCCCTCGATCGTCTCCCGGATCTCGTCGTCGCTGATCCGCGGGTAGGCCGGCGTGCTGTCGCCGGCCTCCCAGGCGGCGACCTGGGCCTGACGCCAGGCGGTGTGCGCGGCCGGTGCGGTCGTGTAGTGGCCGTGGCAGTCGATGATCACGGGGTCGCCTCCCGGGCGTCGGTGGTGTCGCGGAGCTCGGCGAGCAGGTCGTGGGCGGCGGCGGCGATCCGCGGCTCGACACCGAGGTCGCGCAGCTGGTCGGTGGCCGCGGCCATCTCGTCGGCCCGGCGGCGGGCGTGCCGGTGCGTGCCGTCGACCAGCCGGTCGATCGCGTGCGCGTCGAAGCCGGCGAGCTCGGCGCTGATGTCGCCGCGCAGCCAGTCGGCGCAGCCGGCCCGCTCGGCACCGGCCAGTGCCTCGACGACCGCCGCGGCCAGCCCCTTGTAGAAGACGCTGCGCAGCAGCTTGCGGGAGATGGCCTCACCCACCGGCCCCGGCTGGACGGTGACCTGCGCGCCCAGCGCGGACAGCTCCGCCGCGTACCGCTCCGCCGCCGGGCCGGACACCAGCATCGGCGTGCGCAGCCCCTTCCCCGGCACCGGCGCCATCAACGCGACGTCGACGACCTGGACCGACTCCCCCGCCGCCTGCGCCAGGGCCACCTTGAGCGCGGGCGCGGCGGTGTTGAGGTCGGCCCAGACCGTGCCCGGCCGCAGCGCGGGCAGCGCGGCGGTCAGCGCGGGCAGCGCGTCGTGCGAGCTGTTGACGCTGAGCACCAGGTCGGCGTCGGTGACCGCGGCCGCCTCGCCGTCCCGGGGCGCCACGCCGGCCACGGTGGTCCCCTTCGGGTCGTACCCGCGCACGTCGGCGCCGGCGGCGACCAGGTCCCGGGCGATCTCGGACCCGGCCTCGCCCAGGCCGAGCACCGCGATCCGGGTGCTCACGCCTGCTGCTCCCCCACCGGTGGCGTGCCGTGGGTGTGGAAGGTGGAGATGGTCTGCAGTCCCCACGCCTGGCCCCTGGCGCGCTCGGCCGCCGACCAGTCGACCGGCTGCCAGTCCGGCGCGAACACCAGCCGGGCGCCGGGGTTGTCCAGCTCGATCCGGTTGCCGGCCGGGTCCCAGACGTAGAGGAAGAAGCTCTGCTGGATGGTGTGCTTGTGCGGCCCGGTCTCGATGTGGATGCCGTGCTCGATCGCCAGGTCGGCGGCCCGGATGACGTCGTCCCGGCTGTCGACGGCGAAGGCCAGGTGGTGCAGCCGGCCGGCGGTGCCGGTGTTGTCCCGGGTCCACACGGCGTCGTAGCCCTTGTTGGTGAACGTCGTCCAGCTGCCGGCGACCCCGTCGTCGAGCACGATCTGCTCGGTGACCATCCCGCCGAGGACGTCGACGGCGAAGTCCCGGTTGGCGACCGGGTCGACCCCGAGGTAGTTGATGTGGTCGATCCGGCGGACGCTGACGCCGCGACCCGGGTAGGCCTGCGCCTGGTTCTTCAGCGCCGGCACCAGGTCGCCCTCCGGCCGGTACCACTCGGTCTCGTAGTAGACGCCCATCTCGTGGCCGTCGGGGTCGGTGAACACGTAGACGGGGCCGTAGCCGGGGTCGCCGTCGGACCAGCCGCGGCCCAGCCCGGTCGCCTCGATCGCGGCGACCCGGCGCTGCAGCGCCTCGGGGCTGCTCGCCCGGAAGTTGGTCCGCCCCACCCCCGGCTGGGCGGCGGCGGTCAGCTTGATCGTGGTGTTCTCGTAGTCGTCCCAGGCGCGCAGGAAGACCGAGTCCCCGCTCCTGCCGTGCTCGGTCATCCCGAGGTACCGGACGTAGAAGTCCAGGCACTCCTCCGGCTTGTCGGTGAGCAGCTCGACGTGGGCGAGGTGGGCGATGTCGTGCAGCGGGGGCACAGCACTCTCCTTCGAGCACGTGGTCGTGCGGGGGTGGGTCCTGCGTCAGCGGGGGTAAGCGGTGCCGTCGAAGAGCTTGCGGGCGGTGCGCACGACGCCGGAGCGGACCACCCGGGGCGGGGTGGCGGCGGTGTCGACGACGACGTCGACGAGCAGGTGGCCGGTGGGGTGCTCGACGTCGACCTGCGAGGTGCCGGCCGGCCAGTCGGCGGTGAGCTCGTGCCCGACCGCGCCGGGCAGCAGCATCCCGGTGACGACGCTGACCGCGCCGAGGACGCCGATCGAGCTGTGCGGCTGCACCGGGATGAACGACCGCGTGCTCACCTGGCCACCGTCGCGGGCCGCGGCGAGCAGCACCGTCTTGGGCACCGAGGACGACGACACGTCGCCCATCCCCATCAGCGCGGCGGCCTCGCGGCGGAAGGCGTCGACGCGGGCCAGCAGCGCGGCGTCGGCGGCGAGCTCCTCGTGCGGCTCGTACCCGGTGAGGCCGAACGCCTCGGCGTGGGCCAGGACGACGGGCATCCCGTTGTCGACGCAGGTGACCTCGACGCCGGCGACGGTGTCCCGCACCGACCCGGTCGGCAGCAGCGCCCCGGTGGCCGAGCCCTCGGTGTCGGTGAAGGCCAGCACCACCGGCGCCGCCGTCCCGGGGACGCCGGCGATCGCCACGTCGCCGCGGTACTCGACCCGGCCGCCGGGGGTCGGGAAGGTGGCCACGGCGACGCTGTCGGAGTTGACCATCCGGATGCGCACTCTGGTCTCGCCGTCCCCGGCCGGCACCAGCCCGCGCTCGACGGCGAAGGGCCCGACCCCGGCCAGGACGTTGCCGCAGTTCTGCCGGTCGCTGACCGTGGCCTCGTCCACGCCCAGCTGCAGGAACAGGTAGTCGACGTCGACGTCGGGGCGCTCGGACGGCGAGACCACCGCGACCTTGCTGGTGAGCGTCGTGGCACCGCCCAGGCCGTCGATCTGCCGCGGGTCCGGCGTGCCCATCAGGCGCAGCAGGAGGTCGTCGCGCTCCGCGGGGTCGGTGGGCAGGTCGCGCGCCTCGACGAAGAGCCCGCGCGAGGTGCCGCCACGCAGCATCGTGCAGCGGACGCCGGTCTCGTCGTAGGTCACCGCTCGGCCACCCACTCCGCGTGCGGCACGTACTCGACGCCGAGGTCGGTCAGCTTCTCGCGCAGGCCGTAGCGGTCCAGGCCCAGCTCGCCCTGCTGGAAGGCGGCGCGGGTGGCGGCCTCCTTGTCCAGCCGGGCCTGCCCGGCGGACAGCGCCCGTGGGACGTCGGCGCGCGGCACCACCAGGACGCCGTCGTCGTCGGCCAGGACCACGTCGCCGGGGCAGACCTGCTGGCCGCCGAGGACGACGGGGACGTTGACCGCGCCGGCCGTGGCCTTGACCGAGCCCTGCGCGCTGACCGCGGTCGACCAGGCCGGGAAGCCCATCTCGCGGAGCTCGGCGACGTCGCGGACACCGCTGCCCAGCACCACGCCGCGGACCCCGCGCTGGGCCAGCGCGGTGGCGAACAGCTCCCCGAACAGCCCGTCGGTGGACGGGGAGCTCGTGGCGACCACCAGCACGTCGCCGGGCCGGCACTGCTCGACCGCGACGTGGATCATCAGGTTGTCACCGGGCCAGCACAGCGCCGTCACGGCGGTGCCGCCGATCCGGGCGCCGGGCCAGGCCGGCCGGAACGCCGGGCCGAGGTAGCCGACGCGGCCCAGCGCCTCGTGCACGGTGGCGACGCCGAAGCCGCCCAGGGTCTGCGCGTCCGCCGGGTCGGCGCGGGGCGGATCGGTGACGACGACGTTCCTCATGCGGGGCCTCCGGGGGCGGTGGGCGGCTGCGACAGCGCCGCGATGACACTGCGGAAGTGGGCGACCGCGGCGGCGTCGGCCCGGTCGGGGTCGCGGTCGGTGATCGCGGCCACCAGCGCGGTGAGCTCGGCGAGGCTGACCTGCGGGCGGCCGGGCCGGAGCGAGAGCCGGAACTGGTGGCGGACCAGCTGGGCCTGCAGCTTCCCGACCAGGTCCGCGGCCACCGCGTGCCGGGCGACCTCGGCGATCAGCCCGTGCAGCTGCTGGATGAGCTCGCCGTACTTGAGCACGTCACCGGCGGCGACGGCGCCGGTCATGGTCTCCAGGTGCGCGGCCAGCCGGTCGGCCTCGGCGTCGGTGACCCGCTCGGCGGCCTTGCGGGCGAGCAGCGCCTCCAGCGGCAGGCGGCACTCGGTGATCTCCACGGCCTCGGCCGTGGACACCACCCGCACCCGCGCTCCCTTGTTGGCGACCCGCTCGACCAGGCGCTCGGCGACGAGCGCGTCGAGGGCCAGCCGGACGCTGCCGCGGCTGACCCCGAACTGCTGGACCAGGTCGGCCTCCACGAGCCGGAGGCCGGGCGGCAGGTCCCCGCGGGAGATCGCCTCCCGCAGGCCCTGGACCGCGTGCTCGTGCGCTGCGCCCACCGTCGCCTCCTCGGTCCGGAGGACGACGCTAGTGCGCGCCCGGGCGGATCGTCAACAATCGCGTCCGACGATCTCCGGCCCTCTCCGCGCGGTCAGTCGACGGTCAGCCGGACGGGGAGGCTCTCCCAGGCGCGCAGGGTGTTGTTGTGGTGCCGCCGGGTCGGCCCGGCGAGCTCGATCGTCCGCACCCGACGGGCCAGCGCGGTCAGCACCGCCTCGGCCTCCAGCCGGGCGACGTGCTGGCCGACGCACTGGTGCAGGCCCATGCCGAAGCCCACGTGGCCGGAGGGGTCGCGGCCCAGGTCGTAGCGGTCCGGGTCCGCCCAGCGCCGCGGGTCGCGGTTGGCCGCCGCGAGGAACATCAGCACCTTGCGGCCCTCCGGGACGACGGCGTCGCCGATCCGCACGTCGGTGGTCGTGGTGCGGAAGAAGGTCTGCACCGGTGACTCCCAGCGGATCGCCTCGTCGAAGGCCACCCGGGCCAACGAGGGGTCGGCGACCAGGCGGGCCCACTGGTCGGGGTGCGTGGCGAAGGCGTAGAGGATCGCCGAGATCGCGTGCACCGTGGTGTCGACCCCGGCGGTCAGCAGCGACCGGACCACCAGCGGTGCCTGCTGTGGGGTGATCTCGCCGCGGTCGGCGGCCGCCCAGATCGCGGCACCGAACCCGTCGTCGGTGAGCGCCTCCCGGGCGCACTGCTCCCCCACCCAGCCCGACAGCTGGGCCACCCGGTGCTCGCCCTTCTGCACCAGGTCGTTGGGCGGGCCGAAGGCGTTGAACGCGTGGTCGCCGTAGGGCAGCAGGTTCTCCCGCCCGTCGTGGCCGATGCCGACGGCGTCGGGGAAGACCCGCAGCGGGAAGGCCTCGGACAGGGCCGGCACGGCGTCGAACTCGGTGCCCGCGGCGAGCACCTGGTCGACGAGCTGCTCGGCGTCGGCGGTCCACCGCTCCCGCAGCGTGCGCAGCGCCCGCTGACCGAGCACGCTCGTCAAGACCCGGCGGGGCGCGTCGTGCCGGGGCGGGTCGGCCTCCAGCAGCAGGCTCGGCGGTCGCCAGGGCTCCTCGGTGCGGAAGTTCGACAACCCCACCCCGGCGGCGGACTGGAACCGCTGCCAGTCCACGAGCGCGGCATGGACCTGCTCGTACCGGCCGACCGCGTGCACGTCGTAGCGGCTGAGGTACACCACCGGCCCGGCCTCGCGCAGGGCGTGGTGGAAGGGCAGCGGGTCCTCGAGGTGCTCGTGCCCGAAGGGGTCGGTGTCGTCGACCGGCACGTCGGTGGCGAGGTCGGGGGTCAGCGTCATGGTCGGCTCCGGGTCAGAGGTCGAGGACGAGGCGGTCGCTGCAGGAGCGGGAGACGCAGGGGTACATGCAGTCGCCGGCGGCCCGCTCGTCGTCGTCCAGCAGCGAGTCGCGGTGGTCGGGCCGGCCGGCGAGGACGGTCGTCTCGCAGGTGCCGCAGGTGCCCTGCCGGCAGGAGGACAGCACCTCCACCCCGGCTGCGGACAGCGCCTCGAGCACCGACGTGTCCGGGGTGACGGTCACGGTGCGGCCGGAGCGGTGCAGCTCCACGTCGAACGCCGTCGTGCGCACCGGGGCAGCCTGCTCGGCCGCGACGAACCGCTCGGTGCGCAGCGCGCGGGCCGGCCACCCGGCGCACGCCCGCTCCATCGCCGTGAGCAGCGGACCGGGTCCGCAGGCGTAGACCGGGGTGCCCGGCCGCGGGTCACCGAGGAAGCCGGCCAGGTCCAGCAGCCCGTGCTCGTCCTGCGGTCGCACCTGCACCCGGTCGCCGTGGACCGACAGCTCGTCGAGGAAGGCCATCGAGCCACGGGTCCGGCCGCCGTAGAGCAGCCGCCAGTCCGCACCCAGCAGGTCGGCCTGCGCGAGCATCGGCAGGATCGGCGTGATGCCGATGCCACCGGCCACGAACAGGTAGGACTCCGCCGGCACCAGCGGGAAGTCGTTGCGCGGGCCACCGAGCCCGAGGACGTGCCCGGGCGCCAGCTGCTCGTGCACGTACCTCGACCCGCCCCGGCTGGCCGGCTCCAGCAGCACGCCCACCCGGTAGGTGTGCGCGTCCCAGCGGTCCCCGCACAGCGAGTACTGGCGGGTCAGCCCGCTCTCCAGGGTCAGGTCGACGTGCGCGCCCGGCGCCCAGTCCGGCAGCCGCCCGCCGTCGGGGGCCGCGAGCGTCAGCGTCACCACACCCTCGGCCACCTGGACCTTGTCCTGCACCTGCACCACCGAGCGGTCCGTACCGCTGCGCCCGCGGGCGCCCACCTGCTCTACACCGAGCACGCCGACCTCCTCGTCGTCGTAGCCAGCGTGTCGGGCGGGGTGCGGCGGGCACCAGCACCTTCTCAATGGGTGAGAGACCTGTGTCACACTGCCGCCATGGCGCGGACCCCGACGGGTGAGTCGGTGCTGGCCCGCGCGGTGCGGGTGCTGGACGCCTTCACCGCCGACGAGCCCAGCCTGACCGTCGGCGAGGTCGCCCGGCGCAGTGGCCTGCACGTCGCGACGGCGTCCCGGCTGGTCACCGAGCTCGCCGCCCACGGGCTGCTGGAGCGCACGGCCGACCGGAGGGTGCGGGTCGGCGTCCGGCTCTGGGAGCTGGGTGCGCGGGCCTCGCCGACGCTGGACCTGCGGGAGGCGGCGATGCCCTTCCTGGAGGACGTGCACGCGGTCGTCGGCCACCACGTGCAGCTCGGGGTGCTCGACGGTGCCGACGTGCTGTTCCTGGAACGGCTCACCGCCCGGGACGCCGTCGTCAACTTCTCCCGGATCGCCGGCCGGCTCCCGCTGCCCACCTCGTCCTCCGGCGTGGTGCTGCTCGCCCACGCCCCGCACGAGCTGCAGGAGCAGGTCCTCGCCGCACCGCTGCGCCCGGTCACGCCGGCCGGGTTCGGCTCCCCCGCCCGGCTGCGTGCCGCCCTGGCCGAGGTGCGCCGCAGTTCCGCCGCCGTGCTCGACGGCCACCAGCACCCCGCCGCGACCGGTGTCGCCGTCCCGGTGCGCGACAGCGAGGGCCGGGTGGTCGCCTCGCTGTCGGTGATCGTGCCCAACGACGGGCGGGGCACCGCCCTGGTCCCCCTGCTGCTGGCGACCGCGCTCGGCATCACCCGGGTGCTCGGGCGGCCGGCCGGGTCCCTCCCCACGCCGCCCCGGCGCGGCGACTGACGCGCCGCGCCCACCCGGGGCGGGCACGGCGGAGGGCGGCCCGTCCGCCGGACGGGCCGCCCTCGGGTCAGGCCGAGGTCACTCGAAGGCCTCGACCGTGCCGTAGCCCTTGCCGTTGAACTTCTGCACGACCACCGACGACACCGCGGGCTGACCGGGCTGGGTGGCGTCCACCGACGTGCCCGGCAGCATGAGCGGCGCCTCGAAGCCGGAGACCCCGCGCAGCGCCGTCATGAAGGCGTCCCGGGTCGGCTCGGTCATCTCGCCGAACGCCTGCTCCAGCGTCGCGCCGACCATCCAGCTCCACTGGCAGTGCGGGAACGCCGGCGGGTCCTGGTAGTTGCCGTACTGCTTCAGCGCCGCCAGGTACTCCACGACGTCCGGGTCCGCGGCGGCCGGGCCGGCCGGCGCCTTGGAGAACGCCACGGAGTACACGCCGGGGAACGCCGCGCCGCCGCCGGGCTCGAGGACCCCACCGGGGCTCGAGGTGTTCGAGGGCAGGAACCAGCTCGGCTTCCAGTTCAGCTGCTGCGCCTTCTGCAGCGACGAGACCGCGAGCGGGACCAGCGACATCGCGTTGAACATGACGTCGGCACCGGTGGCGGCCAGCTGGGTCAGCTGCGCGTCGACCGACGTGTCGGTCGCCTCGTAGGTGAGCTCCTCGACGATCTCGATGTTGCTTGCGCCCTCGACGGCGGACTTGAAGCCCTCGACGTAGCCCGCGCCGTAGTCGTCGTTCTGCGACAGGATCGCGACCTTGTGGTCCTTGCCCGAGCTCGCCAGGAGCTCGCCGAAGGCCTGGCCCTCGTTCTGGTAGACCGGCACGAAGCCGAGCTGCCAGGGGCTCTCCTCGGGATCGCTGAACAGCGGGTCGCCGGTCATGATCAGCGCCTGGGGCACCTCGTCGGCGATCGCCGCGTCGCGCCAGGCGCGGTTCGTCGGCGTGCCCAGCCCCGCGGTCATGGCGAAGACGTCGTCCTTGAGCTGGTCGTAGTTGGCCTTGGCCTGCTGCGGGTCGTAGGCGTCGTCCAGCGCCTCGATCTCGACCGTGCGCTTCTTCCCGTCACCGAACTGGACGCCGCCCTCGGCGTTCTTGGCACCGAACCAGGCGGTGACGCCGGCGACCGTGCAGGTGCCCGGTCCGGCCGTGGCGCCACTGAGCGGTGTGGTGATGCCGAGCCGGACCGTCGTGTCGGTGATGCCGGGACTGGCCGCCCCCTCCGCACGACTGCCGCCCCCACCGCCCCCGCCGTCTCCCTCACGGCCACACCCCGAGACGGTCAGCGCGAGCGCCGACGCCAGGGCGATGCCGACGGCCCGCCGCGATCGAGAGTGCATGTTCATGCGTGTCCTCGCTTCTCTGTTCCTGTTTCCTCCGTCGCGGTGGCCGACCCTGCGGTCGACAACGGAGTGGTCGGTGACGCGCCGGGGCCGGGCTCGGCGCGCAGGCGCCGTCGGCCACGGCCCAGCCTGCGCACGAGCGACGCGAGGCCGCCGGGGAGGACGAAGAGCACGGCCAGCAGGACGACGCCCTGGAGCAGGGCCGTGAGGCTGGAGTCGACCTGGTTCGTCAGCTCGGGGACGAGCACGTACCAGGCGCCCCCGAGGAGGGAGCCGACGATGCTGCCCGCGCCGCCGATCACCATCGCGGCGAGCAGCTCGATGGAGTGCCCGAAGCTCATCGTCTCCGGCGACGTGTACTGGATGACGAACATGTAGAGGAACCCGCTCACCCCGCCGATCAGCGAGGCGATCGTGAACGCCAGCACCTTGTACCGGTACGGCGAGATGCCCATGGACGCCGCCACGGCCTCGTTGCCCTTGACGATCGCGAACGCCCGGCCGAACTTGCCGCGGACGAGGCTGCGGGTCAGCAGGAAGACGATGCCGCCGATGACCAGCACGACGTAGAGCTGCCACTGGTCGTCGTAGAGGCCGGTCGCCTCGGGCGCATCGGCGAAGCGCGCGGACAGGCCCTGCGAGCCTCCGGTGTAGTCGCTCAGCCGCTTGGCCAGCGGCACGCCGACGATGGGCAGCGCGATGGTGACCATCGCGATGGCCAGCCCGCCGAGGCGTGCCGCCGCCAGTGCCACGAGCAGACCCGCGGCGGCGGCGCCCAGGCAGGCGAGCAGGAAGACCAGCACGATGTTCCAGTCCTGCTGGACCCCGTAGCCGGTGATGTAGGCACCGAGGCCGAGGAAGAAGATCTGCCCGAGGGAGACCTGCCCGGTGTAGCCCATCACCACGTTGAGCCCCAGCACGGCGACGGCGAAGACGCCGATCCGGGCCAGCGTCTCGTTGGTGGACTCCGGGAGCACGAGGGGCAGCACGGCGAGCAGGACCACGAGCAGCAGCGGGGCTGCCAGCCGCACCCACGGGCGCTGCCGGAGCGAGGGAGCGGGGACGTCCACGGCGCGGGCCATCAGACGCGCACCACGGTCTTGCGGCCGAACAGGCCCTGGGGCCGGACGAGCAGCACCACGAAGATCAGGATGAACGGCACAGCCACCTTCAGGTCGTAGCCGATGAACGGGACGTACACGGCGGCGAGGTTCTCCAGCACACCGATGAGCCACGCCGCGACGACGACGCCGACGGGGCTGGTGAGCCCGCCGAGGATGACGGCGGCCAGCGCGTAGACCAGGGCGTTGTCGAGCATCCCGGGGGTGAGCGTGAGCTGCGGGGCGACGAGGGCGCCGGCGACGGCGCCGAGGGCTGCGGCCAGGCCCCAGCCGACCATGAGGAGACGGCCGACGGGGAGCCCGGAGAACGCTGCGGACTCCGGGTTGTTCGCGACCGCACGCAGGGCCAGGCCGAGCTTGGTGCCGAGGAAGAGCCCCTGCAGCGCGGCCATGACCACGATGATCACGGCCGTCGTCCCGAGGGAGCGCTGGCTGACCGAGACGCCCAGGAAGGACACCGTGTCCAGGGAGAACAGCGACGGGAACTGCTGGTTGTTGTAGGTCCACAGCCACCCGGCGACACCGGTGATCAGCGTCAGCAGGCCGATCGTGACGACCACGGCGGTGTCGGGGTCACCGCGCTCGAAGCGCCGCATGAGGTACCGCTCGACGAGGGCACCGAAGGCGATCGAGAAGACGATCGACACCAGGAGGGCGACGATCAACGGCACGCCCCGGGTCGTCAGCCACCAGGCGATGTAGACCGACAGCACGGCCATCCCGCCCTGCGCGAAGTTGATCAGGCCGGTCGCCGAGTGGACGAGCACGATCGCCAGGGCGATCGCGGCGTAGACGGAGCCGGCCGACAGACCGTCCACGACCAGTTGGACGAAGGTGCCCATGTCACCCTCCCAGGTAGGCGCGACGGATCTCGTCCATGCCCTTGAGCTCGGCGGACGTGCCGGTGAGCACGCTCCGCCCGGTCTCCAGGACGGTGGCGCTGTCGACGAGGGTGAAGGCGAGGTTGGCGTTCTGCTCGACCACGACCATGGCGATGCCCAGGGTCAGGCGCAGGTGTCGGATCGCGTCGTAGACGTTCTTCGCGGTGCTCGGCGCGAGGCCGAGCGAGGCCTCGTCGAGCAGCAGCAGGCGCGGCTTGGACATGATCGCCCGGGCCACCGCGAGCATCTGCTGCTCGCCACCGGACAGCGCCGAGGCGTTCGACGTGATGCGGTCGGCCAGGTTCGGGAACAGCTCGAGGCAGAAGTCGATGTCCTCGGCGATGCCCTTGCGGTCCCGGCGGAGGTAGGCGCCGACCCGCAGGTTGTCCCGGACGGTGAGGTCGCCCAGCGTGCCGCGCCCCTCCGGGACGTGTGCGATGCCGAGGGCGGCGACCTGGTCCGGCCGCAGTCCGCGGATGTCCCTGCCGTCGAAGACGATGCGGCCACCGGTGCGCACGGTGCCGCTGATCGCGCGCAGCGTGGTGGTCTTGCCGGCGCCGTTCGCGCCGAGGATGCCGACCGCGCCGTTGTCGGGCACGCTCAGCGACACGCCGTCCAGCACCTGCACGGGGCCGTAGGAGGCGGTGAGGTCCTCGAGCTCAAGCAGCGTCATCCGCGGCGTCCTTCCCGATGTAGGCCTCGATGACCCGGGGGTCGGACTGGGCCTCGGCGGCCGATCCCTCCATGAGCGTGCGGCCGTGGTCGAGCACGACGACGCGGTCGGTGAGGGCGGCGATGAGGCCCATGTGGTGCTCGACGATGACCACGGTGACGTCGTCCTCCGCGCGCAGCCGCCGGACCGTGGCGATCAGCGTCTCCACCTCGGCGTGCGGGAGGCCGGCGGCCGGCTCGTCGAGGAGCAGCAGCTTGGGCTTCATGAGCAGGGCCCGGCACAGCTCGACGCCCTTGTGGAGGCCGTGCGACAGCTCGTCGGCCGGCAGGTGCGCCGCCCACGCCAGGCCGTTGCGCTCCAGCAGGTCCAGCGCCTCGGTGCGCATCGCCTTCTCCGCGCGGCGGGTGCCCGGCGTCCGCAGCGACCACCCCAGGGGGCCGCCCGGGAGCCGGGAGTGCCCACCGAGCAGCACGTTCTCCAGGACCGTCTCGTGCAGCTGCAGAGCGGGGTGCTGGAAGGTCCGGGCCAGGCCGTGACCGGCGAGCGTGGCCGGGCGCGCGCCCTGCACCTCGGCGTCGTCGATGCGCACCGTGCCCGCGGTCGGCTTGTAGTGCCCGCTGATGCAGTTGAACAGGGAGGTCTTGCCCGCACCGTTGGGCCCGACCAGCCCGAAGATCTGGCCCGGCTCGACGACGAACCCCACGTCCTGCAGGACCTTGATGCCCCCGAACTGCAGGCTCACGTCCCGGAGGGTCAGCTCAGCCGCCACGGACTGCTCCACCCGTCCGGGCCGCGCTGGTCCCGTGGGCGGTGTCCCGCCGGTCCGCACGGACCGAGGACGCCGCCCATGACCGCGCGAGACGGACGTCTGCGCCCCGCAGCCGCGATCTCGCGGCACCACCGACACGTGACACGTCGGCCCCCTCTCTGCATAGGTGGTCCTGGTCCTCAGCCGTCGCGAGCACCCGGTGCACCGGTGACGGTCGCTGCTGGGACGGAGCCCGAGGCGTTGCCTCCCCCGTCGAGCTGCCCGCCCCGGTGCGCAGTCCGCCCCGCCGGGGAGCAGGCTACGAGAGGTTATCTGTGGCCGTGGTCACGTCAACGTCACGATCTGCTCCAGTGCCAGAGTCGGGACGATTGACTCACCTCACACTGCCACCAGGGCGGTGACGGCGCGTCACCCCAAAGGGGGAACCCGGGCCCGGATCGACCGCGCCGGCAGGAGGCGATGGCGACGGCGAGGACGGCTGCCGGCCTCCAGTCCGTCCGCAGGACGCCGCCGCCCGCTGCCGGACGCGACATCTGACGTACGCGGCGACCGCCGATGCGGCCGGACGTCACCCGCCATCCGAATGTGTCCGGCGCCACTCGCCGGCCCTAGCGTTCACGCGGGACCGCCTGACCGGCAGGCGCCCCGCTCACCGGCGCCGACGGCGGCCCGGTCGCACGGCACGACACAGCCGGCCAGCAGGCCGCCTCCCTGAGGCGGTGTCCAGGACAGACCACACGAGGACGGGTGCACATGACCGCGAACAACCTGCAGGAGCTCCTCGACCAGACCGGCGACACCGTCGGGATGCTGCGCAACTCCCAGATCGGCACCTACATCTACCCGGTGGTCCCCTCGGAGTTCAGCAACTGGCGGCGGGAGCAGAAGGCCTGGCGCGAGACGGCCGTGCTCTTCGACCAGTCCCACCACATGTACAACACCTGGATCACCGGCCCGGACGCGCTGAAGCTGATCTCGGACACCGGGATCAACAGCGTCGCCAACTTCCCGGTCAACATGGCCAAGCAGTTCGTCCCGGTCTCGCCCGAGGGCGGGGTCATCGGTGACGGCATCCTCTTCCACCTCGACGAGGACTCCTACGTCTTCGTCGGCCGGGCCCCGGTCGCCAACTGGCTGGAGTTCCAGGCGTCGACGGGCTACGACGTCGAGGTCCGCAACGACCCGCGCTCGTCGTCCCGGCCCTACGGCAAGGCCGTGACCCGCGACGTGTGGCGGTTCCAGATCCAGGGCCCCAACGCCTGGCCGCTGATCGAGAAGCTGCACGGCGGGGACCTGGAGCAGCTGAAGTTCTTCCGCATGTCGGAGATGAACATCGGCGACGAGAAGGTCCGGACCCTGCGGCACGGCATGGCCGGCGCCCCGGGCCTGGAGATCTGGGGCCCGTACGAGTCCTACGAGAAGGTCCGCGACACCATCCTCGAGGCGGGTGCGGAGTTCGGGCTGGAGGCCTGCGGTTCGCGCGCCTACTCCTCCAACACCCTGGAGTCGGGCTGGATCCCCTCCCCGCTGCCGGCGATCTACACCGCCGAGGAGCTGCGCCCCTACCGCGAGTGGCTCCCGGCCACCGGCTACGAGGCGACCAACGCGCTGGCCGGCAGCTTCGTCTCGGACAAGATCGAGGACTACTACCTCAACCCCTGGGAGCTCGGCTACGGCTCCTTCGTGAAGTTCGACCACGACTTCATCGGCCGGGACGCCCTGGAGGCCATCGACCCGGCCGCCCAGCGGCGCAAGGTGACCCTCGCCTGGGACGACGAGGACCTGACGAAGGTGCTGGGCGGGATCGTGGCCCCCGCTCCGGGGTACCAGGTGTTCGACCTGCCCAACGCCAACTACGGCTCGTCGAACTTCGACTCGGTCGTCGACGCCGACGGCACGGTGGTGGGCGCGTCGCTGTTCACCGGCTACAGCGCCAACGAGCGCAAGGGCCTGTCCCTGGCCACGGTCGACCCGGACGTGCCGATCGGCGCCGAGGTCCGGGTCGTCTGGGGCGAGCCGGACGGCGGCAGCGGGAAGTCCAACGTCGAGCCGCACGAGCAGTTCTCCGTGCGCGCCGTCGTGAGCCCGGCCCCGTACGCGGAGACCGCGCGGACCGAGTACCAGGGCGGCTGGCGGTCGGCGTCCGCCTCCTGACCCGTAGCCGGGTCCGTGGCCGGGCGGCGACCCCTCGCCGCCCGGCCACGGCCGAGCCGCCCGGCCACGGCCGAGCCGCCCGGCCACGGCCGAGCCGCCCGGCCACGGCCGGCGCTCGGCCCCCGGCGGTCTCGAACGCGCCATCCGCACGACGGCCGGCTCCCCCGGCCGTGCTCCACCGGGCAGGCCCTCCTGTCCTCCCGACGACGAGAGGCCCAGCCCGAGATGCCCGCCGAGAGCCTGGCCGCCGCCCTCGTCCGCGCCGGGGGGCCCGTCGCGCTACTGCGCGACCTCGCGTCCCCGCCGAGCACGTTCCCGGTGCAACCGGAGTTCACCAACTGGCGCAGCGAGCAGCGGTCGTGGCTGGAGAGCTGCGCCCTGCTGGACCAGTCGCACCACATGACCGACCTGTTCCTCTCCGGTCCCGGGGCGCTCCCGCTGCTCAGCCACGTCGCGGTCAACTCCTTCGCCCACTTCGGCGTGGGCCGGGCCAAGCAGCTGGTGGCCGTCTCCCCCGACGGCCACCTGATCGGCGACGCCATCCTCTTCCACCTCGAGGAGGAGCTGTTCGACCTGGTCGGGCACCCGATGGTCATCGACTGGGTCACCTTCCACCTCGAGCGGGGCGACTTCGCCGCCACCGTCGAGCGCGACGACAACTCCGCGGTCCGCGCGTCCGGCCCGCCCCGGCTCTACCGCTACGAGCTGCAGGGGCCCACCGCCGCCGCGCTGATGGAGGAGGTGACCGGCGGACCGTTGCCGGAGGTCGCGTTCTTCCGGATGGCCGAGTTCACCATCGCCGGCCGCCGCGTCCGCGCCCTGCGGCACGGCATGGCCGGGCAGCCGGGCTACGAGCTCTTCGGCCCCTGGGAGGACGGCGAGGCCGTGCTCGGCGCGCTGCTCGGCGCCGACGCCCGGCACGGTCTCGTGCGGGTCGGTGCGAAGGCCTACTCGACGGCCAACCTGGAGTCCGGCTGGGCGCCCGCGCCGATGACCGCCCTGTTCGGGGACGACCCGCTGCTGCAGGAGTACCGCGAGTGGTTGCCGGCCAGCAAGGCGGGCTCCATCGGCGGCAGCCACCACCCCGCCGACATCAGCGACCACTACCTGACCCCCTACGACATCGGGTACGGCAAGCACGTCGCGTTCGACCACGACTTCATCGGCCGAGCCGCCCTGGAGCGGATGGCCCAGGCACCGCCGCGGACGAAGGTGACCCTGGTCTGGGACGCCGACGACGTCGCGGACGCGGTCGGCTCGTCCTTCCGGCCCGGCCCGGGCGCGAAGTACCTGGACCTGCCGAAGGCCCGCTACGCGACCCACCACGAGGACGTGGTCCTCGTCGGCGGCCGGCAGGTCGGCATCTCCCTCGACTGCGGCTACCTCGCCAACGAGCGCGCCCTGGTCTCCCTCGCCACCGTCGAGAACGAGTTCGCCGTGCCCGGCACCGAGGTGACGGTGGTCTGGGGCGAGGACCCGGTCTCCGCCAAGCCGGCGGTCGAGGAGCACCGGCAGGTGCACATCCGCGCCACCGTCGCACCGGTGCCGTTCGTCGACTTCGCCCGGGAGGGGTACCGGTCGAGGTGACGCCGTCCAGCACGGGCGAGGTGAGGCGCAGCGCGCCGGTCGACGGCTTCTCCCTCGCCTACGACCGCACCGGTGCCGGACCGCCGGTCGTGCTGCTGCACGGCTGGCCGGGCGACCGGGCCGACCACCGGCTGGTCGTGCCGCTGCTGGCCGACGTCGCCGACGTCGTCGTCCCGGACCTGCGGGGCTTCGGGGACTCCGACCGGCACCCCGTGGCACCCGCGGACGGCTACTCGGCGGCCGCCCAGGTGCGGAGCGTGCTGGGGCTGCTGGACGAGCTCGGTCTCGACCGGGTCGTCCTGGCCGGGTACGACATCGGCAGCCGCATCGCCCAGACCGTCGCCCGCCAGGCCCCGGAGCGCGTGCACGCTCTGGTGGTGACCCCGCCCGTGCCCGGAGCCGGACAGCGCCTGCTCGCCCCGGACGTGCTGGCCGAGTTCTGGTATCAGGACCTGCACCGGCTCGACCTCGCCGCCCGGCTCCTCGACGGCCAGCGGGACGCCCTCCGCAGCTACCTCGCCCACTTCTGGACGCACTGGTCGGGACCCTCGTACGTGCCGGCCGACGACGCGCTCGACCGGCTCGCCGACTCCTACGCCCGGCCCGGGGCGTTCACCGCCTCGATCGGCTGGTACCGCGCGGGACCGCCGCTGCTGTCCCGGGGGCTGGCCGAGCAGGCCCCACCGCCGGCCGAGCGGCTGACCGTCCCGACCTCCGTGCTGTGGCCGGCCGAGGACCCGCTGTTCCCGTCCGCCTGGGCCGACCGCCTGGGCGAGTTCTTCACCGACGTCACCGTGACGCCGCTGCCCGGGACCGGGCACTTCGTGCCGCTGGAGGCCCCCGACGCCCTGGCCGCCGCCGTGCGGTCGGCGCTCCCGGCGGCCTGACGGACCCCCGGCGGGCTCGCCGGCCGCAGGGTCCGTCGGGAGCGGTCAGCCGGTCGGCGTCCGGTTGTCGAACAGCGCGATGCCCGCTGCGGTGTTCGAGGCCGGCACGAAGTAGTCCGAGTGGACCCTCGTCACCTGCTCGTCCATCGCCCCGCGCATGACCAGCCACATGATCAGCTCGATGCCCTCGGAGCCGGCCTGACGGATCAGCTCCTCCCGGGAGAGCGCGGCCAGCCGGGCCGGGTCCTTCTCCACCGCCTCCATCCACATGGCGTCGAAGTCGGGGTTGATGAACCCCGCGCGGGTGCCGGCCAGCTGGTGCGACATGCCGCCGGTCCCGAGGACGCCGACCGTGAGGTCGCCGGGGAAGCTCCTGATCGCCCGGCCGAGGGCCTGGCCCAGCGCGTAGCAGCGCGCTGCCGTGGGCTGCGGGTACTGGATGACGTTGACCAGCAGCGGGATGACCGGGCAGGGCCAGGCGTCCCCCGGGTCCGGCGTCCAGACCGACATCGGCACGGTGAACCCGTGGTCCACGGCGAGCTCCTGGAAGACGGTGAGGTCGAACCCCTCGTCCACCAGGCTCTCCACCAGGTGGAAGGAGAACTCCGGGTGGCCGAGCACGTCGGGCACCGGACGGCGGCCGAAGCCCTCGTCGGCGACCTCGTACCGCTCGGCCGTGCCGAGGCCGAAGGTCGGGACGAAGTCCAGGTCGATGCCGTTGGCGTGGTCGTTGTAGACCAGGACGGCGACGTCGGGCCGGTGCTCGGCCAGCCACGCCCGCGCCGGGGCGTAACCGTCGAACAGCGCCTTCCACGCCGGGTCGTCGGTCTTCCCGCGGTCCATCGCCGCGCCGATCGAGGGCACGTGCGAGGTCGCCAGACCCCAGATGACCTCAGCCATCGCGGCGGCCCCCTGCGCGCATCGCGGCCAGGAAGTCGTCCTCGCCCATCCCGGTGAACACCCCGCCCAGGTACTGCATCGAGCGGCCGTCCATCATCGCCAGCTTGTACACGTAGAAGATGCTCCCTCCGAGGTCGATCATGGCCTGCCAGTCCCGGGCGAGCACGGCCTTCTCCTGCTCGGCCGTCAGCCCGAACTCGCGGCAGTAGGCGGCCTCATCGGCGAGGAACCGCTCGCGGGCCGCGGCGTCCCGCAGGCTCATGAAGAGCTTGTTCATCCGGAACCCGCGGCGGCTGGTGTCCCCGTCGAAGACCGGCGTGCCCGGCAGGTCGAGGCGGCCGGCCCCGGTCGGTGTGCTCATGCCTGCTCCTGCGGGTGGGTGGCCAGCGCCTCGACGTGGACGTCGAGCCACGGGGCCATCGGCAGCGACATCAGCGCGTCGTGCAGCGCGGCCGGGTCGGCGGCCTCGTAGAGGCCGATGGTCGCGTTGCGGCCGGGCACCCGCCACAACCGCTTGAGCACCCCGTCGGCGCGCAGCTCCATCGCCCGGGCGCGTTCTCCCGCCCGCAGCTCCGCGCGCTGCTGCGCCGGGGTGTCGGGCGGCAGCCGGTTCTCCGACCGGACCAGGAACTCCACGTCAGGTCTCCTCTCGTGCCGACGGGGCCGGCAGGGCGCCGGCGATGTCGGCCAGCACGCGGGCGAGCTCCGCGGGCGCGGTGACCATCGCCTCGTGACCGGTGGCGAGCTCGTGCACCGGCCAGCCCAGCGCCCGGGCCCGGTCGGCCTGGCCGGCGAAGACGCGCATCCAGTCGACGCACTCCACGAACGCGGCGGGCACGCCCTCGACCGCGCCGGTCAGGCGCAGCGGGTCGGTGTAGGTCCGCCACGGGTGCGGGGTGAGCTTCGGGAGCAGCCAGTCGACGTCGGCGGGGTCGGTCACGCCGAGCACCGACAGCTTGCGCACCGCCACGAGCCAGCCGAACCCCTGCTCGGCCGCGGACTGCGCCCAGTGGTGCTCGACGGTCCCGGGCAGCAGGTCGCGGGCGGACTCGCCGTCGGAGCCCACGAAGGCGTCCAGGTACACCCGCTGGGCGATCACGGCGGGGCGGCGGTCGGCGACCGCGGTCACCACCTGCCCGGCGTAGCTGTGCCCGACCAGGACGACGTCGGTCAGCCCCAGCACGTCGACCAGCCGGACGACGTCCTCGACGTGGGTCTCCAGCCCGACCAGCGGGGACAGCAGGTGCGCGCGCTCGGAGAGCCCGGTGAGCGTCGGCGCGTGCACGACGTGGCCGGCCGCGCGCAGCAGCGGGGCCACCCGGTCCCAGCACCACCCGCCGTGCCACGCCCCGTGCACCAGGACGAACGTGCTCATCGTCGTCACCTCCTCGCGGTCACGGGCCTCCGGCCGGACGCCCGTGCACCCTGGCCGCCCACGCTAGGGACGGCGGCGCGCGACGGGATCGGCCCGATGTCATGGCCGGTCCACCGTCGCGACAGGGCGGGCCTACGTCATCCGTCGTGGTGCCGCCCCCGCGGTGCGCCGGTCAGAGGTCCAGCACCAGCCGGGGGCCCGCGGCGCGGGAGACGCAGATCATCATCGTCTCCCCCACCGTGCGCTCCTCCGCCGTCAGCACGCCGTCCCGGTGGTCGGGCGTGCCCTCCAGGACCCTGGTCTCGCACACCCCGCACCGTCCGTCGGCGCAGGCGGCCGGCACCTCCAGCCCGGCTGCCCGCACCGCCTCGAGCACCGAGGAGGCCGGCGGGACGGCGAGGGAGATGCCGGCGACCGCGCAGACGACGTGCAGCGGGGCGAGGTCCGGGGCGCTCCCGGCAGTGGCGGTCATGCGCGCCTCCTCCGTCGGGCGGCCGGCTCCGCGACGAGGTCCTGGGCTGCCCGACCGAGGGGAACGCTAGGCGGCGGGGCCGGCCGGTGGATCGCCCGCTTGACGGTGACCGGCGACGGCTGGTGTCGCGCTGCGCGCGCGACATCTGACGCAGGGTCTCCTCACCGCGGCTGGACCAGCCCCTCCTTGACGGCCAGCAGCGCCGCCTGCGTGCGCGAGGTGAGCCCGACCTTGGCGAGCAGGTGGCTGACGTGCGTGCGGGCCGTCCGCTCGCTGATGACCAGGTGCTCGGCGATGTCCTTGTTGGACCGGCCCTCCGCCACCAGGATGAGCACCTCCTTCTCCCGGGCGGTCAGCACGCCCAGGCCGGTCCGCGGCGCCCGGATCTCCTGGGTCAGCCGCCGGGTGACCGCCGCGTCGAGGAAGACCTCGTCCCGGACCGCCGCCCGCAGCGCCGCGTCGACCTCGGCCGGCCCGGCGTCCTTGAGCAGGTACCCCGACGCCCCGCTCGCCAGCGCCGCGTGCACCCGCTCGGTCTCCCCGAAGCTGGTCAGGATCACCACCTTCAGCTGCGGGTACCGCCGGAGCACCTCCGCGGTCGCGGTCACCCCGTCCATGCCGGGCATCTGCAGGTCCATCAGGACGACGTCGGGCAGCTCCCCGTGCGCCGACGCCCGGGCCAGGCGGTCCAGCGCCTCCTGCCCGTCCGCGGCCTCGTCGGCCACCTCGACGTCGGCGAGGGCCTCGAGGTAGGCGATCACGCCGCGGCGCACGACCGAGTGGTCGTCGACCACCAGGACCCGGATCGGGTGCGGGACGGTCACGGCGCGACCTCCGGGTCCGCCGGCGTCACCAGGAGGGTGGTCGGGAACGGCAGGCTCAGCAGCACGCTCGTCCCCCCGTCCGCCGGTTGCCGCACCCGGACGGCGCCGCCCCACCGGGCCGCGCGCTCCCGCATCACGGTCATCCCGAAGCCGCTGGACGCGCAGTTCCCGGCCCAGGCCGGGCCGGCCGGACCGTCCGGGGTGCCCAACCCGCGGCCGTCGTCGGTCACCTCGGCGACGAGCCGGCGGCGACGGCCGTGCGGCGCCACCGCGAGCCGCACCTGGACGGCGGAGGCGTCGGCGTGCTTGACGGTGTTGTGCAGCGCCTCGGCGATGACGCGGTAGACGTCCTCCAGCAGCGCGGGGTCCAGCCCGGCCAGCTCACCGGCGGCGTCGTCGAGCTCCAGGGTGACCGGCAGGCCGGTGCGGGCCGCGGTGGTGTCGACCAGGGACCGGACCGCCGGGGCGAGCCCACCGGCCGTGGCCGCCGCCGGCCGCAGCTCCACCACCATGCCGCGCAGGTCGGCCAGCACGTCCTGGGCGGCGCTGCTCAGGTCGTCGGCCACCTGCGCCACCTCCGCAGGCGTCGGCGGCAGCCCGCGCGCGACGAGGACCTCCAGCGAGCGCGCCTGCATCATCATCGAGAACACCTGCTGGACCACCGAGTCGTGCAGGTCACGGGCCAGCTTCTGGCGCTCCTCGCGGCGGGCGACGTCGCGCTCCCACTCCAGCAGCGCGGCGTGGTCGACGGCCATCGCGGCCTGCTCGGCCATCGCCAGCAGGAACTCCAGCTCGGTGTCCCCGACGACCCGGCCGGGGGCGAAGAAGGCGTTGAGGATGCCGACCGGCTCGCCGCGGGCGAGCAGGGGGACGCTGACGAACCAGTCCCAGCGGGGATGGCGCATCAGCTGCTGCAGCGGCGCCCACGCCGGGTCGGCCATGACGGCGTCGTACCGGTCCGCGGCGATGACCGGCTGCCGGGACTCCAGCGCCTCGAGCATCATCAGCCGGGCGCCCAGCGCGCGGCACTCCATGAGCTTGTCGAAGAAGTCGGTGGAGCGCCGGAAGCCGGCGGCCCCCACCACGTGCAGCCGGTCCCCCGTCGCGTTGACCGTGAGCACCTGGACGGCGGCGATCGCGTCCGAGCGCGCCACCTCCTGAGCCAGCACCTCCAGGGTGCCGACCAGGGAGCGTTTGGACGCGACGCTGGAGGCGGCCGCGGCGATCGCGGCCAGCCGCCGCTCGCGCAGCCGGCTCAGGGTGACGTCGCGGAAGGAGACGACCCACCGCTGCTGGCCGGGGACGCGGGACAGGACGTAGCTGAACTCGCGCCGCTGGCCGGTCACCGGCTCCCAGGCGACGGTCAGCTCGCCGGACCGCCCGCTGCCCGCCGCGTCCTGCGGGGACGCGAAGGGCGAGGGCGCACCCGCCACCCGGTCCGGGTCCAGGTCGCACAGCACCACCGCGGCGGTGTTGGCCTCGACGAAGCGGGCGTCGGCGTCGATGACCGCCAGCCCGTCCGGGGCGTGCCGCACCACGTCCTCGGCCGCGACGACCGGACCGGTCCCCGTGCCGACGGTCAGCTGCCCTGCTGTCTCCATGCGCCCCACCTCTCCACGCGGCTCCGTTGTCGCGAGACCCAGCAGTGGCCCAGGCCACCCCGCGACGATCCTGACACCCTCGCACCCCGGTGCCCAGTGGCCGGGGTCCCGGTGCACGCCCTCCCCCCGACGGACCGGGCGCCGGCCCGGTGGGCGACCCGGGGCACGGCCCGGGAGACCGCGACCATTGACGTACGTCCGGCGACCGAACCGGTGCCGCAGGTGCCGTCATGTCACCGTCCCGCCCTGGACGTGGCCCAGGTCACCATGGTCGTCGGGGTGGACGACGTCCCGGCAGCGCCGCCGGCGACGTCGTCCCCACCGCGACCACCCCCACCGGGCAGAGGGAGACACCACGTGAAGCGTGTGCTGACCGTCCGCGACGGAGCCACGCGGGAGGCGCTGAGGCGGGCGGTCACCGACGTCGGCTTCGAGGTGATCCCGTTCAAGAAGACCGAGCAGGCCGTGCTCGACCACGTGCCCCGGGACGTCGCCCTGACCGTGACCGCGTCGCCGGCCAAGGGGCAGGACGCCACCGTCGACCTGGCCGTGGCGCTGGCAGGCCACGGCTACGCGGTGTCCCCGCACCTGTCGGCCCGCCAGGTCCGCGACCGCGCCCACCTGGCCGACGTCCTGGCCCGCTGCCGGGAGGCCGGCATCACCGGCGTCTTCGTCGTCGGCGGGGACCCCAGCGAGGAGGACACCGGCTTCGCCGACGCCCACGCGCTGCTGGTCGCCATGCACGAGATCGGCCACTCCTTCACCGACATCGGCATCGGCGGGCACCCCGAGGGGCACCCCAACGCCCCGGACGAGCTGCTCTTCGGGGCGCTGCTGGCCAAGGCGCCGCTGGCCACGCACATCACCACCCAGATCGTGTTCGACCCGAAGGTGATCCTGACCTGGGCGCGCGAGCTGGTCGCCCGTGGGATCGACCTGCCGGTGCACGTGGGCGTGCCCGGCGCGGTGCACCGGCAGAAGCTGATGCGCGTCTCCGGCGGGCTGGGCATCGGGGAGTCGGCGAAGTTCCTCAAGAAGCAGCAGAACCTGCTGTGGCGGTTCTTCATCCCCGGCGGCTACAGCCCCGACAAGATCATCCGTGGGCTGGCCCCGCACATCGGCAAGCCGGACAACCACCTCCACGGCTTCCACGTCTTCACCTTCAACGACCTGGAGCCGACCGAGGCCTGGCGGCAGCAGATGCTGCGGGACCTTGCCTGACCCCCGCGGCGGCGGACACGCCGCCGGCCCCGACCGGTGGAGGGAGACCCGGTGACCGCACGGCTGATCGACGGCACCGCCGTGGCGCGCGGGGTGCGGGCCGACGTCGGACGCCGGGTGGCCGAACTCGTGGCCGCCGGCGGGACCGCCCCCGGGCTGGCCACCGTGCTCATCGGCGACGACCCCGCCTCGGAGGTCTACGTCCGCAACAAGCGCCGGCTGTGCACCGAGGCCGGGATGGCCGACCTGCACCGGCACCTGCCCGGCGACGTCGACCAGGCCACCGTCGCCGCGCTGCTGGACGAGCTGGCCGCCGACCCAGCGGTGTCGGGCATCCTGCTGCAGCTGCCGGTGCCCGCCCACCTGGACGCCGAAGCGCTGCTGGGCCGCATCCCGGCGGAGAAGGACGTCGACGGGCTGACCACGGCCAACGCCGGGCTGCTCGCCCAGGGCCGGCCCGGGCTGCGGCCGTGCACCCCGGCGGGCGTGATGGCGCTGCTGGCCGAGCAGGAGGTCGCGCTGTCCGGCGCGGAGGCGGTGGTGGTCGGCCGCTCGGTGCTGGTCGGCCGGCCGATGGCGCAGCTGCTGCTGGCCGCGGACGCCACGGTGACCATCGCTCACTCCCGCACCCGCGACCTGGCCGCGGTCTGCCGGCGCGCCGACGTGCTGGTGGTCGCCGCCGGCATCCCGGGGCTGGTCGGGGCCGACGCGGTCAAGCCCGGCGCGACCGTCGTCGACGTCGGCATCCACCGGACCGAGCAGGGCCTGCGCGGGGACGTCGAGTTCGCCGCGGTGGCGGAGGTGGCCGGGGCGGTCACGCCGGTGCCCGGCGGGGTCGGCCCGATGACGATCGCGATGCTGCTGGCCAACACCCTCACCGCCGCCACGGTCCAGCAGGGCCGCCCGAGCCGATGACCGGCCCGTGGGCGCGCTTCGACGACCTGGTCACGGGGGTGTCGCTGCGCTGCCCACCGCCGTCCCGGGTGCTCACCGCGGTGGACCCGGCCGAGGTCGCCGGCGTCCTGCAGGAGGTGCACGAGGCGACCGAGGCCGGCAGCTGGGCCTTCGGCCACGTCGGCTACGAAGCCGCGTCCGGGCTGGACCCGCAGCTGCCCGGCGCCCCGTCGGCACCCGGCGGGCTGCCGCTGGTGTGGTTCGGGCTGTGCGGCGAGCCGGTCGCGGTCGCGCCGCCCGCCCTGCCGGAGGACGCCGGACCGCGACCCGCGCCGTGGCGCCCGGACTGGACCGACGCCGAGCACGCCCGCGCGGTGGGCGTCGTCCGGGCGCACATCGCTGCCGGCGAGACCTACCAGTGCAACCTCACCGACCGGCTGCGCTCCACCGTCCCCGGCGACGTCGAGCAGCTGTACACCCGGCTCGCCCTCGCCCAGCGTGGTGCGTACAACGCCTTCCTCGACCTCGGCCGGCACGTCGTGGCCAGCGCCAGCCCGGAACTGTTCTTCGAGTGGACCGGTGACGTGGTGCGGACCCGGCCGATGAAGGGCACCGCGCCCCGTGGCCGGACGCCCGCCGAGGACGGCGAGCGCAGCCGCGCGCTGCTGGCCAGCGACAAGGAGCGGGCCGAGAACCTCATGATCGTCGACCTGCTGCGCAACGACCTGGGCCGGGTGGCCGAGGTCGGCAGCGTCGTGGTCGACGAGCTGTTCACCCTGGAGCGCTACCCCACCGTCTGGCAGCTGACCTCGCAGGTGAGCGCCCGCACCCGGCCGGGCACCGGGCTGCTGGAGCTGTTCGGCGCGCTCTTCCCGTGCGGGTCGGTCACCGGCGCGCCCAAGCGCCGCACCATGCAGCTGATCGACGAGCTGGAGCCCACGCCGCGGGGCGTCTACTGCGGCGCCGTGGGCCTGGTCGCACCCCCGACCGCACCGGTCCGCGCCCGGTTCTCCGTGGCCATCCGGACCGCCGTGGTCGACCGCAGCACCGGCGCGGCCGTGTACGGGGCCGGCGGCGGGATCACCTGGGGGTCGCAAGCCGCGGCGGAGCGGGCCGAGCTGCTGGCCAAGGCCGCCGTGCTGACCCACGACGGAGCCGGGCAGCGCGAGCCGGTCCCGGTGGGCGGCCGGTGACCGCGCACCGCGGCGCCGAGCTCGCCCGGCCCGGCCGCTGCGTGGTGATCGGGGTCCTCAACGTCACGCCTGACTCCTTCTCCGACGGTGGCCGGCACGACACCGTCGACGCCGCCGTCGCGCACGGGCTGGGCATGGTCGCCGCCGGGGCCGACTACGTCGACGTGGGCGGGGAGTCGACCCGCCCCGGCGCCGACCGGGTGGCCGCCGAGGAGGAGCTGCACCGGGTGCTGCCCGTGGTGACCGAGCTGGCCCGCGCCGGGGTCTCCGTCAGCGTCGACACCACCCGGTCGCAGGTGGCCGCCGCCGCCCTGGCCGCCGGCGCGGTGCTGGTCAACGACGTCAGCGGCGGCCTGGCCGACCCGGCGATGGCCGCCGTCGTCGCCGACGCCGGCGTCCCCTGGGTGCTCATGCACCGCCGGGGCGACAGCCGCGACATGTACGCGCAGGCGAGCTACCGCGACGTGGTCGCCGAGGTGCGCCGCGAGCTGTGCCGGCGGGTCGACGCCGCACTCGCCGCGGGGGTGGACGCCGACCGCGTCGTCGTCGACCCCGGCCTGGGGTTCGCCAAGCTGCCCGAGCACGACCTCGCGCTGCTGGCCGGCCTGGACGCGGTCACCGGCCTGGGCCTGCCGGTGCTGGTCGGCGCCTCCCGCAAGCGCTTCCTCGGCGCGGTGCTCAGCGCCGCGGACGGGCGCACCCGCACCCCGCTGGAGCGCGACAGCGCCACGCTGGCCACCACCGTGCTGGCCGCCTCGGCCGGCGCCTGGGGCGTGCGCGTGCACGACGTCGCCGGCAGCGCCGACGCCGTCCGGGTCCTGGCCGCCGTCGCCGCGGCGGCCCCGGAGCCGGCCTCCCCCACAGACCTGGCGCACGCGCGCCGACCCGGGGGCCTCGTGACCCCGGTGCACACGGACGACACAGAGAGGTGGCGATCGGCATGACGGACACGCTGAGCACGACGGCCCCGGTGACCACGGGGCTCTACATCGGAGGGCAGGCGCGGTCCACGGCCGACGTGCTCGAGGTCGTCGACCCGGCCCGCCCGGGCGTCGTCGTCGGCACCGCGGCCGCGGCGACCGCACAGGACGTCGACGACGCCGTCGCCGCGGCCGCGGCGGCCTTCCCCGCCTGGTCCGCACTGCCCGCCACCGAGCGCGCGGCGCAGATGGCGGCGGCGATCGCCGGCCTCGCCGACGAGCGCGACGAGGACGCCCGGGTGCTGTCGCTGGAGAACGGCAAGATCGTCCACGAGGCGTGGGTCGACGCGCTGGTGTTCGAGATCCGCTGGCAGCTCGCGCTCTCCCTCGCCGACGAGGTCGAGCAGGCCACCGTGCTCGCCCCGGCGCCGGGCATCCCGGTCGAGACGACCGTGACCCACCAGCCGCTCGGCGTGGTGACGCTCATCGTGCCGTTCAACTGGCCGATCGCGATCCTCGGCGCGGCCCTCCCGCACGCGCTCCTGGCGGGCAACACCGCCATCGTCAAGCCGCCGCCGTCCACCCCGCTGGCCACCACCCGGCTGGTGCAGCGGGTCGCCGAGAAGCTGCCCCCGGGCGTGCTCAACGTCGTCACCGGCCGGGACAGCGAGATGGCCGGGCTGATCGACAACCCGCAGGTGGCCAAGATCTGCTTCACCGGCAGCGTCAACGGCGGCAAGAAGATGATGGAGATGGCCTCCCGCAACCTCACCCGGGTCACCCTGGAGCTGGGCGGCAACGACGCGGCGATCGTCCGCGCGGACGCCGTCCTCGACGACGAGCACCTCGACCGGCTGTACGCCGGGATCTTCGACACCACCGGCCAGATCTGCATGGCCGCCAAGCGGCTGTACGTGCACCGCTCGCGGATGGAGGAGCTGGTGGCCGGGCTGTCCGCGCGGCTGGAGCGGGTCGTCCTGGGGCACGGCCTGGCCGAGGGGACGACGATGGGGCCGCTGCACCAGCCCGCGCAGAAGGCGTTCGTCGCCGAGATCGTCGAGGAGGCCCGGGCCTCCGGGGCGACGGTGCTGGAGTTCGGCGAGCTGCCTGCCGGCGAGTTCGCCGAGGGCAACTTCCTGCGCCCGGCCATCGTGGTCGACCCCGACCCGTCGCTGCGGGTCGTCACCCTGGAGCAGTTCGGCCCGGTGATCCCGGTGCTCCCCTACGACGACGACGACGAGGCGGTCCGGCTGGCCAACGACACCTGGGGCGGGCTGTGCGGCTCGGTGTGGTCGGCCGACACCGCCGCGGCCGCCCGGCTCGGCGGGCAGCTGCAGTGCGGGTACGTCTGGGTCAACGACCACGGCGCCACCCGGCTGGACCTGCGCGCGCCCTTCGGCGGCATGAAGCAGTCGGGCATGGGTCGGGAGCAGGGCATCCAGGGGGTCCGTGCCTTCCAGGACACCCGGTCGATCGCGCACCTGACCCCGGCCGAGGGCTGAGTCCCAGGGCTCGGGGGTGCGGGGGCTCCCGCACCCCCGGGCCTCAGCCGGCGAGGACCGCCCAGCCGTGCGGCGCGAGCCGGACGGCGTCGCCCTGCACCGTGCCGGCGCCGGCCAGCACCTCGCCGGCGCCGGGGGCGGGCAGCGTGGCGGGGGCGTCGGCCAGGTTGAGCGCGACCACCAGCCGCTCGCCGTCCCCGGCCACCGCTCCGCCCGTCACCGCGTAGCTCAGCTGCCGGTTGTCCCGGTGGAGCATCGTGGTGCGGGCGGTGTGCAGCCAGCGGTGCCGGCGGCGCAGCCCGATCAGCTCCTGGTGCAGCCGGAACGTGGGCTCCCCGAACGGGGCGAGCCCGGCCGGGGTCTCCGGGAAGGGCGGCCGCACCGCGTCGTCCCCGCCTGCCCGGTCCTCCTTGACGCCGGTGAAGGCCTGCTCGTCCCCGGCGTAGACCGACGGCGTCCCGCCCACGGTGAACAGCACGGCGAGGGCGTGCGGCAGGTGCCGCGGGTCGGTGAGCCGGCTGGCGATCCGGGTGACGTCGTGGTTGCCGACGAAGGTCAGCGGCACGAACGTGTCGAGGAAGCCGTCGTGCCGGCCCAGGGCGTGCGCCAGCTCGTGCAGGTTGCCGTCGTTGAGCGAGCTCCAGACCGCCTTCCACAGCTCGTACTGGGTGACCGCGTCCATCCCCGACTCGGTGACGATCCGGGCGTAGTCACCGTGGATGACCTCACCGATGACGTAGGCCTCGGGGTGGGCCGCCCGCACCCGCGGGAGCACGGTCGCCCAGAACGCGGGCGGCACGGCGTAGGCGGCGTCCAGGCGCCAGCCGTCGGCGCCGCGGTCGAGCCAGTGGGTCATCACCTCGGCGACCCAGTCGGCGACCACGGGTGCGGAGTGGTCGAGGGCGACGAGCTGGTCGTGGCCCTCGAAGGTGTCGTACCCGGGCACCACGCCGGGCTGCCAGTCCGCCGGCCAGCGCAGCCGGAACCAGGCCGCCGAGGGGGCGTCGGGCCCGCGCTCCACCACGGCCTGGAACGCGGGGTGCTGCCGGCCGACGTGGTTGAAGACGCCGTCGAGCAGCACCCGCAGGCCGCGGTCGTGCGCCTCCTCGACGAGGGCGTCGAAGTCCTCGTCGTCGCCCAGCCGCGGGTCGATCCGGCCGTGGTCGACGGTGTCGTAGCCGTGCGTGCTGGAGGCGAACACCGGGCCCAGCGCCAGGCCGTTGGCGCCCAGCTCGACGGCGTAGTCCAGCCAGTCGCCGATCCGGTGCAGCCGGGAGGTGACCTCCTCGGTGGCCTCCTTCTCCGCGCCCACGAAGCCCAGCGGGTAGACGTGCCACCACACCGCGTCCTGCACCCAGTCCGGCACGCGCGTCTCCTCCACTGATCAGGGCTCACTGGCGCTACTGACGCTACCTCACTAGCGTGCGTCCCGTGGCCCGCACCGATCGTTCACCGCGCCGGCGGCTGGACCCCGCGCAGCGCCGGGACGCCATCCTCGACGCCGCCCGTGAGGCGTTCGCCACCGCGCCCTACGCCGCGGTCGGCGTCGCCGGCATCGCCGCCGCGGCCGGGGCGTCCGAGGCGCTCGTGCACCGCTACTTCACCGGCAAGAGCGGCCTGTACCTGGCCGTGGTGGCCGAGGGCATCGACGAGCTGCTCACCCGTCAGGTCGCCGCGGACACCGCCCTCGGCGCGCGGGCGGCGGTGCGACTGCGGCTGGCCACCTCCATCGAGGTCTATCTGGAGGTGATCAGCAACAGCCCGGTCGGCTGGGCCGCGCCGCTGCAGGACACCCGCTCCGACGTGCCCGCCGCGGCGGACCTGCGCGCCCGGGCCCGCGAGCGGTACGTCGACCTGCTGCGCGGCATCCTGGGCCTGGCGGCCGACCAGCCCCGCGACCCCGCCCCGTCCGACCACGCGCTGCACGGCCACCTGGGCTTCCTCGACGCCGCCTGCCTGTCCTGGGTGGCGGCCGGCTGCCCGCCGGAGCAGCGCACGGCGCTCGTCGCGATGGCGGTGGCCGCACTGGCCGGGGCGCTGGACGCCGTGGGCACCCCGCACGCGCTCACCTGACCGCAGCGGCGTGAGCCGACGCACGCCCCCGACCACCGCGTCCGGGGTTAGCGTCGTCGGCGTGACACCGGTCGATGCGCAGCGCAACCTCTCCCCCGGGCCGCCGGCCGCGCTGGTCCCGGTGCTGGTCTTCCTGGCGGTGCTCGTGGCGGTCATCAGCAGCCTGGGCGCCCCCCTGGTGCCGGCCATCGCCGCGGCCAACGACGTCTCAGTGGCCGACGCCCAGTGGTCCCTGACGATCGCGCTGCTGGTCGGCGCGGTGGCCACCCCGGTGATCGGCCGGCTCGGCGACGGACGGCACCGGCGCACCGTGGTGCTCGTCGTCCTGGCCGTGGTGCTGGCCGGCAGCGTGCTCGCCGCGCTGCCGCTCGGGCTGGGTTGGCTGATCGCCGGGCGCGGGCTGCAGGGCGTCGGGATGGGGCTCACCCCGCTGGCCATCGCCACCGCCCGGACGGCGCTGAGCGGGGAGCGCGCCCGGACCACCGTCGCCGCGCTGTCGGTCACCGTCGCGGCCGGCGTGGGCCTGGGCTACCCGCTGACCGGGGCGATCGCCGAGCTCGGCGGGATCCACGCCGCCTTCTGGTTCGGCGCCGCGGCGAGCGCGGTCGCGCTGGTGGCGGCGGCGGTGGTCTACCCGCCGTCGGGCGACGTCCCGCCGCGCCGGCTGGACCTGCTCGGTGCCGCACTGCTCGGCACGGGGCTGGCCACCGCACTGCTGGCGCTGGCCGAGGGGGAGAGCTGGGGCTGGACGTCGCCGGCGGTGCTCGGCCTGGCCGCGGTGGCCCTGGTCGCGCTCGCCTGCTGGGTGGTCTGGCAGCTGCGCGCGCCCGCCCCGCTGGTCGACCTGCGCCTGGCCCGCGGCCGCGACGCCGCCACCGCGCACGGCACGGCGCTGCTGGCCGGCCTGTCCAACTACCTGCTGCTGGCCTCGGTGCCCCGGCTGGCCCAGGAGCCGGAGTCCGCCGGGGGCTTCGGCACCTCGATCGTGGTGGCCGGGCTGGTCCTGCTGCCGTTCTCCCTGGCCAGCTTCGCCGCCAGCCGGGTCGCGGCGAGGCTGGACCGGTCGCACGGACCACGTGTGGTGCTGCCCCTGGCCGCGCTGGTGCTCGGCACCGGACAGCTGCTGTTCGCCCTGCTGCGCGACGAGCTCTGGCAGCTGTTCCTGGCGAGCACCGTCGTGGGCCTGGGGGTCGGCACCATGTTCGCCGCACTCCCCGGGCTGATCGTGCGCGCCGTGCCCACGAGCGAGACCGGCAGCGCGATGAGCCTCAACCAGGTGCTGCGCTACGTCGGCTTCTCCCTCGGCAGCGCGCTCAGTGCCACCGTGCTGGAGGCCGCCACCCCGGCCGGGTCCGCGTTCCCGGCCGGCAGCGGCTACACCACCATCGGCCTGATCGGCGTCGGCGCGTGCGTCGCGGTCGGTCTGCTCACCGCGGTGCTGCCCACCCGCACCCCGCGGCGGCCGCGGGAGGGGGCGGCGGTCGAGGCGGCGGACGCTGGGGTCGCCCCGCACGGCCCGGCCCGCTGACCCCGGCTCAGGCCGGGTGGCCCTCCAGGAGGGCGGTCATCGCGGGCAGGTCGAAGAAGGCGGCCGTCGCGCGGGCGCTGGGCTGACCGGCATCGGGGTCCGCGCCCGCGGTCAGCAGCGCGCGGACGGAGTCGGCGGACTGCTTGAACACCGCGGCCGCCAGCGGCGTCTGACCGCGGTCGTTGTACCGGCCGTGGTCCGCGCCGCGCTCCAGCAGCGCGGTGACCGTCGCCGCATGGCCGTGGTAGGCGGCCAGGATCAGCAGGGTGTCGCCCTTCTCGTTGGTCAGGTTCGCCGGCACCCCGGCGTCGAGGTAGGCGGCGAGCTCCTCGGTCTCCCCGGCCCGGGCCAGCCCGAACACCCGGACGGCGAGGTCCAGCACGCCCTGCTCGATGGGCTCCGACTGCCCCGCCTGCTCGATGGGCTCCGACTGCCCTGCGGGTCCCTGTCCCTGCTGTTCGCTCACGCCGACCAGCCTAGGTGCGCCCGC
This sequence comes from Modestobacter sp. VKM Ac-2986, assembly GCF_026967795.1. GTDB lineage: Bacteria > Actinomycetota > Actinomycetes > Mycobacteriales > Geodermatophilaceae > Modestobacter. The sequence goes on from NZ_JAPVBH010000003.1 coordinate 589,444, forward strand.
ACGGCCCGCCCTCCCCCGTGCGGAGGAGGGCGGGCGGTGGGTCAGCGGACGGCGACCCGGTCGGTGAGCGCGAGCACGTGCCGCCAGGCGTCGTCGCAGGCCTCGGCCCACTCGCCGAACGCGCGGTCGAAGAACGAGTGCGGGGCCCCGTCGTAGACGACGTCGTCGACCTCGGCGCCGGCGGCGCGCATGGTGGCCGCGAGCTCCAGCTGGTCGGCGACCGGGGTGGCGGTGTCGGCGCCGGCGATCAGCATCACGACCGGTCGGCGGGCCGCGCTCGCGGCCTCCCCGACCAGGCTCGGCCGGCCGTAGAACCCGGCGCTGCCGGCCAGGTCCAGGTCGGCGCCGGACTGCCGCCAGGCGTGGCTGCCGCCGAAGCAGAAGCCCACCGTGACCACCGGCAGGTCCGGGCGGGTGCGGCCGCGGAGGTACTCGATGCCGGCGGCGGTGTCGGCGTCGATGCCCTCGGGCGTGGTCTGCGGGATGTGGGACTGCCAGTCGAAGTCGTCCTCGCGGGTGCCGGTCTCGGCGAGGCCGGCGGTGCGACCGAAGTAGTCCAGCGCCACCGCGGGGACGCCGGCCTGGGCGAACCGCTCGGCCAGCGCGACGTAGTAGGGGTGCAGCCCGCGGATGTCGGGCAGGATCACGACCCCGGCGGTCGCCGGGGCAGCCGGGGCGGCGTAGGCGGCGGACAGCTGGTTGCCGTCGGCGGCGGTCAGCTCGAGGGTGCCGCGCTCGGCGACGTCCCCGGAGCGGGGCGGTGCGGGCGGGCGGCTGTCGTGGTCGTGGCACATGGCCCTGTGTCTACCTGCGGACCCGGCCGTCCGCGCGCCCGGCCCCGGCCGGGCCCCGGGTCAGGCCTCGGTGGTGTCGGCGACGACGTCGGGGTCGCCGCCGAAGACGCCGGCGGCCACCTCGCGGCGGGCCTCGGTCAGCCAGAGGTACTGCCGGTGGGCCTGGTCGATCAGCGACTCGACGAGCACCGGGTCGATGCGGGGGTCGACGGTCGCGGCGATCCGCAGGGTCTCGAAGCCGCTGCGCTTGCCACGCACCGCCGACGCCAGGAACTCGAACTCCACCAGCCCGGACAGCGGGGACCGGGTCAGCACGTGGCCGTTGAGCTTGAGCCGGCTGGCCTTCTCCGCGATCCACACCGCGACCTGCTTGTACTGGCGCACCGGCAGGCCCAGGGCCGCCGCGATCGTCTCCAGGTCGGTCTTCTCCTGGCGCAGCTCGTCCAGCAGCTGCCGCAGACCGGCCTCGTGCTGGTTGCCCCGGTTGACCCCGATCATCCGGGTGACCAGCTCGATCCCGCCGGCCGCGGAGGCGATGTGGTCGTTGAGGTACACGGCCAGCAGCTCGGGGTGGGCGACGGCGCCGGTGGGTGCGGGGGTCTGGGACATCGGGTGCTCCTCGCGCGTGGTGCCGGGGTCGGCCGGGTCATCATCCCCCGCACCCCCGCAGAGGGCACCGGGAGATCATCTGCGCTGGTTGCGCCGGCTCCAGCTGGTCCAGCTGTAGTCCCGGGCCAGGGGGTCCACCAGGTCGGCGTCCCGCCGGCTCTCCCGCACCTCGAACCAGAGGTCGGAGTGGTGGGCCGCCCGCGAGCCCCGGCGCTGCACCGCCCGGTCCATCCGCCAGGCCCCGAACAGGACCAGCAGGACCACCACCCCGACGACTGCCCAGACGATGCCCATGCCGCATGGTGCCGGAACGGGACCGTCCCGGCACACGGCGTGTTGATCTCATCTGTGAGATATCGTGAGCGGCGATGACGATCACCGAGGAAGCCACCGGTCAGTCCCTGCGCCAGATCGGCACGCTGGTCCGCGATGCCCGGCGCCACCACGGCCTGACGCAGTCCCAGCTCGCCGAGCGGCTGGGCACCAGCCAGAGCGCGATCGCCCGGATCGAGCAGGGCAACCAGAACCTCACCCTGGAGCTGCTGGGCCGGCTGTCGGCGGCCCTGGACAGCGAACTGATCACCGTCGGCCGTTCCGGCCCGACGCACCTGCGGGTCAGCGGCGGACTGCAGCTGTCGGGCAGCGTGACGGTGAAGTCGTCGAAGAACGCCGCCGTCGCCCTGCTGTGCGCCTCCCTGCTCAACCGCGGCCGCACCACGCTGCGCAACGTGTCCCGGATCGTGGAGGTCGACCGCATCCTCGACGTCCTCACCTCGATCGGGGTCTCCGCCACCTGGGACGCCGCCGGCCGCGACCTCACCCTCGTCGTCCCCGAGCAGCTGGACCTGACCGCGATCGACGCCGACGCCGCCCGTCGGACCCGCAGCATCATCATGTTCCTGGGCCCGCTGCTGCACCGCGCCGAGCAGTTCGAGCTGCCCTACGCCGGCGGTTGCGACCTGGGCACCCGCACCATCGAGCCGCACATGATCGCGCTGCGGCACTTCGGCCTGCAGATCGAGGCGCACGCCGGTGAGTACCACGCCACCGTGCAGCGGCCGGAGTCCCGCGACCGCTCGATCGTGCTGACCGAGCGCGGGGACACCGTCACCGAGAACGCGCTGCTGGCCGCCGCCCGCCACGACGGGACCACCACCATCCGCAACGCCAGCCCGAACTACATGGTCCAGGACCTGTGCCTGTACCTGGAGAAGCTCGGCGTGGGCATCTCCGGCTTCGGGACGACGACGCTGGTGGTCACCGGCTCGCCGGTGCTCGACGCCGACGTCGATTACACGATCTCCGAGGACCCGGTCGAGGCGATGAGCCTGCTGACCGCCGGCATCGTCACCGGCTCGGAGCTGACCGTGCGCCGCGCGCCGATCGAGTTCCTGGAGATCGAGCTGGCCACGCTCACCGAGATGGGCCTGCAGTACGACCTGTCGCCGGAGTACGCCGCCGACAACGGCCGCACCCGACTGGTCGACGTCACCATCCACCCCTCGCAGCTGCGGGCGCCGATCGACAAGATCCACCCGATGCCGTTCCCGGGGCTCAACATCGACAACCTGCCGTTCTTCGCCGTCATCGCGGCCACCGCGACCGGCGAGACCGTCATCCACGACTGGGTCTACGACAACCGGGCCATCCACCTGTCCGACCTGACCCGCCTCGGCGCCGACGTCCGGCTGCTGGACCCGCACCGCGTGCTGGTCAACGGGCCCACCCGCTGGTCGGGGGCGGAGATCGTCTGCCCGCCGGCGCTGCGGCCCGCGGTGGTCATCCTGCTGGCGATGCTGGCCGCCAAGGGCGACTCGGTGCTGCGCAACGTCGACATCATCGCCCGCGGCTACGAGCAGCTCTACGAGCGCCTCGTCGAGATGGGCGCCCAGATCGAGGTCTTCACCGACTGACCCCTCCCCCTCTGGAGGGCGAAAGTGGCCACTTTCGCCCTCCAGGGAGACGGGACGGGCGGGGTCGCGTCCGCTCCTCAGTGGCCCAGCGCGGCCCGGACCCGGACGACGACGCCGTCGAGGTCCCGCAAGTCGGCGGCGCTGAGCCGGACCACCCGCCAGCCGGCCGCCTCCAGGCGGGCGAACCGCTCGTCGTCCCGGGCGATCTGGTCCCGCTCGAAGTGGTGGGCACCCTCGTACTCGACGAGCACCCGCTGCTCGGGGAAGGCGAGGTCCACCCGGCCGAGGAAGGCCCCCGACGACCAGACCTCGAACTGGGGCACCGGCGCCAGCCCGGCGAGCACCAGCGCCACCCGGACCCGCGACTCCGGCGGCGACTCAGCCCGTGGGTCCACCAGCCCGACCGCGCGGCGGACCCGCACCACGCCCCATCGGCCGGTGCCGTCCTCGACCTGAGCGGCCAGGGCGGACAGCGAGACCGAGCCGGAGCGGACCATCGCGTCCAGGGCGGCCACCGAGGTCCCGAGCGACTCCAGACCGGCGACGTCCCAGGCGGTGCGCAACGCCGAGGTGACCGGCACCCCGTCCCGCTGCTCGACGTCCCCGTCCGCCAGGTCCCCTCGTCGCACCCGGACCTCGCGGGGTCCCTTCCACAGCACGGACGGCGGCCGGATCACCGTCACCGGGTCGGTGGGGCCGGCGAAGGGCGCCCCGTGCCACGCGGCGGCGGAGTGACCGCCGATCGCCGCCCCCGGTGGCAGGACCAGGGCCACGCCGGTGCACCGCAGCCGGTGGTCGAACTCCAGGCCGGGATCGGCGTAGACACCCTGGACGAGCCGACGGTAGCTCCGCTCCCGCAGCTGCTTCGGGGTGAGCAGCCCCTCGGCGACCGCGTGGCTGCCGACGAAGACGCCCGTGAGGCGGGAACGCATCCGCCGAGCGTGCCGACTCCACCGCCGACGCCGCGCCCGTCGTCCACAGCCCAGGGCGAAAGTGGCCACTTTCGCCCTGGGGAGGGGGCGGTCAGGAGTGGAGGAGGACGCTGACGCCGACGCAGGCGAGGGCCCAGAGGCCGCTGGCGAGGGTGCCGATGATGAAGCGCTCGGCGGCGACCGGGGCCTTGAGCTCGTTGAACCGGCCCAGGCCCTTGACCGCGACCAGGACCGGCAGGCCCTCCTTGTACTGGGCCAGCACGACCGCGGCCACGGCCGTGCGCTCGAGGACGCCGATCCAGGTGCCACCGCGCAGCACCTCCGGGTCCGAGGCCCGCCGCCGGTCCGGACCGCGGTCGGGGTCGGCGGCGCGCAGCACCGCGGTGGTGACCGGCCCGCCCCCGAGGGCGGCCGCGGTGACCGCCAGCACCACGCCGAGGGTCTCGACCTCGTCGCTGAGCCGACCGGTGCGCCACGCCAGCGCGGCTGCCACGGCCAGCACCGACACCAGGAACAGCGCCCCGGCCGGGCTGCGGCGGCGGTCGCTGCGCGGGGTCAGCGCGGCACCGGCGACGGTGACCACGGCGAGCAGGACGAGCACGGCGATGCTCACCGGCCGCTCACCCCGCTGCCCGGGCGAGCAACCGGGTGGCCACCGGTCGCAGGTCGCGCTCGATCTCCCAGCTGCCGGCGGCCAGCCGCTGGCCGACCGCCTGCCGGGTGACCCCGAGCGCGGCCGCGGCCTCGACCTGGGTCCGGCCGGCCTCGACGTGCTCGACGGCCTCCCAGGCCTGGACGCTGCGCCGCTCGAGGAGGGCGGCCAGCGCGGTCAGCACCGCCTGGGCGTCACCGGCGGGCTCACCGACCACCCCCCGGACGGCGATCCGCACCGGACGCTTCTTGGCCGCCTCCACCGCGGCCCGGGCGGCGAGGAAGGCCGGACCGGCGCCGGCCCGGGTGCTGCTGGGCAGCGGCGTCTGCACCGGGCCGGCACCGATGCCGATGCTCCAGTCACCGTCACGGACCAGCCGCCGGACGGCCTCGACCACCGCCGCGGCGTCGTCCAGCACGCCCTGGAACTCGTCGCCCGCGGTGCGCTCGAACCGCAGCACGGTGGGCACGCCGGAGAGCACGGTGAGCGCGCCGGGCACCCGGTCGGGGGCGCGGCGGCTCCCCCGCTGGTCGATCGTCAGCACGAAGGGCACCGAGCAAGTCCAGCAGCTTGCAAAACGGAATGCAAGGACCTGGCCTTGGCGGGTCGTGGTCAGGCGCCGGCGAGCTCGGGCGGGAAGCCGCCGGTGGCGACCGGCCCCCAGCGCTCGATGGTCACCCGCAGCAGCGACTTGCCCTGACGGACCATCGCCGCCCGGTACTCGTCCCAGTCGGGGTGCTCACCGCTGATGGCGCGGAAGTAGTCGACCAGGGGCTCGACGGAGTCGGGCAGGTCGAGCACCTCGGCCGAACCGTCGACCTGCACCCAGGGGCCGTCGAAGTCGTCGGACAGCACGCACAGCGACACCCGCGCGTCGCGCCGGGCGTTGACCACCTTGGCCCGCTGCGGGTAGGTGGAGATCACCACCCGGCCCTCCGCGTCGACACCACAGGTCACCGGGGACAGCTGGGGGGTGCCGTCGCCGCGGCGGGTCATCAGCAGGGCCTTGTGCCGGGGGCGGAGGAAGGCGAGCAGTTCGTCGCGCTCGACGCGGTCGGCGGTGGCGGTCTTGGGCATGCGGGCAACCTACGACGGAGGTGCGACAGGCCGCTGCTCCGGTGTGACGTCGTCCGATCGAGAAGTGCTCCGGCCCGGGATGTGCTGGGATCAGCACATGCCCGACGACCGTTCCGCCGAGCCCACCGACCCGACCAGCACGTCGGGCAGCGGAGCGACGACCACCAGCCCCACGAACGACGACCCGAACTCGGTCGGCACCAAGGCCCCCGCACCGGGACCCGACCGCACCCGCCGCCTGCAGGCCGCCACCCGCAGCGTGGCCATCGGCTCCGCCCAGCTGATCCTGATCGTCATCGCCCTGGTCATCCTGGGCCGGGTCTTCAGCATCATGTGGGTCGTCCTGCTCCCGGTCGTGCTCGGGCTGCTCTTCACCACCGTGCTCTGGCCGCTCACCCGGTTCCTGCGCAGCCACTCCTGGCCGCCGGCGCTCGCCGCCGCCACCGTGCTGCTGGGCTTCCTCGCCGTCATCGGCGGCATCTTCGCGGTGATCGTCCCGCAGGTGGTGAGCCAGGTCGAGGAGGTCGCCAACCAGTTCAGCGGCGGCCTGCAGGAGGTGCAGGGCTACCTCGCCGGCCCGCCGTTCAACCTCGACGACGACCAGGTCGGCAACGCCGTCCAGGCCCTGATCGACCGGGTGCAGAGCAACGCCACCCAGATCGCCTCCTACGCGGCCTCCACCGCCGCCACGGTGGGCAACATCTTCCTCAACCTGGTCCTCGCCCTGCTGCTCACCTTCTTCTTCCTCAAGGACGGCCCCAAGTGGGTGCCGTGGCTGGCCGCGCAGACCGGCCCGCGCGCCGCCCCGCACGTGGCCGCCCTGTCGGTGAAGACCTGGTCGACCCTGTCGGAGTTCATCAAGCAGCAGGCGCTGGTCGGCTTCGTCGACGCGTTCTTCATCGGCCTGGGCCTGCTGGTCCTCGGCGTCCCGCTGGTGCTGCCGCTGACCGTGCTGACCTTCTTCGGCGCCTTCATCCCGATCATCGGCGCCTTCGCCGCTGGGGCGTTCGCGGTGCTCATCGCCCTGGTCAGCGTCGGGCTCACCAAGGCGCTGATCGTGCTGGGCATCGTCGTGCTGGTCCAGCAGCTGGAGGGCAACGTGCTCCAGCCGATCCTGCAGGGCCGCGGCCTGAACCTGCACGCCGCGGTGGTCATCCTCGCGGTCACCGCCGGCAGCAGCATGTTCGGCATCATCGGTGCCTTCCTGTCGGTGCCGGTGGCCGCCCTGATCGCCGTCTTCTACCGCTACGGCCGCGACCAGCTCGACGGCCTGTCCCCCGAGGTGGCCGCCGACGGCACCAGCCAGCAGCTGGCCGGTGACTCCTCCGGCGCCCAGCTGGTGCGCCGGAAGGCGGAGAAGGCGGAGACCGCACCGCTGGTCAACCCCGACTCCGACGGCGCCGAGGACGCCGGCACCACCACCGACGGGCAGCGGATCGGGCTCATCGGGAATGCCGCGCGCCGGCTGCGCCTTCACCGCTGACAGACCTCCAGCCGTCCCGGAGGCAGTCGACCCAGGAGGAGAACCCGTGCCGCAGCGACCGGAGGACCTCGTCGAGGTCCTCCCCCCGGCCGAGCCGTTCCTCATCCGTGAGGCGGCGGTCAGCTCACCCGAGCAGCGTCGCGGGCTCGTGCTCGTGCACGACCTGGCCGGCGAGTTCGACGCCGCCCACGCCGGCGCGCTCGCCGGCGCGCACCTGCTCGACGCCCTGCCCAACGAGGTGATCGCCCGCTTCGACGCCGACGCCCTGGTCGACTACCGCGGCCACCGGCCGCGGATCGTCTTCTCCGGCGACCGCTACGAGTCGATCGTCTCCCCCGAGATCGCGCTGTACGCCCTCGAGGACGACGCCGGGATGCCGTTCCTGCTGCTGCACGGCGCCGAGCCGGACTTCGCCTGGGAGCGCTTCGTCGCCGCGGTCATCGGCCTGGTCGACCGGCTCGGGGTCACCTCGGTGGTCGCGCTGCACGCCTTCCCGATGCCGGTGCCGCACACCCGCCCGGTCACGGTCACCGCACACGCCACCCGCCGCCAGCTGATCGAGTCCTACCCGGTCTACTGGGGCGAGATGCGGGTGCCCGGCAGCGTCGGGGCCCTGCTGGAGATGCGCCTGGGCGAGGCCGGCGTGGACGCCCTGGGCATCGGCGCGCACGTCCCGCACTACCTGGCCCAGGCCACCTACCCCGCGGCCTCGCTCACCCTGCTGGAGCACCTGGCGGAGCTGACCGGGCTGCACGTGCCGACCGAGACGCTGCGCGAGGCCGCGGAGGCCAACCGCACCGAGGTCGACGAGCAGATCGCCCGGTCCAGCGAGAACACCGCGGTGGTGGCCCAGCTCGAGCAGCAGTTCGACGACTTCACCGCCTCCCGTGAGGACACCGGCCTGCTCGGCTTCGGCGGGCAGATGCCCAGCGGCGAGGAGCTGGGCGCGCAGATCGAGCAGTTCCTCGCCGAGCAGGACGACCGCCCCACCGAGTGACGGCCGCCGGTGCACGGACCACCGTGCACCGGCCTCAGAGCGGCCCGAGCGGGTCCCCGACGTCCATCCGGGCCACCCGGTCCCCGGCCAGCGTGTGGGTGTGCAGGACGGTCGCCCCGCCCAGCAGGTCGCCGTCGGCGTCCCGGACGACCACCTCCACGAGCACCTCGACCCGCCCGTCGGGCAGCACGCGCGTCCGCCGGGGCGCCATCGTCACGTCCAGCACCGCCCACTGGTCCTGCCAGTGCCGCCGTACCGCGTCCCGCCCGCGCAGGCGCCCGCCACCCATCGGCTCGGGCCAGTCGACGTCCGGGGCCAGCAGCGCGGCCAGCCGGTCGGCGTCCCGGGCGTCGACCGCCTCGTACACCTGCGCGACGACGTCCACGCCGGCACCGTAGCGACCCCGGACAGCACTGCGGGCCACGACCGGATCGGTCGTGGCCCGCAGGTGGTGCGTCAGTGCAGATGGATCACTTGGCCAGGACGACGCGCTCGTTGGGCACGGTGTGCGTCATGGTCAGGCCGGTGACGTCGCGCGGGCCGTTCTTGCCCAGGTTCGCCGCGCGCTGCAGCTCGTCCTCCGACAGCGTCTGGGTCTGGAGGGGCTCCAGGCCACGGACGTCGTCGGCGCTGATGCCCAGGCCCTCGCCGACGCGGGCACCCAGCTCGTCGTCGCACATGAGGAAGTGCCACACCATCCGCTGCTGCACCTCGGGGACGGCCTGGCCGATGAGCGTGACGAAGTTGGCGACCAGGTCGTCCTTCTCCCACTGCTCCATCAGCTGGTAGCGCTGGCCGGCCTGCGTGTAGTCGTTGGTGCGCTCGATGCGCTTGCGGGTGAGCCGGCCGGTGATGACCGGGCCCTGCTCGTCGTGCGTGGGGTACTGGTCCTCACGCAGCCCACCGGTGATGGAGGGCTCGTAGTTGACGTGCGGGTTCTGGCCCGGGCCGAGGTCGACGCCGAAGGACATCTGCCCGCCGCGCTGGTTGGTCTGCACGACCGCGTTCTTGGCCGAGTTCACCGGCAGCTGCAGGTAGTTCGGGCCCACCCGGTAGCGCTGCGCATCCGAGTAGGAGAACGTGCGGCCGACCAGCATCTTGTCGTCGGAGAAGTCCATCCCGTCGACGAGGACGCCGGTGCCGAACGCGCTCTGCTCGTTCTCGTTGTGGTGGTCGTCGACGTTGCGGTTCAGCGTCATCGTGCCGACCAGCTTGGGCTCGAACTCGTTCTCCGGCCACACCTTGGTGTCGTCCAGGGGGTCGAAGTCCAGCTCGGGGTGGTCGTGGTCGTCCATCAGCTGGACGTAGAGGTCCCACTGCGGGAAGTCGCCGCGCTCGATGGCCTCGAAGAGGTCCTTGGAGGCGTGGCCGAGGTCGCCGCCCTGGATGACCGCGGCGTCGGCGTCGGTCAGGCTCTTGACGCCCTGCTTGGGCTGCCAGTGGTACTTGACCAGCTTGGTCTCACCCTGCGCGTTGACCCACTTGTAGGTGTTCACGCCGAAGCCCTGCATGTGCCGGTAGTCGGCCGGGATGCCGCGCGGGGAGAACAGGTTGACCAGCATGTGCATCGACTCCGGCGTCTGCGACATGAAGTCGAAGATGCGGGCCGGCTCCTGGCGGAAGCTGATCGGGTCGGGCTTCAGGGAGTGGATGACGTCGGGGAACTTGATCGCGTCGCGGATGAAGAACACCGCGAGGTTGTTGCCGACGATGTCCCAGTTGCCGTCCTCGGTGTAGAACTTCACCGCGAAGCCGCGCGGGTCGCGCGCCGCCTCGGAGGAGTCCCGGCCGCCGATGACGGTGGAGAAGCGGATCGCCAGCGGCGTCTTCTTGCCCGGGGCGTTGAACAGCTTCGCGCGGGTGTAGCGCTCGATGGGCTCGTCGCCCCACTGGCCGGTGGCCTCGAACTCGCCGTAGGCGACGAAGCCACGGGCGTGGACGACGCGCTCGGGGATGCGCTCGCGGTCGAAGTGGCTGATCTTCTCGAGGAACTGGTAGTTCTCCAGGGTCGCCGGGCCACGCGAGCCCACCGTCCGCGAGTTCTGGTTGTCGTAGACCGGGTGGCCCTGACGGTTGGTCAGGATCGGCCGGCTCGCCTCACTGGCGGCCGGGCCCTGCGATGCGACGTCGGTCATGCTCCCACTCCCTCTCCGATTGCTGTGTTCGATCCGTACCCGTGCTGACTGCGCCGTACCTGACAGTCGGCGCAGAGTCCCCAGAAGACGACCTCTGCCTCGTCGACGGCGAAGCCCGCCGCGTCCGAGGGGGTCAGGCAGGGCGCCTGGCCCACCACGCAGTCGACGTCGGCGACCGTCCCGCACCCGCGGCAGACCAGGTGGTGGTGGTTGTCGCCGACCCGCAACTCGTAGAGCGCGGGCCCACCGGCCGGCTCGATCCGCCGGGCCAGGCCGGCCCCGGTCAGCGCCTTGAGCACCCCGTAGACCGCCTGCGGCGAGATCGAGGGGTGCACGGCGCGGGCCGCGGTGGCGATGGTGTCGGCGTCGACGTGCGGGTGCTCGGCGAGCACGCCCAGCACCGACAGCCGGGGCCGCGTCACGCGCAGCCCCGCCGTCCTCAGCTGGTCGTCCCAGGCCGTCTCCATGTGCCCACCCAACCGTCTTCTTTTGACTGAGTCAAATCAACGGCGGGTGAACGTCGTCCACCTAGGCGAAGACGATGGTGCGGTCGCCCTCGACGATGACCCGGTCCTCCACGTGCCAGGTCACGGCCTGGGCGAGCACCTGGCGCTCGACGTAGCGGCCGATGCGGCGCATGTCCTCCACCGTGGCGCGGTGGTCGACCCGGGCGACCTCCTGCTCGATGATCGGCCCGGCGTCGAGCTCGGCGGTCACGTAGTGCGCGGTCGCCCCGATCAGCTTGACGCCCCGGTCGTGGGCGGCCCGGTAGGGGTTCGCACCGACGAAGGCCGGCAGGAAGCTGTGGTGGATGTTGATCAGCCGCTCCGGGAACCGGCTGCAGAAGTCGGCGGAGACGATCTGCATGTAGCGGGCCAGCACCACCAGGTCGACGTCCCCGACCAGCTCCAGCGCGCGGGCCTCGGCGGCGTCCTTGGTGTCGGGGGTGACCGGCACGTGGTGGAAGGGCACCCCGGCGGCGCGGGCGACCGGCTCGAGGTCGGGGTGGTTGGAGACCACGGCGGCCACCTCGGCGCGCAGGTCGCCCGAGCCCACCCGGTAGAGCAGCTCCTGCAGCACGTGGTCGGCCTTGGACACGAACACCGCCACCCGCGGCTTCCGGGCCGCCTCGGTGAGCCGCCAGGTGAACTGCCACTCCCCCGCCAGCCCGGCCAGCGCGGCCTCCAGCTGCACCCGCCGGCTGGCCAGGTCGGCCAGCACGAACTCCAGCCGCAGCGTGAACACCCCGCCGACCGGGTCGGAGGAGTGCTGCTGGGACTCGGTGATGTTCGCGCCGGCGTCGGCCATCAGCCGGGACAGGACGGCGACGATGCCCGGCCGGTCGGGGCAGCGGACGACGAGCCGTCCGACGTCGGCGAGGCGGGCATCCGAGGGCGCTGACATGCGCGAGATCGTGGCAGAACCGGCTCGCCGGGCTCGCACGGCCCCGACCCGTCCGCCGACATCTGCGCTCTCGTGGCCTCTCGGATCCAGAGGCCACGAGGACGCAGCTGTCAGCGCGCGGGCAGCGACGCGCGGCGGCGGGCGGTGACGTCGAACAGGTCGCCGTGGGCCTCGACGCGGGCCAGCACGTCGTCGGTGCGGAAGCGGACCGACTCCGGGTCGTCGCCCTCGCGCAGCGCGTCCACCTCGGCCCAGCGCAGCGGCGTGGACACCGTCGCCAGCGGCCGGGCGCGCAGCGAGTACGGCGCGACCGTCGTCTTCGAGGTGTTGTTCTGGCTCCAGTCCAGCAGCACCTTGCCCGGCCGCAGCGCCTTCTCCATCCGCCACACCACGTGCTCGGGGGTCTCCGCGCTCAGCTCCTGGGCCAGCGCCTTCGCGTAGCGGCTGGGGTGGTCGGCGTCCCGGCAGCGGATCGGCGCGTAGACCTGCAGCCCCTTGGAGCCCGAGGTCTTCACCACCGGGTCCAGGCCGTCGTCGACCAGCCGTTCGCGCAGCCGGTGCGCCAGTTGCGCGCACTCGACGACGCTCGTGCCCGGGCCCGGGTCGAGGTCGAGCACCAGCAGGTCGGGCAGCTCGGGCTGTCCACGGGCGCCCACCTGCCACTGCGGCACGTGCACCTCCAGGGCGGCCAGGTTCGCCGACCAGACCAGGTCCGGGACGGCGGTCAGCAGCACCATCTCCAGCGTCTCCCGCCCCTTGGTCGAGCCGGGCGAGGGCACGGTCACCGTGTGCACCCACGGCGGGGAGTGCCGGGCGTTGTTCTTCTCGAAGAACGCCTGCCCCTCGACCCCGTTCGGCCACCGGGTGAAGGTGACCGGCCGGTGCGCCACGTGCGCCAGCAGCACCGGCGCGATCCGCACGTAGTAGTCGATGACCTGGGCCTTGGTGAACCCGACCTCGGGGAAGAGCACCTTGTCCAGGTTGGACACCTCGAGTTCGCGGCCGTCGATGTGCACCCGCTGTCTCACGGCTCGGCCACCCCGTTCCTCACGGCTCCGCCACGACGTCGTCCGGGTCGAGGTCGTCGCGCAGCCCGCGCCAGGCGGGGTGCCGCAGCCGGCCCTCCCGCGTCCACTCGCCGAACGCGACCTCGCCGACCAGCGTCGGCTCCACCCAGTGCGCGTCGCGGGTGACCTCGCGCGGCAGCGCGTCGGCGAACGGGGACGTCGACCGCGCGGTCAGCAGCGGCTCGAGGTCGGCCAGCGCCCTCGCGGTGAACCCGGTGCCCACGTGCCCGGCGAACACCAGCCGGCCGGTGTCGTCGTGCACGCCCAGCAGCAGCGAGCCGATGCCGCCGGCCCGCCGCCCCGCACCCGGACGCCAGCCGCCGACGACGACCGACTGGGTGCGCAGGTTCTTCACCTTCCGCCAGTCCGGGCCCCGCCCGCCGGGGCGGTAGACGGAGTCCAGCCGCTTGGCGAGCACGCCCTCCAGCCCGTTCTCCCGGCTGGCCGCCTGCACCTGGTCGCCGTTGCCCACGAACCAGGGGGTGGTCGTCCAGCGGCCCCCGGCCAGGCCCAGGGCGTCCAGCCGCGCGCGGCGCTCGGTCCAGGGCAGGTCGAGCAGGCTCTCGCCGTCCAGGGCGAGCAGGTCAAACACCAGGTAGCTGACCGGTGCCGCGGCGGCCATCCGGGCGACCTCGGGCCCGGTGCGGTGCATCCGGCCCTGCAGCAGCCCGAAGTCCGGCCGGCCGGCGGCGTCCAGCGCGACGACCTCGCCGTCGAGCACCGCGTCACGGCCGCTGAGCACAGCGGGCAGCGCGTGCAGCTCGGGGTAGGTGGCGGTCACGTCGTTGCCGCTGCGGGCGCGCAGCCGCAACCGGCCCGACCGCACGTGGGCCAGCGCCCGGACGCCGTCCCACTTGAACTCGTAGCCCCAGCGCGGGTCGTCGGCCGGCGGCAGCTCACCGATCGCGGCGAGCATCGGCGGCAGATCCTCGGGCACACCGTCGGCGACCGGGGCCGCCGTCACCGGGTCGGGGTCGAGCTGGCGCAGGTTCCAGCTGCCGTCGGGCAGCCGGAACAGCAGGTACCGGCCGGTCAGCCGGGAGCCGGCGAAGGCGACGGTGACGTGGTCGTCGGTCCACTTCTCGGTGGCGTAGCGGCCCGCGTCCCAGATCGTCGACACCCCGCCGCCGTACTCACCGGCGGCGATGGTCCCAGAGAAGGAGGCGTACTCCAGCGGGTGGTCCTCGGTGGGGACGGCGAGCCGGTTGACCCCCGGCTCGAGCGGAGGGCCCTTGGGCACCGCCCAGCTGCGCAACACCCCGTCGCGCTCCAGCCGCAGGTCCCAGTGCACGCGCTCGCCCGTGCGGCCGCGCGGCGTGTGGTGCTCGTGGACGACGAACGTGTCGTCGTCGCCCTGCGGCAGCGGCTGCCCGGCCGGCGGGACCGGCTCGGCGGTGCGGGTCGGGTCACGCCTGGCCCGGTAGGTGGCCAGCGGGTCGGCGGCCACCGGGTCAGGCCGTCTTGCGGGCCCGGGACGCGCGCTTGGCCGGCTTCGCGGGCTCCTCGGCCTCGGCGGCGGGGGCCTTCTTCGCGGGAGCCCGCTTCGCCGGGGCCTTGGCCGGTGCGGCCTTCTTCGCGGCGGCCTTCTTGGCCGGTGCCTTCGCGGGCGGGGCGTCGTCGGCGTCGTCGTCCGGGGCCGCCTTCGGCGCGGAGCCGCCGGCGCGCTCGACGCTGCGGCGCAGCGCGCTCATCAGGTCCACGACCGCGCCACCACCGGTGTCGGCGGCCTCGGGGGCGGCCTGCACCTCACCGCCGGACTGCTTGGCCTCCAGCAGGGCCTGCATGGCCTCGCGGTAGTCGTCGGTGAACGCGGAGGGGTCGAAGTCACCGGCCATCGTGGAGATCAGCGACTCGGCCATCGCCAGCTCCTGGGGCTTGACGGCGACCTCCTCGTCGAGGAAGGCGAACCCGGGACGGCGGATCTCGTCGGGCCAGCGCATCGTGTGCAGCACCAGCACGCCCTCGCGCACCCGCAGCGCGGCCAGCGACTCGCGCTGCCGGATCGCGATCTTGGTGATCGCCACCTGGCCGGCGTTCTCCAGCGCGGTGCGCAGCAGCACGTAGGGCCGCGTCGCGACGCCGTCGGGCTCCAGGTAGTAGGTCTTCTCGAAGTGGATCGGGTCGATCTGCTCCTGGTCGACGAACTGGAGCACCTCGATCTCCCGGGTGGTGACCAGCGGGAGCTCGTCGAAGTCCTCGTCGGTCAGGACCACCAGCTGGCCGTCGGGCAGCTCGTAGCCCTTGCCGATGTCGTTGTACTCGACCGTCTCGCCGTCGACGGAGCAGATGCGCTGGTACTTGACCCGGCCGCCGTCGGTCTTGTGCACCTGGTGGAAGCGGATGTCGTGGTCCTCGGTGGCCGAGTACAGCTTCACCGCGATGGAGACCAGGCCGAACGAGACCGCGCCACGCCAGATCGACCGCATGCCCCGACCTCCCCACCCGGGGCCCCACGGCACCCGACGAGCCCTGAGCGTAGGTGCGCGGGTGCCTGCACGGCAGGCCGAACCGGTCACGCTGCGCGAGGGACCACCCAGAGGGGTGACGGTCTGGCCGCGCCGCTGCCTGCCCGGCTCGGTCCGAACCGGGCACGCAGCGTCACCGACCGGTCAGTCGTCGTCCCCGCCGGACATCGCCTGCTGCTGCAGGGAGTCGTAGGCGAACTGGCCGACGTCGGCCAGCGCCACCATCGTCATGGTCAGCGCGGCCAGCCGCGTGGCCCCCGGCACCGTCGCGTAGCCGAACACCAGCGCCGTCGCCGTCCACTGGGCCAGGCAGAACGGACAGGTGACGAGCTCGCCGATCGCGTGCTTCACGCCGCCGTGCACCCGGATCTCCTCGGCGATCTCCGCCTCCCCGGACTGGCCCTGGAAGGTGGTGAACGGTGCCCGGAGCGGGCTGGCCACCGGGTCCTTGGCGATCGTGCGGGCGATGCGGAACGTCGCGACGGTCAGCAGGACCGCGTCCCCCAGCGGGATCCGGGTGGGCAGCTCCCGACCCGACGCGCGCACCGCGGCCGCGCCGGCCGCGGTCAGGGTCAGGTAGGTGCTCATCGCCCCGAGCAGGCCACCGAGCGGGCGGTCCTCGTCCGGGGAGTACTCGTGCTTCTGCTCCTTCGCCCACCGCCGCAGCGGAGACGTCAGCCGCTGGACCTCGTCCGTGATCGCCATGGGACGCAGCTACCCGCGCCGCCACCCGGCCATGCCAGGCGGGACGGGCATCACGCATGGCGGCGGGACGGGCGGGTAGGGCGCTGACCACGACGCCGGTCACCCGACCGGCTCCCCCGTCCCCCTCCGGGACGGACGAGCGTGCCCAGCACGCAGGACGGAGGCACCGCCATGACCACGCCCGACCCCACCGAGGTCGACCAGGCCGCGATCGACCAGGCCGCACGTGACGGCGCCCTGAACGACGCCGAGTTCCCCGACGACGAGCGCGGCGTCACCGGCGCCCGCGACGGCGTCACCGGAGACGTCGGCCCCGAGGGCCAGACCGCCCGCGACATCTCCTACGAGGACGACGGCGTCCCCGAGATCGCCGACGACGACATCCAGACCGCTGCTGCGGCCGAGGACCCGCAGTTCGAGCCGGTCCCCGGCGAGCGCGCCAACGCCACCGTCGACTTCGGGACGACGGCCCGTGAGCAGGCCGAGGGCGAGTCGCTCTCCGCCCGGCTCGAGCGCGAGGTGCCCGACGACGCCGACGCGGTCCGCCCGGCCGAGGACCCCGACCGCGCCTTCGCCCAGCTCGACCAGGACGAGGACACCGACGCCCTCAGCGACTCCGGCACCAACCGCACCGGCGACGACGTCGAGGCCTTCGCCGACGCGCCGGCCGGTGGCGAGGGTCCCGAGGCGAGCGCGGTGCACGTCGTCGAGGAGAGCTGACCCGACCGCGACGTCCAGGCCCCGGCGGCGTCCGGGGCCTGGAGTGGTGCGGCGATCATGCCGCGACTAGGTTGGGCGCCACGGTTGAGCAGCCAGCCGCTGCCTGCCCGCAAGTCGCCGGGCAGGTCTGCCCGGAACCTCGGTGCGCCGAGGCCACACCCCGACCGGACCGTGTGCAGGGCTACATTGGTCCGGCGAAGGCGTGCCCGCGGGGCACCGCCGCTGAGAGGAGCTGCAGTCCGTGACCTCATCCGACTCACCCGCCGAGGGCTCGCGCGACGTGTCGGCCCCGGCTGACTCGAACGAAGCGCCCTTCGACGACGTGATCACGCTGTCGACGTCCACCGACGACGACGGCACGGTCACCGTGACCGTCGTCGGCGAGGTCGACACGTTCACCGCCCCGGTCCTCCGGGCGTCGCTGGACACCCAGCTCGAGCAGCAGCCCACCGCGCTCGTGATCGACCTGTGCGGCGTCCAGTTCCTCGGCTCGGCCGGCCTGGCCGTGCTCGTGGAGACCCAGAAGTCGGCGCGCTCCCGCGACGTCGGCCTGCGGCTGGTGGCCAACACCCGCGCCGTGACCCGTCCCCTCGAGGTCACCGGCCTGATCGACCTGTTCACCATCGCCGAGAAGGCCTGACGCCCACCGGCACAGCACTCCCGGGGCCCCGGCCCCACAGACGACGAAGGCGCCCCGCAGCCGCGGGGCGCCTTCGTCGTCTCCGGCCCTGCTGCAGGTCCCCATCGCGAGGTCGCGCGTGGAGGCAGCAGGGTCCTCAGGGTGTCAGCATCGAGCAGACCGCTGCCTCGATGGTCCGCTGGGCCGTGCGGTCGTCCGGGGCCTGCGCGGCCTCGGCGAGCGCGTCCGCCACGGTCTCCCCGTGCTCCCAGCGGTCGACCACCCGTGGGTCGACGTAGCTGTTCTTGGCCACCGTCGGGGTGTTGCCCAGCTGCTCGCTGACCCGCACGTACGCCTGCTTGACCACCTTGTTGCGGGCGGTCTTGCTGCTGGGCTTGGGCTGCTCGGCCAGCGTGGCGGCCATCAGCACGGTGGCGCTCCAGGTGCGGAAGTCCTTGGCGGTGATCTCCGCGCCGCTGATCTCCTTGAGGTAGGCGTTGATCTCGTCGCTCGTGACGTCGTGCCAGCTGCCGTCCTCGAGGGGGTAGCCCAGCAGCTCCTGGCCCTGGTCGGCCGGGCGCTCCAGCAGCGCCCGGACGACGGTGGCCGTGGGCCGGTCCAGCAGCTCGACCTCGCGCTCGATGCCGTGCTTGGCCCGGTAGTGGAAGAACACCCGCTCGCCGCGCACCGAGACGTGCTCCCGACGCAGCGTGGCCAGGCCGTAGGTGTGGTTGTCCTCGGCGTACTGTTCGCTGCCGATCCGGAACGCCCCGAGGTCCAGCAGCCGGACGGCGCAGGCCAGCACCCGGTCGCGGTTGAGCCCGCGGGTGCGCAGCGCGGAGACCACCTCGTCGCGGACGTCGGGCAGCTGGTGGGAGATCTCCAGCACCCGCTCGTGCTTGGCGGCGTCCCGCTTGACCCGCCACTCGTCGTGGTAGCGGTACTGCCGCCGGCCGGCGGCATCGGTGCCCACGGCCTGGATGTGCCCGTTGGGCCAGGGGCAGATCCAGACGTCCTTCCAGGCCGGTGGGACGGCCAGCGCCTTGAGCCGGTCCAGCCGCTCGTCGCGGATCAGGACGCCGTCGGTGTCGTAGTAGGCGAAGCTCTTCCCGGCCCGCCGACGTGTGTAGCCCGGGACGTGCACGTCACTGCGGCGGAGTCTCACCCCGGTCAGGTGGGCACGACCGGGTCGCCTCAAACCCGCAGCCGGCAGGAGTCACCCGCTCGCCCACCCGTGCGGACGTCACTCGTTTCGCGCCCGTCCAGGTGGGCATGACAGTCTGTCGGTGCAGCTGCCGTCGGCACGGCCGGGCCCGCCCCGGACGTCACCCGCGGAGCTGCCGGCCCCCGCGCGCGCTCCGCTGGAGCGAGGGCGGGTGCGCGAGCACAGACCGCCACGTCCCCGTCCCGGGGCGCGGGGACGACGAAGGAGCGAACGACGCATGGTCGACACGACGGCTGCCGCCACCGGCGAGCGGCGCCCCGAGCGGCTGGAGCTGCGGGTCCCGACCTCGCCCACCCAGCTGCCCGCGGTGCGCGCGATGGCCGGTGACCTCGCGATGCGGATGGACTTCGACCTGGACGCGGTCGAGGACCTCCGCCTGGCCGTCGACGAGGCCTGCGCGACGCTGTCCTCGGTCGCCCTGGGCGACTCCCCGCTGACGGTGGTCTTCGAGGCCTTCCGCGAGGGCCTGCGGATCGACGCCTGGGTGCCCACCGAGCCCGGTGTCGACGTGCCCCGTGACGGCTTCGGCTGGGCGGTGCTGCACACCCTGGTCGACACCGTCGAGGCCGGCCCCAACACCCAGGCCACCGTGGTCGCCGGTGACGGCTCCAGCGCGCCGGTCGCCTGCATCGCCCTGGTGAAGAAGCTGCGCCAGTACGCGTCGGTCGCACTGTGACCCGGTCGGCTGCCACGGACGTTCCGGCCGCCGACGACGCCGTCCTCGACCAGCGTGGGCCCGTCCGGCCCCGCACCCCCGCCACCGCTGAGGCCGGGGTCCCGACCCCACCGGCTCCTGCGGGCGCTGCCACGGAGACGACCCAGATGACCACCGAGTCCACCGACACCGCGCCCGACCTCCCCGCGCTGACCGACACCGATCCGGACCTGCCGGCCGTCACCGACACCTCCCCGGAGATCCCGGCGGTCACCGCGGACGCACCCCCCGTCCCGCTGTCGGAGAACCGCAGCCGCGCCGAGCGCACCGCACCGCTGTTCGTCGAGCTGGCCGCGCTGGAGAAGGGCGACCCCCGGCGGGAGCGGCTGCGGGAGATCCTGGTCGAGGAGCACCTGCCCCTCGTCCGGCACTTCGCCCGGCGGTTCAGCAACCGCGGCGAGCCCTTCGACGACCTGCTGCAGGTCGGCACCCTGGGCCTGATCGCCGCGATCGACCGGTTCGACCCCACCCGCGGTGTGGAGTTCCTGTCCTTCGCCGTCCCCACGATCACCGGAGAGATCAAGCGGCACTTCCGCGACCAGGGCTGGTCGGTGCGCGTGCCGCGCCGGCTGCAGGAGCTGCACCTGTCGCTGAACGCCGCGGTGAGCGAGCTGTCCCAGAAGAACGGGCACGCCCCGACCCCGTCGGAGCTGGCCGAGCACCTGGGCATCCCGCGCGCGGAGGTCCTGGAGGGGCTGGCGGTGGCCAACGCCTACCGCAGCAGCTCCCTCGACGAGCGCCTCTCCGGTGAGGAGGACTCCCCCACCCTGGCCGCGACGCTGGGCGAGGAGGACGCCGCGCTCGAGGGCGTGGAGTACCGGGAGTCGCTGCAGCCGCTGCTGGCCACCATCCCGGCCCGCGAGCGCCGCATCCTCATCCTGCGGTTCTTCGGCAACATGACCCAGTCGCAGATCGCCGCCGACATCGGCATCTCCCAGATGCACGTGTCCCGGCTGCTCAGCCAGACCCTGGCCAAGCTCCGCGAGGGCCTGCTCAAGGACTGATGAAGGACCCCCTCGCCCCCCACCGCGAGCAAGCTCGCGCCGGGACCCTGCGAGGGGGCCGGGACGCCAGTGGCCCAGGACCGAGTCGGTCCTGGGCCACTGGCGTCCACGCCTCGTCGCGGCGAGGACCTCCTACTGCGGGGCGGGGGCGTCTCCGCTGCCGAGCTGCGCGGGAGAGGCCTCCCCACTGCCGAGCTGCGGGGTGGTGCGGACCTCCTCGGTGGCCTGCGCGAGCGACGGCCGCGGGGCCGACGCGGTCGGCAGGCTGGGCTCCACGCCGATGCTGGACAGCGAGATCTTGGCCTCGGGCTGCTCGGCGGCCGGCGGGAGGTTCGAGTCGAACCACGTGCTGGTGTCCAGCGACTGCGCGGGTGCCGCAGCCGCAGCCGGTGCAGCCGCGGGGGCCGCCGTGGCACCGTTGCCGTCGGGTGCGCGGTCGACGTCCAGCCAGGAGCGCTGCTCGCCGTCGGAGCCGCCGAGGCGGCCCAGGCCCTCCAGCGCCTTGCTGAACTCGCTGGGGACGATCCACATCTTGTTCGCGTCGCCCTGGGCGATCTTGGGCAGCGTCTGCAGGTACTGGTAGGCCAGCAGCCCGGAGTCGGGCTTGCCGTCGTGGATGGCCTGGAAGACCGTCTCGATCGACTTGGCCTGACCCTGGGCCTGCAGGAACAACGCGGCCCGCTCACCCTCGGCGCGCAGGATCCGGCTCTGCCGCTCGGCCTCCGCGTCGAGGATCGCCGCCTGCTTCTTGCCCTCGGCCGACAGGATCGCCGCGGCCTTCTGGCCCTCGGCGGTCGTGATCGCCGACTGCCGCTGCCCCTCGGCGGTGAGGATGACGGCGCGCTTGTCGCGGTCGGCGCGCATCTGCTTCTCCATCGAGTCCTGGATGGAGGGCGGCGGGTCGATCGCCTTGATCTCGACCCGGGCCACCCGCAGGCCCCACGGCCCGGTGGTGCCGTCGAGCACGCTGCGCAGCTGGGAGTTGATGCCGTCCCGGCCGGTCAGCGCGCCCTCGAGGTTCAGCCCACCGACGACGTTGCGCAGCGTCGTCGTCGTCAGCTGCTCCATGCCGGTGATGTAGTTCGCGATACCGTAGACGGCCAGCCGCGGGTCGGTCACCTGGAAGTAGACGACGGTGTCGATGCCCACCTGCAGGTTGTCGGCGGTGATCACCGGCTGCGGCGGGAAGGAGATGACCTGCTCGCGGAGGTCGATGGTCGCGCGGACGCGGTCGACGAAGGGCACGAGCAGGGCGAGGCCGGGCGAGAGGGTGCGGCTGTAGCGGCCGAGCCGTTCGACGACCTTCGCCTGGGCCTGCGGGACGATCGTCACGCTCTTGGCCAGGACGACGACCGCCAGCAGCACGACGACGATCAGTGCGATGAGTGCGGGTTCCACGGTGCTCCGTTCCTCGGAGGTGGGGCGTCCCCCCGATGGTGCACCGTCCCCGCGGGGACGATCACCTCCGACGGGGCAGCGTCACCCGATCGCAACGGGTCAGGTGTGGCTCACGTAGGCGATCGGGCCCTCGATCTGCACGATCCGCACCTCGGTGCCCACCTCGTAGACCTCGCCGTCGAGCTGCGTGCGGGCCGACCACTCGTCGTGACCCATCCGCACCTGGCCGGCGTCGCCGTCGACGCGCGCGCTGACCACGGCGGTGCGCCCGACGATGGCCTGGACGCCGTCGATCTGCTCCGGCGTGCGGTCGACCAGGTGCCGCTTGGCGACCGGTCGCACGACGGCCAGCAGCCCCACCGAGACGATCACGAAGGCGGCCAGCTGCACCGGCACGCTGTCGGTCAGCAGCGCCGCACTCATCCCGCCCAGGGCGCCACCGGCGAACATGAGCAGGACCAGGTCCAGGCTGGCCATCTCGCCGGCGGCGAACAGCCCCGCGGCGATCAACCAGAGCAACCAGGCAGCCACGCTCCGCAGTCTCGCACGCCCAGCTGTGTCCGACCGGTCCGCGCGACCGTCGGCGACCTCACTGCCCGGGCATCCACATCGGGCCGCCGGGGGTCGTAGCCTCGACAACCGTGCACGACATCGCCGCCGGCCGCTTCGCCGTCTGGGCCACCGCCTGGCTCACCGGACGCACCTCCTACGACGAGGCACTCGACGCCCTCGTCGGCGACACCGCGCACCGGGTGGTCGGCCTGCCGGACACCACGGAGGCCGTGCCGCTGGGGTGGGCGCTGAGCGCGCTGCGCGGGCTGGGTGAGCAGCGGCTGCGGCTGGTCCTGCCCGTGCCCGGCGACACCCGCGGCGTCCCGGCGCTGCCCGCACTGGTCGCGCTGGCGCTGGAGTCCGGCCAGGCCGTGGTCGGCACCCGGATCGCGCTGGTGCCCGAGGAGATCGGCAGCGAGGTGGTCTCCTGGACGGCGGTGTCGCTGGACGGCGCCCCGCCCGCGGCCCCGCCGGTGGAGGGCACCCTGCGCGCGGTGTCCGGCGCCCTGGACCTCGCGGTCGGCGACTCCGCGCGCACGCTGGCCGCGCTGGACCTGGCGCGGTGGAACCCCGAGGTGCCCGCGCTGCTGGCCGGGCTGGCCCGCCGGGTGCACGCGCCGGGCCTGCCCGACGACCACGACCAGCTCGCGGCCTCGGTGCTCGGCCGGGCGCAGCGGCTGTCGCAGGTGCTGGACCTGGCGATGGCCGACGCCCCCGGGGCCGCGGTCACCCACGCCCAGGCCGCCCGCCGCGACGAGGCGCTGCGCCCCCTGGCCTCCGCCGTCCGCGAGGCCACCGTCGCCGCCTACAACTGGGTCCCGCGCGGCTGACCCCGCCCCTCGTGCGGTCTTCCCCCCGCTCCTGCGCCGGTGCAGCAGCGTGAGACCGGGGGGAAGACCGCAAGGGCACGGCCCGGGACGGCGGGACGGCCGCCGCAGCGCCGGCGGCGGGGCGCCGCCCGTCGGGCGGGCGGCGCCCCGGCGATCAGGTGGCCGCGGCCGCCGGGCGGGCCGCGGGGCGCTGGACGAAGC
This sequence comes from Modestobacter sp. VKM Ac-2986, assembly GCF_026967795.1. Lineage (GTDB taxonomy): Bacteria > Actinomycetota > Actinomycetes > Mycobacteriales > Geodermatophilaceae > Modestobacter. The sequence goes on from NZ_JAPVBH010000003.1 coordinate 612,941, forward strand.
AGCAGAACGCCGGGCAGTTGGTGCCCAGCCGCGGCTCGCCGCCGGCGCGGCGCTCCTCCAGCAGCTCCCGCAGCGAGCTGACGAACGCCGGGTGGGTGCCCGCCGTCGCGGCCCGCGCGAAGGCCAGCCCGAGCTCGCCGGCGGTCTCCAGCGCCTCGTTGTCCAGGTCCCAGATGACCTCGAGGTGGTCGCTGATGAACCCGACCGGGAAGACCACGACGGCCTGCTCGCCGTTCTCGGCCAGCGCCCGCAGGTGGTCGTTGACGTCGGGCTCCAGCCACGGCACCGACGGCGGGCCGCTGCGGCTCTGCCACACCAGGTCGAAGGACCGGCCCGGCGCAGCGGCGTCGACGACGGCCTGCGCGGCGGCGGTCAGCTCGGCCTCGTAGGCACCACCCTGCGGCCCGGCGACGGCGGCCATCGCGTTCGGGATGCTGTGCGCGGTGGCGACCAGCCGGGCGCCGTCCCGCAGCTCGGCCGGCAGCGAGGCGATCGCGGCGGCCAGCGCGTCGGCGTTGGCCTGCACGAAGCCCGGTGCGTCGAAGTAGTGCGGCAGCTTCTCCGCCGTCGGCCCGGCCGGGGCGGTCGGGTCGGACTCCAGCGCGACCCGGGCCCGGGCGACGTCCTCGTGGTACTGCCGGCACCCGGAGAACGAGGCGTAGGCCGAGGTCGCGAGCACGTAGGCGTGCTCGATGCCGTCGTCGGCCATCTGCCGCCAGGCGTCCTCGACGTAGGGCGCCCAGTTGCGGTTGCCCCAGTAGACCGGCATGTCGACGCCGACCGAGCGCAGTTCGGCCTCCAGGGCGCTGATCAGCGCCTTGTTCTGCTCGTTGATCGGGCTCACGCCGCCGAAGTGGTGGTAGTGCTCGGCCACCTCCTCCAGCCGCTCGGGCGGGATGCCACGGCCGCGGGTGACGTTGAGCAGGAAGGGCATGACGTCGTCGTGGCCCTCGGGCCCGCCGAAGCCGAGCACCAGCAGCGCCTCACGCCGTCCGGCCGGGGCCGGGGCGGACGACGGCTCGACGCCGCCGTTGTTGCGGACGGCGAGCGAGGGGTCGGCGTTCGGCTCCTGGCCGGCCGGGGTGATGGAGACACCCTCGGGCAGAGGGTGCCGGGGGCGGGCGAGATCAGGCGCGGTCACGAGACCGTCATACCCCCACGGCGTGGAAGCCGCCGTCGACGTGCACGATCTCGCCGGTGGTCGCCGGGAACCAGTCGCTCAGCAGCGCGGCGACGGCCTTGCCGGCGGGCTCGGTGTCGGTGACCGACCAGCCCAGCGGCGCGCGGCCCTCCCAGGCCTCCTCGAACTGGTTGCTGCCCGGGATCGACTTCATGGCCATGGTGCGCAGCGGGCCGGCGGCGACGAGGTTGACCCGCACGCCCTCCGGGCCGAGCTCACGGGCCAGGTAGCGGGAGGTGGACTCGAGTGCGGCCTTGGCCGCCCCCATCCAGCCGTAGACCGGCCAGGCCACCGTGGCGTCGAAGGTCAGCCCGACCACGGCGGCGGTGTCGCCGAAGAGCGGGCGGCAGGCCTGGGTGAGGCTGGCCAGCGACCAGGTGGACACCTGGAAGGCCGTCGCCGCGTGCTCCCAGGCGACCTCGGTGAAGCCCTCGCCCATGGCCTCCTGCGGCGCGAAGCCGATGGAGTGCACGACGCCGTCCAGGCGGGCGTCGGCGCCCAGGTGCTCGCGCAGCCGGTCGGCCAGCGTGGCCAGGTGCTCGGTGTTCGTCACGTCGAGCTCCACGACCGCGGCCTCCTGCGGCAGCCGCTTGGCGATCCGCTGGCACAGCGACAGCGCCCGGCCGAAGTTCGACAGGACGACGGTGGCGCCCTGCTCCTGGGCGATCTTCGCCGCCGAGAACGCGATCGAGGCCTCGGTCAGCACGCCTGCGACCAGGATGGTCTTGCCTTCGAGAATGCCCATGTCAGTGCCCCATCCCCAGTCCTCCGTCGACCGGGACGACGGCCCCGGTGATGTAACCCGCCTGCTCGCCCGCCAGGAAGCGGACGACGCCGGCGATCTCGTCTGCCCCGGCGAGCCGCCCCAGCGGCACCTGCCCGAGGATCTCCTGCTGCCGCGCCTCCGACAGCTCGGCGGTCATGTCGGTCGACACGAACCCCGGCGCCACCACGTTGGCGGTGATGTTGCGGCTGCCCAGCTCGCGGGCGATCGACCGCGCCAGCCCGACCAGGCCGGACTTGCTGGCCGCGTAGTTGACCTGCCCCGCCGAGCCCAGCAGCCCGACCACCGAGCTGATGAAGACCATCCGTCCCGCGCGGGCGCGCACCATCTTCGGCGCCGCACGCTTGGCGACCCGGTAGGCGGCGGTCAGGTTGGCGTCGATGACGTCGGTGAAGGCGTCCTCGCCCATCCGCAGCAGCAGCCCGTCGCGGGTGATCCCGGCGTTGCTGACCAGCACCTCGACCGGGCCCTGGTGCTCCTCGACCTCGGTGAACGCGCGGTCGACGGCTGCGCTGTCGGTGACGTCGCACTCCACGCCGAACAGCCCGTCCGGGGCGCCGCTGCCGCGGTGGGTCACCGCCACGGAGTCACCCGCCTCCGCGAACGAGCGGGCGATGGCCAGCCCGATCCCCCGGTTCCCACCGGTCACCAGCACCGACCTGCCCACTCAGCCCACCTCGCCACTCGCCGGGTACAACCGCCCATGAACCTAGTCGGTGGTCCGGCGGCGCACCCCCGCGCGGTCGGCGTCCGGCCGCCGCACACTGGTGCCGTGCCCCCTCCCCCCGCCCCGGCGCGCGGACTGGTCCGGCTGCTGAACACCGCCGACGGACGCGCGCTGTGCCTGGCCGGCGCCGTGGACGCCGGCGCCGTGGCGGACTTCCGGTCCCGCTACGGCGCCGAGCCGGCGCGGATCGAGGTGCTCGACGCACGCTCGGTCACCTCGCTCAGCGGCGCCGCCCTGGAGCTCGTGCGCGACCACCTGGACGTCGCCGCGTTGGGCGGGCGCAGCGTGCAGGTGCACCGCTCCCCCGCGGTCGACCGGCTGTTCCCGACCGACTGACCCGGCCCTCGGTCGGCCCCGGACGGCGGGACCCACGCGGCACGGACCACCGCGACGGCGACCCCGTCCACCGTCGACCGTGCACTGGTGGGCGTCCCGGCTCGACGAGACGACCACCAGCGCACACCCGACGCGCCCGGGACAGCTCGCCGTCGGCCGACAGCGGCCAGCCCCCCTCAGGTGTCACCCGTGGGTGTCACCGCATGCGGGCACGGCCCTGACCGCCGCCCTCCAGCGGTCCCCTGCGGTGCTCCTGCGCTGTCCGTGACTGCTGCACTCACCCGTCCGGTGACGTTGGGTAACCCGCTGGTGTGACGATGAGTGACGGCATCCGGGCAGTTCTCTACGGTCGGTGACGATCGCTCGAGGACGCGGCCGGTGCTGTCCCCCTCCCGCGCGGTCGTCCATGACCGTGTGCGGCTGGTGCCGCAGGGAGAAGAGGTGTGCTCGATGCGAGCAGGTGGAGCACGGCGGGGTGCAGTCGGACTGGGGGCCGCGCTGACGTTCGGGGCGCTGCTGACCGGCTGCCAGCTGCCCGACGTCGGCATGAGCCCGGGGCTCTCGGCCGCAGCGGCGGAGACCTCGGCGGCGACGACCTCGGCCGCCCCGGCGACCACGGCCGGGCCCGCAATCACGCCGGTCGCCGAGGAGGCCCCGGTCACCCCGGTGCGCAGCGCCGGCGACCTGGACACCGGGTCGGTGACCCACACGGTGGCCGCCGGCGACCGGGACGTCGTCATCGACTGGTGGACCGACCAGGAGGCCGTCTCCTGGACCGCCGCCGACGCCAAGACGATCCAGCTGGCCGCGCACGTCGAGGGCGGCACGGCACGGCAGGCCGTGAAGGTCACCCGCTTCGCCGCCACCGCCGACGACGGCACGACCCGCACCACGGTCACCGAGGACCGCGGCGAGTTCGTCCTCACCCCGCCCTTCGACTACACCAGCGCGCTCAACGTGGCCCCGTCGGCCGCCACCGCCACCCAGCTCACCGTGTACGTGCAGTTCGACCTGCTCGTCGAGACCGCCATCGGCTCGGGCGAGTACTTCCGACAGACCGTCCAGGACAGCATCGAGCTGCCCCTCCTGCAGGAGACCTCATGACCGAGCTCGTCGTCCCGGGCATGCGCCGGGCCACCGACCGCATCCAGCTGCTGGCCCGGGGCACGGTGGTGCCGCCGGACATCTCCTCCCTCGTCCCCGACGAGTGGGCCGACCAGCGGTCGGGCAGCGAGCGGCGCACCGCCACGATCAGCTGCATCATCCCGGCCTACAACGAGGAGGGGACGATCGCCGCCGTCCTCACCTCGCTGCTGTCCCAGACCCGGCTGCCCGACGTGATCCACGTGATCATCAACAACACCGACGACGACACCCCCGAGATCGCCCGCAGCTTCGAGGGCGCGCACGAGCGGGTCGTCAAGGGCGAGCTGTTCCGCACCGTGGTGCACGTGCACGACATCGGGGAGAACGCGGACAAGAAGGTCGGCGCCCTCAACATCGGCTACCACCTCAGCCGCGGGTACGACTACATCCTCGGCGTGGACGGCGACACCACCCTGGACCGCCGCTGCGTGGAGTGGCTGGAGAAGGAGATGGTCACCGACCCCCGCATCGGTGGGCTGTCGGCCGTCTACAGCTTCGACAAGTCCAAGGTCCACGGGGCGATGGCGCGCTTCCTGCTGGCCGGCCAGCGGGCCCAGTTCGCCGGGTTCAACATGGACAACCTCGTCCGCGGCCGCAACATGGCCGTCCTCGGCGGGCAGTGCAGCCTCTTCAGCGTCCGGGCCCTGGAGACGGTCATGTACCGCCACCACCAGTCCTCCCCCTGGGTGCGCGACTCCGAGGTCGAGGACTCCAAGCTCTCGCTGCAGATCAAGGACGCCGGGTTCAACACCAAGATCAGCGCCCGGGCCCGGGCCTACGTGGGCCCGATGACCGACCTGCGCTCGCTGCACGGCCAGCAGGTCAAGTGGAACTTCGGTGGCATCGACCTGCTGTGGCCGGGCCAGCGCGGGGACAACAAGGGCCAGCCGCTGCACCCGAACCTGCGGCTGCGCTGGTACGAGAACATCTCGATGGTCTTCAACATCAGCACCCGGATGGCCTTCGCCCTGCTGCTGGCCGCCGCGCTGTCGATCGACGCGTTCGTGTTCAACCCGGTGTGGCTGATCCCGCCGGCGGTGGCGACCCTGCTGAACCTGCGGATCGCGGCGTCGATGCACGACAAGAGCGCGACGGACATCCTCTACGCCGTGCTCATCGCCCCGGCCGAGCTCTACATGTGGGTCCGGATGGGCCACTTCGTCACCGCCTGGGTGCAGTTCCTGGCCCGGGTGGAGAAGGACAACTGGGCCGCCCAGGCGGCTGCCGAGCGCGGGCGCGGCTCGGCCTACGTGATGCCGGCGCTGTGCGCGGTCGCCACGTTCACGGTGCTGATCTTCGCCTGGAGCCAGCAGAGCGTGGGCGTGCAGTCGGCGATCCTGTCGATCGGCTGGCCGGTGCTCTACCTGGTCACCGTGCTGCAGACGCTGTTCATGATCAAGAAGCTGGTGCGCCGCCAGCGCGGCTTCACCGTCTGACCCGAACCGGCTGTCAGGTCCTCGGGGACCTGACAGCCGGTGCGGCGTCGTCCCGGTGGGGCCGGACGTCGCAGTAGCCTCCGCTGGCGCAGCGGCGGGACCGGCCCGTCCCCGCGTCCGGCCGGGACGGCGAGAGGGGTTGCTGGTGCACGGCAGGTCGCGGGGCTTCCTGGTGGTGCTGACCCTCCTGGGGCTCGCCTCGGTCGGCGTGGAGCTGACCCGGTCGGCCCCGGCACTCGCGCAGGCACCGGGCACCTGGGCGGTCACCACCGCCGTCGTCGCCCTGTTGCTGTTCTCCCCGGTGACCGTCGGCCGCCGTGACCGGGCCACCCACATGACCTTCGGCGAGACGGCCGCCGTCCTCGCCTACGCCGTCCTGGCCCCGGCGGCAGCGGCCCTCTCCCTCGGCGCCGCCGCGCTGGTGCTGGTGCTGTCGCTGCGCACCAGCGCGGTCAACCGGCTGTTCAACGCCACCTCGACGCTGACCGCCGCGGCGGCCGGCGCGCTGACCGTGGCCGCGCTCTCCGGGCACGCCCCCCGGCTGGGAGCCGCCGCCGCTGCCGCCGTGGTCTTCGGCACCGTGAGCCACCTGCAGGTCGTCACCGTGCTGAGCCTGACCCGGGGACGGCTGATCGCGGGGTTCACCAGCGGGCTGCGCCAGCTCGCCGTGGTCGAGACCGCCGGGGTGGTGCTCGGGCTGCTCCTGGCGCCCCTGCTGGTCCGCGACCCGGCGGGCGCCTGGCGGCTGCTGCCGCTGCTGGCGGTCCTGGCGGTGCTCAGCCGGCGGTACACCCGGCTGGCCACCGAGCGGGACCTGCTCGACGCGCTGGCCGAGGCCACCGCCGAACTGCACGCCACCCTGCACCCGGACCGGGTGCTCGACGCCCTGCACGCGCACGCCACCCGCCTGCTGCCCCGCAGCGAGGTCGCGCTGCAGCCGGGGCCGCCGCAGCCCCACCAGGTGGGGGACGTGGTGGCCGACGACACCCTGTGGCTGGTGGCCCGCACCGGGGTGGCGCAGGTCGGCGTCCCGGCCGAGCAGCGGGTGCTGCACGGGCTCACGGCCGCGGCGCGCCGGGCCCTGGACAACGCCCGCCTGCACCGTCAGGTCGAGGAGCAGGCACTCACCGACGCCCTGACCGGCGTGCCGAACCGGGCGGCGCTGGTGCGGCACCTGACGCGGGAACTGGCCCGGGCCCACCGCCACGGCAGCTCCATCGGGCTGCTCTTCCTCGACCTCGACGGGTTCAAGCGGGTCAACGACGTGCACGGGCACGAGGCGGGCGACGCCCTGCTCTGCGACGTCGCCGCCCAGCTGCGCGGTGCGGTGCGGACCGAGGACCTCGTGGCCCGGCTGGCCGGCGACGAGTTCTGCGTCGTGCTGGACGGCATGGCCGACCGGGCGCAGGCGAGTGGGGTGGCCGAGGACCTGCGGAGCCGGCTGGAACGCGGCCTGGGTGCACGCGGGGTCGGCGTCAGCCTCGGCCTGGCGCTCGGCCCCGGGGACGGCGACGACCCGGCCGCGCTGCTGCGTGCGGCGGACGAGGCGATGTACGCCGACAAGACCGCCCGCGCCCGCACCGGCGCCTCGTCCGCCCGCCCGGCCGCCGTCGACGACTGACCCGTCCTCCCCCGGCCGGGAGCGGCCCGGGTGCGGTCAGAGGAGCCGGTTGGTCCACAGCAGCGAGGCGACGATGCCGAGGAAGGCGAAGAGCAGGCCGCCGCGGACGAACCACGGGCTGATGTCCTGGGCCTCGGTCGTGTAGCCGATCTGGCTGCCGAGGTCCTCGTACACCTGCTCCAGCTCCGCGGCGCTCGCCGCCTCGCTGTAGCTGCCGCCGGTCTCGTCGGCGATGTCCTCCAGCGTCGAGCGGTCGACCGGCACCGGGAAGCGCTCGCCGTTGAGGTCCAGGACGCCGTAGTCGGTGCCGAAGGCGATCGTGGACACCGGCACCTGGGCCGCCACAGCCGCCTCGACGGCCTGGGTCGTCTCCCGGCCCACCGTGTTGTAGCCGTCGGACAGCAGCACCACCCGGGCCGGCGGCACCTCCTCGCCGCCGGTCTGCAGCGTCGACTGGAAGTTCGTCACCGCGCTCAGCGAGGTGAACACCGCCTCCCCGATGGCGGTCGCCTCGGCCAGCTGCAGGTTGCGCAGCGCGGTGCGCACCTGCTCGCGGTCGGTCGTCGGGGTGACCAGCGTGGTCGCCGTCCCGGCGAAGGACACCAGCCCGAGGTTGATCCGGGCGGGCAGGACGTCGACGAACTGCTCGGCCGCCACCTGCATGGCCTGGAAGCGGTCGGGCTCGATGTCGGTGGCCCGCATGGACAGCGAGACGTCGACGGTCATGATCACCGTCGCCCGTTCCCGCGGCACCCGGACCTCGGTGCTGGGCACCGCCAGGGAGGTCACCAGCACCGCCAGGCCCGCGGCCACCAGACCGAAGGCCACGTGCCGGCGCCACCCGGCCCGCTTGGGCACCAGCGAGCCGAGCAGTGCGACGTTGGTGAAGCGCGCGGCGTACTTCGCGCGACGCAGCTGCAGGACCACGTACAGCGCGACCAGCGCTCCGACGGCGAGCAGCGCCACCAGCCACCACGGGGACTGGAAGGTCATCGGGAGGCTCCTCCGTTGCCGGCACGCCGGCGGTGGGCGACGTAGGCGACGACGTCGGCCATCCAGTCGCGGTCGGTCTGCAGCCGCAGGTGCCCTGCACCCGTCCGGCGCAGGGCGGCGGCGATCTCCGCCCGCTGGGCGGCGGCGCCCTCGGCGAAGCGGCGGCGCACGTCGGCGTTGCCGGTGGGCACCTCGAGGGTCTGCCCGCTCTCCGGGTCCACGACGGTGAGCAGGCCGACGTCGGCCAGCTCCAGCTCGCGCGGGTCGACGACCTCGATGGCCAGCAGCTCGTGGCGGGCCGACAGCCCCCGCAGCGGGCGCTCCCAGTCCAGGTCGCCGAGGAAGTCCGAGATCACCACGACCAGCCCGCGGCGGCGCGGTGGACGGCGCAGCGAGTCGATCGCGGTGGCCAGGTCACCGCGGCGTCCGCTCCCGGCCCGCGGGGTGTCCACCACGGCGCGCAGCAGCCGGTCGACCGCCAGCCGGCCCGGCACCGCCGGGTACCGGTCGACCCGCTCGCCGGTGGTCACCACGGCGCCGAGCCGGTTGCCGCCCCGCACGGTCAGGTGGCCGACCGCGGCCAGGCCGGCGATGGCCAGGTCGCGCTTCTCCGAGTCCGCGGTGCCGAAGTCCAGGCTGGCGGACAGGTCCAGCACCACCCAGGTCTCCAGCTCGCGGTCGGCCACGGTCTCCCGGACGTGCGGCGACTGGGTGCGCGCGGTCACCGCCCAGTCCATCCGGCGGACGTCGTCGCCGGGGTGGTACGTGCGGGCGTCGCCGGCCTCGCTGCCCGAGCCCGGGACCAGGCCGAGGTGGTCGCCCTGCAGCAACCCGTCCAGCCGGCGCCGGATGGTCAGCTCCAGCCGGCGCAGCAGCACCGCCGAGGACGTCCCCGGCCCGAAGTGCGGCGGGGCGCCGCCGGTGCCGGCCGGCGCCCCCGCCGGGCTCGGCCCGGTCATCCCGGCTGCGGGCCCGAGCCGCCGTCGGGCCGGCCGCCCTGCTGCTGCGGGCCCTGCTGGAACGGCCCCTGCTGGTAGGGCGCCTGCCGGAACTGGTCCGAGGGGAACTGGCCCTGCGGGTGGCCGCCCTGCTGCGGCCTCCCCTGGCCGTTGGCGGAGGCGTGCGCGCCGGCGGGCACGCGCTGCGCGGCGCCGTCCGGCGGGCCGTACTGACCACCCGGCCCGGGCACCATCGGGCCACCGGGGGCCGCGGGTCCGAACCCGTCGGCACGCTGCCGTGGGGTGACCTGCGGCAGCGGGACGCTCTGCAGCACCCGCTTGACGACGTGGTCGGCGGGCACGCCGTCGGCCAGCGCGTCGTAGGAGAGCACCAGGCGGTGCCGCAGCACGTCGGCGGTCACGTCCAGCACGTCCTGGGGCAGCACGTAGTCGCGGCCGCGGATCAGCGCGAGCGCCCGGCTGGCGGCGATCAGGCCCAGCGAGGCGCGCGGGCTGGCCCCGTAGGAGACCCAGTTGGCCACGTCGGGCATGCCGTGCTCCGCGGGCGCCCGGGTCGCCACCACCAGCCGGACGACGTAGTCGACCAGCGCGTGGTGGACGAAGACCTGCGAGGCGGTGCGCTGCAGCCGCCGGACGTCGTCCGGGCCGAGGACCGTCTGCGGCGTCGGCGGGGTCTGCCCCATCCGGTAGATGATCTCCCGCTCCTCCTCCGGGCTCGGGTAGTCCACGAGCACCTTGAGCAGGAACCGGTCGCGCTGAGCCTCGGGCAGCGGGTAGACGCCCTCGTTCTCGATCGGGTTCTGGGTGGCCAGCACCAGGAACGGGTCGGGCAGCTTGTGCGTGACCCCGCCGATCGACACCTGTCGCTCGGCCATGACCTCCAGCAGCGCCGACTGCACCTTCGCCGGCGCGCGGTTGATCTCGTCGGCGAGCACGAAGTTGGCGAACACCGGGCCCAGCTCGGTGTCGAAGGCGTCCTGGCCGGCCTTGTAGATGCGGGTGCCGATGATGTCGGCCGGCACCAGGTCCGGGGTGAACTGCAGGCGGGAGAAGTGCCCCCCGACGACGGTGGCCAGGGTCTCCACCGCCAGGGTCTTGGCGACGCCGGGCACGCCCTCCAGGAGCACGTGGCCGCGGGCCAGCAGGCCCACCAGCATCCGTTCCACCAGCCGGTCCTGACCGACGATGACCCGCTTGATCTCGAACAGCGCACGCTCGAGCTGAGCGGCGTCCACCGACGGTGGGGTGGGCTGGTCGGGGACGGACTGGCTTCCGGCAGCGGTCACCGGCCCAGTCTCCACCACCTGGCTGTGCCGGCCACCGACGCGGCGACGGAAAGGGGTCGGGCGGCGTCGCCGGAACCGCCCGACGCACCGCCGGGGCTGCTAACCTCGGAGGTGCGTCGGGCAGCTCCCCCCGTGGCTGCCCGACGCCCTTCCCCCGCACCCCCGGCCCCCGCAGGACGCGGGCCGGGGACGCTCAGCCGGTCGGTCGGACCGCCCCGAAGTAGTCGCTGCCGAACCACATGGTGCTCACCTTCACCACGTCGTTGCTCTGTGGCGCCTGGACCACCTGGTTGCCGCCGATGTAGAGCGCCACGTGGTAGATCGACGTGTAGTCGTTGCCGGTGCCCCAGAACACCAGGTCGCCGGGCTGCAGGTCGGCCCGGGCGACGGTGCGGTCCCGGAAGCGCCAGTACTGGTCGCGGCTGGTGCCGCCGATGGCCACCCCGGCCTGCGCGTAGGCGTACTGGGTCAGGCCGGAGCAGTCGAACCCCCAGATCCTGGTGTCCGGGGCGATCCCGAAGCTCGGCCCGTTGCTGCCGCCACCGCCCCAGGAGTAGGGCAGGCCCAGCTGGGTGCGGGCCGCGGCGATGGCCCGCTGCACGGTCGAGCCGGACGGCGCGTCCGCACTGGTCCCGCCCGGCTTCGGCGCGACGGGGACCTTGACCGGCGCCTTGACCGGCGCCGGGGCGGGCGCCGGGGCCGGTGCCGGAGCGGGCGCCGGCGCTGCGTTGCCACGTCCGCTGGTGCCACCCCCGGTGCTGCCACCCGCGGCAGGGGCCACGGGGGCGCCGGCCGCCGGGGCGCGGGACGGCGTGCTGCTGGGTGCCGCGGCCGCCGGGGCGCCGGCGGCCGGTGCTGCGGTGGTCGCGCGCTGCGGAGCGGCCGGCGGCGGGGCAGCGGCGGCCTGGGCCGCCGCGTACTCCTCCGCGGCCTTGCGGGCACCGGCCAGGCCGAGCGCCACCTGCTGCGCCTCGGCCAGCCGGCCCTCCAGCTGCTCCTGCTGCTCGACCAGCGCGGCGGCCTGCTCGCGGGCGGCGACCTTCTGCTCCTGGGCGCTGGCCAGCAGCGTCGCCGCCTCGGTCTCCAGCGCCTGGGCCGCGCCGAGGGTCGCCTGCGCGGTCTGCTCGGCGACGGTGGCCTGCTGCTCGAGCACCGTGAGCTCGGCGACGACGTCGGTGCGGTGCTCCCCGGCGGCGTCGAGCAGGGCGGCCCGCTCGATCAGCTCGGCCGGGCCGCCGGCGGTCATCAGCGCCAGCACGCCGCCGGCGGTGCTGCCCTGGACGTAGCTGTCCCGGGCGAAGGCGGCGACCGCGTCCCGCCCGCCCGCGAGCTGGACGTCGGCCGCGACGGCGGCAGCGGCAGCGGCCTCGGCCGCCGTCCGTGCCTCGTCGGAGGCGGTCTGCTTCTCCTCGTAGTCCTGCAGGGCGATGTCGGCCTGCGCGGCGGCACCGGCGGCCGCGGACTGCGCCTGCGCCAGCGCGGCGGTGATCTGACCGACCTCCGCGGCCGCAGCGGCCCTGGCCTGCTCCGCGGCGCTGATCTGCTGGTCGCTGGGGTTCACCGGGGCGGCTCCCGCCGTCCCCGGCGCGACGACCAGGCAGGCCGCCGTCACCGTGCCGGCGGCCAGCGCCCGCTGCAGCCAGTGACCTCCCGTCCGTCGTCCCGTCCCTGCCCGTGTGCCCACGCGTGCCCGCACTGCCAGCTCCTCCGTTGCCCGGCGCCAAGTGCTCGGCGACGCCGGTCTCGACCAGTCCCGGCACACCCGCGACGGGTGTGCTCTCCCGGGCCCATCGACCGGACGGGCGGGACGCCGGAGGGCCGGGGCGGCCACCTCCCCCCTCGGGGTGAGGCCCTGTCCCCTGCGGAGGGTGGCGACTCCGCCCACTGAGGGTGAGGGAAGGGCAGCCTTGCTCCACACGCGGCCGATCGGGCTGGGATGATCGGGGGTGGCACATCGAGGCGCAGGACGCGCGCAGGACCAGCGAGGGTGAGGCGCAGACAGTGGCAGCCAGCAAGGACAGCTTCGGAGCCCGGTCGACGCTCGACGTCGACGGCACCGAGTACGACATCTTCCGGCTCGACGCGGTGGAGGGCGCTGAGAAGCTGCCCTTCAGCCTCAAGGTCCTGCTGGAGAACCTCCTCCGCACCGAGGACGGCGCGAACATCACCGCCGACCACATCCGTGCGCTGGCGAACTGGGACCCCTCGGCCGAGCCCGACCAGGAGATCCAGTTCACCCCGGCCCGCGTGGTGATGCAGGACTTCACCGGCGTGCCGTGCATCGTCGACCTGGCCACCATGCGCGAGGCCATGGCCGACCTGGGCGGCGACCCGCAGCGGATCAACCCGCTCGCCCCGGCCGAGCTGGTCATCGACCACTCCGTCATCGCCGACGTGTTCGGCACCCCGGACTCGTTCGAGCGCAACGTCGAGATCGAGTACCAGCGCAACGGCGAGCGCTACCAGTTCCTCCGCTGGGGCCAGGGCGCCTTCGACGACTTCAAGGTCGTCCCCCCGGGCACCGGCATCGTCCACCAGGTCAACATCGAGCACCTGGCCCGCGTGGTCTTCCCGCGCGCCGAGGGCGACCGCACGCTGGCCTACCCGGACACCTGCGTGGGCACCGACTCGCACACCACCATGGTCAACGGCCTGGGCGTGCTGGGCTGGGGCGTCGGCGGCATCGAGGCCGAGGCCGCGATGCTGGGCCAGCCGGTGTCGATGCTCATCCCCCGCGTGGTCGGCTTCAAGCTCACCGGCGAGCTGCCCGACGGCGCCACCGCCACCGACCTGGTCCTCACGATCACCGAGATGCTGCGCCAGCACGGCGTGGTCGGGAAGTTCGTCGAGTTCTACGGCGCCGGCGTCTCCGCCGTCCCGCTGGCCAACCGGGCCACGATCGGCAACATGAGCCCGGAGTTCGGCTCGACCGCCGCGATGTTCCCCATCGACGGCGAGACGATCCGCTACCTCCAGCTCACCGGCCGGTCCGCCGAGCAGATCGCCCTGGTCGAGGCCTACGCCAAGGCCCAGGGCATGTGGCACGACGACGACCGCGAGCCGGCGTTCTCCGAGTACCTCGAGCTCGACCTGTCCACCGTGGTGCCGAGCATCGCCGGTCCCAAGCGCCCGCAGGACCGCGTCGCGATGACCGAGGCCAAGGAGGCGTTCCGCGAGGCGCTGCCCACCTACGCCCCCGACGGTGACAGCGACCCCGACGACGCCGCCGCCGAGGCCTCCACGGTCGACGAGGCGGTCGAGGAGACCTTCCCGGCCTCGGACCCGGCCAGCCCGTTCGCGACCGGCAACGGCGACGCCGGCAAGCCGCACGACGCCGTCACCGGCTCGGATTCCGGCCGCACCCGCAAGCCCACCAAGGTGGTCATGGAGGACGGCACCGAGACCGAGGTCGACCACGGGCACGTGGTGATCGCCGCCATCACCTCCTGCACCAACACCTCGAACCCCTCGGTGATGATCGGTGCCGCGCTGCTGGCCAAGAAGGCCGTCGAGGCGGGCCTGTCCACCAAGCCGTGGGTCAAGACGACGCTGGCGCCGGGGTCGAAGGTCGTCACCGACTACTACGAGAAGTCCGGGCTCACCCCGTACCTGGAGAAGCTCGGCTTCTACCTGGTGGGCTACGGCTGCACCACCTGCATCGGCAACTCCGGTCCGCTGCCGGAGCCGGTCAGCCAGGCGGTCAACCACGCCGACCTCGCCGTGGTCTCCGTGCTCTCGGGCAACCGGAACTTCGAGGGCCGGATCAACCCCGACATCAAGATGAACTACCTGGCGTCCCCGCCGCTGGTGATCGCCTACGCGCTCGCCGGCACGATGGACCTGGACCTGACCACCGAGCCGCTGGGCACCGGCACCGACGGCCAGCCCGTCTACCTGCGCGACATCTGGCCCTCGCCGCACGAGGTGCAGCGGACCATCGACGAGTCGGTCACGGCGGAGATGTTCGCCAACGACTACGCCGACGTCTTCGCCGGCACCCAGCAGTGGCAGGAGCTCCCGACCCCCACCGGCGACACGTTCGAGTGGGACGCCGAGAGCACCTACGTCCGCAAGCCCCCGTACTTCGAGGGCATGCCGGCCGAGCCGGCCCCGGTCACCGACATCACCGGCGCCCGCACGCTGGCGGTGCTGGGCGACTCGGTCACGACCGACCACATCTCGCCGGCCGGCTCGATCAAGGGCGACTCCCCCGCCGGGAAGTACCTGACCGAGCACGGCATCGAGCGCCGCGACTTCAACTCCTACGGGTCCCGTCGTGGCAACCACGAGGTCATGATCCGCGGCACCTTCGCCAACATCCGGCTGCGCAACCAGCTGGTGCCCGGCACCGAGGGCGGTGTCACCAAGAACCACCTGACCGGTGAGACGACCTCGATCTACGACGCCTCGCGCGCCTACCTCGACGCCGGCATCCCGCTGGTCGTGCTGGCCGGCAAGGAGTACGGCTCCGGGTCCTCCCGTGACTGGGCGGCCAAGGGGACGGCGCTGCTGGGGGTCAAGGCCGTCATCGCCGAGAGCTACGAGCGCATCCACCGCTCCAACCTCATCGGCATGGGCGTGCTGCCGCTGCAGTACCCCGAGGGCCAGAGCCGGGAGTCCCTCGGCCTGACCGGCGACGAGGAGTTCGAGATCACCGGGGTGACCGCGCTGAACGACGGCACGACGCCCCGCACGGTGCACGTGAAGGCCGGGGACGTCGAGTTCGACGCCCGCGTCCGGATCGACACCCCCGGTGAGGCGAACTACTACCGCAACGGCGGGATCATGCAGTACGTGCTGCGCTCGCTGCGCGGGACCGTCTCCGCCTGATGGACCTGGGTCTGGGTGGTCGCAACTACCTGCTCACCGGCGCGAGCCGGGGGCTGGGACTGGCGACCGCCCAGGCCCTCGTCGCGGACGGGGCCCGGGTGCTGATCAGCTCCCGGGCCGCGTACTCCGTCTCCGCAGCGGTCGAGACGCTCGGCGCGAACGCCACCGGGGTGGCTGCCGACCTGGCCGACCCGGCGGCGGCCGACGTCCTGGTCGCCGAGACGCTGGGCCAGCTCGGCGGGGTCGACGGGGCGCTGATCTCGGTCGGTGGCCCGGCTCCCGGCTCAGTGCTGGACGTCGGCGAGGACGCCTGGCGGGCCGGGGTGGAGAGCGTGCTGCTCGGGCCGCTGCGGCTGGTCCGGGCGCTGGTGCCGCACCTGTCCGACGGGGCGGCGATCGGCTTCGTGCTGTCCACCTCGGTGCGCCAGCCGATCGGGCGTCTGGCGATCTCCAACGGGCTGCGTCCCGGGCTGGCGATGACCGCGAAGGCGCTGGCCGACGAGCTCGGCCCGCGCGGCATCCGGGTGTTCGGGTTGCTGCCCGGCACCATCGCCACCGACCGGATCGCCGAGATCGAGGCCGCCTCCGGCGACCCGGCCGCCGCCCGCGCCCGCACCGAGGCGGCCATCCCGCTGGGCCGCGTGGGGCGGCCGGAGGAGTTCGGCCGGGTCGCCGCGTTCGCCCTCTCCCCCGCCGCGTCCTACCTGACCGGCACGATGCTCACCGTCGACGGCGGCAGCACGAGGGCCCTGTGATGAGCCCCGGCCACCGTCGTGCGCTCACGGCTGCCTCGACGAGCATGAGCGCACAACCGGTGCTCGTCGCCTGCGCGCACGGCACCCGCAACCCCACCGGCCGCCGGCTGATCGGCGAGCTGGCGCTGGGTGCCCGCGCCCTGCGGCCGGGCCTGCGCACCACGGCGGCGTTCGTCGACGTCCAGCCGCCGACCGTCGTCGACGTGGTGGCCGGGCTGGCCGGGTCGCGGACGCCGACCGTCGTCGTCCCGTTGCTGCTGTCCGGTGGCTACCACGTGCACGTCGACATCGCCGGTGCCGTCGCGGCCCACCCCGGTGCGGTCGCCGCCCGGCCACTGGGCCCGGACCCCCGGCTGGCTGCGGTGCTGACCGCACGACTGCTCGCCGCCGGCGCCGACCCCACCGACACCCGGACGGCGGTCGTGCTGGCCGCCGCCGGTTCCAGCGACGCCCGCTCGGTCGCCGACGTGGAGCACACCGCACAGATGCTGCAGGCCGACTGGGCCGGCCCGGTCACCACCGGGTACGGCTCGGCCGCGAAGCCCACCGTCCCCGACGCGGTGGCCGCGGCCCGGGCGGCCGGCGCCCAGCGCGTGGTCGTCGCGGCCTACCTGCTGGCCCCGGGGCACTTCCACGACAAGCTCCAGGGCGCGGGCGCCGATTGCGTCACGGCGCCATTGCTGCCCGACGAGCGGATCGCCGCCGTCCTGCTCGACCGGTACGACGCCGCGCTGGGCTGACGGCGCACCCCGGTCGCCGCCGCGTCGTACGATCGGCACGTCGGTCACCGGGCCGGCGGGGAACCCGAGGAGCGAGCAGGTGCGCAGTCCACGCGCGGGACGTGAGGTGGCCGTCGTGGCCTGCACGGACCCGAGCCGGACCCGCGTCCGGCGCCTGCCCCCCTCCTGAGCCACGCCCCGCACCCGCGGGTGCGTGAGCGCTGCCGTGGGCCGGTCGCGGACGGACGCACTGCTCGTCCTCCCCTCCCCGCCCGCCGGCGCGCTCCGTGCCCGGCCGGCGGTCCCGACCGACCGGAAGCAGGTCCCTCATGAACGCCCTGACCGAGAAGCAGATCCGCGCGTCCTTCCTCAACGCCAGCCGCCGCGAGGCGTCCCAGGCCGTGCTGCCCGACCTCGACGCCGTCCCGTGGGAGCAGCTGGAACACCTCGGCTGGCGCGACCGCAGGGCGCCGCTGTCGGCCTACGTCGTCCTCGAGCTGGACGGCGAGCCCACCGGCGTGCTGCTGCGGGCCAGCCCGGCCCCGGCCAGCGGACGGCGGCGCTCGGCGATGTGCAGCTGGTGCCGCGACCTGTCCTCGGTCTCGGCCACCCTGTACGTCGCCCGCCGGGCCGGCAGCGCCGGGCGGGACGGCAACACCCTCGGCACGCTGATCTGCGAGGACTTCTCCTGCTCGCGCAACGTCCGCCGGCCCCCGACCAGCGCCGAATCCGGGGACGGCATCGAGGCGGTCGCCGACCAGGTCGTGGCCGAGCGGATCGCCGGGCTGCGGGAGCGGTCGGCGCAGTTCGTCCGGGACGTCGCCGCCACCCGCTGAGGCACCGGCTCCTGGACCGCCCGCGCGGTCCAGGAGCCGGCCTCGGCAGGACGCTGGGCGCCGGCTCAGGGGCCGGTGGCGACGGGGCGGTCGGGGTCGTTCGACCACTGCGACCAGGACCCGGGCCACAGGGCCGCCTCGACCCCAGCGATCGCCAGCGCGGCGACCTCGTGGGCAGCGAAGACCCCGGAACCGCAGTAGACACCGACCGGGGTGCCCGGACGGACGCCTAGGCGGGCGAAGTGGTCGCTCAGTACAGCGGCTGTACCGAACGTGCCTTCGCTGGTCAGGGCCTCGGTGGTCGGTGCACTGACCGCTCCGGGCACGTGACCGGCCCGGGGGTCGACCGGCTCGACCTCTCCGCGGTACCTCTCGCCGGCGCGCGCGTCGAGCAGCACCCCACCACCGGCCGGCAGGGCGGCGGCCACATCGATGTCGAGCACCGGCATGCCGCCGCCGGTGAGCACGACCGTCCCGGGCGCCGGCACGACGTCGCCCTGCTCGAGCTCGCCCCCCGCGGCCGTCCAGGCGGCGAGTCCACCGTCCAGGACCGTCACGTCGCCCAGGCCGGCCCAGCGCAGCAGCCACCAGGCGCGGGCCGCTGCGGCACCGGGGCCGGCGTCGTAGGCGACGACCCGCGACCCGGCCGACAGCCCCCACCGCCGCGCCGCCGACTGCAGTGACTGCAGCGACGGGAGCGGGTGGCGTCCCGCTGCAGGTGAGGGCGGTGCGGACAGCTCGGCGTCCAGGTCGACGAACACCGCGCCGGGGAGGTGACCGGCCAGGTACCGCTCGCGGCCGTGCGGGTCGCCCAGCGCCCAGCGGACGTCGAGCAGGACGACGTCGGTGGGCTCGGCGCGCAGCTCGGCCACCGACGTCAGCACCCTCACCGGGCGGCTTCCAGCTCCGCGGTCAGTGCGGCCAGGGCGTCGGCGCGGCCGCCGTAGCGGGCGGGGGTGCTCTGCAGCAGCGCGATCTTCCACCGGCCGGCGTCCTCGACCGCGGTCAGCGCGTGCACCGTGTGCAGCGACGGGTCGACGCCGTCGGCACCGGGCGGCACCATGCCGGCGACCGCGTGCAGCACGACCACGCCGTCGGCGAGGCGGCGCACCGAGCGGACGACGCCGACGAAGGTGGGGGTGGCGTGCTCGGCGAACATCCGGCGCATGTCGGCGGCGATGCTCAGCCGGCCGCTGCGCAGCGTGCCGTCCAGGTCGATCAGCTCACCGTCGTCGGCGAAGACCGAGGAGACGGTGACGCCGCTGCGCTGGTTCCAGCCCGCCAGGTACCGCGCGTACAGGGCGCGGATCTGGGTGTCCTGCGGATGGCCTGCGCTCAAGGGATGTGCTCCTGCAGTGGTGCGAGTGGGTCAGGAGTGACGGTAGTGCGCCGACCCCGGACCCCGCCGACCCCGCGCCGGGACCACTGTGACCGAGCGGTCCGCGGCGCCGTCAGGACGGCGCCGCGGCACGGGTCGTGACGGCGCCGCGGCGCCGTGCTCAGAACGCGGCGATGGACTCCGCGACGAACCCGCGGTCGCCGGAGCTGACGTGCCAGACCCGGACGTCCTTGCCGCCGACGGTGTCCTTCTCGTGGAACCGGATCTTGTCCTCCAGCGGCACCCCGTGTCCGCGGACCAGCACCGGGCCACCCTCGCCGTCGATGGTGAACTCGGCGTCGCCGAGGAACTGGTCCAACGACGTGGCCTCCCCGGTCACCAGCCCGGTCACCACGTAGGGCTTGCCGGAAGCGATCGAGTGCCAGCTCTGTGCGGTCATGGTGGAGCCCCTGTCCTCGGGAAGACGCCGGTCGTCGGGGGAAAGGTCCCACGGGCAGGTGGCAGTTCCGTGACGGTGTGGTGTCCGCAGCGTGTGCCGGAACGGTCGGTAGGCGGTCGACTACCGAGTTGCCACGGCCGGGCCGGTGGCGAACTGGGTCCGGTACAGGTCGGCGTAGTGCCCACCGGCGGCCAGCAGCTCCTCGTGCGTGCCGCGCTCGACGATCCGGCCGTCGTCGACCACCAGGATCTGGTCGGCACCCCGGATGGTCGACAGCCGGTGGGCGATGACCAGCGAGGTGCGGCCGGCGAGCGCGGCGTCCAGCGCGTGCTGCACCGCCACCTCCGACTCGCTGTCCAGGTGCGCGGTCGCCTCGTCCAGGACCACGATCCCCGGCTGCTTGAGCAGCACCCGGGCGATGGCCAGCCGCTGCTTCTCCCCGCCCGACATCCGGTGCCCGCGGTCGCCGACCACGGTGTCCAGGCCGTCGGGCAGCGAGTGCACCAGGGCGGCGATCCGGGCACCGGTCAGCGCCGCCCACAGCTCCTCGTCGGTGGCCTCGGGCCGGGCGTAGCGCAGGTTGGCGCCGATGGTGTCGTGGAAGAGGTGGGAGTCCTGGCTGACCACGCCGATGGCGTCCCGCAGCGAGGCGCCGGTGGCCTGCCGGACGTCGACCCCGCCCACCCGCACGGCGCCCGCGGTGACGTCGTAGAGCCGGGACACCAGGGCCGCGATCGTCGACTTCCCCGCCCCCGAGGTGCCGACCAGGGCCACCAGCTGCCCGGGCTCGGCACGGAAGGAGATCCCGTGCAGCACCTCGGCCGACTCGTGCTGGGCCGGGACGGCGACGTCCTCCAGCGAGGCCAGCGAGACCTCGCTGGGCGCGGGGTAGCGGAAGGACACCGCGTCGAACTCCACCGACCGGTCGTCGTCCGGGACCGGGACGGCGTCGGGCGCCTCGGTGATCATCGGCTCCAGGTCGAGCACCTCGAATACCCGGTCGAAGCTGACCAGCGCGCTCATCACGTCGACCCGCACGTTGGCCAGCGCCGTCAGCGGCCCGTACAGCCGGGCCAGCAGCAGGGCCAGCGCGACCACGTCACCGGCCGACAGGGAGCCGTTGAACGCCAGCGTGCCGCCCAGCCCGTAGACCAGGGCGGTGGCCAGCGCGGCGACCAGGGTGAGCGCGGTGAAGAAGGCACGGCCGTACATCGCCGACAGCACGCCGATGTCACGCACCCGGGCCGCGCGGCCGCGGAAGGAGGCGGCCTCGGCCTCGGGCCGGCCGAACAGCTTGACCAGCAGCGCACCGGCCACGTTGAACCGCTCGGTCATCGTGGCGTTCATCGAGGCGTTGAGCCCGTAGGACTCCCGGGTGATCGACTGCAGCCGCTTCCCGACCCGCTGGGCGGGCACCACGAACAGCGGGACCATCACGATCGACAGCAGGGTGATCTGCCAGGACAGGGTGAGCATCACCCCGGCGGTGAGCACCAGCGCGATCACGTTGGACACCACGCCGGACAGCGTCGAGGTGAACGCCCGCTGGGCACCGATGACGTCGTTGTTGAGCCGGCTGACCAGCGCACCGGTCTGGGTGCGGGTGAAGAAGGCGACCGGCATCCGCTGCACGTGGGTGAACACCCGCGAGCGCAGGTCGTAGATGACGCCCTCGCCGATCCGGGCGGAGTACCAGCGCTGGGCCAGCGAGCTCGCGGCGTCCAGCACGGCCAGGCCGGCGATGAACAACGCGATCCGGACGACGTCGCCGGCGGTGCCCTCCAGCCCGGCGATCCGGTTGACGATGTCGCCGGCCAGCAGCGGGGTGGCCACGCCGATGACCGAGGAGAAGGTGACCAGCGACAGGAACCAGGTCAGCTCACGGCGGTACGGGCCGGCGATGCCGAGGATCCGCCGGGTCGTGCCCTTCGGGATCGTCTTCGAGGTCACCGACGGGTCGCTGCTGAAGGACCGCATCGCGGCCATGGAGGTCATCGGCGAGCTCATGGCGGTCCCCTACTGCTGCAACGGTGTGATCATCGGGTCGAACCGCGGCGGGGGTGCCGGCTGTTCCTCAGCTGCCGAGCGTACGGAGCCGGCGCACCTGGGCGGCCCGCTCGGCCGCGTCCTGCTCCGCCGGGCTGTCGTGCACCGCCGACCGCAGCAGCGCGAGGGTCTCCCGGGCGGCGCCGGGGTCGGGGGCCAGCAGCGCGGCGGTGAGGTCGGCGACCGCGGCGTCGAGCCGGTCGGCCGGGACGGCGCTGGTCGCCAGGCCCAGCGCGACGGCCTCCGCCGCACCGACGGGCCGGCCGGTCAGGCACAGCTCGACCGCCCGGGCGTACCCGACGAGCCCGACCAGCGAGCTGGTGCCGGTCAGGTCCGGGACGAGACCGAGGGTGGTCTCGGGCAGCCGGAGCTGGAGGTCCTCGGCGACCACCCGCAGGTCGCAGGCCAGCGCGAGCTGCGCCCCGGCACCGACGGCGTGCCCCTGCACGGCGGCGACCGAGACGACGCCCGGTGCGCGCAGCCAGCGGAAGGCGGCCTGCCAGCCGCGGATCCGCTCCTCGGCCTGGTCGGCCGGCAGTGCGGTCAGCTCCGCGGCCAGGCCGGGCAGCACGGAGCGGTCGAGCCCGGCGGAGAAGGAGCGGCCCTCGCCGCGGACGACGACGACCCGTACGCCGTCGTCCAGCTGTCCACCGATCGCACGCAGCGCCGACCAGGTGGCCGGCGTCTGCGCGTTGAGCTGGCCGGGCCGGACGAGGCTGACGGTGAGGACGGCGCCCGTTCGCGCCGCCCGCACCCACCCCTCGTCCGGCTGACCGGTCACGCGGACTTCTTGGCGTTCCTGTTCGCTCCGCCGCGGCCCCGGAGCGAGGCCCCCGACTCCGACAGCAACCGGTGCACGAACCCGTAGGAGCGGTTGGTCGAGGTCGCCAGCGAGCGGATGCTCTCGCCCCCGGCGTACCGCTCCCGCAGCTCGTCGGCGAGCGAGCTCCTGTCGTCGCCGGTGATCCGCTTGCCCTTGCTCAGGTCTGCAGTGTTCGAGTCGGCCATGACTCCCCTCCGTGTCAGGGGCATGACGGCTTGCACCGACGGCTGCCCGCTGTTCCCCCGGCGCCACGGTCCCACTGACCCGGCGTCCTGCTGGCCATGATCACCCAGCATCGGAGGTGCGGCCACCGCAACAAGACCGTGCACAGCCGGACCGCCCAGCGGCCCCACGGCCCCGGCCCCGCTGCAGGGCCCCGCGCCGCGCGGAGCGTGGCGTGGGGGGCAGCGGGGTCCTTCGTCAGGCCAGGGAGACCAGGTCGGCGAAGTCGGGGCTCCAGGTGTCCTCGGTGCCGTCGGGCAGGATGATCACCTTGGCGGGGTTGAGCGCGACCACCGCGCCCTCGTCGTGGGTGACCAGCACGATCGCGCCCTCGTAGGTGCGCAGCGCCTCGAGCACCTGCTCCCGGCTGGCCGGGTCGAGGTTGTTGGTCGGCTCGTCCAGCAGCAGCACGTTGGCACCGGAGATCACCAGGGTGGCCATCGCCAGCCGGGTGCGCTCACCACCGGAGAGCGTGCCGGTGCGCTGGTCGACGTTCTCCCCGGAGAAGAGGAACGCGCCGAGGATCTTGCGCAGCTCGGTGTCGGTGGAGCCCGGCGCCGCCGACCGCATGTTCTCCAGCAGCGTGCGGTCCATGTCCAGCGTCTCGTGCTCCTGGGCGTAGTAGCCCACCCGCAGCCCGTGCCCGGCCTTGACCTCGCCGGTGTCGGGCTGCTCGGTGCCGGCCAGCATCCGCAGCAGCGTCGTCTTGCCCGCGCCGTTGAAGCCCAGGACGACGACCCGGGCGCCCTTGTCGATGGCCAGGTCGACGCCGGCGAAGATCTCCGTCGAGCCGTAGGTCTTGGACAGGTGCTCGGCGGTCAGCGGGGTGCGGCCGCAGGGCGCCGGGGTCGGGAAGCGCAGCTTGGCGACCTTGTCCTGCACGCGCACGTCGGCCAGGCCCGCGGCCAGGCGCTGGGCGCGCTTGTCCATGCTCTGCGCGGCCTTGGCCTTGGTGGCCTTGGCGCGCATCTTGTCCGCCTGTGCGGTGAGCGCGTCGATCTTCTTCTCGGCGTTGGCCCGCTCGGAGCGGCGGCGGCGCTCGTCGGTCTCCCGGGCGTCCAGGTACCGCTTCCAGCCCAGGTTGTAGACGTCGACGGTGGCCCGGTTCGCGTCCAGGTGCCAGACCTTGTTCACCACGGCGGCCAGCAGGTCGACGTCGTGGCTGATCACGATGAGGCCGGCGCGGTGGCTGGCCAGGTAGCCCTTGAGCCAGACGATCGAGTCGGCGTCGAGGTGGTTGGTGGGCTCGTCGAGCAGCAGCGTGTCGGCGTCGGAGAACAGGATCCGGGCCAGCTCCACGCGGCGGCGCTGGCCACCGGACAGCGTGTGCAGCGGCTGGGAGAGGATCCGGTCCGGCAGGCCCAGGTTGGTGCAGATCCGGGCGGCGTCGCTCTCCGCGGCGTACCCGCCCATCGCGGCGAACTGGTCCTCAAGCCGCCCGTACAGCCGGACGGCGCGGTCCATCTCGGCGTCGTCGGCCGGCTCGGCCATGGCGACCTGCGCCTTGGTCAGCTTCGCCTTCAGGACGTCGAGGCCGCGGCCGGAGAGCACCCGGTCGCTGGCGGTGATGTCCAGGTCGCCGCTGCGGGGGTCCTGCGGGAGGTAGCCGAGCTCACCGGTGATGTCGACCTTGCCGGCGTGCGGCACGCGCTCACCGGCCAGGGTGGTGAGGGTGGTGGTCTTGCCGGCGCCGTTGCGCCCCACGAGCCCGATCCGGTCGCCGGGCTGCACCCGGAGGTCCGCCTCGCTGATGAGGATGCGGGACCCGGCGCGCAGCTCGAGGCCAGTGGTCGTGATCACTGACCCCAGGATAGGCGTCCCGGGGCGGGAGCTCGACCCCTTTCGCAGGTGACGTCCACGTCACCTGGCGGACGACGGGCTGTGGACACCGCCCCCGGGGACGCCCCGGACCGGCCAGGATGCCGCCATGGTCTCGCCCCGCACCCTCCCGCAGCTGCCGTGCCCGGTCTGCGGGACACCGGTGGTGGACTCGGGCGCGGCGCCCTGCCCGGCCTGCGGGCTGCCCGCCGCCGGCCGGGCCGCGCACGTCGTCGGCCGGATCACCGCCACGCTCACCGAGCTCGCCCGTGACCGCGAGGCGCTGCTGGTGACCCTGCGCGCGGCAGCCCCCGGGGCGGCCGCCACCGCTCCCCCGCCGGTCGCCGTCCCGGTGCCGCCCCCGCCCGCGCCATCGGCCGAGCCGGTCGCCGCCGCCGTCCGGCCCTGGCACCCCCTCCCCCCACCGGACCGGACGCCGCCCCCGCCACGGCGCCGGCTCAGCCCGCAGCAGGTGCTGCTGGGCCTGGGCGCGCTGCTGGTGGTCGCCGGCGCCCTGGCGTTCGTCGCGCTGGGCTGGACGCGCTTCGGGCTGGTCTTCCAGGCCACCGTGATGCTCACCGGCACGGCGGCGGCCTGCGCGGCGTCGGCGTTCGCCGCCCGGCGCGGCCTGCGGGCCACCGAGGAGGCACTGGCCGCCGCGGGCGCCGCCCTGCTGGCCGTCGACCTGGGCGCCGCCCGGGCCCGCGGCCTGCTCGGGCTGGACGAGGTGGGCCTCCGGACCTGGACGGCGGTCTCCTGCCTGGTCCTCGTCGCGGTGGCCCTGGGCCTGGGCCGGCTGACCCGCAGCACCCTCACCTGGCCGCTGGCCGCCCTGCTCGCCCTCCAGCCGGTCCCGGTCCTGCTGCTCCCCGGCGACGCGCCGGCCGGGCCGGCCGGGGTGGCGGTCGTCCTGGGCCTCGCGGCGGCCGACCTGGCGCTGGTGCTCACCCTGCGGCCCGCCCTGCGCCCGGTCGCCCGGGTGCTGGCGGTGCTGTGGGCCGCCGTCGGGGTGACGGGTGGCGTGCTGCTGGGCCAGGGCGGTTCGGCTCCCGAGGCGTGGACCGCGACCGCCCTGCTGACCGCCGCCGCTGCGGTGGCCGTGCCGGCCCTGCGCGACCCGCGGGTGACCGGCCGGCCGCTGCCCGCCCGGGCCGTCGCGCTGGCGTCCGGCGCGGTCGTCGGCCTCTCGCTGGGCCAGTCGCTGGGGCTCAGCGGCCCGGGCGGACCGGTGCTGGGCGGCGTGCTGGCCCTCCTCCTGAGCACGGCCGGCGTCCTGCTGGCGGGACCGCAGGCGGTGCGGGGCCCGCACCCGGTGGTGCTGCGTGCGCTGGGGGGCGCCGCGGTCGCACTGGCCGTCGTCGCCGGCCAGCAGCTGCTGGACGCCGGACGGTACGGGCCGCTGGCGCTGCTGGTGCTCGCCGCGACGCTGCCGGCCGCCCTGGCCGCCGTCCGGGTGCCGGTGCTGCGCAGCGGGGCCACCGGGCTCGCGCTGTTGGCACCGGCAGCCGGGGCACTGCTGGCCCGGGAGGGTGGGCTGCTGTCCGCGACGACCGCCGGCCTGCTGGTCGCCCTGGTCGGCGCCGCCGGGTTCGCCGTGGCCACCGGGCGGGCCGCCGCGCCGGAGGAGCAGGTCGCCGCGGCCGCCGGGGCCGTGGCCGGGGCGGTCGCCGGCCTCACCACCAGCGCGGACGCCGCCTGGGGGCAGGTCGGGCTGCAGCTGGGCGTCGTCGGCGTCGCCGCCGGGTGCTACGCCGTGGTGGCCGGCCGGCGTCCGGTGGGGCTGCTCGCGGTCGCCGACCTGGTGCTGGCGTCCTGGATCGCGGTCGGCGGCGCCGGGGTCGAGACCCCGGAGGCCTACACGCTGCCGGCCGCGGCCGGGCTGCTGGTCGCCGTGCTCCCCCGGCTGCGGGCGCGCGGCCCATCGTGGGCGGCCGAGGGCCCCGCGGTGGCCGTCGCGCTGGCCCCCTCAGCGTTCGCCGTCGTCGCCGCCCCGACCGCACTGCGGCTGGTGCTCGTCGTCGCCGCGGCCGTCGCGCTGGTCGTGCTCGGCACGCTCACGCACCGGCAGGCGCCGTTCGTGGTGGGCGCCGGGGCGCTGGCCTTCGTCGTCGTCGCCCGGCTGGGGCCCTACGCCCCGCTGCTGCCGCGCTGGCTGACCCTCGCCGCGGCAGGGCTGGTGCTGCTCGTGCTGGGTGCCACCTACGAGCGGCGGCGCCAGCAGGCCCGGGAGGCGGTCGCCTGGGTGGCCCAGATGGGCTGAGCGGCGGGCGGGCCGGGCACGACGCCCGCCCGTAGCGTGGTCGGCCAGGCCGACGGCGGAGGAGGTGCGCGGTGACCGGGGACCCCGAGGTGGTCTACCCGCCTCCGGTGGGCGCCCCGTACGTGCCGCCGCCGGCTGCCCCGGAGTCCGACGGCCTGGGCCCGGTGAGCCCGCAGCAGGTGCTGCTGACCACGGGCGCGGTCGCGCTGACCGCGGCCGGTGCGGCCTCGCTCGCCGCGGTCGGCCGTCCGCTGGGGCAGCTGCTGCTCGCCGCGCTGGCGGTCGGCACCGCGCTCGCGTCGTGGACGGCCGGCCGGCGAGGGCTGCGCACCAGCGAGGAGACCCTGGCCGCGTCCGCCGTCGTGCTGGCCGGGGTGTGCGCCTGGTCGGCCGGCAGCTCGGCGGGCAGCCGGGCGCTGCTGCTGGGCGGGCTGGCCGCCGTGCTGCTGCTGGCCGGGCTGCTCGCCCGCACCGCGTCCGCCTGGCCGATCGGGTCGTGGCTGGTCGCGCAGCTGGCGGTGCTCGCCGTGCTGACCGGGCACGGGTGGGACGGCGACCTGGTGCTCGGCACGGCGGTCGCCGGGCTGCTGGTGGCCCGGGTCGCCCGCCGCCCGGTGGCGGAGGTCGCGCTGGCCACGACCGCCCCCTGGTGGGTGGCCGGGGTCGCCGCCGGTGCGCTCCGGGTGTGGACGACGACGGCCCCCGGCACCGCGGCGCTGCTGGTCGCCGCCGCCGCGGCCCTGGCCCTGGTGCGCTCGCGGCGCGGCCTGCGGGCGGTGCTCGGGCCGCGGCCGCTGGTGCCGGTGGTGTCCGGGATCGTCGCCGGCACCGGCATCGCCGGGGCCCTGCAGGGCAGCGGCGTGGCCGGCACGCCCGCCGCGGGCTACCTCGGCCTGGCCGTCGCCGCCGCGGTGGCCGCCCGCGCCGACCCGGGGCCGCAGGGGCTGGCCCGGCCGGTCGGGCTGGCGCTGGCCAGCACCTGCACCGCGCTGTCGGCGGGCCAGCTGCTGCTGGAGGGCCGGTGGACGGCGCTCGGGCTGTTGCTGATGGCCGCCGCCGTCCCGGCGGTGCTGGTCGCCGCCCGGCAGCCGGCCGACCGCCCCGGTGCGCTGCCCGTCGCGGTGGGCTGCCTGGCCGCGGCCGCGCTGTTCCTCGAGGCCGACGGCGCTGCCGCGCCCGGGCGCACCGGGGTCGAGCTGCTGGTGCTGGCGGTGGTGGCGCTGGGCGCCGCGTCGCTGGAACGGCACTCCCGGTCGGAGGTGCCGCTCGCGCTGTCCGCGGCCGGGGTCGGCGTGCTCGCCGTGGTCCACCTGGGGTGGGGTGGACACCTGCTGGCCGCAGCCGGCGGGCTCGCGGTGCTGGGCGCGGCCCTCACCGGGTACGCGGCGCGGACCGGCCGCACCCCGGCCCGGGCCGGCGGGTGCACCGCGCTGGTCGCGGCGGCCTGGCTGGCGGCCGCGGACGCCGGCACGGACCTGCCGGAGGCCTACACGCTGCCGGCCGCGGCGGTGCTGCTGCTCTACGCCGGACGGTCGCTGGCCACCGAGCGGTCGTGGCCAGCGTGGGGGCCGGCGCTGGTGACCGGGTTCGCGCCGTCGGTGACCCTGGCGGTGCTCGACGACGGCCTGCTCCGACTGGTGCTCGTCGTGGCGGCCGCGGCGCTGACGATGACGCTGGCGAGCCGGTCGGACGTGCGGGCGCCGTTCGTGGTGGGTGCGGTGTCGGTGGTGACCGTGGCGCTCGGGCGGCTGGCGGTGACGCTGCCCTTCCCCGGGCTGCTGGCCGTGCTGGTCGCCGGGGTCGTGCTGCTGGCCGTCGGCGCACGGTATGAGACCCGACGCCGCAAGGCCGCCCCTCGGGTCGCTGACATGCGCTAATGCCGGCTCGCTACAGCCACTGCACTCACGAGCCGAAGAGCACCTCGGCACCGACCGGTCGCCAGCCGGCGGCCAGGAAGGCGCGCAGCGAGGCCACGTTGGCCGGGGCGACCTGCGCCCACAGCGGTGCCGGCTCCGGCAGCAGCGCCCGAGCGGTCACGGCCAGCGCGGTCCCCAGTCCCCTGCCCCGGGCGGCCGGGTCGACCTCGATGCCGGCCTCCCAGCGGCCGGCGACCCCGCGACCGAGGACGAGGAGCGCCGATCCGTCGGGCGTCGTCCAGGTGCGCACGTCGGTGCGGTGCCGATGAGCGCGCTGCACCCGCGGGTGCTCCGCCACCTCGGCCGGCACGAGCGTCACCCCGGGCCGCTCGGGCGCGGGCGGGGCCACCAGGACGGCGTCCAGCACGCCCGGCTCGACGCCCACCCGGTCGGCGAGCGCGGTGAGGAACCGGGCGCCGAGCGGTGCGGCGACCGGGTCGTGCGCGACCTGGGCGCGCACCCACGCCGGGTCGACGTCGGCGGCCACCACGTGCCAGGCGGTGCCCCCGACGACGAGTGCCGGCGCCCCGAGGGGCGCCGGCACGGTCGTGACACTCGCATCGGCCGCCGGGGTCTACCCCGCGGCCAGCCCCGCCAGCAGTGCGGCGAGGTGGTCCAACTAGACCCGGAACCCGAGGGCGCGCAGCTGCTCGCGGCCGTCGTCGGTGATCTTGTCCGGGCCCCACGGCGGCATCCAGACCCAGTTGATCCGGATGTCCTCGACCAGGCCGGGGCCGGTGAGGGCCTGGCGGGCCTGGTCCTCGATGACGTCGGTCAGCGGGCAGGCCGCCGAGGTCAGCGTCATGTCCAGGATGGCCACGTTGGCCTCGGTGTCCACGTCGATGCCGTAGACGAGGCCGAGGTCGACGACGTTGACGCCGAGCTCGGGGTCGACGACGTCGCGCATGGCCTCCTCGACGTCCTCCAGCAGCGCGGACTTGCCGCCGTACAGGCCACCGTCGGGGGTGGTGGTGGGCTCGGTCATGTCAGTTCGCTCCAGTGGTGGTCGAGAGTG
Organism: Modestobacter sp. VKM Ac-2986; assembly: GCF_026967795.1. Lineage (GTDB taxonomy): Bacteria > Actinomycetota > Actinomycetes > Mycobacteriales > Geodermatophilaceae > Modestobacter. Next base: position 642,427 of record NZ_JAPVBH010000003.1, read on the forward strand.
CGCGGGCGCTCGCGTCCTTAAGCGCCATCCAGCTCATCAGGGCGCACTTCACGCGGGCCGGGTACTTGCTGACCCCGGCGAACGCGATGGCGTCCTCGAGCTCGTCCTCGAGCGTCTCGGCCACGGCCGCGTCGCCCTTGCTCTGCATCAGCGTCATGAAGTGCTCGCCGGTGCCCAGCGCCTCGGTCACGCTCTTGCCGATGACGAGGTCGTACATCGCCGACACCGAGGCCTGGCTGATCGAGCAGCCCTGCCCCTCGTAGGAGACGTCGGCGATGGTGTCGCCGTCCAGGTGCACCCGCATGGTGACCTCGTCACCGCACGTGGGGTTGACGTGGTGCACCTCGGCCTCGAACGGGTCGCGGAGTCCGCGCCCGTGGGGGTTCCGGTAGTGGTCCAGGATGATGTCCTGGTACATCGACTGCAGCTGCATCAGTTCGTCCCGCCCTCGGTCACACCAGGTGCAACACCGAAGAAGCGCTGGGCTTCCCGGACACCCTCGACGAGTGCGTCGACGTCGTCGTAGCCGGTGTGCACGTAGAAGGTGGCCCGGGTGGTGGCCGGGACGCCGTAGCGGCGCACGACCGGCCAGGCGCAGTGGTGCCCGACCCGGACGGCGATGCCCAGGTCGTCGAGGACCTGACCGACGTCGTGCGGGTGGATGCCGTCGACGGTGAAGCTGATCGCCCCACCGCGGGCCACGGTGTCCGGCGGGCCGATGACGGTGACACCCGGGATGGCCTGGAGCTGCTCGAGGGCGTAGCCGGTGAGCACCTCCTCGTGCTGCTGCACGCGGTCCATGCCCAGCGCGGTCAGGTAGTCGGCGGCCGCGGCCAGCCCGATCACCTGCGCGCTCATCGGGACGCCGGCCTCGAAGCGCTGCGGCGGGGGCATGAAGGTGCTGCCCTCCATCCGCACGACCTCGATCATCGAGCCGCCGGTGAGGAACGGCGGCAGCGCGTCGAGGACGTCGTAGCGGCCCCACAGCACGCCGACGCCGGTGGGCCCGAGCATCTTGTGGCCGGAGAACACCAGGAAGTCCGCGCCCAGCTCGGTGACGTCGACCTTCTGGTGCGGCACCGACTGCGCGCCGTCGACCAGCACCAGCGCACCGACCTCGCGGGCCCGGGCGATGATGCCGTCGAGGGGGTTGATCGTGCCCAGGATGTTCGACTGCTGGGTGACCGCGACGAGCTTGGTGCGCTCGTTGACCACGGTGTCCAGGTCGGACAGGTCGAGCCGGCCGTCGTCGGTGAGCCCCAGCCAGCGCAGGGTCGCGCCGGTCCGCTCGCACAGCTGCTGCCAGGGCAGCAGGTTGGCGTGGTGCTCCATCTCGGTCACGACGATCTCGTCGCCCTGGCCGACGGCGTACCGGCGGAACTCCGGCTCCTTGGCCGTGGCGGCGTTGGACAGCGCGTAGGCGACCAGGTTGATCGACTCGGTGCTGTTCCGGGTGAAGACGATCTCGTTGTCCGGGGCGCCGAGGAACGCACCGATGGTGGCCCGGGCTGCCTCGTAGGCCGCGGTGGCCTCCTCGGCGAGCTGGTGGGCACCGCGGTGCGGGGCGGCGTTGACGTTCTCGTAGAACCAGCGCTCGGCGTCCAGGACGCTGCGCGGCTTCTGCGAGGTGGCCCCGGAGTCGAGATAGACCAGCCGCTTCCCGTCCCGGACCGTGCGGCCCAGGATCGGGAAGTCCGCCCGGATCGCCTCGACGTCCAGCGGGAGCGGCACCTGGTGCGCCCCTGCGGGACGCGAGACGGTCTGGGTCACTGCTGAGTCGCCTCCAGGGCGGTCTTCTCGGTGGCGGCCTGCTCGGCCGAGTCCTTGACGTAGGCGGCGTAGCCCTCGTCCTCGAGCTTCTGGGCCAGCTCCGGGCCGCCCTCCTCGACGACGCGGCCGGCCACGAAGACGTGCACGAAGTCCGGCTTGATGTAGCGCAGGATCCGCGTGTAGTGCGTGATCAACAGGACGCCGACCGGGCTGTCGGCCTTGGCCCGGTTGACGCCCTCGGAGACGATCCGCAGCGCGTCGACGTCCAGGCCGGAGTCGGTCTCGTCGAGGATCGCCATCTTGGGCTTGAGCAGGCGCATCTGCAGGATCTCGTGGCGCTTCTTCTCACCACCGGAGAAGCCCTCGTTGACGTTGCGCTCGGCGAAGGCGGAGTCCATCTCCAGGGCCGCCATCTCGGTGCGCACGTCCTTGACCCAGGTGCGCAGCTTCGGGGCCTCGCCGGTGACGGCGGTGGCGGCGGTGCGGAGGAAGTTCGACACCGAGACGCCGGGGACCTCGACCGGGTACTGCATGGCCAGGAACAGGCCGGCCCGGGCGCGCTCGTCGACGGTCATCGCGAGGACGTCCTCGCCGTCGAGGGTGACGGTGCCGCCGGTGATCGTGTACTTGGGGTGCCCGGCGATCGAGTAGGCCAGGGTCGACTTGCCCGACCCGTTGGGGCCCATGATCGCGTGGGTCTCGCCGCCGCGGACGGTCAGGTCGACGCCGCGGAGGATCTCCTTGGCGTCGTCGCCGTCGCCGACGGTGACGTGCAGGTCGCGGATCTCCAGGACGCTGCCGGCCTTGAGGCCGGTGGCGGCGGGGGTCGCGGTGGGGCTGGTCACGGGGTTCTCGCTCTCAGGATGCGGCCGCGGCGAGGGGGGCGGCGACGTCGACGAGGACGTCGTCACCCTCCACCCGGACCGGGTAGACGGGGACCGGCTTGTTCGCCGGGAGGTTGGTGGGGGCACCGGTCCGCAGGTCGAAGCAGGACCCGTGCAGCGCGCACTCGATCGTGGGGGCGCCGTCGACCTCGTCGACATCGCCGTCGGTCAGCGGGAAGTCGGCGTGGGAGCAGACGTCCTGGAGGGCGTAGAAGTCGCCGTCGAACTGGACGACCGCGACGTCGACGTCGTCCAGCTCGATGCGCAGCGCGCCGTCCTCGGGGACCTCGGAGACGGCGCAGACGCGCTCGAAGGCCATCAGCCGACCTCGACCGGCTGCTCGTCGAGCTCCGGGAGCGCACCGAGGCGGACCTCGATGGTGCGCATCAGCCGGTCCTGCAGCTCCGGGATGCCGATGTGCTGGACGACGTCGGCGAAGAAGCCGCGGACGACCAGGCGGCGGGCGGTCTCGGCGTCGATGCCACGGGAGCAGAGGTAGAACAGCTGCTCGTCGTCGAACCGGCCGGTGGCGCTGGCGTGGCCGGCGCTGACGATCTCACCGGTCTCGATCTCCAGGTTGGGCACCGAGTCGGCGCGGGCGCCGTCGGTGAGCACCAGGTTGCGGTTGAGCTCGTAGGTCTCGGTGCCGGTCGCGGCCGGACGGATCCGGACGTCGCCGATCCACACGCTGTGCGCCTGCTCGCCCTGCAGCGCGCCCTTGTAGACGACGTTGCTGCGGCAGTTGGGCGTGGCGTGGTCGACCCAGAGCCGGTGCTCCTGGTGCTGGGTCTCGTCGGCGAAGTACAGGCCGTAGAGGTCGGCCTGGCCACCGGTGCCGGTGTAGGACACGTTGCTGACCAGCCGGACGAGGTCACCGCCCAGGGTCACCACGATCTGCTTGAGGCTGGCGTCCCGGCCGACGACGGAGTCGTACTGCCCGCCGTGCACGGTGCCCGGTGCCCACTCTTGCACCGAGACGACGGTCAGCTGCGCACCGTCGCCGAGCAGGAAGGCCGCCCCACCGGAGTACTTGGCCAGGCCGGCGTGGTCCAGGACGACGGTCGCCTGCGCGAACGCCCCGACCTCGACGACCAGCTGGCCCCACACGACGTCCTCGGCGCCGGTGCCGGACAGCCGCAGGGTGACCGGGCGGTCGAGCACGGCCTCCTTGGCGATCCGGAGCACCGTGGCGCCGTTGCTGCGCTGGCGGGTGAGTGCGGCGAGCCGGTCGACCGGCTCGGGCAGGCCCTTGAGCAGCGGGTCGCCGGCCTCGACCGAGGTGAGCACCGCGCCCTCGGGGAGGTCGCTCTCCACCTGCAGCCGCGCGTCGGACGGCGCGCCGTCCAGCAGCTGGCGCGCCCGGCGCAGCGGGGTGAACCGCCACTCCTCCTCCCGGCCCGTGGGCTTGGGGAAGGCGTCGGGGTCGGTGGAGGTGAAGCGCTCCGCGGGAGAGCCGGTGGGCACCGGCTGCCCGGTGAGCACCGGGCCGCCGTGCGAGTGCGCCCCGGGGGGCGTGTCGCCGGCGGACCCGGTGGCCGTCGCGGGGGTGGTCGGCGGACCGGCCTGGGCGCCCACGCCGGGAGCGAACAGCTCCGCGGCGAGGGCGGCCTTCTCCTCGTGCGCCAGCTCGGCGGTGCTCAGGTCCGCGGTGTCGAGCTCTGCGGTGTTGCTCGTGTCGTTGCTCGTGTCGTTGCTCGACATCAGCCGACGGCACCTTCCATCTGCAGCTCGATCAGGCGGTTGAGCTCGAGGGCGTACTCCATCGGCAGCTCCCGGGCGATCGGCTCGACGAAGCCGCGCACGACCATCGCCATCGCCTCGTCCTCGGACAGACCGCGGCTCATCAGGTAGAAGAGCTGGTCGTCGCTGACCCGGGAGACCGTCGCCTCGTGGCCCATGGACACGTCGTCCTCGCGGACGTCGACGTAGGGGTAGGTGTCCGACCGGCTGATCGTGTCGACCAGCAGGGCGTCGCACTTGACCGTGGACTTCGAGCCGTAGGCGCCCTCGTCGATCTGCACGAGACCGCGGTAGGAGGTGCGGCCACCGCCACGGGCCACCGACTTGCTCACGATGGTCGAGGAGGTGTGCGGGGCGGCGTGCACCATCTTGGCGCCGGCGTCCTGGTGCTGGCCCTCGCCGGCGAAGGCGATGGACATGACCTCGCCCTTGGCGTGCTCACCGGTCATCCACACGGCCGGGTACTTCATCGTCACCTTGGAGCCGATGTTGCCGTCGACCCACTCCATGGTCGCGCCCTCGTGGGCCACGGCCCGCTTGGTGACCAGGTTGTAGACGTTGTTCGACCAGTTCTGGATGGTCGTGTACCGGCAGCGCGCGTTCTTCTTCACGATGATCTCGACGACCGCGGAGTGCAGCGAGTCGGTCTTGTAGATCGGCGCGGTGCAGCCCTCGACGTAGTGCACGTAGGCACCCTCGTCGATGATCATCAGGGTGCGCTCGAACTGGCCCATGTTCTCGGTGTTGATCCGGAAGTAGGCCTGCAGCGGGATCTCGACGTGCACGCCCTTGGGGACGTAGATGAACGAGCCACCCGACCACACGGCGGTGTTCAGCGCGGAGAACTTGTTGTCACCGGCCGGGATCACCGAGCCGAAGTACTCGCGGAACAGCTCGGGCTGCTCGCGCAGGGCCGTGTCGGTGTCCAGGAACAGGACGCCCTGCTCCTCGAGGTCCTCACGGATCTTGTGGTAGACGACCTCGGACTCGTACTGGGCCGCGACACCGGAGACGAGGCGCTGCTTCTCGGCCTCCGGGATGCCCAGCTTGTCGTAGGTGTTCTTGATGTCGTCGGGCAGGTCGTCCCACGAGGCGGCCTGCGCCTCGGTCGACCGCACGAAGTACTTGATGTTCTGGAAGTCGATCCCGGACAGGTCCGAGCCCCAGTCGGGCATCGGCTTCTTGCCGAAGATCTGGAGGGCCTTGAGGCGGCGCTCCAGCATCCACTCGGGCTCGTTCTTGCGGCGGGAGATGTCGCGGACGACGTCCTCGTTGATGCCGCGGGTGGCCGAGGCGCCCGCGACGTCGGTGTCCGACCAGCCGTACTGGTAGGTGCCGAGCGAGTCGATCGTCTCGTCCTGCGTCATCGGCGTGCTGGGCACCGGCTGCGTGGTGGTCATGCGGGGGTCCTCTCCCGGTCGATCGAGGGGGTGCTCGGGGTGCTGGCGCCGGCTCCGGGAGCCGTGGCGCGACCAGCAGGTACAGGGCCCGTGGGGCGGGCTTTGTTCCCGGCGCGCTGGGCCAGGGGCACTGCGCGCTGGGTGGGGATGTGGGTGGTGCAGATGCCGTCGCCGTGGGCGATGGTGGCCAGCCGCTGGACGTGCGTGCCGACCAGCCGGCTGATCACCGCGGTCTCGGCCTCGCACAGCTGCGGGAACTCGGCGGCGACGTGTGCCACCGGGCAGTGGTGCTGGCACAGCTGCCCGCCGCTGGAGATGGCCGAGGCGGTCGCGGCGTAGCCCTCGGCGGTCAGCGCGGTGGCCAGCACCTGAGCCCGGTCGACCGACTGGGTGCCGGCCTCCTCCACCGCGACGTCGACGGCGGTGGAGCACCGCTGGGCGAGGCCGGCGAGCTGCTGCTCGGCGACCGCCCGCACGGCGTCCGGGCCGCCGTGCTCGGCGACGAACCGCAGCGCGGTGAGCGCCAGGTCGTCGTAGGCGTGCGGGAAGGCGGAGCGACCGGTGTCGGTGAGGGTGAAGCGCCGCGCGGGACGACCTCTCCCCCGCTGCCCACCGGGGGCCTCGCGCTCGGCGACCCGGCCGGCGGCGACCAGCCCGTCCAGGTGGCGCCGGACGGCCGCCGGGCTGACGCCCAGCCGGGCGGCGAGCTCGGTGGCCGACTGCGGTCCGTGCTCGAGCAGCAGGGCGCTGACCCGGTCACGGGTACGGCCGTCCTCGGCCGGCGCACCGGCGGGGACGGCAGCTGCCGCAACGGATTCCACAACACGATTGTGTGCTTAATCGAGGAGCCCGCAAGCAAGGCGGACCTTACTTGCGGGCTCCTGCGCTGCAGGTCACAGCGCCGACCGGCGGTGCGGGGTCCCCCGCACCGCCGGTGGCGTCAGACGGCGGCCGGTGCCTCCGCCTCGGCGACCGTCTCCGGCTCGCTGCCGACCTGCAGGTCCAGCTCGCCGTCGGTGACACCGACGGTGACCCGCTGGCCGGCGGCCAGCTCCCTGCCGAGGACCAGCCGCGAGAGCCGGTTGTCGACCTCCCGCTGGATCGCCCGGCGCAGCGGCCGGGCACCGAAGGCCGGCTCGTGGCCGCGCTCGGCCAGCCAGGCGACGGCCTCGGGGGTGACCTCGATGCCGATGCCCTGCGCCGCCAGCCGGCCGCGCGTCTCGTCCAGCAGCAGGTCGGTGATCCGGGTCAGCTGCTCGGTCTCCAGCTGCCGGAACACGACGATCTCGTCGATCCGGTTGAGGAACTCCGGGCGGAAGGCGTCGCGCAGCCGCCGCATCACCTGGTCGCGCAGGTCGTCCCCGCCACCGTTGGCGGTGAAGCCCAGCGGGCCGCGGCCGGCGTTGACGATCGCCTCCGAGCCGAGGTTGCTGGTCATGATCACCACGGTGTTGCTGAAGTCGACCGTGCGGCCCTGGGAGTCGGTGAGCCGCCCGGCGTCCAGCAGCTGCAGCAGCGTGTTGAACACGTCCGGGTGCGCCTTCTCGATCTCGTCGAGCAGGACGACCGAGTAGGGACGACGGCGCACGGCCTCCGTGAGCTGACCGGCGTCCTCGTAGCCGACGTAACCGGGGGGCGAGCCGACCAGCCGGCTGACCGTGTGCCGCTCCTGGAACTCGCTCATGTCCAGCCGGACCATCCGGTCGCCGTCACCGAACAGCGCCTCGGCCAGCGCCCGGGCGAGCTCGGTCTTGCCCACCCCGGTCGGGCCGAGGAACAGGAAGCTGCCGATCGGCCGGTCCGGGTCGCCCAGGCCCGCCCGGGAGCGCCGGATGGCCTCGGCGACCACCTCGACCGCCTCGTCCTGGCCGACGACCCGCTCGTGCAGGTGCTGCTCCAGGCCCAGCAGGCGCTCGCGCTCCTGCTGGGTCAGCTGGGCCACCGGGACGCCGGTCGCCCGCGAGACGACCTCGGCGATCTCGCCCGCGCCCACCTCGGGGATGCCGGCGTCGCCGCCGCCCCGGGCCCGCTCGAGGTCCGCCTGCGCCGTGGCCAGCTCGTCGCGCAGGGCCGAGGCCCGCTCGTACCGCTCGGCCGCGACGGCCTGGTCCTTCTCCCGCTGCAGCCGCTGCACCGCCTGCTCCAGCTCGCGCAGGTCGGTGGTGGGCCGCTTGACCTTCAGCCGGGTGCGCGCGCCGGCCTGGTCGATGAGGTCGATCGCCTTGTCCGGCAGGTGCCGGTCGGTGACGTAGCGGGCCGAGAGCTCCGCCGCGGCGACCAGCGCCTCGTCGGTGAAGCGCACCTGGTGGTGGGCCTCGTAGCGGTCGCGCAGCCCGCGCAGGATCGCGATCGTGTCCTCGGTGCTGGGCTCGGGCACCAGCACCGGCTGGAACCGCCGCTCCAGGGCCGGGTCCTTCTCGATGTCGCGGCGGTACTCGTCCAGCGTCGTCGCGCCGATGACGTGCAGCTCGCCGCGCGCGAGCGCCGGCTTGAGCATGTTGCCCGCCCCGGCCGAGCCCTCGGAGCCACCGGCCGAGACCACGGTGTGCAGCTCGTCGATGAAGACGACCACCTCGTCGCTGTGCTCGCGGATCTCGTCCATCACCTTCTTCAGCCGCTCCTCGAAGTCACCGCGGTAGCGGGTCCCCGCGACCAGGCCGGTGAGGTCGAGCTCGACCAGCCGGCGGTCGCGCAGGGAGTCCGGGACGTCGCCGTCGACGATCTGCAGGGCGATGCCCTCCACGATCGCGGTCTTGCCGACGCCGGCCTCACCGATGAGCACCGGGTTGTTCTTGTTGCGCCGGGAGAGCACCTCGATGGTCTGCTCGATCTCCTGCGCGCGGCCGATGACCGGGTCGATCTTCCCGTCCCGGGCCAGCGCGGTGAGGTCGCGGCCGTACTCGTCGAGCGTGGGGGTGTTCGAGGGCGCCTGCGCACCACCGCCGGCACCGCCCGCGCCACCGCGGGCCGGGACCGGACCGCCGGCAGCCGCCTGCTGCAGTGCCTCCGGGGTCACCCGCGCACCGCCCAGCACGCGGCCGGCGCCGGAGTCGGGGTTGACCGACAGCGCGAAGAGCAGGTGCTCGGGCCCGATGTAGGTCGAGCCGCTGGCCCGCGACACCTGGTGGGCGTCGAGCAGCGCACGCTTGGCCGCCGGGGTCAGCGACACCGGCTGGCCGGTGGGCTCACCCTGACGGAGCTGGGACTCCAGCTGGGCCCGGAGCTGGGCGGGGTCGGTGCCGGCCCGCTGCAGCAGGGTGCTGGTGGGCTCGTGACCGGCCAGCGCCCAGAGCAGGTGCTCGGTGTCCAGGTCGGCGCTGCCCCACTGGGAGGCGGCCTGCGCCGCGGCGGACACCACCTCGCGGGAGTGGTCGCTCAGCAGCTGGGTGATGTCCACCCGCTGCATGCCACGGCGGGCGCCGGGACCACCGGCGTCGGCGCCGAAGAAGGCGGAGAAGAAGTCGTCGAAGGGGCTGCCCCCGAAGGGGCCACCCGGGAAACCACTGGTCATCGGGGTACAGACCTCTCGTGTCGATGTGGGAGTGCTCACCTCTCCACCCCGTCACGACTCCCGGGATCGCCGTGTTCTCGGCTCGGGGACGTCGTGTGCGTCGGGGCGGACGCCGGGCGGCTGATCGGGCCGGGCGGCGGGGGCACCGACGTAAGTAGCATCGGTGCGGTGACGGTTCTTCCCGCGTCGTTCCGCTCTCGGATGAACCCGTCCGTGGTCTCCCGTGTCCTGCTGGCCAACGTGATCGCCAACGGCGTGATCGTCGTGACCGGCGGTGCCGTGCGGCTGACCGGGTCGGGTCTGGGCTGTCCCACGTGGCCCGAGTGCACCGACGGCAGCATCCGGCCCACGCCCGAGCTCGCCGGTCACGGGCTGATCGAGTTCGGCAACCGGCTGCTCACCTTCGTGGTGCTGCTCACGGCCGTGGCCACCGTGGTCGCGGTGTTCGCCTCCGTCCGCCGTGACCTCCGCAAGCTGGCGGTGCTGAGCTTCCTGGGCATCCCGGCCCAGGCCGCGCTGGGTGGGGTGACCGTGCTGACCGGGCTGAACCCCTGGACGGTGGCCGCGCACTTCCTCGTCTCGACGGTGCTGATCGCGATCGCCACGGTCCTGTGGCTGCGCTCGCGCGAGCCCGGGGTGGGCCAGCTCGTCGTCCGCCGGCCCTTCGCGCTGCTGGTCACCGGCATCGCCGCCACCGTCGCCGCCGTGCAGGTCGTCGGCACCGTGGTCACCGGCAGCGGCCCGCACAGCGGCGACCCGGAGGCCGGGCGCACCGGCCTGGACCCCGAGCTGGTCAGCCAGCTGCACGCGGACTTCGTCTTCCTGCTCATCGGCCTGACCATCGCGCTGCTGGTGGCGCTGTCGGCCACCGACTCCCCCGGTCGCGTGCGCCGGGCCACCCGCGACCTGCTGGTCGTCGAGCTGCTGCAGGGCGTCATCGGTTACGTGCAGTACTTCACCGGCCTGCCGGTCGTCGCGGTCCTGCTGCACATGGCCGGGGCGGTGCTGATCACCGTCTACACCGCGCGGCTGGTCTGGTCGGTCCGCGGGCCGGCCTCCGAGCTGCCCGTGGACGCCGCCCACCCGGTCTCCGCCGCCGTCCGCTGACCCCGGCTCCCGGGCCGCACCACGAGCGCTCAGGCCGGGTCCGGGGCACGCCGACGGGTGAGCCGCCGTCGCGTCGGCGGCGTCGGCCCGGCCACCGGTGACAGGGTCGTCGTCGTGCCGACCTCCACCACCGGCCGGGCCTGCCGGTGATCACCAACACCCTGCTCGACCACGCGGCCCTCGTGCCCGCCGCACTGCTGCTGGTCTGCCTCGGGTCCGCCCTGCTGGGTCACGCGCTGCTGCGGGCCCGCCGCGCACGGACGCTGCTCGGCGCCGTCCTCGGCCTGTCGGTGCTGCCGGTGCTCGCGCTGACGCTGGTCCCGGCCGCCCGCCCGGCCGGCGAGGGCGCCGGCTGCACCGTCCAGTTCGCCCTGCCGACCCCGGGCAGTGTCGAGCTGCTGGCCAACGTGGCGCTGTTCGTGCCCCCGGACGTCCTGGCCACGCTGCTCACCCGCCGACCGCTGCTGGTGCTGCTGGTCGCGGCCGGCGTCTCGGCGGCGATCGAGACGCTGCAGGCACTGCTGCCCGCTCTGGCGCGCGCCTGCGACACCAACGACTGGGCGATGGACACCGCGGGCGCCACGATCGGCGTCCTGCTCGCCACCGGCGTCCTCGCCCTGTCCCGACCCCGGACCACGGCCACCCGGGCATGACGCCCCCGCCCCCGCTGGTGGGTCCCAGCGCGACCCTGCGAGTGCGGGGGGCTGGCGTCAGACGAGGACGTCGGCCACCAGGGCGATGGACAGCAGCGTCATGTAGGTGATCGACACCGAGAAGAGCTTCATCGGGCGGTCGGGCCCACCGGACCGGATGCGCCGCAGCCACGCGTGGGACTCCGCCACGTACCAGGCACCCAGGCCCAGGGTGGCGACGCCGGTGATCCAGCCCAGCTGCGGCGTGGCCGGCACCATGAGCAGCGAGGTGCCCAGCGTGCCCCAGGCCCAGGCGACCGACTGCTGGCCGACGGTGACCGGCCCGGCCACCACCGACAGCATCGGCACCCCGGCACGGAAGTAGTCGAAGCGGAACCGGCTGGCCAGCGCCCAGAAGTGCGGCATCTGCCAGCAGAAGACGATGCCGAAGAAGACCAGGGCCGGCCAGTCCAGCGACCCGGTGACCGCGGCCCACCCGATCAGCACCGGCGCGGCGCCCGGCAGCCCGCCGAAGACGGTGTTGTGCCGGGTGCGGCGCTTGAGCACCATCGTGTAGAGCACCGAGTAGGCCAGCACCGCGGCAGCCGCCAGGGCGGTGGCCAGCGGGGTGGTGAACAGGCCGAGCAGCACCAGCGAGACCCAGGCCAGCAGGACGCCGAAGACCAGCGCGTTGCGGGGGCTGATCACCCCGCTGGGGATGGGCCGGTCGCGGGTGCGCGACATGAGCCGGTCGATGTCGCGGTCGTACCAGCAGTTGATCGTGTTCGCGGCCCCGGCGGCGAGCATGCCGCCGACCAGGGTGGCCACGACCAGACCCGTGCCCGGCCAGCCGCCGTCGGCCAGCATCATCGCCGGCAGGGTGGTGACCAGCAGCAGCTCGACGAGCTTGGGCTTGGTCAGCGAGACGTAGGCCGCCACCGTCGCGCGGGCCGTGCGCAGAGGCCGCGCCGGGCTCACCGAGCGGTCGGCGATCGTGGTCACCGGGTGCCCAGGGGCGCGGCGTCGCGCGGGCAGCAGGGCACCGATGAGTCCTTCTCCGCCGGAGAGTGTGGGTAGCCCGCCCATCGTAGCCTGCCTCCCTCTGCACGGCGCCGCACACGACTAGGGTTTGATCACGTTGACTCTGCGCGTGATGCGGGTAGGGCGGACGTCGAGGACGACGGCGCGCTTCCGGTCACGACCTCCGACCGCGCCGACCGGGGCGGCCGTGGTGTGCACCGTCGTCCGCCCGGGGCAGGGCCGCCCCCGAGCCCCCGGGTGGGTCCGACATCGACCGATTCCCCGAGGGAGCACCGAGCGCCACATGACCACCGACAGCAGCTCCTCCACGCAGTCCACGAACGCCGAGGCACCGGCCGAGGCCGCCAGCGACACCTCCACCGGTGCGCCGCGCCAGCCGCAGCCCACCCTCCCCGAGGGCTTCGGCGACCTGGACCGCAAGGCCATCGACACCGCCCGCGTGCTGGCGATGGACGCCGTTCAGAAGGTCGGCAACGGCCACCCCGGCACCGCGATGAGCATGGCGCCGGTCGCCTACCTGCTCTTCCAGAAGTGGCTCAAGCACGACCCCTCCGACCCCAACTGGCCGGCCCGCGACCGGTTCGTCCTCTCCATGGGGCACTCCAGCCTGACCCTGTACGTCCAGCTCTACCTGGCCGGCTACGGCCTGGAGCTCGAGGACCTGCAGGCGCTGCGCACTTGGGGCTCGAAGACCCCGGGTCACCCCGAGGTCGGCCACACCGCCGGCGTCGAGACCACCACCGGCCCGCTGGGCCAGGGCGTCGGCAACGCGGTCGGCATGGCCATGGCCGCCCGCCGCGAGCGCGGCCTGCTCGACCCCGAGGCCCCCGAGGGCGAGAGCCTGTTCGACCACACCATCTGGGCCTTCGCCTCCGACGGCGACCTGGAGGAGGGCATCTCCGGCGAGGCGTCCTCGCTGGCCGGCACCCAGCAGCTGGGCAACCTCGTGCTGGTCTACGACGACAACAAGATCTCGATCGAGGACGACACCACGATCGCCTTCACCGAGGACGTCGGCGCCCGCTACGCCGCCTACGGCTGGCACGTCCAGCACGTCACCGACGGTGAGGACCTCGCCGCCGTGGACGCCGCCTTCGCCGCCGCCAAGGCCGAGACGACCAAGCCCTCGATCATCGTGCTGCGCACGGTCATCGGCTGGCCGTCGCCGAACAAGCAGAACACCGGTGGGGTGCACGGCTCCGCACTCGGTGACGACGAGGTCAAGGCCACCAAGGAGGTGCTGGGCTTCGACCCGGCGACGACCTTCGACGTCGCCGCCGAGGTCATCGAGCACACCCGCAAGGCCGTCAGCCGCGGCCAGGAGGCCCAGGCCGCCTGGCAGACCCGGTTCGAGGCGTGGCAGCAGAGCAACGCCGAGGCCGCCGCGCTGCTGGAGCGGATGACCACCCGCACCCTCCCCGAGGGCTGGGCCGAGAAGCTCCCCAGCTGGGACGCCGACCCCAAGGGCGTGGCCACCCGCAAGGCCTCCGGTGAGGTCCTCGCCGCCCTCTACCCCGAGCTCCCCGAGCTGTGGGGCGGCTCGGCCGACCTGGCCGAGAGCAACAACACCGCGGTCAAGGGCGAGCCGTCGTTCCTGCCGGCCAGCCGCCAGACCAAGGCGTGGTCCGGTGGCCCCTACGGCCGCACGTTGCACTTCGGTGTGCGTGAGCACGCCATGGGCGCGGTCATGAACGGCATCGCCCTGCACGGCGGCACCCGCGTCTACGGCGGCACGTTCCTCACCTTCTCCGACTACATGCGCGGCGCGGTGCGACTGGCCGCCCTCATGCAGCTGCCGGTGACCTACGTGTGGACCCACGACTCCATCGGCCTGGGCGAGGACGGCCCGACCCACCAGCCGATCGAGCACTACGCCGCGCTGCGCGCCATCCCGGGTCTGGACTTCGTCCGCCCGGCCGACGCCAACGAGACCGCGGTCGCGTGGCGGACGATCCTGGAGAACAACGACCGGCCCGCCGGCCTGGCGCTGTCCCGGCAGAACCTGCCGGTCTTCGACCGGAGCGAGTTCGGCTCCGCCGAGGGCGTCGCGAAGGGCGGCTACGTGCTGGCCGAGGCCTCGACCGGCACCCCCGAGGTCGTGCTGATGGGCACCGGCTCCGAGGTGCAGATCGCCGTCGCCGCGCGCGAGCAGCTGGAGGCCGCCGGCGTCCCGACCCGGGTCGTCTCCCTCCCCTGCTGGGAGTGGTTCGCCGAGCAGGACCAGTCCTACCGCGAGCAGGTCCTGCCCCCCACGGTCAAGGCGCGCGTCAGCGTCGAGGCCGGGGTGCCCATGGGCTGGCGTGAGTTCGTCGGCGACGCCGGCCGGATCGTCGGGCTGAACCACTACGGCGCCAGCGCCAGCTTCTCCAAGCTCTACGAGGAGTTCGGCCTGACCGCCGAGGCCGTCGTGGCCGCCGCGCGCGAGAGCATCGACGCGGCCGCCAACGGTGCGACGCCGCCCTCGGGCGCTGCCGTCTCCCGCGGCGGGGTCTACGGCTCCGACGCCACCGGCGACCACTGAAAGGACCCCGCTGCCCCCGCCGCGCACGCGGCGGGACCCGGCAGCGGGGCCGACAGACACTCTCCGGGCGGGGGCCCACCGGGCCCCCGCCCACCCACGAAAGGCAGTCACATGGCTCAGAACGAGAACCTCGCGAAGCTGTCCGAGACGGGGGTCGCCGTCTGGCTCGACGACCTGTCCCGTGACCTGATCCACGGCGGTGACCTGCAGAAGCTGGTCGACGAGTCCAGCGTCGTCGGCGTCACCACCAACCCGAGCATCTTCGCCGCGGCGATCAGCGGGTCGAAGTCCTACGACGACCAGCTGCACGCCCTGGCCGTGCGCAAGGTCAGCGTCGAGGAGGCCCTGCGCACCATCACCGCCGCCGACGTCCGCGACGCCTGCGACCTGCTGAAGCCGGTCTTCGACCGCACCGGCCGCGATGGCCGTGTCTCCCTCGAGGTGGCCCCCGGGCTCGCCCACGACGAGGACGGCACCGCCGCCGAGGCCGCCCACCTGTGGTGGCTCGTCGACCGGCCGAACCTCTTCATCAAGATCCCGGCCACGCTGGCGAGCCTGCCGGCGATCACCAGCACGATCGCCAAGGGCATCAGCGTCAACGTGACGCTGATCTTCAGCCTGGAGCGCTACAAGGCCGTCATGGAGGCCTACATCGCCGGCCTCGAGCAGCGGCTGGCCGAGGACCCGGAGGCCTCCTTCGAGGGCATCGAGTCCGTCGCCTCGTTCTTCGTGTCCCGCGTGGACACCGAGATCGACAAGCGCCTGGACGCCGCCGGCGCCGACGCCTCGCTCAAGGGCAAGGCCGGTGTCGCCAACGCCCAGCTGGCCTACCAGGCCTACGAGGAGGTCTTCTCCTCCGACCGCTGGAAGGCGCTGGAGGCCAAGGGCGCCAGCAAGCAGCGGGCGCTGTGGGCCTCGACCGGGGTCAAGAACCCCGACTACTCCGACACGCTGTACCTGTCCGAGCTCACCGCCCCGGACACCGTCAACACCATGCCCGGCAAGACCATGCAGGCCTTCGCCGACCACGGGCAGGTCGGCACCCCGGTGCAGTCCTCCTACGCGCAGGCCGAGAAGGTCATGGCCGACGTGGCCGCGGCCGGCATCGACTTCGACGACGTCTTCCGCGTCCTCGAGGAGGAGGCCGTGCAGAAGTTCGTCGACGCGTGGGACGAGCTGACCGGCTCGGTCAAGGAGCAGCTCGAAGACAAGAAGTGATCCACCGGGGTGGTGCGTCCGGCTGACCGGACGCACCGCCCCGCACCTCCCCTGCCGTCCGGACCGCCCCGCCGAGCCGGACGGCGGGGCACCACTGCGAGCCTCGAGGACGGAAACCGATGTCCACCAACCCGTTGCGCGACCCGCGGGACCGGCGGCTGCCCCGAGTGCCGGAGCCCTGTGCTCTGGTCGTCTTCGGGATCACCGGCGACCTGTCGCGCAAGAAGCTCCTCCCGGCCGTCTACGACCTGGCCAACCGGGGCCTGCTCCCCACCAACTTCGCGCTGCTGGGCTTCGCCCGCCGCGACTGGGGCGACTCCGAGTTCTCCGAGCTCGCCCGCTCCGCCGCCCGTGAGCACGCGCGCACCCCCTGGCGCGAGGAGGTCTGGGAGCGGCTGGCCAACAGCGTCCGCTTCGTCCAGGGCTCCTTCGACGACGACGCCGCCTTCGACGAGCTGGCCGCCAACCTCACCGAGCTCGAGGGCAGCCACGGCATCGGCGGCAACGCGGCCTTCTACCTGTCCATCCCCCCGGCCATGTTCCCCACCGTGCTCAAGCAGATGGAGCGCACCGGGATGGCCGAGAGCACGCCCGACCGCTGGCGCCGCGTGGTCGTGGAGAAGCCCTTCGGCAACGACCTGGCCTCCAGCCGCGAGCTCAACGCGCTGGTCGACTCGGTGTTCACCGCCGACGACGTCTTCCGGATCGACCACTACCTGGGCAAGGAGACGGTCCAGAACCTGCTGGCGCTGCGCTTCGCCAACGAGCTGTTCGAGCCGGTCTGGAACGGCCACCACGTCGACTCCGTGCAGATCACCATGGCCGAGGACGTCGGCATCGGCGGCCGGGCCGGCTTCTACGAGAAGACCGGCGCCGCCCGCGACGTGCTGCAGAACCACCTGCTCCAGTTGCTGGCGCTCACCGCCATGGAGGAGCCGGTTGAGTTCTCCGCCGAGGAGATCCGCACCGAGAAGCTGAAGGTGCTCCGCGCCGTGTCGGTCCCCGAGCCCGAGGACATGGAGCGCTTCGCCGTCCGCGGCCAGTACCAGCAGGGCTGGCTGGCCGGGCAGCGCGCCACCGGTTACCGCCAGGAGACCGGGGTGGCCGACGACTCCACCACCGAGACCTACGCCGCGGTCCGGCTGGGCGTGGAGACCCGGCGCTGGGCCGGCGTCCCGTTCTACCTGCGCACCGGCAAGCGGCTCCCCCGCCGGGTCACCGAGATCGCCCTGGTGTTCAAGCGGGCGCCGCACCTGCCCTTCGCGCCGACCGACACCGAGGAGCTGGGCCACAACCAGCTGGTGATCCGGGTGCAGCCCGACGAGGGCATGACGCTGAAGTTCGGCTCCAAGGTGCCCGGCAGCGTCATGGAGGTCCGCGACGTCGCGATGGACTTCCTCTACGGCGAGCAGTTCACCGAGGCCAGCCCCGAGGCCTACGAGCGGCTGCTGCTCGACGTGCTGCTGGGCGATGCCACCCTCTTCCCGCGCAACGCCGAGGTCGAGGCCTCCTGGGCGGTCATCGACCCGCTCGAGGAGTTCTGGGCCGGCACCACCCCGGCGCCCTACCGGGCCGGCGAGTGGGGCCCCCGCGCCGCCGAGGACATGCTGGCCGCCGAGGGCCGCTCGTGGCGCCGGCCGTGACCGGGCCGACGACGGGCGTGACGGCCGCCGCGCACCCGACCTACGAGAGAGGCCTGTCGTGACGACGCTGTGGGACACCACCGGATCCGCGGTGGTCAAGGAGCTGGCCGCCCAGCGCCGCACCGGTGGCGCGGTGATGAGCGGCGTCGCGCTGACCCTGGTGGTCGTCGCCGACGAGAGCCGGGTCGCCGAGGCCGAGGAGGCCGCCAGCGCCGCCGCCGCGACCAACCCGTGCCGGCTGCTGATCGTGGTGCGCCGGCAGGTCGAGGCACCGGTGCCTCGGCTGGACGCCGAGGTCGTCGTCGGTGGGCGGCTCGGCCCGGGCGAGGCCGTGGTGATGCGGATGTACGGCCGCCTCGGTCTGCACGCGGAGTCCGTGGTGCTGCCGCTGCTGGCCGCCGACGCACCCGTGGTCACCTGGTGGCACGCACCGCCGCCGGAGCGGGTCTCCACCGACGCGCTCGGCGTGATCGCCGACCGCCGGATCAGCGACTCGTCCATGTCCGAGGACCCGGTCGGCGCCCTGTCGGTCCGGGCCAAGGACTACGCCCCCGGCGACACCGATCTGACCTGGACCCGCAGCACGCCCTGGCGGGCGACGCTGGCCTCGACGCTGGACTCGGTCTCCGGCCGCCGTGCCGAGGCGGTGCGGGTGCTGGGCGGTGAGGTGTCCGGCGACGTGCACAACGCGACCGCCCAGCTGGTCGCCGGCTGGCTGTCCTCCCGGTGCGACTGCGAGATCCGCGTCGTCCCGAGCACCCGCGTGCCCGGACCGGCCGGCATCGACTCGGTGACCCTGCGGCTGGACCAGGACGAGGAGGTCCGCCTGCAGGACGACCGCAAGGGTGGTGCGGTGATCCAGCAGCCGAACCGGCCCGAGGCCACGGTCGCGCTGCCGGACCGCTCGCTCGGTGAGCTCATCGGCGAGGAGCTGCGCCGGCTGGACCAGGACGAGCCGTTCAGCGAGGCGCTGGAGGTGGTGACCGGCGAGACCGGCCTGTCCGACCGCCCCGCGCTGCGCGAGCACGTCTGGTTCGACCCGATGCGGGCCAAGCCGCCGATGGGCCAGACCCCGGGCAAGCCGGCCGGTGCCGAGCCGACCGGTGCGGCCGCGCCGCTGCCGACCGTCCCGCCGTCCTCGGAGGGGTCCGACGACGTCGCCCAGAGCGGCGAGCACGACGACCCGGCCGACGACTCCGACGAGCAGGCCGTGGTCCAGGACGCCGACGCACCGGCCGCGGACGCCGCGGTCAGCACGAAGGGGAGGAAGCGATGAGCCAGGAGTCCCCCGGCGACCAGGTCGACGAGGCGCTGGCCGACGCCGGCCTGCCCACCCCCGACGTGGTCGTCGAGCCCGACGCCGACACCCTCGCCCGCTCGGTGGCCTCCGCGCTGGTCGCGCGGCTGGCCGCCGCCCAGGCGGTGCACGGGACGGCGTCGGTGGTGCTCACCGGCGGCGGGATCGGCACCGCCGTGCTGCAGCGGGTCGCCGCGCTGGCCGCCGAGCCCGAGCGGGAGGTCGTCGACTGGACCGCCGTGCACGTCTGGTGGGGCGACGAGCGCTGGGTGCCCGTCGACCACCCGGACCGCAACGAGCTCGGTGCCCAGCAGGCGCTGCTGGACCACGTCACGGTCGACCCCGAGAAGGTGCACCCGATGCCCTCCTCCGACGCCGGCTACGACTCACCGGAGGAGGCGGCGGCCTGGTACGCCGAGCAGCTCGCGGCCGTCGCCGAGGACGGCGGTGCCGTGCCGCGGATCGACGTGCTGTTGCTGGGGATGGGGCCCGAGGGCCACGTGGCCTCGATCTTCCCCGACTCCCCCGCCGCCACCGACGAGCGCCCGGTCGTGGCGGTGCGGGACTGCCTGAAGCCGCCGCCGACCCGGGTGAGCCTCGGCTTCTCGGCGATCACCGCGGCCGAGGAGGTCTGGCTGCTGGTCAGCGGCGAGGGCAAGGCCGAGGCCGTGGCCCGGGCCCTGGGCGGCGCCGAGCCGGTCGACCTCCCGGCCGCCGGTGCCCGCGGCCGGCAGGCCACCCGCTGGCTGCTCGACGAGGCGGCGGCGAGCCGGCTCCCCCGGGGCTGACCCGCCCCACGACGACACCGGCCCGGTCACCCCAGCTGCTCATGGGGTGACCGGGCCGGTGTCGTCCCGGCTCCGTCCAGAGGCTCGCCCCGAGCTCGCGAGGGACGAGGAGGACGGGGTCCTTCGTCAGGCGCCCCGGCGGGCCCGCAGCCGGGTCAGCGCCTCCTGGAGGAGGGCGTCACCGTCCTCGTCGGAGCGGCGCTCCCGCACGTAGGCCAGGTGCGTCTTGTACGGCTCCGTCCGCGGTGCGGGCGGCGGGTTCTGCTGGTCGGTGCCGGCCGGCAGCCCGCAGCGCGGGCAGTCCCAGCAGTCCGGCACCTCGATGTCGGCCGCGAAGGCGATCCGCGACTCGTGTCCGTTCGCACACCAATAGCCGACCCGGGTGCGAGGTGCCGTCTCGCCCCGTTCGACCTCACCCATCGGCCCTGCACCGACCCGGCTCCCCCGGATCGCGTTCCCTCCAGCCACGAGCGGCCCCCCTGATCGTCGCCACGTCGCGGTGACTGAGTGATCACCGCGCGCGCAGTCTAGGGCCTGGGAGGGCGCCGCAGGTCACGATCCGGCCTCCCCCGGTACCGGGACCAGACCGTCCGCGATGGCGACCGATCGACGGGGGCAGCGCCGTTCCGGCCCCCTCGCAGGGTCCCGCCGCGAGCGGAGCGAGTGGTGGGGCGCGAGGGGGTCCTTCGTCAGGCCTTGATCAGGATCCCGAGGCCGACGATGCAGATCGTCCACAGCAGGCCGGCGAACACGGTCAGCCGGTTGAGGTTCTTCTCGACCACGGAGCTGCCGGACAGCTGCGAGGAGACGGCGCCACCGAACATCGAGGACAGCCCACCGCCCTTGCCGCGGTGCAGCAGGATGAGCACGATCAGCAGGACGCTGGTCAGCGCCAGCAGCACGTTGAGGAACAGTTCCATCGTCGTCCGTCTCCTGTCCTCTGCCCACGCCGGCGGGTGAGGTTCCACCCACGTGGTCCGGGGCTCTCAGCGGACCAGCCTAACGGACGGCGCGGCCGGTCCGGCCGACCCGCCGCAGGGCGGGGTCAGCCGATGCCGGCGGTGGCGACGTCGTAGCTGCCGTAGGGCTGCATGACCACGCCGTTGCGCAGCCGCTGCCCGGCGAGCAGCTGAACCCGGGTCTCGGCCAGCGGCACGTAGGCCGCGGTCTGCCGCACCGCGTCGGCCACCTGCCGCCATGCGTCGACGGCGACGACCGGGTCGGTGGCCGCCCGGGCGGCGTCGACGAGGCCGTTGACGCCGGGGTCGTCGAGCCGGGCGTAGTTGGTGTTGCCCAGTCCCCGGATGGACCGGCCGTCGACCAGCGGCACCAGGAACGAGGCGGCGGTCGGGAAGTCGGCGGTCCAGGTGGCCAGCACCAGGCCGTACCCGGCGGCGGTGACCGTGTCGGGGTTGCTGATGTCGGAGTAGTAGGTGCTCGGGTCCAGCGGCCGCACCTCGGCGGTGATGTCGACCTCGGCGAGCTCGGTGGCCAGCACCTCGGCGACCTGGACGCTGGCGGGCACGTCGGGCACGGCCAGCACGGTCTCGAAGCCCTCGGGCCGCCCGCAGGCGGTCAAGGCCGCGCGGGCCGCGGCGGCGTCGGGCTGCGGGTCGCCCTCGGCCGGGCCGTCGGCCACCGCCCGCGGCCACAGCACCGAGGTGCGCTCGGCGTTGCCCGGGCCCTGCAGCGCCTCCTGGACCGCACCGCGGTCGACGACGGCGGCCACCGCGGCGCGGCAGTCGCGGTTCTCCATGGGCGACACCGACGTCGGCAGCGCCAGGAGCCGGACCGCCCCGGTGGTCAGGTCGTCGATCCGCCCGGCCAGTGCGTCGTCGGCGAGCCGGCTGGTGGTGGCCTGCTGCACCCCGGTGCCGGACAGGTCGAGGTCGGCGGAGCCGGCGAGGAGCGCCTGGTCGCGGGCCACGCCGGACAGCCCGGTGCGCACCAGCACCGCGTCGGGCAGCGCCGTCCGGACGTCGTCGGTGGCCGGGTCCCACTGCGGGTTGCGCTCCAGGGCGATGCCGGTCTGGGCGTCCACCGAGGTGATCATGTACGGCCCGGAGCTGATCGGGTCGTCGCCGTAGGCCCCGCCGGTGTCGTTCTCGGCCGGCACCGGGCTGCTGGAGGGCAGCGCCATCACGAACGGGAAGTCCGGCGTCGGGGTGGTCAGGGTGAACACGATCGTGCGGTCGTCGGGGGTGGTGACCGACCGCAGCCCCAGCCGGTCGGCCGTCTCGTCCTGGTAGGGCCCCGGGTAGGGGTCGGCCTCGTCGTCGAGCAGGTCGACGACGTAGGTGGGCCCGCCGACGACGACCTCGGAGGCGAAGGACCGCTCGATGCCGTACTTGACGTCGCGGGAGGTGATCGGCCGGCCGGTCTCGAACCGGACGCCCTCGCGGAGGGTGAAGGTCCAGGTGCGGCCACCGTCGGGCGTGGTGCCCAGGTCGGTGGCCAGGTCGGGCACGAGCTCGTCCGTCCGGCCCGGTGCCGAGGAGTAGGTGACCAGGGTGCGGGTGTAGAGCCGCATCAGGTTCCAGACGCCGGTGGCGTAGGAGCGCTGCGGGTCGAGGCTGTCGACCTGGCCGGCGACCACCCGCAGGGTGCCCCCGGGGACGTCGGACGGCGCCCGGACGCCGGTCACGCCGCTGCCGGGGTCACCGGCCTGGGTGGGCACCGCGGCGACGCCGGTGTTGCTGCCGCTGCACCCGGTGAGCACCGCCAGGGCCGCGACGACGGACAGCACGACGGCCGACCGTCGCACCCCCGCGGGAGAGGTGCGGCCGATCGGCCGTCGTCCGGTGCTGTACGTCAACGTGGCTGCTGCTCCACCCGGTCGGTGCCGGCAGGGGTCAGCTGACCTCGGCGGCGGTTCGACAGATCTGCGCGAACTGGTCGGCGTCCAGGCTGGCCCCGCCGACGAGCGCGCCGTCGACGTCCGGACCGGCGAGGATCCCGGCCGTGTTGTCGGCCTTCACCGAACCCCCGTAGAGGATACGGACGGCAGCGGCCAGCTCCGGGCCGTGGCTCTCGGCGAGCCGTGCCCGCAGCGCCCCACAGACCTCCTGCGCATCATCGGGGGTCGCGACCTCGCCGGTGCCGATGGCCCAGACCGGCTCGTAGGCGATGACCAGCTGCTGGAGCTGGTCGGCGGTGAGGCCGTCCAGCGCCCGGTCGAGCTGGGCGGTGCAGTGCGACACCTGCGCACCCTCCCGCCGGACGTCGAGCCCCTCGCCCACGCACAGCAGGGGCACCAGCCCGTGCCGCAGTGCTGCCTGGACCTTGGCGGCGACGACCGCGTCGTCCTCACCGTGCAGCGTGCGCCGCTCGGAGTGGCCGACCAGGACGTACCGGCAGGCCAGCGCGGCGAGCATCGCCCCGCTGACGTCACCGGTGTAGGCGCCGCCGTCCTGTGCCGAGAGGTCCTGTGCGCCGTAGCCGATCTCCAGCTTGTCGCCGGCCACCAGCGTCTGCACGCTGCGCAGCGCGGTGAACGGCGGGACGACGACGACCTCGGCCGCCTCGAGCTGCGGGTCGGTGAGCGAGAAGGCCAGCTTCTGCACCAGCCCGATCGCCTCGAGGTGCGTGAGGTTCATCTTCCAGTTGCCGGCGATCAGCGGGCGCCGGCCCTCCCGGACCGGGGTCGCCTTGGTGCGTGCCATCGTCGGCGGCCTCAGTCGGCCAGGACCGCGAGGCCGGGGAGCTCCCGGCCCTCGAGGAACTCGAGCGAAGCCCCGCCACCGGTGCTGATGTGCCCGTAGGCGGCCTCGTCGAGCCCGAGCGTGCGCACGGACGCGGCCGAGTCACCGCCACCGACCACCGACAGCCCGTCGACGGCGGCCACGGCCTGCGCGACGCCCCGGGTGCCGGCCTGGAAGGGGGCCAGCTCGAAGACGCCGACCGGGCCGTTCCAGAACACGGTGCGGGCACCGGCGAGCTGCTCGGTGAACAGCTCGATGCTGCGCGGCCCGATGTCCAGGCACTCCTCGTCGGCCGGGATCGCGTCGAAGGGCACGACCCGCGTCGTGGCCTCGGCGCTGAACTCGGTGGCGCTGACCAGGTCCACCGGCAGCACGATCCGGTCACCGGCCTCGGCCAGCAGCCGGCGGCAGGTGTCGACCTGGTCGGCCTCCAGCAGCGACTTCCCGACCTCCAGGCCCTGGGCGGCCAGGAAGGTGTAGGTCATCCCGCCGCCGATCAGGAGCTTGTCGACCCGGGGCAGCAGCGCCTCGATGACACCGAGCTTGTCGCTGACCTTCGAGCCGCCGAGCACGACCACGTAGGGGCGCTCGGGGCTCTCGGTCAGCCGGGTGAGCACGTCGAGCTCCCGGGCGACCAGCCGGCCCGCCGCGTGCGGCAGCCGCAGCGCGACGTCGTACACCGAGGCGTGCTTGCGGTGCACGGCGCCGAACGCGTCGTCGACGTAGAGGTCGGCCAGGGCGGCCAGCCGGTCGGCCAGCTCACCGCGGACGGCGTCGTCCTTGGAGGTCTCGGCGGCCTCGAAGCGGACGTTCTCCAGCATCAGCACGTCGCCGTCGGCGAGCCCGGCCACCTTCGCGGTGGCGTCGGTGCCGGCGACGTCGCCGGCCAGGGTCACCGGGGCCCCGAGCATCTCGCCCAGCCGGGCGGCGACCGGGGCGAGGGAGAACTGCGGGTCAGGGGCGCCCTTGGGGCGGCCCAGGTGGGCGGCCACGACGACGCGTGCACCGGCGGCCTGCAGGGCCTGCAGCGTGGGCAGGCTGGCGCGGATCCGGCCGTCGTCGGTGATCGCGCCGGTCTTCTTGTCCAGCGGGACGTTCAGGTCGGCGCGCAGCAGCACGCGCCGACCCGAGACCCCGTCGGCGATGAGCTCGTCGACGGATCGCATCAGGAGAGCTTCGACCCGACCAGGACGACCGAGTCGACCAGGCGGTTGGAGTAGCCCCACTCGTTGTCGTACCAGCCGACGACCTTGACCTGGTTGCCGAAGACCTTGGTCAGGCCGGAGTCGAAGATGCACGACGCCGGGTCGGTGACGATGTCGGAGGAGACGATCGGCGCGTCGGTGTAGACCAGGTAGGGCGCCAGCGGGCCGGCGGCAGCCGCCTTGTAGGCCTCGTTGACCTCCTCGACGGTGACGTCGCGGCCCACGGTGACGGTGAGGTCGGTGGCCGAGCCGGTCGGGACCGGGACGCGGAGCGCGTAGCCGTCGAGCTTGCCCTTGAGCTCGGGGAGGACCAGGCCGATGGCCTTGGCCGCACCGGTGCTGGTGGGGACGATGTTCAGCGCGGCGGCGCGGGCGCGGCGGAGGTCCTTGTGCGGGCCGTCCTGCAGGTTCTGGTCGGCGGTGTAGGCGTGGATCGTGGTCATCAGGCCACGCTCGATGCCGAACGCGTCGTTGAGGACCTTGGCCAGCGGCGCCAGGCAGTTGGTGGTGCAGGACGCGTTGCTGATGATCGTCTGCGAGCCGTCGTAGGACTCGTGGTTGACGCCCATGACGATCGTCAGGTCGTCACCGGTGGCCGGCGCGGAGATGATGACCTTCTTGGCGCCACCGGCGTCGACGTGCTTGCGGGCGTCCTCGGCCTTGGTGAAGAAGCCGGTGGACTCCACGACGATGTCCACGCCCAGCTCGCCCCAGGGCAGGTTGGCCGGGTCGCGCTCGGCGAGCACCTTGACGGTCTTCTCGCCGACCTTGATGCCGTCACCGGTGACCGAGACGTCCTCGGGGAGCTTGCCCAGGATGCTGTCGTACTTGAGCAGGTGGGCCAGCGTCTCGGGCGTGGTCAGGTCGTTGACCGCCACGACCTCGACGTCCGCACCGCTCGCCGCGACCGCGCGGTAGAAGTTGCGGCCGATCCTGCCGAACCCGTTGATCCCGACCCGTACCGTCACTGCGGCCTCCCAGACCTCGTCGCCCAGCCGGGCCGGTCGGCCCAGCGGAACCGTCGGCCGCACCGTGTGCGCGGCCACATTGCGCAGGCAGCCTAACGGGCCGCCGTCGGTCCGCCGACCGGGCGGTCCGGCAGCTCACCGGACCCCACGAAGACGTCCGCGACGTCTCCCCGGTCCGCCCGGGGAGACGTCGCGGACGTCTGGTGACGTGCTGGAGCGGCCCCACTGGAGGGGCCCGCGCTGAGCTCGCGAAGCGTGGGGGGCAGCGGGGTCCTTCTACTGGGCGAGCATGTCGTCGGTGACGACGGACTCCGTGTCCGGGATGCCGAGGTCCTTGGCGCGCTTGTCGGCCATCGCCAGCAGCCGCCGTATGCGCCCGGCGACGGCGTCCTTGGTCATCGGCGGGTCGGCGCGCTGGCCGAGCTCCTCCAGCGAGGCCTGCCCGAACTCCAGCCGCAGCCGGCCGGCGACCAGCAGGTGCTCGGGGGCCTCGTCGGCCAGGATCTCCAGGGCGCGCTCCACCCGGGCGCTGGCGGCGACCGCGGCCCGCGCCGAGCGGCGCAGGTTGGCGTCGTCGAAGTTGGCCAGCCGGTTGGCGGTGGCCCGGACCTCCCGGCGCATCCGCCGTTCCTCCCAGGCCAGGACGGCGTCGTGGGCGCCCATCCGGGTGAGCAGGGCGCTGATCGCGTCGCCGTCGCGGACGACGACCCGGTCGGTGCCGCGCACCTCACGGGCCTTGGCCGCGATGCCGAGCCGGCGGGCGGCGCCCACCAGGGCCATCGCCGCCTCGGGCCCGGGGCAGGTGACCTCCAGGGACGACGAGCGCCCCGGCTCGGTCAGCGACCCGTGCGCCAGGAAGGCCCCGCGCCAGGCGGCCTCGGCGTCGCCGATGCCGCCGGAGACCACCGACGGCGGCAGCCCGCGCACCGGGCGTCCGCGCTGGTCGACCAGGCCGGTCTGTCGGGCCAGGCCCTCGCCGTGCTTGGCGATCCGGACCAGGTAGCGCACGCCGCGGCGGATGTTGCCGCCGGCGAGCACGCTGACGCCGCTGGTGTAGCCGTAGACCTCGCTGATGTCGCGGCGCAGCCGCCGGGCCACCGAGCCGGTGTCGAGCTCGGCCTCGATGACCACGCGGCCACCCACGATGTGCAGGCCGCCGGAGAAGCGCAGCAGCGCCGTCACCTCGGCCTTGCGCTCGGAGGTCTTCGTGCACTCCACGCGGGAGAGCTCGTCCTTCACCATCGCAGTCATCGCCATGAGCGGTGTTCCCTTCCCCCTGTGTGCCGGCCGGTGCACCGGTCGTCCCGGTGTGCGGCCACTCCCCCGGCGGTCACCGGGCACCGACCACGGAGGCCAGTGCGGCAGCGAGCCGGTGCGGATCGTGCTGAGCCGCGTCGTCGGATGCAGCCACCGGAGCCAGGACCAGCTCCGCACCGCACCCTTGCACAGCAGACAGCAGACCACGCCGGTCAACAACCGCAGCCGCATCGGCGATGACAGTGTGCAACGACACGCCCCCGAGGTGCCCCAGCAGGACCCTCAGGTGCTCCTGTGGGGAGAACCCGTCCGTCTCCCCCGGCTGCGGCTCCAGGTTCAGGACGACGACCACGCGGGCCGGGCTGGCGGCCAGCGCCGCCCGCAGCCGCGGCACCAGCAGGTGCGGCAGCACGGAGGTGTACCAGGAGCCCGGCCCGAGGGTGATCACGTCGGCCTCGGCGATCGCGGTGAGCACGTCGGGGTGCACCGGGGGGTCGGCCGGGGAGACGTGGATGTCGCGCACCCGGCCCGGGGTCGAGGCGATCGCCACCTGCCCGCGGATGCGCCGGGTCTCCCGCGGGTCGTCGGGGTCGACGCTGGCCACGGTGGCCACCAGGTCGAGCGGGACGTCGGCCATGGGCAGCACCCGGCCCACGGAGCCCAGCAGGTCCCCCAGCGAACGCAGGGCCCGCACGGTGTCGCCCTGGTGCAGCTCGGTCCAGCCGGTGAGCATGAGGTTGCCGACGGGGTGGCCGGCGAGCGCGCCCTCCCCGCCGATCCGGTGCTGCAGCAGGGCGGCCATCTCCTGGGTGCGCGGCTCGTCGCCGGCCAGCGCGGCGAGCGCCATCCGCAGGTCACCGGGCGGGAGCACCGGCAGCTCGCGGCGGATGCGGCCGGAGCTGCCGCCGTCGTCGGCCACGGTCACCACGGCGGTCAGCGTGCTGGTGAGCAGCCGCCACGCGGCGAGCGAGGCGGCCAGCCCGTGCCCGCCGCCGAGCGCGACGACCCGCGGGCCGTCGGGGCCCAGCGGCGCACGGGCGGGCCGGGCGGCCGGGACCGGCGGCGGGGCGGCGATCCGCACCGGCCGGTCGGCGTCGCTCACTCGCGCCCCAGGTCGCGGTGGCGGGCCGAGGCGGCGACGCCCTCGGTGGACAGCCGGCGGGCGAACTCCTCGGCGATCGCGACGCTGCGGTGCTTGCCGCCGGTGCAGCCCACGGCGAGGGTCAGGTAGCGCTTGCCCTCGCGCCGGTAGCCGGGCAGCAGCAGGGCGAGCACCTTCATGTACTCGTCGAGGAACTCCCCGGCGTGCTCCTGGCCCAGCACGTAGTCGCGCACCTCGGCGTCCCGGCCGGTCATCGGGCGCAGCTCGGGGATCCAGTGCGGGTTGGGCAGGAACCGGGCGTCGACGACGAGGTCGGCGTCCAGCGGCAGCCCGTACTTGAAGCCGAAGCTGAGCACCGTCGCGGTCACCTCGGGGGCGGCCCCGTGCACGACGAACGCCGACTCCAGGGTGGCCCGCAGCTGGTGGACGTTGAGGTCGCTGGTGTCGACCCACAGGTCGGCCTCGCCGGCGATCCCGGTGAGCAGCTCGCGCTCGGCCTCGATGCCGTCGGCCAGCCGGCCGCTGCCCTGCAGCGGGTGCTCGCGCCGGTTGGACTCGTAACGCCGGATGAGGACCTCGTTGCGGGCGTGCACGTAGACCACCCGGGGCCGGTGGCCGGCCTCGGCGAGCAGCCGGATGGACTCCTGCAGGTCGCTGGAGAAGGCCCGGCTGCGGACGTCGACGACGGCGGCGAAGCGGCGGAGGTCACCGCGGGCACCCAGCTCGACCATCGGCTGCAGCAGCGCCGGCGGGAGGTTGTCGACGACGAAGAAGCCGAGGTCCTCCAGCACCCGCCCGGCGGTGTTCTTGCCGGCGCCGGACAGGCCGGTGACGACCACGACGTCCAGCGGCGCCAGCTCGGTGCTCGCCGGGTCGGCCGACGGCGCGGCGTCGCCGGGCACGCCCTCGACCGGTCCGTCGTGGACCGGCACGTCCTCGACCGGCCCGTCGTGGGCCGGCACGTCCTCGACCGGCCGGTCGTCGTGCTCGCCGGCGGTCACGTGCTGCTCCCGGCGGACGGGCGGACCCGGCCGACCTCGGCGGTGTCGCCGGCGGCAGCGCCCTGCACGGCGCCGGCGGGCGCGACGCCCACGGGGGCCTCCTCCAGCTCGACGGCGTCCTCGGCGACCACGTCGGGTGCCCGGTCGGCCGCCGACCCCGGCGCGGTCGGCTCGGCCACGGCCGCGAGGACCGCCTCCGCCGTGCGCCGGCCGATGCCGGGCACCGCGGTGAGCTCCTCGACGGTCGCGGCACGCAGCCGCTTGAGGGATCCGAACTGCTTCATCAGGGCCTTCCGCCGGGTGTCGCCGAGCCCCGGGACGTCGTCCAGGAGCGAGACCAACATGGTGCTGGATCGCTTCTGCCGGTGGTAGGTGATGGCGAACCGGTGCGCCTCGTCGCGGACCCGCTGCAGCAGGTACAGCGCCTCGGAGGTGCGCGGCAGGATGACCGGGTCGGGGTCGTCGGGCAGCCACACCTCCTCCATCCGCTTGGCCAGGCCGCAGACGGCGATGTCGACGACGCCCAGCTCGGCCAGCGAGCGGCTGGCCGCGGCCACCTGCGGGGCACCGCCGTCGACGACCAGCAGGTTCGGCGGGTAGGCGAACCGGCGCGGCCGGCCCTCCTCGGCGGCGACGCCCTGCTCGTCGCGCCGGTCGGCCTCGTCCTTGAGGTGCCGTGCGAACCGGCGGCGCACCACCTCGGCCATGGCCGCCGTGTCGTCGGTGCCGGCGGCGACGGCGAACCGGCGGTAGTCGGCCTTCTTGGCCATGCCGTCCTCGAACACGACCATGCTGGCCACCACGTTGGTGCCCTGGACGTGCGAGATGTCGATGCACTCGATCCGCAGCGGGGCGTCGGGGAGGTCGAGGGCCTCCTGGATCTCCGACAGCGCCAGCGAGCGCGCGGTGAGGTCGCTGGCCCGCTTGACCCGGTGCCGGGCGAAGGACTCCTTGGCGTTGCGCTCGACGGTCTCCATCAGGCTGCGCTTGTCACCGCGCTGCGGCACCCGTAGCGACACCTGGGAACCGCGCAGCTCGCTGAGCAGCTCGGTGTAGACGTCGGCGTCGTCGGGGAGCTCGGGGACCAGCACCTCGCGGGGCACGGACTCGCCGACCTCGCCGGTGCCGGTCTGCTCGTCGACCCCGCCGTAGACCTGGAGCAGGAACTGCTCGACGAGCTGGCCGGTGGTGACGTCCTCGACCTTGTCGATGATCCAGCCGCGCTGGCCGCGGACCCGGCCGCCGCGGACGTGGAAGACCTGGACGGCGGCCTCCAGCTCGTCCTGGGCGAAGGCGACGACGTCGGCGTCGGTGCCGTCACCGAGGACGACGGCCTGCTTCTCCATCGCCCGGCGCAGCGCGCCCAGGTCGTCGCGCAGCCGGGCGGCCTTCTCGTACTCCATCGCCTCGGCGGCCTCGGCCATCTGACGCTCGAGCTTCCGCGTCATCTGCTCGGTGCGGCCGCCCATGAAGTCGCAGAAGTCGTCGACGATGTCACGGTGCTCCTCGGCGCTGACCCGGCCGACGCAGGGGGCCGCGCACTTGCCGATGTAGCCCAGCAGGCAGGGCCGGCCGATCTGGGCGGCCCGCTTGAACACGCCGTTGGAGCAGGTGCGGGCGGGGAACACCCGGGTCAGGGTGTCGAGGGTCTCCCGGATGGCCCAGGCGTGCGCGTAGGGGCCGAAGTAGCGGACGCCCTTGCGCTTGGGCCCGCGCATCACCTGCAGCCGCGGGAACTCCTCGTTCAGCGTCACGGCCAGGCTCGGGTAGCTCTTGTCGTCGCGGTAGCGGACGTTGAACCGCGGGTCGAACTCCTTGATCCAGTTGTACTCGAGCTGGAGCGCCTCGACCTCGGTGCCGACGACGGTCCACTCGACGCTGGCGGCGGTGGTGACCATCTGCCGGGTGCGCGGGTGCAAGCCGTAGACGTCGGCGAAGTAGCTGTTCAGCCGCTGCCGGAGGCTCTTGGCCTTGCCGACGTAGATGACCCGGCCGGCCGGGTCGCGAAACTTGTAGACCCCCGGGTCCTCGGGGATGCTGCCGACCGCTGGGCGGTACGTGGACGGGTCGGGCATGGGTCCAGATTAGGTCGGCGCACCGACAGTCCGCCGCGCCGGCCGGTCCCGTCCGCTCCTCCCCCGCCCGGCGGCCCCCTGACCTGCGCCGGACCACCTGGGGGACGCCGACGGCCCGCCGGCCGCACCCCCGGGCGGGGACGCGACCGGCGGGCCGTCGGAGCGGGGTGCCGCGGTCAGCTGGCCTGGTCGCCGGCCGACACCGAGGCGAGCTGCGGCCTCCTGCGGGCCCGCTTCTTGCCGCCCTCGGCCGCTGCGGCGACCGCGGCGGGGTCGAGGATGTCGGCGAGGAACCGGCCGGTGTGGCTCTCCGGCACCGTGGCGACGAACTCCGGCGTGCCCTCGGCGACGACCTGGCCGCCGCGGAACCCGCCCTCGGGGCCCATGTCGATGAGCCAGTCGGCGCTCTTGATCACGTCGAGGTTGTGCTCGATGACGATGACCGAGTTGCCCTTGTCGACCAGGCCCTGGATCACCTGCAGCAGCTTGTTGATGTCCTCGAAGTGCAGACCGGTGGTCGGTTCGTCGAGCACGTAGATCGTGCGGCCGTTGGAGCGCTTCTGCAGCTCGCTGGCCAGCTTGACCCGCTGCGCCTCACCACCGGACAGCGTGGTGGCCGGCTGGCCGAGCCGCACGTAACCGAGCCCGACGTCGGTGAGGGTGCGCATGTACCGGGCGATCGCGGGGATCGCGGCGAAGAAGTCCGCGGCCTCCTCGATCGGCATGTTGAGCACCTCGGCGACCGTCTTGCCCTTGTAGTGCACCTCGAGGGTCTCCCGGTTGAACCGGGCGCCCTTGCACACCTCGCACGGCACGTAGACGTCGGGCAGGAAGTTCATCTCGATCTTCAGCGTGCCGTCACCGGAGCAGGCCTCGCAGCGGCCGCCCTTGACGTTGAAGGAGAACCGGCCGGGCTGGTAGCCGCGGACCTTGGCCTCCGACGTGCTGGCGAACAGCTTGCGGACGTGGTCCCAGACCCCGGTGTAGGTGGCCGGGTTGGACCGCGGGGTGCGGCCGATCGGCGACTGGTCGACGCCGACGACCTTGTCCAGCTGGTCCAGGCCGGTGATGGTGCGGTGCCGGCCGGGGACCATGCGCGCGCGGTTCAGCTCGTTGGCCAGGGTCGTGTAGAGGATGTCGTTGACCAGGCTGGACTTGCCCGAGCCCGAGACGCCGGTGACGGCGACGAGCATGCCCAGCGGGAACGCCACGTCGATCCCGCGCAGGGTGTTCTCCCGCGCCCCCTTGACCACCAGCTCGCGGCCCGGGGTCCGCTCGCGGCGGATCTTCGGGATGGTGATCTCCCGGCGGCCGGACAGGTACTGGCCGGTGATCGACCGCTCGCTGGCGAGGAGGTCCTCGTACGTGCCGCTGACCACGACCTCGCCACCGTGCTCACCGGCACCGGGACCGATGTCGACGACCCAGTCGGCCTGCTTGATGGTGTCCTCGTCGTGCTCGACGACGATCAGCGTGTTGCCCATGTCGCGCAGCCGGATCAGCGTCTCGATCAGCCGGACGTTGTCGCGCTGGTGCAGCCCGATCGACGGCTCGTCGAGCACGTAGAGGACGCCGACCAGCCCGGAGCCGATCTGGGTGGCCAGCCGGATGCGCTGCGCCTCGCCACCGGCCAGCGTCGCGGCCGGACGGTCCAGGGACAGGTAGTCCAGCCCGACGGAGACCAGGAAGGACAGCCGCGCCTGGATCTCCCGGAGCACCTGGACGGCGATGGCCCGCTCGCGCTCCCCGAGCTCCAGGGCGTTGAGCCACTCGGAGGCCTCGCCGATGGACAGCCCGGTGACCTCGGCGATCGACCGGCCCATCATCTTGACGGCGAGGATCTCCGGCTTGAGCCGGGTGCCGTGGCAGACGGGGCAGGGCACGTCGCGCATGTAGCCCTCGTACTTGTCCTTCATGGTCTCGCTGTCGGTGTCCTCGTGGCGGCGCTCGAGGAAGGGCAGCACGCCCTCGAAGGCGGCGTAGTAGCTGCGCTCACGGCCGTACCGGTTCTTGTACTTCACGTGCACCTGGTCCGAGGACCCGTGCAGCACCGACTTCTGCACCTTCGCGGGCAGCTGCTCCCACGGGGTGTTCATCGAGAAGCCGTTCGCGTCGGCCAGCCCGCCGAGCAGCCGCTGGAAGTACTCGTTGCTCATCGACCCGGCCCACGGGGCGATCGCGCCCTCGGCCAGGCTCTTGCCCGGGTCCGGGACGACGAGGTCGGGGTCGACCTCCTTGCGGGTGCCGATGCCGGTGCACTCCGGGCACGCGCCGAAGGGCGAGTTGAAGGAGAACGAGCGGGGCTCGAGCGCCTCGAAGGACAGCCCGTCGTCGATGCAGGCCAGGTGCTCGGAGAAGGTGCGCTCGCGCTCGGTGTCGCCCTCGGGGAGGTCGACGAAGTCCAGCACGACCAGGCCCCCGGCCAGACCGAGGGCGGTCTCGACGGAGTCGGTGAGCCGCCGCTTGGCGCTCTCCTTGACCGTGAGCCGGTCGACGATCACCTCGATCGTGTGCTTCTCCTGCTTCTTGAGCTTCGGCGGCTCGGTCAGCGGGTGGATCGTGCCGTCGACGCGGACACGGGAGAAGCCCTGGGTCTGCAGCGAGCTGAACAGGTCGACGTACTCGCCCTTGCGGGCCCGCACGACCGGGGCGAGCACCTGGAAGCGGGTGCCCTCCTCCATGGCCAGGACCTGGTCGACGATCTGCTGCGGGGTCTGCCGGGAGATCGGCTTGCCGCAGTTGGGGCAGTGCGGCTGGCCCGCGCGGGCGTAGAGCAGGCGCAGGTAGTCGTAGACCTCGGTGATGGTGCCGACGGTCGACCGCGGGTTGCGGTTGGTGGACTTCTGGTCGATCGAGACGGCCGGCGACAGGCCCTCGATGAAGTCGACGTCGGGCTTGTCCATCTGGCCGAGGAACTGCCGGGCGTAGGCCGACAGCGACTCGACGTAGCGGCGCTGCCCCTCGGCGAAGATCGTGTCGAACGCGAGGCTCGACTTGCCCGATCCGGAGAGCCCCGTGAACACGATCATCGCGTCGCGGGGCAGGTCGAGGTGGACGTCCTTGAGGTTGTGCTCGCGGGCGCCGCGGACGACGAGCCTGTCCATGTGATCCCTGTCGGTCGCAGTGGTCCGGTGCTGGCCGGCCCGCCCGGGGGCGGGGACCAGGTCGTGCGGAGGGCCGGAGGCCGGTGGTGCAGGAGGCCGGGGCCGGTGGTGCGTGGGCTCGGGGGCCGGCGGGGGCCCGCGCCGGTGGTGCTGTGCGGAGGACCCCTGCGTCCGTCACCGAGGTGAACGGCGCCCCCGGGGACGGGCTTCCCCGCGGCCGGTGTCGGCCGGGTGTCACCCGCCACAAGCAGCGGTCCCGGCGCAGGGACCGGTCAGTCGGGGGCCGGTCGTGGGTCGAGGACCGGGGCGTACCGGCGCCAGGGCGACCGGCGCTCCAGCTCCCCGGCCAGCCAGAGTAGACGCGTCTCGGCACCTGGCGGTCCGACCAGCTGGACCGAGGTGGGCAGCCCCGCCCGGCCCGGCCCGGCGGGCAGCACCAGCGCCGGGAACCCGGCCCCGTTCCACGTCGCCGTCCAGGGCGCCCAGCGTGCGTTGGCAGCGGCGTTGGCCAGCCAGCCGCGTTCGTGCCACGGCCGGGCGGGCAGCGGCGGACCCGAGGTGACCGGGGTGAGCAGCACGTCGACGTCGCTGAAGAAGGCGGTCGCCCGGGCCCGCAGGGCCGGCTGCGGGCGGTCGAGCCCGGCCCGGCGGACCCAGCTGCCCAGCCGGGTGTGCACGCGGTTCCGCCGCTCCAGCGCCCGCCGGTCGAGCCCCAGCGCCTCGGCGTCGGCGTCGGCCCCGGCCAGCCAGCGGGCCACGGTGCCCAGTGCGTCCACCGGGGTGACCACCGGGTCGCGGTGGACGACCGTGTGCCCGGCCGCACGCAGCTCGGCGGCGACCGCGTCCACCGCGGCCCGCCCGGCTTGGTCCAGCCGGACCCCGGGCACCGGCGACCGGGTGGACACCGCCACCCGCAGCGGGCCGCCCGGCCCGACCGGCGGCTCCGGGTCGACACCGGCCAGCACGGCCAGCCCGAGGGCGAGGTCGGCGACGGTGGTGGCGAGCACCCCGTTCTCGGCCATGCCCGACCAGCTGTCGGCGCCGATGCCCGCGGGCACGACGCCGGCGCCGGGCTTGAGGGTGACCAGGCCGCAGGCCGCGGCGGGCAGCCGCAGCGACCCCATCCCGTCGTTGCCGTGCGCCAGCGGCACGACGCCGGCCGCCACCGCCGCGGCGCTGCCACCGGAGGACCCGGCCGGCGACCGCGCGGTGTCCCAGGGGTTGCGGGTGACGGTGCCCCGGCCGTCGGTGGCGGCGAAGACGCACAGCTCGGGGACCCGGGTGAGCCCGACGACCACGGCTCCGGCCGCCCGCAGCCGGGCGACCACCGGGTGGTCGGCGGTGGCCGGCGCCGGGGAGTGCGCCGGCGCCCCGTCGGTGGTGACCTCGCCGGCCACCGCGACGTTGTCCTTGACCGCGACCGGCACCCCCGCCAGCGGCAGCTCGGCCCGCCGGGGCGAGGCGTCGACGGCGGCGGCCTCGGCCAGCGCGGCCTCGGCGCGGACCACGCGGAAGGCGCCGATCCGGGACTCGGCGGCGGCCAGGTGGCGCAGGTGCGCGCGGACGACCTCGACCGCGGACAGCCCCCCGGAGCGCACCCGGGCGGCCAGCTCGGTGGCCGTCAGCCCGACGACGCCGTCGTCACCGGCGGCCGGCACGGGCAGGGCGGCCGGGCGTGCGGGACCTGCGCCGGCGTCCATGATGGTGAACCTAGCCGGGGTCACCGACAGTTCTCGATCGGAGCACGATGAGCGCGCAGTACACCGGGGACGTCACCGTGGGTGGGCCGGCGCAGACGCGCGAGCTGCCCGGCCTCACCGTCACCAAGCTGGCGGTGAGCGAGATGGCCAACAACGCCTACCTGCTCACCAGCACCGCGACCGGGCAGTCGCTGCTGGTCGACGCCGCCGCCGAGCCGGCCGCACTGCTGGCGCTGGTCGGCGACGCCGACGTCCGCACCGTCGTCACCACCCACGGGCACTGGGACCACCACCGCGCGCTGCCCGAGGTCGTCGCGGCGACCGGCGCGCAGACCGTCGCCCACCCCGCCGACGCCGCCGACCTGCCGGTGCCGGTCACCCGGCCGGTCGGGCACGGGGACACCGTCGCCGTCGGCGACCAGGTGCTCGAGGTGGTGCACCTGCGCGGGCACACCCCCGGCAGCATCGCGCTGGTCTGGCGGGGTGGGGAGGCGGCGGGTACGCACGTCTTCACCGGGGACAGCCTCTTCCCCGGCGGGGTGGGCAACACCCAGGGCGACGCCGCCCGGTTCACCAGCCTGCTCGACGACGTCCGGGCGCGGCTGTTCGACGTCCTGCCCGACTCGACCTGGGTCTACCCGGGGCACGGCAGCGACACCACGCTGGGCGCCGAGCGACCCGCCCTGGAGGAGTGGCGCCGCCGCGGCTGGTAGCCGGGCACGCACGGCCGGTTCGCGGCGGATCAACCGGGTAGGGGGCGATCGAGTCCGCGGCGCGAGCCACGGGGTCCGGGACACCGCCTCCGGCCGGGTCCTGCGCACGAGCCCTCGATCCGAGCCAAGGAGCACACCATGAGCATGACGAACAACGACGCCGCCACCGGTACCCGCGACATCAAGTCGCACGAGACCACCAGCTTCGCCGACCTCGGCAAGGAGATGTGGTCCTACCTCACCGGCAAGGGCGCGGCCATCAACTACCAGTTCGTGGACATGGTCGTCGAGGTCCCCCGCGAGACCGGCGCGGACGCCCCCCGCGCCACCTGGAAGCTGAACGGCACCCTGCGCATCACCACCGCCGAGAACGCCTCCGAGGGATGACCCCGGAGGTGGGCCGCCTCGAGCTGACCGGCGACCTGTCGATCGAGGTGGACGGCGCCCCCGTCCAGGTCACCGCCCGCGGCGGTGACGTGGACGTGGTCGCCGACGACGTGCGCGGCTTCGTGCTCGGCCTGCGGGCGGCCGCCACCGCCCGGACCGGCACCCGGCCCGGGCGGGCCGACGTCGGCACGCTCGCCGGTGCGCTCGCCGACGCCGGGCTCACCGCCCGGCTGCGGTCGCCCTCGCAGGACGTCGTGACCGTCGGGGCCGGGGTCGACTCCGCGCTCGGCGGGCTGCTGCTGGGCACCCGGCTGGCCCGGCCCGACGCGGTCGGCGTGCTGCGGGCCAGCGGCCGCGCCCGCGAGGTCGAGGCCGGCCTCGCGCTGGCGCTGGTGCTGCTGGGCGTCACGGCGTCGCGCCGCCTCGGACTGCGCCGCCGGGACTGACCCACCCGGACGGCGTCGCGGCGGACCGCCGCGACGTCGTCCGGACGGCCCGCACCGGGGCCGTGGTGCGGGGGCGGTGGGGGGGGGGGGGGGGGGGGGGGGGGGGGGGGGGGGGGGGGGGGGGGGGGGGGGGGGGGGGGGGGGGGGGGGGGGGG